>JADGEL010000003.1 GCA_016744415.1 Flavobacteriaceae bacterium | reverse complement strand
CAAGCATTTGCTATAGCTAAATCAGGAAAACCTTATGATGAAAATTTTGTTTCTAAATTAGTCTAAAAAGACTTGTTTTTTAACTCAGTTCTTTGTTGGGCAAAGTTTTTGTTATTAAAATTTTCATTTGCTTTAAGAGATTCCAATATTTCATTTGATTCAAATTCACTTATCAGATGTCCTAGACTTTTTAATTTTTGTTTATAATGAAATTCAATTTTTCCACCTCTTCTTCCGTAATCTTTGATTTGTTTTCTTTCTTTCCTTAAACTCAAATCAAAAAATGGATTCAGTTTCATGTGGGTTATAAAATCTATTTGATATTTCTTTTTAATTCCATAACCAAAAACAGTTTTATTCACTTCTAAAATTTCTTTTGTAACAATTACTTGTTCAATGCCATAATATTCAAATAAAATTATAAATACAAAGCATAACATTCCTAGAACCCAACCAAAAAACCAAATTGAAAAAAATGCAATAGCAATAGCATCCAATTCAAGGTTTGAAATCACTCCAAATAAATATGGAAGAAGAAATAAGGAAAACGTTAAAAAAACAAAACCGATAGTAGTTGTTAGAAATCTAGTTTCTTTTCGGTTTTCAATAATTGTTCTACTCACTTTTTTTCTTTTTCAAATTTTGCACAACTTGTAATATCCGTACTAAAGTTGCTGTTTATTTTTATTTAACACGAATTTACTAAAGATACTTAATCTTTATCAGCTCTTATAAATCTACTTATCAACAATTTATAGTTAGTTGTTCTAATTTATTTTTTTTCCGTCATTACGATAAATTCTTTGAATTTCGTGGTATTCTGTTTGTTTTAAATTCAATCAAACAGATTACTTCTGTGCTTATGACACATCACAAAAATGTTGTTTGAGAATTGCTATTTGTTTTCTGAAATTTGATTTATCTACAACTCATCCCAATAAATTAACAGTTCAGTCCACTTTAGTTTTACACTTTGGTTTTCTGCCGCATTTTTGTAGTGTAAATAATTAATAATAACATTTAAATATAAAAATTATGAGAACTACAATGTACAACACACCGACAGAAAAGAGAGAAAATGTATTTTTTTCGAACTTTAAAACCAGTAAAAGAATTAGCTGGTCATCAAATAGAAACTTTAGATAGTCAAAAAAGGTTTCTTTAAAAACTTAGCAAACAATTAAACAAATAGAAATTATGGTAAAAATAATATTAGTACTTGCAATGTCTTTAGGATCTCTTTTAGGATTCTCACAAGAAACAACAATAAGTAAAACTTTTAATGTAGTAGTAAATGTTAACGAAATTAAGAGCAATGACGGAACTGTATATTGCGCATTGTATACTTCAGCAGAATCAATGATGAAGAGAAAAGCAGCGCAAAGACTAACGGCAAAAGTAGCCGAGGGTTCATCTACTATCACTTTTAAAAATGTTGAGAGTGGGGTTTATTCTATTGTATGTGTTCATGATTTAAATAATAATGGTCAGATGGATTTTAACGATATGGGAATGCCTTTAGAGAAATATGGAGTTTCTAACAATGCAATCAATCCGTATGGACCACCAACTTTTAGTGATACTAAATTTGAAGTTAAGGATACAAACCTTACTTTTGAAATTGAACTTTTTTAAAAGGGATTTAAATGAATAGACCAATCAAAAATATCATCATCGTATTCGTTATTGGAATCGTGATTTTTGTAATTGCACAATTATTATATGGAGATTTTAAATTTGATAGTGTAAATCAATTTGCTATCCATTTTGGAATCATGCAATTGTATTCATTTGTTTTGGGATACTCTAACTTAACTTTTTTTGGATATTTAGAAAAACGAGAATGGAAAGAGAATGAGAGAATAAAACGTATTTTAATTGGCGTTTTAGGATCTGGTGTAATTACAGTTGTTGGTTTGTTTTTCCTAAACATGGTAACAGATGTTATTGTAAACGGACAGACTTTTGAACAGTTTATTGATGGAGAGCAACTTGTAAATTATCAATTTGGTTTATGGATTACTTTAACAATAGTAGTAGTTTTTCATTTCATCTATTTTTATACCAAATATCAAAAGAAGAAAGTAAAAGAATCTCAGATAGTTGCCAAAACAGAATCGGCAAAGTTTGAATCGTTAAAGAATCAATTAGATCCGCATTTCTTATTCAATAGCTTAAATGTGTTAACCTCTTTGATTGATGAAAATCCGAGACAAGCTGAAAAGTTTACCACAAAATTGTCTAAGGTTTATAGATATGTTTTAGAACATAAAGATAAAGATTTAATTCCGTTAGAGGATGAGTTGCGTTTCGCAAAGTCGTATATGGAATTGCTAAAAATGCGTTTTGAAGAAGGAATTTCATTCAATATTCCAGAAAGAGTTAGTAACCCAGAATTAAAAATTGTGCCACTGTCACTGCAGTTATTATTAGAAAATGCGGTGAAGCACAATGTAATTACATCTAAGAACCCATTAGAAATAAATATTTATGAAGAAGATGGGTATTTGATTGTAACGAATAATATCAACTTAAAAAGCTCTTTAGAAAAGAGTACTAAAGTTGGATTAAAAAATATTGACCAACGCTATAGTTTAATTACCAATGCTAAGGTTGAAATCTCAAATAAAAACAAGTTATTTAAGGTACGGTTACCCTTATTAACTCAAAAAATAAAAATTATGCAAACAGATTATATAGATAATAATGAAAGGTATTATAAAGCAAAAAAGAGAGTAGAATTATTAAAAGGATTTTATGGAAGTCTAATTGCATATTGTATCGTAATACCTTTTTTAATTTACATAAACTACACAACATCGTGGGGTTTTAAATGGTTTTGGTTTCCCGTTTTTGGTTGGGGGTTAGGAATAACTATTCAAGCATTTCAAGTTTTTGGAATGGGTGTGAGTTGGGAAGATCGTAAGATTAAAGAAATTATGGATAAAGAGAATAATTATTAAAAAAATGGGTACGATGGAATTTGACAAAAATAAATTAGACGCAAGATATTTAAGAGCTCAGAAGAGAGTAAAAGAAATTAAAGAATTTTATACACATTTAGTTTGTTATATTGTAATAATACCTTTTTTAGTTGTGGTGAATTATTTGACCTATTGGGAATTTAAATGGTTTTGGTTTTCGGCAATTGGTTGGGGTATAGGTTTATCAATACATGCATTTATGACCTTTGGAGTGCCAAGCGATTGGGAAGATCGTAAGATTAAAGAATTTATGGAAAAAGATAATTCTAAGCTTTAAAAATGTATGGATAAAAATATTTTTGAAGAAGAACGTTATTTAAAAGCTCAAAAAAGAGTAAAAGAAATAAAAGGGTTTTACGGGCATTTGTTTTGGTATGTATTTGTAAACGTATCATGGCTTTTAATTGTAATATTCTTAAATGAGGAAAGAAGTTTTTTTGACTATGGATTTTGGGGAATGGGGTATGGATTAATTCCAAATGTAATTTTTTGGGGTTTAGGTTTATTCATTCATTGGTTTGTGGTTTTTGGAAGACACCTTACTTTATCTAAACGGTGGGAAGAACGTAAGATTAAGGAATTTATGGACAAAGAAAATAATACTAAATTTTAGAAATTATGGATAAAGACTTTTTTGAAGAAGAACGTTATTTAAAAGCAAAGAAAAGAGTAAAGGAAATTAAAGGATTTTATTGGCATTTGTTCTGGTATGTAGCCGTTAATATCTTCATTACGTTTGGGGGAGCCATTGGCCATATTTTTAATGGAGGTGATTTAATGGATATTGATTTTCATTATGGAAATTTCTCTGTGTGGTTTTTCTGGGGGATTGGATTGTTCTTTCACTGGTTTGGAGTTTTTGGAAAACACCTAACATTCTCAAAAGGATGGGAAGAACGAAAAATAAAAGAATTTATGGACAAAGATAATTTTGATTCGAGCTTATGAATATAATTATAATAGAAGACGAAAAACCATCGGCAAGAAGGTTAAGAAGGATGTTGACAGAATTAAATATAGAAGCACAAGCAATGTTACATTCCGTAGAAGAAGCAGTTAATTGGTTTCAGAATAATGAACACCCAGATTTAATTTTACTAGATATTCAATTGTCAGATGGTTTGTCATTTGAGATATTTGAACAAGTTAAAGTTAATAGCGCTATTATATTTACCACAGCTTATGATGAATATGCGTTAAAGGCATTTAAACTAAACAGTATCGATTATCTTCTAAAACCTATTGATGAGGATGAATTAAAAAATGCGATTGAAAAATTTGAAAGTCACCAATCAAAGTCACAAAACTTACAGGTTGATATTGAGCAAATTAAAAAATTATTAGTAAATCCGTTAGATAAAAATTATAAAGAACGGTTTACAGTTAAAGTTGGTCAGCACTTAAAAATGATTCCCGTAGAAGATATCGAATGTTTTTATAGTGAAAATAAAGGTACTTATATTTATACCAACAGTAAACGTGATTATTTAATTGATAGTACGCTTGAACATCTAGATCCTATGCTAGACCCTATTAGGTTTTTCAGGGTCAACCGTAAGTTTTATATTAACATTAAGGCAATAAAAGATATTATTTCATATACCAATAGTCGCCTTAAAATAGTATTGTACTCTTTTTCTGAAACAGAAATCATTGTGAGTAGAGAGAAGGTGAGAGATTTTAAAAATTGGATTGACTAATTTATGATCTGATAATTAGGATTTTATTTGAATTTCTGAGCTTGCTATTTAGTAATTTTTTCAAAGGTTTTTCACTCCAAAAAATCTTTGAAACTCTATTGTTATTTCTAATAAGATTCTGTACATTTGCACGCCTTTTAGCGAGTAAAGATTTTGGAGGGCTTGAGTTTAAAAATAATATTAATTTCTTTTGCTAGAAATTTCGTTTAAAAATCTGATTTACAGCAAAATACAATTTAAATTTAGACGCCATGTCAAAATTACAAGAAAAAATAGACCTTTATACTAAAGAGGTTGAAAAAAAAGGAATCAATGTAAATGTTGATTTATTAGCCGCAGTTACTAAAGGATTAGGTCCAACAATCTACAAAGCGGATTCAGAAAAAGTATCAAGTTCAGACAAAAAAGAATTAGAAACAGTTAAGAAAAATTTCTTAGTAAAGAAATTAGGCTTAGAGAATACTGATGCTTTAGATGTTGCAATTGCAAATGCAATTGAAAAAATCGGAAAATCAAATAGAAATAAATACAGAGCCATTTTCTATACCATTTTGGTAGAAGAATTTGGGGCACAAGCTGTATACACTCCCGCTGACGAAAAGCCAGCAAAACAATCAAAAGAATCAGAATTGAAAGAAACAAAAAAAGAAGACATAGCTGTTGCTGAAGTAGTAGCTGTTGAAAATGTTGAGGAGACTCAAATTGCAGGTGTTGTTGACGAACCTGTTGCCGAAGTGGTTGAAGAAACTGAAGAGGAAGTTGTTGAAGAAAAGTTAGACTTAGTAGAAGAAGAGGTAGAAACTGCCGCTACTCCTGAAGAGTTTTTAGCTGACTTTAACTGGCACAAGTACGAACAAGGAATTGAAGAGGTTGATGAAGAAAAGTTAAAAGCTTTTGAATCTGCTCTTGAAGGAACTGTTGGTTTTGTAAATGAAAGAGAAGTAATAGAAGGTACGGTTGTTAGAAAAAACGAACGTGAAGTAATTATCGACATTAACTCAAAATCTGAAGGTGTTATCTCATTAAACGAATTCCGTTACAACCCAGGACTAGATGTTGGTGACACTGTAGAAGTTTTGGTTGATAAGAGAGAAGATGCTACTGGCCAGTTAGTTTTATCGCACAGAAAAGCACGTGTAATTAAAGCATGGGATAGAGTAAATTCTGCACATGAAACAGGAGAAGTTGTAAACGGGTTTGTAAAATGTAGAACTCGTGGAGGTATGATTGTAGATATTTTCGGAATTGAAGCATTCTTACCAGGTTCTCAAATTGATGTGAAGCCAATTAGAGATTACGATCAATATGTTGAGAAAACAATGGAATTCAAAGTTGTGAAAATCAACCACGAATTTAAAAATGTTGTTGTATCACATAAAGCGTTAATTGAAGCTGATATTGAATTACAGAAAAAAGAAATCATCGGTAAATTAGAAAAAGGTCAAGTATTAGAAGGTGTTGTTAAAAACATTACTTCTTATGGTGTCTTTGTTGATTTAGGTGGTGTTGACGGTTTAGTTCATATTACTGATTTATCTTGGAGTAGAATTAATCATCCAAGTGAAATCTTAGAATTAGATCAAAAATTAAATGTTGTAATTCTTGACTTTGATGATCAAAAAACAAGAATCCAATTAGGATTAAAACAATTGAGCGCTCATCCTTGGGATGCTTTAGATGCTGACTTAAAAGTTGGAGATAAAGTAAAAGGTAAAGTTGTTGTTATTGCTGATTACGGTGCATTTGTTGAAGTAAATGTTGGTGTTGAAGGATTGATTCACGTATCTGAAATGTCTTGGTCAACTCACTTACGTTCTGCACAAGATTTCGTAAAAGTTGGTGATGAGGTTGAAGCTCAAATCTTAACGTTAGATAGAGAAGATCGTAAAATGTCTTTAGGTATCAAACAATTACACCCAGATCCATGGGCAGATATTACTAAGAAATATCCTGTAGGTTCTGTACATGAAGGTATTGTAAGAAATTACACAAACTTTGGAGTATTTGTTGAGTTAGAAGAAGGTATTGATGGATTGGTTTATATTTCTGATTTATCTTGGACTTCGAAAGTAAAACATCCATCTGATTTCTGTTCAGTAGGAGATAAACTTCAAGTACAAGTATTGGAATTGGATGTTGATGGTCGTAAATTGAATTTAGGTCATAAACAAACTCAAGAAAACCCTTGGGATAAGCATGAAGAAAAATATGCAATCGATTCTGTTCATACAGGAACTGTAAAAGAAACTACTGATAAAGGAGCAATTGTAATTTTTGAAGAAGGTGTTGATGGATTCTGCCCTGGTCGTCATATGGCGAAAGAAGAAGGTGGTAAAATTGCTACAGGCGAAGCTATTGAATTCAAAGTGTTAGAATTTAACAAAGAATACAGAAGATTAGTTGTTTCTCACTCTTCAATCTTTAGAGCTGAAGAAAAGAAAAACTTCAAAGCTGCTACTAAAAAATCACAAGATGCTGAAAAACCAACATTAGGTGATGCTAACGATGCCTTGCAAGCATTGAAAGATAAAATGGACGGAAAAGCTTAATAGTACTCTTTCTATTAAAATGATAAACCGTCATGCATTTAGCATGACGGTTTTTTGTTGAAATGAAGTTTGTTAATTACGGTAGATTTTGGTTTATAAGACAATGAAGTCTTATATTTGTACTCTTAAAAAATTATATGAGCTTAATAAAATCTATTTCAGGAATTAGAGGAACAATTGGTGGTAATGTTGGTGATAACCTTACTCCATTAGATGCTGTAAAATTTGCATCAGCTTATGGATGTTGGTTGTTAAAACGAAACGCTACTAAAAACACAAAGTTATTGGTAGTTATTGGTCGAGATGCACGAATTTCTGGTAAAATGATTAGCTCACTAGTTGCAAATACTTTGGTCGGTTTAGGTATTGATGTGATTGATTTAGGCTTATCTACAACTCCAACAGTTGAGGTCGCAGTGCCATTAGAAAATGCTGATGGTGGAATCATAATAACTGCTTCTCACAATCCAAAACAATGGAATGCCTTAAAATTATTGAATGAAAAAGGAGAATTTTTAAATGCTGAGGATGGTAGCTTAATTTTAGAAATGGCAGAGAATGATGATTACCTTTTTGCTGAAGTTGATGATTTGGGCGTGTATACTAAAGCAAAGAACTATGTTCAAAAACATATTGATGAGGTCCTAAATTTAGAATTGGTAGATATTGAAGCAATCAAGAATGCAAACTTTAAGGTAGTTGTTGATGCAGTAAATTCTACTGGAGGGATATTTATTCCAGCATTATTAGAAAGGCTAGGAGTAGCGTGTGTAAAATTATACTGTGAACCTAACGGGCAGTTTCCGCATAATCCTGAACCTTTAAAAGAACACTTAGGAGATATTTCAAGATTGGTTGTAGAAGAAAAAGCAGATTGCGGAATTGTAGTTGATCCCGATGTTGACCGTTTAGCATTGGTATGCGAAGATGGTTCTATGTTTGGTGAAGAATATACCTTGGTTGCATGTGCAGATTATGTATTGTCTAAGAAAGTAGGAAATACCGTATCTAACTTATCATCTTCAAGAGCGTTGAGAGATGTGACTCAAAAACATGGAGGCACCTATCAAGCAAGCGCCGTTGGTGAGGTAAATGTTGTTGAATTAATGAAAGACTCTAATGCTATTATAGGAGGAGAAGGAAATGGAGGAATCATTTACCCAGCATCACATTATGGAAGAGATTCTTTAGTGGGAGTTGCATTGTTCTTATCATTATTAGCAAATAAAAAAATATCTTGTAGAGCATTGAGAGATTCTTATCCAAGTTATTTTATGAGTAAGAATAAGATTCAATTGACTCCACAAATCGATGTTGATAAGATTCTTGAACAGATGGCAACTAAATATCAAAATGAAGATATCTCGACAATTGACGGCGTTAAAATTGATTTTGAAAATGAATGGGTGCATTTGAGAAAATCGAATACTGAGCCTATTATCAGAATTTATACAGAGAGTACTACCCAAGAAAATGCCGATGACTTGGCTACAAGAATTATTACTGAAATACAAACAATTATTAAATAATGAAAAATTTACCCCTAGTGCTGTTACTCGTTTTGAGTTCATCTCTATTTGCTCAAGACACAGAAGAAAATTTTATTAAAGAAAAAAAAGGAAACAAAGGAAAAATGTATGTTATCTGGGGGTGGAACCGCGGGTATTATAGCGATTCTGATATCACTTTTAAAGGTGATGATTATAATTTTACGTTGCATGATGTTGAAGCTAGAGATAAGGTTACTCCATTTTCTATTAAAAAATATATCAATCCAAAAAATGTAACTATTCCTCAAACCAATTATAGAATTGGTTATTTTTTTCATGATAATTATACCATTTCTTTTGGGGTTGATCACATGAAATATGTGATGCATAGTTACCAAACAGTGAAGATTGATGGAGAAATTAACAATGGAACAATCTATGATGGAGTCTACAATAACGATGATATATTATTGACTCAAGAGTTTTTAACTTTTGAGCATACCGATGGTTTAAATTATATAAACCTAGAATTGAATAGGTTTGATAATTTAAATGAATTATTAAAATTTGATACAGGATTTATGGAAGTAAATTTAACCGAAGGTATTGGAGGTGGAATCATTTTTCCTAAAACAAACACTACACTAATGGGATCAGAGCGCTATGATGAATTTAATGTTGCGGGTTATGGATTAAGTGCCAAAGTAGGGTTAAACCTAACCTTTTGGAATCATTTCTTTATTCAATCTGATTATAAAGTTGGGTATATTAATATGGATAATATCAGAACTACTGCTAGTAAGTCTGATAGTGCATCACAAGACTTTACTTTTTTTGAAACCACCTTTATGTTAGGGTTTAGATTTCAATTAATAAAACAAGATTAAATAATTTAAGAATAGTCCGGCAATAAAAAATCTCAAAACAAGTTGTTTTGAGATTTTTTATTGGTTAAACCTATGAGATATATTTTTAATCACGCTTGTAATTTTTTTTCCACTCATTATATTTACCCATATGTTTAAAACGTTTGTGTGTCCAAAAATAATATTGAGGGGCAGCAGCAACTTGACGTTCTACTTCTTTTAAAAACATGTCTGTAATTTGATAATCTGGAAATTCTCTAGGGTTTTCTGCTAATAATTTAAACGTACACTTATAATGACCGCGTTTCACTTTAGAAACCTCATAGTAAACAACAACCTGATTTAAATCCTTTGCAATAAGTTCTGCGCCAACATGTATTGGCACATAAGTATTGAAAAATGTAGCCCAATAGCGGGTTCTTTGTAACTGCGGAGACTGATCACTCACCAGAGCATTTAATGTTAGTACTCCATTTTTTTCATTCTCAACATATGTCTTTCTAGCAACGCTAGGTTTTATGAATTTGCCACCATATTTTTGACGGTATTTCAACATCATTTTTTCAAAATACTTATTGCTAATAGGTGTGTAAACTGCATAAGCTTGGTGTTTTACCAGGTTGTTTAGAGATACCATCCACTCCCAATTGGCATAATGACTACCAACAACAATTACGCTTCTATTTTTTTTGTATAAGTCATTAATAACATCAACATCCTCAAATACAAAACGCTTATGAACATTTTTTTCACTGATGGTGATAGACTTTATCATTTCCATAAAAACATCAGTAAAATGTTTGAAAAACTGACGTCTAATTTTTCTAACTTCCTTTTCTGACTTTTCTGGAAAAGCAATTTTTATATTATTTAAAACCACATCTTTTCTATAGCCAATAATTCTGAATAGTATAAAAGAAATAAAATCTGAAAATAAATATAATACCCTAAATGGCAGTATTGATAGTAGCCATAGTATTGGAAAAATAATAATGTAGATAAGTAATTGCATAATTTATGGATGCAAATATCGGATATAATTTTATCTTTGGACGAATAAATATTTTAAAAATGAATTCAAATATAGATTCAGTAGTATTGTTAATTATAGTAGCCAATGTTCTTTTTTCAATGAAAGGATTTAACGATCAACATTTCTTTAATAAATACAAATTTCAAGTGGGCACTATAAAACAAGGTGAAAAAATTAGATTGTTTTCTTCAGGATTTTTGCATGTCGATTTTTCACACTTACTATTTAACATGCTAACACTTTATTTTTTTGCAGATAGTGTGATATCCTATTTAGATGTTTGGGGGTTTTTGATATTGTATTTTGGAAGTCTAATATTAAGTAGTCTTTTTGCATGTTTTTATCATAAAAACAATTTGTACTACAGCGCTGTAGGAGCGTCAGGAGCAGTTATGGGGGTTTTATATGCAGCAATTCTCTTAGATCCTAGCATGAGTTTAATGTTTTTCTTTATTCCAATTCCAATTCCGGGATATATTTTTGGTTTAGGATACCTGTTATACTCTATTTATGGTATGAAAAAAGGAATTGGAAATATTGGGCATAGTGCTCATATTGGAGGTGCTATTGCAGGATTTATATTGACGTTGATATTGTTCCCATCAGTACTTCAATACAATTTAAAAATGGTGATTATCTTGGCAATACCTATTGTATTGTTATTCGCTTTTGAAAAGAAATTAAAGCGTTAAATCAATAGAATTCACCATCATCACGTAATACTTTTAAAAAGTGAAACCCGTAAATATTATAACCTTCATTATAATAAAATTTATGACTTTTAGGATTGCTAGTATAAGCATTTAATTCTGAGGCTTCGCACCCTTTAGATTTTGCATGCTTGTAAATCCACTTTAAAAAATATTTTCCTAATCCTTTACTTTGATAATTAGTGTCAATAATCACATGGTCAATCTCCATACTTTTACCAATATAATGCCTGGTCATATACCATATTCCACAAACTCCAATAAGTTTATCTTTGTCATACATCACTGCGCATTCATAGTTTTGTTCAGTCATTTCAGGGAGTCTTGACTTTAAAAGTTTAGTTGTTGTTTTGTCATTCAATTGTTGTAAAAGAGGGATGATATCAAAGATGTTTTCTTTTGGTAATATTTTAATTGTGATGTTTTGCATTTAGTAGTATTTTTGGGTAAAGATAAAACTATTTATGATTCGTATCAAAGAAATTACAGCTCCACAAGCTTATGAAATTCGAAAAGATATACTGCGTGATGGAATTCCTTTGACCGAAAAAATGGATGGCGATTTTGATAAATCTACCCTTCACTTAGGTGTTTTTGTTGATGACGTTTTGGCTTGTGTAGCAACTTTTATGCAGCATGATAGCTTCCATTTTTCAGGAGCTCAATATCGTTTAAGAGGAATGGCAACACATAGAGCATATCAGCATCAAGGTTTAGGGAAAATAATTTTGGAATGGGCTGAACAATTATTGGTCAAGAAAAAGGTTGATATATTGTGGTGTAATGCACGAGTGTTTGCATTAGATTTTTATAAAAAGAGTGGTTATCAAATAATAGGAGAGGAGTTTGATGTAAATTTAATTGGGCCACATTTTGTGATGTTTAAAAAATTAAAAAATGATTAAAAAAGGAATTGTCATAAGCTTTGTAATTGTATTGTCGAGTTTTGTTTTAACCAATAAAGAATATTCTCTTAATGAATTAATTGGAAAAGGAGCTCCAACTTTTTATGGTGATGGTTATCAATTACAAAAAGAAGTCTACGCCTCTTTTTTAGAAATGCAAAAAGCTGCTTTAAAAGACGGAATTAAAATAGAAGTTGTTTCTAGCTATCGTAGTTATGAGCATCAGAAAAGGATATGGACTCGAAAATACAATCGTTTTATTGCCGATAGTTTATCACCAGAGAATTCCATCAATAAAATAATAGAATACTCTACGATACCAGGTACTTCTCGGCACCATTGGGGGACAGATATTGATATTATTGATGCCAATGTTAATCGTCCAGAAAGTGTTTTACAGGCGAAACATTTTGAAAAGGAAGGCGTTTTTGTTAACCTAAAAAAATGGATGGATACCCACGCCAATGAGTTTGGGTTTTATTTAGTCTATACTGATAATGAAAATAGGAAAGGATTCAAATACGAGCCTTGGCACTATAGCTACAATCCAATCTCAGTAGATATGTTAAAGCAATATCAAAAGATAGATATCCAAGAATTACTTAAAAAAGATGAATTGGTTGGAAGTGATTTTTTTACTGATAAATTTATTTCAGATTATATCAATCATAATATTTTAGATATTAATCCAGTACTAATAAGTGTAAAGGATTAATCAGGTTTTAAGTTTAAACACTTAAAATTATTGTTTGTTTAGTTATCTAAAATTGCTATTTTCGTTATTGCTAAATTTTATAAAAAAATCATATGAAAAAGTTACTATTTATACTATCCCTCATGTCACTTCTTGTTTCATGTGGTGGAGGAAGTGATGAAGATGAAATTCCTGTACAAACAATTCCTCAACTCACAACCAAACCAATTATACATATTACTAGTAATACCGCTGTTAGTGGTGGAAAAGATATAGATGATGGAGGTAGCGCAATATCAAAAAAAGGAATGTGTTGGAGTAGAAACCCAACCCCAACAATATTTGACGAAACTTCTTTAGATTGTAATGGAAGCCAATCGTATATAAGTGATTTGAAACAAATGCAACCAAACACAACGTACTATACACGTGCATATGCCACCAATTATATTGGTACGGGTTATGGAAACGAATTCAGCTTTACTACTGACGACGGGGGATACCCGTTAAATGTTTATGAGGGGAGTATACAACTAAGAAATCAACAGGAGGTTAATAGTTTTGGAGCTAATCATTACACACATATAACTGGGAATGTAATTATAACCGGTGGATTTCCTTTACCAACATCAATTGTAACAAATTTAGAAGCATTGAGTAGTATTACAACAATTGAAGGGAGTTTATATATTTGGAGTAATTCATTGACGAATTTAGAAGGTCTAAATAATTTAGAAAGCGTAGGTGATGTTTTTGATATTAAAAATGTAAATGATCTAACAAGCACTTTAGCTTTAAATAGCTTGAGGTCAGTAGGTGGTGGATTTCAAATTGAAAGTAATGATAGTTTAGAGCATATTGAAGGTTTAACTAACCTCACTTCAGTAGGCGCATTATTTATTGCTTCAAATTTTAGCCTTATTGATATTGATGGATTTAATAATTTAACTAATGATTTGTATTTGTTGACTATAGCGGACAATGATATGTTAGAGAATGTTGATGGTTTAATCGGAGTATCAGCAGTTAATTATTATTTAGGAATTAGTCGAAATAATAATTTGACCAACCTTAATGGTTTAAGTAATTTAGCTTATGTAGGGAATAATGTGGGTATTAGTTATAATAATCAATTAGTAAATTTAGATGGATTAAGTAGTTTAAATACGATTGCTGGAGGCATAACAGTAATTTATAATGATGCTTTAGAAAACCTAAATGGACTAAGCAGCTCTAACATAGGAGTTAGTATAAGAGTAACGAATAATGATGTGTTAAATGATTTATGTGGAATTCAACTGGCTTTAGTCTCTGGAATAGATGGGTCTTATACCGTTAATGATAACACCTACAACCCAACACAACAAGATATTATTGATGGTAATTGCAGTTTGTAATTGTGTATAGGCAGGTATAAACTTAAAGCTCCCATTTCAAAAATTGAAATGGGAGTTTTTTAATATTTGTAAAAGACAAAATTAACTATGTCTTCTTCCGCCTCTATCTTTACGACTTCTTCCAAAACCTGAAGTATTCATACTTTTTGGGCTTCTATCTTCACCAAATGGTTTAGAGCGTCTTTCACTTCGCTCACCACCTTGTCCTCTATGACTTTTTCCACCACCACTACTTCTGCGTTTTCCACCTCGGCTTCCTGCACGTTTCTTTTCTGTGATTTCTACATTTACTCCACGGCCTTCAAAATCAACATTGTTTTTTTGAAATGCTGCAACTGTTTCATCTGTAAAGTTTTTGTCTAGTTCAAAGAAAGAGAAAGTATCTAAAATTTCTATCTGACCAATTTCAATATTTTTTGCAATGGCTTGTTCATTGATTAAACCAATTAATCGTGCAGGGTTCAACTTGTCTTTACGACCTATGTTGATAAAGAAGCGCGACATATTTTCATCATCTCTTCTACCTCTACGTTCACCTCTTTCTCCACGACGCTCACCTCTTTCACTTCTTTCGCCTCTGTCGTTCTTCGATCTTGATAAATCGTTTAAATCTTTTGCATTTGCATAGTAGCTTAAGAATGTATTGAACTCTAAAGAAACAAATCTTTTAATTAATTCGTCACGATCTAAGCCTTCTAATTTTTCTTGTATTGTAGGTAAATATTCGCTTATTTGACTTTCATTTACTTCAAAGTCGTTGACTTTATCTATTAATTTTAATAATTGTTTTTTACAAATTTCTTTCCCGTCTGGAACTTGCATTTGAATAAACTTCTTACCAATTATTCTTTCAATAGGAGCTAGTTTTCTTCTTTCACCTGGAGAGACGATAGCAATAGAAATACCAGTGCTATTTGCTCTACCAGTTCTACCACTTCTATGCGTATAAGACTCTACTTGATCCGGAAGTTTGTAATTGATAACATGTGTTAAGCTATCAACATCTAATCCACGCGCCGCAACATCAGTTGCAACTAATATTTGTAATGTTTTTTTACGAAACTTATTCATTACTAAATCACGTTGTGCTTGCGATAACTCTCCGTGAAGAGAATCAGCACTGTATCCATCTTGAATTAGTTTATCAGCAACTTCTTGAGTTTCTCTACGGGTTCTACAGAAAATAATTCCATAAATATCAGGATTGATATCTGCAATACGCTTTAATGCAGGGTATCTATTTCTATCTGTTACAACATAATATTCATGTGTTACATTATCGGTACCAGAATTACGTTTTCCTGCATCAATTTGTAGAGGATTGTTCATGTAATTTCTAGCAATTCTATCAACTTCTCTAGGGAAAGTTGCAGAAAATAGCAATGTTTGTTTTGTATCTGGAGTTACTTCTAATACTTGATCCAATTCATCTTTGAATCCCATATTTAGCATCTCATCTGCTTCATCTAAAACTAACCATTGAACTGAATCAAGTTTTAGTTTCCTTCTTTTTATTAAATCTACTGTTCTGCCTGGAGTTCCTACAACAATTTGTACACCTTTATTTAAAGTGCGTATTTGTCCGTTAATATCAGAGCCACCATATACAGCAGCAACTCTAAACCCTTTTAAATATGTTGAGAATTCTTCAATATTTCTTGCAATCTGTATTGCTAACTCACGCGTTGGAGATAATATAATTGCTTGTACTTGATTATTGTTTAAATCAATTTTTTCTAAAATTGGCAAACTAAAAGCTGCTGTTTTACCAGTTCCTGTTTGTGCAAAAGCTTTTAAATCTTGACTGGAAGCGATGACTTGCGGGATCGCTTTTTCTTGAATTTCGGTTGGTTTTTCGTACCCAAGTTCAGTTAGGGCACTAATAATTTCAGGTCTTAAACCTAAATCTTTAAATGTAGACATTGTACTATGTTTGTGATCCACAGACACACCCGTGTCTACAAATCTGATTATGAGGGCGCAAAAGTACTGTTTAAAAATAAGACCAAAGGTCTAAATTAGATTTAATTTTAGAGAGCATTCTGAATTAAGAAAGTATTAACAAATTACTTTTCAGTTAAAATTGTCAATTGCCTTTCTAGTTGTGGTGATGTTAGGTAGGTAAAACTATTAGTAACAATACCATTGTTGTCAATTAAAATAGTTCTTGGTTCAAAACTTTTTACCAAGTCCCGTCCCTTACTTGTTTTTGTTAAATAATATTGATTTCTAAGTTGTCGATCTACTTTATTGCTAAGTTCATTCGGAGCCATATTGATTCCGATAAACTTTAATTCTGGATATTTCGATTCAAGATATTTTACTTTTTTAATCAACATGTTAGGGCTGATAATTGTTGGTGACCAAAAATAAATAACCGCCTTTTTATTCTTGATAATTGTATTTATATTTTGCGAGATACTGTCTCTATTAACTACTTCAAAATCATCAATATTTGTGTTTTGAGTAATCTCTTCGCAATCGGAAGCCAAGTCATTTATTTGTTTTATAAAATGCTTATTTGAACAGTTGTCATTGAATATTTCAAGTGCTTCTTTATTGATTGCACAAGTCATTTTGGCTTCTCTAAAATCATTATAGATGGCTTGTTTCAATAACATATTTTTAAGAGGCTCTACTTTTATTTTATCAATGATTGTGTTTAATATTTCAACAGTTTGGTTCGTTTTTTTAGATTTATTTTTATACGAAATCACATTGATATAGCTACTCACATAACCGTAATATGGTGCAAAATTGATAAATTCTTCTTGGTTTAAATCAACATTTTTCCTAAAATCGAAATAAGTATCAGAAACTGTTGGATAATCATTCAATTGAAAACGATTTTTATGGATAAAAGGATAAAACTCCTTCTTTTTATTTAAAGGGTAATTGACTGCAATTTGAGCAAGTTGATTAAATTGAGGTGTAATTTCTACTCCAGATTCTTTTAGTTGGTCATATAAAAAATTATTCATGGATCTTGATGAATTAATTTTTTCTTCAAATTTTGCGCTATTTAAATTGTAGTATGGACTAAAATTTTGTTCCTCTTTTTCATTTTGGAGATATAACGTAATAAGAAAATTATTTTTTTCAGCACCACGCCCACTAAATGCCAATGATTCATCAAAATCCCAAGTGTTTAAACGAATTAAAATACTGTCTTTTGGTTCGAAATAAATGTACTGATATTCATATCCTTGGGTTGAAGATTGTAATGAAAAAGAGTACAACCCTTCTTTTTCAATATCAACTTCGGTAATAAAATTATTATAGGAATCTAGATATATTGTGTCTATTGCAACATCACCTTTAGAAAGAAGTAAGAAGTTTTGTTTAGGGTTAATTATATGACCTCCAAAATATGTTGCATCACAAGATTCACTAGTGTTAGTACAACTTGTAAGTGTAATAAAAGTAATGAAAAGTAATAAGAGGTTTAAAAGTATTTTGTTTTTCATATAAATAATTGTTCACAAACAAAAGTACAAATAGTCTTTACAATGGCTGTTAAACACTTGTTAAAATAATAGCACACTAAAAGTTAAAATTTGCACTGTAGATGGGCTATTTTAGATTGTTAGTTGGGTATTAATAATTCAAATTCATCCATTTAAAATATATCTACTTTCTGTTATTTTTACTATTTTTGCAAAAATTTTAAAAGACACATTAGCTTATGCTTTCAGTATCAAATTTATCAGTGCAATTCGGGAAAAGAGTCTTATTCGATGAGGTGAACACTAAGTTTGTTCAAGGGAATTGCTACGGAATTATCGGTGCAAACGGTTCTGGAAAATCAACTTTCTTAAAAATATTATCTGGTAAACAAGAGCCAACTTCTGGTCATGTACATTTAGAACCTGGTAAAAGAATGTCAGTTTTATCTCAAGATCATTTTGCTTTTGATGAGTTGCCAGTTTTAGAAACTGTAATGATTGGTAATAAACCTTTGTTTGATTTAAAGAAAGAATTGGATGTAATTTATGCAAAGCCAGATTTTTCTGATGCAGACGGAATTAAAGCAGGAGAGTTAGGAGAGAAATTTGAAGAAATGGGTGGTTGGACTGCAGAGAGTGATGCAGCGACAATGTTATCTTCTTTAGGGATTAAAGATGATCAACATTATACTTTGATGGGCGATTTGGATGGTAAATCTAAAGTTCGTGTCTTAATTTCACAGGCACTATTTGGTAATCCTGATGTATTGATTATGGATGAGCCTACCAATGATTTAGATTTTGAAACTATTAGTTGGTTAGAGAATTTCTTAGCAAATTATGACAATACAGTGATCGTTGTTTCGCATGACCGTCATTTTTTAGATGCTGTATGTACACATATTTCTGATATTGATTATAGCAAAATAAATAATTATTCTGGTAACTATACCTTTTGGTACGAGAGTAGTCAATTAGCTGCAAAACAACGTGCGCAACAGAATAAAAAGGCTGAGGATAAGAAAAAAGAATTGGAAGAATTCATTCGTCGTTTTTCTGCAAATGTTGCAAAATCAAAACAGGCAACAAGTAGAAAAAAGATGATAGAGAAATTGAATATCGGAGATATCAAACCTTCAAGTCGTCGTTATCCTGCTATTATTTTTGAACGTGATCGTGTAGCAGGAGATCAGATTTTAAATGTAGAAGGATTGTCTAAGGCGCTAGATGGTGAAGTGTTGTTTAAGGATATCCATTTTAATTTGAATAAAGGCGATAAAGTGGTATTGATTTCTAAAAGCTCACGTGCTGTAACTGCTTTTTATGAAGTTTTAAATAACCATTTGAAAGCTGATACGGGTAAATTTGCTTGGGGAGTTACAACAACGCAATCATACTTGCCTGTTGAGAATTCTGAGTATTTTCAAGACGCCTCTTTGAATTTAGTAGATTGGTTGAGACAATATGCAACAACTGAAGAAGAACGTGAAGAAGTTTACATTAGAGGGTTTTTAGGAAAAATGATTTTTAGTGGAGAAGAAGCGTTGAAGAAATGTAATGTTCTATCTGGTGGAGAAAAAGTAAGGTGTATGCTTTCTAAAATGATGATGGTGAGAGCGAATGTGTTAATGTTAGATGAACCAACCAACCATTTAGATTTAGAATCTATACAAGCGTTTAACAATTCACTTAAGAATTTTAAAGGAACGGTACTTTTCTCTACTCACGATCACGAATTTGCTCAGACTGTTGCTAATAGAATAATTGAAATTACTCCAAATGGTATTATTGATAAGCTCTCAACTTTTGACGAGTATCTTGCAGATAAGAAAGTAAAAGAATTGCGAAAAAAAATGTATTTATAAAAAAAAAGGGGAAGCAATTGCTTCCCTTTTTTTCTGCTATCTACTATCTGCTTTTTCTTTTCTTAAGCGTTGTAAAATTTTGCGTTTGAATTCGTATTCGGCATGATGTAATTTCAAAATCTTTTTTGCAGAAATTACTCCCCTAAGTTTTGAATACATTTTATCACGCTCTTCTTGTATCTTATTTTCAATAGCCAAAAACTTATCTAATATTTTTTCTGCTTCTTTTTCTGAGATAGCATCTATTCCTCCTCTACTCTTTAATTGTTCCATCAATTCTCGTTGATTACCTTTTCTAAGCTTATGTATCTTATCTTGATACTCATTATAGATTGGCCAAAAATACTGTGCTTCATCTGATGTTAAATCAAGTGTTTGTGTGATATAGCCAATCTTCAAAGTCTTTAATTGTCCTTCATTTCCATTCCTTCTCTGAGCATTTATATGAAGAGTAAAAAGGAAAAGGGTTAATAAGAATAGGTATTTATTTTTCATAAGGTTCATTTTAGTTGGTTAAAATAAGAGATTCAAGGTCAATATCATCTAAATATTCTATAAAGTCATCATCAGTATAGCTGACATATAGTTCTAAATTTTCAAAATTAGCATCACTATAAACAGTAGTAATTTCAAAAGTACTAAGATCTAAATCGCCATTGTTAATCCAAGCTTCAATTTCTGATGTCTCAAGGTTTGCAAACAGATCTTTTTGAGTTGTATTAAAAAACTGTAGGGTGATTAATAATAATATAGAAGCGGCGATTGCCAAAGGAGCAGCAATTTTAACAAACCTATTTTTTAAACTAATTACTTTTGGTTCTTCATTTTTTATTTTTTCAAATACAAGATCTTCTATTGTATCAAAATAGCCTTTAGGAATATCATTTGTAATTAATTTTGACATCACCTTGTCTTCTAATAAATCAAAATAACCATCTGGAATTTTAAAACCAGTTTTCATTGATTTTAGTTCAGATAATTTAGGTGCAATATTTTTTAATTCTTCTTGTGTCATTTCAATTGTTAGACGCTATATTTTTCTTATGGTTTAATAGGCTGTAATTATTTTTTCAATTTTTTTGACTGCATGAAAATAGGATGCTTTCAATGCACCTACGCTAGTTTCTAAAATTTCGGACATATCGTTGTATTTCATTTCATCAAAATACTTCATTTTAAAAACAAGTTGCTGCTTTTTTGGTAAAGTTGCTATAGCTTTTTGTAAGATAAGCTGAATTTCGGATCCGCTAAAATGAACATCGTCTTGTAAAGTTTCAGCCAAATTATGTTGGTATTCAGTAATGTCAATGTTATTTTGTTTGGCTCTTTTGTTTATAAATGTAATCGATTCATTTGTGGCAATACGGTACATCCAAGAATACAATTTACTTTCGCCCTTAAATTTATCAATATTTCTGTAAATTTTTACAAAAGTATTTTGTAATACATCATCGGCATCGGCATGTGATACTACAATTTTTCTGATGTGCCAATACAAACGTTCTTTATATTGCCCCATCAAAATGCGAAAAGCATTTTCTTGAGTTTGCTTATTTTTAAGTTGGGCTATTAAATCTTGTTCGCTTGTCACAAATGCATTTTAATTTTAGACTACGAAAAACACAAAAGGTTTAATCATAAAAAAAATTAGATCTTTTTTTTATCAAAATTTCTTTTGGTGTAGCCAAATAAACGTTCTTCTTTAATGATTTCTGCAATTCCTTCAGGTAACATTTCTTCCCAACCGTGAACCCCATTATGAATCATTGTAAATACTTTTCTTGAGAAAATATCAAGAATTTCAGGATTGTAATTGTCAATATCAACAACTTTTCCGTTGTATTTAAAGAACTTATAAAGCTCTTTCATACGCGGATGTACTTTTAAAGTTTCGCTATTTATGACAACTCCAGTTTCTGGATCTTTAAGTGGATACAAGAATATTTTTAAGTCTTTAAAGAATAATTTTCCAAAAGCTTCTAAGATACCACCGCTTAAATTACGATAGTATTTTTCGTCGAAAATTTGAATTAAATTATAAACACCCATCCCTAATCCTAATCGGGCTTTGGTAAATTCAGAATAATACTCAACTAACTTATAATATTCAGAGAAGTTAGAAATCATTACATATTGACCCAGTGAGCAGAGTAATTCTGCTCGGTCTAAAAAGTCCCGTTCATTAATTTCACCTTCTGCAGATAGGTTTGAAAGTGTTATTTCGAAAATAATTTTTGTTTTTTTCTTTTCAACTTTCTTCTCTGCATAAAATAGCTCAGTTGCCTTTTCATACATATCCATATTCACTTTTGTAACAGGTCTAAAACTGCCTCTAAAAGTTAGGATATTCCTTTTGTAAAGTTGTTGTGCAGGTAATAAATTATTTCCGTCAGGGCCAAACATTACAGCGTTGGTCATGCCGTTTTTTACTAATTGCAAACTCATCAATCTATTATCAACATAAGCAAATCGAGATCCAGAAAAATTAATCATATCAATTTCTACCTGATCTTTGTCTAGATTGTCATAAAAAGATTTTAATAAATCCTTAGGATTATCATGTAGATAAAAGGCTCCATAAATTAAATTGACTCCCAAGATACCTAATGTCTCTTGCTGTAATTTTGCATCATTCTCTTTAAATCTGATATGCATAATTATTTCATTGTAGCCTTCTAAAGGATTCAATTGAAATTTAAATCCAACCCAGCCATGACCTTTGAATTTTTTAGAAAAATCAATAGTTGCAACTGTATTTGCATAGGTAAAGAATAATTTCTCAGGATGTTTTTCACGACTCAAACGATCTTCTATCAAATGAATTTCATGTGTTAACATCGTTTTAAGGCGAGACTCAGTAACATATCGACCATCATCTTCAATTCCATAAATGGCATCAGAGAAATCCTTATCGTATGCACTCATTGCTTTTGCAATAGTGCCAGAGGCACCACCAGCTCTAAAGAAATTACGAGCGGTTTCTTGACCAGCACCAATTTCTGAGAATGTACCGTAAATATTTTCGTTTAAATTTATTCTGAGTGCCTTTCTTTTAGTAGAAGGTACACTTGCAATTTTTTTATCACCCTTAATAACTGTCGTCATAGTGAATATCTCTTTTAAAGTTGTACAAAAATAATGAATTCCTCAATTTCATATCACTTTTAAGCGTTAAATTTGTTAAAAATTTAAAATTTGAAAATTACCTTTCTAGGCACTGGCACTTCACAAGGGATTCCTGTAATAAATAGTTCGCATCCTGTATGTTTATCAACCGATAAAAAAGATAAAAGGTTGCGTGTTTCTATTTTGATTGAGTGGGATGATTATACGTATGTAATTGATTGTGGTCCTGATTTTAGGTTTCAAATGTTAAGAGCTGATGTAAAGAAAATAAATGGTATTCTATTTACTCATGAACACGCAGATCATGTAGCGGGTTTAGATGATATCCGTCCTTATTGTTTTCAAATGGGTGAAGTTCCAATATTTGCTCAGCAGCGTGTTTTAGATAATTTAACGGAACGATTTGCCTATATTTTTGAATCCGAAAATAGGTACCCGGGCGCTCCAAGTGTAAAAAAGATTAGGGTAGGAGATGTCGCTTTTAAATTACATAATTTAGAAGTTCAGCCGATTAATGTATTGCATGGAAATCTTCCGATTTTAGGATATCGTTTTCAAGATTTTGCTTATTTGACAGACGTAAAAACTATTAGTAAAAAAGAAAAAGAGAAGCTTAAAAATTTAAAGATTCTAGTAATTAGCGCCCTAAGAGAAGAGCCTCATAGAACACATTTAAATCTCGATGAGGCACTTAGAATTGTTGTTGAGTTAAATCCAGAGCGGACTTATTTAACACATATAAGTCATAAATTAGGTTTTCATGCAGAGGTTGAAAAAACATTACCAAAAAAGGTGTTTTTAGCATATGATGAATTAGAAATTATAGTGTAATATTTTTTTTTAAATTATTTAGAAGTTTTTCCTTCAAAACTAAATTTTTGACCAGCAACTGAAGCTGAAAACATTACACCTCCCTGTGCCATAGTATAAATTTTAACTCCAGTTTGATAAGGAGAGTCTAAACCACCGGCATCAGCGTCTAATGCTACTGCATTTATCTCTGCATTAAATTTTAATTTCCCCCCAGTAAAGTAATCATACGCTTTTTTGTTTTCAAAAAGAATTAATTCACTATACTTTTGAGCTCCAAGTTGAAGCCCTATTGAGGCTTGAGACATTTTAGATTGTCCAGCCAGAGCTCTGCTTCTACCTTCAAATACGACGCCTTTTCCACCAGCAGCACCAATCCCAACTCCAACCTTTTTAATTTCTGGAAAAATAACAAACCCATAAGCTTTATCGAATTCACCTTTTATTTTTGGAGCTTTTTTGAGCATTTGAGCTAGCGCGGTTTGAGCGTCTAAAATAAGCTCACTATCCTGCGCTACAATGCTAAATGTGAAAGTAATAAATAAAACGAAGGTTAATAAGTAATGCTTTTTAATTGTTTTCATGATAAATGGTTTAATTGATTATTTTTTGATTTTAAAAATATATAGTCTTTCGGAGTTGAGTAAAGTTACAAAAAAATAAACAATTTAAAGACGTTCTTCAATCCAGTTTTTAAAAGCATAGAAGTTTTGAGGAGCTACACCATGACCTACCATGTATTCTTGGTAAGAATTTTTAATTTTTAAACTGTTGAGGAAAGGTGCAGATTTTTGAGCCCATTCTACAGGTATTACTTGATCTACAGACCCGTGAGAAATAAAGAAATCTAAATTTTTATAATTATCAGGATTTAAATCTGTTGTGAGAATATCTTGATTGATATATCCACTCAAAGCAATGATATGTCTCACTTTTTCTGGGTACGTTAAAGAAACAGCATAGCTCAAAATAGTGCCTTGACTAAATCCTAAGAGGAAAGTTTTAGCAGGATTTGTTTTATATGCTTCTTTAATCTCATCAATAAAAGTAGCAATCAAATCTCTAGATGCTATAGCTTCTTTGTTGTCTGAGAATTTACCATTGTTCATGTCAAAATTTATGGTGTACCAAGAATATGATCCCATTCCTAAAGTTTGAGGTGCTCTTGCACTAATAATTAATAACTCATCTGGTAATTCTGATGCAAACGAAAATAAATCTTGCTCGTTACTTCCGTATCCGTGTAATAAAATTAATAGAGGAGGGTTTGTACTTGTTGTTTTTGGCCGGCGAACAATGTAATCTAGCGAAAGTTTTTTACTCATATTTAACTAAATAAATTTAAACCAATCTTGAAACAAATCTCCAACCAACGGAATCGACTTTTCTTCTCCTTTTATAGCTCCTAAAAGTCCGATTACCCACAATACAAATACTCCTAGAAAAAGAATTTGTCCAAAAATTGGGACACCAAATTTTGTTAGAAACCCAAGAACAAATAAAATTAGCGATAAGCCAATTGATTGCTTGATATGAAATGAAGTAAAAGAATTCTTTTTGTTATTATTCATAATAAAAGCAATTAATAAACCAATCCACCAAAAGTAACTGATAATTGCCGCTGATTTTCCTTCAGCTACTGTATTGTAATTCATAATTATTCGTTTAAAATTAATTGATTATTATTGTATATGCCATATGTTTTTCCTGTCATAGCTTTATTTAAAAAGATTGAATTTTTTGAAGTAGATATCACATTGTTTTTAGTAAAAACACTTTCAGGTATTGGGTTAAAAAGGGTAATGTTTGCAACTTCCCCTTCTTTTATAATATTGGGTTTCAATCCAAATAGATCCCTAGGTTTGTTTGTTATGCAAGGAATTAAATGTTCTAAATCAATATAGTTATTTAGAATTCCAAAAAAGCTTTCTAATCCTATTGTTCCAGACTTAGCATGGCTAAATTCCACTTTTTTATGCTCAACATCTATTGGGTTATGATCACTAGTAATGATGTCAATCGTGCCATCAGTAATCCCTTTCTGCAATGCTTTGATATCTTTTTTTGTTCTTAATGGTGGAGTGACCTTGGCATTTGCATTGAATCCATGTAATTCATCATCAGTTAAAGCTAAATGATGTGCAGCAACACTACAGCTAACGTTTAATCCTTTCTTCTTGGCGTCTTTAACGAGTTTTACAGATGCTGTTGTTGATATTGTTGGGATGTGTAGTTTGCCGCCTGTATATTCTAATAAAAATAAATCACGAACAATTTGCAATTCTTCTGCAAGAGCAGGGATTCCTTTTAGTCCAAGTATAGTGCTATTTTCTCCTTCGTTTACCAAACCATCTCTAGCAATCGAATTGTCTTGTGGAAAGCTCAAAACGAGTCCGTCAAAATTCTGAGCGTATTGTAATCCAATTTTTAAAAGATTAGCGTTTTCAATTGGTTTGTTGTAATCTCCAAAAGCGATGGCGCCAAAATTTTGCATATCATACATTTCACCTAAATCTTTTCCGTCCGCATTTTTTGTCAAATTTCCGATAGGATAAAGGTCAGTTGCACTTCCATTAGCTTTGTTGATTAAAAACTGAACTGCGGCTTTGTTATCAATCTTCGGATTGGTATTTGGATTCACAGCTATAGCTGTAAACCCACTATGGGCAGCAGTTGATAATCCGTTTTCAATAGTTTCGCGCTCTTCATAACCAGGCTCTCCAAAGCTCACACTTGTATCAAACCAACCGCAAGAAAGATGTAAGTTTTTAAGTGAAATGATTTTTGATTTTGGGCTTTCATCAATCTTAATAGCAATTTTAGTGATGATTCCTTTTTCAATCAAAACATCACGTTTTTTGAGATGATACTTGCTATTTTGATCTACAATGACTGCTGATTTGATAAGTATGTTCATACTTTAAAGAATTTTAGGATGCCTATTTCCAACAACAAAAATAAGATAGCTAAGCTCAAAAACCATTTAAAAAGAGGTTTAATTTGTTGCTGCTGGTTTATTTGATTTAATGTGTCTTTTATTGAGTTTGAGATATTAATGTTTTCTACGTCTTGCAATAACTCATTCAAATTTGGATCTCTTAGGCTGCTCTCATTTCTATCATAATTGTAGGCAAGAGTCCTGATAACTTCACCGTTATTGGTTATTTGATAAAATCCACTTTTCTTAGGAGAGTCAATTGTTGTAAGCTCAACTTTGTTGTGGTAAACACGTTGTAGGGGAATGAATTCATTCTCGTTATTTTTCAGTATTAACACATTATCTTTATTGATTTTAGTTTTAATACTGATGTTGTTTTTATTACCAATTGTATAATAAAGCTGAGGTGTTTTAAAGCTGTATTTCCCAAAATTATAAAAGACTGGAACAATAAGTGGAGTGTTTTTAAAGTCACTTGCTTCATTGCTTAGTGACGAAGCAAACCAATATACAACACCATTTTTACTTTTGGTTTCAGATATAAAAGACATGCTATTCTCAAGGCTTATAATAGGTGAGGCATTGTTTAATTTTGATTTGTAGATTTTATTGACTGTTGGGTATCTAAAATTATCAACCTGCTTTTCAAAAACATTATCTAATAAGGGATGCTCGTAATTGATAGTAGTTATTTTTAATTCTTTATCTAATACTGTAGAAATGGTTCCTATTTGCAGGCTGTTGAAAAACTGATTGTAAGAAGTGATATTTATTTTTGATGAAGGAATCACAACAAGATGCCCTCCATTCTCTATATAAGTTTTAAGTGTATTATTTAAGGCTGCTGTAATTTCATCCAGTTCATTTAAAATTATTAATTGATTATTTTGGATAGAATTAAAATCTAAATTGTTTAGGCTTTTTTGAGAAAAATTAAACTCATCATTAGTGTAAATTTTTGCTAAAAAAGAAGTGCTATTTCCAATGGAAAGTACATTGATTTTTTCAGGGTTTGAGATGCAAAAAAAGAGGGTATTGTCAAAGGGTAAATTTTCATCTTCAATACTTATTTTTCCATTGATATTTTTTTGAGTTGGTATCTTGAATTCAACTTCTGAAGTTTCATTTTTTGAAAGTAGAGTAGTAGCTTTCCCAATTAAAACAGATTCACTAAAAAGTGAAGTCGAGATATTTTCTTTACCAATATTTGTGTTGCCGATTTTAACTTTTAAGGTGGTTTCTTGATTGTTTTTGTTTGAAATGTAAATACTATCGACCCAGCTATTTTTTTCGTTGTCAGAATTTAAATAAATCATCGAAATTGATAAGTTTACATTTGTAACATCAGTTAAATTATTTTTTGTAAAATCTTTAAAATCAGATATTAAAATTAAGTTAATCGAAGAGTTAGTTTCACTTGATTTTAATTGTTCAGTTTTTAATATAATAGATTTGTAATCTAGTTTTACTGATGAAAAATTTAAATTAAGTAACGTGTTTTTTAAGCTTTTTATATTGATATTAGTAAAAGTGTGGTCATTTGTAATAAGTGTGATATTTTCTGTTTCATTAAAATTTTCAATAATTTCTTGAGTTGCCTTTTTAAGTTTTTCAACACCATTTATTTTAGATTGCATGCTTAGCGAATTATCTAAATAAATAATAGTTTGAGAAATTTCAGCATCAGTTTTATTTGAAAAATAGGGTTGTGAAAAAGCCAAAATTATTGCTAAAAATACACTTAGTCTCATGAGTAAAATCAACCACTTTTTTAGCTGTGAACTCTTACGTGTCTGCAGCACAATTTGTTGAAGAAATTTTACGTTAGTAAAGGGGGTTTTTACGAAGCGTTGTAATTGAAATAAATGAACAATTATCGGGATGATAAGTAGCAATAATCCGTATAAAATTTCTGGATGCTTAAATTGCATTGTTTAATTGATTTGGCAAATATATGTAAATAGATAGCACTTATACAAAATAGTTTTTTAAAATTCCGAGCGCATAATGACTTGCAATTACGTGCATGAATTTTGCAAAATCAATATGAGCGTTGTCATTTGCTTTATCAGATATAATTCTGATAATAGAAAAGGGCACATTATATTCAAAGCAAATTTGAGCTACACTAGCGCCTTCCATTTCTACACAGGTCACAGTTGGTATAGCTTTGTTGAGTTCTTTAATTTTTTCTAGACTAGAAATAAATTGATCTCCACTAGCAATATCACCCAAAATAAAAGTAGGGTTTTTAATATTGAAACTCTGAGCATCTTTTTTATTTATAAACAAATCATATTGACCAATAAACAATTTTGTTGCTTTTAGTAATCTACTAGTATTTTGAGTCTCGAAATATAATTTCTTAAGAATAGGAACTTCAAACTGTTTATAAAAGGGTTGGGCATCTAGGTCGTGTTGGTATAAGTGTTTACCTATAACTACATCACCTATATTTAGTTGATCAATTATTCCACCTGCAACACCAGTAAAGATTATTTCAGAAACCTTAAAATCATTGATGAGTTGCGTTGTAGTTGCAGCTGAAGCCACTTTGCCCCAACGCGAAAAAACCAAGACAACCTTTTTGTTATAAAGAGTTCCTGAATAATAGTTACGCATCCCTTTGGTGGTAGATTTTGTGTTTTTAAGCTCATTTAGCAATGCTTGCATTTCTTCCTGCATTGCGCTTATGATTCCGATCATAGTTAAAGGTTCAACGAATTAGGGTTATTTAATAAGTTTAATTTTTAATTCAAAATTTACGATTAATAACTCATTATAATTCCATCTCTCATTTCTAGTTTTCTATCTGCCATATTAGCTAATTCTTGATTATGAGTAACAATTACAAAAGTCTGCCCGAATTCATCACGGAGTTTAAAAAATAATTTATGTAAATGTTTAGAAGAATCAGAATCTAAATTACCGCTAGGTTCGTCAGCAAAAATTACAGATGGTTTGTTTATTAAAGCCCTTGCTACTGCTACACGTTGCTGTTCTCCACCTGAAAGTTCATTGGGTTTATGATTCATTCTATCTTCTAGTCCTAAAAAGGATAACAATCGTTTTGCTTCTTTTTCTGCATTGCTTTTAGAAGTGCCACCAATAAAAGCTGGAATGCATATATTTTCTAAAGCGGTAAATTCTGGTAATAATTGATGGAACTGAAATATGAATCCGATATGTTGATTTCTAAAATTTGACAATTCCTTGTCAGATAAGTTTAAAATGTTTTTTGTATCGATAGTTATTGATGTGTCTGAACTATTTGATGGTTTGTCAAGAGTGCCAAGAATTTGTAAAAGGGTTGTTTTTCCAGCTCCTGAAGGTCCTACTATTGCGACAACCTCACTTTTTTTTATATGCAGATCAACACCTTTTAATACTTCTAAATCTCCATAAAATTTATGGATATTATTTGCTTTTATCATCTTTCAAAAATAAGGAATAGATTTATGATGATACAAATTACCATTTTAAAAATTATTAACAATGTTAGGCCTTTTTATTAAACCAACTTTTAGCATTGTTGTAGTCTATGTAATAAATCATCTTTAAAGAAAAATTATGTCCTGCCTCTTGTTCAAAAAGGTTTTTAAGATTATCTCTAAACCCTAATTGAGATTGGTCATCAGCATTAAATATATTATTTCTGTAAAGTGCTATTAATTGACTTCCCGGAGCAAATTCCCATGAATAGCTTAGGTCTAAATTCCAAACATTATAGTTAATGTCGTGATTATCTGTATAAGAATTAGGTGTTAAGGCACCATCTTCTTTTAACAAATAATATTGATCATCATAAGTAACGGGCGACCAGTAGTGTCTAAAAGTTAAACTTAAAGCAGATTTAGTTGTGAAATAAAATTGACCAGATATTTCATTGGTAATGGTTTTTTGATCGCGTTCTCCAAAAATTATAGAGCCATCAGATAATTCATTAACGTAACCTTTGCTATTGTTTGTTTTAAATAATTCTAATTCATATTTTAATGAAAATTTATCGCTAAAACGGTATCTAAGTTCGGTTCCAAAACTATAATTTCTTTGTGGGTCATTATTCAAACGCAAGCCATAATACATAAAAATATCATAGGCAAACTTTTTACTGTAATCAGAAGAAACCCAGCTATTAAAATTTAATCTAGGGTTTTCTGTATAGTAGCGATCATCTACTCTAGGTTCATAATAATCATATTGTTTACCAATATTTCCATTTATATTACTTCCAAATGAAAAGTTATTAATAGTAGTAGCATTAAAATTTAACCCCATATGATTTCCTGTATAAGCACCATCACTATGTCTATACCTTAAATTACTCCAATACCTGAATTGGTATCGGTTGAACGTTTTAGTAGGTTCAAAAATTCTGTATGAGGCATTGGCATAAACCTCTTGATAATTATTAAAAAAATTAAATCCTAAATCATTGATGTCAAATTTGTCATCGGCCATTTCATAACCTGCTGCGTATTGCCATTTTCCAGCATTTTTTCCTATACTAGCATCTAGCCAATAGCCATCGGTCAATTCTCCATCTTCTCTAACGCGGCTGGTTTTAAATCCGCCATTAATGTTGTGTGTATTTTTTTTATTACTCAAAAAGTACATTAAAGCAGTAGCATTGGCATCACGAGCGCTTCCTTCTCTAAATACATTTGTATTTGTTAAGGATACAAATGAATTTTTATTGAATTGTTGGTCAAAAACGATGACGCTATAGTTTGCCAATGGTTCTGTAACTACTTCGTATGATTCGAGTATGTTTGGGTCACCATTTTCATTATAAATAATATCGCCATTGTTATCTGTTTCTGCTGTTCCAATTTTTGCTTTTGTTCGTTCAGTAATAGCGTTAAATACTCCAATACCCAAGCCGCCTTCTGTGCGCCCAGATACTTTAATGGCATTTAACATATTTACTTTATCAGGATTATCTAGAATAATTTCATCATCTTTTAAGTCGCTTTCGTATAAATAGTTTATAGGTTTATTCCCGATACGGCGTGTATAAAACAAATTTCCTTTTGTAAAAAGCTCAACGCCTTCAGTAAAAAACGGACGTTGTTCTTGATACCTTTGTTCAAAAGGACCTAGGTTTAGCACTAAATTGTCGAACCTAGTTTGTCCAAAATTTGGAATTAAAGTGGCATCGAGAGTAAAGCTTTCTGAGATGCCATATTTTACATCCAATCCAATACTTTTGTCAAAAGTGTTTTCTTCTTCATTAACGTCATACGATGCTTGAGCATAAGGTGAAAAGCTGAGGCGAGTTGGAGGTGCTATATTTTCAATTCCTGTAAGTGTCCCTGCATATTGTTGAATATTTCCAACTGTACGGTCAATAAAATTCCATGTGTATTGATCTCTTGACTCTGCATGACGTCTGTGAAAATTTAATCCCCAAGTTTGCACTTCTTTGTTCGTAAAACGTAGGGCCGAATAAGGAATTTTAATTTCTACAATCCAACCATCATCAACAATTTTAGTTGCACTTTGCCAAACAGCACTCCAGCTAAAATCTTCATCATTAGGACTTGCTTTTGCATCCGCTTGATTTCCTGTAACCTGAACAAAAAACTCCGTATCGTTTTGCGAATCATTGTTAGGGTTTATCATTACTCCAAACCAGTCTGTAGTTCCAAAATTATCTCTTACTGCAAATTGTTGCGGTATATTTTCTGGGTCATCATCATATAAATAGGCTCCAAAATAAATAGCATCATCATCATATACAATTTTTACTTCGGTACGATGACTTTGCTTTTCTGGAGTTCCTGATTCTGGTCTAAACATTACAAAATCTTTTGCTACATCAGCACCAAACCAAGCATCATCATCTAAGATTCCATCAATTTTAGGTGCTTTAGATACGCGTTTGGTTTGCATGGTTTTTTTAGTTTCTTGGGCAAAGCTTGTAGCTGTAATAAAGATTAAGGGAATGATTGCGAGAAGGTTTCTCATTGAAAATTGTTGTTAGTTTTTTTAGTTAATGCGAAATTATCTAAGATATTGTCAGCAGTGTCTTAAATAAATCATAAAAAATTGTGAATCAATATGAATTAGCTCAAAAATAAAAACATCCTTTTTGATTAAAATTCATAGACTCAAACTAAGGACAATAAAAAAAGTAAACTGTTACAATTTTTAAAAATTCTGTGCAATTATGAATTATGATATTAGTACATTTGCATGGTAATTTAAACATAGATATCAATGAATTTACACGAATATCAAGGAAAAGAAATGTTGAACAGTTTTGGCGTTAGAATTCAACGCGGAATTGTAGCTAAAACACCAGAAGAAGCTGTTGCGGCAGCAAAAAAATTAACCGAAGAAACAGGAACAGGTTGGCATGTTATTAAAGCACAAGTTCATGCTGGTGGTCGTGGTAAAGGCGGTGGTGTTAAATTGGCAAAATCATTAAACGAAGTAAAGTCAATTGCTGATGATATTATTGGAATGATGTTAGTAACACCACAAACATCTGCCGAAGGTAAATTGGTGAATCAAGTGTTGGTTGCTGAGGATGTTTATTATCCTGGTGATAATGAACCAGAAGAATATTATATGTCAGTTTTATTAAATCGTGAAACGGGAAGAAATATGATTATGTATTCTACCGAGGGTGGAATGGATATTGAGAAAGTTGCGGAAGAAACTCCACATTTAATTTTTAACGAAGAGATTGATCCTGCTTTAGGATTGTTGCCATTTCAGGCGCGTAAGATTGCTTTTAATCTAGGATTGTCTGGTGGAGCTTTAAAAGAGATGATGAAGTTTGTATCGTCTTTATATACTGCTTATGTAAAGTCAGATTCATCTTTGTTTGAAATCAATCCTGTATTAAAAACATCAGATGATAAAATTATGGCTGTTGATGCTAAAGTAACTTTAGATGACAGCGCATTGTTCCGTCATAAAGATTATGCTGAGTTACGTGATTTACGTGAAGAAAACCCTATTGAGGTTGAAGCAGGTGCAGCGGGTTTAAGTTATGTTGATTTAGATGGTAATGTTGGATGTATGGTAAACGGTGCTGGATTAGCGATGAGCACTATGGATTTAATTAAACAATCTGGTGGAGATCCTGCTAACTTTTTAGATGTTGGTGGTACAGCAGATGCAGAACGTGTAGAAATAGGTTTTAGAATTATTTTAAAAGACCCAAACGTAAAAGCTATCTTGATAAATATTTTTGGAGGAATTGTTCGTTGCGATAGAGTAGCAGAAGGAATTGTTGAGGCTTATAAAAATATGGGAGATGAAATTAAAGTCCCTATTATTGTGCGCTTGCAAGGTACTAATGCTAAAGAGGCAAAAGAATTGATTGATGCTAGCGGATTGCCAGTGCACTCAGTTGTTGAGTTTCAGGAAGCTGCTAATAAAGTACATGAAGTATTGGCATAATTAGGCTGATGACTTTTTTGTCTTTCCCACGAAAGTGGGAATCCAATTTTTTAAAAGTATAGATTCCTGCGTTGGTAGGTATGACAAATAAAAAATCCGATTCATTACGAATCGGATTTTTTATTACTTATCTTTTTTCTGTTTATTAATTTCGTCTTGTAGTTTTCTTCTAATTTGTTGTTCGCGTTCTAAGGAACGTTGTCTGTGGTTTTCGTATTCTATTTCTAACTCAGAGAATTTGTTTTTTGCTTCTCTTGTAATAGCATTACTACTATTAAACTTAAACACAAAAAACAATAAAGCAACTAATAAGATTGTTATGATAGACCAAAGCGTAGTGTTGTACATTGGTTTTGAAATCAACATACCAAAAAAATGAATACTATCTTTTTCATTGTTTAAATTGCTTACTTTCTCTTTAGTAGTGTTTAAGGAGTTTGTAAGTGTAACAATCTCAGTTTCTTTTTCGTTTAAAGTAACTTTGGTATTGGCCAAATCTTTTTTTACCACATTTAAAGAATCATCAACCGCTTTTTTAAGTCTGTCTAACCAAGCACGCTTTACTACCTTATATTCTTGGTAACGATTAGATTTTTTAATTAAATAATCAAATTGGTTTTCTATAGTACCGCTATCGAGAGTTTGCTTTGGCTCATTTTCTTGGGCATTGATACTTATTGCACATATAAATGCGATGGTAAAAAAAAGGTTTTGAAATTTCATAATGATAGCTGATTTGTAATTTATAAAAGTACTTAACTTTTTTTAAAACAAAAAATTGCATAAAAAATCCGTTTGTGAAAATAACAAACGGATTGATAAAATATTTTTAAGAATTATCCTTAGATATCTTCAAAATTAACATCAGTAAAGTTTTCACCTACAGTTTCTTCATTTGGTGTATCCTCTTTTACATAATCAGTTTGGTGTCGGTCACTAATCACTTCTTCACCTTTTTCATTGATGATATAGTCAGTTGCTGCCTTTAACATTTCGTTAAACTCTGTAAAGTCTTCTTTATATAAATAAATTTTATGTTTTTTATAATGAAACGATCCATCGTCGTTTGTAAATTTTTTACTCTCAGTTACAGTTAAGTAATAATCGTCAGCTCTGGTAGATCTAACATCGAAAAAATAAGTTCTTCTTCCTGCTCTTAAAACTTGAGAAAAAATTTCCTCTTGATCGTTAAAGTTTTTTTCACTCATAATGTTCACTAATTTTTTAGTTATTGTTTTGTCAAATGTAAAAAAATAAATCACTAAAACAATAGTGAATCATAAAAAAGTAATACTTTTTTATTTACGATTCTTCTAAGAGTTGTTGCTCATATAAATCTTTATAAAACCCTTTAATTTTTGATAATTGAGCATGTGTGCCTTCCTGGATTATCTTTCCTTTATCTAGTATAATAATGCTGTCTGCGTGTTTAATTGACGATACGCGATGACTTACAATTATGGTTGTTCTATTTTTATTGACACGTTCTAAATTTTTTAATATAATTTCTTCGGTTTCAGTATCAACTGCTGATAGACAATCATCTAAAATTAATATTTCAGGATTTTTTATCAAAGCTCTTGCTATAGATACACGTTGCTTTTGACCGCCAGAGAGTGTTACTCCGCGTTCTCCCACAAAAGTTTGATACCCTTCTTTGAATTCTGATATATTGTGGTCGATATACGCATCTTTCGCTGCTTGAATCACCATTTCTGATGTGGCATTTTCATCGCCAAATAAAATATTGTTTTCTAGAGTGTCAGAAAATAAGAAAGCATCTTGAGGTACAAAACCAATGCTTTGACGTAAGTTATCTAGATTTAATTTTGTAATATTTTGATTGCCGATAGTTATACTTCCTTCTGATGTATCATACAAGCGAGCGATTAAATTAATGATGGTCGATTTTCCGGCTCCTGTCATTCCTAAAATCGCCAAAGTCTTACCTTGTTTTAATTCAAAGCTGATGTTTTTTAAGGCAGTAATATTAGTGTCATCATAGGTGAGTGAAACATTTTGGAAGTTTATATCTCCACTAATGATCGTTTTTGATTTGGTATTATTTTTAATCTCAGGATCTTCTTTTAAAAACTCATTGATTCTATTTTGAGACGCTTCTGCCTGTTGAACAATAGAAGTCATCCAGCCTAACACAGCTACAGGCCAAGTTAATATGTTTACATATAGAATAAATTTAGCAATATCACCCAGGGTTATAAACCCATCTATATAGCGCAAACCACCAACATAAATGACCACTAAGTTGCTTATACCAATTAGTAAAATCATTACTGGAAAAAAGAAGGCTTGAACTTTATAGAGCTCAATATTTTTTTGCTTGCTATTTTCGGAAACCTCTTCAAAAAGCTTTATAGTATCTGGTTCTATAGCATAAGATTTTATAATTCTAACTCCCGAAAATGTTTCTTGAGCAGCAGTTGTAAGTTTAGATAAGTATTGTTGAACGATGGTTGTTTTTTTATGAATTAATCTACTTAAATAATAAATCATTACAGATAAAATAGGCAGTGGAAGTAATGTATATAAGGTTAGAGTTATATCTGTGCGAATCATTAAAATCAGCGTTACAACAATAGATACTAGCGTATTTAAACTGTACATCACTGCAGGCCCAAAATACATTCTAACTTTACTAACATCCTCACTAATTCGATTCATTAAATCGCCTGTTCTGTTCTTTTTATAGAAGTTGAGTGACAGTTTTTGGTATTGTTGGTAGATTTCATTTTTTAAATCAAACTCAACCAAACGAGAAGTAACAATTATTTTTTGACGCGTTATATAAGTTAGTACTCCAGAAATGATAGCAGCAGCAATAATGAGCAAAATATTAAGAAGCAATTCTGATGTTACAATTGATTTGTCAGTAATTAATCCTTTAACAAATTCATCAGAAACATTGATGGAGTTCTTTATTAAATCTGGAATTTGCAGTTTTAAAGTGTTGGAAATTATTAAAATAACTACCCCGATACCATAGCGATATTTGTATTTAGTAAAGTATTTATTTACTTGTTTAAGGGCTTTCATTTTTAACTAAAATTTTTGAATGGCGAAGATAGTAGAATAAAAATTAATAGTACTTTTGTCAAGTAGAATTTAACATATCTCAAAACGTTCTTTAAAGATGATAAATAGAAGACATATTAGAGTAAAAGTGATGCAATCTGTATATGCATTGTTTCAATCTAAAAGTGATAATCTAACAAAAGAAGAAAAATTTTTGATGCGAAGCATTGAAGAAATGAGCGATTTGCACGCATTACTATTAAGCCTTTTTGTTGAAGTGCGTGAAATGGCAGAAGCTAAAATTGAAGTTTCTAAAAAGAAACATTTAGCATCATCTGAAGATAAAAAACCAAATAAAAAATTAATTAACAATCGTGCTATTCAAGCAATTTCTGAAAGTCTTTCTTTAGCTAATTATCTAGAAGATAGAAAACTAAATAATTGGAAGTCAGACAGCGAATTTGTGCGTGTTATTTTGAATGCTATTCAAGAAAGTGATTCTTATAAGGCTTATATGAATTCAGAAAAAACATCTTTTAACGAAGATAAAAGTTTTGTGATTGATGTGTTTAAAAATATCATTGCTCCTAATGAGAAATTGGCTGATTATTTTGAAGGTTTCAACATTACTTGGGTAGATGATATTCCGTTTGTAAATACTTGGATACTAAAAGAATTGAATAGCTTAAAGGAGGTGAAGCCATATCGTTTAGGTAAGTTATACAAGGATGATGAAGACAAAAAATTTGTTATAGATTTGTTTAGAAAAGTTGTATTAAAACACCAAGAATTTGATGAAATTGTAAATGATAAAACTCCGAATTGGGATGCAGAACGAATTTCAGACATCGATTTAATTCTAATAAAAATGGCATTGAGTGAGTTTGTATATTTTCCGTCTATACCAACAAGAGTATCTATTAATGAGTATATAGAAATATCCAAAGATTATTCATCGCAAAAAAGCAGTTTTTTTATCAATGGGGTTTTAGATAAAATTTTAAAAGAGTATAACACAGAAAAGAAAATTAATAAAATTGGAAGAGGATTGATGTAATAACTAAGAAATAGGCTACCATAGTTTGCTATGGAGCCTATAAATTTATTTTTTAGTTAGTTTCAAATTTCACCATTTAATTTTATATTTTTACACAAATTTATCAAGATAAAAATCAAATAAATGAAAAAAGTAGTATTTATGGTAGTTGCTTTGGCAACTTTAACATTCACTTCATGTACTAAAGAAAGTGCAAGTGCAAAGGTAAAAGCTGAGAATGTTAAAGAAGCTGAAATGAGAGATGCACAAATTAGCAAAGGATCTCCTGCTGTAGAGTGGGATAAAACAGAGCACGATTTTGGAGAAATTAATCAAGGAGATAAAGTAGAAACTGTATTTACTTTAACAAATGTAGGTGAAGGAGATTTAATTGTAACAAAAGCCAAGGGCTCTTGTGGATGCACAGTGCCACAATGGCCAAGAGAAGCAATTGCACCAGGTAAAACAGCAGAAATAAAAGTAGTGTTTAACTCTAGAGGTAAAAAGAATAAAACAACAAATACTATAACATTAACTACTAATACAGAAAAAAGTAGTGAAGTTGTGCGTATCAAAGCATTTGTGAAAGTGCCAGAAAGTAAAGCAACAATAGATAAGAACAAACCAGTGCTAAACGATAAATTAAATTAACAATATGTATTTAACAATATTATTACAAGAGGGAGGCGGATTGATGTCATATTTGCCATTTTTGGCAATGTTTTTAGTCATCTATTTATTTATGATTCGCCCTCAAATGAAACGTCAAAAAAATGAAAAAGCTTTTCAAAGTGAAATTTCAAGAGGTACAAGAGTTATAACTTCTAGCGGAATTCATGGAAAAATTGTTGAAGTTAACGATAACGACAATACCGTTGTTGTTGAAACAGGTGCTGGGAAAATTAAATTTGAGCGTTCTGCAATTTCAATGGAAATGACTAATAAATTGAATGAGCCAAAAAAGTAAAAATACTTTTTACATTTTAATCGTATAAAAAAGTGAGTCAAATTTGACTCACTTTTTTGTATATTTATTTTTTTAATTCAACTTATGGTAGCCAAATCAAAAGAACGTTTAAAAACCAATTTAAAACTGAAAGTATTGTTGGTATTTTTTAGTTTGTCAGTAGTTTTGTGGTTGTTGATTAACTTGTCTAAAACCTATGTAAGTGATGTTGAATTTAAGGTGAAATATATCAATTTGCCAATCGATAAAGTGTTGCAAAGCACGCCTATTAACCTACTAGACGCTTCGGTTGTTTCAACAGGGTTTAACTTGTTGCGATATCAATTAAAGTCGGAAGAACTAGTGATAGATTTAAAAGCTTTAGCCTATAAAAGCGGTACTACTTTTTACTATTTACCAAACAATCATTTGTCAGATTTAAAAGCACAACTAAATGTTGATACTAAAATTGATAGGATTAAACAAGATACTATTTTTTTTAATTTAGGGATAAATATTTCTAAAAAAGTTCCAGTAAAATTGGTTTCGAATATACAATATAAATTAGGATATAACTTGATTGACAAAATCTACTTGTCACCAGATTCTGTTAGTATTATTGGGCCTAAAGCACAATTGGATACAATACATATATTAAATACCAAGCAATTAATATTAGCAGATGTGAGTGAAGAAATTCAGCAAAATATTGAATTGCAATTGCCAGTTTCGAAACAAATTGCAGCTTCTGATTTAATGGTTACAGTGACCGCTAAAGTTGATAAGTTTACTGAAGGTTCCTTTACTGTTCCATTTACCGTGATTAATATTTCTGAAGGTTATTCTGTAACTACTTTTCCGAGTGAGATAGAAGTAACTTATATTGTTGCACTTTCTAACTTTAGCAAAATTACAGAAGAAAGTTTTGTAATAGAATGCGATTTTGAACAAGCTATAAATAATGAACTCAATTATTTAACCCCAGTGCTAAAACAAATTCCGACTTTAGTGAGCTCTTATAAAATTACTCCGAATAAAATTGACTTTTTGATAGAAAAATAATGATAGTTGTTGGACTCACAGGTGGTATTGGTAGCGGTAAAACAACCGTTCTAAATTTATTTAAAGACTTAAATATACCCTGTTACATTGCAGATATAGAAGCAAAGCGTTTGATGAATACTTCTGCAGAAATCAAAAGTGAAGTAATTGCTTTATTTGGCAAGGAAGCATATTCGGCTATTGGTCTAAATAGAGAGTTTATTGCTGATATTGCTTTTCATAACCCTAGTAAATTAGAGCAATTGAATGCTATTGTGCATCCTAGAGTTTTTGAAGATTTTAAAAATTTTGTTGCAAATTCTAAAGCGGATTATATTATTTATGAATCAGCAATTTTATTAAACGGTGATTCAAAAAAAATATGTGATAAAATAGTTGTAGTTACTACTCCATTAAAAATAAGAGTTGAACGTGTTATGAAAAGAGATGGTGCTTCTGAACTGGCTGTTTTAGCACGCATTAACCAGCAAATGAGTGAAAAGGAAATGATAGCCCAATCGGATTTTGTTATCAATAATAGCGGCTTAGAATCTACAAAAAATGAAGTTGAAAACATCAATACACAAATCCTCTTAGAAATTCAAAACGCTTAAAATAAAAAGCAATTTATCTTAAATAATTGTTAAAAACATATTTTTTTAGTTAATTAATATAATATTTATCAAAATGGTATTCTAATTAGAATTAGATTTGCATTATGAATAAAAAGATTTTTATACTCATAATCTTTTTGATGAGTATTTCCTTAATAGGAATCATCACAGTACAAGTCTTTTGGATTAAGAACGCCATTGAATTGTCAGAGAATCAATTTACAAGTGATGTAAAGTCTTCTTTAATTCAGGTTTCAGAAAATATTAGTGAGCAAGAGTTGAGTAATTTTTATCAAAAGAATTTTTCACGTTTAGCTCAAAACAGTGAGTATTTATCAGATTCTGAAATTAAAGATTTTATTTATCAACAAGTTGATACGGCAAGAAATGAAACATTCACATATGCCCAATCTATACTTGAAGAAAATTATAGAGTACCATCAGAGTTCTTTGAAAACGATTCTATTGATTTGAAGAGGATTTATAGTAAAGAAGAATTTACTCTTGTAAAAAATCAAGTTTCTTCTGATGAAGATATTCATGATTTGCCAGCTGATGAACATTTTGTGAAGTATGAGCAATTGGAAGATTATCAAAAACTAAATTTAAAGCATCAATCGGGTATTATGCACAGTAGATTGCCAATCTACTTAAGAGTGAGTAATCAGGAGTTAGTTTTTAATTTGAGTAATGAATTATCAATTAGAGGAATTACAACCGAATTTAAGTATGGCGTATATAATAATGATTTATCAACAAAATTAAAATCTGGGTATTTTAGATTGAATGCTAGCAAAACATATATGGTACCGCTCTTTGTTGATGATAATGGAAAGAGTAATTATCAATTATATGTAAGTTTTCCTAATAAGAAAAACTATTTAATTTCATCGGTAGGTAAAATTTTAGGACTCTCAGCATTGTTTATTATTGTTATTATTTTGGCATTTATTAGTTCTTTGTATCAAATGATAAAACAAAAGCAGTTGTCAGAGATTAAAACTGATTTCATTAACAATATGACACATGAATTTAAAACTCCGATTGCAACAATTAATTTGGCATTAGACGCAATTAAAAATCCTAAAATTATAGATGATAAGGATAAGGTGTTGCGTTATGTGAAAATGATTGGAGAAGAAAATAAACGAATGAATGCGCAAGTAGAAAGTGTATTGAGGATTTCTAAGCTAGAAAAAAACCAGTTAGATATTGAGATGGAAGTAGATGATTTACATGATATGATTGAGGAAGCATTGACACATGTAGATTTGTTAATTAAGAATAGAGGAGGAAAAATCACATCACAATTAAATGCTGAATTATCAGAAATATTGTCAAATCAGTTTCATTTAACAAACGTAATTGTAAATATTTTAGACAATGCGATTAAGTATTCACCAGAATCTCCGACCATTGAGGTGTCAACAGAGAATACTGTAAAAAATATCATATTAAAAGTAAAAGATCAAGGAATGGGCATGAGTAAAAATGTTCAGAAAAATATTTTTAAGAAATTTTATAGAGAAGAGACAGGAAATATTCATAATGTGAAAGGGCATGGTTTAGGACTTTCATATGTAAAAAAAATAGTAGAACATCATCAGGGTACAGTTTATGTTGAAAGTGAGAAGGGAAAAGGAACCACATTCATTATAAAACTGCCTTTAATTTAAAAACATACTTTATGGAAAACAAGAGAATATTATTAGTAGAAGATGACCCAAATTTTGGAACTGTATTAAAAGATTATTTGATGCTTAACGATTATGTTGTAACGCATGCCAAAGATGGATTGGAAGGGTTAATTATGTTTAAAAACAATGATTTTGACTTGTGTATTTTAGACGTAATGATGCCTCGCAAGGATGGGTTTACATTAGCAAAAGATATCAGATCAACTAATTCTGAGGTGCCAATTATTTTCTTAACAGCAAAGACGATGAAAGAGGATGTGTTAAAAGGATATCAAGCTGGTGCTGATGATTATTTAAACAAGCCATTTGATTCTGAAGTGTTGCTATATAAGATGAAAGCTATTTTGCAGCGAAAGGAATCAGACAAGCCTATTGAAGCAGATATATTTGAATTTGAAATTGGAAAATTTCATTTAAACTCTAAACTACGTCATTTGTCTTTTGATGGTCAAGAGGCTATTAAATTATCGCCTAAAGAAAGTAAGTTGTTAAAAATGTTAGCTGTTCATAAGAATGATTTGATGCCTAGAGAATTAGCCTTGACAAAAATTTGGAGAGATGATAATTACTTTACATCAAGAAGTATGGATGTGTATATTGCCAAATTGAGAAAATATTTAAAACTTGATGAAAATGTTGAAATCCTAAACATTCATGGTGAAGGGTTTAGATTGATTGAAAGTTAAGACTTATTTAGTTTGTAATTCCATAGAAAATAGGAACCCTATAACCTGAAGATTATAATAGAAATCTGTTCTTTTGAGCAGATTTTTATTTTAAAAATGAGTATCAATAAAAACAGATAATTTATTTAAGGTGTCGTTAAAACTATCTCCTTCCCAGCCATGACCTTCATTTTCATATAGTGTAAACTCGTTGGTAACACCTAATTCATCTAATTTTGCATGCATTTCTACACCTTGCGATGTAGGTACTAATTCATCTTGACCTCCATAAAATAGTATAGTAGGAGGTGAAGTTACTGTAGCAATATGGTATGGGCTATAGTCTTCATAAAATTGTGGATTGTTTGCAAAACTGACTCCAGTCATCAACTCCATACCAATTCTAAAATTTTCAAAAGTAGGATCATCTGTATAGCTAGGGTCAGTAAAATTCGTTGGCCCAACAATACTACTTACAAAGTGTATATCAGAATCTAAATTATAAGCATATACCATTGATAGATGTGCTCCAGCACTTACACCAATAAATCCAAAATCATCTGTAATTTGATAAGACTCTTCATTGTTTTCTAAATCTAAAATTACTGAGGCGATATCATTTAATTGCATCGGAAAAGGAGAATTGCCAATAGAGGCTAATCTGTAATTAATATTTACGATAGCATAATCTGGATAGCTGAGCTTTAATTGATCTACCAAAAAATTCATATCATCTTTATCACCACCAACCCATGAACCTCCATGTACTAATACAAAAACTTTAGTTATTAAATTTGATCTATTCGCAGGTAAATACAAATCATATTTTTGAGAAGCATTAACACCATAAGAAACATTTAATAGTTCAGTTGCTTCTAATGGAAGTGTTCCTCCTTCTTCGATATTATTGTCTGTTGAACAGGAAGAAATAAACAGAATAATAAGACTTGCAAATAGGAATTTACTAAATTTGTGAGTGGATTGATGTAGCATAGAATTTATTTAAAAACCAAATGTAGGATAAAATGTCAGAACTCATTAAAATTTATTCAGAAAATCCAAACCCAAAAGAAATAGACAAGGTAGTGGCTGTTTTAAAAAAGGGAGGTTTGGTAATTTATCCAACAGATACGGTTTATGGGTTAGGTTGTGATATAACAAACACTAAGGCTTTAGAGCGTATTGCACGTATCAAGGGTGTAAAATTAGAAAAAGCAAACTTTTCTTTTATATGTAATGATTTAAGTCATTTGTCTGATTATGTACGTCAAATAGATACGCCAACGTATAAAATTTTAAGACGAGCACTACCAGGGCCATATACATTTATCCTACCTGGAAATAACAACCTTCCGAAGGTTTTTAAAAAGAAAAAAACAGTAGGTATCAGAGTTCCAGATAACTCTATTGCCCAAGCAATTGTATCTGCTTTAGGTAATCCAATTATATCAACTTCTATTCATGATGATGATGAAGTGGTTGAATACACTACAGATCCAGAATTAATTTTTGAAAAATGGGCATCTAAAGTAGATGTAGTGATAGATGGTGGTTATGGAGATAATCATGCATCGACTGTTATTGATTTAACTGATGATGAGCCTGTAGTAGTTAGAGAAGGTAAAGGAAGTTTAGATATTCTTTAAACCTTTTTAATTTTCGAAAACAATTTAACTCCTTTTATAAAATGTTGCCAAACAATACTTTTTGTATAATAGTAGTTCTCTTTATTGGTAGTATTTCTTTTTTTAAGTATTTCATTTAATCCTGCATAAAAATTAAAATGGGCTTTAATAATTGCAAAGGTATGGATTGGTTTTAGCCTTAGAAAAAAGAAAACTCCGGCAACTCCATCAAATACTAGCCGGATAAATAATCTAGGAAACAATGATTTTTTTGGCAGATTCTTAGCCAATACAAAAAGGCTATTTCTAAAATTTAAAAATGTTTTATGTGGATTAGATTCTTTTAAGGTAGCTCCACCGATATGATATACAGTCGAGGTGCCTACATATTTAACTTGATATCCAATATTATGTGCTCTCCAACACAAATCAATTTCTTCTTGATGAGCAAAAAAATGCTCGTCAAAACCATTTAATTCTTTAAAAACAGATGCTCTAATAAATAAGCAAGCACCAGAAGCCCAAAATATTTGTTGGGTATCATTGTATTGATTGGTATCTTTTTCAAGATGATTAAAAATACGCCCTCTACAAAAAGGAAATCCATATTTGTCAATAAAACCACCACCTGCACCTGCATATTCAAAATTTTCTTTGTTTTTGTGAGATAGTATTTTTGGTTGAATTATAGCCGTATTTTCATGTATTTTAAATTCAGTAACAATTGGAGATAGCCAATTTTCAGTTACTTTAATATCTGAATTTACCAAAGCGAAAATATCAGCATCAATACTTTTTAATGCCTCATTATAGCCTTTAGCATAGCCACCATTTTCTATATTTTTAATAATGTGTACAGAAGGGAATTCTTTTTTGACTATAGCAATAGAATCATCAGTAGATGCATTATCGGCAACATAAATAGTGCAATGAGCAATTTTGCTATGTTGGAGTATAGAGGGTAAAAATTGTTGTAACAATTGTTGACCATTCCAATTTAATATGACGACCGCTAATTTCAATGTTGCAAACATACATTAATTGAAAATATTGGGCATAAAAAAAGTCCATAATTAAATGGACTTTGATTTGATCTAAAAAGATTAGTAATGATTAGATTACTTTAACGTCAATAGCGTTTAAACCTTTTTTCCCTTCTTTTAATTCAAATTCAACTGTGTCTCCTTCTGCAACTCTGTCAACTAAGCCAGAGATGTGTACGAAGTACTCGTTGTTTGAACCTTCTTCGATAATGAATCCAAATCCTTTAGATTCGTTGAAGAATTTTACTGTACCGTTTTTCATTAAAAATAAATAATATTAAGTTGCAAAAGTAATAAAAATATTCTCTCCCACAATTATATAAGGAATTATTTTATTTATTTTTAAATTATTTATAACCTGTTAGAGTCTAGTGAGTTAATTTATTTGGGACTGTATTCAGGAATTTTTTTTAAGAAAATATACTTTTCATTTAGGTTGTCAAGTTCACAAGAAAAATGTGTCAATCCGTTGGTAACAACTAAATAATCAGCATTGAGTTTTAAGTTATAGCGCGCAATTTGATCAAATGTGTCTTGAGTAATTTTAATTGTAGGGGCTTTACATTCAACAATAATTTTTGAGCTACCATTAGTATTAAAAATTAAAATATCAAATCGCTTTTTTAAAGTGTTTATGGTCAATTGCTTTTCTATGGCAATCAAAGAACTGGGATAATTCTTCTCTTTAATCAGATATTGAACAAAATTTTGACGCACCCATTCTTCGGGAGTTAAGACCACATATTTTTTTCGGAGTGTATCAAAAATTAGTTGCTTATTTTCGCTACTTTTGATTTTGAATTGATACGAAGGTAAATTCAATTTGTGCATACTGCAAAAATGCTAATTTTTATTTATTAATGGTAGGAGTAAGAGAAATAGTTGCTGATATAAAACGAGGAGATATCAAACCCATTTATTTTTTAATGGGAGAAGAGCCATACTATATTGATAAAATTTCGGAGTATATCGAAAAATCCATTTTAACAGAAGAGGAAAAGGGCTTCAATCAAATGGTGCTTTATGGTCGCGATGTTTCGATAGAAGAGATTGTATCTAACGCTAAACGTTTTCCGATGATGGCTGAACGACAAGTAATTGTTGTGAAAGAAGCTCAAGAATTATCAAGAACTATTGAAAATTTAGTGACGTATGCTACCAACCCAACACCAACTACTGTTTTGGTGATGTGTTATAAATATAAAACACTTGATAAACGTAAGAAATTAGCAAAGGCTGTTGCTAAATCGGGAGAATTGTTTTTGAGCAAAAAAATGTATGATAATCAAATAGCAGAATGGATTCGAAAAGTATTGGCAGGAAAAAATTATGAAATTGAACCAAAAGCAACTCAAATGTTGGTTGAGTTTTTAGGCAATGATTTAAATAAAATAAGTAATGAGTTAGATAAGTTGATGGTTGTAATTCCGGAGAACAATACTATCACTGCAAAACATATTGAAGAAAATATTGGTATTAGCAAAGATTTTAATGTATTTGAATTGCGAAAAGCAGTAGGAGAGAAGCAAGTAGTTAAAGCAAACCAAATCATCAATTATTTTGCGCATAACCAAAAGAGCCACCCAGTTGTAATGACCGTTTCTTTATTGCACAGTTTTTTTGTTCAAGTGTTGCAATACCATGGTTTAAAGGATAAATCAAGAGGTGCAGTTGCAAAATCATTGAAAGTGAATCCTTATTTTGTGGATGATTATATCAAAGCTGCTCATAATTATCCGATGCGTAAAGTTTCACAAATTATAGGATTGTTACGTGATGCCGATTTAAAAAGTAAAGGTGTGGGTGCATCTTCATTGCTTAAGGGCGATATTTTGAAAGAAGTGCTTTTTAAAATAATGCACTAAGTTTTCAAAGTTAAAAAACAAAACCCTAATTCATAATTTTCAACTCTTAGCTCTTAACTAACACACTTGCCTTATCAACTACTAGCCTATCTTCTCTATTCACAATTTCCCAAGCAGTATAAAAAACCAATTGAGCACGTTTTTTCAATAATTCTAGATTAATTTTTTCTTTAGTGTCAGTTGCTTTGTGGTAATCTGCGTGTACTCCATTAAAGTAAAATATAATGGGAATGTTGTGTTTTGCTAAATTGTAATGATCAGATCTGTTGTAAAATTTGTTCGGGTCATCTAGCTCATTATAGGTATAATCCAATTCCAAATGTGTATAAGTTGTATTTGCCTTTTCGTTAATGTTGTGCAATTCTGAGCTCAACCTGTTAGCACCAATTACATATACATAATTGTCATCATTAGGTTCGCGTTCTTTTCCGATTCTGCCAATCATATCAATATTTAAGCCTGCAATCATATTTTTAAGAGGATATACAGGGTTATTAGAAAAATATTTTGAACCTAACAGTCCTTTTTCTTCACCCGTAAAATTTACGAATAAAATTGAGCGTTTTGGACCATACCCTTCTTTTTTTGCGTTAGCAAAAGCTTGTGCTATTTCTAACACAGCAGTTGTACCTGAGGCATTATCATCAGCGCCAAAAAAAGTTTCATTATCATGAATTCCCAAATGATCATAATGTGAAGAAATTACCAAAATTTCATTTGGTTTTTCTGACCCCTCAATAAAAGCAATTACATTTTCTGACGAGTTTTCTGATTTGTTATTTAAGTCTTCAACCGGTATATATTGATAATAATCATCAGCCCCGTTGATTCCTAATATACCAAACTTTTTATATTGATCTGCTAAATATTCAGCAGCCATTTTTTGGCCTCTTTCTCCAGTTTGTCTTCCTTCAAATGCATCAGATGCTAAAACATAAATATGTTCTTTTACATCAGCTGTATTGATGGTGTTTCCAAATTTGGTGATGATTTCAGAGCTAGATGTCAAGTCAGTGCTTGTGGTTTTTATGTTTGATTTACAAGCTAAAAAGGTGGCTAGAACAATAAGGGCAATAAATATTTTTTTCATGTTATTTGGGATGTGTAAGGTTGTAAAAATACTAATATTTTATTTTTATCCAATTCGTTAAAAGGGATTTAACATTATTCATTTTTGATTTAAAATAAACTGTTGCTGATTAAAATCAAAATGCACAGTTTCAGGTGAAAATAGTTTTTCTATACTTTTATTTTCTATTAATTTTTTTGGAGTGCCAGTAATAAACTCATCATCTGTCATCAACCATAATTCGTCTGCAGTTTGTAGTGCCAAATGGATTTCGTGTGTAGAAATAATGATAGTTTTATTTAATTTAGAAGCCAGTTCTTTCAATAATTTAAAGGATTCCATTTTGTACAAAACATCCAAATGTGCTGTAGGTTCATCTAAAATAATCAATTCAGTTTCTTGTGATAAGGCTCTAGAAATTAGAACGCGCTGTAACTGTCCATCGCTTAATTCGTAATATTTTTTTTGTGACAAGTGTTCAATTTTTGTTAAGCACATTGCTTCATAAACTTTGTCAACATCCTTTTTTGTTAATGTACCTAACCAATTGGTGTAGGGTTGTCTTCCTAAGGCAATTAGTTCAAAAACAGTTAAATTACTTTCGGGTAATTTTTCGGTAAGTACTAAGCTCATGGTTTTAGACAATTCAGTTTCTGAATAAGAATTTAATTTTTTATCATGTATTAGAATATTACCTGAGAGTATGGGCTGTACTTTTGACAGCGTTCTTAATAGCGTAGATTTTCCTATTCCATTTTTACCGAGAATACAAACAAATTTCCCTTTTCGCAATTCAATATTTAAATTAGATGCAATGATTGTTTCCTTTTTCTTATCAGCATAGCCAATAGTTAAATTTTTAGTTATTAGGATATTATGTTTATTTGGATCTTTCAAATATTTAATCGTTTAATCTCTCAATCTTACACATAAATTTTTCTTTTTCTAACCAATAACCAAATCACAATTGGTGCTCCAAATAAAGAGGTAATCGCATTGATTGGTAGTGTATATTCACTTAAAGGCAATTGCGCAATCATATCTGCAATCAACATTAAAATTGCTCCACAAATTAATACTGCCGGAATTAATATTTTATGATCAGAAGTGTTAAAAATTAATTTTGTTAAATGAGGTACAGCTAAGCCTACAAACGCAATAGGTCCCGAAAAGGCAGTGATGACACCAGTTAAAATACTTGTAATTATCAAAATGATATTTCGAGTTTTTTTTAGATTAACTCCCATGCTTTTTGCATAATTTTCACCGAGCAACATGCTGTTTAAGGGTTTAATAATAAATAATACAAAAACAATTCCAACAAAAAATAAGCTACTAAATATAGCGAGTTCATTCCAGCTTAAATTCCCTAAGCTTCCAAATCCCCAAAAAATAAATTGTTGCAATTGTTCGGCACTACTAAAATAGGCAAGTACACTTATTATTGCCGAGGTTAAGCTACCAAACATTAATCCGATGATTAATATCGACATGGTGTTTCTAATTTTATTTGCAGCTATTAATACTGCTGATAAGACTAAAAAGGAGCCCAAACTCGCAGCTATTGCCATTCCAAAATTTGAGATGGTTAAAAAGGCTAATCCACCAAAAAGAGAAGTTCCTAATATCAACAATGCAACTCCTAAACTCGCCCCAGAGCTAATCCCTAAAACAAAAGGGCCTGCAAGTGGATTTCTAAAAAGAGTTTGCATTAATAAACCGCTGACTGATAATCCTGCACCCACCATAATTGCTGCAATGGCTTTTGGGATTCTAACATTTACAACAATGGTATACCAAGAATCTTTACTTGCAGTGCCTTCGAAAATTGAAGAGAATATATCTTTAAATGGTATTGAAATAGAGCCGAGACTAATATTTAAAAACCAAATAGCAATAAGCGAAATAATAAGAAACACAAAAGTAATATGATATGATTTTTGTAGATTCAAAATCGAAGTGTGTGCAAAAAGGTAACTAGTTTTTTAATTGCTTTTCCTCTATGAGAAATAGTGCTTTTTTCTTCCATAGACATTTCAGCAAATGTTTTATCAGAATCTTCTGGTATAAAAATAGGGTCGTATCCAAATCCTTTTTCTCCAACTTTATTTTCTAATATTGTGCCTTTACAAATGCCTTCAAAAGTAAATTCTTCACCATCAAAAGCTAGCGCAATTACCGTTCTAAATTGTGCCTTTCTATTTGTTTTGTTTTTTAGAGCAACTAATAATTTATTCATGTTTTCTTCAGCATTTGCAGATGCTCCTGCATAACGAGCAGAAAAAACTCCTGGTGCACCATCCAAAACCTCAACTTCTAAACCAGTGTCATCAGAAAAACAATTGACACCAAACTTTTCTTTTACAAATGTAGCTTTGAGTTTGGCATTTCCTTTCAATGTATTTTCAGTTTCAGGAATATCTTCATTGCAACCAATATCTTTTAAACCCACTATATTAAAAAAAGGAAGTAACTCTTGAGCCTCTTCTAATTTATTGGGGTTATTTGTAGCAAAAACTATTTTCATAAAACAAATGTAATACTAATTTTAATGTACTGGAAGATTCAATTCAGATTTAACTTCGGTCATGACAAATGCAGATTGCACTTGCCCTAAATTTTCAATTGAGGCAAGCTTTTTAGCTACAAAATGTTGGTAAGCATCCATATCAAAAACCATCACCTTTATTAAATAGTCAAACATACCGGCAATATGATAACACTCAATCACTTCGTCAAATTGTAAAATATCTTTTTCGAATTTTGAAATATAGTTAGTTTCATGACTTTTGAGAGAAATATTACAAAAAGCAACCAGTTGTAATCCTATTTTTTTTCGATTCAAAATAGCTTTATATGATGATATATACCCCTCATTTTCTAACCGCTTGATACGTTCAAAAATTGGGGTAGCCGTTAAATTTAGTTTAGATGCTAACTTTTTGATGGTGATTTTTCCGTTGGATTGTAAGTGTTTTAAAATGTTTTTATCTGTTTGATCTAGCATAAGGCAGAATATTTTTCTATTTCATCTTTCGCAAGTCAATAGCGTAAGATATATAATCTGTAAAAATAGTATTACTAGTGTAATAATCCAAATTAGGCGTAATATAAAGAAGATATTACTTTAATGAGTACTTTTGATAAAAATATTATCATGATGAACTCACATAAATTTAGTCCAGAAAGTAAAATGATGTCTCACGGTTACAAACCATCTTTGTCCGAAGGGTCTATCAAATGTCCAATATTTAACACCTCTACTTTTGTATTTAATACAGCTGAAGAAGGAAAAGCATTCTTTGAAGTTGCTTACGGAATTAGAGAAAAAGAAGCCTCAGAAGAAATGGGGTTAATTTATAGCCGAATCAATAATCCAAATTTAGAAATTCTAGAAAAACGTTTGTGTTTATGGGATGAAGCAGATGACTGTGCTACTTTTGAAAGTGGAATGGCTGCAATTAGTACCGTATTCTTAGAGTTTTTAAAACCAGGAGATTTATTGGTATATACACATCCAACTTATGGAGGGACTAATCATTTTATTGAGCACTTTTTGTCAAAAATTGGAATTGAGAGTATTGGAGTTTTTGCGGACCAATCTGTTGAAGAGATAAAATCTATAATAGAGCAATCTGGTAAAGCAGATAAATTGGCAATGTTTTATTTAGAAACACCTGGGAACCCAACCAATGATATGGTTGATATTGAGGCGTATTCTATATTGGCTAAAGAATTTTCTACTGATGAGAATAAAGTAATAGTAGCAGTTGATAATACCTTTATGGGACCGCTTTGGCAACACCCACTAAAACATGGAGCAGATTTGGTACTTTATTCAGCTACTAAATATATTGGCGGACATAGTGATGTAATAGCTGGTGCGGTTTTAGGAAACCAAGAAGTGATGAATCGGGTTAAAGTTTTACGTACATTTTTAGGGAATATGATTAGTCCTAATACAGCTTGGTTGTTGATGCGAAGCTTAGAAACTTTGAAAGTGAGAATGTCACAACAAACAAAAAATGCACAAGAAGTTGCAGTATATTTATCAAAGCAAGACAAGGTTGAAAGCGTGAGCTATTTAGGTTTGTTGCCAGAAGGTTCTGAGCAATACACTATCTATAAAAAGCAATGTTCTGCTCCTGGAGGAATGATTTCTTTTAATATTAAGGGAGGCGAAAAAGAAGCATTCCAATTTATAAATGCGTTGCAGTTGATGAAAGTAGCAGTGAGTTTAGGAGGAACAGAAAGTTTGGTGCAACATCCAAATTCGATGACACATGCTGGAGTAGATGCTGAGCAAAAAGAGCGTATGAATATTACTGATAAATTAGTGAGATTGTCAATTGGTGTAGAAGATGTAAAAGACATTATTTGGGATGTTAATCAAGCATTAGAAGCAGTAAGTTAATATTAGTCTGTCTTTTCCATGAAAATGGGAATCCATAAAATAATAAAATAGATTCCCGCAAAAGCGGGAATGACAATTAAGAAAAATCCGATGAGTTTAAACTTGTTGGATTTTTTTGGATTCTACTCATGATGATAAGGTTCGTTTTTTAAAATGGTAAATGCACGATAAATTTGCTCAACAACAAATAGTCGAATCATTTGATGAGAGAAGGTCATTTTAGAAAAAGACACTTTACCTTGTGCTTTTTGGTAAACGGTATCTGAAAATCCGTAAGGACCACCAATTACAAAAACGAGTTGTTTAATTCCGCTATTCATTTTCTTTTGTAAGTAATTAGAAAACTCTTTTGATCGAAACTCTTTTCCTTTTTCGTCTAACAAAATGAGTTGGTCAGTAGGTTGTAATTGCTTTAAAATCAATTCTCCTTCTTTTTCCTTTTGCTGTTTTTCTGATAAATTTTTAACATTCTTGATATCGGGCACTAGCTGTAATTCAAATTTCACATAATGCTTTAACCTATTTTGATAAGTATCAATTAACTGGATTAAATTTTTATCATCGGTCTTACCAATAGCGAGTAGTTTTATTTTCATGTTGTAAAGATAAAAGGTATTTTTGTACTAATCGAAAGTTTATTATTGATGATTTCCGAACAACAGTTTCAAAAAGAATTACAACTCATAATTACAAATGCCATTAGAGAAGATGTTGGTGATGGCGATCATAGTTCATTAGCTTGTATTCCAGAGTTAGAAAATGGCAAAGCAAAACTATTGGTAAAAGATACTGGAGTTATTGCGGGAGTGGAATTTGCAAAAATGATTTTTAATTTTGTAGATACAAATTTACAGGTTGATGTTTTGATACAAGACGGTGTAGAAGTAACTCATGGAGATGTTGTTTTAACTGTCTCTGGGAGTTCGCAATCTATTTTAAAGTCTGAGCGTTTGGTATTAAATGCTATGCAGCGCATGAGTGCCATAGCAACTAAAACTGCTTTTTATATGGATTTACTAAAAGGCACAAATACTAAAATTTTAGATACTAGAAAAACAACTCCCGGAATTAGAGCTATCGAAAAATGGGCAGTAAAAATTGGAGGTGGAGAAAATCATCGCTTTGCTTTGTACGATATGATAATGCTCAAAGACAATCATATCGATTTTGCTGGCGGAATAACCAAAGCAATTGAAAAGACAAATACTTATTTAGATGATTTGCATCTCGATTTAAAAATAATTGTAGAGGCACGGAGTCTTAACGAGATTAAAGAAATATTAAAATCTGAAGGGGTTCACAGAATTTTGATAGATAATTTTAATTATGAAGATACTCGTAAGGCTGTTGAATTAATTGGCAATAAATGTCAAACAGAATCAAGTGGAGGAATCACAGAGGAAACACTTAGAAAATATGCCGAATGTGGTGTAGACTATATTTCGTCGGGAGCATTAACACATTCAATTTATAATATGGATTTGAGTTTGAAAGCTTTTTAATGAGAGACTTTGACACTTTGCACCTTTAAAGGATGACAAAAAAAATAGAAAATAACTTGCTTAAAATTCCAGTATTGAGATTGTTGGTAAAATTTACCATGAAAATCAAAATACCTGGACTACAAGGAATGTCTTTATATGACTTGCTAGAAATGTATATTATCGGAATTGTAAATGGAGCATTGACATCTCGAGCAGGGGCAATTGCATTTAGTTTCTTTATGGCGTTATTTCCGTTTTTACTTTTTATTTTAACCTTGATTCCAATTTTAAATATTGATGGACTTCAAGATTATTTTATGGATTTTTTAAAAGAGTCACTGCCACCAACTACAGCTGATTCTGTTGATGGAGTTGTGAATGATATTTTTAACAACCGGTACAATGGTCTTTTGTCTTTTGGTTTTGTAACAACTATTTTTTTAATGACTAATGGGGTCAATGCCATTTTTGGAGGCTTCGAATATTCATACCATGTAAAGGTAACTCGAAGTATTATCAAACAATTTTTTATAGCTATGGGTGTGTCTATTATTTTGTCATTGCTTTTACTTTTTACCATTGCTATGATGATATATTTTCAAGTAGGAATCGCAAATTTAAAAGCAAGTGGTTGGGTAAGTGATGATGTGTTTTGGATAGAAATTGGAAGGGTCATGTTTTTAATAGCAATGATTTATACAGGCGTTTCTATATTGTATAATTATGGAGTTAAAGATTTAAGAAAACGTTCTTTCTTTACTTCTGGAGCAATTTTAACAACCTTGCTTACTTTATTAATGTTCTATTTATTTGGTATTTATGTAGAAAAATTTGCTCAATATAACCAGCTATATGGCTCAATAGGAACCCTATTAATCTTAATGCTTTTTATTTGGTTAAATTCCATCATACTATTACTTGGGTTTGAGTTGAATGCCTCTATGAACCGCCTAAGGTTAAAACATAAAATTGAAAAGAAATAAACAGATGAAAGTAATTGCCATGATTCCTGCAAGATTAGAAGCAGCACGTTTTCCTAGAAAATTACTACAAGATTTAGGCGGAAAATCTGTAATTGTCAGAACCTTTGAAGCAGCAAAAAAAACAAATCTTTTTGACGAGGTGTATGTAGTTACCGATAGTGAATTGATTTTTGATGAGATTGTTTCTAATGGAGGCAAAGCAATTATGAGTATAGAAGAACATCAATCTGGATCAGATAGAATTGCAGAAGCTATTAAAAATATTGATGCCGATATTGTGGTTAATGTTCAAGGTGATGAACCATTTACTGATGATATTTCTTTACGCGATTTATTAGCTGTTTTTGTTGATGACGTTGATACTAAAATTGACATTGCTTCTTTGATGTTTAAGTTAGACGATGAAAACGAAATTAACAATCCAAACAATGTAAAAGTAGTGACGGATGTAAATGAATGTGCATTGTATTTTAGTAGGTCTGTGATTCCATTTTCAAGAGATAATCAATCGGTTGACTATTTTAAACATATCGGAATTTACGCCTTTAGAAAAGAAGCCTTATTAAAAGGAACTCAATTGCCAATAAACAATTTAGAACAAACAGAAAAGCTAGAACAGTTACGATTTATTGCCAACGGAATGAAAATAAAAATGGTAAAAACAACACAGCAGCCTATAGGGATTGATACCATAGAAGATTTAGAAAAAGCAAGAGATTTACTTCGTAAATAAAACGTCAAATTTCAAAAATAAATTCCAAGAGTACAGTATTAAATCCAATTTAATTTTTCGGATATTTGCAATTAAATTCATTGCTGTTTACATCACATAAAAAATATGAAACCAAGTATTCCAAAAGGAACTAGAGATTTTTCTCCAATGCAAGTTGCACAACGCAACTACATTTTTAGCGTCATAAAATCATCTTTTGAAAATTTCGGATTTCAACCAATCGAAACTCCAAGTTTTGAAAACTCATCTACTTTGATGGGGAAATACGGTGAAGAAGGTGACCGTTTGATTTTTAAAATATTAAATTCTGGAGATTATTTAAAGAAAGCAGATGTACAATTATTGAATGACAAGAACAGTTTAAAAGTAACAAGTCAGATTTCCGAAAAAGCCTTACGTTATGATTTAACGGTTCCGTTTGCACGTTATGTGGTGCAACACCAAAACGATATTTCTTTCCCTTTTAAGCGTTATCAGATTCAACCAGTTTGGAGAGCGGATAGACCACAAAAAGGAAGATTTAGAGAGTTTTACCAATGTGATGCTGATGTAGTTGGTAGCAAAAGTTTAGTGCAAGAAGTAGCCTTTGTCCAATTGTATGATGATGTATTTACTAAGTTAAAATTATCTGGGGTTTGTATCAAAATGAACAACAGAAAAATACTGTCAGGAATTGCTGAGGTAATTGGTGCCGCTGATAAATTAATAGACTTTACCGTAGCGTTGGATAAGTTGGATAAGATTGGAGTTGATGGCGTAATTAATGAAATGTTGTCAAAAGGAATTACTCAAGATGCAATTGATAAAGTGCAGCCTTTGTTTAATTTTTCGGGGTCTAATTCAGAAAAATTAAATCAATTGAAAGGGATGTTACAAACTTCCGACGAAGGTTTGAGTGGAGTTAAAGAATTACAATTTGTAATTGATTCAATTGAAGCTTTAGGATTGCAATCAGCTAGTTTAGAAATTGATGTGACGTTGGCTAGAGGACTTAATTATTATACAGGTGCTATTTTTGAAGTGTCGGCTCCGAAAGAAGTAAAGATAGGATCCTTAGGAGGAGGAGGTCGTTATGACGATTTAACCGGAATCTTTGGATTGAAAGATGTGAGTGGTGTAGGTATATCATTTGGACTAGATCGTATTTATTTAGTGCTAGAAGAGTTGAATTTATTTGAGTCTGTTGAATTGCCAAAACCAAAAGTATTGTTTTTAAATTTTGATGAGCAGCAACAATTATCATCCTTAAAAGCAATTAATAGATTAAGAAAAGAGAATATTAAATGCGAAATATTTCCGGACGTTGCTTTAAGTAACAAACAACAAAAGAAACAGTGGAAATATGTGAGTAATAGAGCTATTGAATTTGTTGTTGCAAAGGTTGAAGGAGAGGTGTTTACATTAAAAAATATGAATACAAGCAATCAAAGTGAATGTAGTTTAAGTGAATTGATAAAAACACTGAATTAATTTGTAAATTTGCCGACCATAAACAAGAGTTATGTTTGAAGTTAAAAACGGAATGAGGAATAAAAATATTGAAGATTTAGGAGAAGACCACGTGGGGTCATCAGCAAAAACACCTTTGCGTGCAGATGCTTTTGATTTGACCGATGCTGAAAAGATTGAGCGTATTCAAAAAAATGTATATGAAATCTTAGATACATTGGGTATGGATTTGACGGATGATAGCCTTCAAGGTACACCAAAACGTGTTGCAAAATCTTTTGTAAATGAATTGTTTTCGGGATTGAATCCTGAGAATAAACCACATTTATCAACTTTTGATAACAATTACAAGTATGGTGAAATGTTGGTAGAAAAAAACATTGTTGTTTATTCTACTTGCGAGCATCACCTGTTACCAATTGTTGGTAGAGCACATATTGCATATATCTCTAAAGGGAATGTAATAGGGCTTTCTAAAATGAATCGTATTGTAGAGTATTTTGCAAAAAGACCACAGGTACAAGAGCGTTTAACAATGCAAGTTGTACAGGCATTGCAAGAAGCCTTGGGTACCCAAGATGTTGCTTGTGTGATTGATGCTAAACATTTATGTGTAAATTCTAGAGGTGTAAAAGATATTGACAGTAGCACCGTAACATCAGAGTTTGGTGGCAAGTTTAAAAACAAAGATACTAAGAGAGAGTTTTTAGATTATATCAAAATGGAGACTAAATTTGAGTAATTAAACTAAGTCTTAAAATATTAAAAAACCCGAAATTGAATTCTCAATTTCGGGTTTTTTGTTTCCATTTAGTTTTGCTTTACATATTTTGTGTGTAATAATTATAATCTTTAATTATTGTTGCAATAAAGTCAATAGGTTGTTCTTCTGGTTTTGTATCTAGTAATTCGGTTAGTTTTATATTTATTTTTAAAATAACTTTGTGATTGCCTTCTCTTTTAGCTTTGTGATATAAGTTTTTAATTGTCTGTATATCCGAGTCTGATAAAGTTGTTACCTGCGGATACGTTGGTTTGTAATCTGCAGGAATGTCAACAGCTAAAGTATTTATAATACTCACGCGTTTTTTTTCACTTATTACTGTAGTGCTTGCAGCTAAATCACCTAAACGTTGTCCTTTTCCGTTGAGTAAAATGGTTAAGATTGCCACTGATCCAGATGTAATGCTAATATCAATTATTCGTAAAATCCAGCGCAATAAATAGCTTCCTAAGGTTGGTTTAGATCCGTCAATTTTTACGACCCTAATTTTATTGATACGTTTACCAGGAGTTTGTCCGTTCCACAAAATTTCAAAAGTCAAGCTATAAAAAAAGATAGGTAAACCTAGTAATGCTCCTAAAGCTATATTTTCAAATGGGTTTACATCAATGGAACCAAGAATAAGTAAAATAGCAATATAGTATGCCGCAATAAATAAACCATCAATTAGATAAGAACCTATGCGTGTGGTAAGATGTGCAACATTTTGGTTGATGCCAACATTTTGTGCTGTTTCTATTTGAAAATTATCCATTTTTGCGTTTATTTGAGGAACAGTAAAAATCATATTTAATAATTGAATAACAAAATCTTTTTTTGATTGTTTTTCAATTAATAAAAATATCATTTTTATTAACTAACTAGACTTCAGAAAAATATATGCGCGAAGCATCCTTTGTGAAAAAGAATAAAGAACGATGGCAATTGTTTGAGGACGTGCTTGCAAAATCTAAAGAAATTTCTCCGGATAGACTTTCTGATTTGTATATCGAAATTACAGATGATTTGAGTTATGCTAAAACTTTTTATCCAAATAGCAATACCGCAGTTTATTTAAATTCTATTGCGTCTAATGCGCATCAAAAAATTTATAAAACAAAAAAAGAAGGAAATAATAGAATTGTTTTATTTTTTAAAACAGAGTTTCCGTTAGCTTTTTATCATCACCAAAAACAATTGGCAATTTCATTTATTGTATTTGTGTTTTTTGCAATTGTTGGGGCATATTCAGCATCTGTTGATTCAGATTTTGTTCGTTTAATTTTAGGTGATGGGTATGTAAATATGACATTAGAAAATATTGAAAATAGAGATCCGATGGCGGTGTATAAGCAAGCAAATGAGTTAAATATGTTTATCAGTATTACCATTAACAATATTAAAGTGGCGATGTATGCATTTTTAATGGGCATCTTACTTTCTGTAGGTACTATTTTTATAATGATGCGTAACGGAGTAATGTTAGGCTCGTTTTTATATTTTTTCTATGACAACGGAATGTTATGGGAATCATCAAGGACTATTTGGATTCATGGCACAATAGAAATATCAGTAATTGTAATTGCAGGATGTGCAGGAATTGTTTTAGGAAACGGCATCCTGTTTCCTGGCACATATACTAGATTAGAATCGTTTAAGAGAAGTATAAAAGATGGACTGAAGATTATGGTAAGTACAATCCCATTTTTTATTGTTGCAGGTTTTTTAGAGGGCTTTGTAACGCGTCATACCGATATGCCAGATTGGTTGGCAATACTAATCATAGTACTCTCATTAAGTATAATTATATATTATTATGTTATTTACCCTAGGGTAGTAATTGAAAGGCAAAAGAAATAAATAAAAATAGCTTAAAAATTAATAATCAACTAGAAATTTATGGAAACAGTAAATCAAATCAATTTTAAAAAGCACAGAGATTTAGGTGCAATTATTACAGATGCATTTCAATTTATTAGACAAAACTGGAAAGGTTATTTTGGAACAATCATTAAAATATCAGGTCCAGCACTGGTGGTGTTGATTATAGCATTAGGCTATTATATGATGTCAATAGGCGGCATGGTAGAAGGAGTTTCGACTGGTAATGATTTTTCAGCAACTGATGGTTTAGAAATGATTTTGGCTGTGGCAGTAGCTATTTTTGCAGGAATAGTATTTTATGTGTTACTTCAGATGTCTTCATTGTATTATATCAAAAGTTATATCCAAAATAATGGGGTTGTTAATATTGATGAAATAAAACAGAATGTATATCAAAACTTTTGGAAATTCTTTGGTTTCGGAGTTTTAATGATGTTAATTGTTATGATAGGCGCAATGCTTTGTTTTTTGCCAGGGATATATTTAGGTGTTGTTTTGAGTTTAGGAACTTCAATTTTAGTATTTGAAGGTAAAAGTGTAGGTGATGCAATAAGTCATAGCTTCACTTTAATAAAAGACCATTGGTGGGAAACTTTTGGAGTTATGATTGTTGTTGGTATATTAGTTGGTATTTTAGGGATGGTTTTCTCAGTACCATCAATGATTTATCAAATGGGGTCTGTGATGACAAACATTGGTCAAGATGACCCAACAGCTATGCTTGGTTTGTTTTCTGACCCAATTTATTTAGGTTTGATGGTCTTATCTTATATAGGCCAATTTTTATTATCATCAATCACTTTAATCACAACTGTATTTATTTATTTTGATTTAAATGAACAAAAAAACTTAACAGGTACCATTGAGCAGATTGATAGCCTAGGTACTTTGTAAAGAATGAGCCGCCTTTGTTTTTACATATTATTTTTTCTTTTATCAACTACAGTGCAAGCGCAGCAAGACTCTCTTGTGGTTGCTTTTGACAGGGATAGTAGTGTTGAAATAAAAAAGTTTGATAAAGATAAGTTAGCAGAATATAAAGCAGATGAAGATTTTGACTATACAGTTGTAAATCAAGAAGAAGGCTTTTTTGGTACAATCTGGAGTTGGATAAAACGCATACTGAGAAAAATACTTTCGTGGTTTTTTGGAGTAGAATCAGCGGCAGGAATTTTACTTGTTTTGCTAAGGATAATCCCATACTTAGTGCTTTTGGTCGTATTGATTTTGACGATTAAATATTTCTTAAAAGTGAAGACCAATAGCATTATTTCTGGTAATTCAGAAAAGGCAAAAGTATTTATTACTGAGGATGAAGAAATCATCTCTAATAAAAATATTTATGAATTGATTGCTAAAGCTGTAGCTCAACAAAACTATCGATTGGCGGTGAGGTATTATTATTTATTGGTGTTACAAAAACTGCAAGAGAATGAATTGATTGTTTACGAGCAACAAAAAACCAATGAAGATTATATTAAAGAAATAAACGTGAAAAGCATCACTTTAAAGTTTAGCGATTTAACCCGATTGTATGATTTTGTATGGTATGGTAATTTTGAAATTAATGAAATTGAGTTTGTGAAAATTGAATCGAATTTTAATAAGCTAACTGCTGAATTGATATAAATTGGATAAAAAGACAAAAACATATTTGGTCATTTTCGTCAGTTTAATTTTGGCGATTGTTTTCTATGAATATAGTAAGCCGACACCAATTAATTGGTTTCCGAGTTATGCGAAAAAGGATAAAATTCCGTTTGGCACTTTTGTATTACGTACAGAATTAGACGCCATTTTTCCTGATGCGAAAGTTGTAGATGTTAAAATCCCACCTTTTGTTTTTTTAGAAGACACCACCAAAGTTGGCACCTATATTTTTATAAATAATAAAGTGTCTTTTGATAAAGCAGAGATAAATAGGGTGTTAAGTTTTGTTGAAAAAGGCAATGATGTTTTTGTTTCTTGTCATCGTTATTTGTTAGACACCTTAAATATTAAAACCGAAGAATTGGTAACTTCAAATTTAAAAGAGAAGCCTTTTTTTAAGTTGGTAAATAAGAATTTTCCTGCAATTGAATATTCATATGATAGAAAATTTAGCAATCAAGTTTTTACAGAAATTGATACTTTAAAAACAACAGTTCTAGGAATCACAGGGTATTTTGATGGAGATGATGAGCGTACTGAAGAAGGAGTTAACTTTATCAAGTATCAGTATGGAAAAGGAAATTTTTACTTACATACATTTCCTGAAGCTTTTACTAATTATGGAATTTTAAATGTAAATAGTCAGCATGCAACAAATGTATTATCGTATTTAAAAAATGATGGAATTATTTATTGGGATGAATATTATAAATCAGGAAAATCAGGTATTTCATCGCCATTACATTATTTATTGAGCTCACCAAATTTAAAATGGGCATATTACACAGTATTAATTGGAGTGTTATTATTTGTAATTTTTGAAGGGAAACGTAAGCAGCGTTTTATACCGATTGTTACTCCTTTAAAAAATCAAACCTTAGCATTTTCTAGAACCATTGCAAATATGTATTACGAAAAATCAGAGCATAAAAATATTGCTGAACATCGCATTGATTATTTGTTAGATTTTATTCGTTTAAAATTGAGAATCCCAACGTATAAAATTGATGTTACTTTTTATAAATTCGTTGCATCGAGAAGTGGAAAGTCAGAAAAAGAAATAAAATTATTGTTTGATTATTGTGATCAAGTTCATATAAAAAACACTATCACAAAGGAAGAATTATTAAAATTAAATGCTTTGATTGAGGAATTTAAAACCTCGATAAAATAAAGAAGAATATGAAAAATCAAGAAAACACAAATCAAGATGAGAATCTAAACTTTGAAAACAGGATAGATTTAAGTAAGTTGAAAGAAGCTGTAAATCAAATAAAATCTGAGTTGTCGAAAATAATAATTGGGCAAGAAAATTTCATGGATTTACTATTGGTAGCATTGCTATCTGATGGGCATGTGTTGATAGAAGGTGTACCTGGAGTTGCCAAAACAATTACCGCTAAATTGTTGTCAAAAACGGTAAAAACAGGTTTTAGCAGAATCCAATTCACACCAGATTTAATGCCAAGTGATATTTTAGGAACATCAATATTAAATATGAAAACTTCAGAATTTGAATTTAAATCAGGGCCCATTTTCTCGAACTTAGTTTTGATTGACGAAATAAATAGAGCCCCAGCAAAAACCCAAGCAGCGTTATTTGAAGTGATGGAAGAGCGCCAAGTAACTATTGATGGAACTACCTATAAAATGGACGCGCCGTTTATGGTGTTAGGGACTCAAAACCCAATAGAGCAGGAAGGGACTTATGCATTACCAGAAGCCCAATTAGACCGTTTTTTGTTTAAGATAGATGTGGGATATCCAACTTTAGAAGAAGAGGTTTTAATTATACAAACACATCATGATAGAAAAGGAGTGTTACCTCAAACTTTAATAGAGCCAGTATTGACTGAAGAAGATTTATTAATTTATAAGAGTAAAGTGCAAGAGGTAATAGTAGATGCTAAAATTGTGAATTATATCGCTGAAATTATTTTTAAGACGCGTAGTCACCCGCATTTGTTTTTGGGCGCATCTCCAAGAGCAAGTATTGCTGTTTTAAATGCTTCAAAAGCGTTTGCAGCAATTAATGGCCGTGATTTTGTGATTCCAGAAGATATCAAGAAAATATTATTACCGGTATTAAGGCATCGTATTATTTTAACTCCTGAAAGAGAAATGGAAGGTGTAACTACAGACAATGTTATTGATATGATTGTACAATCTGTAGAGGTGCCTAGATAATTAATAACTTGTCATTTCGAACAAGGAACGAGGAGAAACTCATAGTTAAAAATGAAACTTATAAAGGCATTATACATACACGAACGATTTTTTAGGGCATTAGCAGTTATTGCTGGTTTGTTCTTGCTATCTTTTTGGGTCCCTATTTTCTATGTTGTTTCATGGGTATTGTTTTTAATTACTTGGACTTTATTTTTAGTTGATATCTTAATACTATTCCGATTTAAAACTGGGTTAAATGCAAGACGATTATTGACTGAAAAATTTTCTAATTCTGATATAAACCCTGTTCCAATAACACTTCAAAATAAATATCCATTTGCTATTGATGCAAAAATTATTGATGAGTTACCCGTACAATTTCAAAAACGAGATTTTGAATATAAGATATCAATAAAATCTAATGAAGATTATAATTTTGAGTATGATGTAAAGCCTGTAGAGCGTGGTGAATATCATTTTGGAAAACTAAATATTTTTGTTTCATCACCTTTAAAAATGATTTCTAAACGCTATCAATTTAATGATGAGGCCATGGTATCGGTTTATCCTTCATATATCCAAATGAAGAAGTATGAATTCTTAGCAATGAGTAATAGATTGACAGAATTTGGGATGAAAAAAATTAGAAGACTTGGACATACTTTAGAATTTGAACAGATAAAAGAATATGTGTCTGGTGATGATGTGCGTACCATAAACTGGAAAGCAACTGCAAAGCGTGGAGATTTAATGGTAAATCAATACCAGGATGAAAAATCACAACCTATTTATTCTATTATTGATACAGGGCGTATGATGAAAATGCCATTTGAAAAATTAAAATTATTAGATTATGCTATTAATTCTACTTTAGCATTCTCAAACATTGCATTAAGAAAAAACGACAAATCTGGATTACTTACTTTTTCTAAAAAAGTTGAAACCATTATTCATGCAAGTAACAAAAAAACACATTTAAACGTAATTAATGAGGCATTGTATAATATAGATACTCAATTTACTGATTCAGATTTCGGGTTGTTATATGCAATTATAAAAAGAAAAATCACTCATAGAAGCCTCTTGATTTTATATTCAAATTTTGAACATATGAGTGCTATGAAAAGGCAATTGCCTTTTTTAAAGGCTATTGCAAAACAGCATTTATTAGTTGTTGTGTTTTTTGAAAATACAGAGTTAGATGATTTAATTACAACCAATGTCGAAGATTTACAGGATGTATATCATAAAACAATTGCTGAAAAATTTGTTTATGAAAAACGACTAATTGCAAAAGAATTACAGAATAAAGGTGTGCATGCTATTTTAACCAAGCCAAAATACTTAACCGTAAATGTGATTAATAAATATATAGAGTTTAAAGCGAAGGGGCTTATATGATAAAAAAAAGTATAATTATAGTCGTAGTTAGTATTCTTTTGGTTTCTTGTAAATCAAAAGAAATCAAAGGCGTTTGGATGTATTCAAATGACCGTTCTCCAGAATATGGCTATGAATGGACTCAAAATGTGAGCGGGATTGTTTTTGATTTTGATAATAGTAAAGCTAAAATACTTTTTAATGACACTATTTTTGATGCTCAATTTAAATTCAGAAAAAAATTTTCAACTAAATTATTTGGAATAAGAGAAAAGGTAGGTTATAAAATTATTCATAATAATGAAATTGAATTCGAATCTAAGGAGGATGAAGTTAAAGTGTTTAAGCGATTAGATTTAAACCATAAACTAAATTTTTCAAAAGAAGAAATTATTGATTTCTTAGTGAATGCTAAACTTCAGGAAGTGTCAGAAAATGGACTGTATGATTCTGTAGGAATTTTAAAGCGATATTTAGAATTAAATTTTAAGAAAGATTTTTATAAATATGATGAAACTAAATCACTCAGAACTGTAAAAAACAATTATTTTGAAAACGATAATGATGTTGGCTATTGGTATGTAGGAGAGTTTCAGAACAACTTCTTTTTATTTTTTAGTGGAGATTGGGCATTTGATACAAATACTTATCAAATACTTTCATTGAGTAAAACTGAAATGAAATTAAAAGCTTTATTCGAATCTGAAATATCTGGAATTAAAGAATTGATTACTAAATAGTTTAAAAAAAGACCCAACCTAAGTTGAGTCTTTTCTAAATATCTAATAATCTATAATTCTATTAATCCTCGGTCAAAACCCATTCACCTTTATCAATCAACGGAATTGCTTGTTTATATTTTACTTGTTTGTTTTCGCCACTCATCACATTTTTAATGGTCACTCTATCATTTCTTCCAATTTTACGTTCGGTACGTACAAAGGTTTCAACAGGTTGTTGTGCTTGTTGTTGATTAGTACTTGTTTGTGTTTGGCTAGCATAATCTTCTTTCGTCAATTGTACTTTATCTCTCTTTGGCTCACGAGCAGCAGAAACTTGTTGTGCACTTTGTGAAGGTAATTCTCCTTTAAATAAGAATGATAAGACTTCTTTATTGACCTTTGTCAACATATTTTGAAACAACTCAAACGACTCAAACTTATAAATCAGTAATGGATCTTTTTGTTCGTATTGTGCATTTCTTACTGACATTTTTAACTCATCCATTTGACGTAAATGGTCTTTCCAAGTATCATCAATAATAGCAAGCGTTACATTTTTTTCAAAATCAGTAATTAATACTTTTCCGTTTGATTCGTATGCTTCTTTTAAATTGGTAACAACTTGTATTGTTTTTGATCCATCAGTAAACGGTACAACAATACGTTCATATTGATTGCCCTGTTTTTCATAAACATCTTTAATAACAGGAAAAGCAGCTACAGCATTGCGCTCTATTTTATCTTGATAATGTTTGTAGATAATGCTGTACAATTCGTCTGTTAATTCCTCAACAGATTTACTTTTAAATTCTTCTTCACTAAAAGGAGATGAAGTAGAGGAGAAGCGAATCAACTCAAATTCAAAGTTGTTATAATCATCATGAGCTTTATTTTCAGACACTAAATTTGCACAAGTATCAAATACCATGTTCACAATATCAACTTGTAAACGTTCGCCATACAATGCATGACGGCGACGCTTGTACACAACTTCACGTTGCGAATTCATTACATCATCATACTCTAATAGGTTTTTACGAATTCCAAAGTTGTTTTCTTCAACCTTCTTTTGTGCTCTTTCAATAGATTTAGAAATCATAGAGTGCTGAATCACTTCACCTTCTCCCAATCCCATTTTATCCATCATTTTAGCAACACGTTCACTATTAAATAGACGCATTAAGTTATCCTCTAGCGATACATAAAACTGTGATGACCCAACATCCCCTTGTCGTCCTGCTCTACCCCGTAACTGTCTATCTACTCGACGAGAATCATGACGTTCTGTACCAATAATTGCTAAACCACCTGCTGCTAAAACTTCGTCAGATAATTTTATATCCGTACCACGACCTGCCATATTTGTTGCAATAGTTACCACTCCAGGATCTCCTGCTTCGGCAACAATATCTGCTTCTTTCTTATGCAATTTTGCATTCAAAACGTTGTGTCTTATTTTTCGCATTGAAAGCATGCGACCTAACAATTCTGAAATCTCAACCGAAGTTGTACCTACTAATACAGGTCTTCCTTGCTCAACTAAATTTGTAACTTCATCAATTACGGCATTGTATTTTTCACGTGCTGTTTTGTAAACTAAATCTTCACGATCATCACGAACCAATGGTTTGTTTGTAGGGATTTCAATTACATCTAATTTGTAGATTTCCCAAAATTCACCAGCTTCAGTAACTGCAGTACCCGTCATACCAGATAATTTGCGATACATTCTAAAGTAGTTTTGTAAAGTTACGGTAGCAAAAGTTTGTGTAGCCGCTTCAATCTTCACATTTTCTTTAGCTTCTAATGCTTGATGTAATCCGTCAGAATAGCGACGACCATCCATAATACGACCCGTTTGCTCATCAACAATTAAAATTTTGTTTTCCATAACCACATACTCCACATCTTTTTCAAATAGGGTATATGCTTTGAGTAATTGGTTCATGGTATGGATACGTTCACTCTTTACACCATAATCGCGATATATTTCTTCTTTTCTTTTAGTAAGCTCTTCTGGAGATAAATCTTCATTGTCAAGTTTTCCAATATCTGTACTTAAATCTGGCATTACAAAGAAATCATTATCGTTATGATCTTTAGATAAATGTGCTACACCTTTATCAGTTAATTCTATTGAATTATTTTTTTCTTCAATCGTAAAATATAACTCTTCATCAACCTTTGGCATCTCACGATTGTTATCTGCCATATAAGTATTCTCTGTTTTTTGCAATAATTGTTTTACCCCATCTTGACTTAAAAACTTAATCAAAGCCTTGTTTTTTGGCAACCCACGATAAACTCTTAATAGTTTAAATCCACCTTCTTTGGTATCGCCTTCAGTAATTGCTTTTTTAGCTTCTGATAAAACACCAAGTAGATATTTACGTTGAATATTTACTAATGTATCTACACTTGGTTTTAGCTCATTAAACTCATGACGATCACCTTGTGGAATTGCTCCAGAGATAATCAACGGTGTACGTGCATCATCAATTAAAACAGAATCTACCTCATCAACAATAGCATAATTGTGTGGGCGTTGTACTAAATCTTTTGGTGAGTGCGCCATATTATCACGCAAATAATCAAAACCAAATTCGTTGTTGGTTCCGTAAGTAATATCTGCATTATACGCAGCTCTACGCGCATCTGAATTTGGTTGATGGTAATCGATACAATCAATACTTAATCCATGAAATTCAAATATTGGAGCCATCCACGCCGCATCACGTTTTGCTAAATAATCATTTACAGTTACAACGTGTACACCTTTGCCTGATAAGGCATTCAAGTAAATTGGTAAGGTTGCTACCAAGGTTTTACCTTCACCCGTCATCATCTCAGCAATTTTACCCTGGTGCAATACGGAACCACCAATTAATTGCACATCGTAGTGAATCATGTCCCAAGTAATTTGCTTTCCTGTAGCATCCCAAGTATTGTGATAAATAGCTTTGGTATCGTTTAATTCAACATTGTCTTTACTTGCTGATAATTCTCTATCATACGGATTTGCAACAACTTCGATAGTTTTATTTTGAGTAAATCTTTTTGCAGTTTCTTTAATCAATGCAAAAGCTTCTGGTAGAATTTCTTCTAATGTTTTTTCTGAAGCTTCGTATGATTCATCTTGTAGTTTATCAATTTGATTGTAAATTTCTTCTTTACGGTCAATATTGGTAGTTTTAGCTTCGTTTTCTAAAGTTTCAATTTCCTTTTGAAAAGGAGCAGTGGCATCCTTTATTTTAGTTTTAAACTCTAGTGTTTTATTTCTTAAGCCATCGTTAGATAAAGAGGCTATAGTACTTTCAAAAGCATTGATTTTTTCTACAATAGGTAATAATACTTTAAGATCTTTTTTCTTCTTGTCTCCAACAAAAACCTTTAAGATTGAATTCAATAACTCCATAATTCATTTCGTATTTTAGTTGCTCAAAATTAAGCAAAAAAAAAGCCTCAATTGAGACTTTTTAGATTATTTTTTGTGTGTGTTTAGTATTCTTCTTCGTTCCAAAGATAATCATCTTCGGTCGGGTAATCTGGCCAAATTTCAATAATAGAATCATATGATTCTCCTTCATCTTCAAGATCTTGTAAATTTTCAGCAACTTCTAAAGGTGCTCCAGTTCTAATTGAGTAATCTACAAGTTCGTCTTTGGTTGCTGGCCAAGGTGCATCTGCTAAATAAGATGCTAGTTCTAATGTCCAATACATAGTTAAATATGTTTTTTTATATTTTGCAAAAGTAATTTTTTTGCATAAATAGCCAAGCTATTTCAACTATTTTTTTTAAAATGTTAAGAACTTATTTTTTATGAGTAGGAATCCAAGGGATTTCTTCACAATGATTATCGTAAGTCAACTTTCGTGCCAGCACAAAAAGGTAGTCAGAAAGTCGGTTTAAATACATGATAATATGTATGTTAATTTCTTCTAAAGAGTTTAGGGTTACGCAAATACGCTCTGCCCTTCGGCATACGCATCTCGCTATGTGACAATATGACACAGTTGTGTGGCCTCCAGGTAAAACAAAATGTTTCATTTCAGGAAGTGCAAGGTTTATTTTATCAATCTGCTCTTCTAAATAAGAAATTGATTGTTCAGTTATTTTTGGAATGTTTAATCGTTCCTTTCCACTTTTTAAGGCTTCTTTTTCTTTAGGAGTTGCCAACATTGCCCCAAGCGTAAATAATTCATTTTGAATTTTAAGCAGACTCTTTGAAGTTAAGTCATCGATTTGTTGTTCTCTAACCAAGCCAATGTTTGCATTGAGTTCATCAACGGTACCATAGGCTTCAATTCGGATGTGATCCTTTGAAACTCTTGTTCCTCCATATAATGAAGTGCTCCCCTTATCTCCAGTTTTTGTATAAATTTTCATATGTCAAAATTAGTAATTAAACTCTGATAGTAAAATGTTCTTTAGTTTGTTCTTTTCTAAAGAAAACAAATCCCCAAAAATAAGTGTCAATTGTTACCGTAACTTTAGGATGTTTTTTTATCTCTTCCCAAGTATCAGCCATTTCTTTAGACCAATATATGTCATCAAAAATAAAAACCGAATTGTTGTGAATTGTATTTAAACATTGTTCAAAATATTCTAGTGTGGGTTGTTTTTGGTGATTACCATCAAAATAGATGAGATCGTAGGTTTTGTTTTTTAAGCAATTTGGGAGTGTAGTTTTAAAAGGACCTTCAACAAAAATAACCGAATTAAAATCAAATTTTTTAAATTGATTTTTTGCTACCTTCATTGTTTGTGGGCATCCTTCTAATGTTGTGATGTTGCTTTTAGGGTTACCAATATGCATGCTTGCAGTTCCTATTCCGAGTGAGGTTCCTATTTCTAAGATGTTGTTTGGTTTTAGGTATGCAACCAATCGGATGAGTAATTTTGATCTTTTTTTTGTAATACCTGCTACTTTTGCAATTTTAAAAATAGGTCTAAAATTACTTTTAAAGATTTTAGAACCTTTACCAAAATCTGTTATTTCAATTTTATTTTTATTTTGCAATAAATCATTCCGATAGTCAGTTATCAATTTGAGTTTAGTTATAGCTGTTTTTTTATAAAAACACTTCGTTAATAAATCAAAAACGAAAGGAGAGTGTACTCCATGTTGATTGGTTGATTTTTTTAAAAATTGCAGATAAGATGTTAATTTAAAAATCATAGAGGCTCAAATTCTATGCGAAAATAATAGAAAAATTATTTTTGTTAGTGATTAAAAATTATATTTGCCATACTACTATTAATGTTTGCATGTAAATCAACATATTAAGCCAAATTAATTATCCTTGAAATGAAGAAAATATATTTAGTTCTAACCCTTATAGTCATAAGTTTATCTTCTTGCTTACCTACTAAAAAAACCAACTATTTTCAAGGAGAACCAACTTCTAAAGGTGAAATGTATAAGCTTAATAACGAGCCCTATCGTTTGCAAGTGAATGATGTATTGTCTATTCAAATAAAATCTGAAAATCCAGAATTGGTTTCGCTATTCAGTGCATCTAAAACTGAAGGTACTGTTTCTACTAAAGGTGATGGTTTGTATTTTGATGGCTATACTATCAATACACATGGAAATATTAGGATTCCTTATATTGGTGAATTAAACGTGTTAGGATATACCGAAAGAGAGGTGAGAGAAAAAATTGAATTCGAGCTAAAAAGTTTCATTAAAAACTCTGAATCTATTTTTGTTACAGTGAAATTATCAGGAATTAAGTTTGTGGTTACCGGTGAAGTAGGCTCACCTGGTACATTAAATTTATTACAAAGCCAAGTTACAATTATTGAGGCAATTGCTAATGCCGGTGAAATTAGCCAATTTGGTAACCGACAAAATGTGACAGTTTTAAGAAAGGCAATTAATGGGGTTGAACGCTATACAATTGATATGACAGACATAGCCGTTTTTGATGACGAACAATTTTTTGTGCAACCCAATGATGTTATTTATGTTGAAGCATTACAGCGTAAAAGCTGGGGTTTTGGAACAACAGGCTTACAAACTTTTACAACAATAGCTTCTGTTTTTGCAGTTTTGGTAAGTACAATTTTATTGATTAAAACAATATAATTTGACATGGAGGGAGATTTTAATTTTATAAAAAATTCTGACGAGAGCATCTCTGATATTAAAGATTATTTATTTAGAGTTTTAGACCATTGGAAATGGTTTTTGGTAACCATTCCAATAGGTTTGGTAATTGCCTATTACATTAATATATCAAGCCAAAAACAGTTTGGCTTGAGTGCAACTATTTCTGTTTCCGAAAAGCAAAACCCTCTTTTTTCTACAGGAACGAGCATTGCATTTAACTGGGGAGGTGTTAGTGATAAGGTAGAAGGTATTAGAAGATATTTAAGTTCTAGGACACACAATGAAGCTGTTGTAAGAAAATTGCAATTTTATATTGAGTATTTAAATGAAGGACAATTTAGAATTGAAGATGTTTATGGTAAAACTCCATTTAAAGTAATTTTAGAGCCAAATCAATTTCAATTATTAAACACTTTAATTAGAATTGATTTTATAGATGATTATAATTATAATCTTTCAGTTGACTTTGGAGATAGAGCATCTGTAAAATTACTAAATTATGATAAAGATAAAGTTTTGGATTATTCAATTTCAAATTCAATATTTTCACAACAATTTAAGTTAGACGAAGAATTACAATTACCATTTTTAAATTTGGCGTTGAAATCAACAGGAGAAATGAAAGCTGTTGCGGGTTCTTCATATATGATACGATTTAAAAGTATCAATTCTGTTGTAGGAAGCTATCAAAGAGTAAGAGCTACACCAATTAAAAACACAGCCTTGTTAAGTGTAACTTTAGTTGGCCCCAATAAAAAACGCATAGTTGATTATCTCAACAAAACAGTTGAAGTCTTATCTGAAAATCAATTAAAAGACAAAACCAATTACGCCTATCAAACCTTAGAGTTTATCGATGAGCAATTTGAGAACACCAAAGACAGTTTACGCTTGATAGAAGATGATATAGGTGATTATAAACAAGAAAAAGGAATCTATGATTTATCTGTTGAAGGCTCTCAAATATTTTCAAATACTTCTGGTTTAGATCAAAAACATTTTGAATTAGTAGATCAATTGGAATATTATCAAAACCTTGAAAGCTATATTAAAACACATCATAGTTTTACAAGTATTCCTGCACCTGCTATTGTTAATGTTATGGATGGTTCAATAAGCTCTGAGGTGAGTGCGTTGACACAATTATCTACAACAAAAATAAAATTAGAATCTGAGGTTACTGAAAATCATCCCTCTCTGGTTTCTTTAAACCAAGAAATTCTAACAGTCAAAAATGTGTTGTTAGAAAATATTTCATCACTTAAGAAAATTATTGAATTAGATATTAAAAATAGTAACAGGCGTTTAGGTATTTACAATTCTCAATTGCAAAAGTTGCCAGAAAAGGAACAGCAATTATTGAATTATCAGCGTAAATATACAATGACTGAGAGTAACTATAAATATTTACTCCAAAAAAGATACGAGGCTGATATTGCAATTGCAGCAAGTGTGTCTGACATTACAATTTTAGATAAAGCAAAAGATACTGGACAGAAATCAAATAAACCAAGAACTGGTTTTAATTATATGGTAGGTGTTTTGTTGAGTATCATATTACCATTGTTTGTTATTGTTACAAAGGAAATTTTTGATACTAAGATTCAAACAGTAGAAAACATTGAAAAATTATCTCCAATTCCTGTTTTAGGAGTTGTTGGCAGAAATGAAGCAAAGAATAATTTGGCAGTAGTATTAAAGCCTAAATCATCAGTTGCAGAGGCTTTTAGAGCATTGCGTTCTAATGTTCACTTTTTATTTAGTAGAAGTAAAATAGGACAGACTAAAACAGTGGTAGTAACATCATCTGTTGGTGGTGAAGGTAAAACGTTTGCATCTATTAATATGGCAACAGTTTTTGCATTGAGCGGAAAAAAAACAATTTTAGTAGGTTTAGACTTGCGAAAACCAAAAATATTTGGAGATTTTGGTTTAAAAAATAATATTGGGGTAGTTAATTATTTAATTGGTCAAAAAACTAAAGAAGAAATTATCCAAAAGACACAGGTCGAAAATTTAGATATGATTAGTGCTGGACCTATTCCCCCGAATCCTTCTGAGCTAATTATGAGTCCTGCTACAGATGAATTGATTGATTATTTAAAAGAGCGATATGAATACATTATTTTAGACACACCACCTATTGGTTTGGTTGCTGACGCTTTTGAGCTTATTAAATATGCCGATGTAACTTTGTATGTAGTTCGACAAAACTTTACGCAAAAAGGAATGTTAAAAATGATAAATGATAAATACATTAAAAAAGAAATTTCTAATGTAAGTATTGTTTTGAATGACTTTAAAATCAAGGCTGGCTTTGGTTATGGATACGGTTATGGATACGGTTATGGATACGGGAAAGGGTATCAAGAAGAGGAAAAAAAGCCTTTCTTCAAAAGAATTTTTAAAAAATCATAAGAATTGAATCAGAATAAAAAAATAAAATTTGCTGTAGTTGGTTGTGGGCATATTGGTAAGCGACATGCTGAGATGATTAATAGAAACTCTAATGCAGAACTGGTTGCATTAGTTGATATTAAGCCAAGACATACACTAAACATTGGGCAATATGAACTTCCTTTTTTTTTAACCTTAGAAGATTTTTTACTAAGTGATATACAGGTTGATGTTGTTACTATTGCTACACCCAACGGGTTTCATGCTCAACAAGCAATAAAAGCTCTGGAAGCCGGAAATAATGTTGTTATAGAAAAACCTTTGGCCCTATCTAAAGCTGATGCGGAAGCTGTAATTTTTAAAGCCCTGAATGTAGGTAAACAAATTTTCGCTGTAATGCAGAACAGGTATTCGCCACCTTCTGTTTGGATTAAAGGATTAATTGAAAATAAAACTTTGGGCGATATTTATTCAGTTCATATCAACAGTTTTTGGAATCGTGATGAACGTTATTACACTGAAGGTTCTTGGCATGGTGATAAAAAATTAGATGGTGGAACCTTATTTACTCAATTTTCTCATTTTATTGATATCATGTATTGGTTGTTTGGGGATGTAACCAATATCAAATCGATTATAAAAGATTTTAAGCATCAAAAGTTAACAGATTTTGAAGATGCAGGAATTGTCAATTTTGAATTTGTAAATGGAGGAGTAGGGAGTTATAATTTTTCAACTGCATTGTGGAATAAAAACATGGAAAGTTCTATGACCATTATTGCCGAAAATGGAGCTGTTAAAATTGGAGGTCAATATATGAATGAAGTAGAATTTTGTCACATCAAAGATTATGAAATGCCAACTTTAGAACCGACGAACCCGGGGAATGATTATGGTGACTATAAAGGATCTGCTCAAAATCATCATTTTGTAATTCAGAATGTAGTTGATGTTTTACAAGGTAAAAAATCGATTACTACCAATGCTTTAGAGGGGATGAAAATTGTTGATATTATTGAACGAATTTACCAAAGCGCCAACTAATGTTGTCTAAAAAACAACAAATAAGCAAAAGAATTTTTGATATTTTTTTAGGAATAATCGGCTTGGTTATTTTTCTTATACCTATGCTGGTATTTATTGTCATCGCATCATTTTCTACAAAATCATTCGGAATATTTTCTCAAAATAGAGTAGGTAAGGATGCTAAGTTATTTAAGCTTTATAAAATTAAGTCGATGCGTGTTAATGATGCAACTCATCATATTACGACTGCTAATGATTTGAGAGTTACAAAATTCGGAAGGTTTTTGCGTAGAAGTAAAATGGATGAATTGCCACAACTAATTAATGTGTTGCTTGGTGATATGAGTTTTGTGGGGCCAAGACCAGACGTTGAGGGGTATGCTGATAAATTGGAAGGTGATGATCGAATTATTTTATCTGTAAAACCCGGAATTACAGGTCCTGCAACAATTAAATTTTCTGATGAAGAAGATATTTTAGGGCAACAAGAAAGCCCTGTTGAATATAATGATACCGTTCTTTGGCCTCAAAAGGTTGAGATAAATAAAGTGTATATAAAAGAGTGGAATCTGAAAAAAGATATTAGATATATCTATATTACAGTGTTACGACTATCCCATTAATTAAAACAATATCAATATTATTTGAGCCAAAGGCATAGGGTAAAAATCCAATGCTTGGAACTTCTTTGGTAATAATCAGATTTGCTTTTTTTCCTATAGTGATACTTCCATGAGTTTTTTGAACATTCATTGCATAAGCTCCATTAATTGTTGCCGCATTGATTGCTTCTTCAGGAGTCATATTCATTTTAATACAAGCTTCAGATACCACTTGATTCATATTCCCTGAAGGTGTTGACCCTGGGTTAAAGTCAGTTGCTAAAGCTAGTGGTAATCCTTTATCAATCAATTTGCGAGCAGGAGTATAGGGAATGCTCAAAAAATGTGAACAAAGTGGTAATGCCACAGGCATAGTATTAGAATTTTTTAATACTTCGATATCTTCATTACGCATCACTTCTAAATGATCAACAGACAAAGCATTGTGTTCAACACCCGCTTGAACCCCTCCAATTGCTGTAAATTGATTAACATGAATTTTAGGGATTAAGCCATATTCTTTTGCTGCGGTTAATAATTTGTTAGTATCATCAACCGTAAAATAACCTGTCTCGCAAAAGACATCTATGAATTCTGCTAACTTTTCTTCAGCTACTTTAGGTAGAATAGTTTCAATAACAAAATCTACATACCCAGATGAGTTTTTGTTAAATTCTGTCGGAATCGCATGTGCTCCTAAAAAGGTAGACTTAATTTCAATAGGATAGTTTTTATTTAACTTTTTAATGACGCGCAACATTTTCAATTCTGCATCTAAAGTCAAACCATATCCAGATTTTATTTCTACAGCACCTGTTCCTAATTGCATTACTTCTTCCAATCTTTTTGCTGATTGTTGATACAAATCATCTTCTGAAGTTTCTTGTAGTTTTTTGGCAGAATTTAAAATCCCTCCGCCATTATTTGCAATTTCCTCATAGCTTGCTCCATTGATTCGAGCAACAAACTCTTGTTCTCTGTTTCCTGCAAAAACAATGTGAGTATGAGAATCGCACCAAGTAGGTAATACTAATTTTTCAGTAGCGTCAATCGTATTATCAGCATTTATTTTTGGAAGATTTTTCATCATGCCATAATCAGCAATCAAATCATTTTCAATTAAAAGAAAGGCATTTTTAAGTCTTGGTAAAACTTTCATGTCTTTACCAGAAACTTTATTAATTCCTGCTTCTCTAATTTGGACTAATTCTTTGATGTTAATGATGAGTGTTGTCATATTTTACGAAAATACTAAAGTTTGAGTTTAGAAAACTAATTAGAATGCCTCAATTTAATTTAGAAGGTTTGATGTTAGAAGAAAGAAAACCGAAGAAAAAACATCAAGCTTCATCTTCGGTCATCAAATACTATTTCTTATTTCAATCCACCAGTCATATTCGCAGGAATCACCCAAGCATCATATTCTTCTTCGGTAACATATCCTAAACGTACTGCTTCTACTCTCAATGTTGTTCCGTTTGCATGTGCCGTATTTGCAATTTCAGCAGCTTTATAGTAACCAATTTTGGTATTTAAAGCTGTAACTAACATCAAAGAGTTATTTAATAATTCTTTGATTATTTTATGATTCGGTTCAATTCCGACAGCACAATTATCATTAAAGGAAACACAAGAATCACCAATCAATCTTGCAGATTGTAATAAGTTGGAAGCCATCATCGGTTTAAAAACATTTAATTCGTAATGTCCTTGTGTACCGCCAACAGTTATGGCAACATCGTTACCCATTACCTGAGCACAAACCATTGTCAGGGCTTCAGATTGTGTAGGATTTACTTTTCCTGGCATAATAGATGAACCAGGTTCATTGGCAGGAATAATCAATTCTCCAATTCCTGAACGTGGCCCAGAAGCCATCATTCGAATATCATTGGCAATTTTATTTAATGATACTGCCAATTGTTTCAATGCTCCATGTGTTTCTACAATTGCATCGTGAGCAGCTAATGCTTCAAATTTATTTTCGGCAGTAATAAAAGGGTGTTCTGTAAATTCAGCAATGTATTTTGCAACGACAACGTCATATCCTGCAGGAGTATTTAGTCCTGTTCCAACCGCGGTTCCACCCAAAGCCAATTCAGATAAATGAGCTAAAGTATTTTTCAATGCTTTAATTCCGTGATTTAATTGAGATACATAACCAGAAAACTCTTGACCCAAAGTTAGGGGAGTAGCATCCATTAAATGAGTACGTCCAATTTTAACAACGTCTTTAAAGTCTTCTGATTTATTTTGAAAAGTATCACGTAATTTTTCAATACCAGGGATGGTAGTTTCTACCACCATTTTATAACATGCAATGTGCATCCCAGTTGGGAAAGTATCATTTGATGATTGTGATTTATTGACATCGTCATTTGGTTGAATTGTTTTTTCTCCTTCACCAATTACTTTACCAGCAATTTCATGTGCTCTGTTGGCAATTACTTCATTGGTATTCATATTACTTTGTGTTCCGGAACCTGTTTGCCAAATAACTAGCGGAAATTGGTCATCTAACTTACCTTCTAAAATTTCTTCGCAAACTTGTGCAATTAAATCTCTTTTATCTGATGGTAATACGCCCAATTCGCAATTGGCAAAAGCAGCCGCTTTTTTGAGATAAGCAAAGCCATAAACCACTTCTAATGGCATGGAAGCGGCAGCACCTATTTTAAAATTATTACGAGAACGTTCAGTTTGTGCGCCCCAATATTTATCTGCAGGAACTTCAACGTTACCCATAGTATCTTTTTCTATTCTGAATTTCATATGTAAAGAATTTTAATGAGTTACAAATTTACGAAGATGAATATTATTTGCAATCTTTTTATAAAAGATAATTAAGTGTTTATTTAGGAAAGGATAAAGGAAAAAAAATAAAAACTTGTTTTATTAAATAGAAAATAAATAGTAGTTTTGTAGCAACTTATAAAAAACGAATAAAACATGTTGGACTTTTCTCAATATTCAGGGTTCTTACTTTTCTTGGCTATATTTACTACAGGGTTTTGGTTGATGATTTTCTTAATTTCTTTTGTAATCCCTTATTGGATTGTTGGATATTTAAGAGAAGAATGGAAATATAGAAAACAAGATAAACAAGCTGATGCTGTATTTGAAGAATAATAGCAACTGATACGAATATATAAAGGCTCTGAAAAATTCAGAGCCTTTTTTGTTGCGGTAATAATTCAACCACACTTAAATAAATTTGAATAAACAATAAATCTAATTTTTCCGTATTTTGCAATATCATTAATTTATGTTTTATGCAAGATGTCATACATGCACAACGTGTTTTTTTTAATAGCAATACTACTAAAGATATTAAATTTAGAAAGCAGCAATTGAAAAAATTACTTTCTGTACTTAAAGAAAATGAGCAATTAATGTATGATGCTATTTATACTGATTTTAAAAAATCATCTTTCGATACTTTTACTACAGAATTGGTATTGGTTTATAGTGATATTAAAGAAGCTATTAAGAAAGTTGATGAGTGGGCAAGTATCAAAACAAAACGTACGAATCTCCTTAATTTTCCTGCAAAGAGTTATGTAATTCCTGAACCTTTAGGGGTGTCTTTAGTTATTGGTGCATGGAATTACCCCTATCAATTATCGTTTGCTCCAGCAGTTTCTGCCATCGTTGCAGGATGTACCGTTATTTTAAAACCAAGTGAGGTTCCGGTGAATACAAGTAAGGTAATGGCTGAGATGATTAACTCAAATTTTGATTCAAATTTTTTCAAAGTTGTGGAAGGTGGAGTTGAAACAACAACGCAACTACTCAAAGAAAAGTTTGATAAAATATTTTTTACAGGAAGTACAACTGTTGGTAAAATTGTATATAAAGCAGCGGCAAAACATTTAACTCCAGTTACTTTAGAATTAGGTGGAAAAAGCCCCGCTTTTATTACTCCCAATGCTAATTTAAAAATTGCAGCAAAGAGATTGGTTTGGTCAAAATTTTTAAATGCAGGACAAACCTGTATTGCACCAGATTATTTATTGGTTCATAAAAGTATAAAGGATAAATTTTTGAATTTATTAAAAAATGAAATCGAAAGTTGTCATTTTAATCCTGATAACAAGAACTATGTTCAGATTGTAAATAAAAGAAATACAGAACGTTTGGTTAAACTAATAGATAAAGAGAAAGTGTATTTGGGCGGTGGTTATAGTATTGAAGAAAGAGTGATAGAACCAACTATCTTAGACAATATTACCTTTGATGATGAAATTATGGAAGAAGAAATATTTGGGCCAATTTTGCCTATTATTTATTATGATGACTTAAATGAAGTTATTGAGAAAATAAAAAATCTTCCGAAGCCTTTGTCTTGTTATGTGTTTACAAAAAGTATGTCTACAAAAAATAAGATTCTAAGCGAGATTTCTTTTGGAGGTGGTTGTGTTAATGAGGCAGTCATGCACATTTCAAATCCTAATTTTGGATTTGGTGGAGTGGGAGATAGTGGTATGGGTTCTTATCATGGCGAAGAAGGATTTAAGGCTTTTTCGCATTACAAAAGTATCTTAGACAAGCCTACTTGGATAGAACCTAATTTAAAATACTATCCACAGACTCCATTAAAATTAAAACTGATTAAGTTATTTTTTGGATTAAAATAAAAATCTATTCTTTAGGTTTTACTTCTAAGTTAGATAAAACTTCTTTAGCCAATACAAACTCAGGAAACAATTGTATTGCTTTTTGCATACTTACTTTTGTAGCTGCCTTATCATCAAGATTCAATTCTGTTAACCCTTTTAGGTAAACAATTGCAGCCTTTAATGGAACAGGTTGATTGTAATTTTGGTTTACAGAAAAAGTAATATTTTCAATTCCACTATCAGGTAATGACTCAGCCTTTTTTATTGAAACATATGCTTCATTAAATTTTTTCAATTCAAATTGTAAAGAAGCTATTTTGTATGCATGAAAATTATTGTTTGATGAAATCAACAACTTTTGATAACTCTCAATCGCTTTGTCAAAAGCGCCTAAAGATTCTATAGAGAATGCATTCATTTCTAATAGCTCAATGTTGTTAGGATTATTTTTCAAGGCGTCTTCAGTTGCTAAAAAGCAAGATAAGTAACTACGTCTATTAAAGTACAAATATGCCAAACTATCTTTGTAAACACTTTTATCTCCTTCTAATGCAATGATATTATACATCATATTCGTAGCAGTTGATTGGTCACCATAAATCAAAGCTTGTTTTAATTTTTGCTTTTCAAGTTCTACTTGATTTGAATTTTGAGCAACAGATGAAAACGCTATAAAAAGAGTTAAGAATAAAAATATTTTTTTCATGGAATTAGTATTTAATAATTTAGATTGCAAAAATATCAAATTAAGTGAATTTACTGATGTAAGTTTTGAAAAATAAAAATCAATTTTTTTTAACCATAAAAGCATCAACAGTCATTTCATGCTTATCCTTAACTGTCATGAATGCTTTTGTTGGTGGTTCTATATCATAATCAGTAATTAATAAAGTCCAATCTGCATGAAGACGTAATCCATTTTGCTCAGGAGTTAAGTCAATACTTAACTCAATTTCTTTTGTAGCACCAGCAAGTGTAAAATTACCTCTTACCTTTAGTGTTTGTTTTTCCTGATCCGCATCATAAAAATCTATCAGGTTACCTTTAAAAGTAACTGTAGTATATTCATCAACTTTTATGAGCTCATACATATGCTTATTTCTCTTTTTACTCTTCGTTATAATTGATGAGGCAGGAATAGAAAATTCTATTTCGCCAGTTTCAAAATTAATAGAGCCAGTTAATTTATCTGAAATTCCCGAATAAGAATTAATTGAAACTTTGGCCTTGAAAAATGTAGTTCCGGTTTCAACAACATAAGTTTGTCCATTCATAAAAATGATACTCAACATAAAAAGTGTTAAGATTAAAATACTTTTTAGACTCTTTATTTTTGATTCCATAAGTTCAAATTTTTTGTTATCTTCACTTCTCCACAAGTTAACATTCTTTTTCCAAAGATTGAAAATAGAAATTCAAAGAAATTTCTATTTTCAATCGTAGCAATATTTAAATTACTTTTTTAAAGGACTTTATTTTTCATGATCCTTTACTATTTCCTCATCTTTATACTTACAGCAAGGATCTAGGTTGTTATAAGCCTCTTCTGTAGTGGCAACTTCTTTAGTGCTATGACCAACTGCAGCTACGTTTTCTTGCACTGTTTTAACAGCTGTTTTTCGTTCGTCAATTATTAAGGATAGCATATGGGTTTTAACATCCCAAGATGCATATTTTACTCCCTTAGTATTTAATGCTGCTTTTTCAATTCGTTTTTTACACATACCACAAATACCATCTACTTCAAATGATACTTTGGCGTTTTTATTTTGTGCTGTTGCTGATAAAGTAATCAATACAATACCTAAAAATAAAAATAGTTTTTTCATGGTTTAATTATTAAAGTTTAAATCTTAATCCGGTATAAAAATTTGCACCATTTATTGGAGCATATACCATAGTACTATCAAAATAGGGGTTAAACGGATTGCCTGCCGAAATAATTGGATTCTCTTGAGTTGTACCAGTTATATTTTCTCCTCCTATATACATTTCAAATTTAGGGGAAAAAATTCGAGTAATTTGTGCATTTAGTAAATTAGTTGTAGGACTATATTCTGGTCTTTGATATTCAGTCGGATTGGACTCTGTATTTGGAAAACGCTGTTTGCCTACTAAATTATAGGTAGCATCAAACATCCAATAACTATTGTTTTTGACAGGAGTTTTATATCCAATATTTACAAAAAATCGATGATTTGGTGTCAGTGGCTTACTATTGTTTCCCGAGGAATAATCAGTAGTTACATCATAAAATTTGTAGGATAATTTTAAATCAAAGTTGTTAAAAGCATTATAACTTATTTCAGTTTGAAAACTATTGGCAACACTTTTTCCATCTAAATTATAGAATGAAATTTCTTGTGGATTTTCCCAATCTACTACCACTTGATTTGTGAAATCTGTTCTGTAAAAATCGATTAAAATATCACCTTTTCTGCCAAACAAATTAAATCCTTGTAAAAAACTTACTCCATAGTTCCACGCTGATTCAGGATCTAATCCATAAATTTTACCACCAGAATCAATCAAATTTATAGTTCTATTAGAGGCGAATAATTGTTGATTTTCAGCAAAAACATTTGCACTTCTTTTACCTCGACCAAAAGACGCTCTAAATACTCCTTTTTCCCAAGGGGAATATCGTAAATGTATTCTTGGGGTTATAAAGAATCCTAGCTTATTATGCTGGTCCACTCTAATTCCTGCGGTTAAACTAAACTCGTCTAAATTGTCATACGAATATTCGAAAAATCCTCCAATAGAATTTTCAGTCCGCCCATAATCTACGAGTTCAACCATTTCGCTATAACGATCATAAGTAAAGGTAATTCCGGTCTTAAATTTATTTCGTGTATCTCCAATAATTGAGTTAAGCAAAAAGCTAGAATAGACACTTTCTTGTTCTATGTCATAAGTTCTTAACCCATAATATGATTCTTGTTTATGCTTACTATATGCTGTCTGAAATCCAAAACTCTGATATGGTATTTCAGGGAATACATAGCCGATTTTTACTGCAGCGTCAAACCTATTTGTATTAATCTCACTTCCCCAAGCATTGGTAGTCAATTTATCTGTATCAGGGTTAAAGTTTAATTCACCTCCTTGCTTTTCATCATTTAAATATCTTAGATTTAAAAAACCAACCCAACCTGTTTCTGCATTTTGGTATTGCCAACGATTCATTACATTGATTTGATTGCCAATTGGCATATCTAGAAAATTGTCGCCATTATGATCATTTTCTTTTGACCTGTTATTTGCGTGTAAATAGATTCCCGTACTCCATTTGTCAGAAAGTATCTGATTAAAATGTGTGTTTAATTCTAAGCGTCCATTATTTGCCCCGTACAGATTAACAAATAATTTTTCATCGGTAAGTGGTTTTACTAACTCAGCATTTATTTGTCCAGCAATACTTTCGTATCCATTTACAACACTTCCTGTACCTTTCGTAATTTGTATGCTTTCTATCCAAGTGCCTGGAGTGAATGTTAATCCGTATGCTTGAGAAGCTCCTCTAACTGAAGGAATGTTTTCTTGTGTAATTAGTAGATAAGGACTATTTAGCCCAAGCATTTGAATTTGCTTAGTACCAGTAACGGCATCAGAAAAATTAACATCGATAGATGGATTTGTTTCAAAACTCTCAGATAAATTGCAACAAGCTGCTTTTAACAATTCTTCTGATGAAACTTTAATGATATTTGTTGTTGATAAATAAGAAAAACTTGTTGTTTTACTTCTTGATTCAATTACAATTTCATCTAATTCACTTTCATCCTTTAGTATATGATGAATTTCTTGATTTAGAGAAGTTACATTTATTGTATCTGTTTTATACCCTATAAAACTTATTACCAATTTTGTGAATTCTGGTTTGTATTTGATAGTAAACCAACCTTTGTCGTTCGTTGTGGTTCCAATTTCTGTATCTAGCCAATATACGGTGGCTCCAGGTATACCACTAATCTGGCCATTTTCATTGGTCATTGCCATTCCTTTTAAAGTATCTTGACTAAAAGATATCATTGGAAATAGTGCAATTATTATTAATATAATTCTATTCTTCATTTTTTTAATTTTTGTAAATAAACATTTGTTTGCAAATCGTAGTTTGCTTGTTCTGATAGCTATAAATAAGCCGTCATCTTAGTTTAAATAAAAAATCAAATTCTGAAATTCTCGAAAAGTACAGTAATGTCTTTATTTGCCAGAGGCGGTTTATAAAGATGAAATGGTTTTTCAGAAGGATCTGAAAAAGATAATTTTTGAAAGGTTGAAATAAAAGCAATTGCAAAATAAACGTTTGGTAATTCTGCTTTTTGAATAGCAAGCTGTTCTACTTCATTCCCACCAATAAAATGCACTTCATTTCTGCAACAATTTTTAGCACTAATTTTTTTATCTTCAGAAGAAGATTTCATCATCTTCATTCCACATGAATCTGCTTTTTCAAAAAGAGCAGTATCAACCAAAGTATCTCCACAATAGTGCCTATCAACAGTAAATGACATTGTAGAAAACAGAACTACTAATGACATTAAAAAAGATAATATTTTATAAAATACGTGTTTCATTGCAAAGGCAAAAGTACAAAATAATACTAATGAGTGATAACTATTAACAATAGTTTAATAGTTTTTAAAATGAATTTTCCGAATTATTATTGCTTCATACTTAAAAAGAGTAAAGGAACTATACAATGAAAATCTTTTGTTAGGACATTCATTTTTTAAATATAAATATTTGTTAGAAAAAGTAATAAAAAATTAATTTGCTATTAGAATCTAGAAATATCGATTTTTTAATATTAATGATTATTTTTACATCATGTTTAAAGAGATAAAAATAAATTATGGTTCCCTTTTTGAAGATGCACTTTTAAAAGAAATTGAAGAAGTAGGTGTTTATAAGGAAGTTAGGAAGGATGATAAATTGATTGAAATTGGAGCTTATGTTAAGTCTATGCCATTACTGATAAGTGGTGCAATCAAAATCCTGCGAGAAGATGGTGATGGCAATGAATTATTCTTATACTTTTTAGAAAAAGGAGATACCTGTGCAATGACACTTTCTTGTTGTATTGGACAGGGTCAAAGTAAAATTAGAGCAGTTGCAGAAGTTGATTCTTGTCTATATATGATTCCTGTTCAAAAGATGGAAGAGTGGACAAGTAAATATAAATCATGGAGGAATTTTGTTTTTGCTAGTTACCACAATAGATTGTTAGAATTGTTAGATACCATTGATAATATTGCATTTTTAAATTTAGATAAAAGGTTACTTAAATACCTTCAAGATAAATCTAAAATAACTAATAGCAATATTGTTTCTAGTACCCATCAAGAAATAGCCTATGACTTAAATACTTCTAGAGTCGTAATTTCTAGACTTTTAAAAGCATTAGAAAATAAGAAGGTAATCGAATTACAACGAAATAAGATTGTTTTATTAGAATCATAAATATTACTTTCAGTATCATTTTTTATAAGTAAAGCATGATAAATATCATGTTTTGTAACATTTGTTACTGAGTAACAAATGTTACATTCTTATATTTAGCAAATATAAATTTACTTATGGATATCATTCTTCAACCGTGGCCATGGTATATTGCTGGTCCGTTAATTACCTTGGTGATGTTTTTACTCTTTTATTTCGGAAAGAAATTTGGAGTGTCTTCTAACTTAGAGACCATGTGTGCCATGGGAGGTGCTGGAAAGTTTATTGGATTTTTTAATTTTGATTGGAAAAAAAATGGTTGGAATTTAATGTTCCTTGGTGGTGCTGTGATAGGAGGATTTATTTCTTATCATTGGCTAACACCAGAAGTTGCAGTAGTAGTTAGCCAAGAAACAATTCAAGAATTATCTGAATTAGGATTTCAAAATGTAGGGATGAAATACCTTCCAGATGAGATGTTCAGCATTGAGACTTTATTTACATTAAAAGGATTTTCAATCTTATTAATTGCAGGTGTTTTGGTTGGATTTGGTTCTCGATATGCAGGAGGTTGCACATCTGGTCACGCAATTGTAGGATTGAGTAATTTAGAAATGCCTTCCTTAATATCTGTCATCGGATTTTTTATCGGTGGATTAATTACAACTTGGTTTATTTTACCACTCATTTTTTAAAACGAATAACATGAAAAACATGAAATTTTTAATAATTGGAGTGCTGTTTGGAATTATTCTGAGTAAAGCTGAAGTTATTTCATGGTATCGTATTTACGAAATGTTTAAGTTCCAATCTTTTCATATGTATGGAGTAATTGGTTCTGCAGTTGCATTAGGTATAATAGTCTTTTATTTTTTTAATAAAGGAATGATAAAATCATACGTAGGAAAACAAATAGAAATCGAACCTAAAAAGAAAGGTTTCTCTAGAAATATTTTTGGAGGTATCATTTTCGGACTCGGTTGGGGGCTAGCCGGAGCTTGCCCAGGTCCAATGTTCATTTTATTAGGTAGAGGAGCAATGGCAATAATTATTGTAATTCTAGGAGGACTATTAGGAGTCTTACTATACCATGCGATAAAAAGTAAACTGCCACATTAAAATATAAATCAACCAAAAAAACTTATAAAATATGAAGTACGGTTTTGTTATTGACAATCGAAAATGTATTGGTTGTCATGCTTGTACCACAGCTTGTAAATCGGAACATGATGTGCCTGTTGGTGTCAACAGAACCTATGTTAAGCAAGTTGAAAAGGGTGTATTTCCAGATACTCGAAGAATTTTTTCAGTAATGCGTTGTAATCATTGTACAGATGCACCATGTGTGACCATCTGTCCGGTGGAAGCATTATATACTCGAGAAGATGGCATTGTAGATTTTGACAATAACCGTTGTATTGGTTGTAAATCTTGTATGCAAGCGTGCCCTTACGATGCGTTGTATATAGATCCAGACACACACACAGCAGCAAAATGTAATTATTGCGCACACAGAGTAGATGTGGGACGAGAACCAGCATGTGTTTCGGTTTGTCCAGAACATGCAATTATTGCAGGTGATATGGAAAACCCGAATACAGAAATTTCTCATTTATTAGCAAGACAGCAAGTTAAAGTTAGGAAGCCTGAAAAAGGAACCAATCCAAATCTATTTTATATTGATGGAGATGATGCATCACTGAACCCTGAAGCTACAGATAAATCAGGGCCAGGGCTTTGGAATTCTCAGGCGCGTGGTGTAGGTCATTTTGCGAAAGCAGCTGAGAAAATGATGCATACAAATGAAGATGTTGATTTGTTGCAGATGACTATTGATAACGAAATAGAATCAGCATATCAAAAGAAAGAAACCGAAAATCCAAATTATATTGATGTTCTTACCGGAAAAGCGCGTAGAGTATATGATACACCAGACAAAGGAATTCTTTGGGGATGGGAAGTTTCAGCTTACGTTACTACTAAAGCAGTAGCAGCAGGAGCATTTTTAATTCCGTTTATCGCTATGTTTTTGGGTTATGATTTATCTGATACTACTAAATTATGGTCAGCAAGCATATCATTAGTATTCTTGTCCTTAACAGGGCTATTCTTGGTAATGGATTTAGACAGACCCGATCGATTCCTAAATGTTTTATTAAGACCACAATGGAATTCTTGGTTAGTTAAAGGAGGATACACCATCACTATTTTTGGATTGTTAGTAACCATTTGGGGGGCAATGACTTATTTTGATATCCATGTTGGAGAAACAATTCTACTTTGGGTTACAGCTTTCTTTGCAATAATGTTAGCCATCTACACAGCCTTCTTATTTGCACAAGCAAAAGGACGTGATTTCTGGCAAAGCCCATCATTAGCATTGCATATGTTAGTGCATAGTGTAATGGCAGGAGCAGCAATATTTGCTTTGGTATTATTAGTTTCAGGAACTGAAGATTGGATGTCAATTTTAGGAATGGTGATGATTATTGCTTTATCAGTAAACTTATTTACTATGGCTACTGAATTAACAATGACACACCCAAGCACATCATCACATACTGTTGTAAAAATGATTACCAAAGGAAGATATAAAAATCTATTCTGGTTTGGAGTTGTAGGTATTGGAAACGTTTTGCCGTTAGCATTATTAGTATTAATGCCAAGCGCAATAACGTTGACTTTGGCGGCAGTATTCATATTATTGGGAATTTACGCAACTGAAAAAATCTGGGTAGAAGCTCCACAGAGAGTTCCGCTCGCTTAAAAATATAAAATCAAAAAATGGGATATAAAAAAGCATCATTTATTGAAGGAATAGCAGAAAAAATAGGACTTATTCCAAATCTGCACAAAGAAAAATATCAGGAATTTGATGGTGATATGCGTCAGTTTAGCGATGAAGAAGTTGCTCAAATGTATGAGAATTTTCCACCACCAGAAAAGTGGGATAATTGGGAAGAATACGATCCAAAAGTATGGCCAAAAAAGAAAAAAACGACATATCAAATTGTACCGACCACCTGTTTTAATTGTGAATCTGCTTGTGGATTAACAGCTTTTATCGACAAGGAAACACAGGTAGTTAAGAAGTTTGAAGGAAACCCACAGCATCCAGGAAGTAGAGGCAGAAACTGCGCTAAAGGCCCCGCGACTATTAATCAAATAACCGACCCAGATCGTATTTTATTTCCTTTAAAACGAAAAGGAAAACGTGGCGATGGAGATTGGGAACGTGTTACTTGGGATGAAGCTTTGGATACCATTGCTTTGAGAATTAGAAAAGCAATAAAAGAAGATCGTCACAATGAAATTGCATATCACGTTGGGCGTCCGGGTCATGAAAAGTTTATGAATTGGATTCTTCAAGGATGGGGAATCGATGGTCATAATTCACATACCAATATCTGTTCTTCAGGAGCACGTTTTGGTTATAATATTTGGTATGGTTACGATAGACCATCTCCAGATCATTCCAATGCAAAGTTTATCTTATTAATTTCGGCACATTTAGAGTCAGGACATTATTTTAACCCGCACGCACAAAGAATTATAGAAGGAAAAATGAAAGGGGCTAAGTTAGCAACAATGGACCCTAGATTATCTAATACAGCTTCGATGTCAGATTATTGGATGCCTACGTATCCAGGAACTGAAGCCGCCGTTTTACTTGCAATGGCTTTGATAATTTTAGAAGAAGGATTGTACAATAGAGACTATCTTGAAAATTGGACCAATTGGCAAGAATATTTAAAAGCATTGCATAGCGATAAGGAAGTTACTTTCGAAAACTACATCGTTGCAATGATTGAAGAGTACAAAGAATTTACTCCAGAATATGCTGAAAGTGAATCAGGTGTAAAAGCAGAAACTGTTGTTGAGATTGCTCGATTAATTGGTGATGCTGGCGAACGATTTGCCTCACATAACTGGAGAGCAGCAGGAGCATCTAATTTAGGTGGTTGGGGAGTTGCACGTTGCTTACATTTCTTAACAGTATTAACTGGAGCTGTAGGTGCAAAGGGAGGGACATCTCCAAATTCTTGGAATAAATTTAGCCCTACACAGCCTAATCCTCCAAAACCACAAATGAAATGGAACGAACTACATTTTCCTAAAGAATATCCTTTAGCATTTTTTGAAATGAGTCAGTTATTGCCACATTTCTTAAAAGAAGGTAGAGGGAAAATGGATGTATATTTCTCCAGAGTATTCAACCCTGTTTGGACCTATCCTGATGGATTTACTTGGATGGAAATGTTTCAAGATGAAGATAAATTTGGATTGCATACAGCGTTAACTCCAACTTGGAATGAAACTGCTTTTTATGCAGATTTTGTGTTGCCAATGGGATTAGCATCAGAAAGGCATGATATAAATTCATACGCTACACATGGCGGAACTTGGGTAGCATTTAGACAGCCTGTTTTACGTGAGGCAGCTCGAAGAAATGGTAAAGATGTTGAATTTACTTACGAAACAAATCCAGGAGAAGTTTGGGAAGAAGATGAATTTTGGATTGAATTGTCATGGCGAATTGACCCTGATGGAAGTATGGGAATTCGTAAGCATTTTGAATCGCCATATAGACCAGGAAAGAAAATAAAAATTGGAGAATATTACCAATATATTTTTGAACGTGTTCCTGGATTGCCTGCTACTGCTAAAAAAGAAGGGGTAACAGAATTAGAGTATATGCAGAAGTATGGGACTTTTGAAATTGAAAAAGGAGAATCATATAAAAAGAATGAAACCCTATTAACTAAAGAGCAATTAGAAGGTTCTGAAGTTGATTCGGTAAATGATGTAGTTCGTAAAAACGGAAAAGATATAGGAGTAATGATTAATGGAAAAGCCATGGTTGGTTTCCCTACACCTTCTCGTAAAAACGAATTTTATTCGCAAACGATGGTCGATTGGAAATGGCCAGAATATGCAGTTCCACAATATTTAAAGAGTCATATTCATAATGACAACCTAGATAAATCTAAAGGAGAATATGTATTGGTTCCTACTTTTAGATTACCTACATTAATTCACTCACGTTCTGGAAATGCTAAATGGTTGGTTGAAATCTCTAACCGAAATCCAATTTGGATGCATCCAGATGATGCTGCTAAATGGGGCTTCAAAACAGGAGACTTAGTAAAAATGAATACCGATATCGGGTATTTTATCGATAAAGTTTGGGTTACTCAAGGTATGAAACCAGGGGTGGTTGCTTGTTCGCATCATATTGGACGCTGGAGAAGACCACAAGATAAAACAGGAAATCGTTGGGCTACTAATACTGTAAATATTGAAGGAGATGGAAAAGGTGGTTGGAAAATGAATACCATTTCTGGAATTAAACCTTTTGAATCTGACGATAAAGATTCTAAACGTATTTTTTGGAAAGATGGTGGAGTTCATCAAAATATAACACACGCAGTACATCCTGATCCTATTAGTGGAATGCATTGTTGGCATCAACGAGTTCGGATTGAAAAACCCGGAGTAGAAGAAAACTACGGAGATATTTTTGTAGATACGAACAAATCTCATGAGGTATATAAAGAATGGATGAAAATGACACGACCAGCGCCTGGGCCTAATGGTGAAAGAAGACCCCTTTGGTTTAAGCGTGCATTTACTCCAGATAAATCTACTTATTATATAGATAAAAAAGAAGAATAATTATAGTATATGAGATTCCCGCGAAAGCGGGAATCTCATTTTTATTATCAAAATCACTAAATTGACAAATGCTAAATAAAATATTTCCTTTCTTAACATGGTTACCTCTTGCAAAAAAATCGTGGAAAGATGATTTAATTGCGGGAATCACAGGAACTATTATTGTTATTCCACAAGCCGTAGCTTTTGCAATGATTGCTGGTTTGCCTCCAATTTATGGATTTTATACGGCAATGATCACCCCTATAGTTGCTGCTTTATTTGGTTCTTCTTACCATTTAATTTCTGGGCCTACAACAGCTATTTCTATTGTTGTATATTCTACATTAATTAAATTTGTTAGTCCAGAGACAGATCTTGAAGTATTTGTATCCTTAGCATTAGTACTGACTTTTTTGGCAGGATTTTTTCAGTTTATCATGGGTTTGTTAAAAATGGGGAAATTAGTAAATTTTGTTTCCCATTCAGTTATTATAGGATTTACAGCTGGAGCTGGAATATTAATTGCATTTAAGCAATTAAAACATGTTTTTGGAATAAAAGTTCCGCAAGGAAGCTCAATTCCAGAAATTGTATTGCATATTTTTAATCATATATCTGAGACAAATTGGCATGTTTTTTCGGTTGCTATGGGAACTTTAGGAATAGCATTAGTCATTAAATTTTTGATAAAACGATTGTCTAGATATTATATGCTTGTAGCAATGGTTGTGGGTAGTATTATTGCAATTTTATTAGGCGGAGAAGTTAATGGAATACAAACCGTAGGTGATATCCCTTCTAATCTACCTCCTTTTAGAGCTCCAGACCTTTCTTATGTTAATGTAGCTAAATTAAGTTCGGGGGCTATGGTATTAGCCTTATTAGGATTAATTGAAGCTGTAGCTATTGGACGATCAATAGCACTTCACACACATCAAAAAATAAATGGGAATCAAGAATTTATAGGTCAAGGATTATCTAATATGATTGCTAGTTTTTTCTCAAGTTACGCTGGTTCAGGTTCATTTACTCGATCTGGAGTTAATCACCAAGCAGGAGCTAAAACACCGATGGCTGGAATTTTTGCATCCATTTTTTTAATGATAGTTTTATTATTACTTGCTGGTTTTGCTTCTTATTTACCCAAAGCAGCGATGGGCGGAATCATACTATTGGTCGGTTATAACTTAATAGATTTTTATCATATTAAACAGGTTTTTAAAAGTAGTGGCCGTGAGCTAATTGTGCTTGTAATCACATTATTAGGAACCTTATTCTTTGATTTAGAATTTGCTTTGCTGGCTGGAATTTTTGCTTCATTTTTCTTTTATATGGAAAAAACATCTAAGCCCAATATTGCAACTTTAGCAATAGATAAAGAAAAAAGATTAATTAATACTATTAGAGATAGTGACGCTCTAGAATGCTCTAGTATGAAAATACTTCGAATTGATGGGTCGCTCTATTTTGGTTCAATAGAAAAAATTTCTGATTACTTATCTAACCTTTATGATCAAAATGAGATACTGCATGTGTTAATTGCTGCAGATGGTATTAATTTTATCGATTTAGCAGCTGCTGAATGGTTAACTCATGAAATTATTAAATGGCAAGAAAATAGGGGTGGAATTTATTTTTCAGGACTTAAACTTGTAAGTCAAGATGTAATACAAAAAGGAGGGTTTAAAGAAATGGTAGGGGCCAATATTTTCTATAAAGATAAAAGAATTGCTATTACAGAAATTCATAAAAAAATTAAAACTCCTTGTAAGATTCAAGCTTTTGAAGATTGTAAGAGAACAAATTGATAATTTTCTTTGTGCTATTAGTTACAAAATATTAATTTCAATTTATTTAATTTTGCATAACTTAGAACTAACCTATTAGAAAACTATAAATGGTTTTAAAAAGTATGTTGCCGATTTTTGATTGGCTTCCTAATTATAAAAAAGATTGGCTTAAAGGAGATATTATTGCTGGATTAACAGTAGGAGTAATGTTAATTCCACAAGGTATTGCATACGCACTCATCGCAGGGTTACCACCAATTTATGGGTTGTATACGGCTATGATTCCGCAAATTGTATATGCAATTTTTGGAACGTCTAGACAATTAGCAGTAGGGCCAGTGGCAATGGATTCATTAATTGTAGCAGCAGGTGTTGCAACTTTAGCACAAATAGGAACAGATCAATTTGTAGAATTTGCAATTCTTTTAGCATTGATGATGGGAGTGTTGCAAATTGCCTTCGGAATGTTTCGCCTTGGGTTTTTAGTTAACTTTTTATCAAAACCTGTGATTAGTGGTTTTACTTCTGCAGCATCTTTAATAATTGGTCTGAGCCAATTAAAAAATTTATTAGGAATTGATATTGCAAGAAATAATCGACTTCAAAATTTACTCTCCGAAGCTTTTAGACATATAAATGAAATTCATTGGATAACATTTATCGTAGGAGCCTTATCAATCATTACTATCATTTTAATAAAAAAATATGCAAGGAAAATTCCTGCCGCATTAATCGTTGTAATTATATCGATTGCTGCTGTAAAGCTTTTTCGTTTAGATCAAATGGGAGTTGCAATTATTGGTAAAATTCCTCAAGGGTTGCCAGAATTTAGAATTCCACATTTCGATATCCAGATTCTATCTGACTTATTACCAATCGCTTTTACATTATCATTCATTGCATTTTTAGAAGCCGTCTCTGTGGCAAAAGCAATTGAGACAAAACATACCGAATACAAAGTAGTGCCAAATCAAGAATTAATAGCTTTAGGGTTGGGAAATTTGGTTGGGTCATTCTTCCAAACGTATCCAGCAACAGGTGGTTTTTCAAGAACTGCAGTAAATGAGCAAGCAGAAGCCAAAACACCCTTAGCATCATTAATATCAGCTTTTATTGTTGCGCTTACGCTGTTGTTTTTAACTCCTGTTTTTTACTATTTACCTAAAACTGTTTTAGCAGCAATTATTATTGTAGCAGTGTTTGGATTGTTAGATTTTAGTTTTCCTAAGCAATTGCTGAAATACTCAAAAAGAGATCTGATCATTTTAAATATTACTTTGATTACAACAGCAACTGTCGGAATTAAAGAAGGGATATTAGTCGGTGTAATTTTATCTTTAGGAATGTTAATTTATAAAAATACAAAGCCTCATATTGCTATTTTAGGAAAAATTCCAAATACCCATTTTTATAGAAATAGAAGACGATTTAAAGATGTTGAAATTGAAGATGATCTTTTAATAGTTCGATTTGATTCACAATTACATTTTGCAAATACTACATTTTTTAAAGATAAGCTTTATGAATTTGAAGCTTATAAAGGAGATAAACTAAAAATGTTGATTATTGACGGAGAAAGCATCAGTAGCTTAGATAGTAGTGCCATTTATGCTTTATTCGAAGTGTTGGAGTATTTTAAACAAAAGAAAATTAAGATTGCCTTTACAGGATTAAAAGGTCCAACGAGAGATAAAATGATTAAATCAGGGTTTATGGAAAAAGCAGATGTCAATCTGTTTTTTATGAGTATTCAAGATGCAATTGATTGGTACCGTACTGGATATCAAAAAGATAATTTAAATAAGTATTTGAAACAAAAGAATTAATAAAATCATAAAAAAGTAAGAATTGTAACAAAAGTTACAATGTGTATTTAAAATAAATCTTAATTTTATAAAATTCACAAATTAGTATTAACCTATATAAACACAGAAGATGAAAGTTGAACAACTATTTACAGGATGCCTAGCAGAGATGGCTTATTATATTGAGTCTAATGGAGAAGTGGCAATTGTAGATCCTTTAAGAGAAACAGAACCCTATTTAAGAATGGCTGAGGCAGATGGTGCAAAAATTAAATATATTTTTCTAACTCACTTTCATGCTGATTTTGTTTCAGGACAATATGACTTAGCTCAAAAAACTGGAGCTAAAATAGTATTTGGCCCAAATGCTACAGCAGAATATGATATCTATAATGGAGCAGATGGTGAAGATTTTAAAATTGGTAATGGTAAAATTACCTTAATGCATACTCCCGGACATACAATGGAATCGTCTTCATATTTAATTACTGATGAAAACGGAAATACTCCTTGTATTCTTACAGGTGATGCTTTATTTATTGGTGATGTTGGACGTCCAGACTTAGCAGTGAAACAAGGCACATTAACTGAAGCGGATTTAGCAGGACATTTATTCGATTCACTTCGAAATAAAATAATGAAGCTTCCTGATGATATTATTGTATATCCAAATCACGGTGCAGGATCTGCCTGTGGTAAAAATATGAGTTCAGAAACTTTTGACACTTTAGGAAACCAAAAGAAAACAAATTATGCATTGAGAGCTGATATGACTAAGGAAGAATTTGTTATTGAGGTGACAACTGGATTAAAACCACCACCACAATATTTCCCCAATAATGTTAGAATGAACAAGACTATCAATACAAGTATTGATGAGATTTTGCATAAAGGAACTACGCCACTTGACCCAATTACTTTTAAAGAAATGAGTGAGCAAAAGGATGTTTTGGTTATTGATACACGATCTAAAGATGCGTTTACAAATGAAGGGACTGTTCCTGGTGCTTGGTATATTGGTATAGACGATAGTTTTGCACCATGGGTAGGAGCGCTAATTGCTGATATCAATCAAAAAATAATTTTTATTTCTGATGATGAATTGCGTGTTAATGAAATAGCAACTCGTTTTTCTAGGGTAGGGTATGATAATACTTTAGGGTATTTAGCAGGAGGTATTCATGATTGGTTAGCTCATGGATTTTTGATAGATAAAATAGGATCTGTATCAGCTTCAAAATTTGTAGATATGTTAGCAGCAGGAAAAATAGAAAAACCTGTTGATGTACGAAGAGAGTCTGAATATAATTCTGAACACGTTATTGGCGTAGAAAATTTTCCGTTAGATTTTATCCATTCTAATTTTGCTGAGATTGATGCTTCAAAAGAATATTTCTTGCATTGTGCATCAGGCTTTAGATCTTTAATCGCTGCCTCAATATTTATGGCAAATGGTGTAGAAAAAGTTACTGATGTAAGAGGAGGTTTTATTGATATTCAAGAAACAAATGCTCCATTGTCAGAATTTGTTTGTCCAACAACAATGTTGTAGTTATAGTATAATTTTAAATTTTTTAAAGCGGCTTTTAGCCGCTTTTTTTATTGATTATTAGTGATGTAAAAAATTAAATACTATATTATCGTTTATTGTAACCTATGTTACATATAGAGATCATAACAAGTATTAATTTTGTTAATTATTAATAAAAAGCAGTATCTTTATTTGCAATATAAATTTTTATATAATATTAGCTTTTTAGAAATTGATTTTGAGCTAATAATAAAAGTAAATCAAAAAAATAATTTAAATATATATTTATGGGATTACATCATCAAATAGTAATTATAGGTGGGGGAACTGGAGGTATTATGGTTGCAGCTCAGCTAAAAAAAGCAAAGAAAGGACTAGATATCGCAATTATAGATCCTACAGAAACACATTACTACCAACCAGCAAATACCTTAGTTGGTGCTGGGTTAATGGATTATGAAGATACACAAAGACCTGAAAAGAATTTCATTCCTTCTGGAGTATCTTGGATTAAAGAAAAGGTTGCTGATATTCAACCAGATGACAATGAAGTAATCTTAGAAAGTGGAGATAAATTAACCTATGATTATTTAGTGAATGCTACTGGTATTCAAATAAATCTTGACGGTATAAAAGGGCTAAAAGAAGCCTTTGGTAAGAACGGAGTATGCTCTAATTATGTTGACCCTGAGTATACTTGGGAGTTAATGCAAAAGTTTAAAGGAGGTAATGCTTTGTTCACCCAACCAGCTTCGCCAATAAAATGTCCAGGTGCTCCTCAAAAAATCATGTATTTAATGGGAGACCGTATAGCTAAAGATCAATTAGAAGAGCATACTAATATCATTTTTGCAACTCCCGGAACAATGATTTTTGGAGTTCAACCTTTTAAAGATGAACTTGAAAATTATCTAGTTAAATATCATATTAAACAACGTTATGGTTATAAACTTGTAGAAATTAATGGAGAGAAAAAAGAAGCACATTATGTACGTTTAGAGCTGCCCAATGGAAGTGATAATTATGTGGTAAACGATGAACGGAATGCTGCAGGCTGTATTGGTCAAGTTTGGGAAGATGGTGTAAGACGTGAAGTGCAAGAAGTGAACTCTCCTTTTAAAATGACAAAAGAAGGAACACATTATATTATTAAATATGATATGCTGCATTTGGCACCACCTCAATCTGCTCCAACATGGTTTCAAAAAACCAAATTAGCGAACCAAGATGGGCCTAATAAAGGTTGGATGGCAGTAGATAAACACTCTATGCAATCTACAAAATACCCTAATGTATTTGGCGTTGGAGATGTTACCGATTTACCAACTGCACGTACAGGTGCTGCTATTAGAAAGCAAGCTCCTGTTGTTGTAAAAAACATATTAAGTTTAATGGGTGGTGAAGAAGCAGATTGTAAAGAATACAATGGTTATTCTTCTTGTCCATTAGTAGTTTCCCCTAATAAAATGTTATTGGCTGAGTTTGGTTATGATGGTGTTAGAATGTCTGACCCATTGTTAAGTAAATTCTTTAATACTGGTAAAGCAAGTTACCCAATGTGGATATTGAAAAGACATGGTTTACCATTTATGTATTGGAACTTGATGTTAAAAGGATACAATTTTTAATTAATTCTTAGTTTAATTAATATATATAGAGATGAAGTCTAGTATTTCATCTCTTTTTATTTGTAGTTTATTCCCAAGTTGGGAGGATACATTGATTGTCTAACTTTTTCAATAAAGGAGTTATTCCTTCTACTAAGCTTTCTTTCATGATTTTAGAGTCGTCATTATGACACTGTAAACAAGCCCCAACTAATAAAAGTTGCTGTTGCTCTTTGACTGTAAAAGGTCTAAAATCTATTCGAGTAGAATTGACAATATCTTTATCAACTTCTTTCATAAATGGAATCCATGCATCCTCTGGTAATCCATCATTTGGATTTTTTTCATACTCTGGAGTGAACACCCATTTTCCTAATCCATTATTTATTGTATAAACTAACTCCCCATTTCCGTAGCCTAGCGTTGCTGAACTACTGTGGCAAGATTTACAATCTCTAACTTCTTTGGTAGTTGTATGGGGTGAATTAGGAGCGTATAATCTGTGAAATAAATTATCGTTTTCTTTACCAGTATAACTTCCCTTATCAATAGTCATTATCATTCCAGGTATGGCTGGTTCAATATGTTTTCCCTCATCATTTTCTCTAACTCCCATAGCTGGTTGTGATGAAGAAAACTCAGCTATATATTCTTTCCATTGTCCTGTTACATATTTTTTATCTAATAAGTCAAAAGCATTGGCTTCATTTTTATCAAACTCATTATGGCACCCTATACATCTAGAAGTCCAAGAAGAATGACAAGTAGAACAGCTAACATTTTTATGAGTATTATCTTTTGAACATATTTCAGATTGAGGTTTTAAATCAAAAAGAGTTCCATCTTTTTTGCCAATTAGAAACGCATTCCCTAGAGAATCTACAAAAGTATTAACTAATGGATGTTTATCTTTTTCTGCAACTAATATTGGTTTATCAGTATGTGTATATTCTCTATGCAAAAAAACTAACAAACTCTCATTATCTAAGTCACCATATGCAATTGTATTCGGCTTTTCATTAAAATGACAATCTGCGCATTGTAACTTTACAGCTTGCTCTTCATGTGAATAGGTTTTTCCATCACCCATAACTTCATGCGATGAGTGGCAATCAATACACAGCATTCCTTTGGTATGATGAATATCTTCTCCTTTATATGTATATACTCTTTCATCTTCAAAAACTTTAAAATTACTTTTACCGACAACTTCAGATGCATCTAAGAGTGTTTCTTGCCAACCTTCATAATTAGTAGAAATTCTACTAGATCTACTATGACAACCAAAGCAGTGGGTGTTACTCATGAATACATCTGTAGAAGGATGAAAAGTTGGTAAATTTGTTTTTCCTGATGCAAAATAGTTTTCCAAATCGCTTTTTGAATTTTTGGTATAATTTAAATGACAAGCATTGCAACCGCCTCCTCTGCTTAATTGATTGATTTCTCCAAATTCTTTTTTCTCTGCCCCTAAATGGCAATTAGCACAAAGATCTCTAATATGCTTATCAGATGGAGAGTCTTTAATATTCTTGATATGATAGTGGTAATCAAGAGAATCTGCTTCACCAAAAAAATATTTATCCACAGCAATCAAACCACTATTTGTAGTCATTAAGGAGTGTTCTATTTTACGCAGTTCATCTGCATGACATTTTCCACAAGTATGAGTAGCATCAGATAGGTTGCCTGGAATCAAAACCATCCCATTATGAGAATCTTCTTTTATCTCAGTATTTGGGTTTCCAAGATGGCAGGAGATGCACCCTATAAGTTCAGGATTGTGATATTTTGAATATCCTTTTGTGTCTTGGTGGCATTGTAGACAAGATTCTTCTCCTATATTATTTATAGAAACGTATTCAACATCAACATCAGAGAATTGAGTTTTTAAACTTGTCTTAAATATGAGAAAAATAATTAGAGGAATAGCGACTGCTAATATATAAATAAGGCTATTTTTTTTATTTTTCATAATTAGTTTAAGAAACAAATTTACAATTAAATTATTTCTATAAACTATTTTATTAGCTAAACTTCTGATATACATTTTACTATAATTAGTTTTTTTATTATGTAACCTAGGTTACATATAAAAACATGATAATCAATGTGTTAACTGATTTTTATCATGTTTTAAAGTAATAGATTAAAATATCTTTACACCATCATTAAAATGAATAAAACTATGACTACTTCTAGAAGATCATTTATTAAAATCTCCTCCTTTGGAGCAGCAGGTGTTGCCCTTTTCGGAACAGCTTTTAAATCTATAGGTCAAAGCTTGACAGAGAATAATTTACTTGCAACAAGTGCTAGAAATTTAAAGCGAACAGCAACTTACTGCGAAGTATGCTTTTGGAAATGTGCTGCATGGGCATATACAGATGAAGATGATAATATTAAGCAGTTAATTGGAAATGAAACTGACCCACATTGTTATGGGCGTCTTTGTCCAAGAGGTACTGGAGGTGTTGGAATGTATGCTGATAAAGATCGTCTAAAAACACCTTTAATTAGAGTTAAAAACGTAGGTTCAGAAGACACCTTTAGAGAAGCAAGTTGGGAAGAAGCTCTTACACTTGTTGCATCAAAAATGCAAGGAATAAAAGACAACTATGGTGCTGAAAGTATGGCGTTATTAAAACATGGTTCTCCAGGAAGCCATCTAGAACATCTATTTAAAGCATATGGTTCTGATACAATTGCTGAACCTGCTTATGCACAATGTAGAGGGCCAAGAGAAACAGGATTTGGACTAACCTTTGGATCATGGGTTGGCTCACCAGAGCCTACAGATATTAGAGATACAAAATGCTTAGTGCTAATTGGAGCTCATATAGGAGAGAATATGCACAACTCTCAAGTTCAAGAAATGTCTGAAGCAATTGATAATGGCGCAACTATTATTACTGTTGATCCAAGATTTTCTACAGCAGCGAGTAAATCAAAACACTGGCTAGCAATAAAACCTTCAACTGATTTAGCATTGTTACTTTCATGGATGCATGTTTTAATTTATGAAGATATTTATAATAAGGAATATGTAAAACAATATGGATACGGTTTTGATGAGTTAAAAGAACACGTTAAAGATTTTACCCCTGAGTGGGCTTACGGAATTACAACTATTAAGCCAGAAGAAATTCGTAAAACGGCAAGAGCAATGGCAGCCTCTGCACCATCAACTATTGTTCATCCAGGACGACACGTTACATGGTACGGAGATGACTCACAAAGGGGAAGAGCAGTTGCAATGCTTAATGGCTTATTAGGTTCTTGGGGTAACCGAGGTGGATTCTACTTTAAAGAAAAAATAAAAGTTCCAAAATATCCACACCCACCATATCCACATCCAAAATGGGGATGGAAAGAGATTGGTGAAAAATATCCTTTTGCGGAAATGGGTATTACAAATGAAGTAATTAACGCATCAATCCCTGGCGAAAATGATAAGTATCCAATAAAAGGTTGGTTTGTTGCAGGAACTAATTTAGTGAGTACTGTTCCACAACGAGAGATAATAGAAAAAGCGATGGAAGCTGTAGAATTCATAGTTGTTATGGATACGATGCCAATGGAAATTACAGGTTATGCAGATGTTGTTTTACCAGAATGTACTTATCTAGAACGTTATGACGGAATAAGATCTGCTACCAATAGAGAACCATCTATTGCATTGAGAATGCCAGCAGCTAAACCTAAATACAATTCTAAACCTGCTTGGTGGATGTCTAAACAGATTGGTGAGAAATTAGGCTTAGGGGACTATTTTGCTTACGATGATTTTAAAGATGTAATCTCTTGGCAATTAGAAAAGATGGGAACTTCTTTAGAAGAAATGGAGAAGATTGGAGTTAAAATGTTTGAGCGTAAATCAGGATCAATGTTCTTAGAAAAAGGGCAGCCATATGAGTTTCCTACTAACACTGGTAAAATTGAATTTTATTCGCCAGAATTAGCGGATCAAGGTTTTGATCCTATGCCAGTTTATACATCACACGACCATCCAGAACAAGGTTTTTATAGATTGAATTACGGACGTTCTCCTATGCATACTTTTAGTAGAACAATTAACAATCCGAATTTAAGTGATTTAATGGATGAAAACAAACTTTGGGTAAATCCTAAAGTAGCGCGAGTTGAAGGATTGAAAAATAATCAAGAAGTATGGTTAGAGAATCAAGACGGAATTATTTCTACTTTTTCAATTAAAGTGAGAGTAACAGAGCGTATTAGATGGGACTCAGTTTATATGTATCATGGTTTTGGTCATAATAATAAAAAACTTTCAAGAGCATTTGGTAAAGGAATGAGTGACACAGAATTAATTACTAAAGTAACTGTAGATCCATTAATGGGAGGAACAGGAATGAGAGGTAATTTCGTAAAATTTAGAACTGAAAATCCACATAAAGAAGCTATAGTATGAGATATGCAATGGTAATAGACACATTAAAATGTGTTGGATGTAGTGACTGCGTAGTTGCATGTCAAACCGAAAATAATGTACCCGTAGGATATTGTAGAGATTGGGTTACTGAAACAGTAACTGGGGCATATCCAACAGTAGACCTAGAATTGAAATCAGAGAGATGTAATCATTGCGATAACGCTCCTTGTGTAAGGACTTGTCCAACAGGGGCTAGTCATATTGTTGAAGGCGGAGTTGTATTAGTTACAGAAGATGAGTGTATAGGTTGTGGGGCTTGTATTGAGTCTTGCCCTTATGATGCTAGATTCCAGCATCCTGATGGATATGTCGATAAATGTACTTTTTGCTATCACAGACTTGAGAAAGGACAATTGCCTGCTTGCGTTTCGGTTTGTCCAACAAAATGTATGTATTTCGGTGATTTAGATGATCCTAAAAGTGAAGTATCACAATTATTAAAAACAAGAACACAAAAGGTATTAGCACCAGAATCTGGGACAAAACCAAATGTGTATTATTTAACATAACAAATCTCAATCATGAAAGAAGAAATATTCATTAGTGGACGAAACATTCCAAATATTGATCCATCCTTAGAGGTTTGGCATTTCCCAATTTCTTTATATCTATTTTTAGGAGGATTGGCAGCGGGAATAATGGTTTTCGCAGCTTTAGTTACTATTTTAAAAAAAGAAAAACAATTCCAAGCAACTGTTAAACAAGCTATGTTGGTTGTACCAATTGCTTTAAGTGTTGGTTTAGCTGCATTATTTTATGACTTAACACATAAGCTATATGTGTGGAGATTGTATACAACAATCCGAATTGAATCTCCAATGTCTTGGGGAGCTTGGGTTTTATTAATTATAACTTTTATTTCAATTTTTTGGGTATTTAGTTATTTCACTGAAATGTTTCCTAAATGGGATTGGAAATATGATTTTATTAAAAAATGGGAAGCCTTTTTTATTAAGAACAGGAAGACAATGGCATTGGTAATGTTACCATTAGCTATTATATTAGGAATCTATACAGGTATATTGTTATCAGCCTTTAATTCGCGCCCTTTATGGAATAATGCAATTTTAGGTCCCTTATTCTTAGTCTCAGGATTATCAACTGGAGCAGCAGTTATTTTATTACTTTCTAAACACCATTATGAACAAAGTATGATTAGTAAAATTGATTTGTTTCTTATTATTTTAGAAATATTTTTAATCATTCATATGTTGATGGGAATGTATGCAGGATCAGAAGTACAATTAGAGGCTCTTAATTTAATTTTTGGAGGGTCATATACAGTTATGTTCTTTGTATTTGTAGTTATACTCGGATTGATTTTCCCAGCATTACTAGAAGGAGTCGAGCTAATGGGTTATAAAATTCCAATAGCAATACCAGCTATTTTAATATTAATGGGTGGACTTGTATTTAGGATGGTGATGGTAGAAGCAGGTCAAATAACAAGATATTTATACTAAATTATGATGATGAAAAATAAAAAACAAAAAAACAGACATGTTTATTGGAATCCATATTTTGGTGGGTTTTTAATGGGTCTTTTAATCATCCTAACATTTTATTTGACAGGTAGAGGATTAGGAGCTAGTGGAGCATTAAAAAGTGGTGTTGTAACAATTGTTGATACAGTAGCAACAACACACGCTCATAGTAATGAATATTATAGCAAATTTCTTAGTGAAGATAAATCGCCAATGAATAATTGGTTAGTTTATGAAGCTATTGGCGTATTGTTTGGAGCATTTTTATCAGGAGCTTTTACAGGTCGTATAAAATGGAAAATAGATCATTCTCCAAAAATCACAAGTAAAAGACGATTGCTTTTTGCTTTAGGTGGAGGTATCTTATTTGGTTTAGGAGCGCAAATAGCAAGAGGGTGTACAAGTGGTGCAGCATTAAGCGGTATGGCAGTTTTATCAACAGGTGGTTTTATTACAATGCTCTCCATTTTTGGAACTGGATTTATAGTAGCATACTTTTTTAGAAAAAATTGGATTTAATAAATTAATAAACAAAATAAATTATGGGACCATTAATTCCTAACGGACTAATTCCACTAGAGTGGAACTACGTAATAGCAATCTTAATAGGTATGGCTTTCGGCTACATATTAGAAGCTTCTGGATTTTCATCTTCAAGAAAATTGGCAGGTGTTTTTTATGGCTATGACTTTGTAGTACTAAAAGTATTTTTTACTTCAGCAGTTGTTGCAGTATTAGGAATATTTTATATGGATTATTTAAATTTGGTTGATATTACTCAACTATATGTCCATCCAACCTATTTATGGGCAGCAATAATTGGAGGAATGGTTATGGGAGTTGGATTTTTAGCAGGAGGATTTTGCCCAGGAACAAGTTTATGTGCCGTTGCTATTGGTAAGATAGATGGTATTGTTTTTACCATAGGTTTAATGATAGGAATATTCATTTTTGCTGAATTGTTTGATGTTTTAGAGCCTTTGTTTGTAGGTTCAAATTTGGGAAATATCACCTTAGTTGATACATTAGATATATCTCCTTATTGGATTATTTTCATCTTTACCATCATAGCATTAGTATCTTTTGTTATTTCAGATATAGTAAGGAAAAAAGTTAAAAAAGTATTTTACTAAAATTATATAGCCATGTCAAAAAAGTATAAATCAAAAAAAATAATTATCACAAGGCAATATCAAATATTGGCACTAATATTAGTAGTGCTTGCAGGAGTCTTGGTCTTATTGCCTAAGCAAACAAGAAGTGAAGGTGTGAGCCCTCTGGTATTTGTAAAACAAGCTGTAAGCAGCGAGAGATACATTAGTACTGATCAATTAGCAGATAGGATTATAAATCAAGACCCAACCTTGTTACTTGTTGATACGCGCTCAAAAAAAGAGTATGAAGAGTTTACTTTGCCTAATGCAATCAACATTCCTCTTGAAAAGTTTTTTGATGAAGAATTTAACGACTTTTTAAATCAAGATGTTTACGATGTTGTTCTTTATTCAAATGACAACTTTTATGCAAATGAAGTATGGATGCTTGGTAATAGGCTTGACTATAAAAACCTTTATGTTTTAAGTGGTGGGTTAAATGAATGGTTTAATACAATTATAGATCCTCAGATGCCAAAAGAAACAGATTCTCAGAAGGAATTTGAGTTGTATTCTTTTAGAAAAGCTGCAGGAATGTATTTTGGAGTTGGTGTTCCTAAAACAGAAACAAAAGCTAAAATTAAAGTTGAGAAAAAATCAACTAAAAAAGTTATTACAGTTAAGAAAAAGAAAAAAAGAGTTCCAGAAGGAGGTTGTTAACGATTTAGCTGTTAAAGAGACGTTTCATATAATAAATGTAAATCATGAAAGAATTAGAAAGAACAAAGAGGGTGTCAATTTCTGCAGTTTTATTTTTACTTGTAGTTGTAATAGCAGTATTGACTTTTAAAAAACCAGAGTATGTTTTTGAAAAAAGTGCCGAAGAGACTCTAGAAAAAATTGTTGAAAAAGATTATATAATATCTCAAAATGATTTTGAACAGTTAGTTGAGACAGATTATGAAATTATTGATATTCGTAGTAATTATGAATATGCGAAAGGTCATTTAGATGGAGCAATAAACATATCGACTATAAATGTTTTTGAAAAAGAGAGTAGCTCATTTCTAAAAGAAATAAGTGATGTGAGTAAAATAGCAATTTTATACGGAGAGCACCCAGATGAAGCCAATAGTGCGTGGATGTTACTTTATCAGTTGGGATATGAGAACGCAAAGATTCTTTGTATAGAAACTAGTTTTGTTAACAACCAATTCCAAGTAAAAGATGTTAATTTAGAAAGGCCTACGGTAAATTATGCAAAAGTTTTAAAAAGCTTGATGGATAAAGAGCCAGTTGTTGTAAAAGAGAAGAAAAAGCCTAAAAAAGTAATTACGGCTCCAAAAAAGAAAAAACGCGTTCCTGAAGGAGGGTGTTAAATAGTGTTTTTTTTATAATTATAGTTTTTATGTTAGATTTTAAAAGATGTCTTATGATTTTCATAAGGCATCTTTTTTATTCAATTCATTTAATAATTTTATATATCAATTTATTTTTTTTGACTTGCTGAATTGAAAAATATCACATCAAATCATTCGGAATATTCCATAAAACTTCCATAAAAAGAACGATGCTAAAATGTTTTTTCTTCCAGAATTTCGATAATTTTTTTTTGTTTAGAAAATAAGAAGGTCGGTCAAAATTTTGTTTTAATATAAAAGTAACTCTTATAAAAACAATTAACTTAACTTGTTGTAGTTTAGACTTTTACAATTTAAATAATTTTCAAAATTCACTCTTGTCATAGAAAAATCACATGTAACAATTGTTACATATAATTGTAACAATTGTTACTGTGTATAATGATTACATATTGTAAAAAATGACAAATATCATAAATAACATTGGGCTTGAGATTTAATTTTACTTCAAATTAGAACAAACAATTAGTTAAATATTAAACCTTAAATTATGAAAAAATTATCATTTTTTTTAGTAACCCTAATTATTTCTACAGTTGCTTTTTCAAGCGGTTTTACAAGTAATTCTACAAATTTTGAAAATGTAACTTTAAATCCACCCAGTGAGTTTGAGGTGCTTTTAGAATATATGGAATCCAATGGAGTTTTTATAAATACGGATGCTTCGACTGCAATAATAAATGCAGATGAAGTCAAAAAAAATTATAAAAATTCTAACTACCTATTAATAGATATACGTAGCGATAGTTGGTTTGAATTTGGCCATATAAAAAATGCTAAAAACGTTAAAGCATCAGATTTGCTTACTTATTTTGAAAGTGAAATTAGCCCAAATGATTTTGATAAAATTGTGATGATTTGTTACTCAGGTCAATCTGCAGCTTATTATACAGGTTTGTTAAGAATTGCGGGTTATGATAATGTTTATAGTATGAAATGGGGAATGAGCTCTTGGAGAACTGATTTTGCAGAAAATTCATGGACTAAAAACACGACTAATAACTTTGCAGATAAAGTTGAGACTACAGCAAATATTAAATCAGATGTAGGAGTTTATCCAGTTATTAATACTGGTAAAACAGAGGCAAAAGATATTTTAAGAGTAAGATTAGAAAAAGCTTTTGCAACACCATATAAAGAATATATTCTTAAGTCCCCCGTAGTGTTTGAAAATCCAAGTGAGTATTATATAGTTAATTATAATACAGAGGATGTATATAATATGGGACATATACCAGGTGCTATTCAATATGAACCAAGTACCTCTCTATCTTCTACAGTTGATTTAAATACACTTCCAGTAGATAAGAAGATAGCAATATATTGTTTAACGGGTCAAAGAGCAGCTCATGTAGTGGCTTATTTAAACATACTAGGGTATGACTCTAGTAATATTGCTTATGGAGCAAATAGTTTTATGAATAAAGTGTTGAAAGCAAATAAAAAAGATGCTTTTTCAAAAAAAGAAATAAATATGTATCCAGTAATTGAATAGTAAAAATTAAAACAAATAATATAAAAGATTTAATCATGAAAAATTTAAAATTAATAGTAATAGGGTTTTTATTAATACCAGCATTGTTTCTTACATCATGTGATAGAGGTGATGATTTAGGAGGTGGAGAGGTTACACCAGCATTTTCATTATTGAAAGATTATATGGTTGCCAATCAATTGGATCTTAATAATATTTTATCGGGTCCAGGCGGTACAATAAAATTTGTTGTTGGTGCTCCAGCAGATGCAGATTTAGATGCTTTTTTAGATAAATATTATATTCTTGACATAAGAAGTGGAGATGCTTTTAACTCAGGACATATACAAGGAGCAAAAAATATTGCTTTTGAAAATATTTTAACAGAAGCTGCAAATGCGAATGGTAAACCGATTTTAATGGTTTGTTATACTGGTCAAACAGCTTGTTATGCAACTTCGTTGATGCGTATGTATGGTTATAGCGATACACAAGCTTTAAAATGGGGTATGTCTGGATGGAATCCTGCAACCGCTGGATCATGGAATAATAATATTGGAGACATAGCGCAAGGAAGCTCAAATTGGACTTACTCAAGTGAGCCTGCAAATCAAATATTTACTGACCCTACAATTTCAAGTCTATCACAAGATGGTCATGATATTCTTATGAGTAGAATCGAAGATGTGGTTGATGGTGGATTTAAAACAGCATCAAATGTAGATGTATTAGCATCACCAAGTAACTTCTTTGTAAACAACTATTTCAGTGCAACTGACTATACTGGATTTGGACATATTTCAAATGCTTATAGAGTAAAAGAAGAATTATTACTAGTAGGTAATGGTTATTTAGCTATGAATCCAGATTCAAATGCAAAAATAGTTAGCTACTGCTATACAGGTCAAACTTCAGCAGTTTTAACAGCATGGTTAAATGTTTTGGGATATGATGCATATAGTTTAACTTTTGGTATGAATGGATTGTACAATTCAAATTCTGCATGGACATCAAATAAGTGGAGTGCTTCGGTTTCAAAAAATTTACCATTAGTAAATTAATTAACTTTAAAAATAGAAAAAATGAAAAGTAAAATAATTTTATTGTTCTTATTTGCATTCATATTTAATATAAGTAATATTTATGCACAGGGATGTGATTCTGACGAGCCAACAAACGACTCAATCCCAACCCCAAAAATTAAAATTTTCGGTTTTTTTCAACCAGAATATAATTATAATTTTACAGATCAAGCAGAGAGTACCTTTGCATTTAGAAGAGCTAGAATAGGTGTAAGAGGTCGAGTATATGATGATTTTTCTTATTACTTGATGCTCGAAACAAGTCCATTTATTGGAGGTGTTGGTAGCGCTTATTTAATGGATGCTTTCATAACTTGGGATAAATATGATTGGGCTAGAGTTTCTATTGGTTCATTTAAACAGCCTTTTGGTAAAGAGGTTACAACCGCCTGTAGTAAATTAACTACTATTGATAGAGCGATTGTATCAGACCAATTAGTTGCCCCTCAAAGAGATTATGGTATGGCTGTTTTTGGTGGAAATAAATATACCAAATTTGAATATGCAGTTGCATTAATGAATGGTAGAGGTCTCAATGTTAAAGATAACAATAATAAGAAAGATATTATTGGTAGGTTAACCTATAAAGTGACCAACTTTATGACAATTGGAGGTAGCTTTAGGTTAGGGTATCCAAATAATGACTCTGATACTAGAACAACTGTTGGGGCTGAGTTTTTATTGAACTTTGATAACTTGCACATTCAAGGAGAGTATATATATGACGAAGGTGATTATAATAGAGCAGCAGGAGGAGGTTGTGGATCAGAACCAATGGTATTAGGTAATAGAAGAGATGGTGCCTATGGTATGGTTTGGTATGATACCAAATGGGACGTTCAGCCCGTATTTAAATACGAGTTTTTTGATCAAGATTTAGATATTAAAGATTTAGGTTATTCTGAAAGAATGACTTTAGGAGTTAATTATTTCTTTAATGATAAAATCAGATTACAACTAAATTATCAAGCTAATATAGAAACATATATTAATATGGATAACGATAAGTTTTTAGCTCAAATTCAAGTTGTATTCTAATTGTTTAGTATTTAATCTAAAATTGAATTTGAAAAAAAAGCTCTCTAAGATTTCTTAGAGAGTTTTTTTTTAATGTAACTTCGCATGTAATTAAATTTTAAAAGTGAATACACAAGAAATATTATTGAGAGAAAAATTAAGCGAGCATTACGCATCTGTTTTTGAAAAAGACTTAATAGATGAAATTGTAGATATTGGCTATTGTGATAAGTTAAAATCAGGAGAGTTATTGATTGATATTGATGATGAAATGACACATATACCGTTAATATTGAGAGGTGCTGTAAAAATTATTCGTCAAGAAAAAGAAGGTGAAGAGCTAGTTTTATATTATTTAGAAAAAGGAGATACTTGTGCCATATCTTTTGTCAATTGTATCAATCGTAAAAAAAGTATCTTTAAAGGAATTGTAGAAAAAGATGTTGAAGCCATCTTTGTACCTGTCGGTAGAATTGATGATTGGCTTACTAAATATAGATCTTGGCGATATTTTATTATAGACAGCTACCATGAACGTTTATTAGAAATGGTTGAGTCTATTGATAGCCATGCATTTATGTCTCTTGATGATCGATTGCAAAAATACTTAGCGACCCAAGTTAAAATTACAAAAGATAAGAATCTTGTTATTACACATAGAGAAATCGCAAATGACATTAATTCATCACGTATAGTAGTTTCACGATTGTTAAAAAGACTTGAAATAGCAGGTAAAATCGAAATCCGTAGAAATAAAATCATCGTTAAGAAGATTTAAATTTTATTAAGGATTTATTTTATCAAAACTATTGAGGGTGACTTTAATCGTTTTTATTATTATGTTTAATTCTCTAATTTCCTTTATCCTACTAGATTTAAATCTGTCTTTATAATTTAACTCATTGTTTATAAGGAATAATAATGAGTGTTGAGGATAATATCTAAAAATACCTATTTTAAAATCGATACCTGTTCAGTTGTGTTTTTATATAATTCAAGTTTAGCATTAAATAGAGAATTGATATCTTTTGTTAAAATTAGCTAGAAGATCTTTTTATTAAATTCATGCATGTAAACTATAATAGTTTTGAACCGAAAGAATTGATTTTTAGTTTATTTTTCCTTTTATTTGTAATACTAAAAAAACAAAAATTGTAAATACTTTTTATTCATGAATTTAACTGTTGTAGGAACGGGTTATGTTGGATTGGTTAGTGGTACCTGTTTTTCAGAAATGGGAAATATGGTTACCTGTATTGATGTTGACAAATCAAAAATAGAAAACTTAGAAAAAGGAATTATCCCCATATACGAACCAGGTCTTGAGGCTATGGTTTTAAAAAATTATCAAAAAGGAAATTTAAATTTCAGCACTAAACTTTCTGATGGACTTTCAAAGTGCGATGTTGTTTTTATTGCAGTAGGTACTCCAATGGGAGAAGATGGCTCTGCAGATTTGAAATATGTAACAGCTGTTGCCAAACAAATTGGTCAAGAAATGCAGGAAAAGTTAATTGTGGTTGATAAATCTACAGTACCTGTAGGTACTGCTGATAAAGTTAAAGAAACTATTGATGCTGAACTCAAAAAGAGAAATTTAGATATTGAATTCCACGTAGTTTCAAATCCAGAATTTTTAAAAGAGGGAGCTGCAATTCAAGATTTTATGAAACCCGATAGAGTAGTGGTTGGAGCAGATAATGATTTTGCTGTTGAACAAATGCGCGCTTTATATTCACCTTTTGTGCATAATCATGACCGACTTATTTTTATGGATATTAGATCAGCTGAAATGACTAAATATGTTGCAAATGCAATGTTGGCAACAAAAATTTCTTTTATGAATGAGGTTGCTAATATTTGTGAATTGGTAGGAGCTGATGTAAATGAAGTTAGAATAGGGATTGGATCAGATAGCCGTATTGGGTATAGTTTTATATATCCAGGTAGTGGTTATGGAGGCTCATGTTTTCCAAAAGATGTAAAGGCTTTAAAGAAAATGGCCGAAGAAAAAGGCTATGATGCAAGTTTAATTACATCAGTAGAATATGTGAATGACAGGCAAAAATTTGTGATTGCCAATAAAATTGTTAAGCGATTTGGAGAAGATTTATCAGATAAAACATTTGCTCTTTGGGGGCTTGCTTTTAAACCAGGAACCGATGATATGCGTGAAGCACCTGCAATTTATGTTGTAAGAGAATTAATAAAACGCGGAGCGAAAATTCAGGCCTATGATCCTAAAGCTATGAAAGAAGCAGAACACTTCTATTTAAAAGATGTTACTGGAATTTCTTATTGTCAATCAAAATATGAAACAATAAAGGGTGCAGATGCAATGATTCTTTTAACAGAGTGGAAAGAGTTCCGTTCTCCAGATTTTGACGAATTAAAATCACAATTAAATACTCCAATAATTTTTGATGGAAGAAATCAATATGATGAATCAAGACTTAAAAAACAAGGCTTTGAATATTATCAAATTGGTAAAAGATAAAAATTAACATGGCCGTGAATCAACTAAAAGGAGGTGTTGCGCTTTCTTATGTCATCATATTATTAACCAATGGCATAGGGCTGGTTTTAACCCCTTTTATAATAAGGTCATTGGGGCAATCTGAATATGGATTGTGGACAATGATAGGAGCTTTAGTTGGTTATATGTCTGTTTTAGATTTTGGACTGAATAAAACCATTGTTCGTTTTGTTGCAAAATATAGAGCTGAAAATGATAAAAAAGGAGAAGAAAATTTTCTTGCCCATGGTTTCATAATGTATGGACTCATTTCTTTGATGGTTGTTGTTGGCGGACTCACTGTTTACTTTAACTTAGATACTTTATATGCAAATACATTAACGATTGACGAATTAAGAAAAGCAAAAACTATGTTTTTGATTCTTGTTTTTAATTTAGCGATTTCGTTACCTGGAGGGGCTTTTACTGGTATTTGTAGTGGTTATGAAGAATTTATTTTACCTAGAACAGCCAATATTATCCGTTATGTTTCTAGAAGTTTATTAGTTGTTAGTTTATTGCTTTTAGGAGGAGATTCTGTTGGTATCGTTATAGTTGATACTAGTATGAATTTACTAATTATTGCTATAAACATGACCATTGTATTTAAGAAACTCAAAGTAAAAATTTACCTACACCAATTTGATAAAAAGCTATTAAAATTGATTTTTGGTTATTCAATTTGGATTTTTATTTTTGCTTTAGTTCATCAATTTAGATGGCAGTTTGGACAACTTATTTTAGGTTTAACTTTTACAACCAGTGTAGTGGCAATTTATGCTGTTGGTATTACACTTGGTAATTATTATGGAGCTTTTTCGTCAGCAATAGCATCTGTCTTTCTGCCAAAAGCTATGAAAATGGTAAGTGCAAATGTTACTTCAACTGAGTTAACTAATATGTTTATTAGAATATCTCGAATCATATTATTGGTATTACTATATGTTTTAGGGGGCTTTATTTTGGTAGGAGAAGACTTTGTGTATTTTTGGGCAGGAGAGCCTTTTATTGATGCTTATTTGTATGCAGTAATTATTATGCTTGGTCTAACTTTGTTATTAAGCCAAGGTTTTGGAAATAATATATTAGAGGCTAAAAACAAAATAAAGTTTAGAGGCTTGTTATTATTGTTTCTTACTCTATGTGGTGCTGCCTTAGGGGCATATTTAGCACAAGAACAAAAGGGGTTAGGGATGATAATAGGAACAGTTATTTTTATGCTTTTAGAAAGAATAATTATGACTTGGTATTACCATTCTAAAATTGGACTACAGATGTTTAGATATTATAAAGAAATAGCACCTTTGTTTACTATGGCTTTTGTACTAATTGTTATCACCAATTATTTGTCACAATTTCTACCAAGTTTATCAGTAAAATATTTAATTGTTAGAGGGTTAGTCTATAGTGGTTTGTATGTTGTCCTATTTTGGTTTATATTGACCAACAATGAAAAACTATTAGTTAATAGTGCTATAGAAAAAGTAAGAAGTAAAATTGTTAGAAAATAAATTGTAATGCTAAAAAAGCTAAAAAGCCTCATTTCCCATAAATCAAAAGTTAAATTACTATTATTCCGATTAAAGCTTAGATCGAATTCATATTTCAATTTTAAAATACCATCAACAAAAAAACGAATTTTCATTTTTTTAGCTGCTGATTATGGTAATTTGGGTGATGTTGCAATCACGTATGCGCAACACAAGTTTTTAAGCAGCACTTTTAGTGATTATATAATAACGGAGATTCCAATTAGTAAAACTTTAATGGGATTAGAATATGTAAAGCGAATCATAAATAAAGATGATATAGTTACAACTGTTGGCGGGGGTAATATGGGTGATTTATATGAGCAGATTGAGAATTACCGTCAATTGGTTGTTGAATACTTTCCAAATAATAAAATCATTTCTTTTCCACAAACAATAGATTTTTCTGAAACATTAAAAGGCATTAATGCATTAAATAGAGCAAAATCAATTTATGCAAACCACAAGCATTTATTATTGTTGGCAAGAGAGCAAAAAACATTTGATTTTTATCAAAAACATTTTTCAAATAATAAGTCGTTGTTGGTGCCTGATATTGTTATGTCTTTAGATAGAGTTAACCCAAAATTAAAAAGAAGGGATGCAGTAATTTGTTTACGTGAAGATAAAGAAAAGAAATTGACGAATGAACAACATCAAGAATTACTATCAATAGTAGGTGATCATTATAAAAATTATACTTTTAGAGACACACATATTGGTACAGATTTTATGGGATTAAAAACACGAGTTTCTGAGCTATTCGACATTTGGGACACTTTTAAAAAAGCAGAATTAGTTGTGACAGACAGGTTGCACGGAATGATTTTTTGCTTTGTTACAAATACACCAGTGCTAGTTTTGTTAAATAATAACCACAAAGTACAATCGTCTTTTGAGTGGATACGAGATGCAACTAATATTCATTTGGTTCTCGAATATTCAACAAAGAATGTGCTAGATGTAATAAATCAAATAAAGTCAGAAGCATTTGAAAATAAAAAACAAAATCTACGATATCGATTTGATGAAATTAAAGAAATTGTTTTGAATCAATTATGATATTATCTATTGTCATACCCGTATATAATGTTGAGGATTATATAGAAAAATGTCTTATCAGTTGTAGTAGTCAAGATATTCCTAAAAGTGATTATGAGTTGATAGTTGTCAATGATGGATCGCCTGATAAATGCTTAGAAATATGTGAGCGTTTATTGCCATCAATAGAAAATATGACTATTGTTTCTCAAGAAAACAAAGGTTTAAGTGGTGCAAGAAACACAGGATTAAAACATGCAAAGGGCAATTATATTTGGTTTGTTGATTCTGATGACTGGGTAGAAAATAATTGTTTAGGTGGTATTATATCAAGCATCAAAGTAAATCAATCAGATGTGTTTTGGTTAGGTCATGATGTTGTTTCAAATGATAAAGTAATTGATGCATTTGTTCCAAATAAATTAGAACAATCTATTTCTGGCGAAGAATTTTTTATTAATCATTTGGAAGGCTTATTTTATATTTGGAAGTTTATTTATAAAAGAGAGTTTCTACTCAATAATAACCTGACATTTTATGAAGGAATTTTATATGAAGATTTAGAATTTACACCCAGAGCTCTAAATGTTGCAAAAAGTTGCTTTACATTACCTACAATTTATTACCATTATTTGATGCGAGATGGAAGTATTATCAATAACTTTAAAGTAAAAAACTTAGAAAACAGGTTTTTTATTTTTGATAGATTGATTAACTTTATGGAAATAGGAGAGGTATCAAAAGGGTTTAGTCAGAAGTGTTTCAGATTAATAATTTCTTCAGCCATTAGTACTTTACGGACAAGTGCTCGTTCAAATTTAAAATTGACAAATAATGTCAAAGAAATAATTGTAAGAATAAAAATTAAACAATTCTTAAGTCTTTCGTCAAAAATGCATTTGATTTTGATTAAATTTAATCCAGATTTGTATGTTTATTTTTTTAATAAAATGTATAAAGTGTATAATAAATTAAAAAAATAAATAATAGAATGGCAATACTACCAAATAAAAAACAAATAGATAATTCATTCGCTTTAAGTTTTATTTTTAAAACCTTTTTAAGGTTTAAATATTTTGTAACTTCAGATGAAGCATATGCAAAAAAAGTATTTTTAAAGAGGTTTGGAAAAGAGTTAGACTTAAAGAATCCAAAAACATTTAACGAAAAAATTCAATGGTTAAAGTTAAATGACAGAAAATCAATTCACACAATTTGTGCAGATAAAATTGCTGTAAGAGAATTGGTGAAAAGCAAAATAGGCGAAGAATATTTAATTCCTTTAGAAAAAATATTTTTAAAAGCCAATGACCTAAAACCCGAAAACTTCCCTGCTCATTATCCTACAATTATTAAATGTAATCACAATAGTGGTGCTTATACAATTGTTAAAGATGTTGACAGTATAGATTGGGATAATGAACGATTAAAGTATTCTAATTTACTAAAGCAAAATTATTATTATCAAGGCAGAGAATGGCAATATAAAAATATTGAACCAAAAATTTTGGTAGAGAAATTATTGTTTGATAGTAAAGGAAATGTCCCAAATGATTATAAAATATTTTGTTTTAAGGGTAAGGCTAAATTCATTCAAGTTGATATTGACCGTCAAAAAAATCATTTGAGAAACTTTTACGATACATCATGGAATTTGCTTCCTATTGAGCTAATTTATGGAAAGGGTGATGATATTGAAAAACCAATAAAACTAGATTTAATGATTGAGTTAGCTGGTAAGTTAAGTGAAAATTTTCCCTTTGCAAGAGTTGATTTTTATAGTTTAGAGAATGAAATATATTTTGGTGAAATTACATTTCATCCAGAAGCAGGGTTTGGTGTGTTTAATGACGAGAAATATGATGTTGAATTGGGTAACTATTTGGAGTTAGATAAAAATTAATGAAAAGAATTGTTCACATAGTAGGCTCAATGAATAGAGCTGGTGCAGAAACAATGATTATGAATCTATATAGAAATATAGATTCTAATAACTATCAATTTGATTTTGTTTACTTTACCAGTAACATATGTGATTTTGATGAAGAAATACTTAAAAGAGGTGGAATTATTTATAGAGTAACTTCTGGTAAATCTAGCTCCTTTAAAACAATCTTAAGATATTATAAATATTTTTTACTACTAAGAAGTTTAAAGAGTGACCATAGTGTTCATTCTCATATGAACATTAATAACTCAGTTTATTTATTTATAGCTTATTTAGCAGGTGTTAAAAATAGGATATCACACTCTCATGGTTCAGAGGGTAAATATCATCAAGGATTTATTAGAAAATTATATAAATCATTTAGTTTTACATTTATAAAAATATTTGCTACAAACTATTTAGCTTGTGGTGAATTGGCAGGAAATTATTTATACCCTAAAGTAGATAAATCAAAAGTTGTTTTATTGCCAAATGCAATAGATATTGAGGGGTTTGCAAAACACAGGTTAATCAACAGAAATTATATTAGAAACTTTTTAGACATCAATGAAAATGTTATTATAATCACTCAAATAGGGAGGCTTAGCAAAGTTAAAAATCACACTTTTTCACTAGATGTTCTTAAATGGCTAAAAAATAGCGAGGTAAAATTTCACTTCGCCATAATTGGAGGAGGCGAGCTTAAAGAAGAATTAGAGAAGTTAGTACTTGCAAAAGGGTTAGAAAAGGAAGTCTCTTTCTTAGGTGTTAGATCAGATGTGCCCGAGTTATTATCTGGTTCTGATTGTTTATTAATGCCTTCTTTACATGAAGGGTTTCCTGTGGTACTAGTTGAATCACAAGCCATTGGTTTGCCATCATTGATTTCAAGTTCAATTTCTAATGAAGTAGATTTAGAATTAGGATTAGTGGAATTTGCAAGTTTAAATGACCCATTATCAATATGGGAAGAAAAACTAAAAACCTTGATAAAAATGGGGGAGGTTGATCAAAATTTGAGATTGAAAATATTAACAGAAAAAGGGTTTAATATACTTGAGAGTGTTAAAAAATTAGAACAAGTCTATGGATAAAAAAAATCAACCCTTAGTTTCTATAGGCATTCCATTCTATAATTCTGCGCTTTTTTTAGAAGATGCCATTAATTCAGTTTTAAGGCAATCATATACACATTGGGAATTGTTTTTATTAGATGATGGTAGTAATGATACCTCCTTAAAAATTGCAAAATCATTAAAAAAAAATGACCGTAGAATTCATGTTTTAAGTGATGGTAAAAATCTTGGTTTGCCTGCGAGATTAAATCAATTATCTCAATTGGCAACAGGAACATACTATGCACGTATGGATGCAGATGACATGATGCATCCAGAAAGGTTGACAATTCAGGTAGCTTACTTGCTACAACATAGTGAAGTAGATTTGTTAGGATCTGGATTAATTTCTATTGATAATGACAATAATATAACGGGTATTAGAAAGGGATCATTCATGAAAAGTTTTACTTTAAAACAAGTACTAGAAACCACATGGTGTGTGCATCCAACAATTACAGGAAAATCATCTTGGTTTAAAAATAACCCTTATGATGAACGAATGAAAAGAGCGCAGGATTATGAGTTGTGGATTAGAACTGTAGAGGAAAGTATTTTTGTACGTTTAGAAAATCCATTACTATTTTATAGAGAAGCAAGTACTCCTTCATTGACAAAATATTTTAAATCAACACAATACTCTTTAAAAATATTTCAGAAAAATAGAAATAATATTGGTATGCTGAGTGTTTTTAAAATGAGTATAAACAAATTATTAAAGCTGTTGGTCTATTTTGTGTTTTCTATATTTGGCGCTACTGATAGATTAATTCAGCGTAGATCAGTAGCGTTATTAGATTTAGATAAAGATAAATATCAGTCAATTTTAAACAATATTAAATAGTAATATTTACAAACCAAAATGTATTCATTTTTAACAAGCTTAGATATTGAAGATTATGTGTTGACTCATAAAATTGTGTTGGCGCTTTTTATTTTATTTGGGACATTAATCTTGAAAACATTAGCAGGACAAGAGTCACGTATAATTAGGAATGATAAAAATCTTTTAATTCTATATATTATTTTTTTTACTCTGTTTGCAGGAACAAGAGCTCCAACCATAGGAGTAGATACAAATAACTACTATTACTTTTTTTATTTACCAGCAACCCAAGTTGGTTTTTTTGAAATGTTTACTGTTTTAAATACCGATTTCCTTTTTGAAGTTTTAATGTCACTTACGGTTTGGCTAAATTTTTATCCAGCATATATTTTTAGTGTTGCTCTTGTAATGAATATTACTTTTTATATTTTTATAAGAAAATTTACAAATTATGGTAAAGATGGTAGTGGTCTAATTGTATTTTTGTTTTTAGTATGTAGTTTTTCTTTTTTGAATTTAGAATTAAATATTGTTAGAAATGGATTAGCAATTGGGTTTATATTAATAGCAATTCACTATGCATTAGAAGAAAATTTAAAAAAATGCCTTTTATTTTTCCTAATTGGATATTTGTTTCATCGAACAACCATAATTCCATTTGTTTTAGTAATGCTAATTTGGAAGTTTAAGGAAGTGCCACTAAAATATTATTTGCTACTTTATGTATTAGCTATCGGGTTGTCAATAGTAGGGTTTGGTTTCCATTCTGTAAGTTTTTTAACTAGTTTAGGTAGTGAAGACATGCAGAGTTTAAAATTTACCGGAGAAACTACATACAAAATTGGTTTTAGACCTGATTTTGTAGCCTATAACACTATTTTTTTAGGACTCTTTTTTATGTTTATTAAGAACACCAATAAAAAGGGAACTAAATTATTGAAGATATATATATTAACTTCAGTCATATTCTTTTTTAATTTTTACATTCCTTTTTCTGATAGATTTGGATTATATAGTTGGGTTATTGTTCCATTACTTTTTTACAACATCATTAATGAATCATTTCCGAAAAGAAGATTGTATATTTCAACAGTTGTGTTAATTTCGTTTTTTATTCTTAATTATATTATTTTATTCCAATAGCTAAATGAAAAAAAGAGGAGCATTTGTAATAACATTAGATTATGAAATCCATTGGGGAGTATTTGACGCAATGTCATTAGATGCTTACGGTGCAAATTTAAGAAATGTAAATACTGTTATTGATCGCTTACTTATTTTATGTGATAAATATCAAGTAAAAATCACTTTTGCTACTGTGGGGATGTTATTTGCCGATAGCAAAAAATCTTTAGAAAAATACAACCCAAGTGACACACCGAGTTATGATAATAATTCTCTAAACACTTATGATCTAATGAAAGGAGTAGGGATAGATGAACAGAATGATGAATTGCACTATGCAAAATCTACCATCCAGAAGATTAAGCAAAACGGATTACACGAAATAGGTACACACACATATAGTCATTACAATTGTTTAGCTCAAGGGCAAACACTTGAGCAGTTTAAAGCGGATATTATTGCTGCAAAAGAAATTGCAAAACCAATGGATATTATGGTCCAAAGTATTGTGTTCCCAAAAAACCAAGTTAATGATGCCTATTTAAAAGTGTGCTATGAAAACGGAATCAAATCCTATAGAGGTACAGAAGAAAGTGCTATTTATAATACAAAATCATCTCCCTTAAAAAAGAAATTAGTGCCATTAATTAGATTGGGAAGATTGATAGATGGTTATTTAAATTTAACTGGTCATAATACTTATAATGTTGAAAAATTGAATGCTAATAACGAGATATTGAATTTGCCTTCAAGTCGCTTTTTAAGACCTTTTCATTCTAAACTCAGTTTTTTAGAAGCTCTAAAAGTCAAGAGAATTGTAAAATCTATGAGGCACGCAGCAAAAAACAATGAACTATTTCATTTATGGTGGCATCCACATAATTTTGGGGCAGACATGGATAAGAACTTTGAAAATTTAGAAGAGATTTTTAATGCTTATACTGATTTAAATATATCACATAATTTTGAAAGTAAAACAATGACAGAACTCACTTTAGATATTTTGAATAAATGAGAGTAGTTTTATTCAGCGGACGAGGAGATAGTAGTGATGCGGTTTTTGCATATTTAAAAGAGCATCATAATTTGGTTGGAGTTGTAATAGACGGTCCAAGTTCAAGAAAATTGATGATCAAGAGACGTATCAAAAAGTTAGGTTATTTTATTGTTTTTTTACAAGCATTATTTCAGAAAGGGATTGTTCCTTTATTGATGAAGTCTTCAAAAAAAAGACAAACTGAATTATGGACAACTATAAAAACTGAACCTGTTGAAAGTTTTGAAGATAAGCTAACACCAGAAACAATTAATGATGAAGAGGTTGTTGAATATGTAAAAAAATGTAATGCAGATATTATTATTGTTAATGGAACACGAATTATAAAAAAGAAAATCATAAATGGTGTAGAGCTGCCAATGATTAATATCCATGTCGGTATTACACCTAAATATCGTGGTGTGCATGGAGGGTATTGGGCTTTAGTAAATAAAGATATAGAACATTGTGGAGTTACAGCACATTTAATTGATGCAGGTATTGATACTGGTGGTGTTATTTCACAACAAACTATTGAGATTACAGAGCAAGATAATTTTTGTACGTACCCAATTTTACAATTAAAAGAAGGACTTGTTTGTATTGAAGATGCTATGCAACAAGTAAAAAACAATAACATAAAAATTATAAAAAATAATTTAGAAAGTAAATTGTACTACCATCCAACAATAACTGCTTATATTTATCACAGGTTGTTTTATGGTGTGAAATAAAATTGATGAAAAAGAAATTCTTAATAATAACTACGGTTCCAATGTCCTTATTTTTCTTTAAAGGACAAGTGGGTAAGTTAAAATCTGATTTTGATATTGAAGCTATTGCTAGTCCAGGTATTGGGTTTGAACGATTTTGTGATTTAGAAAACGTAAAAGGACATCCCATAAAGATGCATCGTGAGATATCTCTTATCAATGATATAAAAGCTCTTTTTAAATTAATTAAACTATTTAAAAAAATTAAACCAGAGATTATACATGGTAACACTCCAAAAGGTGGTAACTTAAGTATGGTTGCAGGTTGGGTAGCAGGTGTGCCTCATAGAATTTATTGTATTCATGGTTTGCGTTATCAAGGAGCAACAGGCTTTAAAAAAGTATTGTTAAAAAACATGGAGCGTATTTCTTGTCGATTGGCTACAGATGTATTGTCAGTTAGTTTTGGAGTAAAGGAATTGCTAAAAAAAGAAAGTATTTATAAAGGCGATGTCAATGTGATTTGGAATGGAAGCGTAAATGGTATTGATACACAGCGCTTCTTATCGGATAATATAGATGCTTCTGAATTGAAAGCTAAATATCAATTAGACAATACACATATAGTTTTTGGTTTTGTAGGTAGGCTGGTAAAGGATAAAGGATTAAATGAACTTATAGAGGCGTTTGTAAAAATTTATAAAAAACACCCACAAACACGTTTGTTACTTGTGGGTGATTATGAAAAATCTGACCCAGTGACAGCAACAACAAAAAACATAATTGATACACATCCACATATTATTTTTGGAGGTTGGCAAAAAGATATTCGTCCTTTTTTAAAAATTATGGATATATTTACATTTCCAAGTTATAGAGAGGGGTTTGGTATTTCATTAATGGAAGCAGCTGCTATGAACGTTCCTGCTATTTCTTCGAATATAACTGGGTGTAATGAAATTATAGAAGATGGATATAACGGTAGATTGATTTCTTCAAAATCTGCCAAAGAATTAAAAAATGCTATGGAAGAATTCGTGTTAAATCCCCAATTATTAAAACAAATGTCTAGTGTGTCTAGGCAATATGTCATTGATAAATATGAACAAAAACAATTGTGGGACAAAGCTCTAATGGCTTATAAAAAAATAGTAAGTGATGTATAAAAGCTTTGGAAAAAGAGCTTTGGATATTTTAGCAGCTATTTTTGGTTTAATACTATTATTACCCATATTTTTAGTTGTTTTAGTTCTATTGCTTTTTGCAAATGGAGGCAAACCATTTTTCTTTCAATCAAGACCTGGAAAGGATGGTAAAACTTTTAAAATAATAAAGTTTAAAACCATGAGTGATAAGAAAGATGATGATGGTAACTTTTTAGATTTTGATAAAAGAGTAACTAAAGTAGGTACATTTTTACGTAAATTTTCCTTAGATGAAATTCCGCAATTACTCAATGTTTTATTTGGAGACATGAGCTTAATTGGTCCAAGACCATTATTGATAGAGTATTTGCCTTTGTATTCTGAAACTCAAAAAAAAAGACACAATGTGCAACCAGGTGTTACAGGTTGGGCACAAGTAAATGGAAGGAATGCTATTTCTTGGGAAAAGAAATTTGAATTAGATGTTTGGTACGTTAATAATATGTCTTTTATGATTGATGTAAAAATTATTTTTTTAACGATTAAAAAAGTAATTTTAAAAGAAGGGGTCAACAGCCAAGATAATTTAAACATGGAAGCCTTTAAAGGGACAAAAAACAGTTAACTATGAAGAGAAAAATTGTTATTATTGGTGCTTCTGGTCATGCAAAAGTAATTATTGACATTGTTGAAAAAGAAGGGGAGTATGATATTTTAGGACTTATAGATTCTTATAAAGAAAAAGGTAAAAAAACGTTTGGATATGCCATACTGGGTACCGAAAAATTGATCCCTCAGCTTATTGAAAAAGAAGATTTGTATGGAGGTATTCTGGCAATTGGAGATAACTACATCCGTAAAGAATTGTTTTATAAGATTAAAAAAATCAAACCCGATTTTAAGTATGTAAATGCTATTCACCCTCATGCTGTAATTGGTGCTAAAGTGAGAATAGGTAATGGTGTTGTTATTATGCCAGGAGTTATTGTAAACACTCAATCTAAAATTGATGATTTTTGTATTTTAAATACAAAGTCAACTTTAGATCATGAATGTAAAATGAAAAAATTTTCTAGCTTAGGACCAGGGACAAATGTTGGCGGAAATGTGAAAATTGGGGAATGTACAGCTATATCATTAGGGGCGAAGGTTATTGAGAATATAGATATCGGGAAGCATTCAGTTGTAGGTGCAGGTTCATTGGTTATAAGAAATGTAGGTGATTTTAAAATAGCTTTTGGAATTCCTGCTAGAGAAGTGAGGACAAGAGAAATAGGAGAAAGTTATTTGTCAGGTAATAAGTTAAAGAAAAAAAATAATATTTTTTTGTTATAAAAGTCAATTATGAAAAAAATATTAGTCATTGGAGATTCTAACTTTACTAAGGTGGTTATTAACCTTATTGAAGATGAAGCTGAATTTGAAATATTTGGAGTGATTGATTGTTTAAATGTTGGTGAAAAATATTTGAATTATGATGTTGTAGGTACTAAAGAGGATATTCCACGAATTGTGGAAGAGAATGATATTTACGGAGGTGTTTTGGCAATAGGTAATAATTGGATGCGTAAAAAAGTGTATGATAGAGTACATTCTGTTTGTAGCTCATTTAACTTTATTACCATAATTCATCCAAGAGCAATTATAGGTAAAAATGTTTTAATAGGTAGAGGGAGTGTAGTGATGGCAGGAGTTGTAGTAAATAGTGATTCAATAATTGGGCAGTTTTGTTTACTAAAAATGCAATCTTCGCTAGGACATGAGGGGGTGATGGAGAATTTTTCTAGTTTATCATTTGGTGTTGTTACAGGAGGGAATTTGAAGTTGGGAGCATATTCAAATATTTCTTTTAGTACAAGCGTAATTGAGAATATAAGAATTGGAGCCCATACTTTTATAGGTGCAGGTTCATTAGTTTTATACAATATTCCAAAGTTTTCAGTAGCTTTTGGTGTGCCAGCAAAGAAAAATAGAAGTAGAGAAAAAGATGAAGAGCATTTTTCAGAAGGGCATCAACTTAAAATGCCATTAAATTAATTTTATATTATGATTGACTATCTAAGGTATATAGCTTTTTGGGTATTAGATTTTTTGAGAGGGGGTAGCTTTAGAAAGAATTATAAAGATGTAAAAAGTATCAATGAAAATTTTAACTCTAAAACATCAAAGAATAAAAGAGAACAATATTTGAATGATGTTATGCAACATGCAATTAAAACGACAACTTTCTATAAAAAATTAGACCCACCAATTAGTCTAGAAAATTTCCCTATTGTAAATAAAAATTTAATTCGAGATAATTTTCATGAATTTGAATCTACTCTATTTAAAGATAAAAAAAACTACAAGGTTGCGACCAGCGGGTCAACAGGAACTCCTTTTACAACCTATCTAAGCAATAACAAGCGCATTCGTAATTCTGTTGACACTATTTATTTTGCAGAAAAATCTGGATTTAAATTAGGAAAAAAACTCTTCTATATACGACTTTGGGATCAGCAGCATAAAAAGAGCCGTCTTTCATTTTGGATACAAAATATTGTATGTCATGATGTTTCTCAATTGACTGATAATGATATTGATGGGCTCTTGAAAAAGATGACTAAAGATAATTCTACTAAAGGCTTTTTGGCATATGCTTCAGCTTATGATGCTATTTGTCATTATTTAGATAAAATTAATTCTGGACCAGTTTTCTGTAATGTGAGTTCAATTATTGCAATTTCAGAGGGATTGAGTGATTATGCTAGAACTTCGATGAAGAAATATTTTTGTTGTGATGTTGTTTCTAGATACTCTGCTTCTGAAACCGGAATTTTAGCACAGCAAAGTGTAGAAAGTTCAAAGTATGATATCAATTGGGGAAGTTATTATATAGAAATTTTAAATGTAGATGAAGATACTCCTGTCGATTTCGGAGAAATGGGTAGAATTGTAATTACCGATTTATTTAATTATGCGGTACCAATGATACGATATGATACTGGTGATTTGGGAGTAATGAATTTAGGTAAAAGCCATGAAGCACCCGTATTGTCAAAAGTTGAAGGGCGTAAAATGGATATGCTGTATGATACGAATGGACAATTGATAACCTCTCATATTGTTCATCAAATATGTTTGTTTAAAGGTATTAATCAATATCAATTAATACAAGAAACAAAAACTTCCTATACGTTTAAAATTAATGCAGCTTTAGGTTTTAATCAAGAGAAAGAATTGATAGAAATTTACCAGCCATATTTTGGGGAAGATGCTATTATAAAAGTGGATTATGTTGACGATATTCCGCTATTATCTTCAGGTAAACGTAAAAAGGTAATTAATCTTTACTACAAGAACTAGATTTTTAAAATCTTAGTATTTAATACAACTCCTTGGTCAGAAGTTACTTTTAAAATATAATTACCTGAACTTAAGTAATCTAGGTTCTCAATTATTATTATTGAAGTATTTGGGAATGATTTTCTTAATATTTGCCTTCCAGAAGTATCGAATATTTCAATTAAACAATTATCAATTCTTGTATTAAAAGTTAAAGTAAATTTACTCTTAAATGGATTCGGGTATAGCTGAGTTTTAATAAAATTTTTGACATCATCACTATCCAATTTATCGATATATTCTTTTTCATATACGCCATCAATTACATCACCTTCAAAATCAAATGGATTGTATCTGTTTTGTATAGTAGCATCTCTTGCTGAAGTATTGATATCGCTATAGGTATCAATTTTTGCTAAAAATGAAGCACCACTTTCTGCGGTAAAACCAGGTTCTAAAATTATCATGTTTACAGATTCTATTTCACAAACTTTGCTGTTAGGAATTGTAAAGCTATTACCTGCTTCAATTGTGTATTGGTAGTAAAAATTTTCGACAGGATTATGGTCATTACTCACTGAATAATTATCTAACTCTGCCAATCCACTATCAGCATAAAAAACACCCAATGATCGTGTGTTAATAATATTATTAGGGTTTATCAATGGTAATGTCTGCCCGTTAAACACATAAGTACCATCATATCTAATCATTGATTGGATAATAAAAGAAGATGAACCTGGGTTAGCTGTTTCCCATTCGGCCCATAACTTATCTACCCAAGAATGATGAAAATAAAAAACAGGATCAGCAGGTGAAGCAGTAGTTGGCATAAATCCTCCAGTCCAAATATGAGCACCAGTATGAGGCGATTGCCTTTCTAGTTGATTGCTATAACCTCCATCATTTGGGAAGTTGGAGTTAGCAAAATCGGTCATGCTTTGGATACTTACTAATTCGGCAAGTGTTGGTAGGGCATTTGTACCACTCGCTAGATTCCTTCCTAATGCCCAGTCGGTATCAAATGGTTCAAGTAAATCTGGACCAAACAATGAATTCTGAAGAGTAATAAGATCATTATCTATAGAAGAATTCCAATACGCTAAACTTATTTTTGGATTTACATCTTGTAATGCTTGTTCTAATTCAAACATTTGATATCGATGCCATCCAAAAAAGATTTGAATGTTAATTTGATTTGCTAAATTAAAATGGATATCTAGTTCAAGATCATTATTTCCAGCGAATCTAAAAAAGTCGCTATGGAAGGTTGCTAAATCTAAGATTAAATCATCATCATCAGGGTCTAGATCTGCAACGCCATCACCATTAATATCTCTTAATACATATAGGGCATTTTGTAATTCTGATTTTTCAGAAGCAGTCAGTTCTATAAAATTTTTTCTAATAGATTGAGAGAAAGAATAGGAAAAAAGAAACAAGGTGATTATTACAACAACCTTTTTCATTTCATTTATTTTATAATTTGCTCAATTAATTTTTCAACATCTTGTAATCGTTCGTTTAACGATTGAAGTTGATTATTTTCTTTGCTTAGGGAGTTAATTTTTTTCTCTTGTTGTATTGTATAAAGAGTAAGTTCTTCTATTTTTTTAAGTAATAAAGCATTCATTTCTCCTAGACTTATTCCGTCTGATTCAGCAGTTAGTGCATCAGGAATGTCTTTTAAATGTCCATAGGTATTAATAAATTCTTCTACTTTGTTTAATGGTTCTAAATTATAATCATCTTCAAAAACATAATCTGGCCAATTAGCTTTTAAAGCAACTCTAACTTCTTCGGCAATCACGTTGCCATCTATAGCTAATTTATAATTTGCAGAAGGAAGTGTTCCTATTCCTACATTGCCAACGGCAAAAAAATCTTTGGCCGCCCAATCAACTGAAAATAAATTTGCATTTTGACTATTATAATTTGTAGCTTCATTTTCTTTTGGTGTTTCAACAATTTCAACATTGCTTAGTTCTGATGAATTGTTTGCTGCATCTATAGCAGTAATTTTAAAGCGATAAATAGTGAGTTCTGTTAAACCACCAACTTCATAAGATGAGAATCCGCCAGATAATCCGATGCTAACATCATCTTGAAAAATTTCATAATCAACTACAGCAACATTATCTGTTACTTGCGACCATGATAAGGTAGCGCTAACATCTGTTATATTTGATGAAGTTAAATCATCAACAGTTGCTGGAGGAGTAGTGTCAACAGTTGCTACAACAACTGTATTACTAACTAATGAAATATTGCTAGCAGCATCTTCTGCATAAACAGTAAAATCATAAGAGGTGCCAAGAGTTAAACCTGTAATATTCATAGAAGCAGTACCGCCCGTTAGCCCTATGCTAACCGGACTGCCAACTCCTGTAATATCTTGAAACACCTCATAATCGGTTATGCCAACATTGTCTGTTGTTGACCAAGTTAAGTCAGCAGTAGTTTCTGTAATATTAGTTGCAGCTAAATCGGTAATTGTTGCTGGAGGTGTCATATCAGTAGTTACCACATTTACGGTATTACTTGCAAGCGCTGAAGAATTGCCAGCAGCATCTTTAGCAAAGACCGTAAAGTCATTAGAATTACCAATGACTAAACTACTTATAGTTGCGCTATTAGTAGCAGGAGAAGCAATAAGTACATCACCACCACTATTTGTATTTTGAAATACTTCATATCCAGTAACACCAATAAGATCAGTTGCAACATCCCAAGTTAAGTCGGTAGTTGTTTCAGTAGTATTAGCAGCAGCAAGATTAGTAACATTAGAAGGTGCAGTCATATCAGTAGTTACCACATTTACGGTATTACTTGCAAGCGCTGAAGAATTGCCAGCAGCATCTTTAGCAAAGACCGTAAAGTCATTAGAATTACCAATGACTAAACTGCTTATAGTTGCATTATTAGTAGCAGGAGAAGCAACAAGTACATCACCACCACTATTTGTATTTTGATAAACTTCGTAGCCAGTTACTGTAATATTGTCTGTAGCTACATCCCAAGTTAAATCGGTAGTTGTTTCAGTAGTATTAGCAGCAGCAAGATTAGTAACATTAGAAGGTGGAGTTACATCTGTACTCACAATAGTTGGGCTACTACTTGTAGAACCTTCTAAAATATTAAATGCAATAATGGTAAAAGAATAGTTAGTATCTGCAACTAACGAAGCAACATTATACGTTAAAGTTGGCGTTGGGATAATAGCTATTTCAGATGCATCTTGATAAATTCTATATTCAGTAATTGTACCTGCTGGAGCTGACCAATCTAATTGAACAGAAGTTTCCAAAATATTTGATGCTACCATGTCTGAAACAGGGTCAGGAGCTTGGGCGTTCATTCCAATTGAAAGTAATAAAATACTTACAAATAGTAATTCTTTAATTTTCATAATTATATTTTTGTGCACAATATAAATAGCAATTATTATTGTATTGGGGTATGTTGTTTCGGGACTTAATAAGCAAATGTAATGATTTTTTTATCAATAAAAAAACCAATACAGGTGCTGATATATAGGCAATTAAGTCTTTAATTAATGAATGGTGTAGTATTATGAATAAATAGAAGAGATAATTTAACGTATAGAAATAAATATTTTTTTAAAATAAAACTTCCCCATTAATTTTAAATTAACGGGGAAGTTTAAATTAACAGGGAAATTTAAATCTAATAATTATCTATTAATGAGATATTGGTATTATTTGTTTGGTGTATAACACCAGTATTAGAATTTTGAATTGTAATTCCGTTTGAATTTCGAACATCAACATTTCTAAAGGATGCATTAAAGCTACAGTTAGTTATGAGTAGTGGATTTTCATTACCTGAGGTGAGGTATTTAAATAAAAGCCCATATTTATCAACTGAAACTGTTTCATCCGTAAAAGTAGTATTAGTTAAAGAAATTCCAGTCGGAAAACTGCTATACCCTTTAGAATTTGGAACGTTACTTGTGATGACATTATTGTGAAAAGAACTATTGTTACCAGTTCTTAAAGAGATTCCATTTTTAATACAATCTATAATTGTATTATTATAGATATCATGGTTGTCACCACCAATAGCTATACCAGTATCAAATCCAGTAATAGTATTGTTATAGATTTGAAAGTTAAAATTTTCTTCTAAACCAGTACTTTCTCTAATAAATTCTTTCATATAAATCCCTGTATTTAACGCAGGGAGATTTATATCATGATCAAAATTATTGTCATGGATAAATATATCTTGAGTATAAAGATTACTGATGCCTGAAGTAAATGAATTACCATAAATTTGGATATTACTACACGTGTGTAAATTTATATCAGAAATCCAAGCTCCAGTGAATACATTATTTCTTATAACTATGTTTTCTATTCTTTGGCTAATTACTATGTTTCCGTTTTCATCATAATGTCTAGCTGCTTCAAGAGCAATATTACATCTAGGTTTTACACCTCTCCAATCATAAGAAGCCCCATAGTTTTCTATAAGACCACCTTCGCCAGCATTAGCAATAACAGAGTTTTCTAGAATTAATCCGTTAATATCTATGAAACTAAGGTTGTCACGCCTTGCACCCCTCATTACACAATTTTTTATTAGTATATTACTTGAATAATCGCCATTAGGTGAAGGTGTTCCATCAGCATTTCTTGGTTTGGTTGCATGTACCATAAAACTATCTCCAGTCATATCATCAATAGTTACCCCGTCAATTATAGAATTTGTTACACCAACAAAATATATTCCAGTACCAAACTCATGAGTATCTTGTTCTGTACCTGTTGTATATGTGTGTTCATATTTATCACCAATGAGATGTCCACCAGAAATTTTAACATTATTTGCACTTCTAGCAGATAATAAACCATATGCAATTTGATCGTTAGGTTGCACTCGAAATGTGCAATCTTCTCCCATTTTAAAGTGAAAATTACTTGGTATTTGGATTGCTTCACGATATGCGTAATTTCCAAAATGGTAAGCTCCAACCTCTATATATGCATCGATATTATTAATTTCAAAAAGATTTCCTCGTAAAGATTTTACTAGAGTGATTGCAGTATTAATGTTTTCTCTATTTAGAAGAGCGGTTTCAAAGTTTACATCGCCTTCTACAATACCCCATTTTTCTTTTTCAAAAGAGAAGTGTGTATTAATTAATTTAACAGATCCATCAATTTCAAGATCTATATTCAATAGCTTCCCGTCAATAAGTCCGTTATTAAAAATAAGTGTTCCGTTATAGATACTTCCTCCCTCAAATTTGAGGGTTGTGTTTTGAGGTAATATAATTGTTTGATTGTTTAAATCTATATTACAATTAATACGTATTGTTTGATTTGAATCTATTGATTCTAAATTAATTAGACAGGGAAGTTCAATTTTTGGGATTACAGAATTTGTGTTATTGTTTAATAATAAGTCTTCATCATCATTCTTACATGAAAAACTTATAAATAAAGCGAATAACACAATAAATACATGTGTTTTTTTCATTTTTTTAAATTTAAAAGTTAAATCACAACTTTGATAGCACGGTAGTGCTTGTCAAGGGGAGGGTTGAAGCGGCAAATCTAGATTAATTAATCAATGCAATAAAGTAAAAATCAAATAGTTATCAACAATAGTTGTTGAAAAGATTTTAGCTTAAAAAATTAAAAGTCCAATGAAATTATTTTCATTGGACTTTTTAGAATGAACTTTTTCTTTTCAAAAACTAGTTATTGTTAGTTAAAACGACATCAGTATTATTTGTTTGATAAATAGTTCCTGTATCAGAATTTTGAACTGTAATAGAACTTGAATTTCTAATATCTACATTTCTAAAATCTGATGAAAAACTACAATTGTCAATAACAACAGGAGTACCGGTGTTTGATTCTAAATTTTTAAATAATAAACCATATTCATCAACATTAATAATTTCGTTAGTGATAGTTGAATTAGTTAATGTAATTCCAGTTGGAAAACTATAATATCCTTTTGTAGCAGATACATTACTTGAAATTGTATTGCCAGAGAAATGATTGTTATCACCTTTCCTCAATGAAACACCATTATTTACGAAATTAGTAATAGTATTATTATATACATTATGGTTATTTCCGCCAACAGTGATTCCTGTATCAAAACCTTCTATAGTGTTATTATAAATTTGATAATTCATGTTTTCTTCAACACCAGTCTCGGCACGTACAAATTCTTTCATAAAAATTGCAATTGCTAAAGCAGGAAGAGATGTGTCGTGTATAAATGTATTGTCATGAATAAAAATATCTTGAGCGTTTAAGTTACTTAGACCAGAAGTAAAGGTGTTTCCATATACTTCAACGTTATCACATGTATAAAAATTTATATCTGAAATCCAAGCTCCTGAAAACTCATTATTTCTAATAGTTATATTTTGTACAATTTGACTTACTCTCATTGTACCATCTGCATCAAAACTTCTTGTAGCTTCTAAATCGATATTACATCTTGGTAACACACCTCGCCAGTCATAAACATCTCCATAATTTGATATTTCTCCACCTTCACCTGCATTTGTAATTATTGAATTTTCTAAGGTTAATCCATCTATGTCAATAAAACTCAAATTGTTACGTCTTGCACCTCTAAAGGTTACATTTTTTATTAAGATGTTTTTAGAATAAAACTCTCCGTTTACTTCAGAACCATCTGGATTTCTATTTCGTGTTGCATGAACGCCAAAACAATCACCAGTCATATCATCTATAGTAACTCCATCAATTTCTGAATTGGATACGCCAACAAAATATATGCCTGTACCAAATTCATGCGTATCTTGTTCTGTTCCAGTTGCATATGTGTGTTCGTATTTATCACCAATTAGATGTCCTCCTGAGATTTTAACATTGTTTACGCCTCTTGAAGAAAGTATTGCATAAGAAATTTGGTTATTTGGCTGTACTCTTAATGTACAATTATCACCCATTTTGAAATGGAAGTTACTAGGTATTTGTATAGCTTCTCTATGAGTATAATTTCCAAAATGATAGGCTCCAACTTCAACAAATGCATCAATATTGTCTATTTCAAAAGTATTACCTCTTAAAAATTTAACAAGTGTAATAGCTGTATTAATGTTTTGTCTGTTGTCAAGAGCAGTTTCATAGTTTGTTTCACCTTCAGTAATATTCCATTTCTCTTTTTCAAAAACAAAATGGGTATCTATTATTTTAACCGAACCATTGATTTGTAGATCGATATTTAATAATTTTCCGTCAACGAGACCTTCGTTAAAAACAAAAGTTCCATTAACAACACTACCACCATCAAATTTAAGAGTTGTGTTTTGTGGTAATACAATTGTTTGTCCATTTAAATCTAAATCGCATGAAATATTTAAAATTTCATCGCTAGATAAGTTTGAGAAATCGATTTCACAATTTTGTTCTACACGGGGATCACTTACTTCCGAAGTATCAGGTGTAGTATTGTTTGTTGGCAAGTCTTCATCTTGTGCACATGAAAAATTAGCAAACAACAATATGCTGAGTATTAATGTATATAGGGGTTTCATGATGTGTGGGGTGTGGGGTTTATAAGTATGTATAGGTTTTTTGGGGTTAAATAATGCACAAATATCTAAAATAATTCCTTAACTACCAAACTATTATGTCATTTATTATAAAAAATACACCGTTTATTATAAAAATCATGCAGTTTATATTTGCGAAGCTAATTGTAAAAGGGGGTTTTATATATATAGTAAATACTAATTAAATGCTATGTGTTGAGAATATACTTATTAAAAGAAAATTACTATATTTGGCAGCACCACTAATTAACCATCCTAATTTATGGACAAAAAAATTTGGCTATCATCCCCACATATGGGTGTAAAAGAAAAAGAATTTGTAAATGAAGCTTTTGAAACAAACTGGATTGCTCCACTGGGGCCGAACGTTAACGGTTTTGAAAGCGATATTCAAAACTACCTTGATTCAGATATCTACGTTGCTGCTTTAAGTTCAGGTACTGCGGCTATTCATTTAGGATTAAAATTACTTGGCGTTGAAAGTGGAGATGAAGTACTTTGTCAAAGCATGACCTTTTCTGCTACAGCAAATCCTATCCTTTATTTAAATGCAATTCCTGTTTTTATAGATAGCGAAAAAGAAACTTGGAATATGTGTCCAATTCTTTTAGAAGAAGCTATCAAAAATAGAATTTTAAATGGGAAGAAGCCCAAAGCAATCATTGCTGTTCATTTATATGGAATGCCTTATAAAGCAGATGAAATTAATGCCGTAGCTAGAAAATATGCAATTCCGGTTTTAGAAGATGCAGCCGAAGCATTGGGCAGTATATATAAAGGAGTAAAATGTGGTACTTTAGCAAACATCTCTATTTTATCTTTTAATGGAAATAAAATAATTACAACATCTGGAGGTGGTGCACTAGTATCTCATAGAAAATTTGATAAAGAAAAAGCAATTTTTTTATCAACACAATCTAGGGATAATGCTCCACATTATCAGCATTCAGAAGTTGGATATAATTATAGAATGTCTAATGTTGTAGCAGGTATTGGTAGAGGCCAAATGTTAGTATTAGATGAACGTGTTACCGCAAGAAGAAATAATTATGAACGTTATTTTGAGGAATTGTCGTCAATTGAATTATTTACATTCTTAGATGAACCAAATGAATTTTATTCAAACAGATGGTTATCATGTTTATTAACGTCATCATACAATATAAGAGAAAAAATACGTTTAAATCTTGAAAAAGAAAATATAGAAACAAGACCTTTATGGAAACCGATGCATTTACAGCCTGTGTTTTCAAAGTATCTCTCTTTTGTAAATGGAGTATCAGAAAATTTGTTTAATAGAGGCCTATGTTTACCAAGTGGATCTAATTTAACAGAAGACGAGTTGTCTAAAGTTATTTACTATATTAAAAATTGCGTTGAAAATGCTTAAAAAAATTGGAAAGAAAATAATTGCCAAACATTCATCACAATGGTTAGTTCTAGCTATTGATGTGTTTACGGTGCTTGTTACTTTTACAATTTCATACCTTATTAGTTTTAATTTTCAGCCAGATTTTGAAATATCAAACCTTTTTGCCCAATTAATATTAATAGGTCTTATTGCCACATTATCATTCTTAATCATTGGTTCTCACAAAGGAATTATTAGACATACTGGTTTAAAAGATGCTAACAATATCATTATAGGTGTTAATATTATAGCAACACTTCTTATTATTATAGTATTGTTTGGAAAAATATATAGTTTTAATCAAATCTTCAATATTCCTGTATCGATTATTTACATTCACTACTTGTTAAATATTGTATTACTAGTTTCATCACGATTTATTTTTAAAGAACTTTATAAATATTTTATTTATGATTTAAAGTTAACTTCAAACGTATTAATCTATGGTGCTGGAAATGCGGGAATGATAACTTATGAAGCAATTAAGAATGATGTTCATAACAAATATAAAGTAGTTGGGTTTCTTGATGACAACACTTCTAAAGCAGGGAAAAACATCGATATGGTCAAGGTTTATAACCCAGATTATGTTGATGAAGAATTTATTAATAAGCATAATATAACAGAGGTTATTGTTTCTATTCAGAATGTGAAATCTACAAAATTGATTGAAATTGTAGATTCGTTTATAGTAAAATCTCTTAAAGTAAAAATTGTACCTCCAGTTAACAAATGGATTGATGGAGATTTACAAGTTGGGCAAATTAAGCAAGTTAGAATTGAAGATTTATTAGGTAGAAAACCAATTGATATTAATAACCCTTCAATCAAAAAGGAAATTGAAAATAAAGTTATTTTAATAACAGGTGCTGCAGGTTCTATTGGTAGTGAAATTGCAAGACAAGTGGCTACTTATAACTATAAGCACTTAATTTTATTAGATCAAGCTGAATCACCGTTATATGATTTGCAACAAGATTTTAAACGAGATAAACGTAAGAATTTTACGGTGATTATTGGTGATGTGAGAGTAGGAACTAAAATTAATCAGCTCTTTGAAGAATTTAAGCCAGATTTAGTGTATCATGCTGCAGCGTATAAACACGTGCCTCTAATGGAGAGCAATCCGTACCAAGCAATTAAATCAAATATCCTAGGTACTATTAATATGACGGATCTATCGATCAAGCATCAGGTAGATAAATTTGTGATGATCTCAACAGATAAAGCTGTGAACCCAACTAATGTAATGGGAGCTACGAAACGTGTTGCTGAATTATATATTACTTGTTCTAGTAAGATGAATAAGGCATCTAAAACTAAATTTATTACAACGCGTTTTGGTAATGTTCTTGGTTCTAATGGCTCGGTAATTCCGTTATTTAAAAAGCAAATTGATACTAATGGACCTTTAACTGTTACTCATAAAGAAATTACAAGATTTTTCATGACAATACCAGAAGCTTGCCAATTGGTGTTAGAGGCTGGGGCTATGGGTAATGGAGGCGAGATTTATGTTTTTGATATGGGAGAATCTATAAAGATTTTTGACTTGGCAGTGAATATGATACAATTATCTGGTTATAAGTATCCAGATGATATTGATATAAAAATTGTAGGGTTAAGACCTGGCGAAAAAATTTATGAAGAATTATTAGGTGATGGAGAAAATACCATAAAAACGCATCACAATAAAATAATGATTGCCAAAGCAAAAGAAATAGAATGTGGTTTGATTAAGCCCAAAATAATCGATATTTGTGATAGGCTTGATACAACTTCAAAAATTGAATTGGTATCAAAAATGAAAGAGATAATTCCAGAATATATTTCAAACAATTCTGAATATGAATTGCTTGATACAGAAACTGTAAAAACAAACTAGTATTATGAAAAATCAAACTCACCAAAAATTAAGTTACATTTTTAGTACCTTTTTAGTATTGCTTCTTATTACTTCATGTGCTTCTAGAGAAGATATAGCCTATTTTTCAGAAACAGGTGTGAGTAATGCTACAAAAGAACTTGGTAATTATACACCTACTCTAAGTGCTGATGACTTATTAGAAATTAGCGTAGCTGCAATTGATATGCAGGCTGTTGGACCATTTAATGGAGCTGGAGTTGAAGGTGATGTTACTGCATCAGTTAAAAAAACATATTTGATTGATCAAAATGGAGAGATTGAATTTCCTATTATTGGTGATGTAAAATTATCAGGATTAACGAGGCTAGAAGCAACGGATGTTTTAAAAGAAAAAATAGAAGCGTATGTGAAAAATCCAATCGTAAATCTTAAAATCGTAAATTTTAAAATAACTGTTTTAGGAGAAGTAACACGCCCAGGTACTTTTAAAATTGATCATGAACGAGTTACAATTCTAGAGGCTTTAGGGTTAGCAGGTGATATGACAATTTTTGGCGAGCGTCAAAACGTATTGGTGATTAGAGAACAGGATGGTAAAAAATCTTATACTAGGGTTGATTTAACTACAGATGCTGTTTTTAAATCTCCAGTTTATTATTTAACTCAAAATGATGTGGTTTATATTGAACCAAATGGAGACAGAATGAATCAATCAAAATCAAACTTATCGCAAATTGCATTGCCTATTATTGGAATTCTTATATCAGCAGGAACATTAGCGATATTAATTTTAAGAGAAAACTAACTTACTTTGTTTAGAATAAATTTATGGATGATAAAAATATAGATAGTCTAAATGATAGCAATATTTTTTTAAGAGATATTGTAGAACGCTATGTAAGAAATTGGAAATGGTTTGCAATTGGGGCTGTGTTAGCACTATTAACAACTTTTATTGTACTGCGTTTCATTCCTCAATTGTATCAGGTAAATTTATCTATTAAGGTTAAAGATGATTCTAGTGGTGCGATATCAGAACTCTCAGCTTTTGAAGATATGGGGATGTTTATGAACCAAAAGAGTAATGTTGATAATGAAATTGAAGTTATAGAATCTCGAAATTTATTAGCTAGTGTTGTAAAAGATTTAAAATTAAATATTAAATATCATGTAAAAGGGAAAACATTTATTCAGGATGTTTCTTCCTTTTTTGCTAATAACCCTACATCAAAAGAAATTTATATAGGCAACCCCTTAAATATAAGTTTTTTAGAAAGTGATTCTATCATTTTACAAAAAAGAGCATCATTTGAAATTACATTATTAAATCATGAAAAATTTCATTTTAAAGAAGGTGTTGGAGTAAATAAATTAAATCAAGCTTTTGGGAACACTATAGAAACAGACGTTGGCGATATTATTATTACTCCAAATGTTGATGTATATGATAAATTTTTGAATAAAACGATTGTCGTTACAATTAGTCCATTGCAATCAGTTGTCAATTACTTAAAGACAGAAATAGTAATAACGCCTCTTAAAAAGACTGATATTGTTACACTTGGAATAAAGATTGAAGTTAAAGAAAAAGGAATAGACATTCTAAACAACCTTATTTATCAATACAATACTGATGCTGTAAATGAAAAGAGTTTAATCTCGACCAAAACCTCAGATTTTATATCCAATAGATTGCAAGTTGTTTCTGATGAGCTTTCACAAGTAGATTTATCGATTGAAGATTACAGAACTGAAAATAACATTATTGATATTGAATCACAGGCAGGAATTAACCTCCAAAGTGATACAGAAAATCAAGTTAAAATTATTGATGCAAATAATCAACTGAATATTGTGGTTGCATTTGAAGAGTATATCAGTAATCAAACAGAAGTAGAGATACTGCCAGAGAGTTTAGGTTTTTCAGATTTGTCACTTGCAGCATCTATCTCAAAATACAATGAACTTGTACTTACAAGAAATGGAATGATGAAGAATGTAAGTAATATTCATCCAGCTGTTGTTAATCTTAATGAGCAATTAATACGACTAAAAAGTACTATTAAACAAGGGCTTAATAACTTAAAGAGCTCTATTCAAATTACTATTGATGGCTTGCAGCATCAAGACGCTGTTTTAAATTCTAAGTTATTCGCTGCACCCAAAAAGCAAAGGGAGCTTATAGACATTACAAGACAACAAGCAGTTAAAGAAGAGTTGTATTTATACCTTCTGCAAAAAAGAGAAGAAATTGCAATTTCATTAGGTATTGCAACTGTTAATGCCAAAATTATTGATTCTGCTTATAGTTCAGGATTTCCAGTATTCCCAAATAAAACACTATCAATGATTGCTGCTTTACTTGTGGGATTACTTATTCCTTTTCTAGTTTTATATGTTTATGATATTGTTGATACAAAAGTGCATCGAAGATCAGATGTTGATAAGGAATTAAACATTCCATTTCTTGGAGAAATACCATATACTAATAAAAAGAAAAAACGAATTTTAACCAAAGACGATCGCTCAGGAACTGCTGAGGCATTTAGGCTGGTACGTACCAACTTAGAGTTTATGTTGGCCAATAATAAAGACACATCAAAGGTTATTACTGTAACATCTACTATCGGTAATGAAGGCAAAACTTTTATTGCATTAAACTTGGCAAAAACAATAGCAGCATCAGATAAAAAGGTGGTGTTACTGGGCCTAGATTTAAGAGCGCCAACCATAAGTAAAACATTAAAATTAAAGAAGGGTATTGGAGTTACACATTTTATTACAGATTCAAATGTTACTTTAAAAGATATAATTAGCCCTATACCCAATACGGATAATTTAGATTTAATTACTTCAGGTATCATACCACCAAACCCTGCTGAATTATTAATGAGTGAAAGGCTTGAAGTATTGTTTTTAGAGCTTAAAGAAAAGTATGATTATATTATTGTTGATACTTCTCCTTTGAGTTTGGTTACCGATACACTTATATTAAATAAATTTTCAAGTCTATTTGTCTATGTAGTTCGTGCAGATTTCTTAGATAGAAGAATGTTAAATGTACCTAAAGTAATTCATGCTGAAAAGAAACTGAGTAATATGTCTATTCTTATTAACGGTATCAAACAAAACCATAATAATTATGGGTACGGTTATGGGTATGGAAGCGATGCTCAAAAACCGTGGTATAAAAAGATGTTTAGTTAAGAATGATAAAACTCAGATTGATATTTAAAAAGAAGAATTTAATTTGTCTTTATTTTTTTTTCTTTTTTTCGAAAACTATAACTGCTCAATCAAAAATTGAGTTCTATTCTACTTCAGTTAAAATAAATATGGATATTCAAAATGTTCATTTTGAAGGAGTAGAAGTAAATGCTTTTAGTAAAAATTTCATGTATTCAATTGGATATTATTCAGGTAGTGAATATGAATTAATTTTTGATGACAAACCATACCAAAAGTACAGTCAGTTTAACTTGTTATTTGGACAATCGTTAGGAAAAAATAAATTTAGATTTCAATATCAAGGTGGATTGGGAATTATTTGGGGTACAAAAAGAACAGATGAACTCATTATTGAAGAAACTAGCTTGTTTGTTAATACATATAAAATTAAAGAATTTACTACTGTTTCATTTCCATTAAAAATTGGTTGGAAATATATTCCATTTAAATTTATGAGTATAGGTATGGATTTACAATTAAACCTTAATTTCGAAAGGCCAGTTTTAAGACCAATGTTTAGTGTTGAGTTTGGAAAGCTAAGAAATTAAGAAGATAAATCTATTTTTTTAAAATCTCATTATTCCTTAAGAGAGGACGTAATAATTTTACATTTTTCTTAGTTCCAATTTTGTTCAAAAAGCTAAAATGTTTTTTGTGATGTATATCTGTTCCTAAAAAATCAATCAAATTGTTTTCTAATAAACTGACTGCAATTTTATGAGCCTCATTTCCATAATAATTGGCAAGTGATAATAAATTGAGTTGAAAATAACACCCAATTTGTTTTAGCTTTCTATACATATCTATATTTTTGTGGAAATAGTTGTAGCGCTCTGGATGTGCTAAAATAGGTTTGTATCCTTGGGTTTGAATTTCAAAAATAATATCCAATACATTTTCTGGATGATTGATATAAGAAAACTCTACCAAAATAAAATCATCTTTAATGGTAAGCAGGTTTTTCTCTTTCAGCAATTCCATAAATACATCATCTAACATATATTCTGCTGCTGCATTCAAGGAGATATCAGTAATATTTTTTTTAATTAATTCTTTTCTTACCAGGTTTAATTTATCATTAATAATTGTTGGAGTATTTTGCCAAACCTCTCCTAAAATATGGGGTGTAGTTGTTATATTTTTAATTCCTATATTTCTAAATAATTGAATCAATTCAATAGAATCTTCTAATGATTTCGCTCCATCATCAATATCTGGTAACAAATGAGAATGGATATCATTAAACCCATCAGGAAATAGTTCTTGAAAAGAAAGTATTTTTTTCTTGAATATATTTAAAAGCAATTTTTTATAACTTTAATTGGCTGTAAATTTAATCAAATAATGTAATTAATAGACAAGTATAGATTTTTTACAAAAAAATGAAACGAAACAAACCGATTCTATATCTTTACGCCGATGAAATTTGAATTAAAAGGAAAAGACTTACAAGGTAAGGCAAGGGCAGGAGTTGTAACTACCGATCACGGTACTATTGAAACTCCAATTTTTATGCCCGTGGGTACCGTTGGTACAGTAAAAGGAGTGCATCAACGTGAGTTGAAAGAGCAAATAAATCCGGATATAATTTTAGGGAATACTTATCATTTATACTTGCGTCCTAAAACTGATATTTTAGAACAAGCTGGAGGACTTCATAAGTTTATGAATTGGGACAGACCAATATTGACCGATAGTGGCGGATATCAAGTATATTCTTTATCTAACCGCAGAAAAATTAAAGAAGAAGGTGTAAAGTTTAAAAGCCATATAGATGGCTCTTACCATCAATTTACACCAGAAAATGTGATGGAGATTCAGCGAAAAATTGGAGCTGATATTATCATGGCATTTGATGAATGTACACCATACCCTTGTGATTATAAGTATGCAAAACGTTCAATGCACATGACACATCGTTGGTTAAAACGTTGTATCAATCATTTAGAGAAAACTCCTTTTAGATATGATTATAGTCAAACATTTTTTCCGATAGTACAAGGGAGTACTTATAAAGATTTACGAGTGCAATCAGCAGAATTTATTGCTTCTGTTGGGGCAGAAGGAAATGCCATCGGAGGATTATCAGTTGGCGAACCTGCAGAAGAGATGTATGAAATGACAGATATTGTTTGTAGTATTTTACCAGAAGATAAACCTCGCTATTTGATGGGAGTTGGGACACCAATCAATATTCTAGAAAATATTGCCTTAGGAGTTGATATGTTTGATTGTGTAATGCCAACAAGAAATGCTAGAAATGGAATGCTGTTTACAGCACACGGAACCATCAATATTAAAAATAAAAAGTGGGAAGATGATTTCTCTCCAATCGATGAAATGGGAATTACTGATGTTGATACCTACTATTCCAAAGCATATTTGCGTCATTTATTTGCAGCTAAAGAATTGTTAGGAAAACAAATAGCATCAATTCATAATCTTGGGTTTTATTTATGGTTGGTTCGTGAAGCAAGAAAGCATATATTAGCAGGAGATTTTACCGAATGGAAAAACATGATGGTAAAACAAATGGACAAACGTTTATAATAATTGGCTTCTATTTTTTTGAATGAGAATACTTGACAAATACATATTAAAAAAGTACATATCTACATTTTTATTTATTCTGTTAATCTTAATTCCTGTAATCGTTGTAATTGATACTGGAGATAAAATTGATAAGTTTTTACGGAATCCAGATTTAACCGTAGGAGCTATTATTAATGATTATTTTGTTAACTTTATTATCAATATTGGTAATATGATTTTGCCATTGGCATTATTTGTTTCGGTATTATTGTTTACAACCAAACTATCAGGAGATACAGAAATAATTGCTATGAATTCGGCAAGAATTTCTTTTAAACGTTTTTTAAGGCCCTATCTAATTGGTGCTACAATCATTGCCATTTTAATCTTAGGATTGAATCACTTTATTGTTCCGAATAGTAGTAAAGTGTATGCAGAATTTAAGAATACCTACTTAAAAAGTCGCCCAATAGATTACAATAACATCAATAATATCAATTTACAATTGAGTGATAACGAATATATTTACATGCGTTCGTATGATTTGAAACGAAACAATGGAAAAGATTTTAGCTATGAAGTTTATGAAGGAAACCTTTTAAAAGAAAAATTAACTGCTGAGAGAATTGAGTACAAATCTAAAGATTCAATTTTTAAAATCTCTAATTATTACAGTAGGAAAGTAGGAGTTTTAAATGACGAAATTTCTTACGGACGTAGAATGGATACCATTTTTAATTTTAAACCAGACGATTTGTTGCACATCGATTCTTTTGCCAAGGAAATGCAAACACCTGAATTGTTAGAGTATATTGAAATTTCAAAAGCAAGAGGTCGTGGAAATTTGAACGTGTATTATGTTGAGTTGTATAAGCGGACTAGCTTAGCTGTTGCTGCATATATTTTAACACTAATTGCCGTATCATTAGGAGCTGTTAAGCGTAGAGGAGGAGTAGGTATTAACCTAGCAGTAGGTGTTAGCCTAGTGTTTATTTATGTTTTCTTTTTACGAATAGTTGAGGTAGTTGGAGGTTCGCCAGATTCTAATCCTTTATTTATGGTTTGGCTTCCCAATGTGATTTTTGGTATTTTAGCGATATTTTTATATCTAAACGCAAGAAAATAATTGCTGTTCACTTATGGATACTAACCAAAAATCTCTTCGATTTAAAAATTATTTGCACCTTCATTTCATAATTCTTATTTGGGGGTTTACTGCAGTTTTAGGAGCACTAATTAGTATAGATGCAATTCCTCTAGTTTGGTATCGTATGCTTATTGCAACATTTTTTTTGACTCTTTTTATGTTAATGAGAAGAAAATCTTTTCGAATTTCAAAAAGAACTTTAGTGAAATTTATTCTTGGCGGAATCATTATCGCATTGCATTGGGTTACTTTTTTCTTAGCCATTAAATCATCAAATGTTTCTGTGGCTTTAATAATGATGAGTACAGGAGCTTTTTTTACTTCATTAATTGAACCATTGTTTTTTAAGCGACGTGTGAGTAAACTCGAATTGTTTTTAGGCATATTAGTAATTGTTGGGTTGTATATCATTTTTAAAATTGAAGGAAATTATATCCTTGGAATTGTTTACGGATTGATTTCATCCTTCTTGTCAGCTTTATTTTCTGTAGCAAACGGATTGTATGTTAAAAAGAATGACCCTGTGATTATGTCGTTTTATCAATTGTTTTTTGGTGTAGTTTTTATCACAATATTACTCGGATTGAAAGGAGAATTCACTACTTCCTTTTTTCAACTCTCATCTAATGATTGGATGTATTTATTAATCTTAGGGAGTGTATGTACAGCTTATGCATTCGCCGCATCTGTAAAAGTGATGAAAGTGTTAAGCCCATTTACTGTAATGCTGTCTATCAATTTAGAACCTGTTTACGGAATCATTTTAGCATTACTCATATTTCCTAAAAAAGAAACAATGCCACCAAATTTTTATTATGGTGCCTTAATCATTCTGTTTGCTGTTGTATTAAACGGAATTCTTATTAACAGAAAAAAACTATTTGTTGGCTTCAAAAAAAATAAAATTTAGGAACAATTAAACACGAAGTTATTATATTTGTATCCTATCAAAACTACTAAAAAATGGAATATTTAGATTTTGAACTCCCTATAAAAGACCTACAAGAGCAGTATGACAAATGCGCCTTAATTGGCGAAGAAAGTGATGTCGATGTTACTGATACTTGTAAAAATCTTCAAAAAAAATTAGATAAAACCCGTGTTGATATTTATAAAAATTTAACGGCTTGGCAACGTGTGCAATTGTCTAGACATCCTAACAGACCTTACACCATGGATTATATCAATGCAATTGCAGGTGATACTTTTATGGAGTTACATGGAGATAGAACTGTAAAAGATGATAAAGCGATGGTTGGTGGTTTAGGAAAAATCGGTGATCAAAGTTTTATGTTCATCGGTCAACAAAAAGGGTATAATACTAAAACAAGGCAGTATAGAAATTTTGGGATGCCAAATCCTGAGGGTTATCGTAAAGCATTGCGCTTAATGAAAATGGCCGAAAAATTTGGAGTGCCAGTTGTCACTTTAATTGACACACCAGGTGCATACCCAGGATTAGAAGCAGAAGAACGTGGGCAAGGAGAGGCAATTGCAAGAAATATTTTAGAAATGACCCGCTTAAAAGTGCCAATTATTTGTGTAATTATTGGTGAGGGCGCTTCAGGAGGAGCATTAGGAATTGGTGTTGGAGATAAAGTATTGATGTTAGAAAATGCATGGTATTCAGTGATTTCTCCAGAAAATTGCTCATCTATTTTATGGCGTAGTTGGGAGTATAAAGAACAAGCTGCTGAAGCATTAAAATTGACAGCTAAAGATAGTAAAAAATTAAAAGTAATTGATAAGATTATTGAGGAACCAATGGGTGGTGCTCATTATAATAGAGAAGATACTTTTAAAATAGTTGAAGAAGTAATTTCAAAAACTTACAATGGTTTAAAGAAATTAACTCCAGAAAAACTTGTAGAAAAACGAATGGACAAATACGCCAATATGGGTGTTTTTAATGGATAATAATTTTAGATAAGCCTCTCAATTCGAGAGGCTTTTTTTATGTAATGAAAATTCTCACTTCACATCAAATAGGATTGGCTGATAAAGCAACTGTTGAAAAGCAAGGAATTACTTCGCTAGATTTGATGGAGCGTGCAGCAACTAAATGTTTTGATTTAATTAATAAGAAATATAAGAAGTTAAAGCCTAAAGTAAAATTATTTTGCGGAGTTGGAAATAATGGTGGAGATGGATTGGTGATTACAAGATTGTTATTTGAATCAGGATATGATGTGGACTGTTTTGTCGTCTCTTTTTCAGAGAAAAAAAGCACAGACTTTGTTTCAAATTTTGAGCGACTAACCAAAATAGGGATTTCAATAAAAACAATTACATCTGAAAATGATTTTCCGATTATTGGTAAAAATGACTTGGTAATTGATGCAATTTTCGGTATTGGGTTATCGAGAATGCTTAAAGGTTTCACATCTCAATTGATCCAGCATATTAATAGTGCTAACCCGTATATATTAGCAATTGATATTCCATCAGGAGTGTTTGCTGAAAAGGATAACAGTCAAAATGTTGCAGTTATTAATGCCAATCATACTTATACTTTTCAATCACCTAAGCTAGCCTTTTTTCTGGTTAATAATGCTAGGTTTATAAAAACTTGGGAAGTTGTTGATATTGGTTTAGATAAAGATTTTATTGATTCACTTAACTCAAATTATTCTGTAGTTGATTTGGCTTTTGTAAAAACTATTTATAAGCAACGAAATAAATTTTCGCACAAAGGTTACTATGGTCATTCACTGTTAATAGGGGGATGTTATGGTAAAATTGGTGCAATTTCATTAGCTACCAAAGCGGCTTTAAAATCGGGTAGTGGTTTGGTTACTGCTTATATTCCAAAATGTGGATATGAAATTGTACAAATAACAATTCCAGAAGCAATGACTGAAGTTGATGCCGAGAATCAACTAGAATATTTTAATTATAAAACAAATCCATCTGTAATTGGTATTGGACCAGGTATGGGAACTTTAGAAAAAACTGTTGCAGGGTTTTCAAAATTTTTAAAAGAGAATAAATTGCCATTAGTGTTAGATGCTGATGCGTTAAATATTATTTCAAGGCAAAAAAAATTATTAGATTTTTTACCTAATGATGCAATCATAACTCCACACCCAAAGGAATTTGAAAGATTGGTGGGCATCTGGAAAAACGATTACGAAAAATTAGAACTCTTAAAATCATTTTCTTCAAAATACAATTTGATTGTTGTTTTAAAAGGGGCGCATACGATTGTTGCAAGAGGTGATGAATTGTATTTTAACTCAACTGGCAATTCTGGTTTGGCATCTGGAGGGAGCGGAGATGTGCTTCTAGGAATCATTACTGGCCTAGTTGCTCAAAAATACAGTCCATTAAATGCTGCACTATTGGGTGTTTATTTACACGGTTTAACTTCCGATTTGTCAATAAATAAAACAAGTATGGAATCTTTTACAGCTTCAGATATTATTGATAGTTTAGGTGCTGCGTTTTTAGAAGTTTGTTGATTGAACAAGAAGAAGTTTGTTATAAAAAAAATCACCATCAAACTCTAAAAGAAGCTGATGGCGATTAAATTTTTAAAACAATAAATTATATCCCTAGAGAATCAAATAGCTTTGTTAAGCTTGGATCAGAAGGTCTAGGGGCGTTAGCATTCACAATATTTCCTTCAGGATCTATCAAAATAAATCTTGGTATAGAATTAATTTGATAGGCTTGTGAAAAAGAATAATCATCTCCAGCAAACAATTGAATACCGCCCATTTCTTTACTTTCAATCATTTGTCTCCATGCACCGTACTTGTTTTTTCTATCAGTCGAGATGCTTACAAACTCAATGTTTTTACCATGATATGCTTCTTCAATTTTTTTTAAAAATGGAATCTGTTGCTTGCAAGGACCACACCAAGTTGCCCATACATCTATATAAACATATTTGCCTATAAGGTCATCTAATGAAGTTGTTGAGCCATCAAAATTTTCTAAGTTATTAAATTTTGGTGAGGGTTTACCTTTCGCAAAATTAATAGCTGCAGAATATTTTAGTTCGTAATTCTTATTTAAATAATCTATGAAACGATTGTTATCACTTTCAATTTTAGAAATAAGAAATGTATCAACTTTTTCTTTTGAAATATTAGCATTTAATTCTTTTAATTCATCAATACGAGCATCAAAAGCAGCTTTTTCTAGAGAGAAATAACTTTTAGGATCCGCAAGTTCAGATTTTGAAAAAGCAATCTTCGCTAAAATGTACTCATTACTTTCTTTACCTTTACCATCAAAGTTGATGTTTGCAAAATCTTGTGCATCTACATCTATATTTAAATCATACCCATTAGCTAAAAATAATAGTGCTTTGTTACGGCCATCAGTCAAAGTGAAAATTCCTTTTTTCACTTTAAGTGTATCATTAAAAGTGCCATCATTATTAACAGCAATAGTTTTGATAAAGTCATTCGATAGAATTTCAATTTCTTTGGTATCTGCATTTTTAATTTTTCCAGAAATCGATAGATATTCTTTTGATTCTTTACATCCAATAATAGTTGAAGCTAAAAGAAGTAATAAGATAAATTTTTTCATTATAGGGTTTTATTTATTTAAATACTATGCTCGTCAAATAATTTAATTAACGATTCACTAGATGGTCTTGGTGCACTTGCATCAATTATATTTCCATCTGGTCCAATTAAGATAAAACGAGGAATTCCTCTAATTTCAAAACCAGTAACAAATTCTGATTGCCATCCTTTTGGTGCAAAAATTTGGATTCCTTTTAATTCTTTATCAGCAACCATAGCTCTCCAGTTTTCTTCAGCCTTTTCCCAAGAACCACCGTGACTTCTGTCGTCATCAATAGACATACTTACAAATGCAATATTTTTACCGTGATAAGCTTCTTCTACTTTTTTAAGTGAAGGGATTTCAGCTTTACAAGGGCCACACCAAGTTGCCCAAACATCAACATACACAAACTTTCCTTTTAAATCTGACAATGAAGTTTTGCTGCCATCAATGTTCATATAATCATCAAAAGATGGTGATGGTTTTCCGTAAAATTTAGCTCTTAAATCAATGGTCTTACCAAAATAATCTCTGTAAGATTTAACCATACCTTCTACTTCTGTCAAAGAGCTATTAACTACCATAGTATCAACTCCTACTTTATTGTTGTTAATAAATGTAGTTAACTCGGTTTGAGTATTATCTAATGTGGCATTTAACTCTTCTTTGTTAAAACGATCAAAATCTTGATCTAATAATTTTTCAGAGACTATCGCTTTTTTAGCTAAGAAAGTATTGCTCTCTGCACCAGTTCCAGAAAAAGAAATTGATTCATCAAACTCTTTTGTATCTAGTGTAATGTTTAAATCAAATCCATTTTTTAAGAAAATGTTTGTTGATTCATTTCCGTCATAAAAATTAAATACTCCAGCTTCAATTTTTAAAGTATCACTAAATGTACCATCTTCATTAACAGCAATTGTTTTAGAAAAAGTTCTTGTTCTAACAACAACTGAATCACTACTTTTATCAGTAATTTTCCCTGATAAGGTTACATAATCTTTTGGTTCGTTTGTACATGATGCAATAAGTATTGCAACAAGTAATAGGCTGATTTTTTTCATTATTTGTGGTTAAAATTTTTAGATTTGTCGTCAAATATACTTGATATTACACAAATTAGATAATTTGGGTAGATACTTTAACAATTAATTTTGAAATGCAGGTATATTCAAGATAAGTTATCTTAAACAATAAGTGTTTTTGAAGATGTTTATTAATAGATAACATGTATTATACTTAGGCCTTGTAAGCAATAGTATTGATATGCATGCCACCACCTACAGAGGCAAAAACAATAGTATCTCCTTTGTTAATTTTATGAAAAGGAACTTTATCTCTTTCAATTAAATCTAGTAGTGTTGGAATAGTTGCTACTGATGAATTTCCCAATTTAGCAATAGTCATTGGCATAAAATTTTCTGGCACTTCATCAATCTCGTATAATTTAAAAAGACGCTGTAAAATGGCATCATCCATTTTTCCGTTAGCTTGATGTATCAATAATTTTTTTACATTACTTGGGTGAATTCCACAAGTGTCCAAACACTCTTTTACCGTTTGAGGCACAGTTTCCAAAGCATATTGATACAACTTACGCCCATTCATTTTCATATAAATTTCATCTTTAGTAGATGTGTCATTTTTATATGATGCCCCCATTGCCAACATTTTAGAATGATAATAAGAATCTGTTCGTGTTTTATGGGCAATGATTCCGATTGGTGTTTCACTTTCCTTGGCTTCTAAAATTGTTGCTCCAGCTCCATCAGCATAAATCATGCTATCTCTATCATGTGGGTCAGAAATTCTAGATAATACTTCGGCACCAATAACTAATATTTTTTTAGCATCACCAGCTTTGATGTAATAATCTGCCTGAATCATACCTTGAAGCCAACCTGGGCACCCAAATAATAAATCATATGCAACACAGTTTGGATTTTTTATTTTTAATAGAAACTTAACTTTTGCGGCAATACTTGGAACAATATCTACTTGTTTACTAGTTGGTGTTGTATCTCCAAAATTGTGCGCAACAATGATATGGTCTAATTCTTCTTTGTCAATATTTGCACTTTCAATGGCTTTCTCTGCGGCAAAAAAAGCGATGTCAGAAGTTGAGTATTCATCAATAACAAATCTCCGCTCAGTAATAGTTGTTATTTCTTCAAATTTATCAATAACTTCCTGATTGTTCTTTTGAATTGGCATTCCGTTATTTTCATAAAAATTATGCTGTAAGAAATCAGTATTCTTCACAACTTTTTTTGGGATATAACTTCCAGTGCCTGTAATGACACTATAAATTTTTGAGGGCATAATTTTTTTGATTGTTGGTAAAGGTACCAAACTATAATTCAATTTTACGTTAAGTTTATTTAAAATACGATACCCAATATTCTATATGGATTAATTAAGTTTAAGAGAATACAGCCATGACTAAAAAAAGGAGATTTAAATTATAAAAAATCGTTTTTTAATTGGAATAGCCAGTACATAACTAATCGTATTTAGCATTAAAACTGCCATCCCATTTACCTTGAACTTTTAGCACTTGTTCAATTACATCTCTTACGCAACCTTTACCGCCTTTTTTTTGAGAAATATAATGTGATATTCCTTGAATTTCTGGAGCAGCATCTTTTGGTGAGCAAGCCAATCCTACTAATTTCATTACAGGATAATCTGGAATGTCATCACCCATGTATAAAATTTCATTAGTTTTTAAATGATACTTATTAATGATTTCTTCAAACTGGTGTATCTTGTTATGAGCACCTAAATAAACATCAGTAAGTCCTAATCTTTTTAAGCGAATTCTAACACCTTCACTAGACCCTCCAGAAATTATACAAACGTTATAGCCAGCATCTACAGCAGTTTTAAGTGCATAGCCATCTTTAATATTCATATTCCTAATCATATTGCCATTTTCTAAAACTTGAATGGTTCCATCGGTTAAAACGCCATCTACATCAAAAATGAACGTAGTAATTTGTGGCATGATTTCTTTATAACTTTTCTCCATGGTTTATTGATATGTTTTAGAAATTGAGTCTGTTAATACGGTATAAATTTCTTTTTCTTTGGTTGATAATTGTTCTAAATGTTTTTCAATGGTCTTAAAATCTTTTCTTTTTGCAGGACCCGTTTGTGCTTCTTTTGGTGATATCTCTTGAATTTTTTTTGCTGTTTCTTTTATTATTGGATGCAATATTTCAAAAGGAACTTTATGTTCTTCACAAATTGAATTACCAATTTGATATAGATGATTTGTAAAATTATTTACAAATACAGCAGCCAAATGAATTTTTTTTCTTTGGTCAGAATTTATTTCAAAAACACTATTTGAAATAGTTGAAGCTAATGTTTTAAGAAGCTTAAGAGAAGATTCATTTTCAGCTTCTAAGCAAATAGGAATCTCACTAAAATCTAACCCTTTGTCTTTGCTAAAGGTTTGAAGCGGGTAGAAGACTCCTTTTGATAATGAATCACTTAATTCGCTCATAGAAACACTCCCAGAAGTGTGTACTACAATACCTTCTATATTTAGATTGTTTGAAAATTTAGTTATGGCATCATCAGAGATTGCGATAATTGTAACATCAACAGGAATTAGGTTTTGAGTTGTATTTGTAATTTGTACGTCATTCTTTAATTGTTCAATATCTTCAATATTTCGGCTATAGACTTGGGCAAGTTCTACACCATCAGCCTTTAAAAAAGCATTAATTAAATGTGTTGCTACATTTCCGCTACCAAGTATAGAAACTCGAATCATAAGGCGAAGATAAGTAATAATTGCGGATCCTAATTTTATTATTTATTGAAATATTATAGACAATCAAACTCCTTCTTTTTGTAGTTTTACATAAAATTAAAAATATAGATAATGAAAAAAATAAGCCTATTAGTTTTAATGATAATTAGCTTTTTAAGCTGTACACCAAAAAAGGAGAATAAAGAAATTGATATAGCACAAATACAAGAACCTGTAAAAAAGGAAACTATTTACCAATTCAAAGTAAAAGATTTGGATGGAAATGAATTTAACTTTGCAGATTTAAAAGGTAAAAAAATAATGATTGTAAATACGGCTTCAAAATGCGGACTTACGCCTCAATACGAAAATCTGCAAGCATTATATACCAAATATCAAAATAACGACTTTGTGATTGTAGGTTTTCCTGCTAATAACTTTTTAAGGCAAGAACCAGGTTCAGATCTAGATATTGCCGCTTTTTGTTCTGAAAACTACGGAGTTACTTTCCCAATGATGAGTAAGATATCAGTTAAAGGTAAGGATATGGATGATGTGTATCAATTCTTAACTCAAAAGGATAGAAATGGTTTTAAGGATTCTAAGGTAAAATGGAACTTTCAAAAATATCTAATAAATGAACAAGGTGAAGTTGTTAAGGTAATTAAACCGAAAACGTTGCCCGATGATGCAGAAGTTATTTCTTGGATTGAGGAATAAATAGAAGAGAATTATATCCGCATAGTAAAAAAACCACAACTTATAAAGTTGTGGTTTTATCTTGTGTCTAATATCTATACTCTAATGTCTTGAATTTAATTATTCAACATCACAGGCATTACCAGCATGGTTATTTGCTCACCTTCTTCAGTACCATCAACAGGGGTTAAAATTCCTGCTCTGTTTGGTAAAGACATTTCAATGACAACCTCGTTAGAATCTAAGTTACTTAACATTTCAGTTAAAAAACGAGAGTTAAAACCAATTTGCATATCGTCGCCTTGGTACTCGCAATTTAAACGCTCATCAGCTTTGTTTGAATAGTCAATGTCTTCAGCAGAAATGTTTAATTCTGTCCCTGCCATTTTTAAACGAATTTGATGTGTGGTCTTGCTAGAAAAGATAGACACACGACGTGTAGAGTTTAAAAACGAACCTCTATCAACTGTTAATTTATTCGGGTTTTCTTTTGGAATCACCGCTTCGTAGTTTGGATATTTTCCATCAATCAATCTACATTCTAATACCACATTGTCAAAAACAAACTTAGCATTTGAGTTGTTGTATTCTATAGTTACATCACTATCAGAGCTTCCTAAAATTCCTTTTAATAAGTTTAATGGCTTTTTTGGCATAATGAATTCTGCAACTTCTTCAGCCGTTACATCAGTACGTGTATATTTTACTAATTTGTGAGCATCAGTCGCAACAAAAGTTAAACTTTCTGGGCTAAACTGAAAAAACACACCACTCATTACAGGGCGTAAATCATCGTTACCTGCAGCAAAAATAGTTTTTGAAATAGCCGTAGCTAAAATACCACCATTTAAAACCGTTTTACTAGGAGATGCCAAAGCTATTGCTTTCGGAAATTCATCACCATTAAAGTAAGCCATGTCATATTTTCCTTGACTAGAACTGATTTCAATCGTACTGTTATCCTCTGTTTTAAAAGTCAAAGGTTGGTCAGGAAAAGTTTTTAAAGTATCTAACAACAAACGAGCTGAAACTGCAACAGCTCCTTTAGAGTCCGATTCAACCTCTATTGTAGAACTCATTGTTGTTTCTAAATCTGACGCCGTAATCTTTAATTGGTTGGTGTCTAATTCAAACAAAAAGTTATCTAAAATTGGTAAGGTGTTGTTATTGTTTATAACGCCTCCTAACACTTGTAGTTGCTTTAATAGTTGAGAACTTGATACTATAAATTTCATCTGATTTTATTTTAATAAGAATACAAATATATTCTAAATAAGTGTGATACGGAAATGTATTTATAAACAAAATTATATGTCTTTATGGCTAATAAAAAGATAAAGTAATCTGTTAGATTTGTAAAAGAGAGATTACTTCACTACACTCGCAAAGATGTCTTCGCGAGAAAGAGACTTAGGAGCAACGTGGCGACCTCATTAATAAAAGTAATACATCTCATAAGATTATTTTAAGGAGTTCGAAAAGACCTTGTTATTATCATAAATTAGTGTTAAGTTTTAGACATTAAAAAGACTATTAATTTAAAACTGTTAGTTTTGCTCAACTAACAAGAATCAAATACTAACCAATGAATCGAATTCTACTTTTATTTTGTGCTGTATTATTTTTATCGATCCCTACAAAAGCTCAAGCCCCACAAAAACCAACAGCTTCAGAAATTCACGAATCCATAAAAAAACTAAACTTTTTAGGATCTGTTTTGTACATCGCTGCACATCCTGATGATGAAAACACAGGTTTGATTTCTTATTTTGCGAATGATGTAAAGGCTAGAACTGCTTATTTATCGTTAACTAGAGGTGATGGTGGGCAGAATTTAATTGGGGCAGAAATAAGAGAGTTGTTGGGAGTAATTCGCACGCAAGAATTATTGGCGGCAAGAAGAACTGATGGAGGTGAACAATTTTTTACCCGTGCCAATGATTTTGGATATTCAAAACATCCTGATGAAACTTTGGCTATTTGGAATGAAAAAGAAGTATTGGGTGATGTTGTTTTGGCAATACGGAAATTTAAACCAGATATTATCGTTAACCGATTCAGTCATAAAAAAAACACCTTTGGCAAAACACATGGGCATCACACATCTTCAGCGGTATTAAGCGCTATGGCTTTTGATTTAGCAGGTGATGCTACTAAATATCCAGATCAATTAGAGTTTGTAAATGTTTGGCAACCAAAGAGAGAATTTTTTAATACCCATTGGTGGTTTTACGGAAGCAAAGAGAAATTTGAGGAAGCAAATAAAGATAAATTATTATCTGTTGATATTGGTGCATTTTACTCATCAGTAGGATTGTCGAATACAGAAATCTCAAGTTTGAGTAGGAGTATGCACAAGAGTCAAGGCTTTGGTAGAACTGGTACTCGAGGAAGTGATTTAGCATATTTAGAATTGGTAAAGGGTGAAATGCCATCGGACAAATCAAATGTATTTGAAGGTGTAAATACGACTTGGTCTCGTGTCAGTGGAGGTGAGGCTATCGGAAAAATATTGCACAAAGTAGAAAGTGATTTTGACTTTACAAATCCGTCAGCGAGTGTGTCTGAATTAATAAAAGCTTTTAAATTGATTCAAAACTTAGAAGATGAACATTGGAAAAATCAAAAATCAAAAGAGTTAAAGAAAATCATTTTGGCATGTACTGGTTTGTATTTAGAGGCTGTCGCAAACGAATCATCAGCTACAAGAAATAGTGAATTTACTGTTTCTATTGAGGCAATTAATAGAAGTGATTTTTCGATGAAATTAAGATCGGTGAGTTTGTCTCCATTAAATGTTGCTGAGAATCCTGATGTAGATTTAGAAAATAATATTCCACAAAAATATGAGATAAAAGGTTTTGTGCCGATTGATATGTCTTATACAAGTCCGTATTGGTTGACCAAAAAAGGAACTTTAGGCATGTATCGTGTTGATGATAAAGAATTAATAGGATTGCCAAATACACCTAGAGAATTGTCTGTCAATTTTATTATCGATTTTGATGGTTATTCTTTTCAGTTTAACAAAGATATTGTGTATAAATACAACGATCCGGTAAAAGGAGAAATGTACAAGCCATTTGAAATTATCCCAGAAGTTACTGCAAGTATTGCTGATAATGTACTGATTTTTTCGGATGAAAAACCAAAAGATGTAACAGTAATTGTAAAATCTGGAAAGGCCAATATTTCTGGAAAAGTGGAGTTGGCATATCCACAAGGATGGGAAGTGAGCCCAAAATATCATGTTATTTCTATTGATAAAAAAGGAGCAGAGCAAACGGTTACATTTAAGATGACTCCTCCAGTAAATCAAAGTGAAGGAAAAATTACGCCGATGGTTACCATCGAAAATAAAATTTATACGGATGCTTTGGTAGAAATTGATTATGATCACATTCCTTTTCAATCTGTTTTGATGCCATCAGAAAGTAAAATTGTAAAACTAGATATCCAAAAGAAAGGACAATTAATAGGATATATTCAAGGAGCAGGAGATGAGATACCAGCTAGTTTACGTCAAGTGGGATATACAGTTGTTGAGTTAGATGAAAAAGATATTTCTTTAGATAAACTAAAAAACTTTGATGCTGTTATTTTAGGAATTCGTACTTTAAATACTAGTGATAGAGTAAATTACTATCAAGAATCTTTACATGAGTATGTAAAAAGCGGTGGAACATTGATGGTGCAATACAATACCAATCATGCATTAAAAGTAGATGAAGTTTCGCCTTTAAAGTTAAAATTATCAAGGGATAGAGTGACAGATGAAAACTCAGAAGTAAAGATTTTAGCGCCAGAAAATGAAGTAATGCAATTCCCTAATAAAATCACTGAGAAAGATTTTGAAGGTTGGGTGCAAGAACGAGGATTGTATTTTCCTGATGAGTGGGGAAGTGAATTCACACCAATTTTATCTATGAGCGACAAAGGAGAATCAGCAAAAAAAGGAAGCTTGTTAGTAGCAAAATACGGAAAAGGGTATTTTATTTATACAGGATTGAGTTTCTTTAGAGAATTGCCAGCAGGGGTTTCTGGTGCATTCAGATTGTACACTAATTTATTGTCTGTAGGTAAGAATGGTAATGAGCAAGAGATAAAAAATTAACAATAATGTCTTTCTCGCGAAAGCGGGAATCTATTCAACATCTCTAAAAAAAAATAAAACTGGATTCCGCATCAAGTGCGGAATGACAAATTAAAGTAAATAGTAAATATTCGTCAGTTCGAGTGTTTTTCGACCAAAGGAGAAAATTGTATCTAGAACAAATTAAAATTTTAAGTAAACATGAAAAAAGAGAAGCCACCAATTTTTAAAACATGGAATCAGCTCTATTTATTTGTGCTGATATTTCAAATAGTATTGGTTGTATTATTCACCTTATTTACTAAAAAATACGCCTAATGCATATTATAGATTGGACTATTCTTGTCGGAATTTTATTATTAATTGTTTTTTACGGTATATGGAAAACACGTAACGTAAACACTACAGAATCCTTTTTAAGAGGTGAGCAAACGTTGCCTTGGTATACCATCGGATTGTCAGTAATGGCAACACAAGCAAGCGCCATTACCTTTTTGTCTACACCAGGGCAAGCCTATGATGACGGCATGAGGTTTGCTCAATTTTATTTTGGGTTACCTATTGCAATGATCATTCTCTGTATTTTTGTATTGCCACGGTTTTACAATTTAAAAGTATATACTGCTTACGAATTTTTAGAAGGACGTTTCGATTTAAAAACACGTTCATTAACTGCAGTTTTATTTTTAGTACAAAGAGGTTTAGCAGCAGGATTAACCATTTTTGCGCCATCTATTATTTTGTCTTCTATCTTAGGATGGAATCTAAACGTAACCAATTTATTAATTGGTGCATTGGTAATTATTTATACCGTTTCAGGAGGTACAAACGCTGTAAGTCAAACACAAAAGCAACAAATGATTGTGATATTAAGTGGAATGTTCATCGCTTTTTTAATCATTGTAGCAAAGTTACCACCAACAATTTCGTTTTCTGATGCAGTTGATATTGCTGGTAATATGGGGAAACTAAATGTAGTTGATTTTGAGTTTGATTTATCAAATCGTTACAATATTTGGTCGGCATTGTTGGGCGGTACATTTTTGTTCTTATCCTATTTTGGAACCGATCAATCTCAGGTACAACGTTATTTATCAGGAAAATCTTTAACCCAATCTAGGTTGGGGCTGTTGTTTAACGGACTCTTTAAAGTGCCAATGCAATTCGCTATTTTGTTTGTTGGTATAATGATGTTTGTATTTTATCAGTTCAATGATGCACCACTTCATTTTAACAAGGCCAATGTAGAAATAGTAAAAAAATCTAATTATGCGAATGAATACGATGCAATGGAAATGGCATTGGATGAAGTTACCCATAAAAAACAAGATGCTATTTATAAGGTGGTTGAAAATAAAAATGCTGGAGTTGATAATGCCGTTGCAGTAGCAAAAATGAATGGACTGCTTGATGAAGAAAAGTATTTGCGAGATGAAGCTAAAGAACTAATAGAAAGAGTATCTGAAAATGAAAATATAAAGATGGAAACCGAAGACTCAGATTATGTGTTTATCTCTTTTGTAACCCAGCATTTACCAATTGGTTTGATAGGTTTGTTGTTGGCGGTTATCTTTTCTGCGGCAATGTCTTCAACCGCATCAGAGTTAAATGCTTTAGCAACGACTTCGTTAATAGATATCTACAAACGCTCGTATGTACCAGGTGCATCAGACAAACATTATTTAAAAATGTCTAAGTGGTTTACATTCGGTTGGGGTGTTGTTGCCTTAATTTTTGCTTCCGTCGCCTCTTTATTTGATAATTTAATTGAAGCAGTAAATATTGTTGGTTCTTTATTTTATGGAACCATTTTAGGTGTATTTGCTATTGCTTTTTTCTTTAAAAAGATAAAAGGAACTCCAACATTTATAGCCGCTATTTTAGGAGAGATATGTGTCTTAATTCTTTTTTACTTAGACAATACCGACGTATTTAATATTGCTTATTTATGGTTGAATTTAATTGGATGTACCTTGGTGATTTTATTTGCACATATTATTCAATCAATTTCTAAAAATAAGTAAAGCAATGTAATAGGAGCTTTAATGAGTTGGCTTTTTTTTCTTACTCAAAGTAATCATAAAATTGATCAAATTTTGTTTTCAAAATAGTCACTTCACCTTTAGCTTGGTCGATAGATTTAGTACTTATTAATGAATGCATATTATTTTCAATACCATTAAAAAAAGCATGAATTTGCTCCCATAGTTCTCCTGTGTATGACTCGTCTAGCATAATCATTTTAGCTTCATCAAAGATATCCTTTCCCAACTTATTATAAGACGAAATATCTGTAGCTTCAAAATTGTTTAAATTAGTTACGATTTCATTTATTTGTCCGATAGAATTCTTAGAGAGCTTCCATTTCTTACCATTATTTAAACGCAAGTTAAGTTTCATTTTCATTTTTGGTGAATTGCCATAATCCATATCATACAAAGTCTCGGCAATTAAGCGCAGCTCTTTTTGATCATACACTAACTTTGGCATTAAATTAAACTTTTTAACAGCTCCTGGCATTAGGGTTTTGTCTACAGATGGGTTGTTTATTATGCTCATAACAGAAACTATAAAATCTTCCTTTTTTGGATAAGTTGGTTTGTAATGCTCTTGAACTCTTAAAAAAGGAGGAGCAAGCATTTGATCTTTTCGAGAAGGATCTGGCTTTTCAAAATGACAAATAAAACATTTTTGTTTCATCAACTCATAGCCTTTAGAAGTATTTTTTACTACATCATTTTCTACTTCGGTAATACCATCTATTTTATTAAGTTTTTCCTTTTTATCAGTTGTACAGCTGATAATACTTGACACTACTAATATGCCTAATAATAACTTTGTTTTCATAAAAAATATTTTTATCAAAGTTACAAATAAAGGATAGATTTGTCGTTATTTTAATTAATCTGATTGTGTGCGTTTTACAAGAAATATTTTGCAAAAAATGATTTGAAATGGGACAAAAAAAATCCCGCAAATAAATTTGCAGGATTTTAATGAATTCGTGTTTGTATTATTTTACAGCCAATACAAAATGTTTATCAGCCCAAGCAAATTTGATTCCGCTTTTAGTAACTTCATACGTTAGCAATTCAACAGATTTCTCATTGTCTTTTACTTTTACTTTTACACGAAGTGCATCTTCAGATTCTTTATAAGAAAAGGCTCCCCATGCATTATTCTTTTTACTAAAAATAACTTCCCAAGCTTGGTTGTTATCATTTGGTATTATAAACAAAGCATATTTACCTGCGTTTATTTCCTGTCCGTTAATAGTTGTATTCTTACTGAATTCAACCGTTGTATTTGCATTAGCACCTGCGCGCCAAACTTCACCAAAAGGAACAAGCTCTCCGTAAATAGTTCTTTCTTTTACACTTGGGGCACTATAGTCAATTTCAATATTGACTTTGTTTATAGTGCCTTCGACATGTTGTTTTTTACTTTTTTGTCCGAAACTCAATATGCTTGTAAGCATAAATAAGATAATTACTTTTGTTTTCATGTGGGTTGAATTTAAGTGATTAATTACTAATTAGACCATTCTGCTATAGAATCGTTATTCATTTTTACATAATCATCATTACCAGCTTCTTTTGACTTAGCTAATGATTGTTTTGCAATTTCAATGGCTCCTTTTTTATCGCCATTAGCTGCCCAAATTAGTGATTGTTGACGTAACTGCCAAAAAGGAGGATTATCATTCATAGCAATTGCTTTGTCAATCCATTCTTTTGCAAGCTTAATATCTTTCTTTGTAGTTAGTAAATATACAGCAGATTGAAAGTATTCGTTTGCAGTTGGACCAGACATTGCTTTTTCAATACTTGCCATTGCGATAACATCTGTTGGTACAACAACATCAAAAGTAACACTCGTTTTTTCCCAAGAAATATTCACATTTGCACCGTTGTTTGTGATATCACTAATACCAAAGGTGAATGATTGAACATCGTTTGTTAATAATTGTGTTTTAACAGTCATTTTTAAAGCAACTAAGCTATTGTCTAATTCTGCCGGTGCTCCACCTCCTTTAGTATCAGTATAGAAAATGATGTCCCAATAATCTTCAGTAGGGATCGTTAAAATAGCATAAGTTCCTGCTTTTAATTCTTTATTGTCAATTGTTACATCGCTACTAAAAGTTATCTTCGTTTTCATATTAGCTCCAGTTCTCCAAACTTTACCGTAAGGTACTAGGTTTCCGAAAATAGTTCTTCCACGCATTGCAGGTCTAGAATAATCAATCGTAATATCTGTCAATCCAACAACTTGTTCCATTTTAGATGATGGACTTGGTGCTGGTGTATCAATCTGTGCATTAACTGAAAAAGTTAACCCAATAATAAGTACTAATGTGGTAAGCGTTTTAAACATTTTTTTGTTTTTAAGATTAAGCAACAAATATAAGTATATTATACTTTAGAGAAGTAATGGATTGAAGTTTAACAAATATTTAAATGATTGCTATTGGTACTTCTTTTTTCTGATAAGATTAAATACGACTCCAAACACTACAAGTAATAATAAAGGAAAAATTAAATTTAAAAATTGATAGTAAGTACGGTCCTTAAATGCTTTTTCGCGATTGAGTATTTTTAAATTAATGGTTTTATTTCTAATTTCTAACAAACCATCATCATCCAATAAATAATTGACACAATTCATTAAAAATTCTTTATTGCCAAAATTTTGCCCAGTCCATATATCAATACCCAATGCTGTAGGCTGTCCTCGAGAAATTTGATTAGCGATAAGATCACCATCAGCAATTAAAATCATTTTATTTGCTTCGGATGTACTTTTAGACAACTCCGTTTTAAAAGGTTTAATTCTATCAGCATAGGCCGATTTAAAGTTTCCTTCCAATAAAATAGCCAAGGGTTGATTACCATTATTAAATTCAGCTGGATTCGCTTTTTCACGAATAGATTCTAAATTGATTATTGTTGGTGTTCCAACAGTTTTTGAAAGGGATGAACTTTGTAACAACACCGTCTTTTTGATATCATTTTTTAGCAAATCAATACTACTTGTAAACTTAAAATTAACAGGTGTTATATGTTTGTTTATTGGGTGATTATTCGCTGACTGTGCAACAGGATAATAAGGCCATAAAAATTGATCGTATTGGGTTTGATTACCAATATTACCAATTGCTAACGGAATTTTAGAGCTGTATAAATCTATCACTAAATCAGTATTAATTCTTGCACCATAGTTAAAAAACAAATCGGTTAAATTCAAATCTCTAGGGTAGGCGAGTGACTCTCCTGTTTGCATTAAACTATCTAATTCGGCATGCACATTATCAACTAGCCAAAGGGTTTTTCCTCCATTTATAAAATATTGATCTAATGTGTATTTTTCGTTTTCGGTAAAACGCTCGGTAGGTTTTGCAATCAATACTAAATCAAATTCACTTAAATTTTCTAAAGTTGCTGAAGGATTGGTAGTTACGGAATCTAGTGTAAATTTTCCCAAATGATAATATTGCCCCAAAGTTTGTAAGAAGTCATACACGTAAATATCATCCAATTCGTTGTTTCCTTTTAAAACAGCAATTGATTTATTTTTATCCGCATTTATTTTATGAATTGCATCTACAAAAGCATATTCCAAATTTTGGACTGCATTTTCTAATTGAGATTCTTGGGTTTGTGCATTGGTGTCTTTTAGAAGAGAAACTCTTTCAACTTTAGCACCTTTTTTGATAGTAGCCCAAGGGAAAATCACAATTTCTGACACCACTCCATTTTGTTGTACAGACAATTGGCTAGGATCTAGTCCTTGGTTAATCAATGCTTCTTCATTCCCTAGCGGATTGATAAATCGGAATCTTATATTTTTATTTTCTGATTGTAACTCTTCTAATAACTGTTGAGTTTCTATTTGCAGGCGTTTAAATTCTGTTGGAAATTCTCCTTCTAAATAAACATTAATGGTAATTGGTGTATTGAGATTTTCTAAGATGTTTTTTGCAGGTTTTGATAGCGTATAGCGATGATCTTCTGTTAGGTCGAATCGCTGATAGAGTTTGCTAGAAATAAAATTAAGCAAGATGAATCCTAAAATAAGGATGCTAATTTTTGATATGTTAGAGTTTTTATTCACGACCCAATCTAATTTTTGTAATCACTAAAAAGAAAATAGTGATACTGATAAAATAAATTAAATCTCTGGTGTCAATTACACCACGACTCATACTCTTAAAATGCTGGTTCATCCCAATATTTTGAATATTATATGCATCGTTTCCAAAAAGTGACGCCATAGAATCAAATCCAAAAAAAAGAAAGAATGAAATACTCACTGCTATGATAAAAACAACTATTTGATTACTAGAGAGTGTTGATGAAAATACACCAATAGCTGTATAAGTTGCTACTAAAAACAACAATCCAAAATAGGATCCAAGCAAGCTGCCAACATCAATACTTTCTGAAGGATTTGTGAGATTAGAAATACTATACACATAGATTAAAGTAGGGATCAGTGCACAAATAATTAAAAGAAAGGAAGCAAAGTATTTTCCTAAAACAATGTGCCAATCGCTGATCGGTTTTGTTTTGAGTATTTCGATTGTTCCGGAGTTGTATTCATCAGAAAAGCTTCGCATGGTAACTGCCGGAATCAAAAAAATAAAAATCCAAGGTGCCAAAAAGAAAAAGCTTGTAAGATCTGCAAACCCAGCATTAAGGATGTTAAAGTCGTTATCAAAAACCCATAAAAACAATCCGTTAATTACCAAAAAAAAAGCAATCACCAAATACCCGATGGGTGAAGAGAAAAATGCGTTAAATTCTTTTTTTAAGATTGCTAACATAAATTATTTTAATAAACGAGCTTAAACTACATTTCGTATGTAGTCTTTTTATCAGCCACAAAAGTAATAGACAATTGATCGCGATATTTTAATCCTAAAAGATTAGAAGCGCTACCAAAAGTATTTAAACTACTTCGGTAAAGTGCAATTTCTATCAATTCGGAAGAATTAAAAAGCGCCATTTTTTGTCCATCAGAGTGTCGTTCTTCTTTCGGAATACTAAAGTTGACTACATCGCTATATTTTTCATATATTTTTGTAAAAGGATAACGGTCAGAAAGCAATTCAAAATTACGGCCTCTACCAATTTTATCAAACAATTTTCGATTAATATTGGTAATGGCATTTCCGTAATTATCAATATAAATAATGCTGCCTGTTATTTTATTACCATCACTAGAAATAATGGGTTGTAAATCTATTGATTTTTTATAATCAAAAACTTCTTTTCCAATCACTTCTAATTTACCACCACGTTTTAAATGGCAAGCTACTTTTACAAAGACATCTAATACCGGAAAGCTACTTTCAATACGGTCGTGAATATTTATCTCAACAATTTTTTCTGGTCTAACTTCTAGTGCTATCATTGAGATAACACCATTGTCTGGACAGATAAAAAAATGATTGTCTAACTTTAAGGCAATGTGTTTTGTTTCGGGATTCAATTCAGAATCTACTCCAATAATGTGAACACTTTCATTTGGAAAACTCTTGTAAGCATTTTTTAAAACATACGCTGTTTCAGCAATGTTAAATGGCGATATTTCATGTGAAATATCAACAATAGTTGCATCAGGAAGTTCGGTGTAAATAGCTCCTTTTACAGCGCCAACAAAGTGGTCTTTGAGTCCAAAATCGGTAGTTAAAGTTATTAAAGACATTTGTTAATTACTTCCTAAAAGTTTTAGTTTGGTTACACAAATAAATGTATAAATTTGTTTACAAATCTAATCAATATTCATTTAAGATAGATTCGAAACACAAGCTATTTTTTAATTTAAAATTAAATCTTACAATCATTTGAACGAGCGATTAATAGAATTGACAGACATTAGCCCAAGCGACTTATTTGGGTCAAGAAACACCAATATTGCAATCTTAAAAAAATTGTATCCTAAATTAAAAATTATTGCAAGAGGAAACAAACTCAAAGCTTTTGGTGAACCAGAGATATTAGATGAGTTTGAAAAGAAAGTAGAGCGTTTAATTGCTTATTTTAACAAATACAATAAGCTCGATGAAAATAGTATTGAGCGTATTGTTGCATCAGAAGGAACAGCTCAAAAATCTGCAAGAAATGAGAAAGATGTTTTGGTGCATGGTGTAGGCGGTAAGTTAATAAAGCCTCAGAGCCCTAATCAAACAAAAATGGTGACGCTGATGGAAAAGAACGATATGCTCTTTGCTGTGGGGCCAGCTGGTACCGGTAAAACGTATACAGCGGTTGCTTTAGCTGTAAAAGCATTAAAAGATAAGGAAGTTAGAAAAATTATTTTAACACGCCCTGCAGTTGAGTCAGGAGAGAAGCTAGGTTTTTTACCTGGGGATATGAAAGAAAAGCTAGATCCATATATGCAGCCGCTTTATGATGCGCTACGCGATATGATTCCACATGAACGATTAGAAGCATATTTAGAAAAGGGAGTCATCCAAATTGCACCGTTGGCATTTATGCGTGGTAGAACCTTAGACAATGCTTTTGTAATTTTAGATGAAGGACAAAATACAACCCACGGACAAATGAAAATGTTCTTGACAAGAATGGGGAAAAGCGCAAAATTTATTATAACCGGAGATCCTGGACAGATAGATTTACCGCATCGGCAAGTTTCTGGTTTAAAAGAAGCCTTATTAGCTTTAAAGGGTATAAAAGGTATTGGGATGGTGTATTTAGATGAAAACGATGTGGTTAGGCATAGATTGGTAACACACATTATCAAGGCATTTAGAAGTATTGAGGCGGAATAGTAATTAGTTGATTGTTGTTAGTTGTTGGCTTTTTTTGTCTATCAACAATCAACCATAAATAACAAAATAGAAATGAATACAATAAATGATACCAATTTTAATTTTCCGAAGCAAAAATCTATTTACAAAGGAAAAGTACGAGAGGTTTATAATATAAATGATGAAGTTTTGGTGATGATTGCTACTGATAGGCTTTCGGCTTTTGATGTGATTATGCCAAGGCAGATTCCGTTTAAAGGGCAAATCCTAAATCAGATTGCTTCAAAAATGATGGATGCGACTTCTGATTTAGTTCCAAATTGGATTTTAAATATTCCAGACCCAAATGTGGCAGTTGGATATTTGTGTGATCCTTTTAAAGTTGAAATGGTTATTAGAGGATATTTATCTGGACACGCGGCGAGAGAATACAAAGTAGGAAAAAGAATGCTTTGTGGAGTTGCAATGCCTGATGGTATGCAAGAAAACGACAAGTTTCCTAATCCAATAATTACACCTTCAACTAAGGCGGCAAATGGTGAACATGACGAAGATATTTCTCGTGAGGCAATTTTGGCTGAAGGGATTGTTTCTGAAGAAGATTATTTGGTACTAGAAGATTATACACGAAAATTGTTTCAACGTGGAACTGAAATTGCTGCCAAACAAGGGTTGGTTCTGGTAGATACCAAATACGAATTTGGAAAAACAAAAGAAGGGAAAATTGTATTGATCGATGAAATTCATACTCCAGATTCCTCACGTTATTTTTATGCTGACGGATATACTGAACGTCAAGATAAGGGAGAAACTCAAAAGCAATTATCAAAAGAATTTGTGAGGCAATGGTTAATAGAAAATGGCTTTCAAGGTTTAGAAGGACAGCAAATACCCGAAATGACAGATGCTAAATTAATTGAAATATCTGACCGTTATATAGAATTATACGAGCAAATTACAGGAGAAACATTTGTAAAAGCAGATGTAAGTGATGTAGAAGATCGCATCGAGAAAAATGTGTTATCGTATTTAGAAGGTAATTAAAGTATTGAAAAATTAAACATTTTTAAAAGCGTATAAATTGTTGAGATAACAGGAGTTGTATGCAATACACGAAAAATAGTTTCACTATGATAATACTTTGTACCACCCAAGAAAATAGTATGATTACTGATTTATTTAGCTGGATAATTCCATTTTTTTTAGGTCTTTTTTCATCAATGATAATTGACAAGTTTAATGAATCCAAAAAGAGAAAACAGAATAAGATATTTATTAAGAGTTACTTGAAAAATACAATTCTTGCTGAATTACCTGAAATTGAATTAGCATTTCAAAATGTAAAAATATCAGTTGAGAATTATTCAAATGAATATTTAAAATTACCTGTTTTTGAAGGTTTTAATTCAAATGTTTTAAAAGGGATTGAACCAGTTGAATATTTTGAGATTTTTAAAGAAAGATATACTATTCTTAATAAGATAATATCTACTATAGATTTTTTGAGTAATAATTTACCGATAAAGATTAGTAATGATTATTATGATAAAATAAATGATCATTTGAAAGAAAAAAATAAAATTGGAGATTTAGAACACGAAAAAGATTGTGAATTTTGTATTGATGCAAAAAAAAGAACTGTAACTATAATTGAGTTCAGATTGAATGAACTTCAAGAACTAAAAGGGAAAATAGAAATTTTAACAAAGTTAAGTGCCAAACCCAAAGTTGGGGCATATGTATAAAGTCCGCCAAATTTAAAATTTGACAGTTAAAAGAAATATAACGGTAATATTATTAAATTTAGCTAAGTGCAAAAACAATAGTAAATAGATTTTAATCCCTTATTATTCTTATACTAATCATTAATCAAAAATTGCGAATGAAAGAATATTTCCGACTTCAATTTAAAATGCTAAACCGAAGAATGATTGATTTCGGTCTTCCTCTTTTGATTGGATATTCACTTATACCATTTGTATTTATTTTACTTTCCAACTATCTATTCGGAAATACAGAATTTGCTATTTATGTTTATGGGCTAATAGCAATAAGTTTCGTTTCAAAATTAAGTGAACCTAAAAGAAATGACTTTTTAAAATCAATATTTAATAAAGACAAATACAAAAAATTAAGAATAATTGAAAATCTTATTTATTGTCTTCCTTTTACCCTTTTTCTAATTTATAAAAATCAATTTGTATTTTCTACAGTATTAAATTTATTTGTAATTATTATCACTCTATTAAATTTTAGTGCAAATATTAGCATACCTATTCCAACACCTTTTAGCAAAAGACCATTTGAATTTACTGTTGGCTTTCGAAAGACATTTTATGTTTTTCCAATCGCATATTTCTTAACTTATATTTCAGCATCAATTGGAAATTTTAATCTTGGTGTATTCTCTATGTTATTAATTGGAATAACTTGCTTTTCTTATTATTCAAAAATTGAGAATGAATATTTAGTTTGGAATTACAATTTATCTTCAAAAGAATTTTTATTAGAAAAAATGAAAACATGCTTAATCAATTTTTCACTTTTAAGTTTACCAATTATAATTACTTTGGGCATTTTATTTTTTAATCAAATAGACATTTTAATTGTCTTTATTCTTTTATGTTATGCCTATCTCACGACTATAATTTTTGCTAAATATTCATCTTTTCCAAATGAAATGAATATGTCACAAGGAATTTTAATTACAATAAGTTTTATGTTTCCACCAATACTTTTAATATTTATTCCCCTTTTTTATTCCCAATCTATTAAAAAAATAAATACCGTTTTAAATGATTAAAATTGAAAAACTATCAAAATCTTATGGTAAAAAACAAGTTCTTAAGACAATAGATTTAGAATTTAAAAAAGGAAAAGTATATGGTGTTGTTGGAGAAAATGGTGCAGGAAAAACAACGTTATTTAGATGTATTTCTGGTCTTGAAACTTATAGCGGAAATGTGTCATCGGGTTTTAAAAAACTTAAAAACCATTTAGGGCTTTTATTAGCAGAACCGTTCTTTTTCTCTAAAATAACTGGAAAGGAGTATATTCAATTACTTGCAAATACAAGAGAAATAAAACTATCGAAAATTGAGAAAAAAAATATTTTTGATTTACCGTTAAATCAATATGCTTCTACTTATTCTACTGGAATGAAAAAAAAATTGGCTTTAACCGCTATTCTTTTACAAGAAAATGATGTGTTTATTTTAGACGAACCTTTTAATGGCGTTGATATACAAAGTAATTTAATAATAACTGAAATTATAAAAAGGTTTAAAGAATTAGAAAAAACAGTAATTATTTCATCTCACATATTTTCAACTTTAGCAGATACATGTGACGAAATTTATTTAATAAAAAATGGAGCAATTATTAAAAAAGTAAAACAAGTAGATTTTAATAATCTTGAAATGGAAATGAAAGAATTTACTGTTGGAAATCGAATTGACAGACTTGGATTGAAATAAATAACTATTGTATATAAATTTACAGCCTAAAATTAATTATAACCGTAGCCGTTTTTTAGGAGGGGACATTAAATAACCGAAAAAGAGGAATAAATAAAATGAAAATAAATATTTTAAAAGAACAAGTTATTTCAACCAAAGAAAAAACTGACAAATTAATCTCTGATATTTCAACTGAAATGTGGTTTGATACCCCTGAAATTTTAAACACAAATTTGAATTGGCAAATTGGACATATTATTTTAGCGAATTATCTACACGGAATTGCATCAATTTCAGGGGCTAATAAAGAATTAAATGAAAAAATAAATGTACCTTACTACATAAAATATTATGGTCCGAAATCCAATCCAACCGATTTTAAAAATGAAAAACCTTGCCAAAAGGAATTATTAGAAATTTATGAATTTACATTGTCATTGGTTTTGAATAATTTGAATGAATTAACAGAAGTAGAATTAAAAGGTAATACTGAAATTCCAAATCCGGTGGTTAAAACAAAATATGAAGCATTGAAATGGTTATCTCATCATCAAAGTTGGCATAACGGGCAAATAGCAATTTTAAAAAGAGTTTTAAGTCAATAATTGATAAAAGAGCAGGAATTAAAAGAAGGAGTAAATAAAAGCATTAGCTATAGTTAATAAGGGTTTTGGTGCTTAATCAAAAGTTAGAGTATATTTACGCCGCTTGATTTCATATTCTGAAAAGTCATGCGATATTTTCATTACAACGAAATAATTACTAAAACAGTTGTAGTCAATTACAAAAAACAAAACAAATGACTAAGTATAAAGTGTTTGAAACGGAAAGATTAATCCTTAAGCCTACTTCTGAAGAGGATACTGAATTCTTTTTTGAATTGCAAAATAGCCCAACATGGATTAAGTATATAGGAGATAGAAATATAAAAACTACTGAAGACGCAAGAGAATTTATAATAACTAAAATTATCCCTCAAGTAGAAAAGTTAGGATACTCAAACTATACAATAATAAGAAAATCAGACAATTCAAAAATAGGAAGTTGTGGGTTACTCCATAATAGAGAAGGCTTAAATGGTGCTGTTGATATTGGTTTTGCATTTTTACCCAAGTATCACAAAAAAGGATACGCATATGAGGCTGCTAACAAAATAAAGGGCATCGCATTTGATGAATTTGGAATACAAGAACTTTATGCAATAACAACTAAAGACAACATTCCTTCACAAAAACTTTTAGGAAGATTGGGATTAAATTTAAGTAAAACATTAACACTACCAAATGAAAATGAAGAGTCACTTGTGTATAAAACTGGCCACAACAAAATATAGTATATAGTCACTCTTCGGGTCTGTTGTAACACCATGCATTAACCATTAAACCAGCTTAACCAACATTAAAAATTAAAATGAACAAATTCTTACAAGCAATCATAAAAGAAGCAAAAACAGGACTCCAAGAAGGAGGTATTCCGATTGGATCTGTGCTGGTATATGATGGTAAAATTATTGGAAAAGGTCATAATAAAAGAATTCAAAAAGGAAGTGTAGTCTTGCACGGAGAAATGGACGCCTTAGAAAATGCAGGTCGCCAACCAGCATCGGTTTATAAAAATTGTACACTTTACACTACTTTATCACCTTGCCCAATGTGTACTGGCGCTATTCTATTATACGGAATCAAAAAAGTAGTAATTGGTGAGAACAAAACTTTTCAAGGTTCTGAAAATTTACTGCGAAAAAACGGAGTGGAAGTTGTTGTTTTAGACAATCAGGAATGCGTTGAATTGATGGAAAATTTTATTGAAAACAATCCTGTTTTGTGGAACGAAGATATTGGCGAATGATTAAAATTAAACCAGCTATAAATCAATCAGATTTTAAGGTTATATCTAAATTGGCCTCAATAATTTGGAAAGAGCATTACACCAAAATTATTGGATCAGCTCAAGTATCATATATGCTTAATAAGTTTCAAAGTGTACTTTCAATAGAAAATCAAGTTGAAGAAGGGTACCAATATTATCTTGTTTATACAGAAGAAAAACCTGTTGGGTATTTGTCATTTACTAAAAAAGATAACTCTTTATTTTTGAGTAAAATTTATGTGCAAAGTTCTGTAAGAGGCAAAGGAATTGGAAAATTTATGATTGAATTCCTTCAACAAAAAGCTATTAAATTAAATCTAGAATCAATTTCATTAACTGTTAATAAACAAAATACTATTGCCATTAAAGCTTATGAAAAAATGGGCTTTGATAAAATAGAATCTCTTGTAGTTAACATTGGTGGTGGTTTTGTGATGGATGACTTTTTGTTTGAGAAAAAATTATCTTAATTTGCTCCGTATTAGATATGGAGCTTGGTGTCAATTATATTTCTCATAACATAAAGATTATTGAATAATCAATTTTTTAATTACCTCTTCATTACTTTCTATAAATGTTATTTTAATAATATATATACTGCTCTTTAAAGTTAAATCAATTTTTGTGTCTTCATTCAATACTTTAGAAAGAACCAATTGACCAAATGTATTATATATTTTAAAAGAAATTTTGCTTTTAATTTGGGTTACTTTAAGAAACTCATTTGCAGGATTAGGATAAATATTAATTTGAGCAACATTATTTGATGAGCTAGCAAGCGTATTATCGTAACTAATTTTTCTAATTGTTCCATCATTAATATTGGTGTAAAAAAGAGAACCATCTAATGGGTTTTGGATTAAATGCACAATACCATTACTAAACCCACCTGTTGCAAATTGTGAGACATCGTTAATCCATGGTGTATTTGAAGGGTTTAAAGTGGCCATATTTATCCAATTCCTAACATAATCTGCATATAAGAATTTATCTTCCATATTAGCTCCAAATAAAACTCCTTCTATATATGCTCCTGCAATAAAAGAGTTTGCTTGTGATTCAATTCCAGTAGTTGGTGACCCAGATTGCCCAACTCTTGGATCTGTAGGTGTGGCGCCACTAAACCATGGTACTCTTGATCTGCCAGCAGGTGTGTGTTGCCAAGATGAAATTACAGGCCTACTATGAGTGAACCTCCTGTTTGAAGGTATTGCATTATAAACAAATGAAGTTGGTTGCGAAAGTAAACTTATGAATGTTTGATTGCTTTCATCTGCATTTACTGTGGTTCCTCTGTCAAAATAATAACTATCTTCACCAGCAGCATTTTGTTCCGTTTGCCCTTCATATAATGGCCAACCCGCATTTAATCCAGGTTTATCAATAATATGTAAATCTTCCCAATCTCTCCAACCAACATCAGCAACAAATAGCATCCCTGGATTTGCATCAATAGGATTAGTACTTCCGGTATTCAAATTAATCGAAGCTCTAAAAGGGTTTCTAAACCCCAATGCATAGACTCTTGATTTCGCTGATCGTGGATTTGCTGAATCATAAAATGGATTCGATGAAACACCATCTCCATTACCTGAATCTAACCTTAATACTTTTCCGTTAAGTGAATTTATCATTTGAGCTCTAAAAGCACCAACATTTTCTTCTGTTCGTATAATACCATCAAGTAAAGCTTGTGCATAATAGGTTTCAACTGCGCTACCAGAATCTGTAGTTGAGTAACTTCCTCCATCTCCAGTTGTTACTAATAAGGTACCATCACTTCCAAAAAGAATTGTACTACCAGCATGTGATTCATAGGTAATCGGAACACCCGTCGAAGGGGTTTCTCCTAACAATACAAGTCTGCTTGTGTAATCTGTTGTCATTGGAGATACCTGATTGTTAATTTTGTATCGTGTCAATCTGCTAATTGTTGCAGAAAAATAATCATCAGTGTTTACATCGTAACTGGCTGTTCCAAAATTCATTAAATGATGCCTATCAACTGGGTAGAATAAATACATAAATCCATTAGTTTCAAAATCAGGATCAAGACAAATACTTAACAATCCAAAATCTCTCCAAAAGGCAACTTCTTCACTAATGTCTATTACTGGTTCAGCTTGCTTAATATAGGATATGCCGTTCCAATTAGAAACATATACCAATCCAAGGCTGCTCCAAACAAACATTTTTGTACCGTCATGATTAAATACAGTTCCCATTGGAGCTGTATATGTATCGGTTAATGTTTCGGAAGTATAATTGGCAGGAAGTTGCGAAAAACTACAATGGATAAATAGATAGCAACAAATAAATAGGACCTCTTTTTTCATAAAAATAATTTTAATCTTGAGGTTGATGTAAATATAAGTTTTTTTTACGAATTCTAATTTAAGACCTACGAATTCTAAAACACCCCAAGTATGACTGTATTCTCAAGCTACTTTTGATTTGTAATTATAAACCTAAAAATTAGAAATCATGAGAAATTCAATCAAAATCGCAGCAATTGTATTCGCAACTATTCTTGTAGGATGCACAGAAAAATCAACAACAGCTCAAGTTACTACAACTCAAGAGTTAGAAAATATCAAAGTAGTAACTTTTTCGGAGTCAACAGTAGAGCTAGAAAGAGAGGTTGTCTTTATAGCAGGATATGACAAAGGAGATAAAACGTACTACACAAATGCCAAATCATATTTTGAAAATCAGGAAGTAGAAATTGTGGAATCAGCATTGTCATTACAAGAAATTATCTTGTGGTTAAATATTAATTACAATGAGATTCCCTATTCAAAAATTCATATCGTAAATAATAATAAGTTGAATGAAATGTCTTTAGAGACAACAATTAAAGGCGATAAAATTACAACAGTAACTTTAGAAAATGCTGTTGCTAACGGAATCTTGCCAGTACTAAATAATGTTTTGCAAACAGATGCTAAATTGATTTTCCACGCATCTGGTTTAGGATCAAATACAAAATTGATGAACGATTTTAAACAAATCTTCACAACTAATGTGCAGCCAATAATTATTGCTTCAGAAAATGTGAGTGTTTTTGGTGGTGAGTTTGCGCCTCAATATTTAGCAAAGCCATATTACGGATTTTACCCAACAGCACAATCTCCAGGGAGAGTTGATCTTGCAAAGCAATTTGCTAAAAACTATCCTAATGTTGAAATCGATTGGTTGTCTGTCATGAACAATAGTTCAGAGCGATTTGTAGGAGATACTTATAGTTACAAATTCAATGTGCCTGTGAGATGGGAGATAGATTTTCATGGAGACGAGGAGTTGCCATCATTTGCAACTACAGCTTCATTGATTAATTGGATGCAAGAAAATGAAGAAATATCTGCCGAATTAGATGCACTTGGAATTCCATTAGAAAGATTCAGATGGTATCAAACCATAAAGGATGAAACCTTGATTATAAAAGGAAAAGTAACGGTGATTTGTGTGTTAGAGCCTGTGATGGATTATGCATTTCCAACACAATACATGGTGCCAAGTATAGACAATTTAAGGCTGTATGATACTTTGTAATAAGCGATAAAAATATAATTGGTGGTTTGGGCAGAGAAGAACTGAAATTTAATATAGGTCTCTTTTCTGTCTTTTTTGTTTAGATATTACATATGAGAAATCGAATATCCACTAATTTTTATAAATTAACTATCTTTGCCGCAAGCATATTTAACATGACCCCCCATATCCAAAAAATAATAACTACTTTAATATTCCTGTTTGCGATTGTTTCTCAGTCGCAAAATTTTCAATTGTCACACTTTTCTTTAAATGATGGTTTGCCACAATCACAAGTCAAAGATGTGATTCAGGATGATTTAGGGTACCTATGGATAGCAACAAATGGTGGAGGCATAGCTAGCTTTGATGGAAATCAATTTGATGTTTTTAATGAAGAAGATGGATTGATATCAAATTTCACAACAAGCTTAAGTGTTATAGATGGACAATTTTTTATTGGGACAAAAAAAGGGCTGTCAATAAAGAAAGGAAAGGAAATTTTCTCTTATAAAAGTCCAGCAATAAAAAAGGTTGTCAAAATAAAAAACCAGATTTATATAGCATCAGAAAAGGGAATACACATTTTTGAAAATTTGGCAGTAAGCCATATTTCATTGGATAGTATTTTGGATGTGAGTAGTATTAATGATATTATTTTTGATGGACAAAATACTTGGATTGCAAGTGCTATAGGTTTGTGGAAAATTAAAAATATAGAAAGCGATTCACCCAATATTGTTCAGCTAAGTAAATATAATTCACTTACAATTGTAGGTTTCAAAGACGGTATTTATTTAGCAACTGAAAGCAATGGAATTTTTAAAATTGAAAAAGAGACCAATACTCTTAAAAAAATTATTAGCATTAATAAAAGTAGTACAATTACACTATCAAAAGATAAAAGGCAACTGTTTATAGCAAGTAAAAATGCTGGAATTAAAACATTAAATCTAGAAACAAGTTCTGTAGTCAAGAGTTTGCCAGAACTGAATAAAATAAGTGTTAATTCTGTTTTTATTGATGGACAATCAAATCAATGGATTGGATCTTCAAACGGATTGTATAGATTATCAAAAAGTAGTTTTAAACATTATCTAAAAACTCAAACAATTACTTCGGTTCATCCAAAAAAGGATACAATTTTTATCGCTACAGCTGATGGAAGTTTATTTTTTATTGACTCAGCGGGTGTAACTAAAACTCCTGATTTTCATCATAATATATACGCTTTAAAAAGTAATAGTAAGGGACAGTTATTTGCAGGAACTGATGATGGAATTTTAGTTTTAGACTCTCTCAAAGTTACTGACACCATAACTTTTGTAAGGGATATTCAAAAAATTATTTTAAAAGATTCTGTGTTTTGGGTAGCATCTACAACTAAGGGAATTAGCAAGTTTAAATATGATTTTAAATCCAAAAAAATAAGAGATTCTATCCAGTTTAATAAAACCGATGGACTTTATGATCTTTCTATTAACGATGCACAATTAGATAGCTTAAATAGGTTGTGGTATATTTCTAGTAAAGGCTTTTTAGGATTTATTAAAGATGATGTTGTGCATCATTTGGGTAATAAATTGACAAACAATGCTACCATTGGTTCATTGGTAATTCATAATAATAGTATTTATTTAGCAACGCATGGTGAAGGGATTTGGTGGTCGAAGTTGTCTGAAAAACCAAGATTTAAGTTGTTGAGAGGTAAAAATCGATTGCCTAGTAAAAATATATATCAACTAGGTTTCGATACACAAAATAATTTATGGGCAGGATTTCAAAAAGGAGTTACTCAAATTAAGTTGGATGAAAACAACAAGATTGATGATTTCTTTTATTTTGATAAATATGACGGATTCACAGGTGTCGAAACTCTGCAAAATGTATTGGAACACGATGATTCTGGAGCTGTTTATTTTGGTACGATTCAAGGGTTGACAAAATATGAGCCAGCAGGAAAAACATTTGACAGTATAAAACCAACAATTCATTTTGAAACTGTTGAAGTAGCTTATAAAGAATTAGACTCTATTGGTAAAAAGGAATTTAGGTTTAAACCAACAGACAACCATTTGTCCTTTTCATTTAAAACCATAGACATCAATCATCCTAATGAAATAGAATATCGTTGGAGGATGAATACCGTTGATTGGAGCGAGTGGTCTGATAACACTTCGGTAGTTTTTGCAAATTTAGATGCGAGAAATCATCATTTTGAAGTGCAATCTAAAATAGCCAACAAGTTGTTAAGTGACCCAATAGAATTTCAATTTTTCATTGAAACAGCTATTGTAAAAACAGTATGGTTTCGTATAGTTGTGATTGGTACTCTTTTTCTAATCATTTTTTTAATAGTTTGGAATTATCTTAAAAATCTAAAACGGAAAAATAAAGACAAGCAAACACAATTAGAGCTTGAAAATGATTTATTAACGTTAGAGCAAAAAGCATTGCGATTGCAAATGAATCCTCATTTTATTTTTAATGTACTCAATGGTATCAAGGCATTAGGAATGTCAGATGTTAAAAAAATGAATGCTTCAATTCAAAAATTTGCAGGTTTAATGCGTGCTACTCTTTTAAACTCAAGACAAGAAAATATTACTTTAAAAGAAGAAATTAAAAGTCTAAATTATTACTTAGAATTAGAGCAATTGATGGGTACTAAAGATTTTAAATTTACAATTAATGTAGCTGATAAAATTGATGTCGAAGAAGTGATGTTAGGACCAATGATTATTCAACCTTTTGTTGAGAATGCTATTGAACACGGAATTTCAAAAATTGATGAGGAAGGAGAAATTGCAATTTCTTTTACACTAGAAAATAATCAATTGAATTGTCAAATACTTGATAACGGAATTGGATATAAACAATCAACTAGTCATAAAAAACAAAGTTCACATCAGTCTGTTGCTCTAGAAGTTACTAAAGAAAGGATTGATATGATATCTAAAAATTCTACGTTTAAAATAGAAGAACTAAAAGAGAGTAAAGGAAAAATTCTTGGCACTTTGGTTTCGTTTAGCTTACCTTTAATTACTGATTATTAAAATGGAAACGAGCTTGCTAAAAATGTTTGTCATATATGGGAACGATTGATAGCGAACAACATGGAGCCGTTAAAAAACAATGAATATAGACACATGAATTATACTGCAGTTTTAGTAGATGATATGCCAACTGCATTGCAATTATTGCAATCGGATTTGGAAATGAGTCATCAAGAAATAGAAGTGATTGGAACAGCAAATAGTGTTGTGGCAGCAGCAAAATTATTGAGAACAAAATCTCCAGACATCTTGTTTTTAGATGTAATGTTGGGTGATGGTACTGGTTTTGATTTGCTAGAAATTATTCCAGATTTAAAATCGAAAGTTATTTTTGTAACGGCTAGTGATGAGTTTGCTATCAGAGCATTTAAGTTTGCGGCCATCGATTATTTGTTAAAACCTTATGGAGATGATGAATTAGCAATATCAATAGATAAAGCCAAATTGCAAATAGCACCAGATAAAGAGCAAATTTCAATTTTGAAAGAAACATTATCTACACCAACAGCAATACCCACCAAAATTTCATTGCACAGCTTAGAAAAAATAACAGTGGTGGTAATTAATGATATTATTCGGTGTGTATCAGATAATAACAATACACAATTTTATTTAAAAGATGGTAATAAAATATTTGTTACCAAGACCTTAAAGTATTTTGCTGATATGCTCAAAGATTGTAGTTTTATGCGTACACATCAAAGTCATTTGGTAAACTTGAATTATGTAAAAGAATTTATAAAATCAGATGGTGGTTATTTAATGCTCACAGACGGAGCCTCCGTTCCTGTTTCAGTTAGAAAAAAGGTAGAGGTAATGCAAGCAATTTCTGGGGTTAATTAAGGCAAAGAAGATATGATGATTTCTTTAATCTAAATAGTTATTTAGACTTTCTCCGATAAAATAATTCCAACCTCCTAAACAACTTTCTCTACTAAATTCAGGAATATCATCTTGAAATTCTTCTGTTACCGTATGTGTTAATTTTAATTCAGTTTTATTACTTTTTTTGGACAATTCAAAGGTCACAAAAGAATCTCCAGCATATTCTTTATATTTCCAATTATAGGTTATTTTTTTACCGGGGATTACTTCAGTTACCTTCCAAAGATGTGTAAAGATTCTATCTTCATTTCGCACTACAAATTGAGTTTCAAAATTAACGGTAGGCTCAAAATTTTTAATATTCTCAAAAAACCATTGGGTCATTTAGTCAACATCAGTAATTGCATTCCAAACTTTTACAACAGAAGCATTAAAGATGTGATTAACAATAACAGGTGTATTTGTATTATTCATTGCTCTTTTTTTTATATAATTGGTGATAATACCACGCTGCAATTACTCCAATAATAGAAAACAAAGCCAGCATTAAAAACACATGTTGATGTCCTTTTTCACCAGGAGAGTTATCTAGGAGATATCCGATTATTGGGCCTGAAAATATATCTGGAGTATATCCTATAAGTGAAACAATACCAACAGCAGTACCAGTTAATGTTAATGGAATCTTCCCTTTTTCCATCACGGCAAAGTATAAAGAACGTGCAGCATATACTCCTGTTGCTACTACTAAAATAGATATTAAAAACAATGCGATTGATGAATATGAAATTATGCCTGTTGCAAATAATAAAGCTCCTAAGAATGAAATTGTAAAACTAATAAGTAACCAATATGTAGTTTGAGTTCTATCAGCAATCACACCAATTATAACACCAATAATTGGGCGAATAAATAGTAAAAAAGTGCCAACTTTAGCTGATTCAACTTGATTGTAAAACATTACATCTTGTGCATAGAGAGAAAAGACATCTGTAATTTTGTAACCTACATAGGCACATAGAATAATTATCATCAGTAACCAAACAGAAGGTAAACTCAAGACCTCTCTTATTTGTGACACTGTAATTTTTGTTGATATGAATTCTTGTTCCGTTTTGTCGCTCATTTTTAAAAAGTACCAAACCAATATACCCACAAGAATAACAATACCTGAAGATATTAGAATAACATATTTAAAGGCTAACTTACTTTCTGATATGTTTGCTTTAGAGATTTCTGAACTTATAAAAAAGGAAAAAACAAGGACTCCTAAAGTTCCGAATAAAGCTCCAACTAAGCCACGGCCTCCATCTAAAAAACCAAAAGCTTTACCTTGTGAAGCAGACCCACCCCAAACTCTGGTGGCTTTTATCATTGCTGCCCAAAACAGAAAAATGGTTGTAAAGCCCCAGTAGCCATAAAGTATTTTTAACACAAAATAACTTGGAAAAGTTGCATAAACAAAACCTCCAAGGGCAGTCATCCACAACGATATAGCAATTAATTTTCTTGGAGGGTACTTGTCTGCCAACGGACCTCCAAAAAGGTAGGATAACAGCGCAACTATCCCATAAATTGAGAAACAGTAACCTAACTGTATATTGCTTAGACTAAATGCATCAAGAACGGTTGGTCTAAAAACTCGAGAAAGAACAAATGGAAGTATAAATACAGATTCCCCCGCTAAAATGATTAGCAGCAGAAAGTACCAAGGAGCTTTTCTTTGATTCATTGAATTTAAGAATTTTTATAGATTAAGTAATTAATTTTCTAATTAGAAATCATATCATTATAATTTCTCCAGAAATCATTTGTATTTTAGAACAGAAATACTCTGCTTTCAGTTTTTTTTTCAATAAAACTCTCTTGTTTTAGTTTAGAAGCTCTAGCGAGTAAAACTGTTGTTATTAAAAAAAAAGACCACATAACAAATATCAATATAGTTTTTTATTTATAAATCACTTAAAAATACTGCTAAATTTTGATGATGCCAAAACTCATGTTTTCAATTGCTAAAATGTTATGATACTTGTATCACAATGCTTTATAGATATTTACTTGGCTTATATTGAAAATTATATTATTTCACCTATATCCCAATAATAGTATAAGTGCTATTTTCAAAATACAAATGATTTTTGAAACCAAAACAGTTTAGTATGTTATAAAAAATAAAACTATAAGCAATCTTAAAGGGGTTTTCTGTACTAATTGATGTACACTTGCATAAATAAAATATATGAAACGATTTAACTATGAATAAAGGCATGTTTTTAGGAGTAATTGCCGCACTATTATGGGGCGTTTCAGGTGTGTTAGGGCAGTTCTTATTTGAGCAAAGAGGTATAAATGTAGAATGGCTAATTACAATTAGGTTATTGATTTCTGGATTTTATCTTTTGATTTTTGCAAAATACACTAAAAAATATATATTTAATATTTGGAAGGATAAAAAGGATGTGTTACAGCTTCTAATATTTAGTATCATCGGAATGTTGGGAATGCAGTATACTTACTTTGCAGCAATAAAGCATTCAAATGCAGCAACCGCAACAGTTTTACAATATTTTGGACCAATAATTATTGCTGTATATTTAGCTATAAAACATAAGAGTTTACCTAATAAATCAGAACTTTTTGCTATTACTTTAGCTATAATAGGAGTATTCTTATTAGTAACTCATGGTAGTTTTAAAAACCTTTCTATATCTGGATTAGCACTTTTTTTAGGACTTGCTTCAGCGGCTACCTTAGCAGTATATTCTATACAACCAAGAAACTTATTAAAAAAATATAGCTCATCTGTTATTGTTGGTTGGGGTATGTTAGTTGGTGGAATATGTTTTAGCTTTGTAAAAGCTCCTTGGAATATTGAAGGTAATTGGGATTCCCAAACATATGTATCAGTTGCATTCATAATTATCTTAGGTACTTTAGTTGCATTTTATTCTTATTTGAATGCTACTAAAATAATTGGAGCACAAAAAACAAGTTTATTAGCATCATCTGAACCTCTTGTTGCTGTAATTTTAGCGGTACTATGGTTAAAAACTCCATTTAAAGGAGTTGATTGGATTGGCAGTTTATGTATAATTTCAACAATAATTATTTTGAGTAGAAATAAGCAAAAAAAGGCAATAGGGTAATAATATCTCATAAGAAACAAAATATTAGGCATTTATAACTTATTAGCTGATTTTAAAATAATTTTAGGTAAATAATAAGGTTCTAACTTATAGTATAGTTTTTTCTAAAAAGGGTGTAGATATAAGGTCTATCAGCACCTGATGGCATTTGATATATATAGTTAAAACTATCGATTAGTTCAAAATTGGCTCCCAACTTTTCACTTAAAGCTTCTTTACTGTATCGTTTTACATCGAGCCCAGAACATTTTTTAGCACCTTCTAAATTGAATTCTGCAAGAATTACAAATCCACCTTTAGTTACTTTTTGGTTGATTAAGTCAAAATAGAATTTTTGATCTTTTTCATCGGTAAAAAAATGAAGTACAGCTCTGTCAATCCATAAATCAACAGGAGAAATAGTATTGAGTTCTGTAGGGCTTGTTAAGTCGTCAACAATACAAGTTAAATGTTCTTGACCAACTCTAGCACTCAAATTATTTAAAGCGACTTGGCTCAAATCTGTAGCTATAATATTTGAGAACTTATTTTTGATAAGAGTATCAATTAAGGTTGTGCTACCTGCACCGGCATTCAAGATTGTAGCAGATTTTTCTAATCCTGTTTTACTGATAAGTTGTAACATCGGACTTAAATCCGTTTCAAACCAACCCAATTTTTCTTCTAGGCTATTGTTATAAGCATTATCCCAATGTGCGCTTAAATTTTCAATTTTATTATCTCCCACTGCTGAACAACAGCTTTTACCTTTGTCACTAATATTACAACTATTTTCTTCCATTTTGAGGTAAAGTTTAGTATAAATTTTAAAATACAAGACAAATATAAGTAAAGTAATGTTGTAAATTTGTAGCATGAATGATATTACTACACGAGAAGATATTAAGCTGATGGTAAATACTTTTTATGAGTATGTACAACAAGATAAAGAATTAAATCACTTATTTAATGAAGTTGCTAAGTTGAATTGGGAAACACATTTGCCAAAAATGTATGACTTTTGGGAAACCATTTTATTTCACAAGCCTGTGTTTAAAGGTAACCCTATGAAAGTACATATGGACTTAGATAATAAAACGAAGTTGAAAAAGGAGAATTTTGATACGTGGTTAGTTATTTTTAAAAAAACAATTGACGAATTATTTGTTGGTGAGCTTGCTGATTTAGCAAAACAAAGAGCCGAATCTGTCGCTATGTCTATCCAGTTGAATACAGTGTATAAAAAATAGGGACACATTAGATGCATCCCTACTTAACAGAGTTTTCTTCAAGGCTTATTTGGCAATATCATTTTCCCATAGTTGGCTATTGATACTCATGGTTATGTCTTCCCATTCGTCAATCATACTGTCCCAACTACCTTCACCATTAATTTCTTCATACTCATCCTTAACAGATCCAGATTCATCATCCATTTCTGCAAAATTCTTCATTCCCCAAACTATAGCAACATCTCTGCCATCATTGTCATTAAACTGGGTATTGTAAACACTTATATTTCCTGTACCTTGTTTTTCATAAGCTTCTTTAATTTTACCCATGAGTGCTTTAAAGCGATAATAATCACCTCTTTTGATATCAATAAACCAAATGTTAGAAATTGCTTGCTCTTCGTCTGATGCTTTGTATGATAATTTGTTATTATACCTCCAATATTCTTGTCGCCCATAGCTTTCAATGTTAGGTGCAACATTTTTTCTCCAATGATCGGCATGGACACCTGATCCTGGAGCATTATCTAAATCAGTAAAGGTGCAAGGTCCCATATACCAAACAAACCAACCAGCTTCATTACCAGATAATATAACATCTAGCCCTGCAGCATAAGGCCCATCTTTATGATACATCGCATTGTGTGATTTAACAGCATTAACAAATGCTTCTTCCATACCCACTTTAGCGTCGATGTAGATAATTTGTGCCATTCCGTAGGATTCTTTTTCTTCCTCTTGAGCAAATCCTGCATAAGAAAATAACAATGCTATCATTAGCATTGAGGTCAACAAACTTTTTTTTGTTCTCATAATTTAAATTTTAAGTTAGTAATAAAAATATATCAGTTATTATAATTGATATCAATTTAAATTAGGGTTTTCTATTAAGTCATTGTATAGAGGTTCAATTAAAAAAAAGGATTGTTTGGAATTTGAGAGGTTCCATTTTAATTGATACACAAATATATACAAAAAATGTAATTAAACAAAAAGTGGGTGAAATGGGATTTTTGATTAAAAGAAACTTGAAACTTCTTTGCGTGAAGAAATGGAGAGTTTTGAGTAAATATTGTTGATGTGTGTTTTTACTGTGCTTATGCTAATAAATAATTTATCAGCAATTTGTTTGTTTGAGAGCTCGCTATTCATCAGCTCAAATACTTTTTGCTCTTGCGGAGATAAAATAAGTTTATAATCAATTGTATTTGATTTTTTGCTCTTTCTTTTTATCAAGATAAAATTAATAATAAGGGATGCACATAAGAGTATTACTAAAATGAAAATTGTATTTTTTGTTAGTTTGCTTTTTGAATCAAAATTATCATGTCGTAAGTCATCTTCAAATTGGTGGGTATAAGCAGTACTAGGGTATTCGGTTTTTAGTTGTTGAAGTAAATTTGTATAGTAATCAGATTTCTTTAAATCATCTAAATAAAAACGGCGTGTAAAGGATTCATTATTTGCGTAGAGTTGATAGGTGTAAAGCTCAACTAGCGGTTCGTTAAATGTTTTGCTAAACTCTTGTAAATCTTTAAAATAGTTATTAAAAATGATGCTTCGTTGTTTTTTACTTTTAGAATATTGTATGTTACTCAACAATACTTCTTGTAAAGAATCAATTTTAAAAATTGCGATATTTTGCATGCGAGAAAACTCTATTGAACAAAACATCTGTTCCATAGAATTTAGTGGAAAATAAATTTCATCAGAGTTGTTAGCTATAAAAACAATTGAATTACTGTCGTCACATGTATTTAATAAATGATTGGAATCTGTTATGTCTTCATTACAATTGTCAATATAAATTTTGTAGAATTTATTTTTGTTTGATAAAAAATTACCTGTAAAAGAATAATGTCCTATGCTATCTATTGTAGTCGCTTGTAAAATATTATCCGTCAAAAAAACCTCACTTTTTTTGTAATCATCAATTTCGGTTAAATAAACGGTTGCATTGATGAACTCATAACTTACTTCGCCACTAAACTTAAACTGAGCTTGAAGAGATAAAAATGAATAGAAAATAAAAAATGCAAATAGTAGTAGTTTGTTAGACATTAATAGTGTTGATTTTTAACAAATATAACAACTCTCTAGTTAAAAAAGGGAAAACCCATATTAATGGACTTTCCCTTTTAATATTACTATTTGACTATAGCTACAATTTTCCCGTCTTCAACTACATTTCCTTTTATCCGTACAACTTTTGATATTTCGCTGGCATTTGAAGTTATAGTAATGGTTTTTGAAAATCCACCTAATCTATTGGTAGCATATTTCACACCAATTTCGGCAGTTTCACCTGGTAGTATTGGCTCATTTGGTTTTGTAGCAACAGTGCAACCACAGCTGCCTTTTACTTTTGATATAACAATGGCTTCATCACCAACATTGGTAAAAACAAATGAGCGATACCCATCAGAATTTTTGGAAATAACACCATAATTAATGGTTTCATTTTCAAATTGTAAAATGCCTTTGTCCTTTTTTTCTTGTGCAAATATTGTTGAGCTAACAATCAATAAAGTAATAAATAATAATTTGTTCATGATATAATTTTTATATTAATAATGAAACAAACATCTAGAAATTTTTAGCTTAATACTGATTTTACTGGTTGGAAAACAGGACTAGACCCCGTTTGAAATATTTATTATGTATCAGTATTCCATTGATTTTGCTCTTCATTCGTTAAAAATGTCCAAGCAACAATTCGGCTTACTTTATTACCTTGATGCATGGGGATATTCTTAATATTTGTTGCACCAAGTTTATTAAGAGAGGCAATCATACTTTCAATATTTCCTTTTTTTGACACCAATGTTGTGTACCAAAAACAGCTAGTTTTAAATAAAGAACTTTGATATAAGTAATTGTGTAAAAACGCTTTTTCACCACCTTTGTACCATAGTTCATTTTGGTTCCCGCTAAAATTTCGTTGGGTAGTTTCAATTCCCAATCCTTTTAGTTTTCTAGCATTTGCTTCTACAGCTTCATATTGTGAACTGTAAAAAGGAGGGTTGCATATGCTTGCTGCAAATTGCTGTCTATCAAAAATGGATTCAGAAAAAATAGTGTCAGAGCGATCCTGTAATTTTAGTGAAATTTGATTTGATAAATTATTGTTATCAATAATCAGTTGCGAATTTTTAAGTGACTCAGCATCGATGTCTGTCCCAATAAATTGCCAATCGTATGTACGGTTTCCTAATAGTGGATAAATACAAGTAGCGCCAGTACCAATGTCTAAAATATTGATAGAATCTTTTATTTTTGATGCTTTAAACAAATCATTTAAATGATGAATATAATCAACACGTCCGGGAATTGGCGGACATAAATTTTCATCAGAAAAGTTCCATTGCTCAATTTTATAATATGTTTTTAATAAAGCTGTATTTAAAATTTTTACTGCCTTTGGATTAGCAAAATCAATAGTCTGAGTATTGAACTTATTGGTAAAAACAAATTCTTTTAAGCTTGGAAAGGCAGTACATAGAGTATCAAAATCATAATCTTGACTGTGCTTATTATTTGGATGTAATCCTTTTGATGTTTTATGCTTTGTTGCCATTTTCTTTTGCTTTTTGTTGCTCGCTTATTTTTTGCTGCAATGCTTTAATGCGTTCCTTCTGAGTAATTTTATCTGTTCTTAATTTATTCTTTTTGCGATTCATTAATTTTGTATGTTTCGCTTTGTTCTTGGTGTTTTTTGCACTTCCTTTTTTTGCCATCAGTTCAGTTTTTCTAAATAATTGGCAACTCCATCTTCTTTGTTTGTATCAGTAATAGCATCAGCAATAGCTAATACTTCAGGCTTTGAGTTAGCAACAGCAACTCCAATACCTACTGATTCTAACATTTCTAGATCATTGTAATTATCGCCAAAGGCCAAAACATTTTTTATTGTCAATTCGGGATATTGATGATTAAGAAGTGTTTTAATTGCTGTTTTCTTTGAAATTGATTTATGTGCAATTTCTAAATAGGTGTCTTTTGAACGGTAGCCAATAATTTCATTTTTAAAATTTTCAGCAATATAATTTACAAGAGTATCAATTTCTTTAGCATCACCCATCACCATAATTTTATGTGCACCTTTGTTTTCTGATTTCCAACTTTTCAAGGTTGTATTAATATGTTGTATTGTTGGATTTACTTTGGTGTTGTTTGCTTCACGTTTTGCCCAATAATCTAGATCTGGCACATACCATTCGTCGTTATGGTAAAGACTTAAATGTAAATTTAAACCTGAACCTGAACAAAAAGCAGCAATAGATTTGGTAGTTGTAGTTGAAATTTCTGTAGTAGAAATTATTTTATTATTGGCTAGAATCAATCCACCGTTATAAGCAATTATTGGTAAATACTCAATATTCAATTCTTTTTGAAGATGCAACATTGCTTTGGGCATGCGAGAAGAAATCAAAATAAATGGAGTAGGAGCCAACCATTTAATTTGAGCTATGGTCTTTGCAGAAAGTTCCCGATCTTTATTTAAAAGTGTTCCGTCTATATCTGAACATATAAGTTTGATTGGCATAATTAGTATCGAAATTATGATACAAATATATGCATAGCATAAGGAATGACTATTTAAATAAAACACTATTCTTTTTGTGGAAAATAACGATCTGCTGTACTTCCCATTTTAAAACTATTAATTTCTTTTATACTGGTACCTAAGCCACTATACACAACCTCTACATGAAATAAATTTAGTTTGTATAAATTGGTAATTAAAGAATCACCAACACTTGTAATATGAGTATCGATAAAATTTCCCGTTTTTAAAATGGTTTTCAGTTTATCTTTAAAATTTAAAGAATTAAAAACTTTCCTTGTCATGTTGTGTTGCTTTGTAGGTAACATATCCTTGGGCTTTAATTTGATACTATAAAAGTAGCGTTGTTATTTTGTTGTAAGTTTTAAAACTAAGCGAAGTATCTATAGTTGTTAGTGAAGTGAACGAAAATAGAAGTGAAGTTTATTTGCTAAATATATGGCATAAAAAAACTCAAAATTTTGTATCCCCACAATACTAGTTTTGAGTAAGTAAAAAATAACGTAAGTTGATTAATTACACTGCAAATATACAACGCATTATACGTTTAAAATCTGCTAATATAAATATGGATGCAATAATTTAATGAATGGTAGCAAATAATTAATATTTGGTTTTAGAAGCATGGATATTTATTCTATAAGTTATTTCCCAATACAAAAAACACCACCCTTTATAATATTAAGGAGAGATAATTATGGATTTCCTTAAACTTGAAAAAGATTGGTTAATTTAAAAAATAATAATCATATAAAACATGATGTTTATCATATTTTGAGTATATAAATTGTGTTATATTTATGTATAATTTTGACCTCGTCTTAAAGTGGGGTATCTTATTGGCGCCTTAAGGGGTTAAGGCGCTTTTTTTTATTTATGATTAGATTCTAAATAACGAGGTTTAAAAGAATGAACTCAATATAAATCAACTATTGATTTATATTGTAGAGATTGATGTATAGTTCTTTTTAATATGTTTTGTTATGAATTGTTGTATTGGTTATTTCCCAATACAAAAATTAGCAAAGATGTTGCCCAATAAATCATCGGTTGTAACTGCTCCAGATATGAGTCCAAGATGATGTAATGCTTCTCTAATATCAATCGCTAAAAGATCCGAGCTCAAATTAATGTCCATTCCTTTTTCAACTTCTTTGACAGCTATTAATGCATTGGTCAACGCTTCAAAATGTCTGCTATTACTAACAATTGTTTGATTGTTTGTCAAAGCACCCATATCAGTGAGTTTGGTCAATTCATTAATTAATTGGTTGATCCCAGTTTTATTTTTAGCTGATATTGATATTAGATTTGAGTGTTGAGCATTGAGTATTGAAATGTTCTCTTGCGATAAAAGATCCCGCTTATTAACTATTGTTAAGATTCTTTTTAAAGGGTATTTATTCTTTAATTCTTCAATTATAGATTTTGTATTTAAAATTTCTTTTGCATCAATCAAATGTAAAACCAGTTGAGCTTGTTCTATTTTTTCAAATGTCTTTTTGATTCCGATCGTTTCAACGACATTTTCTGTTTCTCTAATTCCGGCCGTATCAATAAATCTAAAAACAACACCATTAATTACAATTTCATCTTCAATAGCATCTCTTGTAGTTCCTGGAATATCCGATACAATAGCTTTGTCTTCATTCAATAAGGCATTTAGTAAAGTTGATTTCCCCACATTTGGTTCGCCAACAATTGCAACAGGAATTCCGTTTTTAAATACGTTTCCAAAAGCAAAAGAATCGATTAGTATTTTTAGAGTAGAAGAGAGTTTATTTACCAAATCTCTAAAAGCGGCTCTATCAGCAAACTCTACATCTTCTTCAGAAAAATCGAGTTCCAATTCTATCAAACTCGCAAAATTTAATAATTGCTCTCGTAGGTTTGCTATTTCTGACGAAAAGCCACCACGCATTTGCTGCAATGCAATTTGATGTGATGCTTTAGAATCCGATTCAATTAAATCTGCCACAGCCTCTGCCTGAGATAAATCCATTTTACCATTGGTAAATGCTCGTAAGGTAAACTCGCCATTGGTTGCGGTTCTACATCCTTTTGATAAAAATAATTGTATAATTTCTTGCTGAATATAAACAGAACCATGACAATTTATTTCCACAACATTTTCGCCAGTATATGAATGTGGATCTTTAAAAACAGAAACTAAAACTTCATCAATCATTCTACTTTCATCCATAATATGCCCTAAATGGATAGTGTGAGATTTTACTTTGTTTAAATCTTTACTACGATATTTAGGTTTAAAATGTTTTGATACAATTTGTATGGCATCACTACCAGATAAACGAATTACAGCAATTGCTCCCATACCTGATGGGGTTGCTAATGCGATGATGGTATCTGAATGAATTGAATTCGTCATTGCTAAATTTATCTATTCTTTAATAGAATACAAAAATATCATTAAATTTTTAAATATTTCACACCCATCCCTTTGTAATTCTTTTAAAAAAACTATTTTTAAGAAAATTTTTATAATATAAAAAAGCTGTAAAGAAGTTTAGGCTTATCATCTATAATCATTAAAAGTAATAATGAAATTATTGTAACTTTAGATTTAGCAGTAATACATTCTTCTAGAGATAGTTTAGATTATATTGACAAGTTTTAATTTTTTGTAAAAATTGTATATTAAGCCCATTAATGAGTGTGAATTATGAATAATACTGACTTCGAACCAAGTAGTGGAATTAAAGGGCTAAAAGAAAACTGGCGTAATGATGTTTCTGCCGCTTTAAGTGTTTCTCTTGTAGCCTTACCTTTAGCATTAGGAATAGCAGTAGCCTCTGGAGTTGCTCCTATGTCTGGATTACTCTCTGCTATTATTGCTGGAATTGTAACAACATTTTTTAGAGGAAGTAATTTAGCAATTAACGGACCCGCGGCAGGACTTATTGCTGCTATATTAGGTGGGTTGTCTATTTTAGACAATAATATTAATTATGTTTTGGCAGCCATTGTCATTTCTGGAGCCATTCAAATTTTATTTGGTTTATTAAAAATGGGACGATTTGCAAAACTACTCCCTTCCTCAGTTTTACACGGTATCTTGGCAGCTATTGGTGTGATTATTTTTGCGAAACAAATTCATTTTGCTTTAGGAACAAAGTCTGAAGCTGATACTATAATTGGAATTCTCCTTGATGCAGTTTATAAAATACCTGAGTTAAACCCTTTTGTTTTTATTATTGCTTTTTTAGGTGTTTTAGTATTGATTTTTTACAAAAAAATTAAAACTAAGTTTATTAGAATTATTCCTGCACCTATGTGGGTATTATTACTAGCCTTACCCATCGTTTATGGATTTGATTTTTTTCATGCTCATAATATTACTTTATTTGGACATGCTTATAATGTAAGTCCCAATCTTTTGATAAGTATTCCAGAAAACCCATTAGATAGTATTATTCATCCTGATTTTAGTAGAATAGGAACATTTCCATTTTGGTTAACAGTAATGTCTATTACTACCATTGCAACTGTAATTTCAATGGCAAGTGCTCGAGCGGTTGATACTTTAGATCCTTATAAAAGAACTACTAATTTGAATAAGGATTTAATAGGAGTTGGTTTAAGCACTATGGTTTCTGGAGCACTAGGAGGATTACCAATAGTAAATGTAATTGTTAGAAGTACAGTAAATGTTAATAGCAATGCCAAAACCAAATGGTCTAACCTATATCATGGTTTATTCTTATTATTATTTGTAGTTTTTCTTGCTCCAGTTTTAAAAAGTATTCCTCTAGCTGCATTAGCTGCAATTTTGGTGCATACCGGATTTAAATTGGCGTCACCAAAAGTGTTTAAACACACTTATGATCAAGGTGTAGAACAGTTATTGTTTCTTTCGTCAACCCTTATCATAACATTATTTACCGATTTACTTTATGGTATTATTGGTGGTATTTTAGTCACATTAATATTGCATATGCTATTAGCGAAGGTAGGATTTTTGAAATTCTTTAAAATGATTTATAAATCAGGTTCTAAGGTTTACCATTTAGATAATGGAACCTATGACGTTAAGTTAAAAGGGATTACAAATTTCTTATATGCCTTGCAATTAGATGATTTACTAAAACCTATTCCAAATGGTTCAAAGGTAAGGATAGATATGACCCAAACTCGATTAATAGATTTATCAATAATGGAAAACCTGATTGAGTATAAACGTGTTCAAGACTTTAATGGAGGAAATGTACAGTTAGTGGGATTAGATCATCATGTAGCCTCAACAAGTCATAATAGAGCTTTAAAAATTATTACAGGTCGTGTGAAAAAACGAATTACCAACCGCCAAATACGTTTACAGAAATTGGCGATTGCGAATCATTGGTCATTTGAACGAGAAGTAGACTGGAACACTTCATATCTCAGGAATTTTCATTTTTTTGATTCACGCCCCATAGAGATGAAGAGTAACTCCCTACAAGGTCATGATGATGAGAATAACACACAATGGGAAATTGCGGATATTGTGTTTGATGAAGGAGCATTATTAGCTCTTGAAGTATATCAAACTACGGTGCAAATAGTGAGATTGCCATCTTTAATTCCCAAATTTATTATTGATAAGGAAGGTCTTTTTGACAAAATGTTTGACCGAGTAAAGGCTCTTTCACGTTCAAATAGAGATATTAATTTTTCGAATTTTGCCGATTTCTCCAATAAATTTCAATTAACAGGTGAAGATGAAGATTCCATCCGAGCATTTTTTACGGATGATTTGATTCTTTTCTTAGAAGAAAATGAGATTCATCATATTGAAAGTAATGGTGAAGCCTTAATGATCTTTAAATATATTCATATTGCTCGTACAGATGAGGTGAAGAATATGCTTGATTTTTCATGTAATTTAGTGAAACATATGAATTTAAAAAACCCACCAAAAAAATTATAAGTGTTCTCCGATTATTCTTAATTTAAAATATTAGTTTTATTTTAGGAACTCCTGAAAAAGATAATTGACGTAATGTATTGTTTGGAACAGGAAAGGATATGTTTGCATGCAACTCAGCATGTTCCGTATTACGTTTACCGATGAAAGTGTAGAATTGCCTTTCCCCTTCGAAAGAGAGAATCCATAGAGTCTTAAAATGGTTCCCCACGTTCGTGAGAAGAAGACAGACATTTAAAGATTACTTTAAGTATAGGGAGATTGACAATACGACTAATGAAATAATTTCACTACAAATCCAAACCAAACATTTTTCTAAAATCCTCTAACATCGGATTTTTTTCTTTTAACTTTTCGTAGCGCTCTTGTGGAGTATAGGCAAATTTCTTTTCAACAATTTCATTCACATCTACTTCTATATCGATGCTATAATTGTTTAATTTATTACGTAAAAATTTTAAAAGTTTAGGTTGATGAGCTTTCAGCTTAGACTTCATCATGCTGTTTGGTAAAGTGATAAAAATTTTAAAACCTTCTACTCTAGGAGTATCAGCATCAATGATTGAGGCAATGTCTTTCTTGCCTTTGTTTTGTAAATCTGTGATATATTGCTTCCAAGCACTAAGAAATTGAACTTCGGTAAATTCAGTTTTTGGAAGTATACTATAATCAATTACTTCAACCTCAGTTTCTAATATTTCTTTTTTTAACTGAACACTTTTTAAAGATAAGTTAGAAGCACCTCGTCTTCGTTCACTCGAAATATTGGAGGCTACAATTTTTGGAATTGCTGGTTTTGGAATAGTAGGTTTTTTATAGGATTCTTTTTTTTCTGTAACCTGTGGAGTTACAATAGTTGGTGCATCAATTTTTTCATCAACTAGAATGTGACTAAAGAATTTTGCTGGAATTATGTAGTTTTTACTATTTTTTTTTTCTCCATCAAAAGTGATAGAGGCTAATTGCATTAAGGTAAGTTCTACCAGTAGTCGTTGATTTTTACTGGTTTTATATTTTAAGTCACAATCATTTGCTTTGTCAATTGCTTGCATAAGAAATTGCAAAGATGCTTTTTGAGATTGATCTAAGTAACGCTTTTTTGCATTATCTCCAACTTCTAAAAGAGGTATAGTAGCTTTGTCTTTAGCTACCAATAAATCTCTAAAGTGTGAAGCTAATCCATTTATAAAATGATGTCCATCAAAGCCTTTAGATAAAATAGTATTGAATTGTATTAATACATTAGGAATGTTATTGGTTAATAGTAAATCGGTTGTATTAAAATATTCATCATAATCTAATACATTCAAATTTTCAGTAACAGCTTGTCGCGTTAAATTAGAACCAGAAAAACTAACAACTCTATCAAAAATAGAAAGTGCATCTCGCATAGCTCCATCTGCCTTTTGGGCAATAATATGCAAAGCATCATCATCAGCGTTTACATTTTCTTTCTTTGCTATATCCTTTAAATAATTTTTGGCATCTAAAACGTTGATTCTTTTAAAATCAAAGATCTGACAACGAGATAAGATGGTCGGAATTATTTTATGTTTCTCTGTTGTTGCTAAAATAAATATAGCATGAGCAGGTGGTTCTTCTAGTGTTTTTAAAAATGCATTAAATGCTGATGAGGATAACATGTGTACCTCATCAATAATATAGACTTTGTATTTTCCTACTTGTGGAGGAATCCGAACCTGATCTGTTAAACTACGAATATCATCTACTGAGTTGTTTGAGGCAGCATCTAATTCAAATATATTAAAGGCAAAGTCTTCATCAGGGTTTACTTCTGTTTTTCCATCCTGATTTATTTGCTTTGCCAAAATTCGAGCACAAGTAGTTTTACCAACACCACGAGGCCCAGTAAATAATAAAGCCTGAGCTAAATGATTATTCTTAATTGCATTTTCTAACGTATTGGTGATAGACTGTTGTCCAACAACTTCTTTAAAAGTTTGGGGTCTATACTTACGTGCCGATACTATGAAATGCTCCATGAATTTATTTGAAAAATCTAAAAAACAAAGTTACTATTTTGAATACATTTTGTTGTATAAATCGATGTATTTTTCTTTGATGATTGTTCGTTTAGGTTTTAGAGTAGGGGTGAGTAGCTCGTTTTCAACGCTCCAAACATCAGAAGTTAATTCAAAACACTTGATCGTTTCCCATTTGCCAAAATTTTTGTTTGCTTCTTCAACTTCTTGATAAATACGTTCAATCACTTTTTCATTCGCGATGATATCTTCGTGAGATGTATCTAAACTAAAACCATGTCTGATACCCCATTCTCTTAAAAATTCAAAATTAGGCTGTATGATAGCAGCTGCCATTTTTTCACCCTCTCCAACAACCATAATCTGTTCAATAAAACGAGATTGTTTTACAACGTTTTCTAATAAAACGGGTGAGATATATTTACCTCCAGAGGTTTTAAATATTTCTTTTTTTCGGCCAGTAATTGTTAAAAAACCATCAGCATCAACTTCTCCTTTGTCTCCAGTATGAAAATAATCTCCAGTCATAACTTCTGAAGTTTTCTTTTCATCTTTATAATAACCCATCATTACATTTGGACCTTTTACTAAAATTTCTCCATCATCAGCAATTTTGATATCTACATTGACAATAGCTTTTCCAACAGTTCCAATTCTAAAGAAGTTATTCTTATATTGATTCACTGTAATTACTGGCGATGTTTCTGTTAATCCGTAACCTTCCATTACTTGCATTCCTGCAGCTGCAAAAACTCTGGTTAGCCTAGGCTGTAAAGCTGCACTACCGGAAACCATTGTATTGATGTTACCTCCAAGTGCTTCTCTCCATTTAGAAAAAACTAGTTTTCTAGCTAAAGCGAGTTTCTTTTCATACCACCACCCGTTGGCTTCATAAGGTTCGTATTGCAAGCCAATTTCAACTGCCCAAAAGAACAGTCGTTTCTTGATACCAGTTAAATCAGTACCTTTAGCAATGATTTTATCATAAATTTTTTCAAGCAGTCTTGGCACTACACTCATAAAGTTAGGCTTCACTTCTTTTATGTTCTCAGGCATTTTTTCAATGCTCTCGGCATAATAAATAGACAAGCAATTGTATTGATATAGATAAATGAGCATGCGCTCAAAAACATGACAAAGTGGTAAGAAGCTTAAAATTTTAGTATCACCACCAGCTAACGGTAAGCGATTTGTACTGTCTAAAGCATTACTTACCAAATTTTTGTGAGATAGCATAACGCCCTTCGGTGTACCTGTTGTACCTGATGTATAAATGATAGTTGCTAAATCAGTTTCTTTAATGACATTTTTTCGTTTTTCAACTTCATCTTGATTGGATGTATCTACTCCAAATTCTAAAACTTCATTCCAATGTTTACACCCTTCAATATCTTCAAAACAATAAATTTCTTTTAAAGTAGGAACATTATCTCTAATTTGTTTTGTTTTATCAAACAATTCTTTATCAGATAAAAAGCAATGGGTAACTTCAGAGTGATTAAAAATATACTCGTAATTTTCTTTAGAACTCGTTGGGTAGATAGGAACAGTTTGTGCTCCTGTTTGTAAAATGCCAACGTCTAAAATATTCCATTCAGTTCTGTTTGAAGAGGAAATGACGGCAATTTTATCGTTGGGTTTTACCCCCATTTTTATCAAAGCACGAGAAATTGCATTGGCTTTGTCAATATATTCTTGAGTAGAAGTTGCAATCCATTCTCCATTTTTTTTGGTAACCAATGATTTCTCTATTGGATTTTTTTCTAGTTGATAATATGGAAAATCAAAAAGGCGTGTAACTTCTATAGACATAAATGTAGAATTATTTGTACGCAAAATACAAAATAAATGGGAGTATTCAAATGTAAAAATATTGGCTTATAGTATTCTGAAATTCAACTATTTCTAACTTCTTCGAGGATTCCTTTATATAGAGGATGCTTTAAATATCCGCCGTAAGCAATGTCGGACATGAAAATTGACGGGTATTCATTAGCTTCAATAATCACTGGGCCATCTGTTGAAATGGCAATATCCCACCCAATATATCTATCAGGAATATAATCTACAGATTTCATAGTTAATTCAACAGCTTCTTTAAATAGCGGAATTTTAAATCCGCCAAAGGCAAAATTATTATCAGGGTGTGCGGTTAAAGTTGCTCCACCATATTCCATATATTGATGTCCAATTTCTTTTAAAGTGCCAGTATCTAAATTAATACCGACGTAAAACCCACCAGAATGTGCATTGTCAACAAAACTTTTGCCAACTCCAAATCGCATAAATGCTGAAAGTAAATGTGTTTTTCCTTGTTTATCAATAAATGTTTCCATGCGGATGGTATTGATGCAATCGGCATGAATTTTATTTATTTCGGGATGTTGCAAAACAACTTCTTCATGAATGCAACTATTGTTGATCACAAATTCATTACACGCATCAATACCATTCTGTAAATTTTGTTTGTTGATGCGGTAACAACCTGTACCACCATACATTGACAATGGTTTTACAAAAATATTTTCATGATGAGTCTCATTGAAAACAAGTTTAAAAAAATTATACAAATCTTTTTTTGAAGCTACTTTAAAAAGCTCTCCCTTAAAAATAAAATTAGAATTGAGGTTGTGGCTAATTAATCGAGGAGCAGGAAGATTATTTTGTTCACAAAAAATAGAAAAACTTAATTTGTTTGAGATGATTGAAAGATGCTCAGGTTTATGAAAAGTATCTTGGAATTGGATTTTATGTGCCTCTTTTGTACTAATATAGTCTTTGTAATTTACCACATTTTTGCGATAAAGATATTTAAAGTAATAAAAAGGAATTTCTCTTTTGCTAATCCATAAATACATAGATTCTCTAAACATTTTAAAAAGACTTTTTTTGTTTTTGTCTTTTAAAAATATACGCAACCTGTTTTGTTGATTCACAGCCATAATTTAATTTTTTTTCAATTCTAATAGCAATTCTTTTATTTTCGGATGCTTCTTTAGTCCACCATAAATAATGTCTGGGCCAAAAATTGAAGGGTATTCATTGGCTTCAATCAAAACAGGGCCATTCGGAGTTATAGCAATATCCCAACCTATAATTCGGTCGGGTAAAAAACCACTTGCTTTATTGGTTAAATCCAATATTTCTTTAAAATAAGGAATCTTAAAATTCTTAAAGATAAACCCACTAGTAGGATGTTTATAAAGCTCTGCTCCACCAAACTCCATGTCTTGGTGTCCTTTTTCTTGCAAGGTACCAGTTTCTAAATTTACACCTATTTGAAATCCACCAGAGCTGACATTATCAACAACGCTTTTGCCAATACCAAATCGCATATATGCAACAATAATATTGGTGTTATTATTTTGGTCAATATAGGTTAAAAGGCGAACAGAATTAATACAATTTTTATGGATTTTATTAATGTCTTCATGTTGATGTATAACTTCTTCATGTATGCAACCAATGCCAATCATATTCTTACTGTAATGCTCAACACTATCTTTTAAATTATTTTTATTTATTTTAAAGCAACCTGTACCGCCATATTGAGCAAGTGGTTTTATAAAAATATTTTGAAGTGCTGTTTTATCAAAGACATGACTAAAAAAAGCAAAAAGATCTTCAGAATTTTTAACTTTAAAAACTTTACCTTCAAAAAAGAAATTTGAATCTAGATTATAACTAACCATTTTAGCAATGGGTAATCTGTTTTTTTTACAATAAATAGAAAAGCTAAGTTTGTTTGACATAATCGAGATAAGCTCATCTTTATGAAAAAGTTGACTTTTTTGGATTTGCGCCCCTTCTTTGGTACTTAAATAATCTTTGAAGTTAGTTACAGATTTTCGATATTGATACTTAAAATAATAGAAAGGAATTTCTCTTTTGCTAACCCATAAATAGGAAGCTTCCCAAAACATTTTTAAAATGTTTTTCTTTCTTTTATCTTTCAAAAAAATAAGAAATCTATTTTGGGCTTCTTTATGTTTCAAAACGAATCGATTAACTTTCTTTAGTTAATGCAATTTACAAAATATTTGAAGAGCTAGGTACTAGATTGTTTTTAATTTAGACTGCTTTAAAATAAATAAATACTATTACAATATAAAAACAATCAATTTTGATGATGCTATAATAAATTGTATCTTTGTGTGGTAATATTTAAATCAATATATCATGAAAAATTTAATAGGAATAGACAAAGAAAAAGCAGGAATACTTATCAATCAATTAAATCATTTATTGGCAGATTATCAATTGTTTTATCAAAACTTAAGAGGCTTACATTGGAATATAAAAGGAAAGGAATTTTTTGAATTGCATTTAAAATTTGAAGAATTATACGATGATGCAGTTATCAAAATTGATGAAGTAGCTGAACGAATTTTAACCTTAGAGGGAGAACCTTTACATACCTTTTCAGATTATATCGGAATTTCTGAAATACAGGCTGAAAAAGGAATTACAAATGGTAAAATAGGAGTAGAAATTGTTGTAAAAAACTTCGCTGTTTTAATCTTAAAAGAGCGCGAAATTTTAGCTTTAGCTGGTGATGCTGATGATGAAGGTACAATGAGTTTAATGAGTGATTATATCACCGAAACAGAAAAAACATTGTGGATGCTAAATTCTTATTTGAGATAAGAAGCACTAATCTATAAAAAAACAGCTTGAAGTTTTTAATTTCAAGCTGTTTTTTGTCTTTATTTTTGCAACCATTTATAGGCATTTACAAATGCTTCTACCCACGGAGTAACTTCATCGGCTGTTCTTTCTTTTGGATAATGGGCCCAGTTCCATGGAAAAGTTGAACGCTCTAAATGTGGCATCATTACAGTATGGCGTCCGCAATCAGAAGTTAGCATTGCGGTATTAAAATCTGACCCGTTTGGATTTGCAGGATATTCTTCATATCCATATTTACCTACAATATTATAGCGATTTTCCTCATAAGGTAATGAGAATTTTCCCTCTCCGTGTGCAGCCCATATTCCTAATTTTGAACCGGCTAAAGTATTTAATAGTACACTTTTATTTTCTTGAATTTCTACCGAAGTAAAGTTACATTCAAACTTCCCAGATTCATTGTGCAACATTGTTGGTTTTTCTTCATGGTCTTTATTTATCAATCCCAATTCGATAAATAATTGACAACCATTACAAACCCCTAATGAAAGTGTATCTTCTCTAGCAAAGAAATTGTCTAAAGCAGTTTTAGCTTTTTTGTTGTATAAAAAAGCCCCGGCCCATCCTTTAGCAGAACCTAATACATCAGAGTTTGAGAATCCACCAACAGCAACAATAAACTGAATATTTTCTAAAGTTTCACGACCCGAAATTAAATCAGTCATGTGAACATCTTTTACATCAAAACCTACCAACTGCATTGCGTATGCCATTTCGCGTTCTGAGTTTGATCCTTTTTCGCGGATTATTGCAGTTTTTATTTTTTTGTCTTTGTGAGGAGAGAGTGATGTGACAATCTCATTTAGCTTACCTGAAAACTCTGAAGGAAAAATAAACTCTAACGGTTGCTCTTTGTAATTATTAAAACGATCATTTGCCAATTTTTTACCAGATTGTTTTTGATCGAGTAGGTGAGATGTCTTATACCAAATATCTCTGTGTTTCGGAATGTCGAAAGATAAATTACGTTCACCATTGTTAATTGTTAGTTGATTTCCTGTTTCTACCTCTCCAATATAATGTGCTTCAACTCCAGAAGATTTCATTGTATTTTCAAATGCTACATTGTCTTTCGTTTGAATAATAATGCCACTATTTTCAGCAAATAATAATTTAACCGTATCCATTTCATTCAAAGAAGTTAGATCAATACTTGCTCCCAAATTCACCTCAGAAAAGCACAATTCTAATAAGGTAGTTAACATTCCGCCAGCAGAAATATCATGACCAGCTAAAATATTTCCAATTTTAATTTGTTCTTGAATAGCATTAAAAGCATTTTTAAATGCATCTGAACTTTTGATAGTTGGAGTTTCCGTACCAATCTTATTTTTGATTTGCGCAAAAGTACTTCCGCCTAATTTATAATTATCCCCTGAAAGATTGATATAATAAATATTTCCACCATCTTTTTGCAAAACGGGTTCAATTACATTTGTAATATTGTTGCAATGACCCGCAGCAGAAATAATAACAGTACCTGGAGACATTACTTCTTCATTTGGATATTTTTGTTTCATTGAAAGTGAATCTTTTCCTGTTGGAATATTGATTCCTAATTCAATTGCAAATTGAGAAATGGCCTCAACTGCATTGTACAATCTAGCGTCTTCTCCTGCATTTTTACATGGCCACATCCAATTTGCAGATAAAGAAACTGAATCTAAATTATCTTCTAATGGAGCCCAAATCAAATTGGTCAAAGACTCTGCAATAGCATTTCTAGAACCTGATCTTTCGTCAATCAAAGCACTAATTGGCGCATGACCGATAGAAGTCGCAATCCCATCTTTTCCATTATAATCCAACGCCATCACACCAACATTATTCAGCGGTAATTGTAATGGGCCACAGGTTTGTTGCTTTGCTACACGACCTGTAACACAGCGATCAACTTTGTTGGTCAACCAATCTTTACAAGCCACAGCTTCTAATTGTAAAACTTGTGCTAAGTAATCGTGAATGTTATCTTGAGAATATTCAATCTCAGAATAATTTCTATCAATAGTTGTATCCTCCATAATTGTTTTTGGAGAAGACCCAAACATATCTTCTAAAGCAAAATCCATTGGCTTTTCACCAGTTGCTTTTGATTCAAAAGTAAAGCGGTCATTATCTGTTACTGTTCCAACAGTGTACATTGGCGAACGTTCACGTTCAGCAACACGGTTTAAAAAACCAATATCTTTGTTATTAATAACCAATCCCATACGTTCTTGAGATTCGTTTCCAATAATTTCTTTGGCTGATAGTGTAGGATCACCAATTGGTAACTTATCTAAGTCAATTAATCCACCAGTTTCTTCAACCAATTCAGACAAGCAATTTAGATGACCACCAGCACCATGATCATGAATTGATACAATAGGATTCACATCACATTCAACCATTGCTCTAATAGCATTGGCTGCACGTTTTTGCATTTCTGGATTTGATCGCTGTACCGCATTTAATTCGATTCCAGAACTGAATTCGCCTGTATCTGCTGATGAAACTGCAGCACCACCCATACCAATTCTATAATTATCACCACCTAAAAGAACAATCTTGTCATCTTTTTGTGGTTCTTTTTTGATACTCTGCTCTGCTTTTCCAAACCCAATACCACCGGCTTGCATGATAACTTTATCATAACCCAATTTACGCGCTTCTTCTTCATGTTCAAAAGTTAGCACAGAACCAGAAATTAATGGTTGCCCAAATTTGTTTCCAAAATCGGATGCCCCATTTGATGCTTTTATTAAGATATCCATCGGAGTTTGATACAACCAATCTCGTTCATCCATGGCTTTTTCCCAAGGGCGATTCTTTTTTAATCTAGAGTATGAAGTCATATATACCGCAGTTCCTGCTAAAGGCAAAGAACCCATTCCGCCAGCTAACCGATCTCTAATTTCTCCACCTGATCCTGTTGCAGCACCATTGAAAGGTTCTACCGTTGTTGGAAAATTGTGAGTTTCTGCTTTTAGAGAGATAACAGAATCAAAACTTTTCTTTTCATAATAATCTGGTTTATCACCTGTTTTCGGAGCAAATTGCTCAACAGTTGGTCCTTTAACAAAAGCTACGTTGTCTTTATATGCTGATACAATTCCGTTTGGAAATTGTTTTGAAGTCTCTTTTATCATTTTAAATAAAGAAGAAGGTTTTTCTTCTCCATCTATAATAAAAGTTCCATTAAATATTTTATGACGACAGTGCTCAGAATTTACTTGTGAAAATCCAAATACTTCTGAGTCGGTTAGTTTTCTTTTTAATTTATTTGAAAGGTTTTCTAAATATTCAACTTCTTCATTATTCAACGCCAAACCTTCTTGTTTGTTATAAGCAGTAATATCATCAATATCTAAAATAGATTCTGGTTGCAGATCAATTTTAAACACTTCTTGATTTAACTCAGAATATTTCTGAGAAATCATTGGATCAAAATCTGTAAATTTTTCAGGTTTTACAAAAAATTCTTCAATTCTAACGATGCCTTCAATCGCCATATTTTGAGTAATTTCAACAGCGTTGGTGCTCCAAGGTGTAATCATAGCGGCACGTGGGCCAATAAAAAAAGCGTCAATAGACGCTTGAGATATTTGTGGTTGGTTGCCAAACAACCAGTTTAGTTTTTTAGTGTTTTCAGCTGAAAGTTCTGAAGTTACCTGAACAGCAAAAACTTTTTTAGAAGTGTTTCCGAAGAAAAGAATCATTGTTGTGTGTTTGTGGTTTTACAAGTTGCAAAAATAATTATTCCACAATCAATTTCACAATGAATGTTAATAATATTGTATAAAAAAAGCGGTCAATTAATTGACCGCTTTTTTTATGTGTATTGCTTCGAATCCGCTATAGCGGACAAAAGTATTTTTATTTTTTTATAAACTTTTTAGTAACTGAACCGTTTTTAGCTTGTAAGTGAATCATATAAATACCACTGTTTAAATTAGAGATATCAACTTGATTATCATCTATAGAAATTTCATCTTTTAAAACTTTCTTGCCTAGAATATCAAAAACTGTAATATTTACATCCTCAAAAATTGCAATAGTCAAAGTATTTCCTGATGTTGGGTTAGGGTAGATGCTGCTGTTTTCTAATGAGTAATCATTAACTGATAAAGCAGAAAAACATGTCCAAGTTAAATCATCAATAACAACGCGATCTCCACCAGTTGTATCTTCTTTAATAGTAACTATTACATTGCCACTAACATTGATATTAGAAATTGTGGTTGTTTGAACTGACCCATCATAAGGAATTGTTCCTTTTAAATCTCCATTAACAAAAACACTTAAATCACCACTTCCACCATTATATACTCTTTGAGTAGATAAGGTAATTTCTCCAATTCCGCCAGTAATAGAAGTCGAAGTTAACGTTCCATTAGTTGAGCCTCGGCCATCTAAAACTAATCCTCTATTATTCAATGTTTGGTCTGTTCTTGCTGAAGTTGCGCTCCAAGTTAATCCATTATCTCCAGTCCAATTTTGATCAGAGTATGAGCTTGAATTGGCAGGGATATTCTCAAAAGTTTCTGCAACACATTCTGAACCACCTGCTGATGCTTCTAAAGTAGTTCCATTTGCTGATGTACTTTGAGCAGATGTATTGTTGGCGGCATCTTTTGCTAATACTGTAAATATAAAAGTAGTTTCAGAAGCCAAACCTGTAACTGTTTTTGAATTTGTTGTTGCCGATGTGTAGTACGTACCATCTACATAAATATCATAGCTTGATACAGCAATATTATCAGTTGATGCTGTCCAATCTAAATCTATTGAAGACCCTGTTGGATTTGATGTTACCAAATTAGTTGGTACAGTTGGGTCTTGGTTATCTGGAGTTGGATTCCAAATCATTTGCACAAACTCGGGGTGGTCAATAAATGGATTAGCATTTCCTTGATAATCATAAGAAGCAACATTTCTAACAGTTTCAGATGTGTGTACCGGATCGTTTGCATGCCATTCTAATAACATATCAATAAACCAATCAGCATACACCTGATCGCTTGTTCCGTTTAACATGGCATGACTCCATGATGCAACTTGATTTTCATATCTAACAGCAAAATAAAGCATTGCTCTAGCGATATCGCCTTTAAATTCGTCAATTGGCTCAAACACGGTCCCATTATAGCTACCATATGTATTGCTTCCAACTTTAGATCCATTGTCTGATGTCCATGATGCAGAACCAACTTCGCCAAAAGCATGACTGCTTCTTTTACCATTTACATAACCATCACTAGGAACTACAGTAAAAATATCACTTTGCATTGGGCTAGCACTTCCAAAAACAGATTGTGGCATTAAGTGTTCTCTGTTATAGCAGTCATTTTCAGAACTGTAATTTCCACACTTTCTATTGCCATGTGTATAATAATAACTATCTGTTCCATTTGGGTTTTCTGAATAGAAATCTAAGACAGAACCATCACCTTCATAATCATTATCAGAAAACGCATCAACATACCCATTATATAAATTATCATAACCTTGACTGGTATGACCATTCGCAATAATATTTCTAAGTTGCGTTTTAAGAGTGTATCCTGTGCCTGTGGCAGTATCGTAATAGTTTGCAGGAATTTGAGCGTAGGTTGTAAAAGAAGTAATAAATACTAATAGTAATAATTTTTTCATGTTTGGAGTTTGTTAGTCTATTTTATTGCAGTAAAAATTTGACCATAATTTGAGGTATAATTTTTAAAGCCTACAAACATAGCTCCTTTTTATTGATTTGAAAAGTGTTTTTTAAAAAACTATTCAAATGTGTTTTAGAGTGAAAAAGAAAACAATTTAGTTAACTATCTTTTGATGAATTTTTTGGTCAAGGTTGTACTTTTTGATTGTAAACGAACCATATAAATACCGCTATTAATAGTTTCGATATCTATTTGACTGTTGCTCATTGAAACTTCACTTCTTAAAACTTGTTTGCCAAGGATATCAAAAAAAGTGATGGTTAGTTCTTCAGGGGAATTAATTGTTAGCGTATTTCCTGAAGTAGGATTTGGATAAATTTTGATATCATCAAGTGAAAAATTAGCAACGGATAGTGATGCCCATCTATCTTCAGCAGGCGTGCCACCCCAAATTACCGTTGCAATATATGGATTGTCAATAAATGGATTTCTGTTACCTTGGGCAGAACTTATTACTTCGTTTCTATTATCCTCAAAAGGAGATACTGGGTCTTCTGCATTCCATTGTAAAAATAAATTTAAGTTTCCAACATCTGAAAAGGGTTCATTATACCTTAAATTTAAATACATAATCATTCTTGCAACATCGCCTTTCCATTCATCACCAGGATACCAACTACTTCCTAAATCTTGATAGCTGCCAGAACTATTGGCAAATGGATTATTACCACGACTACTGTTTATCGAAATATCACAGCTTCTTAAATGATGTAAATCTCCTACGGCAGTATTTTCAATAAGTGATTGAGGATAAACATGCTCAGTGTTAAATGTTTGTGGTGTATAACTATTATTACCTGATAAGTATTCACTTTCAAACCTGCTTTCGCCACTATACATTAATAGGACATTACTCGGAATTGCCAAATCTTCATCAGCATCATATAAATAATCATGTCTGTCAGAATAGCTTAAAATATTAGTATGTTTAGCAATTGTTTCTATAGCTAAATCATCATACAGCGGTGTGCCTGTTAAACTAAAATTAACATCAGAATAATATGCTTGTAGTTCTGTTGGTGGAGTTAATTGAGAAAAAACAACAAAATTTAAACTTAGTAATAGAAGTAAAAAGTAATATTTTTTCATATGATGTGTATTTATATTATTCTGTCCGTTCGAGTAATGCCATATAAAATCCGTCAAAGCCAGATTTTGAAGGCAACACCTTTTTGTCTTCCACAAACTTAAACCCTATATGCGAATCTAAAAAAGTTTTTACTTGATCTTGGTTTTCAGAAGGCAATATTGAGCAAGTTGCATACACTAATTTTCCACCAACTTTAACCATTCGGCTGTAGCTATCTAATATTTCAGCTTGTGTTTTTTTGATATTCTTAATAAACTCAGGCTGTAATTTCCATTTAGAATCTGGATTTCTTCTTAGCACTCCAATTCCGCTACAGGGAGCATCAATCAAAACGGCATCAGCAGAATCTTTTAATTTTTTAATTACTTTAGTGCTTTCAATGACACGCATATCAATGTTATGTACACTAGCACGTTTTGCTCGTTTTTTTAATTGTGCCAATTTACCTGCATAAATATCCATGGCAATAATTTGCCCTTTGTTTTGCATGATAGCTGCAAGATGTAATGTTTTTCCTCCGGCACCTGCGCAAGTATCAACTACACGCATACCAGGTTTTACCTGTAAAAAAGGAGCTACTAATTGTGATGAAGCGTCTTGAACTTCAAAATAGCCTCTTTTAAATGCTTCAGTTAAAAATACATTCTTGCGTTCTACCAATCTCAATGCAGATGGATTGTCGCGAATTGTTTCTGTTTCAACTTCTTCTTTTCGTAAGAATTTTTGTAAGGTGGCTATGTCAATCTTTAACGTATTGACTCTTAAAATGACTTCTGCTTTTTGATTTAAGGCAGTTAGTTCTCTAGACCAAACCGCTTCTCCTAATTCTTTAACTCCCAATTCATCCATCCAATCTGGAATGGATTCCTTAATTGCTCTTGTGTTTTGAGCATCGTCAAATTTACCTTTTATACGTCTAACAGGAGTACCTTCAAAATATTTCCAATCAGGTAATTCAATACCTTTTAAAGTAGCCCAAACTGCAAAAAGTTTCCATAAATTATCTCGTGTATAATGATCTTTTGTTCCTGCAATTTCATTGTACAACCTTTTCCAACGAACAATATCATAGATAGTTTCTGCAACAAATTTGCGATCACGAGCACCCCATCGCTTATCGCGTTTCAATGCTTTTTCTACAACCTTACCCGCATATTCTTCGTCATTAAAAATCATATTTAATGAATCTATCACCGTAAAACACAAGTTTCTATGTAATCTCATTTACTTCAAAAATTTGGATTGCAAATGTACGAATGAATACCGAGGATTTGTTATTTTAGCCTTGTAAAATTATAAGCATGCCTCAATACAATTCTAACACTTCAATTAGCTACCTTAAAGGTGTTGGTCCATCGCGTGCAGATTTGCTAAAAAAAGAGTTAGGGATAAGAACCTTTGGAGATTTAATCAATTTTTTTCCGCACCGATATATTGATAGAACTCAATTTTTTAAAATCAATCAGCTTGAGCAGAATTCTGCAGAAATACAAATTGTAGGAAAAATAACTTCGATAAAAACGGTACAGCAAAAAAGAGGAAGTAGGTTAGTGGCAATCTTTTCTGATGAAACAGGTATGATAGAACTAGTATGGTTTAGAGGAGCGAAATGGATAAAGGATACTATAAAGGTAAATGTACCTTATGTAATTTTTGGAAAGACCAATTATTTTAATCGAAGTTTTAGTATGCCACACCCTGAAATGGAATTGGTGAGTGAATATAAAAAAAACTTAAGAACAGTGATGCAACCTGTGTATCCATCTACAGAGTTGTTGACTAACAAGGGAGTGTCAAATAGAGTTATTCAAAAAATGATGATGAGTTTATTTGCGGAGTTTGATGGTAAGTTTGGAGAAGCTTTGTCAGAAGATATTATGAAAGCACAAAGTTTTATTTCAAAGAGTGAAGCGTTATTCAATATTCACTTCCCTAAAAGTCATGAGTTACTATCAAAAGCCCAAGCACGTTTAAAGTTTGAAGAGTTATTTTATATTCAATTACAACTCATCCGTAAAAAGATGATTCGTAAATCAAAAATTAAAGGGCATCCCTTTAAAAAAGTAGGTAATTATTTTAATTCATTCTATAAAAATAATTTACCATTTGAATTGACCAATGCTCAAAAAAGAGTGTTGAAAGAAATCAGAAAAGATGTAGGTTCAAATGCACAAATGAATCGGTTATTGCAAGGTGATGTCGGTTCAGGAAAAACGATTGTGGCATTGTTAGCAATGTTAATTGCGTTAGACAACGGTTTTCAAGCAGCAATTATGGCACCGACAGAAATATTGGCTACACAACATTATAATTCCATTTTAGAATTGGTTGAAGGGTTAAATATTAATGTACGCCTTTTAACAGGCTCGGTTAAAGTAAAAGAGAGAAGAGTGATTCATGAAGAGCTAGAAAACGGATCACTTCATATTTTAATTGGTACGCATGCTTTGATAGAGGATAAAGTTAAATTTAAAAATTTGGGGATAGCTGTTATCGATGAACAACATCGATTTGGAGTTGAGCAGCGTTCAAAATTGTGGCAAAAAAATGAATTACCACCACATATATTGGTGATGACTGCGACTCCGATTCCAAGGACTTTAGCAATGAGCGTATATGGCGATTTAGATATCTCGGTAATAGATGAATTGCCACCTGGAAGAAAAGAGATTGCAACAGCACATCGTTATGATAAAAATCGCTTGTCTGTTTTTAAATTTATGCGTGATGAGATTGAAAAAGGGAGGCAGGTATATGTTGTATACCCTTTAATTCAAGAATCACAAAAAATGGATTATAAAGATTTGATGGATGGTTATGAGAGTATTACACGCGAATTTTCGATGCCAAAATATCAAGTATCAATTGTTCATGGTAAAATGAAACCCGCTGATAAGGAATATGAAATGAACAGGTTTTTAAAGAGAGAAACCCAGATTATGGTGGCAACTACGGTAATAGAGGTTGGAGTAAATATCCCCAATGCAAGTGTAATGGTGATAGAAAGTGCAGAACGATTTGGTCTCTCACAACTGCATCAATTACGTGGTAGAGTTGGGCGTGGAGCTGACCAAAGTTATTGTATTTTAATGACGAGTTTTAAACTCTCTGCCGATGCGAAAATTAGATTGCAGACAATGGTTGATACTACCGATGGTTTTGAAATTGCAGATGTCGATTTAAAATTACGTGGTCCAGGAAATTTGATGGGCAAACAGCAAAGTGGCGTACTGAATCTTAAAATTGCTGATATTACCAAAGATGTAGCGATACTTTCAAAAGCTAGAGTTGTAGCTTTTGAAACCTTGCAAGAAGATCCTTCATTAGAAAAAGAAGGAAATTTACCAATTAGAAAAACTTATCTGGGTATTCAAAAGAATAGTGCAATCTGGAGTAACATTAGTTAGTGTTTCTCGATTGGAATATGCAGTGTTTTAATATTCTAAAGTTATTGTTATGTTTAGTATTTCTCTGATAGTTTTTTTATATCTTACTTAGTTTAATTCTAAACGGATTCACTTTATTCCAATTGGTATATTCAATTTCTGCATTAGTGTTAGTTGGTCCTTTGGTCATCCACATAATAAATTGAATCATGATTCTATCAAAAAGAGGGTATTTTTTATAGTCTAGTTTCCCTGCAAACACTTCAAAAACAGTAGACTCCCATTCAATAGTCTTAAAAAATTTTACCACATACAGATTTGTTTTAGGTGTATTTTTTTCGGACTTTATTGCCATCAGGTTTACAGAAAAGAAAGCTGCTTTTATGGAGTCTATTTGTTTTTATTGGTATTAATAAAATCAATTATTATTTTATTTAAACAAATTCGATATTGTTTCTATTGTAAAGACTGAAAGTGAAACATTGAGCGCTTAACTTATACCATCAACTATTTTATCAATATTCAATTGTTGAATCTTTCAATTTAAAGTATCTTTGCAAATCGAAAAAGAACACTATTAAAAAGTAACAGATGAAAATATCATACAATTGGTTAAAACAGTTTTTAAAAGTTGATTGGGAAGCTGAAAAAACTGGAGAATTATTAACCGATTTAGGACTAGAGGTTGAAGGAATTGAAACGATTGAGTCTGTAAAAGGTAGCTTAAGAGGAATTGTTGTTGGTGAAGTTCTTACTTGCGAGCAACACCCTAATGCAGATAGATTAAAAGTGACAACTGTTAATATTGGTGAGGATTTTCCGCTTCAAATTGTTTGCGGAGCACCCAATGTTGCTGCGGGTCAAAAAGTACCAGTTGCAACTATCGGCACTTTGTTATATGATGATAAAGGCGACTCTTTTAAAATTAAAAAAGGAAAAATTAGAGGAGAAGAAAGTTTTGGTATGATTTGCGCCGAAGATGAATTAGGTCTTGGTAAGGGGCATGATGGAATTATGGTATTAACAGCTGATTTAAAAGTGGGTACCCCATGTTCTGAAGTTTTTAAAATAGAATGTGATGAGGTTTTTGAAATTGGATTGACTCCTAATAGAGCAGATGCTATGAGTCATTTTGGTGTAGCGCGTGATTTACGTGCGGGTATGATTCAACAAGGAATTAAGTTAGAATTGATTTCTCCTTCAGTGAGTGATTTTCATGTTGATACGCGTTCACTTAGAATCGATGTTGAAGTTGAAAATAAAAATTTAGCACCCAGATATTCTGGAATTACGATTTCAGGAATCAAAGTAGATGAATCCCCAAAATGGTTGCAAAACAGATTAAAGTCAATAGGATTAACTCCAAAAAATAATATTGTAGATATCACAAATTATGTGTTGCATGAACTCGGTCAGCCTTTGCATGCCTTTGATGCTACTAAAATAAAAAAGAATAAAATAGTGGTGAAAACTTTACCACAAGGTACCAAGTTTACAACACTTGATGAAGTTGAAAGGGAGATGCATGAAGATGATATTATGATTTGTGATGGCGATTCGAACCCTTTGTGTATTGCAGGAGTATTTGGTGGAATTGATTCTAGTGTTACCGAAAGTACAACGAGTATCTTTTTAGAATCGGCTTTTTTCAATCCAGTGTCTATCCGTAAATCGGCAAAACGACATGCATTGAATACCGATGCTTCTTTTAGATTTGAAAGAGGGATTGATCCCAACTTTGTTGAATATGCTTTAAAAAGAGCTGCATTATTAATTGTTGAGATTGCTGGCGGAAAAAAATCTTCGGATGTGTTGGATTTTTATCCACAGAAAATAGAAGATTTTCAAGTGTTCATTTCTTATGATAGATTAAATCGTTTAATAGGTGATGAGATTCCAAAGGATACCATTAAAAATATTTTAGCTTCTTTAGAAATCAAATTGAATAGCGAAACGGAAGGAGGTCTTGGATTGACTATCCCTTCTTATAGAGTAGATGTACAGCGAGAAGCAGATGTGATTGAAGAGATTTTACGTGTGTATGGATATAATAATATTCAGTTTTCTCATAAACTAAATACCTCTATTTCGTATGATGATTTTGATGGTGTAAAAATTGAAAATACAGTTGCAAGTCAACTGACATCTCAAGGTTTTAATGAAACAATGGCAAATTCATTGACCAAGGCTTCATATTTAAACATGACAGAAAATTTAAATTCTGACAATGATGTAGCGATGTTGAATCCGTTGAGCAGTGATTTAGGTGTGCTGCGTCAATCATTGTTGTTTAGCGGGTTAGAATCTGTCGCTTACAACATCAACAGAAAAAATAATAGTTTAAAATTTTATGAGTTTGGGAAAACCTATCATAAGTATGAAAGCGGTTATTCAGAGCAAAAACATTTGTCACTTTTTGTAAGTGGTAATAGGACTAAGGACAGTTGGAACACTATTAATAAAACTTCAGATTTCTTTTATTTAAAAGGAGTTATAACCGCTACTTTAAATAGGTTAGGGATTGCGAAGTTAAAAACCTCTCCTACAAAAAATGATATCTTTTCTGAAGGTGTCACTTTTGGGTTGGGTAAAATTAAATTGGTAGAATTTGGTGTTGTAAAGAAATCAATTTTAAAGAAGTTTGGGATTAAGCAAGAAGTTTTGTTTGCCGATTTTAATTGGGAAAATGTTTTAAAAGTTATTGGCAGAAAAGGATTTAAGGTAGTTGATATGCCAAAATATCCATCAGTAAAAAGAGATTTGGCGCTGTTGTTAGATGATGAAGTTAAATTTAATGATATTTACAATACAGCTTTTCAATCTGAAAAACATCTGTTAAAAGAGGTTGATTTATTTGACGTGTATCAAGGAGATAAATTGCCAAAGGGTAAGAAATCTTACGCGGTAAGCTTTGTATTACAAGACACAGAGAAAACGTTAAATGACAAGCAAATTGACAAAGTAATGCAAAAAATGCAACAATCTTTTGAAAAAAGTTTGAATGCAGTTTTACGTTAAAATTGCCATTCTCGCGAAAGTGAGAATCCATACAAAATACGAATGTAAAATAAATAGATTACCGCCTTATCGGGAATAACAGTAAGAATATGTATAAGATAATCATAAGACCCGTTTTATTTTTGTTTGACCCAGAAAAGGTGCATCACTTCACATTTTCATTCTTAAAATTTATTTTTAAAATTCCTTTAATAAGCAAACTTGTTAAAAAATTGTATTCACTAGAACATCCTAAACTAGAACGAAATTTATTTGGATTGACATTTAAAAACCCAGTAGGATTAGCAGCAGGATTTGATAAAAATGCAGTATTATATAAAGAACTTTCAAATTTTGGGTTTGGATTTATAGAAATCGGTACAGTTACCCCAAATGCTCAAGTTGGAAATCCAAAAAAACGCTTGTTTCGTTTGTTAGATGATTCTGGAATCATCAACCGAATGGGATTTAATAATAATGGAGTAGCCGCTGCTGTTGAACAACTAAAAAAGAATAATGACGAGGTTTTAATTGGTGGGAATATTGGTAAAAACACCAGTTCAATGCCCAATGAGTACACTCAAGATTATCTTACTTGTTTCAAAGCATTGCATCCGTATGTAGATTATTTTGTGTTGAATGTGAGCTGCCCTAATGTTGGTTCAATGGCAAAACTGCAAGACAAAGATTACTTGTTAGAGTTGATTACAGCAGTTAAGAAAGAGAATTATAATTTGTCAATAAGCACTATAACTTTGAAGGCTCCAGATAACTATCAGGAAGAGAAGCCTATTCTATTAAAAATTGCACCAGATTTAAATGACAATCAATTAGATGAAATTATAGAATTGGTTGCTGAAACCAAGATAGATGGAGTTATTGCATCTAATACATCAATCAATAGAGCAGGTTTAAAAACTTCAAGTTCTGTTTTAGAGAATATTGGTAATGGAGGATTGAGTGGAAAATCAATTGCCGATAGAAGCACCAGAGTGATTCGTTACTTATCAGATAAATCAAATAAAGCATTTCCAATTATTGGAGTAGGGGGAGTCCATTCTGCACAAGATGCTTTAGATAAAATAGATGCGGGTGCCGACTTGGTTCAAATCTATACAGGTTTTATCTATGAGGGGCCTGGTTTGGTTAAGAAGATTAATAAAGCAGTCTTAAAAGAATTTTAGGATTCTATAGTTCTTATTCTACGGTACTATTATCAATTAGCTGAATATAAAAACGAATGGTATTTTCAAAACCACTTACTGAGATTCTTTCATTGATGCCGTGAAATGATTTTATGTTATCATTATTGATGTGTATTGGTAAAAATCGATAGATATTGTCACTTACATTTTTAAAATGTTTAGAATCTGTACCTCCAACAACCAACGTTGGGGACACAATAATATCACCAAAAGTTTCTCCAATTGTTTTTTGAATGGTTTTAAATCCATACGAATCTGTAGGTGAAACTTTAGAGGGTTCAGAAAAGAATTCGGAGTAGTTCAATTCAATTCGAGAGTCATCAATGGTTTGTTTTACGTGTTCAATAACTGTTTCACTTGTTTCACCAGGTAAAATTCTAAAATTAACTGTTGCTGATGCTTGTAAAGGAATCACATTTTCTTTAACACCACTATTAAAAATTGTTGGTGATGTAGTGGTTCGCACCATAGCATTTGTTGAAGCACTATTTTCGTAGATACCAGTAATTACAGATTCAAATAGATTAGAATTAGCAAACACCAATTTGTTTGGGTAGGTCATTTCTGGCCCTACAAAATCAATGAACCCTTGAAGTGGTTCTGAGATATGTGCCTTAAGTGGATTGCGTTTTAATTTGGAAACCGCACTCGAAATTACGTCTATTGCTGTTTCTTTTGCGGGCATTGAAGAATGCCCACCTTCAATTTCAACGGATAATTCTACAGTAACAAACCCTTTTTCTGAAACACCAATAATGGCGACATCTTTTTTAATTCCAGGAACTAAGCCTTGGGTAATTACGCCGCCTTCATCCAATACAAATTTAGCAATTATATGTTCACTCTCCAAATAGTTGGCAATAGCCAATGCACCATTTAACCCACCAATTTCTTCGTCATGACCAAACGCCAAATAGAGAGTTCTTTTGGGTTTAAATCCAACTTCTAGTAAATATTCAACAGCTTCTAAGATTCCGATGACAGAAACCTTGTCGTCAATAGTACCGCGACCCCAAATGGTATTTTCTATGATGTTTCCTCCAAAAGGATCTTGCTTCCAACTACTTCTATTTTTATTAATAACAGGCACTACATCTATATGTGCCATCAAAACAATTGGTTTTAAAGAGCTGTCTGTTCCTTTCCAAGTAAATAATTGACTGTAATTATTGAATGATTTCATTACTAGCAAGGAGTCGCATAAGGGGTATGTCTCTTTAATAAAAGCCGTAAACTTGTCAAATTCAGAAGTATCTATATCATTAGGATTTTCATTTGAAACCGTTTTTATTTGTATGGCTTCTGATAAATGTATGGCGGCAAATTCATTTACAAGTATAGGACTAATTTTATCTACAGATACTTGTTTAGACTCAAATGTAAAGGTGTTGTACAGTAAATAAACAATGAAAAGAATAAGACCAAAGAAAATTAGTTTGAAGAATTTCTTCATGATTATTTTAAATTTATGAATTTATTTTTTTTGTTTTGTAAAATATTCTAGTATCTAGAGCCTAAAAGAAATAGACCTTTTATCTTTAAATACTCTCAATTACACGCTTTAACTTATCTCTAACCTCACCTGCAATTGCCCCTAAAGATTCATTTTCTACTGACATCATTGAAGCCATTGGGTCAACTCCAGAAATTTCTATAGTGCCAGTTTCTCTTTCTTGCACAATAAAATTGCAAGGTAACATCGTGCCAATTTTATTTTCAGCTTGTAAGGCATTATAGGCAAATTGCGGATGGCAAGCTCCTAATATTTTATAGTTATAAAAATCAGCATCTAGCTTTTTCTTAAAAGTGGCTTTTAAATCAATTTCGGTAAGTACACCAAAACCTTCAGTTTTTAAAGCTGCAACTGTTTTGTCAATTGCTTCATCAAAAGAAACATTGTTCAGGGTTGTTTTAAAATAATATGACATGATTTTTATATTTAAGAATTATATATAACAAAGATAAACTGAAAGCTTAAAGTCACCAAAGTAAAGAAGGTAATTTTATCTTAATAGATAAGTTAAATTTTTAATAAGACTTTCACTAGCATCATTTCTTTTTATATCTTTGATTTTGTTAAAATCAAAATATCAAGATGAAATTATTAGAAAATAAAACAGCGTTAATTACAGGAGCAACTAGAGGTATAGGTAAAGGGATTGCCCAAGTTTTTGCAAAACATGGAGCCAATGTAGCTTTTACGTACAGCTCATCTGTTGATGCTGCCAATGCTTTGGAGGCAGAATTAAAAGAATATGGTGTTAATGCAAAGGGGTATCAATCTAACGCTGCAAATTTTGATGCAGCTCAAGAATTAGCTGCTGACGTACTAAAAGAATTTGGAAGTATTGATGTGTTGATAAACAATGCAGGAATCACAAAAGACAATTTGTTGATGCGTATTACTGAAGATGATTTTGATAAAGTGATTGAAATTAATTTGAAATCTGTTTTTAATTTAACCAAAGCTGTGATTCGCCCGATGATGAAACAACGTGCAGGTTCTATTATTAATATGAGTTCGGTGGTTGGGTTAAAAGGAAATGCTGGTCAGTCTAATTATGCGGCTTCTAAAGCGGGTATCATTGGTTTTTCAAAATCGGTGGCATTAGAACTAGGATCTCGTAATATTCGTAGTAATGTGATTGCTCCAGGTTTTATTGAAACTGAAATGACTGCCAAACTAGATGAAGCAACTGTTGATGGTTGGCGCAAATCAATTCCATTAAAAAGAGGAGGGACTCCAGATGACATTGCTAATGCCTGCGTGTTTTTAGCCTCAGATATGAGTAGTTACATTACCGGACAGACATTGAGTGTTGATGGTGGAATGTTGACCTAATTTAGTTTAAACGAAGCGTATTGCAATCTGAAACTATTTTATTTATAGCATTAGCAGTAATTGTTTCTTTAGCAATTGCAATATTTTTCTATTATAAAAATTTAAAGGATAAAGAGAAAGTCAGTTATTTGCTGACTTTTTTTCGTTTTATAAGTTTACTTTCTGTTTTTACTTTGCTAATTAATTCAAAGATTGAGCAGCAATTCATAAGTATAGAAAAACCTACTTTGGTGGTAGTGGTAGATAATTCTTCCTCAATAAAATATTCTGGTGAAACAGAAAAGGTATTGCAACTTCTAGCAAATTTGAAAGGAAACGATGCGTTGAATGAAAAGTTTGATGTTGATTATTATCAGTTTGGTGAGGATGTTAAACTTTTAGATTCCTTGAATTTTAATGTATCTCAAACCAACATTTCAAAACCCTTTAAACAGTTTAAAAAAGTTTATAAAAACAATATTGCACCAATTATTTTGATCACTGATGGTAACCAAACTTTTGGGAGTAGTTATAAGTATTTAAATGTTTTACAGCCTGTATATCCTATTGTGGTTGGTGACACAACACAATACGCTGATATTTCAATTACTCAATTGAATGCAAATAAATATGCCTATTTAGAGAATAAATTTCCGGTAGAGGTTTTTCTAAAATATGCAGGAACAAAAAAAGCGAATTCAAATTTTACAGTTTACGACGGAAATCAAAAGGTATTTTCTAAACGAGTAAATTTTTCTGAAGAAGATAATTCACAAAATTTCTCTTTTCATTTGACAACAGACAAAGTTGGGGCGCATTATTATTCAGCTCAGTTGAGTCCACTTAAAAATGAAAAAAACAACTCGAATAATAAAAAGGATTTTGTGGTAGAGGTAATAGATGAACAAGCAACTATTTTATTGTTGACTTCATTTTTACATCCTGATATTGGAGCGTTGAAATCAGCTATTGAAGCTAACAAACAAAGAAAAGTTACAATTAAAGTTATAGGTGACGATTATAATATATTAAAATATCAATCGGTGATTTTGTATCAGCCTACAAGTGCTTACCAAGATGTATTTGTTGAATTAGATTATCAAAAAATAAATCATTTTATTATTACTGGTACAAAGACAGATTGGGAATTTTTAAATAGGGCACAAGATAATTTCTCAAAAAATATTATTAATCAAACAGAAAACTATGCCCCAGTTTACAATCAAAGTTTTAGAACTTTTGTAACAAGCAATATTGGATTTGAAAATTTACCGCCATTGACAGATCAATTTGGAGTAGTTACATTTAAAACACCTTATGAGAATTTGTTGACCCAAAAAATAGGAACCATTACTACAGAAAAGCCACTGCTTTCTACCTATGAATTTGGAGAGAATAGAGGTGTTGTTTTATTTGGAGAAAATAGTTGGCGTTGGCGAATGGCATCAATAAAAGAAAATAATACTAGTGTTGACTATGATAATTTTATTGGCACTTTGCTACAATATCTAGTAGCTACTAAAAAAACAAATAGACTAAGTGTTGAATTTGAGGCAATCTATTATAGCAATGAAGCTATCAAAATAGCCGTTAATTATTTGGATAAAAATCATATGTTTGATACCAATGCCAACATATGGTTGTCGCTAAAAAATAAAGATAATGGCATAATAAATAGAATTCCATTTTTACTAAAAAGCAATAGTTATTTGGTAGATGTATCTGGATTAGAATCAGGAGAATATTCATTTACAATTGCTGTAGATAATGAAGAAATGACTTCTCATGGAATTTTTAAAGTAGTGGATTTTAATGTTGAACAACAATTTTTATCAGCAAATAAAAAAAGCTTGTCAATAATTGCAGATAAAAATGATGGAACACTTTATTATATGGGCAAAACTACAGATTTAGCAGTTAACTTATTGGAAGACTCAAGATTTGTGTCTATACAAAAATTAGAAAAGAAACTAAATTCATTAATTGATTGGAAATGGTTATTAGCAGTAATTATAGTATCTTTGAGCATCGAATGGTTTATTCGAAAATATAATGGATTCATTTAAAAAAAAACAATAAAATGGCACAGCAACAACAATTACAATTACCAAAAGGTTTAATAGGTATTATAGCAATCGTAATAGTCGGATTAATAATTATTACAAAATCGGCAGTAACTATAGACTCAGGAAAAGCAGGAGTTTTATATAAAACCTTTGGAGGAGGGGTGGTAACTGATGAGCCAGCAATGGGAGAAGGGTTTCATATCGTAGCGCCTTGGAATAAGGTTTATATTTATGAAGTACGTCAACAAGAATTGTTTGAAAAAATGAAAGTACTTTCATCAAACGGTTTAGATATAATATTAGAAACAACAGCTTGGTATATGCCTAAAAATGAAGATCTTGGAAAACTTCACCAAGAGAAAGGTGAAAATTATTTGGATAGAATTATTAAACCAGCTCTTCGTTCAGCAGCACGAAGTGTAGTTGGGCGTTATACTCCTGAACAATTGTATTCTAGTAAAAGAGATATTATTCAGAATGAAATATTTGATGAAACAAAAAAGATTTTGGATAATCAATATATAATTTTAAATGATGTATTGGTAAGAGATGTTACGCTACCTCCTACAATTAAAGATGCAATAGAGCGTAAATTAAAGCAGGAGCAAGAATCTTTGGAATACGAATTTAGATTGGTTACTGCTTCAAAAGAAGCAGAAAAAGTACGTATTGAAGCTCAAGGTAAAGCAGATGCAAATAGAATATTAAGCGCTTCATTAACAGATAAAATTTTACAAGACAAAGGAATTGAAGCTACGTTGAAATTAGCTGAATCACCTAATACCAAAGTTGTGGTTGTAGGTGGAAAAGATGGGTTGCCTTTGATTTTAGGAAATAACTAAAAAGAAATGTATAAATAAAAAAAGCCGCTCAATGAGCGGCTTTTTTTATTTATAAAATAACAGCGAATTTAAATAATGCGATTCGTTGCTATTGACATAGGTAAAAAGATTACCTCTTTTATCAGAATAATCAATATAGAAAAAGGTATTGTATCGATCACTAATTCTACATTTACTCATATTATAAGAGCTGTCGTTAAAAATAGTTTCAACGCTCAAAAGTTCATTTGATTCTGTTTGTTCATTCCAAAACTCAACAGATAAATGACAATTAGTACATTTTTTAAAAAATGATACCACTACATAAGAGTAGCCATAAATCATTTTTTGTTGCTTAAATTCTAATACATTTTCTGTAGATGTTTCACCTTGAACTTGCTCAATAAATTTAAAGCCCAATGCTTTCATTTTAGCTTTGCTGTCAGTAATTATATCTACTAATTCTGGGTCAATTTCTTGAGAAAAAGAAGTTCCAATCAATCCAAAAAAGAGTATTAAAATGGATAGAGCAGTTTTATTAATTTTTTTCATTCTTCTTTTTTGTGCTTCCTTGCTTTACAGCGTTAAAACTTTCGTAGCATTCTAAAAAGGCTTCTAATACTTGAACGTCACTTGCTGTTTGAATGAAATAATCTGAGTAGTTACAGTTGTCTAAAAGTTCGTCGAATTCTTCTCTGCTTAACTCTAAGTATTCGAGCATTAATTCTCTATCTACCTTATCATTCAGCATTTCTCTTATTTCATTTTGATCTTTCATCTTTTTCAACTTTCTAAGTTGCTTCGGGTTTTTACCGAAAAGATTGTGAACAAAATCAATAGGGTGGAAGACAGCATCAACTGGTGATGAGTATGTTTTTTTCCTAGGTGTTCCAACTTCATAGGTTTGTGGAAGCCCGTTGATATGAATTCTAGTAAATTTATCTGTAGGTACATTCTTAGCATCAATTTCTAAAACACCAACTAGTATGGTTGATTTTACGTTTACTTCAGCTAATTTTTCGGATTGTTCGTATAACGAAATCTCCAATTCATTCCCTTTCATTAAATCATTGGTAATCTTAATTTTTACAGATTGAAACCCAATATAAGACAAGAAAACAGTATCATTTACTTTTGTAGGAATGCTAAAAGTACCATCGTTTTTTGTAATGCTACCTCTAATAGAATTCATATTAAAAATATGAGCACCTGCCAATGGTTTTTTATCAAAACCATTTACAATTTGCCCTTTTAACTCAATAATTATTGCTGGATCTATTTGTACAGAATCAGTTTTAGTTTCTTCTTGAGAAAAACTATAAATACTGATAAACAAAAATGTTGAAAGAAGTAGTTTTTTAAGCATATGCAATGATAATAATAATAATGATAAGATTCGTTAAAGTCTTGTGAAAAGAAAAAAAATCTATCATTAAAAATGATAGATTTTTGTGCGCGTAACTGGAGTCGAACCAGCACGTCCTAGTGGACACAAACCCCTCAAGCTTGCGCGTCTACCAATTCCGCCATACGCGCTTAAACTAAAAAAGTTAAGCGTTAAGCTCAACTTTTTTGTGACTTGGCTGGGGCTCGAACCCAGGACAACCTCCTTAAAAGGGAGGTGCTCTACCAACTGAGCTACCAAGTCGTTCCTTTTTCTCTTTTAGCGAGTGCAAATATACTATCAATTATTAAGAACTCAAACCAAATTTTATAAATTTTTATTCGATATTTGCCTTTTCTAAATTTTAAAGAATGAAAGTTGTTTTAATAGGGTATATGACAAGTGGTAAATCGGCAGTTGGAAAATTGTTAGCTAAAGAATCGTCTCTTGATTTTATTGATTTAGATGCTTATATAGAAACTAAAGAAGGAAAATCGATTCCAACAATTTTTAAAGAAAAAGGAGAGATTTATTTTAGATTAAAAGAATCTGAATGTTTATCAGAGTTGCTAAATTCTAAAAATAGTTTTGTGCTTTCGGTTGGAGGAGGGACACCTTGTTATGGCAAAAATATGGAAATGATAAATGCCTTGTCACAATCAGTATTTTTAAAAGCATCAATAAATACTTTGTGTGAAAGATTAAAAATCGGAAAAATTTCTCGACCGTTAATCGCAAAAATAAGTAATGAAAAATTACCTGAGTTTATAGGAAAACATTTATTTGAGCGTACACCGTTTTATGTATTGTCTCAAAACAGTATCCAAACAGATGGTTTAACTATTGATAAAATAGTAAGCCAAATAAAAAAAAGATTAGTCTAAATAGGCTGTTACTGAGTTCCTTTTAAACTCTACTGTGATATTATCCTGTGAAGTAGTTGACAATGAAATCCCTTTAAAATCAGCTTTTACGGGATATTTTTTGTGATTTCTATTGACTAAAACTGCAGTTTTAAACCGCTTTAACGGAACATCTAAAAAATGTTTGATGCCATACATTAATGTTGTCCCAGAACTTAATACATCATCAACTAAAACAAGTGATTTGTTTTTATAAGTATCAGATGTTATGGAAGTTTTGATTTCTTTTAAAGGATGTTTTTTATCAATAATAACTTCACATAAAGTAATTTTAACTTCAGAAATTTCATTTAAAACAAACTTTAATTTGTTTGCCAATAAAAACCCATTTGTGGTGATTCCTGCCAAAATGATTTCTTTTTCTTTTGCATTCACCTCTAAAACCTGATAAGCAATCCGTTTAATTTTATGATTGATTTGCTCGTCTGTAAGTATTACTGTATTTGACATAGTTTATTCTTCTGAGTAATTATCAATATCTCTTCTATCTTTTTTTGTAGGTCTGCCACTTCCTTTTTTACGATAATAGTCTTTAGAAAATTTTAATAAATCTTGACTTTCAAAAGCTTCTTTAGGTGTAACATCTTTTCTGTATAAATCTACCAACTTGGCTCCCACACGACTTTTAGGTAAATCTAATACAACAATTTCATAATTGATTTGATTTTTTCTAATAACTAATAGTTCATTATTAAAAACCTCTTTTGATGGTTTAATAGAAGCCCCATTTATTTTTATATGCCCTTTTTTACAAGCTTCGGTAGCGATACTCCGAGTCTTAAAAATACGGATACACCACAAATATTTATCTATTCTCATAAAAAAAGTTAAAATATACTAATTAACTTGAACAAAGATATGAAAATTGTATCTTGCGCACTTAATTAAAATGAAATAATGAAAAGAAGAAACCTCATATTATTTAGTCTTTTATTGATTGCAATTTTTTCATGTGATGATGATAGTTTTAAACCTTATGATTATGCAGCGCATGCAATAACTGATGATGCTGATTTGATTGAATACATGCAAACTCATTACTATAATGAAACATTAGACTCTATAAAAGAAGTCACAGCAGGTGAAACACCATTTTATGATATTGTAGAAACTCAAGTTGTTGTTGAAGCAGATGTTACTTATAATTTATATTATATTGTAAGTGAGCAAGGTGTAGGATATCAGCCATCTAGAGTTGATGATATTTTAACAACCTATAGAGGGGAATTATTAGACGGAACTATATTTGATGAAAAAGAAACCATTGCACTTGGAAACCCTTGGATTAACTTAACGGGAGTAGTTAAGGGATGGTCATATGGTTTTGAACACTTTAAATGTGGTGAAAATGTTTCAATGCCCAATGAATCTTTAGAATTTATAAATACAGGGAAGGGGTTTTTATTTATACCTTCAGGCTTAGCATATGGAGGGGGATCTCCAAGTGCTTTGATCCCATTGAGTTCTCCATTAGTTTTTAAAATAGATTTACATTTTTCAGTTTCTGCAGATCATGATGAAGATACAATAATTTCTAATAATGAAGATCTTGATGGTGATGGTGATGTAACAAATGATGATACTGATGGTGATTCTTTACCGAATTATGTTGATAGTGATGATGATAATGATGGTATCCTAACAAAAGACGAAGATGCTAATGGTGATGGAGACCCTACAAACGATGATACAGATGAAGATGGAATTCCAGATTATTTAGATAAAGACAATTAATATCAACAAAAAAATATAAGAACAAAAAAGCCACTCAATGAGTGGCTTTTTTGTTCTTATATTTTTTTGTTGATTTAGAATCTAAACGAAGCACTTAAAATTAATTGGCTTGGTCTAGTATCTACATTACCTAGTGTGCCATCAATAAATTCAGCTTCATTATTGCTAAATCCGCGTTCATACCTAGCATCAATCCCAAGTTTTCCAAGTTGAGCAGTAAGACCAACTGTACCACCAACTGTAAAATTGTTTTCTACATCATCTAGTTTTATGTCTTCTAAATCGGTATCAATTATATATTGAAACGAAGGTCCAATAACGGCATGTAATGGGCCAATTATTTTTATACCTAGTAATATTGGGGCATCAATTTTTTTAATGGTTAATTTTGAGCTTTTAGCATCACCTTTATAAGTGCTGTTGGTTTGTGTATAAACCAATTCTGGTCGCACATAGATTCTACCTTTTGTTTTTGCAAAAAATCCAAAATGGAAACCAGCATTCGCTTCAGGGTCAGCAATAATATCACCAGTTTCATCAACAATGTCACCATTGCTATTGTAGTTTAATCCTCCTTTAATTCCCCATTCAAATAGTTGGGCATTACTAGTTAGTTGTGCACCAAATAAAAGAAGTGCGAGTACAATTAATTTTTTCATAATAAGTAAGGGTTTAGTCCTAAGTCAAAAACTGACCAAGTATTAGTTTATTTATATGAGAACGATAAAAAGTGTAGCTTATTTTCTAACGATTACTTTTTCAACAGCTTTTACAACTGCTGAAGCATCTAAACCGTATTTTTCCATTAGTTGAGCTGGAGTTCCAGATTCACCAAAACTATCATTAACGGCTACAAATTCTTGAGGAATAGGATTTTTGGTTGCTAAAGTTCTTGCAACGCTTTCTCCTAATCCGCCAAAAATATTATGCTCTTCAGCCGTAACGATACAACCTGTTTTAGCAACCGATTTTAAAATAGCTTTTTCATCCAAAGGTTTTATTGTATGGATATTAATCACTTCGGCACTAATACCTTTTGCTTCTAATTGTTCTGATGCTTGCAATGCTTCCCAAACCAAATGACCTGTTGCTACAATAGTAACATCTGTACCTTCGGTTAACTGAATTGCTTTACCAATTACAAATTCTTCTTCTTTATAATCAGGCATAAAAATTGGGACAGAAGGGCGACCAAAACGTAAATAAACAGGCCCTTCATGCTTTGCAATTGCAATAGTTGCAGCTTTTGTTTGATTGTAATCACATGGATTGATAACGACCATTCCTGGCAACATTTTCATTAAACCGATGTCTTCTAAAATTTGATGCGTTGCACCATCTTCACCTAAAGTTAATCCTGCGTGCGATGCACAAATTTTCACATTCTTACCTGAGTAGGCAATAGATTGACGAATTTGATCATACACTCTACCTGTTGAGAAATTTGCAAAAGTTCCTGTAAATGGAATTTTACCACCAATGGTTAAACCAGCGGCTATACCCATCATATTTGCTTCGGCAATCCCTATTTGAAAAAAACGTTTTGGGTTTTCGTCAATAAAGGTTTGCATTTTTAAAGATCCAATTAAATCAGCACAAAGTGCAACTACATCTGGATTGGTGCGACCTAAAATTGTAAGTCCGTCTCCAAATCCTGAACGGGTATCTTTTTTCTCGGTAAAAGTGTATTTTTTCATTTATATAGAATAACGTTGTGCGTTGGCAAAAATAATCTTTTTGAAATAATATGAAGCCTAAAATTTTAACAATTCTGCATATAATTTATGAACAGGTAATCCCATGACATTAAAATAACTTCCATCAATTTTTTCGACACCAATAAGCCCAATCCAATCTTGAATTCCGTAACCTCCTGCTTTATCATAAGGTTGAAAATTATCTAAATAAAAATTGATTTCATCATCGCTTAGTTTTTTAAAATATACATCTGTTGTGTCGTTAATAATTCTAATAGCTCCAACTGTTTTAAGGCAAATTGAAGTAAACACCTGATGCTTTTTCCCTGACATTTCTTTAAAAATGGCTATTGCATCTTGTTTGTCTTTTGGCTTGCCTATTGCTTTGTTTTCTAACCAAACAATGGTGTCAGAAGTTATGAGGATATCATTGTTATTTAAGTTGGTAAATGAGCTTGATTTAAGCTCAGCCAAATAATCTGTAATTTCTGTTTTTTTTAAATGAGGTGGGTAAATTTCTTCTATTTCTTTTAATTGAATTGTAAAATCGAGATTTAAATCTTTTAAAAATTGTTGCCTTCTTGGTGATCCTGAGGCAAGAATGATATTGTAGTTTTTTAATTTTTCTTTTAGCATAAATTTAAATTATAAAGATTGAAAGCATACCAGAAATCATTACTAGCTTTAATAAAGAGCTTAACTTTTTAAAGTCTTGCTTTGTGTTTGCATGATATAGTTGATAGCAAAAATAGAGCAGAGGAAAGACAACTAAAAGAAATCCATAGCCAAAAATAAAATCACTAAAATAACGATAGAACGTAATTGTAAAAATTAAAATAAAAGTAAAACAGCTACTTAAAAATAAAGTGCAGTTTTGAGCTCTTTTTCTACCCAAAACAATGGGTAGTGTTTTCAAATCCATAGTATAATCTCCATCTACATCCTCAATATCTTTAATAATTTCTCTGATAAAGTTAAGTGCAAATGCAAAAGCAGCATAGACGAGCATTACATTTAAAACAAGTGCATTGTTTGGGTTGCTACTATTAGGGAATACATCAAATACTCCTAATAAGAGAATACTAAATGCAATGAGTAAAGAAATAAGGATATTTCCTATAAGTGCTATTCTTTTGATGGAGTTAGAATACAAAAAAAGCAAGCCAGCAATCGCTATAAAAATAATTGATAAATAGGGGAGTTGTGTACTATAACTCAGAGAAACTCCTAATATAATTCCTGATATTGTTAAAATTACATAAATAAATTTTGTATGATACTTACTAAAAACGACACCAACTATAACTTTGGCTGGTTTGTTAATAGTATCAGTTTTTATATCAAAAAAATCATTGATTACATTACCTCCTGCGGCAATAAATATAATCGCTAATATTAATAAAGCAAATTCAAAGTTTGATATGCTTGTTGCGATCTGATAATTTTTGAAGAGTACATATTTAAAGAGTAGTTGAATAATTATAAGCATGCTTAAATTTTGCCAACGTATCAACTTTAAAAAATGTACTGCCATTTAAAAGTCTTTTTTTATGCGTGCCAAATCACGTTTGCTATCGCGGTCTTTCATAGTCTCTCGCTTGTCGTATAGTTTTTTACCCTTACAAAGTGCAATCTTTAATTTAGCCCAACCTTTATCAGATAAAAATAATTTAAGCGGAATAATTGTTAGGCCTACATTCTGAATTTCTTTTTCGAGTTTTTTTAATTCTCTTTTGTTGAGTAGGAGTTTTCTAGCGCTTTTTGCCTTATGGTTGTAGATATTCCCAAATGCATATTCTTCTATATACATGTTAATGGCAAACAGCTCTCCTTGCTCATTAAACTCACAAAAACTTTCGGTAATTCTTGCTTTACTTTGTCTAATACTTTTTATTTCTGTACCACTGAGTTGTATACCCGCAACATATTCATCTAGAATTTCATATTCAAAACGAGCTTTTTTATTTTGGATGTTTACTTTTTTTTGCATTTGCACAAAGGTAAGTATTTGATAAAATAAAAAAAGGGATTTGCTACTAAACAAATCCCTTAATTTTTAAATACGTTTATAATTACAATTGCTCCATCCAGCGAGTTCTTAATTTTAGTTGTTCTTCAGTAGCATTTTCATCAACAGTAAAATGGTATTTTTCTGCATCGTATTGTATCCCAATTTTTTGATAATATTCTTTATAAGGTAATGGTGTAGCCTTTTTTACATATAACTCAAAAAATTCAGCAATCTCTGGATAGGTAAATTCTGTAAAATAAGTAAAGAAAGTAGCTTCGTCAAAAGCTTTATTTGGGCCATAAATTTTTGCTAATTCATTTATAACATCTATTAATCCTCTTTCACCACCTGATAATTCTAACAATCTGATATCTAGCAAACCTGCAACCAGTGCACCTTTCATATAAATATTTGCATATTCTTTTTGTCCACCATCTTCAAAAGAATTTAAGGATAAGTCTAAAAGACTATAATCTGTACTATAATAATTGGTTGCTATATATGCTTTACGGCGAAGTGTTTTTAAATAATCTTCAAATGATTTTTCTCTAGAACGAAGTAACATCATGTGTGATGCCCATTCAGTAGTACCTTCATATAACCATAAATGTTGTGAGGCTACAGGGGTAATAAAATTAAATTCTTGAATTACTTCACTATGTATATTTAAAGGAGTAACAATATGAAAAAACTCATGTGCAGCAATTTCTTTAAAGGTAGTTGAAATTTTATCCCAACTATTTTCGTCAAGGGTGTATAAAGAGCTGTAAGAATGTTCCCATGCTCCTTTAGCTTTTTGTGTGTTGGTTTCCATAAAAAGCAAAAAAGTATACCTATCAACCGGCAAGCCATTTAAAAACTTGTTGGCAGAATATAACATGCCTTCTATGGTTTCTAACACTTCTTCGGATTGTATCATTCCTTTGGCAGAGTATGTGTAAATATCAATATTGGTTTCATCAATTACCGTAGATACCTTGGTCAAATTTCCTAACAGAATAGGAGAGTCTACAACATGATCATAACTATTTGCTACAAACTCTCCGGTAGCGTTTTGTGTAAGTGCTGTACCTACTTGCCATGTTTCAGGGTATTCAATTTCAATATTTATTTCGCTGTTTTGTAGTCCTTTAAAGTACCCAAAAACAGCTTGTCCGTTTATAAGTGCATGGTCTTCTTCAATTGATGTCCCTGCCATTGCGTAAATGGGATGTTCATTAACGGGAGTATCATAAGTTTCTGAAATTTCGTAAATAATAGTCTTTACTTTTTCGGGCGTTGAAATTTCAAATTGATTGATAGAAATTTTTGTAGTTGTTATTAAATTTCCTTTTTCATCCATCGCTGTAAAAGACTTTACAAATCGACCTATATCCATTACCTGATAAGTTCCAGGTGCAGTAGAAGCAAATTGAAAAATATTGTTTTTTGCTGATAGTTTCGGAGCTGTAACAGTCACTTTAAAAGTGTCGTCTATCCTATTGTTTAAATCAATATTAAATTTAACAGATTCTTTCTTGACAACTTTGCTGTCTGATTTCTGAGTAGTCTTAGCAGTATTTCCACAAGAAATAAATAAGACAGTTAATAGGATTAGGGCTATTGAGGATTTAATATTTTTCATTTAATTTATTTTTAATAATGAATGTGCAACAGTATTACCTGTTACTGTTATAATATATAAGTTTGCATAATTTGATTCTTCAATTTGCTGATATTCATTTTTACCGATAAAATCATTCGCAAAAGAAGGTGTTGTGTTGCTATGACCAACGATAAGAACTATTTTCTCTTTTGTAGCTTCTTTAAATTCGTTAAAATTAAAAGTTGAGAGATCGTATTTAATTATTTCTAATTGATTGCTATCTGCAATTGGTTTTGCAGTTTGCATTGTTCTATTATAATTAGTAGAGTAGATAGCATCAAACTTTATCTCTTTCAAAATTGATGTCCAACTATAAGCACGTTGAATTCCTATTTCTGATAAGTCTGGATTTCTATCTGATGTATTGCTAGTATCTTTTTCAGAATGCCTTATTAAATAATAAGTAGTTGTAATTTCTGAAGAATTTTCTTCTTGATTCTGACCGTAAATCGAAAAAAAAGAACTGTAAATAAATAGAAATAGTAAAAGTTTTTTCAATGGATTTTTAGTTTGCTCAAAAATAATAGAATCCTTTAGGTTAAATTTATAATGTTTTGTTAAAATATTTTATAAATCAACTAATACACCAAACTCCAAATTTGTGGAGTTATAACCACTATTGGGTTGCTGTAACTCTGCATTCGAAACATGACGGACTCCATAACGCACATCAAAAGCAAGTGTTTTAATTTTATAGGTAAGCCCAAAAGAGAGCACATCAGAGAAAGCAAAACCTTTTGCCATACGTTCAGTTTCGGTATCAATATACATTGGACCAATGCTACCTAAAACAGAAACTGATAATTTATCTACTATTGGGTATCTGACCAAAAACCCGATTCCTAAAACATACTCATTCATAGTTTTTAGTTTTGTGTATTCCTCCCTTTTTTCTAAATACTCAGGATCATTTGGTGTAACAAAATATTTGTTTAAGAGTTGATGTTTGGTTTTATAATAACTTGGTTCTACATTAATTTCAAAATCAAATTTACGCCATTCCTTAATCAAATAGTTTAGTTGAATTTTATAAAACTGTATATTGTAAGTATAGTTATCGGTACTAAATGGAAATTTATCAGTTTCACCAAAACCATAATTAAATCCAATCTTAAATTTAGAGCTTTCTTCTTGGGCAGAAGAGAAAAAGCTAAAACTTAAAAGGAAAATTGTAAGGATTAAAAAATTGAACTTCATTAAAATTGAATTTATTTTTGCGAATGTATTACATATATTTGTGAATCAATAAATATAAATAAAATCAGATGAAAAAGCTCTCCATATTATTTACAATTCTCTTTTTAATTTCGTGTTCTAAAAAAGAGGACACACTAGAATTTATAGTGATTAATGTTAATGATATTTATGAAATAGATGCATTAGGTGGTGGTAAAGTTGGCGGATTGGCTCGTGTTGCTACTTTGTATGATTCAATTAAAAAAGAAAATGAAAACACCTTGTTGGTGCATGGAGGAGACTTTTTAAACCCTTCATTATTGGGAACTTTGAAAGATGAGAATGGAGAGAGATATAAAGGTAAACAAATGATAGAAGTAATGAACACCATAGGTTTTGATTTGGTAGCATTTGGAAATCATGAGTTTGATTTGAAATATTCAGATTTTCAAAAAAGATTGAACGAATCAGATTTTCAATGGATAGCAACCAATATTAAATTAAAAACAGGAGATAAATTAACCCCATTTTATATAGAAAAGAAAGGTGTAAAAACAGAAATTCCAAAAGCGGTTACGTTCAATTTTAATGATGCAGACGGAACTGAGTTGAGTGTTGGTTTTATAAGCTCAACCATCAACTCAACTCTGGCAAATTATGTTGATTATGGTGATTTATATCAAGACCCTATCAATGTAAATAAAGCTTTACAATCAAAGGTTGATCTTGTTCTAGGCTTAACACATGTTACGATTGCTCAGGATAAAATGCTAGCGAATTCAATGCCTAATATCCCAATCATTTTTGGTGGTCACGAGCATACTAATATGATGGTGCCTGTAGGAGATGCTGTAATTTCAAAAGCCGATGCCAATGCAAGAACTGCTTATGTTCATAAAATTACGTTTAATAAATCAACTAAAAAAACTGCGATTAAATCTGAACTAGTTGTATTAAATGAATCTATTACTCCTTCAAAAAAAGTAGCGAGAATCGTGCAGCGATGGAATGTTTTGTTAGATAATAAACTAAAACTTATTTTAGATGATCCATATAAAGTAGTTTTCAAAGCCAAAGTTCCACTTGATGGACGTGATACTGAAACTAGAAGCATTCAAACAAATTTAGGACAAATGATTTCGGCATCTATGGCTGCCAATTTTGATAATGAAGTTGATTGTGCCTTTTTAAATGGTGGTTCTATTCGTATTGATGATGAATTGGTTGGTGATATTACCGGTGTAGATATTTTTAGAGTCTTGCCTTTTGGAGGTGGAATTAACAAAGTAGAAATGACCGGAAAGTTATTAGAAAAAACATTGAATTATGGAAGGCTCAAAGCCGGTACTGGTGCTTATTTACAACGTCACAATATTGAATATGATGGTGATGCTAAAATATGGGAAGTAGGAGGAGAGCCAATAAATATTAATAAGACCTATAGAGTTGTTCTTACTGATTATTTATTATTAGGACGAGATATCCCTTTTTTAAAAACTGATAGTGAAGGAATGCTAAAAGTTTTTGAAAATAAGCCAGAAGATGCTGCAAGTGATATCAGAAAAGTTGTAATTAATTATCTTAATGGATTTAATTAGTTTAAACTATTAATTTTTGTTGAGGGTTGAATGATATTCAACCCTCTTTTTTTTTGTCATTTTTACGAGAAAGATTTATTTAAAATCTTTATTTTAAATAAATCTAAATAAGGTTTGTCAGATTCATTTTTTATAATATTTTTGCAGCAGTATTAAATACTATTTTAAATCAATCTAAATAATAATAATGAAAAAATTAACTTTATTAGCAGCACTTTTAATCGCAACTATAGTGACTGCACAAACTGAAAAACCCAAAGATTCAACAGAAGTAAAATTTAAAGAATTACAACAAAATTCTGCTGAAAGAATTTTATCTGGAAACATTAAAAACGGAGTAACAGTTGGTGGTTATGGTGAAATCACTTACAATCAACCAGAAACTGGAAACGGTGAATTTGATGTTCAACGTTTAGTGTTGCTTTTTGGATATAAATTTAATGAGAAGGTTCAATTTATAACTGAAGTAGAATTTGAACACGTAAAGGAAGTATATGTAGAGCAAGCTTTTTTACAATACAGTTTTAATGATAAAATTAGTGCACGTGGTGGTTTAATGTTAGTGCCAATGGGATTGATTAACGAATATCATGAACCAACAACTTTTAATTCTGTAGAAAGACCTAGCATTGACAAATCTATTGTTCCAACTACTTGGAGAGAAATTGGTGCAGGTGTTTATGGTAGATTTGACAATCTTTCTTTAAAATACCAAGCATATATTTTTAATGGATTTTCATCAGTTAGCAGTAGTGGAAAATATTTAGGAGGCAAAAATGGATTGAGAAATGGTCGTCAAAAAGGAGCGCAATCAAACTTTGTATATCCAAATTTCTCTGCAAAAGTTGATTACTACGGAATTCAAGGTTTACGCTTAGGATTGGCAGGATACTTTGGCAGAACACAACCAGATGAAGATGACAAAGATTTGGACGGTGCCGATGTTGGTGTTGCAATGGTAGGTCTTGATGCAAGATATAGATTAGGAAGATTTGCCGCAAGAGGTGAGTTGATTAGTACGAGTATTGCTGATAGTGAAGCATATAATGATTTGTATGGAGCAGATCTCGGAAGCCAGATGTATGGTTATAATCTTGAAGCATCATTTAATGTTTTACCATCAGAAAAGAAAATGGAATTGTGGGGATTTACACGTTACGAAAGTTATGATACAAACTCAAAAATGGCTGGTGGTGTTGACAGAAACTTGAGTTATGAAAGAGATGAATGGACATTTGGTTTGAGTTTTTTAGTGGCACAAGGTGCTGTTTTAAAAGCAGATTATCAAATTAAAAATAATGCAGTTTCTGATGCAGAACCTGACAACCAATTTAATATGGGGATTGGTGTATCATTTTAGTTAAATTAGTTTAGTTAATGAGTAGTTGGGTGCCTTAATTGGTGCTCAACTATTTATATTTTAATATTTTTGCAGTATGAAAAAAATATTCCTTTTTTTAATTGCCATTCCAATTTTGGTTGGATTTACCTCTGTTGAACTTTCTAAGAGCCTCAATAAAAAAGTGCGAAAAGAAATTAAAATAGCTTTTGAAATGGAAGGTATTTTATTAGAAGATATATTGATTGATACCATTACTAACTCTAAATTAAAAACAAAAATTGGTAAAGATGATTTGTTTAAAATCATTAAAAACGATGAATTGATTGGATATGCATACCTTGGCACTGCACCCAGTAAAACAGATGAATTTGATTTTTTGGTTTTATTTGATTCAGATTTAATTATAAAAAAATCTAAGTTATTAGCATACAGAGAAGATTATGGAGCAGAGATTGGAAGCAAGCGCTGGTTAAAACAATTTATTGGAAAAGATTTTAATGATACATTTACTTATGGAAATGAAATTGTTCCGATTGCAGGAGCAACGATTTCTGCAAGATCAATGACCATTGCCATTAATAATTTATTGCAGACTTTTACAATTTTACAACAAGAAAATATTTTTTAGATGACGGTACAAGGCAGTATTCATAAATATCCTAAAGAAATAAAATTATTAATTGTTTCTTTTTTGGTTGTTTTAAGTATTGGTTTTTTTATGGGGATTTCATTTGTAAATGAAACGACTGATGCAAATCCTGATGGAGTTGAAACTCAATATTTAGGAAATGAACATATTGAGGAAGCACCCGTTATGAAGTTCAAAAAATCAGAACGCGAAATTCTGACATTGGTACATAACCACATGCTATCACTATCTGTAATATTTTTTATATTGGCAATTATTGTTTCGACAACCAGTATCAATATGAAATTGAAAGTGTTTTTAATGGTTGAACCTTTTGCTTCAATTTTATTAACTTTTGGAGGAATTTATATTCTTTGGACTGGAGTGCTTTGGTTTAAATATGTCATCATACTTTCGGGGGTTTTGATGACCTTCACTTTTATAACTTCAGTTTTTATCATCTTAAAACAATTATTTCAAAAGAAATAATTTTGGAAATTTTTAGATTTTGTCAATTGCTAATTTTTTTTAATTTTTTCAACATTTCTACCGCATTGTTATTATTAGGATTTAGCTCTAAAGATTTTTTATAATTTTTAATTGCGTCTTTATTTTTTCCTAAGGTCATTAATGCTTCTGCATAGCTATCATACGGATTGTCTCTGTTTGGAAAAATTTCTGTACTCAATTTAAAAATTTCAGCAGCATATTCAGCATTTTCATCCTGTAAGTATTTATAACCCACAACAATTAATTCTTGTTCTGAAACATAATAATCTTCAAAACCTTTGTGCTCTTTATAAAATAAAATTCCTTTTTCAAGCCCCTCTTTTTCAATAATTTTTTTCATAAACAATGCCAGCGGCTTTTTAGGAAAATCATATGGTTGATCATTTAAAATTCCAATAATTGCTAATGTCATTGCATTGAGAAAAGCACGTCCTGTATTATTAAAAAACACTATTGAAGAATTACTTGATGGGATTCTTGTAAACAAAGCAGTAAAACCTCTCATAGAACCGCTATGACCAATAGTTTCAATCTTTTTTGAAGTATTTCCGATTGGTTTTTCCATAAGCTCCCATCCATAACCATAATACCCTCCGTAATCAGAATCTAAAATATATTTTGTGAATATTAAATCCATATATTTTTTAGGAAGTAGTTTTTCGGTATATAAAGCTTGATCTAATAAAAACATATCTTCTACGGTTGAATATATATTACCCACACCCATTATCGCCGACATATCTCCAAAATCATCATTAAAATAATCTCCAAAACCTTTAAAATGACCGTAAGCTCTATTTTTTATTATTGTTCTATGTTTATCAATTCCGGTATTTTTCATGCTAAGGGGATCTAAAATATTCTCCTGTAAAATAGTTTCATACGGCTTCCCTGAAATATTTTCTATGATATATGCGAGTGTTAGATACCCAGCATTGCTATAATCAAACTTTTCTCCTGGCTCAAACTTAAGAGGTAGGTTTGAGTATTGTTTAACTAATTCTACTAGACTATATCTATCAGGATACTTATTGATAGGTAGCTCAGATTCATAATCCCTTACAGTCCCTGAAGTATGAGTAAGCAGATGATGAATGGTTATTTTTTCTCCATTATTTTTAGGATAGTTGGGTAAATAGGTAGTAATAGGTTTGTGCAAATCTAATTTTTCTTCAGCAACCAATTGTATAATGAGCATAGCTGTAAAAGGTTTTGTGATAGAAGCTATTCTAAATTTTGTATCAGTTTGGTTCGGGATTTCCCATTCCAAGTTGGCGAACCCAAATCCTTTTTTGAAAACAACTTTGCCCTCGTGAGAAACTAATAAAGCACCATTAAAACCTCCATAGTCTGAATACAGGCTTACGACTTCTTCAATTTTTTTAGCTTTAGTTTTTTTAATGAAGTTCTCGTTTTCGGCGTTTGAATAAGATTCTCCTTTACATGAACAAACAAGAAATATACTAAGGACTAAAAGGCTGATATGTAATAAACAATATTTTTTCATCATGATGTTTTTTTCAAACTTAAGATGAAAGGTTTTATTTGGGTATTTTCAATTGTAAAATTGTGTCAAAAAAGTGTGAAATTTAAGATGAACCCAATGACTAGCTATTACTTGTGTGTTTTGTAATTACTCATTTAAATATTTAAAGACTTAATAAACTTTCGATTGTGTCCGAATCAGAATATTGAATATTTCAATGAAAGCATAAAGTGAACTAAAATCAAATGTGACAATAGTTGTAGAAGTTCCAAAAATAATATCTAAATTTGCACGCAATTAAATCTTAATTGCATCATGATTTCAAACGCATCAAAATTTGTCGGAGAAGGATTAACATACGATGACGTATTATTAATTCCTGCCTATTCAGAAGTATTACCACGCGAGGTAAATCTTCAAACAAAATTCACAAAAAATATTTCATTAAATGTTCCTATTATTTCTGCAGCAATGGATACTGTTACAGAATCTGCTATGGCGATTGCTATGGCTCGTGAAGGAGGCATAGGAGTATTGCATAAAAACTTAACGATTGAGCAGCAAGCAGCAGAGGTTAGAAAGGTAAAACGTTCTGAATCTGGGATGATTATTGAACCGATTACTATTGGTAAAGATGATACTGTTTTTGATGCAAAAGCGTTAATGAAAGAATATAGCATTGGAGGAATCCCAGTTGTTGATATTTCAGAAACTTTGATTGGAATTGTAACTAACAGAGATTTAAGATTCGAAAAAAATAACAGCCGTAAGATTGAAGAAGTCATGACTTCAGCAAATTTAGTAACGGTTGCAAAAGGAACTTCGCTTAAACAAGCCGAAGTTATTTTACAAGACAATAAAATTGAAAAATTACCTGTAGTTGATGCAGATTATAAGTTGGTTGGATTGATTACATTTCGTGATATTATTAAAGTAAAAGAAAATCCTAATGCCAATAAAGATAGTTATGGGCGTTTACGAGTTGCAGCTGCAATTGGTGTAACTCCAGATTGTTTAGAACGTGTAAGTGCGTTGGTAAATGTAGGAGTTGATGCTGTAGTATTAGATTCTGCACACGGGCATTCAATTAATATTATCAACAAATTAAAAGAAATAAAAGAAGTACATCCAAATTTAGATGTAGTTGCAGGAAATATAGTTACTGTTGCAGCAGCAAAAGATTTGGTAGCTGCAGGAGCAGATGCTGTTAAAGTAGGTATAGGTCCAGGGTCTATCTGTACAACTCGGGTTGTTGCAGGAGTAGGTTTTCCTCAATTATCAGCAGTGATACAAGTTGCAGAAGCATTAGCAGGTAGTGGTGTTCCTGTAATTGCTGATGGAGGTATTCGCTATACAGGAGATATTCCAAAGGCTATTGCTGCAGGTGCTGATACGGTTATGCTAGGGTCATTATTGGCAGGTACCAAAGAATCCCCAGGTGAGACTATTATTTTTGAAGGACGTAAATTTAAATCATATCGCGGAATGGGTTCAGTTGAAGCAATGAAATCTGGTTCTAAAGATAGATATTTTCAGGATGTTGAAGACGATATTAAAAAATTAGTCCCGGAAGGGATAGTTGGTCGTGTACCTTACAAAGGTGAATTGACCGAAACAATGCATCAATTTATTGGAGGCTTAAGAGCAGGAATGGGTTATTGCGGAGCTAAAGATATTGAAACTCAGAAAACAGCAATGTTCGTAAAAATTACTTCATCAGGTATTGTAGAGAGTCACCCGCATGATGTAACTATTACCAAGGGATCTCCGAATTATTCTCGAAGATAATTTATTTATAAAAATTAGTTTAAGGCTGTCTTTAATGGCTGCCTTTTTTATGTTTTAATTTTAGAAAATCAACTTCACAGATTAAAAAAGATACTTCGCTTATAAATAGAGTCACTTCACACAAATAATCAATTTTAAAGGAATAATCGGCTATACATTTGTACTATAATTAGAACAAAAATATAAAAGAGTATCCCCGTTTTAAACGGCTTTGATTGGTAACCCCAAATAGTTGTCTTTTTCAATTAGCTTGTTAAGGCCGTTTTATTTATTCTGCAACATATTAATTCGTCCCATTAATTTTCCCTACAACGGTAGTTTTTTTAAATATCGAGCTACCACTTGGTAATGATTATTCTTCACAGGTTTAGTAGTGCTAACCAATCAAGTAAAGATTGAGAACATGTCAATAGAATGTATGTAGTTTATAAGAGAAAACTATTTGTTTAGAAGTAGTTTCTTTTATAATTTTATCTAAATTTATTTTAAACTATATTGCTATTTCTTTTAAACAGCAATTATGTATCGCCCTTTTTTATTTATTCCTACAAAGTATATTACCTTTTTATTTGGCTTATTCTTTTCATTTTTTATTTATTCACAAGAAGAATCTAAAAAAGAAGTAGAAGGGATTAAGGTTGAAAAATCAGCTTTTGCAATCAATGATATATCTAAAGAAAGTGAGAGAGTAAATCTACAGTTAACAGGATACAAGGATATATTGATTCCAAGTGGTACAATTGCTGAAGTAGATTCGCTTCTTATCATCAAATATGAAGAAATAAACATTTATAGGGATTCATTACTACTAGAAATAGAAACTATTTCTAGGCGAGATTTGAAAATAAGAAAAGTTAAATGGCAAAACTATAAATCTGATTTAAAAGACTACCAAAAAAGAATAAATATAAGAATAGAAGAGGTTAGTGAGCTTAGTGATAAAATTGTTATTGAAATTGATAAATGGAAATTCACGAAAGACGAACTCACAAAGAATATTAGCTCTGAGTCAGTTTTTGATAATTTAGATGGTATCATAGAGAACCTTGCCGAAGTTATTGACATGGCAACATTTAGGTTAGAAGCTATTTACTCTATTAATAAAACATTAACTGAGGTTATTTTAATTAACGATGAAGTATTATCAAAAATAGATGATGTTGAGTTAACCTTTAAAAAGGAATACTTTATTTTTGATAGCAATCCTATATGGAAGATGTCAGACTCTATTACGCAGTTAGAAGTCTCGGAATCTCAATTAAAAAGAAAAGGTTTTACAGAGCAGCTGAATGTTAATAAAAAAGCAATTTTAGAGTTTTATGCTACGAATTCAAAAGTTGCCATTTTACAAGGGATTTTTATTTTATTAATTTTTTTATTATTGATAAATGTAAAGAAACGATGGATTGTAAAACTGAAAGATTTATCGAACCCAGTTGAGATACAATCAAAAATAATCTTAAAAAACCCATATGCTTCAACTGCAGTTGTAGGTGTTTTAATTTCAGCCTTTTTTTATGAAGCATTAATTCCGAATGTTGCTGAGTTTTTTATACTCATTATATTATTTGGAGTTATTAGGATTTTACCTAAACTAACCCACCCAAAATTTGTTATTTATTTAGTTGGAATTTTGCTTATTTATTTAACTGGTATTGGAGCAACTTATTTAGAATTTGGCTCTTTTTTATCTAGGATTATATTGTTGCTGAGATTAGTAATACTATACATCATTTTGAGAAATAGTAACAAATTAATCAAAGAAAAACCTGGAGACTTTATTAGAATTAACAAAATTTATAGATTAGTTACGCCATTTTATATGTTAATTTTGATAGTTGCAATTATTACCAATATAATTGGTATGGTTGGCTTTTCAAAATTTCTATTCAAAGGAGTACTAACATCTATTGTTTTATTGATGGTTCTTTATACATCCGTCAAAATAATTACAAGCATTATTGTATTACTATTTAAGCTTAGAACAAAATTTGAATTGCAAGCAGTTACAACAATTGTTGATGCCACTCATAAAAGATTTCAGCCTATTTTATTTTGGACAGGAATGGTAATTTGGATGCTCTTTACCGTAAAAGGGTTTGAAGTATTAGGGTTTTTAATGGCGTGGATTGATAAATCGTTGCACCTGACTTGGCTGCTTGGAGAAACAACAATTTCATTGGGAGGTATTCTCTCCTTTATAATAATCTTTACCATTACTATTTTAATAGCAAAATTAGTAGCATCCATTTTTCTAGATGAATGGATGGTATCTATACTACCTAGAGGAATCGCTCCTGGAATTTCACTTGTTTTAAGAATTGGATTAATTTTTATTGGTTTTTATGTGGGAGTTACATCTGCAGGAATTGATTTAAGTAAACTTGGATTTATAATAGGTGCTTTGGGTGTTGGTATTGGATTTGGTTTGCAAAATATAGTGCTCAATTTTATTTCAGGATTGATTTTAGCATTCGAACGCCCCATTAATTTAGGAGATACTATTGAAGTAGATAATGAATTTGGTGTGGTAACAAATATTGGTGTAAGGTCAAGTAATATAAAAACTTATGATGGATATGAGGCAATTATTCCAAATGGTGATTTGATTTCTAAAAAGGTAGTGAATTGGACCTTGAGTGATAGAGATAGAAAATCTAAAGTTTTATTTAGAACTGCTTCAAATGTAATCCCAGAAGACATTTTAAATTTAGCAAATGCAATTGCTTTAGCACATAAAAATGTGTATAAAGATCCAAGTCCATTTACTTATTTTATGGGATTTGACGATGATGGAAACCTAAAATTTGAATTGTGGTATTGGACTACATTTTCTGATGGTTTTCGATCTAAGCATGAAATTGCATTAACTATATTTTCTAAACTAAAAGAAGAAGGTATAGATGCTCCTGTACCGGCAAGAAGAATAATTAAAGAAGAATAATTATAATTTTAATGTTTCTCTAAATTGCCTTTGCAAAGCAATCTTTTAGGGTTAATTCAACAACTCTTTTAAAATATCATAATACTGCTTGGTAATGTAGATACCATTATGGCCAGCAAAGTCAATGATGGTTACATCAATTTTTTTAGGATATAATTTCTTTAAGGGGATGGCATTCTTTTTAGGATCAATTAAAAAATCTCTACTACCGTAATATATCTTGATAGGGCTAGAAACACTTTTTAAAAATTCATAAGTGGGTATCTCATAATTTACCATCCATTTTGGGAAAGGAGCAATGTTAGAAATTGATTCGTCCCAAGCATAATAAGGTGCTTCTAATATCAATAATTTCGGATTGTTTTTAGAAGCTACATAGGCTGCAAATCCGGAACCAAGAGAAAAACCTAAAACAATAATATTTTTCTCTTTGTATTTAGTCTTTGCAAAGTCATACACTTTTTGTGCGTCATTATAAATTTGAGCTTCATCAGAATAATAGCCATCACTTTTGCCATAACCACGATAATCAACCATAAGTAAATCATAATTGTTATTAGTGTATAAAGGAGCTCTTAACCCCCATTCATGTAGTGCTCCAGCATTTCCGTGAAAATATAAAATTAATCCCTTCGCAGAATCTTTTGCCTTAAACAGTAAAGAATTTAGATTTATATTGGGTGTAACTTCTATATCAAATTCTTCAAATTTAGTGTCGAATTGATATTGATAATCTTTTGCTAGTACTTTTGGCTGAAAGAAAAATTTTTCTTGATTCAGATACACATAAAAATATCCTGACAAACCTAATACAGCAACAATAATTAAAAATCGTAAAAACAATTTTAGAATTCTCTTAAGATACTTTTTATAATTCATAATTATTTATTAGAAGTCACCTGATAATCCAGCAAAAACGGCCATAAATATAAGGACTATATAGAACAAAATAAAAATCAATGTAAATACACCTATAAATTTGTAATGTGATTTTAAATTTTTGAAACTGTCTTCTAACAAACGATTATCTTTTAGTTTAAATGCTTTATTAATTTTATTTGAAAATTGAAATAAGTAGTAAAAAGGAAAAAAATAAATAGCTGCCATTAGCACATAAAGACTACTAATTAAACCTGCTGAAGACATCAATGTATTCTCTAAGCCAGGTATGGTATTTGGTAGTGTACTAGCAAAAAGGGCTGCAATAATCATAATGCCCATCGAAACAAATCCAACAATTGATAAGAATTTTGCCCACTTTCCTGTTTCTTTCAGAAATAAGATTGAGTTAATTGATAGCGATGAATTTTCGAAAGATTCAAATGAGCTAGTTTCGGTTGTTTCCATAAATTGATGAAATTTGTTTGGTTAATGTTTATGAATACACTATTCTATTTTTTAATTAGTGATTCGATATGGTTGATAATATTTTTGTGGTATGTCTTAAAATTAAACCAAGTAATTTTGGAGTCTCTTTTAAACCAAGTTACTTGTCTTTTTGCAAAACGTCGAGTATTCTTTTTAATTTCTGAAATAGCAAACTCTAAATCGCAATTACCATCTAAATAAAAAAACAACTCTCGGTAGCCCACAGTTTGTAGAGCGTTTAATTCTTTATATTGATGAAGTGATTTTACTTCGTCTAGCAATCCGTTTTTTAACATGATACCAACTCGCATATTGATACGCTCATACATCAATTCTCTATCAGCATTTAAACCAATTTTAATTGGGGTGAAATTTCTAGTAGCTTTGGGTTTATTTTTAAAATAGGAGTAAGGCCTTCCAGTACCAATACAAATTTCTAAAGCTCTTATAACTCTCTTCGGATTGTCAATAGTTATAGAGTTATAACTCTCAACATCCATTTTTTTTAGTTTTTCTTGAAGAGGTTTTAATCCGTTTTCTATGAGTTCAGAATTTAATTGAGTTCTAATTTTTGAATCAACATCAGGAAAATAATCCAGTCCATTTAATATAGCATCTACATACAACCCACTTCCGCCAACCATAATCACGATGTTATGATCTTTAAATAATTCATCCAATTTTTTTAATGCATCACGTTCAAACTGCCCAACATTATAATCGTTATGTATTGATCTATTCTGAATAAAATAATGTTTTGCTGCAGTCAATTCATCATCCGAAGGAACTGCAGTGCCAATTTTCATTTCTTTATAAAATTGTCTGGAATCACTAGAAATAATCGGTGCATTAAAATATTGTGCAAGTGTTATACTCAAAGTAGTTTTGCCAATTGCTGTTGCTCCAACAATGCTAATTAGAGTTTTATTCTTCATCGTAAGCATTCAATTCATTTCCACATTCAAAGCAAAATTTTGCATCATCAATATGGTTGGTTGCATTGCATGCTGAACAAGCTTGAGTATTGGTATGCACTTTATCTCTTTGTGCATCTTTTACATACTCTGCACTCACAATTCCTGTTGGAATAGCAATAATACCATAACCTAAAATCATAATAATTGAGGCAATAAATTGCCCGAGTGGTGTTATAGGATGTATATCTCCATAGCCAACTGTAGTTAGTGTAACAATTGCCCAATAAATAGATCTAGGAATGCTTGTAAACCCGCTATCACTACTGCCTTCTACTAAATACATTACTGTACCTAGTATTGTACACAAAATTACAACAGCAAACAAAAACACAGATATTTTTGCTCTACTTGCCATTAAGGCTTTTGATAATTTATCTGATGCTCCTAAATAACGAACTAATTTTAAAATCCTAAAAATTCTTAGTAATCGTAATGCTCTTAACAATACTAATGCATGTGAACCTGCTAAGAAAAGCGAAAGGTATTTTGGTATGGTTGATAATAAATCTACAATACCAAAAAAACTAAAAATATAAACACGGGGTTTTTTAATAGAAATAATTCTGGCAATGTATTCAACAGTAAATAGTATTGTTATTGCCCATTCTGTAATATTTAAAATTTTGTGATATTGTTGGTCGATAGAGGTAACACTCTCTAGCATTACTACTATGATACTTACTAAAATTGCAATTAATAAAGCAATATCAAAAAACTTACCTGTAGGTGTATTTGCCCCATATATAATTTCATGAAGTTTATATTTCCATTTAGGAAAAGGTTTTTTCTGTTTTGACATTTTTTATAAACGCTTTAAAACAATAGGTTCATTTTGAATGATAATCATTTGTTTAAATAATTCTTTTAAGTAAGCATATTCATTACTGTAAAAATAGGGATTATTAAGAATAAATTTAAAACTCAAACTTATTTTTTGATTTTTTACAGTTGTATTAAACATAAAATAGCCCTTCTTATTTGGTAATGCCATGCTTTTATTTTTTGGCATAGTTTCTACTTCAAACCCTTCGGGGATTATTATAGTTAAAGCAAAATCTGTTTTCCATGGATGCCCAAAATCAACAGGGTATTGACGCATTTCTAATTTAAATGGATTTTCTTCTAAGCGATCAAATATGAAAGGGTAGAGGTAATATTTATCTCCTATGGTACTTTCTCCATCAATAATTAAATCAAATTCTTCTATTAGTGATTTTTCAATCTCATTGAGATTTGTGTTTTTGTATGAAACTATTTCTAAACCTTCATTAATATCCTCTAAATTTTCTATGTACTTTTCTTCTTTTTTGGTTTTAATTTCTTTGCGTTTGTCAATAGCATCATAGCCAAAATGACTCACTCTCATTTTTCCTTCCAACTCGCCTTCTTCATCTAAAGTCAACATCATAGTGGTTTTGTCTTGAGTTGTAGTAATTGGTTCTATGGTTTCCCAATAACTCCCATTTTTGAAATCCATAACTCTAGCATCCCCATTTAGACATCTTTGCGGCAATACTCCAAAAGGTAAATTTTCATCAGTCGCATCTAAAAAATAGATCTTATTACCAACTTTAATTTTTGCGATAATATAGTTAAAGTCTGAAATTACAGGGTGAATTTTAGTTGGTGTTCCGTTGTTTCGTGTTGATAATAAAACCATCTCTGCATCAATACCACTTGCGTCTAAAGCATTTATTAGAGATATATTTACTTCTCCAACAGAACCAACCTTATTTTTAAAAGCTCTTTTTACATTCATGTTTGAGAATATTTTATAATCTTCATTCCATGAATAATGATTTTGAATAAAATAATATACTTTTTTTGCACGTTTTAAAATATCATTTTCTGATAACACTTCATCGGGAATTATTTTTTTAAAATAATCTTTACGCATTAATTGCCCACCAATATCTTTATCTCGTTTATAGTCTTTGTCTACAGCTTTCCAAGTGGATGTGTACTTTATAATTTCTCCAGAAAAGCTTTGGTATTTTGACATCTCAAATTTAATTCTAGCTTTAAAATTTTTTGCAGAAGTCATGTAATCTTCTTCGATAAATGCTGGAATATCTTTCATTGAATACGTTAGATTTTCACAATCAGAATAGCCTACCACACCCGGAATTGAAAAACATTTCTTTTTTATGACAGCAATATTTTTAAAAAGCTTTAATGATCCTATAATATCTCTATTATAGATGAAATTTCCTGGTATTGATGCCTTAAAGACACTTTCTATTTTAGGAATATCCTCTTGAAAATCCCATCCAGTAAAATTGTGAAAAAAAGGCGATTCGATAGTGTACATATATTCTATTACGGTACCATCTTTAATGTTTGGTAATGTAAATGATACTTTTCTAAATTTGTCTGAAACTTCAGTCTCAAAAATATCTTTTTTACCAATTTTTATACTACTTATAGCAATGTTATGAGAAATACCTTTGATGTTTTTTAATTTCTCCGTAGCTCTATCTCCTTTGTATAAGTAAACTTCGATAGTAGCATTACTATATCCTTCATTATTAAAAATTTTCACTTTTTTATATACTGTTGTTCTAATGATATAGCGTGTATTTGTAACCGAAAAATCTGTATAGCCGTGTTCATAGAGTACCACTGCATTAGCAGTGGTGTCTTTTTTATATGTAGTCATTTCTAATTCTGACTGGGTAACTTTTCCAAATTTATAGTCGTCATTTTTCTTTTGACTATACGATTGAAAACAGATAAAAAAGAGTAGGAGTGATGGAGCAATTTTTTTCATAAACTTTTGGTTAATTAGATGCTAGGCTTAAAATAATTGGTTCGTTTTGGGAGAGAATGATTTGATTATAAAACTCTTTCAAATTTTGATATTCATCATTATAAAAGACTGCTTCATTAATTGAATATTTAAAATTAATACTTATTTTATTATTTTTAACACTCGATGAATATGTCATTTCACCTTTGCTATTAGGCAATACAATGCTTTTGTTAGAAGGCATAGATTCAACTTTAAAAATAGCTGGTATTGCGATGGTAATAATAAATTCCTTCTTTTTAGTAAATCCAAAATCTACAGGGTATTGTCTAGAATTTAATTTAAATGGATTGTCTTTTATTTGTGCAATAAAAAAAGGATTGATAATAATTTTGTCGCTGATAGAAATATCATTCTCAATTTCAATATCAAAATTTTCTGTGAATGATTTTCCTTTTTTCTTTAGATTTTTATTTTCATAATTTTTTATGATAAGATTGTCATTCTCATCTTCAATATCTAGTATGTAATCATCCTTTTTCAGCAAATTAAATTTTTCTCTGGCATCTATAGCATTATACCCATAATGAGTAATTCTCATTTTTCCTTTTGTATTTCCAGCATTGTCAAAATTCAAAAGCATATTGATTTTCTGCTTGGTAGGTGTATATGGTTTTACCTGCTCCCAATAGATACCATACTTAAAGTCCATTACTCTAGTATCGCCATTTAAACATCTAAAAGGGAGCATTCCAAAGCTCATAGTTTTGTCAGAAGCATCTAAAAATATTGATTTTTCATTAACTTCAATTTTTGCGATTATATAGTTAAAGTCTGAGATTATAGGATGAACTTTACTCGGCGCTCCATTATTACGAGTTGATAATAAAACAAGTTCAGCCTCAATATCACAGGAATTCAAAGCATTTATAAGTGATAAATTAATTTCACCCACCGAGCCTTTGTTGTCGCCAAAGGCTTTGCGAACACTCATTTTAGCAGATAAACTTTGGTTGCCGTTCCATGAATAATGATTTTGAATGAATTGAAAAACTTTAATTGCGCGGGTTAAATAATCTTTTTCGTTGAGGATATCTGCAGGGATATTCTTTTTAAAGAAGGAGTTCCTTCTCAATTGGCCACCAATGCTATCATCATTGTTAAAATGGTTATCAACTTCTTTCCAGTTCTGAGTAAATTTCCAATTTTTCCCATCATTTCTTTCATAGTGAGCTAATTCAAAAACTATCCTAGAAATAAAATTCGAAGAAGCTGTCATATAATCTTCTTCAATAAAGGCCGGTATATCAACCATTGCATAGGTTAATTTTTCACATTCAAAAAAGCCTGCCATATTAAGGTAAGCAAAGCAATTTTCTTTTATTACGGCTTCATTTGTACTCAAGTTTAGAGACCCAATTAATGAGCGATTGTATTTAAAATTTGGTGGAATTTCGGCAATAAAGACACTTTTAACTTTTGAAATATATGATTGAAAATCCCATCCCTTAAATTTAAATGTGAATGGAGTTTCAAAGACGTAACTATATTCTATTACACTCCCAATTTTAACATTAGGTAGGGTAAAAGCTATTTTTTTTAAATTTTCTGAAAGCTCAGTTTCGTAGATTGCATCATCACTTAATTCAGTTATTGAATTTCCGTTATGTGTTATTCCTCTAATTTTTTTAATTCTTTCTTTTTTTAACCTATCATCGTAGATAATAAATTCTACCGTGGCCTCATCTAACCCTTCGCTACTTAAAATTTTTACTTTAGTGTAAACCGTTGTCCGAATTGCAAAAAAGCTAGTGGTTTCAAAAAATTCAACATCCCCTTGCTCATATAATACAACAGCATTGGCTGTTGAATCTTTATCATAAACTTTCATGTTTAATTCCTTAGGAGTAACATTTCCAAATTCATAATTTTTTTGACTATACGATTGAAAACAGATAAAAAAGAGTAGGAGTGATGGAGCAATTTTTTTCATGAAGTTATTTAAAATCTAACAATTTTTTCTACTTTGTTTTTTTGGAGATAGGTTTTAAAAACATGTCGATTCATTTGACTATTCTTAATGGGTGTTAGTAATGATTTCAATACTTCGGCATGCTCTATTTGGTAAGCTAAGTCAACAAAACAAAAGCCCAGTAGTATGTTGTTTTCAACAAGTACTACTGATTTTTCTCCGGTATGTCTCCCCTTATCTATAATAAGTAAATTAGGATTGCTTAAGGCTGTTATGCCTACTTTTTTAGGGAAGTAAAAATTAAAACTCGGTTTATTAATCATCAACTCGTTGTAATATTTTAGCTTTCCTATTAAATCGTTTCCAGTTTCTTCATAAGAAACAGAGCTTAAAGATTCTTGTAATAGTTTTCCTTTTTTTGAAGTTTTTAAAAAGAGTTTATTTACACTTCTCTTCATGTTTTTGCCTTCTCCAATATATAGGATATCTCCATTTTCTTTGTGCGCATAAAATACACCTGTTTTTGATGGAACATCATCTAAGATGTTTTGTAATTTAGAAGGGAGTTCTTTTCCTATGCCCTGTTTAATATTACTCTTAATGATTTCTTTATTTACATCTTTGTCAATCAATAATTTAAATAATTTAACAGTAGCTAAAGCATCACCTTCTGCTCTATGCCTATTTGAAACAGGAATACAAAGAGTTTTACATAATTTTCCTAAACTATAAGACTCTAAATCAGGAATTAATTTTTTAGTAAGTTCAACAGTGCAAAGCGTTTCTCTATTAAAGTCAAACCCTAAACGTCTAAATTCCGTTTTTAAAATGCGATAATCAAAATTTGCATTGTGTGCAACCATAATAGAACCTTCTGTAAGCTCAACAATCCTTTTTGCAATTTCATGAAATTTGGGAGCATTTTTAAGCATTCCATTATTAATGCCAGTGAGTCTTACTACAAAAGGCTGAATTTCTTTTTCTGGATTTACGAGCGTAATTAATTGGTCAACAATTTCGTGACCATCAAATTTGTAGGCTGCAATTTCAGTGATTCCTTCTTCATTATACTTTCCTCCGGTGGTTTCTATATCTAAAATTACGTACACTTATTTTAAATCTGTTTTGGGTTGATTTATATTTTAATTTCTGTTTCCAAAAATGGAACTTCCAACTCTTATCATTGTGCTTCCCTCTTCTATGGCAAGTTTAAAATCACTACTCATCCCCATAGAGACAATTTTTAGTTCTTCATGATTTGTTTTAAACTTATCAAACAACACTTTTAAATTATTAAATTCTTTCCTGACTTGTTTCTTGTCATCAGTAAAAGTTGCCATTCCCATCAATCCAACAATATTGATATTTTTAAACTCTTTTACTTCTAGTGAATTCAATATAGTTGCAATTTCAATTCCGCATAATCCAAATTTGGTAGCTTCAGTAGCAATTTTGGCTTGTAGCAAACAATCAATTACTCTGTTGTGTTTCTTAGCTTGTTTGTTTATCTCCTTTAAAGTTTTGATGCTATCAACACCATGAATCAAACTTACAAAAGAAGCCATATACTTTACTTTATTTCGTTGTAAGTGCCCAATCATATGCCATCTGATATCTCCTGGAAGTTGCAATTGCTTATCAACCATTTCCTGAATTTTATTCTCTCCAAAAATACGTTGCCCTGCACCATAAGCTTCCATAATAGATGTTATAGGCTTTGTTTTAGAAACAGCTACAAGCGTAACTTTTTTTGGGAGTTCATTTTTGATTAGTTGCAGGTTCTCAGCAATTGACATAGGGTATATTAATTATTATAATGAGTGAATCAAATATACTCTTTTTTATGAATTGGTAAGTTGAATAGAAAGTATTTAAATTCTACAGATGTCAAATAAATAAGAGTACTCGTTTTACATTATTGGTAGATGGCAGAAGTAGTACAATTGAGATTTATAAAATCAACAAATTAATATCTCTAAAAGGAAGCCCGAACCAATCTGCAACAGATTTATTGGTTAAAATTCCATGATAAAAATACATTCCTTTTTGCAGACTTCTATCAAATCGTACCGCATTTTCGAATCCACCTTCTTCCCCAATATTTAAAAGATAGGGTGTAAAGATATTACTGATAGATACTGAAGCTGTACGCGCATATTTTGAGGGGATATTAGGTACGCAATAATGTATGATTCCGTGTTTTTCGAAAGTTGGACTTTTATGGGACGTCACTTCAGAAGTTTCAAAACATCCTCCTCGGTCAATACTGACATCAACAATTACGGCACCATCTTTCATGTTTTCGACCATTTGTTCTGTAACAATAATTGGAGAGCGTGTTTTACCGCGTATTGCACCAATGGCAACATCGCAGCGCATTAAAGCTTTTTGTAATGTTTTTGGTTGTATAGTAGAAGTATAAATTAAACTCCCTAAACTATGCTGAATATGTCTGAGTTTAGAAAGTGAGTTGTCAAAAACTTTAACTCTAGCTCCAAGACCTATGGCAGATCGCGCAGCGAATTCGCCCACAGTACCTGCGCCAATAATAACAACGTCTGTTGGAGGTACGCCTCCAATATTACCCATTAACAAACCATTACCAGTTTTGTCTGAACTCATAATTTCACTTGCAATGAGTATAGATGCAACTCCAGCAATTTCGCTCAACGATTTTACAACAGGATAAGCACCAGCGCTATCTCTAATAAAATCAAAAGCGACGGCAGTAATTCTTTTCTTAGCTAATAATTCGAAATATTTTTTTGATTGTGTTTTTAATTGAAGTGCTGAAAATAATACACTTTGTGGGTGCATCATTTCAATTTCTTTGTGTGATGGTGGTTCTACTTTTAAAACAATTTCACAGGCAAAAGCTTCTTTTACATCATAAGATATTTTTGCTCCAGCTTCAGAATAGTCAACATCTGAAAAATTAGAGCCATCTCCTGCACCTGTTTCTATTACAACTCTGTGTCCGTGAGTGGTTAAAGCCGAAACTGCATCTGGTGTTAGAGAAACTCGTTTTTCTTGTGCGTAATATTCTTTCGGAATTCCAATAAAAAGTTCTCCTTTTTCTCTAGCTACCTCAAGCATTTCTTCCTGGGGCATTAATTGTTCTTTGCTAAATGGTGAAGATGTTTTTTTACTCATCTCAGTCAATTTCTATGGTTCGTTGGTTATCAGTTATTGCAACAATATTAATGTTTACAATTTCTAAAGGTAATAAATTTTTTACTTTTTCGCCCCATTCAATAAAGCACCAATGGTTGTCATAAAAATAATCTTCAATTCCTATATCATAAGCTTCTTCTTCTGATTCAATTCTGTAAAAATCAAAGTGATATATTTTTTCACCTTTTGTGGTTTGGTATTCATTTACCAATGAAAAAGTAGGGGAGTTGGCAATGTCTTTAATCCCCAATTGTTTAACCAACTCTTTTATAAGCGTAGTTTTACCAGCACCCATTAAACCATTAAACAATAAAACTTTGCAAGTAGTAGTTGCTAGAATTTCTTTGGCAATGTTTGGAAGTTGGTTGAGTGTATAGTTTTGTTTCAAGCTGATAATATCTTTTATTTAACCATTTCTTAATTAACCTATTTAGGATCTAAAATAACACACGGAATAATCATTTCTTCTAATGAAATACCACCATGTTGATAAGTGTTTTTATAATATTTTACAAAGTGATTGTAATTATTTGGGTATGCAAAAAACAAATCTTCTTTTGCAAAAATAAATGAACTATTCATATTTATTGTTGGTAAGAAAATATCTTTCGGAGTTTTAACAGCATATACATCTTTATCATTATATGACAAACTCTTTCCTGTTTTGTAGCGTAAATTTGAACTGATATTCTTATCGCCAATAACTTTTGTTGGCACTTTAGCATTGATTGTTCCGTGGTCTGTAGTGATAATTAGTTTTTGCCCCATTTCTTGTGCCTTCTGAATGATTTCTAATAAAGGAGAATTCTTAAACCAACTTTCTGTTAACGATCTGTAAGCCTTGTCATCATCAGCCAATTCTTTAATAACATCCATTTCAGTTTTGGCATGAGAGAGCATATCTACAAAATTATAAACAATTACTGTTAAATCATTTTCTTTGGTCGATTTGTAATTGTCTGCTAACTGTTTCCCAGCTTTTAAATTAGTAATTTTAAAATATTCGTGTTTAAGGTTTAAGCCTAATCTTCTAATTTGTTCTGTTAAGAATTCATTTTCATATAAGTTTTTACCTCCTTCATCAGTGTCGTTTTTCCAATATTGAGGATGCATTTTTTCCATTTCTGATGGCATTAATCCAGCGAAAATCGCATTTCTAGAATATTGCGTCGCAGTTGGTAAAATACTATAGAAAGGTATTTCTTTTGACTTCTTATAATGATTTTCAATCAAAGGCTCAATCAAGCGCCATTGGTCATACCTAAGGTTGTCAATGACTACAAATAAGGCTCCGTTTTCTTTGTCAAGATTTGGAACAACACAGTCTTTGAATAGCGTATGAGATAGTGTTGGTTTATCATCGTAATGAAACCAATCTGTATAATTTTTTTTGATGAATTTAAAAAACTGAGCATTTGCTTCTTGCTTTTGGCTTTCTAAAATTTCTATCATCCCTTGATCATTAATAGTATCTAATTGTAACTCCCAATACACTAACTTTTGATACAACTCTACCCATTCTTCATGCGAATTTACCATTGCCAAATCCATCGAAATTTTTCTAAACTCTTGTTGATAGTTAGAAGTTGTTTTTTCAGAAACCAAACGCGAATGATCCAAATTCTTTTTTAAACTCAATAAAATTTGCATCGGGTTTACAGGTTTAATAAGATAGTCAGCAATTTTATTACCAATTGCATCTTCCATAATGTATTCTTCCTCACTTTTAGTAATCATGATAATAGGAAGGTTTGCATTTTTAGATTTTATCTCTGTTAATGTCTCCAAACCTGTCATTCCCGGCATATTCTCATCCAAAAAAACAATATCAAAATTTTCTTTCTCAATTATGTCAATTGCATCGGCACCATTGGTACAAGTTGTTACTTTATAGTTTTTCTTTTCTAAGAAAATTACATGTGGCTTCAATAAATCTATTTCATCATCAACCCATAAAATGTGTATATTACTCATACTTAATTGTTATCTTTGTTATCGTTAAATTGTATTTTGTAATCCTCTCAATCAATCTTGAGAAGACAAAAATAAATAGAAAATCTGGTCGAGATTAAACCAGACCTGTTAAATAAACCTTATTATTTTGACCGCTAAAAAAACGAACAAATTAAAAATTATTAACGACCCAATTTACGGTTTTATTACAATTCCTAACACTTTAATTTTCGATTTAATTGAGCATCGCTATTTTCAGCGATTAAGACGTGTTTCGCAAATGGGAATGTCGTACATGGTATATCCAGGTGCACATCATACGCGTTTTCAGCATGCAATTGGTTGCATCTATTTAATGCAACGTGCTGTTAGAGTTTTACGTTTTAAGGGAGTTGATGTTTCTGAAGAAGAAGAGAATGCCGTTTATATTGCCATTTTGTTACATGATGTTGGTCATGGAGCTTTTTCTCATGCATTAGAACATAGTATTGTTACAGGAATTAGCCACGAAGAAATTTCTTTAAAATTTATGGAAGACTTAAATGATGAGTTTGACGGTAAGCTCTCTTTAGCTATTAAAATTTTTAAAGGAGAATACAAACGCATGTTTTTAAATCAGCTAATCAGTAGCCAGCTAGATATGGATCGATTAGATTATTTAAAACGTGATAGTTTTTATACCGGAGTGTCTGAAGGTAATATCAATTCTGATAGGTTGATTGCGATGCTCAACGTAAAAGATGATGTTCTGGTAATTGAAGAGAAAGGAATTTATTCAGTCGAAAAATTTATTGTTTCCCGTAGACTGATGTATTGGCAAGTATATCTTCACAAAACAGGTTTAGTAGCTGAAAAAATTTTAGTAAAAATCTTGCAACGAGCTAAAGAGCTAGTCGAAAAAGGTACAGAATTAAGTGCAAGTTCTGCACTTTCATATTTTCTAAAACATCAAATAAACACACATAATTTTACTGATGATACTTTAGAAATATTTTCTAAGTTAGATGATTATGATGTATTGTCTGCAATTAAAGAATGGACATCTTGCAACGATCGAATTTTATCAGCTTTGTCTAAAATGTTAGTTGATAGAAAATTGTGGTATGTAAAAATTCAAAACAACTTATTTAATGAAGGTAATTTAGCGCAAACAAAAAAAGAAGTTCAAGGTGATTTACAATTAACTGATGAAGAAATGGCCTATTTTTTTATTCAAGATACCGTTTCTAATCAGGCATATAGCGAGGTTGCCAACCAAATTCAAATTTTGTATAAAGATGATTCAGTTAAAAATATTGTTGACGCATCTGATCATTTAAACATTCAAACATTATCTAAACCTGTAGTCAAACATTTTATTTGTTACCCTAAAATAAAGTTTTAGTATTAGTTTAAATGTTTACCCTTGATGTTAGTAATTCTGTTTTTTATTTAAGGTGTTATTTTTAAAAATATTTTTAAAACATGACTTATGTCACAAATGTTACTTAGAAGTTAAATTAAATTTGTTGTATAAAACAGAATCAATTTTTAAATAAAAAGAATATGGAAATTCTCAGAAAATCAGTAATCAATTCACTGAGCAAATTAGGAATTAAAAATCCCAAAGAAATCATTTATAATCCATCATATGAAGAGCTATATGAATATGAATTAGACAACTCTTTGGTTGGTTATGAAAAAGGATATAAAACTGAACTTGGAGCAATAAATGTTATGACAGGTAAGTTTACAGGTCGCTCTCCAAAAGACAAGTATATTGTAGAAGATGCCATTACAAAAGACACTATTTGGTGGACATCAGATAAAGCAAAGAATGATAATAAGCCTGTTTCAAAAGAAGTTTGGAAAGATTTAAAATCACTTGTTTTAGAAGAGTTGTCAAACAAAAAACTGTATGTGGTAGATGCTTATTGTGGGGCAAATGAAGATACACGACTCAAAGTTAGATTTATAGTAGAAGTGCCTTGGCAAGCACATTTTGTAAAAAATATGTTTGTGCGTCCGAGTAAAGAAGAATTAGAAAACTTTGGTGAACCAGATTTTGTAGTTCTAAACGGTTCTGAAACTGTAAATAGCAAATGGGAAGAGCACGGTTTAAATTCAGAAGTATTTACGGTTTTCAATTTAACCGAAAAAATTCAAGTAATTGGAGGAACGTGGTATGGAGGAGAAATGAAAAAAGGGATGTTTGCTATGATGAATTATTACCTGCCTTTAAAAGGAATGGCTGCGATGCACTGTTCAGCTAATAAAGGAAAAGATGGTGATGTAGCAATTTTCTTTGGATTGTCTGGTACTGGAAAAACTACTTTGTCTACAGATCCTAAAAGAGAACTAATTGGTGACGATGAACACGGTTGGGACAATAATGGCATCTTTAATTTTGAAGGAGGTTGCTATGCAAAAACGATCAACTTATGTAAAGATGCTGAGCCAGATATTTATGATGCCATAAAGAGAGATGCATTATTAGAAAATTTGACAGTAGATGAAAACGGTAAAATTGACTTTACTGATGGTTCTTTAACGCAAAATACACGAGTATCATATCCTATTTATCATATTGAAAATATTGTAAAACCAATTTCTAAAGCAGGACATGCAACAAAAGTTATTTTCTTAACGGCTGATGCTTTTGGAGTGATGCCACCTGTTGCAAAGTTAACTCCAGAACAAACAAAATATCATTTTTTATCCGGATTTACAGCTAAACTTGCTGGGACAGAAAGAGGTGTTACTGAACCAACACCAACATTCTCAGCTTGCTTTGGTGAAGCCTTTTTGTCATTGCACCCTACAAAGTATGGTGAAGAATTAGTTAAAAAAATGGAAGAGCATAATGCAACTGCTTATATTGTAAATACCGGATGGAATGGAACAGGTAAGCGAATTTCAATACAAGATACAAGAGGCATTATTGATCGTATTTTAGATGGATCAATTGAAAAATCTGAAACAAAAGTTTTGCCAATTTTTAATCTTGAAATTCCAACATCATTAAAAGAAGTTCATGATAATATTTTAGATCCAAGAGATACTTATGAGAATGTTGAAGATTGGAATAAAAAAGCATCTAGACTTGCAAAACTATTTGTAACTAATTTTGATAAGTACACAGATAATGAAGAGGGTAAAGCACTTGTTGCTGCAGGGCCTCAAGAAGAGTTAACCATTTAGATAAAATGTAAATTAAAATAATTATTTGAATTAGATTTGCCATTGTATTTAATATTTTCTGATTGTAAAATTCAGTTTTTATTAAGTACAATGGCTAAATTTTGGTCATATTTGTAGAATCAATTAATGACAATTTCGAGATCATAATAAATGTATGAAATTTATTCAAGAATTACTTACTCAAGATTATTTTGTACTATTCTTAGTTATTGGGTTAGGAATAGCAATAGGTAAAATTAAAATCAAAGGAATCTATTTTGACCTCTCAGCAGTTATTTTTGTAGCTATTTTCTTTGGGTATTTATATAATTTGTATGGAGTTAAATTTAGTCTATCACCAATAATTCAAAACATCGGATTGGTGTTATTTATTTATACCATAGGTATGCAAGCTGGCTCAACATTTTTCACTTCATTTCGACAAGAAGGGAGTAAATTATTGATGTTAGCAGGAGTTACGGTTATTACTGGAGGTATAGTAGCCATAGGGATTTCATACTTTTATGGAGTTGACATGAATATGATGATAGGTATATTAACCGGAGCAATGACATCAACCCCAGGTTTAGCTGCAGCAATTCAATCTTCTCACTCCCCATTGGCATCTATTGGCTATGGTATTGCTTATCCTTTTGGGGTTTTAGGAGTCATTTTATTCGTAAAATTAAGTCCAAAATTATTTCGAGTATCAATTGAAAAAGAAGAAAAATTATTTAAAGAAAAAATCATTGCAAATACACCGTCTATTTTAAATAGGAACTTTATTATTTCTAATGAGAATGTTCATGGTAAAACAATCAAAGAATTGAACATTCGATTTATGACAAAAGCAAATATTTCTCGTGTCATGAAACCAAATCATGAATCAGTTACTCCTTGTTCCGAAACCATTTTAGAAACGGGTGATATGATAAAAGCAGTTGGTTCAGAAAATGCTTTGAAAAGAGTAGAAGTTCTATTGGGGCATGCTACCGATAAAAAAATTCCGAGAAGTGGGACATATGAGATTAAGTGGTATGTAGTAAGTAGTAAAAGTTTAGTAAACAAATCAATTTCAGAATTAAATTTACTAGAAAATTATTTAGCAACAATTACAAGAATTAGGCGCTCTAGTATTGATTTATCTCCTAGACCAACAACAAGGTTGCGCTATGGAGATAAAGTCTTAGTTTCTTGTACTAAAGGCAATGTAGCAGCCATCACAAACTTGTTTGGTGATAGTTTGAAAAGAGTTGGAGAAACAAGTTTTTTACCTGTGGCCTTTGGTATTGTTATCGGAATTATTTTAGGGTCAATCAACATACCATTAGGAAACTTCAATTTTAATTTAGGATTGACAGGTGGAGTTTTGCTAACTGCTCTTTTTTTAAGTTGGAAAGGGAAAACGGGACCTGTTATTTGGAATTTGTCAGGGCCAGCAAATCAAGTATTACGCCAGTTTGGGTTGTTACTATTTCTGACTCCTGTAGGAATTAAAGCTGGTGAAAGCTTGGTAGCAGCAATTCACGAACACGGAGCAATCCTATTTGTTTATGGAGCCTTAACAACTCTAATTCCGATGTTTATGACAGTAATGATCGGTAAATATTTACTAAAATTAAATTTGTTATCAATTTTAGGAGCATTGACAGGAGGGATGACCTCAACTCCCGGATTAAGTGCTACAGATTCTATGACGGAAACTAATGCTCCTCAAATTGCGTATGCAACGGTATATCCTTTTGCTTTGGTACTTATTATTGTTATTGCTGAGATTATGGGCGTTTTGTAAGCCTTATTGTTGTTTTAATTTTTAAAGCATAAAAATATTATAAATCAATTTTAAAGTAGTTTCCCTATTTGTAGAAACAACGCTTTAGTAAAACTTAGAATTTTCATACTTTTGCAATTCATGAAATTTACAGCCAATCAAATCGCAGAAATTTTAGAAGGAGAAATAGTTGGAGATCCTCTTGTAGAGGTTTCAACACTTTCTAAAATTGAAGAAGGTAAGGAAGGATCTCTTACCTTTTTATCCAACCCAAAATATACATCACATATTTATGACACTGAAGCCTCGGTGGTTGTTGTAAATAAATCTTTTGAACCAGAAAAAGAAGTAAGCTCAACACTATTAAAAGTTGAGGATGCATACAAGGCCTTTACACAATTATTAGAATTTTATAACCAAATTAAATTATCTAAAACGGGTATTGAAGAACCGAGTTTTATTAGTAAGAGTGCAAGTGTAGGTGAAAGTCCATACATAGGGGCCTTTGTATATATAGGCGAAAATGTACGATTAGGTGACAATGTAAAAATTTATCCAAACTCTTATATAGGTGATAATGTTACAATTGATGATAACTGTATTGTGTTTTCTGGAGTTAGAATTTATTCTGATACCAAAATAGGAAAAAACTGTATGATTAATTCTGGTTCTGTGATAGGTGCAGACGGATTTGGTTTTGTTCCAAATGAAGAAGGAGTTTATAAAAAAGTGCCACAAATAGGGAATGTAATATTAGAAGATAATGTTGATGTTGGGGCTGCTACAACTATTGATAGAGCAACTTTAGGGTCAACAGTTATTAGAAAAGGAGTGAAGCTAGACAATCAGATTCAAGTTGCACATAATGTTGATATTGGCGAGAATACAGTCATTGCATCTCAAACAGGAATTGCAGGCTCTACTAAAATTGGTAAAAATTGCCAGATAGGTGGGCAAGTTGGTTTTGCTGGACATTTGATAATTGGAAACGATGTAAAAATTCAAGCACAATCTGGTGTTGGAAAAAACTTGAACGATAAAGAAGTTGTTCAAGGATCACATGCTTTTAATTTTATGGATTGGAATAAATCGTACATTCATTTCAGAAATTTTCCGAAATTAGCAAAGCAGATTAATGAATTAGAAAAAGAATTAAAAGCTTTAAAAGAAAAATAGATGAGCCAAAATCAAACAACAATAAAAAATGAAGTAACGCTTTCTGGTGTTGGGCTTCATACAGGTAAAGAAGTTACGATGACTTTTAAACCCGCACCTATTAATCAAGGGTATGCATTTATGCGAATTGATTTAGAGGGATCTCCTGTTATTGAAGCACAAGCGTGCTTTGTTACAAATACCCAGAGGGGTACAAACCTTGAGAAAAATGGAGTAAATATAAATACATCTGAACATGTTTTGGCTGCTGCTTATGCTTTGGGTATCGACAATTTGATGATAGAAATGAACGCTGCGGAGCCTCCAATAATGGATGGTTCTTCAAAGTTTTTTGTTGAGGCCTTGGAAAATGCGGGTATGGTAGAGTTAGATTGCCCAAGAGAAGAGTATATCGTAAAAGAAGTTATTTCTTATAAGGATAGTGATACAGGCAGTGAAATTATTTTGATGCCTTCGGATGAATATCAACTAACAACAATTGTTGATTTTGGCACCAAAGTATTAGGAACTCAAAATGCATCTTTAGAAAAGCTGAGCGATTTTAAAACTGAAATTGCAGATGCTCGTACATTTAGTTTCTTACACGAAATTGAAATGTTATTAGAAAATGATTTGATTAAAGGTGGCGATTTAAATAATGCTATTGTATATGTTGATAAAGAAATTTCACCTGAAATAACAGAACGGTTAAAGAAAGTTTTTAATAAAGAAACAATCTCAGTTAAACCTAACGGAATTTTAGACAACCTAACACTGCATTGGACAAATGAAGCTGCTCGTCATAAATTACTAGATGTTATTGGTGATTTGGCGTTGGTAGGAACAAGAATTCGCGGAAAAGTAATTGCCAATAAACCAGGGCACTATGTAAATACGCAGTTTGCAAAAAAATTAGCAAAAATTATTAAAACAGAAAAAAGAAATAGAGTTCCTCAATTTGATTTATCTGAAGAACCATTGATGGATATTCATAAAATTATGAGTATTCTGCCACATCGCCCTCCATTTTTGTTGATTGACCGTATTTTAGAATTGACAGAAACAAAGGTTGTAGGAATGAAAAATGTGACAATGAATGAGCCTTTCTTTGTAGGGCATTTTCCCGGTGCACCGGTAATGCCTGGAGTTTTAATTGTCGAGGCCATGGCACAAACAGGAGGGATTTTAGTATTGAGTACGGTACCAGATCCGGAAAATTATTTAACATTGTTTATGAAAATGGATAATGTTAAATTTAAAAGAAAGGTGCTTCCCGGAGATACTTTAATTTTTAGTTGTGAATTAATTACGCCAATAAGAAGAGGTATTTGTAACATGCAAGCCTACGCTTATTCAAATAATAAATTAGTAGCCGAAGCCCAATTAATGGCTCAAATTGTGAAAAAATAAAATGATGAATCAAACAAAGTTATTGTAAGTTAAGTTTATTAATATGATTACTTTGCAAACATATTTTCCTCTAAAAATTAAATTCTAAAAAATGAATCAACCATTAGCATATATTCATCCCGAAGCAAAAATTGCCCGTAATGTTGTTGTAGAACCATTTACAACTATCCACGGAAATGTAAAAATTGGTTCAGGAACTTGGATTGGATCTAACGTAACAATAATGGAAGGTGCTCGAATCGGAAAGAATTGCCGTATATTTCCTGGAGCAGTTATATCTGCAATTCCACAAGATTTAAAATTTGATGGTGAAGATTCATTAACCGTGATTGGTAATGATGTTACCATTCGAGAATGTGTTACCATTAATAGAGGTACTGTTGCTTCTGGTAAAACAGTAATTGGTGACAATGTATTGATTATGGCAACAACGCATATTGCACATGATTGTGTTATTGGAGAGAGTGCCATTATTGTAAATGGTGTTGCGCTAGCGGGTCATGTTACTATAGGTGCACACGCTATTATTGGTGGTTTATCTGCAATTCATCAGTTTATTCATATAGGGCAGCATGCTATGGTTTCTGGTGGGTCACTTGTAAGAAAAGATGTACCCCCATTTACAAAAGCAGCAAAAGAACCTTTATCTTATGTAGGGATAAACTCTATAGGGTTGAGAAGAAGAGGGTTTAATACAGAAAAAATTAGAGAGATTCAAAATATTTACAGAATCTTATATCAAAAGAAACATAACAATACCCAAGCTCTTGAAATCATTGAAGCAGAAATGGAAGCTACAAATGAGCGTGATGATATTATTCTATTCATAAAAAATTCTCATAGAGGAATTATGAAAGGATATTCGAGTGGAAATTAAAATAATAAAAATAAAATATAGATAATGGCAACAACTTCAGATATTAGAAACGGACTTTGTATTAGATACAACAATGATATTTATAAAGTAATCGAATTTTTACATGTTAAACCTGGTAAAGGGCCTGCATTTGTTAGAACTAAATTAAAATCTGTAAGCAATGGTAAAGTAGTAGACAATACTTTTCCAGCAGGCAGGAAAATTGAAGATGTAAGAGTAGAGACTCATAAATTTCAATTTTTATACCCAGAAGGGAATACATATCATTTTATGAATAACCAAGATTACAATCAAATTACTTTAGAAAGAGAAGTGCTAGATGCCCCTGAACTAATGAAGGAAGGTGAGATTGTTACGGTGATTATCAATGCAGAAGATGATATGCCACTTTCAGTAGAAATGCCTGCAAGTGTTGTTTTAGAAATTACACATACCGAGCCAGGAGTTAAAGGTAATACAGCAACCAATGCTACAAAACCAGCAACCGCAGAAACTGGAGCAATAATTAATGTTCCGCTTTTTATCAACGAAGGAGATAAAGTAAAAGTAGGTACAGAAAAAGGTAATTATCTAGAAAGAGTTAAAGAGTAATGAAATTTTCTAAGGAACAGACACTCAAAGAAATTGCAAAAATCATCAAAGCTGATTATGTTGGTGCTGAAGATTTTCCAGTTTTAGGTATGAATGAAATTCATGTTGTTGAATCTGGGGATATTGTTTTTGTAGATCATCCAAAATATTATGATAAGGCGTTGCAATCAAAAGCTACTATTATTTTAATCAATAAAAAAGTAGATTGTCCTGAGGGTAAGGCATTGCTAATTTCTGAAGATCCATTTAGTGATTTTAATAAATTATCACAGCACTTTAATCCTTTTACTCCTTCTTCAAAAGCAATATCAGAATCTGCTATTATTGGAACTAATACTATCATTCAACCAAATTCATTTGTAGGAAACAATGTTATTATTGGGAATGATTGTGTCATTCATGCAAACGTTGTAATTAATGATGAAGCTGTAATAGGAAATAATGTTACAATTCATTCAGGAACAGTTTTAGGTGCCGATGCTTTTTATTATCAAAAGCGCCCGAAAGGCTTTGATAAATTAATATCTTGTGGTAAGGTTGTGATTGAAGACAATGTAGAGATTGGCGCTTTATGTTCAATTGATAGAGGTGTTACTGGTAATACTACAATTAAGGAAGGAACTAAAATTGATAATCAAGTACAGATTGCACATGATACTATTATTGGCAAAAAATGCTTAATTGCTTCGCATGTTGGTATAGCAGGTTGTGTTATTATTGAAGACGAAGTTACTATTTGGGGACAAGTAGGAATTACGAGTGATGTTACTATCGGTTCAAAAGCGATTATATCGGCTAAGGCAGGTGTGAGTAAGTCATTAGAAGGAGGTAAGAGCTATTTTGGTATTCCTGCTGAAGATTTTAGAACCAAATATAAAGAGATTGCATCCATCAGAAAGATTCCAGAGATTATCGAAAAATTAAAGAATTTATAAACGAATATATGAGATTAAAATAAGTTCATATATCAAAATTTAAACTTCAAAATTGCGTATTTTTGTCACTTACAAATTCGTAATTCACAAATCAAAAATCATATATACAAATGAGTGTTTTAGTTAATAAGGATTCTAACATTATTGTTCAAGGATTCACAGGAAGCGAAGGTACTTTCCACGCTACACAAATGATAGAATACGGTACCAATGTAGTTGGTGGTGTAACTCCAGGTAAAGGAGGTCAAACGCATTTAGACAAACCAGTTTTTAATACAGTTGCTGAGGCGGTTGCAAAGGCAGATGCCAATGTAACGATTATTTTTGTACCACCTGCTTTTGCTGGAGATGCAATTATGGAAGCTGCAGATGCAGGAATTAAAGTTATTATTTGTATTACCGAGGGTATTCCGGTAGCTGATATGGTGAAGGTAAAAGATTATATTGCTGATAAAGATTGTAGATTGGTAGGACCTAACTGTCCAGGAGTAATTACTCCGGATGAAGCTAAAGTTGGTATTATGCCAGGTTTTATCTTTAAAAAAGGTACTGTTGGTATTATTTCTAAATCAGGAACATTGACATATGAGGCGGCTGACCAAGTTGTAAGACAAGGATACGGAATTACAACAGCGATTGGTATTGGTGGTGATCCAATTATTGGAACAACAACTAAGGATGCTGTTGAAATGCTGATGAATGACCCAGAGACTGAAGCAATTGTGATGATTGGTGAAATTGGTGGACAGTTAGAAGCTGATGCTGCTCGTTGGATAAAAGCAGATGGTAATAGAAAACCTGTTATTGGTTTTATTGCAGGACAAACAGCTCCGAAAGGAAGAACCATGGGGCATGCCGGTGCTATTGTTGGCGGTTCTGATGATACTGCACAAGCAAAAATGGAAATCTTAAGAGCTAATGGAATTCACGTTGTTGAATCTCCAGCTGCGATAGGTAAAAAAGTGGCTGAGGTGTTAAATTAGTCATAATAAGAAACTAAAAATTTTGTTAAAAGTCTGTTCTAAAGTATATTTGGGGCAGACTTTTTTCTTTGTCTATAAAAAATTTAACTAAACAAAAACACATGAAAAAATTACATTATTTACCAATCTTATTTGTTACAGTTGCTTTTATTAGCTGTGCAAGTGATGTACAAAGTTACAAAGCTACATCACATACAGATACAAATGGATATAGTTATGAAACTGTAGAAAATGACCCAACAGGTTTACGTTTGTATACCTTAGATAATGGATTAAAAGTTTATTTAAGCGAGAATCATGACGAACCAACAATACAAACTTTTATTCCTGTAAAAGCTGGATCTAATTATGACCCAAAAGAAAGTACCGGATTGGCGCATTATTTAGAACATATGGTGTTTAAAGGAACGGATAATATTGCAACTTCAGATTGGGAGAATGAAAAAAAACTAATTGCTCAAATATCTGACTTATACGAACAGCATAAAGCCGAGTCAGATCCTGTAAAAAAAGAAGAGTTGTACAGAGAAATCGATAAAATATCTCATGAAGCATCAAAACTTGCAATTGCAAATGAATATGACAAGATGGTCAGTTTGTTAGGCGCATCTGGAACAAATGCACACACTTGGTTTGAAGAAACTGTCTATAAAAATAAAATTCCTGCAAATGGATTAGATAAATGGCTCCACTTAGAAAATGAACGTTTTAGTAAATTAGTATTGCGTTTATTTCATACTGAATTAGAAGCTGTTTATGAAGAGTTTAACCGTGGACAAGATAACGATGGGAGAAAGTCTTTCACAGCTATGCTAGATGGTTTATTCCCAACTCACCCTTATGGCCAACAAAGTACTATTGGAACTTCCGAACATTTAAAGAATCCTTCAATGGTTCATATCAATGACTATTTCAATAAATATTATGTGCCAAATAATATGGCGATTGTATTAGTAGGTGATTTGGAATTTGATTCAACAATTAAAAAAATTGATGCTACTTTTGGTCAAATGAAATACAAAGAAGTAGTACATCCTACATTGCCAGTTGAAGAACCTTTAAGTGGTGAGGTTGTTAAAGAAGTTTTTGGACCTAGTAATGAAAGCATCATGATTTCTTATAGAACTCCTGGAATAGGTACTGAAGATGAAAAGATAATTACTTTAATAGAAATGTTATTGATGAATGGTAATGCTGGTTTATTTGATTTAAATTTAAATCAAAAGCAAGTAGTACAAAATGCATCTACACAACCATTTTTTTTAAATGATTATGGCTTTTTGATGTTAAATGGAACACCAAAAGCAGGACAGTCATTGGATGAAGTAAAGGATTTATTATTAGGACAAATAGACTTGTTTAAGAAAGGTGAGTTTGATGAATATATGATTGATGCTGTTATTAACGATATGAAGTTAAGAAATATGCGACAATACGAAAATTCTACTGCACTAGCTTCAATGTATTACAATGCATTTATTCATAATGAAAACTGGAGTGATAAAGTTCAGTTTTTAGATGATTTAAAAAAGATTTCAAAAGATGACTTGGTTGCATTTGCCAATGAGTTTTTTGTTGGGAATCATGTAGTTACTTATAAGCGTAGTGGTGAAGACAAGAATATTGCAAAAGTTAAAAACCCTGGAATTACTCCAAATGCTATAAATAGAGATGCTGAATCTCAATTTTTGAAAGATTTTAATGCAATGAAGTCTGAAGAATTAAAGCCTTTATTTGTTGATTATAAAAAGGAGATTCAAAAAGAGACTTTAGACAGCGGAATTGAATTAGCTCATATAAAGAATAAGAACAATGATTTATTTGACTTAAATATAATTCTTGATATGGGTAAAGACAATGATAAAAAAATGGCATTGGCTGTTGGTTATTTAGAATACCTAGGAACTGATAAATATTCTGCTGAAGAATTAAAGAAGGAATTTTATAAGATTGGTGTAAGTTATAGTGTGAGAACAGGAAACGACAGGTCTAATGTTTCAATTTATGGTTTACAAGAAAATCTTGATAAAGGATTGGAATTATTAGAACATTTAATGGCGAATGTTGTTGTAGATCAAGAGGCATATGATAAATATGTGTTGAGTATTTTAAAAGGACGAGAAGATGGTAAAACTCAAAAAGGAAATATTTTAAGAGGAGGATTGAATAGTTTCGCCCAATATGGTGAAGGTTCTAGACTGCGAAATATTTATCCGGTAGACGAATTAAAAAATATAGATCCTTCTGAGTTGGTTGCAATCGTAAAAGATTTAGAAAACTTTAAACATCGTATTTTTTATTATGGAAAAGATGTAGAAGCTGCAAAATTAGCATTGAATACGCACCATACAATTTCAGAAACATTAAAAGAGTATCCGCCAGCAAAAGAATATAAACAATTGGCAACAGGTAAAAATGTTTATTTTGCTGATTTTGATATGGTGCAAGCTGAGATGTTTTTTATAGCAAAAGGTGAGCAGTTCGATGCCAAAAAAATGGCATTGTCAACAGTATTTAATTCGTATTTTGGACAAGGATTTTCTTCGGTAGTTGTACAAGAAATTAGAGAATCTAAAGGGTTGGCCTATTCAGCATCTGCAGGGTATTTACCATCTTCTAAAAAAGAAAGTTATGACAGAACTTATGCATATATTGGTACACAGGCTAATAAAGTACCAGAAGCAGTCGATGCAATGTTGAACTTATTAAATAATATGCCAGAAGCAGAACAGCAGTTTATTACAGCAAAAGAATCTGCCTTAAAACAGATTGCTTCTCAAAGAATTACGAAATCAAATATTTTTTGGAATTATGAAAGTTTACAAAAAAGAGGATTAGATTATGATAATAGAGAAGAGATGTATAATGAAATTCAAAAGATGACAATGGCTGATGTAAACGAGTTCTTTGCTACTAATATTAAAGGACAAGATTATTCTGTTTCTGTGATAGGAAATGAAGATGATATGGATATGGAAGCCTTGAAGAAATTAGGAGAAGTTCATGTGATGGATATTGATTATTTGTTTAATTATACCACAGATGAGGTAAAGCAATAGATTTTAATAATAAAAAAAACACCTCTTGAATTCAAGAGGTGTTTTTTTTGTCCTAATTATTTATTTCTAAAAACAAATTTCCCATCAAAAGCATCGAGTAGGATAGAAGCTTCGGCAGTTATTTTACCCGCTAAAATCTCTTTAGATAATTGATTCAATATCTCTCTTTGGATAACTCTTTTTACAGGTCTTGCTCCAAATTGAGGGTCATATCCTTTTTCTGCAAGCGCATCAATAGCTTCATCTGTACTTTCAAAAGTGATGTCTTTTTCTGCCAACATTTTTGATACTCCTTTTAACTGAATTTGAACGATATTTTTTATTTCTTCTAAATTTAAAGGAGTAAACATGATAATCTCATCAATACGGTTTAAAAATTCTGGACGAACAGTTTTCTTTAATAATTCAACCACTTCATATTTTGTGAGTTCTGTAATTTCATCTCTTTTATTCATATCGATATTTTCGAATCTGTCTTGAATAATTTGAGATCCCATATTAGAGGTCATAATTATGATGGTATTTTTGAAATCAGCAATTCGCCCTTTATTATCAGTTAGTCTTCCTTCATCTAAAACTTGTAGCAAAACATTAAAGGTATCAGGATGTGCTTTTTCAATTTCATCTAACAAAACGATAGAGTAGGGCTTTCTGCGAACAGCTTCTGTCAATTGCCCACCTTCATCATAACCAACATATCCTGGAGGTGCACCTACCAATCTGCTTACAGAATGACGTTCTTGATATTCGCTCATATCAATACGTGTTAACGCGTTTTCATCATCAAATAAATAAGTTGCAAGAGCTTTTGCCAATTCTGTCTTACCAACGCCGGTAGTTCCTAAAAACAAGAAACTCCCAATTGGTTTTTTACTGTCTTGTAATCCAGCTCTTGAACGACGGATAGCATCAGCAACAGCTTCAATGGCTTCTTCTTGTCCAACTACTTTTTTGTGGAGTTCTGTTTCTAACTGCAATAATTTTTCGCGTTCTCCTTGCAACATTTTTTGTACAGGTATTCCTGTCCATTTTGCTATTACTTCAGCAATATCCTCACTCGTAACCTCTTCTTTAATCAAAGAAGTTTCCTGATTTTTTTCAAACTCTTGTTGAGAACTTACCAAGGTTTCTTCTTCTTGTTTTATTTTGCCGTATCGTATTTCAGCAACCAAACCATAGTCTCCATCTCGCTCTGCTTTTTCTGCTTCTAACTTGTAATTTTCAATAGTTTCTTTAGATGCTTGAATCTTATCAACAATTTCTTTTTCTGAAATCCACTTGGCATTTATCGCATTTCTGTCTTCTTTGATATTAGCTAAATCAGCTTTTAGAACTTTTAATTTTACAGTATCTTTTTCGCGCTTAATAGCTTCAATTTCAATTTCTAGTTGCATCACTTTGCGATCGAGTTTGTCTAACTCCTCTGGTTTCGAATTAATTTCCATTCGAAGTTTAGAGGCAGCTTCATCCATCAAATCAATTGCTTTGTCTGGTAAAAATCGATTGGTAATATAGCGTTGCGACAATTCTACCGCAGCAATAATAGCATCATCTTTAATGCGAACCTTGTGATGTGTTTCGTATTTATCTTTGATTCCTCTTAAGATAGAAATAGCAGCTTCTGTATCAGGCTCATCTACTATTACTTTTTGAAAACGACGCTCTAATGCTTTGTCGGTTTCAAAATATTTTTGATATTCATCTAAGGTTGTAGCTCCTATTGCTCTTAACTCACCACGAGCCAGGGCCGGTTTTAAAATATTTGCGGCATCCATTGCACCTTGTCCACCACCAGCGCCAACCAATGTATGAATTTCATCAATAAATAAAACGATATCTCCATCAGAAGAAATCACTTCTTTTATAACAGCTTTTAAACGCTCTTCAAACTCTCCTTTAAATTTTGCTCCAGCAATCAATGCTCCCATATCTAAGGAATAAACTTCTTTAGATTTTAAATTTTCTGGTACATCACCCCGAATAATACGGTGTGCTAAACCTTCGGCAATTGCTGTTTTTCCAGTTCCGGGTTCACCTACCAATATTGGATTGTTCTTTGTACGACGTGTAAGGATTTGTAGAATTCTGCGAATTTCTTCATCTCTACCAATCACAGGATCGAGCTTACCATCTTTAGCAAGTTGATTTAAATTTTTCGCGTATTTATTAAGTGAATTGTAGGTTTCTTCAGCAGATTGAGAAGTTACATTGTCTCCCTTTCTCAATTCTTCTATCGCTGCCTTCAAATCTCTTTCATTGACACCATTGTCTTTCAATAACTGAGTTGCAGCTCCCTTTGATTTTAAAATAGCCAACAACAAATGCTCGATAGAAACATATTCATCTTTCATTTTTTTAGCGATACTCTCAGCATCAATAAGCATTTTACTAGTATCTCGTGAGAGTGCTAAATCACCACCATCTACTTTAGAAAAACTTTGAATGATTGTTTCTAAAGTTTTTTTGAATAGCTCTACGTTGACTCCTAATTTATTTAGAATAAACGGAATTACATTTTCATCTACTTCGATTACTCCTTGTAAAATGTGTGCAATATTTATTTGAGGGTTTTGATTGCCCTGAGCAATTTGCTGCGCTTTTTGTACAGCTTCTTGCGACTTTATTGTATAATTTTTAAAGTTCATAATTTCTTTTTCTTATTTCATTCAAATAATATTCCATTTATGAAACTGGCAGTTAAAAGGACAAAAAGTCCTATTTTAAAGGGTGTGCAAGACTATTTGTCTTCTTTGAAAGGATTGATTATTTTTGCGACGGATAAAAAAAGGCAATGATTTTGTTGAAAAAACTATTTGGTAGTAAAGTTTCTGAAGAAGAAAAAAAAATTAATTGGACTCAGCTTACGGATATAAATCAGTTAGAAGAAATAAATGCTTCGGAAAAGCCTGTTGTAATTTTTAAGCACTCTACTAGATGTGGGATTAGCACTATGGTGTTGCGAAAGTTTGAGCGGAATTTTTCAATCAAAGATAATCAATTAAAGATGTATTTTTTAGATTTAATTACCTTCAGATCTATATCAAACAAGATTGCGAGTGACTATAATGTGGTGCATGAATCGCCACAATTATTAGTTATTAAAAATGGAAAAGCAATAGTACATAATTCACACAGTGGAATATATTCTATTGCCTTAGAAGATTTTTTATAAAAGAGACTATTTAGTTTTCATCTCTTTTTAAATCGATTTCTTTATAAAAAAACTCACCGTTTTCATTCATTCCATTTACAATTACTTTAAAGTTTTTGTACCCGTTGGTATTAAATTTTAAATTGTTTGCACCGGTATTGTCAATTTCAAAATTAGGAATCCAATCAATTGTTCCATAAAATTTTCTAGAAATGATATCAGAAAATTGCATAAAATTGTTTTCATATTTATTGGCAGTATCAAAACCTAAATCTGTTTCGCTAGAAATGATGTCTTTGTTAGGTAAATTACTTCTTGTACCAAAATTATTATATTGCCTTGTAGTAAAACTTACAAACCCATTTTGCCCTCTAATCCCTAATCTACCACCAGTATTGCTTATGCTAACCGCTATAAAATCATTTGCCGTTCTTGATAATAATGATTCAGTATCTTCCATTACAACTCCATCAATAATTATAGCCATATTTGCTGGGACATCCCCCCATATTGATCTTTTACCCCTAGTGGAATGTATTGAAAATTGAAAATTCGGATCCCCTATAACTTTTATACCAGGGAGTCTTCCTAAATAATCAAATATTGTGATGGCAAATTCAGTTTCATCAATTAAGTGTAAATCTGAAAATGAACTATCAAAAACTCCAGGAACATAACCTGCTTCTTCTAATTTATTCATTCTTTTTTGATAACTAGTTATTTTGATTTCATCTAACACAGTCATATCTTCTAATAATGGTAAAGAGCCATAATCAATATTCATTTTCGAGTTTTCATTTTTAGAATTGATAGTTTCAATATTTTTATTCAACTCATCAGGCACATTATATGAAATTAATTCAGTAGATAATTTAAACCCTGTTTTTATGATAGTCCCATTTTGATCTAATAATGCCAATTTGTATTTTGTCGGCTTCTTTAAAAATAAATTATCAAAAGAGAATTTATTACTATTTCCGATGGTATCAATCAGTAGTAGTTCATTTTCTAATGATGATAGCATAACTTTATAGCCATTTAAGTCACTAACATTGGCGCTTACATTTCCTTTAATACTCATTCCGTTTTCGGCAAGTACCACATAATCCTTTTGATAAGATGCTTTCTTTTTATAGGATAAAGAATTCTTTTTAGTACTTGTCATAAGCACTAAATCAATGTTTTCTTCACTTTTTGTTGATGTTATAAGTTCAGGTAAATTATTGTGTGCATCTTCTAAATAGGGTGCAAGCAAGAAAGCTGAATTAATATTCGATTGATTTTGATACATTTTTGTTACTGATGGTAAAATTGAAATACTCAAATTAGCTTTAGACAGATTGCTTTTTAAATCAAAATTTAAGGTTAATGAATCTTGTTCTTCATCAATTTTTGTTATGTCTAAGTTGAGTTGTTTTTCATTACTATGATAAAAAGAGAACTCTGAAATAGGTTCATTTTGATTATTAAATAGACTGATGGTATTTACACCATCAAACAAATTTTCTTTTAGAATATTAAATGAGTAGTTAATGTATTTCTTTTTAAGTTTAATTGGCACAATTACATTTTGACGTCCATTTCTATGCAATACAGCAAAAACATAATCTCCAGCTTCTGACTTAATAGTGGCCTCATTGGTTTTTAAAATGAGGCCAATACTTTTTGCATCTGCTTGCTCCTCATCTTTTTTAACAATAATTCCTTTAAAATTGGTTTGAGGCAATGGAAACTCTTTTTGTAAACCATTATAATTTACAAAAGCAGTATAACTTCTATTTGGGCGATTGTAGAGTTCAAATTTTCCCATTCCAAAATAATTACTATTTATTTTAGCAACTATAATCCCAGTTTTATCATCAATGATATCTCCGCTGATAGTAATAGGAGTTGAGTTGTTCTGTGCTGTAAAAGCAATAGTGTTTTCAATATTTTCTAAAAAGAAACTACTTTCAGAAAAGAACTCAAGCTCAAAGTCTTGATTGTTTTCATTTTCAAAACTGCGAGAAATATTTTCTAAATTACTTACGACATTTATTTTAGTAATAGAATTGTTGTTTTCAAAATTTTGATTCCATTGGGTAGTGAGCTCAATGAAATAATTACCTGCAGCTAATTCTTTGTCAAGCATAATGTCGCCATGAGTTGTTCCGTCTTTCACTAAAAATAAATGATTAGAAACAATTTTTTTATTAGCATCATACACATTAATATGGAGGTTGGTAGTTGTTAGCGATGGCTTGTTATCGGCATCATTAACAACATAAGCCTTAAACCAAACTTTTTCACCTGGCATATATACCGTTTTATTGGTATGAAGAAAAAACTTTTCAATTTGTAATTTATGTAAGTAATTATTGGTTTCTACAAAAGACTTTGTAACAGAATTTAATTTTTTTTGACTGAAAGCTGAAATAGAAATTAAAATGAGAAGAAGAAATGTGAAACTTTTTGTGATAGAAAAACTGTAAGGATTTTTTGCAAAGTAATTTTTTTGATTCATAATAAATTGGTTTTATAGTTTAGATGAATAATTATCAATTACCATTCCAAAAATATATTTTATTCTTTTACCTTGTTGTTGAAAAGGGGCTTTATATAGATAGTTTTATCAATAATATTAAGGTTTAATAAGTTCTTGATTAGTAGCAGTGTAGTTTGTATTGCTATCAATTAATTTCTTTTGAATATTTTCGTGAAACTCATCAATATATTTCACATGGAATTTAGGATATAAATATTTGTCTCTAAACTTACTTTTGCTTTTAAAATAGGCTGTGTGCTTGATTAAAGTTTTATCACCGTCTGCAATAAATTGAATTGTTTGTTTGCCATGAGATGTATTATCCATTCCATAAGTCATTTCAATTAATTTTTCAGAATGGTCAAGTTTTGTTAATTGAAAAATCACCGTTATTTTAACAAGTGGAATTAACTTAAGTCTAACAAGGTAAATGCAACCTTCATTAAATGATGGATGATTCTCTTCTTTAAAATTATGAAATGATGAATTTAAAGTAGAATTTTTATAAACGGTTAAAGGCCCTGACCAACATTCATTAGGTTTTGTATTTCCATAGGCATCCCAAACCAAGTTGATTGGATAGTTTACCGTATAATATTTTTCATGAAAACTAAACTTTTCGAATTCTGTTTTATCGTTTACACTTATTTCAAAGTTTTTAAGTTTCTTTTCTTTGGCGGTGAAATTTGAATTTGTTTCATCTTTTTCTTTATTTAGTAGTAAGTCGTAATCTGAATAATTTGACTCTACAGTTGCGTATGTATCAACTTGGCTATAATTTAATTGATAATAAAATAAAGATAAGAAAGTGAAAATAAATTTAATTGATTTAAATTTAGGGATAGATTCGTAAAGATAATATGGCATAGTTGTTTTATGTTTTTTTTTAAATGCTTGATGTAATAATTATTATCAATAAGTATCATTAATTTATGATTCCTAAAAATAGAAAAATCATTTTAAATGAAACATCTTTTTTTATTTAATTCAATTCGATCGATTTTCTATTCTATCATCCTAATAATTGATTATTTTTGTGTCTTATTTTTTAATCCAAATTAATAGTAAGACTATGCAAAGAGATCAAATTATTTTTGACTTAATAGAAGATGAAAAAAATCGTCAATTAAACGGAATCGAATTAATTGCTTCTGAAAATTTTGTTAGTGAACCAGTCATGGAAGCAATGGGCTCTGTGTTAACTAACAAATATGCTGAAGGGTATCCTGGAAAGCGTTATTATGGAGGTTGTGAAGTAGTTGATGTTGTAGAGCAAATTGCTATTGATAGAGCTAAAGAATTATTTGGTGCAGAGTATGTCAATGTGCAACCACATTCAGGATCCCAAGCAAATGCTGCTGTGTATCATGCTATTTTAAAACCAGGTGATAAAATTTTAGGATTCGATTTATCTCATGGAGGTCATTTAACACATGGATCTCCAGTAAATTTTTCTGGAAAATTATACAAAACCTCTTTTTATGGAGTAGAGGAGGAAACAGGCGTATTGAATTACGATAAAATTCAGGAAACTGCAATTGCCGAAAAGCCACAACTAATTATTGCCGGAGCATCTTCTTACTCTAGAGATATTGATTTTGCTCGATTTAGAGAAATTGCTGATAGTGTTGGCGCTTTATTATTAGCTGATATTTCACACCCTGCAGGATTGATTGCTAAAGGAATTTTAAATGATCCAATGCCACATTGCCATATTGTTACTACCACTACCCACAAAACATTGCGTGGTCCAAGAGGCGGAATGATTATGATTGGTAAAGATTTTCCAAACCCATGGGGTGAAACTTTTAAAAGTGGAAAACCAAAAATGATGTCAACCATTATGAATTCTGCGGTATTTCCAGGAATGCAAGGTGGTCCATTAGAACACGTAATTGCTGCTAAGGCAATTGCTTTTGGAGAAGCCTTGACAGATGAATTTTTGCATTATCAAGTTCAATTAAAAAAGAATGCAGCTGCGTTGGCAAAAGCATTTGTTGAAAAAGGATACAAATTAATTTCTGGAGGAACAGACAATCATATGATGCTGATTGATTTGAGGAATAAAAACATTTCTGGTAAAGAAGCAGAGCAAGCATTGGTAAAAGCAGACATCACTGTAAATAAAAATATGGTACCGTTTGATGATAAATCTCCTTTTGTTACTAGTGGAATTAGAATTGGATCAGCTGCAGTTACTTCTCGTGGAATGGTAGAACATGAAATGGATGCTGTTGTTGAATTAATAGACGAAGTGATTACCAATTTTGAAAATGAAGAAGTATTAGAAGCAGTTGCAGAAAAAGTAAATGAAATGATGAGTCATAGACCATTGTTTAAGATGTAATAAATTTAAAATAAAGTATTGAATAAAAAAATCTACCATATTGGTGGATTTTTTTTATTGAAGTATTTTATGATTTTGGAGTTACGCTTATCTTTGGATATAAATTGTTTATATCCAAAGATAAGCGAAGGTCATGTTTTTTGATGAGAAAGTCAATTATTAAATATCTTCTTGAGTTGCTCTAGATAGAAAAGCATCTGGTAATGATTTTTTGGTCTTTACGCCTAATTGCTTAATTTTTTCTACACTATTAATAAGGTTTCCACGACCATCAACTAATTTGTTCATTGCTGAGGAATAATCTTTTTTTGCATCATCTAATTTTTTTCCAACTCCTTTTAAATCTTCTAAAAACCCTGCAAATTTATCATAGAGTGCACCGGCTTGTCGAGCAATCTCCATCACATTCTTCTTTTGGTCTTCCTGTTTCCAAATAGAAGAAACTGTACTTAGAGTAGCAAGTAGAGTAGATGTAGTAACCAATACCACATTTTTATCAAATGCTTCTAAATATAATTTATCATTTTCATTTAAAGCAATAAGCAATGCAGCTTCAATTGGCACAAACATTAGCACATAATCAGGTGCTTTTATTCCATATAAATCTTGATATCTTTTTTCTCCCAATTCCTTAATATGTTTTCTAATGCTTAAGATGTGTTTTTTTAAATTTTCACTTTTCGTCACTTCATTTTCAGCACTATAATACCCCTCGTACGCCGTAAGCGAAACTTTAGAATCTACAATTAAATGTTTATTATCTGGGAGGTTAATAATGACATCTGGTTTCTTTAAATTGTCATCTTCATCTCTATAGCCACCTTGAGTAGAATAATGCACGCCATTTTTAAGCCCCACTTTTTCTAAGATAATTTCTAGTTGCACTTCACCCCAATCTCCTTGCGCTTTACTATCTCCTTTTAAAGCATTTGTCAAATTAATTGCCTCCTTGCTCATTTGCTGATTTAAATCTTTTAGCCCTTCTAATTGTTGTTTTAAAGCAGAGTGCATACCAATACTTTCTTTTTGAGATTTTTCTACCTTATCTTCAAAATCTTCAATTTTTTTCTGAAGAGGGTTTAATAAAAGATCTAAATTTTCTTTATTCTGTTTGGTAAATTTATTAGAGTTAGTCTCTAAAATTTCACTTGCTAATAACTTAAATTCTTGAGTAAATTTTTCTTGTAAGTTTTTGACTTCTTCTTTTTGTTCTTTTAATTTGGACTGTAAATGCTCTTGATCAGAAATCTTTTTAGTCAATTGAATAGTAATAGCTTGGTTTTCATTCCTAAGTATTTCAATATCTTCTTGCAAACTATTAATAGTAGCTGCTTTATTAGCATTCTCGTTTTTCTGTGCAAGCAATTCGGCACTTAAAGTAGAAGTGTTTTTTTCATGCTTTAGTTTTGAAATCACTTTTCCAATGAAAAAACCTATTGGTAAGAAAATAATTGCAACAAGAATTGAGATGAGCGTAGGATTCATAGATTTAAAATTTAATTTATAAAATTAAGAGTTTTATATTTGTAAGCATAAAAATTAAACTAAAAAATAAATAAAATTTGTCTTTCTCGCGGATGCGGGAATCCATAATAAAGATTAATAACTATCAATGAAAACTCTTTCAAAATTTATTTTTATTAACCTCGCTGGATGGAAAATTATTGGAGCTTTTCCAACTGATTTAAAAAAATATGTTGTTATTGGCGCACCACATACGAGCTATTTGGATTTTATTATTGGAATGTTTGTGCGTTCAATTCTAAATGAAAATGTAAACTTTATTGGTAAAGCATCGCTTTTTAATCCACCTTTTGGTTTTATATTTAGAAAGCTTGGAGGCACTCCTGTAGATAGAAAAAAAAGCAATAATTTGGTTGATGCTATTGTACAAGTATTTAATAGTAAAGATGAGTTTCGTTTAGCTTTATCACCCGAAGGGACACGCAAAAAAGTAGCTCAATGGAAAACAGGTTTTTATTATATAGCAAAAGGAGCAAAGGTGCCTATAGTCATGTTTACTTTTGATTTTGGCAAAAAACAAGTTGCCCTTTCAAAACCTTTTTATCCTACCGAATCATTGGAGGAGGATATGAAATTTATTCAAAATTTTTATAAGGATGTAAAAGGAAAATATCCAGAGAATGGGTAGCTCAATATAATTTATGTTCTGATAGAAAAAAAGCCTTAACTAATTATTAGTTAAGGCTTTTTTGTGATGGCACTAGGATTCGAACCTAGGACCGCCTGCTTAGAAGGCAGGTGCTCTATCCAGCTGAGCTATGCCACCATTTATAATTTGTCGGGGTGGCAGGATTCGAACCTGCGACCTCCTCGTCCCAAACGAGGCGCGATAACCGGGCTACGCTACACCCCGAAATGGTTATCTAATAAAAAATGCGGAGAGGAAGGGATTCGAACCCCCGGTACCTGTAAAGGTACAACTCCTTAGCAGGGAGCCCCGATCGACCACTCTGGCACCTCTCCTTTTTTTATTATGCAAAGAACTTATTTTTGCGAGTGCAAATGTAGTATTCCAATAACAAAATCGCAACCTTTTTTTAAGATATTTGGTAAATAAAATTTTATTTATTCTGGATACTCTATTCTAAGGTGATATATGTTTTTTAATTTCTTTTTCAACACCTTTTTAACCAGTTCAATATCTCTAAAAGTAATATCTGCATTGATAAATTGGTTGTTGGCCATTTGACCAGAAACTATCTTCTCTATTAAATCATCAATCGCTTGTGCTGTTGGTTCTTTAATACTTTTTGAAGCAGCTTCTACCGAATCACACATCATTAATATAGCCGTTTCTTTAGAAAAAGGAATTGGCCCAGGATATATAAATTTATCAATATCTACAGAATCTGGGTGCATCTTTTTTTCTTGAGAATAAAAATAGTAAACTAAACTTGTACCGTGATGTGTTCTAATAAAATCAATAATTCTGTCTGGGAGTCCATGTTTTTTTGCTAATTCAATTCCGTCAATGACATGATGAATTATGATACTAGCACTGTCAACGTTTGTTAAATCGTTGTGTGGATTTACACTTGTAATCTGGTTCTCTGTAAAATACATAGGGTTATTTAATTTACCAATATCATGATACAAAGCCCCTGTTCTTACTAGCATTGCATTGGCATTAATTTCATTTGCAACTGCTTCTGCTAAATTAGCTACTTGCATTGAATGTTGAAAAGTTCCTGGAGCTTCTTCAGCTAATTTTCTTAAAAGTACAGAGTTTGTGTTTGATAATTCCAATAAAGAAACGTCAGACACTAATCCAAATAATCGTTCATAAACAAAAATTAGAAGTGTTGATAAAAAAGCTAACACGCCACTAAAGGCAAACAATCCGAAGTAAAACCAATTCAACTCATAAATATTCCCAACTTGTATGATGGTAAAAGCCACATAGGCAATCATATAAATAAAGGTAATTTGCGAAATTGAAATAAACAGATTTACTCTTTTGTACAGTTCAGATACCGTTAATATCGTTACCATTCCTGCTATAATTTGTAAGAAGATAAATTCAAAACTATTGGGCACTACAAACCCTAAAAGTAAGACTGTAAGCACATGTACAAACAATCCTAATCGGGCATCAAAAAAAGCTTTTAAAATAATTGGTAATGCACAAAGAGGAACAGCATACACATACTTTGCATCGTATTTAACAATCATGGTAATTAGAAATACCATTAGTAAAACATTAATAAAAATCAAGGTTGTTTTGCTATTGTTATCGTAAATGTCGGTACGGTACTTTCTTAAAAAAAGCAAAATCATAAGTAGCGCAAGTGCCACCAAAATTGAATATCCAAAAACAACCCAATTGTAATTAGATTCACTCCAAACCTTAGATTCTAATTCACTTTTAATTGAATTTAATTTTGCTAATTCTTCACCTTTTACCAAGTCGCCTTTTAGTATAATCAATTCATTTTCTGACACTTGCCCATTGACGTCTGAAATTTGATTCAATGCAGTTTCTTTAACCTTATCAGTAAATATTTTATCAAAACTAACATTAGATTTTATTGCCTTTGATAAAATATTAAGCAGAAGGACGCGAGCTTCAGAAGATTGAATAGAAATTAAATTTTCATTGATAAAAGATAATAGTTGGCTAGACTTAATCAATTTTGAAGAATTTATCTCTTGTACTTCAACTCCATTTCTAAGGTTTATAAAATCAACATCAACTAGCAATTGCTCACTTTGACCATCAACAAAACCAACTTCATAAACCAAGTCGATAATTTCTATTCCTTTAATATTAAATATATCATTAGTATTATCAGAATATTGAGTATTTTCAATATCATCAATAAAATTTCTTTTAACTTCATCAACTATGGCCTGATCATAAGAAAAATACAACTTAGCATTTTTAGTAATGTTTTGTCTTTCTATAGAAATTTCATCTTTTGATTTTTGAATAGCAAAACTAAAAGGTGCATAGTAATTCTCATACTGCCATGGTTTGCCTTTAAAATAATCATATTTAAATTTACCTCCTTTGGGAAATAAGAAAACAATCAGCACTACTGTAGCGATGTATAAAAATATTTTATAAATCAACGAGTGATTTTGTAGCAGTCTATTCAAAACATTCTTCATACCTCAAATGTAAAAAATAAAAACCTACTATTTTAATTCTATGTTATCTGTTTACAAACAATGCTAAATTGAAGTAAAATGATTAAATTCGCATCATAAATTTTGAACATCATATTATGAATAAAGAGATTGTAATTGTATCAATGGCAAGAACTCCTATTGGGAGTTTTATGGGGACATTGTCTTCAATATCTGCAACTAAATTAGGAGCAGTTGCTATTAAGGGTGCGTTAGAAAAAATCAACTTATCTGGAGATATAGTTGATGAAGTATTTATGGGAAATGTAGTATCTGCTGGTTTGGGTCAAGCACCTGCGAGGCAAGCTGCTATTTTTGCAGGAATCCCTGATACAGTTCCTTGTACAACAATCAATAAAGTATGCTCATCTGGGATGAAAGCAGTTATGATTGCCGCTCAATCAATTCAATGTGGTGATGCAGAAATTGTGGTAGCAGGTGGTATGGAAAACATGAGTAGTATTCCGCATTATATGCCTGGTAGAAATGGAGTGAAACTGGGCAATATAACAATTGCTGATGGACTTTTACTAGATGGACTAACTGATGTATACGATCAAAAACATATGGGAACCTGTGGCGATTTATGTGCTAATGAATATAATTTTGCAAGAGAAGATCAAGATGCTTTTGCGATTGAATCTTATACGAGATCTGCGAATGCTTGGAGTGAAAATAAATTTAAAGATGAAGTAGTTCCGGTCGAAATTCCTCAGCGTAGGGGAGATGCAATTTTGTTCTCTGAAGATGAAGAATATAAAAATGTAAAAATGGAAAAGATTCCAAATTTACGTCCAGTTTTTTCAAAAGAAGGAAGTGTTACTGCCGCAAATGCATCAACATTAAATGATGGCGCAGCTGCTATGGTTTTAATGAGTGCTGATAAAGCTGCAGAAATGAATTTAAAACCTTTGGCAAAAATAGTTTCTTATGCTGATGCTGCTCAAGAGCCAAAATGGTTTACAACAGCGCCTGCTAAAGCGTTACCAAAAGCATTAGATAAAGCTAAGTTATCGGTTAATGATGTTGATTATTTTGAGTTAAACGAAGCATTTAGCGTGGTTGGTTTGGCTAATATAAAAATTCTAGATTTAGATGCAAATAAAGTAAATGTTAATGGCGGAGCTGTTTCATTAGGACATCCACTTGGTATGTCTGGAGCTAGAATCATCATGTCATTAATATCTGTATTAGATCAAAATAATGGCAAGATTGGTGCAGCAGGAATTTGCAATGGAGGCGGTGGTGCTAGCGCTATTATTATCGAAAAATTATAAACTCAATACCCTTTATTATAAATGCAATTCGGAATATGTAATTTAAGTATTATTTCACTTAGGCTCGAGCCCAATGATAAAAGTGAAATGATTTCGCAATTACTATTTGGTGAGCATTTTAAAGTGCTAGAAAAGAGAAGTAAATGGAGTAGGGTTCGTGCTGTTTTTGATAAGAAAGAGGGTTGGATAGATAATAAGCAGTTTATAGAAATTGAAGAAAATGAGTTTTTTGAATTAAATAAAAACACTAATAATTTAGCAGGTGAGTTGATTGACTTTCTTTCTGATGACCAAGAAGGCTTAACTCCAATTCCGCTTGGAGCGACACTTCCGTTTTATGAAGATACTTCACTTTCAATTCTCAATGAAAAATATTCTTATCAAGGAGTAACTCGCTCAGAAAAATCTCCGAAGAATTCCCTGATTGAAACTGCTTTTATGTATCTAAATACTCCTTATTTATGGGGAGGTAAAACTCCTTTTGGTATTGATTGTTCTGGTTTTACACAAATGGTTTATAAGCTATGTGGCTATCAATTATTACGCAATGCTAGCGAACAAGCAGCCCAAGGAGATGTGTTGAGTTTTATTGAAGAAAGCGAACCTGGAGATTTGGCGTTTTTTGATAATAACGAAGGTGAAATTGTGCACGTAGGAATTATTATGGAAGACAATTATATCATTCATGCACATGGTAAAGTTAGGATTGATAGATTAGACCATAGTGGAATTTACAATATTGATACACGTAGACATACTCATAAATTAAGAGTGATTAAAAAGATTATTTAAATTAAAAAGCCTGCGACAGCAGGCTTTTTAATTTAAATTTTAGAAAAAAATTAGTCTATTCTCTTATCAATCTCTAAATTTTCGTATAAACTATTTACCAAGTTTTTTAAGGCTTCATCATTAGGAATAAGTGCTTGTGCTTTCTCATAATATACTAACGCCTCCTCATAAATAGGCAATAATTTTTCAGCTTTAATTTTATCATACTTTTTAAAGTTCATTGCATTGGCATCTAATTCTTCTTTTACAGGTTTTGCTCTGTCCAAAACCATAGCACCTAAATTATTATAAGCATCACCAAAATCAGGGTTTAATTCAATAGCTTTTTTAAAGCTTTTAGTCGCTGCTTCATTATCTCCTAAATTCATGTTCATAACGCCCACATTAAAATATAGATTTGGATCTGTTGGATTCAATTTAATTGCTTCTTCCAACTTTTCTTTAAATTTAGCATCATCACCCATTCTGTAATAAACATTAGCTTCTTCAATTACTAAGTCATAATCATTTGGATTTACTTCTCTTGCTTTTTTGATAAACTCTAAAGCTTTTTCATTGTTTTCTAAACGGCCATAATTAGTAGCAATTGCTTTAATAATATCATTAACTTTAGATTTGGAAATTTGAGTTTTAGGATCTATAGCAATACCTAACTTTACTTTTTGATTCATGTCTTTTTGCGAATTGAAATAAACAACCTCTTCATTTACTGTACTCGTAGCAGAATAAGTTGTAGCAATACCAGTATAACCAATATCTAATAATTGCTGGTATTGTTCATTAGATTTCTCATAAGACTTACCTACTGCTAATAGCATTGCTGAATTATTTAAATATGAAGTATCTGCAGGACTCAATAAATACACCCGCTCATAATTTTTTGCAGCCTTAACGTAACCTGCATCATCACTCATTGCTTTAGCAGCATCATATGCTTTTTGAGCATCTTCAGCAGCTTTGTTAATAATCGTGTTAAGAGTTTCTCCAGCTTGTTTTGAATAGGTGCCGTCTCCAGATTTCTTTTCAATCGCTATTAACTTGTTGAATGCAGTAGCTACAGCATCAATATTTGCTGGTTTGGTTCCGTTAGCATATAAAGCCATACCTTTTAAGTAATAATACTTTGCTTGGTATTTAACTTCGGCATTTGCAATTAACCCTTCAGCGCTATTCAAAGCTGTCATTGCTGCAGTGAAATCGTTCTTTTTAATTGCTTTATCTGCAGCTTTCAATTCTGATTTTTGTGAAAATACTGATACCCCTATAAATAATATAGCCATCAACATTAGGATTTGTTTTTTTAACATGGTTTTGTAATTTTTATTTTTGTTTATTCTTGATTGTTACTCTCGTTATTTTCATTATTCTCTTCTGTAGCAATATTTTCTGATGACGATTTGCCTTCAGTATTTTCATCTTCTTCAATTTCTTCTTCTTGCATTACTTTAGCAACAGCAGCAATTGAATCTGAATCTTTAATATTTATTAATTTAACACCTTGTGTAGCTCTACCCATAACGCGTAAATCCGAAACGGCCATCCTAATAGTAATTCCAGATTTATTGATAATCATTAAATCATCTTCGTCAGTTACGTTTTTAATAGCAACTAAAGATCCTGTTTTATCAGTAACATTAATAGTTTTTACACCTTTGCCGCCGCGGTTGGTAATTCGATAATCTTCTAAACTAGATCGTTTCCCATACCCGTTTTCTGACACAACCAGTACATTACTTTCTTTATCATTTACGGCTATCATACCTATTACTTCATCCTTTTCATTCTGGAGTCTAATACCTCTAACTCCTGAGGCGTTACGACCCATTGGTCTAGTCTTACTTTCTTCAAACCTAATACACTTGCCAGATTTTAAAGCTAACATTACTTGACTATCACCATTCGTTAATTTAGCTTCTAACAGTTCATCATTTTCTTTAATAGTAATTGCATTAATACCGTTAGTTCTAGGTCTAGAATATTGCTCTAAAGAAGTCTTTTTAACTTGACCATTCTTTGTTGCCATAATCACATAATGATTATTGATATAATCTTCGTCTTTTAAATCTTGAGTTAATAAGAACGCCATTACTTTATCGTCAGATTCTATATTGATAAGGTTTTGAATTGCCCTACCTTTCGATGTCTTTCCACCTTCAGGCACCTCAAATACACGCATCCAAAATACCTTTCCTTTTTGTGTAAAGAACAGCATATATTGATGATTGGTTCCAACAAACAAATGCTCTAAGAAATCTTCATTTCTGGTAGATACTCCTTTTTGACCACGTCCACCTCTGTTTTGAACTTTATATTCATCTAAGTTAGTACGTTTCACATAACCTGCATGAGAAATAGTTAGAACTACTTTAGAGTTTGGAATCATATCTTCAATACTTAAATCGCCACCAGCATATTCTATTACTGACCTACGATCATCACCATATTTATCTCTAATAACAATTAATTCTTCTTTGATTATATTATAACGTCTGGCTTCATCTGCTAAAATATCTTTTAAATCATCTATTGTAATCATGATATCATCATACTCAGCACGTAACTTGTCTTGCTCTAACCCTGTTAATTGTCGTAGGCGCATTTCAACAATTGCCTTTGCCTGAATTTCAGTCAGCTCAAATCGTTTTATCAAATTCTCACGAGCTTCATCGGCATTAGGAGAAGCACGAATTATTTTAATTACTTCATCAATATTATCTGATGCAATAATCAACCCTTCTAAAATATGTGCTCTTGCTTCAGCTTTGTCTAAATCAAATTTAGTACGTCGCAAAATTACATCATGTCTATGCTCTACAAAATAATGAATTAACTGTTTTAGATTCAATTGCTCTGGACGACCATTTACTAAAGCGATATTATTAACACTAAAAGAAGTTTGTAAAGAAGTGTATTTAAACAATTTATTTAAAACCACATTCGGTATTGCATCGCGTTTTAAAATATAAACGATTCGCATTCCTTTTCTGTCAGACTCATCTCTAATATTGGCAATGCCATCTAGCTTTTTATCATTTACCAAGTCAGCAGTTTTCTTAATCATATCTGCCTTATTTACTTGATACGGAATCTCAGTAACAATGATGCACTCACGTCCTTTTATCTCTTCAAAGCTAGCTTTGGCACGCATCACAATACGACCTCGTCCAGTTTGAAAAGCATCTTTTACTCCATCATAGCCATAAATAATTCCACCAGTTGGAAAATCGGGAGCTTTAATAAATTGCATCAACTCATCAATTTCTATATCGTTATTTTCGATATAAGCAACTGTGCCATTAATAACCTCTGTTAAGTTATGAGGCGCCATATTTGTTGCCATACCTACCGCGATTCCTGAAGCTCCGTTAACTAATAAATTCGGAATTCTGGTTGGGAGAACAGTTGGCTCGTATAAAGTGTCATCAAAATTTAAGCGTCTGTCTACTGTGTTTTTTTCAATATCAGATAACATATCTTCTGATATTTTTTGCATACGCACCTCTGTGTAACGCATCGCTGCAGGACTATCGCCATCAACAGATCCAAAGTTTCCTTGTCCGTCAACCATCATATAACGTACACTCCAATGCTGTGCCATACGCACCATAGAATCATACACAGATGTATCACCGTGCGGGTGGTACTTCCCTAAAACTTCACCAACAATTCTCGCTGATTTTTTATAAGATCCTGTAGCTTTAATCCCTAATTCATGCATTCCAAAAAGCACTCTTCTGTGTACAGGTTTTAACCCATCACGAACATCTGGTAATGCTCTCGAAACAATCACCGACATCGAGTAATCGATGTAGGCAGATTTCATTTCATCTTCAATATTAATTGGGATTATTTTTTCTCCGTCAGTCATATATAAAATGTTTTGTTTTTTCTTATTTTAAAATAGAACAGCAAGATACAATTATTCCCATTTTCTTAACCAAAAAATTAAGGGCTATTTCATAATAGTTATTAACAATTTACTGTTAAAAAAACACCCCTGTAACCCTTTGTTAATCAAGTAATTTTATTACATATTTACATGAATTAAAAATCATAAATTTTACATGCTTTTCTTTTGATTTTAAATTGAAAGAAAAAACTGTTATTTTTACAGAGTAGATTTGATAGTTAGTTTCTATTTGTACGACTGATGATTTAGAAATATTTTCATTATAACAGTGTGAAGTTGTTATAAACAAAGACAAAAGAGACTTGCCAAATTTTAGTTTGTTATTTTAATTATCAAAAAATGACAAGATAAGATTACACAAACTTCAACCTTAAAAAAGACAAACATTATGGACGATAATTTTTCACCTAAAGTAAAAGATGTGATAGCCTATAGCAAAGAAGAAGCTTTGCGATTGGGACATGAATTTATTGGCACCGAACATTTGGTTTTAGGGCTCTTGCGAAAGGGTGATGGAAAAGCCATTGAAATTCTAAAAATTCTAGATGTAAATTTAGAACATTTGCGCAAGAAAGTAGAATTGCAAAGTCCTGCAAGTCCAATAATTTCTGCGGTTAATCAAAAGAAAAATTTACATCTAACAAGACAAGCAGAAAAGGCATTAAAAACTTCTTTTTTAGAAGCAAAACTTTTTAAAAGTGAAGCTGTAAATACAGCACATTTATTATTGTGTGTTTTGCGAAATGAAAATGATCCGACTACAAAATTACTTGCAAAGTTTAATGTAGATTACGATGAAGTAAAATCTATTTTTCAACAATTAAATCCTAATGCTGAAACAGATATAACAATTACACCAACTTCTGAAACTCCTTCAGATGATGATTTTGACGAACCTAAACAAAATCCATTTGAGCAACAACCGTCAAAGGGGAAGGCCTCAGCCAAATCAAAAACTCCTGTCCTGGATAATTTTGGGCGTGATTTAACACGGCTTGCAGAAGATGATAAGTTAGACCCTGTAGTAGGTAGAAAAAAAGAAATTGAGCGCGTGTCACAAATTTTGAGTCGCCGCAAAAAAAACAACCCAATGTTGATAGGCGAACCTGGTGTAGGTAAATCTGCCATTGCAGAAGGATTGGCTTTGCGAATTATCCAAAAAAAAGTATCACGAATATTATTTAATAAAAGAATAGTTTCACTTGATTTAGCAAGCTTAGTTGCTGGTACAAAATACCGTGGTCAATTTGAAGAGCGCATGAAAGCTTTGATGAATGAACTTGAAAAAAATGAAGACATCATTTTGTTTATAGATGAAATTCATACCATAGTTGGTGCAGGTGGAGCAACAGGTTCTTTAGATGCATCTAACATGTTAAAACCTGCATTGGCTCGTGGAGAAATTCAATGTATTGGAGCAACAACTTTAGATGAGTTTCGTCAAAATATTGAAAAAGACGGTGCCCTAGAAAGACGCTTTCAAAAGGTAATTGTTGAGCCAACATCTGTTGAAGAAACAATAGAAATCTTACATAATATTAAGGATAAATACGAAGCGCATCATAATGTAGATTATACAAATGATGCTATCGAAGCATGTGTAAAATTAACCAATAGATATATGACTGATCGCTATTTGCCAGACAAAGCGATTGATGCGTTAGATGAAGCAGGGTCTCGAATTCATATCACTAATATTGTGGTACCAAAAGAGGTGTTGGATTTTGAATCGCAGTTAGAAAAGGTAAAACTAGATAAAACGAATGCGGTTAATAGTCAAAAATTTGAAGAAGCAGCAAAGCTGAGAGATGATGAAAAAAGGTTGGAAAATTTATTGACAACTGCTCAAAGTGAATGGGAAGATGCTTCTAGATTAAATCGTGAAATTGTTACTGAAGATAATGTTGCAGAAGTAGTTTCAATGATGACTGGAATTCCTGTTAATAGAGTTTCAGAAGCAGAAAGTAATCGTTTAGGAGAATTGCCTCAACTAATTAAAGGCAAGGTAATTGGTCAAAATGATGCTGTAACTAAAGTTGTAAAGGCTATTCAGCGAAATCGTGTGGGGTTAAAAGATCCTAACAAGCCTATTGGGTCATTTATTTTCCTGGGGCAAACGGGAGTTGGTAAAACACAATTGGCAAAAGTTTTAGCAAGAGAGTTGTTTGATAACGACGAAGCTTTAATTAGAATAGACATGAGCGAGTATATGGAAAAATTTGCTATTTCACGTTTAATTGGAGCACCTCCTGGGTATGTTGGATATGAAGAAGGAGGACAACTTACAGAGAAAATTAGGCGTAAACCGTATGCTGTTGTTTTATTAGATGAAATTGAAAAAGCACATCCAGATGTGTTTAATATGCTTCTTCAAATTTTAGATGATGGGTATATAACAGATAGTCTAGGTAGAAGAATCGATTTTAGAAATACAATTATCATAATGACATCTAATATTGGTTCTCGTCAATTAAAAGATTTTGGTGCTGGTGTTGGATTTGGAACCGCATCAAAAAAAGAGCAGGCAGATGCTCATGCTAAAAGTGTGATAGAAAATGCATTAAAAAAATCATTTGCTCCAGAATTTTTAAATAGAATTGATGATGTGATTGTGTTTAATTCATTAGAAAGAGATGATATTCATAATATTATTGATATTGAATTAGACCTGTTATTAAAAAGAATTTCTGGGTTAGGATATACGTTGAATCTTACAAATAAAGCAAAAGATTTTATTGCTGATAAAGGTTATGATAAGCAATATGGTGCAAGACCATTAAAAAGAGCAATCCAAAAATATATTGAAGATGCTTTGGCTCAAGAAATTGTAAATTCTAAATTATCTGAAGGTGATACTATCACAATGGATTTGGATTCAAAATCTAATGAATTGACAATTAAAATTAAAAAGGATAAGAAAGAGGTTGAGTAATTAATCGATTTTATTATCATAAAACAACACCTTTCATTTTAATATTTGAAAGGTGTTGTTGTTATGCCTCTTAAATACTTTTAAAGTAAATGTTAATTAAAAAAAGTACCAACCATGACTTCCTGCAATAGCACCAGTAATTGTAATTAAACTTAAAGTAAGCAGCACCCAATGTGCTCTATGAATAATAATAAAAGTTTTCTCTGGATTTTCTTCAGCGTATTTTTTAAAAAGTTTATGTAAAACAAGTGGTTCTAAAACAAACAATACCAAAGTAAAAAGTATCCAAACAATTGTCATGGCATGAATCCACCAAAACTTAACATCTAAATAACGGCCCCATGCATCCATTTCATACAACATATAAAATCCTGAGAGTGCTGTTATTAGTGTTGTGATTTTTGCTTGAATTGCAAATCTGCCTTCAATTTTTTCAAATGTTTCGATTTTATCTTCTTTCGATTTCATGTTTTTAACCGCAGGAATAATTACTGTTGTTACCATTGCAACTCCACCAATCCAAAGCACAACGGCCAAAACATGTATTACTCTTGCGAGTGTGAAATACTCCATAAATAAGAATTTAATTTAAAGGGTGTTTAATGTGCTTTAATATTTAGAAATATTTGGTATTGTCTTAAATGTAACTGCTTTTTTATCCTTTATAAAAAGGCAATCTAACAATTGTAGCAGGTATCACTTTTTTACGAACTTGAATATAAATTTTAGAATCTCTTTTAGAATGTTCTTTGGTAACATAGCCCATTCCAATTCCTTTTTTAAGTGATGGACTCATAGTACCAGAAGTAACAATACCTATTTCATTTCCATCAACATCAACAATAGGGTAGTCATGTCTTGGAATTCCGCGTTCATCTAATTCAAAAGCTACTAATTTACGAGTCACTCCTGCTTCTTTTTGAGCTTTTAAGTTTTTGTTATTTACAAAGTCTTTGGTAAATTTTGTAATCCAACCCAAACCTGCTTCTATAGGAGATGTAGTATCATTAATATCGTTTCCATACAGGCAATAACCCATTTCTAATCGCAAGGTATCACGAGCCGCCAACCCAATTGGTTTAATTCCAAAATCAGTGCCAGCTTCAAAAACTTTATCCCATACTTGTTGAGCCTCTTCATTTTTACAATAAATTTCAAATCCACCAGAACCTGTATATCCCGTTGCCGAAATAATTACATGCTCTATACCAGCAAAATCACCTACTTTAAATTTATAAAATGGGATAGCACTCAAATCAATCGAAGTAATAGCTTGCATCGCTTCAATTGCTTTTGGTCCTTGAATTGCTAAAAGAGAATAAGTATCAGAAATATTTTTCATTTCAGCTCCAATAGACTCATTATGCTTCGAAATCCAATTCCAATCTTTTTCAATATTAGAGGCATTTACTACTAATAAATAGGTGTATTCCTTAATTCTATAGCAAATTAAATCATCAACTATTCCACCAGTTTCATTTGGAAAACAAGAATACTGCGCATCTCCTAACGCTAGTTTAGAAGCATCATTAGAAGTTACTTTCTGAATTAATTCTAATGCTTTAGGTCCTTCAATTAAAAATTCACCCATATGCGTCACATCAAAAACGCCAACACCTTTACGTACAGTTTCATGTTCTATATTAATTCCCTCATATTGCACAGGCATATTATATCCTGCAAATGGGACTATTTTAGCGCCTAAAGATTCGTGAACTAATGTTAATGCTGTATTCTTCATCTGATTTAATTTTGCGCTAAATTAAAAAATAAAGAAGAATTAATTCTAAGGAAATCAACATATATTTTTTGAGATTGCAGCTAACAAATATTTAACCTTTTTACTTTTCAGTTTATTGTTATATTTGAAACTTAAAACCATCCAATAATGAAACTAAAGTATCTCCTCACATCAATCATTTGTTTACTTATAATTAACAGCTTTGCACAAACCGATTTACCAACAGATTATTTATCGTCTGGTTTTCATAAAGAAAGAAGAGAAGCTTTAAGAGCTTCGATGCCAGAAAATTCTGTAGCAATATTTTTTGCGAATCCAGTGCGTAATAGAGCTAACGATGTAGATTATGTATATCATCAAGATCCAAATTTTTATTATTTAACTGGTTATAATGAACCAAACACCATGTTGTTGATTTTTTCGGAAGCCCAAACTAATAGTGAAGCAAGTTATAATGAGATAATCTATGTTAGGAAAAGACATCCTCAATATGAAATGTGGACGGGTAGAAGGTTAGGAGTAGAAGGTGTTTCTAAAATGGGATTTGATCAAGTTTTTAACGGAGAAGATTTTGAAAATAGTACTATTGATTTTTTAACTTTTAACAAAGTTTTATTCAAAGATTTTAAAAATGATGTGAGAGATTCAAAAAGAGATAAGGCAGATTTATACAATTTAATCGACCAATTTAAAATTAAAGCAAATTACCAAGCATTGAAATCAAGTATCCCAGTTGGTGATAATGTTGTGGATGTTACCACTAATATTGATGTAACATCACTACGAACTTTAATGGCCAATTTACGTGAGATTAAAACTCAAGATGAATTAGTATTACTAAAAAAAGCTGTTGAAATTTCTGCCGTTGGTCAAATTGAAATTATGAAAGCGATGCACCCAGAAATGTCTGAGGGAGAAATACAAGGAGTACACGAGTTTATTTACAAAAAATATGGAGCTGAATATGAAGGATATCCATCAATAGTTGGTGTTGGTAACAATGGCTGTATTTTACATTATACAGAGAACACTGAAATGAGCGCTGGCAAAGAAATGATTTTAATGGATTTAGGAGCCGAATATCATGGGTATACTGCAGATGTTACACGAACGATCCCTGCAAACGGAAAATTTAATAATGAGCAACGTATTATTTATGATTTGGTGTTTGCAGCTCAAGAAGCTGGGATAGCCAAAACAGTCGTTGGTGCAACAATGGGAGAAATTGATCAAGTTGGTAGAGATATTATCAATGAAGGGCTGGTTAAACTTGGGATTATTGAATCCGTTGACCAAGGCCGTAAATATTTTCCTCATGGCACATCACATCATATAGGTTTAGATGTACATGATTTAAGTAATAGAGGTGAGTTAAAAGAAAACATGGTCATAACCGTAGAACCTGGAATTTATATTCCAGAGGGGAGTGATTGCGATGAAAAATGGTGGGGTATTGCTGTACGTATTGAAGATGATATTTTAGTGACAACAAGTGGTCCAGTAAATTTATCAGAAATGGCACCAAGACATGCTGATGATATTGAAGAGATGATGAAAGAGGCAAGCATTTTAAATGCTTTTCATTTGCCAAGGTTAGATTAAAAACGTTTATTATATTATTGAAAAGTTCCGAAATTGAATTTTCAATTTCGGAACTTTTATTTTTTAGCGTCATTGCAAAACTGTTTTTGCAGTTAAAGCAATCTGTTTATTTCTAATTGAGAGTTTGCTTCGTCACTGTGTTCCTCGCAAAGATACTGGCTATTTGATAGCTTACATCCTTTTGTCTTTTATCGAAGAACAAAGTGGTATTTTGATTAAAACAACTCCTTAACTTCTTCCTTAATAAAAGTTAAACCTGTTTGTGAAGGAGGGTTGCTATCAACCATTTTTTGCAAAACAGCCTCTCTTAATTCTTGTGCAGATTTTAATTCTTCATTTTCAGCAGTTTTCTTGATAATATGCGAGGTTGCATTTTTTGATGTCATTAAAACACTCCAACATTTTTCTGAAATATAAATTTGTTGCGATAAATTATGCTCAAACTCTTGCTCAATACTCTGTACTAATTTTTGAAGATATAACTCTTTATCATCCGAAGTAGGTGTAATGCGAATCAATAATTTTGATGGATTGATACGTTCCATCACTAATGTCATCCTTTCATAAGCCTGTAACCGAACAGGGAGTGTTACTTTTTTATCTTCTTTAAATAAGATAAATCGCTTCTGTGTTTCCTCACTTTTAGTAAGGCGTAAGAAAAAATAATAAGCCATAACACCAACAACAATAGAAGGGGCTGTAAAAGAAATAATGTTCATGAGGAGATCTTCCATAAAGTGATTTTTTTATCAAAACAAAATTAGTAATTTAATCGGATTAGAAAGACATTGTCTATAAAGTGTTAATTGGAGTTCTCTTTTTTTTCTAAAACTGATATAAGTCATATTAGCATAATAAAATCCACTATAAATTTGCGTATTATTAACCGATTGGTAAGATATATAAGAATTACATAAAGTTGTAAGGTGTGGTGCCGTAACAATAAGTTACAAAATTAAAAACAATCCTTACATTTGACTCAAATCCAATCAAAAATTAACAATTATGTTACGTAAAATTTTTAAATTCAGTTTTCTATTATTCACAACTTTTGCTTTTGCACAAACAGGGCATTTGATGCAAGGTGTAGGAGCAGTTAATATGTCTATGGGTGGAGCAGCTACTGCGCAACCAATAGATATTAGTGGTGCAATGCAATGGAACCCTGCAACTCTAACATCATTTGATGGCACAATTATTAAACTAGATATTGGGTTGTTTAAAGGTACTCCTACTTTATATTCATCTCTACCAGCAGGAATGTTAGGTCCTGGGGCTCCCGGTGTTAGCGGAGAAACTGATTCAGAGTTAGGAATTTCTCCAATGCCAGCTTTGGCTTTTGTTTGGGGTAAAAAAGAGAGCAAAAGTAAATTTGGTGTTTCTATGTTTGGTGTGAGTGGCTTTGGAGTTGATTTTCCTCAAGAAACAAATAACCCTATGAGTCCAACTTTTAATCCAACTGTAGGCTCAAACCCTATATTATATCCACAACAAGCAATGGGTTTTGGTCATATGGAATCTAGTTATATGTTATTGCAAATTGGATTTACTTGGGCTTACCAAGTAGATGAACATTTTTCTATTGGCATTCAACCAACAGTTAATTATTCAGCGTTAGAATTATCTCCAAGCCCATTGGCAAGTCCATTTGATGCTTTAGGTAATCCAGTTGGTTACCCAAAAACAGACAATGCTACTGCATTTGGTTTTGGTGGTCAGTTAGGTCTTTTTTATGATTCTCTTAAAGGATTTAAAGCAGGTATTTCTTATAAAACACCTCAATATTTTAGTGCTTACGAGTTTGAAAACACTTTTCCTGATGGTTCTGAAGGAACCACTGATTTTACAATGAATTATCCAGCAATTTATTCTGTTGGTTTAGGGTATTCAAAAGGTGATTTTGATTTAGCACTAGATTATCGTTATGTAGAGTATTCTAATACAGATGGCTTTGAAGCTTCTGGTTGGGAAATTGCTTCTAGTGGTCTTACCGCTGGGTTTCCTACTGGAGCAGTAAATGGTTTTGGTTGGGAAAACATGTCTGTTGTTTCTGCAGGGATACAATATAAAGGATTTGAAAGGTTACCAATACGTTTAGGTTACACTTATAGTTCTAACCCTATTTCTGATGAAGAAGCTATGTTTTCTGTGCCTGCAACAGCAGTTATTGCAAATGCATTTCAAGGAGGCTTAAGTTTTGATATTAATAAATCATTCAGAGTAGATGGAATGTTTCATTATGGTATGAGTGATGGAAAGACATCTGGAAAAATGTTAAATCCTCAAATGATTAGTTCAACAAATCCTTTAGGAGAAATTCCAGGTTCATCAGTTGAATATGACATGACAACTTGGATGGCTCAATTTGGCGTAAGTTATACATTTGGTCAAAAAAACAAAACAGAAGAAGTAATGCCAGAATAAATAAAACTTTTTAACCCCAAAAAACCCATCAGCCTATAAAAGTTGATGGGTTTTTTATTTCTCGTAAAAGTGAGAATCTATTTTATTTCCATACTACAGTAATCTTACCAATAGATTTTCTGTTTTTTAAATAATTATGAGCATCTGCTAATTGATCAATAGTAAAGACTTTAGCAACTGTTGGGTTTAAAGTTTTAGCTTCAACTTGTTTCACTACATTCTCCAAACAACGTTTTAAGACATGAGGTTTGCTATCTCCTATACGTAACATATTAACACCAATTATAGCCTTAGAAGTCATAATAAATTTTAGTGGATGATACCATCCAAAACCGAAGACAGTTTTTAATTTTCCAAAAATATTTTTGTCTGTAATACTCGCAGCACCAAAAACTACCAACCTTCCACCAGCCCCTAAGAGCTTAAAACCATTTTTAACAGATTCACCACCAACGGCATCAAAGATAGTGTCCAAACAATGTTCACCATGAATTTTTTTTATTACTTCATAAAAATCATCCTTTCTATAATTTATTGGATGATGTACCCCCAAAGATTTTAAATACTCCATTTTTTCATCAGCCCCACAAGTTCCAAAAATTTCACATCCTCTATCTTTTGCCATTTGCACCAAGGCAGTTCCAACGCCACCAGCTGCGGCATGGATTAAAACTTTATCACCTTTATATAAATTCACAACTTCATTAAAGCAATAATATGCAGTGCTATATTGCGTGGTCAAAGCCATTGCTTTGCCAGTTTCTATATCCTTCTTAATAACAGCACAAGCAGCACTTTCTGAAACAGCTAACTCTGCATAACCTCCAAAACGTGTCATGGCTGTTACGCGATTGCCTATTTCTAGTTTTCCACAATCACCTTTGGTTTCAATAATTTTGCCAACTACATCATAACCAATAATTGCTGGCAGAGGCGGGCAATCTTTATAATTACCTTGAATTGCCATAATATCGGCATAGTTTAAACCAAACCCTTCAGATTTTATTAAAACTTGCCCATCATTTAAAATTGGATTCGAAACTTCTTTGAGCTCGAAGGCGTTTTCTACTGTTCCAAATTTTGTTAATACTGCTGCTTTCATGTTACTGATTAATTTGAAATTCAAATATAGTTATTTTACAACTTGATTTTCTTTAAAAAAATGTCAATAACTTTTATTGTATGTCATTATAGGTAAATGTATTTTTGATTCCTAAATAAAACCCATTGTCAAATTATCTAGATTCATTAAATCCTGCACAAAAAGAAGCGGTGCTACACACTAAAGGTCCCATGATTATAATTGCTGGGGCGGGTTCTGGTAAAACACGTGTGCTTACTTATCGCATTGCTAATTTGATGAAACAAGGTGTTGATGCATTTAATATTTTGTCCTTAACTTTTACTAATAAGGCGGCAAAAGAAATGAAAGGCCGTATTGGTAAAGTGGTAGGAACTAGTGAGGCTAAAAATTTATGGATGGGAACTTTCCATTCCGTATTTGCTAGAATATTAAGATCAGAAGGGCATTATTTAGGTTATCCATCAAACTTTACAATTTACGACACACAAGATTCTGTTCGATTGATTTCTGCCATTGTGAAAGAAATGCAACTCGAAAAAGACAAGTACAAATCAAAACAGGTTTTAGGGAGGATTTCTCAATTTAAGAACAGCTTAATTACAGTTAAGGCATATTATAACAATTCTGATTTGCAAGAAGCTGATAAAATGGCGAGTCGCCCAAAAATGGGTGAGATTTATCAAAAATATGTAGAGCGTTGTTTTAAATCTGGTGCTATGGATTTTGATGATTTGTTGTTGCGAACCAACGAATTGTTAACCCGTTTTCCAGAGGTCTTGGCAAAGTATCAAGACAGATTTAGATATATTTTGGTTGATGAGTATCAAGATACTAATCACTCACAATATTTAATTGTGCGCGCTTTGGCAGATCGCTTTCAAAATATTTGCGTGGTAGGAGATGACTCGCAAAGTATCTACGCTTTTCGTGGAGCAAATATTCAAAATATCCTAAGTTTTCAACGTGATTACGATGATGTTAAGATTTTTAAGCTAGAGCAAAATTATCGATCGTCTAGTAATATTGTAGAGGCAGCAAATAGCATCATTGATAAAAACAAAACCAAATTAGACAAAGAAATTTGGACGCAGAATGAGGCTGGATCGTTGATAAAAGTGATGCGTACTTATTCTGAAGCTGAGGAAGGACGTTTTGTAGCAGCATCTATTTTTGAAAATGCAATGACCAAGCAATTGTCTAATGAAAATTTTGCAATTCTTTATAGAACAAATGCCCAATCGAGAGCCATAGAAGATGCATTGCGAAAAAAAGATATTGCTTACAGAATGTATGGAGGGCTTTCTTTTTATCAGCGAAAAGAAATTAAAGATACATTGGCATATTTACGCGTATTAATCAATCCAAATGATGAAGAAGCCTTAAAACGAATTATCAATTACCCTGCGCGTGGTATAGGTGTAACTACAGTTGATAAATTAGCTGTAGCAGCAAATCATTATGGAAAAACTATTTTTGATATTGTATTGAATTTAGATAAAGTTGATATAAAAATTAATTCTGGTACACGAGTAAAACTAAATAATTTTGCTACGATGATTCGTCATTTTCAAATCGAAGCACAAGCTAAAGATGCTTTTGAAGTGACCGAAATTGTTGTTAAGAATACTAAAATAATCAAAGACTTAGAATCTGATGGTACACCAGAAGGTGTGAGTAAAGTTGAAAATATCCAAGAATTGATGAATGGAATCAAAGACTTTATTACCATACAAAAGGAAAAAGAAGAAGATGCTTCTTTGGCTTTTTTCTTAGAAGACGTTGCCTTAGCTACTGATTTTGATAAAGATAATAAAGACGAAAAACCAAGAGTGTCACTAATGACGATTCACTTGTCTAAAGGTTTAGAGTTTCCGTATGTATATATTGTTGGTTTAGAAGAAACTTTGTTTCCATCTGCCATGAGTATGAATACACGAAGTGAATTGGAAGAAGAACGGCGACTGTTTTATGTAGCATTGACAAGAGCAGAAAAAGAGGCTTATTTGAGTTATGCAGAAACACGTTACCGTTGGGGAAAATTAATTGATTGTGAACCAAGCCGTTTTTTAGAAGAGATAGACGAAAAATATCTAGAACATTTATCTTCAAGACCTAGAATCCAACAAAATAAATTTATTCCTGATGATATATTTGGAGACATTCCAAAAAGTACGATTCGTTTTAAAAAACCAATTTCTAGGAATACGATACCTAAACCAAAGCAATCTCCAAAATTGGTGTCTCCAAAATTTGCTCCACCAAAAAACTTAAAAAAAGTTTCTAAAGCTACAAATCATTCAGCCAATACAAATTTGTTTGATTCTGCTTTAACTGTTGGTAATATTGTTGAACATCAGCGTTTTGGAAAAGGTGAGGTAATAACGATAGAAGGAGCAGGACCTAACAAAAAAGCGGAAATTAAGTTTGAGCAAATTGGAAATAAAAAATTATTACTGCAATTTGCAAAGCTAAAAATCGTTGGATAAAAAAGAGCATTCTGCATATTAGTTTGCGTATCAGTGAGAACTATAAAATTAGAAAACATTTTACATTGTAAAACACGACTAAAACACGTACTTTGCAATTCTTAAATAACAATGAAAATATGACGTTTGATTTAGAATACAACTCAGAAAGAGAACATTTATTAATACCAGAATACGGAAGACATTTACAAAAATTAGTAAACCATTGCATTGCCATTGAAGATGATGATGAACGTAATAAAATGGCAAGAGCTATTGTAGATGTGATGGGTAATTTACAACCACATCTAAGAGATGTGCCAGATTTTAAGCACAAACTTTGGGATCAATTATTTATTATATCTGATTTTAAATTGAAGGCAGAATCTCCATACCCTCAACCTTCAAAAGAAGAATTACAAGAAAAGCCAGAAGCCTTACCATATCCTAAAACTGCATCTAAATACCGTTTTTATGGAAACAATATCCAAACAATGATAGATGTTGTTTTATCCTGGGATGAAGGCGAAAAACGCGAAGGCTTAACTTATGTTGTTGCCAATCACATGAAAAAATGTTATTTGAATTGGAATAAAGATACAGTTGATGATGAAGTAATTTTTAAACATTTATTTGAGTTGTCTGATGGTAAAATTGATTTAAGAGAAAACGGAGAAAAACTATCTGAGAGCTCAAGTTTACTGCGCAAAAAACCGGCACGCAATCAGAATAACCAAAAAAGTAATCATCAAAAAGGCAAACACAAAAACTATCGTAAAAAGTATTAAAAATTTATGGCTACATTTAAAATAGAAGGCGGTCATAAACTGCATGGTAATATCACGCCTCAAGGTGCAAAAAATGAAGCCTTACAAATTATTTGTGCTGTTTTATTAACTCCTAAAAAAGTTACGATTAGTAATATCCCTAATATTATTGATGTTAACAAACTCATTTTTATATTAGGTGAATTAGGTGTTAAGATTAAGAAGTTGTCAGAAGATACTTATACTTTTCAGGCTGATGATATCAATTTAGATTACTTAGAGTCTGAAAATTTTAAGCGTGATGGAAGCTCTCTAAGAGGGTCTATTATGATTGTTGGCCCTTTATTAGCAAGGTTTGGAAAAGGATATATTCCGCAACCAGGAGGTGATAAAATTGGTCGTAGAAGATTAGATACACACTTTCAAGGATTCATTAAATTAGGAGCAAAATTTCGTTATAATAGAGAAGAAAGTTTTTATGGTGTTGAGGCAGACCAACTATATGGTGCTGATATGTTATTAGACGAAGCTTCGGTTACAGGAACTGCAAACATAATAATGGCAGCAGTTTTAGCTAAGGGAACCACAACAGTTTATAATGCTGCTTGCGAACCTTATATTCAGCAATTGTGCAAAATGTTGAATTCTATGGGCGCAAATATTTCTGGTGTAAGTTCAAATTTATTGACGATAAAAGGTATTGTAAGTTTAGGTGGTTGCGAGCATAGAATTTTACCAGATATGATAGAAATTGGTAGCTGGATAGGTATGGCTGCTATGACTAAATCTGAATTGACTATTAAGAATGTTTGCTGGGGAAGTTTGGGAGTAATTCCTAGAGTATTCAAAAAAATGGGAATCAATTTAGAGAAAAGAGGAGATGATATTTTTATTCCTGCTCAAGAAACTTATAAAATTCAAAACTACATAGACGGTTCTTTATTAACTATTTCTGATGCCCCTTGGCCTGGGTTTACTCCAGACTTATTGAGTATTGTTTTGGTGGTAGCAACACAAGCTAAAGGATCTGTATTGATTCATCAAAAAATGTTTGAAAGTCGTTTATTTTTCGTTGATAAATTGATTGATATGGGAGCTAAAGTTATTTTGTGTGACCCACATCGTGCTACAGTAATTGGTTCTAATCATGAATCGGCATTAAAAGCAACTACAATGGTTTCTCCAGATATACGTGCTGGAATATCATTATTAATTGCGGCTTTATCTGCAGATGGTGTCAGCAAAATTCATAACATAGAACAAATAGATAGAGGGTATCAAAACATCGATGAACGGTTGAGGGCTATTGGTGCAAAAATTGAGAGAATAGAGTAGCTAAAACTTAATAAAATCAAAATTTAAATTCCATTTTCTGCATAATAGAAATTGGAATTTGTTTTTTTTGGATTAAAGAAATTTATCAAAAAACTTTTCTCGTGACATCCTGTCATAAAATCAGAATTGGCAATAAATTTGCAAACCATAATCGAAGATTATTTTTATAAACAAAAATCATGAGTGATAATAAAGAAAATTTGGACGAAAAAGAAATCCAAACTGAAGAAATAAAAGATACACAAGCCAAAGAAACATTAAAACAAAAGGCAAGTGAGCCAACTCCTGAGGAATTGGCAGCACAAGAAAAAGATAAGTTTTTAAGATTGTTTGCAGAGTTTGAAAATTATAAAAAACGTACTTCTAAAGAACGTATGGAATTATATAAAACTGCCAATCAAGAATTAATGACAGTTTTATTGCCAATTTTGGATGATTTTGATAGAGGGCTTGCAGAAATAAAAAAAGCAAAAGATAAAGAGTTGTTAAAGGGAATGGACTTGATCAACTCAAAATTAAAATCAACCTTAACTCAAAAAGGGTTGAGCGATGTTGATGTTAAAGCTGGAGATACTTTTGATGCAGAAATTCATGAGGCAATAACTCAAATACCTGCACCTTCAAAAAAGATGAAAGGCAAAATTATTGATGTGATTGAAAGAGGGTATAAGCTTGGAGATCGTATAATTCGTTTTCCAAAGGTAGTTATTGGGCAATAAAATTAACATCAGTATTATTAGATTAAGATAATGGCAAAACAAGATTATTACGAAACGTTAGGGATAAACAAAGGTGCAACGGCTGCTGAAATAAAAAAGGCATACCGCAAAAAAGCAATTAAGTTTCACCCTGATAAAAATCCTGATGATAAATCGGCAGAAGAAAAATTTAAAAAAGCTGCGGAGGCTTATGAAATTTTAAGTGACGATAATAAAAAGGCAAGATACGATCAATATGGTCATGCAGCATTCGAAAACGGTGGCGGAGGAGCTGGTGGTTTTGGTGGAGGCTTTGGCGGTGGAGGTATGAATATGGAAGACATCTTCAGTCAATTTGGCGATATTTTTGGTGGCCAAGGCGGTGGAGGCTTTGGTGGTTTTGGTGGAGGTGGCTCTAGAAGGACTGCTCGCGTTAAAGGAAGTAATATGCGTATCAGAGTTAAAATTACGCTTGCTGATATTGCTAATGGTGTAGAGAAAAAAGTAAAGGTTAAAAGAAAGGTACAAGCCGATGGAGCTACTTTTAAAACATGTAATACATGTAATGGCCAAGGTCAAGTAATGCAAGTAACCAATACTATTTTGGGACGTATGCAAACGGCTGCTACTTGCCCTAAATGTCATGGTGCAGGACAATCTATTGATAAAAGACCTAAGGGGGCGGACGCCAATGGAATGGTTTTAAATGATGAAACGGTAACCATTAAAATTCCTGCAGGGGTCTCAGACGGGATTCAATTAAAGGTATCTGGAAAAGGAAATGAAGCTCCAGGTAAAAATAGTATTGCAGGAGATTTGCTAGTGGTTATTGAAGAGCTGTCTCATGATTCATTGACAAGAGAAGGTATGAATCTTCATTATGATTTATATGTAAACTTTTCTGAAGCTACCTTAGGAGCCTCAAAAGAAATTGAAACGGTAACAGGCAAGGTTAAAATCAAAATAGAAGCAGGAACGCAATCAGGAAAAATATTGCGATTACGAGGTAAAGGATTGCCAAGTATTGAGCGTTATGGAACAGGAGATTTTTTAGTTCATATCAATTTATGGACTCCACAAAACTTAAATAAAGACCAAAAATCTTTTTTTGAAAAGAATTTAGAGGATGAAAATTTTATTCCAAATCCCTCAAAATCAGATAAATCATTTTTTGAAAAAGTAAAAGATATGTTTTCTTAATTTTTTTTGATAAAAATAATGTTGCATTTGGTTATATGTAATCTATTTTTATATATATTTGAAATAAGTTTATTAATCATTCATGATTAATAATACTTTTTCTTTTTCATAGCAATTTTCCCATCTAAGTAATTAGGTGGGTTTTTTTATTGAAATTTTATTTTTATGATTTATTAAAATATCAACTATATAATATTAGTTCATTCTTGATATTAAATACTATTTTATTTACTTATTTTTGCCGCATAAACAGGCCGTCTTATCGCTGCGCTTATAGCGGAGAGGAAAGTCCGGACACCATAGAGTAGCATAGCGGATAACATCCGTCACCACACCTTGGCGTGGTAGGACAAGTGCAACAGAAAGCAAGTACAGTTAGGCTGTAGTGAAACCAGGTAAACTCTATGCGGTGCAATGTCACGTATATTGAAGTCCAGATGTTTACATTTGGTAAGAGTTACTCGCTCAATTTCAAGGGGTAGGCAGGTAGAGCTATCGAGTAATTGATAGTCTAGATAAATGATAAGAGTCCATTTTAAATGGTTACGAAATCCGGCTTATAGGTCTGTTTATTTTTCTTTTTTCTCAAAAAATCACCTCAATTATTACGTATATTTATCGACTAAATTGCCTCTAAATACTTCTTGATTTTCGTATTTTTGTACAACACTATAAAATCGAAAAATATGGCATTTGATATAGAAATGATCAAAGAGGTTTATGCAAGAATGACTAAACGTGTAGATACTGCAAAAGCAGCAGTTGGTAAGCCTTTAACTTTATCTGAAAAAATATTATATAACCATTTGTGGGATGGAAACCCGTCTATCGCGTTTGTAAGAGGAAAAGACTATGTGGATTTTGCTCCAGACCGAATTGCTTGTCAAGATGCAACCGCTCAAATGGCATTATTACAATTTATGCAAGCTGGTAAACCAAAGGTTTCAGTACCAACAACGGTGCATTGTGATCACTTGATTCAAGCAAAAATGGGAGCTGATAAAGATTTGCAAAACGCTATAAATACGAGTAGTGAAGTATTTAATTTTTTAGCATCCGTATCAAATAAATATGGAATTGGTTTTTGGAAACCAGGAGCAGGAATTATTCATCAAGTAGTGTTAGAAAATTACGCATTCCCAGGAGGAATGATGATTGGTACAGATTCTCATACTGTAAATGCTGGAGGATTGGGTATGATTGCTATTGGAGTTGGTGGTGCTGATGCCGTTGATGTAATGGCAGGTATGCCTTGGGAATTGAAATTTCCAAAATTGATAGGTGTTAAACTGACAGGAAAATTATCTGGTTGGACTGCACCTAAAGATGTTATTTTAAAAGTAGCGGGAATCTTAACGGCAAAAGGAGGAACAGGTTGTATAGTAGAATATTTTGGTGAAGGAGCAAGGTCAATGTCTGCTACAGGAAAAGGAACTATTTGTAATATGGGAGCTGAAATTGGAGCTACAACTTCAACCTTTGGATATGATGAATCTATTGAACGTTACCTGCGTTCTACAGGGCGAGATGATGTTGCTGACGCAGCTAATTCAATTGCACCTTATTTAACAGGCGATGCTGAAGTGTATGAAAACCCTGAAGACTATTTTGATCAAGTAATTGAAATTAATTTAGATGAATTAATTCCGCATTTAAACGGACCATTTACTCCAGATTTGGCGACACCTGTTGGTGAAATGACTGAAAAAGCTAAAGCAAATGATTGGCCACTTAAAGTAGAATGGGGATTAATAGGCTCATGTACCAATTCATCTTACGAAGATTTGGCAAGAGCAGCTTCTATTGCTAAACAAGCCGTTGATAAAAACTTGGTAACAAAAGCAGAATTTGGTATTAATCCAGGATCTGAACAAGTACGGTACACAGCAGAAAGAGATGGGTTATTAAAGGCTTTTGAAGATTTAAATGCTAAAATATTTACTAATGCTTGTGGACCATGTATAGGCCAATGGGCTAGAGAAGGTGCTGAAGATCAAAAGAAAAATACAATTGTACATTCGTTCAATAGAAACTTCTCTAAACGTGCAGATGGCAATCCAAATACACATGCATTTGTGGGATCACCATCGATGGTAGCTGCTGTTGCAATTGCAGGCAGATTAGATTTTAACCCACTAAAAGATACTTTAATCAACCAAAATGGCGAAGAAGTTAAATTAGAAGAGCCAACAGGATTAGAATTGCCACCTAAAGGATTTGATGTTGAGGATGCTGGTTTTGTAGCGCCGATGGCAGATGGTAGCGGAGTAGAAGTAACAGTTGCTTCTGATTCTGAAAGATTGCAATTATTAACTCCGTTTACTCCAATTGGAAATGATATAAGCGGAGCTAAACTACTAATCAAAGCTTTTGGAAAATGTACAACTGATCATATTTCAATGGCTGGACCTTGGCTGCGTTTTAGAGGTCATTTAGATAATATTTCTAATAACTGTTTAATAGGAGCTGTAAATACTTTTGGCAAGGCAACTAATAAAGTCAAAAATCAATTAACTGGAGAGTTTGGTGCTGTTCCTGATACAGCTAGAGCTTATAAAGCTGGGGGTGTTAAATCTATTGTTGTGGGAGATCACAATTATGGTGAGGGATCATCAAGAGAACATGCAGCAATGGAACCTAGGCATATAGGTGTTGTAGCGGTGATTGTAAAGTCATTTGCAAGAATTCACGAAACTAACTTGAAAAAGCAAGGGATGTTAGGATTAACATTTGCCAATGAAAGTGATTTTGATTTAATTCAAGAAGATGACACATTCAACTTTACTGATTTAAATGAATTTGCACCAAGTAAACAATTGACTTTAGAAATCGCTCATGCTGATGGATCAACAGATACTATCAAATTAAATCACACGTATAATCAAGGTCAAATAGAATGGTATAATGAAGGCTCTGCATTGAATTTAATTAAAAAGCAAAACGGATAATTCCCTAAGAAGATATTACTATAAAAAAACTCACAAATTAATTGTGAGTTTTTTTTATTTCTACGACTATATAAAGATTATGAAAAATATTTGGTATTTAGAATGCGTCAATCTTTTTAAGATATTGTGTCCTCATAAGTTTGCGACATATAAAGAAACTCACAATTTTAATATTTATAATAAAACTGATTATGTCTATTTTACGGATGAATCGGCTAATAAAGTATTCCTTATCAATAATGGAAAGATAAAATTAGGATACTATACTGAAGATGGGCAAGAAATTGTAAAAGCGATACTTTCAAAAGGTGAAGTCTTTGGTGAAAAATCAGTTTTAGGAGAAGAAAAGAGAAGTGAATTTGCACAATCACTCAACGATAACACATCTATTTGTCCTATAGATGCTGAAGCACTTCAAGATTTAATTCAGGATAACAAAAAATTTGCACTAGGTTTTTTTAAGTTGATAAATTTTAGAATTAAACGATTAGAAAGACGTCTTCAACTATTATTATTTAAAGATGCTAAAACAAGATTGCAAGAGTTTCTTATGGAGATGTGTGAAGATTTTGGATATGACTGTGAAAAATCTGGGCATAAAATAATAGCGCATCCATATACTCAAAAAGACATGGCGTGTCTATTAGGTATTTCTAGACCAACCTTAAATATTCTTATGAATGAATTGAAGGAAGAAGGTTGGATTAATTTTGATCGAAAATCTATTGAAATACTAAAAAATATTGCAAGTGTTAGCTAACTAACATTCTACCTTATTTTTTGACTTTACATTTGTCATACAATTAATTTAAAATAATAGTAGTATGATGAAAAAAGTTTTTTTATTGGCAACAATTGCCTTAGCATTTATGACAGTATCTTGTAACGATGATGACAACAACCAAACACCATCACAAATAACGTTGAACCTTTTAGGGTTAGACGAATTAGGAAATGATTTTGTATATGAAGGCTGGTTAATTGTAAATGGAAGTCCCGTTAGTACAGGAACATTTTCTAGTGTCATATTTCCTCAGACTTTTGATGTGAATAGAGATGACTTATCTTCAGCTACAAAGTTTGTTTTGTCTATAGAACCTTCTGTAGATCCAGATGTTTCACCTGCAGCTACAAAAATATTAGTTGGTGATTTTGCTGGAAATACGGCAAGTGTATCTACTGATATTGTTGGAGATTTTTCAAGTTCTACAGGAGTCTATATTTTGGCTACACCAACCGACGGGACAATGAACAATGAAAATAGTGGCATTTGGTGGTTAGACCCAGCCTCAGGTACACCTGTTGCAGGATTAGATTTGCCAACGCTAGCAGATGGTTGGGTATACGAAGGATGGGCAGTTATTGGAGGAATACCAGTTAGTACTGGAACTTTTACAAATGTAGCAGCTACAGATAACAGTGATATGTTTAGTGGGACAATAGCATTACCAGCACCTAATGGAGCAGATGGGTTTTTCCCAGGAGAAGATTTTCTTCAAAGTGCACCTGCTGGATTGACTTTTCCTACTGATATTGCAGGTGGAAGAGCAGTGATTTCAGTTGAACCATATCCTGATAATAGCGCTGCACCATTTACTCTAAAACCATTAGTTGGAGAGATACCAATGGATGCAATAGATCACACTTTATACATGATGGAACAAAATTTTGCAAGTTTGCCTTCAGGAACAGTAACAAGATAATTATTAGGTATTTGGTGAGTATAGTATAAAATTGAAGAGTGTTTCTATTTTGAGTCACTCTTTTTTTTTGTAGCTATTTGGTTGTTTGAAAACTCCTTAAACCAGAGCATAAATCTTAAATATCTACATCTATTTGATTGTTAAGTAAATCATCAAAAGTTTCGCGATTGCGAATTAAATAATTATTTCCTTTATAGGTCATCACTTCTGCAGGTCTATAGCGTGAGTTGTAATTGGAAGCCATAGAAAAACTATATGCACCTGCATTGTGAATTTTTAGCAAGTCACCCTCAGATACAATATTTAATTTTCGGTTATGACCAAAAGTGTCGTTCTCACAAATATATCCTACGATAGTGTATACTTTTTGTTCACTTTCATTAGTATTAGAAATGTTTGTTATGTGATGGTATGCATCATACATCATAGGTCGTATCAAATGATTGAGTCCGCTGTCAACTCCCACAAAAACAGAATTAGGAGTAGCTTTTACAACATTTACTTTAACAAGTAGACTACCTGAGCCACTCACTAAATATTTTCCTGGTTCAAAAATCAAGGTCAAGTCACGACCATATTCCTTACAAAATTCATTGAAGCGTTTACCAATACGCTTGCCCATTTTTTCGATATTAGTTTCAATATCCCCGTCTTTATAAGGTACTTTAAATCCACTACCAAAATCAACATATTCAATAGTGTCAAATTGTTCTACAACTCCTAATAGAATTTCTGTTGATTGAATAAATGCATCAATATTATAAATATCTGAACCCGTATGCATGTGAATACCATTGATTATAGTTCCGGTTTTAGCAATTACTTCTTTAATATTTTCAATTTGATATATAGATATTCCGAACTTAGAATCAATATGTCCTACAGATATTTTATGATTTCCACCCGCCATAACATGCGGATTGATTCTAACACACACAGGAATATTAGGGTATTTATTTCCAAATTTTTCTAAAATAGATAAGTTATCTAATGTAATTTTTATTCCGAGTGTAACTGCTTCTTCCATCTCATCAAATGAAATTCCAGAAGGAGTATAATGAATATCATTAGGACTAAAACCAGCTTTTAAACACAATTTCACTTCTTGTATAGAAACTGCATCAGCACCAGTATTTAAATTTTTTAAAACCTTTAATATTGCTAAATTAGTATTGGCTTTAACAGCATAATTTAACTTTAGCTGATGTACATGAGCAAACGCTTTAGTCATTTTGTTGAACTGTGATTCAATTATGTCAGCATCATATACATATAGCGGACTTCCATATTTTTCAGCAAATGATATAAGGTGTGAGTTTGTCATTTCTTTGTGTTTTAATTAAAATGCAAAGGTTTAAATATTAGATTTATTAGCAAAAAAAAATATAATTTTGCCAACAATCATTAAATTGTTAAATAATTAACTTTCTGATTAATTGACGAATTCAAATCTTTGCAATTTCTTAGATTCGTTCGAAATGATTACTAATTATATTTTTGGGCTGTTAATTCAGCAATCTTAACAATGACATCGGTTGCTTTTTGAATTGATTCTACAGGAACATATTCATAACGACCATGAAAATTATGCCCCCCTGCAAAAATATTTGGACAGGGTAATCCTTTATAAGAAAGTTGTGACCCATCTGTGCCACCTCTAATTGCTTTAATCAATGGCTTAATGTTTAAGGCTTTCATTGCTTCTTCTGCAATATCAACAATATGTATTACAGGTTCTACTTTTTCTTTCATATTGAAATACTGATCTTTGATTTCAACTTGAATTATTTCAGATCCTAATTTATCGTTTAAATCTTTTACAACTTGTTCAAATTGTTTTTTACGAGCTTGAAATAATTCCATATCATGATCACGAATAATATATTCTAACACCGTTTTTTCAACTTCACCATTCATAGTGTGTAAATGGAAGAAACCTTCGTATCCTTCTGTTTCTTGTGGGATTTCATTTTTTGGTAATGAAGCAATAAATTCTTGTGCAATTAACATAGAATTTATCATTTTTCCTTTTGCATATCCTGGGTGTACAATTTTTCCATTAATAGTTACAACAGCTCCTGCAGCGTTAAAATTTTCATATTCCAATTCTCCAACTTGGCTCCCATCCATGGTATAAGCCCATTCAGCTCCAAATTTTTCGACATCAAATAAGTGAGCTCCTTTACCAACTTCTTCATCAGGTGTAAACCCAATTCTAATTTCTCCATGCTTAATCTCTGGATGTTGAATTAGATATTCCATAGCCGAAACAATTTCTGTAACCCCTGCTTTATCATCTGCGCCTAAAAGGGTAGTACCATCAGTTGTAATTAATGTTTGTCCTTTATACATTAACAAATCTTCAAAATAATCTGGCGATAGAATAATGTCCTCCTCTTTACTCAAAACGATGTTTTTACCATCATAATTTTTATGAATTTGAGGATTAACATTGGTGCCTGTATAGTCAGGACTAGTATCAATATGAGCAATAAAACCAATAGTTGGCACTTTATGACTAACATTACTAGGCAATGTTGCCATGATATAACAGTGCTCATCAATAGTTACATCTTGCATCCCGATTTGTTTTAGCTCATCTACTAGTAAATGTGCTAAATCCCATTGTTTTTCTGTACTCGGAAAAGCTGGGTTGTTTGGGTCTGATTGTGTATCGATAGTGATATAACTAATAAATCGGTCAATAATGTGTTGCATAATATGTTTTTTAATAGGGTGATTTTACGCTTGTAAAAATAATTAAATGTTCTGTGAATCTAAAACTTGTTGAAGCTTCTTTTTAAATTGAAATTATCCTTTTTTCAAGGAATGATAATTGCTAAAAATTTGAATCCTAAAATGATTATTCGTTTCTTTTATTATAACTGTCAATAATCTTTTTTAACTGATCTTCACTTGTCCAAGTTGCTTTGCCAGAGAGATAGTATTTTTCTACTAAATGTTTCCAAACATCTGTATAGTCATATGTATTATTGTTGGCATACTTATTTAATAGGTTTACAACTAAAAATTGAAAAAGTTCACTATCTTCATTTGTTTTGTCAATAACGATATCGAGAGATTCATTGATGTGTTCTACAGAATTATAAGTTAAATCATCAAGGTATCTTAACACTTTTGGATAGAAAAAACTAGTTCTTATTAACCAGTCATCTTTAAAATTAATATAATCAAAATAGTGTTTTTTATAATACAAGTATTGTTCAGTCTCATCAGTTATTGTTTCAGGAATTGAAATTTCTTGACTTGCTTTTAGCATTTTAACAAAAAAGTTGTCAGGATAATCAGCAATCATTTTTTCTTGGAAATCAGTAAATTCATTTGAAATTTTCATCAAGTCGTTTTCTATATCCAATGTGGGGTTTTCTTCTTTTTTCTTAGTTAATTCTTTATGTTTTTTTGTCAATAAAAAGATTAATGAATTGTGTTTTTTTTGCAAAATATTAGATAGCGAATTTATTTCAATAGAGTTTTCTAAATCAATTCGGTCTAAAGTGAAACTCAAATCTTTTTCTTCATAAATAAATTCAATAAAGTCATTGTCGGGAGGAAAGACAAGGAGTATCACTCCTGGTTTCATATCATCTCTTGTAAAACTACCTTTGCCATCAGCATCAATATAAATCATTTGATTTTTGCCATCGTCACCAAAAATATATTGTTTATCACCTAGATAATATCCAATCATACAACTGTCATTTACCATGTTTTTAATATTAAAATTAAAGGTAGATTGTGCAGTAGTACTTGCTGAATTAAAAAGATAAAATAAGAATGTAGAGATTATAAGAATTTTGGTTTTCATATTGTATCTTTATAATTGTATTGGTCGCTCAAAAATAAATAAAAACTGGAGATTTATCATTTTTATATTAATTTGTTTAACTGATATTTTAAAATAATAAAACAACTCATAAAATAAAGTACTTAAATGAATGCTTTAGTAATTTCTGGTGGTGGTAGTAAAGGTGCATTTGCAGGTGGCGTTGCAGAATATTTGATTAAACATCAAAAAAAAGAATACGATTTATTTTTAGGAACATCTACTGGTAGCTTGATGGTTACTCACTTAGCATTGGGAGAGTTGGAGGACTTAAAAGATATTTATACCTCAGTAAACCAACGCTCTATTTTTAGTAATTCTCCAATCACAGTTAAGAATGTGCATGGACATAAAGTGGTTGGAATTAATCATTTAAATGTTCTTTGGAATTTCTTAATGGGACGCAAAACTTTTGGTGAAAGCAAAAATTTAAGGAAACTTATTAAACAGCGAATTACTGAAAAGTATTTTAATGCTGTTAAAAATTCAGACAAAGAAGCTATTGTAACAGTTTCAAATATTTCAACAGACGAAGTGGAATATAAATCTATCAATAATTATAATTATGCTGATTTTTCTGATTGGATTTGGGCCTCGTGCAATTATGTTCCGTTCATGAGTTTATTGTATAAAAATGGATGCCACTATGCTGATGGCGGTTTTGGTTGCTTAGTGCCAATACGCGAAGCAATTAAAAGGGGAGCAACAGAAGTAGATGTTATTATTTTAGAAACTGAAGAAAACCAAGTAAATCGCATTCCAACTAAAAATTCATTTTCAGTATTAATGAATATTCAAGCCTTTATGATGGACCATGTAGAAAAACACAATATCACAATCGGAAAATTATATGCCAAACAGCACAATGTAAAATTGAATTTATATTATACTCCAATTGTCTTAACTGTAAATTCTTTGGTGTTCGACAAAAAAATAATGAGCGGTTGGTGGAAAGACGGCTATGAATATGCAAAGCATCAACACAACGATTTAATGAACGAATTAAAAATGGATTTGGAATGATGAAACTATTTTCTTTTACATTACTTATTTTTTTATCTGACTCTCGTAAAACACTACATTAAAAATCTATCAAAAAAACCATAGTTTTATTAGTATTCTATTAGCGTTTTATGATATATCACTACTTGAAATAGGGATACTATAAAAATACTGAATATCGTATCAAAGGATCCTTGAGAAGCACCTCAAGAGACTTGTTTTTCATAAATTTGCCTACTTTAAAACACACCAAAATATGAGTACAACATTATTTGATAAAGTATGGGATTCACATGTAGTGCGAAAGGTAAAAGATGGGCCTGACGTCTTTTTTATCGACCGCCATTTAATTCATGAAGTTACAAGTCCTGTAGCTTTTGTTGGCTTAAAAAGTAGGGGATTAAGCGTGTTATATCCAGAAAAAACTTTTGCAGTTGCAGATCATAATACTCCAACAATTAATCAGCACTTGCCGGTTAAGGATCCTTTATCTGCCAATCAATTAAAAACACTAGAAGACAATGCCAGTGAATTTGGAATTAGTCACTGGGGCTTAGGTCATCAAAATAATGGAATTGTACATGTAGTGGGACCAGAAAATGGAATTACGTTGCCAGGAGCAACTATTGTTTGTGGAGATTCTCATACATCAACCCATGGTGCATTTGGTGCTATTGCATTCGGTATAGGAACATCTGAAGTTGAGATGGTGCTGACTACACAATGTATTATGCAGCAAAAACCTAAAAAAATGCGTATCAATATCAATGGAAACTTACTAAAAGGAGTTACTCCAAAAGATGTTGGATTGTACATTATTTCACAATTAACAACTTCTGGTGCAACAGGATATTTTGTTGAATATGCTGGTAATGTTTTTGAAAATATGACAATGGAAGGCCGTATGACAGTCTGCAATTTAAGTATAGAGATGGGAGCTCGTGGTGGAATGATTGCTCCAGATAACAAAACTTTTGAATATATAGAAGGTCTTGCTATGACTCCGAAAGGAGCAGATTGGGACAAAGCAATGAAGTATTGGGAAACCCTAAAAACAGATGCTGATGCTACGTTTGATAAAGAATTTAATTTTAACGCTGTAGATATTGAGCCAATGATTACGTATGGTACCAATCCAGGAATGGGAATTGGAATATCACAAAACATTCCAACTGCTGATGCTGTTGAAGGAGGAAAAGCAACTTATGAAAAATCTTTATCATATATGGGCTATGAAGAAAATGAACCCATGCTTGGTAAAAAAATTGACTATGTATTTGTAGGAAGTTGTACCAATGGACGTATTGAAGATTTTCGTGATTTTGCATCCATCATAAAAGGAAAACAAAAAGCTAAGAATGTTACTGTTTGGTTGGTTCCAGGTTCTCATGTTGTTGAAAGTAAAATTAAAGAAGAAGGAATTATAGATATTTTAAATGATGCAGGTTTTATTTTAAGACAACCGGGTTGTTCAGCGTGTTTAGCAATGAATGATGATAAAGTGCCTGCTGGTAAATATGCGATAAGTACATCGAACAGAAACTTTGAAGGGCGTCAAGGCCCAGGTTCAAGAACTTTATTAGCGAGCCCGCTAGTTGCCGCCGCGGCCGCAATATCAGGAGTCGTTACAGATCCAAGAACATTAATTTAATAATAATAAAAACTGACAACTAGAGATATGGCTTACGATAAATATACAACCTTAACATCTACAGCAGTTCCTTTACCAATTGAAAATGTAGATACAGACCAAATAATACCTGCACGATTTTTAAAAGCAACAAAACGTGTAGGCTTTGGCGATAATTTATTTCGTGATTGGAGATACAATGCAGATGATTCTTTAAAAGAAAAATTTGTTTTAAATAATCCTATTTATAGCGGAAAAATTTTAGTAGGAGGCAAGAACTTTGGTTCTGGATCTTCTAGAGAGCATGCTGCTTGGTCTGTATATGATTACGGTTTTAGATGTGTAGTTTCTTCTTTCTTTGCAGATATTTTTAAAAACAACTGTTTAAATGTTGGTGTATTACCAGTACAAGTTAGCCCTGGTTTTGCAGAACAAATATTTACTGCAATTTATGATGATGCAACTATCAAACTTGAAATCAATTTAGAAAAGCAGACAATTACAATTCTATCTACTGGTGCTCAAGAATCTTTTGATATCAACGGATATAAAAAGGAAAATATGCTCAATGGTTTTGATGATATTGATTATTTGCAAAACATAAAAGATGATATTGAAACCTTTGCTACAACTCGTCCTTTCTAAATATGGCTAAGAGAATCGAAATAATGGATACGACATTACGTGATGGTGAGCAAACCTCGGGTGTGTCGTTTTCTGCTTCCGAAAAATTAACCATTGCTAAACTTTTATTAGAAGAGCTAAAAGTTGATCGTATTGAAATTGCATCAGCAAGAGTATCTGAAGGTGAGTTTAAAGCAGTAAAAGATATTACTGAATGGGCAAATAAAAAGGGGTATATAAATGCTGTTGAAGTGTTGACTTTTGTTGACAAAGGCATTTCGATTGATTGGATGAAAGAGGCAGGAGCTAAGGTTCAAAATTTATTAACAAAGGGTTCATTAAATCATTTAATTTATCAGCTTAAAAAAACTCCAAGTCAACACTTTAAAGAAATTTCAGACACTGTTTCTTTGGCTAAAGAAAACCTTATAGAAACAAATATTTATTTAGAAGATTGGAGTAACGGAATGCGTAATTCTAAGGAATATGTTTTTGAATTTCTAGCATTTTTATCAACACAACCAATCAAGAGAATAATGCTTCCTGATACATTGGGAGTTTTGACTCCGGCAGAATCTTTTGATTTTGTTTCAGAAATTAAAGAAAAATACCCAACACTTCATTTTGATTTTCATGCACACAACGATTATGATTTAGGTGTTGCAAATGTCATGGAGGCTGTAAAAGCAGGAATAAATGGTTTACACTTAACTATTAACGGAATGGGTGAACGTGCTGGTAATGCACCTATGGCGAGTGTTATTGCGGTGATAAATGACTTTATGCCTACAGTTGAAATTGCAGTAAATGAAAAAGCACTGAATACGGTTAGTAAATTGGTAGAGACCTTTTCTGGTTTTAGAATTCCAGTAAACAAACCTGTTGTTGGTGATAATGTTTTTACACAAACTGCAGGTATCCACGCAGATGGTGATAATAAGAATAATTTATATTTCAATGATTTGTTACCTGAACGGTTTGGTAGAAAAAGAGAATATGCCTTAGGAAAATCATCAGGAAAAGCAAATATCCAAAAGAATTTACAGGAGTTAGGATTGCAACTAAATGATATTGATTTAAAAATTGTTACCCAACGGATTATTGAATTGGGTGATAAAAAGCAGGTTGTAACGAAAGAAGATTTGCCGTATATTATTGCTGAAGTTTTAGACAATCACTCAAATAAAAAAGTGGTACATGTAGATTCTTATGTATTGACACATTCAAAAGGTTTACGACCATCAACAACAGTATCATTAACTATTAAAGATGAATTTTTTGAAGAAAACGCTCAAGGAGATGGTCAGTTTGATGCTTTTATGAATGCTATAAGAAAAGTATATGAAAAAAAGAAAATTGCTTTGCCGTCACTAATTGATTACGCAGTTAGGATTCCACCAGGATCACATTCCGATGCTTTGTGTGAAACAATTATTACTTGGAAAAGCGAAGAAAAAGAATTTAAAACCCGAGGCTTAGATTCTGATCAAACAGTATCAGCTATTAAAGCAGCGGAACGTATGTTAAACATAATATAATAGCAAAAGATTTGAATTCAAAAATCTTAAGTCTAATATCAAAAATAAAAAATAATGAAATTAAATATAGCACTATTAGCAGGTGATGGAATAGGACCAGAGGTCATAAACCAAGCAGTAAAAGTAAGTGATGCAGTTGCACAAAAATTTGGACATGAAATTAGCTGGACTCCAGCTTTAACAGGTGCTGTAGCAATTGATGCTGTTGGCGAACCATACCCAGATGCAACACATGATATATGTGTAAAAGCTGATGCTGTTTTGTTTGGAGCTATTGGTCACCCAAGATTTGATAATGACCCAACTGCGAAAGTAAGACCAGAACAAGGGCTATTAAAAATGCGTAAAAAATTAGGCTTATTTGCTAATGTAAGACCAACGTTTACATTCCCTTCTTTGATAGAAAAATCACCTTTAAAAAGAGAGCGGATTGAAGGAACAGATTTGGTTTTTTTACGTGAATTAACCGGTGGAATCTATTTTGGAGAAAAGGGTAGAAGAGACGGAGGAGAAACTGCTTTTGATAATTGTGTTTATACCAGAGCAGAAGTAAAGCGTTTAGCAAAAAAAGGATTTGAATTAGCCATGACTCGTTCAAAAAAACTATGTTGTGTTGATAAGGCAAACGTATTGGAAACATCAAGATTGTGGAGAGAAACTGTACAGTCAATGGAAAAAGAGTATCCTGAAGTAGAAGTGTCTTATGAGTTTGTAGATGCAGTAGCAATGCGCTTGGTACAATGGCCAAATTCTTATGATGTATTAATTACAGAAAATCTATTTGGTGATATTTTAACTGATGAAGCATCCGTAATTTCAGGCTCTATGGGATTAATGCCTTCAGCATCTGTTGGCACTAATAATTTATTATTCGAACCTATTCATGGTTCATATCCACAAGCAACAGGTCTAAATATCGCGAATCCTTTAGCGACTATTTTATCAGCAGCAATGATGTTTGAAATGGCTTTCGGATTGAAAGATGAAGCAGAGTCAATTCGTTCGGTTGTAAATAAATCATTAGCAGAAGGTGTAGTAACAGAAGATTTATCAGAAGATAAAAAGGCTTATAAAACGAGCGAAGTGGGAGATTGGTTAGCAACTAATATCTAGAATATTATTTCGCTCATAATCAGCTTTTTAAAAACATATTTTGTATTTTTGAGAAATTAATCCATTTTTTTGCCCCAAAGATTCTTTAGTTTAACCTAAACACTAAAGTTATGCAAGTCAAAAAAATACTTTTAGTCAGCACCCTGTCCCTTTTTATTTATAAAATGACAGCTCAAAATATAGGAGATTTTGTATCTGTAGAACCTGTGGTTCAAACAGCACAATTTATTATACCTTCATCACATGCATTTCAAGTTATTGCAGAGACTGGGGATGCAATTGATATTGGAGGAACAGTTCCAGATACTCCAGATTTTACAGGTTATGTTCCTATTGCAAGTAGTAGTTCGAATGGCTACTTAAGTTTGAATCATGAAAAAACTGTAGGCGCTGTAACTATTTTTGATATTAGCTTCAACGCCACTACTAAGTTGTGGGAAACCACAGCTTCTGAAGCTGTAGATTTAACCGGAATAGGGGGTACACGTGCAAATTGTTCAGGCACCGTTACACCATGGAATACTATTATTACTTGTGAAGAGGTAGTGGTTCCTTTAGATTTTAACGCACCTTTTGATGGATATAATGATAATGGTTGGAATGTTGAGATTAACCCTGTAACCAAAACAGTTATTGGAAAACATTGGGCAATGGGAAACATTGCTCATGAAAATGTAGCGATACATTCTAATGAACGAACCGCTTATCAAGGTGCAGATTCAAATCCAGGATACCTTTATAAATTCGTAGCAACTTCTGCTCAAGATTTGGGTGATGGTTTGTTGTATGTTTATACTGGTTCAAAAAACGGAGCGGGTACATGGGTGCTATTAGACAATGCAACAGTTGGAGAAAGAAATTCAACATTATCGCAAAGTGCAAGTGCTGGGGCTACTGTTTTTAACGGAATTGAAGATGTCGAAATAGGGTCAGATGGGATGGTTTATTTTGCTGTAAAGGGATCACCAGATGAAGTTGTTTATCGTTTTCAAGATTCTGATCCAATTTCTGGTACAACAGCAACTATGGAAACTTTTGTGGGAGGTATGAGTTATGATATTACTCATAGTACTGGTACTATTAGTACACCGTGGGGATCTGGAAATGATAATTTGGCTTTTGATGGTGACGGAAATTTGTGGGTGTTTCAAGATGGTGGCAATCATTATATTTGGGTAGTAGGTAGTTTACATACACAAGGTACACCAGATGTAGAAGTTTTTGGGATTATGCCAATTGATGCAGAACCAACTGGAATTACTTTTACGCCAGATTTTAAATATCTGTTTATGTCTGTTCAGCATCCAAATGTTGGTAACACAGCTGGTCAACTTGATGCTGCAGGTAATGAATATAATTTTGAACTAGGAACAACTTTAGTTATTTCTGTTGCTGATAATTTAGGACTAACAGTTGATAACTATGAACTATATCCAAATAAAACATATGTATTTCCAAATCCCTCAATAGCTTCTGATGAGATGGTTATTAAAAGTAGCGATATTGAAAATATTAAATTGTTTGATATGCAAGGACGTTTGCTAATGGACAAAACATACAACCGAGAATCTGACGTGATTTTTAAGAGAAATCATTTACCAACAGGTATTTTTTTACTACAAATAAATGACTCCGAATTAATAAAGTTAATTTTTAAATAATTAAAGCCCTAATTAGTTGATAATAAAAAGACAATAAAATAAACATAAGATTATGAAATTTTTAAAGCACTCAATTATTTTATGTTGTACATTCTTATTAGTAGGAATTACATCATGTAAAAACAAAGAATCAAATTCAGCATTAGCAACAATAGATTTAAAAAGGGGAGAGTTGCTACTGTGTAGTTCTGAACAATTTGGTAAAGTAAGTTTTTCATTGAGTTGCAGTTACGAAACAAGAGAAACGTTTGAGTTGGGGTTATCTTTATTACATTCCTTTGAATACGCCGAAGCAGAAAAAATTTTTGTAAAAGTAATTGATATGGATCCCGATTGTTCAATGGCATACTGGGGTGTTACAATGAGTATTTTTCATTCTCTTTGGATGCAAGGAGATTTAAGTTATTTAGAAAAAGGAGAAAGATTATTGGCAATTGCCAATACATTGCCATCTTCAGAAAGAGAAAAGGATTATTTAGATGCTATTGGTGTTTTTTACAATAACTGGGCAACAACTGATCAAGCAACTCGTAAGTTGCTGTATGAAGAAAAGATGAAAGAACTTTATATTAAACATAGTGATGATATAGAGGCTGCAGTTTTTTATGCCTTAGCAGTTAGAGCTGTTGCAAACCCAAATGATAAGACTTACAAAAAGCAAAAGCAGGCAGGTAAAATATTAGAAGAACTTTTTAAAGATCACCCAAATCACCCAGGTATTGCGCATTATATTATTCATAGTTATGATTATCCAGAATTAGCAAGTATGGCTTTAGAGACTGCTAGAAGATATGCAACTATTGCCCCAGCATCGGCTCATGCACAGCATATGCCATCACATATTTTTACCCGTTTAGGTTTATGGGATGAATCAGTGAACACAAATATTAACTCGGTATCTTCTGCAATCTGTTACACAGAACGTGTAAATCCAGATGCTAATTGGTCTCAAGAGATTCATGCAGTTGATTATTTAGTGTATGCCTATTTACAAATGGGAAATAATGAAGAAGCTATGGGGCAATTAAGAAACATGCAAGATGTTAAAGAAGTATTTCCAAAAAATCATTTTGCTTCAAGTTATGCTTTGATTGCGATTCCTGTTCGTATTGCTTTAGAGAATAAACAATGGAAAGAAGCGTCTCAACTAGAGCTACCAATTATTGATATTCCTTGGGATGATTTTCCTTGGGAAAAATCAATGCTTCATTTTGGAAGAGCTCTTGGGTTTTCTCATCTAGGAGATGTTGCTGCAGCAGAAAATGAATTAGCAATTTTAAAAATGTTACATCAAGAAATACTTGATTTAAAAAAAGAAAACTTCAAATATAAATCTGGTCAAGTAATGATACAAATACAAGCTATTGAAGGTTGGATTCAATTTGCAAAAGGGAATCAAAATGAAGCACTCGCTTTTATGAGAAAGGCGGCTGAGTTAGAAAGTCAAACATCAAAACATCCTGTAACCCCAGGTGAAGTTTTACCTGCTGATGAACTGTTGGCAGATATGTTACTGGCTTATAATAAACCTGCAGAAGCACTTGAAGTTTACGAATTAAATCTTGATGGTCACCCTAATAGGTTCAATGGGGTTTATGGAGCAGCTGTTGCTTCAGAACTCATGGGAAATGAAGAAAAGGCTACGCAATATTTTGAGCAATTGGTGAATTTAACCACAGCTACTGTTATAAATGAAAGAGTAGAAATTAAGGAAGCTAAATCTTTTTTAAATCAATCAATTTAAAGCAAAATTTTTAATCCTTTAGTTTATAAATTCTTGTTAAGTGTATGGAATGTTACATTCAAAACTCATATTTAATATTATATTTGCACAAAAAGTAAGAATTAGAAATTAAGTATTTAAATGAACCCTTCATCTAAACCTTCTATAAAGAAATCTAAGTTTCGTTTATTGCACCAGTATTATAGCTATACCGGGTTTTATACTTTTGTAAAAAAGAGTGTTGTAAAATCTATTTTACCAATTGTGCTATTTATAGGTGCCTTATTTTTTGTACATTATTTTGTTATTGACTTCAACGAGCTATTTGCAACAATCATAGAAAAGTATTCGCCATTTACAATTATAACCGTATTTTTTATTTCAGAATCTTTATTAGGGTTAGTTCCTCCAGAAATATTTATTGCATGGGCAGGTAAGAGTGCTGAGCCAATATTATATGTCACACTATTAGCATTGTTTTCATATTTTGGGGGTATCATTTCTTATTTTATAGGCAAGTATATTGCTAAACTTCCAAAAGTCTTTAATTATTTAGAGGTGAAAATGAAAAAGCATTTGATCATGATTAGAAAGTGGGGAGGTTTTTTAATCGTAGTTGGGGCCTTATTACCAATCCCTTTTGCCATGACAAGTATTGCTGCTGGAGTTATCAATTATAAATTCAAAAACTATTTATTGTTTGGACTCCTACGGTTTTTGCGCTTCTTTATTTATGCCTTGGTTATTTTTCAGATAGTGTAGCGAATAAAAAGTACTATTATCTTTAAATATTTCCAATAACAAACCCTATATTTGTAGGCAGTTTTTCGGAAACAAATCTGAATGATTGTATATCATAAAATATAAAAATCAAGAATGGCAAAGTCTCAACAAACCTTTAATAAATCTGAAAAAGAAAAAAAGCGTTTAAAAAAACGTGAAGAAAAAGCAAAGAAAAAAGAGGCTCGTAAATTAGAGAAAGAAAAAGGGTTAGGTATTCAATTTGCTTATGTAGACCATAATGGTAATTTGGTAGATACACCACCAGACCCAGATTTAAAAGAAAAAGTTGATGCTGAAAGCATTGTTTTAGGTATTCCTAAAAAAGAAGATAGAGACGAAGAAAAGTTTGACCCTATTAGAAATGGTAAGGTTTCATTTTTTGACACTTCAAAAGGATTTGGTTTTATCATTGATACAGAAAATCAAGAAAAATATTTTTGTCATGTTAGTGGTTTGATTGATGAAATTGCCGAAAACGACAAAGTTACTTTTGAACTTGAAAAAGGAATGAAAGGAATGAATGCTGTTAGAGTTAAGCAAAAAGCATAAAAAAACATAAATTAAAAAAAAAAATACAAACTGGAAACCAGTTTGTATTTTTTTTTGAGTTAACAATTAAATAAAATCTAACAAAAATTAAAATGAGAAAATTATTTACGCTAGTAGCAATTGCAGTAACTCTGATAAGTACTGCACAAGAATCAGCATTATTAAGGTTAAATTATAACGTAGGTGACACCTATGTTATTACGGCCAATACAATAATGGAACAAGCTGGTGAAACAACTATGGATATGAAAATTGATATGGATATGGTTGTAAAAGAAGCCTTAGATACTGTTTACAATGTTGAAATGGGAATTAAGGCTATTAAAATGGATATGAATGTTTCTGGAATGGATATGTCATATGATTCTAAAATGAATGATGATGATAGAGATGAAACTAGCAAAGCGATGCATGCACAATTTGCACCAATGTTAGAAGCAACTATTTTTAACACGTTAACAAGCAGAGCCGAATCAGTTATAACAAAAGTAGAACCAAACATACCAGGTGTAGATAAATTTACAGATAATGCTGGAACAGTTGTTTACCCAAAAGAAGAAGTAAAAGTTGGTAGTTCATGGACTGTCAATAAAATGGAAAATGGTATGGATATGGAAATGATTTATACAGTGAAATCAATTAATAAAAAAAATATTTTGGTTGATATTTCTGGTAAAATCTCATTAATGGCAGAAGGTACCATATCAGGTTCTATGGAAATTAATAGAGCAACTGGTAATGTTAATAAAGCTATTATGGAAATGGATATGGCTGTTGAGGGGCAACAAATGGGAATTAATGTAACAATGACCTCTACAAAACAATAAGAAAAATTCTTATAATTCAAGATTTATTTAAAGGAATCAAAGGAGTGTTCACTATTTTGATTCCTTTAATATTTTATAGACTAGTTCTTTTGTAAGTTTTGCACCAACTGCTTTTGATCTTATAGTTTCAAAACTTACCTTAAAATCACAACCAGATTTAAATCCGCTACACCCATAAGCAGTTTTCCCTTTTAAAACGGTACCGTTATTGCATTTTGGACAGGATAAAACATTAAGGGTTTTTCCTTTTTTCTTTTCTAAAACTAATTGATAGCTTTCATCAAAACGGAGTAAGCCTTCAATAGTTTCACCATTAACTTTAAACCCTTTTAAATTAACAGTAGAGCCTTTTTGAAGCAAACGAATGAATTGTTTTTCTGATATTTTTTTGCTTTCAAACTTAAAAGACAATTTAAAATTACACCCCTCTTTGTATTTACTACATCCGTAGGCTGAAGACCCTTTTAAAATAGATCCGTTATTACATTTAGGACATTTTTCTACAGTAATATCGTTAGAGGTTTTACTCTTTATTTTTGTTTTAATAGGAGTTGCAGTATGTGAAATGTTAGCTTTCTTTTTTTCCATCCTCACTTCATACACCAATTCATCTACCATCTTTTTCATATTCTTGATAAAAGTGCCCGCATTAAATTCGCCACGTTCAATTTCTTTTAAACGTTTTTCCCAGCGTCCTGTTAATTCGGCAGATTTAAGCAATTCATTTTTAATAGTAGCAATCAATTGAATCCCTGTATCAGTAGGTAAAAGTTGTTTCTTTTTTCGGATGATGTATTTTCGTCTAAATAAAGTTTCAATAATATTTGCTCTAGTTGATGGACGCCCAATACCATTCTCTTTCATCAACTCACGCACTTCGTCATCATCTACTTGCTTACCAGCTGTTTCCATTGCACGTAACAACGTAGCCTCTGTAAATTGATTTGGAGCTTTGGTTTGTTTTTCGATAAAAGTAGGGGAGTGTTCTCCTTTTTCGCCTTTAGTGAAAGTTGGTAGTATTCCTATTTCTTTTTTATTCTTAGAGTTGGTAGACTCAAAAACAACTCGCCATCCCTTCTCTAATATTTCTTTGCCGGTAGTTTTAAAAGACACATCAGCTGCATTACCAATTACTGATGTATTTGCAACTGAGCAATCATCATAAAAAGCAGCAATAAATCGTTTTACAATAATGTCATACACCAATTGTTGATTGTATTGTAAGTTTAATTGAATACCTGTAGGTATGATTGCATGATGATCGGTGACCTTTTTATCGTTAAATACTTTAGATGATTTTTTAATCTTTTTACTTAATAATGATTGTGTTAAGCCTAGGTAGTTAGTTAGATTCTTTAAGATGCTTTGAACCTTTGAATACACATCATTTGGTAAGAAAGTAGTATCAACTCTTGGATATGTAACTACCTTTTGTTCGTATAGTTTTTGGGCAATTTTTAAAGTTTCATCTGCTGTAAAACCGAATTTAGTATTGCAATACACTTGTAATCCTGTTAAATCAAAAAGCTTTGGAGCGTATTCTTTTCCTTTCTTTTTGTTAATAGCTGTAATTAGAAAATCACTTTCTTTTACTTTGTCAGCTAATTTTTCTCCATCTTCCTTTTTTAAAAAACGCCCTTCATCATAACTAAATAAAGTATCTCTGTATTTAGTTTGTAATTCCCAAAAAGGTTGTGGTTTAAAGTTTTGAATTTCTAAAAAACGTTTTACCACCATTGCTAAAGTTGGTGTTTGTACTCGACCTACAGATAGCATTTGTTTATAGCCGCCATGTTTAACGGTGTAGAGTCTTGTTGCGTTCATGCCCAAGAGCCAATCTCCAATTGCTCTTGAGAACCCAGCATAAAAGAGGTTGTCGTAATCGGCAGATGGTTTTAGATTTTGAAATCCTTCTTTAATAGCTTCAGTAGTTAGAGAAGATATCCAAAGGCGTTTTATTTCTCCATCATAATTAGCCTGATTTATTACCCAACGTTGAATCAATTCACCTTCTTGCCCTGCATCACCACAATTAATAACAACGGTTGCTTTGTCAAATAAACTCTTTACAATATTAAATTGTTTTTGAATGCCTTCATTTTTAGTAACCTTAGTCAAGAACTTTTCTGGCAGCATGGGAAGGTTGTTTAAATCCCAGCTTTTCCAATGTGGCTTGTAATCGATAGGCTCATATAAAGTACAGAGATGTCCGAAGGTATAAGTAACGGCATAACCGTTGCCTTCAAAATAGCCGTCGCGTTTTATTTTAGCTCCTAATACGTTTGCTATTTCTCTTGCAACACTTGGTTTTTCGGCAATACAGACTTTCAAATTTTATTGAGAATTATTTAAATTATAAGGATGCACAATTTAAGAAAATCTTAATGGATAATGAAAATTTTAATGTGCTGATTGTAAGAAAAACTAAAGTGTAAGTCTGAGAATTGATTGATTGGATTACTAAATTACTACTGTGTTGTATTGTGATTTGTTAAGATGTGAATTAAGTCAAGTTGAAATAATTACTTATATTTGATTGGCTATGATTATAAAACATACATTTTTTCAAATACGAATTGACCTAATATTAGCACTTTTATTTTATATTTTTAATTCTCCCTTAATTGCACAAAATAATATTTCTAGTGATGAAGCAATTATTAAATACGAGAAGATAACCGAGATAATGGAACAATCATTTCCTGAAAATGAATATAAGACTTACAGGCGTGATTCATTTTCAGAACAAGAGCTTCAGTTCTATTTAACTAAGCATTTTCAAAGATTAGATTTACTGCCTTATATTGATGGAGAACATGCATTTAAAATGCATAGTTATTTACATTCTGGGAATTGGTTTAAGGAAATAGGGTTTCCTAAAAGTTCTATTAAATGGTATAATATCTTTTTTGAATATTATGATGAGAAAAAAGATTCTCTTACTGTTTTAGAAAAAGAAGAACTAAATGTGAAGATAACCTATGCTTATAGTGTACAAGCTAGCAATTATGCAAAATTTGGACAATTGATCAATGCTGACTTAGTTCATAAAAAGAACATTAAGTTTGTTAAAGGTTTTAATTCTGTATCTAACCCATCTGCCTTGAATAATTATGGACTCTTTTTTTATAGGACAAAAAAAGAATTAGATTCGGCGTTAATTTACTTTAACAGAGCCTACGATATTACTAAAGAAAATTTTCCTAGACATACTTTACTTGGTAGTATTCGAGATAATATTGCAGATATTTACATTGAAAAAAATCAACCAGAAAAAGCTTTAATATTTTATAAGGAAAACTATGAACTCTATAAACAGATTAAAAATGAAATGTCTAATAAATTTGATATACCAAGACTAATTAGTGCTGGTACACAATTGGTTGAATCTGAAATTAAACTTAATTTACTTGTTCAAGCTAATCAGTCATTTATAGAATTACAAGAGATTTTTGAAAACCCAAAATTTAAAAATGAGATTAGAAGTAGCTCTAAATTAGAATTTTTTAAAACTCAAGAGGTATTGCTTACTGCACAAAATAATTATAAATCTGCATATGAGATTGCTAGTAAAAGAATTCGTTTTTCTGATAGTTTAGGTGTTGTATCAAAGATTGCTGATAGTAAATGGCGTGATGAATTAAATACAATATCTTTAGATAGAATAGCATTACAATTTGAAATAGATAAGATACAGAAAGAAACTATAATACGTAGCCAACAATTAAAGCTTTGGATACTAGCCATTTTATCACTTTCATTTTTAGGGTTTTTAAGCTCTTTATTTTTAAGAAGAAGACAGTTAATTGTTAATGCTAGAGACAAACAGCTATTAGCCGAACAAGAAATGAGGTTGACAGTTTTGCGAAATAAACAATTAAAATCAGACATAAGATCAAAAGAAAGAGATTTATCAGATTTTGCAATTAACTTAACTCAAAATCAAGAATGGGCAAAAGTGTTGGCACAAAAGCTTGATGATTTAAAAGGCACCAAAGGACGTCAACGAAAAAAAATGTTGAATAGTTTTGAATCTGAAATTAAAAGTAAAATAGCTTTTGATATAGAGACAAAAGATTTTTTTAGGCGTTTAGATAAATTGAGTGATACATTTTATAGCCAGCTTAATTCACAGTTTCCAAACTTGACAAAAACCGAAAAAAGATTGTGTTCTTTAATACGATTAAAAATAGATAGCTATCAAATATCTACCTTGCAAAATATTACTTTATCTTCATTAAATACAAGCCGGTACCGACTTAGGAAAAAAATAAACTTATCTAAAGATGATGATTTAGATGTTTTTATTCAAAGTTTATAAACTTTGAAATTCTTTTTATTCACTGCTCTTTAAAGTGTTTTAATTCTAAAATGTTCATCATTTGTCTATTGCCAAAATTTGGTTGCAACAATTATTATTATTCATCTTTGTTAAGAAATTAAAAATTATGGTTTGTTTTTACAACTATATTCTTAATCAAAAAGTTTAACTAAATTAAATTTTACTGCTATGAAAAAAATTATGATTACTTCAGTTACTTTATTACTGACATTGTGTTTGTTTTCACAAAATGAAATTGCATATGTAGATGTTAGTTTTGATGTTAAAAACCTTACTTATACCACATCAAAAAAAACTATTGCAAATTTTAATTATGTCAATGCTGTTTACAACCAAGATCTTTCTATTCAAATAAAGACCTTTCAAAAAATGGTTGCTGACTATGATATCACTGAACAACCTTGTTATAATTTAGATAAAAAGTGTACTTATGATGTTGTTTTTAGAGATGATAATAATACGATTACTGCAACATATGATAAAGAAGGAGCTGTTTTAAAAAGTTTTGAAAAGTATGAAGCTATAAAACTTCCTTATAAAATTAGTGCTAAGATAGTTAAGGAAAACCCAGGGTGGAATTATGAATCTATTAAATGTGTTATAACCTATGAAGAAGGAAAGTCAACTAGTACAATATATCAGATTAAACTTAGAAAAGAAAAAAGCACTAAAACAATAAAAATCCAAAGCTAGCCAACTGTTTAATTAATTATCAAGTATTAAATGTGACCGCTTTTGGTAGTAGCTCTGAATTTAATTTGGAGCTACTTTTATTTATAAACACATCATTAGAACATGAGCATTGTTGGATAGTAAGTTTGTTTTAAATAGACTTCATTCAACCTAAGGCAGAGTAAGCAAAAGCATAAATTATTTTTGATTGATAAAGTTTAAGTCCAGCACATTAAAATTATTAGCAGCCTTTACCATAAGAGTTGATCCGATTGATTCAAATAGCTGATTTGTTTTTAGCACAAACTCTGTTTGCTTTTCAATTTGATAGTTAGGGATACCTACCAAAGTTAAATCGGTATGTATGGATTGCTCTTCAATGAGGTCGTAAAAAGGTTTTTGTTCTACTGCATTGTTGATTATTTTGATAGCAACATTTACTCTTAAATCTTCTACCAGCTTACTTATTTTGGAGTAGATAGTTGTTTTGTCAACATTGTTGTTATTTACAAAGAGTACTCTGATGTTTGTTTTGTTCCACTTTTGAGAAGCAATGATAAAACGTGCAATATTCAACATCATTTCGGCATTTTTACTGTCGGTTTCTCTCCACCATAAATCTACTGTATTGTAGCTGCCAAATTTTGTTTTATGGTCAAAATCTAAATAGAGAAGGTTGTAATCTAAGTGCAAGAGAGCCTCAGTCATTTTAGCATATTCGGTTGAATTCTCTAACCCTTTTGGCCAACCCATCATAATTGTATTGGGTTCTACACCAGAAAACCCAAAAGTAGATGCAATGTTTGTAATTCCATTATAAATATTATCAACTTTAATTTGCCTTGCAAAAATACCTAGGTCTTTAAAGGTGTTATTTTGTACAACTTGTTCCGTTTTTTTTAGTGGCGGTTTACTATTTGTTTTGTCGAGAATTAATTTAAAATTGGTTACAACTCCTGTACGTCCAGAAACTGTTTTACTTAATTCTAACAAGTATTTTTGATGTTCACTTTGACCAGAAAATAAAATAATATTTGGGTTCCAATTGGCGTTTTCATCAACTTTAGCATCAATTCTTTTGAGTCCTTTATTAACTACATTTTCCCAAACACTACGCCATACATCGTTAGATTGCAGCTTGACTTCTTTGCGTTGCAATCCTGTATAAAGCACGCCAATAACTGTAAGGGCTACAATCATAGCAAACATATCTAACTTAAACATCACTCCAAAACAAGCGATAAAACCAAGAAGCCCAATCCAACGTTTTATTTTAAAGGTTGGCTGAAAATCTGGGTTTGCCCAACTCTCTAAAAAGTAGGAAATATTTATAAATCCGTAGGCTGCTAAATAAAACATAGAAACGATACGAGCAATAACATCGAGTTCTCCGATTAAAATACCAGCTTCGGCAATTACAAAAACCACAAACAATGCTCTTATGGGTTCGTTGTTTTTACCACGTCCTTTACCAAATAACTTTGGAGTAACTTTATCGATAGACATGGCTTGTAATATTCTGGGGCCACCTAAAATCCCGCCCAATGCAGAAGATAGGGTAGCTCCCCAAATACCAGCTACAACAGCAGGAGCAAAGAGGGCTATTTTCATTAAGAAATTATGATCAGTTTTTAGCACTTCAGCATCTACATTAAAAGCAATAAAAATAGCAAGAGCAATATAAATAATGAGTCCAACACCAATAGCTGAAAGTGTGCCTATAGGAATAGATTTTTTTGGATTGTCTAAATCTCCACTCATCGCTATACCTGCTGTAAATCCAGTGACTGCTGGAAAGAAAATGGCAAATACAACTTCTAATGGAACAGTAGTATTGTTAGGCAGTAGATGAACAGTTTCAGGAACAAACTGTGATGTTCCAAAAAAGATAGAGACCAATGAAATGACAATAGCAGCTAGAATTATAAATTGTGTTTTTAAAGCAAATGAAGTACTAATCAATGCAATAATAGTTATAGATACAAGTGCTATGGAGCCTGTAAGTCTAATGTCATTTATAGTCATTCCGAAACCAAAATAACCATTCAAGCTTTCGGAAAAACCAATTAAATAAAGTGCAATTGAAAATGCTGTTCCAATAAACAACGCAATACCAATAGAACCGCCAATAGGGATCCCCATACTGCGAGAAAGCACGTAATAGATTCCACCAGCACCAATCTTTTTATCTGTAGCAACTGAAGAAACACTTAAGCCAGTTGTAACTGCAATAACATGTGCAATGATGATGATAGCAATGGCGCCAAAGAGTCCTGCATTACCAACAACCCAACCCAAACGCATATACATGATAACTCCTAAAATAGTAAGAATTGATGGTGTAAATACACCAGCAAAAGCACCGAATTTGTTTTTTGTTGGCATGTGTTCTGGAGCGTTTTTTATTTTGAAGGTTTATTTTGTTTGATGATGTGAAGATAGTAAACTTTTATAAAAACAAAAATTTTTACTACATGGTATTATCATCTAAAAGTAGTGAGATTATGTTAATTAATTTACTGGTAAATTAATAGCTATGATAATTATCATAAAATAAGTATTAGGCAATCTATATATTTACTGTTAGTCAAAAAGTGATTTTGAGTATAGTTTTCCCAATAAACTTAATATCAAATAATTATTCTATGAAAAGAAAAGATAGCTACAAATTAATTTTCTTGTTATTCATGACACCATGGATGATATTTTCACAAGATGAGATGTATAAAGAGCAGCAAGAAGAGACCTATATATATGTATCAAAGGATAGTATGCAGAAAAGTTATGCGTACCGTGTTAGTGGTGCTGATTATTTTACATCGCAAGTAAATGTTGATATTAATGGCAATGATATTATTGGCGATGCTGCCAATGAACCATCTATTGCTGTTGATCCTACCAACCCAAATAGAATAGTAATTGGTTGGCGACAGTTTGATACCGTTACTAGTAATTTTAGACAAGCAGGTTTTGGATATTCAAATGATGGGGGTTTGACATGGACATTTCCGGGAGTATTAGATCCAGGAGTTTATCATACTGACCCTGTATTAGATTTTGATGCTGATGGTAATTTTTATTACAATAGTTTATTATCTCCTTATGAATGTGAAGTATATAGAATTACAGATGGTGGTTTTACCTGGGGTAGTCCAGTATCAGCTAGAGGTGGCGATAAACAATGGATGAGTATTGATAGGACTAACGGAATAGGAGCAGGTAATAATTATTCTTTTTGGGATAGAAACCTTTCCTTTTGTGATTCAGAAGATTTCACCCGTTCTACAGATGGGTGTGACAGTTTTGAAAGTTGCGAGCAGATAGATGGTGCACCTCGCTGGGGCACTATGGCTGTAGATGCAGATGGAACATTATACGTTGCAGGGACAAGTGCTGCAGGACTAATTGTGGTGAAGTCAACTACAGCAAAAGACACCAGTATTCCTGTTGCTTTTGATTCATATGCAGTTGTTGATTTAGATGGAGATTTGAAAGGTGGTGGCTCGCCAGTAAACCCCGTTGGGTTATTGGGGCAAATGTGGGTAGCAACTGATATATCAGGAGAAGTAGGGCATGGAAATGTATATGTATTGGCAACGGTTGACCGCACTTCTAATAGTGACCCTGCAGATGTAATGTTTGCAAAAAGCACCAATGGAGGGCTAACTTTTAATACACCAATAAGAATTAATACAGATGTTGGCACAGATAATTATCAATGGTTTGGTACAATGTCTGTTGCACCAAATGGACGTATTGATGTGATTTGGTTAGATACTCGTGATGCCTCAACTGGGACAAATGAATCAGTTTTATATTATTCTTTTTCTACTAGTCAAGGAGATACTTGGTCAAATAATGAAGCTTTATCAATTGCATTTGATCCAAATATTGGGTACCCAAATCAGGATAAAATGGGTGACTATTTTGATATGGTTTCAGACAACGGAGGTGTACATTTAGCTTGGGCAAATACTATAAATGGAGGACAAGATGTTTATTATACACATATTACATCTTCAGATGTTTTGAATATAGATAATGAAACGGTTAATAATTTGAATTATAAAAATTACCCAAATCCTTTTAGTGAAGAAACAACTATTTCATTTTCTTTAAAAAACAAAGAACATGTTGTAATAGATGTATTTGATTTATTGGGGAGAAAAATAAATACATTGTTGAATAAAGAAGTAATTGGTAAACAAAATATTATTTGGAACGGAACAAACTATAAAGGACATAAACTAAATACCGGAATCTACTTAATTTCAATTAAAGCAGAAAGCGGTGCTTTGGCTTTTAAGGTAATAGTTCAATAAATAATGAAAAGCCTATCAGTATTTAGGGATAGGCTATAACTGTTTAGATATAATTTTAGGTCAACTAAAATTTAGCATCAACAAATACCAACTCTTATGTTTCAGGTGTAAGTAGTGGGGTGAAGTATCTTTTTAAAAATTAAAATCTTAATTTGTTAATACTCGTAATAATATCTATTTTAGACAAATTTTCTTTTTTAAATTAAAAACTCAAAAAATTATTATGCGCTTATTTTTATTTCTTGCAGTAATCCTTGCACTGAACAGCTGTACTACAGATAAAAAAACAGAAAATAATACTGAAAATAATACTACTGAGCGCCCAGAATTAAGCCGAGATTCAAAAATATTTTTTGGAAATCGATTGTTTTCAGAAAAAACTTGTATCACCTGTCATGCTGTAAATAAAAAGAAAATTGGGCCATCGGTTGTTGATATTATGCATGCTTACAAAGAAAGTAATGCTGATATTGTTGCATTTTTAAAAGGGAATTCAGCCCCTATCGTCGATACTATAACAAGTCAAGTCGCAATAATGCAAGAGAATATTGACGGTTTTTTAAAAAACATTACTGATGAAGAGTTAGATGCTATTGCTACCTATATGATATATGTAGATGAATTGAATACTAAATAGTTTAGCATATTAAATTTAAATATAGAACATACATTATTCTATTTTCAACATTTAGGCTCAACAAATACCAATTCTCCATTTTCATGAACTATTGAAAAAGGAATCTGTTCTAAAGTACAACGAGGTTCAATTGTGAATATAATTCTACCATACACTTGAAAATACTCTTGTGTTTTTAGTAGTAATGGCTGCTTATAGATGGTTTTTTCTCGTACCCAATTAACAGTACCTCTAACATAAGGGTGAGTATCAAAGACTTCGACTGATAACGGAGTTTCTACAAAATCACCATAGAAATCAATGTTTTCCGTTGCTCCAAAATCTCCTCTAAATTTTCCTTTAAAATCTCTTTTAGAGTTTGGAGAAACAAAGTAAGAATTGTTATGTAATTCAATTGCAACAACCAATATATGCTTAAGGCCTTTCCCTTTTTCTAAACTGAAATGTAGTGTGTAATCCTCATGATTTACAGAAAACTCTTTAAAGGTAACAGGTTTTTCATCTACACTTTTTTCTAAAGTAGTATCTGTTTGCGGTTGGTTTGTACTTAATGAGAATGTTGATAATAAGATTGCGAGTGTAATTAAATTGTTCATTTTTTTGTTTTAAGTAATATCCAGTTTATTATAATATGGTGGTAAAATTAGAGTACGTTCTATCCTAAATATGTCAAAAGAATGTGAAAGAAGTGTCAACAGTTGTAAAAAGTCATTAAAATGTATGTTATTTGTTATCAACTTATGAGAAAAAAACACACCTATTTTATTAGCGGATTTGTAGTACTCTTTTTACTGATTGGGATATTGTTTGGATTTAAAGACCCTCAAGAAAATTTTTCAGAAAAAGTAAAAGTTACACTTCGCGTTATTGGACATCAATTATTACTCACCAATAATGACTCTGTTTCGTTGGTCTTACCAATTGTTGAAATAAATGAAAATAAGTTTCAACTTTCTTTTGAAAATAAGTTTTCAATTGAACCCCAAAACTTAGTTTTAATAGTTGAGACTGCTTTAAAAAAAGCATCACTTCCTGCAAATTATTTGGTGGAGGTAAAACAATGTTTAAATAAAGAAGTTGTCTATAGCTACCAAATGAAGCGTACTGTAGAAAAAAGTATTATTCCCTGTTTTGGTAGGTTTTTAGAAATGGATTGTTATGTTATTGAATTGCACTTTACAGATACACCTAGTTCATTTAGTAACATTCAAGTCACTCTAATTGTTCTTATGTTGTTGGTGTTTTTATTTGTAACTTTCTTTTATTACAAGAATAAATCAAAAGAAGAAATAGAAAGAAGTGAAAGTAAATATAAAACCATTGGGTGTTTTAAATTTTACCCTTATCAAAATAAATTGGTAAAAGCTACTGTTGAAATAAGTTTATCAAAAAAAGAATGTGAACTGTTGACCATATTTATAGAAACCCCAAACCAAGTTATTAAACGAGAAGAGTTAATGAAAAGAGTTTGGGAAGATCATGGGGTTATTGTTGGGCGAAGTCTAGATACTTATATTTCTAAACTACGAAAGAAACTAAAAGAAGATACTTCGATTAAATTAACAAATGTACATGGTGTTGGTTATAAATTAGAGTTTAAGAGATAGGGGTTTTATATAAATCAAATTTCACATTGTAATTGACAGAATAAGAGTACTTTTGCGCCCAATTTGAAATCACAAATATGAAGCGCGTAAATCAATACAAAAAACTTTTTAAGGTAGAAGGGCCAATCAACCTTAAAGAGCTTAAGAAAACCTACAGAGGTTTAGTAAAAGAATGGCACCCTGATAAATTTCAAGATAAAGACAAAAAAGAGGAAGCTGGTGTTAGGAGTTTAGAAATTATTGATGGGTATCACTTTTTAGTGAGTATTTCTCCAGCAACGAAAGAAGCAAATTTAGAGGAATACGCAATTACCATTTCACAATCACAAGTAGCAGATTTTCATCATAAAAGTATGCGACTAGAGGTGACCTTTACTGATGGGAACACATACGAGTACTTTGGTGTAAATCATAAGCTTTTTAATAAATTTGCAAATAGTAAGTCATTAAACAATTTTGGAAAAAGAAATATTTTCAATTCTTTTCTTTATCGAAAAATAAAGAAAGCTGATGTTGTGGCTTAATTTATTATAAATTAACTTACATAAATGTCAGTTAGGCTTTTATCTTCTCCGTTACAAGGGTTCACCGATTTTCGTTTTCGAAATGCATTCAATAATCACTTTGGTGGGATTGATACTTTTTACGCACCCTATATTCGGATGAATGGAAAGCTAGAAATCAAGAAAAGCTACCAGCGTGATTTACTTCCAGAAAATAATATTGGATTAGAAGTGATTCCTCAGATAATGACTAATGATGCAGAGGAGTTTCTGTTTGTGGTAAAATACATTCAGCAATTAGGTTATAAAGAATTAAACTGGAATTTAGGTTGTCCGTACCCTATGGTTACTAATCGCGGTATGGGGTCTGGGCTAATTTGCGAACCTCAAAAAATAAATCACATTCTAGATTGTGTACATGCTGAAACCGATATTGTGGTCTCTATGAAAATGCGTTTGGGTTATGAAAGTCCGGAAGAGATTCTAAATACTTTTCAAGTTTTAGATACCTATCCGCTTAAAAATATCGCTATTCATGCACGTATTGGCAAACAACTTTATAAAGGAGGTGTTAACTTAGAAGCATTTGAAAATTGTATACCAAATACAAAACACAAACTCTATTATAACGGTGATATTACGAGTGTTGCTAAGTTTAAAGAGATGCAAGATCGTTTTCCGAGTATTGATCATTTTATGATTGGACGCGGTTTAATTTCAGATCCTTTTTTGCCAAGTATGATTAAAAATAATTCTAACGAATACCCCACAAATCGATGGGAGATTTTTTCAGAATTTCATGACACCATTTATCAACAATATGATGAAGTGCTTTCTGGACCAGTTCCTATAAAAATGAAAATGAAAGGTTTTTGGGAATATTTTTCTCAATCATTTTCGAACCCACAAAAAACATTCAAAAAGATTAAAAAGGCAAATAATTCGAAAGCTTATCGAAAAGCAGTTGATGAGATTTTAAATAAAGAATCCTCGACTCAGTAACTAAAAGCAACAAAGCTAATTTTATAAATTAATAAGACTATTTTTGCCGCTTCAATAGCTCTTAGCTGCTAATCTTAATTAGTAATGCTTTGGTAAAAGTATAATACCATGGAAAATCAACAAAAAGGACAAGAAGAAATACTTCATAAATTAAATATTCAGGCGTTAAACCCGATGCAAGAGGAAGCGCTAACAAGTATTGATTCCAATGCTAATACTATTTTACTATCAGCAACAGGAACTGGTAAAACATTGGCTTTTGCCTTACCGCTATTGAACACTTTAACTACAGATTGCAAAGAAATTCAAGCACTTATATTAGTTCCCTCTCGTGAATTGGCAATTCAAATAGAACAAGTAATTCGGTCTATGGGATCAGGTTATAAAGTAAATGCAGTATATGGAGGTAGGTCAATGTCTAAAGATAAAATTGAGTTAAAGCATTTGCCTGCAATCTTAATAGGTACACCTGGTAGAATTGCAGACCATTTTAGTAACAATCGTTTTTCAAAAGATTCTATTAAAACATTAATCTTAGACGAATTTGATAAATCATTAGAAGTAGGCTTTGAATATGATATGAGGGGGATAATAAGTCAATTATCAGGGTTGAATAAGCGTATTTTAACATCGGCAACGCAAGGAGTTAAAGTTCCAGATTTTGTAGGTCTCACAAATCCAATTAAGATTAATTATTTGGGAACCTATGTTTCAAAGTTGACTATAAAAACGGTTATTTCACCAAGTCGGAATAAATTGAATACGTTGTTACATTTGTTAAACTACATAGGTCAAAAACAGGGTATTGTTTTTTGTAACTTAAAAGATAGTATTCAAGGAGTAAGTTCTTTTTTAGAAAGTAAGAATATAAAGCATGGTTGCTTTAATGGTGGTATGGAGCAAAAGGAGAGAGAGCGTTCTTTGATTAAATTCAGAAATGGAACCAATCAATTATTAATTGCAACAGATTTAGCGGCTAGGGGAATTGATGTCCCTGAAATGAAGTTCATTATTCACTATGAATTGCCCATGTTTAAAGAAGAATTTATTCATAGAAATGGGCGTACTGCACGTGTAGCTTCGAAAGGCACGTCATATGTTATAAAGTGGAAAGATGAAGCCTTACCAGCATTTATAAATAATGCAACGGTACAAGATATTTCTAAGCAAGCTATCCGTAAGCCTATATTTTGGAAAACGGTATTTGTATCTGGAGGAAGAAAAGATAAAATATCAAAAGGAGATATCGCAGGATTATTTTTGAAACAAGGAGGGCTCACAAAAGATCAATTGGGTGTGATTGAATTGAAACAAGATTGTGCATTTGTTGCGGTTCCTGTTACAGTTGCTGAATATTTGGTTTCTAAATTAAATAACTCCCGATTGAAAAAGAAAAAAGTAAGAATTTACGAGATCTAACTAAACTACCTTTTTCGCTTCTATGAGTTTTAGTGCCAATCAATTTTTTCAAAATAGATTTTATTTTTTGTAATAAAGATTTTGAGTTGCTCAACACCCTCAGCCATTTCTTGATATATTAAATCAATCTTGACTTCTTTCTGAGAATAGGCCTTTGTGCCTATTTTTTCTAGCTGCACAAATTTTTCAAAGTTCAATCATTAAAGTTTACACCTTTTTATTGAGGTAAAAATTGCATAACTATATGTATTGACAATTCAACCCCAAAAAGTAACAGTTCGGTCATTAATAGTTTTATGAATGATACTTCTATCGGTTTTTTGCAGTGTAAAATTTAAACATAACTAAATATTAAATCATGAAAACACTAAAAATCAATTCAATGAAAATAGTAATAAACCTTTCCTTTGCTATTCTGTTATTAGCTACTGCTTGTGCACAGCCTGATAAAAAATCAAATTCAGATGTAAATTCCAATACTGAGATAGCCACAGTAAAACCGGAAATAAACATTCATATGGCAGTACTGTCTGGGAATCTTGAAGCAGTTAAACAACATATTGAAGCAGGAACCGATATAAATGAGAAAGATGCAATGAGTGGTTCAACACCTTTAATTACTGCAGCTTCATTTAATAAACTTGAGATAGCTAAGGCACTTATTGATGCAAATGCAGATTTGTCTTTAAAAAACAGTGATGGATCAACTGCTTTACATTCTGCAGCATTCTTTGGTCGTATCGAGATTGTACAGATTCTTATTGATGCGAAGGCTGATAAAACAATACGTAACAATTTTGGAGCTACACCAAGAGAGAGTGTTATAGGACTTTTTACCGAAGTTAAACCAATTTATGAAATGATTAAACAACAATTAGAACCCTTTGGTTTTGTACTTGATATGAATGAACTAGAAAAAGCACGTCCTATTGTTGCAAAGATATTAGAGTAATTAAGGCAAACACTATTCAAAATGATAACAGAAAGAAGACACGACATTGATTGGTTACGCGTAATTGCAATTGGTTTATTATTGATCTACCATATAGCCATCATTTTTCAGCCGTGGGCAATGTTTATTGGATTTATTAGAAGTAATGAATCGTTAGAAAATTTATGGATACCCATGACAATGTTAAACGTATGGAGGATTCCGCTTCTATTTTATGTATCAGGTATGGGACTTTATTTTGCATTAAGAAAACGTACTTGGAAGCAATTGCTTGTAGAACGCTCAAAGAGAATCCTATTGCCGTTTGTATTTGGTGTTATTGCTATTACTCCATTACATTTTTTGATTTTTCAAGAATACTATAATATGCCTTTGAGTTATTATCCGCATTTAGGCCATTTATGGTTTTTAGGGAATATTTTTGTCTATGTACTTTTGCTACTACCATTATTTTTCTTTCTAAAGAAAAAAGAGGATGGAAGATTTAGAAAAGGATTATCATCATTGATGAAGCATCCAATAGGACCATTGTCTATAACTGTCTTTTTTATATTAGAAGCGGTTATTGTTAAGCCTCAAATTTTCGAAATGTATGCTCAGACTTCGCATGGGTTTTTCCTAGGGTTTATAGCTTTCTTTTTTGGATTTCTTCTGGTATATAGCGGAAAAGAATTTTGGCAAACCGTTTTAAAATGGAAATGGCTGTATATGGGGATTGCTGTAGTTTTATACTCCATAAGACTATTTGTATTTGAAACAACACCCCCAGGTTATCTCATGGCTATCGAATCAAACTGTTGGATATTTGGAGTTTTTGGATTGAGTTATAAATATCTGAATAGACCAAGCGCTCTGTTGAGTTACTTGAGTCAAGCTGCTTATCCAGTATATATAATCCATATGTTTGCATTGTATTTTGGTTCTATTATTATTTTACCTTTAGATATTCACCCTATATTAAAATTTGTATTAGTAACGGCATTCACAATAGTAGTATGTTATGTCATTTATGAATTCATAATTAAAAGGATAGGTTTCTTACGACCTTTGTTTGGGTTGAAATGGAGTTTTAGAAAAACATTAAACTAATTTTAAAATACTTTTAATTAATTTGAAGAAAAATCTTGAGTATTATGAGAAAGAAAAAAATAAAACAAATGCTTAAAATAATTTTAATAATAGGAACTATAGTATCATTGACTTTTGCTCCATGGATATTAGTAAAGGCTTGGATTAAACCATTGCCAGATACGGTTCAAGAACAAGTCAATGAGGCAATCGAATATGGATTTGACGGAATGATTGTTTATGTAGATAAAAAGGATGAACCTCATGCATTTTATACAGGTGGATATAATGATCGTGTTAAGAAGACACCTGCTAACCCTAACTCATTATTCAAGATTGGTAGTATCAGTAAGTTATATGTTGCTGTTGCAATTACCAAATTGGCTCATGAAAAACGTTTGTCTTTAGATAAAACCCTCGCTGATTATTTTCCGGAACTTGTGGGCAGAATTAAATATGCAGATAAAATAACCTTGAGATTGTTAGTGCAACATCGAAGTGGTATTCCAAATTACACTGACAATCCTGACTTTTGGAAAAATCGAGATGACAGCAGTATAGATGCACTTAATTTTGCTCTTGATTTACCAGCTAAATTTAAACCAGGTAAAGGTTATGGCTATTCAAATACAAATTATTTATTGCTTTCTAGAATAATAGAAAAAGTGGTAGGATATAGTCGTCAGCAATATTTTAAAGAAGAAATTTTGACACCTCTAGGACTTAAAAACACGTTCGGGTCACTTAGTGAAGTTGATTTGGATGATGTTATGAGTGGCTATTATGTCGGTATTGAGGAGGATTTTAAAAGTGAGGAAGTTGGAATGCTTGCCACAGCAGAAGATGTTGGGATATTCCTACGAGCATTAAACGATGGTTCAGTATTTAAAGAAGGTGAAAAGGAAATCTATTCATCAATTTACGTTTACCAACATGGCGGCCTCGTTCCTGGCTATCAATGTCTTGCAGAATACCACGAAGATATAGATACCGTTGTTGTTCAATTTATTAATACAACTGATTTTGAAGGATATAACTGGAATTTATCGAAAATTATAATTAACCGTATTGTGAAAATACTGAAACGTAATAAAGACAAATAGCGTTGTTTGTAAACAAATGGTTGAATTTCTGAAATATTAAAGATTTATCATATTCCCGAGAACGGTATAGTTACCTTTGCCAAAATTATTTTTTATGTCAAAACATTTTTCCAATTTAGGAATTAATGAACAGTTACAAAAAGGTTTAACTGACTTACAAATTTCTGTCCCTACCGATATTCAAGAAAAAACAATTCCGATTGTATTACATCAAAAAGAAGATGTGGTTGCTTTGGCAAAAACAGGAACTGGAAAAACAGCAGCATTTGGATTGCCTTTATTGCAATTGATAGCTATTGAGAACACAGCAATACAAGCCGTAATCTTAGCGCCAACGAGAGAATTGGGACAGCAAATTCATGCGAATTTAGAGTCTTACGCTACACACATGCCTGCAATTTCTATTGCTGCTGTCTGTGGAGGAATTCCAATAAAACCTCAAATAGAACGTCTGAAAAGCCCTACACATATTGTGGTAGCAACTCCAGGTCGTTTGGCTGATTTGGTTAAAAGAAATGCTATTAACATTAAAAACATCTCTTATTTTATTTTAGATGAAGCAGATGAAATGGTGAGTGCTTTAAAAGAAGGATTGGATAGTATAATAAAAGAAATTCCGAAAACAAGACGTACCTTATTGTTTACAGCAACTATGCCAGGAACTATAAAGCAATTGGTTCAAAATTACATGTCGAAAAATGTAGTGCACATAGAAGTAGATATGACAATTGTTGGGCATCAAGGAATAGATCATCAGTATGTGGTGGTTGAGCCGATAGAAAAATTAAATATTTTAATGTACTTCTTGAATTCAAAAGAAGGGCAGCGCGGAATTATTTTTTGTAAAACAAAAGCAGCCGTAAATAAATTGGCCAAGAACTTAGCCATCAATAAATTTTCATCTGGAGCCATTCATGGAAGCTTGTCGCAAGGAATCCGTGATCGAATTATGGGGCAATTTAGAGAAGGCTATATTGATATTTTAGTTGCGACTGATTTGGCGGCTAGAGGAATTGACATTAAAGAAATATCCTATATTGTAAATTATCATTTACCAGACACCCCTGATACATATGTGCACAGAAGTGGTAGAACGGCTAGGGCAGGAGCAAAGGGGTTTTCTTTAACGATTTTGCAACAAGAAGAAGTATCAAGCATTGCTAATTTTGAAAAAGATTTGGGTATTGTTTTTAAAAAATATAAAAAAGCGGATGCTCAGAGTCTTGAAGAAAATAGCGGCTTGTTATGGGCTAAAAAAATATTTAAGACCAAACCCAATAAAAATATTTCAGAAGATTTTAAAAGGCAAGTTAGAACGGTTTTTCATCATTTAACAAAAGAAGAGTTGATTGAAAAAGTATTGGCAAATCAGATGGGACAAACAAGTTTAGGAGTTTCAAAATCAGAAGATTCTAAAAAGAAAAAAAGCAAGAACTAGAACCATGCAGAAAGAGCAAAAAGAAAAAATTTCATCAGAAGAAATAGAAAAGTGTATTTCTGTTTTAGAAAGGTTGGTAGAAGATACTGATCAAATATTTGAAATACCTAAAGATAGAAGAACTGCTTTAATCAAGGTTTCTGGTCAGTTTTCTAGGCCGAGTAGAGAAGAATTTTCTCGAAGAAAAAAAGATGCTAAAAAGAATGCAAAACGGAAACAAGCTGCAAGAGATAAACACGCACGAAAGGAAACAGGAATAAGGTACGCAAGAGAATCTGCGGTATTTATGGCTCCTAAATTACTTGCTGCGGCTGATTTAGCAAATAAAGAAATGTCTGAATTAGAATCTCCAAGAGCCTGTTATGTATGTAATACGAAGTTTACTAAGTTGCATCATTTTTATGATACCATGTGTACAAATTGTGGTGATTTAAATTATGCCAAACGTTTTCAGAATGCAGATGTAAAAGGGCAAGTAGCTGTTATTACAGGATCTCGTTTAAAAATAGGGTATCATATAACGTTGATGTTGTTGCGTGGTGGCGCAACTGTAGTTGCTACAACTAGATTTCCGGTAGATTCTGCGTTGCGGTTTTCAAAAGAAGATGATTTCATGGAATGGGGGCATCGCTTAAAAATTCATGGATTGGATTTAAGACATATCCCTAGTGTAGAAATTTTCTGTAATTTTATAGAACAAAATTACGAGAAACTGGATATTCTCATAAATAATGCTGCGCAAACCGTACGTCGACCTTCGGGGTTTTATTCTCATTTAATGGCAAATGAAGAACGACCATTAGAATCTTTACCTCAATTTTCAAAAGACTTATTGTCAGACCATAATCACTGCTTAGATGAACTAACTCTTTTAACTTCTGGAGCCTCTCCAAATAAAAATATGCCTGTAAGTTGGCATGGTCCAGAACCTGGTATTGGTCTTAGATCATCCGCAAAATTATCTCAAATTCCATATAGTTTTGATGCGAGTTTAGTAACTCAAGAAGTTTTTCCGGAAGGAGAATTAGATGCCGATTTACAACAAGTAGATCTACGTAAAACAAATAGTTGGCGCTTAAAATTGGGTGAAGTAGAAACTACTGAAATGGTAGAGGTACAGTTGGTGAATTCAGTAGCTCCATTTGTTTTATGTAATCGTCTTTCAGAAGTGATGAAAAAAGATAAAACAGGACAAAAGCATATTATTAATGTATCTGCTATGGAAGGGAAGTTTCATCGATTTTTTAAAGAAAGTCGTCATCCACATACAAATATGGCAAAGGCTGCATTGAACATGTTAACGCATACCGCTTCTGGTGAGTTGGCAAAACATGGTATATTTATGAATGCTGTAGACACAGGGTTGGGTTACTGATGAAGATCCGGCAGAAATGTCTAAAAAGAAACAAGAAGTACACGATTTTCAGCCTCCTTTAGATATTGTTGATGGTGCCGCTAGAGTTATGGATCCGTTGTTTGATGGAATTAACACAGGGAAACACTGGTGTGGTAAATTTTTAAAAGATTATTTTCCTATTGATTGGTAATAAAATTACTAATTACTTTTGTGTTTAAAGAAGGACTTATAGATTAGACAGATGTTTAAAAAATTATATACTTATCGTTTTGAATTTTTCTTTTTTAGTCAAATTGCAATTTTATTTGGTTCATTAATAATACCTGAAGAATTATTTGAAAATATAGTATCACCAGTATTATTTGAAATCAATCTTTTAGCAGGTATTTTATTAGTGTCAAAAAAGGAAAAACTGATGTGGTTTCTAACTGTATTATTGATTATTAGCGCTTTTATTTTTGGCACTAATTTAATGGAGAATAAGAATCAAGGGTTTTTAAATTTTCTTAGAATGATTACTTATTTTTTATTTTATATAATAGTAACATATGAGATTATAAGTCAAGTTTGGAGAGTTAAAGTTGTAAATACAAATGTCATTTTTGGACTAATAAGTGGTTACATTGCTTTAGGTCTAATAGGCTTTTTTATCTGTATAAGTATAGAAATGGCACATCCAAATTCGTTTGAAGGGATTCTTGCTAGCACCACTTTAACAGATAGCTTAATGTATTACAGTTATGTTACATTATTAACTATTGGCTATGGAGATATTCTACCGGTGACACAATTGGCTCAAAAAGCTGCCATTTTAATTGGCTTGGTTGGGCAAATTTATTTAGTGATAATTACTGCAATTGTTGTAGGTAAGTACATTAATCAAACTAAATAAATAACGTGGAAATACTGTAATTACAACATTCCTAAACCAGCTAGAGTTGTTGTAATTGCAAAAACTAACCAAATTATTGAAACGAACCAATATGTATTAGGTTCATACTCTCTGTAAATAGGTCTAAATGACCATGTGACACCATAATACAAATCATACAATACCCAAATAATTAATCCAATTCCTATATAAAACCATAAATTCATAATGTTATATTTTTAACTAAACATAAATTTTAATTTATCTCCAAAGTTTGCGTTTTTGTACCAAAACCACATTAAGCCTTCTTCTAATTCTCCTGTGGTCATTAATTTAGGTTGATATACTGCATAACTGCCTTCGTATTTAGACCAGTCCTTAGTGAGAATTCGACCTTCTTCATCCAATCGTTTAAAAGTGTCAGATCCTGGGAATGGAATGACTAGGTGCGGATACACTTTATCAACATCTATATCTTTTACAAAATCTAACGTTTCTTGAAAAATGCTTGTATCATGTGCATCAAAACCAAATAAGAAATCTCCAACAACTTCAATGCCATAACTTTTAATAATTTTAGCGTATTCTTTTATTTTAGCTGGTTTAACAAAAGATTTTCCCTGATCTTTTAATGCTTTTTCAGAAGGGGTCTCTATACCAAATAATAAGGTTTTAATTCCCGCTTTTTGAGCTGCGGCTAAAAGGCGTTTATCTCTAGCAATCATAATAGTTGTTTCGCCATAAAAATTCATTTTTAAAGGTGCAATGGCTTCAAAAAGGGCAATGGCATATTCTTTATCCTGAGTTAAATTATCTGAATGTAGTTCCACCCATTCTATTCCAATCTTTTTTAAGGCTTTTAGTTCGCTAACAATATTTTCTATAGGTCGTAATTGAAATTTTTTAAAGAATTTATGTACCAGACAAAAATCACATTTAAAAGGACATCCTCTTGAAACAACTACAGACCAAGTATAATCATAACGCTCTGGATAGATAAGATGTGTTGGATAAGGTTTAAGGTTTTTTAGATCAAAAACAGTATCACGCTTGTAACTCTTCTTTAAATTTCCATTTTGAAAATCTTCTAAAAGCTCTTCCCAAATACCTTCTATTTCACCAATTAGGATAGTATCTGCATGTGTACTAGCTTCTTCTTGCATAAAATGAGTATGCAGTCCTCCAAGTACAATTGTTTTATCTTGCAGGCTAAATTTATCGGCTATTTCATATGCGCGTAGAGCATCTGGTGTTGACATGAAAATGGCAACAATATCAGCATTAGAATTAAAATCAGTTTTCATTCCAATGGTCTCATCACACATTTCAATTTCTACATGACTTGGAGTTGTTGCTGCAGCAGAAAAAATATTTTGTGGAGGACCACCTGTTTCTGCTTTATATTTTGAATATTCACTTCCTGCGGAAGCTTTGATTAGATAAACTTTCATAAGCACTAATTTTAATTAACACTACAAAGTTCAGATAAAATTCTCTTTTCTACTTTGACCTAAATCAAAATAATTTACTTTTTAGGGTATTCAATTTCTAATGTATCTGATAATGGAATGCTTTGGCAACTTAAAATATATCCTTGTTCAACTTCTTTGTCTGTTAAAGAGAGATTATTATTCATATGGACTTTGCCATTTTTTAATTTGCACATACAAGTTAAGCACATACCTCCTTCACAAAAATAAGGAGGTTCTTTACCAGCATCAATTAAAGTTCTTAAAATCGTTTTTCCCTTTGGAACAGCTATTTCAATTTTTTCATCATTTAAAAGTGCAATTAATTTAGCGTTTTCCATTCCTATACTATTATTTGTTTTGTTTAATCCTGTAAAGCTTTCAATAAAAATACGCTCATCAGGCACATCAATACTTTTCAATGCTTTTTTTGTGTTTTCAATCATTGTTCCTGGTCCACAAATATAATATTCAACATTTTGTGCATAAGGAGGGTATTCTTTTACAAACCATTCTACAGCTTGAGTATCTACTCGACCTTTTCGAAAAGTTTGTTCATTTAAAGATTTCCATAAATCACTCCAATTACTTTTTGGGCGACTTACTGTATGTATTAAAATAAATCTATTTGCATAATCTTCTTGAAGCTTTTCTAATTCTGCTTTAAACATTATTGAATTTTCTGTTCTATTTCCATAAATCATATAAACATAACTGTGTTCTTCAGTTAATAAAACAGTATGGAGAATTGATAAAATTGGAGTAATACCACTTCCAGCAGAAAATAGATAATAAGTTTTGTAATTATTATTTTTAACATCAGCAAAAAAGCGTCCGTTAGGAGGCATAACTTCAACTAAATCATCAACTTTAAGATTATTGTTGATGTGGTTTGAAACCAATCCATTTTTAACGCGCTTTACTCCAATTTTAAGAGGTTCATCAAAAACTGGAGAACTGCATAATGAATAAGAACGAATTACTTCTTCTCCATTTATGTTAAATTTTAGTGTTAGGTATTGCCCTGCCTTATAATTAAATATGTCATGTAAATCATGAGGGACATCAAAAGAGACAGATACAGAATCTTCTGTTTCTTTTTTTATTTCTAGTATTTTTAATAGATAGAGTTTACTCATTGTCTCTATACTTTTCTATCCATTGTTTTATTTCTTCCTGAAAACGCCCAATTGCATATTCACCTCGTTGTGCTTGCGCTCCGACACTAAACATAGGAGAACTCAACGATTTTTGTTGCTGCTCACAGGCATAAATATCTTCTAACATAAAATCTCCAGAAGCCATTGGGTCATTTTTGTCACCATCATATTTTCCTCTGTTACCATAAATTTCCCATACTTTACTTGCCATAGATTTTGTGTATTGCTTGGTATATTCCCATTCGCTTACATTCATCGTTTTGGAACGAATAGTTACCAAAGTTCTATCTGGTGAAAGCGGTAAAACATGAAAAGTATTCCAAGCGCTTTCGCTTTCAGTAATGCCTATATTAGGAAATAACCAAGGTACATAAGCACCCATTTTATCTTCTGGCATTTTATCAATTAGTGGGTAAGGTGCTGCGTTTTTTACATCTTCTAAATATTCTGGCACCAAGGGTTCATAAAACCAATAATGTGGTCCAGCCCAACCAAATTCTGCTTTAGAATGGTCGTACATATTTAGTGTGCCTTGATGTAAATGTGCTAAATGATAATGATCTATATAGTTTTCTACTATTATCTTCCAATTAGCATGTATCTCTTTGACGTAAAATGGTTCGTCTTTTTTTTGTTTATATTCAATCAATTCTTCTGGAATGTGAGGTCCAAGAAAAGGAGCTACTTCACCAAAGAATTCCATAATGCTTGGAGCATTCTTTTTAGGGTGAACAAAGAGCATCCCTTTAAAAACATCTACTGATGCTTCATGAAGGTTTAAACCACAATCGTGTAATTCTTTATTACATAAATCTGGAAATTCTTCTTCTTTCTTCGGAATACTAATTAGTTTACCTTCTAAATCGTAAGTCCAATCATGATAAGGGCATGTTATGGCTTTTTTACTTTTACCGACGGCACGCAATAATTGTGTACCACGATGTCGACACATATTATGGAAGGCACGTAGGCGCTGATCGCGTCCTTTAATAATAAATATATTATTTAACCCTGCTTGTACAGAAATATAATCACCTGGATTTGTAACATCTTCTACTAAACCAGCAAACTGCCATGTTTTACTAAAAATATGTTTCTGTTCTAAATCAAACCATTTTTGCAATGTATAAGCATCAACAGGTAAAGCATGCATCATTTTATTATTAGTCATAATGATTTATTTTGAAGGTGTCCAATCTGGTGGTTTAACCAATACTTTAAATTTATTAGCGATTCCTTTTGTTTCTCCTAATTTTTTACCGAGCCTAGTTAAACCGTGAAAAAACACTTTTACTGGGTTAACACTGTTTAAAGGTTCGGAAATACCGTAGCAAACTTTTTCTACTTCAGGTTCAAAAGTACCCAACATACGATCCCAAATAATTAAAATACCTGCATAGTTTTTATCCCAATACTGCCTATTAGAACCATGATGTACTCTGTGATGCGAAGGTGTATTAAATATTTTTTCAATAGGTTTTGGTAGCTTCCCTATAATTTCTGTATGTAAAAGTGTTTGGAATACTTGCACAAATATTTCAGCAGATAAAACCAATAAAGGATCAAATCCTAACATTACAATTGGTAATGAAAAAATGATAGGAAATATGGCATCAAGAGGACCGAATCTATAGGCTACAGACATGTTAAAATGTTCAGAACTGTGATGAACTGTATGAGTAGCCCAACCTAGACTTATTCTATGCATCATCCTGTGATCCCAATAGTATGCAAAATCGGCTATTAAAACAGCTCCGAATATGGTCACAATATTTAAAGGTAAATGTTCTAAGCTAAAGTTATGGTGTAACCAGTAATACACTTTAGTAATGGCTAATAAACCCAAAGTATATTCTATAATTATAAAAGCAATAAAAGTAATTACGTTTGCTACTGAATCGAGTATAATATCTTTTCCTAGTTTTTTAATAACGGCATAACGGATAAGCTCGATAAAGAAAAATGGAATGATAATATAGATTAAGCTTAGATCATTAAAAATATAGAACCAATAATCAACGGTTTCGGAAAATAAAATATTTAAATCTGAAAAGTTTGCAACAGCATGTACGCTTCCTGTAATTACAGCAATTATTAGTAAGCTATATATTAAAAGTTTAGTATTACTCATAAGGTTTAATTTGAAGTGTTTCTTTTCCAAGTTTCTTTGTAGGGAGCACCATTTACAGTCATTATGGCTTCTAGTGTATTGTTGTCTTTCAATGTGAAAATAACATTATAAAAACTACTGTCTGGTAAATACATTTTTCCGTTAATGTACTTTCCATCTTTAAATTCAACATCTGTTAAGAAATAATCTTCTTTTTTATCATTACCATTGTATTCAGTGACACCATCATTATAGTAGTGTACTTTGCCAAAAAACTGACCGTCATATTCTACAATTTCATAGATAGCTTGATATGCGTCTGTTTTTACATCCCAAGCCCCCACAATATTATCTTGTTGTGCACAAGCATTAAAAGATAAAGTGATAATTAGAAGTGTTCCTATTTTAAATATTTTTCTCATAATTTATTTAATTTAATAATACAAATGTCTTAATTAATAAGAGCTTAATCTTTGACTTAAGTCAAAATGTTTAAATAATTTAAAATAGAATATAGGGCAAGTAAAGACCAAATAGCAACCATAAACCAATAGAGTTTTGGTGTTTCTTTTCTTTTAACAGCTTCAACAAAATGAATTTCACCACTTTTAATAACATGAATTAACCCAAGCATAATAAACGCTGCCCAAAACCAACTCCAATTAAAATAGATAGCGATAGCCATTAAAACTAATGCAAATGATGTTTTCCACTTATTCATATTAAATTGATTTTAAACGTAAACTAATTTCTTGTAGCCTAATAATTTGTTGAAAAACAATTGGCAACATAAAAATACCATTCGAAAATTCTAAAATATAAGTAATAATTGAAAAAATACCACCAGCAGTAGTATTGGTAGCACTTGCGGAAATATAAAGTGCGAAAATCACTAAGACAAATAGAATAATTTCGATAATACCAAAATTAAGAGTTTCTAAATCAGAAAGTTTCACTAGCCATTTAGAGATGTTTTTAAAGTGACCTACTATACCCTGTTGCTCTCTAGTTTCTAGAACTGTAATCCGATGTTCTAATTCGTCATTCAATCCAATATTGAAATTATATATGTTTTTATTACTCAAAGCGTAAATAATAAAGATTAAGAGAATAGTTAGTAGGCAAGCTCCAAAAATCCACCAATTAAATAATGCTAACATAATTAGTGCACCAATTACTCCAATTAATGAAGTAAAAGCATGAGTAACATCGTACTCGAAAAAATCTACAAGTTCTTTTATTAAAGAACTTCTGGCTGCAATTGACGATACAGAAACTTCTTTTTCATTTTGTATTTTGGCAATTTCTGAAGCTACTTTAGTATAAATAAAGGTGTATGTTCTAGTATCATAATAACGCCTTATAACGCCAATTATAAAACTTATACCGTATAGTATGCAAAAAAGCCAAAGGCCATCATTTTTTTTATGAATAAGATCATTAATTGCTATCCCCAAAACAAGAGGCTGTAAGACTTTAGAAATGTTCTCAAAAACAAGAAGTAAAAATGTTATGGATATTTTCCACTTAAAGCGTTTAAAAATAGAACTGATTGAAAAATCTGATTGCATATTAAGTTTTCACAACTAATTTGGAAAGCAAATTTAAATATGGAAACGGAGATTACATTTGACTTAAATCAAATTATTAAATTTTTGTAAGTCTCTATTTATTCATAATGAATATTGTTTTGTTTTTAAAATAATTGTGTTTAATAATAGTATTGTTCGTAATCAATAAACAATACAGAAAAAGAGTAAATAGCCATTAAAATCCAACTTATAATAATAAACCAATAGAGAAATCGATTTTTTCTTTTATCGATTGGTTCAATAAAGTATGTTACTCCCGAAGTTAAATCTGGTATTACCCACAAGAGAAACAATATTCCCCAAGCCCACTGCCAATTCATAATTATTGCTACATACATAAGAATTAAAGCAATAATTGTACGCCACTTAATTTTTGATTTCATAGATGTAAATAAAATATAAATATATTAATTGTATTACACTTTTATTCTTAATCGTCTAAACATTTTCTTTTCCATCCATATTCCATAATGATTAAAAATGTCTAAAGAGCTATCTAAAAAGAATAAAAAAGATTTGATGAAAAATAATTTAAAGCCTTGTTTTATAAATTTACTTTTAATAAGGTCATTTAAAAAGGATCGGAATATTTAGAATTAGATATGAGTTCGTAATCGGTTAATGTTTTTAGAAAAGATACCACATCTGCTTTTTGTTGCTCATTTAAAAGAGGGCCTAAGTTTGATATACTTAATAAAGTTGGGTTTACTGTTGGGGAGTATTTAATTCCTTCGCTATAATGATTTACTACCTCTTCCAATGTTTCAAACCGCCCATCGTGCATATATGGCGGTGTTAATTCAACATTCCGCAAAGAGGGGACTTTAAATTCACCTATATCATTAGATGAATTGGTAACGATTGCTCTACCAATATCATCTATATCCACTTCTAAATCAAGTCCATTATTCATATAATCATCATTCTCAAAATTTGGACCTCCATGGCACTGCACACAATTTGCAAATGCAGCATTAGGAGCTGATGGATCATATCTTTTAAAAAACAACAACCTTCCTCTTTCTTCTGAAGGGGTTAAAGTGGCTTCATTTTTTAAAAACTTATCATATTTACTTTTATTAGAAACAATAGAATGAACAAATTGTTCTAGTGCTAATGAGATATTTAATGAATTAATTCCAGATGTTCCAAATACCTCCTCAAAATGTGTTACATAATCTGTTTTAGATTGTAATTTGTTTATTACACTTTCAAGAGCTTCATCCATCTCTAAGGGATCTTGAATAGGCATTAAAACTTGATCTCTAAGCGTATGTGCTCTTCCGTCCCAAAAAAAACTCATAATCGTTCCATGCCATATTAAAAACTGCCATTGATTGTCTCGATCCTGTTTGGTCTCTTACTCCAGTTGAAAAACGATTAATATCTGAAAATGCATTTGCTTGAGCATGACAACTAGCACATGAAATAGATTCATCGCTACTTAACATTTTTTCGTAAAATAATTTTCGCCCTAATTCTACTCCTTGAATTGTTAATAGATTATCACTTGGGATGTTTGGGTTTGGTAGACCTTCATGTTCCAAATTATAGGTGTTAGAAGTAGAGGAATAGGCTTCATCGTCTTTTGAGCAAGAAAAAAGGAAAAAAACAATGCTAAAAGTGATAATAATTCTCATGTTTTATTTTTTATTGTAGATGCACCATGTGGTCGGTTTTCTATTGTTTCACAAATAAACTTTTGTATAACGACTTCAAAGGTAATTTAGATAGTATTTTTTTGTTTTGACTTATATCAAAAAACAAAAAACTTTTTATTTATGATTTTGATATAAGTCAAAAAGGAATAACACAAACGCTATTAGATTTGCCTTATAGAAATATTCAAAATGAGGAAAGCATTTTTATTAGGTATTATAATGGCAGTTATTTCCTGTGCTAAAAAGGAAGTTCCATTGATTGGCATATGGGAAGTTGACAGTAAATTTTATAAAGCCACTTGTGAAATTCTAGAAGAAAAAAATGAAGTAAAAGGTGTAGTGCTTTATTATAATGATGATACAACTGTTTATAAATATGAAGAAGGGCAACCTAAAAACTATTTTTTTAATAACCTAAAAGAAAAGAATGATTTGTTTGTAGATGCTTTAGCTGGAGCTACAAACACTAAAAATTCAGAAAATAACATAACACTTAATTTATTAAGCAAAGACACCTTAGAGGTAACTAGTTATATTTTACATAAACCCTTAAAAGAAATCTGGATAAGAAATTAAAACCTAATATATATTATGAAAAAAACAATTCAATTTTTAAGCTTAAGTGCAATAGTATCAATACTCATTATTGGTTGCTCAACAGATGATTTAAGAAATATTGCTGGGTCAAATGAAACAGTAAGTCCAGTGCCAATAGATCCTTCAGAAGTTGACCCTATTGATATTAATCAAAATACAAACGGATTTGATTTATTAGAAAGATTGCAAGGGCAATGGGTTGGATCCAATCGTGTAATTGCTGATGATTATGAGTTTTTTACTTGGGACTATAGAGCAAACTCTCCATCTCAAATTCATGGTATTTTTGAAGGTGGTTCTGGAGGTAATTTATTAACCTCATTTTTTGTAACCGATTTTAAAAACAAGCGTACAATTATGGCACGTAATGGAGGCTTACTTAATGGAATTTACAGAACAAGCTATTTTGTGTTAGATAGTGTTAGGGCAGATAATAATGGTAATTATTATAGATTGGTAGATGCAGTTGGTGGTTCTGGAACTATGTATATGGAGCTACGTTTTAAACAAGATAGTTTATATTGGAATGCATATACCAGTAGACTTGGAATAGTTGTTCCGCCTACTAGGCATATGACGTTTAAAGGAAAGCTAAATGATTATGAACTAGCCCAAACAGCAGCTAATGCTGTTGGATTTCCTCAAAATATACCTGCTTGGGATTTTTCTGAAGGGTTTGTAGAAGACTATTTGTATGTAAATCCAGGGATGACAGAAGCTGTATCAGCTTCCTTTTTAGCTCAAGATGGTAATAATAATGATGTCTTTGCATTAGCTCAAGAGTCTGGTGATCCTTGGCGAATTGATCAGCATCCATATTTAGGATATTTAAATATTAATATTATTAGAAATCCTTCTATCGAAAATAAAACACTATTTGTAAACCTGTCTAAATCCGCTTTTACGGATGAACTTGGATATTTTGTTTCAGATTTAGAAGCATACAATTCAACATTATTATTTCCTGCATTAACTCAGAATGAAGAAAGTATTTTTATTACTTATTTACACCCAGGCACTTATTATGTAAATATCACGGCTGATGTTAATGAAGATGGGGTTATTTCTGAAGGTGACTTTACTCATGTACAGCAAATGATTACTATCGATGCAGAAGGCCAACATGAAATGACAATTGATAATATAACCATTCAAAATTAAAACGATGCAAAAGAAATATTTCATTATAGGAGTCTTAACTTTAAGCTTACTACAAAGCTGTACAACCGCAATAATAGATGAAGACTTAACTCCAATTACAAGAGTCGTTACTTATGATACTGATGTAGAAACAATCATGTTTAACAGATGCATAACTTGTCATGGAGGTCCGGCTCCAGAAAGCGGGTTAGATTTAAGCACATATCAAAACACACGTTATTCTGCTGAATCAGGTAATTTAATAGAACGAATGAATGATCAGACCAATCCAATGCCACCCAACGGTTTAGTATCTCCAGAGTTAAGACAAGTTATGGATAAATGGGTTAGTGATGGTTTTCTAGAAAATTAATTTAACACATAATTTATGAAAAAAATATTTATCCTAATTATGTTTTTTTGCTCAATTTTAGTTTCGGCACAAAAATATTATACAAAAACAGGAGTAACAGAATTTAAAGCATCTGTTGAGGCTTTTGAGTCTGTTGAGGCAAAAAATAAAAGTACAACAGCTATTCTTAATACTAATACAGGAGAATTTGCCGCTTTGCTTTTTATTAAATCTTTTCATTTTGATATCGCATTAATGCAAGAGCATTTTAATGAAAACTATATGGATTCAGATCAGTTTTCGAAGGCAACTTTTAAAGGCGAAATCGCTGCATTTAATTTAGACGAATTAACAAAATCAGACAAGAATTTTACTTTAAAAGGGATATTAACTGTTAGAGGAATATCTAAAGAAGTTGAAACAATTGTTCGTTTAAAAAGAATAGGCAGTAAAATTGTTTTGGACTCAGAGTTTAATGTATCTCCACAAGACTTTAATATTGAAATTCCAAGTATTGTTAGAAAAAAAATAGCAGAATCTATCCATTTAACTCTTAGTTATGAGCTTGTCGAAAAAATATAAAGTAGTTCTAATAACTATAGCAATAATTGCTGTTTGTGGTTATTATTCCTATCAGTATATATATCAAAAACACAAATCAATTGATGATTTAGAAGTAGCTTTTTCAGGAACTGCAGCGGTGTTTTTAGACAAAATTAAGCAGGATGCTATAAAGTGGCAAAATGTAATTGTAGAACTTGAAGGAATTGTTAGCTCTATTGATGATAAAGGATTTGTTTGTAATGAAAATATTTACTGTCAATGGGATGTTAACTTTTTAAATTCAGAAATAAAAACTGGACAAATCATAAAAATTAAAGGGCGCATGATGGGTTATGATGACCTTCTGGAAGAAATAAAAATTGATCAAACAAAAATTATTAATAAATAAAATGTGTTTATCTTTTTCTTAAAAGATAAACTATATAATAAACTAAACAAATGAAAAGACACCTTGTATTACTAGCCTTAACCTTTCTATGCATAAATACAGTTAATGCACAAGATGATTTGTTAAATGAGTTAGAAGATGAAGCAAAAACAAAAGACATTACTTATGAACAGCCAGCTTTTAAGGCTATGAAAATTGGAAATTTACAATCTACAAAAGTTGCAGCCAAAGGAGAATTGTATATGTATGTATCCCATCGCTTTGGTGCATTAAACGATGGGTTTGACACCTTTTTCGGGCTTGATAATGCCAATACTAAAATACAAATGGTTTATGGCATCTTTAATGGAGTTCAAATTGGAATGGCAAGAGAATCTATTAGAAAAACATATTCTTCGCATATTAAGGCAAAATTTATGAGTCAATCAAAAGATTTTCCAGTTAATATAGTAGGCTATGCTACAGTAAATATTAGAACAGATATAAAAGAAGATAAATATCCGTTATTACAATTTGCTGATCGCATGAGCTATGCTACTCAGCTATTAGTTTCAAGGAGATTAAATAATAAATTTTCATTAGAACTAGCTCCAACTTTTGTTCGTCAAAATCTAGTTTTAGAACCTTTTCAGAAACACAATCAAATTGCATTAGGAGTAGGAGGTAGATATAAAATTAGTAAGCGTATGTCTATTAATGCAGACTATGTTTATAATTTTAGTAGGCATGAAGACTCTATCTATAATGATCCTTTAACTATTGGGTTAGATATCGAAACTGGAGGTCATGTGTTTCAGTTACTTTTCTCAAACGCACAATCTACCAATGAACCTGGTTTTATTAGCAATGCAGAAGGAGATTGGTTTGGAAAAGTGTTTTTTGGATTTAATATTGTGAGAGTATTTTAAATAAAAATATTCTCATTTTTATAACAAAATCTTACATTAGCTAATGTAAGATTTTGTTATTTTCCTCTAATTCTACTCAATGTCTCTTGAGAGATTCCTAACATTGAGGCTATATGTCCTAAATTAGCACGTTGTGTAATGGTTGGAAAAGCCGTTGTTAATAGCTTGTATTTTTCTTTTGCAGTTAAAAAATAATAGCCTTTAAAGAAGTCATCAATAAGTGCCATTTGCTCTTCAAGAATAATCCTCCCAAAACGCTCTAGCTTAGGATATTTTAAATATACCTCTTGCCATTGGTTATACGTTAAAGATATTAATGTTGAATCTTCAGTAGTTTCAATATATTCAGATGCCGGTTTTCTTAAAATATAACTGTGCCAAGAGGTTATCATAGAGTTTTCGGGGTAGATCCAGTAAGTAATATCTTTTCCTTTTTGATAATGGTAAGTTCTTATAGTCCCTTTTACAATAAAGTATAATCGCTCACAGGTTTTACCTTCTTTTAATAATAAATGTCCTTTAGGAATACTTTCAAATAATGCTAAATTAAGAATATCCTTTTCAGCTTCATCAGAAAGGTTAATGTATTGTTTTAGGTATGCTATAAATTCGTCCATATTTCAAAAATATGAAAAGTATTTTTAAATCTCCTAATAAAACATTGACAAAACAATAGTCATTATTTTATGTGGTTTACTGAATATTGTAAAGAATAAATTCAGCTTCTGGGATATTTTACATAATATAGAATTATAGCTTACGAATGAATAAACCACTATAAAAACAAAACAATACATTTGTACTATAATATTCTGCGCTTTGTAACTTGAGCTTTGGTAAAAGCGAAGTTATTACTATAGTTTCTTAAAAAAAATTATACTCAAAAGTTTCTTCTGTGATGTGAATTAGTCTAATACCATTTAAATCTACTTAAAAAGCTGATTAACATTTGCTTTAAACAATTTTCCAATAGGTATAGTATAATCTTCTATATAAATCCGATTTCCTTCAATACTCTTTATATGTTTTTTTGCAACTGCAAACGATTTATGTACTTGAAGAAAATCATTATCAGAAAATAATTGTATCGTATCTGATATTTTTTCGCGAATACTAATAGTATCGTTTGTAGTGACCACTTTCGTGTAATTTCCTGATGCTTCAATAAATAGTATGGCATCTAAATCTACTTGAATATGACTATTGTTTTGTTTAAAAAAAATTGATTGCTCTTCAAGTTTTATGTTTCCTTGATGCTCTTTTTCGCTTGTTTTGGTGTTAGAAATAGTGACTTTATTTATTGCATTTAAAAAGCGTTCAAAACTAAATGGTTTTAATAAATAATCAACAATATTTAATTCGTAGCCTTCTATGGCAAATTCACTATAGGCCGTAGTTACAATAACCTTTGGAGGAGATGATAAGGTTTTTAAAAATTCAAACCCTTTTAATTTGGGCATGTTTAAATCTAAAAAAATAAGATCTACTTTATGCTTACTTAAATAGTCAATAGCTTCTATAGCATCATAACAATTTGCTTTAAATTCTAAATTGGGTAGCATATCACAATAGCCTTTTATAATATCGTGAGCTATATGTTCGTCATCTATTATGAGATACTTAATCATAGTTTTATATTCAATTTAGCATTATAAATATTATTAGTTTCATATATGACTAATGTATGCTTTTTGGGATATACAATCTCTAACCTACGCTTTAAATTTTTTAAACCTATTCCTGCTTCATGAGTTTTTTCACTAGCGTCAAAGTTATTTTCTATTTCAAAATTAACGATATTGTTATGGGCTTCTAAATTTATTCGAACAAAAGCATGTTCTCTTAAATTTTCTACACCATGTTTAAATGCGTTTTCTAAAAGAATAATAAAAAGAAGTGGATTAATTTCATAATCATTATCCTTAATATCCATATTGAATTGTACATCAATAGTTTTGTGATAACGCATTTTATGAAGTTCTATATAGTTTTCTAAATAGGTTACTTCTTCAGAAAGTAGAACAGTGTCTTTTTCGCCATCATAAATACTATAACGCATCATATCGGATAGTTTTAAAATGAGTTTTTGAGCTTTTTTAGAATCGTTTCCTACTAAGCCATAAAGGTTATTAAGCATATTAAAAAAGAAATGTGGATTCACCTGACTTTTTAAATGCATCAATTCAGTTTTTGCTTTTTCATTCTTTAATCTAATAATTGATTTGATGTTCTTTAAAATCCAATAGATAAAACGCCCTATTATCAAACCAATCAGTAAAGTATAATATCCAATCAAGGTATATCCTAGAACTGGATTAAAATCTAATGAAATTGCTACAGAACTTCCTTCTGCAGTAAAGACTTTATAGCTTACATATAATAGTGGGATTAGTATAGACACCACACCAATTATAACAAGGGCATTTTTATTTTTTTCTATCCAATATATCATACTGCAAAGTTAGGAGAATCTATTATATAAATAAGTAATAGTGACAAACGTCATTATTTTTAATACATAACACCCTTCAGGGGTGATAAAGTTCTTTAATACACCATGAGATGTTTTATATCACTCATACGCTAGTGTCTATCCCAATTGGTTTTGTGATAGTGGGTTTGTAAATACTTTTGCTCCAATCAAAAAACGAACATCATCATAAAATTAATCAAAATGAAAAAAAGAATTTTACGTTACTTAAAACACATTTTCGGGACAATAATAGTGCTACTAATTTTAGGAGTTATAACTTTAGTTTCATTAAATGGAAGTTTTGAATATAGCAACAATCCTTTAAATATCAATTTAGAAAATGAAGGCCCTTATGTTTTTTACGAAACAGACAGCACGCTAAATGTTAATTACATTAAGGGAAATAAAACAGATGGATTTTATCTCAAACAAAAGGAATATGCTATACATGAAGAAATTCCTGCCAGTTGTTATTTTCCTTTAGAAGGTTCAACTTTTAATTTTACCTTAAATTCTAATTTTGAAATTCCTAATAGTACGTATTCGGATAATGAACCTATTCTTGCTGTTTCAGATATTGAGAGTGCTTATAAGGCTTTTAGAGACTTTCTTATTAACAGTAAGGTAATAGATACTAATCTAAATTGGACATTTGATAAAGGACACCTCGTCCTTGTTGGTGACTTTATGGACAGAGGATTTTCAACTACTCAAGTGCTTTGGTTTATTTATAAACTAGAGCAAGACGCTAAAAAACAGGGAGGACAGGTGCATTTTATAATAGGAAATCATGAACTATACAATTTACAGGGGAAATTTAAATCTGCTGTATATAAATATAATGGTGTAGCATCAATTCTTGGCAAACAGCAACATGACCTATACGATGAAAACGCATTTTTAGGAAGATGGATGACGTCTAAAAACACTTTAGAACTAATTAATGGACATCTTTTTGCTCATGGAGGCATCCATCCAGATTTTGCAAATTATGATATTACTATAGACGAGGTTAATCACATTAATAGAGCCAACTATCGCAAAGCCTTTTTTCCTAAACCAAAAGAAACTGTTGCACAACTAATTACCTCTAGCAGAAAAGGAATAAGTTGGTATAGAGGTTATTTTAAAGAGGATTTATCTCAAGAAGATGTAGAAAAAGGAATTGACAAGTTCAACGCAAAAGCAGTTGTGGTTGGTCATACATTGCAATGGAACGTAACCAAATTATTTAACGGAAAAGTATTTGCTATTGATGTTAAACACCCAAAAGATTATAATAAAAATTGGCCGTTTAAAAAATCGGAAGGCCTACTAATAACAAAAGGAGCATACTTTCAGGTATTAGCAAATGGAGAAAAAAAACAATTATAAAAACACAAAAAAATGAAAACTAAACTTTTTAATTATTTAACAAAGCCCTATTCGGTAGTAGTCGTAATTCTAATGGCAACACTGTTATCTTTAGTAGATAGAAACTTAGGTTACTTTTTTGGATTAGGTATTACACTATTTATTATTTGGCAAAAGAAATGGGATTGGTCATTTGCTGGAATTGGTCAAAAATTAAATCTTAAGACCATAATCAATAGTGTTTGGATATCAGTTTTATTCTTTTTTGCTACTGGTTTAATTGATACGATTATACAATATTATTTAGGAGCCCATAATTTAAGCTCATTAGATGATATTCGAGGTGACTTTGGTAGCTATTTAGGAATGATGGCTATGATGTGGGTTTTTGCAGCGTTTGGTGAAGAACTACTTTTTCATGGGTATTATATGCGCCGATTTGCCAAACTATTTGGAGACACTAACAAAGCATGGTTACTATCTGGAGTATTAATTGCTATCTATTTTGGGATTTCTCATGGATATCAAGGGTTATCAGGAATATTGGGAGTAGGTATTGGAAGCTTGTTTTTTGCTGCATTATATTATAAAAACAAGACTAACTTATTACTATTAGTTTTAATTCATGGTATATATGATTCTATTTGGATTACTTTAATTTATTTGAATAAAGATATTTTAGTAAATGAATGGTTTCAACAGTTGCTTTTTTAAATCTATAATAGTAACAATGTAGCAATCTTTATATTTCTTGGGTTGGTAATTGCTCTTACTCACCATTTCATTATGTCATAGTAAATATATATCCATCAAGAATTTATGTTGGAGCTGTCATGTGGTGTCCTGCAATTGTGAGATTTAACAAGAACATTAAACAGAACGAAAAGTAAAAGATGCTATATATAATTAACTATTTATCATGATAAATCAACAGTTCAGATATTTAACTTCATAATAATGAAGTTGTTATTAGATATTTGAACTGCATTATAAAAAAATCATTAATCAAAAAACGAACAATTATGAAAACAATTAAAAAACAAATTTTATTAAAAATGGCTTGTGTAACCTTTGCATTATTATCTAGTATAACATACGCACAAAACACAAATCCAGAAACAACAACACAAAGAGATGGTTTCATCTTCGAATTGGTAGTAGGTGGAGGTATTATCAGTATAGAAGATAGTGCAGGTATTCAAACTTTCGACAATTCTCAAGGAGCATTCGCTTTTCCAGATTTAAAACTTGGATACATGCTAAATGATAGACTCGCCATTACTGTCTCTTTGCCTGGAAATATATACAAATTTCAGGATAATGACAGGCATTTCGGAGCTTTTATTCCATCTTTACAATATTGGATAAAAGATCGTTGGTGGGTTCATGGAGGAATAGGATTGGCAATAGATTCGCCAGCACTATATAATATTAAAAACAATGTAAATGACGATTGGAACTTTGGTTGTGCAGTTATGGCAAGTACTGGGTACGAAATTTACAAAAAGAATAACTTCGCTCTTAATGTTCAATCTAAATTAGTTCTTGGTCGTGCGTTTTTAGATGGAGATGTGAGTAGAGATGCAGTAATCTTTAATGTAGGATTAGGGTTTAGCTGGTTATAAGCTTTACTATATTTTTCTCTAATACGAGAATTTTAAATGACGTTGACAAGCATTGGATAATTACTCGCGTTATTTCTATTTGATAATTTGGAGCTCATGAAATCGAAGATTTGCTTTCCAAATCAAGATTCGGCAAAGCCAATGCTCTGCATTTGTGTGTAAAATAAATTGCAAGAGCAATTTGATTTCATAAAACAATCGAGCTGTTGGTAGCGGCAACTGCGAAGCACTTCAGGAACACAGATTTATTAAATATAAACGCTGTGAGTAATTTTACATAATGGCAAATTATAGATACAAATGAAAAGAAGTTAGCGTAGCGTACCGATTATAAGTTTAATGACCCTAGTTTGTATTAATGTATAGAAACGAGATGTTTCTGGGATATTTTACATAATACTACATTATAGCTATCAAATGAATAAACCACTATAAATACAAAACAATACATTTGTACTATAATTTATATTATGTTAAGTAGAATCTTTAACTACTGAAATGACATTACTCCTTTTTAAGAATAAAAGTTGCCATACATCTCGTATTCTCAACATTAATATATTTTATTGGCTCTATTAATTTAAGTCTGAAAGTTTTTAGAATTAGATTTAATAATTCTGCAGTCAATAAAAATCGATCTGTTCCATCTGGCAAATGAAATCTTCCATCAGAAATTTCCGAAACATATTTTTCCATTCCTTCAAGTGTTGCCATTCTAATAAATATAGTTCCACTAGATTTTAATACACGAACTAATTCTGAAAACATTTTTTTGAAATGAATTTCATTCTGAGCAAAATGTAATAATGCATTACATACAATATGGTCGAACTTATTAGTATCAAAATTTAAAGTATCTACATTTTGTACAGAAAAATGAGTTGCTTGTTCTTTATATTTTTTTCTAACAGTATTAATCACATCAATATTAGCATCTATTCCGTAAATGGTAAATCTATTATTATAAAACCATTTTAAATTCCGTCCATTACCACAACCTGCATCCAAAATAATGCTGTTAGTTTGATAGCGTTCTTTTAATATTTGGTCTAATAAATAAATGTCAATATTTCCAATAGTATTTTTTAATTCTTCTATAATCATCTGTTATCAATATTTCAGCAATTTACAAAATCTAAAGTGTATTTTTGCCGAATGGATAAACAGCAGCAATCTCAATTTGAATTTGTAGCGTTGATGGCCTCTTTGATGTCTATCGTAGCTTTGGCAATTGACGCAATATTACCTGCATTAGATATAATTGGTGCTGATCTTGGGACAAACAATACTGAGGATTTCCAATTATTAATCACCATGATCTTCTTGGGCTTAGGTATTGGGTCTTTACTTTTTGGCCCATTATCTGATAGTTTGGGTCGTAAGCCAATTGTATTTTTGGGCTTTGGATTGTTTATTATTGCAAGTGTTATTTGTATTTATGCTGATAATTTAAATACGATGATATTTGGCAGAATCTTACAAGGGATTGCCCTATCTGCCCCACGAACTATAAGTATAGCCATTGTAAGAGATTCGTATAGCGGTGATTATATGGCGCGAATTATGTCGTTTATTACGGTTGTATTTTTGTTGGTTCCGATTGTAGCACCAGCTTTGGGAAAATTAATTTTAGATAATTATAATTGGCAAGCAATCTTTTATGTACAATTACTTTTTAGTGTGCTCGTTTCTATTTGGTTTTGGTTTCGACAACCAGAAACATTACATAAACCAAATAGAATTCGCTTTAGCAGAAGTATATTTATTGAAGGAACTAAAGAATTAGTTAAATATAAAAACACAATTGGTTATACCATTATATCCGGTTTTATAACAGGCTCATTTATGGTGTATTTGAGTACTTCACAGCAAATATTTCAAATGCAATATAATTTGGCTGATGAGTTTCCGTATATATTCGCAGGATTAGCTATATCAGTAGGTTTGGCAACTTTTTTAAACGGAATCTTAGTCTTAAAAATTGGAATGAGACGCTTAGTAAATATTGCTTCAATCGCATTTTTTGGCATCTCTCTACTCTATGTTATTATGTATTTTGACAGCCCCAATCCTAGCATCTATATTCTACTATCCTTTTTTGGGTTGCAGTTTTTTGCTATCGGATTTTTATTTGGAAATCTACGCTCATTAGCGATGGAACCTGTTGGTCATATAGCGGGTATTGCAGCAGCAATCACGGGGTTTATTTCTACTATGATGGCGGTACCAATTAGTGCTTTTATAGGAAAATATGTTGCGGGTACTGCCCTACCTCTTTTTGTAGGATTTAGTGTGTTTGGAGTTTTATCAATCTTTCTATTAATATATCTAAAAGCTTTTAAAAGTAGGCTCCTCCCCTTTTGACTCATCAGATTTTGTAATGTTTACCTTTTGATTTCTCCCTGTTAAATGATCTGCTATTTTTTGAATAGGTGTTTTATCAGTTGACTTTAATTGGCTTGGAACTGTGGTTAAATTTCCATCACGAGCTGCCATATAATGTGGTGACAAAATTTCAACACCTGCTTCATTAAAAACTTCTAAAATATGTTTGTGAAGTTCAGAGTAAATTCTAGGCATTTTTTTAGCTTCTTTAGTATGTGCATTCAATTCATACGAAACATAATAATCATCTAAACTAGTTTGTAAAACAAATGGCTCAGGAGTATCCTCAATATGTTCAGTCAATTTAGCCGCTTGTATTAGCAAGTCATTTGCTGTTAGCCAAGGCAAATCATAGCCAAGAGTAATTGTAGTATGTAATATGATTGTTTTCTCTTTATTATTAGAATAGTTGATGATTTTACCAATTAAAATATTAGCATTTGGTATGGTTACATCTTCGTTTTTTGGTGTTCTAATATGTGTCACTAAAATTGTTTTAGATATGACATCTCCTACTACATTATCAATTTTAACGCGGTCACCAATTTGAAATGGACGCATGTATGTAATTACGATTCCTGCAATAATGTTTGCAATTGCTGATGTTGATCCAAAAGAAATAATAGCGCCAATAAAAATTGACACTCCTTGAAAAGCTGTTGATCCAGATCCTGGCAAGTATGGAAAAATCATAACCAATGCCATGGCATAAACAAGAATGCTGAAAATTTTCTCAGTTGGTTTTGCCCAATCTTTATGAAAGTTAGGGAGTTGGAATTTTCCCAATTCAACATCCGCTGCTATATGGCTCGCAACTCTAACAATATACCTTGCAACGTAGGCAATAATAAGGATAAAGAATAAAGATGGAATAAAATCAATAAAACCAAAAAGGACATATTTTACAGGTGTTTCGATATATCCGTAGAAAAGATAGACAATATGTTCTGCCCATGGAAAAAAGCTGAACATAAAGGGAGCAAATACAATTAGTGTAATCCAGATAATTACGATTCGTATTATTTTAGAGAGAAACACAAAGATATTAGCTGTCTTTCTAGGAATAAAATATTTTAAAATATTTTTATTCTTTCTTAAAAAGCTTCTTTCAATTTTTACCAAACGTTTATCTAAACGTTTAAATAACCAATTAACCAATTTAATAAAAACAATTAAAAAAATAAATGAAAGGGCAAAGTATCCAATACGTTTTAACCACTCTGTTGAAGATAAAATGTCATCTCTATTAAGTGTATTTATTAAACTTGACATTTGCATCTCAGCAAGATTCAAAAGCGGTAGCTTCTGATAGTTTGCATCATTTTTAGTAACAATAAAAGCTACATTACTATTATACATCACATTTACATGATTCTCTTTTTGTTGTAAATAAATACTGTCTTTCCCCTTAATATACCACTGGGTTAATATTTTTAATTGTGATGAAATTTCTTGTGCTCTAATTTTTATGGGATAACTCTCTGGGCTACTCTTAACATGAAATAATGTGTCTGATTTAAGAATTACAGGAGCAGAAATTATGTTTGGTTGACTTGGATTTACTATTGAGTCTTGAGCAGAAATTTTAAAAATTGAAATAAGAAAGAAAGCTATTATTAAGAGAAATTTTGAAAACATATAGTATAGTTTGGTGTTGCTAATTTAACAATTAAAAACCAACTAAAAAAAAGAGCTATCGATATACAGGAGTATATACAATAGCTCAAACTAACTAACCAAACTTGCTTTAAATGCTTTCTATTAAATACTTAATAATCAATTTAAATACTTAATTACATTACAAATGTAGGTAGGTTAACTAATGTATTAGTATAGAAACTTTGTGAAGTGATTAAATTGATGTGTGAAACGTCTATATGAATTAGTGAAGTTATTTTATTGAACAAAAAAATAGCCTCAATTTTATTTGAGGCTATTCCATAAGTTTTTTAATATTGGGTTATTAGATTACATCCCTCCACTCATTTTTGAGAACTCCTCAAAAGTTTTTTCAGTAAAACCTTCGGGTATATCTAAGCTAAAAGAAATTGATGATTCAATTTCTTTTTTAACTTCAATAGCTGTAAATGCCATTTTCATTTCACCATCAATAGATTCAAATTCTAAGATTACTCCGGGTACTAATCCATTTGCGTTGAGCATTTCATTATCTGGCATGTCCATTTTTTCTGTATACCAAAAAGTCAACCCTCCTTCTTCACCTTTATTTGAAACAACTGCTTTTTTACATGTATATCCTAGTATTTCTTTTGTTACATTTTTAAATTTCACAGATAAATCATTTATGTTATTTGTTTCTTCTAACTTTTCTTTTGTTGTTTTTACTGCAGTGCTACCCACCATCATCCCAGACATCATTAACAAAACATCTTTATTGTTTTTAGTTACCGTTTCAATTGTCATAAAGCTTCCCATGTTCATCTTCATTCTTGAGTCATCATTTTTAAAAGATATTTCCATTTCTGAACCATTCATCATTGCTAAGCCCATTTGCATTTCAGTGTTCTCGGATGACATATCAATACTATACTTAATATAGCCTTCTTTAGATTGGGCGTTAAAAGTTAAGATTGTAAAGGCAATTGCCAAAATTGATAAAACTGTTTTTCTCATAATAGTATTTTTTGTTTATAAAATATGATTGCGAATTTAAGATAATAAAATTAATTTTCATGACTAAATGACAATTCTGTAATTTTGGAATAATAATAGAAAGAATATTTACATGACTAAACACAAAGTATCCTTTGCTTGGGCTTTTAAAGAATTTATTTGGCCCAGAAAAAAAATAGTATTTATCGGATTGATTTTAATCATTATTAAAAGCTTGTCAGGGTTTGTATTGCCCGTGCAATTAAAAAAACTAATAGATGTTTTTGTACCAAGTGGTGATATGGATGTATTATATATAATTCTGATTACTGTAATTGTAGCTATATCTGTACAAGCTTTAACTTCATTTGCTTTGACTAGATTATTGAGTGTCGAGGCTCAGTATTTAATTTCTTTATTAAGGGCTAAGGTGCAAAAGAAATTGTTAAGACTGCCTATCAATTTCTTTGACAATAATAAGTCTGGAGCCTTGGTTTCACGAGTAATGACAGATGTTGAAGGTGTTAGAAATTTAGTTGGGACAGGTTTGGTACAACTAGTTGGAGGCTCAATTACTGCAGTTTTAGCTTTAATTTGGTTGTTGAATATTAATGCACTTATGACTCTTGTTATTCTTGTACCATTAATAATTTTTGCTGTTGTAATGCTAAAAGCATTTGGAGTTATACGTCCAATATTTAAAGAAAGAGGTAAAATAAATGCTGAAGTTACCGGTAGGCTAACGGAAACATTAAATGGCATTAGAGTCATCAAAGGATTTAATGCAGAAGATCAAGAAAATAGCACCTTTGAAAAAGGTGTTGAAGAATTATATCTTAATGTAAAGAAAAGTTTGACAGCCACAGCGCTAATTACAAGTTCTTCAATTTTTCTTATCGGAGTTGCATCTACAAGTATCATGGGGATTGGAGGTTATTATATGATGGAAGACACTATGACTTTTGGTGATTTTACTCAATACATTTTCTTGTTAGGTGTTTTGGTTTCTCCTATTGTGCAAATGAGTAATATTGGGAGCCAATTAACAGAAGCAATGGCAGGTTTGGATAGAACCGAAGAGTTGATGCAAATGAAAGAAGAGGATAATCCTGAAAAGAGAACAGTTAGTTTAGATAAAATTACTGGCAATATGATTTTTGATAATGTTTCCTTTAGCTATGAAAATGATAAAGAAGTATTACACAATATTTCCTTCAAGGCTGATTCGGGTTCTGTTACAGCATTAGTTGGCTCATCAGGATCTGGAAAATCGACTATAGCAGGATTAGCAGCCACATTTTTAACCCCCAATAAAGGGAAAGTGTCTTTAGATGGTATTGATTTGTCAACAGTAAATTTAAGTAGTTTTAGACAACATTTAGCAGTGGTATTGCAAGATGACTTTTTGTATGAAGGTACTATTAAAGAAAATATATTATTTGCTAGTCCAAATGCAACTGAACAAGAACTAGAACAGTCAGTTAAAGGTGCTTATGTAAATGAATTTACTGATAGATTTGATGATGGTTTAGAAACAGTTATTGGTGAACGTGGCGTAAAGTTATCAGGTGGTCAAAGGCAACGAATCTCAATTGCAAGAGCATTGTTAGCAAATCCAAAAATCATTATTTTAGATGAAGCTACTTCTAACCTAGATACCGAAAGTGAATCGTTTATTCAACAGAGCCTACAAGTGCTTATGAAAAATAGAACCACTTTTGTTATTGCACATCGTCTTAGTACCATACAAAAAGCTGATCAAATTTTAGTAATTGAAGATGGCAGCATTGCCGAACATGGTAAGCACGATGATTTGATAGCTCGCAAAGGGCGTTACTTTGATTTATTTACTTATCAGAGTAGAATATAAAAGGTAAATGATGAATTGAGTTAAATAAAAAATGAATGCAAAATTTGCATTCATTTTTTATTTGTAGGATGCAAGTTGTTATTCCTCAAACAGTTTAGCATTGATATAGGAAGATCCATTTTGTATTTTACCTTCATCATTAAAAGTATGAGTATAAAAGGCTGGTACCGTAATTTCTTTGTTATCCGATTTACGAATCAATCTAAAAGTCCACCATGATTGCACTAAATCCGTATCTCCACGCTCGTAATGTAAATAATCTGGATAGCCATTCATGTCTATTGATAGAACTTCAAAATTGTTTAAAAATTCTAGGTTACTTTCTTTAACTTCTGCAAAAGTTTTAGAATCATCACCAGGTATCATAGATGAATTTCTAAACCTTGCATCATCAGCAAAAAAGCTATACGCAGTTTCTAAATCTCCATTTTCAAAAGCAGCAAATGCCATTTTAACCGAATTGATATATTCGTGATTGTCATAAATAGCTCCATTTTTACGAACATCAAAACTTCTGCCGATATCAGCAAAAACTTCTTCGTTATAATAACTAATCATTGTCTTAATTTTATTGTTCTCATCAACACCAAAAAGACGGTGAATAGGCATATTTATTTTAGAACCTGTTTTGGTGTGCACTCCTTTTAAAATATCCCATGTTTGCACCCACAATCCATCGTCATCATCTTTATATTTGATAGCATCAGGATACGCTTGCCCTTGCCTTTTAAGACTTAGGTAAGATATGTTTTTACTCCACCAAGTAGCATTTTTAAGAAATTGTTCTTTGTCTGTACCTTTTGCATTACGATTTGTACTTAAACCATTCCACTCTTTAAAATCATCCGAAAGATAGCTAGATAATAAGTCTACGTCACCAACAATAAATGCTTGTTGCATAGCTTCAACTACAGCAATTGCTGGGTGCTCTTTGTAAACAGTTCCGTTTTTTTTCTGCGTGTAAGCAGTTGAAGCAATGAAAAGCATCATTGCAATTAATACACTTTTTTTCATAATAATAAGATTTTAAGTTAGTAATTGCTATCAATATACAAATAAAATATTGATTACGTGAGTGTTATGAAATCAAAAAATATTGATTTAATCTTAATTTATTAGAATGTAAATAATTTTTTTGATGCAATTTTTCTTTTCATTATTTTTGAATAAAATATTTTAGATATGACACAGCAAGAAGTTTTAGAGCGATTAAAAGATGGCAATCAGCGTTTTGTTGCTGACAAGTTAGATGGTAAATTACAAAACAGTTCTCGTAGAGAACATTTGATAAGCGGGCAAAGTCCGTATGCTATTATTTTAAGTTGTGCCGATAGCAGAGTTGTTCCAGAATTGACTTTTGATACTGGTTTGGGCGAATTGTTTGTAATCAGAATTGCTGGTAATGTAGCCAATCAAAGTACAGTAGCGAGTATTGAATATGCTGTAGCTCATTTAGGAACTAAAGTTATTGTTGTTCTTGGTCATGAAAGTTGTGGAGCGGTTACAGCTGCAATGGATGGTGGCGATAATGGTACAAATCTAAATCACTTACTATCACATATTTCGCAAGCAATTAATGATAGCGGTTCAAATGCTGATGTACAAAGTGTTGTAAAAAAGAATGCTAAAATAAACGCTCATGATCTTGTTAAAAAATCAGTAATTATTGCAGAAGCTGTTCAGAACAATGGGTTACAAATTATGCCTGCTTATTACAGTTTAGATTCTGGAAAGGTAGACTTTTTATAAAATGGCATTACCTCTTTAATGTAAAATGCCCACGATAGATTCTGCCATCACTTAAGTGTGCTACAAACCAATAGTCACTCGATGGTAACACATCGCCGTTATAAGTTCCGTCCCAGCCATCACTTTGGGAGGTTAGCCTTTTTATTATTTTTCCGAAGCGATCAAAAATTTGAATATCAATATCAGCATTATTACTTCCGTCAACTCCAAAAGCTTGCCATGTATCATTTGCATTATCATTATTTGGGGTGAAAAATTTTGGGAACCCTAAGACAGCTATTTCTTCTGATACAATAGTACATCCATTTTTATCCCGTACATAAACGGTGTGAAATCCAGGAAAAACATTGATGAGAATATTACTGTCTTGATATTCTCCAAAAGGATCATCTAATGTATATTCATAATCTCCATCACCTGAAACATTGATAATTATGGTATTATTGTACGTTCCTTCTTCAATTAAAATTTCATCAATAGTTGCTGATGTTGAACTTAAAACTGTAATTATTCTGGAAACAGTACAATTGTTAGCATCAGTCACTTCAATTTCATAGGTGCCGATTTCATTGATATCTATAAAATAAGTTGTAACCCCTGTAGTTGCTCCATTAAAAAACCATTCATACGTATAATCTATAGGAGGCCCGCTTAAGACTCCTGCATACAATCTTGTTTTGTTTGGATAGGTATCTGTACAGTAATATGTATCTTCATCATCTAAAAGTTTCGGAGAGTCATATACAATTAGTTCTACCGTAGAAATTGCATAGCACTCATTGTTATCTGTAATCTTTACAATAATAGCATCTGAAAATTCATTAGTATTTTTATAGGGTGATGTTAACTTAGGTGTTTCATAAAAAGCATCTTCTTCAGTTTCATAATAATTTACGCTTGCAGTTGCCGGAATTTGAGCTTGAAATGAAGCTGTAATATCATCTAAATCAAATTCTGCAATTCCACTAACCTCAGATTCATTACATTCAGTTTGAGTTTGAACAACGACAATATTTCTAGCAATATCTAATTGCAATTCTGCAATACTTACACAATTTGTGGAAGCTACTACCCTAGCGAACACAACCTGCTGAGGTGCAGAGTTAATAAATTCTGTTGGATTTGATATAGGAGAATTATTAAGTTCAGCACTATTAAAATCAAAAAAGAAATCTGTGATTTGCAAATAAGGATCAGTATTGGTAATATTATCTTCTGCGTCAAACAAATCATACATCGTTAAACCATCTTGGTCTAAATCACATTCAATTAAAGTTGAATCAAACACTACTGGATTTAAAGCATACTCAACAATAATTTCACCATAAGAAATACATGAATTGTTTAAAGTTACTTCAACATTATAAACCCCAGCATCAATTACATTATACGTTGTATTTGTTTCGGCAGGTAATAATATGCTATCTTTAAACCATTGATACGTATTGTTTATTCCAGGTTGTGTAGCATCTAATAAATGTGTGTCATTTTCGCAAAGCGCCGTGTTGTTAGCCAATAAAAAATCATTTCCTAAATCTGCTGTTAACTCAAAACTACCTGCTTCTAGAAATACTGCAGAATCATATCTGTAATTAATATGATCGGCAATGACAAGTTTTACATGATAGGTTTCATTCGGAATTACAGTTGCAGTTGCAGACATCACTTTTGTTTGTCCGTTAAAATTAATTGGAGAAACTGATCCATTAAAACTTTCGAAATACAATTCATTTACTGGTGGGCAACCATTTGGAATATCTGGATGAACCGTTGTAACTTTTACTGGAGTTTGCGTATTGGGTACTAAGGCAATATTGGTATATTGATTGTCATTTATAGGTCGTATCAAAAATCCGAATAAGTCTGAATATTGGCAAGTGCTATTATCTCCTTCTTGATACTCTTCTGAAGCAAATAAATATTTAAAACTCACTTGAGTTGCAACCGATCTAAAGTCAAATTCTAAAATGGTAGCATTGATGGTTTGAGATTCATTTAAAGTGTTTTCTAAATCCGCATCACCAAACCAATTTGGGGCATCATCATCACTTAAACTATTATTAGGTCCCTCTGTATTAATTAACTTTCCTGTGCTTAAAACAATGCCTCGTTGAAACGAAAATGGACTCCCAGTAGCATCAAAATAGCCATAACTTAAATCTCCAGTGCCAAAATTACCACTAACTACATTGGTCACAGTTACATCTTCAATACAAGGACTGTCAATTAAAATATCTTCAATCAATTCTTGGGCAGTATAGGTAGTCCAATCTACCTGAATATTTTGAGCAAAATTCAGTAGTGGAATCAGAAATAAAAGAAATAATATTCTTTGCTTCATATTATTTTAAACAGACGTTAAATATAGGAATTCTTTACGGTTAAAAAATTTATATATCTTACAATTACCACCCAGTGTTGTAAAGTTATTCTGTTATAAATTGCTTGACTCTCCCTAGCAGTGATTATTGTGATTCAAGAGAAAGCCAAAAAGAATATTACATTATCTAACCCTCTATTAATCAGTAAAATATTTTTAGTAGCTTTGAATGAAAAATTGACTTATGGACAGAATGTATTCTAATCTTCAATCTAGAAGAATAAGATTGTTAGTGAATAAATGTAATCGTTTATAAAAAATAAAAAAGGACACATGAAATATTATCGTATCAAAAGAGATATTAAAACTGAGGCGCGTAGAGGTTTTGTATCAGACAATCTTATCAATTTAAAAAAGCAATTAGAGAAGTCAGTTCCAAAAAAGGATTTAGATAAAAACCTATTAATAGCTACTTGGAATATCCGAGATTTTGATTCCAATAAATTCGGACATGGACCTCGCTTAAAGGAATCATACTTTTATATTGCACAAATTATATCAGCTTTTGACCTAGTAGCTGTACAAGAAGTAACTAAAAATTTACGTGCATTAAATCATCTTATGTATTTATTAGGTGATGATTGGGATTATATAACTACTGATGTTACTGGTGGTAGAAGCGGAAACCAAGAGCGCATGACTTTTATCTATGATATGCGTAGAGTGCAATTTAAAAATGTTGCTGGTGAGATAGTTTTACCTAAAACTAGACTAATAAAGGGTGATATACAATTTGCTAGAACTCCTTTTTTAGTTTCATTTCAATCTGGCTGGACTAAATTTAGTTTGTGTACAGTTCATATTTATTTTGGAGCTGATTCTGGTGTAAAACTAGAAAGAAGAAAATCTGAAATTAGAGCAATTGCAAAATTTTTGAAAAAAAGAGCGGATGATGATAATGATACTTTTTTGGTCTTAGGAGATTTTAATATTGTTGATCATGAGCATGAAACAATGCAAGCTTTACTAGACAATGGTTTTGAAATTCCAAACCAAATTAGAAACCGCCCACAAGGTACCAACACCTTCCAAACAAAACATTACGATCAAATTGGAGTGCGCTCCAAATCAGATTTTTTTCAATTAGGAATGGATGAAAATAGTGCAGGAACCTTTAATTATTATGCCCATGTTTTAAAGAAAAGTCAATTTGAAGATTATAAAATCGACGTGGTAAAAGCATTAAAAAAGCAGCTGAAAAGAAAAGAAACTGCATTGACTAATGCCGAAAATAAAACAATTCCTGATTTAGAAAAAATTGAAGAACTAGAAAAATCAAAAAATGATATGTTAGCTGTTTTACAGGATGATACTCAAATAGAAAACTATTATTATAAAAAATGGAAAACCTTTCAAATTTCCGACCACTTACCAATGTGGACAGAAATAAAGACCGATCATAGTACACAATTCTTAAAAGATATTAATAAATGAAACTATCTGAAAATTATATAGTTTATTAAGACTGAGAATATTCAATTTGTGCTAAAAAGATAAAAATAGAAGCAACGATTTTTAATTTCATTAGGTAGTCTATTTTGTTAATTTGAGACAAACAAGAAACAACAATTATATTTCCTGTTATTCAGCTCAGTATTATATAAGAAATGATTCAGTTTATTATATTTGTTAATTATACTAATATTTTAAATTCAGTCGTTTTATGAATGTAATGCTAAACATATTTATAGGTCTGGTTATTATTGGAATCACAGTAACAATTCATGGGTATGGAACAAAATTTTGGGTGAATTTTTTAATAAAAAAATACCATCATTTATCAGAATCTTCCTTTGATTATAAAGCCGTTTGGCTTTTAATATATACAGCTTTGTTTTTATTATTTTTAAATTTTTTAGAGGCTATTGTTTGGGGTATTACCTATTATTTACTTCCAGGAATTACTGAATTTGACACTTTAGAGAAATCAATCTATTTTTCATTAGTTACGTTTACTACTTTAGGATATGGTGAAATTACCATCAGTTCTACAAATAGGATTCTATCTGGTTTTGAAGCTATGAATGGAGTCTTATTATTAGGGTGGTCAACTACAATGATGTTTTCTGTAATGCAATCGCTAATGAAAAACACTTTTAAAGAAGAGGAGAAAAATGACTAACATGGAAGAAGACACTAAGATTATTGAAAAAGATATAAAAGAAGAGCCTAAAGAAACCTCTAAAAAAAGTCCTATAAAATTAATCACTAGAATTGTTGTTATAGTATCAACATTATTTTTTGTTTGGTATGTAATGTCTGAGCGTCATACACCTTATACAGACCAGGCGAGAATAAAAGGATTAATTACTCCAGTATCTCCTAGAGTTGCTGGTTATGTAACTAATATCAATATTTATTTGCATAAAAAAGTTAAAGCAGGAGATACGCTTTTTCAATTAGATAGATTGCCTTTTGAAATTGCTGTTACAAAAGCGGAGGCAAATATTGATAATACCATCCAATCTGTGGCTGCAAGCAGCTCGTCAGTTAAATCTGCAGCAGGTAAATTGGGAGTTGCAAAAGCACAATTAGAAAGAGCTAAGAGAAATTGGGCAAGGGTACAAAAAGTAATGAAAGAAAACTCTGGGGCTTTATCAGAAGCTGATGTAGATCAGTCAGAAACTGCATTGTTACAAGCTACGGAGCAAGTAGCATCTTCAGAGGCAAACCTAGAACGCGCAAAACAATCGTTGGGAGATTCTGGACCAGACAATCCTAAGATAAGAGCCGCCATACAAGACCTAGAAAACGCAAAACTCAATTTAGAATTTACAACAGTTATTGCTCCTACTGGTGGAGTTATAGAAAGTTTTGACATAGATTTAGGGTATTACGCAGCTACTGGTGCACCGATGACCACACTGATATCCAACACAGATATTTGGATTCAAGCTGATATGAAAGAAAATAGCCTTTCGAAAATGAAGGAAGGAAACAAGGTTAAAATTACTTTTGATATTGCACCAGGAAAAATAGTTACAGGAACCGTTAGAAGTATTGGGTATGGTGTTTCTACATCTGACCAAACAAATAAAGGAGGCCTGCCAAAAATAACAAGTAAAAATAGTTGGTTGAGAGACCCTCAACGCTTTCCTGTAATTATAAGTATAGATGGTGATGAATTAGAAGCTTATAGATTGGGAGGTCAAGCAGATATTGTAGTTTATACTGGTGATAATTTTATATTAAACTCATTAGCATCATTTAGAATTAAGCTTAACTCATGGTTGTCTTATGTTAGGTAGTATTTTATTTCCATTAATATATAAGTATAATTGGAGTTTGTCAAAGCCAATATTAAGATATGCATTAGGCACTTGCTTAATATTGACTATTACAACTTTAATGAATTATGAATTATCTTTCTTAACTTCTGTTTTAGCGTTAAGTTTTATGGCGCCTGGAGCGAAACCTTTAAAGTTTAAACAAGCAGCTATCTTCATAATTATATTGACTTTTTTAACAGGATTCTCATATATTTTTAGTGCAATATTTCTCGATTATCCATTTGTTTTTATGCCTTTACTTTGTTTAGGAATTTTATGGATTTATTATTCTCAAAAACTACCAATGGCCATTAAGCTCTTTGCTTTAATGAGCGTTTTAATAATTCCGCTATTATCTTTAGAAGCCAATGTAGTTGGAGGGGTAATTGCTATGAGTTTGGTATTTAATACTTTAATGGCAATTTGTTTAACACAATTAATGTTTGTTATAATTCCGTGGTCTAAAGCAGATGAAAAATTTGTAAAAGTTAAAGGAGCTGCTAAGAAAAATTCACCTAGAGAACAGTTTGCCTATGCCATTAATATCTTATTTGTATTGCTACCTCTACTCCTATTATTTTTCATTTTTAAACTTTCTGGAGGATTATTGATTTTGATATTTGCAGCGATACTTTCAATATCTCCTGCTCTTTCTAATCCCAAAGCAGGTGCTATCATGATTGTTGCAAACATACTAGGTGGTCTATTTGCAATTATGGCTTATAAATTATTGGTGATAGTTCCGCTGTTTCCATTTATGGTGGCACTTACATTTATTGTGGGAATCATTTTTGCATCTAATTTATTCTCTAAAAAGAAAATAGCATCCGTGTTTGGAACTGCATTTTCAACCTTTTTACTTATTCTTAGTTCGGTTACATCTTCAGATGCTGAAGCAGGTTCAGAAGTTTGGACAAGAGTGTTGCAAATTTCTATAGCAGTAATATATGTAGTTGTTGCATTTAGAATTCTAAACTTTTTTATCAATAAAAAACAATTGAGCAATGGGTAAAAAAGCAAGTTACACAGTCAATACCTTACTCATAGTAATATTAGGCCTTACCATTTCTTGTAATGTTGGTAGAGAATATTCGCGCCCGGAAACAGAAACAATTACTTCTTTTGGAGATGATTTTGCAAAAGATAGTTCAGTTACTAATTTAGAATGGTGGCAATTATTTAATGATTCTATATTAGTTTCGTTGATAGATTCTGCTTTGGTCAATAATAAGAATATGAAGATGGCTATTTCTAGAATTCAGCAATCACAAGTTTTAATGGATATTTCAAGTGCTGACTACTACCCTTCTGTAAATTATGGCTTAGCGGGGTCATCAACTTATAATTCTGTTGGATCCAATTTTTCAAATACGGTCACTCCTGTTATTAATGTGTCCTATACGTTGGATTTATGGGGAAAGATTAGAACAATGAACGATATTGCTTTACAGAACTATTTAGCTACCGAGTATGCGCAAAGAGCATTACAGGTTAGCATCATATCTACAGTAGCACAGGCATATATAGCTCTAAGAGATATAGATAACCGATTGGTAATATCAGAAAAAACTGCTGTAAATTTTCAATATAATTTAGATGTTATGCAAGCTCGGTTTAATGCTGGGTTTATTAGTGAAGTAGATTTATCTCAATCAAAAATACAAGTGAGCGAAGCAAAAACAGCTGTTGTAGTTTTTAATAGAGTGAGATCACAAATAGAAAACAGCTTAAGTGTATTATTAGGGAAACCTGATGTTGCAATACCTAGAGGTTTAGATTTATACAATCAATTATCAGTTTATGAAATTCCTGTTGGATTACCTTCAGAGCTTTTAAACAGGCGCCCAGACTTGTTAATTGCTGAACAGAGTTTACATGCCCAAACATTACGAATTGGAGTAGCCGAAACACTAAAATATCCATCTATAACATTATCTGCAAATATTGGCGCTGAGTTAATTAACCCATCATTTCTATTTGCAAATTTAGGAGGACAGTTATTAGGCCCATTATTCAATGCCAATAAAATAAATAACAACATTACTTTAGAAGAATTAAGAACTGAAGAGTTATTAATTAACTACAAAAATTCGTTTATAAATGCGGTAAGAGAAGTTAAAGATGCGTTGATCTCAGTAAACACTTACGAATCTGAATATCAATTAAGAAATGAACAAATGCAATTGGCTACAACTGCTGCTGAGCTTTCATGGGTTAGGTATGATGGCGGATTAACAAGTTATTTAGAGGTGTTAAATTTACAGAGTTCACAATTTAATTCAGAATTAAAAGCATCAGAAGCGTTTATGCAACAAATGTCATCAATCTTAAGTCTATATGAATCTTTAGGTGGTGGCTGGACAATTAACAATGTCAAAGAATCTCAAGAAAATGAATAATAACAATAATAAATATCTAACTAAATCTAATATATTATGAAAGCACAAAATTCTAATCAAGCTATTAATACCTTTATCAAGATAGTCGTTTTAGCAACGCTAATTCTAGCAAGTTTCTCAATTGCAAAACCGTTTATTTTATTAATAGTATGGTCTATTATTGTGGCAGTTTCCCTCTATCCTTTTTATCAAAAGGTGATAAATTTATTTAATGGAAAGAAGAAAGGATTAATTACTACATTATTTATTGGTGTTTTAATTGCTCTGATAATTGTCCCTTCAATTAATATGACAAGTTCAATTGTTGGTTCAACTTCTGAAATATTCGAAAATTTTAAAGCAGGTGATGTACAGGTTCCTCCACCTAATAGCGATGTTAAAGAATGGCCACTTATTGGTGAGAATCTTTATGACATTTGGGCTCAAGCATCTAATAATCTACAATCATTTATAAAAGATTACCCTGAACAAGTTAAGAGTTCTGTTGGTTGGTTTTTTAGCTCTTTTACTGGTTTAATGAGCACTGTACTATTATCACTTATTGCTCTAATAATTGCAGGTGTATTTTTATCTTCAGCAAATTCAGGTTACAAACAAGGTGTGCTTTTGACAAATAAATTAACAGATGGCAATGGTAAAGAAATTATGGCAATGTGTACTAATACAATTAGAAGTGTTGTAAAAGGAATTTTACTTGTTGCAGTAATACAAGCAATATTGGCTTTTGCAGGATTTTCTATTGTAGGACTTTCATCTACTGCAGGAATTTTAGCTTTTGCAGTTTTATTATGTGCTATTATCCAAATACCAGTTACCTTGGTTATGATTCCGATTATAATTTATGTCTTCTCAGTTGCTGATACTACGCCAGCAGTTATTTTTGCAGTATACGGAATTATAGTTTCATTATTAGACAATTTTCTAAAACCTATGTTATTAGCTAAAGGATTACAAACCCCAATGATTGTTATTTTAATTGGCGCCTTAGGAGGAATGATGTTATTTGGTATTTTAGGATTATTTGTGGGTCCAGTCATTTTGGCTATTACACATAGATTGTATACTAATTGGGTGAGCAATAATACCAAAGTTATTTAATAAATAGTTTTAAATAAAAAAAAGCTGCTAATTAAATTTAGCAGCTTTTTTTATAATAATATTTTATTCTTCTGGCGGATGTCCGTGAATAGATTCAAAAACTGTATCAAAATTGTCACGTAAATGTAAACGTAATTTTTTGCGATAATCATCTTTTAACCAATCTACAAAATTGTGCGTACTTCGACAAATACATTTGCTATAACGGTCAATTCTATGATCAATATCATCACCTAATTTTTTAGCCAAATCATAAGCATCATATACATCTTCACTGTTTTCAGCACAAATAAAAGTATGATGCTCAATAGACTTTTCTAACACTACTTTTGACGATAATCCAGCTCTAGTAGATTCAATATAGCAATTCTTGATATCAAAATACACTTCTTCAGACTTTGCAAACTCAGCTCTTAAATCAGCAGGCATTTCATATCTAAAATTACTTTCTAATTCTTCATCATCCAATAAGTTGTCTAAATAATAGTCTGGAGATCTAAATATTTTTTGCCAATCTAAATCTGCACCCCAAGGGCCAAACCTATGTTGGTTATTTCCTAAATCTAATACATTAAATGACGATTTAGAATTAGTGATACGTGATCCCCTACCAATCATTTGATAATATAAGGTCAATGATTTTGTAGCTCTATTTAAAATAATAGTATCAATAGTTGGCTCATCAAAACCTGTAGTCAAAATACTTACCGATGTTAAAATAGCATGTGGTGTGTCTTTAAACCATTTCAACAATACCGCTCTATCTTTTTTAGAAAGTGTATTGTCTAAATGGGCAATCGGATACCCCGCATTTTTAAAAGTTTGATATACTAATATAGAGGTGTTGATTCCGTTATTAAAAATCAATGTTTTTTTACCGAGAGAGGTTTCTTCATATGCTTGCAACAACTTGCTCAACATATCAGAATGCGTGTATAAATCTTCTGATGATTTTACAGTATAATCTCCATTGGCTCCTACTTCTAAAGAAGTTAACCCTACATTGTAGTTTTTTATCTCTGCTCTTGCTAAAAATTCATTCTCAATTAATGCTTCAATAGATTCTCCAACAATAAGCTCGTCATAATTACTTTTCATTGGGAGTTTCATGTTAGAACTCAACGGAGTTGCAGTTACACCCAACAAAAATGATTTTTCAAAAAACTTAAATAATTTGGTAAATGAATTATAATGTGCTTCATCAATAATAACCAGCCCAATATTAGAAATATCAAGTTTATCATCATTCAAACGGTTATTCAAAGTCTCAACCATTGCAACAAAACAATCATAGTCATTTTGATCATCAAGATTCGCAGTACTGTCAACAATTTTATTTACAACCCCAAATTCAGTAAGCATATTCGCTGTTTGTTTACACAACTCAACTCTATGTGTCATAATCAGCACACGCTTTTTATGATGCTTTAAATATTGACGAACAATTTCAGAAAATATTACTGTCTTACCACCACCTGTTGGCAGTTGATATAATAAATGATAATCTTCTGGGGCCTCTTCAAAGCATTTAAAAATTTTATTGATAGCACCTTGTTGGTAGCTATATAAATCTTTGCCCACTTTTCTTTCTGCTAATTCAGAGGTTGATATTCCTGACATTTATGTTTTTTTTTGAAGTGTTACAAAAATACGTCCTTTAATGAGTTTTAGAATCATAAAACTTTTAAAAAGTTTCAATTGTTTTTAACATTCTATTATTTTTGTAGTTCTATGGAAAAACATCGACACTTTATTCTTTTTAAACCTGATGGCTATTTAAGTCAATTCATTAACAATCAAACCAAAAGATCTAACAAAAAATTATTAGGAGAATTGGGTTGTTTTCCAAATGAAACTATGGCTATTGGCAGGTTAGATGAGTTATCAGAAGGCTTATTGTTATTAACTACTGATGGTAAAGTGAGTGAATATATACGGAGCAGTAAAGTAGAAAAAGAATATTTTGCTCAAGTAGATGGAATTATTTCTGATACGGCCATTGAGCAATTAAAGCAAGGAGTTGAAATAGGTTTTGACGGTACTAAATACAAAACAAAAGAATGCAAGGTATCTCGATTAGATAAAATTCCTAATTTGCCCAAACGTAGAAAAAAAATTAGAGACAAACGCCACGGCCCAACAAGCTGGGTATCGGTTACGTTGAGGGAAGGAAAATTTAGGCAAGTAAGAAAAATGACTGCCGTTGTTGGTTACCCTACTTTACGATTGGTACGCGTAAGAATTGGAAAACTGAAAATTAACAATATGAAAGCTGGTGGATTTTTAGAAGTAAAGGAGTTTGATGTTTAAATGTCTTTCCCGAGTAATCGGGAATCCATATTTTTTCAAATTCTGGATTCCACATCAAGTGTGGAAAGACAAACAGGTCAAAAGTAATACTCCTAAACCTTCGTCTCATTAAAATAAATACATAAATCTTTTTGAATTTCCTGTATCTTATTCATTTCGTTTGGTAAAATCAACGCAATTGAATAACCCGATTTTCCTGCACGTGCAGTTCTACCACTTCGGTGTGTATAGTATTCTAATTTTTCTGGTAACTGATAATGAATTACAAAACCTAAGTTATTGACATCTATTCCACGCGCAGACACATCTGTAGAAACCAAAATATCTAAAGTTCCTTTTTTAAACATCCTCATCACTTTTTCACGATCGCGTTGCTGCATATCTCCTTCTAAAGCATCTACTGAGTATCCCTCTTCTTTTAAAATTTCTGTTAAATTTTGAGTGCCTAACTTTGTTTTGCAAAAAATAATTCCACGATCATTACCTCTAGATTCAATTAAACGAATCAAAGTATCTACCTTTTCTTTCAAAACTGTTTTTATGTACAAATGTGTAATATTGGCATTGACTAAACTGTTTTTATTCACTTCAATTCTCGCGGCATTGCCATCCATATAGGTTTTTACAATACGCTGAATCTCCTGTGGGAATGTTGCTGAAAACAACCATGTATTTCTCTTACCAGAAGTGTATTTTAAAATTCTATTGAGCTCTTGTTTAAAACCCATGCTCAACATTTCGTCAGCTTCATCTAAAACAATGGTTGAGATATTGCTTAAATCTACTGAGCCACGTTCAATCAAATCAATCAACCTTCCAGGAGTAGCAACTACCATATGTGTGGTTCTATCTAAAGCTGCTATTTGACGCTCAATTTTTTCTCCTCCATAAACAGCCTCAACAAAAATTCGATTGCTATTGTATTTAGTAAACTTAAATAGTTGCTTTTTAATTTGCTGTACCAATTCTCTTGTTGGAGATAATACCAACGTTTGAATATAATCCTTTGAAGGATTTACAGAATTTAACAATGGCAAACCATAAGCTGCAGTTTTACCCGTTCCTGTTTGAGCTAAACCTATAAAATCTGTTTTTGAATTTAATAAAATAGGAATTGTTTTTTCCTGAATTTCAGTAGGGTTTTTTATCCCCAATTCATTTAAACTCTTTATATATTCTTTGTTGATTCCTAAATCTTTGAATGATGCCATGGCCTTAATTTGAATTTGCAAAGATAGGCTATTTTATTACTTATTATTTTAATTTATTCAAAGGAATATAATTCAATAATACTATACTATTTCTACTGCTCCTTAGCTCTACTCTGCTGAAAACATGCTCCGTTATGTTAAAATTTGTTAAAACAGTACTTTGCTTAGCATAGTACTGTAACGTTTTGATTTATTCATCGTCTTATAAGTATAGAAACAAAAACTAAAAACATACTATTATGAAAACATCATTTAAGAACACACCGACCGAATCGAGACAAAATATTTTCTTTTCAAATTTTAGAAACAGTAAAAGAGTTTGTTGGACTGAACATAGAAATTACAGTTACTAATAAGCATTATTACTAACTAATCTCTAAAACATTACAAACCTATTCAGCAATGAATAGGTTTTTTATTTGTACTATTTTATAAAAAATGTAGGTATGGTCATACTTCATTTTAATCAGCTAAAAAAAAATTATAGTAATTTTACTATCTTAGTTGCATTAAACTAACTTAAAACAATTTATTATGACAAATGCAACAAACAAACCCAATGTAGTTTTTTGGATTATCGGAGTGGTAGCACTTATATGGAATCTTTTAGGTGTTGATGGTTTTATAGGACAAGCACTAATGAGTGATCGATTTAAAAGTATGTATACCGAAGAGCAATTAGACATTATTAGCAACTTGCCTCCATGGTATATTGTAGTTTTTGGTATCGCTGTTATTGCTTCAGTATTTGCATGTATAATGATGCTCATGAAGAAAAAAATAGCAATACAATTATTTCAATTAGGGTTGTTAGCTGTGTTAATTCAAACTACATATAACCTTTTTGTAAATGAAGGAAGGTATGCTTATGGCCCATTTGAATATTCAATGCTGATTTTAATTCCTGCTGTTGCAGTTCTTTTATTATTGTACGCCAAGAATGCTTTGAAAAAAGGGTGGTTATCTTAAAAATATTGTAAACAGCATGTATCAACTTAATATTAACTCTTATTTTATTGTCTAAATAAAAGTATTAGTCCACCAATGGCAGTAACTGCCAATATAAACTTTCGATAATTGGTGTTAGATATTTTCTCAACGAGTTTAACTCCTACAAAAAAACCAATTATTAATATAGGAATGAATATCAAATTTAAACCCAACGATTTGAAAGTAATAGTTTCCCAAACATAAAAATGAAATGGTAATTTAAAAACATTCACTATAAAAAACAACCAAGCAGCGGTACCAATGAATTCATTTTTTGGAAATCGAATTGCCAAGAAATAGATATTAGAAATTGGTCCTGCAAGATTACCAATCATAGTTGTGAATCCTGCCAAAAGTCCCATAGAACTTGCAAATATTTTATTTGTTGGTACAATTGTAGTTTTTCTTTTTTCGAAAAACATCATAATACCAATCACAACTACAATGATAATTGCCATCATTTTTTTAAAAACAAATTCAGAAATATCATTCCCAACCCAAGTTCCAATAACAACTCCGATAAGCATCCAAGGTAATAATTTAAAAACGATATTCCATCGGACATATCTTTTATAATAAATCACTGCCATTATATCTGCTGTAACTAACAGGGGTAATAAAATTCCGGTAGATGCTTTTTCACCAAAAACAAACGCCAAGGTTACTACAATAACAACCCCCAAACCCTTGAGTCCCGCTTTTCCAACTCCTAAAACAAAAATAGCAGTCAAAGCTGCTCCCCACTCTAGAGTTGATAGTTGGTAAGATTCAATGATTTCAAAATAATTCATTATTGTTCAAGGCTCTTTGAGTAGAATGATAACAATTTGTTTTCATTAAAATTGGCGCTAACCTCAATAGGATTACAACAGACTTCGCAATCTTCAATATAATTTAGATAATTCTCAGATGTATCTAGTAAAAAAGAAATTTCTTCCCAACAATGCGGACATTGAAAAAAATGCTCTAACATTATTAATAATTTAACAAATCTTGTAATGCTTCCTTAAATCTATTTTTTGATAAGTAAATTTCTTCAATTTGGCTTGCAAACGGAATTGGAGTTTCAAGACTTGCACAACGCTTTACAGGCGCATCTAAAAACTCAAAACACTGCTCAGTAATCAACGCAGACAAATCAGATGCCATACCTCCAAACAAAGAGTCTTCTTGTAGGATAATGGTTTTTCCTGTTTTTTTAACTGATTTATAAATGGTTTCTGTATCTAATGGGTTTAGGGTTCTTAAGTCAATTAAATCAGCTGAGATATTATTTTCAGCAAGAGCATCTAAAGCCCAGTGGACTCCCAATCCGTAAGAAATAATACTCACGTCAGTTCCTTCTTTTAAAAGATTTGCTTTACCAAATGGAATGGTAAAATAATCATCCGAAACATCCTCTCTTATAGTTCTATACAGCCCTTTATGCTCAAAAAACAAAACTGGATTTGGATCTTCAATCGAAGTTGCCAACAATCCTTTTGCATCTTGAGGGAAAGCAGGATACACCACTTTTAACCCTGGAGTCTTCGTAAACCAAGATTCATTTGTTTGACTATGAAAAGGGCCTGCACTTAAACCACCACCACATGGCATTCTTAAAAGTACGTTGGCATTTTGCCCCCATCTATAATGTGATTTTGCTAATAAATTTACTACGGGGTTAAAGCCAGAAGTTACAAAATCAGAGAATTGTAATTCAACTACACTTTTAATTCCGTTAACGGATAATCCATAAGCAGCTTCAATAATTCCTGATTCACAAATAGGAGTATTTCTAATTCTTTGTTTTCCGAATTTTTCAAGAAATCCTTCTGTAATTTTAAAAACACCGCCATACTCAGCAATGTCTTGCCCCATGATAACCATATCGTCATGACGATCCATAGCTTGTTCTAATCCTTTAGAAATTGCATCAACAAAACGCATGTTTGATTTTTTATCTGATGGATTTATTTGTTGATAATCAAAATCCATATAAACATCTTCTAATTCATTTTGAGCAGATGTTTCAATGTCTTTTTCGTCAAAGGCTAATTTTAAATTTTCATTTATTTCTGTTGTAATTTCTTTTTTAAATACTTCATTTTCAGCTACGGTCAATACTTTTTTATCTAATAGAAACTCTCTAAAATTATCAATTGGGTCTTTTTTAGCCCATTCATTAATCAACTCTTTTGGCACATACTTAATACCACTCGCCTCTTCGTGTCCATGCATTCTAAAGGTTTTAAACTCAAGTAAAATTGGTCTTGGGTTCTTTCGAACATCTTCAGCCAATTCAGAAACCTTTGAATAAACTTCTAAAATATTATTCCCATCGATAGTGTGACTTTCCATCCCGTAGCCAATGCCTTTATCAGCAAAATTTTGATTGGCAAACTGTTCAACACTTGGAGTTGACAGTCCGTAGCCATTGTGCTCAATACAAAATAAAACAGGAAGCTGCCAAACAGAAGCAATATTTAAAGCTTCATGAAAATCGCCTTCACTTGAGCCTCCTTCTCCTGAGAATACTGCAGTTACTTTATTATTTTTCTTTAATAAACTCCCTAATGCTATTCCATCGGCTACTCCTAATTGAGGGCCTAAGTGAGAAATCATTCCTACAATATTGAACTCTTGCGTACCAAAATGAAAAGATCGATCTCGTCCCTTAGTAAAACCATTCATCTTTCCTTGCCACTGCGAGAACAATCTGTATAACGGAATCTTACGCGTGGTAAAGACTCCTAAATTGCGATGCATCGGTAAGATATATTCATCATCATTTAATGCTGATGCCACACCTACAGGAATTGCCTCTTGTCCAATACCGCAAAACCATTTAGAAATTTTTCCTTGCCTTAATAAAATGAGCATCTTCTCCTCTATCATTCGAGGTTTTAAAAGTGCTTTGTATAAAGTGATTAGTTGTTTATTTGTGAAATTTTCTGAATTATAATTCATCAAAATATAGTTAGTTTTTGAGATGATAAATATAAAACAAAAAAGGCGGTGTATAAAAAAAACCTCATCACATTTGATAAGGTTTTTATATAAATATAAGTTGGTATAAATTTACAGCTCTCTAAAAATTGAGTGCATTAAGCGTTTTTTATCATTGATACTTTCTTCTAATGCAATCATTGTTTCTGTACGTGCCACACCTTCAATATCATCAATTTTAAAAATAATGTCTTTTGCATGGTTTGTGTCTTGTGCTCTAATTTTACAGAATATGTTGTATTTACCAGCAGTGATATAAGCTACAGTAATATTTGGAATTGCTCTCAAGTCTTCTATTACTTGCTTTGATCTAGATGTTTTTTCTAAAAAAATACCTGTATGAGCAATGAAGGAATAATTCATTTTATCATAATCAATGGTCAATGTAGATCCTTTAATGACTCCTTCTTCTTCCATTTTTTTAACACGAACGTGAATTGTACCCGCTGAGACCACTAGTTGCTTTGCAATATCCGTAAATGGTGTTCTTGCGTTTTCGATAAGTACGTCTAAAATCTGATGATCTATTTCATCTAAAACGAATTTTTTCATGATATAAATATTATGTTGTTTAGAATTAATAATTATTTGCCAAAATTACTAATTTTATTTAATAAATACGCAATAATATCTAAAAAAATTACATTTTCTTTACTGATTATACAGTTTTCCTTTTAAATCAATTTTAGAATGAGCATAGTAATTATTTAATTTTCCTGTTTTTTCTATATGCTCAAACCTTACTAATTTATTATTGATGATTTTATATTTAAATAACACTCCAATATCCATTAAATCTTTGCTCTCATTGCTTTGGGCATTGCTATAAATAATATCAAAAAATAATTTGTCGTTATTTGGAATTTCAAAATATGATTGGTAATTGTCATAATCATTTGTTATTGATAAAAAATAGATCCCTTGAAGTATCGCAAAGAAATTATACTTGCGCGTAATTTCTCTTTCATAATCCTCCGGAAAATGTCCAGCTTCAATTAAAATAGTGTTATATCCTAATTTTTGAAAATTGTCTCCTGTTGCAGTTGGGTAGAATTCATCCGTATATCTTCCAATATGGTTTGGAATTTCCTTTTGAAGCAAGTTATTCATTGACACTATAACGCTCATAGTTTCAGTTCTCCCTTTAGTAACTTTTCTCGTAATTTCTTCAGATGGTGCTAGGAAAGAAATTGTAGCGGGATTCTCAAATCCAGAAACATTAAATAATGTCCTTTGATCATGTAGATTAAAACAAAAATGAGGATTGAAATTATCTAATACATTTCTCAATAAATTACTTTCGACACCCTTTTTATCAATAGCATCTCTGTTAAGGTCAATATTTACAGCATTTTCTCTAGTATAAGCAATTGCTCCATCTGGATTCAACATCGGTATACATATTAAGGTACACTCTTCTAAAATACTTTTACTAATTTCTGAATTCTGTGATTTATCACTAAGTAAATTAAACAAGTCAAATAAAGCTTTTGTACCAGTGCTTTCATTTCCGTGCATCTGCGACCAAATTAGAATTCGCTTTGGACCATTTCCTATTTTTATTTTATGGATAGGAATTCCGTTTGTAGAATGCCCTAATAATTTATTTTCGAATTTATGGTTCTTTATTAATGGATATATATCATCATACAAAATTCGTAATCCTGATAGATTAGATTCGAAATTATCTGTGTACCACTTTTCAATATTTTCTAATTTGATTGATTGCATTGTGCAAAAATAATCATTCACAAGTTTACAGTTGTAATAAGCTTACAAAATGTTTTGATTAATTTTAAATTGAAATTATATAATTCACAATATTAAACAAGGCAACGATTTCTGAAATAGATAAATTCTATATAAATAACCTATCTTTCTATACAACAGTTATTTATAACACTTAACATAAAGTAATATTTAATGTTGTTTTTTAATTTGAAATTCCCTTTTTAATCACTTGTAAAATATTTACATTTGTAACTCAAGAAGATGCGTTACAATGGTAAACAATATTGATTTTTCTAAACGATTAAAAACAGTCATGGATCATTACGGGCTAACTGCGACAGCTATGGCAGATTCTATTCAAATTCAAAGGTCTAGTATATCCCATTTGTTATCTGGAAGAAACAAACCAAGCTTGGATTTTGTTCTAAAAGTTTTAGAAGAATATCCAGAAGTTGAATTGTATTGGCTGCTAAAAGGGAAAGGGAGCTTTCCTAAAACAGTAAAAACTGATGCTTCTACCCTATTTCCTCAAGATACTCAAAGCCTTCCTTCTCTTTTTGATTTATCAAAAAAACAAAAAGAAGATGCTATTGAAAAGATTATTGTGTTTTATAAGAATGGAACTTTTAAAAGTTATAATCCTTAATTTCTCAATTGCGCTATTCCAGTTCTTACCGCTAAAACCAATTCTTCTTTGTTGGGATGATTAGCCTCCTTTTGCATAGCAACCATTTGTCTTAAAAAATTCATACTAGCAACATCTGCACCATATTTCTTATACTGTATTCCAGAATTCACCAAACTGGCAACTATATTTTCAATTGCTTCTTTATTATCACTTTTAGAAATCCACTGAAAAGCCCACATGTACTTATTTTTCGTTTTTTCATCTTGAACAAAATACAACCCTCTTACTAGATGTTTAGATATATATGGCATGTATTTTTCATCTTGCTGTTCTATATAAAATCCTGTTATAATCCCTGACAAGTGATCTTTAACCTTCTCTGGCAAAGTATCAACTTTTTGCAATGCCATTACTCTATCCATTTGATACAGGGCAATAACCCCGCTCTCAATAACTTTGAACGACTTACTTTTTAGCAAACTTATAAAATGCGGTATGTATGCAGGATCTACCAATTTAGCCAAAGTTATATTTGCCGCAGCTTGTACCAAAGTATTATCAGATTTTTTTGCTAATTGCTCAACAATTTTAACTGCATCTGTCTTGCTATATTTGTTTACAAGGTCTAGATTTTCTAAAGCAAAAATTTGCAGTTTTGAAGATTTATCGCTCATCGCCTTCTCCATTGCCTTAAAAGCGTTTTTATCATCTTGATTTTTTGCAATACGTTCTAGCGCCTCTTTTCTAGCTTCATAAGCATCAGCATGATTGTATTGATATATATATTGTTCTAAAGTCTTGTTTTGAAGTATTTCTGCCAATAAAATTCTTTTAGCTCCAACATCAATTAATTTAGGTTCAGAATTTACATTGAATGAAAATGATTGTTCTTTTTTATTTACCCAAACTTGATGTGACGATTTTTGACCATTCTTTTCAAAAACATCAATTACTAAAGGAAATTCGAAAACATTTACACCTTGAAATATTTTGACATCAACAATATTATTAAAATCATCATAAATTGAAATCACTTGTAATTTTGGGTGACCGTTGCCAAAAAACCATTGATTAAAAAACCAATTCAAATCTTTTCCACTCACAGCTTCCATTGCTAATCTTAAATGATGAGCCTCAACTGTCTTATACTTATTATCAGTTAAATACTTAGTTAACCCTGCAAAAAAGATATCATCACCTAAATAATCACGAAGCATATGCAAGATTAAACCTCCCTTTTCATAAGTAACATTATCAAACATATCATTAGATTTTTCATGATAAAACCTAATTAAATCTTTGCTTTCATTTACGCCATTAAAGTATATTTCTTTATTGCGAAATGCATGTGCATTTGCAGTTTCTTTTCCGTACGCATACTCTAACCAGAGGTATTCACCATAATTAGCAAATGCCTCATTCATAGATAGATTACTCCAACTTTCAGCAGTTACCAAATCACCAAACCAATGATGAAATATTTCATGAGAAATTGTATTTTCATGTGTGTTTTCATCAATCAAAGATCCTAATTCTTGGTATGCATCAGTACCATGAGTTACTGCTGTGGTATTTTCCATAGCACCACTAATATAATCTTGTACAACAATTTGACTGTATTTATCCCACGGATATGGGACCCCTAACAAATCTTCATAGAATTGAAGTATTTCTGTGGTTTTCCCAAAAATAGCTTTTGCAACATCTTCAAATTCTTTTTCAACATAATAATTCACAGGTTTTCCATTCCAGGAATCTTCTACAATGCTAAATTCTCCAGCTCCAATAAAAAATAAATATGGAGCATGTTTTTGATCTTGTTTCCAATAATCTGTTCGTGTACCATCTGCATTTTGTTTTTTGCTAACGAGTGTTCCGTTAGAAAGCGTAACAAAACCACCTGGCACTGTCATGTAAATTTCTTGTGTTGATTTTTGATTAGGCGAATCAATAGTAGGAAACCAAATACTTGCATTTTCCGGCTCGCTCTCTGACCAAATTTGAGTTGGTTTGTTTGGATCAGTATCAGTTGGGTCTATGAAATACAAACCCTTTTCGCCATTATTTTTTTTCGCATACTCATTAGGGTGTGCTGTGTATTTTATATAAACAGTAAACTCTTCTTCTTTTTTATAGGCTCTGTCTAGCTCAATAATAAGCTCTTTACTTTTATAATAATTGTATGTAGCCTTCCTATTATTTATTGTTACTGAGTGTAAGGTTATCCCTTTAGCATCTAGCGATACTTTTGATACCGGAGAGAAATGAGGTGTTAAAGTAACCCACGCCTCACCATGCAGCTCACTGTTTGGAATGTCAAAATTCACCACCAGTTTTGTATGAACAAGGTTGTTTATCTTTTCTCTTTCTGGTTTGTATAACTTAGTTTGTGATTGAATTGCAATAGTAAAAAGAATTACAAATAGGAAGCTGATTTTTTTGATACTCATAGAGGCGACTGCTTTTAAAGCATCAAAAATACCTTTTTAAAAGAACTTGCTCGTTAATATGACGTTAAAAAGCCACTAAAAAAAATTCTTTAGTGACTTTTATTATTAATGGAATTTAATAATTAATTTATATTTTTCATAAGTGATTCTAATTGTTTAAACGAACCACTTTCATCATCAACATTAATTTCTTGCATTAATGCCATCATTTTTGATGGATCCATTCCGTCACCTAAAATTCGAATCAATGCAAAACCAAGTTCTTTGTCAGCACCGTAAATAATAACCTCATCAATAGCATCGCCTTCTCCTAAAAATTTTACACTTAATGATTTTCCACCACTACCAACTCTAATTAATTCTTGGTATTTTGGATTCTTCAATATCGTTTTTACTTTTACTTTTTCTGCATCGTACTCCACCTTATTATCATCCTTTATTTGAAATCCTAAAATGTTTACTTTTTTTATTGTATTCAAAGTTTCTTTAATCTCTTCAGAAACTTCTTCATTCTTAAGTTTTAGAATACTCACTGGAATATCGAATGCAATAAAGTTGATATTCTCATGACTATCAACATAATACTTTTGCAAAGAAGGATTATTATCACAAGAAACTGTAAGTACAGATATTGCAATAATCATTAAGCTATGTTTTATAAATTGTATCATTTCTTACTATTTAATTTTAGTTAATTCAATAAAATTGATTGCCTCTAAAAAAAATAAATTTAATCAAAGGCAAACAACTATTAGGGATGGTTTTAGTTACCAGCTCCTTTCAAATGTTCTGAACCTGTTATGTTCATCTCCTCTGTCAACTCTGCGATTTTAGCCAAGTCAATATTTCCAGTTAAAGAAACAATTACTGCCTCTGCACCTCTCCCTTCATGACTCTCGAAATGTTTTTCTAGACCATTTACAAACATTAGTAATTCTTCTACATGCTCGTCATCTTTCCCCTCTTTTATGTAGATTCTTACATTCGCTTCTTTATCATTAACTCGCATCAATTCTGAAAGTTTAGAAAACTTTAAATACTTATCTACGGTCGCTTTCATATCATTTGCAATTTCAGAGTCTTCGGTTGTAAAAACTCTTAATCCGTCTAAACTACCAACCATTTCGGCATATTCTTTAGCCTCTTCACTATCTCCACCAAAGATGGACATCAATTCAAATGCTTTTTTTGTAACTACTATGGTAGTTACACCATCTACATCTTCAAATTTATCAAATATTGATTGAGCTGATGTTGTAAAAGGCACTATTATTACTGCTACTATTAAAATTATTTTTTTCATGATTCTCTTATTTTTTAGATTGTTTAAAAATTTTATTTGTTGTTGTTTCAAATTCTCCCAAATAGCCTATTGCTGCATTACCTTTATTTAAGTTTTTTGTAAGTAGCTTAAATGCCATTTGAGTGTCTTGGAAGGCAATTTTCGCCTCCTCTTCCTTTACACTTTTGTCGTATTCATAACCAGTGTATACGCTAAAAAGTAATACTACAGATGCCGCTAACGATAACCATTTCCAATTCGTTTTTTTAGAGTTTAATTGAATGGTTTTTGTAAACTTTTCTGATTTACTTTCATTAAAATATCCAAATAAAAGTTGATACTCTTTAAGATGTGGCGCTACAAGATCATTTGTAAAATAGTCATTTAAGATAGCCTCTTCTTGTAAAGTAGTTTCTGCATTTAGATACTTCTCTAACAATTGTTCAATTTTGTTTAATTCCATAATTGTGTTGTTTTATCAATTGTTCTCTTATTGTTTTTCTTGCTCTTGATAAAGCCACCCTAACCGCAGTTGGCTTAATATCTAGCATTTTACTTATTTCTTCGTACTCATATTGCTCTACATCTCTAAGTTGAATAATCATTTGTTGCTGCTCTGGCAGCTTGGCAATCAATTGATGCACAATTGACACACTATCATTCAAATCTGTTTTTTTATCTAATGAAGTCTCTTTTTCTTTATAATTGCTGTGCACTAAAGACAAGTTACTTGCTTGTTTAGATTTCAATCTATCAAAGCAATAATTTTTTGTCATTGTCATGGCAAAGGCCTCCACATTTTTATAAGAGCTTATTTTTTCTTTATTTTTCCATAATTTCATAAACAACTCTTGCGTAGCATCTTCAGCCTCTTCATTAGAAACTAGTAGGCGTTTTGATAATCTAAAGACCTTATCCTTAAAAGGCATTACAAGATTTAAAAATTCCGATTGCTTCATTTATTTTTTAAGTTGTTAGCTATTATTTATGCTTTCTTACAATTATGACGAACAAGTTTCGCTTTTGTAACATGTGTTTTAAAAATAATAATAACTTGCAGTTGCAAAATACTAAATCCATTTAAGAATGATAAAACTAATTAAGTTCTTTCTAACCTTAGCATTACTCCTTTTTATTGGGTATAGTTGTGAAAGTGATGATACTGAAAATATACCAGATGATATAGAAGTACAAAATTTTATTTGGAAAGGATTGAATGCTTTTTATTTTTGGCAACAAGATTTGACAGATTTATCTGATCAGCGATTCTCATCACAAGAGCAATTGAATAATTTTCTAAGAAATTATCCAGATTCAGATGAATTATTCTACAGTCTATTAAATGACTATCCTACTACAGATAAATATTCTTGGATTGTTGATGATTATTTTGCTTTAGAAGATTTTTTACAACATGGCATTACGGGGTCTAATGGAATTGAATTTGGTTTGGTGCTTGAAACAGGGAGCGATGTAGATATTTTTGGATATGTGAGATATATCATTCCAAATTCAGATGCTTCCACTAAAAATATTATACGTGGAGATATTTTTCATGCTGTGAATAACACTCCCTTAACTGTTAGTAATTATAGGCAATTATTATTTTCAACCGAATCATACACACTTAATTTAGCAAATTATAATAATGGAACCCCTATTGATAATGGCATATCTATTGAGCTTACTAAAAGCCAGCTACAAGAAAATCCAATATTTAGCACAGAAACATTTAGCTTTCCTGGAAAAAAGATTGGATACTTAATGTATAATGCCTTTACACCTCTTTACGACAATGAACTAAATAATTCCTTTGCAACGTTTAAAAATGATGGCATAACTGATTTGGTATTAGATTTGAGATATAACTCAGGAGGCTCTGTTAGAACTGCTACTTATTTATCTAGTATGATTACAGGCCAGTTTAACGGAAAATTATTTTCTAAAGAACAATGGAATGATAAATGGCAAGATTATTTTTTAGCAAATGATCCAAGCTCAGTCGTTAATAATTTTACAAATCAAATTACTGGTGGTCCTGGAATTAACAGTTTATATTTAGATAATATTGTAATTTTAACTACTGGTAGTTCAGCATCAGCAAGTGAATTGGTAATTAATGGATTGAACCCATATATTAATGTAACAACTATTGGAACGATAACCGAAGGTAAAACCGTTGGCTCAATTACGCTATATGATTCTGACAATTATGGGCGTGAGGGCGCAAACTCTAACCATACTATCGCAATGCAACCTATAGTATTGGAAATCCAAAATAAAGCTGGAGAAAATTTTCCAGGAGGATTTGAACCTAGAATTTTATTTCCTGAAGATTTTGGCAATTTAGGTATTATAGGTTCGGTTGATGAACCTGTTTTAGAAAGAGCAATTTCATTTATTATGACAGGTAGTAAAATAGCGCCTTTAAGCAATAAAAATATTTTAGGCGTAGAGATAAGTAGCTCTAGAGCAAATTTACAATTTGGATCTAATATGTTTGTTGATAAAAAGTTACCATTTTAGCTTACAATCCAAACTTTATGACGCGTAAAAACATTTCACGTTATGTGAAATGTAGAAAAAACAACAATACACTTTACACTACTAAGCGAAAAGACCTAAGCAAATAAAAATTGTTACAAATAAAAATCCTAAAATTAAACTTCTTTTAACTCCCATAATTCAATACTTTATTCAGCAGATATAGCCTGCTAGAATGATTAAACAAAATTGTGGGGAAACGCACAAGGAATTATGTGCTTAGCAAAGATATGAAAAATATTACATGCCACCAAACATAATTGATTGATAATTAGATTTATGTATGAAAGTGCTTTGATGCGAAATAAAAATGATACTGTTGAGATTTAAAGGTGGTTTATAATAAAAGTGGATACGCTAAAAACGATGGTTTGCTTATTCAATTTTACAAGATTTATAACAGAAAATTAGATATACAATATATTTTTAAATTTAAGGTTGCTTTATTGAACTAATTTCTTTAATATTGCTATCGTAAAATTGAACCAGCCCCACCTTAAATATACCCTTAAAACTTATTGCTTAATAAGCAACCATTATTACAATACCTGTATTAAAAATAAAAAAATGCAGTCGTGATACTAACTTAAATAGATACTACCGTTGTGGGGACGACATTAAAAACCTATTTAAGCATTGCGACTGCTATTTTTTTTATCCTTTTTTTAAAAGCAGCCGTTAAATCATTTAAACAAAATACCGTTACGGGACGACTTTAATTATTTCATTTAAGTTTTCCGGCTGCTAATTTATATACAATTCATATTGATTGCATAACTACCATGTGGGGACACGATTCAATTCTTTTTAACGCTTAATAAATATATTGGTAAAATAGTTTTTTCCTTCCGCATTTGCCTTTGTGGATATTCCAAAGTCAGTAAACTCTTCATCTTCAATAACATCTTTATGATGAGGACTTCTTAACCACGCATAAACAACTGCTTGTGCTGTAGAGTATCCATAAGCTACATTCTCAGATACTTTGACAGCATCAGCATTTATTCTTAAATTTAAAAACCTATCTTCAAAATTATCATGACTTGCCTCTCCTTGTGAGAGCATATAATCCGTGTGGGGAATTGCCTCTGATGAAATTGTATTTAAAACACTTAACCTACCCACACCTACACTCTCTCTATGATTATTTACAAGTTCAAGAATTTCATATTCCATTTCTGTATAAGATATTGAGGGCTCTATTCTTTCATTTAAATATATTCCATCATCTTCTTGCGTACATGAAGTAACTAAAATTACTAAGATGATCAGTATTAATAATATTCTATTTTGTGCTTTCATAATAGTGGGATAAAAAATAAAACGGCCGATTTTAATAATTAGTAGGGGTTAATTGTGGGGTTTGTTTTATTATTAAATTCAGCCGAATTTATTCATTGGGGTTAGTCATATTTTAGGTTATGTTTCTTTATTTTTTTTGTTTAAAAAAAGGAAGTGTTAGGAGATTTAAATCTATCTTTAAAAAAGGAAATTCAAATTAATTTTCGGATTGCTTATCGTTTACTCTTAATCGAAGAACACTCCTAACACTTGCCTAATTTTACTTACTTACTTACTTACTTACTTACTTACTTACTTACTTACTTACTTACTTACTTACTTACTTACTTACTTACTTACTTACTTACTTACTTACTTTATATTTGTACTAACTGTACTTATTAAATTCACTATTAAAAATTCTAGTACTCAATGGCTGTGAGGATGTATTATTTATTAGAATTGATAATAATAAATCAAAATCAATTCTAGAATCTTGCTTTTTGTTTTGTATTGAAAATATTCTCATTATTTTAATTCCTATATGATTAATTTCTTTTTTCAATTCTTTTTGGTTTTGAGAATATGCCAATTTGCCTTATAAATCTTACTAAAATGACAAAAGCTTACAGTTTTCGGATTGTTAACTCTTTATTGACATACCTCATTACCTGTGGGGATTTTTTTAACTGTTCAATATTTTAAAAGGAAGCTGAAACTGAATGTTCCTATATAACCCATTTCATAGATTTTTAATTCTATCTTTTTAATTATCACTCGGCTATCAGCTCCCTTACTTAAATTATAACTTACTTTCTCTTTCATAGCAATTACGATCTAAGCTTATTTAATAGTTTATTAAGAGTCACCAGATCACGTTTAGTTAATTTTGAAACGATTTCTTTTTCTGTTTTCATTTGCGCACTTTCCATTTGTGCAAATAGCAATAATCCCTTATCAGTGATTCTAATTTCGACTTTCCTCCTATTTTCAAGAGATTGCTCTCTTGTTAATAAGCCTTTAAGCCTTAATTTTTCAACCAACCTTGTAGTATTACTCATTTTACTGGTCATACTATTTTGAATGGTACTGAGATTTGCTGACTCCCCATTTAATTTTTTCAATAATAAAAGAACATTGTACTGCTCGACTGATAAAGCGTATTGCTTTAAATGCTCTGCAGACTTTTCATAAACCCAATTTCCAGTTGACAGTAAATTATTTATTGTCTCTAATGGTAAATTTGATTCTACACTTTTTTCATTTTCACTATTACTACTCATTGTTGTGGGGACAACAATTGTATATACAACTATTGTTGCTACAAATGTACATTGTTATTTCAATCCACCAAATTATTTTGAAACTTTTTTAATTTTATTATTTTCAAGTATAACCAAAAAGATATACTTAGCAAGCAATAAATTACATAAATTTATATTTTTATTACATTATACCATCTCTCATTAGCCCTTTGTAAATAGCACTTTACAGAGGTGTTGGTTATACTTTGCAATAGTTAATTTGAAATAATATAACCTATATAGTTTAAGCTTTTTAACATGTGAATTAATTTAGTTATAGTGCAACTATAACCCGTAATCAGGCCTGAAAAATGATTATTCTCATAAATACATCCCCCACTTTATCATAATTTAGAGTGATATTGTTCTTATTTCGTGCACCATTTTACAGCTTTTTTGTTATAAAACATGCACGGAATTGAGATTTTAATCAACTTTTTCACAACATTATTGTATAGAATGGAGAATATTTCAAGGCTTTTTAGTTTGTATTATTAATTATTGGGCACAAAAAAAAACACCCAATTGGGTGTTTTTTTTATTTTAATAAGTAAGTTTTTACTTAAATTTGATTTTACGCATACGCAAACTCAAAGGTGTTACCTCTAAATATTCATCCCCTTTAATATATTCCATGTTTTCTTCTAAAGAAAAATCTACTTTTGGTGCAATTTTCATTGCATCATCTGTACCTGACTTACGCATATTTGTCAATTGCTTTCCTTTAATTAAGTTTACAGACATATCTTCAGACTTACTATTTTCTCCAATTACTTGACCAATATAGATTTCTTGATTTATATCAATAAAGAAACGACCTCTATCTTGTAAACGGTTTAATGCATAAGCAGTTGCCTTACCAGCAGCAGAAGAAACGATTGCTCCTTTAATTTCTTCAGCAAAATCTCCTTTATAAGGACCGTATTCACTAAACCTATGGTTGATAATTGCAGTACCTGCTGTAGCAGTTAAAATCTTGTTACGTAAACCAATTAACCCTCTTGAAGGAATTGAAAATTCTAAATGTTGCAAATCTCCTTTAGGTTCCATAATCAGTAAATCTCCTTTTCTAATAGAAACTAAATTTACAGCTTTAGAAGCTGCCTCTTCCGGCACATCAATAGACAATGTTTCCATTGGCTCATGTTTTTTACCATTGATTTCTTTAATAATTACTTGTGGTCTTCCCACTTGCAATTCATATCCTTCTCTACGCATTGTCTCAATCAATACAGATAAGTGTAAAACCCCACGTCCAAAAACGTTGAATTTATCTTCACTATCAGTTGTTTCAACTTTTAACGCTAAGTTTTTCTCTAATTCTTTAAATAAACGATCACGTAAGTGACGAGAAGTTACAAACTTGCCCTCTTTACCAAAAAATGGTGAATTGTTAATAGTAAACAACATACTCATTGTTGGTTGATCTACTTCAATTCTTGGTAATGCTTCAGGGTTTTCCATATCAGCAATTGTATCTCCAATTTCAAAACCTTCAATTCCTGTAATAGCACAAATATCTCCACTTCTTACTTTAGAAACTTTTGCTTTACCCATTCCTTCAAAAACATGTAATTCTTTAATTCTAACTTTTTTAGTAGAACCATCAGCTTTACACAACATATAATCTTTTCCTTCTTCTAAATCACCTCTAAAAACTCTACCAATTGCAATACGACCCGTAAATGAAGAAAAGTCTAAAGATGTAATTTGCATTTGAGGAGAGCCCTCTCTATAAGGTGCTTCTGGAATTGACTCAACAACAGCATCTAATAAATCTAAGATATTGTCTTTTTCATCTTTCCAATCAGTACTCATCCAACCATTTTTAGCAGAACCATAAATTGTTTTAAAGCCTAATTGATCTTCTGTTGCGTCTAAAGCAAACATCAAATCAAAAACTTTTTCATGAACTAAATCTGGAGTACAGTTTTCCTTATCAACTTTATTAACTACAACAATTGGAGTTAATCCAAGCTCAATCGCTTTTCCTAAAACAAAACGAGTTTGAGGCATAGGGCCTTCAAAAGCATCAACTAACAATAAAACACCATCAGCCATTTTAAGAACGCGTTCAACTTCTCCACCAAAATCCGCGTGACCAGGAGTGTCAATAACATTAATTTTTATTCCTTTATAATTAACAGAAACGTTTTTAGAAAGAATTGTAATTCCGCGTTCACGTTCTAAATCGTTGTTGTCTAGTAGTAATTCTTTACGCTCTTTACGATCATCAAGAATTTTAGCTTGGTCAATAATTTTATCTACCAAGGTAGTTTTACCGTGGTCAACGTGTGCTATAATAGCGATGTTTCTAATAGGTTGCATACTTCATTTTTTGAAAGCGCAAAAGTAGTTGTTTTATTTTGAAAAAGGGATATAGATTTTAATTATGTTTTTTTAACGATGAAAGTATAAATAACTTATTTAAAGTATTCCAATTTCTACTAGTTGCATAAACTTTTAATTTATTTTCAAATATATTGATGGTCATTTTAGATCTTCCAACGCCATTAGGAAAATAAGAATAAATCAAATTATCTTGTAGAACAAACTTGTCGGGAGAATAATTTAGTCCTAACAATACTTTAGCATTCTCTTTTTTTGGAGTTTCAGACAAAAAAGTAACATACAATTTTTTTATATTCTTATCTATACCTTCTTTTAAAAACGGGTTGTTATTTATCGCAACCTTCAACTCTGCAGCAGTTTTAACTAAAACAGGAACTTCGAATTTATACTCATTATATATATAGGTAGAAATATCTTTTGATAAAGACTCAGTATCTTTATTAGATTCAAAAATTACGTTACCAGATTGAATGTATGTTTGTACATTTTTCAACCCTTTCTCAAGAAGTAATTTTCTTAAGTCAGCCATTAATATTTTCTTGTGGCCACTTACATTGATCCCTCTTAAAAGTGCTATATAAATCAAAACTTAAATTTTTCTTCTCTTACGCTCTGTCTTTAATAAATTTAATTCCCTACTTGTTTGTCCTGCAACTGAAGTGTTTTCTTCTGCTCTTCTAATTAGGTAAGGCATCACATCACGAACTGGACCAAATGGCAAATACTTAGAAACATTGTATCCTTGTGTTGCTAAATTAAAACTAATATGGTCACTCATACCATACAATTGTCCAAACCACAATCTTGAATCATTCTTTTCTAAATTGGCATCATCTGCTAATTGCATCAATAGATAAGTGCTTTCTTCATTGTGAGTTCCTGCATAAATAGACATTTTCTTATGATCAGCCATATAACGCAGTGCATCATCATAATTTTTATCTGTAGCTTCTTTTGATCCACATATAGGTGTTGCATATCCAAATTCTTCAGCACGCTCATTTTCTTTTTCAAGATAAGCACCTCTCACCAATTTCATTCCTATATAAAAACCTTGAGCCTCTGCTCTTTCATACAATTCTTTTAAATAATCTAATCTATCCCAACGATACATCTGCAATGTTCCAAAAACGATAGACTTTACTTTGTTAAATTGAACCATTAAATTTTCTATCAAATCATCTGCTGCACCTTGCATCCAGCTTTCTTCAGCATCTATCAATAAAGGAACATCAAAATCAAAAGCCATTTGCCCTACTTTTTGATAACGATTAACAACCTTATCCCATTCTTTTTGTTCATCACTTGAAAGCAATGCTTTTTCAGTTACTTTTTGATATAATTCTAAACGACCAAAACCAGTAGGTTTAAAAACTGCAAATGGAATACTTTCCTTTTCTTTTGCAAATTCAATGGTCTTCATGGTTTTTTCTAAAGCATGATCAAATTGCTGTTCGCTTTCTTTTCCTTCAACAGAATAATCTAAAATGGAATGCACATTTTTAGAATGCATTTTTTCAATTGTTGGCAAGCAATCATCCTCGGTAACACCCCCGCAAAAATGATCAAAAACCGTCATCCTAATTAATTTCTCAACAGGTAATCTTGTTTTCAAAGCAAAGTTTGTAACAGCAGTACCTATACGAACTAACGGTTCTTTTTGTATCATTTTAAATAAAAAATAAGCTCTTTCTAATTCAGTATCTGTCTTAATTTGAAAGGCAATTTCTGTGTTGCTAAATAATTTATTCATACATAATGTTTTAACAAATATAGTTACTCTTTTCAATTTTTAGACTTATTTTGCACCCTAATTTTAAGCAATGAAATCCATACAATCTTACAAGTATTTAATTCATTTTAACAAGAATTCTTATGCTGAAATAAATAGCTATCTAGCTGATAATCTGCCTACAAAAATTTTTGTTTTGGTTGATGAAAATTCGCATGAGCATTGTTACCCTGTCTTTATCCAACAAGTTGAAACAAAGTCTGACATTGAAATCCTTGAAATTGAATCTGGAGAGGAAAATAAAAACATTCAAACCTGTATAAATCTTTGGAATGTTTTAACAGAATTAGGAGCTGATCGCAATAGTTTAATAATTAATTTAGGCGGAGGTGTAATTACTGATATGGGCGGATTTGTAGCTTCAACTTTTAAAAGAGGAATCCGTTTTATAAATATTCCAACAACTTTATTAAGCATGGTAGACGCTTCTGCAGGAGGTAAAACAGGCGTAGATTTAGGGGTGTTAAAAAATCAAGTGGGCATGTTTTCTAACCCTGAAATGGTTTTGATAGATTCACAATATTTAACAACAATATCATCAAGAGAAATGCGCTCTGGTATGGCTGAAGTGATTAAATATGGTTTGACTTATGACGCAAGGCTCTGGGATAGAAGTAAAAATTTTACAGGATTTATTGCTGATGAAATAGACAGTTTGATTTACCGCTCAATTGAAATCAAAAATGAAGTTGTATTAAAAGATCCTAAAGAATATGGTTTAAGAAAAGTGCTTAATTATGGTCATACTCTTGGGCATGCTATTGAGTCCTATTTTTTAGAATCAAAGAATAAAGAAAATCTAACTCACGGCGAAGCAATTGCCATAGGTATGATTACTGAAGCCTTTATCTCATATAAACTGTTTAATTTTCCCAAAAATATTTTGGAGGAAATTAAAAAACATATCATAACTATATTTGGAAAAACAGTTATTGAAAAAGAAGAGTTTAGCCCTATCATGGAATTACTTATTCACGATAAGAAAAACACTAATGGTGATGTGAATTTTGTTTTATTAACAAATTTGGAAAACTACAAATTCAATTGCAAAGTTTCTAAAGAATTGATTGTTGAAAGTTTGGATTATTACCTTAGTTAAAAATTAGCTTTTTAGTTGTTGATTGATCTTCAGAAATAATTTGCAAGAAATAAATTCCTTTATTAAAATTTTTAAGGTCAACATAATTGGTTGATAAATCAATATTCTGTTGTTTTAGTTTTCTTCCCAAAGCATCAAATAATTTGTATTGATAGTTTTTACTTACATCAAAATCAGAAAAATTTAATTGAAAAAGACCATTATTATTTGGGTTTGGATATACCTTTATTGCATTTAAAAAATCAAATTTACTAACAGACAAAGAAGCGCCCTCTACAACCGAAAGCGTTTGATTTACAGATACATTGTAAAGAACATCTACAGTACCACTTAACCACTTAACTTTTAGAGAATCTACCACAGTCTCTGACCCTAATCCAAAAAATTCTGAATTAGAATTTTGAGAATTAAATCCTTCACCCAACAAAGTATATCTATTTTGAGGTACTCCATTATTATAAGCCTGAACCCAAGAACCTATTCCGTCTCTATTACTTGTAGTCCCTTCTAATTTAACTTTTAAATAATTATTACCACTTCCATTGTTTTGAAAAATAAAATTGTTTGATTCTCTATTCACCACAACAATATCTGGATATCCATCATTATCAACATCACCAATTGCATTTGAATAGCTAATACTATCATCATCATCAAAACCTGAATCAACTGGGTTAGGAATTGCAAAGGTATCATCTCCTTGATTTTCATAAAATGCAGACGGTAAAAAACTTGGTTGATTTGCAGTTGTGAACATGCTACTTACATACAAATCGGTATCCATGTCATTATCGCCATCCAAAAAAACTGCTCCCCAAGCTACAGATCCCATCAACGTTCCATTAGAAGCTGCTATATCAGTAAAAGTTCCATTGCCGTTATTCTTGAAAAACACATTATTTCCTGGATACATATTAGTTACATAAATATCTAAAAAACCATCATTATTATAATCTGCAATAGTTGTGCTCATTGCATCTATTCCAATATTAGTTCCTGTGGACACACTTGTGTCAGTAAATGTACCATCTCCATTATTATGATACATCACATTCGTATTAGATGGTTTGTCATTTGCTATATAAATATCTTGCCATCCATCATTGTCGTAGTCAAAAAAAGCAGAACAAAAAGAAAAATGACCTACTGTAACGTTTAAGCCTGCCTCGACACTTACATCAGTAAATGTTCCATCTCCATCATTTTTGTATAATGTATTGAAATAAAAATCATCTGGATAAGATTCATCTCTATAAGTCAAAAACAAATCTAAATAACCATCATTATTATAGTCTCCCCATGAAGATCCAAAAGCATATAAAGTTGCTGATCCAATTCCAGCCGCATCAGTTACATCAGTAAAAGAGAATGTTCCATCATTTTCATATAATTTGTTTAAAGCACTATGTGATGGAATGAATAAATCCTTGTCTCCATCATTATCATAATCAACCCAATTTATTTGTAAGGTTTTATCTGAGTTAAATATTACCCTGAGGTTGGATATTTCTGTAAAAGTTCCTGAATTATTTTTAAAAAACTTAACTGTATTTCCTGCTTCTGTAGCAAAAGATAAGTCATCCCATCCATCTCCATCAAAATCACAAAATGACACTCCACCTGTTAAAAAAGCCGCAGCATTACCATAATAATTAGTTGCAACACCCAAGCTTGTTGCACTCTCTGTGAATGATATTTGAGCTGTAGAATAAAACGTGTTTAATAAAACGATTAGTATAAATAGTAGTTTTTTAGTCATTGTGTAGTTTAATTGAAAAAATATTATTTTCAAATATACTAAAATATCAACAACAACCTACGGCAATACTTCTATATGCCTCTTCATATAAAGGCAATATTTTATCCATAGAAAACTCCCTAGCTTGTATTTGAGCATTCTCTTTAAACTGGTTATGTAATTTCTCATTCTTTAGTAAATGAATCGCATTTGCTGCCATTTCATTTACATTTCCTAAGTCACTTAAAAATCCCGTTTTTCCATGAATGTTAACTTCTGGTATTCCTCCTGTATTTGTTGATATAACAGGTGTATTCGCAGCCATTGCTTCTAATGCGGCTAATCCAAAACTTTCATTTATAGATGGCAGAATAAACAAATCAGAATAACATAATACTTTATATACATCATTGCTGTTACCTAAGAATATCACTTTTTCATAGATTCCTAATTCCTTAACTCTATACTCTACTTTCTCTATTTCTGGGCCCTCTCCTACTAATAATAATTTTGATGGAATTTCTTTTTGTATTTGATAAAACACTTCAACAACATCTAAAGGTCTTTTTACAGAACGCATATTACTAACATGCGTAATGATTTTTTCATTATCTGCAGCTAAAGCACTTCTAGAGCAGTCTCCATCTTTAATTCTTGGATACTGTTTAAAATCAATAAAATTATAAATAACATGAATGGGAACATCTATATTAAATAATCGAAGCGTGTCTTTTTTTAAATCATTAGAAACTGCTGTAACAAAATCAGAATTGTTGATACTAAATTCAACAGCTGCTCTATAAGTTGGATGACTCCCCACCAAAGTAATATCTGTTCCATGTAAAGTAGTTACAACTTTTACATCTATGCCTCGTTTCAATAACATTTGCTTTGCCATATATGCAGCATATGCATGTGGAATTGCATAATGAACATGCAAAATTTCTAAAGAATAAGTACTTACTACTTCAACCAATTTTGTTGAAAGGGCTAGTTCATAGGGTTGATAATGAAACACAGGATACTCCTCAACAAATACTTCATGGAAATGAATATTCTTAGATAATAAACCTAACCTAACGGGATGCTTACTTGTAATAAAATGAACTTCATGCCCCTTATTGGCCAATGCCATACCTAATTCAGTTGCTACAACACCACTACCTCCAAAGGTTGGGTAGCATACAATTCCTATTTTCATTTAATTTTAAGTTTAATTTGGTTGTATGTCGTAAATGTAAAACTTTACTTACAACAGCTTACTTTATAAAGTATAAAATAATCATAAAAAAAGCTCGCCAATTTGGCGAGCTTTTTTTATGATTATTTTTTAGTAATCTCCAAGTGTTTCTGGATTCTGTGCCAAAGCACTTTTTAGCTGTTCATCGTTTGGTGGTTTTCCATGCCATGCATGTGTACCTGCCATAAAATCTACACCATAACCCATATCAGTATATAACAAAACACAAACAGGTTTTCCTTTCCCAGTTCTTGATTTTGCTTCTTTCATACCCGCAATAACACTATCAATATCATTTCCATTTTTTACTTCAAGTACATCCCAACCAAAAGCTTCAAATTTTGCTTTTAAATCTCCAAGTGGCAAAACTGTGTCTGTAGAGCCATCTATTTGTTGCCCGTTATAATCTACCGTTGAAATTAGGTTGTCAATATTTTTACCAGCGGCATACATCATAGATTCCCAAACCTGACCTTCTTGTAACTCACCATCACCATGTAAGGTGTAAATTAATTTATCATCACCATTTAATTTTTTGGTTTCTGCTGCACCAATCGCAACGCTCATTCCTTGACCTAAAGAACCAGATGCAATTCTGATTCCTGGTAAATTATCATGAGTAGTAGGATGCCCTTGCAAGCGTGTATTCAACAGTCTAAAGGTTGATAATTCTGATACTGGAAAAAATCCGCTACGCGATAAAACACTATAATAAACTGGCGAGATGTGCCCGTTAGATAAAAAGAATAAATCTTCATTAGTACCATTCATTGAGAAATTGGTAGAATAATCCATTACCTCTTGGTATAATACTGTAAAGAATTCAGCACATCCTAATGAACCTCCTGGGTGCCCAGATTGTACTTTATGTACCATTCTTACAATATCACGCCTAACTTGTTGCGTAAAATCTTGTAATTCTTTTGTTGTTGACATTCTTGGTTGTTTTAAAAATCAATGTTGCAAAAATACATGAATTATGTATGAATCTATCTCAAAAAGAGTTTAAAAATTACGTTCTTTTAAAATCATCAAGTATTGCTTTTATACTTTCGTTTATGCTGTTTTTATCAGTATCGTATTTCATATAGATATTTCCTTTTTCCGGAAATTGCTCAATCATTAAAGTAGATGACGGGAATGCAAATTCTACATTCAGCGCAGCAGCCAACTTAACAATAGCTATGTGTAAACGATGTTTTGAAGATTGCTCAGAACCCCAATCTAATTTTTTAAAATACATATTCACCAGAATGTTTAATGATGAATCTCCAAATCCTGTAAATTCAACATTGTAAGCCTCACTTCTAGTTTCGGGATGTTCTTTAATTAATTCTCTAATTCCTTTTACAAAAGCCTCAATTAAAACAGGAGGAGTATCGTACCGAATACCTAAAGTTGTACTGTATCTTCTATACAATCGAAGGCCCATATTGTTAATCTCTAATTCAGTTATTTTTCCATTCGGAATTTGATAAATAGAGGTATCTGCAGCACGTACTCTTGTAGATCTTAATCCTACACTTTCAACCGTTCCAACAACTGACCCCATTTCAATCCAATCTCCAATATGAAAAGGTTTGTCTAAAAATATAACGATAGTTCCTATCAAATTTTTTACCGAATCTTGTGCCGCAAATGCAATTGCTATACCACCAATTGACGCTCCAGCAATAACAGCTGTTGGGTTCACACCAAATAATGTTAGAATGTGTAAAAACCCAATTATTATAATCATTGTTGTTGTGATTTTTGATAAAATTGGAGCTAATTGATCATCTAACTTTGAATGTGTTTTTTTAGTATAATCTTTATAAACAGATAATAATAATTTTGCCAACTTGTAAAATACAAACACCCAAAATATAGTTTCAGAAATTCGTAAGCCTAAAAACAAAAAGGTGTTAAATGTCAATAACTGAAAAGATGGTAGTACCTTTTCTATTACTTTAATAATCAAAATAAAAACAATTGGTCTTGCTAGTTCATGCAGTAAATCAAATAATTCATTAAAAGAATTTTTATAAATCAATTTTTGAAATTGCTTTAATACAAAAAAGGTAATAGGATTTAATAAATAAAAAAGCAACACACATAGTATGGCTAAAAATAGAAGACCAATAGGTTTCCATATTAAAAAACCATACATCACCTTTTGGAAAAATTCTGGAAACTGTTTTTGTAACCAAGTAAACTCCCAAGGAAAAGTAGTTGCGTAAATTTCATCAATAACATCCAATGTCTCTTTAGAGTAATACCAGCTATTATCAATTTTTTCTACATAAATTTCTGGCAAGTCATTAGGGAAAGGCACAAACCTATTTAAATGTTGCATTAAATTATTTTGAACAGTAAAAATAGTATCTAGGTAACTAGGGTCTTTTGGTATTTTGTCAAAATCAACAAGTTTTCCTTTTCCATCAAAAATTTCTTTAATTTTTATAGCTATTGATATTGCTTCGGAGTCTGACACTCCATGAATTGTTTTTGCTGATTTCTCAGGGTCATAGCTATCAGGCATTAAAAAGTAAATATGTGTATAAATTGTAGCATTTGGATTGCTTAAATCTACTTGTACACTTTCTTGAGAAAAAAGTGAAGCTGAAACAATTAATAATAAGACAATAAGTAGTTTTTTCATCTTGAGATTTTGGAGTTACAAAGATATAAAAAATCTCTGCTGATTGGCTAATCAACAGAGACTTCTCTTAATTGTATTTTTTTAAATTCTACCTTCCTCCAAAATGGAAATATAGTGATAGGGCAAAAATATTATTCTTGTTAAAAAACCCGAAAGTTGTATTATTCTTATTTTCACTCCCTCCTCCATCTGGTTTCCAAGTTTGACTTTGATAAGCAAATATATTTGTTTGCAATGCTAAAGACCAATTTGTAGCAAGCATCAATTGAAACCCAACTATTAGCGCTAGGGTAAATTGAGTTAGCTTATCCTTACTACCAAACCCTTCAAAATCATATTTTTGAGTTCCAAAACCATAGGCAAACATTGGTCCATACAATAAACGTATTTCCATCATTTTAGAAATTGCTGTAAACATTAGTATTTTTAATTGTATATCAATTAAACTTGTCTTGTAGGTGTCAAGGTCACCTCCACTATATGCCATACCTATTGAAGCAGAAAGCGCTGACTTATTAAACGCCATTAATCGCATATAATAAGCTGCATGCAAGCACCATAAAAATTCGTTTTCTCCAAAACCGACACCTGCTCCTATAGCCATCATATTTGTTATAAACAAAATTGTTTGTACAGCATCTTGTGGCTCAACATCATCTAAATTGACTACTTCAAAATTTTCTAACTCCACAATGTTTAGATCACTTTTTACATTTGTGGTAATTTTATCAATAACTGATTCTAGTTCATAGCTAGGGATTTTAAACTGAAAATCACTTTGAGAATAAAGGCTAGCACTAATTGATAATAAGAATAGCATTGACAATACCAATTTGAATTGTTTAGTTTTCATAATAAATTATTTTAGTTAATATTAGTTTATAATTTATTTGAAATTGTAGCGGAGTTAATCCTAACAGATTTAACGATTGGTCAGGAACTTGTCAATTTCTTGAGATTGATTTGAACAATACTGTTCATGAAATATGGAGTTGCAAAAAAGAGGTTTTTGAGTATCGATTTTATTTAGGATAAAAATCTTGTACTAAAATAAGAAATTAAAATTAAATCAAAAAAAATTAAACAACTATGAATGAGGTATTTATAATAAAAATCAAGTTTTTTGCTTCTTTTTCTTTGCTGCAGGAAACAATACATTGTTCAAGATAAGTCTATATCCTGGAGAATTTGGATGTAAGTCTAACTCTGTTTTGGGATCTCCTACTCTATGGCTATAATCTTCAGGATCATGACCTCCATAAAATGTAAACATCCCTTTTCCTTTTGTTCCATGGATATATCGCGCTTCTCCATTAGTCTTATTTTCCCCCATTATTAATATAGTCGGTTTTATTAAACGACTATCAAAAGAGGTGGTTTGCCCCATAAATCCTTTTACTAAATTAGTGTGATTTTGACATAGCATTGTTGGTATTGGATCCCATTTTGCAGAATAGTTCATCAACGAAAAATAATCTGAAGTTCTAATAATTTTACGCTTTCGTGTCATATCAATATCAGAAAATTCATAAACTATAGGGCTCCTCTCTAAATCGAACCCGGTAAAAGCAAATGTTTTATTATAATCTATTTTTGATTGATAATTAGCCTCTGAAGGATTTCCATCAAACATCGTTTCACAAATATCTACTCCATCTGCCGCTAAAGCAATATCAAAACTATCTGTTGCAGAACACATCGCAAACATAAAACCACCTCCAATTACATAATCGCGTATTTTTTGTGCCACTGCTAATTTTTCTTGAGAAACTTTTGAATACCCTAAATCAGCAGACAGGGATTCTAACCGTTTTTTTTCTTCAATATACCAAGGAGCTGTTTTATAGGCACCATAAAATTTTCCATATTGCCCTGTAAAATCTTCGTGATGTAAATGCAGCCACTCGTATAAAAGCAGCTTATCATTCAACACTTCTTCATCATAAATTATATCAAACGGAATCTCAGCATAAGTAAGTACCATAGTTACAGCATCATCCCAAGGTAATTTATCTTTTGGAGAATACACAGCAATCTTAGGTGCTTTTTCTAACAACACCGCTTCCATGTTTTTTGATGGGCTGCTAATTTCTTCTAAAATCAATTCTGCTTTTAAATCAGAAATCACTTCATAAGATACACCTCTAACCTTACATTCATTTTCAGTTTCTTGGGTGTATTCTAACAAAAATGCTCCTCCTTCATAATTTAATAACCATTGCGCTTTAAAACCCAATTCTAATGTCCAAAATGTAATTCCGTAAGCTTTTAAATGATTCTTCTGCAAACCATTTTCCATTGGTATATATATAAAGGATGCAAAAATTGAATTTGAAAATAGTAGAAATACCAACACAATTATTGCTGATTTTATTTTATGATTGATGTTGAAATTGGAATTCACCTATTGCATATTTAAAAACGAAAGTAAGATTTAAATTGAGAAATTTCTAATGGATTCCCATTTTCGTGGGAAAGGCAAATTAAAAACCTCATTTAAAACGGAACATCCCCATCAGCAAATGCATCATTTGGGCTAATCTGTTGTGCGCTTTCTGGTAAATCAGTATTCATTTTTGATTGAAACTCAGTTCCAAATCCTTCATCCAAATCTGAAAATTGTGCTAAATGCCCAGTAAATTTTAAGCGGATACTTTCCAAACCTCCATTACGATGCTTTGCAACAATAAATTCTCCTTGTCCTTCACATGGCGAGTGTTCATCATCATCCCATTCGGTCATCCCATAATATTCTGGACGATAAATAAATGAAACAATATCAGCATCTTGCTCAATTGCTCCAGATTCACGAAGGTCAGAAAGTAATGGCCTTTTATTTCCTCCACGTGTTTCAACTGCACGTGATAATTGTGATAAAGCAATCACAGGAACTGCTAATTCTTTTGCTAAAGCTTTTAAGTTTCTAGAAATCATTGAAATTTCTTGCTCACGATTTCCTCCAGAACTTGAGCCTGCAGTCATCAGTTGTAGATAATCAATAATAATAATTTTTACATCGTGTTGAGAAACCAAACGTCTTGCTTTTGCACGTAAATCAAAAATTGACAAGGAGGGTGTATCATCAATAAATAAAGGTGCGCTAGATAAATTTTTCACTTTTACATTTAGTTGTTCCCATTCGTGTGGTTCTAGGTTTCCTTTTCTAAGTTTACTAGAAGGGATTCCTGTTTCACTAGAAATCATACGAGTAATTAATTGTACAGAAGACATCTCTAATGAAAAAACTGCTACAGCTTGGTCATGCCCAATCGCAATATTTTTTGCCATAGACATTACAAATGCTGTTTTACCCATACCAGGTCTTGCTGCCAAAATCACTAAATCTGAAGGTTGCCATCCCGATGTTAGCTCATCTAATTTTCTAAAACCAGACGGCACACCGCTCATACCCTCTTTGTTTGATATTTCTTCTATTTTATCTATCGCTTGCTTAACCAAAGATTGTGAATCTTCTGATCCTTTCTTTAAATTTCCTTGAGTGACTTCAAATAATTTTGTTTCTGCATCGTCTAATAAATCGAAAACATCAATCGTTTCACTATAGGCTTCTTCAATAATTTCAGAGGAGATAGAAATTAATTTACGTTGAATAAATTTTTGTAAAATAATACGTGCATGGAATTCAATATGTGCTGTAGATGCCACTTTTTGGGTTAAACCAATCAAATAATAATCACCTCCTGCAAATTCTAGTTTTGCGTTTTTTCGCAATTGATTAGAAACTGTTCTTAAATCAATCGGTTCAGAATTATGAAATAACGTAAGTATAGCATTGTAAATTTCTTGATGTGATTCTTTGTAAAAAGCATCTGGATGCAAAATATCAATTACGTCGTCAACACCTTTTTTGTCAATCATCATTGCACCTAATACTGTGGTCTCCAGCTCAACAGCTTGCGGTGGCAATTTTCCTTTTTCAAGGTTGATTACAGTATTTCTCTTTGGCGATTTTGGTTTAAATGATTTTGCGTTTTCCATGACAACAAATGTATCTTTTATGTCTCAATCTTTCTTTTAAAAACAGATTTAATTTGTACACAGTTTTTGTTCATAACTAAACAATTTGTTCATAACTGCTTAACATTTTTAGAATCTAAAAATTTTGCTATTTTTGGGTGATGAAAAATAGAAAATTAAATCTGATTTTAGCAATACTACTCCCAATTCAATGGTTATTAATTCAGCTTATTTCTTCAAAATCATCTTTCATTGAAAATTATTATTCTTTAGGATTATACCCATACATTTCTCGATTTTTTAGAATTATTTTTGGATGGATTCCTTTTTCTATAGGTGATGTTTTTTATATCATTCTTGGTTTTATAATTCTTAGAACAATCATTCGAGTTGTTAAAATCCGAAAAATTAAATTGGTAAGAATTGTAGCAAACCTCTCTATCCTTTATTTTTGTTTTCACACCTTTTGGGGGTTAAATTATTTTAGAGAGCCCTTGCAAAAATCACTCAAAATTGTATCCACTGATTACACAACTGAAGAGTTAGAAATATTTACAAATCAACTCATCAATAAAGTGAATCATCTACAAATTATCATTACACATAATGACACTTTAAAAGTAGAAATTCCACATACAAAAAAGGAGTTATATAATAAGGTAGAAAATGGCTATTCAGATTTGAGCCAAGCATATCCACAATTCAAATACAAATCTACTTCCATTAAAAATTCGATAATTAGTTTACCACTTACTTACATGGGGTTTTCTGGATATCTAAACCCATTTACTGGAGAGGCACAGGTTAATCGTTTAAATCCGATGGTATCTTACCCTGCTACAAGTTGTCATGAAGTAGCGCATCAATTGGGATATGCAGCAGAAAACGAAGCCAATTTTATTGGATTTTTATCAGCAATAAACAATGAAGATGTTTATTTTCAATACTCAGGGTATTATATGGCATTGCGCTATGCTATGAATGATTTATATGGTCATGATAAAGAAAAATATAAAGTGGCTTTTAAAAGCATCAATAAAGGAATTGTAAAAAACATGCGTGAATCTCACGAGTTTTGGAATTCTTACCAAAACCCTTTTGAAATTTATTTTAAACAGATTTTTAATCAATTCTTAAAAGTAAATAAACAACCTGAGGGAATTAAAAGTTACAATAAAATGGTTGGTATGCTAATTAATTACAATCAACAACATCCATTTTTAGAATCAAATTAAAACACTATTTTTATCCGCTTAAACCAAATCTTATGAAAAAACTATTGCTTAGTTGCTTGTTACTATTTATGGTCAACCAGCTTATTGCTCAGGAATACTTCCCTGAAAGTATCGGAGTAAAATCTGTTAATGAAAAATTTACAGCATTTACAAATGCAACCATTCATGTGGGTCCAACGCAAACTATTGAAAAAGGAACCTTGCTTATCCAAAATCAAAAAGTAGTGAGTGTTGGTACAAATGTCAATCTTCCAAAAAATTGTATTGTCATTGACCTAAAGGATAAACACATTTATCCTTCTTTTATTGATATGTATACCAATTTTGGTATTAAAAAACCAAAGAGTCCTAGCGGTAGTAGAGCACCACAATATGATGCATCACGAAAAGGTTATTATTGGAATGACCACATCATACCAGATCAAAGAGGCTTTAATGATTTTAAATTTGATGACAAAAAAGCAAAAGAATTTATAACTGCTGGATTTGGGGTAGTGAGTACACATCAACAAGATGGTATTATGAGAGGAACTGGACTTGTAGTTGCGCTAAACACAACTGATAGTAATGAAATTAGAATTATTGACACCGATGCGACACAGCATGTTTCATTTACAAAATCAAAAACTTCTAAGCAAAGCTACCCAACTTCTACCATGGGTGCCATGGCACTAATTCGTCAAACTTATATGGATGCTTCTTGGTATGCAAAAGGGAATTCTAAAACTACAGACTTAGCTTTAAAGGCTTTAAATAATTCTAAAAACTTACCGATTATTTTTGAAGCCAATAGTTTAGACAATGATTTGAGAGGTGCAAAAATTGCCAAAGAGTTTGGTTTGAATTACATTATTAAAGGTGGTGGGTTTGAATATGAGGGCTTAAATGAAATTAAAAATTCAAATGCGAGTTATATCATCCCTATTAAATTTCCGAATGCTTATGATGTTAGTGACCCCTATTTTGATTCTAAAGTTGATTTAACAATGATGCGTCAATGGAATCAAGCACCTACAAACCCATCTGTTTTAGCTGATAATGGAGTTAACTTTGCATTGACTACTTCTGATTTAAAAGCAATTAAAGATTTCAAATCCAATTTATTAAAAGCTATTGAATACGGACTAGACAAAGAAACTGCATTGGCTTCTTTAACTACAATTCCAGCTAAACTATTAGGAAAGAGTTCAGAAATAGGAACGTTAACCAAAGGTTCTTATGCCAATTTCTTAATTACCTCAGGTGATGTATTTGACAAAAAATCAACCCTATATGAAAACTGGGTGCAAGGAACTAAAAATGTAATTACTGATATGACTGTAAAAGACATTCGTGGTAGTTACACCTTAAGCATTGCCAATAAATCGTACAAACTAAATATTACTGGCGAAATTTCAAAACCAAAATCTGAACTAAAATTGGACTCCTTAAAAGTGAACTCTAAGATTTCTTACACCAACGGTTGGATTAATTTATTTTACACTCCTTTAAATAAAGATAAAACCGAATTTGTGCGATTGACAGCAGCAATTACTTCTAATGATAATCTTACTGGTAGTGGTGAATTGACCAATGGTAATAATATCAAGTGGACTGCAACTAAAAAAGCTGATAAGGAGAAAAAGGATGAGAAGAAAAAGGAAGAGAAGAAATTACCAATAGTAAAACCACTCACCTATCCAAATGTTGCTTTTGGATTTAAAGAGTTACCAAAACAACAATCTATTTTATTTCAAAACGTAACTGTTTGGACAAATGAAGTCGATGGAATTTTAGAACAAACAGATGTACTGGTTAAAGATGGAAAAATCTCTAAAATTGGAAAAGGATTAAAAGTATCTGGCACAACTCTAATTGATGGAACCGGTAAGCATTTAACATCAGGTATTATAGATGAGCATTCTCATATAGCTCTGACTTCTGTTAATGAAGCGGGACATAATTCTACTGCCGAAGTTACTCAAGAAGATGTATTAGACCCAGACGATATTAATATTTATAGAAATCTTGCAGGTGGTGTTACTACAATACAACTTTTACATGGTTCAGCAAATCCTATTGGTGGGCGTGCTGCATTGATTAAATTAAAATGGGGTGTTTCTGCCGAGGAATTACTTTATAAAAATCGTCCAAAATTCATCAAATTTGCTTTAGGTGAAAATGTAAAACAATCCAATTGGGGTGATTCTCAAACTGTGAGATTCCCACAAACAAGAATGGGTGTTGAACAAGTGTACATAGATTATTTTCAACGCGCAAAGGAATATGATGCAAAAAAGAAATCTGGCGCATCGTACAGAAAGGATATTGAAATGGAAGTGATTGCCGAAATTTTAAATAAAGAACGATTTATTACTTGCCATTCTTATGTACAATCAGAAATTAATATGCTTATGAAAGTTGCTGAAAAATTTGATTTTAATATCAATACATTCACACATATTTTAGAAGGCTACAAAGTTGCAGACAAAATGAAATCACACGGAGTTGGCGGTTCTACTTTCTCAGATTGGTGGGCGTATAAATATGAAGTAAATGATGCAATCCCTTTTAATGGCGCCATTATGCACAGTCAAGGTATTACAGTTGCTTTTAATTCTGATGATGCAGAAATGAGCCGAAGATTAAATCAAGAAGCCGCAAAAGCTGTTAAATATGGTGGGCTATCAGAAGAAGAAGCTTGGAAGTTTGTTACTTTAAACCCTGCCAAACTATTACACATTGATGACAAGGTTGGAAGTATTAAAGTTGGTAAAGATGCTGATTTAGTTTTATGGAGCGACAACCCATTATCAATTTATGCAAAAGCTGAAAGAACTATGATTGAAGGTGTAACCTATTTTGATATCGTCTCAAACGAGCGCATGAATAAAGAAATCAAAACAGAACGCAACGAGTTAATCAACATGATGATTCAGGCAAAAAATAAAGGGATGAAAACACAAACTCCTGTTAAAAAGGAAAAAGTGTTGTTGCATTGTGATAGTTTAGAAAATTTATAAAATATTGAAGATGAAAAAATTAATTAAAAAAATAACTATTGCCCTATTACTTATGAGTCTTGGTGCAGTAGCACAACAAACTCCAGCATCTGCTCAAAGTGAATCTATATTAATTATAGGTGTCACTGCACATTTGGGTAACGGACAAATTATTGAAAATGCTGCTATAGGCTTTGATCAAGGTAAAATTACATTTGTTGGAGCGGTGTCTGAGGCTGATACTAGCAATTTTTCAAAAAAGATTGAAGCTACTGGAAAACATGTATATCCTGGATTTATAGTTTCTAACACATCAAACGGAATTTTAGAAATAGATGCGGTAAGAGCAACTAAAGACACTGATGAAGTAGGTGAAATGATTCCACATATCAGAAGTTTGATTGCTTATAATGCAGAATCTAGAGTTACAGAAACATTGAGACCAAATGGGGTTTTAATGGGGCAAATAACACCTAGAGGTGGTACTATTTCCGGAACATCTTCCATCGTGCAATTTGATGCTTGGAACTGGGAAGATGCGGCAATAAAAATTGATGATGGCATTCATGTAAACTGGCCATCTAGTATTAGTTTTGGTAAATGGTGGCTAGGAGAAGACAAAGGCCCTAAGGCTAATAAAAAATATGCTGAATCCGTAAATGATATTAAGACATTTATGGCAGAAGCACAAGCTTATTTGTCTGGTTTAAAATCTCCTATGAACATTCCTTTTGAAGCTGTTGAAGATCTATTTAACGGAGAGCAGCGGTTTTATGTGCATGTTAGTGGACAAAAAGAAATTATAGATGTAATCCACTTTTGTAAAGAAACCGGTATTAAGAATTTAGTGATTGTTCATGGAGCAGAAGCTCATAAAGTAGCTGATATTTTAGCTGCAAATAATATTCCTGTAATTTTAGATAGAGCACACCGCCTACCTTCACATTCTGATGAAGATATTTTCTTTCCCTACAAGCATGCCAAAATGTTAATGGATAAAGGTGTAGTTGTTGCAATTGGAGTTGAAGGTCAAATGGAGCGTATGCAAGCAAGAAATCTACCTTTTTATGCAGGTACTTTTGCTGCTTATGGTTTAGATAAAGAAGAGGCCTTGAAACTAATTACTTTGAATGCTGCAAAAATTTTGGGAATTGATAACATCGTTGGAACACTTGAAGTTGGTAAAGATGCTACCTTATTTATATCAGAAGGTGATGCCTTAGATATGCGTACCAATATCTTATCGTATGCATTTATTCAAGGAAGAGAAATCAGTTTAGAATCACATCAAACAGAGTTGTTTGAGCGCTACATGACTAAATATTCTGAAGAATAAATCGCACTAATTTTATTTAAGTGAGAAAACTTGTATTTCTTTTATTAGTAATTAGTAGCTGTAACTTACAAATAGTTGCACAGCGGAATTACAAGTTTGAAAATTTCGGTAACAGGTCAGTTCTACTAAATGGAAACGTTACTGGGAGTGTTGATGATTTGGGAGCTACCTATTACAATCCTGCAAGATTGGCTTTGGTTGAAGAACCTGTTTTTTTGATTAATGCCAAAATGTACCAACTCACTAATATTAAATTAGGCAATATAACTTTAGATGGGCATGATATATCATCTTCAAATTTTAATGGGATTCCAAGCATGGTAGCTGGTACTTTTAAAATAAAAAAGCTTGAAGGCCATCAATTTGCGTATGCAGTGTTTTCAAGAAACAGATCTGACCTTTCTGTTGGATACAACAGCCAGATCGAGCAAAATGATATTTTTGAAAACACTGCTGATATAGAAAAATATGTGAATGCTACTAGAATAGAAAATAAACTTAGAGAAAATTGGGTTGGTGGCTCTTGGGCAAAAACAGTTGCTCCTAATTTTAGTGTTGGTGCATCATTATTTTTTTCTACCTATACTTTTGAAAATGGGTATTCAGAGTCTTTAAATACTATTAGTCCAATAGATGAAGTAATAAGTTATAGTAGTAATGTCCATTTTGAACAGAAATCTTATGGTCTTTTCGCTAAAATTGCGGTTGCTTGGGTACTGCCAAAAATAGAATTAGGGCTAAATATTGATTTACCTTATCTAGAGGTTTTAAATAAAGGGAAATTTAAATACAAAGAGTATCTCTCTGGGTTAGGCAGCGGAGAAGATATTTTTACATTTAATGACTTTGATGATTTAAATGCTAAGAGAAAATACCCAATAGGATTATCAGCAGGAGCAGGAATACCTATAAAAAAACATAAATTACATGTAGGCTTAAGCTATAATGCTAAAATAAACGAATATGAAAGAATTGAAATTCCTGAGTTAAATAGCGAAACAGAACAAGACATTCCACCCATAAAATTCAATGAAGAATTAAAACCTGTTTTAAATTTTGGATTAGGTGCAGAAGTATATTTCTCTAAAGCCATTAGTGGATATGGTAGTTTTTCGTCAGATTACTCTCCGTTTGTACAAAACCAATCTTCAGAAGTTTCTCCAGCGGCAACATCAAAAGATATTAATTTTGAAACTGATTATCTTCATGTCGGTTTTGGGGTAAACGTATCTCATAAATGGGCTAACTTTATTGGAGGGGCAATTTATTCACGTGGAAGTTCTAAGACCAATAAGCCCAATAGTTTACCTATAGACTCTACAATTAATCAAGATGCGTTTTCTAAAATACATATAAGTAGATGGCGTTTTGTAATTGGAATTGAAGTGCTTTTTTTGGATAGTAGCAAGCTTGGTAAATTCGGAATAGATAATAGATTGTTTTAATTTTAACTGTACTTTTACCGCATGTTAAAAAAGATATCAAGTTTTCAAAACCCGCTTAAAAGAATTCTATAGAAACAAATGTTTTAGCAAAAACCTTTTGTAAAAACTGTTAATGAACTCTTTTTAGGATTAGTTTTTTTATTATTTCTCCTTGTCTTTTTTTCAGTTTTACAAAATAGAATCCTTCTTCTAAATGTGATATATCTAACTGATTTTCATTAGAATCATGTATTTTTTTAGTTAAAACTAATTTGCCTTGAATATCATAAATAATAACAGTTAAATCTTCTCCTAAAGTATTATTAAATTTAATATTAACAATATTACTTGCTGGGTTTGGAAAAAATAGAAAATTTAGAAATACTATTACTCTCTTCAGAAAGCACAATTGTTATCACAAATTCGGTTTCAAAAGTATTGGTCTCAACTGCTGAATTAAAATCAAAATAAATATCAGCCGCATTAGGTATAATATTTTCTACACCATAACCCGCAGTAGGTTTAATTTTATAATATACAAATCCGTGACTATTAGGTTCATCCATACTTTCGCTTGGTAAATCTATATTATTAAATGTCCAAACCAGTTTGTTACCAATCCTATTTAAGCTATTACTATGACTAGAGCCCAAAATTTGAAAAGTAGATTCATCTAATTTACTATCTAAAACATTTTCTATTCTAACATCAATAGCTTCAGCTGTACCTATATTCTGAAATCTAACAGTATAAAACAAATAATCATCAGATGTGAAATCTTCGAATAAAATTGTAGGGCCATGAGATTCAATAACATCATTAGGGTCGTAGGAGCCAACAACAGTTTGGGTTAAAGATGATTCGTCATTTTGTTCTAAAATATCATCAGAATTCGTCGTATAAACTACAGAATTAGTTGTTAGTTCACCAATATTTACTGATACTGGGCAATACATGGATATATCAATTACTTCAGTTTCATTTGGCAAAAGATTAACAAAGTCTACAGTAAACCCATTTGAAGTTTGTGTAATTGTGTAATTAGGGTTTACATTTAATGTGTTATTAAACTCAAGCAACCCATCATAAATATACTCAACACTACCAGAATTAATAGTCAAGGTGCCTTCATTTTTTAAATACAATCTATTAATAAAATTAAAACCTGGTCTTGGAGGCACTCCATAATAGGTTAAATAAACTCCAAGGTTGTCACAAACATCAAGCACTATCAAGTCTAACTCTACTATCGCATCACATGCTGACAAATTTTGATATTGAACCTTCGCATAAATCGTTTGCAAATAAGGTGTGGTGTTTGTATACAATTCGTCATTGATTTCATTCATGCTAGTTTCAGCGTCAGCGTATGATTCAAAATATGAAATCATATATTCGTTATTATCAAGGCCTGCTAAAATTTCTTCATTTTTATACATCAAATTGAATATACTTATTCCATTACCATTTGTATCACAATTTGTCAATGGTGTTGGTGTATTTGGAGTCGTTATGGGTATAATATCTAGAGAACCATGTCCAGTTAGAACATCATATGAACCATCAGGCACTATTTTTTCAGCCCTAAAATAAATAATTTGAGAATAACTGTTACTTAAAAACATTGAAGAGTTTGCTATAGCATTTTCAGCATTTTGAGCATCTTCCTCACTTTCATAATAGGTTGTTGGATGATAATCTTCTTGATTAAGAGTAGATGCAAGACAAAAACTGAACGGATATAAAACATCTAGATTAAATTCTTCAAAACCATCTCCATTTACATCACATGCATATGAAACCCAAAAACCACAAGGCGGTGGAGGCTGGACTTGAGCCCAAATAGTATACGTAAATAAAATCATTAAAGAAAAAAGTAATCTTTGCTTCATAATGCAGTAAATTTGCTATGTTCAAAACTAATCATTAAATGTTTCTTAAAAAAATTAGCAGTTTACAAAACCCTTTTATCAAACAAATTTTTCAATTAAAAGAAAAATCGCGGGCTCGAAAGAAAACAGATCGTTTTTTAATTGAAGGAAAAAGAGAACTCGAATTAGCTATTAAAGGAGGATACGAAATAGAAAAAGTACTATTTGACTGTTCTATCACTTCTATTTCTGATGTAGAAGAAATCACAGATGCAATAAACGTCGAAGTTTTAGAAGTTTCTAATGAAATATATCAAAAACTAGCATATCGTTCTACTACTGAAGGAATTGTTGCATTAGCAAAATTTAAAAATTTATCTTTAGAACAAATTGAATTCAGCACTACTACTCCACTAATCCTTATTGCTGAAGCTCCTGAAAAACCTGGAAATATTGGTGCCTTTTTAAGAACCGCCGATGCCGCTAATGTGGACGCTGTTATTATTGCAAACCCAAAAACAGATATATACAACCCCAATATTATTCGTTCTAGTGTAGGCTGTGTCTTTACCAATCAGATTGCTACAGGAACTACTTCTGAAATAATTGAATTTTTAAATAAAAATAAAATCAATAATTTTTGTGCTGTATTAAAAGAAGATTCTGAAAATTATCACCTACAAGATTTTACAAGAGCCACTGCTATTGTTGTTGGTACAGAAGCAACAGGACTAACAGATGAATGGCTAGAGAATTCTACCAAAAATATTATTATACCCATGCAAGGTGAAATTGACTCTATGAATGTTTCTGTTGCTGCGGGAATTCTTATTTTTGAAGCGAAAAGACAGCGAAATTTTAAATAACCTGTCTTCGAGAAAAGTGAGGTGCGAATGATAAAGCGATCTCATTATAATTTTAAATTGATTAAATAAATACAAACAAATTGCCACGACTTTTAAAAAGTCAAGCAAAGACCATACACTTATGACTCCAACAATCCTCTTTTATATTATCATTGCAATCCTAATTATTAACTTTATTTTCGATAAAATTCTTGACTTTATAAATGCAAAACATTTTGGGGATGTCTTACCAAAAGAAGTCGCTGATGTATATGATAAAACTGAATATATAAAATCACAAAATTACAAAAAGATAAACTTTAGATTCAACACCATAACATCCACATTTTCAATAATATTAACTTTATTATTTTTCTTTTTAGACGGATTTAAAATTGTAGATGATTACGCAAGAAATATAAGTGATGACAATATTGTAATAGCCCTCATTTTTTTCGGAATTATCATGTTAGGAAGTGATATTCTAACAACTCCTTTTTCATATTATAAAACTTTTGTAATTGAAGATAAATTTGGTTTCAATAAATCTACTAAAAAATTATTTTGGATTGATAAATTGAAAGGTTGGTTAATGACTATTGTTATTGGTGGACTCATTTTATCCCTAATCGTATGGTTTTATGAATTTGCAAGAAATCTGTTTTGGATCTATGCTTGGGGACTGGTTGCTCTATTTACCTTATTTATGAACATGTTCTACTCAACTTTGATTGTACCACTATTCAATAAGCAAACTCCCTTAAAGGAAGGAGCATTGAAAACTGAGATTGAACAGTTTGCCAAAAAAGTCAATTTTAAACTCGACAATATTTTTGTAATTGATGGTTCTAAGCGTTCAAGTAAGGCTAATGCTTATTTTGCAGGATTTGGTAAAACAAAAAGGATTGTATTATACGACACCCTTATCAATGATTTAACAACCAAAGAAATTGTTGCTGTTTTGGCTCATGAAGTTGGGCATTACAAACGCAAGCACACTATTTTTAATTTGATTGCATCCATCTTACTCACTGGGTTAACATTGTATATTTTATCTCTTTTAATCAGCAACCCTTTATTGTCTGAAGCTTTAGGTACTCAGCAAAGTTTTCATATTGGTTTAATTGCTTTCGGAATTCTCTATTCTCCCATTTCAGAAATTACAGGGTTATTAATGAATATAATATCCAGAAAATTCGAATACCAAGCAGATGATTTTGCCAAAATAAATTATGGTGCAACCCCTTTAGTTTCATCACTTAAGAAATTATCTAAGAATAGCTTAAGCAATTTAACCCCACATAAAGCTTATGTATTTATGCATTATTCTCATCCAACTCTAAGAGAACGAATTGTGAATTTAATGAAATAACTAAATATCTTTACGATATCGTTTTATCATTTGCTCTCTAGATTCTGCCTCTTGAGGTGTATTTAACTGATCTTTAAGCATCATTCCCATCGTTGGAAAATCATTTGGACTTGTATGTTTAGAAATGTCCCAAAGTTTTGATCGCATAAAAGCCTTTGCACAATGCAAAAAGAGTTCATCAATAGTAACTTTTATACATGTAATAGGCATTTTAGGTTCTTCTTTAAATAACTCAATATATTTTTCAGAAGTCTCTATTATTGCTGAGCCATTAATTCTTAAGGTTTCATCAATTCCTGGAATCATAAAAAGCAATCCAATTGTTTTAGTTTCAATGACATTTATCAAACTATCTATTCGATTATTTCCTTTAAAATCAGGTATAATCAATTGATTGCCATTCAAAATTTTAACAAATCCTGAGTTCCCTCCTCTTGGTGAAGCATCCATCTTATTTTGATTATTTACCGTTGACAGCACAATAAAAGGAGCGCATTTTATAAAGTGTTTTGAATGTTTCTCTAAAGAATTTAAAACTTTTTTCTTTGCTCTTCCTGATGGAAAACCATATACCTCTCTTAATTTATTAGTATCTTCTATTTTCATACCTAATTGAATTAATGCTTAAAAATAAATAACAATTCATAAATTTCAAGAATTAATTTCATCATATTTAAAAAGTTGTAATTTGTTTTATTTTTAAATCCAATTTAAAAGGAGCTATTTAGATTTCTATATCTGAAGAGCTTCTTTCTTCTTAAGAAAAGGTATTTAAATAGAACTGAAGAAAAATAAAATACTTCTTGCCAATTAAAATAAATCTACTACTTTTATTCTATGACATACACCGTGAGCTTAGAAGAAGAAAACAAAGAAATCGCTAGACGCTATAAAGACCTTTTAAAGGGAACTTATCAACGCCTAACTGCTACAGATAAAAAGAATATCCGTAAGGCATTTGATTTAGCTGTTGAAGCACATAGCGACCAACGCAGAAAAACTGGTGAGCCATATATTTATCACCCAATTGCAGTAGCCAAAATTGTTGCTTATGAAATTGGTTTGGGTACAACCTCTATCATTGCTGCTTTATTACATGATGTTGTTGAAGATACTCATTATACCTTAGATGATATTGAACAAGAGTTTGGAGAAACCATTGCACGAATTGTAAATGGATTGACAAAAATTTCGCGCTTAAACAAAGAGCAAGATGCTTCTATACAAGCAGAGAATTTTAGAAAAATGCTCTTGACACTCAATGATGATGTACGCGTAATTCTTATAAAAATTGCTGATAGGTTGCACAACATGCAAACTATGGATGCAATGCCAGGATACAAACAATTAAAAATTGCCTCTGAAACTTTATATATCTATGCCCCTCTTGCTCATCGGTTGGGTCTGTACAATATTAAAACCGAATTAGAAGATCTTGGTCTAAAATATACAGAACCAGAAATATTTGAAGAGATTCAGAGTAAAGTTAAAGATAGTAAAGAAGAACAAGACAAATACATTCGAGCTTTTGCTAAAGTGATTAAAGATTCTTTAAATCAGGAAGGATTTAAATATACCATTAAAGGTCGCAGTAAATCTATCTATTCTATTCGCAGAAAAATGTTGGTACAGCAAGTGACTTATGATGAAATATATGATAAGTTTGCTATTAGAATTGTTTATAAATCAAATTCACAACACGAGAAATTTGATGCGTGGAAAATTTACTCCATTGTAACAGACCACTTCCAACCTAACCCTGTTCGCCTTAGAGATTGGATTACGCAGCCCAAAACAACTGGGTATGAATCGCTTCATATTACAGTAATGGGACCACGCGGACGTTGGGTAGAGGTCCAGATTAGATCTGATAGAATGAATGAAATCGCTGAAAAAGGATATGCTGCTCATTACAAATACAAAAATGCTAGTGAAAAAGATAGCGGACTAGACAATTGGCTTAATCGTTTAAAGGACACTCTAGAAAACCCCGATGATGATGCTGTAGATTTTGTAGAGAATTTTAAACTCAACCTATATGCCGATGAAATTTTTGTCTTTACCCCAAAAGGTGATTTAAAAGCAATTCCAAAAGATGCGTCTGCTCTCGATTTTGCTTTTTCAATTCACACAGAAGTTGGAATGCGATGTAGAGGCGCCAAAGTAAATGGAAAATTACGCCCAATAAGTCATATTTTAAAAAGTGGAGATCAAGTAGAGATAGTTACGGCAAGTCATCAAAAACCCAACATACGCTGGTTAGATTTTGTTGTTACTGCAAGAGCTAGAACCAGAATTAAAGCTGCATTAAAAGAAGAAAATAAAGAAATTGCAAATGAAGGAAAGGAAATTTTAGCACGTAAACTTCGTTCATTAAAATTAACCTTTAATGAAAATATTGTCAATGAGTTAACATCCTATTTAAAATTAAAAACAAGTTTTGATTTGTTTTATAGGATGGGAAATGGATCTATAGAAAACAAACAGCTTAAAGACTTTGTAGCACAACGAAGTAATGCGTTTATGAATTTCTTTAAAAACCGTACAAAACGACGTGCACCTAATAAAGATGAAAATTTATTAAAAGACGAAGTCAACAAGAAATTTGACATGTTGGTGTTTGGGCAGGATGAAGAAAAGTTAGATTATAAATTAGCGCAATGCTGCAATCCAATTCCTGGTGATAAAGTATTTGGGTTTTTAACGATTAATGAAGGTATCAAACTACACAAAAAAGATTGTCCAAATGCAGTAAGTTTAAGAGCTAATTATGCCTATCGCATTATTCAAGCAAAATGGATAGATTCTTCTCAACAAGAGTTTATTGTGTTTTTGAGCATAAGTGGCACTGATAATTTTGGACTAGTCAATGAGTTAACCAGAACTATTTCAAACAGCATGCATGTAAATATTAGAAGTTTAAATATTAGTGGAAACCAAGGAATTTTTGATGGTAAAATGAGTTTAGGTGTTAAAAACAACAAACAGCTTCAACAACTAATTAAAAGCATTAAAAAAATAGATGGAATAGAAAAAGTAGAGCGTATTCATAAGCACTAATTTTATTCACATTTAAAGTTGATAAAATCTATTTTATAAGAAGCAGAATACCAAAATTAACCTTAATTTTGCTTCTTTAATTTTGAAATAAATTAAATGACTGATAACAAAGAAAATCAAGCAATCGTTCGTGAAGTATTTATTAAATACTTAGAGGCAAACAACCATCGAAAAACGCCCGAGCGATACGCTATACTTCAAGAAATTTATGATGAAAATGATCATTTCGACATAGAATCTTTGTATATCAACATGAAAAATAAAAAGTATCGTGTTTCTAGAGCTACTCTTTACAATACAATAGAATTATTATTGGAGTGCGGTTTAGTACGTAAGCATCAATTTGGACAAAGTCAAGCACATTACGAAAAATCATATTTTGACAAGCAACACGATCATGTGATTTTGACAGATAGTGATGAAGTAATGGAATTTTGTGACCCTAGAATACACTTTATCAAAAAAACAATTGAAGAAACATTTAATATAAATATTCATTCTCATTCTCTTTATTTCTACGGAACCAAAAAAGAGGATAGCTAACATTTTTTAACAACACACAATGGCTGTAAATTTATTATTAGGATTGCAATGGGGCGATGAAGGAAAAGGAAAAATTGTTGATGTACTAACTGGAGACTACGATATTATCGCTCGTTTTCAAGGAGGTCCAAATGCAGGACACACCTTAATTTTTGACGGTTACAAACACGTATTGCATACCATTCCCTCAGGGATATTTCATAAAACGGCTATAAATGTTGTTGGTAACGGTGTAGTCATTGACCCCGTTATTTTTAAAAATGAATTGGATAATTTAGGGCAATTTAATATTGACTTTAAATCTAAATTATTAATCTCACGTAAAGCTCATTTAATTTTACCAACTCACCGTTTGCTAGATTCGGCTTCAGAAAAAGCAAAGGGAAAAGAAAAAATAGGCTCTACTTTAAAAGGTATTGGTCCAACTTATATGGATAAAACTGGTAGAAATGGTTTACGCGTTGGTGATTTAGAAATGAACGATTGGCAAGAGCGCTATGAAAAATTAACAAAAAAACATCTTAAAATGATTGAATTTTATGGTGTTGAGTTAAACTTTGACTTAAAAGAATTACAAGATAATTTTGAAAAAGGAATAGAGCGATTAAAGCAATTAACTTTTATTGATAGCGAAGAATATTTAAACAACGCTATGAAAAATGGTGAAACTGTCTTGGCCGAGGGCGCACAAGGATCTTTATTAGATGTCGATTTTGGCACCTATCCTTTTGTAACTTCATCTACCACAACCGCCGCTGGTGCTTGTACAGGTTTGGGAGTTGCTCCTAACAAAATTGGTGAAGTATTTGGAATATTTAAAGCTTACACTACACGTGTAGGATCTGGACCTTTCCCTACCGAATTGTTTGATGAAGATGGCGAAAGAATGGCAAAAGTGGGTCATGAGTTTGGTGCTACTACAGGGCGCCCGAGACGTTGCGGATGGTTAGATATTGTAGCTTTAAAATATGCCGTACAAGTAAATGGTGTTACACAATTAATGATGATGAAAGGCGATGTGCTTTCTGGTTTTGACACTTTGAAAGTGTGTACTTCTTATAATTATAATGGTAATGAAATTTCTCATTTTCCTTATAATATTGAACCAGAAAATGTAACTCCAATTTATTCTAAATTTAAAGGATGGAGTGAAGATTTAACTGCAATGACATCTGCAGATGAGTTACCACAAAACCTATTAGATTATATCGCATTTATAGAAAAAGAAGTTAATGTGCCTATTAAAATTGTATCAGTAGGTCCTGATAGAAAGCAGACTATATTGAGGTAATAAAATATCATTCTGAAGAACTTACTTCAGAAAATCTGAATATTTAAAATAATTAAAAAGGTTTTTAACAAAAGTTAGAAACCTTTTTAATTTGAACAATAAAATTCTATAATCAACATTTAATAATTAGATTTGTATCTGAACAAAAAATCAAGAATGAAAAGAATTTTTTTCTTCCTATTTATCAGTATTTCAATAGTTTCTTTTGGGCAGCAAAAGAAAAAAATAAAAGTCATAAATGCTGATATTACTTATACAGATCCTGACAATCCTGAAGCTATGATATCTATTGGTAATGTATATGCCGAAATAGATGGAGCTACAATTCGCTGTAAGCAAATAGAATTATATTCTAAGAAAAATTATATGAAAGCCCTAGGTGATGTCGTGATGAACCAAGGTGATACTGTAATACAAACTAGCAAATTTGCCGATTATGATGCTAATAAAAATTTGGCAAGAGCATGGGGTAATGTCGTTTTAAAAGACCCTTCAATGACCTTATCTACTGAGAAGTTATATTTTGATAGAGATAATCAACATTTATATTACAATGAAAAAGGCACCATAAAAGATAGTGTTAATGTGTTAGTAAGTAATACTGGCAATTATTTTTTAACGACCAAAAAATTTCAAGCTAAGGATGATGTAATAGTAACAAACCCAGATCATGTAATTGAATCTAATCATCTTGATTATTATACTGATTCTGGTAGAGCTTTCCTTTATGGACCATCAACTATTACAAGTGCCGAAAGTGTTGTATTTACCGAAAAAGGATTTAGCGATACTAAAAATAAAATATCTCACCTTACCAAAAACTCTTGGATTCAATATGAAGATAGATTGATTGAAGGTGATAGTTTATATCACAATGGAAATTCTAACTTTTCATCTGCAACAGGGAATATCAAATTGACTGACACCATTAATGACAGTACATTAAAAGGTGGATATGCTGAGGTTTTTAAAGATAAAGATTCTGCTTTTGTTGTTGATAAAGCGGTCGCAATTTCGTTAGTAGAAAAGGATTCTATGTATATTCATGGAGACACCTTGTTGGTTACCGGAAAGGTTAACAATAGAATTATACGAGCTTATCATCATGTCAAATTTTACAAAATTGATCTCAGAGGTAAATGTGATTCTTTAGTGAGTGTCGAAAAAACTGGATTGACAAAAATGTTTAGAAAACCTGTTTTGTGGTCCGAAGGAAACCAAATCACTGGAGATGTAATTCATTTTTTATCAGATTCTATTACACAGAAGTTAGACTCTCTTAAAGTGCTAAATAATGCCTTTTTAATCCAAAAAGATTCTGCAGGATATAATCAAACAAAAGGAAGGAATCTCTATGGTAAATTTATAGATAATGATTTGCAAGTAGTTGATGTAATGGGTAATGGAGAAGTATTGCATTATGTTAGAAATGAGGAACAAGATTTAATCGGAATTACAAAAATATATTGCAGTAATATTCAAGTTGAGTTAGAAAATTCAATTATACAAACCATTGCCTTTTTAGTAGACCCTGATGGAAAAACCTATCCAGAAGAAGAAATTCATGTAAACGATAGAAAAATAAAAGGTTTTGTTTGGCGTGAAGATGAAAAGCCGGTTGACAAAGATGATATTTTTAGACATGATCCAAAAGATGAAGCTATCATGATTCAAGAGCGTATTAAAGAACGTGAGGCAAGAGCTCAAGCAATTAAAGACGCTGAAGAAAAAAGAATACGTGAACTTGCTACGAAAGAATTACAACGGGTTCAAGATAGTATTTCAGCTGCAAACCCTCTTCCTGTCTTATCTGAAAAAGAAATGCAAGATGTAGACGAAAAAAAGAAAGCGGCAAAAGAAGAAAGAAAGACTGCTAAGAAAAAAAAATGAAAGCAGACTTTTTAAAATACCAAGCACAAACATCTCCTCACCCACTCGCTATTGAAGTATCTCATGCAAAAGGCTCTTATATATTTGATACCTCTGGAAAAGGTTATTTAGATTTTATTGCAGGTGTTTCTGCCAACAGTCTTGGACACAGTCACCCAAAAGTTACAGAGGCAATCACAAGTCAAATGTCAAAATATTCGCATGTAATGGTGTATGGTGAATTTATTCAGCAGCCACAAGTAAAACTTACTACGTTACTTGCTGCTCAACTTCCAAAATCATTAGAAACTGTTTACCTTACCAATTCTGGAACTGAGGCTACTGAAGGTGCTCTAAAATTGGCAAAACGATTTACTGGGCGGTCAGAAATAATTGCAGCTAATAATGCCTATCACGGCAATACACAAGGTGCCATGAGTGTTTGTGGTGTAGAAAAACAAAATAGAGCTTTTAGACCTTTGATTCCGGGAATTAGATTTATTGAATTTAATAGTGAAATTGATTTAGCACAAATAACCAATAAAACTGCAGCAGTTATTTTAGAAACTATTCAAGGAGGCGCTGGTTTTATTGTTCCAAAAGATAACTATTTAAAAAAGGTGCAACAACAATGCAATGAAGTTGGTGCTTTATTGATATTAGATGAAATACAAACAGGAATTGGCAGAACGGGTACATTCTTCGGTTTTGAAAATTACAATTGCATTCCTGATATTATCATTGCAGGAAAAGGGTTGGGAGGCGGAATGCCAATAGGAGCATTTATTTCATCACATAAAATTATGAGCAGCTTAAAAGACAATCCCAAGCTAGGACATATTACTACTTTTGGTGGGCATCCAGTTATTGCATCAGCTGCTTTAGCAACTGTAAAAGAAATTACTGAAACTAATTTAATATCTCAAACCTTAGAAAAAGAACAACTCCTGCGCCAACTTTTAGTTCATAAAGAGATTCTTGAAATAAGAGGAAAAGGATTGTTATTAGCATTGCTGTTTAAAGATGAAGAAACCGCATCAAACGTAATTCTTAAGTGTTTAGAAAAAGGACTATTACTCTTTTGGTTATTATTTGAAGGTAAAGCTGTACGCATTACACCTCCACTTACCACCTCAAATGAAGAGATAACCAAAGGGTGTGAAATTTTGCTAGAAGCCATTGATGAAATTTCTTGACACCTTCCAATTAATTACTTATTTGTCAATTTGTTAAAGTTTAGTTAATACAATTAGGCTGCTGTTACTTTTTTGTTTTGTTGACGTCTATTATATGAAATCAAGAAACAAAAAACTTAAAAAAAATATTATGAGTACAGCAATTTTAAATACACCGACACAAGCAAGGAAATTTGTAGTTTTTTCAAATTTTAAAAATAGCAAAAGAGTAAGTTGGACAGAGCGAAGAAATTTTCGCCAATAAATAAAACCATTTAAATAAGAAGCCTTTCAAAATAATTGAAAGGCTTTTTTTATTCTAATAACTCATCTAAGAGTTTACGAAATTTATCACTATTCCAATCTACAGCACCCACTTCATGAATTACAATCTTTCCGCTTTTATCGAGAATAAAAGTAGCAGGAATTGTTGATACTTTAAATTCTTTTGGTTGATTATTATAACTATTAAATGAAGGCAATGTGTAATTATTCTGATTTAGAAATGCGTTGACTTTATCCGACTCTAATTCATTGGTGTGAAAAACAAACTCAATTCTATCTCTATAATCATCATATAGCTTTTGAATACTAGGCATTTCAGCTCTACATGGCGGACACCAAGTAGCCCAAAAATTAACGAAGACCACCTTTCCTTTTGCAGATTCAAAATTATAATCTTCAGTATTTATTCCTTTTAAACTCCATTCAAAACTAGCTACAATAGCACCATCCTCATCAATAGAAGGTGGCATGATTACCATTTTCGCTTTAGATATAAACACCTGTATATATCCTTTTACTGGTGTAAAAAATATAACTGCAATAACAATTACAAAAATAATATTAGAGCGTTGTGATTTACTTATTTTCATGATTTATAAATTTATTTGCTTAGTTGGGTTCCATAAAAATTACTTACAAAAATAACCAAAAAAGTGTAGCTAAAATCCACACTCTATATCAATTTATTATAAATAATAAATGAGAATAATTTGCTGTAATCTTTACTTTAAACATTTGGCAATAGGTAGGAAGATTAACATTCAAATACACCTCGCGCACAGCATTATCATTTCTATAAATATTTGATGTGAAATCAACTATTCTTCATTCAGAAATCCAAGGAATTATTTATCCAATAATAATTTAAAAATAATATTGCCGATTTAAAAAAGTGATTTACATTTGTTGCCAATGTCAAGCATAAAAGGAAATATCACCACTACATTTGAGACCCGCACTTTGGGTACTATTTCTATGATGACAATGATGACCCTTTAGGGTTATATTCTTTTACATATCATCGCATACACATTCCGTTTTTACAAGGTAAAGTCACAACGGCATTTATAAAAAATACAACAACACATCATTATCATGAAAATATTAAAATTTGGAGGTACTTCCGTTGCAAATGCAACTAATATAAAACAAGTCATCTCTATTGCAAAAAACAATTCAAAACAAACTCCAATAGCAGTTGTAGTTTCTGCTTTGGGTGGAGCCACTGATATACTTTTACAAGCAGGTTTTAAAGCCGAACAAAAGGATAGCTCTTATCTAGCAGCAATTGATTTACTAGAAAAAAGACATATCACAACTATCAAAGAATTGATTGTTGATAGTCATCAAGAAGAAGTAATTTCTGAAATTCATAGTTACTTTAATCAATTGGCTAGTATTTTAGAAGGTATTTATTTAATCAACGAATTTTCGAACAAAACCAAAGACAAGATTGCAAGTTTTGGTGAACTGATGTCTTCTTATATTATTGCTGAAGCAATGAAAAGTCAAGGGATTGATGCCATGCATAAAAACTCTCAAGAGCTGATTATTACAGATGCAACATATACCAATGCAAAGGTTAATTACGCTTTAACTGAGCCAAACATTGTACAATTTTTTGCTATCAACAAAAGCCCAATTGTTGTTTTACCTGGCTTTGTTGCTTCAACAATTAATGGAGAAACTTCTACTTTAGGTCGGGGTGGCTCTGATTTTACAGCTTCTCTTTTAACAAAAATTTTAGGAGCTAACGAATTGGAAATATGGACAGACGTGAGTGGTATGTTTACAGCAAACCCTAAACTAGTAAAACAAGCTAAACCTATTGCCCATATTTCGTATCAAGAGGCTATGGAATTATCGCACTTTGGTGCTAAGGTACTCTTCCCTCCTACAATTCAACCTGTACTTGAAAAGCAAATTCCTATCCGAATTAAAAATACTTTTTATCCAGATTCTCCTGGTACTTTAATAACTCAAAATACAAATAGAGAGGCTTCACCAGCAAAAGGGATTAGCCATATTGAGAATATTGCCTTATTGACTTTAGAAGGTAGTGGTATGATTGGTATTCCAGGATTTACCAAACGTATTTTAGAGGTTTTATCAAACGCAAGTATCAACGTTTCATTGGTAACACAAGCATCCTCAGAACATTTTCTTTGTATGGGGATTGATAGCAAAGATGTAGCACAAGCAAAAATACTTTTTGAAGAAGCCTTTGCCTATGAGATATCTCAAGGAGTTGTTGACCCATTGATTATTGAAGATAATTTAGCAATCATCGCTTTGGTAGGAGATAATATGAAAAATCACCAAGGAATTAGTGGTAAAATGTTTTCGACTTTAGGAAGTAATAATGTAAATATTAGAGCAATTGCTCAAGGAGCATCTGAAAAAAATATCACTGCTGTTATTGAGCATAAAGATATTAAAAAAGCATTGAACACATTGCATAATGCCTTTTTTGAAGGCAATACAAAACAGTTAAATTTGTTTGTAGTTGGTGTTGGAAATGTTGGCGGAAAATTGCTAGAGCAAATTCATCAGCAGAAAAAATTCTTGATAGAAGAACAGCACTTAGAAGTACGTGTAATTGCTGTTGCCAATTCTAAAAAATTGCATTTCAATCCAGAAGGAATTAATTTAGAATCTTGGAATGAAACGCTATTAAATGAAGGTGAATCTTTGGATATGGATATCTTCTTAAACAAGGTTAACGAATTAAATTATCGCAACTCTATTTTTGTTGACAATACTGCTAACGAAGCTGTTTCTTTACGTTATGCTGATTATTTAAAAAATAGTATTGCCGTAGTAGCATGCAATAAAATTGCGTGCTCATCAGATTATAACAGTTATCAAAACTTAAAATTTTTAGCAAAGAAATACAACGCGCCTTTCTTATTCGAAACCAATGTAGGCGCTGGATTACCAGTCATTGACACTTTAAAAAATTTGATAATGTCTGGAGATAAAGTCACGAAAATCCAAGCAGTACTTTCTGGTAGTTTGAATTTTATTTTCAATAACTTTGTGGGTGATGCTTCATTTTATGATGTAGTAAAAGAAGCCGGTATTCAAGGATTCACTGAGCCAGATCCAAGGATCGATTTAAGCGGTGTGGATGTAATGCGTAAGATTTTAATTTTAGCTCGTGAAAGTGGAAACATTTTGGAATTGAATGATATTGAAAATGATTCATTCTTACCAGGAGCGAGTGTTAATGCAAATTCTGTTGATGATTTCTTAAGTACGTTAGAGCCCGAAGCAGCACATTTCAATTCAATTAGAGATGCTGCTGAAAAAGAAGGATGTCGTTTAAAATATGTAGCTGAATATGATAACGGTAAAGCTAAAGTTGGATTGCAACATATTCCGTCAGATCATCCATTTTATAATTTAGATGGTTCCGACAATATTGTGTTGTTCTTTACAGAGCGTTATAGTGAGCAACCTCTGATTATTAAAGGTGCAGGTGCAGGTGCAGCAGTCACTGCCTCTGGTTTGTTTGCAGATATTATTAGAATTGGAAACAAATAATGATTAATTAAAAGTGAATAATGAGTAAAACTCATGAATTTGTCAAACAACTAATAACTATTTCATGAATGAAATAAAAATATTTTCACCAGCCACTGTTGCAAACGTTTCTTGCGGATTCGACGTACTTGGATTTTGCCTTGAGACTGTTGGAGATGAAATGATTATCCGAAAAACAAAAGAGAAAGGTGTAAAAATCACCAAAATTATTGGAGCTGATTTACCATTTGAAGCTGAAAAAAATGTGGCTGGAGTTGCGGCATTAGCCATCTTAAAAGCTGCGAATGCAGACTTTGGTGTAGAAATAGAAATCTATAAAAATATCAAACCAGGAAGCGGTGTAGGTAGCTCATCGGCAAGTGCCTCAGGTACCGTTTTTGCAATTAATGAATTGTTAGGAAGCCCTTTTAACAAGCAACAATTAACTGCTTTTGGAATGAAAGGTGAGGCCATAGCCAGCGGTGCTGAACATGCTGATAATGTTGCCCCAGGAATATTTGGTGGGTTTACTCTAGTAAAAGAGGTAAATCCATTAAAAGTGGTGCAACTTCCGACTCCATCAAAGTTGTATGCTACAATTATTCATCCTCAAATAGAAATCAAGACCTCGGAAGCAAGAAGTATTTTACCAAAAGTGATTCCTCTAAATAAGGCAATTAAACAATGGGCAAATGTGGGGAGTTTGGTGAGCGCATTATACGATTGTGATTATGATTTAATTGCTGATTCACTAGAGGATTTTATTGTAGAACCTCATCGTTCACAATTAATTCCACATTTTGACGAAGTTAAAAAAGCAATGTTAGATGCTGGTGCTTTAGGTGGAGGGATCTCTGGATCTGGACCTTCTGTATTTTCATTATGCAAAGGAAAAGAAGTTGCTGAGAAAGTAGCATCCGCAATTAAAAAAGTTTATCAACCTACAGGAATTGTATTTGATGTGTATGTATCAAAAATTAATGCTGAAGGAATTAAGATAATTTAATATGAATAATTAATTATTGTCATTTCAACAGAGATAATTTTTAATTATCTACGAGAAATCTTTTAAATAAATCATGGGATTTCTCTCTTTGTTCGAAATGATACTTTGAAGAATAAATATGAAGTATTACAGCCTAAACAACAAAGCCCCACAAGTATCATTTTGCGAAGCGGTTATCAAAGGATTAGCATCAGATAAGGGATTATATTTTCCTGAATCAAGAACTCCTTTGCCTACATCTTTTTTTGAGAATATCGAAGCATATTCTAATAATGAAATTGCCTATAAACTCATCAAACAATTTGTTGGTGATGAAATTCCAGTAAAAGATTTAAAAGAGATCATTGCTGATGTTTTGCAATTTAATTTCCCACTAATTGAAGTTGAAAAAAATATTTATTCATTAGAATTATTCCACGGACCTACCATGGCATTTAAAGATGTTGGCGCTCGATTTATGGCGCGCTGTTTGTCCTATTTTAATAATAAAAATCCTAATGAAGTGACTGTATTAGTAGCAACATCAGGTGATACTGGTGGCGCTGTAGCAAGTGGATTTTTAGGAGTTGAAGGTGTAAATGTGGTAATTTTATACCCTAGCGGTAAAGTGAGTGATATCCAAGAAAAACAATTGACAACTTTAGGTCAAAACATCAAAGCTTTGGAAGTTGATGGTGTTTTTGATGACTGTCAAGCTATGGTGAAAAAAGCATTTTTGGATACTTCTATTACTTCCAAAATGCAATTAACATCAGCCAATTCAATCAACATCGCACGGTGGTTACCCCAAATGTTTTATTTTGCTTTTGCTTATAAACAATTAAAAGACAAAAGTAAAAAATTAGTGTTTTCAATTCCATCAGGAAATTATGGAAATATTTGTGCAGGCATGATGGCACAGAAATTAGGCTTGCCAATTGATTTATTTATTGCAGCAACTAATGCTAATAAAGTAGTTACTGATTATTTAGAATCAGGTAATTATCAACCAAAGCCATCAATTCAAACCATCTCAAATGCAATGGATGTTGGTGATCCAAGTAATTTTATCAGAATTGAAAAATTACATGACAATGATTTTGACAAACTAAAAAACAACCTTCACTCCTATTCCTTTACTGATAATGAAACGCGTGAAGCTATGTTACATTTATTTAAAGAATGTAATTACACGGCGGATCCTCATGGTGCCATTGGATATTTGGGTGTCAAAGAACATTTAAAAAATAATGACAACACACAATGTGTGTTTTTAGAAACTGCCCATCCTGTTAAATTTTTACCTGTTTTGGATGAGGTTATTGCAAATCAAATTGAAATTCCATCTCAAATTAAATCTGTAATTGATAAAGAAAAAGAGGCCACTAAGATTGAGACTTATAAGGAATTAAAAGATTTTTTGTTAAAATAATTATGTCTTTCCCGCGAAAGCGGGAATCTATTTAGCCCAATTAAACTTGGATTCCCGCATGCGCGGGAAAGACAGATTATTTTATTAATCATTAGCAACCCATTTATAACTTTTTACTCGCCTTACAAATCCAATAATTTTTTTTCCTATATTTAAAAATCGAAAAATGACTAATAGTCAAGCTATTAGTCACACTTAATTTATTACTAACTAAAACTTAAAAAACAATGAAAAAATTAGTAGCAGAATTTATTGGAACAGCGTGGCTTGTTCTTGGTGGTTGTGGGGCAGCAGTCTTAGCAGCAGGAGTTCCAGGAGTAGGAATTGGACTTGTTGGAGTTTCCTTAGCTTTTGGTCTTACAGTATTAACTGGAGCATATGCCTTGAGTCATATTTCTGGAGGGCATTTTAATCCAGCAGTTTCAATAGGATTATGGGCTGGAGGAAGATTTGAAGCCAAAGACCTATTGCCTTATATAGGAGCTCAATTATTAGGAGGTGCTGCTGGTGCTGGAATCTTATACTTAATTGTAAGTAGTTCTGCAGATTTTACAGGAGTTGGGACAGCTATGGGTGCTTTTGCAACTAACTTTTATGATGCTAATGTTTACGGTGTAAACTTTGGGATGGTAGGAGCATTAGTTACTGAAATTGTGATGACATTTATGTTCTTGATTGTAATATTAGGAGCTACGCACAAAAATGCTTCTCCAGGGTTTGGAGGAATGGCAATTGGATTGGCTTTAACATTAATACACTTAATTAGTATTCCTGTTACCAATACATCAGTAAATCCTGCAAGAAGTACTGCAGTTGCAATATTTGCAGAAGCAAATGCAATGGGACAATTATGGCTGTTTTGGGTTGCTCCTATTGTTGGTGCTATTTTAGCTGGAATTGTATATAAATTTATAGCTCCCAATAAATAGATTGAATAAATATGGAAGAAGAGAGTGAAATTCACTCTCTTCTTTTTTTTTTTGATAAAATTAATTTTAAAGTTTGTTTAAAAAATTATAACTAAAATCAATGATAAAATCCTTCAAAAAAACAGCTATTTTACTGTTTCTATTTTTAACAGTATTTGCATTTTCACAAGAAAAGCAGTTTACACATCAAGATTCCATTAGAGGCTCAATAACATCCGAAAGAATTTGGTGGGATTTAAAACATTATGATTTAGACATCGCTATTGACATAGAGAATAAAAGCTTAAATGGAAGTAACATAATTACGTATGAAGTTTTAGAATCAAATTTTATCATGCAAATTGATTTACAACCACCTTTGGAAATTACTTCCGTAACTCAAAATGGGAAATCATTATCTTATATAAGAAATGGAAATGCTTTTTATATTACGCTAAGTGACAAACAAAATATTGGTGATGAAAATAGCATTAAAGTTTTCTATGAGGGTGCTCCAAAAATATCTAAACGTCCGCCATGGGATGATGGTTTTGTTTGGGAAAAAGATGAAAATGGAAATGATTTTGTATCACAAGCTAGTCAAGGTGGAGGCGCTAGTATTTGGTGGCCATGTAAAGATCATATGTATGATGAACCTGACAATGGAATGACAATTAGCGCAACTTGTCCAAGTAATTTGACTGCTGTGGCAAATGGTAGATTAGTTAACACTGTCGAAAATGATAACAACACCAAAACATTTGTATGGAAGGTTATTAACCCTATTAATAATTATGGTGTAAATATTAATATTGGTGATTATACACATTTCTCTGAAAAATTTGATGGAGAGAAAGGTGAATTAGATTGTAACTATTATGTTCTTTCTTACAATTTAGAAAAAGCCAAAGAACACTTTAAGCAAGCGAGTATGACGCTTGAGGCATTTGAGCATTGGTTTGGGCCATATCCTTTTTATGAAGATAGTTATAAACTGGTTGAAGTGTCTTATCCAGGAATGGAACATCAAAGTTCTGTGACTTATGGCAATGGTTATAAAAATGGTTTTTACGGTAGATCTCGCTCTCCTGGAGGAATGAAGTTTGATTACATCATAATTCATGAAACAGGGCATGAATGGTTTGCGAATAACATCACTTACAAAGACATGGCGGACATGTGGGTACATGAAGGATTTACTTGCTATTCTGAAAATTTATATTTAGACTATCATTTTGGAAAAGAATTGGGAACAAAATATGTGTTAAGCCAACGTAGCGGTATTGGTAATAAAAAACCGATGATTGGACCATATGATGTCAATACACCCGGTTCTGATGTTTATATGAAAGGTGCCGCTTTATTACATACATTAAGACAAATTGCCAATAACGATGAAAAATGGCGTTCTATTTTAAGAGGACTAAACGAAAAATTCTACCATAAAACAGTTACTACGAAACAAATCGAAGAGTTTATTGGTGACAAAATGGGAGTTGATTTAAAACCTTTCTTCAATCAATACTTAAGAGATTTTAGAATCCCAACTTTAGAATACGTTATTGGTGATAAAAAAGTTTCATTCAGATGGACGAATTGCAATAGTGATTTTACAATGCCAATTAAAGTATTTATAAATGGCAAAGAAAGTTGGATTACACCTAAAACAAAGTATTCTAAATTGGACTTAGAAGAGGATATATCATCTTTTAAAATTGACAGTAACTTTTATATTGCTGTATTTAATAATACTTATAAATAACTGTTTATTACTTTAACAAAAAAGGAGCCAATTGGCTCCTTTTTTGTTAAAACATATTGTTTTCTGTTTGTATGCAGAATTAAAACTTAAATTTTAATCCAACCAAGAAATTACGCCCTCTAGTTGAGTAGCCTAATACATCTTCATAGCCTTCATTAAAAACATTACTTAGATTTACCCAAGCAGTAACATTTTCAATTCCGTAGTTGATACTAAAATCAACCAAATTGTAAGCATCTAAAATTACATCTTCACCAGCAGGCCCAAAACTTCCCCATTGGTCAAAATAAGTACGCTCTCCTACTCCATTATATGCAACAGAAATATTCATGCGTTTTATTGGTTGATAATCTACACTCGCAGAGATTTTGTGTGACGGGATATAATCTAAATCTGTACTTTTATGCGTATATGTATGTGAAAGATTTAATTGCAAATTTTTCAATGGTTTTAAATTCAAATCAGTTTCTACTCCTTTTGCATTTTGATCATTAATAGCGTTTTCATATCCACCTACAAATGTTATAGGGTCAGAAACAAAAATGATGGTGTTTTTTTCTTCTCTATAAAAGAATACTGAACTTAAATCTAGCCATTTTTTATAAGATGAATCAAAACCAAGTTCAAACGTTGCGTTTTCTTCTGGATCTAAATCTAAATTTCCATATTGTGAAAACAATTGATAGGTACTAGGTGCAATAAATGCGGTAGAATATGAGGTCAATGCTTTAAAGTTTAAATCTTCAGATTTTATAATATTATAAGACGGATTGATATGATACACAAAATGACTACCATATTCTGAATGATTGTTTAAACGAACTCCGGCATTTACATTCAAGCCTTTATCGCCAGTAAATATATAACTCACAAAAGGGTCAATGGTATTATAGTTTGCCTTGTCTTTGTCAATATTACCAAATGGCGTGTTGGTTTGATTGTCAAAATTTTGATAATTCAATCCTAAAATAAAATGAGATTTTTCTGATAAACCATATTTGTTAATTGCCTCAGCAAAAAAACTTGTTCCTTTATAGAGATAGCTATCTAAAGTATTAGTGAAAGAGTTAAAACTATCAAATCCACGTTCTAAATTAGTTATAGATAAAGTTACTAGTAATTCTCCTTTTTTGTATTTGTAACCTGACTTTAGTCCGTATTGAAATTGTTCTTCGTAACCATTGTTTACTTCAGAATCCAAATAAGCTCCTGCATCATAGTCATATTTGTACTTACTGTAATTTCCAAACACTCCAAAATTTAATTTTTCTGAGGCTTCAAAACCAAATTTCACCAAAGCTGCATCACTGTTATAAGCATCCGTTTCAAAAGGCTCTGCAGCATCTTTATCATTTGCTGATGAAATTCCATCACTTTTAGAAAGACTATAGTTTGCCAAATAAGTAAATTTATTTAAAGTCCCCCTTAATCCAACACTCTGATTTAGGTTGTTTAATTTAGAATCTCGATTTTTCTGTGTGCTATTTGTACCTACACTTGCTGTGTAATTAAAAGCTATTGGTGCTTCTGATGCTTTTTTAAGTTTGATGTTTATCACGCCAGTTGCTGCACCTGAACCATACAGAGTACTCGATGATCCTTTTAAAATTTCGATGGATTCTACTTCATTTAAATCTAACAAATTTAGATTGTAAGTAGATGCTATCCCTGTTGGATCACTAACTAATACTCCATCAATAGCAATTGCTACTTGTCTGTTTCTACCACCTCTAATATAGATTCCGATAGGATAGCCAGTAGCATTATTGTTACCACTAATTTCTACTCCTGCTCCTTGATCTAATAAATCAGTAATTGTTTTTCCGGCGCTTTGCTCTAATTGTTTTTTTGTGATTTTGTAGATTATTTTTCCAGAATTCTCTTTTTTCAATTCAAATTTGGTGTCAGAGAGTACAACTTCATCTAGCTGTTCTACTTTCTCTTTTTGTTCTTCTTGTGCTACTGCAATTTGAGTAGATAGCAATAATGTTAAAACGCTTAATTTTAAAGTGTTTCGCTTCATTTTAAAATGATTTAAATAATTAATTTTAAATCAGGTAAAAAATTGGGAATAGTTTTACTAACCCAAACTTTTTTCTCCCGAAAGTTTGTAATTCAGTAATTGTGGCAGGTCTCCTGACTCGTGTTTTATTGCTGACCTTCCCATCTACAAAAAGACAGTGGTTTAAAGAGTAACAATAAACATCCACATAAAGTGGACTAAACTTACAGTTGCGGGAACAGTCTCGGAGTTTCACCGAATTCCCTTTTAATTTCGCTTCTAGTTAAATAGAATTGAAAACCATAATCGTTGCAAATATAGTTAACATAACAATGAACTACTAACATTTAAATCGCATTTGTTTGCCAAATAATATTATTTTTGAACTTTAAAAAAATGGACTCATAAAATGAATATCTCAAAACATATTGGATTACTTTTATTAATTATAATATTTTTTTCTTGTGAAACAAAACTCATAAACAAAGAAATTAATACTTTAAATAAATACGCACAAGGTTTTGAAATAAAGCAATTTAATAATTATAAAAAAATCACTATTAAATCTCCTTATCCTAATTCAGGATACGATTTGAATTATTTTTTAGTTAATGAAAAAACTGACTTGTCTCAATTTAAATCTACAGATAGCCTAATACAAATTCCTATTCAACAAATTGTAGTAACGAGTACTACTCATATTCCTATGTTAGAGTTACTTGATGTTCAAAATACATTAGTTGGTTTCCCAAATACCAAATATGTATCATCAGAAAAGACAAGAATACTGATTGATAAAAACAAAATTCAAGAATTAGGAATAGATAGTAACATCAACACAGAAATTTTGATTGATTTACAACCAAATCTTGTCATGGCATTTGCAATGAGTGCTGGTAATAAATCCCTAGCTACAATTGAAAAATCAGGAATCCCAGTAATATACAATGGTGATTGGTTAGAAAAGACTCCACTTGGTAGAGCCGAATGGATTCGAGTTTTTGGAGCTTTATACAATTTAGACAAAAAAGCAGATTCCATTTTTAAAAATATAGAAATACAATATGCTAATGCTAAAAAGTTAGCGAATAACTCTAAAAACATACCCACGGTCTTATCGGGTGTCATGTTTAAAGATGTGTGGAATTTACCAGCAGGTGAAAGTTTTGTCGCTCAATTTTTAAAAGACGCAAACACTGGTTACTTGTGGAGTGATACTAAAGGAACTGGAAGTTTGCAACTCAATTTTGAAAATATATTAGACAAAGGAAAATATGCAGAAATTTGGATTGCTCCTGGACATTATACATCAAAAGAACAATTGCTCAATTCAAGTAGCCATTATATTGAATTTGATGCTTTTAACAAAAAGAGCATCTACACTTTTGCTAATAAAAAAGGAGCAACTGGAGGTGTTATCTACTATGAACTCGCTCCTACCCGACCAGATTTGGTTTTAAAAGACATCATCAAAATTGCACATCCAGAATTAATGGGTGATTACCAGATGACCTTTTTTGAGAAGATGGAATAGAAATAACAGGATTTATAAATATATTAAGGAGATTTTTAAATATCAAGAAACTTACAGCTATTTCTTATTTCCTTTTTTAAACTGCTTAATTCAACTGTTTTTGAATGCTTCTCTCTTCTAACAGTATTTAACTCTTCACTTAAAATGTGAATCTTTTGTAGCAATTTTTCTTCTTTACCTTTTTCTAATTCTATTTTGGAATTTTGGGTTCTGTATTTTTCAAACTCAAGAAAATAGGATCTAAAGTCATTTTCAATTTCATTATATATTCGTTTCAAAAGAGAATCAACTTTTTCACCACTAAAATGGACCCAATATTTAGTGAATGGGTCTACCTTCAGATATTTTATTAACTGCTCTTTTGAAAAATTTGAACCATATATTTTATAAAAAGGGTTTAAGTCTATTTCCAAAGTAGTAAAATCAGCTAATTCAATTTTCTTTTTCTTTTCGCAATCAATCTTATGTGTTAAAAAAGGTTCTATCAGCATTATAACTCCATCATCTTTTAAGACTATATCAACTTTTATATTGCCATTAGGAGTTTTAAAAGTTTTCTCAATCAAACATTGATCAAAATTTAGTTCATACTCTTCTTGAAGTATAAAGTCTGATAAACAAATTTTTCTCAATTCCTTTGGAATATTGTATCTGTCAAAAAGTTGATTCAAATCAACTTTTTCAAATTGTTTTATTCGTTGACATTCAACATGGGAAGGTGTAATTTGGGGGATTTGAATACAGTCTATTTCTTTAAAAATTTCTTTTGTTAGCCAATGTATATACGATTCAAAGCTTCCTTTGCAATTTGAATCTTTTAAATGTCTAAAATGTGCTGCTTGTATATTTTCTACTTTATTAATTGCTATTAAATCTTCTTTGCACTCAAAGCAATAACAATTACATTTTAATCCACTTTCAACATCTGATATATTTACTAATAAATTAGTGTCTTTTTTTAATGCTATTGGGTATTTAATAGTTGAACTCATTAAAAATTTATTACTTCAATGTCTCTGCAAACAACTTATAAATTCGTTTGTATTCATCCGTCCAAGAACTAGGCTCCACAAATCCGTGGCGCTCTAATGGATACAAAGCCATTTGCCAGTTTTCTTTGCCTAACTCTATCAAGCGTTGATTTAAACGTACAACATCTTGAAAATGAACGTTGTCATCAATCATGCCATGAAGAATAAGTAAGTTGCCTTGTAAGCCTTCAGCAAAATTAATAGGAGAGCTCAATTCATACGATTTAGGATCTAATACTGGAGTATTCAAAATATTCGCAGTATATGCATGATGATAATGCGCCCAATCAGTTACCGATCTAATTCCTGCACCACTTTTAAAAGTATCTGGAGCATTGAACATTCCCATAAGTGTAATAAACCCGCCATAAGAGCCTCCATAAATACCCACATTATTTTCATCAATGCCATAATCATCTATCATATAATTTACAGCATCTACCTGATCCGATAAATCTTTACCTCCCATGTGGCGATAAATTCCAGTTCTAAAATCACGACCATAACCTTTACTGGCTCTGTAATCTACATCCAACACCACAAACCCATTATCTACCAAAATATTGTGAAACATATATTCTCTAAAATAGCCGCTCCACCATTTGTGTGCGTTTTGCAAATAACCAGCACCATGAACAAAAACTACCATTGGCTTATCTTTTGCTCCTCCATCTGGCTCATATAATCTCGCATGCACTTCTACTCCATCTGATGCTTTAAAAGTAATGTTTTCTGGGGTTTTCCAAGAATATGAATCAAACGCAGAAGTTGTTGATTTTGTAATTTGTTCTTCTTGCTTTTCACTTTCATTCTCTAGTAAAAATAACTCCCAAGGCACATTGCTAAAGGATTGGCGAATCGCAAAATACTTTTCGTCTGGAGAAATAGTTACTTCATTATTACCAGTTTGGTTGGTCAAAAGGTCGCGCTTTAAATTCTTTAAATTTAATTTGTACAACTGGCGTTCACCTGGATGAATTTCATTAGTTGTTATGTACATCGATTTCTCATCTTTTGAAACTTCAGCTTCATATACTTCCCAATTTCCTTTTGTTAAGGTTTTCTCTTTTTTTGAGTTGACATTAATTTGGTATAAATGTGAAAAACCTGTTTTTTCAGAATGAAAGAAAATAGATTCATTATTTATCCAATTCCAATTACCACCAGATTGTTGCCAAGGAATTCCAGGGCCAGCAATCCACGATTCATCATGTTGGTGATTGAGTTCTATTAAACTTCCGTTTACATAATCAATTTTAGCAAACCAACGGTCTTTATTGTCTGTAGAACGAATTTCTATAACTGTGTTTTTTCCATCAAATGAATTCTTTGGATTAAAAAAGTTAACCGATTTAGGCGCTTCATATTTAGGATTAAAATCATCATCATATTCTTTTAAATACAATGGCTTAGCATAAATTCCTGCCAATGATTTTGTTGTAACTTGATAAGCTGAATCTTGTTTAAAATCAAACACCCACAACTCGTGGATCGCTTGCTTTGCACCTGTTAATTGATATGTTTTTTGTGAACTTGTATAACCATATTCATTTACAAAATGAGGAATTTCTGCAACAGTATTATCTGGATATTCTGATAATTTATACGTAATAAATTTCCCGTTCTCACCCAATGTGATGTTAGAAATATATTTTCCATTTAAGTAAATTTCTGCTGGTTTATCCTCTTTTAATAATTCAGAATGTTCTTTAGACAGTTCCTTTTTTTCTTTGCGATCTCTTAAAACCTCAAATAATTCTTGTTGTTGATTTTCTAACCACTCATCTTGCTCTGAAACATTTTTGTCTACTTTTTTTGAGCCCGATTTAAAATTAGTCAATTGTGCAACAGTTCCATTTTTTAAATCAAATTGAAATATGTTGTCGTTTCGCTTAAAAATAATAGCATTTTCATCTGAAGTAAAAGAAACATTCGATTCTCGATCATCAAAAGTGGTGATTATTTTTTTTGAACTGTTAAATGCTAAGTCATACAAATAGACGTCTCCTCCTTTTACATACAATTTTTTTGATTTATCTAAAGTGTAATCAAAATCATAAACATCCATCAAAGATTTTTCTTCATCAGCAGAAACCTTACTTATTTTTTTATTAGCCAACTCATATTTATACAATGACTTTATTTTTTCTAACTCTGGATTCCAAGTAAAATAAATTGTTTTACTGTCTTCACTCCAAAAAATATTAGTAGGTGAAACACCTATAAAATTTTCGGCTTGCATTATCTGCTCAATCGATAATTCTGATTGATTATTTTCTTGAGAGTAAGCAGATAATCCAATAAAAAGGATTACTATTGATATGATTTTTTTCATGAAATATTGCTTTTGATAAGTGGATTCCCGCATACGCGAGAAAGACATAGTATGTTTAATTTTTAATCCTAAAACAATGAAGTTTGATCTTCATCATCCTTTGCTTTTTTAGGTGATTTTATTGTTGGTTTCTTTTTATTACCATCAATAATTGATGGAGTATCAATTTCTTTTTCTTCTAGAATTTCCTTTGCTATTTCAGGAACATTTAATTCTAAAGTTTCAATAATTTCTTCTTCCACAACTTCTACATCTTCAATTTCTGGGGCAATATATTCTAAAGATTCTAACAAGTTAACTTGTTTTATTTTCTCTGCAGTCAATTGATTTCCCAAAGATTTTATGCCTTTTATAGCGATGAATTCTTCTAAATTTACTTCAATATTTTCTAAACTTCTTTTTGAAAACACTACTTCAGCCATCGGTCTAAAATCAGTAGTCACCATTTCTAATTGCGATTTTGAGTGCTCAGAAATAAAGACTTCTTCCTTATTAGGATTGTCAATCATAAAACGCTTTACATAGGTTTTTTCTTTATCTCCATCAAAATAAATAGCCGAAATTGGTTTGTTCGGAACCCATTTTTCTAAGACAATCATATCATCTTCAAAATGGGTAGATAAATCTGGAGAAGTTGTTTTTACAACTCCTTTTTGTGTAATGATGAGTAGTCTATCTTCTGCGGTAAACTCACCTAATAAATCACCCCGTTCATCAACATTTAAACGTTGTACGGTATCATCAAACCAAACTTTACGAGGCTTTAATGTTGAAATTCCTTTTTCTTTGAGTTCTATTTTTTTTACTGCATATTTTGAAAGAATGTTACCTTTTGATCCTCGACCTTTTATCAATAAATCAGAAAAATCTATATCCCATTTTATCTTTTTCACATTACCAATCGCACGCAAATTAACCGTTACAGTTTCTGCTTCACCATTTGGATTTGCTGTAAAATAGTGGACAATTGAAGCTTTATTACCTGCTGTTAAATCATACTCCTTACCTCTGGTAACACCAGTTACATGGAATCGTTTCATCAAGGTTGGCCCACTTCTACCATCTCGATACATCAAATTATAAACAGTCCTTTTGTCTCCTTTTTTAAAGACTGCTACATGGATAACATCTTTACCAACAAATGTTTTTGCATCCACTTTAGTAATCATCATTTTTCCATCTTTCCTAAAAACGATGATATCATCAATATCCGAGCAATCACTTACAAATTCATCTCGTCTTAATGAAGTGCCTATAAAGCCTTCTTCACGATTTACATACAGTTTTGAGTTTCGCATTACCACTTTACTCGCTACAATATCATCAAAGGCTCTGAGTTCTGTTTTACGTTCTCGCCCCTTACCGTATTTAGCTTTTAGGCTTTTAAAATAGTCAACAGCAAAATCTATCAGGTTGTCTAAATGATGTTTTACAACTTCAATCTTATCTTCTAAAGATTCAATATGCTGTTTGGCTTTATCTATATCGAACTTTGAAATTTTCTTGATTCTAATTTCGGTCAATCTAACAATATCCTCTTCAACAACAGCACGTTTTAAATTTTTGGTAAATGGTTTTAATCCGTCATCAATTGCTTTGATAACACCTTCCCAAGTAGCAACCTCTTCAATATCTCGGTAGATTCTGTTTTCAATAAAAATTCGTTCTAATGATGCAAAATGCCATTGAGACTCTAACTCATCTAATTGAATCTCTAACTCACGTTTTAATAAATCTACTGTATGTTGTGTAGAATGTTTTAGTATATCGCTCACTCCTATAAAAACAGGGGTATTCTCTTCAATGATACAGCCTAGAGGTGAAATAGAATTCTCACAATTAGTAAAAGCGTATAATGCATCGATACTTTTGTCTGGAGATATTCCTGGTGGTAGATGCACCAGAATTTCAACTTTTGCTGCGGTATTATCCTCTATTTTTTTGATCTTAATCTTACCCTTGTCATTTGCCTTTAAGACAGAATCAATCAATGAAGTAGTAGTCGTTCCAAAAGGGATTTCTGTAATCACCAAAGTCTTTTTGTCGAGTTGTGAAATTTTTGCTCGTACTCTAATTTTACCTCCACGTAAACCATCATTATAATTGGAAACATCTGCAATGCCACCATTTAAAAAGTCAGGAACTATTTTAAAACTTTTCCCTTTTAATATTTTAATTGAGGCATCAATCAGCTCATTAAAATTGTGTGGTAATATTTTGGTAGAAAGCCCTACTGCTATTCCTTCAGCACCTTGTGCTAATAACATAGGGAATTTTACTGGTAAGTCAATTGGTTCTTTTCTACGTCCATCATACGACATTTTCCACTTAGTTGTCTTTGGATTAAAAACCACATCCAACGCAAACTTAGACAATCGAGCTTCAATATATCTCGGTGCTGCTGCACGGTCACCAGTGAGAGTATTACCCCAGTTTCCTTGCATGTCAATTAGCAGTTCTTTTTGCCCAATCTGCACCATAGCATCACCAATACTTGCATCACCATGTGGGTGATATTGCATGGTGTGGCCTACTATGTTTGCAACTTTATTGTAACGTCCATCATCCAAATCTTTCATCGATTGCATGATACGACGCTGTACAGGTTTAAATCCGTCGCCAATAGAAGGTACTGCACGTTCTAATATCACATACGATGCGTAGTCTAAAAACCACTCTTTGTACATACCTGTAACACGCGTAATCGTTTCTTGTGCAGAATCGTCGTGATGTTCTATTTCTTCTGAATGTTCTTCTTGCATTATAATTCTTCAGCTAAATCTAATTCTACTTTTAAGTTTTGGATGATAAATTTTTGTCTATCCGGAGTGTTTTTCCCCATATAAAATTCCAATAATTTTTCAATTGGCATTTCTTTATCTAACATCACCGGATCTAAACGAATGTCATTTCCTATAAAATGTACAAATTCATCTGGACTGATTTCACCTAAACCTTTAAATCGGGTTATTTCTGGTTTACCCCTTATTTTTTTGATTGCCTCTCTCCGTTCTTCTTCTGAATAACAATAAAAAGTTTCTTTTTTATCGCGGACTCTAAATAGTGGTGTTTCTAAAATATAAAGATGTCCTTCTTTGATTAATTCTGGAAAAAATTGCAAGAAAAAAGTAATCAATAAAAGACGAATGTGCATACCATCAACATCGGCATCCGTAGCAATTACAATATTGTTATAACGCAAGTTTTCAATACCATCTTCAATATTTAAAGCTGATTGCAATAGGTTAAATTCCTCATTTTCGTACACAATTTTTTTACTCAATCCATATGAATTCAGAGGTTTCCCTTTTAAACTAAAAACTGCTTGTGTATTTACATTTCTAGATTTTGTGATAGACCCACTTGCAGAGTCTCCCTCAGTTATGAATAATGTAGTATCTAAACGATTGTCTTTTTTCATATCGCCTAAATGCACACGACAATCTCTTAATTTTTTATTGTGAAGATTTGCTTTTTTTGCTCTATCTCTTGCTAATTTTCGGATACCCGATAATTCTTTACGTTCTTTTTCAGCCTGAACTATTTTCTTCTGGATTTTTTCTGCTACATCAGGATTACGATGTAGGTAATTATCAAATCGTCTTTTTACAAAATCATTGATAAAAGTCCGTACCGTTGGCAAACCACCACCCATTTCGGTAGAACCCAACTTTGTCTTTGTTTGACTTTCAAAAATAGGTTCCATTACTTTAATACTAACTGCAGTTACAATAGATTTCCGGACATCAGATGCATCGTAGTTCTTGCCAAAATAATCTCGAATGGTTTTTACAACAGCTTCTCTATATGCGTTTTGATGCGTTCCTCCTTGCGTAGTATGTTGCCCATTTACAAAAGAATGAAATTCCTCACTATATTGAGCTTTACTATAGGTTAAAGCAATTTCAATATCATCTTCCATCAAATGAATAATTGGAAATAGCATTGATTCATCAGCAATGTTTTCTTCCAATAAATCTTTCAATCCATTTTCTGAAAAATATTTTTCACCATTATAAATGATTGTTAAACCTGTGTTTAGATACACATAGTTTTTAATCATTTTAATAATGTACTCACTTCTAAATTTATATTTGAGAAAAATTTCGTGATCTGGTGTAAAAGTAACTTTTGTTCCTTTTCTAAGTGAAGATGTCTCTATATCTGATTTGTGAGTCAATTCACCACGCTCAAATTCTGCAAAGGTCATTTGGTTATCACGAATCGATTGTACCTTGAAATAGTTTGACAAGGCATTGACCGCTTTTGTACCAACACCATTAAGTCCTACAGATTTTTTAAAGGCTTTGGAGTCATACTTACCACCAGTGTTCATTTTAGACACCACATCTACTACTTTGCCTAATGGAATTCCACGTCCATAATCTCGAACAGTAACAGAAGTGTCTTTTACAGATATTTCGATGGTTTTACCAGCACCCATCACAAATTCATCAATACAATTATCGAGAACTTCTTTGATTAATATATAGATACCATCATCTGGTGATGAACCATCACCAAGCTTGCCAATATACATTCCAGGACGCATACGGATATGCTCTTTCCAGTCGAGTGAACGAATATTGTCTTCGGTATACTTACTTTCTGCTGCCATTGCCTTTGAGAGTTGAGGGAAGGCTAAAATACACTTTCAACTTAAAAAATAAAAGTAGGGGGTTTAATAGTTATTAACAGATATTGAACAGGGAGAATTATACAAAATGGGATTGTACAGGTTGAACAAAATTATTTGTTTAATACAGTTTATAGGTTCTTGCTTGCACAGGAAAGACAAATTAGCATGCTAGAGATAGTTCTTATTTTAAACGTTGAATCTAAAATTCATCATATCGCCATCTTGTACAATATATTCTTTTCCTTCAACGCCTAATTTACCCGCATCTCTTACTTTTGCTTCAGTACCGTAATGTACATAATCTTCATACTTTATTACTTCTGCACGAATAAATCCTTTTTCGAAATCAGTATGAATTACACCAGCAGCTTGCGGAGCAGTATCACCTATATTTATTGTCCAAGCTCTAACTTCCTTAACCCCAGCCGTAAAGTAAGTTTGTAGGTTTAATAATTTATAAGCGGCACGAATCAATTTTGAAGCTCCTGGTTCATCCAAGCCCATATCTTCTAAAAATAGTTGACGCTCTTCATAATCTTCTAATTCATTAATATCTGCTTCGGTACCTACGGCTAAAATAATTACTTCAGCATCTTCACCTTTAACGGCTTCTTTAACAGCATCAACATACGCATTTCCGTTTACTGCAGATTCATCATCAACATTACAAACATATAAGATTGGTTTGTCTGTCAACAATTGTAATGGCTGTAAAAACTCACGTTCATCCTCAGTCAATTCAATTTCTCTAACAGAATGGAATCCTTCCAAACCAGCAATCACTTTGGTTAAAGTATCCACCTCTTTTTGTGCAACTTTATCTCCAGTTCTAGAAGCCTTTTTTGATTTTTCTAAACGCTTTTCAACCGCTTCCAAATCTTTTAATTGCAATTCTACATCAATCGTTCCTTTATCACGAACAGGATCTATACCTTCATCAACATGTACAATATTGTCATTATCAAAACAACGCAATACATGAATGATGGCATCTGTTTCGCGAATATTAGATAAGAATTTATTGCCCAACCCTTCACCTTTACTCGCTCCTTTTACCAAGCCAGCAATATCAACAATCTCAACAGTTGCAGGAAGTACTCGCTCAGGATTTACCAATTCTTCTAATTTTTCTAATCGAGAATCTGGTACATTTACGACTCCAATATTAGGTTCAATTGTACAAAATGGAAAGTTAGCACTTTGCGCTTTTGCGTTTGATAAACAATTGAATAAGGTTGATTTTCCTACGTTTGGTAATCCTACAATTCCTGCCTTCATTATTGATACTTTTTTAGAGATGCAAATATAGGGGTTCGTTTTAGAATTTGATGTAATTTTAGAGAGTAAATATTTACCTCTCCTAAATCCGTTCTCAATGAAATGGGACTTAAAAAAAGCGTATGAGTGCTAAAAAAAGAATTGTTGTTTTAACCGGTGCTGGAATAAGTGCTGAATCTGGGATTAAAACATTTAGAGATGCCGGTGGACTTTGGGAAGGACACAGTATAGAAGAAGTAGCTACACCTCAAGGATGGCAGCGGAATCCAGCATTGGTGTTAGATTTTTACAATCAACGGAGAAAACAATTATTATCTGTTCAACCAAATAATGCCCATCTACTACTCCATTCTTTAGAAGACAAATATAATGTGAATATTATCACTCAAAATGTGGATGATTTACATGAAAGAGCTGATAGCAGAAATGTGCTTCACTTACATGGAGAGTTAAGAAAAGTTAAAAGTACTATTGACGAAACACTCATTTACGATTGGGATGCTGATTTACATTTGGGTGATGTTTGTATAAAAGGAGCTCAATTAAGACCTCATATAGTTTGGTTTGGTGAGGCAGTTCCTAATTTATCTCTTGCTGAAGAAATTACACAAACAGCAGATATCTTAATTATTATTGGCACTTCTATGCAAGTATATCCTGCAGCGAATTTAATTTATTCTGTAAAATCAGATACTCCTATTTATTTTATTGATCCTAAACCGAACTTAGGCGAAGGTCATTTTAAAAACCTAACTGTTATAGCTAAGCCCGCAACTATTGGAATGACTGAATTATATCAACTTTTAAATTTGGAACGAAAAAATCCCACTACATAATAATTATAATATAGTGAGATTTATATCCTAATAATTTATAAAGAATTATTCCTTATGCATAAATGTTTTCTTTGCCAGTAATTCCTCTTCAGTTTCTACTACATCTTCATCTGGAATACAGCAATCTACAGGGCATACAGCAGCACATTGTGGTTCATCATGAAACCCTATACATTCCGTACATTTATCAGCAACAATAAAATATACTTCATCATCAACTGGTTCCTGATTCTCATCGGCATCAACTTCTTTACCGTTTGGTAAAACTACAGTTCCTTTTAACTCAGTTCCCTGAGCATAAGTCCAATCTTCAGCAGCTTCATAAATCGCATTGTTAGGGCATTCAGGCTCACATGCCCCACAATTGATACATTCGTCTGTTATAATTATTGCCATATCTTTTTTTGCATTAAATTTGCTGCAAAAATACAGCAAAACTTTTTAAATATGACATTAGAAAATCGAATAAACGCATTTATTGATTTAGGCAAATTTTTAAGTCAATTTTCTATTGATGGCATAAAAAGAAAAGAAGATATAGCACACAATGAGTTGTTTTTTGATAGCTTAAATATGCTAATAAAAAGAGCCAAAGAGTACAACGGTTGGTTTGATGAAGGCAATGTATTGTTTGCTTTATCTAGTTGGGCAAATAGCTTAACCGAAGATAATTTAACCCAGTGGGCGTCTCAATATTCTTTTACTGACAGCAACCCAAAAGCGATTGCCATTATCATGGCAGGAAATATTCCGCTGGTAGGATTCCATGATTTTTTATCGGTATTAATTTCAGGCAATAAAGTCTTAGCAAAATTATCGTCAAACGATAAATACTTTTTACCACTTATAGCAAAATATTTAGAACATGTTGAACCTGAATTTAAAGGACTTATCAATTTTACAAGTGATGAATTAAATGATTTTGATGCTGTCATTGCTACTGGCAGTGACAATACAGCTCGCTATTTTGAATATTACTTTGGTAAATATCCAAGTATCATACGCCAAAACAGAAATTCAGCTGCCATTTTAATAGGCGATGAATCAGATGAAGAATTGGCTGGATTGGGTGAAGACATTTTTAGATATTATGGATTAGGGTGTAGATCTGTTTCTAAATTATTTGTTCCAAGAGGTTATGATTTTGATAAATTTTTTAAAGCTATTTTTAAATACGGAGATATCATTAACTACAACAAATATCAAAACAACTACGATTATAACAAAGCTGTATATTTAATGAGTTTATTCAAATTACAAGAAAATGGATTTTTAATGTTAAAGGAAGATGAAAGTTACTCCTCTCCTATCGCAACCTTGTTTTATGAATATTACGAATCAGAAGATTCAATTCAAAATAAGCTAAATCAAGATTCAGAAAAAATACAATGTCTAGTGACCAAATTACCCTTCAAAAATGCGATTAAATTTGGAGAGACACAGCACCCATCTTTATCAGACTATGCTGACGGTGTAGATACTTTACATTTTTTAAATTCGCTATAGTTTTAAACTTTTACGACACTCATTAAATTGACTAAAAAATACTTTTAATATTTAGATGATTATTTTGTTTTTATGTTAAAAACTTCCTGTTTTATTTATCATTTTATTAGTGGTTAATTGCAATATATTCTTGAAATTTGCTTCTTAATTTTTATTGAATATCAAACTAATGAAAATACATAATTTTAGTGCAGGTCCCAGTATTCTTCCTCAAGAAGTAATTAAAAAATCAGCTGAAGCTGTTTTAAATTTGGACAATTCAGGTCTTTCTTTAATCGAAATTTCTCATCGCAGCTCAGCATTCATTTCAATAATGGATGAAGCTCAAAACTTAGTAAAAGAATTATTAAATCTTCCTAAAGGATATTCCGTTCTTTTCTTGCAAGGAGGTGCAAGCTCACAATTTTTGGCAGTTGCACAAAACTTACTAAAAAAAGATGGTAAAGCAGCTTATATAGATACAGGTGCTTGGAGTTCCAAAGCTTTAAAAGAAGCAAGGCTATTTGGCAATGTTGAAGTAGTTGCTTCATCAAAAGATAAAAATCATACTTATATTCCTAAAGAATATTCAATTCCTTCAGATGCAAGTTATTTACACTTAACAAGTAATAATACCATTTTTGGGACACAATTTAAAAAGTTTCCTGAAACAAATATCCCATTAGTATGTGATATGAGTTCTGATATTTTTTCTCGAGAATTAGATTTTTCAAAATTTGATATCGTCTATGCAGGTGCTCAAAAAAATATGGGGCCAGCAGGTACCGTTTTGGTAATTGTAAAAGATGAAGTTTTAGGAAAATCTGAACGTCAGATTCCATCGATGTTAGATTATCAAATCCACGCATCAAAAGGTAGTATGTTTAACACGCCCCCTGTCTTTGCAATTTACACCTCTTTGTTGACTTTAAAATGGATTAAAAGTTTAGGCGGTATCAAAGCAGTTGAAAAACAAAATGAAGCGAAAGCTGCAATCTTGTATAATGAGATAGATAGTAATCCAAAATTCAACGGAGTAGCCGCCAGAGAAGATAGATCTTTGATGAATGTTACTTTTACCCTAACAAATGAGAATAACAAGGCTCGTTTTGATTCTTTAGCAAAAGATGCTGGATTGAGCGGAATTAATGGGCATAGATCTGTTGGTGGTTATAGAGCAAGTATTTACAATGCAATGCCAATTGAAAGCGTACAAGTTTTAGTTGATGTAATGAAAAAATTATAAAATGAATATTGAAAATCTATCAAAATTTGATCTTTTAAAAAATGTTTTTGAAAACCAAATGCCAGCAAATAAGTATTTGGGACTTAAAATAATTGAATTAAGAGATGGGTTCACTAAAATTCATATTCCGTTTAAAGAAGAGTTTATTGGCGACTTTATTCAAAAACGTTGGCATGGTGGCATACAGGCAAGTATAGCTGATTCTGCTGGTGGAATTGTTGCCCTAACAGCAGTTAACAATATAAAAGAAAAGGTTAGTACAATTGATATTCGTGTAGATTATCTTAATGGAACTGAACCTAAAGATTTATTTGCTGAAGCAGAAATTATAAAAAATGGCAGTAGGATTGTAAAAGTTGATGTTAAACTGTATCATCAAAAAGAAAAAATAATTGCAATTGCACGATGTGCTTTTAGCATTTTAAGAATTAAACATTAATTAAAGTTATATAATGAAAGTATTAGCAAACGACGGTATAGCACAAAGCGGAGTTGACGCTTTAGTAGCTGAAGGTTTTGAAGTAATCTTAACCACCGTAGCACAAAACCAATTGGTAAATTATATCAATGAAAATGAAATTACCGTACTGCTTGTTAGAAGCGCCACAACAGTAAGAACTGATATTATTGATGACTGTCCGTCTCTAAAAATTATTGGACGTGGTGGTGTTGGTATGGATAATATCGATGTTACATACGCTCGCGAAAAAGGCTTGAAAGTAATTAACACACCTGCAGCTTCATCGCATTCTGTTGCAGAATTAGTATTTGGTCATTTATATGGCATGGCGCGTTTTTTACATAATACAAACCGAGATATGCCATTAGAGGGAGATACAAACTTTAAAGGTCTTAAAAAAGCTTGCGCTAAAGGAGTTGAATTAAAAGGCAAGACTTTAGGCATATTAGGAATTGGGCGTATTGGGCAAGCAACAGCAAAAGTTGCTTTAGGTGCTGGAATGAAAGTGGTAGCTTTTGATCCGTTTATTGACCATGTGAATTTAGAATTAGATTTTTTTGATGGTCAAACTATATATTTTGACATCGATACAATTTCTAAAGAAGATGTTTTAAAACAAGCTGATTTTATCACCTTACACGTTCCAGCTCAAAAAGAGTATGTTATTGGTAAACCCGAATTTGATATTATGAAGGAAGGAGTTATTATGGTCAATGCCGCTCGTGGTGGTGTAGTTGATGAAGTTGCACTTGTTAATGCGCTGAAATCTGAAAAAGTTGCTCAAGCTGCTTTAGATGTTTTTGAAAACGAACCAACTCCAGAAATGCAACTATTAATGAATCCTAACATATCATTATCTCCTCATATTGGTGCAGCAACAGGTGAAGCACAAGATAGAATTGGAACCGAATTAGCTAGTCAAATTATTTCTATATTGCATTAAATTATTTTGTCCCTAAATATTCGTATTCAGGGACAAAAATTTACTATTTCAAGTTTTATGAAACTTCTTAAACGTTTTTTATTTTACGGAATTGGCTTAATCATCGGTAGCATTTTCGTGTATTTTATTTGGGAGAAAAAAGATGTTCATTTTGATTATGGTCCTAATGCTCGCGTTTTAAAAACTATTAGAACTGATGTACGACTCTTTTCTGACGATGCTAAAGAAAGCATGAGAGTTATAGAATTAGATTCTGTTGACATTGCTACAATTTTACTAGATGGTGATGTTGATTTTGGGGAAAGTAGCCCAAGAACAAAACCATGCAAGACCTATGTAATTCATGGCAATCCAAAAGATAAAGAAATTACATTGATTGTAAAAAAGTGTGATACAATTTCTACGATTGATAAGATTTTGTTGGAAGTGAATAACTAATTCAATTAATAAAATCGAGATTATTCTCTACGTTCAAAATGACAACAGCTTTTATTTTAACTCCTCAAGATAACGTTCCTGAATCTTTTTAATACTCCTAATGGTCTTCTCCATCCAATCTATTTTTTTAAGAAATTTCTCCTCCTCTGTCAATTGCCATTCTATTTCAGAATCTCTCAGACGCGTTGACACAGATTGCAATACGATTGCTGCAGCCACAGACACATTTAAACTTTCAGTAAAACCAACCATCGGAATTTTTAAAAAACCATCTGCTTGCTCAAACATCATATCTGATACTCCTGCTTTTTCTACTCCAAATACAAAGGCTGATTTTTTAGTGATATCAAAATCTTGTAACAAACAAGAATCATTATGTGGTGTCGTTGCAATGAGTTGATATCCTTGACTTTTAATAGTATCAATACAGTCTTGAGTATTAATTTGTTTATCTTGATACCGATGAAAATCTATCCATTTTTGTGAGCCCTTCCCTACTTGGTTAGACATATAACTCTTATACTTATTCTCGATGATGTGGACATCTTGAATCCCAAATATATCGCAACTTCTAACAATGGCACTTGTATTATGCTTTTGATATAAGTCTTCTAAAATTACTGTAAAGTGCCTAGAGCGTTGCTCTAATATTCTATCAAAAGTATCTTTTCGTTTATCAGTTAGAAATTGAGAAATATGATCGGAATAGTCTTGGTCTAGTTTGGCTTTCATTCAACAAAGATAATAAATTTCGAAAGGCTAGATATAGTACAAATACTAAGAAATCAATTTTAAAACTCCTTCAAAAAGATTGCCTTTAGAAATAACACTTCCTTTTTCAATCAAATCAAAAATTTCTGAGTTGCGTTCTTTTAGATACGGTTTTTGACCTTTAAAATACTCAATGGAATCATCTTTTGAATTCTCTACAAACCATTTGTAGTCTGCTTCTTTTAAAAAATTAAATCCATCTTTACTAACAGTTACAACGATTCGTTGAATATGCTCAGTATCACATCTAAAGAGGTTTAAATTGTCAGTAGAAAAATGTTCTAAGTAATTAACTTTTTTTAAAACACCCTCCCAAACCAAATCACTAAACAAATTCATTTCTTCCTCAGCTACTTCGGGCTTTGATTTTTTAATCTCATTCCACTCTGCTACATCAATCTGTTGCGTTGCTAAGAATTTTGCAAACTCCTCATGCAATTCTTCAAACTGTTCTTTGGTGAGTTGTCTGTATTTCATCAAAATTTAGTTGATAACTAATGAATATTATTTCGCAACATTCACAGCACGAGTCTCACGAATTACGGTAACTCTAACTTGTCCTGGATAGGTCATATCATTTTGTATTTTTTGAGAAATACTAAAAGATAATTCCGCGGCTTTTAAATCATTTACTTTTTCACTTTCAACAATCACACGTAATTCTCTACCGGCTTGTATTGCATAGGCTTTTTGAACTCCAGAAAATCCAAAAGCAACGTCTTCTAAGTCTTTTAATCGTTGAATATAAGAATCTAACACTTGACGTCTTGCTCCTGGTCTTGCTCCTGAAATAGCATCACAAACTTGTACAATTGGAGCAATCAAAGATTTCATTTCTACCTCGTCATGATGCGCACCAATGGCGTTACATACATCTGGCTTTTCACCGTATTTCTGTGCCCATTCCATTCCTAAAACTGCGTGAGGTAATTCACTTTCTGTATCTGGAACTTTACCAATATCGTGTAATAATCCTGCTCTTTTTGCAACCTTGGCATTTAGTCCAAGTTCAGCAGCCATTAAACCACAAAGGTTGGCAACTTCACGCGAGTGTTGTAATAAGTTTTGTCCGTAAGAAGAACGGAATTTCATACGACCAACAACTTTAATCAATTCTGGATGCAATCCATGAATTCCTAATTCTATAACAGTACGCTTACCAACTTCAATAATTTCTTGATTAATTTTATTCTCAGTCTTTTTAACAACTTCTTCAATTCGTGCTGGATGAATTCTACCATCAGTTACCAAATTGTGTAGCGATAATCTTGCAACCTCTCTCCTTACCGGATCAAAACAAGAAAGTATAATTGCCTCTGGAGTGTCATCTACAATAATCTCCACTCCTGTGGCAGCTTCAATGGCACGGATATTTCTACCCTCTCTACCAATAATCCTACCCTTAACATCATCAGATTCAAGATTGAATACAGACACACAATTCTCAACTGTTTGCTCTACACCTACTCTTTGAATTGTATTTAATATGATTTTACGAGCATCTTGTTCTGCTGTTAATTTAGCTTCTTCTAATGTATCTTGAATAAATGACATCGCATCAGATTTAGCCTCATCTTTTAAGGAAGTTACTAGTTCTAATTTTGCATCCTCAGCTGAAAGTCCAGAAATAACCTCTAAATTTTCTACTTGTTTTTTGTGGACTTTTTCTAGCTCATTTTCTTTACGTTCAACAAACTCTAATTTGTAATCAAAGTCAGAAGTTTTCTTTTCTAAATCTGTTGATAATTTTTTATTTTTATCTACCAATTGCGAAACTTGAGATTCTTTGTCGCGAATTCTTTTTTCAGCCTCATGACTCTTTTTTTCTCTATTTAAAATCACTTTTTCATGTTCTGATTTTAATTCGAGAAACTTTTCTTTAGCTTGAAGTATCTTATCTTTCTTTAAAGTTTCAGCATCAATTTTAGCTTGTTTCAAAATGCCTGTTGCACTTTTATTAGCTCTTTTAATAGTAGCTGATGCTTGTTTTTTTTCTAGTGATTTGGCAATTAAATATCCTATTACCAAACCTATTATTAAGCCAATTGCAATTGGCATTATCATAGTTTCCATTTTTAATTAATTTTTTAGGTCGATGCAAAATAAAATTCATTCTGCATAAAAAAAACCCACATCAGTGAAGTTTCTGCAAACTCCATAATGACATAAATAGGACTAACTAATTGATCAAGGATCCGCTAGGGCACTAAATAAATTAGTACTCACGGCATGCTTTAGCAATTATGACTCATCCTTCAGAATTTATTCCTGTTGAGTTTGACGAACAATAACTAATGTGGGCAGTATTATTATTTATTTTAATGAACTTACTCTAAATGTACATCTAGCTTTTGGCTAAGTTCATTTAGTCTTTCTGTAGCTTTTTCTAAATTATTCTCTTTACTCAAATTATGAATTTCTACCTGCGATGCAAATTGTAAAGCACTCATGGCTAAAACATCTTGTTTATCACTTACAGCATAGTTTTTTTCGAACTTAGCCACCATTTCATTAATTCTATTAGCGGCCTTACGCATACCTTCTTCTTCGGTTGCATTGTTAATGCTTAAAGGGTAAACTCTACCCGCGATGGTAATTTTAATTCGAAGTTTCTTTTCCATAAAGTTAAAAAGAACTTATTCGCTCAACTGAACTATACATTTATCAATATCGCGAATTAAAGCGTTTATTTTGAGTTTTGTTTCTCTTGTATTATTATTACTGCCTTCAATAGTCTTGGCAATTTTTAGCATATTATAAGAATTTTCTTTTTCTCCTAATTGCTGTGATCTCTCAGTAAGTTGATTTTCTAAAGTCGCTATTCGTTGATGTAAAAACTCATTTTCTTCCTTTAAAAAAGTGTAAACTTCTAGGAGTCTATCGAGCTTATCTTCTAGTAAATTAGCGGCTTGTGTTATATTACTCATCTCTTTATCTAAGATACCAAAACTATGTTTCAAATGTACCATACTTATCCGAATTTAACAACTGTTTTGGCTTTTTTGATGAAATATTTTTAAGATACTCTGATGTAAATGCTTATCCTATTATTGTTTAATAGCTGTTTTATTTGTTATTTTAGCAAAAAAATAAAGATTGAAATTCCGAATTTTTGGCATCCTTTTTTTTACTATCATTTCAGTATACTCGCAAGAGAAATACCCAACTGATTATTTTCAAAACCCGTTAAATATCCCACTTTATTTATCTGGAACTTTTGGTGAGTTGCGAACCAACCACTTTCATGCAGGGTTAGATATTAAGACAAATCAGATAGAAGGATTAAAGGTCTTTGCCTCTGCTGAGGGATATGTATCGCGTATTAAAATTTCGGCTTGGGGGTATGGAAAAGCTTTATACATAACACACCCCAATGGATATACTACGGTCTATGCCCATTTAAAAAAGTTCAATAAAAAAATAGAAGCTTTTCTAAAAACAAAACAATATGAAAAAGAAAGTTATGAGATTCAGCTTTTTCCAAAACCAAATGAATTAACAATTGAGAAAGGAGAAGTTATTGCTTACTCTGGCAGCACCGGTGGGTTTGTGGGTCCACATTTACATTTCGAAATTAGAGATCATAATTCAAAACCCATCAACCCAATGCTTTTTGGTATTGATATTAAAGATACTAAAAGACCCAATATAAATGTGTTGATGGTGTATCCACAAAATGATTCATCACAAGTAAATCAATCAAACGCTCCTTTGCAGATTAATTTTAAATCTCTAGCCGATGGTAATCTATTGGCTGATAAAATTACAGCTACGGGTGAAATTGGATTTGGAATCAACACCTATGACAGATTAAATGGTGCCATGAATAAAAATGGAATTTACAATATGTCAATGACTGCCAATGGTCAAAAAGTATATGAGCATGAAGTGGAAACTTTTTCATTTGCTGAATCTAAATACCTTAACCTGCTGATTGACTATGATAGATATGCTAATTTAAAGCAACGTGTTCAACGCTGTTTTGTACATCCGTCAAATAAATTGAGTGTTTATAAAAATATTATTAATAATGGTGTTCTCAGTATTGTAGATAGTCTCACCTACAATGTTATAATTGTAGTAAAAGATTTTGAAGGGAATAAAAAATCACTCACCATTCCGATACAAGGAAAAAAAGACAGTATTACTATTTATAAAAAAGATAAGAGTACTCAATATCCAATCAAAGCAAATGAATTTAATAAATATCAAAAAGGTGGAGTTACCATTGCTTTCCCTAAAAACACTTTTTATGATGATTTTTATTTAGATTTTAAAGTAATCGATAGTATTGCAACTATCCATAACAAAACAGTTCCGCTACATAAAAACTATACTTTAACTTTTGATGTTTCTAAATATCCACATAAAGATAGAGATCAATTATTTATTGCAAAATTGAGTGACAAAGGGAGAGTTTCCTACAAAGAGACAACAAAAAAAGAACATACTTTTTACACTACAACAAAAGATTTGGGTACATTTACCTTGTTAACTGATACAGAAGAGCCGTCGCTAAAATTAGCAAACATAAAAGATCAACAATGGTTGACACATTACAATTATTTAAAATTAAAAGTGTCAGATAAATTATCAGGATTAAAGTCATATAGAGGAGAAATTGATGGTAAATGGATTTTACTAGAATATAGTCCAAAACATGGAACTCTGACTTATGATTTTAGAGATAAAAAATTTACAAATGCCAAACATCAATTAAAAGTTATTGCAATTGATAATGTTGGAAATACGAAACTTCTAGAAGCTACGTTTTATAGAAAAAAATAACTTATAATAAGCAATCAATTTGAAATCAAAATTAAACCTTGCCCTTTTATTCTTACTTATTTCAATAGGTATTTTTGCTCAAACAGCCACCTTACAAGGAGTTATTAAAGACGAAAACGGTAAGCCAATTGAAAATGTTTCCGTCAGTTTTGAAAATACAGGGGTATCTAGTGATGCTCAGGGTAATTATCAAATCACCATTACAGCAAACAAAGAAGTTGCGGTTACTTTTAGCCATCTTACCTTTGCAACCAAAACTAAAAAATTTAATGTGAGAGCTGGTAAAACGGTTCGCTATTCTCCAAGAATGTATCTGGTGACAGAAGAGTTACAAGAGGTTGATGTTGAAAACAGAACTAAGGATGCAGAAGGAGTTACCAAGATTGATGTAACTGAATTAAAGAATATTCCAGGAGCAAATGCTGGGGTTGAAAATTTGATTATGACATTTGCAGGGGTTAATAACAACAATGAGTTGAGTACTCAATACAATGTACGTGGTGGGAATTTTGATGAAAACTTAGTCTATGTAAATGGTATTGAAGTGTATCGCCCATTTTTGGTGCGCTCAGGTCAACAAGAAGGGTTAAGTTTTGTAAATGCTGATATGACTCAGAAAGTTGAATTTTCTGCTGGAGGGTTTCAAGCTAAATATGGCGATAAAATGTCTTCGGTATTAGACATTACCTATAGGACACCGCAAGAATTAGCTGCGGCAGTTAACTTGAGCTTATTAGGTGGAAGTGCTACCGTTGAGGGAAAATTATTTAAAGATAAATTATCTGCCTTGGTTGGTGTGCGCTATAGAGATAATAGTCTTTTGGTAAACAGTAAAGATACTGATGTAAACTACAAACCAAAGTTTACTGATGTGCAAACATTTTTATCCTATGAAATTAATGAGCATTTAAAAATTGATTTTTTAGGAAGTTATTCAGTAAACAATTATAACTATACTCCTATTACTAGAAGAACAAAATTTGGAACAGTAGCCAACCCTTTAGAATTGATTGTCTTTTATCAAGGACAAGAAAAAGATTATTACCAAACAGCTTTTGGTGCCTTAAAAGGAACGTACCAAGTCAATGAAAATTTACAGATGGATTTAACGACATCAGTTTATAATACGCAAGAGTCTGAACATTACGATATTTTGGCCTCTTACAACTTGGGAGAAGTTGATTCTAACTTTGGCTCTGAAGATTTTGGTGAAGTTGAATTCTCAGAAGGAATTGGCTCACAATTAAGTCATGCAAGAAATAACTTAGATGCATTAATCAGCACAGTTCAGCTAAAAGCAAACTATTTTAAAAATGGACATCAATTTGAATTTGGTGCAAAATATCAAACAGAAGATATTAGAGATAGATTGATAGAGTGGGAAGTAATTGATTCTGCTGGATTTTCCATTCGCCCTCCAAATCACATTCCTAACGAACAACCTTACGAACCATTCGAAGGGCCTATTGTTCCGTTTACAAGTGTAAGAGCAAAAAATAATGCACAGATACATCGCATTTCTGGATTTGCTCAATGGAGTAAAAAAGGTGAATTGGGCGAAAATGAAGTTTGGTATAATTTAGGCGTAAGAGCTCAAAATTGGACTGTAAAAGGCGATGGTATTGATTCTGACGGTAGCCAAACAATCATTAGTCCAAGAGGTAAAATTGCTCTTAAACCTAATTGGGACAAAGATATGTTGTTCAGATTCTCAACTGGTCTGTACAGTCAACCTCCTTTTTATAAAGAGTTACGAGATTCAACAGGAACTGTTAAACCAAATGTAAAGGCACAGAAATCATTACACTTTGTGTTAGGTAACGATTATAGTTTTAACATGTGGAATCGTCCTTTTAAATTGGTAACTGAAGCCTATTACAAACACATGTGGGATGTAAACCCTTATACAGTAGATAATGTTAGAATTAGATATGCTGCAAAAAACAATGCTGTCGCTTATGCTGCGGGTTTTGATATGCGATTAAATGGTGAGTTTGTTCCAGGTACAGAAAGCTGGGTATCTATGGGTTTTATGACTACTAAAGAGAATATTGACGATAGAGGATATATTCCACGCCCTACAGATCAGCGTTTTAAATTGGCAATTCTATTTCAAGATTATGTACCTAATATACCGGAGTTAAAAATGTATTTAAATTTGGTTTTTAATACCGGATTACCAGGAGGTTCTCCATCTTATGCTGACCCTTATGAATACCAAAGCAGACTAGATTCTTATAAAAGAGCCGATATTGGGATATCTTATGTATTGGTAGATGCTAATAAATTAAGAACTTCTGGAATGTTTAAAAGTTTTAAAGAGTTAACATTTGGTATAGAAATTTATAACATGTTTGATGTACAAAATTCAATCACCAATATTTGGGTTCGAGATGTATATTCAAAAAATTCATACGGAATTCCTAATTATATGACAAGCCGTGTGTTTAATGTAAAACTTAATATGAAGTTTTAAATTTCAAAGAGATAGTCAATAAAAATTCAAAGTCAACGTTTTTTTTAAAGTAATACTTAGTAAAAATATTTAAAAAAAGAATAAAAAATATGTTTAAAAAAGTTTCATTTATCGCAGTCCTATTTATAGTTTTTGCATTCAATACTAGCTCAACTTTAGTAGAAAATCAACATATCAAAAGTGGCGAAAAGTTAACATTCATTGCATCATTCAATATATCTGGAGTTATGACAGATATTGCCGAAGTAAAAATGGAAACATCAACAGTAAAAACAAAATCACGCGAATTATTACGGTTAAAATGTACTGCTTCTACCTATTCTAGTTGGGATAAATTTTTTAAAGTAAGAGACTTGTATGAAAGCTATGTAGATATTGAAACCTTACTTCCTGTGTTATACAAAAGAAACATTGAAGAAGGTACTTATAAAAAAGAGTTGAAATATTTGTTTAAGCGTAAATCAAAAATTGCCATTTCTACTTTAAATAAAAAAGGTTACAAAGATTATAAAACTGAAGTGCCAATTACTGATACTACCTTAGATATTGTTTCTGCAATATACAATGCTAGAATTTTAGACTACGAAAATTTTTCTGTCGGAAAAAGAGTCATAAAAAAATTAATTGTCGATTCTGAAGTACAAACAATCACTATTGAATATCTAGGCAAAGAAACTGTTTCTATGGTAAACTATGGCAAAAAGGAATGCTATAAACTCTCCATTGGGTTTGGGGGGAGTGAAATTGAAAATATTAAAGGCGGAAAATATATTTACATTACTGCTGATGACGATCGCTTGCCGGCTTTGATTGAAGCGAATATTCCTGTTGGTAGAGTTCAAATTAGGTTAAGTAATTATACTAAATAAAAATATTTTTCATTTCAAACCCACACCCTGCACTTCACAAACTCATTGCTAATCAAAAAGTTAACTATTAGTTAATATTTTTTTAGTATATTTGGGTTCCTCCAAACACTTTTTATTATAGCTAATGCTATTCTTTACAGAAAGAATAGTCAATCACAAACTATATTCAATAGCTATGGAAAAGTTTACTCAAAATTCAGAAGTTTTAAAAATTATTAAAAGAGCTCAAAAGCTCAAAAAAGACAACCACCGTTTTTCGGATATTGAAGATGGTGACGGAAATCAATATATAGATTTGGTTCAAGAAGGTGGTGGTGTTCTCGGAATTGCCTTAGTTGGATACACATACGTATTAGAAAATACAGGTTTACGGTTTTGCAGTTTAGCAGGGACATCTGCAGGGGCTATCAACACTATGATGATGGCTGGACTTGGGAGGATTGATGAAAATAAATCAGAAAAGATTTTGAAGTTAATTTCTGAACAAGCTTTTTTTGATTTTGTAGATGGAGATAGTGCTGTGAAAAAGATGATAACAAAATATGTAAAGAAAGAAAAAGGGTGGTTTTTTTTCTTTCTTCGATATGGTCGAAAAATTTTAGGAATCCTAAAAAGAAAATTGGGGTTAAACCCTGGCAGTGTTTTTAAAAATTGGATTGATACGTCACTAGAAAATACTGGTATTGGTTCTATGAAAGATCTGTTACAATTAAGAGAGCATACACCAGACAGCCTTGTAAATGTTCAATTAAATGAGCCGATTCACAATCTAGTCCCGAAGTTAGCCATCATTACCTCTGATATAACTACACATACAAAAGCAGAATTTCCAAGAATGTCATCACTTTATTGGTCAAATACTGATAAAGTAAAACCATCCGAATTGGTAAGGGCGTCAATGTCTATTCCATTTTTTTTTGAGCCGTATGAAATTGGAAATATTCCAAATGCAGATACCGAAAATGACCCATCATGGTATAAATTTGCTCGCTATTCTGGGCCTGTTCCAAAAAGTGTAAAGTTTGTTGATGGCGGAATGCTCTCTAACTTTCCTATCAACGTTTTTCATAGACCAGATGGTGGAGCTCCAAGAATGCCCACTTTTGGTGCTCGTTTAAGTGTTTATAGAGAAACCTATAGTAAATCCGATAAAATATTAGGGATTAGCGGAGCTATGGTGAGTACAATGCGACAAATACATGATTATGACTTTTTATTGAAAAACCCTGACTATAGCAAACTCATTTGTCGCATTGATGCCGATGAAAAGTTTAATTGGCTTGATTTTAATATGAGTGATACTACACAAATAGCATTATTTGTATTAGGTGCCAAAAAAGCAATTGAATTTTTAGAAGGATTTGACTGGGAAGCTTACAAAAATTTAAGATCTAAAAATTAATTACTATGGCTATTAAAGTACCTGGATTTTCGAAAAAAGCAATAACTGTTCTTTCTGTACTTATTATGATTGGTGCTGGTTATTCATTTTATTTTTTAGGTTTTGTTAAGAGTAATGAAGCTGATTATCAACAAAAAGCATATCGTGTTTTAGCGCAAATAGGAAATAATATAGAAAAGAAAAACGAAACGAATAAAAAAAATATTTTTACTGTAATAAAGCATCTTAAAGAGAATAGCTCATCCCCTTCTGACTATTATTCTCCAGACTATGATGAAAACGAATTCAAAACTCAGCAAATACTTGACAAGTATGACTCAATAATTGTAATACGAGATGCAGTCGAAATAGATTTAAAATCAGAAAAATCAAATGAACAAAGAAAAAAAGGGTACTCAAAATCTAGTAAATTAAAAAAAAAAATTAACGAAATAGATAAATTTATCTCTCAATTAGAAATTGAATATAATAACCTAACAACTTCCTATTATGTTCAAACAAATAAAGATACAGTGTCATTTGGTGAAATAAAGGAGTCTCTTAATTTTTTTACTTCAGATTTTATTATAAGCGTTAAAGATTCTATTGCCTTGAATTTACCTGTTGCTGTGGCAACAAATATGAATTCTATTATTTATAAAAATGTAATCTGTAAAACTACAACAGGAAATTTTTGTAAAGAAGGTTGGTATGCCACATTTAAAAAACCACTTTCCGGTTTTATGAGCTCTATTTTGAGGACTGATGTTTTTGATGAGTTTATTATTATAAATAAAAATACTAAGAAAATTATTTTTCAAACCTATGAAAACAAGATTACTATTAGCTCAAAAGATAGTTTGTTTTATACTTATAGTGCTCAAAATCCAGCTCTAAAAAGAACAATAAATGTAGGAGAAACAGAATATAAAGTTTTTACTCATAACCTCTATTTTGATAAAAGCGAAAAACAAGAATGGATATTGGCAGGGTGTGTAGAACAAAATAATTACACAACAAAAGTTAGGAGCATCAGCTTTTGGGTGATAATAAACTCTACTCTTTTTATTATTCTATTAATTTTCTTAATGCCAACACTAAAATTAGCACTCATGAATTCTATTGAGCGACTTCATAGAACAAATGTGTTAATGACAGGTACCTCAATAATTATGGGAACATTATTTTTAGTATTGCTCGGCCTTATCAGTTTCAATTACAGCTATGAAATTGAACGAACACATCACAATCTAGATGAGCTATCAAATGAAGTTGAGGAGAATCTTACAGAAGAAATAAACCTAGTTTTAAAACAACTTACTGCTTATGATTCAATCCTATATTATGATGGTGCATATAGTACACAAATTTTGAATGCGGCTTCAAAAGATTATAAAACACATTTCTACCCAAATATCTATTCAAATTTTACAACAACTTTTTGGACCTATCCTGATGGTTTTCAAAGCTTACAAATTTTTCCTACTTACAAAAATGTTAATGACCCTATTGATTTACACAATCGCGATTATATAAAAGCAGTTCAGGGAGATTCTTTGTGGAGCCACCCCAACTTTAAAGAGCAATATTATTTAGAATCTATTACTTCATGGACTAGAAATGAGCATGAAATAGTAGTCTCAAAAAAAGGAAAAGATACCTTATACAACCCCATCATTGCCATGGCTTCTAAGTTTAAATCAGTCATTGAGCCTATATTACCCTTAGGTTATGGTTTTAGTATTATAAACTCAAATGGCGATGTTATTATTCACTCAAACAATTCAAAAAACCTACAAGAAAACTTTATTGAAGAAAGTAAAAACAATTCAAAATTAAGATCTGCAATCTATAGTAGAACAAGTTTAAAAACTAACATTGACTATTTAGATAAAACACATGCTGCAAAAATATCGCCGTTAAAAGGTACTCCACTCTTTTTAATTGTGCATTATGATATTGGTTACCTAAAATCAAAAATTTCAGAAATTTGGACCATGTCTTTATTTTTAATTTCGTTCTCATTTATCATTGTAGGTACAATTATGATTTTGATGAATATTTTTAAAAAAAGAAATAGGAAATTATTAACTAAGCAATTTTTCTTTGATTGGATGTCTCCTAAAAAAAGATTAAAACACGTTTACAGAAAACTTACTCTATTTAATTGTATCATTGGGGTTATTACTTTGATTTTTGTTCTATTTGTTGCCAATACAAATGTTGATGTTGTCTTTATTTTACTCATTCTACCACTAACAGTATTCATACTTATTTTCAATAAACTTGGTGTCTTCTTTTCAAAAAATGAAAAACTCCTCTTTAAATCTTGTTCTTTAGGGATCTTTGTAATCATCAATCTTGTATTCTTTACTATTACAAGGTCTGGAATAATTGAAGCTTCTTTATTTTTAGTTTATCAATTACTCATTGTCCTTATCTACATATTTATTTTTAGATCTAATTTCAAGCTTAATAGAAATAAAAACTCAAACTCAGAATACAATGTTACTTTCAAAAGGGTCTATTGCTTTTTCCTTTTGTCATGGTTAGTTACTACGGCAATAATTCCAATGTCAATTTTCTATTATACATCATACAAATTTGAAACAAGAATATGGGATAGATATACACTGCTTGATTTTACAAAAAAAATCAAAAATCAAAAAGATAGAAAAATGAACAATCCCTCAGAATCATTGACTAATTTACATTCTTCTAATAAAAAATTGGATGGATTATATTATGATTTTTTAGGAATTAAATTCAAAAAAGATGATTCATTAAAAAACACCCTACCGTCCGAAGACAGTTTTAGCAAAGTAATGCTAGCATTCAGGCCAAGTTATAACAATGATATTATTAAGAATAGCAATCTAGCAAAATCCTCTTCTGATGATGGACTCTATACTTGGAAAATGAATAAAAAATCTAACTTACTTTCTTATAAGGTTAGTGTTCAAAAAGTTAAAGACACAGCTAATATTGATAGTCAAATTTACATTAATAATACCGTAAACACATTACAAACAAAGGTACACCTAAACTATTTTAAGGGGTTGAGCAGAAGTAAAAAACTCTTTATTTTAATATTATTTCTAGGCATAGCAAGCTTGTTTACAGGTAGCTTATATGCTATTATCTCGTTTTGTATTACTAAAATTTATGGATTGGATTTGAAAAGAATAAAATATGATGAACAACTTACTATTGAAACATTAAAAAATAACAATACTATTATTATTGGCTTGCCATCCTCCGGTAAAACAACTTTTATAAATGAGCTTTATAAAGAAAATAAAAAGGTGATGGTTATAAATTGTACCACAATAAATCATAGTGTTTTTGAAAGTAATACAACTTTTTATGATCAATATAAGAATCAAGATATTGTTGTTCTTGATAATTTTGAATATAAAAATGACGATCATGATATTAATGCCAAAAAGATGGAGATTTTAGAATATCTTCAAAACACTGGCAAACAAATTATTCTTACTTCTGAAATTGAACCTTCAGAAATTTTAGATATGTACACTAGAGCTATTTATGAAAAAAATCAAGATCCAACTATTAAAAAAGGATTGGAGCATGAATTAGAGATTTGGCGACACATTCTTAGTAACTTTATCGAAATATATAAACCATTAAATCAAACAAATTTGCCCTTTAAAAAGGATTTTACCAAATTAATTTCTAAAGAAATTGACAATACATTGTCACCCCATGAAGAAAAAATATTACTGTTGATGCGTGAGTTAAAGCATGGATCTTTTTTGCAAAAACAATTTTTAATTTTAGAACAAAAGGTTCAAGGAATTTCAAATGATGAAATTGTGTTATTAATTCAAGACTATGTAAAATCATATTATTTTGCCTTATGGAATGCCTTGACTAGAAAAGAAAAATTTGCAGTTTATGATATGTCAAATGATGGTTTTATAAACACTAAAAATATACCTATCATAAATTCTCTTCTAAAAAAGGGGCTGTTTATTATTGAAAATAATAGAATTGACATTATGAATCAAAGCTTTAAAAACTTTGTATTGTCTGTTCTTTCTGGTGAAGAAATGAAAATGATGAATTCAGAAGTTCGTAAAAAAGGAAAATGGAATAATATAAAAACAGCTATAATTCTCATCATTGTTGCTTTAGTTATATTAATTGGATTTGGCAAACCTGATTTCTTTAAAAGCATGAACAAAATATTAATTGCAATAGCAGGAGTTATGACAGTGATTCCAACATTAACAAGAGCTTTTACGCTAACACAAAAAATAAAATAATTTTAAATTATGCACGTTAAGGTATTAGAATAATTATAATACATTAAATTTACCTTTTAAAATTTTAAGACAAATGAATAAAACTCTCATTACAATCCTAAGCATATTCGGAATCATAGGTGCAATTCTCGGATTATTATTTTCTTTTTTACCAATTTCTAATTTGGCAATATTCCCTGCTGTACTTGGGTTAATACTTGGGCTCATTGCCTATTTATCTGCCAAAAAACAGAAATTAAATTTTTCTTTTGCTAGAATTGTAGTGCTTCTTGCTTTGTTAGCCATTATCATATCAATGGGTAAACAATTATTTACCGAAGATGAAGTCAAAGCCGATACCGAATTTATTCAAAAAGAAAAACAATCTGAAGTAGATGCAGTAAAAGAGTTGGAAGAGTTAGATGATGAATTGGATGAATTAGAATAAGTATATTTTATTTCAAAATCTGATCTGTATGTGCTTTAGTTTTTACCTTTAAAATCACATCTTCAATCACTCCATTTTCACCTATTACGAATGTTGTACGATGAATACCGTCAAAAGTACGTCCCATAAATTTCTTTGGTCCCCAAACCTGATAAGCATTTAACACCTCTTTATTTTCATCTGCTAATAATGGAAAAGGGAAATCATATTTATTTATAAAATTCTGCTGTCTCTTTTGAGAATCTGCACTCACACCTAATACATCATATCCTTTTGCTAAAAAAGTATGATAATTATCTCTCAAATTACAACCTTCCATAATGCAACCTGGGGTACTTGCCTTTGGATAAAAGAACAATACCAATTTTTTACCTTTATAATCTGATAATTTAATTGTATTTCCGTTTTGGTCATTACAACTAAAGTTTGGTGCTACATCACCAATTTTTAATGTCGTCATTTTAAATCTATTTTAAAACACAAAGATAGCAGTTACATTTTATAAATTCTACATTAATAAAAATAACAACTACAAACCTTTGTATCTTTGTGTCTCTTTCAATTTTGATATTTAAAATATGACCAAACAAGAAAAGGTACAGTTTGTAATTAACACGTTAGAACAACTTTATCCAGCAACTCCAATCCCCTTAATTCATAAAGATCCTTATACTTTATTAATAGCAGTCCTACTTTCTGCTCAAAGCACAGATGCCAGAGTCAACACCATCACTCCTATTCTATTTTCAAAAGCCGACAACCCGTATGATATGATTAAGTTATCAGTAGAAGAAATTAAAGCGATTATTCGTCCAGTAGGATTATCTCCGATGAAATCAAAAGGAATTTACGGCTTATCAAAAATATTGATTGATAAACATGAAGGAAAAGTTCCACAAAGTTTTGAGTATTTAGAAGAGTTACCAGCTGTTGGGCATAAAACTGCGAGTGTTGTAATGAGTCAAGCATTTGGTATTCCTGCATTTCCTGTAGATACTCATATCCATCGATTGATGTATCGTTGGGGGTTAACAAATGGAAAAAATGTAGTGCAAACCGAAAAGGATGCCAAACGTTTATTCCCAAAAGAATTGTGGAACAAATTACATCTCCAAATTATTTTTTATGGAAGAGAATATTCACCTGCCAGAGGATGGAATATAGAAAATGATGTCATTTTCTCAACAATCGGAAGAAAAAAACTCTAATAATAAGAAAGACCCAATTTTAAAAATTGGGTCTTTCTTCTCTTAATTCAAATGCAATTCAAAAGTTTTACTTTTGGCCTTCACAATTCTCAGTGCCTTGGAGTAATTAAGTAAAAATTGAATTGTTTCTTGTTTTGGTTGCTCCTTAAAAGAAGACTTTTCTGTGTAAAGTTTCATCATAAACCCCTGTTATTTATTAAACTAATTAATATATAAACGGTGTTTATTTTTCTTTATTGTTAGTTAACCAAAATAATATGATGTTTATCTATTAATTTACGCATATTAATAAGCGCATAGCGCATACGTCCTAAAGCTGTATTTATACTCACACCCGTACATTCAGATATTTCTTTAAAACTCATGTCTTTATACATACGCATTAACAAAACTTCTTTTTGATCATCTGGCAATTCGTCAATAACACGACGCACATCAGATAAAATTTGCTCTTTAATCAATTGTTTTTCAGCATTAAGCTCTCCATCACCTAGAACCGAAAAAATATCAAACTCATCCGTATTCTTAAACTTTGGCATTCTATTGCTTTTTCTAAAATGATCAATTACCAAATTATGAGCAATTCGCATAACCCAAGGTAAAAATTTACCTTCTTCATTATACTTACCTCTTTTCAAGGTGTTAATTACCTTAATAAAGGTATCCTGAAAAACATCTTCAGCGATATCTTTATCCAATACTTTCGAAAAAATAAAATTGTAAACTCTTTGTTTGTGTCTCTTAATAAGAATTTCGAAACATCTCTCATCTCCATTAAGGTAGTTTGAAACAAGACTACTGTCTAATACTTTTAATTTATCCATAACTATCAATTAAAAAATAATTAAAACTTAGTTAAAGTTCTAATAATCTGCGTTAATTTTTTTTAAAGTAATAGTATGTAAATAGGGTATGTGTATTATAAGTAAGCCACAAATATGAATTATATTTATTTAAAAACCAAATATTCATCAATCTTTTTGTTGTTTTATTAGTTGATTATAAGTCAGTACTGATTATTAATTAACCTTTAATAAATTCTAAAATCTTTATTTTATCTTTGCATTCATTTGAAAAATACACCACCATAATGACCAAAAATATAGCAGTATTAAATCCGAAGGAATACATCTTAATTAAGGGAGCAAAACTTCATAATTTAAAAAATATTGATGTTGCTATCCCAAGAAATAAATTGGTAGTCATTACAGGGTTATCTGGTTCTGGAAAATCAAGTTTGGCCTTTGACACTTTATATGCCGAAGGTCAACGAAGATATGTGGAAAGCCTATCTTCTTATGCGCGTCAATTTTTAGGACGATTAAATAAACCAAAAGTAGATTACATTAAAGGCATTGCTCCAGCTATCGCAATTGAACAAAAAGTAAATAGCACAAACCCTAGATCTACAGTAGGTACATCAACAGAGATTTATGATTATTTAAAATTACTATTTGCAAGAATAGGAAAAACGCACTCCCCTGTTTCTGGTAGAGTAGTAAAAAAAGATTCGGTAAGTGATGTAACTAGTTTTGTTAAAGGTTTGGATGTAAAAACAAAATTACTACTTTTATCCAAAGTTCATATTCATGAAGATAGAAGCGTTTCTAAATCACTCTCAATTCTGGCGCAGCAGGGATATGCAAGAGTAAAATTTAACAATGAAGTACTAAGGATTGAAGATTTTTCTAAAACTGTTGAATCTCAAAATGAAGATTTTGGGCATAACTTTGAATTGGTGGTTGACCGTGTAGTTGTACAACACAATGAAGATTTTTATAACAGGCTATCAGATGCGGTTCAAATTGCTTTTTTTGAAGGCAAGGGAACTTGTGTACTTCAAAATTTAACTGACAATTCTCAAACTACTTTTAGCAATTCATTTGAATTGGATGGCATTCAATTTTTAGAACCTAATACCCATTTATTCAGTTTCAACAATCCTTATGGAGCGTGTCCTAAATGTGAAGGCTATGGAAATGTTATTGGTATAGATACTGACTTAGTGATTCCTAATACTGGTTTGTCCATTTATGAAAATGCCATTGTTCCTTGGAAATCGCCTTCTATGGAGGCTTATAAAAATGAGTTAATTGATAATGCATATAAGTTTGATTTCCCAATCCACCGCCCCTATTTTGAGTTAAGTGATGAACAAAAGCAATTGGTTTGGGATGGGAATGAATATTTTGAAGGTGTCAACAAATGCTTTAAATATTTAGAAAGTAAAAGCTACAAAATTCAGTTTAGAGTAATGCTGTCTCGCTATCGTGGAAAAACAAAATGTGATGTTTGTGATGGGAAGAGATTACGAAAAGAAACCAATTATGTAAAAGTACATGGAAAAACAATTTCTGAATTGGTCGATTTACCTTTGGATGAATTATCAGATTTTTTCAAAAATATTCAACTCAACAATCAAGAGTTAGATATTGCGAAGCGATTATTGACAGAAATCAAAAATAGATTGTTATTTTTAACAGATGTTGGCCTAAACTATCTATCTTTAAATAGAACCTCAAACACACTTTCAGGAGGAGAAAGTCAACGAATAAATTTAGCAACATCATTAGGAAGTAGTTTGGTAGGCTCAATGTATATTCTCGACGAACCAAGTATTGGATTACATCCAAAAGATACAGAACGACTTATAAAAGTTTTAAAAAACTTACGTGATTTAGGAAATACTGTTATCGTTGTTGAACATGATGAAGATATTATGAAAGCTGCTGATGTAATTATAGATATTGGTCCAGAAGCTGGAACACTTGGTGGTAACGTAGTTGCTGAAGGTTCTTTTAAACAATTGCTTAAATCCGATTCATTAACTGCTCAATATTTAAATGGTACTCTAGAAATAGAAATACCAGCTAAAAGAAAATCAATCAATGATTTTGTTGAAGTGATTGGTGCTCGCCATAATAACCTACAAAATATCGATGTAAAATTCCCACTTAATATGTTGACCGTTATTACTGGTGTTTCTGGAAGTGGAAAGAGTACATTAGTAAAGAAGGTATTATTTCCTGCTTTACAAAAACAGTTAAATGGATATGGAGAAAAAGTAGGGCAGTTTACCAAACTCAGAGGAAACTATGATAAACTTGAACATTTAGAGTTCATTGATCAGAATCCTATTGGACGCTCAAGTCGCTCTAATCCGGTAACATATATAAAAGTGTATGACGATATTAGAAGTTTATTTTCAGCTCAACGCTTATCAACTATTCGTAATTACAAACCCAAACATTTTTCGTTTAACGTAGAAGGTGGTCGCTGTGAAACTTGTAAAGGTGAAGGAGAAGTTACCATCGAAATGCAATTTATGGCAGATGTGCATTTAGAGTGTGATGTTTGCAATGGCAAGCGATTTAAAAAAGAAATTTTGGAAGTAAAATTTCAAGATAAATCTATCAACGATATTTTAGAATCGACTATAGATGATGCTATTTCCTTTTTTAAAGATCATAATGAAACTAAAATTGCAAAGAAATTACAACCTCTTCAAGATGTTGGGTTAGGATATGTCACTTTAGGGCAATCTTCCTCTACCCTCTCTGGTGGTGAGGCACAGCGTATTAAACTAGCATCCTTTTTAGTAAAAGGAACCCGCCAAAGTAAGTCTCTTTTTATTTTTGATGAACCTACTACCGGTCTTCATTTTCATGATATTAAAAAATTATTAGCTTCATTTAATGCCTTAATTAAAAACGGGCATTCTATTATTGTTATTGAACACAATATTGAGCTCATCAAATGCGCTGATTATATTATTGACCTCGGAAAAGAAGGCGGTAAAAAAGGTGGTGATTTATTATTTCAAGGTACACCAGAAGAATTGTTGAATTGCAAAGAGAGTTATACTGCTAACTATTTAGCTGAGAAATTGTAAGATGTTTTCTAAATAAAACTCTCATTATTAGCTTTAAATTAATATTATTAAAATCGATTTATAATATTTTTATTAGTTTTATAACTATTAACTTAAAATCTAATTTATTATGAATTCAAAAGTTTCCCTTATTATCAGAGTTGTCTTTGGTTTATTTCTACTCTTTTTTGGTGCTAACAAAATCTTTGGTTTTATAGATCCTCCTCCACCTCCTTCTCCAGAAGCAATTGCTTATTGGACAGCCTTAGGAACGGCTCACACAATGACCTTAGTTGCAATTGTCGAAATTGTTGCAGGGTTATCTTTACTTCTAAAAAAGTATGTGGGTTTAACAATGTTGATTTTATTAAGTGTATCAATCAATGCTGTATTGTATCATTTAGCATTTGATTCTGCAACAACAATGATGGCAGCAGTAATGCTACTGCTTAACGTAGTTGTTATGTTTGCACATAAAAATGAATACAAAGGACTATTGAGTTAATCTAAAAATTAACTTATAAACAAAAAAAACCGTAACAAAATTTGTTGCGGTTTTTCTTTTTTGGCTAAAAAATTTCTTAGAAGATATATCTCAATCCAAATTGCACTTGCCATCTCGATGCTAAACTAATATCATAAACATATGTTTCTTTGATATTACCATCAAAACTATAGGTTGGGTTTCCTGACCCGTCAACAGACACACCTATTGGTTGTACAGCATCTGGTTGCTGAATTAATCCCCATTCTGAGCTTATTAAGTTACCAAGATTTAAAATATCAGCACTAAATTGAATAGCGTTGTCATTTCCTAAAGTAAATTCTTGAATAAACTTCATGTCTATCTTACCTCTCCATGGAGCTAATGCACCATATCTCTCAAAATACTCACCTCTGTTATCACTCATATAATCATCTTGCTGAATAAAGGTTTCGAATAAATCATTTTGATCAGGAGATACAAAAGTCATTGCTTGTACTTCAGCAGCAGTAGGAATATAGATTAAATCATTTAAGCCAGATCCATCACCATTAATATCACCTGCATAAGTATAATTAAATCTGCCTCCTTGAGCAAATTCTAATACTCCGGATAAAGTAGAAGACCATTGGTCTTTAGCACCATAATTCCAAGTTTTACCAACAACACCAATAAAACGATGTGTATCACCATATTTAGAATGTGATAAAACATCATCATTCGCGTTACCAACAACTGGGTTAAATGCAAATGCATCTCCTGTAATTTCTGCTTCAATTGAGTTAACACTCTGAGAATCCATATAATTATATGCTAAACTCGCATAGATGCCATTATTAAATGTTTGCTTTGCACTAACAGTACCATTGAATGCCCAACCTTTATCAGAATTTGTAAATACATAAGCAGCATTACCAACATCACTTGGTAAATATATTTCTCTATTATCACCTGCTCCACTTAATGTTCCTGATGGGGCACTTAATCCCCAATTTTGAACATGTGCTCCATTGATATCTTTTGTATAAGATAAATCAGCTGTTAAAACTAAACCGCTTTCTAATTTCTTATCAAATCCTAAACTAGTTCTCCAAACTGTTGGAAATTTAAAGTCTGGATCTACTACATTGTAAAAGAAAACATTTGGATTCCCAATTTGATTTCCTAACCATACAAATGGGAAACGGCCAGTAAAGATTCCTGTACCTCCACGTAATTGGTTTGTTTTATCCCCTTTAACATCCCAGTTAAATCCAACTCTTGGCGAAATAATAACATCACTATTTGGCATTTGTGTTGAATCAAAAAATACAGTTTCACCATTAGCAGGGTCTGTATAAGGAATCGAAGGAACATAGCAACAAGAACGGTCTATTACTTCTTGTGCTTTTTGACTTGAATCAAAGAACAATGGTTTGTCAAAACGAACCCCTGCTGTTATCTTTAAATTATCATTTACACTCCATTCATCTTGCATATAAAATGCCATTTGCCCAACATTTGTTTCTGCTAATGCCCAACCTCCTGGGTTGCCTTCTCCATTTGCTGCTAATGAGCTATTTGCTGCAATTGCACCGTCAAAATAACCTTGGTAGGTTGCAACTAATGCAGCTTCACCTGCAGCATCTAAATTTCTAAAATCATTGATTGTCCCAGTAGGGAAAAACACTCCTTGTGCTCCATAAGAACCTAAGTTAAATGAATTATCAAATTGGAATTTTTCGAAAGAAATACCAAATGTTAAATTATGGTCTCCAGTGCTTATATTTAAATTATTAGAAAACTGAAATACTTTTTGATCTAAAGTATTATTGATAGAAAATGGTTCGTGACCAGCAATAATATAGTTTGATGCTCCATTTTCATCTAACAAAGTAATTGTTGGAGCTGGACTAGATTTTGGTGTTCTAAAATCTTCAAAATGTGTCCATCCAACTTGAAATTTATTAGTTACGTTATCAGCAAAAGTTGAATTCAATTCTACTAAAAATGAATTTATTTTATTATTGATTTGGTATCCTGCATTTTCGAATTGTAAAATTTGAGAATTTGGCCCTCTAAACCCTAATGCTGTTGGGTGTGCGTTTTTATCTTTAGATGCATCCAAGAAATTATAGATAAATGCTAAACGATGATTCTCGTTTACATTCCAATCTAGTTTAAAAAGCCCTTTGGTAGAGTTTGAGTCGTGGGTGTACCCTTCTATTAAACCTGGGTTATAAAACTCTCCTCCTCCAATACTTACTTGACTTAGTATATTTTGAACTGATAATAAATCAGATTCTAAAACTCTAGATTCATTGATAGCCCCAGTACCAGTATTTGGTGCCCAAGTTTGGCCTAAATCTGTACGCTCATCTTTTTCAAAATTGGCAAAGAAGAACAATTTATTTTTGATGATTGGTCCACCAACACTCACACCATATTGTGTTTGTTCTAACTTAGGAACAAAAATATCATCTCCTTTTACTTTACCTCCTGTTAAGTCTTCATTTCTGAAATATCCATAAACAGTTCCTGAAATTTTATTCGTTCCACTTTTAGTAACAGCATTTACAGAAGCTCCTGTAAATCCAGATAGGCTAACATCATACGGCGCTCTAGAAACTGAAATTTGTTCAATTGCGTCTAATGAAACTGGTTGGGCATCAGTTTGCCCTCCAGGAGTTGCAGCATCTAGCCCAAAAGGATTGTTAAAAATAGAACCATCTAAGGTAAAGTTGTTAAACTGATCGTTTGCTCCACCAAAAGAACCACCAGATGCTGTTGGGTCTAATCGTGTAAAATCAGCTGCGGATCTAGAAATTGTAGGCAACTGAGTCAATTCTCGTTTTCCTACACTTGTTTCAGCACCAGTTCTACTATTATTAAATGTAGAACTTTTAACTGAAGTAATTACAACTTCTTCTAATTGTTGACTATCACTCACCATTTGAACATTAAGATCAAATGCCGAACCTAAGTCTAAATATACATCTGTATATTCCATTGTTTGATAACCAACAAAACTGATACTGATGGTATAAGGACCACCAATACGCAAGTTAGGCAAGTTAAATCTACCGCCGTCTAGGGTCATTGTTCCTGAGACAGTACCAGTTGGCTCGTGCGTTGCAATAACGTTTGCGCCAAACAGACCTTCGTTGTTTTCGTCATTTACTATTCCCTGAATTTTTGAAGTTGTAACTTGAGCAAAACTTGCTACAACCATAAAAACAGCAAGAAAAAATGATAATCGTAATTTTTGTTTCATGTTTAAAATCGTTTAGTTAAACTAATAATACTTATTTTGAATTTGAATTGTCAAGATAAAAAAAAAGAGCCCACATAATGTGAGCTCTTTTTATTGTTATTAACAATGAATGTTAATTATTTTGCTTCTGCTATAACTTCAAAAGTAATATCAGCAATTACAGATCTATGTAATCTAACTGCTGCATTGTATTTTCCTAAACTCTTAACGTTACCACCTTCTACTTTGATGAATTTCTTATCAATTTCGTGTCCAGCTTTTACAAGTGCTTCTGAAAGGTTAATATTGTTAACAGATCCAAATAGTTTAGATCCTTCTCCAGTCTTAGCAGCTATTTTAATTTCTAATGCTTTGATAGCCTCCGCTATTTTAGTTGCATCTTTAACTAATTTCTCTTCTTTATGAGCGCGTTGCTTTAAGTTTTCAGCCAATACTTTTTTTGCTGAAACTGTGGCTAAAACTGCTACTCCTTGAGGAATTAAAAAGTTACGACCAAAACCGTTTTTTACAGTTACTAGATCGTCTTTAAATCCTACATTTTCTACGTCTTGCTTTAATATAAGTTCCATATCTTCCTCTTTATTATTTTAATAAATCGCCCACATATGGCATTAATGCTAAATGACGTGCTCTTTTAATTGCAACAGATACTTTACGCTGGTATTTTAATGAAGTTCCTGTTAAACGACGTGGTAAAATTTTACCTTGTTCGTTTACCAAATACATTAAAAAGTCTGCATCTTTATAATCAATATACTTAATTCCGTTTTTCTTAAAACGACAGTATTTTGCTTCTTTTTTTGTTTCAATGTCTAATGGAGTTAGGTACCTAACTTCACCTTGTTTTCCTCCTTTTGCTGATTGCTCTATACTTGCCATACTAATTATTTTTTAGCGGTTTTAACACGTGCTTTTCTCTTATCTGCCCAAGCAGCTGCGTGTTTATCCAATTTAACAGTTAAATAACGCATAATGCTATCGTCTCTTCTGAATTCAAGTTCAAATGCAGCAACTGCTTCACCTGCTAACTTGTATTCTAATAAATGGTAAAAACCACTTTTTTTGTGTTGAATTGCATAAGCTAATTTTTTCAAGCCCCAATTCTCTTTGTGGATCATTTCTGCACCTTTGGAAAGTAAATAGTCTTCAAACTTCTTTACTGCTTCCTTTATCTGAGTTTCAGATAAAACGGGATTCAAAATGAAAACAGTTTCGTAATGATTCATAATTTTAAATTTTAATTTTCTCTTTTTGAGGGTGCAAATATAGTGTTATTTAACAAAGTAACAAGTGCTTTATTCAATATTAAATCACATTAAAAACCCTCCTGCTTTAGATATTAAAATAATAGTTAATTAGCCTGTATATAATAAGTGAAAATATGTGATAAAAGTCACATAGTATAATAATGAATTTCAAGTACCTTTGTAAAAAATTATATTAGATGAATAAAGCTATATATATTGCAACGAGTGAACCTAATAGTGGTAAGTCTATCGTAAGCCTAGGTCTTATGAGCATGCTTTTAGCTCGTACTCCAAAAGTAGGATATTTTAGGCCTATAATTGATGACCTTAAAGACGGTGAACAAGACAATCATATTAAGACTGTAATTTCTCATTTCAAATTAAAAATAGAACATGATGAAGCTTATGCCTGTACCAGAAGTGACTTTATCAAAAAAAGAAATTTAGGTTTAGAAGGTGAAGTGCTAAATAAAATCATTGAAAAATATAAGCATTTAGAAAAACAATTCGATTTTATAGTTGTTGAAGGGACTGATTTTTCTGGTGAAGGAGCTGCTGTTGAGCTAGATTCAAATATTGTTATTGCTAAAAATTTGGGGATTCCTGCAATACTCGTTTCTAGTGGAGTTGATAAAAATATGGATGAGTTTATTGGCAATCTGCATATTGCTTATGACTCATTTATTGAAAAAGAAGTTGAAGTACTTTCTATAGTTGCAAATAAAATTCAAGAAAAAAATGTACAACTTGTTAAAGATGGGATAGCCAAACATCTACCTAATAATATTCTAGTTGAAGTAATTCCAATGATTGACTTTTTATACAATCCAACAATCAAAGAAATTGTAAAAGAGATTAATGCAAAATTATTATTTAAAACTAGTCAATTAAACAATCAAGTAGCGAGTTTTAAAGTTGGTGCCATGCAACTTCGTAACTATCTTACACGGCTAGAAGAAAATTGTGTAGTAATAACTCCTGGAGATAGGGCTGATATTATTTTAGGTGCTTTACAAGCAAATAGGTCAACAAATTATCCGAAAATTTCAGGAATAATTTTAACAGGTGGTATAACCCCTGAAGAACCCATCCTCAAATTAATTTCTGGCTTGGAACAAAAAATTCCAATTCTAACCACAGATGGGGCTACATTTGAAATTACTAACAAAATTGGTGCAATTAAATCGCATATTTATGCTGATAATAAATCTAGAATTGTAAAATCAATAGACACTTTTAAAGAGTATTTTAATTTTGATAAACTGTCTGAAAAATTTGCAACTTCAAAATCTATTGGACTCACACCAAGAATGTTTCAATATAGCTTACTAGAAAAAGCCAAAGAGCAACGCAAACACATTGTTTTGCCAGAAGGCAACGATGCAAGAATATTAAAAGCTGCTGCACATTTATTAGCGATTGATTTTGTAGATATCACTATTTTGGGTGATGCTGATAAAATCAAAGAAACTGCAAAAAAGAATCATCTAGATTTAAGTGCTGCCAAAATTGTAAGCCCTATTAATTCTGATAACTTTGAAGAGTATGCTCAAACTTTTTACGAATTGAGAAAACATAAAAACGTTTCTATTGCCATGGCAAAAGATATTCTTGAAGATGTTTCGTATTTCGGTACTATGATGGTTTATAAAGGGGATGCAGACGGAATGGTTTCTGGAGCGGCACATACCACGCAACAAACCATTAGACCCGCATTGCAATTTGTAAAAACCAAACCAAATGCATCTGTTGTTTCTTCGATATTTTTTATGTGTTTAGAAGATCGCGTTTCGGTTTTTGGCGATTGTGCTATCAACCCTAATCCAAATGCCGAACAGTTGGCTGAGATTGCTATCTCATCAGCAGATTCTAGTGCAGCCTTCGGAATTGAACCTAAAATTGCGATGCTCTCCTACTCCTCTGGTTCATCAGGAAAAGGTTCAGAAGTTGATAAGGTGCGCAAAGCAACTGAAATTGTAAAAGCAAAACGTCCTGATTTAAAAATTGAAGGACCGATTCAATATGACGCAGCGGTTGATAAAGAAATTGGAAATAGTAAATTACCAAATTCTGAAGTAGCAGGTGAAGCATCAGTCTTAATTTTTCCAGATTTAAATACCGGAAACAATACCTATAAAGCAGTGCAAAGGGAAACTGGTGCTTTAGCAATTGGACCAATGTTACAAGGCCTCAATAAACCAGTAAACGATTTAAGTCGCGGTTGTACAGTTGATGATATTTTTAACACCGTAATTTTAACTGCAATTCAAGCACAAGACATTTAACATGAAACGAGCATACAATCTGTTTATCACAAAAAAGATGACAATAGCAAACTGCATGTGACCTTAAAAAACAATAAATAAAGACACATGAAAATTTTAGTAATAAACTCTGGTAGTTCATCTATCAAATACCAACTATTTCAAATGCCACAGGAGAAAGTTATTTGCTCTGGATTGGTAGAACGAATTGGTTTAAACAATTCAGAAATTCATTTTAAATCTGATACTCATACAATTGATGATGTTCTTGATATTCCTAATCATAAAGTTGGATTAGAAAAAGTAGTACAGCTTTTATTGGATGATAAATTAGGTGTCATTTCATCTACTAATGAAATCAATGCCGTTGGTCACCGTGTGGTTCATGGTGGATGTGCTTTTTCTAAAACAGTTGCCATAAATCAAAAAGTAAAAGATAAAATCAAGGAGTTATTTACTTTGGCTCCACAACATAATCCTCCGAATTTAGAGGGAATCGTAATCGCCGAAGAAATCTTTAAAAAGGCAACTCAGGTTGCAGTTTTTGATACGGCATTTCACCAAAGTATCCCTGCTAAGGCTTCTCAATATGCAATCCCTACAAAATTTTTTGATGATCACAATATTAGGTTGTATGGTTTTCACGGAACAAGCCATAAATATGTTTCAGAAAAAGCCATTGAATACTTAGGATTAATAAACTCAAATATCATTACGATACATTTAGGAAATGGGTGTAGTATGACCGCCATTAAAAATGGAAAAAGTATTGATCACTCCCTTGGTTTTGGACCTATCAACGGATTGATGATGGGTACAAGAAGTGGAGATATAGACCACTCACTCATTTTTCATTTAGTCAATAATTTAGATTATTCTTTAGATGAAGTCAATACAATGCTACAAAAAGAAAGTGGTATGTTTGGGTTGACAGGTTTTAGTGATATGCGAGAAATTGAAGCGGAAGCAGAAAATGGAAATACGCAATGTCAACTTGCCTTAGATATGAATGCTTACCGAATTAAAAAATATATCGGAGCTTATACTGCAGCACTAAACGGATTGGATGCTATAGTATTTACAGCTGGCATTGGCGAGAATTCTTCAACAATGCGTCAACTTGTTTGTGCAGACATGTCTGTTTTCGGAATAGAATTAGACGCTGCAAAAAATGAAATTAGAGATAAATTAATCAGAGAAATTAATACAGAAAATTCAAAAACTAAAGTATTGGTGATTCCTACAAATGAAGAGGTTGAGATTGCAAAGCAATCTTTTGAGTTGGTAAAATAGTTAATAATTTTTGAAAATGTCTTCCTCACACAAGTGGGGAGCCATTTTTGATTTAGCTTTTTATGGATTCCCGCATACGCGGGAAAGACAATAAATACAATTTACTCAGCAATGACTTTATTACATAAAAACCTTCAAAGCAGTATTATAAGCCGATTCAAAAGTGAGGGGCTTTATATTAGTCTTTACTTTTTGTTCAGTAAAATAAGAGAGTAGTTTTTCGGTTGGCATATTCCCCGTCAAATCATCTTTTGCCATTGGGCATCCTCCATATCCTTTTATAGCTCCATCAAAACGGTTACATCCAGCTTTAAAAGCAGCGTCAACTTTTTCGAACCAAGTAGTTGGGGTAGTATGCAAATGTGCTCCAAATTCGATGGAGGGATATTGAGGAATTAAATGAGAAAACAAATACGAAATTGTTTTACCGTCAGCAACTCCAACTGTATCAGAAAGTGATAATATTTTCACTCCCATATTTGACAACTTCTCTGTCCAATCAGAAACAATATCAACATTCCAAGGGTCTCCATACGGGTTTCCAAACCCCATAGAAAGATAAGCTACTACTTCTTTGTCAGTCTTATCAGCAATTGACAATAGAGCATCCAATGTTTGGATAGATTGCACTATGGTTTTACCTGTATTACGCATCTGAAAATTTTCGGAAATTGAAAAAGGATAGCCCAAATAATTAATCTCTTCAAACTGACTTGCATCATTTGCACCACGTACATTAGCAACAATTGCCAACAATTTACTTTCGGTTTTTGATAAATCTAATTTAGAAAGCACTTCAGCAGTATCTCGCATCTGAGGGATAGCTGTTGGAGAAACAAAGCTTCCAAAATCAATCGTATCAAAACCAACTTTCAATAACATGTTGATATATTCTGCTTTTAAATCTGTGTCAATAAAATGCGATTTAATCCCTTGCATTGCATCTCTTGGACATTCGATAATTTTCACCTTTCCCATTCCTCAAATATACAAAGTACTTTAAAATATATTTGCTCATTTTCAAGATTTTGGTTTATCTTTACTTACCCATTTAAAATTGAATTGTATGAAACTTAAATCCGCTTTTACTGTATTATTATTTATAATTTCTATTACTGCTTGTAAAAAAGAAAAAGTAGGTGGTGAATGTAAATATGTAAACGTAAGTAAAAATGTATCAGTAACTTTTATTGATGGTGAGTTAAATGGAGAATTTATGGTTTCTTTTCAACCTATTGGAACCGAAACCGACGAAGTCTATCGTATGACTGCCAAACAATTTAAAAGTACAAATCGGAATTTTGATTTGGTAGAATTACAAAACAAAGAAAATACATTTAAATTGATGATTGATGAGATAACTCAAGGATCATGTACACCTTTTACTATTAAAGAAGTACTTCTAAAATAAATTGTGTAATTCTAGAATTCATTATTACCAATAATTCTTAATTGAAAATTACTTCATCCAAGTCCAAATTCCCAATGCCAAAAAAAGAAAACTCAGAATATAGTTGATGTTTTGAGCAATAAAATTAGCCCGCTTTATTATTACATTTGCAAATGCGATGTAAGTAAAAAACAATAAATAAGCCCCAAACATAGCCCCAAATACAAAAGCGGAAATGTACGATGACTCCATTTTTAAGTACCCTTCAGCACCTAAAAAAGTACTAATTCCTAAATAGAATGGGATTGCTAGCATATTCATAGATGACATTAAAACACCTCTCACAAAGTAATTCTCTTCTTTTCCTTTTTTCTTTTTAATATTTAATTTAGTACGCGTTTTTAAAAAAAAGAAAATTGCCAAAGCAAAGAAAACGAAGATCCCTCCTATTTCTAAACTTTCAATAACACTCGGGTTTTGACTCAAATAATTGGCGAAAAATAAAGCAATACTAGCTTGTACTAAAATAATACTAGCAGCACCCATTGAAAACAATCTGCTTTCTTTTTGTGATTTTTCTACTGTAATTTGAACAGCTGTCATGTTTAACATACCAGGAGCAAGAAGCCCTATAAAAGTTGCTAAGATTCCTAATAAAATGTGAATGATATAATCCATGTTAAAATAATATTTAAAATAGCTTTAGCAAAGAAACTAAAAATTCTTAAATGAATACTAACTATCAAATTAGATATCACAACAAAATCAAATTTTAGTCTTTAAAAATTGTTATGCCAGTCTATAATATTCCCTTCTATTTCTAACCCCAAATATTCTAACTTTTCAGTATCTTTGTCATTTCAAAAAAATAACAGTAAAATATGTTTAATAATTTAAGTGATAAGTTAGATAAAGCGTTCCACGTATTAAAAGGACATGGTAGTATTACAGAAGTAAATGTTGCCGAAACTTTAAAAGAAGTACGCAGAGCCCTTTTAGATGCCGATGTGAATTTTAAAATCGCCAAAGATTTCACCAAACGTGTTAAGGAAAAAGCCATCGGGCAAAATGTATTGACTACATTAAATCCTGGGCAATTGATGGTGAAGCTGGTTAAAGATGAGTTAACTGAACTCATGGGTGGCGAAACTGTAGGAGTAAATCTAGGTGGTTCTCCAACTGTTATTTTAATGTCTGGTTTACAAGGATCTGGTAAAACCACTTTTTCTGGAAAATTGGCAAACTACTTAAAAACAAAAAAATCAAAAGAGGTTTTATTGGTAGGTTGTGATGTATATCGTCCTGCCGCGATAAATCAATTACAGGTAGTAGGGGAACAAATTGGTGTTGAAGTATATGCCGAAGTTGGTAATCAAAATCCTGTTGAAATTTCTCAAAATGCTGTAAAGCATGCAAAAGCAACTGGTAAAAATGTAGTGATTATTGATACTGCTGGTCGTTTGGCTGTTGATGAGCAAATGATGACAGAGATATCTAATATTCACAAAGCCATTTCTCCTCAAGAAACATTGTTTGTGGTAGATTCTATGACAGGTCAAGATGCTGTGAATACTGCCAAAGCCTTTAATGATATCTTAAATTTTGAAGGAGTTGTTCTTACAAAATTAGATGGTGATACCCGTGGTGGTGCAGCTTTATCTATCAAATCGGTTGTAGATAAACCAATTAAGTTTATTGGTACTGGTGAGAAGATGGAAGCGATTGATGTATTTCATCCAGATCGTATGGCTGAACGTATTTTGGGAATGGGTGATGTTGTGTCACTTGTTGAACGTGCTCAGGAACAATATGACGAAGAAGAGGCTCGCAAAATTCAAAAGAAAATTGCAAAAAACCAATTTGGATTTGATGATTTCTTAAAACAGATTCAACAAATCAAAAAGATGGGGAACATGAAAGACTTGGTCGGAATGATACCTGGTGCTGGTAAAATGATGAAAGATGTTGATATTGACGATGATGCTTTTAAGGGTATCGAAGCTATTATCCATTCTATGACTCCGACTGAGAGAAATACACCATCAACAATAAATTCTAGCCGAAAAAAACGAATTGCTAAAGGTTCTGGAACTACTATACAAGAAGTAAACCAGTTAATGAAGCAATTTACTCAAATGAGTAAAATGATGAAGATGATGCAAGGTGGCGGGGGCAGAAAAATGATGCAGATGATGCAAGGAATGAAAGGGTAAATGATTATTAATGATGAAGATTCTGAGTGAACAGTGACTAAGAGAATAGATAGGGGATTTTAATATAGATTTATGGATTTTAAAAATTTAATTGCTTTTCAAAAATCATTTGAGCTAGCGATGGATATCTTTAAAATTAAAACATGAAAAACTTTCCTCCTGAGTTATCAATTGTTATTTTATGCTATAGGTCAGAGCATCATATTATATCGTTTGTCGAAAAAGTAAAAAAACATGCTGAAAATTTAACTCAAAATTTTGAAATAGTTTTAGTCGCTAATTACATAGAAAACTCAATAGATAAAACTGCTGATATAGTAAAAGAAATAGCAAAAAACAATAAAAATTTTATAACTGTATGCAAACCCAAAAAAGGAATGATGGGTTGGGATATGAAAGAAGGCTTATCCGTTACAACTGGTAAGTATATTTGTGTTATAGATGGTGATGGCCAATTTCCTATTAATAATATTTCAAAATGCTTCAATATTATTACTACAGGTAAATATGACCTTGTAAAAACATATAGAACTAATCGAGGGGATGGTTTTTACAGAAAATTTATTTCGAAAGTGTATAACCTATTTTTCTCACTATTATTTCCTTCTTTAAATTCGAAAGATATTAATTCAAAGCCAAAAATTTTTTCTCGTGAAATTTATAATAAAATGAATTTAACATCTGATGATTGGTTTATTGATGCTGAGATAATGATTGAAATAAAAAAGCTCAATGCAACTTTTTTTGAATTTTCAACAGAATTCAAATCATTAAAAGAAAGGAAATCTTTTGTTAAATTCTCTGCTATATTTGAATTTATTCGAAACCTTTTTCTCTTTAAGATTAAAGAATTTAAATCATGAAGAAAAAGATTTTCATTACTGGTATTTCTTCATTATTAATGAAAAACCTTTCTAAATTAATTGACTTATCTAAATATGAAATCATTGGGTTAACGCAAGATGCAAAAGCATTATCATTTAAAAACATCCGATTAATTGAAGGAGACATTCTTGATATCAATCAATATAGAGAATACATTGTAGGAAGTGAATTTGTTATTCATGCAGCTGCAGTAACACACTCATACAATGAAAATAAATATTATCAGATTAATTATGAGGCTACAAAAAAAATTGTTGATTTAGTAAACAAAATAAATATTAAAAGGTTTATATATATTAGTTCCAATACTGCTAGTATAAATGGAGGTGCATATGCAAAATCAAAATTATTGGCAGAGCAATATATTCAATCCAACTTACCAAGCTGGTCTGTTTTCAGAATTTCAGAAATTTATGATGGGGGGTACAATAAGGGTATTGATCAATTGATAAAAAACGCTTTGCGTAGTCATTTTGCTCTATGTCCTATAGGGATGGAATACAAATTTTCACCTATACATGTTATTGATTCTGTGAATATTTTACATGACGCTATATTTAATCTTCAAATGAAAAATGAAATTATAAATATTAATGGAAATGAAAAATATTCGATTAATGAAATTCTTAATTATATCAAAAATAAAAAAAACAGTCCTTTAAAAATTATTTTTATTAAACAAAAAACAATGTATTTTTTATTGAGAGTTATTAAATTCATTCCATTTTATATTGGGATAATACCTGACCAAATAGAAAGGCTATATGGGTATAAAAGTTATCAATCAGAAAATAAAAAAATAAAATATAATCTAAAGCAATATATTAATTCTCTTTAAAAAATATAATGTAGAATTATGGTTCTTAAAATGGCTAAATTAAATTTTAAAAAAACATCAAATATAATATTTGAAAATTCAAAATCTAAATTTTTTATTTTTACAATGTTGGGTGTTCTTATATTTGTTTTTTCATATAATATTGGCATCTTTTGGGACAATATTCTTTTCGTTTCAAAAACTGGAAACTACCTTTACAATAATAACATCTTTAACTGGAATATTCCCAATAGCCTTGACGCTGGACACCCTCCTTTTCTAGGTTTTTTATTGGCAATTTTTTGGAAGATTTTTGGACATAAGTTATGGGTAAGCCACCTATTAATGATACCGTTTACTATTGGCTTATTATATCAAATATTTAGACTTGCTTTTTTTTATACAAAGTCATATTTCTTGTCAATTTTATCCTTTATTTTAATTTTATCAGACCCCACTTTAATAACACAACTTATTCTTGTAAATCCAGAAATTTTACTCTTATTCTTTTTCTTTTTAGCCATAAATTCTATCTTAAATAATAATTATTACTTGAAGGTATTTGCCCTTTTCTTTTTAAGTATAATCTCACTCAGAAGTATGATGCTTTGTGGAGGGATTTTTATTTTTGAAGTTTTAAACTTACTTTATATTAATAAAAAGAAAATTAAATCGATATTCACTGTAAAGTTTTTTGTTGGATATTTAATTGCTAGCTTACCTGCTTTATCCTATTTGATAATACATTATATTAATAAAGGGTGGTTAATTTCACACCCTAATTCTCCTTGGGCAGGTCATAGAAATATGGCATCAATTGAAGATGTTTTTAGAAACATTATAGTACTAATACACAGATATTCTGATTTTGGAAGGTTCTTTATTTATATTTTTATCTTCTTTTCAATTTTAAAATTTAGAAAAATCATTTTTGTAAAAAACATAAAACAACTATTTTTAATTGCATTTCTCCCTGTTTTTATAATAGTCTTTACTAGTATTTTTAGCACCAATCCTTTTGGTCATAGATATTTTTTGACATCATTCATATTGCTAAATTTTTTATCTTTCTATATTTTAACAAATTTATATAAACATAAAAAAATAATTTACATCCTTATGCTTTCTTTTTTGATTTCAGGAAATTTATGGATTTACCCAAGAAATATTGCACAAGGTTGGGATTCCTCTTTAGCTCATTTACCATATCATAACTTAAGAAAAGAAGCTATACATTATTTAGATAAAAACAACATAAAGGTTCAAAAGGTTGGAACTTTTTTTCCAAATAGCACAACAATTGACAATATTGATTTTAATAATGATTATCGATTATTTAAACACTTTAATGGTGAAAATGAATACATTCTTTTTTCAAATGTTTACAACTTAACAGATAAAGAATATAACTCCATAGATAATAAATACATTTTAATCAAAAGTTTTTCAAAAAACAATATATACGTTAACTTATATAAATTAAAATAAACAATCATGAAACTACTCGACGGAAAAAAAACATCAGGAGATTTAAAAATTGAAATTGCTGAAGCAGTGTCTCTATTAAAATCTGAAGGAAAGAAAACTCCACATTTAGCTGCAATTCTTGTAGGATCTGATGGTGCTAGTATGACCTATGTAAATGGGAAAGTTAAAGCTTGTGAGCGCGTTGGCTTTAATTCTACTTTAGTTGAATTACCGAAAGACATTACTGAAGAAGTTTTATTAGAAAATATTGAACGCTTAAACAATGACGATGATATTGATGGATTTATAGTCCAACTTCCATTGCCGAAACACATTGATGAGCAAAAAATACTAATGGTTATCAACCCTGATAAAGATGTTGATGGATTTCATCCAACAAACGTTGGGCGTATGACTTTAGATTTACCTTGTTACCTCCCTGCTACTCCATTTGGGATTTTAGAATTACTAGAACGATATCAAGTTGAAACTTCTGGTAAAAATGTTGTTGTAATTGGACGTAGCCATATTGTTGGTCGTCCTATGAGTATTTTAATGAGTCAAAAAAGAGCTGCTGGAAATGCAACCGTAACTGTAGCTCATAGTAGAACAAAAGACTTAGCTTCAATTACCAAAGAAGCAGATATTATTGTAGCTGCGTTGGGTATTCCAGAATTTTTAACAGGAGATATGGTTAAAGACGGAGTTACTATTGTTGATGTTGGCATTACTCGAGTTCCAGATGATACAAAAAAACGTGGCTATCGTTTAGCGGGCGATGTTCATTTTGAAAGTGTGAGCCCTAAATCTGCATTTATTACTCCAGTACCTGGTGGTGTTGGACCTATGACTATTGCAATGTTATTGAAAAACACTTTGTTGGCTTGTCAGCGAAAAAATTAATTTTTATTTTCTAGCATTGCTTTATTGTGGATTGGCGTAGCATACATTTTTAAAAGTCGGTGATAGATATCTTCATTCTTTGCTTTTGATAAATATTTTTCAAAGTCAACAACTTCATCTTGTTTGTAATGATGTCTGTAACTGTCATCATTATACAATAAATCATGAGCAATATAATTCGTTTTTCGTAATTGATAATTTTTATATACAATCCTATCCATTTCATTTGCAACACTAATAACGTCCTTTTTTCTATTGTTTGTAAAGTTGATGTTATCAATATTTAATTTCTCAAATACAAGCTTCACATGACCTTTTGGATCATTAATTCCATTAACAATACTATGTAAATTTTCAAACTCTGTTTTTTTATAAACCCCTTCTTTATCAAGAATACTTAATTCATTGGCTTTTTCAAAAGCACAAGGTTCATATTCATAAGAGATCGTTGAAACCACAATATTTAAATCTGCTATGTCTTTCTTTATATCATCTCCTCCACTCAATAATAACATTTTAATCAACCCAGGAGCAGTGACATCATTTCCATCTTTAGTGCGTCCATTTTTTTGAGCAATCCAAGAGGATACTTTTTTTTGTGTAATAGAATAGCGAAGGTAATTAGAGAGATTTTTAGAATTTTGAAGCATTTCAGATTTGCTATTACTTCGCAACACTGTAAACATACTATTCAATTTTGATACTGCAAGCATTACATCATTAACCACCAAATTATCACCTAAAGAAATTTCGGTAAACGGTTTTCCTAATTCATACAATCTATTTTGTAATACTGCTGAATCAAGAAAAATATCACGATGATTAGAAATAAACAAACAATTAGGAGACTCAATTTCTTCCAACCCAACAATTTCAAAAGAATCCATCGTGTCATAAATAGATCTATTAATAGTATCTACAATAAATTGAACTTGAAAATCAGCACAGGTTTTACAATATTGTAATCTCGTAAGAATCTCTTCTCTAGTCCAAGAAGGGTAAAAAAATTGAATTCCTCTAATAAACTCTTCATTGGTTTCTAACCACTTCAATGTTTCTTTAACTTTCTTATCAGAATACGGTTCAATATCTTTAAATACCTCTAATTTATTTTCTAACATATGGTTTTCTTTTATCAATAAACAACATTGGTTTTCTGCTCATTTTTGGAAACTGTAATTTACTTATTTCTGCAATAGAAACAAATTCTAAATCTGGCGCAACTCTCAATTTTGCTCTAAAATGATCTTTAATATTTGTTATCAATTCGTCTGATGTTTCCTTAACTCCAAGTTTTATTGTAATCTTATCAGTCCCTATTTCATTTTCATCAATCTCGATGATATAATTTTTAATTTCTAAAAAATCATTTAAAAGATTATACATCGCCGGTGGATATATAGTAGTTCCCTTATATTTTATCATTTGTTTTTTTCGACCAACCACAGGACCTAAGCGCATTGTATTTCTGCCACACTCACAAGTTTCATGATGAGCCTTTACAATATCTCCTGTTTTAAATCGTAACAAAGGCATTCCTTCAATACCCAAAGTTGTTACTACTAACTCGCCTTCATCTCCATTTTTTACAGGTTGATTATTGTCATCTAAAATTTCAGTAATTATCAGTTCAGGATGATGGTGCCCTCCTATTTGATGTTCACATTCTGCAAATGTTGTACCCATTTCAGTAGAAGCATAAGTAGAGTATAATTCAATATCCCAATTTTCTTTTATTTTTTTTGATAGAACATTCATCGAAAAATCTTGATTCTTCAATGGCTCACCAATACAAATCACTCCCTTCACCGAACTCTCATTTTGATTGATATTGTTTTTCTCAGCAAACTCGATCAACTTTAATAGAAATGATGGAACTGCGATTAAATAGGTTGGTTTAAATTTTAAGATCGAATCCCATTGCAATTCTGGTATTCCACTACCCACTCTTATAATTCCAGCACTTAATTTTCGAGCGCCCAAAAAATAAGCCAATCCTGCCATAAAACGCCGATCTATTGTGGTCATTAGCTGAATAATATCCTTACTGGTAACTTTTGAGCAAGTAAAGGAAATAGCCTCATTATATGCCAGTCTATCTAAATCTTTATCTGTTAATCCAAAAAAAACAGGTTTACCAGTGGTGCCAGAAGTTGTAACATAGTCTATAATTTTTGATTTTTTTACACAAAAAAAAGCATCATTATGTTGTTGTAAATCATCTTTGGTAGTCACTGGAATCTTTGTTAAATCTTCCAATTTTTGAATCGTAGAAATATCTATTGAATTCTCGGAAAACATTTTTTTATAGAAAGGTGATTTTGTTGCTATGTATGACAATAATTCTTGCAACTTTTGCTCTTGTAACTGTTCTATTTCTTTAATTGATTTTTTTTCTATTTCCGGAATCATTAAATTTTCCTTTTTGTTTTTTTTATATACCATTCAATTTTTTCTATATCTGGTACAGTTGTGACTTCTTTTGTTAAGGCTCTTTCAAACTCTAATAAAGCAGCTGTGTACTGTTTTTGCTCATAATAATATTTGCCTACCAAAAAATACACTTCCCAATTATGAGGATTGTACGATTTAAAAGTAGCAATATCTTTTGAATTATAAACTACGTCTTCTTCCGTATTTTTTACAATTCTTACTTTTTCATTTCTGTACTTTTCGTAATCGATAAATTTATCAGAATTTACAAAAGGATCTTTACCAATTAAATAATCTGCATTAGATAGAGTACTTATCTTTTGGCTTTGATTTACAAAAACTTCATCCAAATGAAAAGCAACAAATTCGCCTAATTGATACGGGTTTGTTGAAATCCAAACCATTTTTTTACTCGGTTGAAAAACGATTCCGTGATGCGCCAACAACTGATTCAAAGCCTTTTCATTGCCATAGCCTATGAGTTCATTATTTAATCCTTCTTTGTTTCTTAAAATAGCAACAGCCTTTTTTGGAGTTACTTTTTCTACTTTCCCCAACAATTCCTCCATTCTATCATATCTATATTTAGAATGGCTTTCTAAAATATGATTGATGTTATTTTCATCAGATTGATAAGCATCACTTTGAAAATGGTTAGAGCAAATTAACTTTGGTGTGTTTTGCGCATTGAAAACGTCAAAATTATCTGGAGACATCTCAATTAAAACTGCTTTATTGTCTTTGGCACTACCTATTAATATAGATTCTGATACAAAAACTTCTTTCTTTTTTGCTATATCTATTGCCTCATCTATGTTTGATGCGTATTGTAAAATTTCTCTTGTTACTAAAGAAATCGGAGTTTTTGCCACTAACGGAATATCAGATTTCCCAGCATTGATAGTTACCGTCAACCCTTGGTCATTCATACCGCTCATAACACCTATCATTCCTGCCCAAGATACGGCCATGAACTTATACCCTTTTTCGGGTTGTATAAAAGATATCATTTTTTCTTGAGCAAATTCATCGCCTGCATAAAAATCAAAATTACGAGCGATGATTAAATCACCATCTAAAGTGTTCTCTCCCCAAACTGCAAAGGAAGAGCAACCGACCAAAGCCAAATCTTGTAATGCATGTCCTATATCATGTGCCCCATGTAAGTATAAACTCTTTTGATATTTAGACCCCATTAGATCGTATTTGTCGGAACTGTATTTTGAAATGCCAAGAATTTCAGCTTTGTACTCTTCTTTTACATGTAAATACATTTTGCGGTTATACCAGCCCAAAAACTTCTTTAAAACATTCTGCTTGAATTTAGATGGAACTAATTCCTCCACTTTTTGAAAAAACAATTCTTCCTGTTTTACTATCAAATCTTGAGAAAGCTCTCCAATGGAATTTCCCATATCATAAGGATTTCCACTAGCAATCAATTCCCATTGACCATATTTATTGTGTCGTAAACTATTGTTTCCTTTAAAAGAAAGTGAATCATTTATTACTTCTAAAGATTCATTACTAAGTTTATAATTTTTCACATCTGGCAAATCATTTTGAGCTTTTTTTACACCACAAGAACTAAATAGAATAAAAAGAAAACTTAAAAAATAATATTTTGATTTTATCAAATTCATTCAACCAAAAATTTGTTAATAGAATCTAACAATTTTTCTTTTCCAATAATATGTGAACAGGTTAATACTCCACTAATTGTAACACCTAAAATGCCATGCATATTAACAGATTGACCCGTAAAAAATAATTTTTTCGATTTTGTTTTGGGTGATAAAAATGACATCATAGGATTGTCTGCATCTTTCACATAACCATACATAGCACCGTCATTAGAGCCAATATAATCTCGATATGATAAAGGTGAAGCTGTATAAATAGACTTAATACAATCTCTAATATTAGGAAACTTCTTTTCCAACTCTACTAAAAATTGTTCTGTCTTTTTATTTTTAAATTCTTCATACGAATCTCCCCTATCAGAATTTTCTGCAATAGTATTAAAAGTATCTGCCCATTCTGCAACTTCGTCATAACGCATATAGGTCATCGCTGTTAAATTCTCTGCCCATTGATCCTGATTTTTTCGAACTCCCATCGAAACTAAGTATGCTTCTGGCCATGACTCTTCTGTATAGTTTTGTGCTTTCCAAACTCTATTAGGATCTTTAAAATGGTAGTAATTGTAATTTATATACTTAAACGTTTTTGGTTTAAAAACAATGTGAATACTAAACCCAGAAATCATGCTTTCAACTTTATCAATCCTGTTAGCATAGGCTTTACGGATACCTTTACCATTTAGCATTTTTATAGTTTGTTTGGGTTCAATATTCGAAATGAATAAATCGCCTCCAACAACTTTTCCTTCTTTTGTTATAACAGAAACCAACTCATCATTTTCAAATCCAAACTCAATAACCTCTTGGTGTTTATAAACTTCACCTCCAAATTCTTTTATTTTTTTAATAAGCTGTCTTGAAATTTGAGAGCCACCATCTATACACCTCCAAGAACTTTTAATAAATGAATTTATAGATAGCGCATGCACATATAGAGGCGTATTTTCTTTACCCGCATATAAAAAATTTGATCCAGCTAAAATCGCTTTTAAAGTTACATTATCGGTTATAGAATCTAAATATTCTGAAATTTTAATATTGAGTACTTCTTTATCATAGCCTTCTGTTTTACCATCTAAATTATATAAAGGAAACGTTTTACACACTTCTTGTATTTTACTACAATAGCTATTAATAGCTTTATTCTCATTTGGAAACTGGGAAATTAATGTGTCTTTAAAATTTTGATATCCTTGAGTATGTGCATATTCTTCCGAATCATTATCAAAAGTAATAACATCGTATTTTTTGTCTAGCTGTTGTAATTTTAACTCATCCATTATGCCCAGGTATTTAAAATACTGGTTTAGATTTTGCCCCTCAGCTAAACTCCCGATATAATGAACCCCTGTATCAAAAATACTTTTGTCTCTTACAAAAGTTTGAAGATTGCCACCATATTGGTTGTTCTTTTCGAGCACACAAACGCTATAACCATGACGTGCTAAAATATTTGCTGATACTAAACCACCCAAGCCACTACCAATAATTACGATGTCGTATTTTTCTTTCAGAAGGATAAATTTTGTAGTAAAATTAACAAAGTAAAAATACCAAAATTTAGAGCATAAAAAAAGCGAAAGCATTGCTTTCGCTTTTAAATATTTTATTTAATTTAAAATCCATATTCTATTCCAACATTGGCTGTTGTAAATCCGCTTACTGAAACTGTAGTTAAATTACTATTATAGTTAGAGCCACCAGAAATGGAGGTAAATGAGCCTATTAAAGTAATTGCTCCTAATCTATAACCAAACTTTGGACGAATATAAAACCCACTATCAGCATCTCCAGACAAGTTAATTGCAAAACCAGTATCTAAGCCAGCAAAAAATTGATAATCATTAAAATTATATCTTGCAGATGCAGCTATTGGTAAAAAACTAGCATCTTTATAATCCCTTATAAACGTACCTCCATCTCCATTATAAATATATGTACCGTCTCCAATAAAATGTGAATACCCTAGTAACCCTCCTACTTCTAAGTTAGGAATTACTTCGAATAAATAGGCTATATCAAACCCAAAATTAAAAGAAGCTAAATCTCCAGCTCCACTCAATGGCACGCCAATATTAGCACCTACATAAAAACCTCCACCTTTTGCCATTTCTACTACTTCATTAAAATCACTTTTATCATCATTCTCTTGGGCATTGATCCCAATAAATCCGAAAGCTGCAAATACAGCAATAAATAATACTTTTTTCATCTTAATTTTGTTTATTAGTTTAATGGCGAAAATAAGGCATATCCTTAATTTTTCCAAATAGGATTTGTTTGTAAATGTTTATACGTAATAGCTTTATCAAAATTAGAGCTAACATTTAGAGTTTCAATTCTTTGATTTTTTTTATTGAATAGGATTATTGTTTTAAATACATTCAAATTTATTTGCTTGAAATTTTCGATTCCATTTAAAGTAGAAATCAATAGTATATCAATTCCAAATATTTTTTTTGCGTCAATACTATTGATGTAATTTACCTTTCTGTGTGTATTTACATAGCTGTTCTCTGCAATTGTTCTTTTAGATTTATCTTCAATAAAAGAAATGGTTTTTCTATCTTTTGATTTAGAAATAAGTAAAATATCTAATTGCCCAAGGTCATCGCATATATGCAGCAAATTACATTTCATTGGTATCATCTGATTCAACTTGTGATATTTAGTTTTGTACAAATCAAAATCTGATTTTACTTTATCAAATAACTTTCCTTCTTTAAACAAATAGTTTGATACTAATATTCGTTTAAAATAATTTTCATCTTCATAAATTTTTCTCAATTTTAAAAACTCATTTTTATAATATTTAGATATTTTCTTGGTACGCTCTCTATCAGTAGTCCCAAAACTATCATTGTCATATTTAATTCTTTCACCAACTGTTACGGTTAAATTACCATCATGAATCATAAAATCATTCTTTGGCATAGTTTCAGAATTCCCATGCATATATACTGGCAGAATATCAATTTTTAATTGTTGCTGTAAATAAAATGCTCCTTTATGAAATCTTCCTATTTTGTTTGATAAGGATCTTTTTGCCTCAGGAAATATAACTAACGAGTATCCTTCATCAACTTTACTTTGCAAATGCTTTGTACTATTATTTACCCCATCAGAAACCGGATAAAAGCCTAATACACGTGCTAAAATTCCGAATATTGGTGACTTATACACCCAATCATTTACCAAATAAATAACCTTGTGAGTTAGCAATCCCATAGTTAAAGTATCTAGTGATGACGAATGATTTGAAATAATAATTGCAGGCTCATCAAATGTTTCATTAACAGTATTTACAACCCTCTTTTTTACAAATGGATTAGAATATAAAACCCAACGCACCAATTGTGCAGAATTTTTATGTAGCCATTTGTTCTTTCTCATTTTTGATATTGGAATCAATTGCAATAACGTAATACTAAAGAGCGATAATAAAATCCCACCCAAACCATATACAATTAATGAAATTGTTGAAGTAATAAAAACTCTCAATTTAATTGGTGAAAATCCTTTTTTAGCTCTCCCACTCACAAAAATTCTAAACAGCAATGGCTGAATCGTAAACGATACAAATAGCGTTATTGAGATTCCAATTAAACACAATGCAGAGATTGACTTAAGTGCTGGATGTTTAGCGAAAATTAAAACTCCAACCCCTAAAATGGTTGTAATAACGGATAGAATAATTGACACTTTATAAGTAGTAATTTCTTTGGTACCTTTTGTATAATCTTTTACCAAACCGTTGGTGATAAAAATACTGTAATCAACACCGAGCCCAAATATAAAGGTTGAAATAATGACATTAAAAATAGTGAATTCAATGCCAAAAATGCCCATGACTCCTAAAGTTAAAAACCAAGTAACAGCAATAGGAATAGTCGTTAGTAAGGTTAATTCAATATTCTTAAAGAAGGCTAAAATGATTAGAAACACCGCTATAAATGAGTATTTAACTAAGTTTGAAAAATCGTCACGTAAACCTCCTAAAAAAGTTTCGCTTATTGACTTTCTATCAATAAGCAATGCATTTGGTATTTTTTTAATAACTGATTCTAATGCTGCTTTTTGACCTTTTTCTAACTTTACTAAAGTGACTACCGTTTTCAATTCTATATTATCAGCTATGAATTCATCCGTTAAAAAAGCATTGACTGCTGCATACTCTTCTAAACCAATTGGTTTAAATTTTTTATCTAATAAATTATAAAATGTTTGATATGTAGATGCTTTAAATCCAACGACCTTACCACTATCAATCAAATTATTTTTTAAAGTTGATTTAACCTCTGGGGTGAAAAAGGAATTCCACCTATTAATTTTTTCTTGTTGACTTTTGGTTGATAAAACAATCGCTCCGTTAGAATTGTATTGCAAAATTTGATTTGCTGATTGTTCTATTTCTAATGAATCATTAATAATAGTATTCGTTTCTAGCACAGAATTTAAATCATCACCATAAGCAACTACATAAACAGATTTTGAGGATAGCTTTAAGATATCATTCAAATTGTTTTGTGCCTCAAGAATTTCTTCACTTTGATAATTCATATTATTCAAGTCCTTATTAAAAAAGACTTTTTTGGAAGTGAAGAAACTAACAACCACCAGCAATCCTAAAGCTACCAACAAAATTCTATTTTTACTAAATTGGTAATTAGCAATACACTCAATGACATTCTTAGAATCGGATGTTTTAATTGTCTTTGGCTTGTATAAAAGAGGAATGACAACCAACGCAAATAGCGAGGTTGAAACAACACTAATTGCTGCAAAAATTCCTAAGTCTTGAAGCGCTTGCGACTTTAACAGTAACAAACATAAAAAAGCAACTGCAGTAGTAATACTACTCATTAAAATGGGTTTTGTTACATCTTTATAAAGTTGGCTTACATCATTATTATTACGATAGTGTGTTAAAATATGCAGTGAGTAATCTAGAGTAATTCCCAATAAAATAGAACCAATCCCCAATGAAATTGCCGAAATACTCTCTCTAATAAAGTGCAGAGAAGCAATGGCAGTTAAAGCACCTAATGCGGTAGGCACAAATAACAATATTGGAACTGTAATACGCTTATAAAAAAAGATAAGAATCAATAATAAAATAGTAAGTGCTATACTCACCGTAAATTGAATATCGGTTTTTATTTGTGTGGCATTTGACACTGCAATTACCGTTGAACCATAATATTCGCTTCTTGCCTTTGTTTGATATTTTGAATTTAAAGATGAAGATATACTATATAGTTTTTCTACAAATTCTTTATTAGCATCAGTATCATTTGTTGGTAAAGCGGGATTTAAAAATAACAATAAGTTCTGTTTGTTATTTGCCAATAAATAACCGTTATACATTTCAAAGTCATCAGATATTTTTAATGCTTCTAATTTCCTTAAACCTCTAAATGACAATCCAAAAGGATCCTTACGAATCAGTTTTTTTGCTATCAGCCCACTTGGTGAAATCAAGGTTTTGTAATTAGACTCAACCAAAGCAGTAATACTATCTTTTGAAAGTCTATCATTTAAGTGTTGATAATCAACCTCCTCTAAAAATAGAGGTAAATTATTATACATAAAATCAAGCGTTTGTGTAATATCATCATCAGGTATTTGACCTTGAATACTAAGTAGGTATTCATTACATGAGTTTTGTAGACTATCGACAATTTCTGATGCATATGCTGTTAAATCATCTGGATTACCTTCAGAGTCTATCGCTATATTTAGTACAATTTTATCAGAAAAATTGGTGTTATTTAATACCTTATTAAGTGTTTTTGTTTTTTCGGACTGCGGAATCAATTTGGTGATATCTTCTTCTAAATTCAACTGAAAAGAAATGGATAACAAACCACCAAGCAGCAATATGAGTAATACAACGAACACAATTTTCTTATGCTCAAAAAAATAATATAGCTTATTAAATATGTTCATGCATGCGTTTTGCTCTTAAAGTTAAATACAAATAACTTATTGTACCAAATAAGATAGATACTAATGTTGCTAAGATAAAGCTACCTACTAAAAACTCTTTTACTTGTTTTAGCAATTTAACATTTTCAACAATATTGTCAAAATCAATTTTTATTTCGGTGCCAAAAACTAATCCTCCTAATTCTAAACTTCCATAGATAATAAAAGGGATTAATGGCGGAATGCTAATGTTAGAAAATGCAAAAGCAATAGCTTTATTCAATTTAAAAACCGCTGCTAATGACAAGCTTAAAATACCCTGAAAACCCCAAAAAGGAGTCAGCCCTAAAAAGACTCCCAAAGCTATTGAGATTGATTTTTTCTTCGGACTGTCATTACTTTTTAATACATTTTCTACAAAAAATTTCTTGAAACCTTTTTTACGCATCTTTCTAAAAAGGTCTCGCGGTTTTATATACAACAAAGCAACCAAAATCAGCCAAGTATTTAAAACGCTAATTCGAACAAAGTCTTTATAGGGCCTAAAATGTGAAACACGTTCGTCATTATACAACACCTTAATCGGTACATTTTTCACCTCTACTCCTCTCCAAGATGCTTTTACAATGGACTCAATTTCAAACTCGAACTTTGATGTATAGAACGGAATCTCATCCATCACTTTTAATGGATATAACCTAAAACCAGATTGTGTGTCATTAAGTTTAATTCCTGTCTCAGCCCAAAACCAAAAATTAGAAAACTTGTTTCCAAAACTACTGTTTTTGGGAACAGATTTATGTGCCATATTACGTGAGCCAATTAATAAGGTTTTTTCATTTTTTTTAAGTTCATTAACAAATATAGGAATGTCGTCAGCATAGTGCTGCCCATCAGAATCAATTGTAATTGCATAGTCAAATCCATCAGAAAAAGCTTTTTTAAAACCTGCTCTTAATGCCATTCCCTTTCCTTTATTTTTTTGAAAATGTATTTGTGAAAGATTTGGAAAGATTTCTAAAATATTAGAAGTGGAGTCTGTACTCCCATCGTTAATTATAATAGCATTTGATGTATATGCCAAGACAGACTCAATTACTTTTTGTAGTGTCTTTTCATTATTATAAGTAGGAATTAAAACGCAGCATTTTAAATCAGAAAGCTCGGTCAAAATTTCTTGATGGTTAGTCACAATCACAGCTAATAATTAAGGTTGTGAAGTTACTCTTTTTTCGTCGTCAGTAAAATTATCTGAATTTAAAATATAGTCTTTTATGTAGTTTCTAAGTTTGTTAGATTTAATTTTTTCATAATTAGACAAAATGAAATTCTTATCTTCATCAATGTTTTTCTTATACTTTAAAAGCTTTGGAGAGTTCTGTTGGATACTCAAACGTATAAATCGAATTTCCAGATTTTTAGGTTCTTTAAGCAAAGCTGTTTCAACCAAAGCAATGCCTTCTTTAAAAATAGTTGTTTTTTGCTTTGCGCCTTTTTCAAACCTCCCTTTCATTGCTGTTGAAGCTCCTTTATAGGCCAACAACACATTCCCATCTTTTTCTGATACGGACTGCAATTTATTAAACAACACAATTGTATTGTCCTTAGAGCCATCCGTTTGTTTGTACAATGCTCTTATTTCTTCAATATCAAAATTGATAACTGTTACAAAAAGACTAATTATTAAAATGCTAAGTTTCATGTGTCTTTATTATTTTATTAAATAGGTCACATGCTAATCGCTATAAATCATTCTCAATAAATGATAACTTTTTAGCATGCTCGGTTCATGTGTCTTTATTATTTTATTAAATAGGTCACATGCTAATCGCTATAAATCATTCTCAATAAATGATAATTTTTTAGCATGCTCGGTTCATGTGTCTTTATTATTTTATTAAATAGGTCACATGCTAATCGCTATAAACCATTCCCAATAAATGATAACTTTTTAGCATGCTCGGTTCATGTGCCCAAGATACTATTTTATTTATAATTTTCTACAAAATATGAGATTCCTCGTCGCTTCAACTGTCACTTTGTCGGAATCGCATTATCAACTAATTTATTTTTCTTTTATAGGAATCCAAACTTCTTCTTCTGAGCTAGGATCGTTATTTTTATACTTTGCACCCAACAACTCAAAATGTGGACGATGGTCAAGTGTATAGTCAGATTTCGGCAACCATTCTCTAAAAATATAATTCATTGTTTTTGCAAACTCACTCCCCAAACCTTTGTGAAGAAAAACTGCGTACAAACCACCATCTAATTCAAATGATTCCATAGTATTCTGAACATTCTCAAAATTGATAACCTCTACCAATGCCCACTTTGTAAATTCATCTGTGCCTTTAACTTCTTGTATTTTTAAAAGGCTATCATATACTTGCAATGAATAAAAATTAGCGTCTACTGTATTGGTGATATGTTTTCTTAACGGCATAAATTGTTTCCATAAAACCACAGTTTCTTGTGGAATACTTTCAAAAGTCATTTTACGCTGCAAACCAACAAGTTTCTTTTTGTGTGAATTTTCTATTCTTAGGAACATCTTATTTGGTTGGATTATATATCAAAAATTACGGGATGACAATTCTTTACAAACTGATCTACATCCTTTTTAGAAATTAGATTCGGATAGGTCATTAATAGTAGTTGCAAAGGCGTCTGATTCTCTTCAAAATCTGGTAATTCATAGTGGTGTTGATTCAATTTAAACCCTATTCGTTCATAAAATTTTATTCTGCGTTGTTTGAGTTCAGACTCAGGTAATTCTACCTCTAACAAAATTGGCTTGTCATGATTACTAATAAACTTTTCAAGAATTATTTTTCCAATCCCCATATTCCTTTGTTGCTTAGATGTTGCAAAATGACCTATGTACCTATACGTTTCTAAATCCCACCACAATAGAAACCCTACCAATTGGTTTTCAACAATTAATATATCAAAATGATACTTTGATTCACTCATTAATTTGGCTTGGGCATCAAGCAATCTTCTTTCTTCCAGAGGAAAAGCCTCTTCATAAAGCTCCCATGCTTTGTCAAAATAAGTGTCTGAAATGCTTTTAAGTCTTATTTGTTTCATTGGGTTGGTTTGCTGATAAATGTTAGACTATTATATTGGTGCAACAAACTACCCCACTTTCTTATAATACGCCACTAACTTTAACGCCAAGGTTTCATCAAAATGGGTGGTGTTTTTAACTTTTATGATTCCATCGGTTTCAGAAATATGCAACACCAACTTTAAAACATTATTTATATCTGGGTTAATCAATGCCATGAATTTTACATTCGAACATTTTTCCATAAACAAAGTTGCGCCAACAACTCCTTCAGTAATTTCTTTAATGATTTGCATCATACAAACTCCTGGCATTACTGGGTTGTTAGGGAAATGCCCCTTAAATATCTTGTGATGTTGGTTAATGCTAATAGTAACCGAAGTTGTTTCGTCAACAGTATCTATTTCGTTTATTTTATAAAAATCTTTTAGTAACATTATTCAATCAAATCTTTGTAAGTGTAATTTCTAGTTTAATTTTGCTGTGTAATATCTGAATATTTTTGATGATATCATTATGAATATTCGAAAAAATAAAACGTGTATTCTCATTTCTATTTTTAGCTCTAATGATTTTTTCTAAACTGTTTTTATTAAAAAAGTAATAATGATCTTTCTTATAAATGTGCGCTTGTACAATACTATAATCGTTCTTTCTAAAAGAATTTATTCTCATTGGATTCTCCTCTATCAACACCTTGAAATCTTTTTTTAATATATTGACAAGCATCTTTTTATCCATTTCTTTTAGGATTGAATTCACTTTAAAACCATCCTTTATATAAGAGAAATCAAAAAGTTTATTTCCCATTTCAGTAGTAAATACAACTCTATACTCTTGATTATTTATTTTCTTGACAATTAAGATTCCACCAAAATTATTATCACTTATTTTAATCTGAGCCTTATAAACGTAATCTAAATCAGGATTTGAAAAATAAGGATTCAAGATTGTTGGATAAGAAACTTCATCAACAACAAAGCCATTTTTTGATGGATACGAACCACAGCTAACCAATAGAAAGCAACAGCTAATTAGTAAATACCGCATCAGAAATTGGTTGGTTAAATTGTTGATTTTTAAAAATAAGTAGGGTATAATCTTCTGAATTCTCTAACATTTTTACAGAAATTACTTCAAAAAACTTCATATCAAATACAATTATAAACTCAGAAATAAATGCTCGTAATTTTTTATCCTTTGGGATAAAGTGAACAGAATAAGTTTGAGCATCTTTGAAATAGGAAATCTCAAATTCAGTAGCATCAAATAAATCTCCTTTTACCGATCTTACCACCAAATCATTCAACGACTTAAATGATTTATTGCTACTTAAATCCAAATCACTTTTTTTACCTGCATCATTGATGTACAGCTTATCACCAATAAAAGTAGCGCTGTAATTAAATGGATTTTGATATTCCCACTTTATTGAATTTGGAGATTTGTAATAAAGTATTCCACTTGATTCAATATCATTCGATAAAAAATCTAAATGCTTTAATTGTATAAATTCACTTTTAATAGAATTCTTCTCTTCTGATTTTATCTTGATATTATTTCTCAACTCATTAGATTCTTGTTGAGATAACTTTACTTCTTGAGCATAACCAATTGCAACAAAAAGAAAAACTGTAACCGTTGAAATTATTTGCTTAAACTTCATAAGAATCAGTATTGAATAGGGTTGTTAAAGTTACAGAATTCATGTTTTTAATTTTTAAATGCGTCAATACTTTTTCTAAAGCATCTACTGACAGTTCACTAGTATCATGTAATAAAACGATATCTCCATTTTTTAAATTAGCCGTTACTTTTTTAAAAACTGTTTCTGAATTTTTGGCAACCGTATCATAAGATCGTACACTCCAACCAAAAGTTTTTAAACTCAAGTTTTTTACAGCTCTCGCAATATTAGGATTGGTCACACCAAACGGTGGTCTAAAAAATTGAACATTCCTCTTTGTGATATCAAACAAAACTTTTTGAGATTTCATGATATCTTTGGTAACCCCATTTCGTGATAGAAAACCATAATTATTGGTATGCGCATATGAATGACTTCCAATAACATGACCATCAGCAATTATTTGTTTTACCAACTCTGGATACTTTTCAGCATTTTTACCAATTAAAAAAAAAGTTGCTTTGCTATTAAACTCTTTTAACAATTCTAAAACTTTTGGAGTAAATTCAGGATGAGGACCATCATCTAAAGTTAAAGCGATAACATTTTTATCAGTATAATGTTTGTGATGTGTTGCTTTTAAAAAATAGTTTAAGCTGATATTAAATGAACCAATTGCTGTTAAAAACAACCAACCAACTATTGGAATTAATATATACCAAATAACAATGTCAAACTTAAATCTTAAACCAAAAAATATCAGAATAAGAAGAACTACTACACTATTTACGTTCCTAAAGCTTAACATGAGCTTAGCAGTGTAAAGCTATGATTTTCTGAACGATACTGATTATATATCAAAATATTTTTTACAGGTACATTCTTAATCTCATTCAACATTAAGTTCTTAGGAATCAATTGATTTTTCAATATATTACAAGCGGTCCAAAAACCAAAACCAGAAGCTGTGTTGTACTCTCCTGATAAATGTTTGTAACATATTTGCTGTGTACTCTTAAAAACTGATTCTTGTAAATCTGAATAGATACCATCAAAATTAACATCACCATTTGTTCCTAAAATCACAACATCAATGTCGGAGATTTCAAAATTATTTACTGATAAAAACTGAACTAACTTTTCTTCAATGCTGTTTTGTGGTAATACATTATAAATAGCAACATCGATAAATTTTGCGTAAGAATTATCAGATATATTATCGGCTAAAACAAAAAACTGAGCCCCTTCACTAAAAATCGCTCCCTTGGTATTTGAGTTTAGAATTCCGTTTTCAATAACTTCACCTTTTTTAACATGATCTATCAAATCAAATAAGCTCGTCGTATAATCACCCAGTTCATCTACGCCTCCAAATAAGATATTAGACGCTCCCTCACTAATCATTAATTGAGCATCTAGCATAGCAGATTCAAAAGACAAGGCATTGTGCACATAGGTAATGTTATAGGCATTGCACCTCAAGCCTAAAGCCACTTGTGCCCCAACGGTATTATGTGTAGATTGGATAAATGCCGTAGGAGTTAAAAACTGCTCATTATTATCAACAATCTTTTTTAAGAATTTATCAGAGTCAATAGAACATCCTAAACCTGTACCCGAAATGATAGCATCTGGATTTTCTAGTTCTGCCTCTTTCATAGCAATAGATGCTGCAACAACACCCATTTTAACTCCAGTAGACATCCTACGAATCATTGCAGGTTTAATATAGTCACGGTAATTAGGTTTACGTGCATGCGTAATTCTATCAGTCAAAACCCGATAGTTTTCAATTGCTGAGTCTACAGTTGAATCTTGAGCCGATACACATCCAATTCCGTTGATATAGCAATCTTTCATCTCCTAAGCTTTTGAAAAAATTAATGTAGAGCAATTGCCTCCAAAACCAAAACTGTTAGACAGTACATGGTTTAAATCTTTTTTTAAAACTTCGGTTACAGGAGTAATATTTGTTTCAGGAATTGCTGTTTTAAAATTTAAATTTGGAAATACAGTTGCATTTTGTAAAGCCAAAATTGAATAAACTGCTTCAATTACTGCTGCTGCAGCCAAGGTATGACCGGTATAAGATTTGGTAGAACTTAAATCTGGCACTGTATCACCAAAAACTCTTCGTATTGCTTTGCTCTCTGATGCATCATTATTATTTGTTGCCGTTCCATGCGCATTGATATAATCAATTTCATTTGCAGATATATTCGCAATTTTCAAAGCTTTTGTCATAGCCAAAGTTGCTCCTTCTCCATTTTCAGAAGAAGCCGTTTGATGAAATGCATCATTTGCATTTGCATAACCAGAAACATAACCCAAAATTTCTTTGTTGCACTTCTTTACTTGCGCATCTGATTCTAACACCAAAAAAGCCGCAGCTTCACCGAGATTCAATCCGGTTCTATCAGCATCAAATGGTCTACAATTATCTTCAGATAAAATCATCAAGGTTTTAAACCCATTGATAGTGAATTTTGACAAACAATCTGCTCCACCAACAATCACTCTATCTAATTTACCCGCTTTAATCATACGCGCACCTAACATAATGGCATTTGCCGATGATGAGCAAGCAGTACTAATAGTTGTTACAAAATCTGTAATCCCAAGGCGGTTGGCAATTTTTGTAGTAGCATCACCTGCGGGATGTGCTGTAATATATTTTCTGTTTTGAGATTCTTCAAAAAGGGAATAGTAATATTTTTCGGTCTTGTCCATTCCTGCAACACTTGTTGCAGAAATCAATCCTGTTTTACAAGAATTCATATCTTTAATTCCTGCATTTTCAACTGCTTCCAAAACGGAAATTTCAGCCAATAAAGCAGTTCGAGAATAATTATTAGACTGAGGTAAACCCAATTGTTGAATAAATTCTTGATTGGAAGTTTTTACCTCTCCAACTTTAATATTATTTTTATGAATTGTATCAATGCTTTCAATTCTCGAAATCCCTGGTGTCTTGCTAATTAAGGATTGGTAGTTCTCTTCGACTGTATTTCCAATCGAAGAAATAATTCCCATTCCTGTAATAGCCACCCCTTTACTCATTCTTATTTTGTTTTGTTTTCGCTAATATAGGCAGCCATTGTATCAATAGACTCAAAAATCACCTTTCCTTGTTTTGGGTCTGACAATTTAATTCCGTAGTCTTTATCAAGCATTACTATTAACTCTAATGCATCAATCGAATCTAATCCTAATCCGTCACCAAATAAAGCGTCTGTATTTTTGATATCTGATACTTCAATATCTTCTAAATTTAGATTTTCGATAATCTTTGCTTTTAATTCTAATTTTAAGTTCTCCATTATTAGTTGTTATATAATTTTATTAAATTTTCTGTTGTATGCTCAATTTTACCCTTTTTAGACACTAAATATAAAAAAGCATCACATGTGTTTTTATCAACATTTACCCAACCTGCCAACACCGAATTTGCTTTATTCATTTGAATTAGGCTATTTTCATAAGTATGATGAAATGCTGCATTGTATTTTTCAAATATAAAAAAAGCATTCTCACTTTTTAGCTGATGTCTGATGCTTATTTCTCCTATCCCAATATTTGGTAAAGTATAAACAAAAATTGCGGGACTCGGAAAATAATTCTCAATATCATTAATTGACTCTTGATGTTTCCTATCAGTATCTAAACTTGATGCTGCATTAGAAAAAACCAAGGCTATATTAGATGATTTATTTTCATCTGTCAAAAGTAACTCTGCTCCTAAAAAAGCGAGCTTACTCAAATTATCCATTTTAAAAAATTTCGAATATTTAATCTCAAAATTTTTATAGACAGTTTTTAAAAACGATTTTATATCTTCTGATGATTCTCTAAAAACCTCCTTTCCATTCAAAATAATAACATTATTTGTTATCCTACAATAGCTTTGTATGTAACGGTTTTTATTCAATCTCAATTATTTTTTCTTACAAACTAAAATAGTATGATACTCACCCATTTTAATGTCTTCTTTCAATTTTAATCCTGCTTCATCAATCAATCTTAAAAATACATCTGCTGGGTACATTTTACTATTTCCGTTTGCCATTACCGTAAAATAAAGTGATGTTGCTTCTAAAATAAACTTGGCATTGTCAAACTTTTGGCGATCTGTAAAAGTCTCCATAATCAATAATTCGGTATTCTCGTCCATCGACTTTACACAAGTACTCAATATTTTTACAATCTCTTCTTCAGAAAAACAATCTAAAAACTGACTCATCCAAATTGTATCCATTCCTGTTGGAATACTCGGGTTATCTGTCAACCAATCTATTTCGTATCCAGAAACTCTTTCACCAAACCCTTCATTCTTAGTATTCTCTAAGGCTTTGTTTAATTGACCAGGAAGATCAATAATCTTAATATTTACATCCTCATATAGCTTACAAGATCGGATAGCAAACTTTCCTGTATTGCCCCCAATATCAAAAATACATTTTGGATTATTTCTGAAAATAATTTCTAAAGCTTCATCAAAAATAGCGTCAGAATAATGATGGTCAAACTCGAACCATGATTTTTTAATTTTTTCTGGAAGCACTGACAACCCTTCATAAATTGTAGGCCATTCTCCTAATTCAATCAAACCCTCAGGCTTTCCTGTTTTTATTGCATCGGTTAAATGATCTAAACCTTTGTAACAAACCTTATCCGTAAAATTTATATTTACATTAACTGTCTCATGGTAATTTAAAAAATAACCTGTTTTTGACAGTTCATACTTCCCTTTTTCATCTTTCAAAACGATATCCGAACTCTCTGCTAATTCTAATAACACGCCAATACCATAAACACTAATAGATAAGGCATTCGCAATTTCTTGAACAGTAACCCCACCTCCATCTCTATTGTCAAAAATATAATCAAAAACTCCTAATTTTCTTAGGGCTACAGTAGTTTGGAAAGTAAATGGTGCGAAAGCAATTTTTTGGGCTTCTTCTAAAGCCTCAATGGCTTTTAGTTGTTTTTTCGACATTTTTATTGGTTGATTGTTATTACAAATTTAACAGATAAAGTCTAATTTAAAGACTTTAACTATCATTTATTTATTACTTTTTTAAACAAAACTGCTGTGTTACATCCACCAAAACCTGAAGCAGTTTTTAAAAATATATTTAGCGGCTTTTTTGTTGTTGATTTAATGACATTGATGGATTTACTTACTCCCAATTCATCAAATCCATGTGATGCAATTAAAGTGTTTTGATTTAAGGATTCTATCCCTATAATGGTTTCTAATAATCCTGATGCACCTAGAGTATGTCCGTAATATCCTTTTAGGCTATTCAGCGGAATTTCACTCATCCCTAATCTGCTAAAAGCAATAGCTTCCATTTCATCGTTGAAATTGGTTGCTGTACCATGCGCAGAAATATAGTCTACATCATCTATTAATACTTGCGCTTCTTTTAAAGCAGATTCTACTGCTAAATACAATCCTTCTCCAGTTCTTGAAGGTCCTGATATATGATTGGCATCATTACAAGATGCAGTACCAATAACTTCAACCGCACTTTCTTTTTTGGTTGATGAAACTAACACACTCGCAACTGCTTCGCCAATTGTAATTCCTCTCCTGTTCTTTGAAAAAGGTTTACAGGGTGTACTACTAATAGCTTGGAATGATGTGAATCCTGACAAAATAAACTCTGTTACCAAATCACCACTTACAATTACAACATCATCATACATTTTTGATTTTATTAAACGGTCTGCAACAGCTACTGCCAAAATACCAGAAACACAGGCGTTGGAAACAACAATTGCTTTACTTTTAAAATTAAAGAAAGAACTAATTTGACTTCCTAATTCAAATAAATAGGATCGACTTTTATCTTTATAAAACTTTGATTTAGTCGAAAGCACATCAACATTACCTTTAGTTGTTGCAAGTATCAACCCTGTTCTATCACCTATATTTAAATTTGATTTCTTTAAAATAGCATTAACTGATAATAACATCATCTTTTCTAGCGTGGTGTATTTATCAATAGTACCAATCTCAGAAAACAGTTTATCAACTTTTTCTTTATCTATAATCGAACTATAATATTCATCTCCATTTTCTCTTTGATATTTTTTAATTCCTGATTTAGATTTTTTAAGCTGTTCAAAGTTAGATTTTGAATCAAACCCGAGAGAAGAAATTATATGATGATATGTAATGTATGATTGTTGCATATCTTATTTTAAAATTCCTTCTTTCTTCTTCCACTCTTCAAAAAATGGTGGAAGTGTCAAAGCCAATTCATCTTCAAAATTCACAAAAACCTGAACTGTTCTACCTATGCATGCAACTTTCCCTTCAGGGTTAAAAATCTTATAGGTAAAAATCATTTTTGCAGATTTACTATTTTCATATGTAGTTTCTATTGTTGCAATATCGCCGTATTTTAGTGGTAATTTATGTTTTGTAGTCGATTCAATTATCGGTGTTACAAACCCGTTATTCTTAACATCTAAATATGATAAACCGTGTTTTCTGCCAAAGGATTCACGCCCTTCTTCGAAATATGAAATATAATTTCCGTGCCACACAATACCAAGTGGATCGGTTTCATTAAATCTAATTCTTATTGTTGTAGTTTCTCTAATAGTCATAATCAAACTGCATTTTTAGCTTTGTCATAATAAATTGAAATAAAGACCATTGAAAGAAAGAAAAGTCCCAACAAACTTATTTCAGGTAAAATATCAGCAAATTCTCCGTTTCTAATAATTACATCATAAAATCCGTTTAAGCCCCAGTTCATAGGAGATAACTTTGCAACTACTTGCATTAACTGTGGCATTGCAAAAACCGGAATCCACACACCACCAATAGCAGCTAAAATAACTACTGATGTTGCTCCGAAAGGCGCAGATTGTTCTGGTGTATTTGCTAAAGTTCCTAATAGAATTCCAATTCCTATCGCTGCTAATCCTGAAAATAGTGCAACAATAAATAACAACCAATAGCTTCCGTTTATAGAAAACTCAGGTAATCCTAAATGAGGAAAAATGTAAAACCCTACTAATAACATCAATAAAAATTGCAGTAAACAAACAGCTAAATAGACAAATACTTTTCCAAATATAGAAGTAGCATAAGAGATTGGGCTTGTTTTTAATCTTACAAATGTTCCTTGATTCTTTTCGGCAACAACATTGATTGATAATGGGATAATGATAAAGAAAATAGCAAACAGCGCCCAAGCTGGTACATTGTGTTGTACCGAATTTGGTTTAATTTCGATATCGTTTTTTTGTGGATTCATTTCTAAAAAAGTAAACAACTCTCCTGAACTAAAATTGACTTCTTCAATTTCTAGTTCTTCTTGAAAAGCCCTATAAACCGCTTCTGTTTCTAATTTCGAAACCATTTTATCAATAATACTTTTAACTCCATTTTTAAATGAACTATGTCCAGCGGGGTCAAAATACATTTTAATTTGTTGTGGACTTATTTCAATATTTTCTATTGATGGATTTTCTTCTACTCCCAACTCTTCTAATATTACAGCAACATTTTGCGAAACTTTTATATTGAGATTTTTTGTGAGATTTTCAGGGATTACAATTGCTAGTTGATACTTTCCCTTAAGCACCAAATCATTTGCTAAAGCTTCATCAATAGTAATACCTTCAATGGTTCTTACAATTTCAAAGGAATCATTTTCATGTAAGTTCTCAATGATTGACGAAGAAAGTTCGCCCCTATCATTGTCAATTAAAATAATAGGAATTTGTACATCGGCATTTCCAACAAATGAACTATTTTGGATTAAAGTAACTGTAATTAACAGCACCAATGGCATTATGAATAAAATTGCTAATCCTCCCAAATCGCGTTTGAGTAACAAAAATTCTTTATATGTTGCAATTAACAATTTATACATAATCTCTCAATTCACCTCCTGTTAAATCCAAATACACTTCTTCTAATCTTTTTGCACCGTTCACTGAATTTATCAATTCATTTGGTGTGCCTTTAATAATAATTTTACCACTGTCTACAATCGCAACTTTTGAACAAAAATCTTGTGCTTCGCTCATATGATGTGAAGTGTAAATAATGGTTGTACCGTCATTATTCATTTTTTTTAAATGTTGCATAATCACATTCTTTGATTGCACATCTACACCAACGGTTGGCTCATCTAAAAATAATATTTTTGGCTGATGTAAAATTCCTGCAATTAAATTCACTCGACGTTTCATTCCTCCAGAAAATGTTTTGATTCTCTTATTAGCAAAGGGAGACAAACCTAAACTTTCTAAAGACTGTTCTATATTCTTCTTTAATTTCTTTCCTTTCAATCCATACATCGCCCCGAAATACAATAAGTTTTCATAAGCCGTCAAAGTAGGATACAACGCATATTCTTGTGGTACCACACCAATTAAAAATTGTAATTTCTTTTTATTGTCTCTAAAGTTAAGTTCATTAATAGTTACACTTCCTGATGTTGGTTTTAACAAACCACAGAGCATAGAAATCAGCGTCGTTTTACCAGCACCATTTGGACCTAACAATCCAAATATTTCACCTTCTTCAATTTTTAAATCTAAATCTTCAACAGAATAAAAATCTGTTCCTTTATATTTTTTTGATATGTGATTGATATGAATCATGAATTAACGAATCGCTTTTTTTAATTTTTTAAAAAATACTTCTTCCATATCTGCAATATTTTCTAACTGATTAGCAATGTCATTATATGCATCATTTTTTGCTGATCGATTTTTGTAAATACGTGAGGCATCTACTGCAAAGTCTCGCCACGTATCACCAATTATAGTCATCTCATTTGATAAATCAAATAATTGTGTATTCTCTAAAACTGTACTTGCTTCTTGTAAAAATGCAGCGAAAATATAACGAAATCCTCCTCCTCCTGTACCTATTTCTTCTTGCATGCGCACAATCTGTCCTAAATAATGATTTGCTTTTTTAATGCCTTCTTTCTTTGGCCATCTACGGATTTTTTTTGCCGTAAATCTCATTCCTCTAACACCTACAATTGGAATTGGAGCCAACATATCTTTACATGTATGTTTAATGCCTTTAATAATCGCCCTCTTTAAATCTAACTCCTTCGGAAAATCAATTGGGTAATAAATATGGCCTTTTGGTGCAAATGCACCTTTTGCAAAACGCACTTTTTCTAATTCTTCTTCTGTAAGAGTAGAAACATTTTCCATTATAGGATCACTAATTAAATACTTATCATCTTGTTTTCCATAAACAACCAAATTGTGAGCATTGAAATGAAAACGATATTCCTCAGGAAAATAGGTTAAGTTAAAGACTCCTACTTGTAAACCAACTGGATTGTTCTTCTTTAGGTTTTCATCCAAACTCAATTTAGCCTGAGAAGGGTTCTTAAACTTTTCTCTTTTTATTTTTATTCCAACTCGTTTTGCAAAGCGGTTAAAAATTTGCCCTGGCATCACTCTATACGTAATTGCTGGTGCATGATTGACTTTTAAAAATGGAATATAACAATACAATAAACCAGAACCAATACCGAAAACCATTGGTTCACTAACCCCATAGCCATTAAATTTCATTAGGTTAGAAACAACTCCATTTTCACAATGTGCTGTTTGATGATGTGTATAATCAATTTCCATATTCTATATCTTTTAATTGATTGATGGAAATTTTAAATAAATCGGCATATTTTTTTAATATTTTATCTGATAGTTTATGGAACACTTTTACTTTAAAATGTCGTTTCACACGCCATGACCAAAACCCTATATAACTCGCTAAAATAGAAACATCCATTTTGTTTAACTCCATGTAATATTCTATCGGACTCGTTTCTTTTTTTAATACTCTCTGCTTTGCATTCTCAGTCCTTTCATGAATTTCTTCGATGGCATTGTCTAAAGCTATTTTCTTAGGATCCCATCCTGTGCTATTTCCAGTAACATAATTACCTTCTTCATCTGTTGCATAACACAACTCTTTAAAATTAGAAGTGTCTTTACTACCTCTATCTTGTGGAATATCACTTTTTTTCATACACTACTTTTTAACTTCTCGAATAAACAAATTCATTTCACAAGATAATAATTCTTTTGTGTCATCGGTAATTTTACAATTCAAGGTGCAAATAGTGTATTCATCAGCGTCGAAGCGAGAAACCAATCGAGCATCTGCCTTTATGGTAGCTCCAACTTTTGCACAGGCATAAAGTTGAACAGATTTAATGGTACTTATAAATCCAATTAATTTTGTGCCCAAACCTTCTAGATCATCATCTTCAAAATAACTTTTACCAACGATGGATGAGCAAGTTTGTGCAGCACACTCAACTAAACCAATTTCATTAAATAAATTGTTTTCTACAAAAACATTGTTTTCTTTTATTTGAAAGGATGTTGATACATGTTTTTCTCCAATACTCAACACTTTATCAACCATCAAAAAAGGAGAGCGGTGTGGTAAAAATTTACTGATATCTAATTTACTAACATCAACCATTGTTAGCGATTACAGTTTTCATTTGCCCAGAGGCAATGACTTCTTTATTCTCATTAACCACTTTTATCTCAACAAGTGTTATACCCAAAAATTCTTGAAGAATGTTTACATGAGTTGAAATTACTTCTCCAACCTTTGGAAGTTTTACAATTTCAATTTTTTTGATTGAGCCAATATATCCTGTCGGAGCTTCTTCGCCTCTTAAAAAAAATTCATACCCTGTATGCAAGGCTACTGTTTGAGCCATACTCTCAATTAAACCAGGTTCTGACAATTCATCATTTAAAAAAAACAGATTGTCTTTTTTAATTGTAAATAAGGAGGTAATGTCTGATTTTGAAAAAGAAACCAACGTATCTACCATTACAAAAGGAAACTTTTGAGGTATTAGATGACCTATATCGGTTATTGGATTTTCAACAACATTCATTTAGCAAACAGTTAACAACGCGTAGGAATACAGAAAACGAGCACTTTCTGGTACCGATAGTAAAATTTTATCGCCTTTTTTTAATTTTCCAGAATTCACCAACTCTTCTAACATAAGATAAATTGAAGCAGAACCAATGTTTCCGACCTTGTCTAAATTCATAAACCAATTACCCCACGGAATCTCAACTCCCTGCTTAATCATCTCTGTATGCAACTTTTCTTTGAAAAAATAAGATGAAATATGAGGAAGATAATAGGTGATTTCCTCTGGTTTTACATTGTGTTTTTCAATTGATTTTTTTAAACTATCAACTCCTTTTACAAGAATGTTGGCACTCAACAATTTCACATCTTGTTTTACTGCTAAAATAGATTCTTTACTCCAAGCTTCTGATGGGTATTCAGTCCAAGATTTTAATTCTCCATTTTCCAATTTATCGCTACCTGCATACATACAAGTCTCAAGTTCGTATGCATAAGAATAGCCTTCCATCCACTCTATTTTAAGAGGTTGTTTTCCATTTGGTTCGCTTTCTAATAAAAATGCTCCAGCCCCATCAGATAACATCCAGCGCAAGAATTCTTTATTAAATGCTAAGATTGGTCTTTCTTTTAATTCTTTAAGATGCGAAATTTCACTTTCAAAAATGGTAGATTTTAACCAAGATGAAAATCGCTCAGAACCTGAACAAACTGCATTATTAACTTGATTAGATTTTACTGATAAATACCCGTACTTTAAAGCATGCATACTAGAACAGCAAGCACCTGAAGGTGAATTGATTTCTACGTTTCCGTTTTTTAAAAGACCATGAACCATGGCAGCATGTGATGGCAATATCTGGTCTGGGCTCGAAGTACCGCATGATAACAACTCAATATCTTCTTTTTTAAAATCTTTATCGTACAACAATTCAATTGCCTCTTTTGCTAATTGAGCATTGTTATGTGTCCAATTTCCTTCCTCATCTATGGCGTAATATCTTGTCTTAATTTGATTGTTACGTAATACTAATCTTCTCGCTTTCGATTCTTGTCCGTCAATAACTCCTAATTTAGCTTCCATTTCATCATTGCTAATAGGGTTATTTGGTAAGTATTTCGAAACTCTGGTAATATAAACTTCTTTCATTCTAGTTGGCTAGCTCTTTTTAAGTTGTACTGAGGAAAAATATTTTTTATCCTTTCTAATTTTTCCAATTAAAGGGACGTAAGTTAACAAAAATAATACAAAAACGATGGGTGCAATGAACCAAATTGCAAACATTAAATACCTGCTAAACATCGTAACTAACGACCTTCTCTCAACTCCCTTTGCTCTTCCTTTACCATGAATAAAATTTGCCCATTTACTAAATATAACATTGGCTCTTTTATCAACCAAAACTAAAAAAGGTTTAATTTTTACGGCTCCAATTTTTAATAGTTTTTTTTGTAAGTCATCATAATCATTTTGCACTAAATGATTTAAAATAATTGGACTATACTTAATGGATTCATCAATATCTTTTTGTGATACTCCAGGTTTTGGAAATATCCCCATAAAACGTTTATTCTTATCTCCATTAAACATCCAATGTACAATAGTAATAACACTTATATGATTAATATGTCTATCTACCAAAGCTATGTTTCCAATCAAATTGGCATTATTTGCAACTAACAATCGCTTTACTTTTTCTTGCGCTTGGATCCACATATTTCTAGCTCCGATCAGAGTTATGACTGGAGTGTCTGCTAATAATTCTTTAGCAACATCATTTTTTAAAAAGGAATTTATAGGAATAGCAGGGGACAAATACCAAACCTGATATGCCAAAAAAACCAAATCATATTTTTGTTTTAAAATTGGATTTTCTAAATCGGATAACTCAGAAGGGATCTGTAAAAAAGTTTCTGGAAAGGCATCATAGAACTCATCTTTTGTCCATGGAAAAGGAAAATCATCTTTGAGCTTTATTTCGTAAAAAGTTAAGTTTACTTCTTGAGAGATCTCTAAGTCTTTGATTACGTTTTTAGCAATTTCTAATAATTGTCCTGATTGTGAGTAATAAACGACAAGTACATTTTTCATGTGTTTATATTTATTGTTTTTTAAAAGCCACATGCCGTTCGCTATTTCTCAACCTCTTGGTCATAAACTTTCTAGCATGTTCGTTTCATTTAGCTATTGATTTAGCTAAAATGAAAAATAGTCATTTTATTTTAATTTATTCAGAAGATTTATCCCAAAAATCGAAATAATTAAACCATTGGTATGGATACTTTTTCAAAATATCTTCAATACTCTCGGTATATTTTTTTAATAAATCTTGTGCATCTCTATTTTTAAACTTCGCCACTCGAGCATACAAATGATAATGCTTGTTTGCTTCTTTCATTACATACACAAAAATAACTGGAGCCTTAATTCGCGAACCTAACAAAAAGGGACCCGCAGGGAATCTGGCCTCTTTACCTAGCAGATTTTCGGTTAAGGTTTTGCTCCCTTCAAAATAACGATCACCTGTAAAACAAATTAATTCGTTATTACTTAAGGCATTATTAATTTTGAAAATATGCGACATGTCTGGTTCTATAACTATAAACTTAATACTCGACTTAATAGATACACTTTCTAAGTATTCTTTAATTGCGCGTCGTTCATTATCAGTAGTCACCAAGTTAATTTGCGAATTAATATCAACCTCACTAAAAAAATATTCTGCTATTTCAAAATTACCAACATGGGCACTGATTAAAATTCCACCTTTTTTTTCTTTTAGCAATTTCTTAATTGCTCCTCCTCCATCATGGTCATAAGTAAAACGGTTATTTAAACCTGAAGAAATTGCAACCTTATCAATTAGAGTCTGACCAAATACAAAGACGTTTTTATAAGCTTTGAAAAAACTTTTCAACTTTGAAAACCCCAAACGCTTATGAAAAAAGTAAAAACTCGTTTTTGTACCTTTTGGAGAAAATATAAAAAAGTAAAACGATACAAATAAGAGGAGTACGTAGGCAGCTCTAATCCCAAGATGATTAATAAAGAAAATAAATATTTTATAACCTAGTACTAGCCCTTTAGATTTGCCTTCCCACTGTGCCATAAAAAAGACTTTTAATTAACCTTCTTGTCAATTAAATTATAAAAATCTTGCAAAGTAACAACACCAACAAAGTCATCGGCATTTAATTTAACTCCAAAATTTGATTCTACAGATACCACTAAATCTACATAATCTAGACTATCTAACTCTAAGGTGTCTTTTAAATTAGCATCTGGGGCAATGTCTTCATTCTCTACTTCGAACTCTTCTTCAAGAAACTCATTAACCTTGCTAATAATAGAACTTTTATCCATTTTTACTTTGATATTTTTTTATAACTATTGCGGAGTTTGTTCCTCCAAACCCAAAAGAATTCGACAAAAATACATCAATATTTTTATTTAAGGTTTGTCTAACTAAGTTTAATTTTTCTGAATCTTCATCACACTCCTCTAAATTGATATTCGGTGCAATAAATGAGTGTTCCATCATCAACATTGAATAAATAATTTCACTTGCACCAGCCATCCAACATTCATGACCTGTCATTGATTTTGTAGAACTAACATAAGGGAGTCGATCCCCAAAAACTTGATGAATTGCCTTTGCTTCATTCTGATCACCAACTGGAGTTGAAGTTGCATGTGCATTAACATAATCAATTTGTGAAGCATTCATATTTGCCTGTGTTAATGCTTTTAACATCGCCCTACTTGGACCATCGACATTTGGAGTAGAAATATGCTCGCCATTGGATGAGAAACCATAACCTACAACTTCGCCTAAAATTGGTGCACCTCTTTTTATAGCCGATTCATAACTTTCTAAAATCAAAGTAGCTCCACCACCACTTGGCACCAAGCCATCTCTGTTTTTATCAAATGGTTTAGATGCTTTTGCCGGATTATCAGTATTAATCGAAAAAACTCCCAAGCCGTCAAAACTTGCCATGGCATATTTATTTATTTCTTGAGCACCACCACAAATAATACAATCTTGCAAGCCACTTTTTATCAAATGAAATCCTAATCCGACTGAATGTGAACCACTTGCACAAGCTGCGCTTACGGTTAAATTAATTCCTTTTAAATTAAAAATAGTAGCCAAATTCATGGTAACAGTAGAATTCATATTTTGAAAAATAGCACCTGACCCTACTAAAGTAGTATCACCTTTATCACGTACCTTATCATTTGTTTCTACAACCGATTTTGCGGTACTATCATTTCCATATAAAATTCCGACTTCGTTTTGCTTTAAAAAATCTTCGTCAATTTTGGCATTTTTCAATGCTTCTAAGGTAGCTATATAGGCATATTTTGACTCTTCGCCCATACTGATTCGCGCTCTTCTTGATAATATTTTTTTTAAGTTAGGCTTTGGAACTGCTCCAGTTAACGCTGAGCGAAAGCCATATGTTTCTCGATCGGCATCAAAAATAATTCCTGATTTTCCGGCATACAAAGATTCTTTTACTTCTTGCAGGCTTACACCTAAGCAAGAATAAATTCCCATTCCTGTTATTACAACTCTACTCATGTTTACTATGAATAAATTCCGCCATTAATATTGATAATTTCACCGGTGATGTACGATGCTTTTTTTGATGCTAAAAACGATACCAAGTCTGCGACTTCATCGGCTTCTCCAAAACGATTCATCGGAATCATTTTCTTTAATTCTTTTTCGTCTAAGCTTGCAGTCATATCAGATTTTATAAACCCTGGAGCAACAGCATTCACCGTAATTTTTCTTTTTGCCACTTCTTGAGCTAGTGCTTTTGTTGCTGCAACAATAGCACCTTTTGCAGCTGAATAATTGGTTTGGCCTGCTGTGCCTTTGACTCCAGAAACTGAAACCATATTTACGATTCTGCCATAACGATTCCTCAACATTTTTTGAATCACATAGTTTGTCACATTAAAGAAACCATTTAGACTTGTATTAATTACAGAATCCCAGTCTTGTTTTGGCATCCACATAAACAGACCATCCTTTGTGATTCCTGCATTGTTAACCACTACTTCTATGAGAGCATCTGTATTGTTTTCTTGCCATGTATCTAAAGCGTTCTTCACTTCATCAGCGTTAGAAACATCAAATTGTAGAATTTCTCCTGTATTCCCATTTTCATTTACCACCCTCAAAGTTTCATTCGCTGCGTCTTTATTAGAATGATAATTAATTAAGATATGATATTCTGATTCTTGAGATAATTTATTGCAAATTGCTCTTCCAATTCCTCTCGATCCTCCTGTTATTAAAGCACACTTCATATATATATCTTTGTTATTAGCATAAATACCCGTAAGTTTTCAATTTCAACATGATGCTTTTTTTATTATCTTTAAGCTTTATAATAATTATTTCAATATTATAAAATCCTTTTTCTGTAATAATGTTTGAGTCTGCTTGTCCTCTGACAATACTAGTAATAGTTATAAAATAAATATTATTAAGAGATTTTTACACAAAATCATTCTGATTATGACCATACATAATATGCAATTTTAGTAATAATATTTCTGTGATTGAACTCAATTATTATTGGGCAACAATCGTAAAAGGAATGGGTAAATATAATTGATTCAGCACCATCTGTTCTAGGATTAAATATTATATCGGAACCTAACAAACTAATGTTATCCCCAACATTAACCGTTATCTCTTTGATGGTTATAGAATTTGTATCAAAACCTTCAATACTCGCATCATATTGTTGCGAGTAAATGTCTGTAAATCCAATTGTTAATCCATTTGAAAAGGTAAAAATCCTCCAACCATCTCCTATGCCATCAGGCCCTTCAGTGAACTCTGAGCTGCCAAAAACACTTTCCATTTGTATTATATCGCCTTGTGTTGCTTCAAGAGTAGTTTTTAAAATTCCTTCAATTTTAATATTGTTAAATTGCTCTGTAGTTAGCTCGTTAGCAACCGCTTGCGAATATCCTTTATTAGCTAAAAATAAAATAAGTATTATTAATATATTTTTCATGATTTTTTTTATTTAGTTACAGTTTTCATTTTGAGTTACATTTCCATTTATATCCATTTCAGTACTAAGAAAAGGTCTTGGATCAATTGCATTCCCATAGGAATCTTTTATTTTAATATGTAAGTGCGAAATAGCATAACCACCATCAATTGCACCTTTTAAATTTCCCGAATCTCCTTGAAATCCAATAATATCACCTACGCTTACATCTCCAGATTTTCTATTGTCTTCTTGCATATGAAAATAAAGAATTTTTATTTCTTCACCATTAACAGTAGAAGTTATACTTACATAATGACCCGCTCCTATAACTGTTACACCATCTTTATCATGTTGAGTGATTTTTGTTGCTACTCCGTCATACATGGCATAAATAGGGTCGCCATAAGAGCTTTCTAAATCTAATCCTTCATGCTTTTTGTTTCTTGGCGTTGAACAATGATTTGCTCCAAATCGTGTGCATCCACCAATATTAGAATTCCCAAACATTCCTCCTTTCCAACCTGATAGTCCTAGTTGATGTGCTAATTTAATTTTAGGTAATGGATTACCTGCACATGGTATAATCTCAACACAATTCCCATCAGCATCTAGCACATATCCTTCTCCACAATCTTCCCACCATTCTGGTTCTTCTTCATCACCACTCTCATTTGTATTATCCCCGTTTTCATCATCTTCATTACCACCAACAGGGCTTCCGCCACCGCCGTCTTGATTTAAAATATCATCAGGGTTTTCCCAATCAAATCCATCTCCATCCCAGCCATCTCCAGTTCCTCCACTACCATCATTACCAGTAACATTTCCACTAGCTACCACTACAACTTCGTCAAAAGCAAAATATCCGCCTCCGCTTTCCCAAATCATCAATAATAGTTCTCCAATTGTCATATCACAATCTGTATCAGCTTCAGGGTATTCAGTAAATAGTGCATCACCTATAGCTATGGATGCTGTTTCACTTTGATTATTTTCTATATAAGAATCATATTCTACCGATTCTAAAACTCTTATACCATTTTCATATCTGTAAATTTGTTTTAAATCACCATTCAAATAATGCTTAATTATTAAACCAGAAAATTGATATTTATTTGAAGTATCATCATAAACAACAGTTATTATACTCGATTCTAATTCACTTTCATTTTCTACAGATGCAACAAATGTTTTCATTCTTACATTGTGGCTATTATACTCTACAGGTGTATACAGAATATCAACGCCTCCATCTTCTTCTTTAAATTTTTTAGCAACTGATTTGTCCCAATTAACAAAAATTTCATTCTCTGATTCACTATTAGTCCTGAATAATTCACTGGAGCTTGAAGATGCACTTTTAAAGGGGTCTCTTATTTGAGTACTAAGCTCAAAACTATTTTGAGCAATTGAAACGGAAGGAATTTTAAATTTGCTTTCTAACAAATTTTCTTCTTGCATTGATATTGTTTCATCATTATTACAATTTATTGTTAAGAGCTGTAACCCAATTAATAAAACTCCTACTTTAAAATAATAAATTATTTTTCTCATCTAATTTAGTTTATATACATTATTCATTTAGGTTATCTCTTTATTTCTTCAAAACTTTCAGCATTTATATACCAAATATCATTTAGTAACTCCCCTTTTTCATTGATAAAACCCCATTTTTTTTTGTATCCAACTCTTGCCAATCCATTTTCAAAACCTTTTGATTTTGCTACCATAAAATTAAAACTCTTTGCAGAAATAATATACTTATCATCAATAATCAAATCACCCTTTGTATTAATAAAACCCCACATCTTACTAGGTTTTACAGGCGCATATCCTTCCTTACTAAAAATTTCGGCATCTTTATATTGCTCAGAAATTACTATAGTTCCGCTTTCATCTATAAATCCCCATAATTTATTTTCCAATACAGGAGCCAATCCATTGCTAAATCTTTTTACTTTTTTAAAGGTTGGCTGTATAACCCATTTTCCAGATCTATCTATAAAACCAACTTTCTTATCTGCATTCATAGCATATGTCAAATTTTCTCCATCTGTAAAGCCCCAAATTTTTATAGCGCCATCAACTTTTGTAAAAACTCCATTAATCATCAATCCATAAATATTATCTTTTTTAACTTTTGCCACACCTTGAGACATGTAACCTACTTCTTGATAAATTGGCTCAATTACTTCTTTACCTGTACTATCAACTAATCCCCAAGATTCTCCTAACAATACTTTTGCATGTCCATTTTTAAACTTTAAAATTTTCTTGTATTTCGCTTCAGCTAAAACTTCTCCTTTTGGATTCATTAGACCTACCAAACCGTTTTGTCTAAAAAAGGCAACACCACCAACAAAATCAAATACTTTGTCTGATGTTTGCAAAGAAACTTCTTCTCCTTTTTTGTTGATATACATCCATTTTTTACCCATTGCTACAACAGCTATACCTGAATTGAAACCTTTTACTTTGTCGTATTTAGCTCCGATAACCATTTCGCCTTTACTATTAACAAAACCCCAATTATCACCATCAAATACTCCTGCCAATCCATCAGAAAAACTGATAGCACCTTTATAAGTTGGTTCAATCAACCAACTTCCATCTTCATTAATAAAACCAAACTTTTTGTCTTGGTTTACAACTGCTGCTCTTTGAGCAAAAATTGTTTGACACAACAATACACTAACTAACACTAAAACTATCTTTTTCATCTTTTTATGTTTTAAATTAATAATCTATTCAATCTATTTTCATTAAAAACTCTTTGACATTATTTACATACGGGTACATAATAACATCTTCTTTAAACACTGGCACAATAGCTCTAATTTGATTGTACAATTCAGAAGTTTTAGAAGAAATTTTATCTTGAACTCCTAAATATTCTATAGCTTGTATTACAGTAATCAATTCAATTGCCACCACTTCAAAAGCATTTTCAATTACTTTTTTGGTAATTAATGCGGCATTGGTACCCATACTTACAATATCTTGATTGTCATTATTATTAGGAATGCTATGTACATACATTGGGTTAGATAATGTTTGGTTTTCTGCGGTTGTAGAAGTTGCTGTAAACTGAACTCCTTGCATTCCGAAGTTTAATCCTAATGTTCCGAGATTAACAAACGGAGTTAAAATATCATTCAATTTATGATTCAACAAATAATTTAATTGGCGCTCAGACAACATGCTTAATTTAGTAACCACTAATTTCAGTTTATCCATTTCTAATGAAATATAATCTCCATGAAAATTACCACCATGATATACATGTTTCTTTTCAACATCAACAATTGGGTTATCGTTTGCAGAATTTACTTCTTCGATCATTATTCTTTTTACACCTTTCAAAGTATCCAAAACAGGCCCTAAAATTTGAGGAACACAACGTAATGAATAATACTCTTGTACCTTATCTTTAAAAATAGAAGTGCCATTATTACCATTGCCATTATACAAATGATCTTCTCTACTTTTTGTCAACTTACTGTCAGATAATGCCTCACGCATTATTTTAGCTATTTTCTGTTGACCTTTATGTTTTTTCGTCTGATTTAATTCAACCGATAAATGATCATCATAGGCGCAAACAATTTCATTTATGGCAACGGAACAGCCTATAGTCCAATCTAATAATTTTTGAGAATAAATAGTATTTACAATTCCGATACCTGTCATTACCGAAGTCCCATTCATCAAAGCCAATCCCTCACGAATTACAACTTTAATAGGGGATAAATTCTCGATTTCAAAAACTTCAGCAGTTGGAGTTAATTTTCCTTTATAAAACACTTCACCTTCACCAATCAAAACTAATGCTAAATGTGCCAGCTGTACTAAATCACCACTAGCACCAACTCCTCCATGAGAATAAATCAATGGGGTAATATCTCTATTAATCAACTCAATCATTAAGTCAACAACTGACGGATGCACGCCAGAATTACCCAAGCAAAGTGTGTTTAATCTGGCTAACATTGCAGCTTTTACATACTTAGCTTTTAAAGGTTCACCAGTACCAGAAGCATGACTACGAATTAAATTGTATTGTAATTGCAAACGATCTTTATCTGCAATTTTATATTGTGCCATAGGGCCAAATCCGGTATTGACACCATAGATAACTTTGTTCTCAGAAAACTCTTTTAAAAATTCATGGCTTTTTTCTACTCTTTTAATAATTGATTGGCTCAATTCAATTTTATCATTCTTAAAAAGAACACTATAAAAGTCAGAAAGCTCTAACTCTTTTTCTATTTTCAGCATATATAAGTTTAATTAGTTGGAACCTCTAATTTCTTAAAGGATTTTAGTATTTTTACTAAACAAATTTACCAATTTTTATTTTATAAATACAAATTAATTATGAATGAAGAAAATGTTGATGTCCTAGTAATTGGCTCTGGCCCATCTGGCTGTGTTTCAGCTTCTTATTTAAAAAACAATAAAGTCAATGTAAAGGTTGTTGAGAAATCTAAATTCCCTCGCTATGTTATTGGTGAAAGTTTACTTCCAAAATGTATGGAACATTTTGAAGAAGTTGGACTTTTAGATTGTTTAATTGAACGTAATTATGAAAAAAAAGCTGGTGCACGATTTCTGAGCAAAGATATTGTTTGTGATTTTGATTTTAGCAAAAAGCACACCGAAGGTTGGAATTGGACTTGGCAAGTTCCTCGTGATGATTTTGATAATACTTTAGCAACAGAAGTGCAAAAAAAAGGAGTACCTATTGATTTTGAAAATGAAGTTATTGCGGTTACTTTTGATGGCTCAAACTCCAAAACAACCATTAAAGATAAAGATGGAAATTTAAAAACTATCAATGCAAAATTTATTATTGATTCTAGCGGATATGGACGTGTTTTACCACGCCTTTTAGATTTAGATATCCCTTCAAAATTACCAGACCACTCCTCTATTTTTACACAAGTAAAAGATATCAATCGTCCTGAAGGAAAAGAAGGAACACTCATTACTTTTGATGTAATTGACACAGATACATGGTTGTGGGTAATTCCGTTTTCTAACGGAAATACAAGTATTGGTTTTGTAAGTAAAACTGGATTTATTAATTCTTATAAAGGGACACCGACAGAACGTTTATCAGAAATGATGAAATTATCTGATTACTATTATGAGCGCTTTAAAGATGTTGACTTTTTATTTGAGCCAATTATTATTCAAAATTTTTCTAAATCAGTAAAGCAATTGTATGGAGATGGGTATGCATTGACTGGAAATTCTGCAGAGTTTTTAGATCCTGTTTTTTCATCGGGAGTTACTTTTGCAACCGAATCTGGATTATTAGCTGCAAAATTAGCTTGTAAAGAATTACAAGGAAAAACTGTTAATTGGGAAACAGAATATACCAAATATATTGCTGAAGGTGTTGCTGTTTTTTCATCGTATGTAAAAGAATGGTATACGGGTAATTTGCAAAAATTGTTTTTTGCTAGACCAGAAAATCCTGAAATTAAAAAACAAATATGTGCTGTCTTAGCAGGATATGTTTGGGATAAAACAAACCCGTTTGTTACTAGACATAATAGGATTATAAAAACCGTTGCTCATGTAATTGATATGGAGCAAGAATTGAAATTGAATAAATATGACTAACCTTCTTCGCGATGAACAATACCAATAGAAAATGCTGGGGTACAAACTGAGATATAATCACAAGGCTCATTAAATGGGTTTGAATATTGAACTCTAACTCCTTTATTAAGTTTTATAGATTGTCCTTTTTCAAGTATCACAATTTCACCATCAATATTAAATTGTTTTTTACCTTTAATGATGTAGGTATATTCATCAAACTCTGGAGTTTGAAAAGGCTCACTCCATCCTGATGGCGCCACCATATGTGCCAAACTCAATGCTGGATTAGAATCCGTTGTAAAACCAAAATGTTCTTCAATCAACTTACCATCGTCAGTTGGAATAACAAATGGTGATTTTTGAATTGTATATTTTTTAGACATTTTTAAAGGGGGTTTATAATTAATACTCCTTTAATCAAACCAAATAGTCATTGATTTGATTTTTGCCATTTCAGGAATTTGTTCAATCTTCACTTTCTCAGTACTAAATTCATTAATTCCCAATTCTTTCTTATCAATTGTTAAAGTGACATTCAATTCATCTATATATAAAGTAGCAGATGACAAAGTAGTTTCTACTTTATTAATCATATACTGCAAATTCACATCTTTAAATTGCGATGTTAATGCTAACTCTTTATCAGTCTTATATTGGCTATCAAACACATCAACATATTTAATTGTTGATAATGAATCTTGCGAAATTTTTGGCACAAGGGTCAATAAATGCTTTCCTTCTTTTGAGTAAATTAGGTATTCATCATTATCTCCATTAAATTTTGATTCTCCATCACCTAAAGCTCCTTCGCTTAAATGGCTTACCACAGAATCATTGGAAAAAATCATTTCTATATCACTCACTCTATCTGTGTTAGAAATCAAACCAACTCTATTCTTTTCAATCAAAAAAGAATTTTCATTTGTACATTGAGAAAACACAAATACTATTAATAAAAGTACTCCTAGATTTTTTAATTTATTCATAAAAATTGATTTAATCGATTCTCGTTACTGTAACGTATATTACAATTATTTATTTCATTACTTTTTTCAAAACTCCAAAAAAACCTCGTATAAAAGTTGCACTTGTTACAACCTTTAATATTGGGTTCATTCTCGTACTAGTTCGTCTTGAGGGTTTATGAATTTCTTTTAATTTTTTTTCTTCAATTTCTTGTTTATTAAAACGAACAATCTTATCAGTTAAAATTTCATAAGCACTCTCTCTATCTACAATTTCATTGTATTTTGTTGCAACCTTAGAGTTTGCTATTAGACTTTCAATTTCTTGATTAGTCAAAATATCCATTCTACTCATGGGTGCTCTCAACATAGTTCTAGCAAGTGGCGAAGGTATTCCTTTTTCATTTAAAGAAGAAACAAAAGCCTCTCCAATTCCTAACTTTGTTAAGATTTCTGCGGTATCATAGTATGGTGATTCTGGATAATTCTCTGCTGCTAATTTTATGGCTTTTCTGTCATTTGCAGTAAATGCTCTTAATGCATGTTGAATTTTTAATCCCAGTTGTGATAATATGGATGAAGGTATATCCTTAGGATTTTGGGTTACAAAATAAATCCCCACTCCTTTTGATCTAATCAATTTTATAATGCTTTCAATTTGATCCATCAATGCACCTGAAGCTTCTTTAAATACCAAATGCGCTTCATCTATAAACAACACTAATTCTGGTCTATCACTATCTCCTTGTTCAGGAAATGTTGAATAAATCTCAGCCAACAATTGCAACATAAAAGTTGAGAATAATTTTGGTTTATCTTGAATATCTGTCAACCTTAATACAGAAATCATTCCTCTACCCTCATCATTTATCCTAACTAAATCTTGTACATCAAAAGAGCGTTCGCCAAAAAACAAATCACCTCCTTGTTGTTCAATCTCTATAATTTTTCTTAAAATTGATCCAGTTGATGATGTTGATATTCTACCATATTGAGCTTCTATTTCTTTCTTCCCTTCATTGGTTGCATATTGCAATATCTTCTTAAAATCTTTTAAATCTAACAAAGGATAACGCATATCATCACAATATTTAAACAAGACAGCAACGATGCCGCTTTGTACATCTGATAAATTTAATATTCGAGATAACAATGTTGGTCCAAACTCTGAAACAGTTGCACGCAATCGTGTACCATCTTGTTCAGATATTGTTAGTATTTCTACAGGAAACTCTTTCGCTACAAACGGAAGACCAATCTTTTCATGACGTTCATCAATCTTGGGGTGACCGGGACTTGCTTTTGCTAATCCACTTAAATCTCCTTTTACATCCATTAATAAAACAGGAATTCCCTTCTCTGATAAATTCTCAGCAAACACCTGCAAGGTTTTCGTTTTTCCTGTTCCTGTTGCCCCTGCAATTAATCCATGCCTATTAATTGTTTTTAGCGGAATCTTTACAAATGCATTAGTAATTGTTTCTTCGTCTAACATTGCTGCTCCGAGATTAATAAAATCACCTTTGGTTTTATAACCATCATTTATAAATTTAAAAAAAGTATCACGTTCTGTCATATTCAATATTTTATCGTTAAAAATACTCAAAACTTTTAAAGTATAAAATTCTAATAGTCTTACATTTGCAAAATAAATTTTAGAAGTGGATATACAAACCAAAAAATTAGTAGATAATGGATTAATGCTTCCATTAATGGAAGAGTTTTACACCATTCAAGGAGAAGGATGTCATACAGGGAAAGCCGCCTATTTTATTAGAATTGGAGGTTGTGATGTAGGATGTCATTGGTGTGATGTAAAAGAGAGTTGGGATGCTAACTTACATCCTCCAACTGCAATTGATTTAATAGTTCAAAATTCAAAAAAATCTGCCGATACTGTAGTGATAACAGGGGGAGAACCATTAATTTGGAATATGAATCCTTTAACAGAATCACTACAAAATGAAGGGTTGAAAACGCATATTGAAACTTCTGGAGCTTATCAATTATCTGGTGTTTGGGATTGGATTTGTTTATCTCCAAAGAAAACAAAATTACCAGTAGCCGAAATCTATGAACATGCTCATGAGTTAAAAATGATTGTGCATAATAAAAATGACTTTAAATTTGCCGAAGAACAAGCAGCTAAAGTTTCTAGTAAATGCCAATTGTTTTTACAACCAGAGTGGAGCAATAGAGAAAAAATGACTTCTTTAATTGTTGATTATGTGATGAAAAACCCAAAATGGAAAATATCGTTGCAAACACACAAGTATTTGAATATACCATAATGATTATTGGATAAATACAATAATCAAAAACTTAAAAAATTGACTGAATGAAAACAATAAATTTAATATGTAGAATTTTAATTGGATTATTTATCTCATCTTGTGCTACTGATGACAATCAGGTTGAAATTACAAACGAAGGTGGTATACAAATTGGCAATACATATCTTAACACTCCTCATGCATATATAAATGATGAAAATACACTCAATGATAACCCTAGTGATTTAGCTATAATTTTAAGTAATAAAGATTTACTTCGTGATAATATTGATTCCGGAATAGATATTCTATATGTAGACTATAGAGGTGTTGATTTTGAAATCGGAACAAAAGAACTATTAAATTATAGGGTTACTGAAAATGCTTCAAAGTCAAACGGCTATATACAAGGTGGAAACAGATTGCTTGAAGATACATATAATTCTGACCTAAATGCAACCGAAATAAGCTTTACTATAAACTCAATTTCTACTACAAATATTGACTTTGAATTTTCATTTATAAGAGAAGATGGCCTACTATTTAGTGGAAATTATTCCGGATCATATACAAATGTAAGTGAGTAAAATAACAATAGTAAATTTCAAGAATGTAAAACTTGAAATATCGTTGCAAACACATAAGTATTTGAATATACCCATACCCTAGAACAAATTTATGGTTTATCCTTTTAATCTAGAATTTACCAAACTAAAAACACGCTCAAATTGTTCTTCTAATCCCATATCAGAATTGTCTATTGCAATTGCATCATCAGCTTTTATTAATGGAGAATCTAATCGAGTAGAATCAATATAATCTCTAGACTCAACATTTTTAAGAACACGTGCATAGGTAACATTTTCATCGCCTCTATCTAACAATTCTTTGTATCGTCGCTTCGCTCTTTTATCTGCCGATGCTGTCATAAAAAATTTTATATCAGCATTTGGAAAAACAACGGTACCAATATCTCTACCATCCATAACAATTCCTCCATTGACTCCCATTTCTTGTTGTTGCTCTACTAGTTTTGCCCTTACTGCAGATATTGTTGATACCTGACTTACAAACTGAGAAACTTCAAGGCTGCGAATTTCTTTCTCAACATTTTCATCGTTTAAAAATACTTCTGCAAATCCTTTTGACTCATTAAATTCAAAATGGATTTTAATATCCTTAATTTTTGATATCAAGCCTTCTGCATCAAAATCCTCAATATTTATCAGATTATGATTCATAGTATACAAAGCAACAGCTCTATACATTGCCCCAGTATCAACATAAACATATTGCAGTTTTTTAGCTAATTGTTTGGCAAGTGTACTTTTACCAGTAGATGAAAATCCGTCTATAGCAATAATAATCTTTTTCATTTTTAAAACGTATTTATTAGTAACGCTGATTTAAGTTTATCAACAAACTGAAAGTACTTGTGTTTTCGGCTGGATGATATTTTGTATAAGCGTAATTTAATTTAAATCTTCCCATTTTCAAACCAAATCCTGCAGAAAATCCAGCAAAGGTTCTGATATCTTCCAATTGTAATTCTTTAGCGCGTCTAAAATTATATCCCACACGTAAATTAAACCCACTCTCTGGAAACAATTCTGCTCCTAAAACAAAATGTCGCATGGTATTGTCTAAAAAACTAATTTCTTCATCTATAGTTGTACCATCAATATTGGTTTCACTATTTGAAGGGTTTGGTTTTGCAACATTCCATTTTTGCAAATTATCAATTGTGCCATATAGTTTTATTGGTACATTCTCTACTCTGTACGATGCTCCTAGCATAATCTCAATCGGAACTTTTTCTTGAGTACCATCAAAGGTTGTTATCTGATATCCTAAATTACGAGCAACCAAAGTAAATACATAAGGTTGGTTTTCATTTTTATAAATAATCCCTAAATCAACTGCTGCGCCAAATGAAGAGTAATCTTGTATTACAGAATTTACCAACTTAACATTAGCACCTATACTAATATTTGACCATGGAAATTTATAGGCATATCCAACAGACAGTGCCATATCAAAAGCCTTAAAGGTTCCTGTTTCATTTCCATCTTCGTCAGCCTCAATAAATTCACCATAATTTGCATAAATAATTCCGCCTTGTATCGTTCCGAAATTACGATTAATCATGTGTGCAAAAGAAGTAGATACGTAATTGATATCCGTTAAAAAGTTAAGGTAATTAACTCCAAATTGATTATCCATTTCTAAACCAATAGATGATGGGTTCCAAAATGGTTGATTTACATCATCAATAAGTGTAAGTACTTTTCCGCCCAAAGCAGCTTGTCGAGCCGAAGTTGGAACGTTTAAAAAATTATAAACACTCTCACCACCAACCTGTGAAAAACCACCAATAGAGAGAAATAAAAAGAGTCGTAATAATAATTTCATAAACAGCTGCAAACTTAAAATTTATTTTATTGTTAGCCTTAAAAAATTTATACTATTACAGTAACGTAATAAGTTTATAAATATGATAATTGAAAGTTGATTTTTTTAAGATACAAAAAACACCAGCAATATTTTATTGTTGGTGTTTTTTGTATCTTAAAAAATTTCGTTTTATCTAATTTTTTATTATTCTATTTATTGATGATTCTCCATTCTCCCCTACCACTTTAAGTATATAGACTCCAACAGAAAGTTGGCTTATATTAACTTGTGAGGTTTTTAATTTATTAAAAATCAACCTACCATTTATATCATAAATTTCAATTCTATCAATATCTTCTTTAGTTTGGATATTTACAATTCCTGAGGTTGGGTTTGGGTATACTAAAAAAGTAACCATATCAACATTTTCTATGGCTAAAACAAGGTCTCTAACAACATTCACTTCTCCTGGAGTTGAATAATCTACATACCAACCTGTACTTGGTAGATTTACAGTTGTAAACGTATCTGTCAAATTTCCTGTATAAGTAATAACTGTATGTTTTGTTCCATCTCCAGGTAAATATGCAGGGTCTATAATTACATTTATTGTTGATGAAGTTAAAGTTAGATTGCCATTAATGTTTATTTGGCTATACCCAAGAATATTTCCAGCATCTGAACCATTAATAACTACTTCAAGTATTCCTGAAGTGCTATAATTTCCATTTATTATTGTTGATGAACTTGGAGATACATTTAATACCCCACCATCATTATATGTATTATTAAATGTGATATTCCCATTATTGATAACTGAACCACTACTACTGTTAGAAAAAATATCTTCTAATATTAAGTCAATTCCTTCTTCAGCTTTTAAAACTTCTGTATTAGTAATTTGCGAATACATACCAATAGTTATAAAAATAAATATGGCAGTAAATATTATATCTTTCATAAATATATATTTTTAATTATCTGGACATGTAATTTCTGTACTCTTTAGTAAACCTTCATTATTAGGTTGCATTCTAAAACATTTACCATTTGGCGCTTTCATAATAACTCCCCTATGCATATTTTTTATAAATACATCTCCTTTTGCAATTTCAAATTGACTGTTTGGGCTAGATGTTCCAATTCCTAAACCTCCAGTGTCTAAACCAGTATCTGCTCCAGTTCCTGAAGCTTCACATGCATCTCCAATTCCATTGTTATTTGCATCTTCTTGAAGAGCATTTGCATCATCTGGACAATTATCACAAGTATCTCCTACTCCATCTCCATCAGTATCTTCTTGGTTTGGGTTTGATATACTTGAGCAATTGTCTTCTGTATCTATAATATTATCAGTATCTACATCACTTTGCGAAACACTACAACTTGTTATTATAGAAGGTATTGATACACAATTAGTATTATTTCCTGAAACTGTTAGAGCTCCACCAATATAATTTGTTGCATCTAAAAAGTTAGTTACAACGCAACATTCTTCTAATAAAGCATTGGATGTTAAAAGTAGGTCATCTTTTACATATAAAAGATCACTTAGAATATCAACATCAACTAAAGTTGCATTATTTGTTATTGTCATGCTTCCATTTAAAGCATCTATATTTATCATACTATTTAAAGATGTTAGATTATCATTATTATCTATGGTCAAAGCATTATTAATTCCGCTTAAGTTAATTCCTGTAAGGTCTGTAATATTATTTTCATTAGTGACAGATAAGTTATTAACGGTTGCAAAATTTTCTAAACCATTAAGGTTTGTTAGTACATTCCCTTCAATAATTATATCATTAGCAGATGTAATAGCCGATAATGCTGAAATATCATTTAATGAAGTATTGTTAGAAACACCAATGTTAGTACCAATACTTGTAAGACTAGAAAAACTATTTAAATCAGTCAAAGAAGAATTTTTAATATTAAAATAAGTGTTTAATGAAGAAATACTACCAAAATCAATTGTTGATGTACTACTATCTACTATTTGTAAATAATTTGCATTATCAATAATTGTTATATCAAAATCTGAAATAGAAATATAATTATTAATATTACTTAATAAAGGAAAACTAATAGTGTTCACATTTGGGTTGGTGTTTAAATCTAAAGCACCATTGATAGTTGTTAGATTAGGAAAAGTAATTGCTGACATGTTATTATTACTAATAGTTAAGTTTCCATTTATTGATGCCAAACCTGTAATTGCAGAAATATCCGTCAATAGTGAATTATCTTCAATTGTGATATAAGCACCTATTGAACTAATATTACTTAAATCATCCAAATTGGTTAATTGAGTATTACTTATTCTTGCATAACCAGAAAGAGAAGTTAAAGATGAAATATCTAAACTTGATAAATTAGTTGCGCCTAGTATATCTAAAGAAGATATTGTAGATGAGGCACTAGTACCTGAACCTATTTTTAAAGTTCCTGTTAAACTTGCTAAACTTGGTAATGAAATTGAAGTAATATTAGACGATGCAAACAAAACATATGAGTTTGCTGATGTTAAATTCGGAAATGAAAATGTGGTTAGTAAATCATTATCTCTAATATTTAAATATCCATTTAATATTGTAGTATTAACAAGACTTCCTAAATCTGTTAAAGTAGCATTATTATAAATATTTATATTACCTGTAAGATTATTAGTTGGTAGGCCTACGATTGTTGTTAAAGATGGATTATTTTCTAGATTAAAATCTCCCCCAATACTAATTAAGTTTGGCATATTTGAAAAATCAGATATACCAGCAGTATTTACATAAAAATCTCCTCCTAAACTAGTCATAGCAGAAAAGTTTAGAGTTGTTAAGTTAGGAAGATTTAGCACTCTAAAAGAGTTTGATCCAAGTAGATACCCAAAACTATTTGTTAAAAAGATACTTGATGCTATACTAGATAAACTTTGAAAATCTACTGTTGTTAAACTTGGTGTTTTGCTTATTTGTAAGTACGTTCCGATACTTGTTAAGTTTGATATTTCAACAGTTAGTAAATTGTTTGCATTATCTATTTTTAAATGAGTTCCAACACTATTTAAATTTGGAAGATCAACTTCTATTAGGCTTAAAAAACTTATACCAGTTACTTCAAAATAGTCTCCAATAGTTGCGATATTCTCTAGTCCACTTAAACTGCTAAGGTTATTTGTACTCTTCACTTTCAAAAACCCATTAATTGTAGTTAAAAATGATAATCCAGATATATCCGTAATATTTGCATTTTCAATAGTTAGGTTACCATCGATAGTTGTACATCCTGAACTAGAATAGGAAGAAACAAAATTATTTACTTGAGATTGCAAGGATAAAGTAATATCTCCAGCACCACAATTTTGAGCGTTTAAATTAGCAGTAAACAATACTATTGAAAGTATGAGTATGTTATTTTTTAATGTTGTTTTCATAAGATTTAATTTTAATAGATATTCAAACCTATTAAAATTAACTTTTACAAAACGACTATTTTTAGTGAACAGTCCCTATTTTTTAGTGAACGCCTTTTACGACTTTAATTTTTGCTTTATTTCTTCTTTATGCAATTTGCTTAAAGGAATAGAAATTGCATTGATAAGTACACTCGTAGATGTTAAAGCACTTACTTTATTAATATTTATTACATAGGAACGATGTACTTTTATAAAATTCTTATCACTAAGATTTTTTACAATATATTTTAATGTTTTTGGAACTAAATATTTTTTATGATTCGTATAAATATAACAATAGTTATCATATGCTTTTAAATACAAAATTTGTGATTGATCTATTTTATACAATTTATTATCAGATGAAAAAATAAGAAATTCTTTTTCTTTTGGCGAGTAATTATTCCATGCGACTTCAATAGTACTACGCAATCCTGTTTCTGTAAATGGTTTTACAATATAACCTAAAGGACTGGTTTCTTTGACTCGATCAATAGTACAAACATCAGTTTGAGAAGTTAGATACAAATATGGAATTCCAACTATATCTAATTGCTTTGCTAAATCTATCCCGTCTTTTTTACCTTCTAACTGAATGTCAAGTAAGACTAAATCTGGAGTGAGCATTGTAATGTTTTTCAGTGCTCTTTCATAATCTTCAGCATCACCACATACAGCATAACCTTGTTTTATTAATGCTGTTTCAATAGTAACAGTAATAAGAGGTTCGTCTTCAACAATAAAAATTTGTAATGGTTTCAAATATATTTATTTTAAGCCTAAGGAAGGATATTAAATCTTTTAATATCTAACACAGCTTTTGTACCTACTGATGGTTCTGAAAAGTAATTAAGATTTGCTTTTAATTTCTTTGACAATGCTTTCATTAATGTGATACCGAAAGATGTATTTTCAATTTCCCCTTCAAAACCTTTCCCATTATCAATTACTTTTAATACTAACCGATCATTCTCTTTAGAAAAACGGACTACAAGTTTGCTATCTTCATGTACTTCTACAAATGCGTGTTTTAATGTATTTACAATCAATTCATTTAATATAAGACCAATTGGAGTAATGGTTTCTATATCTAACACAAGTGATTCAATATAGAGTTCGTACTGTATTTTTTCTTTTTTAAACTGATGACTTTCAATTATATCATGTACTAAATCATTAAAGTAGTCTTTGGTATTTATTCCTACCAGCTCATCTTTATTATACAACCTCTGATGGATTAGCACCATAGAACGCACTCTATTTTCGGCTTCCTTAATTGCTATTTTAGCTTCTTTATCTTCAATATTTTCAGATTGTAGATATAGCAAACTCGAAACAATTTGAAAACTATTTTTAACACGATGGTGTACTTCTTTTAGCAGTGTGTTTTTCTCATCAAGTGTAGCTTCTAAAAATCGTTTGTGTTTATCTAAAATAATATTCTTTTTCCTGTTTTTATATCCAAAAAAACCTAAAAGTACTGCTATTAAAATTCCAGCAATAGCGACAAACAAATATAATTTTTTCTGTTGTTTACTCTTTTCACCTTCTAACTCCAAAACTTTTAACTGAGCATCTTTTTTTTCACTCTCATATTTCTGAAGTGCTTCGGTTAAATTTTTATCTTTTTCAACACTAAAAATAGAGTCCTTAATTGTATTATACTCATCATACAATCTTAATCCATCACTATATTTTTTATTTACTTTATAAGCATTGATAAGATCAGGCATCATATCATAGCGCTCATCAAAAAAATCAGAAATGCGATATTTTTTGTATGCATGCTCAAAGTATTTTAAACCCAGTTTATTTTTACCCTTAGCAATATTTGATGTTCCTAATCCTCTGAGTGCTGCAGCGTAACTATAAACGTCTTTTACAGTATCTATTTGAATAAGCAACTTTTCAAAAAATAATATTGACTTATCATAATCTTTGATATCTGTATAAATATTTGCAAGGTTTATTGATAACGGAATAATATATTGCTCTCTTCCAGTTGTTTCAATATCAGCAACGGCTTTTTCCATGTACTCCTTAGCAACTTTATAGTCCCCTCTATTCTTATAAATATTTCCAATATTGTTCAAGGCGATAGCACTACGCCTCAAATCTCTACGAGATTTGCTTATAATTTGTGATTTCTTAAAATATTTTAAAGACAAAGAATCGTTCCCACTATTTTCATAGGCAGCACCTATACCATTTAAAACCGAACTATAACGTGACGAATCCCTTTTCTCAAAATAATTTGCTGATTTTAAGTAATGACTTAAAGCATTTTTATAATTGCTTTGTACAACATAAGAATTACCTAGATAAAAATTAGCAATAGCTGTATGAAATGAATCTTGACGCTTTTTTGCTACCTCAAGATATTTAAAAGTATATTCTTGAGACTTTTTTGGAGCAGAATAATAAGTTGCCCTACGAAGTTTATTGTAGGTATCCATAATTATAGAGTCATTATCGGTAACTACAATTACATTTTCTAAACTATCTATAACTCCTTCTTGAGAGAAACAAAGAGATGGTAATGCGAAAAACAATGTGAGTAATATTTTTTTCAATAGATATGAGAGTTGTTTTATATCGCAATATTCAGTGCAAAATAATAAATTTTGCTAAATGATAAAATAAAAGTTAGTGAAATTTTAAAAACACTAATATTTATTCTATTAATTTACAGATTTAGAGTAAAAAAAAATCCTTCAACAATTAAGTTGAAGGATTTCAGAAAAAAGGCGATGACATACTCTCCCACCAAAATGGCAGTACCATCTGCGCTGATAGGCTTAA
>JADGEL010000006.1 GCA_016744415.1 Flavobacteriaceae bacterium | reverse complement strand
TATTAATTTTATTTGCACTTAATTGTCATCCAAAAATCCCAAAGAACTATACCAACTTACAAACTACTTATGCCCTCCGTTAGCGGGTGCAAATATACAAACTAAACTCACAATTTTTAGCATAAAATAACATCAAAGTTATTAACATTTTTAGAAATAATGTTTAACAACTAGCACTGTGATAGATAAGAATTGATTACTTCATTATATGAATGATTTTTTCTTTTTCTTGTGCAATTTCATAGTAGTCGAAATCGAGTTTTGATTCTTGACTTTCTAATTTACCGTCAATAAAAGCGCGTTGTAATATATCTTCAATTAAAAAATCTTCTTCAACATTAGCAGGGTCATATTCTAATTTAAGAGAAAGCTTAAATAATTTTGCAGTTCCGTTATACCAAAATGCGCTCCAACCACTTCTAATTTCTTTAATCAAAGAAAAAGTTGTAACACCAGTTTGCCTATGAATAAGCTTGATTAAAATTCGACCTTCAGTCCTTGTCAATTTTTTAAGCTGGTCCGTAAACTCACCTTCCATATATTTTTGAACTCTTTTAGTATATACTTTCTTTTTGTGCTTTGAATCAATATGTTCTAATCTTTCATTTAAAACTTGTAATCGCTCAGCCGCGAGTTTTGCATACGGATAAGCTTTCAATGTTTTTTTTCGAAACCAAGTATAATACCGTCTATCATAACTAGTTTCAAACTTAAGTTTGTTTAATAGCTTTACTTCATCCAATTCTATTACAACGGTATCTCCTTCAAAAATAATATAGTCCTTATATATGTATGAGCTATCTTTTTTTACTAGTACTTCTTTTTGAGCATAAGAATTTATGCCTATTATATATATGAGTAAAACAATAAATTTATTCATAGAATTTATAACGTTATTTTGAGTTGTAAAATTATAATATAATTGGAAGAAGAGTTAAAACATCATCATAAATTTGAGTATTTTTGATAAAAATTATAATCCATGAGTAAAACTAAATCAATCCTGAATAAAAAATCAATAGATTTTCTAGAAAAATATTTAAACAATGCCTCTCCTACTGGCTACGAAAGCGAAGGTCAAAAAATTTGGATGAACTATCTAAAACCATATGTTGATACTTTTATAACTGATAATTACGGAACCGCTGTAGGTGTCATAAATCCTGACGCAAAATTTAAAGTTGTAATTGAAGGGCATGCCGATGAAATTTCTTGGTATGTAAACTATATTACTGACAACGGTCTTATTTATGTAATTAGAAATGGAGGAAGTGATCATCAAATTGCTCCATCTAAACGTGTAAATATTCACACTAAAAAAGGAATTGTAAAAGGAATTTTTGGATGGCCTGCTATTCATACTAGACTTAAAGGGAAAGAAGAAACACCAAAACTTGATAATATTTTTATAGATGTTGGTTGTAAGACAAAAGAGGAAGTTGAAAAATTAGGTGTTCATGTTGGGTGTGTAATAACATATCCTGATGAGTTCTTTATCTTGAATAAAAATAATTTTGTTTGTAGAGCACTTGACAATAGAATGGGTGGCTTTATGATTGCTGAAGTTGCCCGATTATTAAAAGAAAATAAAAAGAAATTGCCTTTTGGATTGTACATTACTAACTCAGTACAAGAAGAAATTGGATTACGTGGAGCTGAAATGATTACACAAACTTTAAAGCCAGATGTTGCTATTGTAACCGATGTTTGTCACGACACCACTACCCCAATGATTGATAAAAAGAAGGAAGGTGAAACCAAAAGTGGCGATGGGCCTGTAATTTCTTATGCGCCAGCAATACAAAATAATTTGCGTGAACTAATTATTGAAACTGCCGAAAAAAATAAAATTCCTTTTCAGCGTTTAGCTTCGTCTCGCGCAACGGGGACAGATACTGATGCGTTTGCTTATTCTAATGGCGGTGTTCCGAGTGCATTGATTTCTTTAGCATTACGTTATATGCATACGACGGTAGAAATGGTTGCTAAAGATGATGTTGAAAATGTAATTAAATTGATTTATGAATCTTTATTAGTGATTGATCCAAAGAAAGGTTTTAGCTATTTTGATTAAACCTTTAGTCATGATTTTCAATATTTGATATAATTTATTTTCAAATGGAGGATGAACTTATTGACATAATGAATGAAGACTTAACTGTTTTTAAAACTTGTTTAAAATCAGAAGCTCATAAACATGGATACTTGCACGCAAGTGTCCATGTTTGGTTTTATACAATGAATGGAGAAATCTTATTTCAAAAAAGAAGTAAGAATAAAATTGCTTTCCCAAACTTATGGGATGTTTCTGTTGCAGGACATATATTAACTGGAGAAACAGCAATCAATTCGGCTATAAGAGAGGTTAAAGAAGAAATAGGACTATCCATTACAAAAGAGGCCCTCAAAAAAATTGGAAGTTTTAAAGAAATCTATCAGCATAGAAAAGATTTTATTGACAATGAAATACACCTTATATATATAGGCAGATTACTTATTCCTTTAAATCAATTAAAAATTCAGAAAGAAGAACTATCAGCAATCAAACTAATACCCATTGATACATTCAAAAAAGAATTAAAAAAAACTGACTTTCACAATAAGCATGTTCCTCATTCCAATGAATACTATACATTTGTTTTGAATAAAATCACTAACAACTTATGACTTTACTTCTCCTAGCCTCGGCTCCAGTATTAACAATTATAATTTATATCTATCTAAAAGATAAATATGAAAAAGAGCCTAAAAAACTATTATTAAAATCATTTTTATTTGGTGCAATATTAAGCATTGTTACTACGATGATTATCTCTGGCATAGTCACAAGAGTGTTCACAATAACAAACGAATTTAGTATTGGACAGCAATTTATTAAGGCTTTTATAATCGTCGCCTTAGTTGAAGAATTTAGCAAGTATATTATTGTACGTTATTATGCTCAGCCTAAAGAAAGTTTTAACGAACCCTTTGACGGGATAGTATATGCAGTAATGGTTTCAATGGGGTTTGCATTTACCGAGAATCTATTTTATGTATTTGATGGCGGAATTTCAACTGCCATAATACGTGCTATTACGGCAGTTCCTGCACATGCAACTTTTGGTATTATTATGGGATATTTCATGGGGATTGCTAAATTTTCTAATAAAAAATGGCTTTATAACTTAACTGGTTTTTTAGTTGCCACAATTTTTCATGGCACCTATGATTTCTTTTTGTTTTTAGATTTTATTCCTGGAGTTTGGGTTGGCGCCTTTGTTTCCTTATTTATCGGAATCCTACTTTCTAGAAAAGCAATTAAAACGCATCAACAAAATTCTAATTTCAAATAAAAAAGCCTCCAAAATTTGAAAGCTTTACGTTTAGTTCAGAAAGGATAAATCTTTATTTTATCACAGCTTTTTGCGGATCAGATAATTCACCATCTACAGATAAAGTATAATAATACGTACCTGGATTTAGTCCTGATTTATCTGTATAAATAATTCCATTTCCTCTTTGATATACTTTTATCTTTTGGAAAGTTCTTTTATTTTCATCAGCGATATAAACATAAACTTCTTTATTTTCTTGCGGAATAAAAAAGGATAATGAATTTTCTACATCTGTAATAATAGCATTACTCGTTAGAGTTGCTTTTGGCTTATCATTGGTTGCGTTTAATGTAACACAAAAAAGAAGCGCTAAGCTTAATATTAAATTTTTCATTTTAGTAAGTATAAATAAGTAGGTGGTACAAAAATATCAAAACACTTTACTACTTACAAAAATTTACTAATACAATAAACAAATGGAGGTAAATACAAAACAAACTACATAGAATTATCAATAATCTCCTCTACTATTTCTGGGTTTAATAGAGTAGATATATCTCCAAGATTCGAAATATCATTAGATGCAATCTTTCTTAAAATACGACGCATAATTTTGCCACTTCTTGTTTTTGGTAATCCGGCGGTGAATTGAATTTTATCCAACTTTGCAATTGGACCAATATGTTCGGTTATAATTTGATTGATTTCTTTGCGAACATTATCTGGGTCTCTCGACTCTCCTGTTTCTTTCATAATCACATAGCCATACAAAGCATTTCCTTTGATATCATGTGGAAAACCAACAATAGCAGATTCTGCAACTGCTGGGTGCTCATTAATAGCATCTTCAATTGGTGCAGTTCCAAGGTTATGACCAGATACAATAATCACATCATCTACCCTACCTGTGATTCTATAATATCCAACCGCATCTCTTAAGGCACCATCGCCTGTAAAGTATTTATTTTCATATGCAGAAAAATATGTTTCTTTATACCGTTGATGGTTTCCCCAAATTGTTCGAGCCATTGATGGCCAAGGAAATTTAACACACAAGCGTCCATCTACTTGATTTCCTATTAATTCTTCACCATTTTCATCCATCAATGCAGGCTGAATTCCGATAAATGGCAATGTTGCATAAGTGGGAATTGTAGGAGTAACATAAGGTAATGGAGTAATCATTATTCCACCTGTTTCTGTTTGCCACCAAGTATCAACAATAGGGCTTTTACCTTTTCCAACATTATCATTATACCAATGCCAAGCTTCTTCATTTATAGGTTCTCCAACAGATCCCAAAACCTTCAGAGAAGATAAATCATATTTTGAAACAAAATCTAATTTTTCTTTTGCCAAAGCTCTAATAGCTGTTGGCGCTGTATAAAATTGATTTACTTTGTGCTTTTCAGCAATCTCCCAAAAGCGTCCATAATCTGGATAATTTGGAACACCTTCAAACATCACAGATGTAGCTCCATTAGCTAATGGACCATATACTATATAGCTATGCCCTGTAATCCAACCAATATCTGCTGTGCACCAAAATACATCATTTGCACGATAATTAAAGACATTCTTAAATGTATAGGCAGTATAAACCATATAACCAGCAGTTGTATGTACCATTCCTTTTGGTTGCCCTGTTGACCCAGAAGTGTACAAAATAAATAATGGATCCTCCGCATTCATAATCTCAGGTTCACATTCCTTTGAAGCAGAATCTAATAATGGCTGCAACCATTTATCTCGTCCTTCTTTCATATAGATTTCAGAATCTATTCGCTTTACTACTAACACAGTTTCTACACCAAGACAATCCTCTAAACCTTCATCAACAATCCCTTTTAAATCGATGGTTTTATTTCCTCTATAAGAGCCATCAGAAGTAATAACCATTTTACAGTCACTGTCATTAATTCTTGTTGATAACGCTGTTGCAGAAAACCCTGCAAAAACTACAGAATGGATTGCTCCAATTCGAGCACATGCCAGTAATGAAATTGCCAATTCAGGAATCATAGGTAAATAAATACATACACGATCACCTTTCTTAATCCCATTACCTTTCAACACATTTGCAAATTGATTAACTCGCTCATACAACCTATTATAAGTAATATGTTGTGCCTCCTCTTCAGGATTATTAGGTTCAAATAAAATTGCTGTTTTATTTCCTTTTGTTGTTAAATGACGGTCAATACAATTCTCAGTAATATTCAATTTAGCACCTTCAAACCATTTAACTTGTGGTTTTTTAAAATCCCAAGACAACACTTTGTCCCAACGTTTACGCCAACTAAAATGTTCTTCAGCGATTTCTTCCCAAAACACTTCGGGTTCTCTAACTGAATTACGATATACTTTATAATATTCTTCTAAATGCTTGATGTGATAATTACTCATTTTTATTTTGTTGAATTGCTTTCGAAGATACGAAATATCTTCTTTTATAGTTTTCTTTTTCTACCTACAACATTATTCTATCGACAAACTTATAAGTTCTAATTCTAATGCGTTGCCTCTCCTGCTCCACTTGGTATTCTAATATTTTCTACTATTTCTTGAACATTTTCTGGAGGTGCTGGTGTAAATTTTGATATTACCAAAGACACCACAAAATTTACAATCATTGCTACAGTACCAAATCCTTCTGGAGATATCCCGAACCACCAATCATCTTTTGTACCTCCTCCAAACCAATTAAATTTAAACTTCAACATGTAAAATAACATCAATACAATACCAATTACCATACCTGCTATTGCACCTTCTTTGTTCATTCTTTTGTTAAAAATTCCTAAAATAATTGCTGGAAAAAATGAAGCTGCAGCCAATCCAAATGCCAAAGCAACAGTTGCAGCGACAAAATCTGGCGGATTAATTCCAAAATATCCTGCAACACAAACTGCAACTACTGCTGACAATCGTGCCGCAACCAATTCACCTTTTTCAGAAATATCTGGTTTAATCATTTTTTTGATTAAATCATGTGATACAGATGCAGAAATCACCAATAACAATCCTGCTGCTGTTGACAATGCTGCTGCCAATGCACCAGCAGCAACTAAGGCAATTACCCAATTTGGTAAACCTGCAATCTCAGGGTTTGCCAGTACCATGATATCTTTATCAATAGTTAATTCATTAATTTCGGCATCTCCTGTATATTGAATTCTACCATCCCCATTTTTATCATTGAATGAAAGCAACCCTGTTTCTTCCCAAGTATGAAACCAATCTGGTAAAGTTTCATATTCTTGATTGCTCACCGTTTCAATCATATTAGTACGTGCAAAAACTGCAATAGCAGGTGCTGTTGTATATAAAATCATGATAAACAACAATGCCCATCCTGCCGATTTACGTGCATCCGAAACTTTTTTTACTGTAAAAAACCGAACGATAACATGTGGTAATCCTGCGGTACCTGCCATCAATGCCGCAGTAATAAAAAAGATATCTAATTTTGATTTTGATCCAGAAGTATATTCTGCAAATCCTAAATCACGATGCAATCCATCTAATTTATCTAACAAAAAAACACCATTAGCATCCGTTCCTCCAAATCCTATTTGCGGAATAGCAATCCCAGTCATCTGAATTGAAATAAATATTGCTGGAACCATAAAGGCAAAAATCAACACAAAATATTGGGCAACTTGCGTATACGTAATTCCTTTCATCCCACCCAAAACAGCGTAAAACAATACGATTATCATCCCAATAATAACACCTGTATTGATATCAACTTCTAAAAATCGTGAAAAAACCAAACCTACACCTCGCATTTGTCCGGCAACATACGTAAAGGAAACTAAGAGTGCACAAAATACCGCAACGGTACGTGCTACGTTAGAATAATAACGATCTCCAATAAAGTCGGGTACGGTAAATTTTCCGAATTTTCTTAGATACGGAGCTAATAATAATGCCAGTAATACATATCCTCCAGTCCACCCCATCAAATAAACAGAACCATCATAACCGTTAAATGAAATGAGTCCTGCCATTGAGATGAATGAAGCTGCTGACATCCAATCTGCAGCAGTTGCTAAACCATTTGCTAAAGGTGAAACACCTCCTCCAGCAATATAAAATTCTTTGGTAGAGCCAGCTCTAGACCAAATTGCAATACCAATATATAAAGTAAAAGTGATGCCTACTAGCACCCAGGTCCAAGTTTGTAAATCCATAATTAGCTATCGAGGTTGTATTTTTTATCTAGTTTATTCATTAACCGTATGTACACAAAAATGAGAATAGTGAATACATAAATGGATCCTTGTTGTGCAAACCAAAAACCGAGTTTAAACCCACCTAGTTTAATGGTATTAAGTTCGTCAACAAATATGATTCCGCAGCCATAAGAAACTACAAACCATATCACTAGCAAGATTGCGAGGTATTTTAAATTGGTTTTCCAATACAATTGGAGATTTTTATTAGTCATAATCGGTAAATATTTAAGCAGTCGAATGTACAAAAAACGAATGGGTTTTCTGTAATTTAACTAGGCAGTCACTAACTTTTTACGGATATGATAATTGAATAATACTTGCGAAAATTAATTTTACGAATCTAATTATAAAACACATAAATATTTTTATTTTTGACGAATGCTAGAGATTACACAGATTTTTGAAATATTTATCCAAAATTGGGAAATTACACTTCTGTTTTTTGTGATTGCTATATTATACTCTTCGGTTGGGTTTGGTGGTGGTTCTAGTTATCTTGCGATATTAACATTAACCTCTATTGCTTTTGTACAAATTAGAGCGATTGCCCTATTGTGCAATATTGTAGTTGTAACAAGTGGTACTATTATTTATGCAAAAAATGGTCATTACAATTGGAAGAAAGTCCTACCACTAGTCATAATTTCTATTCCAATGGCATTTGTTGGTGGCTATTTAAAAATTAGTCAGACTTTCTTTTTTATTTTGCTGGGATTCACGTTGATAACTGCTGCCTTTTTTATGTGGGTTTCTAAATACATCCGTAAAATTTCAAATGATTATCATTGGAAAAAATCAATTGTAAAAGACACTTTGTTTGGCGGAATTGTAGGATTTATATCTGGAATGGTTGGTATTGGTGGTGGTATTTTCTTAGCACCTCTTCTCCATCTAACTAGTTGGGATACTCCAAAAAAAATAGCTGCTGCTGCTAGTTTTTTTATTCTTGTAAATTCTATCGCAGGCTTATTAGGTCAAATTCAAAATCCTGATTTTTTTATTGATCCTTCAATCGCTATACTTTTAATGACAACTGTATTTTTAGGTGGACAAATTGGTTCTCGTTTGAGTGCTAATTTAATTTCCCCGTTTGTTTTAAAAAGAATTACTGCAGTATTAATTGCTCTTGTTGGGTTACGAATTTTATGGAAATACTTATATTTATAAGTTCAAAAGGTCAGATAACCTAAGACATGTATATATGTGTTTTTTATTCCTAATTAAAACGAATTACAGCTAAGACTATCACAAAACACCTTCTGCAAAGTTATGGAAAACCACAAAACAATTTCAAAAAATAAAAATAGAACCCTTCTATAAGGATTATTCTACAGCTTCAAAAAAGCTAAACATATTTCCTCCATATTTTTTCGAGAATGAAAAATGTGGGTGTTCTGATAAGTCCGTTTGATTAGAATGTTCGATGATTAATAATCCTTCATCTTCTAATAAGCCTCTTTCAAAAATAAGTGTTGCAATTTTTTCGAATAACCCATCATCCATATCATAAGGAGGATCTGCAAAAATAACATCAACTTTTAAAGGCGTTCTTTCTAAAAACTTAAACACATCACTTTTTAATGTCGTGATATTAAAATCAAAATCCTTAACTACCGAATTGATATATTTTACACATCCAAAATGAGCATCAACTGCAGTGATATTTTCTGTTCCTCGAGAGGCAAATTCATAACTAATATTACCAGTTCCGGAAAACAAATCAATCACCTTAATTTCATCAAAATAATAGCGATTGTTTAAAATATTAAACAAGGCTTCTTTAGCCATATCTGTTGTTGGACGTACTGGTAGTTTCTTTGGAGCAGTTAATCTCCTGCCTTTATATGTACCTGAAATAATTCGCATTAGTGTTGATTAAGAACTATAATGTTTGAGTGTGTTGAAATGTTTAAATTTTGAATAGCATCATTTTCTAAGTCAATAAATTCAATATTTCTCACATATTTAAAAACAATATCATACAATTCTGATTCCATTTCAATATCTCCCAAAAAAGTCAAAACAAACTCTTCAGGGTTCAGTTGCAATTGCTCTGATGTAAAAAGTATATAGTAAATAAAATCTTCTTTTGTTTTAAAGTTGAAACTATTAAAAAATTCTAATTTTTTGTTTTTTAATACAATAACTTGGAAACACTCACTCTCTACATGCACAAAAAAATGTGTCTTGCCATCATTTTTATAAGTTGCTAAAAGCAATTCAGTTAAAATACTCGCGCTATGTTTGTATTCAAAACTTCCAAATCTATCAAACAAATAGTTATTAATATGAACAAACGGAATGTATACGTTCACGATTTCAGCAGTTGAAAGTTCATCGTAAGTAATGTAATCGTTCTCTAAAATCTTTAGATTGTATTGCAAATAATCACTTAAATTTTCTTTATTAAAAAATGGCTTTGGGACAAGTGTTGAAAGGTTATTGCTATGAGAAACTGCAATCGAATCAAATTTTTGATTGTGTAATTCATCTTTTTCAAAGGCATCTTTAAGAAAGTTTAATTGAATTTTCGGCGTTCTATTTTCATCTACAATGGTCAAGTTTTTAACCACCTCAAAAAAGCCTGTATTCTTATCTAGAATGCAAAAAGAAAATCCATCCGACCGAAGTTGAATGGATAAGTGTTTGTTATCTGAACTTAGATTTTCTATAACTTATTTTTTATTTGCTTTTACCATGTCAGCAATATCATATGAAGGTGGCCAGTTTCCGCTATCACTAACATCAACCATAGAACCAACACTAATATGTGTTCCTTTTACCTGGTCATTATCTTCTGTCTTTTTCTCTAAGCGAATTAAATCAGCATTTTCACCTTCTAAAACAATCGATTTATCAACCTTAGCTTCAAATACTTTACGCATATCACCATTGAGTTTTTGAACCATACCAATAGTCATTTCGAATTGTTTATCAGTACCTGGTACGCTCATCATGTTTTTATAATCTCTCCCAACAAAGGCTGCTCTAACATCTGAATAATCAATTGTGTCAGTTCTCATAACTTCCTCTTCGCCTGTAAGCCCTCCACCTAAATTTACTGTCACCACAATATTTGTGTCCTTGGTAACTGCAAACTGTGCTGTATCAATAAACGTTACTAAATCTTCACCTTTTGCAGCATAAGATCCTGTTACAGTTCTATGGGCAGCTTGTGCATCTCTAATAATTTTAAGGCTATTAATTACTTTAGTATAACGCTGATTTTTTTCTTTGTTAAAGTGAATAGGTTCCATTACACCTTGATAAGAAATAAAAGCCAAATACGCTGCAATACCATACAATAAAATAGTAATTACAGGTTGTACTTTTTTTGGAACAAACTTTAGGATTGCTTTTGCTAGAAAATAGATAACTACAATTCCTACAAAAAAGAGTATTAAAATATAAAACATCTGTTGGTGATTTTTAAAAATGATTGTCGCAAATCTACAAATTTTTTTTAATGCTAAAAATTTTTAGGATAAACAATTTGTATCTTTGACCTTATTAAATATTAGAATGACAAAAACTGCACCAGAATTTTACAAGCAACTTATTGAAGCCTTTCCATTTACCCCTACAAGTACTCAAAATCAACTCTTGCAGCGGTTGTCTGAATTTATCTATAGCAAAGAAAAAAATGGCCTCTTTTTATTAAAAGGATATGCAGGCACAGGTAAAACAACTTCTATTAGCACTATGGTAACTAGCTTATGGAAAACTGGAAAGAAATCGGTGATGCTTGCTCCAACAGGTCGTGCGGCAAAAGTAATTTCTAATTATGCCAATAAACCCGCTTTTACCATTCATAAAAAAATATACCATCCCAAAAAGCAAAAAAACGGTGGTGTTTCTTTTGTATTACAAACTAACAAGCACACCAATACCTTTTTTATTGTTGATGAAGCTTCAATGATTTCTGATTCAACCTCTAATTCTAAATTATTCGAAAATGGTTCTTTATTAGACGATTTGATGTCCTTTGTATATTCAGGAATTGGATGTAAATTAATTTTGATTGGAGATACTGCCCAATTACCTCCTGTTAAATTAGATGTGAGTCCTGCACTAGAAGAAGACAAGTTATCATTACATTATAATAAGGAAGTAGAAATGCTAGAATTGAATGAAGTAATGCGGCAGCATGAAGGTTCTGGTATTTTAGTGAATGCCACAGAATTGAGATATTTATTATTAGGCTATGACACCTTTGATTTTAAGTTTCAATTGGGGTATCCAGATGTCATCAGATTAGAAGACGGCTATGATATTGAGGATGCCATCAACACCGCTTATGACAATATCGGGGTTGAGGATACTGCTTTTATTGTACGTTCAAATAAACGAGCCAACCAATACAATCAACAAATCAGATCAAAAATACGTGGTCAAGAAAATGAAATTTCCACTGGTGATTTTGTTATGGTAGTTAAGAATAATTATTTTTGGTTGCCTGAATCTTCAGATGCTGGTTTTATAGCCAATGGTGATATTTGTGAAATCATGGCAATTAGAAGCACCAAAGAATTGTACGGGTTTCGTTTTGCCGAAGTTACCTTAAGAATGATTGATTACAAAAATCAAAAACCATTTGACACTGTCATTTTATTAGACACTCTTACTTCTGAAACTCCGTCGTTGACTTATGAGGAATCAAATAGATTGTATCAAGAAGTGTCTAAGGATTTTGCTGATTTAAAATCTAATTACAAAAAACTCTTATCTATCAAGAAAAACAAATACTTTAATGCATTACAAGTAAAATTCTCTTATGCAATGACCTGTCATAAATCACAAGGAGGTCAGTGGAAATCAGTTTTTATTGAGCAACCTTATTTGCCTGATGGTTTAAGCCGTGAATTTTTAAGATGGCTTTATACAGCAGTGACCAGAGCTGAAAAAAAATTATACTTAATTGGATTTAAAAATGATTTTTTTGAAGAATAAATCTTTGAATATTATTAAGTTAATGATTTAAAATTTACTTTTTTCATAATATTTTCTTATCATTGTAGCGCTAAAAAAAGATTGTGAAAAAAATTATTGGAACCCTTGTCATGAAACTTGGTGGTTGGACTGAATACTATCCTGAAAATTGCTGTACTGAAAAATCTGTCTTAATCTCTGCTCCCTATACTTCTTTTTGGGACTATATTTATACTATTTCTTCTTTTTGGAAAAATGGATATACAATTAAAGTATTGTTTGAACAAAAGAGCCGTTTAGGAGTTAGAAGTGCTTTTTGTAAAATTTGTGACGGAATTAATTTAAACAAAATTGAAGGTGAAATGACACATCACATGAATGATGTTTTGAATTCTTCTGATAAAATGATGCTAATTGTTCCAACTGAAGGTTCTAGAAAGAAGGTAAATCAATGGAAAACTGAGTTCTATGAAATAGCAAAACATGCCGATGTACCTGTTCTTTTAGGCTATTTAGATTACGAAGACAAAACTGTAGGCATAGGTGCCATAATTAATGTAACTGAAGATTTTAAATCTGACATGAACAAAATTCAAGGCTACTATAAAAACTTTAGCGCAAAGTATCCTCAAAATTATAATGAAAAAATTTGCTAGTGTTTTTATTATAAAATTGTTATTTTTAATGCATGTATAAAATTTTCAATGCCCTTCTTTTTATTTTTGTTTTTACAACGAGTTTTTCTCAAAATCTAATCTCTGAAAAATTTAGCTTGCCCAAGCAAGTGAATGAAACCTCTGGACTGCTTTATCTTAATGGTAAATTAGTTACATTCAACGACTCTGGAAATACTGCTAAATTATTTGAGATAGATACAATCATAGGAAAAATTTCTAGAACTATTGATATTAACAATGCTAAAAATGTAGATTGGGAAGATATAACCCAAGATGATTCTTATATATATATCGCAGATATTGGTAATAATTACGGCTCAAGAAAAAACTTAAAAATTTATAGAATTTCTAAAGAGGATTACTTAAACGCTGATGAAGTTGATACAGAAATAATTGAATTATCTTATAACAATCAAACTAAATTCAATTCTAGAAAACGAAATAATTTTGATGCGGAATCACTAATAATCATAAAAGATCAATTAGTGATATTTACAAAAAATAGAGGAAACCTGAACACTTCTATTTACACAATACCCAAAGAGATCGGAACTCAAAAAGCCTCCTACTCTCACAGCTATAATGTTGAAGGCTTAATAACTGGTGCAACCTTAAATAAAGAAACCAATCGAATAGTATTATGTGGATATTCAGATGGACTCAGTCCTTTTATAGTGGTTTTAGATAGTCATAATACTGATTCTTTTGTGCGAATAGATTTAACTCCGTTTATTGGTTTAGCAAATCAAATAGAAGGAATAATACATGTTAATAATGAGGGCTATTATCTTTCAAGAGAACAAGTGAAAAAAAAGATTGGAGGCTATTCAATTAACGTACCGCCTAAACTGTTTTTTGTTGATTTAAATCAAATTGATTTACACCAAAACGAAGTGAATGATTTCATAAAAATTATTACATCTTCAGAAAAAATAAAAAGACAACAATTTGATTTTAAAAAGATTAATATTAAAAATGAAATGGAAGAAACTGTATTTAAAAGAAAAGACAGCTTCCACCTACTTTCAACGTCTGACTTTAAAAAAGGAATCTATTCTGTCCAAATAAAAGTAAACGATACAATCAAACATACTTCAAAATTTATTGTTGATTAATTTTAATCCTTCAAAGTAATTCCAATCTAAAATTGTGTATCATAGAGAAAAATCCCATTGACAACTAAAACTCCCACACACCTTCCTTTTTATCCTTCTTAAACAACCTTCACTAGAAACAATTCCAGATTCAATATAAATATACTGTATGCTACCCTTTTCATGATCCAATAAATTTTGTGCATTTGAAAATTGAATTGTACAAAATAAAAATAGTACAGGTAAATGTAATGTCGATTCATCGTCTAAAATTAATTTCTTTTTAACTATTAATTGCACTCATATAACATGTCTAAAACGTACTTTTGCCTATCCAAATAAATTATGACAATGCATAACAAAACCATAACCCCTCCTAAAGCTAATAAAATTCCAAAAGAATTAAAAATTCATGACGATACTAGAATTGATGAATATTATTGGATGAATGAGCGAGAAAACCCAGAAGTTGTCAATTATTTAAATGCCGAGAACGACTACTATAACAAAATGACCGCGCATACAAATAAGTTGCAAGAAGATTTATTTGATGAAATGAAATCGCGAATTAAAGAAGATGACAAGTCCGTACCATACAAAAAGAATGGATATTATTACAATACAAGATTTGATATAGGGGCGCAATATCCTATTTATTCGAGAAGAAAAGAATCTTTAGAAGCTCAAGAAGAAATTCTTTTTAATGTCAATGAAATGGCCAAAGGGTTTGACTTTTTCAGTTTAAAAGGGCTCTCAGTAAGCCCAGATAATAAATTAGCTGTTTTTGGTATTGACACCAAAGGAAGAAGGCAGTATACCCTCCAATTTAAAGATTTAAAAACTGGGGCGATCTATCCTGATAAAATTGAAAATACAACAGGTTCTGGCACTTGGGCAAATGATAGCAAAACTATTTTTTATGCAAAACAAGATGCTGAAACCTTAAGGAGTCATAAAATTTTTAAACATATTTTAGGTACAGATTCCTGTGAAGATATAGAAGTTTTTCACGAAACAAATGATACTTTTAATACGTTTGTGTATAAAACAAAGTCGCAAAAATATATTGTCATTGGATCATATAGTACTATTTCTACCGAATATCAAATTATTAGTGCTGATAATTTTACTGGTGATTTTAAAATTATTCAAGAGCGTGAACGCGATTTAGAATATTCGATAGCACATTACAAGAATCACTTTTATATCCTTACCAATAAGGATAAGGCAACCAATTTTAAATTGATGAAAACTTCTGAAGAAGCAACATCAAAAGAAAATTGGGAAGAACTTATTCCACATCGCAAGGATGTTTTACTAGAAGATATTTCTATTTTCAAAAATCATTTGGTTCTAGAAGAACGCACAAATGGTTTAAACAAAATCCGTATTATTCGTTGGGATGGAACCAATGATTACTACTTACCTTTTGATGAAGAAACTTATTCAGCTGGAGTCTATGCCAATCCAGAATTTGACACAAATGTAATTAGGTACAGTTACAATTCTATGACAACCCCGAGTTCCGTCATCGATTTTAATATGGATAATTTTTCTAAAGAAATAAAGAAAGAACAAGAAGTCCTTGGAGGAAAATTTGTCAAAAATAATTATAAAAGTGAGCGTTTATGGGCTACAGCAACTGACGGGAATCAAGTTCCTATTTCTTTGGTATATAGAAAAAATACTGTTTTAAATGAAAATACTCCCTTATTATTATACGCATACGGTTCGTACGGATATACTATTGGCGATGGGTTTAGCACTACACGTTTGAGTTTGTTAGATCGTGGTTTTGTATTTGCAATAACTCATGTTCGCGGTAGTGAATATTTGGGTAGAGATTGGTATGACAACGGAAAGTTGTTAAACAAAAAAAATACATTTACCGACTTTATTAATTGTGCCAAATTCTTAATCAATAAAAAGTACACTTCAAACAATCACTTATATTGTATGGGTGGGTCTGCTGGCGGCCTACTAATTGGAGCAGTTATTAACATGAATCCAGAATTATTCAAAGGTGCCATAGCAGCAGTACCATTTGTTGATGTTGTCACAACTATGTTAGACGAAAGCATTCCTTTAACAACAGGTGAATATGATGAATGGGGAAATCCAAATAACAAAAAATATTATAACTATATAAAATCCTATTCACCATATGATAATATTAAAAACACATCCTATCCAAACTTATTAATCACTGCTGGATTCCATGATTCACAAGTACAGTATTTTGAACCTGCAAAATGGGCCGCAAAATTGAGAAATCAAACAAAAAATAAAAATATTTTATTACTCCATACTGATATGAAAGTTGGCCATGGTGGCGCATCAGGGAGGTTTGATGGACTTAAAGATATTGCAAGAGAATATGCTTTTTTAATAAATTTAGAATCGGACAATTAGCTGATAAATATCAGTTTAGTTGTTTGAAAAAAAAGTGTATCTTTGCCTCCGATGTTAACCATAAGTAATTCATGAAACGAAATTTAAGTATACATCAAAATATACTAGGTTTAATTGGCGACACGCCAATGATTAAGTTAAATAAAATCACCGAAGACTTAGATGGTGAGTTCCTAGTAAAATTTGAAGGTTATAACCCTGGACATTCTACAAAAGATCGTATTGCACTTTATATAATAGAACAAGCTGAAAAGCAAGGTATCCTAAAACCTGGAAATACAATTGTTGAAACTACCTCTGGTAATACTGGGTTTAGTTTAGCAATGGTAAGTATATCTAAAGGATATGATTGTATTTTGGCAGTAAGTTCAAAATCATCAAATGATAAAATTGATATGCTAAAGGCAATGGGTGCAAAAGTATATGTTTGTCCTGCACATGTGAGTGCCGATGATCCTAGATCTTATTACCAAGTTGCAAAAAGATTACATTCAGAAACTGCAAACTCCGTTTATATCAATCAGTATTTTAATCAATTAAATATTGATGCACACTACCACTCTACAGGACCAGAAATCTGGAAACAAACTGAAGGTAAAATTACACATTTAGTGGCTGCAAGTGGTACAGGAGGAACTATTTCTGGAACTGCAAAATATTTAAAAGAACAAAACTCAAACATTAAAATTTTAGGTGTTGATGCTTTTGGATCTATCCTTAAAAAATTCCATGAAACGGGTGAATTTGATAAAAATGAAATTTATCCATACCGAATAGAAGGCCTTGGAAAAAATTTAATTCCAACCGCTACCGATTTTAATGTAATTGATAAATTTGAAAAAGTATCTGATGAAGATAGCGCACACAGAGCAAGAGAAATTGCTTTGACTGAAGCTATTTTTGCAGGATATACAAGTGGTGCTGTGATGCAAGCTGTAATGCAATATGCTGAAGCTGGCGAATTTGATAAGAACAGTAAAGTAGTTTGTATTTTCCCTGATCATGGTTCTCGATACATGAGTAAAGTATATAGCGATGACTGGATGCGCGAACAAGGTTTCTTTGATAGTCAAAAACAAGAGATGGCTTGTGTTGAATATATAAAATAAAAAATGATTATATAATTATAGCAAAAGGTGTCGATTTTCGACACCTTTTTTATTTTGTTTATAGGGCAAAATAGTGTTAATTTGCATCTTGGTAATTAGGAATGTTTATTCCCCCAAAACACATAAAATGACAGATTTATTTGATAGAATAAAAGGTGATAAAGGCCCCTTAGGTAAATGGGCAAAACAAGCAGAAGGATATTATGTTTTTCCTAAACTAGAAGGAAACATTTCAAATAGAATGGAATTTAATGGGAAGAAGGTTTTAACCTGGAGTATAAATGATTACTTAGGTTTAGCAAATCATCCTGAAGTTATAAAAGCTGATGCTGATGCAGCTGCAATTCATGGTATGGCCTACCCTATGGGTGCAAGAATGATGTCTGGTCATACTAAATTTCACGAACAATTAGAAAGAGAATGTGCTGAATTTGTAAGCAAAGACGCTGCTTACTTAGTTAATTTTGGTTACCAAGGAATGGTATCTGCAATTGATGCATTGGTTACAAAAAACGATGTTATTGTTTATGATGTTGATACGCATGCATGTATTATTGATGGAGTTCGTTTACATGCTGGTAAAAGATTTGTATATCAACATAACGATGTTGAAAGTTTAGAAAAAAATATTCAAAGAGCGGTCAAAATTGCTAATAAAACTGGTGGAGGAATCTTAGTTATTTCTGAAGGGGTTTTCGGAATGAGAGGTGAGCAAGGAAAACTAAAAGAAATTGCTGAATTAAAGAAAAAATATAATTTTAGATTTTTAGTTGATGATGCTCATGGTTTCGGAACATTAGGAGCTACTGGTGCAGGTACAGGTGAGGAACAAGGAGTGCAAGATGATATTGATGTATACTTTGCAACCTTTGCTAAATCAATGGCTGGTATAGGAGCTTTCTTTGCAGGAGACAAAGATGTAATCCAATTTTTACAATATAATATGCGTTCACAAATGTTTGCTAAATCATTGCCAATGACAATGGTAAAAGGTGCATTAAAACGTTTGGATATGATTAGAACTATGCCAGAATTGAAAGCAAAATTGTGGGAAAACACAAACGCTTTACAAGATGGTTTAAAAGCAAAAGGTTTTGATATTGGTAAAACAAATACTTGTGTGACTCCAGTTTATTTACATGGCGAAATTCCTGAGGCTATGGCAATGGTAAATGATTTAAGAGAAAATCATGGTGTATTTTGTTCTATCGTGGTGTATCCTGTGATTCCCAAAGGATTGATTATTTTAAGATTGATTCCTACTGCAACTCATACTTTAGAAGATGTTGATGAAACAATTACTGCGTTTTCAGAAATTAGAGAAAAATTAGAAAATGGTACTTATAAAAAGATTGGTGCCACATTGATATAATATTTTACACATTGCAATAATTAAAGTCCTCTGTTTTCAGAGGATTTTTTGTTTATGAAAAGAAAGAAGCAAATCCTAGAAATATAAATACTATTCTTATATTTGTGTATATGACTGAAACAGCTAAAGAAAAAGTAACATTCTCCAAAGATGATTTTAAAAATGTCACAAATTCTAAGGAATTATTAGCATTGGGAAAGTTAAAAAAAATGGATCTCAATGCTGTTTTATCTACCCTAAACTACAATGAGGAGTTAAAAAAATTACAAGTAGAGTTAGTAAAACTTCAGCGTTGGATTTTAAAAAATAATAAGAGAGTTACTATAATTTTTGAAGGAAGGGATGCTGCTGGAAAAGGAGGTAACATTAGACGGTTTTCTGAGCATTTAAATCCACGTACAATGAGAACTGTGGCATTGACAAAACCAACCGAAATCGAAAGAGGACAATGGTATTTTGAACGCTATATCAAAGAGTTGCCAAACCCAGGGCAAATTGTTTTTTTTGATCGTAGTTGGTATAACAGAGCTGTTGTAGAACCTGTTATGGGTTTTTGCGACAAACAGCAATACAAGCAATTTATGACGCAAGTTTCGGAGTTTGAACACATGCTTTATGAAGATGGAATTGTAATTATCAAGTTTTGGTTTTCAATCAATAAAGAAGAACAAAAGGCTCGATTTGATGCACGTTTAAAAAACCCTCTTAAGCGTTGGAAATTTAGCCCTGTAGATAAAAAAGGACAACAATTATGGGATTTATATACATCATATAAAGACAGGATGTTTAGCAATACACACACTACATATAGCCCTTGGATAATTGTTCAGGCCAATGATAAAAAAAGTGCGCGATTAGAATGTATGCGCTATGTTTTATCTCAATTTGATTATGATGGAAAAGACGAATCACTCACAACCTTATTTCCAGACCCAAATATTGTAATGCGTTATTTTCGTTCTAATAATAGTATTGATTAATGATGGAGAAAATAAAATTTACAAATGATCAATTAAATAAATTAAACTCTAAAAAGGGTTTAAGAAATCTATTTTCGAAAGATTCTTTGAATTTACCCCGTACGCTTCGTTATATAGAATATGAAAAGAAACTCGAAAAATTACAAATTGAGTTAATCAAAATGCAAACTTGGGCAATTCAAAATAATGAGCGTATCATCATTTTATTTGAAGGAAGAGATGCTGCTGGTAAAGGGGGAGCAATTCGTAGAGCGACAGAGAGAATCAATCCTCGTAATTTTAGAATTGTTGCCTTATCTCGTCCAACTTCAGAGGAGAGAACTCAATGGTATTTTCAACGTTATGTGAATCAATTTCCAAAAGAAGGTGAGATTGTCTTCTTTGATAGGAGTTGGTATAACAGAGCTGTTCTTGAGCCTGTAAATGATTTTTGTACTGATCAAGAACATGAAACTTTCATGAATCAGGTAAATGATTTTGAACGAATGATTACAGAATCTGGAACGCGCTTAGTGAAAATTTATATGTCTATTTCTAAAAGGGAGCAAGCTAAGCGTTTTACTGATATTAAAGCCGACCCACTAAAACAGTGGAAAATGTCATCAGTAGACGAGAAAGCACAAGAACTTTGGGATGATTATACCTTTTACAAGGATAAAATGTTTGCAAATGCAAAAAACGGACAACTTTTTAAAATTATCAAAGCCAACCGCAAAACATCTGCTCGTATTCAGGTAATTCAACATATTCTAAAATTGGTTCCTTACGATAAAAATATTGAAATTTAATTGGGAGCCAACAAATTAAATGGATAAATAGGGATATTTCTTACAACCCAATATACAACTACTAGTGTCAAAATAATTATTGGTGTCCTTTTGTGATATAGTAGATTGAAATGATTTTTAGAGAAGAAAGTATTCAACCCTAAGATTATAAAATGATATATCAGCACAAAAATTCCGAATAAGAACAAAATATTGTGCCCTACTACCCCACTAAAATCTAAATGTAAAAAATCATACAATGCACGTTGACTGCCACAACCTGGGCAATATATACCTGTTGTTGAATAGAGTGGACATCTAGGAAATAAATTGAAGCTTGGGTTTATAAAAAAATATAGGACTGCTACAATCATTCCAATTGATAACAATCCTATATGTTTCGGTTTTATTTTAAAATTCTCCACCACTCAACATTGCTAAGCCACCCATAAAGAATATGAAAATCATATATAAAACAGTAACAACAATTCCTGTAATTAATCCCCATTTCATCCATTTTTTTGCATCAACAGATGCTTGATTTGCACCATCAATATCTCCAGAAGCAAATTTAGAATTTACTTGTGATGCAAAAACAATACCTACCACTCCAAGTGGAAGACAGCAAAAGATTGTTACTAAGATAGATTCTAATAAATAATTTTTTGGAGGGTTACTTAATTCACTCATAATTATTGGTTTTAGTTAATTAAAATATTAAGTATAAAAATAAGTAAATAAAACTAATTTGAAAAGCTATAAAAATATTTTAATAAGGTCAATGAGTTATATTTGTAATTTAGATTCTCAACTAATTTAAATCTAAAATTAAACAAGATTATGTCAAAAAACAAGTTAGCTATTGGTGATATAGTGGTTGTAACGGATGATACCCTAAAGGGTACCATTATCAATATTAATGAAGAAACAATTACTGTTGAAACTGAAGATGGATTTAAACTAAATTTTCATCCTAATGAATTAGTTAAAATTCCTGAAGAGCAATCTGAAATAGCTAAGAAGGTTGTTGTTGCTCAACACTTATCCCAAAAAACAGATTATAAAAAGAAAGGGAAAGCTGTTAAACTAAAAAGAACCAAAGAGTTTGCTCCTGCCATGGAGGTTGATTTGCATATCCAAAAATTAATCAAATCAACTAAAGGATTGGATAATTACGATATCCATTCTTTACAAATGGATACTGCCAAACACAAAATTGAATTTGCTATTAAAAATAGAATTCCAAGAATGATTTTTATCCACGGAGTTGGAGAAGGTGTTTTAAAAGAAGAATTACATTTTTTATTGAAAAGATATCCTGTAAAACTAAGCGAAGCATCTTATCAAAAATATGGGATGGGTGCAACTGAAGTATACCTCTTACAAAATATTAAAGATAAGTAACAAATTCGCCAAAAACCTCTTCTTCATAAGTAATAAAATTATCACCGTTTTCTAATTTTAAATTTTCGAAAGTTATAAAGTGGCGATAACCAATTAAAACATCATCTTCATCAAATTCTTCAACAGTTTCTACAATAATAAAACTTGCAGACCCTGCGGAACCTGTCCAATTTGCGACAACTCTGGGCTCTACAGGTGGAATTATTTGACAGAAGTAACTTGAAGAAACTTCAGCATTAAAAGTCCTATAAATCACATTATCACTAGTTACTGAAACTTCAATTGGATCTATTGTTTCTTCATTTTTTATTTGTTGATTTGTTAGGGTAACTATCAAAGATTCTGCAGTTGCTAATCTAAACAATACATATTTATTATCTACTTCATCACAATCATAAACGGTCTCAGTAAAATCAAAAGCTGGAGCATCAAAATATCCATCATCACAAGAAAAGCAGAAAGCACACAAGAGAAATAATGTAAATTTTTTCATTTTTTTTGATTATTTGTAAAGCAAAAATAACTGTTTTAAATCTACTAACGCAAATTGTTCAAATAAATTTTAGTTTCTTTGTGGCATGAATAAAATATATTTTGACAATGCTGCAACAACGCCAATTCATCCTAAAGTAATTGAGCTTATAACCAATTCTATGCAAACGGTTTTTGGTAATCCATCGTCATCACATCTGTTTGGAAGATCAGCAAAAGCACTGGTAGAAACTGCTCGTAAAAATATTGCTAAAAGGCTTAATGTAACTGCAAGTGAAATTGTTTTTACCGCAGGCGGTAGTGAAGCTGATAATATGATTTTACGCAATGCTGTTAATAACTTGGGAGTATCAAGAATTATTACTTCAAAAATTGAACATCATGCTGTTTTACATACGGTTGCAGATTTAAAAAATGAGGATAATATCAATGTTGACTATGTCAATATATTAGATGATGGCTCAATAGATACTGAACATTTAGAAGAACTCTTGATAAATGATTCTTCAAAAACTTTGGTGAGCTTAATGTATATTAACAATGAAATTGGAACTATTTTAGATGTTAAAACTGTCTCAAGGCTATGTCAAGAATCTAATGCATTATTTCATTCAGATGCTGTACAAGTATTTGGACATTACAATTTAGATTTACAAAAAATTCCGATTGACTTTGTAGTGGCAAGCGCACATAAATTTCATGGCCCAAAAGGTGTTGGTTTTACATATTTTAAAAAAGGATTTGGCATTAAGCCAATATTAACTGGTGGCGAACAAGAACGAGGTGCTAGAGCTGGAACCGAAAATGTTCACAGTATCATAGGGATGGAAAAAGCACTTGAATTAGCATATGAAAATTTAGAGGCTGATCAACAATATATTCAAAATTTAAAGAATTATTTTATAGAACAATTGAAATCAACCATTAAAGAAATTGCTTTTAATGGATTAGCTACTGATGTAGAAAAAAGTAGTTATGTTATTTTAAATGTGCGTTTCCCAATTGATAGTGCAATGCTGTTATTTAATTTGGATATGAAAGGAATTGCTGCTTCTGGCGGTAGTGCCTGCCAAAGTGGTAGCTCAATGGGCTCTCATGTACTCAACGAAATTTTATCTCAAGAGGATGCTCAAAAAACATCTGTTCGTTTTTCATTTAACAAACACAATACTAGAAAAGAAGTTGATTTTGTTGTTGGGATTTTAAAGGATGTTTTTGGCTAAGTATATGCCTATAACAAAGAATTAATAATTTGTTTTTCAGAAATACCTTCAGCTTCAGCTTTGTAATTTTTCACAATTCGATGTTGCAAAATAGGTTGAGCAACAACACGTACATCTTCAATGTCAGGTGAGAATTTTCCATTGATTGCTGCATTTACTTTTGCCCCAATAATTAAGTTTTGTGATGCTCTTGGACCTGCACCCCAATCAATATAGTTATTCACTAACTCTGTTGCATTGTCAGATTTTGGTCTTGTTTTAGAAACCAACTTAACTGCATATTCCACAACATTATCAGCCACTGGAATCCTCCGTATTAAATGTTGATACTCTAGAATTTCATCGGCAGTAAAAAGAGAATTTACTTTTATTTCACGATCTGTGGTTGTACTTTTTACGACATCAACTTCTTCTTGAAAAGAAGGATAATCTAAATGAATAGAAAACATAAATCTATCTAACTGTGCTTCTGGCAAAGGATAGGTTCCCTCCTGCTCAATCGGGTTTTGAGTTGCCAAAACAAAAAATGGCAATGCTAATTTATGTGATTGTCCTGCAACAGTAACTGAGCGTTCTTGCATCGCTTCTAGTAGTGCAGCCTGCGTTTTTGGAGGTGTTCTGTTAATTTCATCTGCCAAAATAATGTTAGAAAAAATTGGTCCCTTAATAAATTTAAAATTGCGTTGGTTATCTAAAATTTCACTACCTAAAATATCTGAAGGCATTAAATCTGGTGTGAATTGGATTCTTTTAAAATCTAATCCGATAGCAGTTGCAATCGTATGAACCAATAATGTTTTTGCCAACCCTGGCACACCAACTAATAAAGAATGTCCTCCTGCAAAGATAGAATACAATACTTGGTCAACCACTTGGTCTTGACCAATAATAACCTTAGAAATTTCGGTTTTTAATTGTCTGTACTTTTCTCCTAATTGCTTAATTGCGGCGACATCTGACATATAAAATTAATCTTTTTTCCAATTTTTATTAAAATCACAATGTTTAAATTCCTCATTAATTTTAATATATGTATCCTTTATTTTATCAGCTGCCCAATCTTCAATTTCTTCTTCTTGCTTCTTTTGTTTTGCCAATTGTTGAATTTTCACATAATCCGTAACAAAATCTGCAATATGTGATTCAGACTTTGATTTTAATAAAATAATCTTAAACATTTTTTCCCCTTCGCGTGTTTCGTCAAAAAATGGATCTGTCATTTCTCCGCCTTTTAAATTTGCTACTCTTTGGTATAACGTTGGGTCCATACGTGTTAACTCAAAACGAGAATCGCCTGTATTAGGATTAATGATAATACCTTTGTTTGTTTTAGTAGCATCTTCTTCTGAAAATTCTTTTACAGCATCATCAAAAGTAATAGTTCCGGCTTTGATATCTGTCTTTACCTTTTCTAAAATTCCTTTTGCTTCATTCAGTTTTTCGGTATTAATATTAGGTTGAATTAAGATATGTCTTAAATCTATTTGCTGCCCTTTAATTTTTTCGATTTTAATAATGTGGTACCCAAAATCTGTTTTAAAAGGATCAGAAACTTCCCCTTCATCTAAACTAAATGCAATTTCTTTAAACTCTTTAACAAAACCACTTTCGCGAGTAATTGTATAAAATCCTCCCGCTCCAGGGCCTTTACTAGCTACAGCAGGATCATCAGAATTTAAGATAGCTTTCATATTCATATTTGCTCCTCCTTCAATATCAGCTTTCATTTTATTAAGCTTGTCTTTCACTCTTTTTATCTCCTCATCAGTAGGTTCAGCGTAAATAACAATTTGCGACAATTCTATCTCTGCACCAAACTCTGGCAATAATTCTTCGTCTTTTAGGTTATTGAAATAAGTACGTACTTCGTCCGGAGTTACATCAACTTCTGCTACAATACCTTCTCGTTCACGTTGAATTAAAAATTGTTCGCGTTGAATTTCACTCAACTCTTTTCTTAAATCATCTTCATCGTTAAATCCGTAAAACTCAATTACTTTATCAACACTTCCTAATTGCTGAGCAAATGAGCCTATAGTTCTATCTACTTGCTGTGCTATTTCGCTTTCTTCAACAACAATACTATCAATCACAGCATGGTGAGAAAGTAATTTCTGAATCATAATTTCTTCTAGCATTTCGCAATCAGAAATTTGAATTTTCCCTTCACTTTGACGTTCAATTTCTTGTTTAAATTTTTCGATGTCAGAATTTAGCACAATGTTCTTACCCACCACTACCACTACTCCATCAACCTTCACTCGTTCTTGTGAAAACAATCCTATGCTCAATAACAAAAATGTTATTACAAATCCTTTTTTTATCATATTAATATTCTTCAAAATATTGGTTTTTAATCGCGTCATTTAATAAATCTATTTCTATTTTCTTTAATAGTTCTAGCTTTCTCTTTTGCAAAATAATTTGCTTAATCGTTGGTGTTATGTAATTTACAGGCGCAATTTCATTACGCTTTAATACATTTTTTATCGTGACCAAATATAGTCCTAATGAATCTTCTTTTTTAATAAAGTTAGATTTTTTTAGAACCACATTTTTATCCATACTTTTTAAGAAACCCATTTTAGATTCCATGTCATAATACTTTACCCAAATAGAGTCTTTAAAATTAAAGGATTTAAACTCTAAAGCCATATCTGCCAAAGAATCTAAATCTTCTTTATTTTTTGACTTGAATAATTTTATCAATCCTTTTTCATCAGATCTATCTGTATTTGCATGGATATATCTAAATTGAACTAATGCTTCATTCAATTTAAAATTCTCTCTATTTGCTTCGTAATATTCTGTTATTTGCCTTTCAGAAATATCAGTATCTAACTTTGTTAAAACTAATGCCTCTTTGTAAGAATTGATATACAATGCAGAACGATAATCAGTAACTAATCTTTCAAAAGACGATGCCTCACTCTTTAAATTTAATTCTGCCTGATGTAAAAATAATTGCTCTGTAGCCCAAGTTTTTATATAATTTTCTACAAACAACAAACTATCTTGTGATGCTATATTTTGTGGCAATACATCAACAATATCCTCAGCATATAAGCTCTTTTCATAAACTTTAGCAACAGGGATTCTTTCATCATTTTTAAACGACGGAATAAAATCACATGCGGTTGCTGTGAGTATTAAAATTAGGATGCCATATGCCTTAAATTTTCGCACTTATTTAATAATTGATTTTACTTCAGACTCATTCATTTTAACAACATAAGAGTTGTTTAATTCTTCAATCCATTCTTTTTCTAGTTGTTCTTGATAATCACTAATTACTTTTCCACGGATTTCTCCTAATTCTTGCTGTTCTTCAGTTAATACTTTATCCGAATTAATAACAATAAATTTATTTTCTAATTTAATAATTTTTGAAATACCTGCAACGAATGAATAATCTGATGGGATTAATTCAGCGGTCTTATTAAAAGTACCTGATTTAAAAATAACTTTTACTTCCTCTTCTGTATTTATCAATTTTTTAATTTCGTCTGTTGCAACTCCATTGTCAAATTGCCTCATCACTTTTTTTGCCGATTTTTTATCTGAACAAACAGCAATAACTCCTTCAAACCTTTCTTCTAAAACAAAATCTATTTTATGGCTGTCATAATAATTTTGAACCCTAATACTATCTTTAGAAGTATCCCAAATTTTATTTTGTAAAAGCTCAAATAACAACAAACCTTCCTCGTACTCTTTATAGATGTTTGAGTATTCCGTATCGTTGATTTCTAAATAATTTTTGTAATAATCTAAAATTTTTAAATCAATAAAATCTTCAAAAACAACATCATTTATATTTCTACCTCTCAAATAGTTAACAAACTCCTTCTGAAGTATTAATTTATTATTTACTGTAAGTATTATTTCAGAAAAATCAGAAGTAGATTCTTTTATATTTTCTTTTTTTAAAGCATCTAATGCCTTTTGATTTACTTCAATTTTGTATTCCTTTTTTAATTTAGTTACAATCGAACTGCTCACAATTTTTGATCGATCACTCCGCTTAACTTTTGCTTCCAAATCATCTTTTGAATCTTCAAAACCTGCTACTGGAAACTTATTAATTAATTTAATAATATGCCAACCATATGGTGATTTGAATGGTTTAGAATAATCACCTTTATTTTTTAATGAGAATGCAACTGTTTCAAATTCCTTTACCATTTTCCCAGTACCAAACCTTCCTAAACTACCTTCTTTTTGAGCAGAATATTTATCCTCAGATTGCGTTTTTGCTAAATACTCAAAATCTTCACCTTGCTGTAATTGCTTATAAATATCATTAATTTTAGTTTCACTACTTAAACTATCACCTTTAATCATAATATGTGCCGCTTCAACTTCACCCAAAGCATCTCTTGCATCATTTATCTTAACAATGTGGTACCCAAATTTAGTTCTAAACGGTTTAGACACATCATTTACATCTGTAGTATACGCAGCATTTTCAAATGGATACACCATATTAAAAACTGTAAAATATCCTAAAACACCACTATTCTTTTTTACTGATGGATCTTCAGAATATTCTTTAGCTACTTCTTCAAATGGTTTGCCATCAATAATTTTAATACGTGCCTCTGTTATTTTTTTAAAAGCAGCAATAGTATCATTAGGTTTACTTTGATCTACCAAAACCAATATATGACTTGCATTTATTTCGTGCAAGCTTCGGTCATAAGCTTCTAAAACTAGCCCTTCAACTACTGATTCGTCTTTTAAATAAGGCTCCAGTAGTTGTTTTTTATAAGTAGCCAGTTCTTTAACATAACTTGGCAGCGTATCATATCCTAAATCTCTAGCTTGCTGTACTTTCAATTTGTAATTTACAAATAAGTCCAAATAATTATCTATGTCCTTTTGACTATCGTCAGTCAAAATATCAAGGTTTTTTTTATATACTCGCAAGAATTCATCGGTATATACTGGAGAGTCATCTATGGTAAATAAAACTGGTTTTGGGCTTTGGGCATTTACATTAAAAACAAAAAATGCTGCAAATAGAACTAGAAAATTTTTAAAAATCATTTGTGTATTTATTTTTTTGCTTAGCAAAAGTAAACATTCAAGCTATAATTTAATAAATTAATGCCTGCAATTTATCTTTTATTTTATGGTTGAGATGTTAAAATAATTATAAAGAAATCACACCTTTAATTTTACCGACCTCCAAATATTTTTCAATTATCTGGTCAGAGCTTTGCATCTCAATCAAAATAGAAATACTGGTATATTTACCCGTTTTAGAATCCTTGGTGTCAATTACAGCACCTCCAAAATTAAAAATAGCTTCAATCTCTTCAGCTTTAGATTGGTTTGCAGGAACAATAAATTTGTATAGATACTTAGCAGGAAAAGTAGTAGATTCATCTAACTTCTCTTTTAGTCCTTTGAATTGCTCTTGTTTATCATCCATAGTTACTGTTTACTTCTTTGAGAATTTAAATATTAAGAACGACAAAAATACAGTTATATTTGCTCAATTTTAAAAATTGAACAATCAATTTAGAATATCTTATTTTTGTAGTATGCAGAAAAAAATAGTGATAACTGGAGGACCAGGGACAGGAAAAACAATGGTGATTAATGAGCTTATAAAAAGGTCGTTTATCTGTAAAACTGAAATTTCGAGACAAGTAACTATAAAAGCTCGTGAAGATGGTGTTGATCAGTTATTTTTAACTCAGCCTTTATTATTTAGCGAATTACTTTTGGAAGGGCGCGTTAAGCAATTTTTAGATGCTAATAAATCTGAAGATAAACTCATTTTTTTTGATAGGGGTATTCCTGATGTTCATTCGTATATGGATTATTTAAAAACAGAATATCCCCCAAAATATTTTGACAAAAGTGATTCATACAGATATTCTCAAGTTTTTCTAATGCCTCCTTGGGAAGAAATTTACACCTCAGATAACGAGCGTTATGAAACCTACGAACAATCACTAGAAATCTATTTTCATATTAAAAAAGCTTATGTTGAGTTGGGTTATCAAATTACCGAAGTGCCACATGGCTCAATTGCTGAACGCACAGAATTCATTTTAAATTCTATATAATTTGATGGAGACTCCAATTGAAATGCTCAAAAAACATTGGGGTCATAATGCATTTCGGCATCCACAAGAAGAAATCATTAGCAGTATCTTAAATGGTGATGATGCGCTAGTATTATTACCAACGGGTGGTGGCAAATCAATTTGTTTTCAAATTCCTACATTGGTAAATGATGGTGTTTGTATTGTTGTTTCTCCTCTTATTGCTTTGATGAATGATCAGGTTAAAAATTTGAGCACAATAAATATCAAAGCAATTGCACTCACGTCAAAATTAACACAAGATGAAGTTATTGTTGCTTTTGACAACCTTCAATTTGGAAATTATAAATTCTTATATCTATCTCCAGAAAAGTTACAGTCAGAACTAATTCAGCAAAAAATCAAACAACTCAACGTACAATTAATTGCTATTGATGAAGCGCATTGTATTTCAGAATGGGGGCATGATTTTAGACCTTCTTACTTAAATATTAGCATACTTCGAGAATTCTTTCCTCAAGTTCCTATGATTGCTTTAACTGCCTCGGCTACTGAGAAAGTAGCTAAAGACATTGTTGGAAACTTAGGCTTAAGCTCACCTAAAATATTTAAAAAATCATTTTTGAGAAAAAACTTGTCTTATCAAGTTTTTGAAGTAGAAGACAAGCTGTATAAGGTAGAGCAGATATTAAAAAAAGTAAATGGGTCAAAAATAATTTATACAAATAGTAGAAAATCAACAATTGAAATATCTGCACAATTAAATTACCTTGGCTACAAAACAAATTTTTATCATGGAGGTATGAACTATGATACTAAATTGCAACATTATGAAGATTGGTTGTCAGAGAAAACTCCAATTATTGTTGCGACAAATGCTTTTGGAATGGGTATTGACAAACCTGATGTAAGGGCAATCATTCATTATAATTTACCTCAAAGTGTTGAGAATTATTTACAAGAGGCTGGACGTGGCGGCAGAGATGGTAAAAAATCATATTCAGTAATTCTTAAAAACAAAACTGATATTTCTAACACACAAACTCGCTTAAAAAAAACATTACCAACAATTGAATTTATAAAACAAACCTATTTTAATTTAAACCAATTTTTTCAAATTGCTTATGGAGAAATTTCAGAAAAAAAATATGGTTTCAATTTATCTGAATTTTGTGAGATTTATAAGACACCTGCTGTTATAACCTTTAATGCATTAAAAATTTTAGAACAAGAAAGTATTTTAATGATTGATGATAATATTCATAGAAAATCTTCGGTCCAATTTAAAATATCTAACCAAGCTGTTTTTGATTATTATGAGTCAAATCAATCAAAAAGCACCTTGATAAAATTACTTCTAAGAACTTATGGCGGAATTTTTGAAAGTTCTAAAACAATTAACATTCCTTACCTTTCAAAGAGTTTAAATATCTCAGATTCTTTTTTAACAAGCCTACTAAAGCAATTACATCAGGATGAAATCATACAGTTTTACAATGCAAATAACAATACCCAAATTCAATTTTTAGTACAAAGAGAAGATGATAGAACCATCAATGTAAGGTCCAAGAGTATTACCCAAAGAAACAATCAAAAGGTTGCAAAAATGGAAGCTTTGATTCATTTTATTAAAAATGATTCTGTTTGTAGAAGTAAACAACTCCTCACCTATTTTGGAGAACAAAATATATCTGATTGCGGTATTTGTGATGTCTGTATTTCAAATAAAAATCAAAAAAGAACAACAAATAATGAGGAGGTATCTAAAGAGATCTTAATGCTTTTAGAGAGAAAAAAATCATTTTCATCAAAAGAAATCTCATCTCAAATTGAAGCTTCAGAAAAGACTATTTTATTTTGCATAGAAATCCTTTTAGAGAAAAATATTTTAAGCGTAACTTCGCATAATAAATATACACTGAGATAACTTAATGAGAGATTTACGGATTGTTTTTATGGGTACTCCTGACTTTGCTGTTTGCATTTTAAAAGGATTGTTAGCAAATAAATTTAATGTTGTAGGTGTAATTACCGCTCCAGATAAACCAGCTGGTAGAGGGCGTAAAATTCATCAATCAGCAGTAAAGAAGTTTGCCTCTGAAAATGGATTAACAATATTACAACCTACAAATCTTAAAGCTCCAGAATTTTTATTAAACCTAAAAGAATTAAATGCCAATTTACAAGTGGTTGTTGCTTTTAGAATGCTACCCACTGCTGTTTGGGAAATGCCTGAATTTGGCACCTTTAATTTACATGCTTCATTATTGCCAGATTACCGTGGGGCTGCTCCAATAAATTGGGCAATCATAAATGGAGAATCAAAAACAGGCGTTACTACTTTCTTTATTGATGATAAAATTGATACAGGCGAAATTATTTTACAATCAGAAATTTCAATTTCAGAAAACGAAACTGTAGGTGAGCTTCACGACAAACTTATGCACTTAGGATCTGACCTTGTAAATGAAACAGCTCAATTAATTGCTGATGGCAAAGTTACAACTTCAAAGCAACCTGAGAAAGAAGAAAAATCTGCTCCAAAATTATTTACTGATACATGTAAAGTAGATTGGTCAGATTCACTCCTTAATATATACAATAAAGTACGAGGCTTAAACCCTTATCCTGCTGCTTGGTCAGAATTAGAAAATGGAGATGAACTAATTAAGGTAAAAATTTACGATGTGACTAAGGAAATTGATCAACATAAGTTTGAAGTTGGGACAATAATCACAACCAAAAAGGAAATTAAAATAGCAGTAAAAAATGGCTACCTTAATATAGGTACTTTAAAACTTGCTGGTAAACGTAAAATGGATGCCAAAAATTTACTCAATGGCTATGCATTTTTATCTAACGCAAAAATGAGCTGAACCCCTTATTTACTCTAGGTTTGTAATTTTAACTATAGATTTGACTGTGGTTATTAACAATTACCCTACATTTATTAACAAAATACTCGTTTTTTTTACATAAAACTTGCACAAACCCTTATACCTACTATATTTGTTAGGCTACAACGTAGCAAATTTATGTTTAACCAAAAAATTTAAAATTAAAATTATGAACAAATCAGATTTAATCGATGCAATGGCAGCTGACGCTGGAATTTCAAAAGCAGCTGCAAAAGCAGCATTAGATTCATTAACTGGTAGTGTTACTAAAGCTCTTCAAGGAGGTGATAAAGTTTCATTAGTAGGATGGGGAACATGGTCAGTTTCTAATAGAGCAGCTAGAACTGGAAGAAATCCTCAAACTGGAGCGACTATTCAAATTGCAGCTAAAAATGTAGTTAAATTTAAGGCTGGTGCAGGACTTAGTAGTTCTGTAAACTAATAAGAATAAGACTTAAACATCTTTTTTATAAAAACCTTCTTTTTTTAAAGGAGGTTTTTTTATTCAAAATATTTTCCTACTTTTATTCACGAAAGCCACACAAATGATAGCACTAAAACCACACAAAGGCAGACTTTTAATTGCCGAACCTTCTATTTTAAACGACCGGTCGTTTAATAGATCTGTGGTTTTATTGACCGAACACAACAAAACAGGATCTATTGGTTTTATCATGAATAAACCTATGAGCTATATTATTAGCGATTTAGTTCCTGATATTGAGTGTGACTTTCCTGTTTATAATGGCGGTCCAGTTTCTAAAGACAATCTTTATTTTATCCATAGTATTCCAGAATTAATTCCAAACAGTGTTAAGATTGCTGATGGTATATATTGGGGAGGAAATTTTGACTCTGTTTCAAAATTACTAGTTTCTAAAAAAATCACCTCTAAAGATATTCGCTTTTTTTTAGGCTATTCTGGTTGGGAAGCAAATCAACTAAATGAAGAACTGACTGAAGATTCTTGGTTAGTTACAGAAAATAGTTATACCAATATCCTAACTACAAATGCCTCTATCTGGAAAAATAAACTGATGGAGTTGGGTGGTGAATATCAAATTTGGGCTAACGCTCCCAAGAACCCATCATTAAACTAAACGTATTCTTTTTTTAATAATTCACTTATCTTGTTTGTTATTGTATTAGTAAACTTTTTTTTGCGATATTGACTTACAGCTTGCACATCAATAATACTATTGGTAATAAAAAGTTCGTCAGCTTTAATTATCTCAAATGGAGAAATTGCTCTTTCTTCAATATTCAACTCAGGGTGCTTCTTTGTGATTTGGATTATTTTATTTCTGACAATCCCTTTTATACACCCTTCAGAAATTGGAGGTGTAACCACTGTTTTATTTACAACTAAAAAAATATTTCCATGAATAGATTCAACAATATTTTTCTTTTCATTGATTAGCAAACAAGTATCTAAATCATTTTCATTAGCATAAATACTGGCTACTACATTCAACATTCTGTTCGTAGTTTTTATCGTTGATAATAATCCAGAATTAAGATAATAATCTTTAAATAAATCTACTTTATAATTTTCAAGATTCTTTATTGAAAGTTCTTGAGCTAAAATTACAAAATCTATCTCATTAGAATTGGGATTATAAAACCCTCCATCTTTTCGAAATACTGAAATCCGAATACGTACATCTTCACTTAAATCATTAGCTTGAGTTGTTCTTTCAATTTCATTCTTTAAAAATTCTAAAGTAAAATTTGATGGAATCTCCATGCGCAACATTCGCATTGAAGCCATTAATCTAAAATAATGGTTTTCAAAAAAAACAATCTTAGAATCAATTATTTTTAGAGTTTCAAAAATTCCATCACCATATTTAAATACGCGATTTGCAACTGTAAAAATTGGTTGTTCACTTGAAACAATATCACCATTAAAATTTATCATATAAAGAAATTGAAACGCAAAAGTAACTAAAAAAGCTCTGATAAATCAGAGCTTCAATTGAATATTCTTGATTAAGAACTACGCTCCTATTCTATGTTTTAATTCGCTAATTTGATTTTCCCAAAACATTCTAGAGTTTTCAACTTCATCTTCATCTGCAAAATCAGTAATCATTAAAGAAACATCATTTGTAAGCGCATCTACTTCAACCCTAAATTCAAAATAAGAATCATCATCTTCGCTTTCTAGCCATTTTAATCTAAGCTTTACATCCCTTTTTTTAGAAACCAATTTCGCTTGTTCTTCTGCACCATCCCATATAAAAGTAAACAACTCTCCTCTAGAATTCACATTATCAGCAAACCACTCTGATAAACCTGATGCTGAACCAAAATATTGATATAACATTTGAGGTGATGCGTGTATAGGAAATTCAATTTCAAACTTAATTTTATCAGACATAACAGTAGTATTTGACGCACAATATATGCTTTTATTTGATTTTAAAAAAATTTGATTTTAGTGTAAATTTTTCAAAAGTATTGATTGCTACAAGTTAAATTTATTTTATATTTGCACCCGCAAAAGGCGTGGTAGCTCAGTTGGTTAGAGCGTCGGATTCATAACCCGGAGGTCTGCAGTTCAATTCTGCATCACGCTACAATTCAAAATCCTTTTAAAGGCAACGGTTTGGTTTCTACTAAACCGTTGTTTTATGTTTATGCCCAACGGTTAGTATAAGAAACGCAAATGATTTCGAAGCACTTAACTGTCAATTTACACTGAGTCAAACTTGCGGTTTGACTCAAGTTTATCGTTTTAATTAGCCACTGAACCATTTATATTTTTTATACATCCTAAGTTTGCTTTTAATTATATTAACTAACTAATTGAAAGAACAAAAGAGCAGAGTAAGATTAGTTTATACGTATGAACTTTAGATTCCGTCAACAATGAAAATCCCTGCTCTTTTTTATTACTTAAGTACGTTCAGTTCTTTGTTGTGGTTAGTTTATTTCCTTTTTTAATGATAAATATTCTTTTGTTTTTTCTGGTAATTCACTCGTAACAAAATCAAAATTTGAAGTCCAATCAAATTCTATTATTGAGAAGCCGTTAAAACACTCTAAAGGAATTAAATTAAAGGATTTTAAAGTTATTAAAAAGCGCTCCATTCCGCCGAAAGGATAATTAGAAGTTGAAAGCTTAATGATACCTAACTCGTCATTTAATTTTTTAATACTACACATATTTACCTCAAAACCGTATTCTAAGTAATTCCATAAAGACATAATATCTTTATCAATAAGATTTCCATTTACATCATTATCAACATCTTTTAAATAATGCACTAAAAATGTATTAACATAGTCAGGGATAATTTTTTTAAATCGTTCCTCATCTTGATTTTTTTTGATAAGTTCCGTCTAATTTGTCAAATACTATCTTCATTTCATCATCATTCATTTCATCCCAATCTAAATTTTCTAGATTTACTTTTTCAACCTCGTATTTATCACTATACTTTCTTATATCATCCATATGAAAAAATAGTTTTTGAAAGTCCTGGTAATTTGATGAATTAAGTATTTTGAATTTTATAAACAACATGAAAATAATTTTAGTTTATTAATTTTTGGGAAATGCTTTTTTAATATCTAGTCCTGAAATATGGCTACAGGCTAAAATTGAATTTACGCTGATAATTTATATTATTATTTTTATTCTTTGACTAATGTCACAATGAATTATAGTCATCCTAAGTTTACTTTTAATTATATTAACTAACTAATTGAAAGAACAAAAGAGCAGATTAAGGTTATTATAGCCGTAGGAACTTTAGATTCCGTCAACAATAAAAATCCCTGCTCTTTTATTACTTAAGTACGTTCAGTTATTTAGGCCTTTAGAGCCTGTTTTTAGGATGTTGTAATCAAGGTAATTTAGTTCTTTCCAAATTTAATTTACTATGAATAAAAGTACACTATTTATTGGAATCGACATTAGCAAAGATGTATTTGATGTTTATGACTCAATCTAAGGTCATAATCAGTTTACAAATGGTTTAATTTTTTTTTAAACATTAGGTACTGAGCATTGGTGTGTATTGGAAGCTACAGGTTGTTATCATCAACAATTAGCATTATTTCTTTATGATAAAGCTATGCGCGTAACGGTTATGAATCCTCTAGTGATTAAACGCTTTATACAAATGAAGCTAAACCGAGTTAAAACTGACAAGAGTGATGCAAAAATGATTTGTCACTACGGTCAAGAACAGCAGATGTATTTATGGTCACCATCACTAGAATATGTAGAAGATTGTAAACAACTCCAAACCATTACACAGCTTTACCTTAAACAGAGTACTGCAATAAAAAACAAATTGCATACCCTCCAAACTAGAGGTCTTAAAAGAGGTAAAATGATTCGTTCTTTAAAACGTCAACTAAAAAGTCTTCAAAAAGAGATTAAGCTACTTGAGATAGAAATGGAATAATTGATTAATGCAAACCAACGGGATCTTTATACCAGACTTGCTACCATTCCAAGAATAGGAAAGAAGACAGCAATATTATTAATTGTTACCACAAATGGTTTTAAAGATTTTCAGAGTAGCAAACAAATATCTTCTTATCTAGGTTTAGCTCCAAATGAGCGTAGTTCTGGCAGTAGTATAAGAGGTAAAACTAGAATAAGTAAAACAGGTTATTCGTTAGTTAGAAATCATTTATTTTTATGCAGTTTTACAACGTGTATTCACAACCCTCAATGCAATACTTTATATGAGAGAATTGTGGCTAAAGGAAAGAGTGAAAAACTAGCATTAATTGCTGTGTGTAATAAACTAATAAAGCAAGCTTATAGTATTTCTAAATCGGGACTGTCATATGACAAAAATTATGTTTCAAAATTAGATTAATAAAGCTTTTTTTTTAGCTCAATTCTTTGTTAGCTGGTGTTTTTATTCAGTTTTATTTTCAGGATTTATTCCCCAATTGCACCAAAAGTCAAACCCTTTTTCAGTTAATTCTGCTTTCAGATTTTTATTCATTTTTATAATTATTAGATTTTCGTGCGTATTAGTTGCAAGAAATTCTTTACCGTCTTTTATAAAACTAATATCTTCATAATTATAACCTTCCCAATCTCCATATTTTTTAGACTTTATAAATTCCTTCAATTCGTTAGATAAAATATATCTCACAAAGTAATTCCCATTTGCATATATTTTGTCTGTTCTTTTCGATTTTTCAACAAGGCTTTTCGAAAGAGCTTCTATTTCAGATGTAATTTCTTGATTTGAATAAAGTATATTAAATTCAACAAATTCAGCTTTTTCAAAAGCATAATTAAGCAAATATTGCCATTTTTCATTTTCTCCATTTTTCAATGAATCGTCACAATAATATTTGTTTTCGGCGTTGTTCATAAATGACAGCTAACAACCTGCTAAACGCAGTTCTGCATTTTTTGAGTAAATATAAAGAATTTGTTTAACTATTGTAAGAGAATAGGACTTCTGATTAATCTCTTATAATAGTTCGTCAAATAGATAACGTAGTTATCGTCATTTGTCAAATTCTGATTATTGCGAACAAAAAAGGCAGATCCAAATTGCCTTTAGCAACTGTTGTCACATCGTTTTGGCTCGATGCCCAGTCTAATAGCTGTATCTTTATAAAAATTATGTAGCCTTATTTCAGGACGGGTCATAATGCATTACAACGGTCTCGTGTAATGAAAAGTAGCGGGTTTTTAGGCACTGACTTTTCGGTTTATAACTGACCTTTATTTTATTATTTATCTTTCGTTTAAGCACCTAAACCGCTATTTTTTATATACGTTGTTGCCCACTGGCCTTTTTTATTTCTTTTTCAACGCTTTTAATATTCGGTCTTCGTTAATTATAATATCTCGAAATAAAACGTGTGGGAATTCAGTCCGCTTAGATGATTTAAATGCTTCTGAAATATTCGAAAGTGTAGAAGCAGTTATAAGTGATAAATTCATTTCAGTGTCCATTTCACAATCAGTAACAAAGTCGTCACTAAATTCTGGTGCTACTAAAAGAATTTTCACAATTCTCAAATTGTTTTTAAGAGCCAAATTTTGATATGATTTCAATTGTCTTGAAACAGAACTAAATTTGTTGTAACCTCTTTCCTTGCTGGTTTTACATTCTACTATTATAATTTCTTGATTGCCTAAGTTTAAAAGAATATCCATCATATCCTTTTTTGTGTTTATTTGGTTTTTAAACTTATCATCTACATTAAAACCAAGACTCTTAAAAATTACGCTTGTTAATTCTTCGAACTTCAGCCCTAATTCACTCTCTTTTATTAAGATTCCATTTTCTTTAAGTAAATTTAGGTTTCGATAAGCAACATTTTCATAATTTTCCAGATATAAATTTTCAACATCTTTATAATGTTCAAGAATATTTAAAGTATCGTCTCCACGTTGCTTGATACCATTACTTTTTATAAACTTTGTAACATCTTGTTTTATGATTAAGTCAAGTATATCTCTTGGTTTTATATTATAGTCAAGTAAGAAACCTGCTTTTAAAACAAACTCATCTTGTAATTCAAATTGGTCTTTAATCTGCTTATTTAATTTAGGAAGTGTTTGATTTAGTTCAACAAGCATTTTGTCAAAACCATCTAAAGATATACCTACTTTTTCATCACGCTCTACATTTTCAAAATGTTGAATTAGACTTTGGATTTTATCATCTAACGTACTTCCTTTTAGATTTTTAATATTTAAACTCTTTTCACAAAGTTCATTTAATGTTTTCTTTCTTTCAGTTAATGTACTTCCCTGTTTATAAATATCGTTGAGAAGAAGATTATTGAAAGGGACTCCCTCCTTAATTATTTCTTCAATCTTTTGAGAATAGGATAATTTTCTATCAATGTTATGTTCTCTACCAATTTGGTTAATTATTGGTTCTCTTAATAGTTTAAGAGTTCTGCGATAAAATTTATCTGCGATTTTTTTACCTCTAACTTTCCTTAACATTCTTACCATTTCGTCAGCGACATAAATGGTGTTTTCTTTGTTGGAATAGAAAATTACTCCAATATTTTTTAACCCTTTGATGACATCTTGAATGTCAAGTTTTTTAATTGGAAGAATAGAATAGTTTATTAGTTTAACTTCTTCTTGAGATAGCCCAAGTTGCTTTGAAAGCGTTAAGATAATCGACAGTTCGTCAGAAGTTATTTTTGCTTCTCGATTATTTTCTATGTCATTATGATAGGCAGTACGTAAGCACTCTTTATATATTTTATAATCTCTTTTTCTCGAAGCACTTAGTTCGGATTTGTCATTCTCGAAATCTGCATTAAGAGTTTTAATCCTGCTTTTCAAATGTTTTATTTCACTTTCGTATAATCGTGAAAACCAATCTTGTTTCATTATACAATTTCCATCTCGAATAATAATGTCAATTAAAATATCCAATTGAGATGTGATTTCTTGAAACTCGCATTCAATATGTTCTTGAAATTCAATTGAAGTTAGAGTAAATATTTTTGAAATGTTTTGATGGTCAACCGATTTTAAGCCTTTGTCAGATGAACTTAGAATTTTATCTATTTCTTTATTATTCTTTGAGTTTTTAGAAATAATATTGTCTATTATTTTTATAAAAGAGTTCTTTTCTATTGAACCAAGTTTGTCTAAGATTTTTTCTAATTTCATAAAGTTATTTTTTTATCTAATGTTCATTTTTCGGCTTGTGGGCAACGGTTTTGTGTATGATTTGTTTGCGTTAGATTTAAACCAAAGTTACTAAAAAAGAACTGAACTTTGGCGTGACAGAGAATTTTCCCAAAGGAAAATTCGTAAGCAATAAATTATACGCATTGTTGCCATTTAGTGCTTTTATTTCCTTTGTTAAATTCCTTTTTTATTTTTCCGATTCTGAGTAAAATTCCACTCAGATATTTTTCGGATTTGTTACAATTTTTGTTTTAAACTTTTCCACTTCAGAAACTCATTCCGCAAAGATTAGAAAATTCCCACTCCCCTATTTTTCCGCTTTGAGAAAATTCCCATTGCAATATTTCGTCTCCGCTGTTGTGCTAATTTTTCCACCACAATATTCAATTCCGACAAGTTGCTAAAGCCCTATTTCAAAAACTAAAATTATTCGATTTTGGCACTTATTCCGCATTAATGGCAACGGTTTTGTGTATGATTATGTTGTGGAATGACAGTTTTGTTTGGTCTTCATCCCGAGTGTGCCGACATCTGACCGCAAAGGTGCTGAGGCACTTTTTAGACCAAACATAAACTGTGTATACTTCATATTCAACCTAGTTACAAAGTTTAAATATAGTTCATAATTTTCTTTCATCTAAAAAACCACAATTAATTATATACGTCTTAAGTTTACAATCTATTACTTTTATAGTATAAATCAGAAAGAACAAAAGAGAGAATTAAGGTTAATATACACGGTGAAGATTTAAACTTCGGC
>JADGEL010000002.1 GCA_016744415.1 Flavobacteriaceae bacterium | reverse complement strand
TGTTGCCGAAGTTTAAATCTTCACCGTGTATATTAACCTTAATTCTCTCTTTTGTTCTTTCTGATTTATACTATAAAAGTAATAGATTGTAAACTTAAGCCGTGTATAATTCATTGCTAGTGCTCGCTTACTTGGAAATTCCTTCGGAATTTCCTCTGGTTCGTTTTTGTTTACTAATTTAGTTGCTGAAACACGCAACGAAATCATACACAATCACGTTGTACATAATTTGAGCGAATAGATTGAAAGGAAAAAACATAACATTCATTGTAGGTGCTGGAGCTATTGAAAATGCTTGGAATCCCGTAATCAGAGCAATTAATAAAACAGAAAATATTGAGACTAATGGAGATGGAGCAAATTTTCTTTTCGCACGCTATATTTATTTATTAAAATTTTACTCTACGATAGCTAAAGCTGGAAAACACCCAGAAATGTTTGAGATAATGAAGTCGAACATTAGAGTTTTAAAGAACAATATAGCTGATGAATTAAAAAAAGCACAAAATTCGGGCGAAATAAAACCGAGAGAAAACTTCAAAGAAATAGTAGACAAATTTGTTATGTCTAAAGTATACAAAGCTTATTTAGTGACTACCAATTGGGATACCGTAATTGATTTAGAAATAAATAAACTATATCGTTCTAACAATCCTAATGCTAATTTCAAAATTGAAAGTTTTCACATTCATGGTAGCATTGAATCACCTGATGAACTTTATTTACCTTCAGAAATTACACAAGAAATTTACAGGACAAAAGAAGAAGAAATGAAATTAGGTAGTAATCATGGTTCATTGATGTCCTTATTAGAAAAAGGCAATAGAACTATTCTTTATGGAATTTCGCTTGACCCACTAGACGCTGAATTAAATCAAACTCTTGGAGCAGGTTTTTCATCACCAAATATCGAAGAAATAATTATTATTAATCCAAGTCACGAACTAGTTGCTAATAGAGTGAAACTACTTTTAGATAAAAGATATCCAGCTAAAATAATAGCCTATAACCCAAATGATTTAAGAAAAAAAATTGAGTATAATTAACTATGTACAACAAAAAACGGAGTTAAAAAACAAGTCTTTTAAACTAATTCCAAAACAGAGCTTTCCTCATTCTTGGTTCACATTTTTGTAATAGTATTTAATGTGGCGGTAAAAATTATCTAGTAAATATAGGCTTTAAAAAAACACTTATATTTGTATATATAATAGAAATAAACACACCATTGTGTTTATACATACGTTGGCATTCATAATCAAAAACCCATAAATTCTTATGAAATATTACGAACCTGATTCAATTTGGGAAAATGTATGGGAATACAAAACTAGAGATGAATTTGCAACCAAAATATTAAAGAAAGGGCGTTTTCATAAAAATGTCCCAGAAAATATTATCAAAGAGTATGAAACGGTAGAATATTTAATTTCTCACAGTTATTTTCATTATCCACTAATTGATGAAGCTTTCTCAAAATGTACCAGAATTTTCGAACAATCTATTCATCAGAGAGTTAAAGAACTTGGAATTAAATGTTCAGAAAGAGAAACACTCAATAATAAGATTAAAAAATTAGAGAACTATACTTCAGAGGAATTAAATAAACAATGGAATAATATAAGGAAAATAAGAAATTCCTTTGCACATCCAAAAGAAAGTTCACTACGAGGAATTACTATTATTAATGCTTTTTCTCATATAATTACAATTATAAATACAATTTTTTTAGAGAAATTGGTTATTGAGAAAAAGGAAAATGAATTTAAAAAAATAAAATCTATTTGCTCAAAATATGACAATGATTTATACATTTTAGAAAGAAAAAAACTAAAGTATTTAATAAGGTCAATTATACCATATACTTCAGATTTGAAATCTAAAAAATTTCTATTTGTTGCGCATCCTGTCTTTAAAGGCTTGAAATCAGATAGTTTCAATAATATACCAATGCCTTTTTTTTTAACACTATCTGATATTGACTTTAAAGAAAATGGAATTGAAGCAAAGGAAAAAACAAGCGAAGAATTGGTTCGAATCTATGAAACTACTGATAAAAAGAATGTAAAAATTCGCAATGAATATATCAACTTATTGAAACAATTTGAAGGTAGTGAATTGGACAAATATTGGTTTATTGTAAAAAATGAAATTGGAAAGAAAATTTCGGAATTTCATTATGAACATAATTGGTAAATTACGAAATGCCACCACCGTGTATAATTAATTGTTTTGTTCTAGTCTACTTACGAAAATCCTAGCGGATTTTCTATTCGGTTTTTATTTGCTAAATTAGATGTTTGACCACGAAATCTGCCACTACTCATACAAATTGCCGTTAGCGGTCATTAAACTAAACATACCCAAAAAATAAAATGATACAACTAAAAATTAGAATAAATAAAGACGATAGAGAACTCATTAATAATATTGAAGATTATTTAAGTATCAGAAATATTGATGAGTTAGAAAATTGTTGTGATTTGTTATGTCACATGAAAAAGAATCATGAAGACAAAGTGAGCGATGATGAACTATATGATCTTGCTAAAATTATCAAGTTAAATTTTCCAGATTCTAGAATAGATTGGATAAATACCTTTGTTCAAATAGAAAGTTCAAATTATTTGAATGCCCTTGAAGGAAATCAAGATAACGATGTAGAATGTAATGTTTTTGATAATATTGAAGATGTACTTAATACTGAAAATGAGGTTGAAACTCAAACTGCATCTGATCAACTTCGAAAAATAGTTTCTGAAAAATTATATAAAAAAGAAATAATATAACGACCGCTAAAACCGTATATAAAAAATTGCTGGTGTTGTGCTAAAACAAGTGTCGTTGCACTTTGCTACGTCTGATTTTTCTTCGGAAAACCCCCGTACACAAACACGCAACTTTCCATATACATAAACGTTGTACACAAGTTCGATAGACAACATTACTCTTTACAATAATCATAAAATATGTCATATTTAAATAATATAATTCATCCTGAAAAAAATATAGCTGAGAAAGTAAATTTCTTTGCAGACTACTATAATTTTGTTGCTTCTCAAATTGAAAATAGTGACTATTTGGATGTTGAAAATTATCTTTCCCTTATGGAAAAAATTATTTTCCAAATTGATACCAATTTAGAAAACTGTCCAAAATATATTGATAGTTATTTAACTCATCCACTAATTCAAAAGAAAAATAAATATTTCATTGAGTATAAAAACTATCTTTTTATTTCTGAATTATTTGAAACTTATAAAAAACAAAGAAATAAAAAACTAAAACTTAAATGGATAAAAGAGAATCCTAATTTCAAAACATCCTTAAATAGGTTTAAAATTGAACTTAAAAAAGTAATGTTCAAAAAATCATTGAAAGAAATTATAAGTTTTCTAAAGTGCATTCATAACGTTTCGGAACATAAAGATGACCTTCTTCATCATACAAATATTTTAGTAAGTGAATTTATATTGACAAATAGAGCTAAAGATGATATAGTTGAAATTTTTTCAAAAATTATTACACGAAATATTAATGACTTTCCATTTCCAAATTCATTTTTAAAAGAAAACAAAGAAAATTTAGAAACTGCTAAAAAAGAATATATTGAAAACAGAACATTTGATCAGCAATTTGAAGGTATTTTCCATTTTTTTAAAGAAAAGATTAATAGAGAATATTTTATATTTAGGATTTATAATATCAAATCTAAATTAAATTTCAAATTTAGATATGATAAAGTTACTTTCTATCACCCAAAGAATATTAGGCTCAAAAAAATATTTGAATTAATTAAAAAAGATCATTTTTTCAAAGACTTTTTTGACGAAGAAAATATGATTATGGCTGTTGTTAAAGTAAATGCTTTTAGTGACAAAATTGCAAAACAGCTAGCAGTTAACACTATAGAAAAGGAATTACACTTTCTAGATTATAAATGTAAATCAAACTCACTATTTGAAAAGTATTCATATTTAAGAACAACCAATTTTAATAATGCGACTTGGAGTTGGAGCCGAAAAGAAAATAGCCATCCGATATCTGAATGGGATGAAAAATCATTGGAAAATAACCCTTTTAAAAGGTTGAATAAAATCAATAATGAAAGTAAACAACACTTTTTAAATTACGAAGCATTATTTATTAAAGCCGAAATTTCAAGAAACGCTGAGGATTATTGGCATTATTTTGAAACATTATTTAAAGTTTACTCAAAAAGTACAGTTGAAATAATTAGCCTACTTTCGACTTTACTCTCTAAGAACAATTACAATAATGAAAAAAATATAATTGAAAATTATATACTTAATTTAGTAATAAATTCTACCTCAACACAATTAGGTCTTACAAACGAGCAATATAGAAATTTAAAATATTCAAGAAATCACAACTTTTCAGTAATTAAAGAAAAAGTAAATCATCCTTTTATTAAATTCTTGTTTGAGAAAAAAAGTAAGATTAACAATCTCGATAATGTCAAATACTTAAAATCTTTTTATTCAAGAACATTATGGGAATGTTATTCACAAAGAAATTCAATGATTCACAATAATCAAAATAATGAAAAAGCATTGATTCAAATTGACTTTAAGATTCCAAATCTTACTTCTAGAATTAGAACAGTTTTGATAGATTCAATAATTAAATCTAATAAATCAACATTTTTAGAACTCATAGAAAGTTTAAAATAATGATTAAAAAAGCTAGTGTACAACATTGGGTATAAAAAATTGCTTAATTCAGTAAAATAGAATGTTTCTAAAATATAAAATACTTAAATTTAAACATCGGAAAATTGCGGTATCAAACTCATAACTTTCCGTGCCCTTAACAGTTGTATGCCATATGAGAACAGGCTACTAAATTCAACATTTTAAGTGAAAAAAAAAGAAATAATAGAGAATATTCTAAATGGAATAATTGAATTTAAAATTATTCCATTCTTTGGAACGGGAATGAGTAAACCTTGCGGTGCAAAAGATTGGAATGAAATCATAGAATTACTAAAATTAGATTTAAAAACCTCCTCTAAAGATAATCTGATAATAGCACAAGAATATGAAGAGAAATTTGGAAGAGAAAAACTTATATCTATAATTAAATCGGCTTGTGAATTAACTAAAACTGACTCTAATTCATTGGAAAATCATTTAAAAATTATTTCAATGAATCCGCCAATTATCTATACTACAAATTATGACAATGCTATAGAAATTGCTTCCGAGCAACTAAATGCAAACTATAAAAAAGTAGTGTCTTTAAAAGACATAGTAAATTCTCCACACGGTCAAAAACAGATAATAAAGTTTCATGGTGATTTTTCAAATACTCAAAGCATTGTATTTACCAAAAGTGATTATGACAATAGATTGGATATTGACAAACATTTCATAGATGTTCTATTTAGAAGTCATATTTTGGGAAAAGGTATATTGTTCTTAGGGTACGGCTTTGGAGATGTAAATATTGATTATATTTTTCAAAAACACACAGAATTATATGGTAATTCAGAATTGCCAAAATCTTATATAATTTCATTTAAAGAAGATTTAGGACAAGAAAGAAAACTAAAAGAAAAAAACATAACAACTTTATTTCTAAATTCTCCGAGTGAATTAAATGAACTAATCAGCGAATTAAATTTTAAATCATTTGAAAAGAGTTTTGGACTTCAAGTTGAAGATATATTCAAACCTTACCCAACAGTAACGTTAACTATTTTTGAATTAAAAAACTTGAAAGAATTTATAGTTTCAAATAATCATTCATCTCAAAATAAATTCGATAAAATTAGAGAAACTCTTGAAATGAAAAACCTCCCATTGGATGTAGAAAAGGAGTTAGTAGAGCTATATAAAGAAATCATTAATGGGGAATATTCAGATGATATTAAAGAAGCCTTCTTAGTTTCGTTAAACCATTTATATTTCAAAAAAACTGAAAATCTAATTAAAATATTCTTTGAGTTATTTAATCTCTTTGACAACCCAAGGTTCATTTTAGATTTTCATAAAAATAATTTCACTGATGTATTTATGATAATCGAAAAGAAAATCGGTGACATTTTCAATGATAGTATAGAAGCTAGAAAATTCAATTGTGTATTAATTCTTGGCTATTTGGAAGGAATGATTTCAGAAAACAAAAAGTTGTCTTTTGAATTATTAGATAGACTTTTGAGTGTTCTTAAAAATCAAGGATATGATGAATTTGACGAATTTGGATATAGTTATGACTTAAATAAAGCGAATGAAATTATTGAACATTATCTAAATAAAAATAATTCAACGTTAAGAGCTAGATTTAACAATAAGGGAATTGGAAATAGACGAGTGCCAACTTTGCTCGAACTTAAAAAACAGATTATGAGTAGTGTTCCTAAAAGCCTAAAATAAATATGGCATACAACAACTGGTATAATTCATTGTTACTGATTTTCCGATTGTAAAATCCTCGCATTCATTTCATTGGTCAGTGTTTTTTACTAATTTAGTCGCTAAATCAACGTAACGAAATCATACCAAAATCGTTATGTGCAAGACGAAAAAAACTCATAGATGCTATCAAAAACTGAAATAGAAGAAATAATTCGAGATAATTTTTTCAAAATTCTTCTGAACGAAACCGTTTATAAATATGAAAGTTTTGATACTGCTTTTGACAAAATAATTCTTGGAAAAACCTTGATGTTTTCAAAACCATCAACTTTCAATGACCCATTTGATTGTAATGAATATTTATTAATACCAGAACTGACAGATGAGATGGTTGATAAAGCACTAGACAGTTTAGAAGAAAATCTAACGACCGAATACAGAAACCGACTCAAAAACAATCTAAAAAACCCTGAAAACGTTGCGGCAATTTTAAGAGAAGAAAAAGAGAAATTTAAAATGACTTGCTTCTCAAGAATTTCAGATGAAACACTTATGTGGTCACATTATGCTGATAAGCACAACGGAATTTGTGTTGGATTTAAATTTCCAATTGATTATCAAGAAAAGTTTATTCTTTGTGGAGTGCGTTATGAAAATGAAGTTAAACCAATCGATGGAGCAACTGATTTTTTAAGAACATCACTTTATTGGTTGACTACCAAATCCGAAAGATGGAATTATGAAAAAGAAGTCCGAGCAATTACGAAAACTATACCTGAAAAAGAAAGGCAAACGATTGAGTTTGAAGGTCAACATATAAAAGAAATAATTTTCGGATGTAATGTTCCAATAACAAAAATTAACGAAAGTATTAAAGAAATAAATGAAACAGAATTGGATGGAAATAGAATTGAATTTTATAAAATGGAAATCGACAAAAGTTCTTTCTTATTAAAGAAAATTCCGATAAAGCCCTGCACATAACAAAGAACTGAGTTAAAAAACAAGTTCTTAAAAAGGATTTAGAGGAGTTAGTGAACGATTCTCATCTCGAAGTAGCAGCTCAAAAACAGGGTTATAAAAATGTGTTTGAACTAAAAAAAACTAAATATCAAGCCTTTAATAGCTTAGTTTTTACACGGTATTTCCATTAGTTTTTGCCCGTCAATTTTAATTGAACAATGAAATCAGACGTATGCTTTTCTATGTTTTCCACATCTTTGAATAGATTATTAAATTTTGTTTCAATATGTTCAATCCACCATTTCAATTCGACAATAACTTGATTAATTAAAATGTCTTGTTGTGGAAATACAAATTTGCCATTTTCTTTTTCTCGCACGATACTTGTAAATTCTAACCTTTGTATTTGATCATTAATTTCTATTCCATCATTGTTCTTATTTGATATTTTCACTTTAGCCATTTTTTTATTCGTTATTGTACCCGAATAAATTGAGGATAGAATTGTTTCATTAGAGTTTGGATAAAGTTTCATCCAACTCAATGAGCCATAAACTGGTAAATCATTAATTGAAAGAGTTTGAGATAGGCGAGCATCAATATGTTGATTGCTATCACGCAGATTTTTACATTTGTTAATCTCTTGAAAATATTGTTGGTCAGAACTTAAATTAAATTCCGTTTGCAATATTTTTTTGAAAATCACACAGTTGTTAATTATAGACCAAACATCTAAAAAAATAATGGGAAAAGTCTGTGTGGCAATTTTTCCATTTTCACTTAATTCCGAAAGATTTTCAATAAGTCGATTATATGAAATGTCGCAAATGTCAAGGCTGTATCTTAAAGCATTGAAAGTCGCCACTTGTTTAGGAAGAACAAGTAAAGGTGGGTTTCTGATATAGGATTTTAATGGTAATAACATTATTATTTTTTTAAAGCAACTTTTAATTCGGTAAGGTTTTTGACCTCTATAATTTCTGCTTTTCCTTTCATACTACCTATTTGAATTTTAATAGGTTTAAGCTTGTCATTATGAATGTAAAAACGAAATTCTTTTTGGTATTCAAATTCTTTAGGTTTGTTAAACAATGTCAGTTTCTTATAGCTAATATTGTCTTTATCGTAATAATCAACAAACCCATCACGATAATCGTATTTTTTTTTTTCTAATTCAGCCTTTATTTTGTTGAGAAAGTATTCATTGTCTTTAATCATTAAACAATGAGTTCCAAATCGTAAATTTTTCTCGTCTAGTATAAAATCTAACGGATTTGGAAATCCTTTTGATGAAATGCAATAAAGAGAATATATATTCCCCAAAACTACATCGTATGCCTTTTTAATGTGAGCTTTTTGAAATTTGAATTTGCGTTCAATTCCTGGGATTTTAAATGTGCCTGGAAGAGAGTTGATGATTTCTGATGCGCCTTCATATTTATCTCCACGTAATTCTTCATCCTCAACTTTTTTAAAATACTCAATTGTATTTATGTAAATAGTGCCATTTTCATACAAGTCTTTTATATGTTCTTCTTTTCCAATTTTCAGAAACATTTTAATTGTATGCGTCATTTTTTTTGAATTTTAACCGAATCCTTCTCATAGATATGAAGTAATGTATCTGCTTTTTCCAGCTCTCCTTTTAGTGAATCTATCTTTATTTCTTTGTCTTTTAATTCAATGCTGGTTTTATCTCCAATGATATTAACATCGAAAGGAGGTTTAGCTGAGTTTGTCGCAAGATATACAGATATTAAGGCTATTAAAATGGAGACAATTGAAATATAAAATGCCCTTTTTGAAGTAACCCTTGATTCTTTTAACTCTAAATAATCTAAATAGTGTTTAATAGTTGTGCCATTCATAAAGTAGGTGTAGCCGAAATATTGCTCTACTACGTTTTTATGATGGTTATGAATACCGTAAGTGCCTCTTGTATAATTTAGAATTGAGGTCATTAAACCTCGCTTAGTTTGTCCTCCAAAATTTCTTGACTTAAAACTGTCAAAAAACCAATCTACAAAAACATATTCTAATTCCCCTTTAACTTCTATATCTAGACTTTTTTCAATTTGGAATTTAAGTTCATTATAAGTAATTCCCTCATTACTTTTGTAGCCAATTTCCATAGCCTTGATGTAGATATTCATAGCAGTTGATTAGAAGACAACTAATATAAGGATAATATTTTTTGAAGGCTTAAAACAATTAACTCTTATAAAAACTATATTTAATAGGCTGTTAATTTACTATTGGCTCTTAAATCGCCTTGCTACTTTCCGTAACCTGTCTTCAGTTGTTCTCCTGTCATTAAAATATTTATAATAATTAATTTATACTAAAAGACAAAAAAGTATTTAAAATTGACGTAATAATGAGTGAACTTTAGGTTGTCTTTTGTTTATTTTTTACGTCCAAAAATAGAAATCTGACACTTTTATCAAAAAACAACCATTTTTAAAAGGTATTTCTAAGTGATAAAAATTTCAATTTTAACATAATTCTTGTCAAATTACTTTATTTAAATTTAAAAAAGTGAATTGCTCTATTTGAAATGCATCATAACCCTATAAATATCAACGAGATAATTATTTTTTTTTTATTTCAAATAAAATGATTTAAGAGGCTTTAAATCAATATGTTAAAAATTTGCACAAGAAAAAGATAAGTTGTAACTCTGTATACAGGAAATAGATATGTCTGTCCTCAAATAAATAATAACCATAAGGTTATTATAACTAATAAATTTTTAAATAATGAGAAAATTTGAAATCCAAGAGATTTCTACAGGAGAGTTATTTGCCAAATTTGAAGCAATGTTAAAAGACTCTATTAGTGGTATTAAAGTAGGAATAAACAATGAATCGTTAAAGCTGTTCACGAGAAAAGAAACAGTAAAAATTTTAAAAGGGAGTTTGCCTAAATTTAATAGTTGGGCGAAAAAAGGAGTGTTCTACCAATGTATTTGGGTAGCAGGGTTTATTACTCCAAAGCAGAAATTAAAAGTAAGTTAAATTTAAATAGATAATAATGATGATAAACAAATTCAAAAATGTAAAAAGCCCTCAAGTAATGGAAGAAATAGAATTCTCGCAATTCATTGAGGCGGTTAGAAATCCTAATCAGTCTATTCTTTACACAATAAAAGAAGCAAGAGAGCTAAGAAAAAACGGGAATATTGAAGAATATGATTTGATAAAAACAAAAGAGTTGCCATGTTATACTTTAAACTTTACTTATAATAAGTATAAAAAGGATGCTAATACAAAAGAAGCGTCAGGGGTGATTTATATTGATATTGATAATGATGTGAAAATTAATCTTGATAATAAATATATCATGGCAAAATGGAATTCTTTATCAAATAACGGAATCGGATTAGCAGTTAAAGTTGATGGATTAACTAAGGATAACTTTAAATCCACATATTTAGATATTTCATCCCATTTAGGTATTGACCCTGACATGAATGCATGTAAGCCTTCACAGTTCACAGTTCAAAGTTATGACCCATTTGCATTTTACAATGATAATTCAAAGGCATGGGTAGTATCTAAATGTAATTATGAGCATTATACAACTAATACTACATTAAATAATGAAAACACCCCCATTACATACTCTAAGAAAAAGAAAAAGAAGGTTACTAATGAAGTGGGGGTGGAATTAGTATATGACAATCTACATGAAATAGATTTTGAGGGTAAAGATTATTTAACTTTTGAGAATGAAAGGCTTAAATGTGCTAATTTGTTTATTCCATATACTATAAAAAAGGGTTCTAGGAATTCTATTATATCTACAATAGCGTACCAAATTAAAGCCCTTAATCCAACGATTTCTAGTGAACGTTATAAAAAAGTAATTTATGGGATAGCAGGTAGATGTGATGTCCCAATGGAGAATAGTGAAATTGAGTTAATCATTCAGAAGAATTTAAATAAGAATGATTTAAACCCAAATCTTAATAAGGAGAGGTTAGTTGTCTTCAATCCAGAATCTAGTTTATCCCAAACTGAAAAGTATAAAATCGTTGGTGGAGCAGTAGGTAGAGTTAAAAAGAAGAAGTCAAAATTAAGAACTGAGAAAGGTATTAAAAATTGGGACATTCTTAAAGATGGTAAAATATCACAAATTGCATTAGCTAAAAAAGTTGGTATGTGTGAAAATACAATCAATGAATATTACCGTTATTTTAAATCAGAAATAAATAAGTTAAAAGCTGATTTCATAGCTAATAGAGAAAAAAAGAAGTAATACTTTAATTATTCAAGCATCAAGAACGCTATTGCGTACCAACCGAGAAAGTCAATCCACGGTGGTTTAGAATGCGGACAGTCAGTCAAAATAAAGACAAATCCAAATACCTTCTATTCTTGATGCTTAATTATAGCAATATTAACATCAACATTTTTTTTATTTAAGTTTATTCAATCAATGGGATGGGATTAACATAAAACATCTTCCTCCAACCTTGTGGAGAGTCATCAATTTTCCATAGATGTGGAATTGGTGTCATAATAGAATAATGTAAATGAGGTGGTTTTCCTTTGGCATTCCCACTATCTCCAACTGTTCCTATAACTTCATTTTTACTAGCCCAATTCAAAGTTTCAATATCTAAACTCTCCAAATGAGCGTAATAATTCAAACGCCATTTAGAACTTAGAATTACAATTATATTTCCGCCTACATTTATGTTCCCAGAATACAAAACCAAACCAGAAGTTGCAGGTATAATTTTTGTTCCTTTTTTAGCAAAAATATCTACCCCTTTATGCGTGATACTTCGACCCCACGGATAAGCCCAATAGGAATTTTTATTATAGTCAGATGAAGTTGCTCCTTGAACTGGCATTTGCATGTTTTGAGGAATTAATAATCCTAAAACTATCACTCCCAAAATGATATAGCCTACCTTCTTTAGTCTTTTCATTTAATTGATGTCAATTAGTATTCTTTAAACATAACCCACCCTCTAATGGCTACTTTTTGAGGGTGAAATTCATTTTTATTACTATTAAATACCATCCTATTACTTTTAACACTTTTTTTAAAGAAATATTACTCCTTCCCAAAATTACATTCTTAATGACAACTACTATATCCACTTGCTCCATTACAAATAAATATATCCTCCAATTCATTATTATTATTATTATGAATTATATATGCAAATGCAATTTTTGAATCATTAACGTAAAATTCATAAACCATCTCTCCATAATGGCACATCCCACAAGTTCCTTCTTTCATTTCTGTTCTTGTAAAACCCTCGTTTTTCCAAAAATCAAATTTATCTTTTAATGATTGTAAAAAGCGGTATTTGTCTAGGGATTCAAACATTTGCTCCTCTGAAATTAAAGGCTCAAATATTGATGCGTCCAATCGTTTACAGGATTCAACAAAATATTTAATAATTCGTTCTGATTCTGTTCCTGTTGCAGATTCCTTTTTTACTTTTAGTTTAATTAATTCAGTTACCATAATAATATATTTTAAGATTAATAAAAATCATTACGTAAACTAAGAGCAAATAAAATTTTAGGTAGAAACATTTTTTTCCTTTGTATTAGGCTCATTGTTAAAGCACCTTCGCTTGTTTTTAGCAGGTTGCTATTCTCTTTTTATGAGAATTCGTAATGATAGTACAGAGGTACGAAAAATATGTTGATAATCCCTAGTTTAATTATAAAATAATTGATTAATTTAAATTAACCTCTACCAAATATATAACATAGAATTGTATTGTAAATTTCCAAAAATATCATCAATTTTTGTTTATATATATAGCGGCTTTTATGTTGGTTACTTGGATGTTCTTCAAGTTTTGAAGCATTTCTAGATTATAAGCCTTCGTTTCTTCTTCAGTGTTATTTTTATAAGATATATTCAGACTGCGGACTCTGTTGATTTTTAATAAATCTATAAAGTTATCATCAATTTTTGCTGAATACTTATTAAAAGAAAAACTAACTACCTTGTTTAATTTCATTAATAAATTAAAATTTATTAAATCACAATTCTCTAGTGAAATTCCAAAAATATCTGGATTCCAAGAATTATTGTTAATTATATCAATAAGTTCTTCAGTAATGAGGCACCTTTTTAAGGTAATAGATTTTATATCCCTTGTTATAATTATACTTGTTAATTGCTTAATTTCATTAATATTTTTTACCGTTATAGAATTAAACTTCCATGATTTACTGCTCATACCTAAATTAGACCAATTTATATCTTCTAAAACACAATCGTTCAATTCAAGCATCATATTATCCCTCCAATAATTTTCATTTATAATATTATTAAGTTCTTCGGTAATAAAACATTCATTTAATATAATACTGCTTATATTTCTAGTTTCACCTGCATCTATATAATGCTTTATCTCATCAATATTTTTTGCTGAAATAGAATAGTTATAAGGATTTGTTTTTTCAATATCATAAAAATCTTTTTTTTTAGGTATAGGGGGAAGGTTAAGTTCTATATTTTCTATTTCCTTAGTCTCGACAATTAGTTTGTCTTTAGTTAATTTTGAATCGGAATTATAATGATACACATAATTTTCACATTCAAATTTTGTACCAGTAAACACTAATATATCCTTAGATTCTTTTGGGAACTTATCTGAATAATAGTAGTTACCCCTTAAAAAATCAGTACTGTAAACATTAGAATAATTCCCATTATCCCTTTGAGCATTATTAATAATATCAGTTAGATTTGGTTCTCTTGACTTGGCAGGTACTAAAGACCACCATAAGAAAATTACCACTGCAATAATTATTATAACTGTCATAATATATATTTACTAACACGTTGTGCATTAATAATTGAATAAGAAAAGTTCTTGATTGACTCATAAAAGCCGTATTTGATTTTCATTCAAAATGGGTCGTCACCAGCTCTCATATATACAGAGCCAACTCTCTTGTAAGATATCTTTCTTCCTTTTACGCAAAGCGTCCAATTGCCACCTCCTACACTTCTCCTTGATCTAATAAATATGATCTCATCGGCATTACTATCAGTATCTACCATAACAAATTTTAGAAGTCCTTTATTTACTTTAGATTGTTTAAAGTCTTCCCCCAAGTTACAGCCTTCCTCTTTAGATTCAGATCCATCAGTATAAGACCATGTATTGTTTGATTTTAAAATTACTGCCTTACCGTCTTCTGTCGTTGCATTGATATTTTGAGAAAACATAAATGAGGATACTAACAAAGTGATAACAAATAAAAAGTTTTTCATGATTTAGGTTGATTATGGTTTAAATAAGTTTTACGAATGCAGAGATACAAAATATTTAACAATACCACAAATATGGGGTCAACAAAAGGTAAAGAAAGAATCAATTTTATGCGATGTCTAAAATTGAGGATAAAACAGCATTATTAAAGATTGGAAAAAGAGTAAAGGAGCTAAGACTTAACAAAGGTTTAAGTCAATTTGAGCTTAATATTGATAGTGACTTATCCAAAAATCAGCTTGGTCGAATTGAGAGAGGAGAAAATAATTTTTCAGTAGTAACGTTGCTTAAAATTGCAAAAGCATTAGACGTAAGTATTAAAGACTTTTTTGATTAAAAAAAAATTTAATTTTTTTTTTGAAATTGATTAAGCTTTGACAGGACATACCTCATCCCAGTATGACCCCCGTATCAAAAAGTGAGACTTCTCCATACCCCACCTTCTTTTTAAAATTACATAAGATAGGAGGCTAAGAATGTGAAATTTAATGATGTTATATAAGTTTTTTATAAGGGCTTGTCACAGGCTCTGTTTTGGTGCTTATTTACCCTTATTATTACTATTATTTTAAGTTGTTATTATTTTGGGGTCAATAGTTTCATTCTCTTCAAGCATAATTATATCATCATTAAAAACAATTACAATTCTATTTTGTTTTAACTCTTTCATTAGATGATTCGTTAGCTCTGTTATTTCTTTTTTAAAAGTTTTTGAATCAAGTGGAAATTTCGGATAATTGATGAATTCGATTTTATAATGTTTCTCAATTTGGTTGCTCATTACAATATCACCAGAATAAACAAAAGCAGATAGATATATTTTGGCATCTTTTATTCTTTTATCTTGATAGGTTTGGAGAATTTTATATAGCTCACCTTTTGAAAATGATTTATCAGAGTATCCGATATTCTGACCAATTGTTATAGTTGCTGTTAAATATTGTGAGCTTATAATTTTCATTGTGTAGTTTAATAATCACTAAGGTATTATAACTTTAAATTTTCAAACGGAAAATGAAGTTGTTGATATTTTGACTTATAGACTTAAATATACCTCATTCAATTCTTCTTGCCTAATACCTAAATATATTCTTGTCATTTGAATAGTGCTATGATTAAAAATTTCTGACAAGTAAATTAAGCTACGTTCACTTTCTCCATCATTCTCCCATACTCTTCTTCCAAAAGATTTTCTCAAACTATGTGAAGATACTTTGCCTTTAAAATATTTTTTCATCAACCTATTTATTTGTTGTTTTGAATATACAGATTGTTTTTGTGATTTAAAACAGTATCCAGTTTTGATTTCATCAAAGTGGGTAAGTGCCTTTTTAATATTATCATTTATTGCTAAGACTCTTTTTTTATTAGTTTTTCCTTCAATTATTGTGAATTGGTCTTTTCTTAAATCTTCAAATGTGAGATTCAATAAATCTTGAATTCTTACACCAAGATTAATCCCACATATAATTAAGAGTCCAAAAGATTTATTTTTTTCAAATTTGAGTATTCTGAACCCTGTATTTAATGCTCTATCAAATTCTATATAATTACTTCCCGTCATAGTTTAAAAGTTTAAAATGTTCGTTAATATGTTATTTAGAATATAAATGGGTATTGATTTATTTGTTTAGCTCTATAACGCCTATAAACATTGAAAATGTTCATTTAATACATTTTTGAACATTTTTAATTTTCATAAATTTTGAAAACTGGTTTTAATTTGGTCAGAAGAGCTTCTTCATCTATAGGTATATTTAAACTAATTACTTTTTTATTAAATACATTAAGTGCAATACCATGTTTTAAATCAAATAAAAATTTATCAGTAACTAAAAGGTCATTCTTATAGTAAATATTAATTTGTGTGAACATATTGGTAGGGTCATTTTTATGATTTGTGAATAGAACTATTTCGTCAATATATTTATGTATAATATTTCTTCTGTCTTCAAAACCCAGAGTATGTTTTATTTTTTCTAAACTTTCAATATTTTTGGAAAGTAAATCTTCTGATGATTTTAAGGAGTTTAAATATTCTGTTTTGTGTTTCAGTTTTTCTTCACTAGTATTAATTTGAGATTTTATACTATTCATTTTTGATTTAAGGTCATCATTGGTTAAAATGCCATCTAAGACTAAATTAATTGCTATACTCTTTTTTTTATTTAAGTCTAATAGTTCTAACTTTAAAAGATTAATTGAATTTGATGTCTCTTTTTCTTTTTGGACAACATCTGTATTTGATAGAAATGATTTAATACTAGCAATCAATTCTTTTTCCTGAAATAATACTCCCCAAATTAACGCATCAAGTTCAATAAGTTTTATATCCTTGCTACCGCAATTTGTATGCTTATATCTTTTAGATGCACAGGTGTATAAATTATAATCTTTTCTTATTTTTCCAATTTTACTAGTTCTTATTGCATATCCTATAGGGTCGGTAGTTCTTGACCTACCATAATAATTTCTACCGCATTTAGCACATCTTAGTAATCCTTTTAATAAATATTTATGTTCAACATTTTTGCCAGTATTGTTTTTGTTTTTCTTTAAATTCTTATTTACTTTATCCCAATAATCCTCTGTCATAATTGGAGGAGCATCATATGTTTTTCCCTTCCAACGCCTTTCTCCTTTATAAATTGGGTTTTTGATAATGTCATGAGACGTTTTGTCAGCCCACTTAATATCCTTTTTAGCAATTAAACTCTTTTTTTTAGTGTATTTATTTACTTTAGTGAGTGTTCCTTGAATCTTATTGTACCTAGTCAGGATTTTATTGTCGTTTAGCCAATTTGCAATAGTCTTTTGCCCTTTGCCTTCTAAGCTCATAGAATATATTTTTTCAACTATTTTAGCCTCCTCCATATCAATTACAAGCATTCCATTTTCATTAGATTTATAACCATATGGTAAGATTCGTCCATTTGCTCTTCCTTCCTTGACGTTATCTAATAATGATTTGCGAGTTTGGTGACTTTGGAGGTCTGTTTTATATTGATTTATTAAAGACATTAATGAATTTTGAAGTAATTGGGATGGATCTGATAAATCCATTTCTTTCCCTCCAAAAAATAACCTAGTATTATGTTTCTGAGCAATTTTTATGAATTGGTGATAGGTTAAGCTGTCTCTTTCTAGTCGATTTTGATTTCTTACCCAAACAGAATTAATAGTACCATCTATAATATCTTTAGTCAATGTATTTAATACAGGACGATCTTTAATTCCTAGCGTACCACTTACGCCTTCCCCTTCATCATAAATAGCATAGGTGAATGCCTCCTTTACGGCAAACTCTTTGCCTTCTCTAATTTGGTTCTTTATAGAATTGTTTTGGTCGTCTTCTTTAGAGAGTCTTGTGTATATACCTAGCATAAATCAGCGATGTTTAAGCAAATATAGTTATTATACATTAAAGTGACAAACATTTGAAATGGTATGATGCGGGCTCCGAAAAGGGCGCTGATTCATTAAGCCACTATGTGCTTTTATACGTCCAACCACAGAATGAATTTTAGTGGTTTCCAAAGCTTCATTCAAAGTCATTGGAGGTAAAATTGTAGGTAATCTTTTTGCTAACATTGTTTTCCCAGATCCAGGAGGTCCAATCAAAATAATGTTATGCCCACCAGCAGCAGCAATTTCCATACAGCGTTTTATAGATTCTTGCCCTTTCACATCCGCAAAGTCAAATTCAGGATTTTCAAAACTGTCATAAAACTCTTTACGGGTATCAATCACCAAAGGTTCTATAGTCGATGTGCCTTCAAAAAAATCAATTACTTCCTGTATATTATCAACTCCCAAAGCATCCAATCCGTCAACAATTGCTGCTTCTTTTACATTTTGCTTGGGTAATATAAATCCTTTAAACCCTTCTTCTCTTGCTTTAATTGCAATTGGAAGTGCACCTCTGATTGGTTGTAAACTTCCGTCTAATGAAAGCTCACCCATAATAATATACTTATCAATATCTGTGGCTTTTATTTGGTTGGATGCTGACAAAATTCCGATAGCCAATGTTAGGTCATAGGCAGAACCTTCTTTGCGCATATCGGCAGGAGCCATGTTTAAAGTGATTTTTTTACCGGGGAGTTTGTATCCGTTATTATTGAGTGCTGCTGAAATCCGATACGAACTTTCTTTGATGGCGTTATCTGGGAGTCCGACCAAATGATAACCTATTCCTTTGTCAATATTTACTTCAACGGTGATTGTGGTGGCTTCTACACCAAAAACAGCAGAGCCAAAAACTTTAACTAGCATATTTTTTCTTTTTATAAAAATAAGAAAAAATATAATTAGTTGTTTGAAAATGAAAGTATCAAGTAGATTCTCTAATGTTTAAACTTGTTTCTAAGATTATTTTTTGAGGAGTAATTTCTTTTTTTGCTTCATTTAAAGTAATTTCTTCTAATAAAATTTCTATTGCTTTTTTACCCAATTCATAATTTGGTTGGTTAACGGTTGAAAGGGCAGGAGTAACTACTGTAGACATAAACCAATTGCTAAATCCAAAGACCGCAATATCTTGCGGAATAGAAATAGAGTGGGTATTAAAAAATTTTGATACTCCTACTGCAATCACATCGGTTACTGCAAAAACGGCATCAACATTTTTAAAACCATGGTCTTTAATTAATTGTTCGGCATTGTTGTAGCCATAATTGTATTCGTCATTATTTTCACAAATATAAATTAGAGAATCATCAAAAGGAATTCTAAATTCTTCTAAGGCTTGTTTATACCCCAAAAAACGATTGCTAAAATTATGAGCTTGTAGTGATGCTCCAAAATATGCTATGTTCTTATATCCTTTTCTGATAAGATAAGAAACGGCTTCATAGGCTGCTTTTTTATCATCAATTAAAACTTTTGAACAATCTATAGCATCAGAAATTTTATCATACATTACCAGTGGAATTCCTATTTGTTGTACTTTTTCTAAATGTTCAAAATTGGTAGTTTCAACAGATAGAGAAATTAAAATTCCATCAACTTGTTGTTTTATGAGTAAGTCGAGTTGTTTTTTTTCTAACTCATAATTATCATTACTTTGCAGTAAAATAACCATATAGCCGCTTTTTTCTGCTTCTTTAATAATACCATTAATTACATTTGAAAAAAAGTGGTGTACAATAGTAGGTACAATAACTCCGATTGTATGTGTTTGTTGGGTTCTTAAATTTGAAGCTACAATATTTGGTGTAAAATTTAATTCTTTTGCAAGGTCAATAACAGCTTTTCTAGTTTTTGCACTAACATCACTATATCCTTTCAATGCTTTAGAAACGGTACTGACAGAAATATTTAATTTGGTAGCTAAATCGTGAAGTGTTATTTGTGGCATTGTATGAAAGTATTTTTTTATTAAGACCGAAGATACTTAAATTTATTGTTTATAAATTAGTTTGTTGGTAGTAGTTGATTTACTCAAAAATCAACCTTCCTCTATAATGTTCTGTCACATCAACTATTGCTGGTTGGTTAAAAGCTCTAACATCACCCAAAGAAAAAATATCCCCTTCAATTTTTTCTTGTGGGTTTACTAACATATCGTTTGTGCTTTTATGTGTGATATTGATATTGGTAGCGATTAAATTTTTTCCTTCAAAGCGAGAATCCCCTCCAAAAAAACCAACGTTTAAATTGGTGGTTTGGCCATTTATATAAAAGTTAGATATCCCGTTTGCCGTAATGTTCAAGTTTGTGTTTTCGATGTTGATGTAGAAATCGCCAATATTTAAAAAATTAGATTGATAATCTTCTGACAATAATTGTAAGGTTGGATAGGTGAGTGTGCCTCTAGACCGTACTGCTTGTTCAGATGAATTTCTAATTTCTACAATGTTTGGTGAAGTCACTATAATTTTTGTTAAACCATAGTCACGGACTAAATTACAGCCGTTATTGTCTTTTGCAATAAGTTGGTTATTTACAACTTCAACGGTTACATTACCAATTAAATTAGTTCCAGATTCTAAAACAACCTGTTGAGTTACACCTTCTTTAATAAGAAGCTCAACTCCTTCATAAATCAAGATTTTATCAAAACTAGGAAGTATAATTTCTTGTTGAATAATTGTGCCAGCAGTTTTAAAACAACCTGGGGCATCTTCAGAATCACATCCTGATGTGATTGTTAAAACAAGTAGTATATAAAGTAATTTTTTCATAAATGTTTTTGTAAAAATATTATAATCGATAGCCGATTCCAAACTCTAAAGCTTCTGCTCTAAACATATTTATTTTTAAGGTTAAATCAGTAAAAAAATGATTTCCAAAATGTTTTCTAAATCCAAAGCGTTCGTATATCCTACTTACATAATCATATGGGTAATATGCATTGTAGCCTATTTGGCCAATGACCGAAAATTTTTCCATATTGAGTTCGTATCCAACAAAAATTCCTATACGCTTCCAGTCAGCAGTTTCAACTGGTGTTCCTTGTTGTATGTTATCCCACTCAATATAATCTTTCATAAAAGTTGATAAAAATAAATCTGTACCAAAAGATATAGTTGAGGTATAACTCAATTTTTTTTCAGCAAAAGCTGTAAAAGTATAAAAAGGATAGAGTCCACTGCCATTAATTAGCGATTCATTAAACCCTGTTCTAAATGTAGCTCCAAATCGAATTTTGTTTTTTTTATAGGCAGGTTCTAAATCCCTTTCTGGAGCTGTAATTTGATTATCAAAATTATAATTTACTCCAACATTTGCTGCAACTGTATTGATGCCAAGGTTTGGAACATTAAAACTTCCATTAGAATAATGTAGCATAGTAAGTCCTGCACTGATGCCAAAATTATCAAAAAAATATTGACGTTCATACGCCAGTTTTAAATAGACTGATGCTACAAATTTAGATCCAATCGCCCAATTTTTACTATTGGTTTCTTTATCAAAAGGATACGTTGCATATCCCAAACCAAATCCACTTGTAAGTTTTAATTGATTTTTTGAATTGCGATTAAGTAAATAAAAATTGTAATGAGCATAGAGAGAAAACACTTCTCCTAACACATCTGTATGAAAATTTTGATAGGAAGCTGTAAATCCAAAATCGGGATAATTAAAAATACGTTCGAATTTTGAATTGCCTATTTTCTTTTTGTTCCAGCTAAAAACAAACCCTGTTGGGTGGGCTTGAATAATTGGTTTTAATTCAGGTGCATGTTCAATAATATTGCCATAGAAATAATTGAAATCAATATAAGATAATTCTTTTTCTTCTTGTGAAAATCCAAAGAAAAAACTAAAAACAACAATTATAAAACTGACTTTTTTCATTTCTTAAATTCGTATTCCAACACCAAATTCTACAGTTTCTGCATTAGCTCCATGCGCTTTTAAACTCACTGCTGCAAACCATTTATCACCAAAATATCGTTTAAGTCCAAAGCGTTCATAATAACGAACTTCATACTCAAAAGGATAATAGACATAATACCCTAATTGTGCAATGACAGAAAATTTATTGACAAATAATTCGTGTCCTAAAAACAAACTAACCCTTGTGATATCTGAAGTGTTAGCATCCGATTCGCCTGGAAAATTAATATGGTAGTATTCAATAAAATCCTTTAAAAAAGGAGATATAAAAATATCAGTTCCAATTTGTATAGCAGATTTGCGACTCAGTCTTTTATCAGCATAACCCGAGAATACAAAAAATGGGTTCAATCCGCTACCAATGATTTCTGACTCATTCATTCCTGTTCTAAAAACAAAATTGAATTTAATTGGCTCTCTAAAATTATCTGTAACCTCATGTGTTGTAAAAGACTCATCTTCGTTCTCTAAATTGTAATTTATTCCGACCGTAGCTCCCCATGTGTTCATCCCTGTATTTGGAGATTTTACATTAGAGTTTGAGGCATGAATAAAAGTCAATCCTGCTGTTACTCCTACATTTTTAAAGAGGCGTTCGCGCTGGTAATACAGTTTAAAGTAGGTGCTAGAATTAAGATATGTCCCGAATGAAATGTTTTTGTTGTTTGTTTCTTTATCATACGGATTGGTGTTGTAAGCTAACCCAATTCCAGCTCTTAAAATCAGCTGATTTTTGTTAAGTCTATTAAAAAAATAAAAGTTGTAATGTGCATAGAGTGCATACAATTTCCCTATAATTTCACTTTTGTAATCTTGATAAGAAAAAGAAAACCCAACATCTGGATAGTTATAGGCTTGCTCCCAAGCTTCTTTACCAAAACGCTTTTGGTTGTAGGTTAAAATAAATCCTTCAGGATGTCCAGAAATGAGATGCCCAATACTGGGTTGGTGTTCTATTATATTTCCGTAATAATACTCTGCACTAAAAGAATGTTGCGTTTTAGGAGGTGTATTACTTCGATTTTCTTGCGAAAAAGAGGTGTAGAAAATGAGTAAGGAAAAAAGTAGGATTGATTTTTTCATCGATGTCAAAAATAGTAATTAATTCAACTTAAACCGAAATGCTTCTTTGGTTAATGTTGCTAACAGTTCATTACTGATGTCAATCTTATGGGTTCTACTTGGTAAATTTAGTTTTACTTTTTCTTTAGCATCGTACACCGTAAAATAAATTGGATTTTTTCCTTTATGTGCTCCTAAAATATTTTCAATTTGCTTTAGTTTGTTACGGTTAATTTCATTAATATCGATTTGAATGGTTACTTTTTTAGCCAGTTTGCCTAAGACATCGTGTAGCAATTGAATGTCAGAAAATGTCAATCGCACATCATCATTATAAAAGTTTTTACGACATGAAATACGTAAATACAAAAAGGAATTAGGAACTAAAAAGTGTTTAAACTTTAAATATTCTTCACCAAAAATCCTGAATTCATGTGTTGCAGAATAATCTTCAACAAAGAAGGTTGCCCATCCTTTTCCTGCCTTTGAAACACGATGTTCAACACTAGTAACGATACCGCCAATAGAAACATCTTTATTCATTAAAGCTTTTAAATCTTGTAAATCTCCCAATTGAGCATTACAAAAGTTATTGAGTTCATTGTTAAAATCATTCAGAGGATGCCCAGAAATATATATTCCTACCACTTCTTTTTCGCGTGATAGTTTTTCCATCATTCCCCATTTTTCACATTCTGGAATTACAGGTTCTTCTAACTGCACTTCAGAAGATTCTCCAAACAATGATACTTGCGATGAATTTTTATTTTCTTGATATTTAGATCCATATTTAATTGCCTTTTCTAAAAAGGTAAGCCCTTTTTCATCCAAGGAAAAATATTGGGAGCGGTGTTGATTAAAACTATCAAATCCACCTGCAAACACCATTCCTTCAAAAGTACGTTTGTTGGCAGCTCTAAGGTCAATCCTTTTTGCAACATCAAAGATAGATTTAAAGTTGCCATTTTCTTTACGCTCATTTACAATTGTTGCTACAGCATTTTCTCCAACCCCTTTGATAGCCCCCATTCCAAAACGGATGGCGCCATCATTATTCACAGCAAATTTGTAATAAGATTCATTTACATCAGGACCTAAAACTTCAATATTAGCACGTTTGCATTCCTCCATAAAAAAGGTTATTTGCTTAATATCTCGCATGTTATTAGACAATACCGCTGCCATATATTCAGCAGGATAATGAGCTTTTAAATAGGCTGTTTGGTAAGCGATGTACGCATAACAAGTAGAGTGTGATTTGTTAAATGCATACGCAGCAAAAGCCTCCCAATCTTTCCAAATTTTTTCTAAGATTTCTTCTGGGTGGTTGTTCTTTTTACCTCCCTCCATAAATAGAGGTTTCAATTTTTCTAGCAGTGAAAAAATCTTTTTCCCCATGGCTTTTCGAAGCATATCGGCTTCACCTTTTGTAAAACCTGCAAGCTTTTGTGAGAGTCGCATCACTTGCTCTTGATATACTGTAATTCCGTAAGTTTCTTTTAAATACTCTTCCATCTCTGGAAGGTCATAAGTAATATCTTCTCGTCCATGTTTACGGTTAATAAATGACGGAATGTACTCCATTGGTCCAGGTCTGTATAAAGCATTCATTGCAATCAAATCTGCAAAAACTGTTGGTCTTAAATCCTTCATGTGCTTTTGCATTCCTGCAGATTCGTACTGAAATATTCCTATGGTTTCTCCTCTTTGAAAGAGTTCATAGGTTTTTTCATCATCCAACGGAAAATCATCAGGAATTAATTCTACATCGTGTTTTGCTTTTACAATTTTAACGGTATCCTTAATAAGAGTCAGCGTTTTTAACCCTAAGAAATCCATTTTTAATAAACCAGCACTTTCTACCACGTTGTTGTCGAACTGCGTCACAAACATGTTAGAGTCTTTTGCGGTGGCTACTGGAATTAAATTTGTAATATCTTCGGGAGTAATGATAACTCCACAAGCATGTGTCCCCGTATTCCGAACCGATCCTTCTAAGGCCAAGGCTTGTTTTATGGTTTTTGCTGCCAAATCTTCTCCTTCTGATATGGTAATTAATTCAGCAATATTAGCTTTATCATCTGCTCGTAATTCAGCAATTTTCGATTTACTTTTTTTGTCATCACCAAAAATGTAATTCAGTTTTGTATTCGGAATTAGTTTAGCAATTCTATCAGCATCATGCAATGGTAAATCCAATACACGTGCTGTATCTCTGATTGATGATTTTGCAGCCATCGTGCCATAGGTGATAATTTGAGCGACATTGTTAGTGCCATATTTTTCAATTACAAAATCGATAACACGTTGGCGACCTTCATCATCAAAATCAATATCGATATCGGGTAAAGACACCCTATCTGGATTTAAGAATCGCTCAAAAAGTAAGTCGTATTTTATGGGGTCAATATTGGTAATCCATAAGCAATAGGCAACTACTGACCCTGCTGCTGATCCACGACCTGGACCCACTGAAACATCCATTTTTCTAGCTTCGAGTATCAAATCCCATACAATTAAGAAGTAACCAGGGTAACCAGTCATTTCGATAATTGAGAGTTCAAAATCTATACGTTCAATGGTTTCTTTATCTAATTCTTCTCCATACCGTTTCTTTGCTCCTTCAAAAGAGAGATGCTTTAAATAGGCATTTTCTCCCCGAACTCCACTGTCAATTTTATCTTCTAGATTAATAAATTGTTGAGGAATATCAAACTTAGGTAAAAGTACATCTCGGGCTAAAGGATAGGGCTCTATCTTGTCAATAACTTCTTGAATATTAAGAATAGCTTCAGGAGTGTCCTTGAATAATTCTACCATTTCATCAGTACTTTTAAAATAATATTCGTCATTTGGGAGGCCATATCTAAATCCGCGACCACGCCCTTTTGGTGTGTCAAACTTTTCACCATCTTTAACACACATTAAAATATCGTGAGGTGTAGCATCTTTTTGATTTATATAAAAAACATCATTTGTTGCTACTAATTTAACCTGATGTTTTTTAGAAAAGCTAATCAGGATATCATTAACATGAGCTTCATTTTCTTGATGATGATTGCTGATCTCTAAATAAAAATCATTACCAAATTTTTCTTTCCACCACAATAAGGAATCTTCGGCTTGTTGCTCACCAATATTTAGAATTTTACTGGCAACCTCGCCATATATATTTCCACTTAAAACAATGATGTCATCTTTGAACTCATCCACCAATTTTTTATCAATTCTAGGAACATAGTAAAATCCTTTTGTATGAGATATGGATGATAATTTTGCCAAATTGTGGTATCCGTTTTTATTTTTGGCAAGGAGCACAATTTGATGTCCATTGTCTTTATGACTGCGATCTAAATGATCTTCGCATACATTAAATTGACTCCCAACAATCGGAGTAATTTCTTGTTTTGCTTCTTGACCATCTTCAAGATTTGAATTGAATTCTTTAACTGATTTATTGTGCGCTAAAATTTCTTTTACAAAATAAAAAGCACCCATCATATTGCCGGTATCTGTTAATGCAACTGCAGGCATTTTTTGTTCTATTGTAGCTTTAACAATAGCCGAAATACTAGCGGTAGATTGCAATACGGAGAACTGCGACCTATTGTGTAAATGGGCAAAAGTTACATTTTTAAGTGATGTTTTTGTGGCTGATGGTTCTTTTGAACTGACCCAATCAATTTTTTTAGCCGCTTTCTCTTTTAGTTTTTTACTTTCTTTTTTTAAGTTGATATGCTTTAAGCCAATTAGCTGAATCTCTTTCGGATTCTCAACATCAAATTTGTCAAAATAACCAGATTCAACATCTAGTTGTTCTATGGTATAACTTCGTTTTCTTATGAGTTCTAAAAAACATCTAGTAGTTGCCTCTACATCGGCGGTTGCATTATGAGCTTCGCCAAAAGCTGCCCCAAATAAATGTTGATGTAATTCGGTCAGTGTAGGTAACTTAAATTTGCCACCACGGCCTCCAGGAATCTGACACATCGTTGCAGTAACTTCTGTACAAGTATCTAAAAGTGGAAGTTTGTTAAGGTTGGTGTCAATACCAAGTCTATGGAATTCACAGCCCATGATATTCAAATCAAACCCAACATTTTGTCCTACAACAAATTTAGTTTTTGATAAGGCAATATTGAATTTCTCTAAAACTTCTGCTAATGAGATTCCGTTTTCATCGGCAAGTTGAGTAGATATTCCATGAATTTGTTCTGCATCATAAGGAATGTTAAATCCATCTGGTTGTATTAAATAATCTTGATTTTCAACCAGTCTTCCAAAGTCGTCATGTAGTTGCCACGCAATTTGGATACATCGAGGCCAGTTGTCAGTATCGGTAATTGGAGCCTTCCATTTTTTTGGTAAGCCGGTAGTTTCGGTATCGAAAATTAAGTACATGTAGTGTCGGAATTTGAAGTTTTAAAAATAGTATTTTTTGTTACTTTTTTGGTTGAGGTTATTGGTTTAGTTATTAACAATTCAGCTATGAAATAATGCGCCTAAAATCAAAGGGTTAGACTAATGCGATTTTGTAAAAATTTCAATAGAATATTGATGATTTATACTGATTAAATTTTGTACATTTGCACCCTTAATTAATAATCAAGGTCGCGTACCTTAAAAATTTAAAATATGTCAGTAAAAATTAGATTACAAAGACACGGTAAAAAAGGAAAACCATTTTATTGGATTGTAGCAGCAGATGCTCGTTCAAAAAGAGATGGTAAATATTTGGAAAAATTAGGGACTTATAACCCTAATACAAATCCTGCAACAATTGATTTGGACATTGATGGTTCAGTAAAATGGTTGCAAAATGGAGCGCAACCTACAGATACAGCAAGGGCGTTGTTATCTTACAAAGGGGTGTTGTTAAAGCATCACTTAGCAGGTGGAGTAAGAAAAGGTGCATTTTCGGAAGAGGAAGCCGAGAAGAAATTTCAAGCTTGGTTAGATGAAAAAGCAGGATTAGTTTCTGCGAAAGTTGATGGTTTGTCTAAAGCTGATGCTGATGCAAAAGCTGCTGCCTTAAATGCGGAAAAAGAGGTAAATGAAAAACGTAAAGCTGCTGTTTTAGAAGCTGAAGCGGCATTGAAAGCAGAACAAGTTGCTGTAGAAGCTGAGGTTGCTGCTGAAAAAGCAAAAGCTGAAGCTACAGAAGAGGTTGTTGAAGAAACTCCTGCTGAGGAGGCTACAGAAGAAGCATCTGAAGAGAAAGCTGCAGAGTAGTTTAAATTCTGACGATTATGCGAAAAGAAGATTGTTTTTATCTTGGTAAGATCGTTCGGAAACACAGTTTTAGAGGTGAGGTTGTTATCAAATTAGATACAGATGAGCCCGAATTATACGAAAATATGGAATCAGTATTTGTACTTCACGGTACAAATTTGATTCCTTTTTTTATTGAAAAAAGTTTGCTTCAAAAAGGAAATCAATTACGCACCAAATTTGATGGTGTGGACTCTGAATCTGATGCAGATGGTATTCTTAAATCGGGGGTTTATTTACCTTTAACTATGTTGCCAAAATTAACTGGAAATCAATTTTATTACCATGAGGTGATTGGTTTTGAAATGGAAGATGTGAATTTTGGAGCTATCGGAAAAATAGTTGGAGTAAACGATAAAACTGCACAACCGCTTTTTGAAGTTGATAAAGATGGTGTAGAAATATTTATTCCTATGATAGACCATTTTATCAAAAAAATTGACCGCAAAAATTCTAAGGTGATGGTTGAAACGCCAGAAGGGTTGATTGACTTGTATCTACAATAAATTAGTCAAAATAAAAGGTGTAATTTTTTGCAACAATATTAATTTTATTTAATATTGGTCTTTCCTTATGAACTCATTTGATTTTAAAAAATTTACAATTCAACAAGATAAAAGCGCTATGAAAGTTGGTACCGATGGCGTGTTGTTGGGTGCATGGGCATATCCTAATGATGTTAATAGTATTTTAGATATTGGATCTGGTACTGGAATTTTATCTTTGCAAATGGCTCAAAGAACATTTGCAGAGGTAATTGATGCTGTTGAGATTGAAGCAGACTCTTTTGAGCAGACTGTTGAGAATTTTGAGCAGTCAGAATGGGGAGATCGATTATTTTGTTATCATTCTTCCATTCAAGATTTTGCAAATGAAATTGATGATAAATACGGTTTTATCATTTCTAATCCTCCATTTTTTAGCGCTCCATACAAGAATGGTATAATTGAAGATAAGCGTGCTTTGGCGCGACAGGCAGATAAGTTATCTTTTGATGAGTTATTAAGTGCTGTTTCAAAATTATTGTCTAAAAATGGAGAATGTGCATTCATTATCCCATATAAATCTGAAAACATTTTTTTAGGGTTAGCAAAAATTAACGGTTTGTTTCCTAACAGAGTCACGAGAGTTAGAGGGGTTAAATCTTCTCAAATCAAAAGAAGCATGCTTCAATTGTCATTCAAAAAAGCTGAAGTGAAATTTTCAGAATTGATAATTGAAATTGAGCGTCATAAATACACCCAAGACTATATTGATTTGGTTAAGGAGTTTTATTTAAAAATGTAAAGTCACACCTTTATCTCAAATTGCGCAAAGTGATTAAGAAATAGTATAAAATTCATCTTTCTATTATTGCTGATAATCAAGTATTTATCTATATTGGTTGAATTTTTGCTGAAGTAGGAGCGCCTCTATATGTCATTCTTATATTTGCTGGAAACCAAAATAAAATTCTCCTTTTAAACTTTTATTTAATGAATCAATAATGAATTTGAAATTCATTACACAGATTTAAGTGCTAAATCAAATTCTACAATTCAATACCGTGTATAACTCCACCTTGCTATTCAATGATATAAGTAGTTCATTGTTAAAAAGATGAAAGTTATTAACAAAGTGGTATAATGTGGTAAAAAGTGGAAAACTTTTTCTATTTTTGAAATTGTTATTTACCAAATAAATGATCAATCTAATCGGAACATATGAATGTAAAGCAGACGTTAAAGGACGTTTGATGATGGCTTCTGCTTTAAAAAAGCAGTTGTCTCCAGTGATTCAAGATGGATTTGTGTTAAAGCGTTCTGTGTTTCAGCAATGTTTGGAATTGTACCCGATGGCCGAGTGGAATGAGATGATGTTGAAAGTAAATAAACTAAATCGTTTCGTAAAAAAGAATAATGATTTTATAAGGAGATTTACTGCTGGTGTGAAGATAGTTGAATTGGATGCGTCAGGTAGGTTATTGATTCCGAGTGATCTTCAAAAGTTCGCAGGTATTACGAAACAAGTGGTCTTATCATCAGCAGTGGGGATTGTTGAGATTTGGGATAAAGACAAATATGAAGTGGCAATTAACGAGGCTACTGTTGATTTTGGTGATTTAGCTGAGCAAGTTATGGGAGGCGTAAATGATGAAGATGGAATATCATAATCCAGTGCTGCTCCATGAGAGTATTGACGGGTTGGGAATTAAGCCAAATGGTATTTATGTAGATGTGACTTTTGGCGGTGGTGGACATTCAAAAGAGATATTAAAAAGATTAGGAAGTGATGGTAAGTTGTTTGGATTTGATCAGGATGTAGATGCGCAAGCAAATAGTTTAGGAGATGAACGGTTTGTGTTGATTCCTGAAAATTTTAGATATATAAAAAGGTTCTTACGGTTTTATGGAGTTAAAAAAGTAGATGGAATTCTAGCAGATCTAGGTGTGTCATCACATCAGTTTGATGAAGCCGAAAGAGGATTTTCTACTCGATTTAATGCTGATTTAGATATGCGGATGAATCAAAATGATTCATTGTCTGCTTTGAGAATTGTAAATAAGTATCCAGAAGAAAAATTAAGTAGCGTTCTTTTTAATTATGGTGAGTTAAGAAATGCAAAAGCATTGGCAAAGCAAATTGTGAGCTTCAGAGAGGATCAAAAAATAAAAACAAGCTTTGAGTTAAAAGAATGTTTGCAGCAATTTTTGCCAAAAGCAAAAGAGCATAAAATATTGGCTCAAATTTTTCAAGCAATTCGAATTGAAGTAAATCAAGAGATTGAAGTGTTAGAAGAATTTTTAATGCAAGTTCCAGATTTGTTGAATGATGATGGTAGGTTGAGTGTTATTTCGTACCATTCTTTAGAAGATAGGTTGGTAAAAAGATTTATAAGAAATGGATTGTTTAAAGGAGAGCCTGAAAAAGATTTCTATGGAAATTTTAGTGTTCCGTTAAAAAAGGTTGGGAAAATGATTATTCCTAATCAGAAAGAAATAAAACAAAACAATAGAGCTCGAAGTGCTAAATTGAGAATTGCTGTAAAAGCAAATCAAGATAAAAACTAAAACGATTAATGTGTGGTTAATTTAAGTGATGAATTTGTTATTCCTACTAAAAGTTGTGTGATTGTAAATAAGTAGGAATAACATTTTCTTTTTTAAACACCTTGATTAATAGAAAAAATGTCAAGAATAAAACAGGGAATTTATAACGCATTAAAAGGAAAGTTCTTAGTAAGTAAGGATGCTTTTAAAAATTGGAGGATTATCATTTTTGTTGTCGCATTGTTAATGTTTATGATTTCGAGGGCGCATGTTACAGATAAAAAAGTGTTACGAATTGCTCAGTTAAATAATGAGATACGAGAGTTAAAGGCTGAGTTTGTAGATACGAGGACAAAGGTAATGCGGTTAGAATTAGAATCAGCAGTACAAAAAAAAGTAGCAGTTCGTGGATTACTGCCTTCAAATAACCCACCAAAAAAAATTAAAGTAATACCTAGAAAAACAGAGTAAAATTGTCAGTAGAAAAAAAGAACATATTAAACAGAGCTTATATTGTTTTTGTCTTCATGACCCTGTTTTTTATTGCAATTATCTTCAAACTTTTTAATATCCAATATGTAGAGGGCGATAAGTATATCACCATTTCAGAAGAACGAACTATTAAGAACGACACTATTTATGCCAATCGAGGGAATGTTTATGCTGACGATGGTAGTTTGTTGGCAACATCGATGATGCGTTATGATATTCGTTTTGACGCTTCAAAGCCAGATAGCAATGAATTGTTCGAAGAAAACATCCAAGCTTTGTCTAAAAAGTTGGCAAACATGTTGGGAGATACTCCGTCGTATTATGTTAAAAAAATAAGAACTGCACGTAATAGAAAGCCAAAACCAAACAGGTATTTATTAATCACCCGAGATTTGGGTTATTTGGATTATCAGGAAATGAAAATGTTTCCCATTTTTAATATGGGCGTATATAAAGGTGGGTTTATTGCAGAGCAAAGTACAGAGCGAGAACATCCTTTAGGGAAAATTTCTGAACGGACAATTGGTTATGATGATTATCGAGGTGCTCCAGGAATTGAAGGTGCTTTTAAAGATTATTTGAGAGGAAAGTCTGGTTGGAGAATGAAGCAGCGTATTGCTCAAGGGCAATGGAAACCTATCAATGATAACAATGAAGTTGAGCCTCAAGACGGTAGAGATATTATCACCACGATCAATGTTAATATTCAGGATATAGCACACCATTCGCTATTAAAACAATTAGAATATTACGAAGCAGATCATGGTTGTGTTGTTGTAATGGAAACCAAGACGGGAGAAATAAAAGCAATATCTAATTTAGGAAAAACTCCTTCAGGAAAATATTACGAAAGATTGAATTATGCTATTGGCGAATCTCATGAACCGGGGTCGGCTTTTAAATTAATGTCTATGGTTGCGGCATTAGAATTAAAGGCAATTGATTCTGGAACCGTGGTTGATACAGGAGAAGGTAAATACAGAATGTATGGTAGGTATATTCATGATTCTAAAAAAGGAGGGTATGGTGAGATTTCTGCTGCAAGAGCCTTAGAAGTTTCTTCAAATATTGGATTTGCGAGGTTGATAGATGAAAGCTTTGGAGAAGATCCGGATGTGTTTATCGATGCTTTAAAGAAAATGCACCTTGATAAAACTTTAGGCTTATCAATTAAAAAGGGCGAGGGAATTCCTGAAATCCCTGCTCCTGGTGATGATAAGTGGAGTAAAAATGCGTTACCTTCTATTGCCTATGGTTATAACCTAAGATTAACCCCTTTGCAAACTCTTACCTTTTATAATGCCATTGCTAACAATGGTGAGATGGTGAAACCGAGACTTGTAAATGAAATTCGTGCTTGGGATAAAAAAGTGAAAGTTTTTGATAAAGAAGTTATCGATCCTAAAATTTGCTCAGATGCAACTATTGATAAGGTTCAAGAAATGTTGAAGAATGTGGTAATTCGTGGTACAGGAGAAACGTTGTATTCTGAAGATTTTTCTATGGCAGGTAAAACAGGTACGGCTCGTGTTGAATATTGGATGAAGGATTGGTCGACAAATAGGAGATATACATCTTCATTTACTGGATATTTTCCTGCTAAAAATCCAAAGTACTCATGTATAGTTGTTATCCATAAGCCAAATCTTGAAAAGGGATATTATGGTGCAGATGTTTCTGGGCCAGTGTTTAAGGATATTGCTCAAAAGATTTATAGAGACATTCCTGTGTTAGAAGAAATTGAAAATGTAGCCTTAAATATTGACGCAGTAAATCAAGATTTTGAATCCTATAATAAAGCCACTCAAAGTTCTATAATCCCAAATGTAAAAGGGATGATAGCTATGGATGCTGTGGCATTATTAGAAAATTTAGGATTGAAAGTAGAGTTTGAAGGAAGTGGTCGTGTAAAGAAACAATCCATTCAATCAGGAAAATCTTTAGTGAGAGGAACCATTATTAAATTAGAATTGTCATAAGTGAAATTGTTAAAAGACATATTGTACAAAGTAGCTGTTGTGGATGAGGTAGGCTCTGCGGATATAAGTATTTTTAAAATCGAATTTGATTCTAGAAAAGTGGAATCAGGGGATCTTTTTATAGCACAAAAAGGCGTAACGGTTGATGGACACAACTACATTCAAAAAGCAATTGATTTAGGAGCCTCTGTTATAGTTTGTGAAGTGTTTCCAATGAAGTTAGACAGTACTGTTGTCTACATTCGAGTTGTGGATTCTAATGTGGCTTTGGCAATTATTGCTGCTAATTATTATGATAACCCATCACAAAAATTAAAACTTATCGGAATTACAGGAACCAATGGTAAAACCACCATTGCAACCTTGTTATATAACTTATTAAAAAAGGGAGGAAAAAAAGTCGGATTGCTTTCCACTGTCAAGATAATGGTTGATGAAACAGAGTTTGCGGCAACGCATACAACCCCCGATTCTGTTTCAATCAATCATTACTTACAGGAAATGATTAATGCTGGTGTTGCCTACTGTTTTATGGAAGTGAGTTCTCACGGAATTCATCAAAAAAGAACTGAAAGTTTGCATTTTTCTGGCGGAATTTTCACCAACCTTACTCAAGATCATCTCGATTATCACAAAACTTTTGCTGAATATAGAGATGTAAAAAAAATGTTTTTTGATCAATTGTCTAAGGATGCTTTCGCATTGGTAAATGTTGATGATAAAAACGGAATGTTCCTTTTGCAAAATTCCAAAGCAAAAAAAGTCACATATGCTTTAAAGTCGATGGCAGATTATAAGGCTAAGGTGTTGGAAAATCAATTTTCAGGATTATTATTAAATATTAATGGATCTGAAGTTTGGACAAAATTGATTGGTAGTTTCAATGCATATAACCTCTTAGCAATTTTTGCAACTGCTGATTTATTAGGATTTGAGCAGCTAGAAACTTTGAGGGTGATGAGTGTTTTGGATAGCGTAGCTGGGAGGTTTCAACATTTTAAATCAGCAACTAATATTACGGCAATTGTTGATTATGCACATACGCCAGATGCTTTAAAAAATGTTCTAGAAACCATAAATGATATCAGAACTGGAAATGAAAAAGTGATAACTGTTGTTGGCTGTGGTGGAGATAGAGATAAAAAAAAGCGTCCAAAAATGGGGCATATTGCTTCATTTTTAAGTGGGCAAACAATCTTTACTTCCGACAATCCAAGAAGCGAAAACCCACAAACCATAATCGAAGAAATGGAGGCTGGGGTTGAAGCTCAAAACTATAAAAAAACAATTTCAATTGTTGATAGAGAGCAAGCTATAAAAACGGGTTGTTCAATAGCAACTGCAGGAGATATTTTATTGATTGCAGGTAAAGGACATGAAACGTATCAAGAGGTAAACGGTGTGCGTTCAGATTTTGATGATTATAAAAAAACACAGACAATATTAACCAAACTCCAAAAATAGATGTTGTATTATTTATTTGAATATTTAGACAAACATTACCAATTTTCAGGCGCAGGATTGTTTCAGTATATCTCTTTTCGTTCTGCAATTGCTTTTGTTTTATCCCTGCTGATATCGAGTATTTATGGTAAACGAATTATCAATTATTTGCAAAGAAAACAGGTAGGTGAGTCTGTCCGTGATTTGGGATTAGAAGGTCAAAAAGAAAAAGCTGGTACGCCGACTATGGGTGGAGTCATTATTATTTTGGCAACCTTGATTCCGGTATTGTTGTTTGCAAAAATTGACAATGTGTACATCATTATGTTAATCATCACTACATTGTGGATGGGGGCTATTGGTTTCTTAGATGATTATATAAAAATATTTAAAAAAGATAAAGAGGGATTGAAAGGTCGCTTTAAAGTAATTGGTCAAGTAGGATTGGGTGTTATTATTGGTAGTATGTTATACTTTAATCCGAATGTAACGATCAAAGAGAAATTGCCCAAAGACGTTATGCAAATCGCCGAAAACGGAACTCCAAAGTTGTTCGGAGATGCGCATAAATCAACCAAAACTACCATTCCATTTTTTAAAAATAACGAACTAGATTATTCATCTGCCATTACCTGGATTGATGAAGATTATAAAAAATATGCATGGATAATATTTATTCCTTTTGTGATTTTTATTATTACTGCAGTTTCTAACGGAGCAAATTTAACCGATGGAATTGATGGTCTCGCCGCAGGATCATCTGTAATAATTGTCATCACCCTTGGGATATTCGCATGGATATCAGGTAACATTATTTTTGCAAATTATTTGGATGTAATGTACATACCTCAATCTGGTGAGATGGTAATTTTTATCTCAGCATTTGCAGGAGCTTTGATAGGTTTTTTGTGGTATAATACTTTTCCTGCACAAGTGTTTATGGGAGATACGGGTAGTTTGATGATTGGTGGAATTATAGCGGTGTTAGCTGTGGCAACACGTAAAGAATTATTGATTCCGGTATTAGCAGGAATCTTTTTAGCAGAAAATTTATCAGTGATTTTACAAGTGGGATATTTTAAATATACCAAGAAAAAAACAGGAATAGGAAAACGCATTTTTAAAATGTCGCCATTACATCATCACTATCAAAAATCAGGATATCATGAAAGTAAAATCGTTACTCGATTTTGGATTGTCGGAATTATGTTAGCAGTAATAACAATTGTAACATTAAAATTAAGATAAATGAAACTTGTTGTTCTTGGAAGTGGTGAAAGCGGAGTTGGAGCAGCGATTTTAGGATTGAAGAAAGGGTACAATGTTTTTGTGTCAGATAATGGCACAATTGCAGATAAATACAAAGAAGTTCTTTTAAATATTGAAATACCATTTGAAGAAAATGGACATACCGAGTCAACTGTTTTGGCTGCAGATATAGTGGTGAAAAGCCCAGGAATTCCAGATACGGTTCCCTTAATAAAAAAGCTAATTCAAAACGGAATTCGAGTGATTTCAGAAATAGAGTTTGCTGCACAATTTACCGATGCTAATATAATTGCAATTACTGGGTCAAACGGAAAAACCACAACCACAATGTTAGCACATCATATTTTAAAAAATGAAGGTTTGGATGTGGGAATGGCAGGTAATATTGGCGATAGTTTTGCTTTACAAGTTGCTGTTAAGGAGGTTGATAATTATGTGTTAGAACTTAGTAGTTTTCAGTTAGATGGCATTGTGAAGTTTAAACCGCATATCGCCATCATAACCAATCTATCACCAGATCATTTAGACAGGTATGATTATAAAATGGAAAATTATATCCATTCAAAATTCAGAATCACCATGAATCAAACTGAAGAAGATTATTTGATTTATGATGCAGATGATAAACTGATAGTTGAATGGTTAGAAAACAACAAAACAAAAGCACAATTGCTTCCTTTTTCGATAAAAAAAACAGTAGATAAAGGAGCGTATATAAAAGATAATAACATAGTAATAAATATTAATACAAATCAATTTACGATGGGGATAACATTATTAGCATTACAAGGAAAACACAACGTAAAAAATGCGATGGCGGCTTCTATGGCATCACAGCTATTAAAGGTTAGAAATCAAACAATTCGTGAGAGTTTAGAAGATTTTGAAGGGGCAGAACATAGATTAGAAAAGGTGCTAAAGATTAGCGGAGTTGAGTATATAAACGATTCAAAAGCTACCAACGTAAACGCAACTTATTATGCCTTAGATAGTGTAACAGCTCCTGCAGTTTGGATTGTAGGCGGTGTAGATAAGGGTAATGACTATTTTGATTTGATGCCTTTGGTAAGAGAAAAAGTAAAAGCAATTGTTTGCTTAGGGGTCGATAATCAAAAAATTGTACAAACTTTTAGTAGTGTAATTGATTTGATTGTAGAGACTGCCGGAGCTGAAGAAGCTGTAAAAGTTGCTTATAAAATTGCCGAAAAAGGTGATACCGTTTTATTTTCTCCTGCATGTGCAAGTTTTGATTTGTTTGAGAATTATGAGGAGAGAGGACGTCAATTTAAACAAGCTGTAAGGGAGTTGTGAAATGAATGATTTTATAAATAACATAAAAGGCGATAGAGCCATTTGGTTGGGAATTGCAATTCTAGCATTCTTCTCTTTTATGCCTATTTATAGTGCAAGTACCAACTTGGTATATGTTGTGAAATCAGCATCTAGCCCAATAGCGATTTTAATTAAACACGCTGTTTTATTGATTTTAGGGTTTGTCATTTTGTATATGGTTCACAAAATTCCTTATCGCTATTTTAGTGGTGGTTCTGTATTGATGCTGCCCATTGTTTTTATTCTTTTATTATTTACTTTAACCCAAGGGAAAACAATTGGAGGTGCCAATGCAAGTAGATGGATAAACATTCCATTTGTGGGAATTGGTTTTCAAACTTCAACACTGGCAGGATTGGTTTTGATGACTTATGTTGCCAGATATTTAGCCAAAAACAAAGACAAAGAAATAAACTTTAAAGAGAGTTTATGGTATTTATGGTTACCTGTTGCAGGAATTTTAGGATTAATTTTACCAGCAAATTTTTCGACCACAGCAATCCTTTTTGCGATGATTATACTACTCACATTTATTGGTGGATATCCAATTAAATACCTAATGTATATTATCGGAATTGGCATCTTAAGCTTAACATTATTTGTTTTAGCAGCCAAAGCATTTCCAGATGCGATGCCTAATAGAGTAGATACTTGGATTAGTCGTGTTGAGAATTTTTCGGATAAAAATGCCGAAGAAGCTTATCAAGTTGAAAAGGCAAAAATAGCCATTGCTACAGGTGGGCTCACTGGGCTAGGTCCTGGAAAAAGTGTGCAGAAAAATTTTTTACCACAATCTTCTTCCGATTTTATTTATGCCATCATTGTAGAAGAATTTGGAATGATTGGCGGTATAGGAGTCATTGTAGTGTATTTGTTTTTATTGTTCAGAATTATTATGGTTGCTAAAAAAGCACCCACTATTTTCGCTACACTTTTAGTGTTAGGAATCGGATTACCTATCATTTTTAGAGCAATGATAAATATTGCAGTCGCCATTAATTTATTACCAGTAACAGGACAGACACTACCACTTATTAGTAGTGGAGGTACATCTATTTGGATGACTTGTTTCGCTGTTGGTATGATATTAAGTGTAAGTTCAGTAAAAGAAGCTGAAGCACAAGAAATAGAACATGAAAACCCTTTAAATATATTGCATGAGCAAATCGATTAACATCTTATTGAGTGGTGGTGGTACAGGTGGACATATCTACCCTGCCATAGCGATTGCAAACGAATTAAAGCAGCGATATCCACATGCAAAAATTTTATTTGTCGGCGCAAAAGACAGAATGGAAATGGAAAAAATTCCGGAAGCAGGATATCAAATTAAGGGACTTTGGATTTCTGGAATTCAACGTAGTTTGACATTGAAAAACTTGTCATTTCCTTTTAAGTTGATGAGTAGTTTGTGGAATGCAAGGAAAATTGTAAAACAATTCAACCCCGATGTTGTTATTGGTACAGGCGGTTTTGCGAGCGGGCCAACTTTATTTGTTGCATCAAAAAGGAGTATTCCAACTTTGATTCAAGAACAGAATTCTTTTCCTGGAATCACGAATAAATTATTAGCTAAAAAAGTTAGCAAGATTTGTGTAGCGTATGATAATTTAGATCGATTTTTTCCTGCTACTAAAATAATAAAAACAGGAAACCCAGTTCGTCAGGATTTATTGACCTCAGCAGATGTTTCTGAAGCAAAAGCCTTTTTTAAGTTGGATGAATCCAAAAAAACACTGTTGATTTTAGGAGGGAGTCTAGGTGCAAGAGCAATCAATAAATTGGTTGAAAAAAATATTGATTGGTTGGTTAGAAAAGAGGTTCAGGTAATTTGGCAAACAGGGAAATTGTATTACGATGAATATAAGAAATATGATGATTTAAAAAGAGTACAAACCCACGCTTTTTTAAATAGAATGGATTTAACCTATGCGGCTGTTGATTTTATTATAAGTAGAGCAGGGGCAGGTTCTATTTCAGAATTGTGCATTGTAGGGAAGCCTACCATTTTTATTCCCTCACCAAATGTGGCAGAAGATCATCAAACAAAAAATGCTTTAGCAGTTGTTGAAAATGATGGGGCAATTTTGTTAGAAGAAAAAAACAGTTCAATGTTTCAAACAGTTTTTGAAAGTTTGTTGAGTGATGAAATACAACAAAAAGCCTTAAGTCAAAATTTTAAAAAATTAGCATTGCCAAATGCTACAAATACTATTGTTAATGAAATTGAGAAACTGGTAATCAAATGAATTTGAATTCTAAACATAACATTTATTTCATTGGTATCGGCGGAATTGGTATGAGTGCTTTGGCGCGTTTTTTTGCTGTGAATGGTAAAAATGTTGCAGGATTTGATAGAGCAACATCTGTAATTACAAGTTCTTTAGAAAAGTTGGGTATTGAAATTCATACAGATGATTCGATTGAGATGATTTCTGCTGAATTTAAAGATCCATCTAAAACTTTGGTAATCTACACACCTGCAGTTCATGAGAGTCATCAAGAGTTAACTTATTTTAACTCAAATGGATTCACGGTGTTAAAAAGATCTGAAGTATTGGGATTAATTACAAAAGGCACTTTTTGTTTGGCAGTTGCAGGTACACATGGTAAGACAACAACATCTACAATATTAGGGCATATTTTAAAAGAAAGCGGTGTGGATGCAACTTCCTTTTTAGGGGGTGTTTCAGAAAATTATAATTCTAATTTAATTTTAGGAGGCGATGAAATATCTGTAGTAGAGGCCGATGAATACGATCGTTCATTTTTGCGCTTGTCGCCAAATATTGCTTGTGTTACCTCGATGGATGCAGATCATTTAGATATTTATGGAGAAGCCGATGCGTTGCAAGATTCATTTCAAGAATTTGCTGATAAAGTTACTGATACAATGATTGTGTACAAAGGTTTGCCATTAAAAGGATTGACTTATGCAGTAAATTCAACCGCAGATTATTATGCCGATAATATTAAAATAAAAAACGGGACATACATTTTTGATGTTATGACTCCGACAGAAATAATTACAAACGTGGAGTTCAATCTCCCAGGAAAACACAATGTGCTAAATGCTGTGGCTGCTTTGGCAATGGCGAATAATTTTGGAGTTTCACTCCAAGACATTGCCAAAGCATTACTAACATTTAAAGGTGTTCAGCGCAGATTTTCGTATAAAATTAAAACGGATGATTTAGTATTGATTGATGATTATGCACATCATCCAACAGAAATAAATGCGGTGTATGAATCAGTAAAAGAAATGTATCCTACTAAAAAAAATGTAGTAATTTTTCAGCCACATCTATTTAGTCGGACCAAAGATTTTGCAGATGGTTTTGCAAAAAGCTTAGCACAATTTGATGGATTGATTTTACTAGATATATATCCTGCAAGAGAAAAGCCGATGAAAGGAATTACATCAAAATGGTTGTTTGATAAAATAAATATGGAGTCAAAGAAGTTATCATCTAAAGAAGGGTTGGTTAACGCAATAAAATCAGAAAATGCTGCTATAATTGTAATGATAGGAGCAGGTGATATAGGAGAGTTAGTTGTAGATGTTCAAAAAGAATTATCAGGTGAAAATTAATTGGAATTATATAAAAGCTTTTTTTTTAATCACCTTGGTGTTATTTCTTTTTGGGTTTACTAATTATAGAAATGAACAACAGAAAATAACAATTGTCAACGTTAAATTTGAAGAAGGTGAAAACCTTTTTATGAATTACGAAATGGTTAATAAGTTGTTAATACAAAATGATGAAGAGGTCACAAACAAAACAAAATCATTAATAGATTTGAATAGTTTAGAAAAACAAGTGTTGTCGCATCCAATGGTAGAAAATGCAACTGCCTATATTACTGTTGATGGTCAATTGAGAATTAGTGTTAAACAACGAACCCCAATCGGAAGGATTAACACAAATAATGGTTCTTATTACATTGACAAACAGGGACAATTCATGCCTTTGTCTAAAAATTATTCAGCACGTGTTCCTATAGTTACAGGAGTTTCGCCTTCTGAAAATATAGATGATTTGTATGAATTATTATCCTTTATTACGAACGATAATTTTTTGCAAAAACAAATAGTTGGCGTCCAAATAGTGGGCAAAGATGAATTTATTTTGACGACTAGAGTTGGAAATCATAAAATTGATTTCGGAAACTTAGAGGATAAGAAAATAAAATTTAAAAATTTAAAAGCGTTTTATTCTTTTACGATGAAAAATGAAGCGATTGATAATTATAAAAAAATAAGTTTAAAATACAACAATCAAGTTGTAGCGACTAAAAAAGACTAGTATGGATCATAACGATATTTCGGTAGGCTTAGATATTGGAACAACAAAAATTGTTGCCATGATTGGTCGTAAAAATGAATACGGTAAAATTGAACTTTTAGGTATTGGTAAAGCCAAGAGTTTAGGTGTGCACCGTGGTGTTGTAAATAATATTACACAAACTATACAGTCAATTCAGCAAGCTGTTGATGAAGCTATCGCAGTATCAGGAGTTAAAATTCATGAAGCTATAGTGGGTATTGCTGGTCAGCATATTCGCAGTTTGCAACACAGCGATTATATTACGCGCCCTAATTCGCAAGAAGTAATTGACCAATCCGATTTAGAGAAGTTAGAAGGCCAAGTTCATAAATTGGTAATGTTGCCAGGTGAAGAAATTATCCATGTATTACCACAAGAGTTCAAAGTAGATGGTCAAGCCGAAATCAAAGAACCAATAGGGATGTATGGTGGCAGATTAGAGGCTAATTTTCATGTTGTTGTAGGTCAAGTTTCATCAATCAGAAATATTGGACGCTGTATAAAAAGTGCAGGATTAGATTTAGCAGGAATTACCCTAGAGCCTCTAGCATCAGCTGATGCTGTGTTGAGTCAGGAAGAAAAAGAAGCAGGAGTTGCTTTGATTGATATAGGCGGTGGTACAACGGATTTAGCGATTTTTAAAGATGGAATTATCCGTCATACCGCAGTCATTCCTTTTGGGGGTAATGTGGTGACCGAAGATATTAAAGAAGGATGCTCTATTATAGAGAAGCAAGCAGAATTGCTAAAAACAAAATTTGGTTCAGCGTGGCCTGGAGAAAATAAAGACAATGAGATTGTTTCTATCCCAGGATTGAGAGGGCGTGACCCCAAAGAGATTACTTTGAAAAATCTGTCAAAAATAATTCATGCGAGAGTGGTAGAAATTATTGAGCAAACTTTTGTAGAAATCAGAAACTATGGACACGAAGAGACAAAGAAAAAATTGATAGCTGGAATTGTACTTACAGGTGGAGGAGCACAATTAAAGCATATAAAACAATTGGTAGAATACATTACGGGGATGGATACCAGAATTGGTTATCCGAATGAGCATTTAGCAGGAGATACTGACGAATCTATTTCTAGTCCAACCTTTGCAACAGCCATTGGATTGTTGATGAAAGGATTGAATGATAAAGAAAAGTTGCCAAAAGTATCAGTTGCTTCTAATGTAGAAGAGCCATCAAAAGAAATTGAACAAGAAAAAGAAAAATCGGTGTTGCCAAAAAGATCAATCTTTGAGAGATGGTCAGACAAGTTCAGAGATTTTTTAGACAACGCAGAATAAAATTAATAATAAACCAAACTAAACAACCTACTAATTATGCCAGAAGACAATAACCCTAGTTTTGGAAATATCGAATTCGATTTACCCGTAAATCAATCTAATGTCATCAAAGTTATTGGTGTCGGTGGAGGTGGAAGCAATGCTGTAAATCACATGTTAACACAAGGTATCAACGGAGTTGATTTTGTGATTTGTAACACAGATGCTCAAGCCCTACAAAATAGTCAAGTTCCAACCAAGATTCAGTTAGGAGCTTCCTTAACCGAAGGTCTTGGCGCTGGTGCAAACCCTGAAGTAGGAAAACAATCTGCACTTGAAAGTGAAGATGAAATTAAAAAGATGTTAGGTAGTAATACCAAAATGGTTTTTATCAATGCTGGTATGGGAGGTGGTACTGGTACTGGTGCTGCACCGGTAATTGCTAAGTTTGCCAAAGAGATGGATTTATTAACCATCGGTATTGTAACAATTCCATTTTTGTTTGAAGGGAATACGCGTATTGATCAGGCAAAAAAAGGGATTGAAGAGTTGAGACTGTATGTTGATTCTATGGTTGTAATCAACAATAACAAACTAAGAGAGGTATATGGAAATTTAGGATTCAAGGCTGGTTTCTCAAAGGCAGATGAGGTGTTGGCAACAGCTTCTCGAGGTATCGCTGAAGTTATTACACATCACTATACCCAAAATATTGATTTACGTGATGCCAAAACAGTTTTAGCAAATAGTGGTACTGCAATTATGGGTTCTGCAAAAGCAGCTGGTAAAAACAGGGCAGAAGAGGCTATTATGAATGCATTGGATTCTCCATTATTAAATGATAATAAAATTGAGGGCGCTAAGAATGTGTTACTGTTAATTGTATCTGGAAATGATGAAATTACGATTGATGAAATTGGAGAGATCAATGATTATATTCAAACTGAGGCAAGAACAAGTGTAAATATAATTATGGGTGTTGGTGAAGATGAATCATTAGGAGATGCAATAGCTGTGACAGTTGTAGCAACTGGATTTCATAAAGATCAGCAAAATACTATTATTCAACAAGAACCTAAAAAAGTCATTCATATTTTAGATGAAAACCAAAAATCTACTTTTGATTTAACAGAATCTAGCGAGTTTGTATCAAGATCAGAAGATGTGGTACATTCATTAGTAGATTCTAATGAGCGTATTGTTTACACTTTAGATGAGGCAGAAGATATTGAGGAAATGGAATTGATTCCGACTTCAAAAATCATTAAGGATATGGACGTTGTATATGAAGAAATTTCTTATGAAACCAACGATGATTTTATTATTACATCAGCAGTTAATGAAATTGAGGTTTTTGATCATGAAGAAGTAAAAGCAGAGGCTGTAAATCAAACAACTTTTGTTTTTGAAAATCCAATTGATATCCATAAAAAAGCGGAAGATTTAACAGTAGAAGTTACCAATAGCATCAATGATATTGAAGTTGTAAATCCTACTGAGGTTACACCTGTTGCCGAAGAAGAAAATGCAATTGTATTTGATTTGGGCGATTTTAATGAGTCAGAGACAAGACATGTTGAGACTTCTAAACCATTAGTTGCTGAAGCTAAGGTAGAAGTTGAGGAAGAGTTGCAGTTTGTTGTTAAACAAAAAGCAGTTGAAGAGGTTAAGGAGTCACAAGAAACAGACCAGGAATTATCGCCAATGCATTTAACGATATCAGAATTGAAAAATAGAGCAGAAGAGCGTAAAAGTAAGATGAACAAGTTTAATTATAAATTTAATAATAAACTTAAACCTAATAATATTGATGAGATTGAGAAAGAACCAGCCTATAAAAGGATGGGTGTTGAGCTAGATGATACTTTGTTGTCTTCAGACTCTAATCAATCAAAAACTACATTAAGTGTCGATGAAAATAATGATTTACAATTTAGATCTAATAATTCATTTTTACACGACAACGTAGATTAAAGTAAAGCCCAAAGACTAACCCCAGTAAGAAAACTCGATTTTATTCATTTACTTGAATAAACTTCGAGTTTTTTTTATCTTCGCAGTCTAATAAAAATGATATGAGTTTACAAGCCAAAATAATGGAACAAATGAAAGTTGCAATGAAGTCTAAAGACAGCATTGCATTACAATCATTAAGAGCCGTTAAATCAGAAATATTATTGGCAAATACCAAAGGAGGTGATGCTAAGTTTTCTGAAGATGATGAAATTAAATTATTACAGAAATTAGTAAAACAACGTAAGGATAGTGCTGCATTATATGCTGAACAAGGTAGAGTTGATTTAGCAGACCCTGAGTTGGTAGAAGCTAAAATTATTTCACAGTTTTTACCTGTACAAATGAGTACTGATGAATTGAAAGAATTTATTAGTGGACTTATTTCTAAAGTAGGAGCAAACTCTATGAAGGATATGGGTAAAGTGATGGGGATGGCATCTAAAGAATTGGCAGGTAAAGCTGATGGTAAAGCTATCTCATCTATTGTAAAGGAATTACTTTCGTAATACCAATTAATTGGCCACGTAGCTCAGCTGAATAGAGCACTGGATTTCGGCTCCAGCGGTCGGGGGTTTGAATCCCTTCGTGGTCACAAATAAAAGGAATAGTTCAGAAAAATATTGAAACAATCTTCACATTTTTTTCTGAACTATTTCTTTTTTAAAGCAGAGCTTAGAGGTAAGCGCTGCAATCCTCTGTTTTGAAAATAGATTTTAAAGGTGTAGTGAACTGAGAGAGCAAATCCATTGGTTAGAGTTTTTTTGTGAACTTATATGATTATATAAAGCTTGCTTTTTTATTTTGTTAGCATTATACTATATTAGCTGTCAATCAAAATACTTTAAATAATTGTTATCTATAGTTACGATTTTTAAAAATAGGCACAGGATTGTACTATTCCCGAAAAGGTTCAATTCAACACAACGTACCCATATATCTTTGAACTCACAGTTTTATACTGATCTTACTTTAGCTAATAAGAAGTATTTTGAGCACCGCGTTTTAAACTTTATTGAAAGCTTTGAATTTGTTAGTAGAGAAGGGGTTAAAATAACTGAAGAAATAAAATTACTAATTGCTGCCTCTGCAATTAAGCTAACATTTGGGTATAGACATTATATCTTTTCATCTATAAACATAATTATTGTTTATCCAAAAAATTACTTTTCTCCATTTGGAAATCAACAGCACAAAGGAGAAACAAATCTTAGATATAAAGTAGTAGTATTTTCTTTACAGGATTTTAAAGAAGGTATTAAAATTGTTGATGATAATCTCAATTTAGGATTACATGAATTTACGCATGCTATGCATTTTAGTTTTATGAGTTCTGGTAATAGTAGTGCGAGTTATTTTAAAAAGCATTATAATAATTTGTTGGAGTTTATGGTAGATAAGGCAGAGCAACAAAAGTTAGTAAATACAGGTTATTTACGTGAGTATGCTTTTGAAAATGAATTTGAGTTCTTAGCTGTTTTAGTAGAGCACTTTTTTGAAACGCCAGAAAAATTTAAACAAAAATTACCACAACTGTTTTTAAAAATTGAGAAGTTACTAAATTATTCAAAGTCAGTTTTTACTGATTAAAAAAAGACCTGTACATACAAAAGTATATACAAGTCTTTTTAAATTCAACTAATTATTATTCTGCCAATGTTCTCATATAATTTACGACAAGCCATCTGTCTTCATCATCTGGAATTCACTTAGTGTATTCTGGCATGTCGTCTCTACCAAAAGTTGTTTTGTAAAACAACTCACCGTCAGTTTGTGCTTGGAAATATTTAGATAAAAAATCGCCCAACTCACCTTCTACTTCATCTGCTTTCTTCCCATCGCCATAGCCTTCTTTTCCGTGGCACGATTTACAATGTTTGTTGTATAATGATTTTCCTATTGATCTATCTTCATTTGGGTCTATTGGGTTTGTCATGTTTTGCATATTTTTCTGGCACTTTCCATTCTTCTTGAATAAAAGAAAATAATGCAAAAGATATAACTCCGATAATTGTTAAAATTTTTAATGACTGATATTAAATTGGTTGAAATTTATTGAGGCGGTATATAAATAGGAGTAAAATCAAGAATATTTTAAATAAACTTTCTAACATGATATAAATCATAAAATTTAGTAACTAAGGAGGTTAACTTTATAGGGAATTTAAAGCTAGTAATAATGAAAAAACGTACACCTATATCTGCAATAATGACATTAGATGTTGTTACCTTAAATTATAATGATGATTTAACAACGGCTGAAAAATTGTTTAAGTCTAACAATATAAGACATATCCCAGTTGTAAGAGGTGATAGCGTCGTGGGTATGTTGAGTTATACAGATTTATTGCGGATCAGTTTTGCTGATGCAGTTGATGAAGACGAAAATACAGTTGATTCAGTAGTTTACAATATGTTTACTATAGATCAAGTAATGGCAAAGAATTTAATACAGGTAAATTCTAGTATTTTAATTAAGGAAGTTGCTGAAATTTTATCAAATAATGAGTTTCATGCAATACCCGTTATAGATGAGGGTGAATTGGTTGGTATTGTTACTACAACAGATTTAATTAATTATTTAATAGATCAGTTTTAGCTATTTGCCAAAGCTTTAAGATCCTTAATAGTTTTTGCTGGGTGTTCAGCTTTAAAAACAAAACTACCAGCAACCAAAACATCTGCTCCTGCAGAAACTAGTTTGTGTGCATTTTGGTCAGTAACTCCACCATCAATTTCTATTTTTGCATTCGATCCAGATTTTTCTATCATATCTTTTAATTGAATCACTTTTTTGTACGTGTTTTCGATAAAACTTTGTCCACCAAAACCAGGGTTCACACTCATAATACAGACGAGGTCAATGTCTCTAATGACATCTTCTAAAACACTTATTGGCGTGTGCGGATTCAAGGCAACACCTGCTTTCATTTCAGCAGCTTTAATGGCTTGTAGCGTTCTGTGTAAATGTGTACAAGCTTCGTAATGAACAGTCAGGATATCTGCACCAACACTTTTAAAAGTTTCGATATATTGATCTGGGTTAACAATCATTAAATGGACATCCATCGTTTTTTTAGCATGGCGTTGCATCGCTTTAATTACAGGAAAACCAAAAGAAATGTTTGGTACAAAAACCCCATCCATCACATCAATATGAATCCATTCAGCTTCGCTGTTGTTTATCATTTCAATATCACGCTGAATGTTTGCAAAGTCTGCAGCTAAAACCGAAGGGGCAATAATTTTTGTCATGTTAAAGAGTTGTTTATTTGTGGCAAAGATAAATAAGGGAAGTCTAAAATTAAAAATTAGAAGTTAAAAGTTTTACAAAAACTATAAAACAAAAAATCCGTTTCAAATTTGAAACGGATTTTTTGTTTTGGTATTAATCTTAGTCTTTGTCATGACCATCATCTTTGTCATGACCATCATCTTTGTCATGACCATCATCTTTGTCATGACCATCATCTTTGTCATGACCATCATCTTTGTCATGATTATGTTCTTTGTCATGATTTTCTTCAGATTCCTTATCTGTATTCATTTCATGGTTTTTGCCATCTTCATGTTTTACTTCTTTCAAGTCCATTTTACAAACGGGACATTTATGATCTTTGTCGGCATAAGTTTTTTCGTCTTCACATTTCATAGGACATTGATATTTAGCTACAGCCATTTTATCATGATCTATTTCTGACTTTTGAACTTCTTCCTTTGGAGTATCTTGTTTTTCAGTTTTCTTTTCTGAAGTACAACTTGTAAATCCGATGGCAGCAATTAATGCTACACTTAATATTATTTTTTTCATATTATTGAGTTTGTTTTGGTAAAGATAGGTAAGAAAAGTTAGAAGTTTAATGCTAATGATTGTGTTTTTTATGTGCCACATGCTCAGATTTTAACAAGCCCATTTCACAAACAGGGCATCTAGTGTCTTTATCTAAATAGGTTTTGCCACCCTCACATTTCATAGGGCATAGATAAACTTCAATTTTTGAAATAGCTTTTTTAACCTTGTCAAGGTTTGTTTTTTTTTCGTTAATAACTAAAGATAGTATATGTGTCTCCATACTCCAATTAGCAATCTTTACTCCTTTTGTTTTTAAGGCGACAGTTTCTATTTGTTCTTTACACAGCTCACAAGTACCGTCAACTGTAAATTCAGCTTTTGCATTTTTGTTTTGAGAGGATACTGAATATGTCATCAGTAGTATAGAAATAATTAAAAGCTTTTTTTTCATTTATGGTGTTTTTATTTGTTTAGTATGGAATAATAAATCACTCTGTTTTTAATATTTAAACTATCTAAAACAATTGTGTATTTAGCATATTTTGGTGGTGGTATATATAAAATTAATTGTTTGTTATCTGCTTTCAAATTTATCATTGAGTTGTTTGTTAACTCATCAAACACAAATGATTTGTATATTGTAGTATCTTTTGGTTTTAGCGATTTAAATTTTTGCGAGTAAACATTTAAATCGTCAATAGTAAACGTGGTATTATTTATTATGTTTATTTCTATTTGTTGTTGAAATAGAAAAAGAAAAATAATATAAAAATTACCTAATATCAAATTAGCTATAATTTAATAAACCTTCTAATAATAATTGGTTTATCTATAGTCATATCGGTAACCTTAAGTAGGTAGGTTCCGACAGCTATATTGTTTAACCCTCCAAAAACAACAGTTGATACATTATGGTGAATTTCTTCTCTTACAACCATCCCCATCATATTATAAATCTCAACTTTACAATTACGTACCCTTTTGTTAAAATTTAATGTGATTCTATCTTCAAACGGGTTTGGGAAAGAGTGTATTATAGTAACCTCATCGGTAGGAGAGTCTTCATCAAAAGCTATTACTTGTACATTAGGGTTGTAATCATACGGATTGTGAATTCCTCTTTTAGATTCTCCTCTAGCAGCAGTAGTGATATCATCATCAGTATCTATTTTGGCAGTAAAAGTTGCACCAGTTTCAGCAACAAATCCAGGGTTTAAAACTATTTCATTTATCGATTCTAGTTTACAATTTTTAGTATTAGGTATAATGAAATTATTACCTGCAGATATCACATGCTGATAATAAAAATTTTCTAGATTGTGATATGTATTAGAAACAGTATAATCTTCTAGGGTTGCTAATTGGTTTTCGGCATAAAATGTTCCATAAACCTTGATGTCAACTAAATCATCGGGGTCAATCGATGGTTGAGTTACACCATTAAAAGTATAAGTGCCATCATACCTTAACATGTTTGTTCTAACTGGGTGATAAGCAGATTGGTTATTTGGGTCAACTTGCCAATCATTCCACAGTTTATCTATATAAGCATGATGTATATAGAAGACAGGATCTCTTGCCGATGCACTTGTTGGCATAACGCCTCCTATCCAGATATGTGCACCTGAGTGCGCTCTTTTTCTTTCAATTTCATTTGAAAAATCAAAAAAATCAGTTTTAGTAAAAGCAAAATCAACATTGGCATTTGTAGGTAGTGTCCCTGACATTCCAACTGTTCTGTTAAGAGACCAATCTGTATCGAAAGGTCCTAAAAAATCTGGAGTAAAAATGGTGCTATTTACATGTGCAATTGCAGCACCATTACTAAGTTCTCCTTGAATTGTTGAATCCCAATAAGGAATACTTATGTTTGGATATAATTCTTGCATTGCTTGTTCTAGCTCAAACAACATAGCTCTATGCCATGCAAAAAATATTTCTCGTTCTGGTTCTGAATTAACAGCTTGATTTGCTAAATTTAAATGAATGTCTAACTGTGTAGGATCTGCTGTGCCATCGAAATTAAAATAATTTAAATGGAAATCTCCTAAATCATTCATTAAATCATCATCGTCTGTATTAAGATCTGATGCTCCATCATTATCTAAATCTCTCATTGCATAAAAAGCATTTTGAAGTTCTAGCTTTTCAGAAGCGGTCATTTCTAAATAACTTTTTCTAATTGCTTGAGAATAGCAAGTTAATTGGAATGATAGGATAATAAATAATGTAAAAATATATTTTTTCATAGCTATATTTTTGTGGCAAATAGAAATTATCTAATTAATATTCAAATTTTAATTTATATCGTAACCCTAAATAATATGTACCTCCATATATAGGTCTATATATCATTGTACTGTCAAAATATTCACCAAATGGGTTGTCAGCGGATACGATTGGGGACTTTTGGGTTGTATTGGTAATGTTTTCTCCGCCTAGATAGGCTTCAAATGTACTAGAAAAAACTTTAGTAATTTGTAAATTTAATAAATTTGTTTGTTTTGTGTATTCTGGTTTTTGAAATTCGACAGGACTAGCTAGTGTTGACGGAAACCTTTGAGAGCTAAGCCAGTTGTATGTTGCATCAAATTTCCAGAAACTATTATTACGATCTAAATCATTAGTTTTCCATCCAATATTTACAAAAAAACGATGTTTTGGTAGTAGAGGTTTTTCAATTAATCCTGAATTATAATTAGATTTAACATCATAATACTTATAAGATAGCCTCAAGTCAACGCCATAAAACAAATTGTAATTTAGTTCTGCTTGAAAACTATTGGCAAAACTTTTACCATTTAAATCATAAAATGATATTTCTTTAGGAGTTTCCCAATCAACAATTACTTGATTAGAAAAGTCTGTTCTATAAAAGTCTAAAATGACATCTCCTTTTTTGTTAAACAAATTAAACCCTTGAATATAGCTAACTCCATAATTCCATGCTATTTCTGGGTTTAAACCGTAGAACTTTCCTCCATCTTCAGCAATATTAATTATTCTGTTAGAGGCAAATAGTTGTTGGTTTTCTACAAAAATATTTGCATTTCTTTTCCCTCGTCCAAAAGATCCTTTAAAAACAGCTTTTTCCCAAGGCAAGTCATACCTAAAGTGCAATCTAGGAGTAATGAAAAAACCCATCATATTGTGATTGTCTAATCGAATGCCAGCAATTAAAGTGAAATTAGATAGGTTGTCAAAAGAGTATTCGAAAAACCCGCCAACAGAATTTTCAATCCTAGAATATGAATTTAATAAAATATCTTCATCAACTTTATCATAGGTAAAAGACAATCCTGTTTTAAATTTATTTCTTGTATCACCAATGATAGAATTAAATAATAAATTTGAATATAAGCTTTGATGATCTAAGTTATATATTCTTAATCCGTAGTACGATTTTTGAGTGTGATTGCTATACGATGTTTGAAAACCTAAACTTTTATATGGAGTTGCAGGAAAGACATATCCTATTTTTAATTGCGAATCAAATCTATTAGTATTTATTTCTCCACCCCATGCATTTGTTGTAAGCTTATCTTTTGATGGATCAAAATTTAGTTCGCCTATTTGTTTTTCGTCAATTAGATATCTTAAATTAATAAAGCTAATCCAACCCTTTTCTGTATTTTGATATTGCCAACGATTTAATAAGTTAATTTGTTTCCCTAAATGCGAATCTAAAAAATTATCATTATTGTCATCAAATTTACGAACTCGACTATTGCCATGGACGTATAAACCAGTATTCCATTTATCTGAAACTATTTGATTGTAATGCGTGTTAAATTCTAGTCTGCCATCGCTGGCACCATATAAATTTATAAACAGTCTATCATCAGAAAGGGGTTTAATGAGTTCGGTGTTAATTTGACCAGCAATACTTTCATGACCATGAACAACACTACCTGCACCTTTGGTAATTTGAATACTTTCAACCCAGGTGCCAGGTGTATATGTAAGTCCGCTTATCTGAGAAGACCCCCTAAATGCGGGAATATTTTCTTGTGAAATTAATATATATGGAGTTTTTAACCCAAGCATATTAATTTGCTTTCTACCCGTTACAGCATCAGAAAAATTAACATCAATAGAAGGGTTTGTTTCAAAACTTTCGGAAAGGTTACAGCAAGCAGCCTTAAGTAATTCTTCGCTACTTACATTAATAATATTTGCAGCAGTATTATAAGATATTGATGTTGTGTTGCTTTTTGATGTAATTTCAACTTCATCTAACTCCCCCTTTCTTTTTAGAAAATGATGTAATTCTTTATTAGAACTTACCTCTACAGTATCTGTTTTATAACCCACAAAACTAAATACGATTTTTTTATATTCTTGTTTGTATTTTATAGTAAACCAACCTTTTTCATCGGTTGTTGTGCCGATATCAGTGTTTAACCAATATACGGTTGCCCCTGGTAAGCCACCGGCTTTTCCATTTTCGTATATCATTGCCATACCCCGCATTGTTTTTTGTGCAAACAAAAAAATAGGGAAAATGGTAAATAATAAAAAAAAGTGACTCCTTTTCATAACAAAAAACAAAGATAAAAAGATTTTAATCTAATTCTAGTAAGGCTAATGCAAACTTAGAAAATGTTATTAAATAGTTCTATTCTGATAATAAAAAGCAGGAAGCAAAATCAATAGAAATACAGGGTGAATTAGTAATCTTCTAATATAAAAAGCAAGTAAATACCCATTTGAAAATTCAGAATTTAATTGATAAAAATATACTCCTATTAATAATATAAAAGCAATGACATAAAATTTGATTGAAAAAATTAATTGCTGTTTGTTTTTAAACATTGTATATAAGATTGCCAAAGACAAAAACATATTGATATTATATCTAAATATGATACTCAGAAATAATTTGAATGAATCATAATATGGAAAGTTGCCTACTAAAAAATCATTTTTAAAATAATCTATAAATGGATCATAAAACAAGTTCATTTGAAATGCTCGTACCAATACTAGCAATAAAGCCAATACAGAAACAATCACTATTTGTTTTAATTTACCCATATTATTTTTTGTTGATGATTGCATATTTTTTTACCCAGACAATCCATAAAATAAAAACCATTCCGTAAATAATTCCCGGAAAAACAAAGTCATGCAACAAATTACTTAATTTAGGATAATGATAAATGACCAGGGTCAAAAAAACTATTCTAAATATGTTAGCAGCATAAATCAAGATCAATCCAACAGCTGAAAACCATAGGGTTTTTTTAATGGTTCCTGAAAAAGCGATGATAAATGCCAAGAACAGAATCATAACGCTGATACTTGTACAGCCTTCAACAATTTTAGAAATAATTTTATCATTTACCAAAAAAGTAACAGATAGTTCTTTTGGATTTTGATAAGTAGTAATATCATACCCCAGCAGCTCACAAGCCCATTTGGCATGGTTAGAAATCGTATTGGTTACTGGCGCACATGCAAAAATTGAAGTTGTTTCTTGAGTGCTATTTAAATAAAATGAGTAAATGCCTGTAAGTAAAAAATACACAACAAAAAACTTGACTAAAAATAGTATGACAACCTTGTTTTTTTTCAAAAAAAGAGATTAATTTTGCTTCAAAAATAAACAATCATATGGAAACTGACTTCTTAAAAAATAATATTCTAGCCATTATCAAAAAGTCAAATTCAGTAGATAGTAAGTTACAAGCAATTTGTGATTTTTTAAGACAAGAAATCGGTTATTATGATTGGGTCGGATTTTATTTTAAAAACGGCGATAAAGACGAACTAAAATTAGCGCAATTTGCGGGAGAACCTACTGAACATATAATCATCCCTTTTGGTAAGGGTATTTGCGGACAAGTTGCTGTAAGCAATCAAAACTTTGTAGTTCAAGATGTGCAATCACACGATAATTATATTTCTTGTGGTTGGAAAGTGAAGTCAGAAATTGTGATTCCTATTTTTATTGACGGTAAAAATATCGGTCAAATTGATATTGACTCGCATACTGTGAATCCGTTTTCTGAGCAAGATGAATTACTTCTCGAATTTGTTTGTGAACAAGTTTCCGAAATTGTTTAAAAATTCACCTTTAATTTACCATTAGCAGATTGTAGAAGCTAATCGATTTTAGTAATTTTGCGCGAAACAACAACACACAAAATGAACACATCTAAAAAAGCAAAATCAGCATTAATTTCGGTTTTTCATAAAGACGGTCTTGAGCCTATTGTAAAGAAACTAAACGAATTAAACATTACAATTTATTCAACAGGAGGTACTGAAGTTTTTATCAAAAATTTAGGGATAGAAGTAGTTCCTGTAGAAGATTTAACTTCATACCCATCTATTTTAGGTGGGCGCGTAAAAACATTACACCCAAAAGTTTTTGGTGGGATTTTAACTCGTCGCGATAACGAAAGGGATAAGGAACAAATTACTGAATTCGATATTCCAGAAATTGATATTGTGATTGTAGATTTGTATCCATTTGAAAAAACAGTTTTAAGTGATGCGTCTGAACAAGAAATTATTGAGAAAATTGACATTGGCGGAATTTCATTAATTCGAGCAGCAGCTAAAAACTTTAACGATGTTATTTGTGTTTCATCAATGGATCAATATGATGAGTTCTTAAATATCATTTCAAAAAATAATGGCACAACAACTATTGTTCAGCGTAAAAGTTTTGCTGCAAAATCTTTTGGCATTTCTAGTCATTACGATAGCGCAATTTTTAATTATTTAAATACTGATGAAACTGTATTTAGACAAAGTTTTGATAAATCTGCAACGTTGAGATATGGGGAGAATCCACACCAAAAAGGATTTTTCTTTGGAGATATAGAAGCGCTATTTGATAAATTACATGGCAAAGAGTTATCATATAATAATTTATTAGATGTTGATGCAGCAGTAAATTTAATGAAAGAATTTAAAGCTGACACACCAACTTTTGCAATATTAAAACACAACAATGCTTGCGGACTAGCGCAGAGAGAAACTTTACATCAAGCTTATGTTGATGCACTCGCAGGTGACTCAACTTCAGCTTTTGGAGGTGTTTTGATTTCTAATAAAGCGATTGACTTAAACACTGCAAATGAAATTCACAAGCTATTTTGTGAAGTTGTGATTGCACCTGGATATGATACAGATGCCTTAGCTATTTTAAAAGGTAAAAAGAATAGAATTATTTTAATACAAAAAGAGATTGAGTTGCCAAAAACGCAATTTAGAACAGCTTTGAATGGGGTGTTGTTTCAAGATATTGATAATGTAACAGATGCGCTTTCTGACTTAGAAACTGTTACAAATACGAGTCCAACAACTCAAGAGTTAGATGATTTAATTTTTGCTTCAAAAATTTGTAAACATACAAAGTCGAACACCATCGTGTTTGCTAAGAATAAACAATTATTCGCAAGTGGTACTGGACAAACAAGTAGGGTAGATGCTTTGAATCATGCGGTAGAAAAGGCAACTCATTTTGGCTTTGACTTAAGCGGTGCTGTTATGGCAAGTGATGCTTTTTTCCCATTTCCAGACTGTGTAGAAATAGCAGACAAAGCAGGAATCACATCAGTAATACAACCAGGAGGCTCTATTAAAGATAAATTATCAATTGATTATTGTAATGAAAACGGAATGTCGATGGTAATGACTGGAACCCGCCATTTTAAGCATTAATATTTTTATCTTCAATAAAAAAAACAAGTTAATTGATTGATTTTGTTTTTATTAATAAAAAAGTAATCAAATATATTTCAAAGAAAACAGTAAGTAAAAATTAACGCTTTTTACTTACTGTTTTTAATGATTAAGTCTATTATTTTTTTAAATTTGTGAATTAACTCCAAAAGACAAACTAAGATATGGGATTTTTCGACTTCATGACCGAAGATATCGCTATTGATTTAGGAACAGCAAATACACTTATTATCCATGATGGTAAAGTGAGTGTTGACCAACCATCAATAGTTGCAAAAGATATTACTACCGGTAAAATTATTGCAATTGGTAAAGAAGCCAGCATGATGCAGGGTAAAACCCATGGGAGTATAAAAACGATTAGACCACTAAAAGATGGTGTAATTGCTGATTTCGAAGCTTCTGAGCAGATGATCAAAGAGTTTATCAAGAATATTCCAACAATCAAAAAGAAATTTTGGACACCATCATTAAGAATGGTTATTTGTATTCCTTCTGGAATTACAGAGGTAGAGAAACGAGCAGTTAGAGATTCTGCAGAACATATGAATGCCAAAGAAATTTATTTAATTCATGAACCAATGGCAGCTGCAATAGGTATTGGTATTGACATTACTCAGCCAAAAGGAAATATGATTATTGACATTGGAGGAGGTACTACAGAGATTGCTGTAATTGCATTAGGAGGAATAGTTTGCGACAAATCAGTTAAAGTTGCAGGGGATGTTTTTACAAATGATATTTCCTATTATATGCGTACACAACACAATTTACACATTGGTGAGCGTACTGCTGAACTTATTAAAATTGAAATAGGAGCTGCTACTGAAGACTTAGATAACCCGCCAGAGGAGATGTTGGTTCAAGGGAGGGATTTGTTGAGTGGTAAGCCAAAACAAGCACAGGTTTCGTATCGGGAAATAGCCAAAGCATTAGACAAATCTATTTTAAGAATTGAAGATGCTGTGATGGAAACCTTATCTCAAACTCCACCAGAACTAGCTGCTGATATTTATAATACAGGAATTTATCTTGCAGGTGGTGGATCTATGTTAAGAGGGCTAGATAAAAGGCTTTCTCGTAAAACAGATTTACCTGTTTATGTAGCCGAAGACCCTTTAAGAGCTGTAGTTAGGGGTACAGGAATTACACTTAAAGATTTAGAAAAATACAAGACAGTTTTACTTAAATAGCGGCAATAACTTTTCTGACGTATGCAACAAATAATTCGATTTATTGAAAAGTATCGGTATTTTTTACTGTTTTTAATGCTAGAAATCGTTGCCTTATTTTTTACAATTCAAAGCCACTCATATCACAAAAGTAAATTTATAAATTCTGCCAATGCTGTAACTGGAGGTTTTTATAAAAGGGTAAATGGCATTAATGAATTCATTCATTTAAAATCTGAAAACTTACGATTGTCTAAAGAAAATACTCGATTAAAAAATAACTTGCTCATAGAAAATCATGTTATAGATACGTTGAATCAATTTTTGCGCTATCAATATATTTCGGCAAAAGTTTACAACAATAACTATACTAAACGGAATAACTATTTAACCATTAATAAAGGGTTAAATGATGGAGTTGATACTGAAATGGCTGTAGTAAATAGCAAAGGAATTATAGGGACTACAAACAGTGTTTCGGGTAATTACGCTACGGTAATATCTATTTTAAATAATTACTCTTATATTAATGCCAAGTTAAAAAACAACAATCATTTTGGAACACTTTCTTGGGATGGAAAGAATTACAAAACTGTTCAGCTGAACGATATTCCACGACAAGCAATATTTAAAATAGGAGATACGATTGTAACAGGAGGTAAATCTATTATTTTTCCTGAAGGAATTTTGATTGGGACTATTAAAGATTTTGAGCAAAATAGATTAATAAATATTACGTTGTTTAATGATATGAGTGCGTTAGGAAATATTCAAGTGATTACTAATTTACACAAAGAAGAAATTCAACAATTAGAAGCTACAAACAATGAATAATCTCATTATTAAAAATATCGTTTTGTTTATTGGCTTGGTGCTAATTCAGGTGTTAATTTTAAATAACATCAACTTATTTGAATACCTTAACCCATATATCTATATCATATTTGTGATTTTTTATCCATTAAGAAAAGAAAAAGGGTCGTTCATGTTTTTAAGTTTTCTACTAGGCTTAGCAATCGATTTTTTTTCAAACTCTGGAGGAATAAATGCAGCCGCAACACTGTTTATTGCTTATATTAGATTACCTCTACTTTCAAAAATCTTAAACAAAACGGATTTTGATTTTCAGACGTTTAATATTCGCTCCATTTCTTTTGGCAAATCTTTTTCTTTTATTTTAATTCTAACTTTCATCCATCACTTTATCCTTTTTGGATTAGAATATTTTAGCTTTAACAGTTTCGAAACCATTTTTATAAAAACGTTATTAAGCACATTATTTACAACTGCCACTATTTTTATTGTTATCATTTTATTTAGTAAAAAGAAATAAAATGAAACGAGGAGCAATCTTATATGGTCTAGTCTTATTAATAGGAGTCATCTTTGTTGTAAGATTGTTTTACTTGCAAGTATTAGACAATCCATATCAAATATCACCTATTGACAATGCATCTGTAAAAAGAGTTTATGACTATCCTGAGCGAGGGTATATTTTTGATAGAAATGGAAAGTTATTGGTTGCCAATGAGCAATCGTATGACTTAATGATTATTCCTAGCGAAGTAAAACCTTTAGACACGATTGAGTTTTGTAATTTATTAAATATTGATAAAACAAAATTTCTAAAGCAATTTAAAAAAGCTGAAAATTACTCAAGAAGATTACCTTCTGTATTCATCCCTCAAGTTTCAAAAGATGATTATGCTTATTTGCAAGAAAAAATGTACAAGTATAAAGGTTTTTATATTCAAAAAAGAGCTATTAGAAATTACCCATTAAAAACTGCTGCCAATGTGGTAGGGTACATTAGCGAAGTAAATGAAAAGAAAATTAAGGAAAGTAATTATTATCAGCAAGGTGAATTGATTGGTTTTCAAGGAGTAGAAAAAACCTATGAAAATTATCTTCGTGGAGTTAAAGGTGTTAAGCGTATTCAAAAAGATAGATTCAACAAAGAAATTGGTTCCTATAAAAATGGGAAATTTGATACCTTAGCAACCCCAGGAAAGGATGTTACTTTAACACTCGATGCTATTCTGCAACAATACGGAGATCAATTAATGAACGGTAAGCGGGGTGGTATTGTAGCTATTGAACCAGCAACTGGAGAAATTTTAGCATTGGTCACTGCGCCAACATATGACCCAAATTTAATGGTGGGTAGAATCCGTTCAAAAAATTCAGTCAGACTCTTTGGAGACACTATTAATAGGCCAATGTACGATAGAGGGTTGCAAGCTCAATATCCTCCGGGGTCACCTTTTAAAATAATAAATTCTCTCATTGCCCTTCAAGAAAATGTTATTGATGAAAATATTACTTTTTCTTGCCAACAAGGATATAGATATGGGAATAGAAAAATGGGATGTCATTCACATTCTAGTCCAGTAAATTTAAATTTTGGTATCTATACATCTTGTAACTCCTATTTTGCAAATACATATCGCAGAATTATCGAAAAATATGACCGTCCAAGAGATGGAATGAATACTTGGAATAAGCATGTTGAGAGTTTTGGTTTAGGAAATTTTTTGGGCTATGATTTGCCAGTAGGTAGCAAAGGATTAATTCCTGATGCAGATTATTATGATAAGTGGTACCCAGCCAAAAACTGGACAGCAACCTATACATTATCTAATGCAATTGGACAAGGTGAAGTAATAACAACGCCTATCCAATTAGCAAATATGACAGCAGCAATTGCGAATAGAGGGTTTTATTATACGCCTCATATTGTAAAAGATGTAAAAGGAGAAAGTATCGATAAAAAGTTTGTTTCAAAACATGTAACCACTATTGATAAAAAATATTTTGAACCAATTATAGAAGGTTTGTATGATGTATTTGAGCACCCTGATGGAACTGCTCATTCATCACGTGTTGAGGGAATTGAAATTTGCGGTAAAACAGGTACCGCAGAAAATTATACAAAAATAAATGGTGTAAGAACCAAGCTTACTGACCATTCTATTTTTATTGCTTTTGCTCCAAAAGACAATCCAAAAATCGCCATTGCCGTTTTTGTTGAAAATGGCTATTGGGGATCACGTTGGGCAGGACCAATTGCAACTTTGATGATCGAAAAATATTTGAGCGGTGATACTAATAGGGAATATCTTGAAAAAAGGATTTTAAACGGAAGCTTACAAGAAGAATACGACAACCAAATAAACAGCCTAAATTATCGTGCAGAGGGAAAAAACTAACATATTTAAAGGGGTAGACGGCTGGCTCGTTTTAATGTTTTTCCTATTGGTTTTTGTTGGTTGGATTAATATCTATTCAGCATCAACTTCCGAAGATCATTTCGAAATTTTAGATTTTAATTCACGTTATGGAAAACAACTTATGTGGATTGGATTGACCATTCCAATTATCATCATTGTCCTCTTTATAGAAACTCGTTTTTATGAACGTTTTTCATCCATATTTTATATTGTTTCAATACTCTCTTTGATAGGATTGTTTGTTGTTGGTAAAAATATAAACGGAGCTACATCGTGGTATGCCATAGGCTCTTTTACCATACAGCCCGCCGAATTCGCAAAAGCATTTACGGCGTTGGCAGTAGCAAAATTATTATCAGATCAAGCGTTTACTTTTAAACCTTTTAAGAATCATATCAAGGCATTTTTTATCATTTTTTTACCTGCATTACTTATTACGTTACAACCAGATCCTGGGTCAGCATTGGTTTATTTATCTTTCTTCTTTATTTTTTACAGAGAAGGTTTATCAGGATTTTATTTTGTGATTGGATTTATGGCGGTTCTTATTTTTTTACTGACATTAAAACTTGGAAGTATTGGTGTATTTCCTGTGACAATTTTAATTGTTGTGGTAACCTTTCTTTTATTTATTATCTATTTAGTAATCTACAACAGGTCCAAATTAAAAAAATATTGGATACAGCTCACAGGAATTTTCATAGTTGCTAGTTTATTCATTTTTAGTGTCCAATTTATTTTTAGTAATATTTTTGAGCAAAGACATAGAGATCGATTCAACATCGTTTTAGGCAAGACTACTGATACAAAAGAAATAGGGTATAATACAGACCAAGCTATAAAAACAATTACTTCAGGTGGGTTTTCTGGAAAAGGTTTTTTAGAAGGTGATAGAACTCAAGGTGATTTTGTTCCTGAACAGGACACCGATTATATTTTTAGTACCGTTGGAGAAGAATGGGGTTTTATTGGAAGCGTTTTAGTCATCATACTATTTTCAGCTTTTATCATAAGAATCATTCATGTGGCAGAACGTCAAAAAAGTGTTTTTAGCAGGGTTTATGGCTATAGCATTGCCACTATTTTTTTATTTCACTTTACTATAAATATAGGAATGGTGATTGGATTATTACCAACAATCGGAATTCCATTACCATTTTTTAGCTATGGAGGATCTTCGCTCTGGGGCTTTACACTACTCCTTTTTATTTTTATACGATTAGATGCAAATCGTTCTTTTGAATGGTAATAAAAAATTTTGGAACAAAAAAAATCGCTCACAATTAAGTAAGCGACTTTCAATAAATTATAACTGATTTACAGCTTATAAAGTAGCAACTTGTCTTGTTAACTTAGATTTTAAGTTACCCGCTTTATTCTTGTGAATAACATTGTTCTTTGCTAGTTTATCTAGCATTGCAACAACTTTAGGTAATAAAGCTTCAGCTTCTTTTTTATCAGTTGCAGCACGTAAATCTCTTACAGCATTACGTGTAGTTTTATGCTGATACTTATTTCTTAATTGTTTAGCACCGTTGCTTCTAATTCTTTTTAATGCTGACTTGTGATTTGCCATAATATCTTTTTGTTTAATACTTGTAGTCCGTAGGGGAATCGAACCCCTGTTACATGGATGAAAACCATGCGTCCTAACCCCTAGACGAACGGACCATTACATTTCTTTGCCTTAGCGGATGCAAAAATACAACTATTTTTAACTTCGCAAAACTTTTTTTAAACTATTTTAATATGCTTTTGCAAAGAGAACTCTTTTGATTGATTTTGCTCCAGAATATACACATTTACCATCTTCATTTTTAGCATCATTTGGGATACATCTAATTGTAGCTTTTGTCAATTCTTTGATTTTTTCTTCTGTCTCAATCGTACCATCCCAATGGGCTGATATGAATCCACCTTTTGATTCAAGCACTTTTTTAAACTCGTCAAATGAATTTACTTTTGTAATATGCTCATTGCGATAATTCATTGCTTTGTTAAATAAATTATCTTGAATCTCTGACAAAGTTTTTTCAACGAAAGAAACCGTATCATCAATAGATATAGTTTGCTTTTCTAAAGTATCTCTTCTGGCAATTTCTAATGTTCCATTTTCAAGATCTCTTGGACCTATAGCGATTCTTAAAGGCACGCCTTTTAATTCATATTCAGCAAATTTCCAACCAGGTTTATGAGTTGTTCTTTTGTCAAATTTAACAGACACTCCAGCCTTTTTTAAATTGGTAACTAATTCGTTTGCTTTTTCAATGATAGCATCTAATTGCTCATCATTTCTGTAAATAGGAACAATTACTACTTGGAATGGTGCTAATTTTGGAGGTAATACCAAGCCTTTGTCGTCAGAGTGTGTCATTACCAAAGCACCCATTAATCGTGTTGATACTCCCCAAGAAGTTGCCCAAACAAATTCTCTTTTTCCTTCTTTAGAAGTAAACTTAACATCAAATGCTTTTGCAAAATTTTGTCCCAAAAAGTGTGATGTTCCTGCTTGTAAAGCTTTTCCATCTTGCATTAAAGCTTCAATAGTATAAGTTTCTAATGCTCCAGCAAAACGTTCACTTTCAGATTTTGATCCTTGAATTACAGGCATCGCCATAAAATTTTCTGCAAACTCAGCATAAACTTTTTGCATCAGTTTAGATTCTTGCAACGCTTCTTCTTCTGTTGCGTGTGCGGTATGTCCTTCTTGCCATAAAAATTCTGAGGTGCGTAAAAATAAACGAGTACGCATTTCCCATCTCACCACATTAGCCCATTGATTTACCAGGATTGGTAAATCTCTATAAGACTCGATCCATTTTCTATAGGTGTCCCAAATAATTGTTTCAGAAGTGGGACGAACAATTAATTCTTCTTCCAATTTTGCAGTTTCGTCAACTACAACTTTTCCATTTTTATCATTCTTTAATCTATAATGTGTTACCACTGCACATTCTTTTGCAAATCCATCAACATGACTTGCTTCTTTTGAGAAATAAGATTTTGGAATAAACAATGGGAAATAAGCATTTTCATGCCCTGTTTCTTTAAACATTCTATCAAGCTCTGCTTGCATTTTTTCCCAAATAGCATAACCATAAGGTTTTATGACCATGCATCCTCTTACTCCAGAATTTTCTGCTAAGTCTGCATTAACGACTAGCTCGTTATACCACTTAGAATAATCATCTTCTCTAGTTGTTAATCTCTTACTCATTGTCAAAAGTTTGGCACAAATATTGTAACATTCGTATTAATAATATTAATTTTGACAAAACTACTTATTTTAAATAGTTCGTCATAAAAAAAACAAAGGATTATGAAAGATTTTTACACATTAAATATCAAATCACATAGATACTCTTTATTTGTAATTATTCTTTTAAGCCTAACTTCTTGTGGATCTTACCAAAGCGCGTATAATGAAGATGATGGAATCTATGCTACACCTAACAGTACCAAAACAGTTATTGTTGAAGAAACTAGTGATGGTGAAGTAAATTATTTTTTACTAAAGTTGAATGAATACAAATCAATAGAAGACGGTGATCTAATTACAAATGTTAACGACTATTATTATGATAATTCTCTTGAAGAACAATACGATACGATATATGTTGATGATGTAAATTACACAAATGAAAGTGCTGCTTGGGGAACATCGAACAATGTTTCTGTAAGCTTTACTTTTGGTGTTGGATTTAATTATGGGTATGGTTATCCCTATTATGGTTATTGTAATCCGTTTTATAACTATTGTCCACCATATTATGCTTATGGATATTACCCTCCTTATTATGGTGGTTACTATCCGCCATATTATGGAGGTGGTTATTATCCGCCTTATTATGGAGGTGGTTACTATCCGCCTTATTATGGAGGTGGTTACTATCCGCCTTATTATAGAGGGTATGATACTTATGGAAGACGAAATGCATATAATACAGGAGGAGGAAGTAGCTCATATGGTAGAAGAGGCACTACGAGTGTAAACTCTAGTCGTTCAAACTATTCTAGACGTGCAACAGAAATTGCCGATGTTAACAGAACTAGAAATACTACAAGTAGAAGAAGTAGCAAATCTACATCAAATAGCAAAAGCACTAGAAATACAAGAAACACAAGAAATGCTACTACAACTAAAAAAACAACAAGGAGAACTTATAAAAGTCCAACTAGAAGTACAGGAACAAGCACTAGAAGCACCACTCCAAGAAGTGGTAGTACAAGAAGTTATAGCCCAAGTAGAAGTAGTAGGTCGTCTGGAGGAAGTCGATCTGGTGGTGCCGTGAGGTCTAGTGGAAGAAGAAGTGTGGTTAATAATAGTTCTACTACTACGAAACCTACTAAAGTAGTTTATGTAAAAAGGAAAAATACTAATACTACTAGTACAAGAAATAGTAGTTCTATAAGAACTAACAATTCTACTAGGAAGAGCTATACAGGTAACACAAATAGCAACTCGAGTTATAAACCTTCATCATCAACAAGAAGTTCTAGCAGACAAACATCTACACGATCTAACCATACGGCATCGTCAAGTAGAAGTTCTGGGTCAAGAAGCTCATCAAGTTCAAGAGCTAGCTCTCCTGCTAGAAGAAGATAATACCTAAACTTAAAATATTATGAAAAAAACACTATTTATAGCAGCCTTATTATGTGCATTTGTGTCTAATGCTCAAGAGCCATCATCATTGATGGGGTATGGAGATTTAGGTGTGTTATTTACAGGCGAAGACAATAATGGTACTGCTCGTTTTAGAGCAATGAGCGGAGCCTTTGGCGCTTTGGGCGGAGATCTAAGCGCCATCGAAATTAATCCCGCAGGGACAGCAGTATTTCTGAAGAGTGAGTTTTCGGCTACACTTAATATTAGAGATCAAAAGATTGGAGCTAATTATTACGGAACAAATACTTCCTTAAATGACAACTATACAACCTTATCTCAAATGGGGGCAGTATTTGTATTTAAAAATAATTTTTCAGATTGGCATAATACAGCCATAGGATTTAATTATAGTTTGGCGAGAAATTTTAAAAATTTTTGGATAGCTGATGGAAATAGTGATTATCCAACTTTTATTTATGATGAGGATTATGATGAAGATAATCCAGATCCGGATAATATATATTTAAATGCTGATAGACAATATTTTGAAAACTATACAAGTGGGAAAAATAATAAATATACTTTTTCATTTGCATCGCAATACAAAGATAATTTGTACATAGGTGCTTCATTTAACTCTCATGACTTACGATTTTATCAATCTGCCTATTTAGAAGAAGAAAACTATAACGATAATGGTGATCGCCTTCCTCGTTATCTTTCAAGTTCTTTAGAAGAACTTTGGACTTCGGGTTATGGCTTTTCTTTTAGCCTTGGATTTATTGTAAAGCCAACAGAAAATTTACGCCTCGGTTTAGCATATCAATCTCCGGTTTGGTATAACCTGTTAGAAGAATCGTATAATAATTCAGGTTTGCTAAATGGCTTTTATTATGAACTTAGATCACCAAGCAAATATACTGCTAGTGCAGCATACATATTTGGTAAAAAAGGGCTGATCAGTTTAGATTATACATTTAGAAATTATAGTAATATTAGTTTAGATCCTTCAAGAGATTTTCAACAAGAAAATCAATATTTTGATAGTGACTTACAAGGAACATCAGAAGTTAGAGTTGGTACAGAATGGAGAGTAAAACAATTGAGTTTAAGAGGTGGGTATCACTTTCAACAAAGCCCATATAAGAATGCTATTTCATCAGATGATTTAAAAGGATATTCTTTTGGTGCTGGTTACAGCTTCGGATTTGTAAAATTAGATTTTGCTTATGAAAATTCTCAGCAAACTGGTATTTATGATTTTTATGCAGATTATGATCAAGTAGCTCCAGCAAATCTTGATATTGACACTTCAAAATATACCATTTCATTGGTTTTTAATATCTAATATTAGTTGAATTTAGAAATAAAGCCTTTCAGCTTTGAGAGGCTTTTTTATTTTGCACTATCTCCTCACAAGGCTAAAGTGTCCTTTACGGTTTCGGGTATTTCCGTTTTGGTCTATGAGTTCGGCAGTAAACCAATAATCGGTAGATGGTAGAGATTCTCCGTTGTAATATCCATCCCACCCTTGAGTAGTAGGATCTACTTTTGTAATCATTTTACCATAGCGATCATAAATATAAATGAGAGAACTCGAGAAGAAATTTTCTCCAACACCTTTTATTTGCCAAGTATCATTTTCACCGTCATTATTTGGTGTAAAGAATTTTGGAAAACCGATAACAGCCACTTTCAGTTTTACGACACCACAATTGTTTTTATCTTGTACATAAATGGTTCTGATACCTGGAGCAACGTTTTCAAAATAGGGTTCGTCTTGGTAAAAACCAATTCCGTCATTGCCATCATCTAAGGCAAACTCATAATCACCAATTCCTAGATTTGTACCAGTGTTGTTAATGGTGATGGTATTGTTTTCAGAATCATCAACAATAGTTACATCATTAATATTAATAGTTGCAATGATAGATTCACTTACTGTAGTTGTTCTTTCTTCAGATTGACATACTGTTCCGTCAGGATACGTAAAACTTGCTACTACGGTATATACCCCACCAACGGATACACTTGCTGTTGGTTGATTGCTGATAATCGCATTATTTTCATCCGTCCAAACATAGGAATAGCTATCATTTGCATTGTAAGTTTCTAAAGTGATAGGAGGTAGGTTTAAACAAACAATCCTTGTTAAATCTACATCAAACTGAGGTAGTGAGTTTACAAATAGGGTAACATGATGTCCGTTTCCTAAACAATCGTTTCCTAATTGGCTATCGGCTCTTACCCAGATTTCTTGTATTCCAGGAGAGTTGGTGTTTTGATGATTACTAGGGTCTGGTATTTCGTTAATTTCACTGGTAGCATCAGCTTCATTTTCATAATAATAGACATCAATTGCTACTGGAAAAATAGCTTCGATCTGAGCAGTAACACTACTAAAGTTGAAAGTTGCAATTCCGTCAGTGGTATCTGTACCATCATCACAGGCATAAAATTCTTCTAAAAAATTAGTTGGAATTGCAGATGGTTTTACAACCAATTCTATTTGTGTAGTTCTAAAACAGCCATTACTATTTTCTATCCGTACCCAAACATTTGTATCAATATTTGGATCTATATTGGTATAGGTTGTTGGATTTGGAATTGGGCTTCCACCAGAAATAGCATCCGCAGGAGATTCGTGATACGTAAATATTTCTGAGGTAATGGAGGTAACAATATCGGTATTGATTTCAGTTAGGTTAAAAACGTTGAATCCATCGAAATCATCATCGCATTGTTCTAAGACAAAAGGAGGTGTATTTAAAACAGGCAATTCAAAAACTTCAATTTCGAAAGAAGTATCAGAAAAACAAGCCCCTTCTAAATTGTTGGTCATACGCACATAAATGGTTTGCCCATTTACAATTGTATTTGTAAAAACAGAGGGAGTAGCAATTAAACTTAAAGCATTATAATCTGAAGCTGTAAAATAAGTCAAGGTAAAATCTGAAGGAGCTTGTCCGTTGAGTATTTCAGTTTCTTTTTGAGTTAAATCGAATTCAATAAAACCATTGGTGTCATCGCCATCTAAATTATTGTCGCAAAAAGAATAATTAGCAATACTAGCTGTATCTAGCGGAAAAGCAGAATCATAAACTTCTAAACCAAAACTTGAAGTTGTATAGCAGTCAGTTTTTAAATCATTTTCTACACGGGCATAAATTATTGTACTACCATTTTCAAAAGGGCTCGAAATAGCATTCATATTACTATCTGCATCTACCTGTGTTGGGTGATATGTAATTGTCATTCCAACATCTGTATTTATAAATGCGTCTTGGTCTGTTAACATAAACGGCATGGTTCCATTATTGTCATCATCACATAAAACCATGGTTGGTGCAGTTAATGCAATTGGTGTATTGAATACCTCAATTCTAAAATCATCGACACCGAAGCATCCGCCGATTGGATCATCTAATCTTGCCCAAAGTATTTGTGGATTTGATGTGTTTTGATACAAGCCAACAATTGGACTTATATCATTTAACGCATCATTTTGATTTTCGTGATAAGATACGATCAAACCTGCTTGTCCATTTAAAATGGATACATCACTTTGAGTTAAATCAAAATCCCAAAGAGTATCATTATTATCATCACATATTTCTATATCAGGTGCGGTTAACGTTAAACTGCCAGTAATAATTAGATTAAATTCAACCACCGAAAAACACTCGGTACCTGTATTGGTAATTCTTGCATAAATAGTTTGAGGGCCAGATTGAAATGATGATGGAGTATTAATAGCATTTGCTCCAATTTGAGCATCGCCTTCTACTTCATGATAAGTTACTGTAACTCCTGTTTGTGCTCCTATCATTATAGGAGAATTTACAGTTAAATCAAAAAGTGTAGCATTATCTGGAACTCCATCGGCGTCACATTCTTCTATGTCTAAGGCAACTCCAACAGGTACTTCATTTGTTGGTGGTGGATTAAAAGTTGCCGTACCTCCAAAACTTAAATCAAACCCTGAAGTAGAAGAAGACCAATTGTTTATAAAAAGTAATAATACATCACCTGCATTTACATTTACTGGTGCTAAAAACCCATCTCCAGTTCCTGGGCCTTCAGAAATATCAGTAGCGCCATTTCCAAGACCTGTTGCTCCATTAGGTGCTAAAAACATTGTTGAAGAACATCTTAATTGCGTACCTGTACTGTTTGCTGGTGCAGTTGTAATATCAAAAAGAGCCCAATCATAATCGTCGGAATTATTGTTTGGAATTAATGTAAACTCTAAAGAACCACCAGTGTCAAAAGTTAATCTTAACCATATACTTTGACTTTCTACTGGATCAGTTGGTAAGCAAGTTGGGTTTGCATTTGTCAAAAAATCATCTACACCTGGGCCAGTTGGTGTATATGTAAAATCTATATCGCCGCAAATTGCGGTAGCACCATTTATATCATTAGGAGATTGAGAATATATAAAAGTTGAGCTGAATACTAAAAATAATATAGTTAGTTTTCTCATAGTAAGTTAGAATGTATTTTTTTGATGCTAGCAAATATAACAAAAGAAAAAATATTACCGTCTTACTAAACTAAAATTACCCCGATGTAGAGTTGTTTTACCAAGTTGGTCAGTCAAAGTGAGTGCGAACCAAAAACCACCACTCGGTAAAGCGGCACCATTATAGGTACCATCCCAACCAATATCTGTAGCGTTAATTATTGTAACAAGCTTTCCGTACCTATCATAAATCTCGATTGGTGAAACTGTAAATTTTGCTGATTCAACTCCTAGTAATTGCCAAGTATCATTATAACTATCATTGTTAGGGGTTAAGAATCTGGGATAGTCTATTAACACGACTTCAATAGAAGTTTCTCCACAACCATTTTTGTCTCTTACAAGTAAGGTGTAAATACCTCCCATTAAATCTACAAACTTTGGGTCATCTTGATAATACCTGCTATCTCTAGGGTGTTCTAATGCAAATTCATAATCTCCACTTCCTAAATTAGCTGTCAATACTTCTATAGAATTTTCAGGACTGCTAAATTCTACTGTAATAATATCGGCATCGGTTATTGTTGCTATAGAAGATTTCCATACTCTAATTGATTTAGTTCGTTCGCAAAAAGTTGTAGGATTTGTAGCTGTAACTAAATAATAAACGCCTGCTACTGTAATATCATTTGTATCAGTAATTATCAGAGTTTGGTCGTTGCCGATAGAGACTCCGTTAGAGTTAAACCACTCATACAAATAATCGCTCTCGGTAGGATTTTCTACTGAAATTTCATGTGGTAATATATTTTCACAGACTAACGATTCATCTGCTAATTCAAATTCTGGTAATGGATTCACAATTAAATCAAAAGCATGAATTGCTCTAAAGCATCCTGTTATATTGTTTGTAACTCGAACAAAAATTTGCTCTGGATTTGAAGTGTTTAAATATGCAGATGTTGTTGTAATTTCATCTGTAAATGGTGTTGAAGATGCTCCTGACAATGTAGTATGAAAAGTTACAGTAACAGGATCTGTTGTTGTTTGCATTGAAGTGAAATCGCCAATATAATCATCTAAATTCCAAGTAACACTTCCATTAGTATCATCACCATCTTCATCATTATCACAAGCTGGTGCAATTGTAATTGGAGTTAATATTGGCAAAGGGTTTACTACTAAAAATATAGGAGATTCTTCAATTCTAATACATCCTGTATTGTCATTTTCTATACGAACAAAAATGGTTTGATTATTAATGATATTTGGATATAAATCTGATAAAGGATTTAGCCCTGGAGAAGCTTGTGCATCTGTTAAATTTTCATGATAAGTTACTATATAATTTACAGTTGCAATATCTGGTTGCAAGTTTTTAAAATCATCTCTCAAGCTTCCTAAATCAAAAGTGACTCCTATTTCGTTTGTGTCATCCCCATCATCATCGTTATCACATTCTGATGCTAAAGATATATTTGTAAAATCTATAATTGGTAATGAGTTAACAATTAAGCTAAATTCTATATGTGCATTAACACAACCTGTTGCTGTATTTACGATCCTTGCATAAATGGTTTGACCATTAGTTGTATTTGAGAATGGACTGCTTTGAGGTGAATTTCCTGTGTCTGCATCTGCTTTAGAGAGGTGGTATGTAATTGGGAAATCAGTAGCTACAGTACCCGTTTCTCTAATTAAATTTGTTTGACTTTCTAAATCAAATAAAACTCCTATACCATTGGTATTATCACCATCGTCATCATTATCGCACAATTTTAAATCTGCAACTGTATTTGCAATTGGTACTTGATTTGCATTTAGGGTGATAAAATTTCCATTGGCTAAACAATCATTTCCTAAAGTACTTACTATACGTACCCAAATTCTTTCTTGATTAGCAGATGTCTTATTTCGATAATTAGAATAGGTTGTTGGGTCTATTGGGTTAATACCTGCATCTGAATCTGCCTCGGTATGATGACAACTAACAGAAACACCAGCAGTGCCTGCAAAAGGCGCTAATATTAAATCTATTTCATCTTGAAAATCAAAAGTTGTAATTCCGTCAGTGTCGTTGTTAGTAGGCGTATCATTCCCATCGATGTCTAAAAAATCATCACATTCGTACAATTGATAATCTGGATTGATTTGTGAAGGTCTTATAATTAAATTAACCATAGCTGTTCTAAAACATCCATTCACAGTTACTACTCTAACCCAAACTTGATCTACACTACCCGTAACAAAATAAGCAGTTGCATCTGGAATTTCTGTACCAGGAACTCCAGCAATAGCTAAAGCTTCTGAAGTGTAATAAATAAATGTTTCTGTCGTAACGGGGTTAATTACATCTCCATTTGCTTGGTTTAAATTAAAATTTGCTTCAGCATCATTACTTGGATCATCACATTGTATTAATTCGTATGGAGGGATTCCGGGTGACGTATTTAAAACAGGTAATGGAAAAACTTCAATTTCAAAAGAAGTGTCAGAATAACAATTGGCATTTAAATTATTAGTCATTCTAACATAAATGGTTTGTCCACCAGCAACTGTATTTGTAAAATTAGCTATATCTCCAACAGGAATTTGGGTTGTATATCCTGCATCTGTAAAATAGGTAAGCGTAAAATCAGCAGTAGATTGCCCATTTAAAATTTCCGTTTCTCTTTGTGTTAAATCAAAAATAATAAATCCATCAAAATCACTACCTACTGATGTGTCATCACAACTTCCCAACAATGCTATTGTTGTTGAGGGGAAAGCGCTTTTGTAAACTTCAATTTCAAAATCAGTAGTATCATAACAATTGTTATTGTCATTATTATCAATCCGAACAAATATTGTTTGTGGACTAGAAGTATTTGTATAAGCTGAAGGAGTTGCAATAGGATTTGTATCTGCATCAGCATCAGCTATACTTGTGTGATATGTAATGGTAAACTGTGTTGCGTCTTGCGCTCCTAAAATATCTGTGTTTTTAGTAGTTAAATCAAAATCAAAAAAGCCATCATTATTGTCATCACATTCGTCAATTTTAGTAACAATATTTGCGGTTGGTGTATCAAACACTTCAATTTCAAAACTGGTTGTATTATAACAGTCATTATTATCATTATTATCAATTCGAACAAATATAGTTTGAGGGTTTGAAAGATTGGTATAACTAGTTGAGGTAGTAATTGGATTAGCATCTGCATCTGCATCTACCAAACTTGTATGATATGTAATGGTAAATTGTGTAGTATCTTGTGTTCCTAGAATAGTTCCCGATTGACTATCTAAATTAAAATCCCAAGAGTCATCATTATTATCATCACACTCATGTAAATTTGTTACAGGGTTAGCAATAGGTGTATCATAAACTTCAATCTCAAAATTTGTTGTATTATAACAATCAACATTTCCATTATTTGCTATTCTTGCATATATTGTTTGTGGGTTTGATGTGTTAATATATGTAGCTGGTGAGGTTATTGGATCAGTATCAGTATCAGCATCACTTTGATTCGTGTAATATGATATAGTAAACTGTGTTGCGTCTTGTGCTCCTATAATATCTGTGTTTCTAGTTGTAAGATCAAAACTCCATAAGCTGTTATTGTCATCATCGCATTGCTCGATTTTTGTAGTATTATTTGCAATGGGAGTTGTACTAAAAGTTATAACCGCTTCGTCAGTTTCTGTTACTCCATTTATATCAACTAACTCTACTCTGTAGGTTCCTGTAACTTTAGCAACTCCTGTAGTGCCATCAATAGTAAGTGTTGCTCCAGTTTGTGTTGGTGTAAAATTATTAAAACCAGCTCCGGTATCTAATGACCAGTTATATGAAATTGCAGTGCCTGCTGTTGGTGTTGCATCTAAAACTACGGTATCACCTTCACAAACATTTTGATCAGGCCCCAAGGTAGAATCTAAAATAGAGCAATCTGTAGAGCCTCCTTTTGTATTTGTTTGGTTCATGCGAATAAACCCAGGAGCATTGCCCCAGTTTGTAATTAATAAAACAAAATAATCTCCAGCATTAGCACCAATAATATTAAAGTTTTCAACTGCATTTCCAGAGTAACTACATCCTTGAGTTGTAGTAGTATTAGATGTTCCACTAGTACCATCTCCGGGAACAATATTTCCTCCAGTTAAATCTCCACAGATACCTGCCAAATATTCTGCCTCTGTAAAAGGCCCCCAAGCCACAAAATCAACATCGAGCCCAGTTCCTGTAAAATCTGCTGCTGAATTTTGTTCTATCAACATAAATAAATCTCCTGGTTCATCAATCTTTAAATAAAACCAAGAAGGGTTTGGGGTATCAGTCCCTAAGCACCCATAATTTGGTCCTACTTCAGCATTGCCACTATTGGTATTGCTAGGAAAGTCAACTCCATCAGCAGTGCAAAATGGGTCAATAGCACTACATGTTGTGTTTTGTGCAGAAAGATAAAAACTTATAAAAACGAAAAATAAAAAATAAAGGTATTTCATCAGAATTTAAATTTTTTATAAGGTTCTAATTCTAAAACCAATTTTTTATAATGAGTGTATTGTTCTGCAGAAACTAAATTAAACACAGCTATAGTTTGCTCTTTTAATATTTTATTAAATAAACTTTTATTTTGTTCAGCACCTTTAAGTTGATGATTATACTTTAAGAGAATCTGTTCAAACTCTTTAGATTCATCTGCTGTTAATTGCAGATTTTCCGAGTATTCTTTATTAATTTGATTGATATGTTTTTTATCTGAATAATTTTGACTGTAAATGATGTTGCTTACTAGCAATATGAATACAACAAGAATGGATGTTTTTTTCATTTATTTAAACATTTTTTCTGATATTAATACAACAAATATATCTTTTTTTTATAAAACAACTCAGGATTAAAATCTCCTACCTTTATTATAATAATATTTTACACTCATTTGTTTTATATTAAAGAAGTACACAATAAAATTATAACAAAAAGGCTTAATATCACTCATTAAAATTTTAGAACTATTAACGATAGTTTTAGTATTTTTGCGAATCAATTTAAGGTAGAAAAATGAAGACGATAACTGTAACAGCACAACCCACAAAAAATCCTGCTATTTTAAAATTTGCACACACTGCTCAAATTACAAATGGCAGTTATGAATATAATAATATTGATGATGCCAAAAACTCACCTTTTGCGCAGCAATTATTTCATTTGCCGTTTGTAAAGAAAGTTTTTATCGCAGCTAATTTTGTTGCAATTGAAAAATATGATATTGTTGAATGGACAGATATTACAGATTCAATTAAAGATCAAGTTGAAAATTTTTTAAATGAAGGGGGGCACTTGATTGATGATGCTCAAAAATCATCAGCTAAAATAGCAATTGAGATTTATGCTGAGTCAACTCCAAACCCAAGTGTTATGAAGTTTGTTTCTAATAAAATGTTAGCTTCACAAACTTATGAGTTTAAAAATATTGACGAAGCAAAAGAAGCTCCAATTGCTGTTGGGTTATTTAATTTTCCTTTTGTAAAAGAAGTATTTGTTTCTGAAAATTACATTTCAATTACCAAATATGATATGGTAGAATGGGAAGAAGTTGGTCAAGAATTAAGAAGCTTTATTAGAACTTATATTGTTGATGGTAACAAAATTATATCAGAAACGGCAACTCCAATTTCTGAAAAAAGTTCAATTGTTTCATCCCAAAATTTGGATGAAACTTCGCAACAAATTATCAGTATTTTAGATGAATATGTAAAGCCTGCTGTAGCGTCTGATGGAGGTAATATTCAATTTGTTTCTTATGAGCCGGATACTAAAACTGTGAATGTGGTGTTGCAAGGTGCTTGTAGTGGCTGCCCATCGGCTACCATGACTCTGAAAAGTGGTATTGAAAATATGCTAAAGCAAATGATTCCGAATAAGATTGAAAACGTATCTGCAATAAACGGTTAATTTTATGTCTGAAAAAGTTACACCCTATAAAGATTCTGACCTTGGCAAAAAAGAGCAAGTTGCTCAAATGTTCAATAATATTTCTGATAATTATGACGGATTAAACCGTATGATATCTTTTGGTATTGATGTGAAGTGGCGTAAAAAAGTGGTTCAGTTGGTGGCAGATAGCAAGCCAAACTTGGTGTTAGATGTTGCAACTGGTACTGGAGATTTAGCGATTAATATATCAAAAAATACAAGTGCCAAAAAAATTATAGGATTAGATATATCAGAAGGAATGTTGAATGTTGGTAAGCAAAAAGTTGCCAAAGAAAATTTAAATAATGTAGAGTTGGTTTTAGGCGATTCAGAAAAAATCCCATTCGATAATAATACATTTGATGCGATTACTGTAGCTTTCGGAATCCGAAATTTTGAAACTTTAGAAAGAGGATTAGCCGAAATTTTAAGAGTATTAAAACCTAAAGGAACTTTTGTTATTTTAGAAACATCTGTTCCGGCAAAAAGTCCGTATAAGCAGTTTTATAATTTTCATAGTTCAAAGATATTGCCACTCATGGGAAAACTCTTTTCAAAAGAGGGTTCTGCTTATTCCTATTTATCAGAATCTGCAGCAAAATTTCCGTATGGAGAAACTCTTAACAATATTTTGCGAAAAGTTGGGTTTATAGAGGTAGAAAATAAACCTCAAACATTTGGAGTAGCAACTATTTATACAGCTACAAAATAATTATGAATAAACTAATAACCCTTTTTATTTGCTGTGTATTTTTAGGAATATTTTCTATGAATGCTCAAAGAGAAAAAATACAATATTCTACAAAGTTTGATAATAGAACGATTCATTGGGGGTACTATCTTGGTTTGAATCAAAAATCATTTAAGGTTTCATATGCCGATAATGATACGTATATAGAAGTTGAGTCAAGCGTAGGCTTTAATGTTGGTTTGATTGCAGGTTGGAAAATTCATAACAACATAACTTTACGAATAGAACCTGGGCTTTCTAGTAATACTAAGGTGTTAACATTTACAAATATTGATGGAGGTGATAGAGAAAGAGTACGCGAAATTGGTGCTACCTACTTGCATCTTCCACTGCTTTTAAAACTAAGTACCAATCGTCTTAACAATTTTAGACCTTATGTGTTAGGAGGGTTTTCTTATGATTATAATTTTTCTAGTAATGAAAAAAATCCTGATGATAACTCTAATGGAGAATTTAGAATGACATCGAGCAATTTTGGATATGAACTAGGGATTGGTTGCGATTTTTATTTGCCCTATTTTATTTTTTCACCTTCAATCAGAGGCACATTTGCTATCAACAATGAATTGGTTTATGATGAAGACCCCAGTAGTCCGTGGACAGGGTCTGTAGATTATTTAGGTACTCGAGGGGTTTTTATTAATTTGGCTTTTCACTAACGCTTAAACTCACTTAACAAAATAGCTGTAGCAGTTGCTACATTTAAACTTTCGGTTTGTTGTAAATTTCCAAATCTTGGAATCGAAATTTTTTGAGTTATCAATTTCAATACATCGTCAGAAATTCCATTTGCTTCATTACCCATTACCAAAACTGCTTCTTTATCTAATGTTTTTTGATAAACATTTTCGCCATCCATTACTGCTGTATAAATAGGTAAATCAGTTTTGGTCAAAAAATCTAAAACATCAATATATTGTATTTTAATTCTAGACAATGACCCCATTGTAGCTTGCACTACTTTTGGGTTAAAACAATCTACAGTATCTTTTGAGCATACAAGCTGGGTAATTCCAAACCAATCACATAATCGAATAATTGTGCCTAAATTACCAGGGTCGTTTATGCTATCTAAGATCACTATAAATTTTGAAGTATCAATCGGTTTTATTTCAGAAATTTGAAATAGTGCCAACACTTCATTAGGGTTTTTTAAGCTACTTATTTTTTTTAATTCAGTATCAGAAACAATTTCAATTTTATCCTCTGGTAGTTGATGAGAAAAGCTCGAAGTGCAAAACAAAGAATGTAGGTTAAAATCAGAATTCAAAAACTCATTCACAGCTTTTATACCTTCAACAATAAACAATTGATGTTTAATGCGATACTTTTTTTGATGTAAACTAGTTATTAACTTTGATTGACTTTTGGATAACATTATAAATGTGTTATTTTTGAGCAAATTTAAACTCTTATTTGTTGAAAAGCAACTGCAAAATATTAATCCTATTTATCGGTATTTCTCTACTTCTTTTTTCTTCGTGTAATACAGTCAAATATGTTGCAGACAATGAGCATTTACTAAAAAAAAACACGGTAAATGTAAATGATAAAAAAAACAAGAGTAATGATGTAATAGACTATATCATTCAGCGTCCAAACAAAACAGCATTAACAGTACCAGTTGCGTTGCATTTTTATAATTTAGGGAACAAAGATTTTTTTAATTCATATGAGGTTTGGAAAGATTCTTTTCCGGGTAGAGAAAAAACATTAAAGGCAGTATTATCCGAAAAGCAATCAAGAGTTTATCGAAAATATAGATCAGATTTTAACAATTGGTTTTTTAAAAAAGGAGAGGCTCCAGTAATTTTAGATTCAGCAAAAACGAGACTCACAGCAGAAAGGTTACAAGAAGAATTTATTCAGAGAGGATATTTTAGAGCTAAAGTTTCTTATAATCAAAACTTAAAAGATAACAAAAAGGCAACGGTTGTTTATAATATTGAAACCGATACAATTTTTAAACTTGATAGTGTTACTAGAGTTATAAAAACTCCTATCCTAGATTCAATTTTTGAATTGCACAAAGATGAAACCTTGATAAAATCAGGAATTGATTTTAATTTAAATACGTTTGAAAATGAGGCTGATAGAATAACAAAAATGTATCGTAATTTAGGGGTCTATCATTTTTCTAGAAACTCGATTGGCTTTAAAGGTGACTCTACTTCTAATACTTATAAGTCTGATATTTTAATGACTATTGATAATAGATTAATTGATAAAAATGATATTATATCTATAGTTCCTTATCAAATCCAAAAGATTGCCAAAGTAAATATTTTTACTGATTACTCATACAAAAGTAAAGATGACCCTTATGCAAACGAAGAAAATTTTGAAGGATATCATTATTTAACACACAATAAATTTAAATACAATCCAAAACTATTTTCAAATTTCATTTTTATTGAACCCAATAGTGTTTATAGTGATATAAATAATGATTTAACGAGGAGGAATATAAGAAGGTTAAAGAACTTTAGATTAGTGAATATTAATTATAACGAACTAGATTCAACTAATCTTGAAGCGAATATTTATCTAACACCGTTTAAAAAATATTCAATTTCGGCAAGTACAGAAGTAACACATTCTAACATAAAACAATTTGGTATTTCAGGTAAAGCATCATTATTAACCCGTAATGTTTTTAAAGATGCTAGTATAATACAATTTTCTGTTCAAGGAGCTTTTTTTAACTCAAAAGATGCAGCTACCAATGATAAAGCATTTTTTAATGCTTGGGAGTTTGGAGGTGACGTCTCTTTAGAAGTGCCAAGAATAATGTTTCCTATCCCTACAGAAAAGATAATTCCTAAAATGATGTTACCTAGAACAAAATTCACACTGGGTACAAGTTTTCAAAAAAACATAGGATTAGATAAGCAAAAGTTTACAGGTATTATTGATTATAACTGGGAGTCGAGTAAGAGGATATCACACCGTTTAGAGGTTTTTAACACTCAGTATATAAAAAATTTAAATGTAGATGCTTACTTTAGTGTTTATAAATCAGAGTATGATAACTTAGTTGATGTTTCAGAGAGTATTGGAAATACGCCACCTGAATATTATGATGAAAATGGAGATTTGATTCCATTGCCATATATAGATTATGTATTAGATCCAACAAATGGATTTGAAAGCACCGACCCAATTGAATATCAAGAAACCCAAAACATAGATAAACAGTATGATATTATTACTGAGAATGTAATTATTCCGATGGTTACATACGAATTCATTTACAATACAAGAGAAAATTTTAATGACCCCAACTATTCGTTTTTTAGAGCTCGACTTGCCTCGGCAGGAGGATTGTCAAATTTGGTTTTAAAAGAGCCTGAGGATGAATCTAAAAAAGAAATTTTAGGAATACCCGTAGCTCAATATGTCAAACTAGATTTAGAGTATAAGAAATTTTGGGGCAATAGTATAGACAAAGTATTGGCATTCAGAGCCTTTTTAGGAATTGCAGTTCCGTACGGTAATTCAGATGAAATTCCATTTAGTAGGAGTTATTTTATTGGAGGAGCAAACGACTTACGAGCATGGAAAATATATGATTTAGGTCCAGGAGCTACAAAAACAGGACTCGAATATAATGTAGGTAGCTTAAAGATCTTATCGAGTTTAGAGTATCGATTTAAAATAATAAACAGTTTTAAAGGAGCTTTGTTTATTGATGCAGGGAATATTTGGGATATCACAGATTCAGAGCTAATAGAGTCTGAAGGAAAATTTACTGGATTTAATTCATTAGCTGATATTGCTGTGGGATCTGGATTAGGTATTCGTTATGACTTTAGTTTTTTAGTAATTCGTTTAGATGCAGGATTTAAAACGTATGAGCCTTACCAGCCAGATAGTAAAAAGTGGTTTGCAAATTTTAATTTTGGAAATGCAGTTTATAATATTGGTATCAATTATCCTTTCTAAAAATACCAATCACTTAAAGTAAAGAACAGTTTCATTCATGTTGTCATTTAGCTTTTTATTAGCTAAAACCTTTTCGGTAGATAAAAACGTTAAGTTATTCTTCATTTAGTATCTTTGCTATTTAATTAAAACAACAACAACATGGCTCACAATATTAAACCTGGAGTTGCTACTGGTAACGACGTTCAAGAAATTTTTAAATTAGCAAAAGCAAAAAAATTCGCGATACCAGGGGTAAACGTAATTGGTTCTAACACAATCAATGCTGTTTTAGAAACAGCAAAAGAATTAAATGCACCTGTTATTATTCAATTTTCTAACGGTGGAGCGCAATTTAATGCAGGTAAAGGATTGTCTAATGAAAATCAAAAAGCAGCAATTGCTGGTGGTATTGCAGGAGCAAAGCATGTACATGTTTTGGCCGAAGCTTATGAAGTTCCTGTAATTTTACATACCGATCATTGCGCTAAGAAATTATTACCTTGGATTGATGGTTTATTAGATGCTAGTGAACAACATTTTGCCGAAACTGGAAAACCATTGTACAGCTCGCACATGATTGATTTATCTGAAGAGCCAATCGAAGAAAATATTGAAATTTGTAAAACCTATTTAGCTAGAATGAGCAAAATGGGAATGACTTTAGAAATTGAATTAGGTATTACTGGTGGTGAAGAAGATGGTGTTGATAATTCTGATGTTGATGTTTCAAAATTATATACACAACCAGAAGAGGTTGCTTATGCTTATGAAGAATTATTAAAGGTGAGCCCGCAATTTACAATTGCAGCAGCTTTTGGTAATGTGCATGGAGTATACAAGCCTGGTAATGTAAAATTAACTCCTAAAATTTTATTAAACTCTCAAGAATATATTTCTAAAAACTATAATGTTCCTAAGAATACAATTGATTTTGTATTTCATGGCGGATCAGGATCTTCAGTTGAAGAAATTAGAGAAGGAATTGATTATGGTGTTGTGAAAATGAACATAGATACCGATTTGCAATTTGGTTTTGCAACTGGAATCAGAGATTTCTTTGGAGAGAATGCTGCCTATTTAAAATCACAAATCGGTAACCCAGAAGGGGCGGATAAGCCAAATAAAAAATATTATGATCCACGTAATTGGTTGCGTAAAGGCGAGTTGACTTTTAAGGCACGCTTAAAACAAGCCTTTGAAGATTTAAATAATATTGATACTTTATAGGTCAATCATTTTAAAAAAAACATTTTTATAAAGAGAAACTATTTTATAGTTTCTCTTTATTTTTTTAGTAAATTGCTCCACTATTTAAACATTAAAAATCCTACTATTATGTCGTCATGGTTTAAAAGAAAAGACAAAGGTATTCAAACACCTACCGATAAAAAAAAGGATGTTCCAAAGGGCCTTTGGCACAAAACTCCGAGTGGTAAAATTGTTGATGCTGATGAATTGAAAGCTAATTTTTATGTGAGCCCAGAAGATGGATATCATACAAGGATTGGATCCGCAGAGTATTTTAGCATATTATTTGACGATAATAAATTTAAGGAATTAGATAAAAAACTTACTTCAAAAGATCCTTTGAAATTTGTTGATAGTAAAAAATATTCTGACCGCCTAAAAGCTGCTACAGAAAAGACAAAACTAAATGACGCTATTAGAACAGCAGTTGGTAAATCCTTTGGTAAAGATTTAGTAATTGCCTGTATGGATTTTAGTTTTATTGGAGGGTCAATGGGATCGGTAGTTGGTGAAAAGATTGCACGTGCTGCAGATTATTCACTTAAAAATAATATTCCTTTTATGATTATCTCAAAATCTGGAGGAGCTCGTATGATGGAGGCTGCATTATCTTTAATGCAATTGGCAAAAACATCTGTTAAATTAGCGCAATTATCTGATGCGGGAATTCCGTATATTTCTTTATGTACCGATCCAACAACAGGAGGTACAACAGCTTCTTTTGCGATGTTAGGTGATGTCAATTTTTCTGAGCCAAGAGCTTTGATTGGATTTGCAGGTCCAAGAGTTGTTAGAGATACAACAGGGAAAGAGTTACCAGAAGGTTTTCAAACGGCAGAATTTTTATTAGAGCATGGTTTCTTAGATAAAATTATTGAACGAAAACATTTGAAAAAGGAATTGAATTTATACTTAGATTTAATTTTGAATCAACCAATAAGAGCTTAGCCAAATAATGAAAAATTTGGGGCGCATAGTATCTTTTATTTTTCTGATTATCTTATTTATTTCATGTAAGCCATCACAACAAATTATTGTTAAGGCAACAGAAGAGATTCCTTATTTTACTTTTTATACATTAGATCAACAGAGATTTACAAAGGATAGTTTTGATTCGGAGCGCGTAAAACTTATTTTGTATTTTAATTCGGAATGTGATCATTGCCAAAAACAAGCGCGTTGGTTAAAGAAAGGGATTCAAGAGAATCAAGCTGCTTTTAAAAAATTAGAAATAATTTTTATTTCATTTGAAGAAATGAGTATGATTAAAGGGTATCGTGATAAATATCAATTCACCCAAAATAATATTACTTTTTTACAAGATTCAAGACTGACCTTTGCTGATAAATTTGGAGTAGGTTCTTTTCCTAGTATTTTAATTTACACCAAAGAAGGAAAACTCATTAAGAAGTTTGAAGGAGAAACTAAAGTTGAAGATTTTTTACCTTTTATCACCAAATAAAAAAGGTTATCCTTTTATAGACAACCTTTTCTAAACTAATCAAAATTTATATTGCTAATGAAGTGTAATAACTATTTCTGTTCCGTCATCTAAAGTCAATAGCGCTTCGTTATCACAAGTGTCGTCTCCAAAATCTAAAGACCCGTTTCTATCATTTTTTGTTAAATCAACCACGCCACTTACTAAAAACCTACAGGCCAATTCTCTTCTTAAAGCAGTTGTAACCTCACCAGAAATCTCATCACCATTTCGTCTAATAGTATTCCAATGACCAGTAATTAAATATACATTATCACTCCAAACACCCGTACCAACACCTTCTATCCATTCTCTTACTTTTTCTCCAACTCTTGAAGCTGTATCGGAGTTATCCCAAGTAATATTTACATTAAAAGTAGCTGTAGATTGTGGATTTCCATTATCATTTTCTCGCATTCTAACAATGCTGTGTGAGCCTTCAATTAATTTGTAGTCAACTCTAAAGTTGTCAAATTCTACAGTAATAGTTCTTGTATGTAACTCCGGATCTTTTTCATAGCTCAATATCATTACACCCGCCATAAAATGACCGCGCACTTCACATCCTTCTCCAAAATCTAAGGTTACATGTTTTGTTAGATCTGTTGTTACAACTGTCTTAGTTAAACATTCAGGAAAAAAGCTAAAAGATAAATTTCTTGTAAACAAGTCTCCATTTTCTTCTTCAACAAAAGCTTGCTCAGCTGTATTGGTTATCTCTTCCATAACCACATCTACTTCTTCTACTGCAGTAATATCATTTGATGATATGGCAGCTGATTGTTCTACAAGAACTCCATCTGTAGTTTCACAACTTGTAAATAAGAATACAGTTAATAATGCAATTAGATTTAATTTTAAACCGTGTGATTTCATAATTTTAAGATTTTAAGTTTAACAATTTTTTAAGTTTTACATTTCTAAGACCCAAAGATTTTAAAATGGTTTAATTCAATTATAAAACAATTCAGAAATAGAATTCCTACTTCAGTTTTTAGGTTTGTGAAAAATTGAGGATTATTTATAAAATCCTTTTTTAAGGATGATGTTTGGTCACTAAAAATAAAAGATTGCAACTCTTATTTAATCCGGCTAATTAATTGTCATTCACAATAATAATAGTATCTTTGCGCCTTGATTCTTCGGAGTCAAAAAACAATTACATAAAAATTATTAAAAATTAATGTTAGCATGTATTTAACAAAAGAAAAAAAAGCAGATATTTTCACAGAACATGGGAAATCTGCAACAAACACAGGTTCTGCAGAAGGACAAATTGCATTATTCACTTTTAGAATTAATCACCTTACGGGTCACTTAAAGAAAAATCATAAAGATTTTAATACAGAGCGTTCGTTAGTAAAATTGGTTGGTAAGAGAAGAAGTCTTTTAGATTATTTAATTAAAAAAGACATTTTAAGATATCGTGCAATTGTGAAAGAATTAGGATTGAGAAAATAATTCAAGTAAAAGAGAGGCGTTATGCCTCTCTTTTTATTTCAACTCTAAGTCATTAAAAAAAGAAAGTTAAACTTTTCATTGGGTAAGAAACACAACACAACAACAACCAAATTAGTTTAATTAAAATTTAAAAACATTTATGATTCCAAAAGTTTACAAAGAGGTCATAGACCTTGGCGATGGAAGAGAAATTTCTATCGAAACAGGAAAATTAGCAAAGCAAGCGCATGGTAGCGTTGTTGTACAATCAGGAAAATGTATGATGCTTTGTACAGTAGTTTCAAACTACGAACAAAAAGATTTAGATTTCCTACCATTAACGGTGGATTACCGTGAAAAATTTGCTGCAGCAGGACGTTATCCTGGGGGTTTCTTTAAAAGAGAAGCAAGACCAAGTGACGGTGAAGTTTTAACGATGCGTTTAGTGGACCGTGTATTACGTCCATTATTCCCAAAAGATTATCACTCTGAAACACAAGTGATGATTCAATTAATGTCTCATGACGAAGATGTAATGCCAGATGCAATGGCAGGATTAGCAGCATCAGCAGCAATACAATTATCAGATTTTCCATTTGAATGTGCTATCTCTGAAGCTAGAGTTGGCCGTGTAAATGGTGAATTTATTATCAACCCAACACGTGCTCAATTAGCAGAATCAGATTTAGATATGATGATTGGTGCTTCTGCAGATTCAGTAATGATGGTAGAAGGCGAAATGGATGAAATTTCTGAAGAAGAAATGGCAGATGCAATTAAATTTGCACACGAAGCAATTAAAGTTCAATGTGCTGCACAGGTGAGATTGGCAGAAGCTTTCGGTAAAAAAGAAGTACGTGAGTACCCAGCTGAAAGACAAGACGAAGATCTTAAAAAGAAAGTACACGATATGGCATACGATAAAGTGTATGCGATTGCTGAAGCAGGATCTGCTAAGCATGAACGTAGTGCTGCTTTTCAAAAAATCAAAGAAGATATAAAAGCAACTTTTTCTGAAGAAGAATTAGAAGATTTTGGAGGTTTAGTATCTAAATACTATCGCGCAGCAGAAAAATCTGCAATTCGTGACCTTACCTTAAACAAAGGTTTAAGATTAGATGGCCGTAAGACTGTGGATATTAGACCAATTTGGTGTGAGGTAGATTATTTACCATCTGTTCATGGGTCTTCTATTTTTACAAGAGGAGAAACTCAAGCATTAGCTACGGTAACTTTAGGAACTTCTAGAGATGCAAATAAAATAGACATGCCTTCATTTGAAGGTGAAGAAAATTTCTATTTACATTATAACTTCCCCCCTTTTTGTACAGGTGAAGCAAGACCTATTAGAGGTACTTCACGTAGAGAAGTAGGACATGGTAATTTAGCACAACGTGCATTGAAAGGAATGATTCCTGCAGATTGCCCTTACACTGTAAGAGTTGTATCTGAAGTGTTAGAGTCTAACGGTTCGTCATCTATGGCAACAGTTTGTTCTGGTACAATGGCACTTATGGATGCTGGTGTACAATTGAAAAAACCAGTTTCTGGTATTGCAATGGGATTAATTTCAGATGCTGATTCTGGAAAATATGCTGTTTTATCTGATATTTTAGGTGATGAAGATCACTTAGGAGATATGGACTTTAAAGTTACAGGTACAGCTGATGGTATTACTGCTTGTCAAATGGATATTAAAGTAAAAGGATTGTCTTATGAGATTCTTGTAAATGCTTTACAACAGGCTCGTGATGGTCGCTTGCATATTTTAGGAAAATTAACTGACACCATTGCTGCTCCGGCTACAGACGTGAAAGCACATGCTCCTAAAATGGTTACTAGAACTATTCCTAACGATTTTATTGGAGCCTTAATTGGACCTGGTGGAAAAGTAATTCAAGAAATGCAAAAAGAAACTGGTTGTACTATCGTTATTAACGAAGACCCAGTTACTGAAGAAGGAATTGTTGAGATTCTTGGAACTGATCAAAATGGAATTGATGCTGTATTGGCAAAAATCGATTCTATTATGTTTAAACCAGAAGTTGGAAGTGTTTACGAAGTAAAAGTAATTAAGATTCTTGATTTCGGACCCGTAGTAGAATATCTTGCTGCTCCAGGAAACGAAGTGTTAGTTCATATTTCTGAATTAGCTTGGGAACGTACAAATGCTGTTACTGATGTAGTTAATATGGGTGATGTTTTTGAAGTGAAGTATTTTGGAAAAGATCCTAGAACTAAGAAAGATAAAGTTTCTCGAAAAGCTTTGCTAGAAAAACCAGAAGGTTATGTAGCTAGACCACCGAGAGATAATAACAGAGGTCGTGATAATAATCGTGGACGCGATAATCGTAGAGACGATAGAAGAAATAGAGACTAATATCTAGTTTCTAGAAATACAAAAAACCTCAAAAATATTTTTTTGAGGTTTTTTTATACTTTTTTGTAACAAAAACAACCTTTGTTACGTATATATAATTGTACACTTAAAAACACCTACACGTAAATGAGACAACTAAAAATTACCAAGCAGGTTACGAATCGTGAAACTGCATCATTAGATAAGTATTTACAGGAAATCGGAAAAGTAGATTTAATTACTGCCGATCAAGAAGTTGAATTAGCACAACGTATTAAAGCTGGCGACCAAGTAGCTTTAGAAAAATTGACAAAAGCCAATTTGCGTTTTGTGGTATCTGTTGCAAAGCAATACCAAAACCAAGGATTGACTTTGCCTGATTTAATTAATGAAGGGAATTTAGGTTTGATTAAAGCAGCAAAACGTTTTGATGAAACACGTGGATTTAAATTCATCTCATATGCCGTTTGGTGGATTCGTCAATCTATTTTACAAGCCTTGGCTGAGCAATCTAGAATTGTACGTTTACCTTTAAACAAAATTGGATCAATCAACAAAATTAATAAAATGTACGCTTTCTTAGAGCAAGAAAACGAACGCCCACCATCTGCTGAAGAGATTGCTAAGAAATTAGATATGACAATTAGCGATGTAAAAGAATCAATGAAAAATTCTGGTCGTCATGTATCGATGGATGCTCCTTTGATTCAAGGTGAAGATTCTAACTTATATGATGTATTAAATACCGGTGATTCACCAAATCCAGATAGAGTATTGATGCACGATTCTCTTAAAATAGAAATCATTAGAGCTTTAGAAACATTAACTCCAAGAGAGGCTGATGTGGTTCAGTTGTATTTTGGTTTGGGTGATGCACATCCAATGACATTAGAAGAAATTGGAGAAACATTTGATTTAACACGTGAGCGTGTTCGTCAAATAAAAGAAAAAGCAATCAGAAGATTGAAACATACTTCTAGAAGTAAAATCTTAAAAACTTATTTAGGGTAGTTTAGTTTTTAGACGCTAGATAATAAACAATAGATAAAAGTCACAACTAATTTTAGTTGTGGCTTTTTTGTTTAATCTCATATTTTAAGATAATTATACAGGTAGCAATTAGAAACAAAAAATCCGGATCAAAGTTGATACGGATTTTTTTATAATTATCTATGACAATTCGCCATTACATCATTCCTGGCATTCCGCCACCCATAGGAGGCATTCCTGCTGCAGGAGTATCTTCTTTAATATCAACTAAAGCACAAGCTGTAGTTAATATCATTCCAGCAACAGATGCTGCATTTTCAAGGGCAACACGCGTTACTTTAGTAGGGTCAATAATTCCAGCTTTTAGCATTTTTACATACTCACCAGATTTGGCATTGTATCCATAATCGCCTTTACCTTCTATTACTTTAGCAACGACAACCGATCCTTCTTTACCTGTATTTTCAACAATTTGTCTCAATGGTTCTTCGATAGCTCTGTCAATAATTTTGATTCCGGTAACTTCATCTAAATTATCAGTAGTAATTTTTTCTAAAATGTCTTTAGTTCTTACCAAAGCTACACCGCCACCAGCAATAATACCTTCTTCAACAGCTGCTTTTGTAGCATGTAATGCATCATCAACTCTGTCTTTCTTTTCTTTCATTTCCACTTCACTTGCTGCGCCAACATATAAAACAGCAACACCTCCAGCTAATTTTGCTAAACGCTCTTGCAATTTTTCTTTGTCATAATCAGAAGTAGTAGTTTTGATATTTGCTTTGATTTGACTCACTCTAGATTTAATAGCTTCAGCATCTCCAGCACCATTTACAACGGTAGTATTGTCTTTATCAATAGTAATTCTCTCTGCAGTACCTAGCATATCAAGCGTAGTTTTTTCTAGAGATAAACCTAGTTCTTCAGAAATTACAGTACCACCAGTTAAGACAGCGATATCTTGTAACATCGCTTTTCTACGATCACCAAATCCAGGAGCTTTTACAGCTGCAATTTTTAAAGCACCACGTAATTTGTTCATCACTAAAGTTGCTAAGGCTTCTCCTTCAACATCCTCTGCAATAATTAATAATGGTTTTCCTGATTGAGAAACTGGTTCTAAAATCGGAAGCAAATCTTTTAATGAAGTAATTTTCTTTTCGAATAATAAGATGTATGGATTTTCTAAATCAACAAGCATCTTTTCAGTATTTGTTACAAAATATGGAGAAAGATATCCACGGTCAAATTGCATACCTTCAACAATATCAACATAGGTTTTTGTTCCTTTTGCTTCTTCAACAGTAATGACACCCTCTTTACCAACTTTGTCAAAAGCTTGAGCAATTAAATCGCCAATAGAAGAATCGTTGTTTGCAGAAATAGAAGCTACTTGCTGAATCATGGCAGACTTGTTTCCAACCTCTTTAGATTGTTTTTTTAAGTCAGTAACAATAGCCTCAACAGCTTTGTCAATACCGCGTTTTAAATCCATAGGGTTTGCACCAGCTGCAACATTCTTTAAACCTTCTTTTACAATTGCTTGTGCTAAAACAGTGGCAGTAGTTGTACCATCACCTGCTAAATCATTAGTTTTAGAAGCAACTTCTTTTACCATTTGAGCGCCCATGTTTTCTAACTCATCTTCTAATTCAATTTCTTTTGCAACAGTAACACCATCTTTAGTTACAACAGGTCCACCAAAAGCTTTTCCAATAACTACATTACGTCCTTTAGGACCCAAAGTTACTTTTACTGCATTAGCCAATGCATCAACGCCACGCTTTAAACCGTCACGTGCTTCTATATCAAATTTTATCTCTTTTGCCATTTTATAAATGCTTTATGCCATATGCTGTTGAGCAATAGGCTGTTATTTTAATTTTTTGTCTTAAAGAATTGCGAAAATGTCATTTTCTCTCATGATTAAATAATCGTTCCCTTCAACTGATAACTCTGTTCCTGCATATTTTCCATACAAAACTAAATCACCAACTTTAACAGTCATTGGCTCGTCTTTAGTTCCTTTTCCTACAGCAATAACAGTTCCTTTTTGTGGTTTTTCTTTTGCTGAATCTGGAATTATAATTCCGCTTGCAGTTGTGGTTTCAGCAGCAACAGGTTCAATTAAAACTCTGTCTGATAATGGTTGTATCTTTATTTTACTCATGTTGAATAATTTTTTAGTTTATTATTGATATGATTCGTTTTTTCCAAAAGTATGCCAAATGAATATCACTGACAATTTGCAAAAAAAAATGCCAACGTGTCATTTACGTTGGCATTTATAGATCTGAAACTACATATTAGTTCACGGTATCTTGTGGTGTAGTTGTAGGAGTTGTATCTTCTAAATCAATATCTTGAACATCTCTATTGTCAATAATTTGCTCAATACTAGATTCTTCAGAAGTAGTGTTGTTTCTTGGAGCAGAAATATTAGATAATAAGATTAATGCTAATAATGCAATTGAAAGAGTCCAAGTACTTTTGTCTAAAAAGCTTGTAGTACTTTGAACGCCACCGCCTAATGATTGTGATCCGCTTCCGCCTCCAAATGAAGAAGATAATCCACCTCCTTTAGGGTTCTGAACCATGATAATTAGTACAAGTAGCACAGCTACAATAATGATTAATATTAAAAAGATAGTATAACTCATAATTTATTTTTTTTCTAAAAATTCTATTGCTTTAATTCGGTCTGCAAAGAAACTACTTTTTTCTGGATATTTCAAACTTAAAATGCGATAAGCTTTTTTAGCGTTTTCATATTTTTTTTGCTCTAAATATACCTTAGCTAATGTCTCTGTCATCAAGCTAGAATAATCAGTTTCCATCGGCTCAGAAATGGGTGCATTTACGGCTTCTTTTTTTACAGGTTTTATCTTCGGATTCGTAGCTATAAATTTATCAATAATATCAAACTTAGTTGCTTTTTTACTTTTTGAGTCCTCTCTTTTTATTGGAGATATTGTTCCTAATTTTAACCATTCACCAAAAGAGTGAGATTCGTCTGATTCAAAATTTAAAGGCTTACCAATTTCTAACAATTCAGTTTTTGAAGTGTCATCATTATTTACAATTTCTTTTGCATCAGAAATTATTTCTATTTCTTCAGATATAACCTCAATATTTTGTGTATTTTCAAAAACAGGAGAAGTAATAAAATTAAATAAAATACTTCGGTCTGTTGTGTAAGCTGCAGTTGTTTTTAAAATTTGGTTGTACTTAAAGCTGTCTTGGTTTTTTAAACCTTTTAAATATAAAACTCTTGCAGATTGCAAGTAAGGGAAAGTAGAAATTACATTTTTTAAAAGCGCTGTTTGATCTTCATTAATATTTGAAGGATACTTGAGTAGGTATGTAAAATCGTGTGTATTCATTTTACCAATTCGCAACAGATGCGTTAAAAATATCTTGAGTGATACGTTCTAAAATTGCTGTAATTGCATCTTGTTTTACACTACCAGTTAATTGAGAGCTTCCAGGATAGTCATAATAAAAAGAGAAGCGTTGTTCAAAGTCTTTGTTTTCTTCATACTTATTATAATAACGAACATTTACGGTTATAGTTAATCGATTTTGTGCTGCAGTTTGATCTGATGTTGCAGTCATCGGGTTAATTTTATACCCTACAATTTCACCCTCAAAATGAATGTCGCCTCCAGATTTTACCATATCTAAATTTGTTTGACTGATAAAAATGTCTTGTAGTGATAATGTAAAAGCTTGACTCAAAGTTGGCTCAACCAACGCAGCATTGTTTGGGAAATAATCAACCTGTACAGTTTTAACTCTGGCATCTAAAGTTACACCACCAAAAGTATAGCAACTATGATTTGTTAAAAGAAAAGTAAAGGCAAGAAGTATAAAAACTATTTTTTTCATTAATTGTATTTTAATTTTTGTCAACAATAAATCAGAGATCATATTGTTTTATTTTTCTGTAAAGTGTACGTTCAGAGATTCCTAATTCTTGAGCTGCTAATTTACGTTTTCCTTTGTTACGTTCAAGAGATTTTTTAATCATTTCAAATTCTTTGTCTTGCAATGATAAAGATTCATCTTCAACTACGGTTTCTGCAAAGTCGTAATTTTGATTTTCTTGTACATAGGTTTCTTTTGGATATACAACCTGAATTTCATTTTGCAGAGCATCAGATTTATCTTCTTTATAAATCTTATCAATTAAATGTTGATGTTCTTCTTGAACCTGAATATTATTGCCTCCTTTAATTAAATCGAGTGTTAAAGTTTCTAAATTTTTGATATCCTTTCGCATATCAAAAAGAATCTTATACATGATTTCTCTTTCGTTGGCAAAATCATTTTTATCCTTGGTGTTTGATATTACCGAAGGTAAATTTCTACTTCTGTAATTAGGTAAATACTTAGATAATTTTTCAGAATCAATACTTCTGTTTTCTTCAACGACAGATATTTGTTCGGCAATATTTCGTAGCTGTCTTATATTGCCAGGGAAATTATAACTTAGTAATAAATTCACTGCATTGTTAGTCAACCTTATTGTTGGCATTTGGTATTTTTGAGCAAAATCTGCAGCAAATTTCCTAAATAATAAATGGATGTCATCATTTCTTGTTCGTAGTGGAGGGAGGTCAATTTCGATGGTGCTTAAGCGGTAATACAAATCTTCTCGAAATTTTCCTTTTTCAATCGCTTCGTGCATTTTTAAATTAGTAGCCGTTACGATTCTAACATCTGTTTTTTGTACTTTACTTGAGCCTACTTTGATGTATTCACCATTTTCTAAAACTCTTAAAAGTCTTACTTGAGTTGTAAGTGGTAATTCTCCTACTTCATCTAAAAATATGGTACCACCATCTGCAACCTCAAAATAGCCATTTCTAGTAGATGTTGCTCCTGTAAAGGCTCCTTTTTCATGGCCAAATAATTCACTATCTATAGTCCCTTCTGGTATTGCACCACAATTTATAGCAATGTATTTTGCGTGTTTTCTATGAGAAAGGGCATGAATAATTTTAGGAATACTTTCTTTACCAACACCACTTTCACCAGTTACTAAAACAGAAATATCGGTGGGTGCAACACGTATCGCTTTTTCTAAAGCAAGATTTAGATGTATATCGTTTCCAATAATTCCGAAGCGTTGTTTTATGACTTGTAATGATTCCATATTTAACTAAATTAGTGTCTAATTATTTTCAGAATACCCAACAGCAGTTCCAATCAAAGTTGCTGAAGTGCAATTGTCAACTTTTACATTGATAAAATCTCCAACCTTATAGTCTTCTTTTAAAAAAACGACGACTGTATTTTGAGAGTTTCTTCCTTTAAAATGTAACTCAGATTTTTTTGAAATTCCCTCAATTAAAACCTCCATTGTTTTACCAATAAAAGCTTTGGTTCTATAAAAGCTATGTTTTTGTTGCAATTGAATAATTTCAGTCAATCTTCTCTTTTTAACATCTATTGGAACGTCATCTGGTGTTTTTTTAGCAGCAGGAGTTCCCGGTCTTTCTGAATAGGCAAACATAAAACCGAAGTCGTATTTCACGTATTCCATCAAACTCAAAGTGTCTTGATGATCTTTCTCTGTTTCGCCACAAAACCCGGTAATCATGTCTTGGCTCAAAGCGATATCTGGAATAATTTCAACAATATTATCAATCAATTCCATATACTCTTCTCGAGTATGCTGGCGATTCATCGCTTTTAAAATCTTAGTACTTCCACTTTGAACAGGTAAGTGAATATATCGGCAAATGTTTTTGTGATTCGCCATAGCATTCAGAACACTCAAATCCATGTCTTGCGGATTGGATGTTGAAAAACGAAAACGTGTTTTTGGAAATGTAGTTGCACACAATTCTAATAATTGAGCAAAATCTACAGCAGTAGCTTGCGCAATTTCTGAGGCTTTTTTAAAGTCTTTTTTCAATCCACCTCCATACCACAAATAGCTATCAACATTTTGACCAAGTAAGGTAATTTCTTTATAATTTTCATCAACTAAGTCTTGTATTTCTTTGATAATACTCTTGGGCTCCCTACTGCGTTCACGACCTCTAGTATAAGGGACTACACAAAAAGTGCACATGTTATCACATCCTCTAGTGATAGAAACAAAAGCAGAAACCCCGTTAGAATTTAATCGGACTGGAGATACATCTCCATAAGTTTCGTCTTTAGATAAAATAACATTTACGGCATCTCTACCTGCATCAATTTCTTCTAATAAATTTGGCAAATCGCGATAGGCATCGGGGCCAACAACCAAATCAACAATTTTTTCTTCTTCTAAAAATTTTTCTTTTAACCGTTCTGCCATACAACCCAATACTCCAACTTTCATTTTAGGATTGATTTTTTTTACAGCATTATATTTTTGTAGTCGCTTGCGAATTGTTTGCTCAGCTTTCTCTCTAATTGAACAAGTATTTACCAATACCAAATCGGCATCTTCTAAATTGAGGGTAGTATTAAATCCTTGTTTAGAAAGTATAGAAGCAACAATTTCGCTATCATTTAAATTCATTTGACAACCATAACTTTCTATAAAAAGCTTTTTCTTATTTTCCGATTTATTATCGGTTATAAGTGCTTGACCTTGTTTTTTTTCTTCGATTACATTTTCACTTGCCATACATTAAATTTGGTTTGCAAAGATACAACCAAAAACTCGTAACTGTGACAATGTGTCAGAATAAATATGAACAGTAAACCTTAAATAAAACTATTTTTTTAGCAATAAATTTGATTTTAAAAAAAACTATCTACTTTTGCATTCCAAAATCATCTGTAATAGAAAGGATGTGTTTTGATTAAAGAGTTAAGATTTATGGCAAAGAATTTAGTTATAGTTGAGTCACCAGCAAAAGCGAAAACAATTGAAAAATTTTTAGGAAAAGATTTTCAAGTTGAATCGAGTTTCGGTCATATTGCAGATTTACCTTCCAAAGAATTAGGGATAAATGTTGATGGAGATTTTAAAGCTAATTACTCAGTTTCAACAGATAAGAAACCGATAGTTAAGAAATTAAAAGCATTAGCTAAGAAAGCTGAAACAGTTTGGTTAGCGAGTGATGAGGATAGAGAGGGAGAGGCAATAGCTTGGCATTTATCAGAACAACTAAAACTAAAAGAAGAAAACACTAAGAGAATTGTTTTTCATGAAATTACAAAAAAAGCCATTTTAAAAGCTGTTGAAAATCCTAGGGATATTAATTACAACCTGGTAAATGCACAACAAGCTCGTAGAGTTTTAGATAGATTGGTTGGTTACGAATTGTCACCTGTATTGTGGAGGAAAGTTAAAGGAGGCTTGTCAGCAGGTAGAGTACAATCTGTTGCAGTTCGTTTAATTGTTGAGAGAGAAAGAGAAATTCAAGAATTTAATGCAAAGGCATCTTATCGAATTGATGCTGAGTTTACAAATAAAGATGGTAAAAAATTCAAAGCTAAATTGTCTAAGAATTTTGACACAAAAGATCAGGCTGAAGAATTTTTGAATTCTTGTGCAGAAGCAGACTTTTCTGTCGCTGATCTTAAAAAGACTCCAGCAAAGAAAACTCCAGCAGCGCCTTTTACAACATCAACATTGCAACAAGAAGCATCACGGAAATTATATTTTCCAGTAGCTAAAACGATGATGATGGCGCAACGTTTATACGAGGCGGGTTTAATTACGTATATGAGAACGGATAGTGTCAACTTATCTGAAGATGCCAAGAGTGATGCACAGTCAGAAATTATTTCCTCGTACGGCGAGCAATACAGTAATCCAAGAAATTTTAAAACGAAAGCGAAAGGTGCTCAAGAAGCGCATGAGGCAATTCGACCTACACATATGGACCGTCATACAGTTTCGATTGATTATGATCAAGATAGGCTGTATAGTTTAATTTGGAAAAGAACGATAGCATCGCAAATGAGTGATGCGCAATTAGAACGAACGAATGTTAAGATTGAAAATTCTAAAAACAATAATGTTTTAACCTCTAAAGGTGAAGTAATTTCATTTGATGGGTTTTTGAAAGTATATTTAGAAGGTGTTGATAACGAAGAAGAAGAGCAAGAGGGGATGTTGCCTCAATTATCTGTGAATGAGTTGCTACAAAACAATTTTATCACGGCAACAGAGCGTTATTCAAAACCACCTTACCGATATTCAGAGGCAGCTTTAGTAAAGCGATTAGAAGAATTAGGAATCGGAAGACCATCAACCTATGCACCAACAATTTCTACAATACAACGAAGAGGCTATGTTGAGAAAGGTACAGTCGAAGGAGTTGAAAGAAATTATCAGCAAATAAAATTAGAAGAAAACCAAGTTGCCACAAAAACGTTGACAGAAAAAGTTGGGGCGGATAAAGGTAAAATGGTTCCGACAGATATAGGAAATATTGTTACTGATTTTTTAGTTGAGCATTTTTCAAGTGTATTAGATTATGGTTTTACTGCGAAAGTGGAATCAGATTTTGATGAAATTGCTGAAGGAAAAGAAGATTGGACAGCGATGATTAAAGAATTTTACAAAAGATTTCATACCAGAGTAGAAGATGTTGCTGCTAATGCCGAAAGAGAATCTGGAGAGCGAATTTTAGGAAAGCACCCAGAATCAGGAAGAACGATATTAGTACGATTAGGAAAGTTTGGACCCATGGTTCAGATTGGAGATAGAGAGGATGAAGATAAACAGTTTGCAAGCTTGCAAGGAGATCAAACTTTAGGAACAATTACCTTAGAGGATGCCTTAGATTTATTTTTGCTACCAAAAAATGTAGGTCAATATGAAAATGAAGAAGTTATTGTTTCTAATGGACGTTTTGGGCCTTATGTAAGATTTGGCTCTATGTTTGTGTCTTTGCCAAAAGGGGAGAATCCATTGTCTGTAGATTTAGATCAAGCTATAGAATTGATAGAAGCAAAGAGAGAAGCAGATGCACCAATTGCAGAATATGAAGGGATGCCAGTTCAAAAAGGAGTTGGTAGATTTGGTCCTTTCATTAAATGGAATGGAGGATTTATCAATGTAAATAGAAAATATGATTTTGATAATTTAACCTATGATAATATTGTAGAGTTGATTGAAGTTAAAAAACAAAAAGACATTGATAAAGTAATTCATAATTGGGAAGAAGAAGGAATTAGAGTCGAAAAAGCACGTTGGGGACGTTTTAATATTCTGCAAGGAAAAGTTAAAATTGAAATGCCAAAAACTACAAAAGCTACTGAGTTAACTTTAGAAGAGGTGAAAGTAATCATCGAAAAAAAGGCTCCTAAAAAGAAAGCTAAAAAGAAAACCGCTAAGAAAAAAGCTGCAAAAAAGAAATAATTTACTATTTTGCGCTATTGTTAAACCCCAAAACAATTTATAATAGCAATGAATCCTGATTATTTGAATCCGGTTGATGATACTGTATTTGCACATGCTATGTTGCAGTCTGATCAAACCTTGGGTTACCAAATTAAAATTCACTCTCAGCAAAATGGTCTGCCAGATTTAGATGGAATTCGTCTAGCAATTGTTGCTGTTGAAGAAGGAAGGAATGCTATTGACAATGAGGAAACAGGAATTGGAGTTGGAGAAATTAGAAAGCAACTCTATCAACTTTTTCCAGGAAGTTGGGTTGCAAAAATTGCTGACCTCGGTACAATTCCACAAGGAAATACTGTCGATGACACTTATTTTGCTGTAAGCGAGTTACTATCCTATTTATTAAAGAAAAACATTACCCCTATTATAATAGGTGGAGGTCAAGATATTACCTATGCAAATTATCGTGCATATGATAGTTTAGAACAAACGGTTAATTTGGTAGCAATTGATAATAAATTCAACTTCGGAGCAATTCAAGAAGGTGTAACATCACAATCTTATTTAAGTGCGATTGTTATGAATAAGCCAAACAATCTTTTTAACTTTAGTAATATTGGTTATCAAACATTTTTTAATCCACAAGAAGAAATTGATTTGGTAAATGCTTTGTTTTTTGATGCCTATAGATTAGGAGAAGTAGCCAAAAATATTGAGTTGGTTGAACCTGTTTTGCGCGATGCTGATATTGTTTCAATAGATATTAGCGCTGTAAGAAATAGTGAAGCGCCAGCAAATAATAACGCCACCCCAAATGGGTTTTACGGAGAGGATCTCTGTGTAATAGCACGTTATGCAGGTATTAGTGATAAAGTGAGCTCGTTCGGAATTTATGAGTACAATTCAAAATATGATAATAAAACACAAACGGCGCAGTTAATAGCTCAAGCAATATGGTATTTTATAGAAGGCGTAAATTGTAGAGCAAATGATTACCCATTTGGAACAATTGAAAAGTATCAAAAGTTTATAGTTCCTGTAGAAGAAGATGTCATAAATTTTTATAAAAGTAATAAAAGTGGCAGATGGTGGATGGAAATAAATTTTAAAAATAATAATAAACACAAAAGACATGCGTTAATACCTTGTACATATCAAGATTATTTGAACGCAAACGAACAAGAAATACCAGAGCGTTGGTATAAAACAATGAAAAAAGTTATTTAGTTAATTCGTTTTAAATAATTAAAGATTTGAACTGTTATTAAAAAAATAATTTTTAGGTTTACGCGAATTTAGAAAGAGATAAATTTTATTATGAAGAAAGTATCATTATTTATACTAATTATTACTGTAATTTATAGTTGTGGTAAAAATGACAAAGGTGAGTTAGTAGGTGTAAAATCGAAGAGTACTTGGCATGCCGAAAAACCTTTTGGTATGACTTTGATTCCAGGTGGCTCATTTACTATGGGTAAGCAATCCGAAGATGTTTCAGGCGCATTAAACACTCCAACAAGAACTGTAACTGTACGCCCTTTTTATATGGATGAAACAGAAGTTACAAATAGTGAGTATAAAGAATTTGTGCGTTGGGTAAGAGATTCTGTTGTAAGAACGGAATTAGCAATTATGGCTGATTTAATGGGAGACCCTAATGATCCAGCATCTCCATTAGCAGCATATCAATTTAAATCAGCTGATACTACAAATGCATCTGTCTATGAAAAATATATGATGGATACCTATGGTAGTATGGGTGATATCAATTCTCCAACTCAGGGTAGATTCTTAAACTGGGATGAAGATCTTGTTTGGGAACCAAATGATTTTCCAGATGAATATTATACCGAAGTAATGGTAGATTCAATGTTTGTTCCTGTTGAAGAAACGTTTGATGGAAGAAGAATGCTGAAAGTAGAAAAATTAAAATATACTTACTCTTGGTTAGATAGAGAAGCCGCAGCAAGAGATCAAGGAAATAGAAAAGATTATATAAAACAAGAAGTTGTTGAAGTTTATCCAGATACTACGGTTTGGGTAAAAGACTTTGATTATTCTTACAATGATCCAATGCATCAAGATTATTACCATCATCAAGCCTACGCAGATTATCCTGTTGTTGGCGTTACTTGGGGGCAATCAAAAGCATTTTGTAGCTGGAGAACGAAAAAGAAAAATGACTATTTAAAAACGAAGAAAAGGGCATCATCAGTTCCACATTTTAGATTAGCTACTGAAGCTGAGTGGGAATATGCTGCTCGTGGAGGTTTAGATTTTGCAACATATCCTTGGGGAGGAAGATATACCACAAGTGATAGAGGCTGTTTTTTAGCAAACTTTAAACCAAGTAGAGGAGATTATGCTGTTGATGGTGCACTTTATACTGTCGAAGCAAAATCTTACAATGCAAACGACTATGGATTGTACAATATGGCAGGGAATGTTTCAGAATGGACAAACACTGCATATAATGAAGCTTCATATTATTTAGGATCAACTATGAATCCGAATGTTGAAGATAGAAACAATCACAGAAAAGTAATTAGAGGTGGCTCATGGAAAGATGTAGCTTACTTCTTAGAAGTGAGTACTAGAGATTATGAATATGCAGATACCGCAAGAAGTTATATCGGTTTTAGAACTGCACAAGATTACTTAGGGACCAACTTAAATCAATAAAAAATTAACTAAAATTTATTAACCCCAAAAACTAACCATTTAAAAACAAAAAGTTATGGCACAATCAAAATCAACAAAGAAAATCTTTAACATGGCCTATGGTCTTGGAGCAGCAATCGTAATTCTTGGAGCATTATTTAAAATTTTGCACTGGAAATTTGGTAACGAAATGTTGATGGTAGGTATGATTGTAGAAGCAATTGTATTTGCAATTTCTGCATTCGAACCTGTTGAAGATGACCTAGATTGGTCTCAAGTATATCCTGAATTATCTGGAGGTAAAGCTAAAGATAAAGGAGATGTTCAAGGAATGTTATCTCAAAAATTAGATGATATGTTACAAGAAGCAAAATTAGACGCAGGTTTAATGCAAAGTCTTGGAGATAGTATCATGAACTTTAAAGGTGCAGCTGAAAATATTGCTCCAGCAGTAGATTCAATTGCAGCAACAAATAGATATAGTGAGCAAATGTCATTGGCTGCAGCTCAAATGGAATCTTTAAACAGCTTGTATCAAGTGCAATTAGAAAGCGCAAATCGTCAAGCAGAGATAAATTCTGAGTCTGTTGAAAATGCAGCAAAATTAAAAGAACAAATGGAATCATTAGCGTCTAACTTATCTTCATTAAATGGAGTATATGGCGGAATGTTATCTGCAATGTCAAAAAATTAATTAGTCTTTATAGATTAAATTACTAACCACTAAAAACTAATTAATTATGGCAGGAGGAAAACTTTCACCAAGGCAAAAGATGATTAATCTTATGTACTTAGTATTTATTGCGATGTTAGCATTGCAAATGTCTAAAGAAGTATTAACAGCTTTTGGATATTTAAATGAGCGTTTAGATACGTTTAATATTACACAAGTAGATAAAAATACAGCACGATATCAAAGTTTAGCAGTGAAGGCTGTTGAACAACCTGACAAATATGATGTTATTAATAAAAAAGCGATACAGATTAAATCTTTATCTCAAAAATTATATACACGTATAGATACTATTAAAGAGGTTGTTTTAAGAGGCGTTGAAGAAGAAGATAGAACGAACTACGAAGCTCTTGATAAACCAGATAATTTAGATGTATATTTGTATCAAAAAGGGAAAGTATCTGAAAACGGACAAGCTTTTTTAGATGCAATTGCAACATATAAAAACGGATTAATTTCTATTTTAGGTAGTGATTATCCAAAAGTATCTAAGTCTGTTGAAGATCATTTTAATACGGATGATATTCCAGCTGAAGATAAGGTTTCACAAGCTAAAAATTGGCTAGACCATAGTTTTGTAGGCTTTCCAGCTGTTGCATCATTGACAAAATTAACGGTAATGCAATCTGATATTAGAGGTGCAGAACGTGATATTTTGAATGCAATGTTAGGAGTGCAATTACAAGCAGATGCTAATGTAAATGCAAATACATATCAAACAATTTTTATTCCTGAAAAACCTTCGTTTTTTCCTGGAGAAAGAGTAAAGGGTGAAATTGTTTTGGGACGTTATGACGCAACTTTGAAACCAAAAGATGTAATTGTAAATGGAAAATCTGTAACAGGAAGAAGCCCTAATGGAAGTGCAATGTTAGATATTGCTGCTGGTAATGTTGGTGAGCAAACGTTAAAAGGTGAATTTGTTTTTATACAAGACGGTAAAGAAGAAAAAATTCCTATCAATACAAAATATACTGTGGTTGGAAAACCAAGTGACGCAGTGATATCTGCTGATAAAATGAATGTTGTGTATCGTGGTTTAAGTAATCCTTTAACAATTTCAGTTCCTGGAGTTGCGGATAAAGATGTAAGGCCAAGTGCTCCTGGTTTGTCAAAAGCAAGCGGATTAGGGAAATATACTATGATACCAAAAGCAGGGAAAGAAGTAAAAATAAATGTTTCTTATACCTTACCAGGTGGTTTAACAGAGAGTAGTCAAAAAACATATAGAATTAAAGACATTCCTAAACCAATGGCAACGGTTCGTAAAGAGTCAGGATTGGTAAAAATGCCTAAAGCGAGTTTAGAGAAAACAACAGTACGTGTTGAGTTACCAGACTTTTTATTCGACTTAGAGTTTTCTGTGAAAAGCTTTAAAATTAAAGTACCTGGTCAAGCAACAATTACTGTAACAGGTAATAAGTTAAATGCTCAAGCTGTTACTGCTGTTAAAAAAGCAAGAGTTGGTGATATGATTGCCATTTTTGATGTAAAATCTACAATGATTGGTAATTCATCTTACAATGTAAAAGATGCGATGCCAGTTAATATTGAGATACAATAATTAAAAGAAAAATAAGATGAAGATGAATTGGAAGAGTTTATTATTGCTAGGGTCTGTTGTTTTTATTACAGCAAATACAAATGCCCAAACTAATTTGTTAAATGCAACTTCACCCGATGAAATTGGTGTAAAAACTGCTGAACAATTAGCTGCAGATAATGATAAGCCTTTGGCCTATGGTTATGTGGATGATAGAGATATGTTGTGGTCTAAAGTAACATGGGAATACATAGATTTAAATGAACGTTTAAACCTACCTTACTATTACCCAATTCATGAAAATAGTACGCAACAAGATCGTAAATCATTATTTTCAACTTTATTACAAGGTGTGATGGATGATGAACTAACAGAGGTGTATGACGATTCTTATTTTACCACAAAGTTGACGAAGAAAGAGATAGAGTCTAAACTTTTTAGAGTTGATACAACAGATGCTGGTAGAGACGAGCTTAATGCAGACCCAAATGCTAATATCGAAGAGTTTATTACAAAAACGGAATTGACTGCAAGAGATATTGAAGGCTTTAAAATTAAAGGCGTTTGGTATATCGATAAGCGTCAAGGCGAAATGAAATACAGATTGTTAGCAGTTGCTCCAATTGCTCCTGATGTACAAACAAAAGGAAGACAAGATGTAGCTAACGTAGCTGAGAAATTACCTATTTTTTGGGTATGGTATCCTGGTGCTAGACAGCTATTACACGATATGAAAGTGTTTAATCCTAAAAACTCTGCATACCCAATTTCATACGACCACATGTTAAATGCAAGACGTTTTAATGCGATTGTGTATCGCGAAGAAAATGTTTATGGTAATAGAGATGTATCACATTATGTTAAAGGAAACGCTTTATTCCAAGTCTTAGAATCTGACAGAATTAGAGAAACAATTAGAGATAAAGAGCTCGATTTGTGGAACTATTAAAATCTTAATTCAAATTTATTTGAAACTCCTGAAAGAAATTTCAGGAGTTTTTTTATGTTAATTACTTTCCTTTAACAAACTGTCTTTCCCGTGTAAACGAGAATCCATTTTTATTGTCATTTCGAACGTATGTAAGAAATCTCATCATTTGCAATGAATAAAATTTTTATCAAGAAGATCGTTTATATTTTCAAGTAAGGTAAGAATCCAGACTCTATCGATCTTTAGAACAATTGTTAGAAATCTCATCTTTGATTTACGTACCTTTACCCTATGAAAAAAGTAGATTATATAATTGTCGGATTAGGGTTAGCTGGTTTAGCTTTTGTTAGAGAATTAGAAAAGAATAACAAATCATTTATTGTTTTTGAAGATGATTCTCAACACTCCTCAAAAGTAGCCGGTGGAATGTACAATCCTGTAATTTTAAAAAGGTTTACTCCTGTTTGGGATGCTAAAAGACAATTAGAAATTGCACTTCCGTTTTATAAAGAATTGGAAGAGAAGTTTAACGCCACATATGATATCCCAATGGATATAGGACGATTGCTCACTTCAATTGAAGAACAAAATAATTGGTTTGCAACTAGTGACCATCCATTGTTGTCAGATTATATGATTCCTAAAATTGAAACAAAAACTTATACTGGAATAGAATCTCCTTTTGATTATGGTAAACTCACCAAAACTGGTAGAATAGATGCGAAAATTTTGTTGAATGATTATAGAAATTATTTGGTTGAAAATGAATGTATTTATTTTGAAGCATTTAATTATGAAGTTATACAATTTGAAAATAATATTGTAAAGTATCAAGATGTTGAAGCTGCCAAAATTGTTTTTTGCGAAGGCTTCGGAATTAAAAGAAATCCATTTTTTAATTACTTACCAATGCGTGAAGCAAAAGGTGAGCTAATAACCATTCATGCTCCTGAATTAGAAATTGACTTTGTGTTAAAATCAGCGGTATTTATTTTGCCTCTTGGTGAGCATAATTTTTTGGTTGGCGCAACCTTTAATTGGAAAGATAAAACCAACAACCCATCCGAAGAAGGTAAAAATGAGTTGGTAGAAAAATTAGATAAAATCATTTCGGTTAATTATAAGGTAATTGATCAAGTGGCTGGAATTAGGCCTACAGTTAAAGATCGTCGTCCTTTAATAGGAACCCATCCAAAACTTCCTCAGTTGGCAATTTTGAATGGTTTAGGGACACGTGGAGTTATGATTGCTCCAACAGTTGCAAAAGAGCTATATAAGCATATAGAATGTGGAGAAACCCTAAGAAAAGAAATAGATATTGCTAGGTTTGATTAAAATAGAAATGTCATTCTGAGCTTGCCGAAGAATTTTTACGATACTTCACAAAAATATTAATCCAAATAAGTCGAGATAATCGAATCGTTAATGGGGTTAAAAGTATCAAGACACCAATAATAACACCAAAACTAACATTTAAAGAAAGCTCAAAAACTAGCATTGAAATAACAAATGCAAAAATACCAATACCTACAGTCAAAGCATAATTTACGTATAAAGCTCCATAGAAAAATGAAGGCTCCATCATGTATTTTAAATTGCAGTGACTACAATTTTCATGCATCTTCAATACTTTTCTAAACCTGATAGAATTTGGTTTTACAAAAAAATCGCCCTCATTACATTTTGGGCATTTATTGTTAAAAACACTGTAGAGTTTAGTTCCTTTTTTAAATAACATACAATCAAAAAATAAATTACTTTTGCAAAGTTAATTTTTAAAATTTGTAACACAATAACTTTCATCACAATTCATGTTAAATATACATAATATTACAGTTTCATTTTCTGGAGAAGATCTATTCTCGGGCATTACTTTTAGATTAAATGGAGGCAATAGAGTAGGGCTTGTTGGTAAAAATGGCGCAGGAAAATCAACCTTATTAAAAGTAATTGCTGGCGATATAGAATACGATGGTGGCACTATGGCTTTTGAAAAAGACATTCGTATTGGTTTCTTAAGGCAAGATATTGATTTTGTACAAGGGCGTACCATTTTAGAAGAAGCTTATGAAGCATTTACAGAAATTAAAGAGCTTGAGCGTACATTAGAAAAAATTAACAATGAGTTAGTTGAGCGTACAGATTATGAAAGTGATTCTTATACCGAACTGATTCATGATTTAACAGACAATCAACATCATTATGAAGTTTTAGGCGGATACAATTATAAAGGAAATACAGAAAAAATTCTACAAGGTCTTGGTTTTAAGCGCCAAGATTTTGACAAACTAACTGATACTTTTTCTGGTGGATGGCGAATGCGAATTGAGTTGGCAAAATTACTTTTACAAAACAATGATATTTTGTTGCTCGATGAGCCAACAAACCACTTAGATATCGAATCAATAATTTGGTTAGAAGATTTTTTAAAGAGTTATACAGGTGCAGTAGTTTTGGTATCGCATGATAAAATGTTTTTGGATAATGTGACCAATCGGACCATCGAAATTTCTTTAGGGCAGATTTATGATTTCAAAAAACCATACAGTCAATACTTAGCATTGCGTGGAGAAATTCGTGAAAAACAATTGGCTGCACAAAAAAATCAAGCTAAAGAAATAAAGGCAACTGAGTTACTTATCAATAAGTTTAGAGCTAAGGCCAATAAGGCTGCCATGGCGCAATCTCTGATTAAAAAATTGGATAAGGTTGAGCGTATTGAAGTTGATATGGAAGACACTGCTGTGATGAATGTGCGTTTCCCATTGTCAATTCAACCAGGAAAAATTATTGTAGAAGCTGAGAATTTATCAAAGAGTTATGGCGACAATCACGTTTTAGAGAATGTTGATTTGTTGATTGAGCGCGGAAGTAAGATTGCATTTGTTGGTCAAAATGGTCAAGGTAAATCTACGTTGGCAAAAATGATGGTGAATGAAATTCAATATGAAGGGCGCTTAAAATTAGGGCATAATGTACAAGTTGGATATTTTGCTCAAAATCAATCTGAATATTTAGATGGCGAAAAAACAGTGCTACAAATTATGGAAGATGCCGCAACTGACTCTAACCGAGTAAAAGTTCGTGATATGTTGGGGGCCTTTCTATTTGGAGGTGATGATGCAGACAAAAAATCGAAAGTATTATCTGGAGGTGAGCGAAATCGTTTGGCTTTGTGTAAGTTGTTGTTGCAGCCTATCAATACCTTAATTATGGATGAGCCAACGAATCACTTAGATATAGCCTCAAAAAATGTATTAAAAAATGCGTTGAATGATTTTAAAGGAACTCTAATTGTTGTTTCGCATGATCGTGATTTTTTACAGGGATTAACTTCTACGGTGTATGGATTTAAAGATAAAGTCATCAAAGAATATTTAGGAGATATTGATTATTTCTTAGAGCAACACAAAATGGAAAGTTTACGTGAAGCAGAAAAGCGCACCAAAGTTGAGGAGGTTAAAAAGGTTGTAAATACATCATCTAAGGAAAAAAGAGTTTTAGATAAAGAGCAAAAAAAGTTACAAAACAGACTCTCTAATTTAGAAACAAAGATTTCTGATTTAGAAAAAGAGATTATTGGTTTGGATGCGCAGATATCTGAAGATTTTGATGGTGTTAGTGCTGATCCAGAATTTTTTAAAAACTATCAAACTAAAAAAGACTTACTAGATGAGGTGATGGAAGAGTGGTCTATACTAGACGATAAGTTGAATGTTTAACTTTGTCATTCCTGCGAATGCAGGAATCCATTTTAGAGTATAGCAAATTAAAAACAGATTGCCACATCACTTTATCAAATGATTCGCAAAGACGGTTAGGAATTTATTTCTAGTATTCAAATTTGTCTTTCTCGCGAAAGCGGGAATCCAGTAGTAAAAAGTTTAAATTAAATGCCCAATACTAAGAACAGCATCTTACAAAAAATATCCTTTTCTGGTATTAAAAGAAAAGACATTCAGCTATTTATAAAACGTGAAGATTTAATTCACCCAGAAATTTCAGGTAACAAATACCGAAAACTAAAGTATAATTTATTACAAGCGCAATCAGAAAATAAAAAGATACTCCTTACTTTTGGAGGGGCGTTTTCTAATCATATTTCAGCAGTTGCCTACGCTGGTAAATTAAATGGATTTAAAACTATTGGTGTAATTCGCGGAGATGAATTGGGAGTTGATTTAGAAAAAACCTTAGTATCAAACCCAACATTGCGTTTTGCAAATGAATGTGGAATGACATTCAAATTTGTTTCAAGAACTGATTATCGCAATAAAGCATTTCAAGAATTCATCGAACAATTAAAAGATGAATTTGACAATTTTTACTTGATTCCAGAAGGAGGTACAAATGATTTGGCAGTAAAAGGTTGCGAAGAAATTTTGTCAAAAGAGACTGAAAGCTTTGATGTTATTTGTGTGGCAGTTGGTACTGGAGGTACTATTTCAGGCTTGATAAATACAGCAAAGCTACATCAGCAAGTTTTAGGGTTTCCTGCTTTGAAAGGTGATTTTTTAAATGTCGAAATTGACAAGTATGTCAATCAAACAGAAAATTGGAACTTAATTTCTGAATATCATTTTGGCGGTTATGCCAAAACATCTGAGGAATTGATTACTTTTATCAATCAATTTAAAAAAGAAACCTCGATTCCGCTAGATCCTGTTTATACTGGTAAAATGTTGTTTGGTTTGGTAGATTTAATCAACCGAGATTATTTTACAGATCACACTAAAATTTTAGTAATTCATACTGGAGGACTACAAGGAATTGAAGGAATGAACACAATTTTAAAGCGACGTAATAGTTTAATAATTGAATAAACTGATTTTAATGAAATTAAAAATTCTAACCCTACTATTTGTAAGTCTCTTTTTGGTGAGCTGTGGTGCAAAACGAAAATCTAAAAAGGCATCCAAAAAGAATACTCCAAAAAAAGAAGTTGTTGTGACCCCCAAAAAGACAACGCCACCAATAAAAAAATATACCGACATAAAATTAAAATACATCGATACATACAGCGAAATTGCTATGGATGAAATGCGTAAGTATAAAATTCCTGCAAGTATTACATTAGCTCAAGGAATTCTAGAATCACGTAGCGGGCAAAGTTTATTAACCACAAGATCTAACAATCACTTTGGAATTAAATGTCACAAAGGTTGGACTGGTGATAGCACCTTGCACGATGATGACGAAGATGATGAATGCTTTAGAGTGTATAAGTACCCTGAAGAATCATTTAGAGATCACTCGTTATTTTTGGCTGAAAGAAAAAGATATGCCGATTTATTTAAATTAAAACAAACTGATTATAAAGGATGGGCAAAAGGATTGCGAAAAGCGGGCTACGCTACTGATAGAAAGTATCCAGAAAAATTAATCAATATTATTGAGGCCTATGACTTATATGAATATGACGAAAAAGTATTGGGTAAAAAGAGGAGAAGAAATAAAAAGAAAACAAATTCGACAACTTCAGAACCTAAATTTTATACCGTAAAAAAAGGAGATACTTTGTATTCTATTTCTCGTAAATATAGTTTGTCTGTAGATAAATTAAAATCTATCAATGGCTTGGATTCTAATATCATTGATATTGGGAAAAAGTTGTATTTGAGTTATTGATATGAAAAAAGCAAGAAATACAATTGTATTTCTTGCTTAGTAAAATTATTGTATTCCATTTATATTATCCCAATGGACTTCATTGAATATATAGAATTCTTTGGTTTTTTTAATAATTTGTTTTGAGTTTTTATTTGAAAACTCAAACACTTCTTTATTTATTTTTTGATCCAAAATATAAATATAAATCGGGGCGTCTATTAATTCTCTCAATAATTTAGTTGATTGAATTGAGCCATCAATAACTATATAATCTTTATTAGATAAATCTTCTATATCAAGTAAAATTCTAGAATTTGGAGGGTTATGATTCTTTATTAAGTTGTCAAAAACAAATCTATCAAATAATAGAGAATCAGAATGATTTACATTAGTTTTTTCTAAAAATTGTTTTTTCATTGATAAATACAACTGTGTTGATTTTATCTTTTTTGATTTAAAAATATTTTTAGCTGTAATATGATTAAAATAAAGTCCAAAGCAATTATCACAATTTCCAGAAGCACCTCTTAGCTTTCCTAATCTAAAGATGCTATCATTTTTCTTAATGAATCGCAATCTCTGTTTTACTTGTATGCTATCTAAAATATTATAAACTATTTCTAATTCACGATTACTGTTAGCTCTATATTCTTTAACAACATAATTTTCCATAGCTAATGAGTCAATCATTATATATAATGTATCAGGCTCTTTTAATAACAAGCTATCTTGACTATAGATATGTATAGAGAAGAAACAGAGAGATATAAATAGTATTTTTTTCATATTAATTACAATTATTAAGGACGCTATTTGAGTTTACCCAGTCGGGATTTGTCCATGGACCTGTTATTCCTTCCCAATAGCTATTATTAATACCTTCAGCATTTAACCAAACCGAATACTCTGGGGTTTCATCTAGACCAGACCAACTCATATATTCAGCACATTTCTCTTTCCAATCAGTTCCAAACTCAGTTATCATCATATTTTTCAAAACATCAGGTTCTGAATCCCAATCATGTTCTGAAAGAAGCAATTGTTCTAATTTTTCTCTATAAGTTTGTACCGCAAAAACAGGTGAGTCAAATAATGAATGTGTCCATTGTTGGTCTCCAGGATTATTGGCATTAAACTCGCAAATCAAATAGACCCATCTGTCTTTAATTGTTACTGTATTTAAGTTAATATTAGGATTTGGCACAAAATTTTGGCAGAGAGTTGTTGGGTCAACAATTGGAAAACCACTTGCATCGAAATTAATGATATTCCAATTTACAAGGGATTGATACATAAAAGCATGTATTAGCTCATGTGATAAAGAAACAATTTGTTTCAGATTAGAACTGCTTTCTAAAGCAGATGAGCTAATAATCTCATAACTGTCGTATGTAATACCAGCAAAATCTGTAACTTGTCCTTTTGTAAAAGCCCAAGCTGTATTGTTAGGAGGTGTTCCAATAGAATATTTTAATCTTGGGCTACCTAGATTGTTAAATTCATTAAGCATTTCAGTATAAAAATTTCTTTTTATTAATGATGATTCAGATTCTCTTCTTAAGTTAAGGTGTATGCATTCTAATGTTGTGTTTTCAAATGTTTGGTCTGTTGTAATCCAGTCAGTAGTTGCATCAAAATAGTTTTCGGGATTAAATTCAGGACAATCAGCACAGGTAGGAGCACTATAAGGGTTTGAAGGTGGTGTATATGTTCCACTATTACTTCCTCCAGAACCTCCAGATCCTTGATTGCCACCTGTAGTTATATCGCTTGTTACATCTCCACTCGAGGGTCCAGGCCCAGGACCACCACCACCGCTACATACAATTTTAGATGACCACCCACCATCACAACTACTACCATCTCCATGATCTCCACCCATGCTACAAGGTATCCAAACCCATTCACTTTCACATTCCAAAGCATCTCTGAATGAATTTCCTCTATTTAAAAAGGAGGTGTCAAAATCAATTGTTGTGTATTGAGTTGTTTTATTATCTAATTCTTCTTGAGTTAAACTATTTAACTCTTCTAATGTAAAATCATACTTTATAATAAATGTATCATACTCCTCATCTTCATTTAATGTTAAAAACAGGTTTTCAAGTTTATCATCTTCTGGAGAGTCTCTTATAATTTCAAAATTATAAGAGTTATAGTTTCCATTCTCTACATATTTCACATAGTCTGTATCTATAATAAACCCATATTCATTACTTGTAATTGTATCTCTATTTGTAGTTTTTGATATTAAATTTGCTTTTGATAATTTTTCTAACGTTTCCAACATTTTAGTATTTGCAGCTATTTCTGATAAGTCAATTATTGTAACTGATATTTCTGGTGCTACTTCTTCAATATCTATAGTTTGTTCTTCTTGAAAATCGTCTTCATCGCAATTATATAGTAATAATGGCAAAGCAACCAACATTAATAAATACTTAAGTTTAACGCCTAGTTTTTGTTTGTTTGTTTGTTTGTTTGTTTGTTTGTTTTCATAGTTTGGTTTTTAAATTTAACAAAATTATTTAATGCAATATTGTTTTTTGTTATTAAATAACCAATACCCAGAAACCGTGATTTTATACTAACGGAAAACCGTTAGAGATATTTATAAATAAAAACCCGGAAACACTATTGTGTTTCCGGGTTTAACAACTAATTAACCATTCAACTAACTAACTAACTAACTAACTAACTAACTAACTAACTAACTCTTTTTTCCTTTTCTATTCCCTTTTTCCTTCTCCATTCTTTTTTTCATCCCATTCTTCCGTTTTTGCATACCATCTTTCCATAGGTCAAATTGTTTTTCATTTAAGATATTTTTCATTTTACCTTGCATTTCAATTTGACTATCCAAGCGAGCCAACTTTGCCTCATAGCGTTGCTCCTCACTCATTTCTCTACGGCCTTTTTTGCCTTTACGCATTGTTTCCCTTTTTTCAGCGCGTTCTTTTGCTAAAGCATACACTTTCTTTTGTTGTTGCTCATTTAACTCTAAACGCAAAGTCATTTCTTTGGTTTGTAGTGTTGCAGCTTGTTCAGCTGTTAAGTTCATTTTTTTCTGTGCATGTGTGCTAAATGTCATTAACACAATCAAGACAACTACTAATTTTCTCATTTTTGCTGGTTTTAATAATTTCTATATTTCTATGACCAAAATTTTTTGAAAAGGTTTAACTTTGGGCAACAATATTTTAATAACACATTCAATGAAAAAAATAATATTCCTAGTAGCAATCTTAATTGCAATGATTTCTTGTCAATCAAAAGGAGATGCAAGAAAACCTGTAAAACAAGTTACTGTTGAACAAAACTTAACTGAGATGCAGAAAAACTTAAGCAAATATGTAACGGTTAAATTGACTGCGGATGTTAATAAATTGACTGATAATGAACGTAAAATGTTACCATTATTGATTCAAGCAGCAAACATTATGAATGATTTGTTTTGGTACGAATCTTATGGTGATAAAGAAGCATTGTTAAATTCTATACATGATGCTGATACTAAAAGATTTGTAGAAATCAATTATGGCCCATGGGATAGATTAAACGGAAATAAATCTTTTATGTCAGAATTTTCTGACAAACCATTAGGGGCAAATTACTATCCAAAAGATATGACAAAAGAAGAATTTGAAGCTTCGGAGTTTGACCTAAAAGGAAGCATATATACGTTTGTTAGAAGAAATGATGCAGGTAAATTATATGCAATCCCGTATCACAAGCAATTTGCAAAAGAATTGAAAATAGTTTCTGATTTATTAAAAAAGGCTTCGACATATGCTGACAATGCCGGATTAAAAAAATATTTAGAACTGCGTTCACAAGCCTTGTTAGATGATGAATACCAAGCAAGTGATTTGGCATGGATGGATATGAAAACAAATACGTTAGATATTGTTATTGGCCCTATTGAAACGTATGAAGATCATATTTATGGTAACAAAGCATCACACGAAGGGTATGTATTAATTAAAGATCAAGAGTGGTCTGCGAAGTTGGCAAAGTTTAGTGCTTATTTGCCTGAACTGCAAAGAGACTTACCTGTTGATGCAGCTTACAAAACAGAAACTCCCGGAACAGATTCTGATTTAAATGCGTATGACGTTGTGTTTTATGCAGGAGATTGTAACTCAGGTTCAAAAACAATTGCTATTAATTTACCAAACGATGAAGAGGTACAGTTAGCAAAAGGAACACGTAGATTGCAATTAAAAAATGCGATGAAAGCGAAGTTTGATAAAATATTAGTTCCTATTTCTGAAGTGTTAATTGATGAGAGTCAACGTAAGCATATTACTTTTGACGCCTTTTTTGCAAACACGATGTTTCATGAAGTTGCTCACGGGCTAGGAGTTAAAAACACCATTAACGGAAAGGGGACAGTTCGTACTGCACTTAAAGAGCATTCAAGCGGACTGGAAGAAGGAAAGGCTGATATCTTAGGATTGTATATGATTCAGCAGTTAGTTAATAAGGGAGAATTAAAAGAAGACTTTAAAGACAATATGGTAACTTTCTTAGCAGGAATTTTTAGATCTGTTCGTTTCGGAGCATCTTCAGCTCATGGTAAGGCAAATATGATTCGTTTTAATTTCTTTAAAGAAAAAGGTGCTTTTACCAGAAACGAAGATGGAACTTTTAAAGTGAATTTCGAAAAAATGGAAGTTGCTATGGAAGAGTTATCTCGTTTAATTTTAACACTACAAGGAAATGGTGATTACGATGGTGTTGCAAAATTGGTTGCTGAAATGGGTATAATTTCTCCAGAGTTACAAACTGATTTAGATAGGTTAGGTGCAGCTAGTATTCCTGTAGATGTCGTATTTGAACAAGGAACTAAAGTATTGGGATTGTAGTCTACAAAGAAAATATTAATATTAAAAAATGAGTTGTAATTGCAACTCATTTTTTTTCTAGAAAGCGAAAATTTAAAATATGTAAGCTCTAACTAATTAATTTTATGAGTTCTTCAAGTTGATTAATTGGAAGCTTAACAACAGATTCAATTTTGTTATCCTCGATGCCAATTGTTAAAAGCCCAAGATTTTCTTCTTCGTAACCAATTGGAGTAATGGAATAAGTGAGTGTATCAAATTTTTTATTTTTTTCACCATCTGAAAATAATCTATAATCGGCTACATAGGAAACATCATTTTTATTAAATATAATAATTTCTTTGCCAAAACTATTCCATAGATAAATCCGAAAAATATAGAAACCTAATAGCCCACCCAAACCAATTCCAATAAGATACCCAATTTTTAAAGGGGCTCCATTTAGCATTGCTAGTATCATTCCAGAAATAGGGAGTAAAAAAATAAAATAGAAATTATAAGAAAAACAACTCTGATTATAAAAGGGGATTTTTTAACATTTAAGGAGAGTCTGTTATTTTTAAGTTCAAATTGCTTCATTAAATTAAGGTTAGTTTTTAAGAACTAAAATTATCAAGCACAATCTTCTTTACCTTTTTATTTAGCGAAGTCATTGAACGATAGCTGGTATGTTCTAAAATAATCACTACCATATCATCGTCTAGATATTGTGAGATTCCTGTACTAAATCCATTCCATTTGCCATAGTGGTACACCACTTTTTCATTATTTTTTGTGTCAATTCTAAAGCCTAAGCCATAAGGTACTTTTCTGCCATAAATCGTTTCGCCTTTGGTATACATCATTTTGAGAGATTCTTTTGAAATGAGCTTTTCATTATTTAATCCATAAATCCATTTATATAAATCCTCAGTTGTAGTATATACATTTTTATCGCCAACCACAGCATCATTTACTGTGCCTTTTATGGTAATGTGCCTCCAACCTCTATAAAGACGATACCCACTTAATTGATTAGGGTGAGGTTTGTCTTTTTCAAAACGATAAACAAAAGAATCATTCATTTGTAGCGGCTCAAAAATATTAGCTTCAACAAAATCGCCAAAAGGCATATCTGTTATTTTTTCAATGATAGATGCCAATACAAAATAGCCTGTATTAGAATAATCAAAATTTCTACCTGGGCTAAAAAACTTGGTAGCAACACTGGTTTCTAATAATTCCATCATTTCAGTATTGTCTGGAGCATTTTCATTTTTCCACTCGTGTTCTGCAACCCAAAAATATTTTGGTAATCCTGAGGTGTGATTTAACAAGTGTTTTAAAGTAACATCTTTAAAAGGAAAGTTTGGAAAATAAGCAGTAACAGTATCAGATAATTTTAATTGATTTCGTTCTTTTAAAATCATGATTGCCGCAGCAGTAAATTGCTTGCTGACCGATGCTAATTGATAAACAGATTCTTTTTTTAGAGGCTCCTTTTTCTTAAAGTTGGCAGTTCCTATTTGATTTTGATATACTAATTTTCCGTTTTTAGAAACTAAGATACTTCCGTGAAAATCGTGCCTTTTGTTAATTCGTTTAAGTAAAGAATCTAGTTTTTGAGATACCTTTTTAGTTTCTAATTCTGAATGTTTTTCAATCAAAATTGGAAGAACTTTTTCAGGTGCTTCTTTAATAATTGCAGATGTAGTAGCCTCTTTTTTAAGTTTATCAGAATTATTTGAAATAGCAAAACTACTCAGTATAACTATGAGAAAGACAATAAAATATTTAATATTTTTTTTCAAATGGATTCTTTGGGGGTTTATGTTTTGCAAATTAATAAATAGTAAGCGTGTTTCAAAAGAATCATACGTTGTTTAACATTTATTTATAGAATGTTGTTAGGCAGTTGGTTAGATGTTTTTGAAATTTAGTTATATTTGGTATTCACTTAAAAACTAACTAAATGGAAAATTTATCTTCTCAAGAAAACACACCAGCAATGTCATACAAAGAATGGGCATTGACAATTTTTTTAGCATCATTACCATTCATTGGACTTATTTTAGTTTTAGTGTGGGCTTTTGATAGCACTACAAATATTCATAAAAAAAATTGGGCAAAAGGAAACTTGCTAATCATGGTTATTGCTATGATATTGGTTTTTGCATTCCTTTTTCTGTTTGGAGGAATGGCACTTTTGGCTGGATTAGCAAATAATTAAAAAAAGAAACTTGAATAAGAAAAGGCTGTCTAAAAATAATTTAGACAGCCTCTTTTATGTTTCATGAGATTCTTCGACAGGCTCAGAATGACAATTTTTATTTAAATTAGCTCTACAAACAAGCCTTCATCCGTTTTGTCAACTTTAGCGAGTTTGTTTTTGGTTAATCCTTTAATGGTTTTGTCCCATTTTTTGTTAGATAAACCAGATTGCGATTTTAATTCGTTCAATTCAATTTTTTCTACTTTTTGAATAATCGCTAAAACTACTTTTTCATCATCAGTCATAGCTACTTGCTTCACTTCAGGTTTCATTTGAGGAAAGAATAGCACTTCTTGGATAGATGCATTGTTAGTCATAAACATTGTTAAACGGTCAATACCAATACCAATACCAGATGTTGGTGGCATTCCATATTCTAAAGCTCGTACAAAGTCATGGTCAATAAACATAGCTTCATCATCACCTTTTTTTGCTAATTTTAATTGTTCTTCAAAACGTTCTTTTTGGTCTATTGGGTCGTTTAATTCTGAATATGCATTTGCCAACTCTTTACCTGCAACCATTAATTCAAAACGTTCTGTGAGTCTTGGATCATCACGATGTTCTTTACATAACGGACTCATTTCTTTTGGATAATCAGTAATAAAAGTTGGTTGAATGTAAGTGTGCTCACATTTTTCGCCAAAAATTTCATCGATTAATTTTCCAACTCCCATACTTTCATCAGCTTCGATGTTTAGTTTATGGCATACTTCAATTAATTCTTGTTGATTCATACCGTTAAGGTCAAAACCAGTATGCGTTTTAATAGCATCTAAAATCGGTACACGTGCATAAGGAGCTTTAAAATTTAATTGGTGTTCTCCAAAAGTCACGGTAGTATTGTTATTAGAATCTAAAGCAATCTTTTCTAATAATCGCTCTGTCATATCCATCATCCAGTTGTAATCTTTGTAGGCAACATAAAGCTCTACCTGCGTAAATTCTGGATTATGAGTTCTATCCATCCCTTCATTACGAAAATCTTTTGCAAATTCGTACACCGCATCAAAACCACCAATAATTAAACGTTTTAAATACAATTCATTTGCAATTCGTAAATATAATGGAATGTTTAAAGCATTGTGATGTGTAACAAATGGACTTGCAGCTGCGCCACCAGGAATTGATTGTAAAATTGGTGTTTCAACTTCAATGTAATCCCGCTCGTTAAAAAACTGGCGAATAGTATTTGTAATTTTAGTACGCTTTATAAAAGTTTCTTTTACGTGATCGTTTACAATTAAATCAACATAGCGTTGGCGGTATCTAGATTCTGCATCTGTAAAACCATCATGCACATTTCCATCAGCATCCGTCTTAACAATTGGCAATGGTTTTAGCGATTTAGATAGAAGGGTTAACTCTTTTACTTTGATAGAAGTTTCGCCAACTTGTGTTTTAAAAACAATTCCTTTAATTCCGATAATATCACCTAGGTCGAGCAATTTTTTAAAAACAGTGTTGTATAAGGTCTTGTCTTCTCCAGCTGCAATTTCATCGCGGTTAATATAGATTTGCATACGTCCGCTGCTATCTTTTAATTCAGCAAATGAAGCTTTCCCCATAATTCTACGGCTCATGATTCTACCAGCAAGCACAACTTCCTTTCCGTCAAATGCATCAAAATCTGTAGCAATATTTTTTATAGTTGCTGTAGTTTTATACTGAGCAGCAGGATACGGATTAATGCCTAACTCTCGTAGTTGTTGTAGCGATTGTCTTCTTACAATTTCTAATTCTGATAACTGCATTGTGGAAATATTTAAAATAGGTTGATTGTTTATTTAGTTCGCAAAGATACAATCAATTGATTAATAACAAATAATAGATTTTGTAAAATATAGTTGTAATAATTACGAATAATTAAAAAGTTATGTATATTTGTAGTCTGTATTTTAGGATACAGAGTTGTGTTGTTTTGACGTTGAAAAACGTCAATTAGGTTTATTAAAACCAATGGAAAGCTTCCCGTATTTCGGGACGCTTTTTTTATTTGAGATAATTTCACTTTATTATGAGAAAAACTTTAGTATTAATTTTGATAGTATTGGCTTCCGCTCAAGCCAAAGCTCAATTTATAAAAGAGAAATCAGTAGATGTTTCTATAGGATTAGGATATAGTTTTCCTAATAATAATTATAATGTAACAGGATCAGGTTTTTATTTACAAGGAGAATATGTGCTTACTGTTACCAAGTGGTTTGACATTAGACCTTATGTCGGTTTGATTTTGACAAAATCAAGTACAAGCGATGATCAAATTAATACGGCTTACAAGTCTATTGCAAATGCAGCTTTAATTGGAGGAAAAACAAGAATCAACGCGCCTATACCTTGGATTGCTCCATATTTAGAAATTGGAGTTGGAGTGTCTATTGGTTCTTTTGAGACTTTTACACCATTTACCAACATAGATAAAAGCGGATTAATTTTTCATATTCCTTTTTCTATTGGGTTAGAATTAGGTCCTAAGCATAATTTTGATATTTCATTATCATATTATTTTCATCCAAGTGTTGAACAGATTGTTGGAGCAGCTGCATTCGGAGTTTCGTTTCCGTTAGGTAAGAATGGGTAATTTGTTATTTGCCTAATTGAGATTTTTTGTTCTAAAAGAACAGCTCTTTGAATTCCCAAAATTTTGACCAGTACAAATAAACAAATATCAAACTGGTAATGAGTTTAAGTCCCGTAGATAGCATAAACCCTACAAAAGATCCAAAGGCAGCTTTCAACGCTCTTGAGCTATTTTTACTATCATAAATCATTTCTCCAATAAATGCTCCGGTAAAAGGGCCAACAATGATTCCTAATGGACCTAAGAAAATGATTCCTAAGATAAGTCCAAGTATTGTTCCCCAAACTCCGTATTTACTACCTCCAAATTTTTTGGTGCCCCAAGCGGGAATCACATAATCGATTGCCCAAACAAAAATTGCAACTGCTAAGGTAATCCCTAAAAAAGTCCAATTCATTTTAATTGAATTTGTTAGGTGGAGGAGCAGTAAGCCAACCCATCCTGTAATAGGCCCTGGTAATACCGGTAAAAAAGAACCGATGATTCCGAGGAGTACAAATAGAAAGCCAAGAATAAGTAAAAAGATGTCCATTTAAATTTATTGGTGCGTCTTTACGAATAAAGAATAACTGAAGCAAAATATGTATAGATTTATTAATGAGATATTACTTTAGTCTAATTTTCATCGTAATGACGGATGTTTAATAATGTAAAAATAAGAAGGAATAATTGTCTTTTATCACTAAACCAATTATTTATTCAACTAATAAATTAGTTTAAACTAAAATTTTAGTTATATTTGTGCTGAATTCAATATTCAGTTTTAATTATGGAAAAACAATTAACAAAAGCAGAAGAACAATTTATGCAAGTTTTATGGCGCTTAGAAGAAGCATCAGTGCAAGAAATAATTGATGAATTACCTATTCCAAAGCCCGCATATAATACTGTGTCAACAATCATACGAATTTTAGAAACCAAAGAGTTTGTTTCGCACAAAAAAAAGGGGAGAGGTTATATATATTTTCCAATCGTACAAGAATCAAATTATAAGAATCAAAGTTTAAACAAAATTATGAACGGTTATTTTGAGGGTTCTTTTAAAAGTATGGTATCCTTTTTTGTAAATAAAAATGATGTAGATATCAAAGATTTAGAGGCGATTCTAAAAAATATTAACAATAAAAATCAAGAGCGATGATAAATTATATTATTCAGATACTATTGTTTCAAGTACTGTTTTTGGCAGTCTATGATTTCATTTTACAGAAAGAAACATTTTTTAAATGGAATAGAGTTTACCTTTTAGTCACGCCCATTTTATCACTTATCATCCCTTTGTTAAAATTTGATAGTATTAAAAACACCGTTCCAAATGAATACATAGTGCTATTGCCAGAAATCATGTTGAATCCTCAAACAATTATTGAGCAATCAGAAACAACAGTAGAAACATTTAATACTATCAATTGGATGTTTTATATGGGAGTAGCTGTTTTTTTACTGTTGTTTTTGGTGAAGTTATTTAAAATAGTAAAAGTGATTAGGTCTAATAAAATAGTTAAGAAAGAGAAGTATAGTTTGGTGTTATTAGTAGACAAACAATCTGCTTTTTCATTTTTCAACTATATTTTTATAGACCAAAAGCTAACAGAGAAAAAAGAATTACAAATCATTCAGCACGAGTTAGTCCATAGCAAACAATACCACACGCTAGATTTATTATTTTTCGAAGTCTTTAAAATTGTAATGTGGTTTAACCCGTTACTGTATGTCTATCAAAAGCGTGTTGCAGAGTTACATGAATATATTTCGGATGCTGAGGTTGTAAAGGCAACAGATAAATCTAGCTATTTTAACAAACTACTTTCCGAAACTTTTAGTGTTGAGAACATTTCGTTCGTAAATCAATTTTATAAACATTCATTCATTAAAAAACGTATTATTATGATTACAAAAAACAAATCAGAAAAAATGAAACAATTAAAATATTTAGTATTGATTCCTGTATTAGCAAGTATGTTATTATATTCTTCTTGTGAAACTAATGATTTAAAAACCGTAGAGGAAAGTGTTGTGAAAAAGGAATTGGTAACTATTTATTTTTATGATGAAGGTAAATTTATAACTTCTAAAGGAACTTTTGATTCATATTTTGATAAGATTCTCCTGTATAATGACCAAAAGATAAGTTCTGAATTGAAATTAAAAGATTTAGTTTATAAAAATTTAAGTATTGATGAAAAGGCGGAGTATAATGAAATTAAAAACACATATAATAGTAAGTTTTTAAAAGGAGGAACGATTGAATTTTCATTAAGTAAGCTGGGAAACGGTAGAAACGTTATAGTACAAAGAATGATAATTGATAAGGTTGCAATAAAAGATTATGATAATTTAGAAGATGTGCCATTTGCAATCATAGATGTGGTGCCAACTTATCCAGGTTGCGAGGGTTCGGATAACTCAAAAGACTGTTTGAACAAAAGCATACAAAAACATGTTGTAGAAAATTTTAATTCTGATATTTCAAAAAATTTAGGGCTAGAACCTGGGATACAAAAGATTTATGTGCAGTTTAAGATTTTAAAAACGGGAGATATTGAAATTCTTGGGGCAAGGGCGCCACACAAAGATTTAGAAGTAGAAGCAAGACGTGTTGTAAATTTATTACCAAAAATGATACCAGGTGAACATAACGGAAAATCTGTAAATGTTACCTATATGTTGCCAATATCGTTTCATATAGAATAATAAATTAAAAATATGAGAAGAAAAATCACAATACTCCTTTTAATAATACTCAGTAATAAAACCGAAGCTCAGACTTCGGTTTTTAAAGAAATAGACTCTTTACTTTTTACAGGGAATTATCAAAGAGCACTTGTAGTTTTAGAAAGTGAACAAGATAAGTCTGTTGCTGTTTTTGATAAAACAGGAGATATCTATAAATCAATAGGTAATTACAATAAAGCGATTGTAAATTATCAGCAAGCTTTAGAAAAGCAAGAATCAATAGTTATAAAATCAAAGTTGGGGAGGATTTTTGAGCTTTCAGGTTATTCATCAAAAGCTATGAAAACCTATGAAGATGTGATGCAAAAAGACTCGTTGAACTTAATTTTAATTAATAATCTTGGTAAATTGTATTTATCAAATTACAAGGCAACTAAGGCAGAGTATATTTTTAAATATTTAATTGAGCGAGATTCATTAAATCCTAATTATCCATATCTATTAGCACAATCATATCAAAAGCAAGATCTATTTTTTGCTATGGGGCAAAGTTATTTAGATGCTTATAATATCGATTCGCTTCATATAAAGAGCATTTACAGGTTAGCGCTCTTTTTTAAAGATTTAAAAGATAAAGATTCTACCATGGTTTTTATTGATAAAGGATTGCAATTAGCTCCAGACAATATTAATTTTATCCAGTTGAAAGCTAATCAACTTTATACTTCTAAGGATTATAAAAATACTTTAAGTTATTTAGATAAGCTAGAGCGTCTAAATTATAAATCTGTAAATGTTTATGAAATGTTTGGGATGTCTTATCTAAAATTAGATAGTTTAGATTTGGCTAAAGAATATTTTAATAAGGCATTAAATATTGACCGTAATAATTCAAAGATACTATATCGTTTGGCAACTGTAGAATATGATTTAGGAGAAATTAAGAAAGCTAAATTTTCATTGATGATGTCAATTCATACGGCGAAGCCAGATTTAGATAAGCAGTATTATTTATTGGGAAGTATTAACAAAGAAGAAAACAATTTAATAGAAGCCATTCATTATTTTGAAAAATCATTTCAAAATAATCCTAAAAAATATAAGGCGCTTTATGAATTGGCTTTGAGTGAAGATATTTATTATGAAGATAAAAAAAAAGCATTAAAACATTACCAAAAATTTATTGAGAAGTTTGAGCTAAAAGATAAAGAATATACCGATTTTGTTACTGGTAGGATTAACCAAATAAAGGAATCTCTATTTTTAGAAGGAGAAAAAATAGAGTAAAGTATATGTGATAATTTTAATTAATTTAGCCGAAGTTTTACTTCGGTTTTTTTTGGTTTTGTAAGCGTATATAATTTTTGTATTTTCACAATCTTAAGTTTCCCTATTTTCCCAAAAGAATTGAATTTTAAAAATAATAATTTTTAAACATAATTAATGCGTTTAAATTAAATGGTAAAAGGAACATTACTTCACTTGTTATGTGCGCTATTATTTCTCAATGTATGTGGCGTGCAAGCACAAAATGAAACAATTTCAAAAAAAGAGAAATTACTAGTTTCAATCGAAAAACAGATTGCTGCTGAAGAACCAGAATCAGCTCAATTGTTACTTGATAAAGCGGTAGCTTTAAAATCATCAGATAATGATCTATTTGCTATAGATCTAAATTACTATCAAGCAAAAATATTTATATTAAATGAAGACGATGAAAAAGCCTTGGCTCTTTTGCTTGATGGATATTCGAAATTAGAACACTTAAAACCTACAGGGTTTGATGTAAAATATGCCGAAGCTATTGGCCGTATTTTTGGAAGAGCAAAAAACTATACCAAATCTTTAAAATATTTTAATGAAGGTGTTAATTATAGTTTAAAGAGTAGTGATTCGGTATATATAAGCAGTCTTTATTTAAATATAGGGAGTATTTATCAAAATTTAAAACAGATGGATTCGGCTGAGATTCATTATAAAAAAGTATTGGAATACCATCCAAAAAGTTTGACAAGTGAAGAAACTTTAGCAACGGTTTATGTAAATTTAATAGGAGTTTCAATTAGTAAAGGTGATTTTGTTTTAGCTGAGGAGTATGGCAATAAGTCAATTGAGTTGCATGAAAAAAGGAAAGATACTTTAAAACTTGCAGGGGCTTTGGCTAATATGGGGTCGTTAAATATGTATACCCAAAATCTTGAATCATCGAAAGAGTATTATATAAAAACCCTTGACTTATTGACTGATAGGGCAGATTTAAAATCGAGAGAAATCAACGTAATTGCTTTAGACAACCTTTCTCAAGTTTTTTATTTGCAAGAAGATTATAAAACTGGTTACGATTATTTGTTTGAAAGTGTAGAGTATAGCCAAAAATTGATGGATGAAAACTTATCAAACAAAATTACCGAGATTGAAGCAAAATATAATGTAGAGCAAAAAGAGAAGGATGCTAAAATAGAAAAACAAAAAAGAAAAATAGCCGAAATATTACTTTATGTTTTTGGAGGAATTACACTAATTTTATTAGTAATTATATGGTTGTTTGTTAGAGCAAATCGATTTAAAAAGCAAAAAGCTAATTTAGAATTATTGCAAGAAAAAATGAAAAAAGATCGTGAGTTAGAAATTATACAAAACGAAGCTCAGATTAAAATATTAAATGCAACTCTTGATGGTAAAGAAGCAGAAAGGAGACATATAGCTGAGATTTTGCACGACAATGTAAGTACCTTGTTATCATCAGCAAACATGCATTTGTATGCAGTAAAAACAGAACTGAAATCAGATGCACCTGATGAAGTTTCAAAAATTGAAATGATTATTAGCGAAGCTTCTGGTAAAATTAGAGATTTATCTCACAAGCTTATTTCATCTGTATTATTAAAATTTGGATTGGCAACTGCCACAGAAGATTTATGTGAAAAATACTCAAATTCACAACTTGTTTTTAATTGTGATTCTAAAGGAATTAGAAGATACAATCAAAGTTTTGAAATTAAGATTCATAATATTAACGAAGAGCTAATCAATAATATTTTAAAGCATAGCAATGCTAATATGGCTTCTATTGATTTGGCTGAAGTCAATAATAAATTAAAAATCCAAATTATTGATAACGGAGTCGGGTTTGATGTTGATAGGGTAGTATATAAGGATGGGTTGGGTTTAAGTCAAATTAAGGCAAGAATAAAAATGATGCGAGGTAGCTTTGAAATTAAATCGTACCATAATACAGGGACACAAGTAAATATGGAGATTCCTATTCCGGATTAAAAACGTATTTTAGCTATAAAATTCAACTGATGTTTCAACGCTTAATTCTATTTTTTATTTGCGGATTTTTTTTAGTGTCTTGTGAGTTTTTTCAAAAGAAAGAATTATCTAACGATTCGGTTATTGATACCGTAATTGATTACAATTCGGTAGATGTATTTCCGTTATTTCCTAAATGTGATAGCATTCCGTCACAAGAAAAACAGAAAATTTGTACACAAATAAAACTATCTGAGCATATCTACGCCTCCTTAGTTTCAGTAAATATCATCACATCAAAAAAAGTGAGTGACACCCTTTTAATTACTTTAAATATTGATAAAACAGGAAAGGTTACATTATCTCATATTAACTCTTCAGAATTTATTCAGCAACAAATCCCAAATTTAGATAGCCTAATAAAAAGTGGAATAAACAATTTGCCGATTCTTAGACCTGCAATAAAAAGAAGAATGCCTGTAGCAACCGAATTTACCCTGCCAATTGTTGTTAAGAATTAGTCTTCTTCTTATTTATTCAGTCAGTTTACCACGATGTAGTTTTAAGGCATTGCGATAAATTTTTATATCCTTTTCATTAACAGTTATAAAAGCAATGTAATGCATTTATGAAATTTATAAGTAATTAACTTCATGGTAATTTAATTGCTCTGATAGGGTAAATTCTTTTGGGTAAATACAATGATGTTGGGCAGTTTTTAATCCGTTTGGTCTTTAAAACTAATTTATTGTTGTTTAGAAAAAGACAATTCTTTTCCGCTTATAGATAGAAGTAAACTATTTTCTTTTGGATTAAAATTAACAGTTGCGCCTTCACTTTCTAGCTTAAATTCATTTTCCTTTGTAGGAAGCAAGAGATTATGATGATTTCCTGTAGGCCCACCAAAAAGATTGTTTTCTTTTATATAAAAAGTAAGTGTAAAGCCGACCTCTTCACTAGAGTATATACCTACATAAGTTTTTAAGTAATCAGAGTTTACTTCTATAGCTTCAGATTTTTTAAAAGGGATACTCATAAAATTCTCTAGCCCATCAATTACAAATTCTCGAATTCCAGTTTTACTAGCATTACTAATAAATGCAACTGAAATTTTTTCTTTAGGATCGTAAATAAGTAGAGAAGTAAAACCATCGATTCCTCCACTATGCCCATATATTTCTCGGTCGTACATCGTAAACTTACCTATTCCATAACCTAAACCTTCAGTCTCAACTTTCATTTGTTTTAGGCTGGTGTTAGAGATTAGTTTTCCGTCCATTAGAGCATTCATGAAAACAGTCAATTCTTTAGATGTAGAAACAATTGCTCCTGCACCATGAGGAAGGCTTAAATGTGTTTCGTTAGATTTTTCCCATTCTTTAGAAAAAACATAAGAGAAGGCTTCATTGTTTTCGGAGTCTATTGAGTCACCAGAATAAGTATTGTTTAAACTCAATTTATCAACAATTTTTTGTTTTAATATTTTTGAATACGGTTGCTTGTATATTTCTTCTAAAATATATCCAAGCAATATATAATTGGTGTTACTATATTCTGTTTTAGTATCTGGCTCAAAATCTGATGAAAATTTTTCAATTTCAACTAACATTTGACTTTTGGATTTCTCAATATACGGATTAAAGTCCTCTAATTTTACAAAATTAAAAACACCACTTCTATGATTCAAAAGATTTCCAATTGTAATTTTTTTAGCATTTTTAATTTTAGGATAGAATTCAGATAATTTACTGTCTATTCGTAATTTATTATCGTCTATCAATTGAAATATCATTACTGCTGTATATATTTTGGTAATAGAACCAATTCTATATTTTGTGTTCTTAGTAGCTTTTGTATTGTTTTCAATAGAACTATAACCAATGCTTTTAGAATAAACTTCAGTGTTGTTTTTTGAAATAAATAAACTTCCCATGGTTGTATTCTTGCTTTCTAAAGAAGTAAGAATACTATCTAAATGCTGCTTTTTTGATTCTTGTGAGCTTATAAAATTACTTATAAGTAAGGCTATAATTAAAAATAAAACTCTAGGCATTTTCTTGCTTTTTAGTAGGAGAAATCCAAGTGAATACAATAATTCCTAATCTGCCAACAAGAAATACAAATGAGCCAAAAGTTGGTACTAAAAGACTAATTTTAATTCCACTTGCCATGGTTGAAGATGATACGTTATCCATAGATTCTATTGCATCAAACGCTCCTACCATTCCAATGATATGACCTAGAAACCCCCAAACAAGTGCAAATAAGGTGATAGATTTTAAAAGATTGATTGTTTTTTCTTGGGATTCTTTTTTAAGAAAACCTTTAACAATAAGAATTAAAACCAAGATTAAAATAATTAATAAAGGATACATAAAAAACGGACCACCATCGTTAAGTCTATCTAAAAATACTGACATAATAATTTGTTTTAAGTTATATGATGTAAAAGTAATTCGATTTTATTCTAGAAAAATTCTTTAGCGATGAATAGCCAGAATTAATTGCGAATTGACAACTTCTAACGTATAATTGAATAAAAAGGCCGCCCTATGTTAAAAGCAGATTTAAAATGGTTGTTGGTCTATAAAAATATGTAAACTAAAATAAATAACGCATCTTTGATATATGAATTTGTCTCACATTTATAAAACAAAGCTTATACTATTGCACTTGCTGTTTTGGGTAGTTGTTTGGTTTTTTTATGTGTATTTTTTCAGTTACAATTCAGACAATACAAATTATGTAACTTGGTTTTCGAGTTTGTTGTTGCCAGTTACAATGCTTACTACATATTTTGTAGTGTATTATTTAATTCCAAACTATTTACTTACAAAAAAGTATAAACTGCTAGCAATGTATAGTTTTTATACTTTAATTTTTTCGACATATTTAATTTTAATGGCAATTTTTGGGAGTTTTATATTTCTTTCAAATATGGAAATTGAAAGCATGCCGCCTATGAGTCGTAACTACGTTTTTGTATTGATATTGGTTTATTTAATTGTTTTTATGGTGAGTTTTGTAAATATATTAAATCATAATTTTAAGACGATATCCAAAAACAAAGAGCTTCAAAACAAGGTGTTGGAGTCGCAATTACAAATTAAAGAGCAAGAGCTTAATTATTTAAAAAAACAAATTCATCCGCATTTTTTATTCAATACATTAAATACAATTTATGGCTTTGCCTTAAAGCAATCAAAGGACACTCCAGAGATTATATTGAAACTTTCTAATTTGTTGGACTATATTTTATATCAGGTTAGTAAGCCTAAAGTGCTTTTGAAAGAGGAAGTTTCTCATGTTAAAGAGTATATAGATTTAGAAAAAATTCGTTTTCAGGATACATTAAAAGTAAAATTTAATTCTGATAAAATTGTAGATGAAATTCAAATTTCCCCAATGTTATTAATTCCTTTTGTTGAAAATGCGTTTAAACATGGTAACTTAATAAACGGTTTTTTGAATATTGAAATTGATGTGAGATATAAGGATAACACCTTGTTTTTCAATATTAAGAATAGTGTGAAGAAAGAAGAGTTAGCCAGTTCTATATCAGGAATAGGGTTAGGGAACATAAGGAAAAGGCTGAGTATTCTTTATAAAAACGATTATAGTTTGGAAATAGATCAAAACGAAAACTGGTATATTGTAAATTTAAGAATCTTCAATTTAAAGAATGTTTAGATGAGTAAAATTATTAACTGCATAATTGTTGATGACGAGCCAATAGCTCGTGAAATATTAGAAACACATTTGCAAAAAATAGATGCTATTAATATAATTGCTTCTTGTAAGAATGTGATTGAAGCATTTAATGAAATTAACAGGGATAAAGTTGATTTGATATTTTTGGATATAAATATGCCAGAAATTTCAGGTTTGTCTTTTGCTAAGTCAATCAATCCAGCCATTAAAATAATTTTTACAACTGCTTATCGGGAATATGCGATTGATGGATTTAACCTGCAAGTAGTTGATTATTTATTAAAGCCCATATCTTTTAACCGATTAATGCAAGCTGTAAATAAATATTTAGGTGAAAACAGGAATTGTCAAAACACAGAGGTGCTAAATGTTGAGAGTGAAATAAGCAATTTTATTTTTGTGAGATCAGATCGTAAAATGGTAAAGATTAATTTTTCGGATATCAATTTTATCGAAAGTTTGAGTGATTATATTAAAATTCATCTTGATGATAAAACAATAGTTACGCGAGAAACTATTACAAGTATAGAGGTAAAATTACCAAAGAATAATTTTTTAAGAATCCATCGATCTTTTATTGTTGCTTTATCTAAAATCACTTCTTTTACAAATGAACTTGTTGAGGTAAATGGCAAGGCGCTTTCGATAAGTAGAAGTTATAAAAAAGATGTGTTGAGCAGATTAGAAAATGTTTAATTAAATCAATTATCTTTGCAAAAATATTTCTGACTTTGACCGAAAAAGATTTTATTCCACAATATTTAGATACTTCAAATCTCCAAAAAGGAAAGTTTACTTGGAAAACACCAAGTAATATTGCACTTGTAAAATATTGGGGTAAAAAGGAACATCAAATTCCAGAAAATACATCGATCAGTTTTACGTTAGATTCTTGCCATACAATAACAACCTTGGAATTTGTGAAGAAGAAGAATGAGAATTCTAAATTCGAAATCTATTTTGAAGGAAAAAAGAAAGATAGTTTTAAACCAAAAATTGAAATATTTTTTGATCGTATAAAACGGTATTGTTCGTTTGTTTCTAAATTTGATTTTGTGATAAAGTCTGAAAATTCGTTTCCGCACAGTTCTGGTATTGCTTCATCAGCAAGTGGTATGAGTGCTATGGCTTTATGTGTGATGAGTATTGAAAAGGAATTAAATCCAAAAATCACCGATGATTATTTTTATAAAAAAGCATCCTTTTTAGCACGTTTAGGTTCAGGGTCAGCATGTAGATCTGTAAAAGGAGAAATTGTAGTTTGGGGAATGCATGATGAAATTGGCGAAAGCTCAGATTTATATGGAGTAGAATTTTCGGATGCTGTTCATCCAAATTTCAAGAATTACCAAGACACTATTTTATTGGTTGATAAGGGTGAAAAACAAGTTAGCAGTACACTAGGACATGATTTAATGCACGGTCATCCATTTGCTAAAAACCGTTTTCAACAAGCCGAAGAGAATATCAGTAAAATGAAGGCAATTTTTAAATCTGGAAGTTTAAAAGACTTTGTAAATTTAGTAGAAAGTGAAGCTTTAACTTTGCATGCAATGATGATGACTTCAAATCCGTATTTTATTTTAATGAAATCCAATACCTTAAAAATCATCAATAAAATTTGGGAGTATAGAGCTACAACAAATTCAAATGTTTGTTTTACTTTAGATGCAGGAGCAAATGTACATTTATTGTTTCCAATATCTGAAAAAGAGATTATTGCGAAATTTGTTGACATGGAATTAAAACAGTATTGTCAGAATAATCATTATATTTGCGACAATGTTGGTAAAGGCGCCCAACTAACCTCAATTGATAAACTATGAAAGGTCCATTATTTTACGCAAAAATTTTACTATTTGGTGAATACGGAATTATCAAAGACTCTAAAGGGTTGGCGATACCTTACAATTCATATCAAGGTGCTTTAAAAGTGTCAGAGAACTTATCTGATTTAGCAAAAGAATCAAACAATAATTTATTAAAATTCCATCAGTATTTATCAGAACTAAATACAGATATAGTTCATTTTAATTTAGATGCTTTTAAAAGTGATATTGATAAGGGAATGTGTTTTGATTCTAGTATCCCTCAAGGATATGGAGTGGGGAGTTCAGGAGCTTTGGTAGCTGCAATCTATGATAAATATGTAGATGATAAAATTACTGTTTTAGAAAACTTAACTAGAGTAAAATTGCTAAAATTAAAAGAGATTTTTTCTTTGATGGAATCTTTCTTTCATGGTAAAAGCTCTGGTTTAGATCCATTAAATTCCTATTTGAGTTTGCCCATTTTAATTAATTCTAAAGACAATTTAGAAGCAACAGGAATTCCGTCTCAAAAGGGAGGAGATGGTGCTGTTTTCTTATTAGATTCAGAGATGACTGGAGAAACGGCTCCTATGGTCAACATTTTTATGAACAAGATGAAAAAAGAAGGTTTTAGAAAAATGTTGGATGAAGATTTTGCACATTATACAGATGCTTGTATCGATGACTTTTTACACGGAAATGTGAGCTCACTTTTTGGTAATGTAAAACAATTATCTAAAGTAGTCTTATCAAATTTTAAGCCAATGATTCCAAGTAATTTTCATTCATTATGGCAAAAAGGAATTGATACCAACGCTTACTATTTTAAGTTGTGTGGCTCAGGTGGTGGAGGTTATATTCTTGGATTTACTGAGGATTATGAGAAAGCCAAAAAGATATTAAAAAACTACAAATTAGAATTGGTATATAGATTCTAGCGACCATTTGTGCATAGACAATAATTTCAATTTTTCTACTTAAATGTCTAAAATCACTATAATAAAACAATACGGGTTAAAAATATTCAGTTTGTTTTCTGTAGTGCGTGGTTATAATATTTTGGCCTTAGTGATTGCACAATATTTGGCTGCGCTATTTATTTTTTCTCCCGATAAATTTTTACGAACCGTTTTGTTAGATGTCAATTTATTTTTTATTGTTTTGGCTTCAGTTTGCGTTGTAGCTTCGGGTTATATTATTAATAATTTTTACGATAAAGAAAAAGATCAAATCAATAGACCCATAAAATCAAAAATTGATGCATATGTAAGTCAAAATACAAAATTAACCATCTATTTTCTATTGAATTTTATTGGAGTTTTATTATCCTATTTGGTCTCTTGGAAAGCGGCATTCTTTTTTGCAGTTTATATTTTTTTGATTTGGTTTTATTCACACAAACTAAAAAAATATCCAATACTAGGATTAGTATCTGCAACGAGCTTAACCATCCTGCCATTTTTTGCTGTGTTTGTGTATTACAAGAATTTTTCTAACATCATATTTGTACACGCAGTTTTCTTGTTTTTATTATTGTTAGTAAGGGAGCTAATGAAAAATCTCGAGAATATGGACGGAGATATTTTGGTAAATAACCAAACCGTAGCTGTAAAATATGGTGAAGTGTTTATCAAAAAACTTAGCACTTTTTTATTATTGCTAATTTTGATTCCTATATACTTCTTATGGCAATATCCAGAAATAGGGTGGATGAAATATTACTTTTATGTGTCAGGATTTTCTTTATCGATTTTCATTTTCTTGTTATGGAATTCTAACACAAAACAGCGTTATATCCTTCTTCATAATTTGCTAAAATTGCTTGTTTTTGCAGGGATTTTTAGCTTAATGCTGATAGATACTTCTGTTATAATCGAGAGAATACTTAAACTTTAAAGCACAACTTTGTATACTTACCCTTAAGATAAGCAATAACACAAAAATTATTTTGTTTTATAAATTATCCTCCCTGTAATTTGTCTGCACCATCTAATAAGCCTACCAATTCTTGAGGTTTATGAATTAAGACTGGGATGTGTTGTGGACAGATATAAAATTCACTTTCTTGATAATAAAATTTTGTCACAGGTGTTTCAATAGATGATTTTTTACAAACCAAACACTCTTTTATATTGCTCATAATTTTCTATTTAATAATAAGCAAACCTATGTTATGTTTTTTAATTGAAACAGAACATTTATCATATATTGTAACTTCTTCATCTTTTAATTAATTTATTGATTTTTTCTGAAATCTGTATTAATGAAAACTGCAAATTGTAAATACCACTTTCCATAATTACTTAATTGTTGATGTAGCATACCTGTTTGTATGTTTATATCCTTATTGATCTGATAACCTAAGGCTCCATATAATCTATTTCTATCAAAAAAGGATTCTTTCGTATTGATAAAAATTTCATCATAGACACCTAAAAAGAAAGTTCCTTTTTCAATAATTGGTTTGTTAAGGGGTACAAAAAGCATCAACCGATATCGTAGCCTATTCTTATAATCTTGATTTACCCATCTTTGTTCTATCCTATATCTATGTTCAAATTTTACTCTACCAATTTTATTAATTAAAATAAATTGTTGCCAAATCCTATGCTCTTCAACTTCGGGAGATATCTGTTCAGATTCATATACATACGAAGGGATATATGCGTAACCAGCAGTTACTGTAGCTTTCTTAGAAAAATGATAATTTAATCCAGTTCTAAGTAGTAATTGCTCAACATTATTTGGAGTTGTAGTATGATTTCTATATTGTATTTCAGTATGAATACTAAAGTTATCATTAACTTTATTTGTGCCAAAGTACATTAACCAATTACCTACCTTATCCTCTTGAGAAAAGGTAAGAAGCGGCACTAGAAACAGTAAAAACATACTGTTTCTAACTAATTTATTTAATAAGCTCATCCTATTATAAGAAATTGACAGCTCCTGTAGAAACGTTGTATATTGCACCTACAATATTTATCTCACCATTGCTTTCCATTTTAGCTAGAATAGGGCTTTCTTCTCTTATTCTATCCATAGATATTTTTACATTAGTTATTGATACTTCCTCAATTGCTTTATCGTTTAATTCTCCTTTTTTGGATTTAACTAAGGTTACTGCGGGTTTTATTTTTTTAAGTAATGTGGTAATATTCCCTAATTCAACATTTTTACAAGCAGCAGTTACAGCCCCACACTTAGTATGACCTAAGACAACTAATAGTTTTGATCCAGCAACTTTACACGCATATTCCATTGAGCCTAAAACATCTTCATTTACAATGTTTCCAGCAACTCTGACACTAAAAATATCACCAATTCCTTGATCAAAAACCAATTCTGGTGGAACTCTAGAATCAATACAACTTAAAATTACAGCAAAGGGGTATTGCCCTTCACTTGTTTGAGTTACTTGTTCTTTTAAGTTTCTTTGTGACTTAAAATTTTGTATAAATCTATTATTGCCCTCTACTAAAATTGTTTGTGCTATTTTAGTTGTAATATTTTCTTGGGTTATTTTTGTTTGTGTTGTCATATTATATTCTTTTATTTTTCGTTGTTATTAATCCATTGTATACTTTCTTTGAAAGTTTCAAAAATTTGTTCTTTAGGTATTAAATCTGGAATTATATCAATTCTTTCCATCAAATACCTTGGCTGTTCAATAATATTCACTAACAAGACTTTTTTATTATCATTTACCAAATCAATTAAAGCATCTTCTAATGCGTATAATCCTGATTGATCTATATATTGCATCCTTCCCATTCTTATAATTACTGTTGTTGCAGTATCTGGAATTTGCTTTATAAGTTGCTGAAAATCGCTTGTAGAGCCAAAGAACAAAGGACCTTTTATATGTTTTATAAAAACCTGTTCTTTTAACTTTTTTGGAAAGTCAGCCTCATCTTCCCATGCTTTTTCTTCAATTAATGATTTAACATCTGAACGTTTTGCTGTTAAGTCTCCAATTTTTTTCATAAACATTAAAGATGCGATTACCAAGCCAATACCCACAGCATAAACCAAGTTCCAAACAGATGATAGTATTAATACAATTAACATTATTATTACTTCTGGCTTAGGCATTTTAGGTATTGCTTTTAACCCTTTATAATCCATTACACCTATACCAACGGTAATTAATATTCCAGCTAAAACTGCTGCGGGAATTTGCGACGCAATAGGTCCTAATGCTAATAGTACAACTAACAAAAGTACACCAGCTATCATTCCAGATAACCTTGTTTTACCACCTGCATTGATATTAACTACAGTTCTAATTGTAGCTCCAGCTCCTGGTATACCACCAAATAGTGCTGCAATACTATTACCAATTCCTTGACCAATTAATTCTTTATTAGGTTTGTGTTTGGTTTTGGTCATATTGTCAGCAACAACTGAAGTTAAAAGAGAATCTATAGCACCCAATAGTGCTAATGTCAGTGCTGTAAAAATATAAGGTGTAATATTTCCTAATTTAAAACTGGTAAATATTTCTAAATTTGGAATAGGTAAACCGCTTGGTATTTCTTCAATTGGTCTATAGTCTAATCCAAAACCAAAAGCTATTCCTGAAACCACAAGTAACGCAACCAAAGTACTTGGAACAGCAGTAGTAATGCGCTTAAATCCGTAAATAATTAATATAGTTCCTAGAGCTAATAGTAATTCTAGCCAGTTTATATTATTTAAGGCTCTTGGCAATACTTTAAACGCACCTATTACTCCAGATGCTTCTTTGCCTGCTAGAGTTTGAGATTCTTTTAGTATATGAGTTTGATTTATTTCTTCTGCTCTCTTAACAGTTTCTTTAAAATCCTCTAGAACTAAAATTCCTTCACCAGCTTCTTCTTTCAAGATATTATCTAAAATAATTTCTTCGGCATGTGGTTTAAATTGATTTACAAACGCTGTATCTTCTTTTGGATAATAACCAACTGAAGGTAGTATTTGAGTTACTAAAATAATAACTCCAATAGCTGTCATGAATCCTGAAACAACAGGGTAGGGTATATACTTTATGTATTTACCAAGACCTAATAAGCCAAGGCCAATTTGCATTAGTCCCGATAATATAAATACGGTTAAAATAGCAGGAAGAGCTTTTGTAATGTCACCATCAAAAGCAGCAACAATACCAGCAATAACAACCATGCTTACAGCAGTCATAGGTGCTGTTGGTCCTGATATTTGAGTATTAGTGCCGCCAAAAAGAGCAGCAAAGAAGCTTACGAAAATTGCTCCATACAATCCGGCACTTGGGCCAAGTCCTGAACTAACTCCAAAAGCTAATGCTAAAGGAAGTGCGACGATTCCGGCAGTCATTCCGCCAAATAAATCACCTTTAAAATGTTTGAAATTGAATAAATTTTTCATTTTTTATTATTTATAATTGATGTGTAATTCTCTATTACAGAGATTATGTAATAAGAAGAATAGGTAAATTTAATATTTAGTTAAATAGAATTGAGATACTATACTCTTGGAGGTGGAACGTGTATGTCTATATTTAGATTCCAAAATGATTGACTTGAAATAAAATAAGCTAGTGGTTGATTTATATTTGATGTGTTGCTTATTTTTTTTATCTTATAAGTGATGTTCTTATCTTCTAAATCAATTTCATTTTCAGAGGAATTCTCTTTTTCTGAACTATCAGCTAGTTCGTATTTTATATCCAACAGATCAAAAGAATTTTGGACAGCGGTTTTGTTCATTAGCAAAAATAATAAACAAAAAGAGATGAGGTATCTAAATTGATAGATTAGAGTAATAGGGCTGTATGTTTTTTTTGTTAAAATCACTTTATCACTTGAATTACCATATTTGTATAAAATTCGGTAACACTATTTGTTCCTTTTTTTGTATCAGTTAGAGAAGGCAAATGTTCAGCAAAATACTTTTGTTGATGTGCACCTTCAATTACTGTTGATATTAGCATATGAGGAAACTTATAACTTGCATTTATTTCTAAAACAATTTCACTTACGCGTTGTACTACGTTTTTATAAGTTTGAAAATACCCTTTCTTGTTTTCTTCATCTACACTTTTTGTATGGTATGATTTCATAGACTCAGAAATAATTATCTGGCTCAATAACACTTCATTTATATACGAAATTGAATTGTCAATTAAAACTGGTTTTGTAAGGATATCAATAGATTTAAGTAATCTTTTTCTTGGTGAATCTACATTTGTAGTAGCAAAAACTAATTGATATTCTATCCAAGCCCAATACCAACTAGTTAGGTAAATGAGTAAAATATGTTTATTTTTAAAATAACGATAAATCGTGCTTTCTGGAGAGTTTAAAAGAATTCCAAGTTTTTTAAATGTAAATGCTTCAAAACCTATTTCATAAATTAATTCGATACTTTTTGCAATAATATTCTGCCCCAATTCTGTTGAATCAGGATTTTTTGAATATAATTCAGAATTAATTTCTATATGAATATTTAAGTTTTTCAAACAAATAATTATTAGCACTCAAATATAATAGTATTACTATCGAATATGCAAGTAAAAAAAATATTTTTTATAAACTTTAAAATTGAACTATCTTAGACAAGAATAATTAGAAAAAGAAAATCAGACAATTTACCTATGAGAACGAAAGGAATTTATTATTTTATTTTACTTGGATTTTATTTTACTTGCATTGTTAGCTGTAAGTCAGCAAAAGAAATTCAAGGTTATTGGGTTGGTGAGGATATTTCGAATAATATTGCTACCCGTTCATTAATTAAAATTGAAGGTGGATGGTTTGTTGAATATACTTCTATTTATAGAGATAGAACGCCTTATTTTGTTGAGCATGATATATTTATTATTAGAAAGAGACCCTATTATAGTGACTTTGTCTCTAGGTTTACTTTATCTACTTCTGAGTTAAAACTTTTTGATATTGAATCTGACACATTAATTGCTACATTTAAGCGAAGCAAGGAAAGGCATGCAGTATTTGATTTATTAAATGACAAAAGGTTTATTACGGATTTACCTACTGGAAGAGGAGTAACCGAGAAAGTTGATAATAATCATCAAATAACCTTTTTGGTTTATTTAAAATATATTGATGATAAATTAACCACAAATTATAACGATAAAATAATTCCTTTAGATCGTAATTTTTATATGGAGGCTCTTAAAGAGGGACTACCGATTCCTTCTGACGAAAAAAGATATATAAGACATTTCATAATTGCGGATAGAAATATTAAAATGAAAGATATTCTATTTTTAGAAGAGCAATTAAAGTTTGCCGGTTATGAACAAGTTAGTTATTTGTTAGAATCAAGTGAATATGATAAGGTCAATAGACTTTCTATGATTATGCGTCCTTTAGAGAAACCTATTGAGGATGAGTATCAAAATAAAAGAAATAGATATTTTAAAAAGCAAGACTCTATAAATAAAAGTATTTACAAAGCATCTAAAAATAAAGGACTAGAAGTTGTGACTTCAGATTATGAAGATTATGAAGATTATGAAGATTATGAAGATTATGAAGAAATTGAGATTTTTGAACCTGCCTACCCAACATTTAATAAAGTAAATACAATATTGTTAAAGGTTGATAAGGAGTCTATGTTTATTAATGATAAAATAATATCTAATAGGGAAGAATTAAAAAAAAATCTAAGAAATAAATTAACTGTGAATCCTATTACTCAAGTTTTTTATTATGCCGAAGATGATTCTAAATATCAAGATTTTATAAACGTATTGGGAGATGTTAAAAATACAATTATTGAATTGAGAACTCAATATTTAGAATTAGAATATAAATTGAAATACGCAGAATACTTTGATGAGAGCAAAAGAAAAATGGTGAAGGAGTCTAAAGAAAAGTATCCTTTTATATTTTGGCAAATAAGTGAGTGTGAATACAATTCTTTTCTTAGCGAAATTTAAACTTCAAAATGCCATTAGTAATTCATCAATCGTAAATCAAAAAATAAGAAGTATCTTTGCCCAAAATTATTTTTAAGATGTCAACAAGAGAAAACTCGTCGAGAGGACGACACGCTAAAAAAACTCCTCAGAAATCTCCAGTAAAAAAGATGAAAACTAAAAATTTTCGTCCTAATCCACAAAACGTAAAAACTTTTAAACGCAAACCCAACTTAACTCCTAAAAAGGAAAATGTAGCGGATGGAATTCGTTTAAATAAATATATTGCCAATGCTGGTATATGCTCACGTCGCGATGCCGATGTGTATATTGGAGCAGGTAATGCTACAGTTAATGGAAAGATTATAACCGAAATGGGTTATAAAGTTCAAAAGGATGATGTGGTTCGTTTTGATGGAGCTTTATTATCTATCGAAACAAAACGCTATGTTTTGATGAACAAGCCTAAGAATATGATTACCACGATGGAAGATGATAGAGGGCGTAAAACGGTAATGCATATTATTGAAAGTGCTACCAAAGAGCGTATTTATCCTGTTGGGAGATTGGATAGAAATACAACTGGTTTATTATTGTTTACCAATGATGGAGACCTGGCAAAAAAGTTGACACACCCAAAACACAATGTCAAAAAACTATACCATGCATCTTTAGATAAAAAATTATCGATGAAAGATATGCAAACCATTGCTGGTAACTTTATGTTAGAAGGTAAAATGGTTTTTGTGGATGCTATCTCTTATGTAGAAGGACAGTCAAAAACTGAAGTTGGAATCGAAATCCATTCTGGTAGAAATAGAATTGTTCGTAAAATATTCGAGAATTTTGGATATACAGTTGTAAAACTAGACCGTGTTATTTTTGCAGGATTAACGAAGAAAAACTTACCACGCGGACATCATAGGCCACTAACAAGCCAAGAGGTTATTAATTTGAATATGATATAGATTAGTTGTTCGTATTTGCAGATAAAATGAAATAAAGCAATCTCTTTTTAATATAGGGGTTGCTTTTTTGTCTTTCTCTAGAAATTAGGAGTCCAAGGTTAGATTTTAGATATGGTTGCCCATTTTTGTGAGGAAAACATTAGTAGCATCATTGCGAACGAAATGAAATGTAGTGTGGCAATCTCCTGATGGATGCATTATTTATATTGAGATCGTCACGTCGTAAGTTACTACTCATAGCTAAGACGATTCTGAAATTTGATTTTTTTTCTAATTTATTGATTTGAAGAATCAATCTCAACGCATTCTGTTGGGTTGCTGCTAATAGTCAATGTAGCATCAGAAGGAGAAATATAAGGGATGCCTAGCCCCAATCCGCGAAGAATAAACAAGATTCCAATCATCACAACAAAAACAGGTATTACTTTTTGAATTTTATTTCGAACAGAAATGGAAAGGACATTACCCAAATAAACAGCGGTGGTCATTAAAGGTACAGTTCCTAATCCGAAGATAAACATATACAATGCGCTTAGAGTAGAATCGGTTGTTGCAATAGATCCAACCAACGCCATATATACCAAGCCGCATGGTAAAAATCCATTTAAAATTCCGATAGTAAACAATGCTTTATAAGATTTCTTTTTTAGCAATTTGCCTAAATTTGATTTTACTTTTCCTACGAATGAATACAGAGGTCTTGAAAAATTATACTTGTTAAAAATTCGTACAGGAATTAAAACAATGACAATCATTAATACTCCGACCAATATGGAGATACGTTGTTGAAACCCCATCAAGAACAATCCTTTTCCAAGCAATCCGAATAGTAGCCCAATAAAAGAATAGGTGAGGAGTCTTCCCAAATGATACAAAGAAACTTGTATCATTTTTTTAAAGTTATTTTCTCTGCTTAGGGGCAATACAAATGCTATAGGACCACACATACCAATACAATGAAAACTGCCGAGTAATCCTAATATGAGTGCCGAGTAAAGCATTAATATATAATAGAGCGTTTGACTAAATAATCTTTAGATTTTGATGTAAAATCAATCCTAATATTCCAATTTCCAGAAACTAAATTGTTATGAGTAATGTTCATTTTATTAGCAACAATAACTAATGGGATTTCAAAATCTAATACTTTGGTAGATGGTCTTAAAAAAGACACTTTTCCTATTGTTTCATCATTTATTTCCTTTGGAAACTCAATAATATATCCTGTAGTTGTTTTAGAAATAATAATTTTACTAGAAAGTGTTTTGGTATTTTCTAGTTTGTCAATTTCTTCTTGATATTTGAGTTCTGATTTATAATATTCTTCATCTACCAAGAAATGTTTGTTATCAACATCAAATGATTTTATCACAAAAAATGCAATAAAACTCATAAACAATATCATTGCAATTACGATTCCTGTTCCCCAATTTATTTTCATTAGTTTAAGTTTTTGTTAGCTTTTTATCTTCGCAGAAAAGAGCTTATCTATAACTTCGTGGTCCTAAGAAATTAGTCTTAGTAGTTTCAATTAATTCACCATTAGAATAAACACCAATTTTAATTTTCTCCTTTGCATCTTTTAAACCATTCCTTTGAATTTCTATAAACAAAGTTCCGCTTAATAAATCTTGCTTGTTTAATTTAAAATCTTCATGGCCAATTAATTTTATGACCCCTTCGTGCGATATTAATTTAAATGTGATATTCTCAATATCTTTAGATGTTTTGTTAATCAGCTTATAAGTATATACGTTGCTAATTACATTGTTCTCTTTGGTTTCGTATAATTGCCCAGGTAATCTTAAAACTACTGCTTCTACATCTGTACGCATAAACAATAAAGTTGTTAGTGCGATTAATAGAACAATTAATACGGTTGAATATCCTTTAACACGGGCATTCAATTTAAACTTTGTACCTTTTGCAATATTATCTTCAGATGCATAGCGAATTAATCCTTTAGGTAAGCTTACTTTTTCCATAATTGCATCACACTCATCAATACATGCAGTACAGTTTACACATTCTAATTGCGTGCCATTTCTAATATCAATTCCAGTAGGACATACTGCAACACATTGGTTACAGTCTATACAATCACCTTTTCCGGTGGCTACTCTATCTTCATCTTTCTTCAATTTTCCACGTCCTGTTTCTCCCTCACCACGTTTATAGTCATAAGCAACATTAATAGATTTGTTATCTAATAAAACGCCTTGTAACCTTCCGTAAGGGCAAGCAATAATACATACTTGTTCTCTAAACCATGTAAAAATAAAATAGAATACTCCAGTAAATACTAATAGATATACAAGAGTGTTTAAATTTTCAGTTGGTCCTTCTGAAATATATTTTAGAAGTTTATCGCTACTGATAAAATAAGCAAGAAAAACATTTGCAATGATAAATGAAACAATAAAAAATAAGAACCACTTAAAAAGTTTTTTTTTGATTTTATCACTATTCCATTCTTGTTTAGCGAGTTTCATTTGAGAAGTTCTATCTCCTTCAATCCAATATTCAATTTTTCTGAAAACCATTTCTAAAAAAATGGTTTGAGGGCAAATCCAACCGCAAAAAATACGCCCATAAATAACTGTAAAGAGTGTGATGAATACCACTCCTATAATCATAGATAATACAATGAGGTAAAAATCTTGTGGCCAAAATGGAATACTAAAAATATTAAACTTACGGTCAATAATATTGAATAGTAAAAATTGATTTCCGTTTATCTTAATAAATGGTGCAGCAACTAAACTAAGTAATAAAAACCAGCTTACATAAGTTCGATATTTATAAAAAAACCCACTTGGTTTTTTAGGAAATACCCATTGTCGTTTTCCATCTTTTTTAATGGTGCCAATTGAATCTCTAAAAGATTCGTCTTTTTGAACAGACATATATTTAGTATTATGGTAAAAGTATAACTGCACTTTGATGCTATAGTCAAAGCGCAGTTATATCTTATTAGATTGTTTTTAAAACTTACTCTTCTACATTTTCAATAACTTCTACTTCTTCAGCTTTCCAAATATCTCCTTCTGCAGCTTTTGGTTTTGCAGGAGTTGTACCTTGAAGTGAAAGAATATAACTCGAAACTTGTGCTATTTCGCCAGGTTTCAGTTCTGCTTTCCAAGGAATCATTCCTTTACCATCACGTCCACCTTCTGATACAGTATTAAATACGTTTTTAATACCACCACCTAAAATCCAATACTCATCAGTTAAGTTTGGTCCAATACTACCACCAGCATCTGCTAAATGGCATGCTACACATTTTTCTGCAAAAATTGTTTTACCACTTGCTAAATCTGCTTCTTCAGTCATTAACTCAACCGTAGTAGCATCGATTAAATTTTTTGCAGTTTTCTTATATTCATCTACATCAATCTTGGCTTGTGCCATTTCTTTATTAAATTCTGTTGTTTGGTCATCTCCATCCATTACATGATAATACGTTAAGTAACCAAATGCAAAAACAATTGAGATATAAAAACTATAAATCCACCATGGTGGTAAATCATTATCTAACTCGCGAATACCGTCATAAGCATGTTCTAGTAAAATGTCATCTTCTTGCTCAATTGGTTTTGAATTAGTTAGGATTTTCATCAAGCTTTTATACCAATTATTTTTAGAATTTCTTTCTTGATTGGTTAAATTATTTGCTCTAGTCTCTCTAAGATTATTTACAATTTTGCCATTAAATAAAATGGCAATTAATAAGATTGCAAGCCCTAAAACAACTAATGGCTGCTCTACTAAATCTATCATTGTTAGGTCTAATATATACCATAGCGTTGCAAATACAGCTATTGCAAATACAACTGTTCTAAAATATCCTTTAAATTTCATAATGTTTGATTGTCGTTTTTAATTGATGAATCGAATGGTAAATTGCTTACATGATCTAAATGTTTCTTTTTTGCTGTGATTACCCAAAAAAATAGGGCTACAAAGAAAACAAAGAAAATAAGTAGTGATATAATAGGATAGATCTCTATCCCATCAATACCTGTCATATGATGCTTGATAAATTTTAACATGTTATTCGTCTTTAACTTTAATATCAGTTCCTAATCGTTGTAAATAAGCGATCATTGCTACAATTTCTTTTTCACTGATAGGGATAAATTCTTCTCCAACAGCTTTAGCAGCTTCCTTATCTGCTTTGTAATTTTCAGCAAATGTAGGATCACCTAACAAGTTAATTTCAATATCCAATGCTTGAGATTTTAAATCATCAATTGCATTTTCTATATCTTCTTCAGAGTATGGTACTCCTAGAGTTACCATCACTTTCATTTTATCTTGAATATCAGATATATCAAGTTCATCTCTAATTAACCATTGATAACGTGGCATAATAGACCCTGCTGATGTTGATTGTGGATCGAACATATGATTTAAATGCCAGCTGTCAGAGTATTTTCCGCCAATACGATGTAAATCTGGACCTGTACGTTTTGATCCCCATAAGAATGGATGATCGTAAACAAATTCACCAGCTTTAGAGTATTCTCCATATCGTTCTACTTCAGATCTAAATGGCCTAATCATTTGAGAGTGGCATCCAACGCAACCTTCTCGTATGTATAAATCACGTCCTTCTAATTCAAGAGGTGTATATGGTTTCACACTACTAATGGTTGGGATGTTAGACTTTACAAAAATGGTTGGAAGTATTTGAATAGCACCACCAATTAAAATAGTAATTGTTGCTAAAATAGTTAATTTAATAGGTTTTCTCTCCAATACTCTGTGCCAGTTTTCACCTGCTAAACGTCCTTTGATTATTTTCTTTAAAGCAGGTGCTTCGGCCAATTCATCTTCAACAGCACTTCCTGCTTTTACAGTTTTAACAATGTTGTAGAGCATAATAAATGCTCCTAGAATATACATAGAACCACCTATTGCACGCATCCAATACATTGGGATGATTTGGGTAACGGTATCTAAGAAGTTACCATAAACCAAGCCTCCTAACGGAGTAAATTGTTTCCACATAGTAGCTTGCATAAATCCTGCAACATACATAGGTAATGCATATAATATAATACCTAAAGTACCAACCCAAAAGTGTGTGTTAGCTAAACTAGTTGAGAATAATTTTGTTTTAAACATTTTTGGTACCAACCAATAAATCATACCAAATGCCATAAATCCGTTCCATGCTAATGCGCCAACATGTACGTGAGCAATAATCCAATCGGTAAAGTGTGCAATAGCATTAAAATATTTGATAGACAAAAGAGGCCCTTCAAAAGTTGCCATACCGTAACCTGTTATTGCAACAACCATGAATTTTAAAACAGGATCAGTTCTTACTTTATCCCAAGCTCCTCTAAGTGTTAAAAGCCCGTTAATCATACCACCCCAAGATGGCATTAGTAGCATAATAGAGAATGTTACCCCTAGATTTTGTGCCCAATCTGGTAGTGCAGAATATAGTAAATGGTGAGGTCCAGCCCATATATATAAAAAGATCAAGGACCAAAAATGAACAATAGATAATCTATAAGAGTATACGGGTCTATTTGCAGCTTTAGGTACATAGTAATACATTAATCCTAAGAAAGGAGTAGTTAAGAAAAATGCTACGGCATTATGTCCGTACCACCATTGTACTAATGCATCTTGAACTCCGGCGTAAACCGAGTAACTTTTCATAAAACTCACAGGTAATTCAAAACTATTAAAAATATGTAAGACAGCAACCGTTACAAAAGTTGCTAAATAAAACCAAATTGCAACATAGAAATGACGTTCTCTACGCTTAATCATGGTTCCAATTAAGTTTACACCAAATGCAACCCAAACTAAGGCAATTGCAATATCAATTGGCCATTCTAGTTCGGCATATTCTTTACTTGTTGAGTATCCTAACGGCAATGTAATTGCAGCAGCAACAATAATTAATTGCCATCCCCAAAAGTGAAATTTACTAATCCAGTCATTAAACATTCTTGCTTTAAGCAAACGTTGTGTTGAGTAATAAATACCCGCAAACATAGCATTACCCACAAAGGCAAAAATTACAGCGTTTGTATGTAAAGGACGTAAACGACCAAAACTAAGCCATGAAATACCGCTTGTCATGTTTGGGAATAAAAACATAAAGGCTAGTAAAAGACCTACAGTCATACCGACTAACCCCCAAAGGATAGTAGCATAAATAAAGTTTTTTACAATCTTGTTGTCATAATAAAATTGTTGCATTTCCATAAAAGTTATGAATTTTGTTTAGTGTTAGTGATTGATTTTTTAGCTGATTTATTTTTGACTTCATCGTCAAAGAGCATTCTAATAGAAGGTGTATACGTATCATCAAATTGCCCACTTTTTACTGACTTAATAAAGATAAAAAAGAAGACTAACGCTAAGGATAGGCTGACAGTTATTAGGACGTATATTATACTCATATGCTCGTTAAAAAATAGTTTTCAAAAGTACTTTTTTAAAGAAAATCAAAACATGATAAATATCATGTTTTATAGTTTGCGAAGACGTTAATTTTTTCACGATTTAAAATTAGAGAAAATATCTTATACTAAAAAATTAATCAGTTGAAATTGATAATTTTCTGCTGATAAAATTTGTCAGAATAGTAACAAAAACAACAATACTAATAGAGCTTAGAGGCATTAAAATTGCTGCGATTATTGGTGACAATTGCCCAGTAACTGCAAAATAGAGCCCGATAATGTTATAAACAAAAGACAAGCCAAAGCTCCATTTAATAACATTAATGGATTGTTTTGCTAATTTTAAGAACAACGGAATCTTTGTAAAAACCGACGCATCAATAATAGCATCACATGCCGGAGAAAATACGTTGATATTTTCTGAAACAGCCACACCAACATTGCTTTGCGCCAAAGCACCTGCATCATTTAAACCATCTCCAAACATCATTATTTTCTCTTTATTTTTTTGTTGCTTGTTATCAATAAATTCTAATTTATTTTCTGGTTTTTGGCTAAAAATAAGTTCAGTGTTTTTTGGTAAAAGTTGCTGTAGGTTTTTTTGTTCTCCGTCATTATCTCCAGACAAGACAGTCAATTTAAAATGTCCAACTAATTTTTTAAACATCCCAGAAATTCCATTTCTATATTGATTTTGAAAAGAGAATTTTCCTTTCAATTCATTATTGATAGAGATGAAAACTGCGGTATCATCATCTTTCTGAGCATCACCAACAACAAATTTTTTTGAACCAATTTTATAGATGTTATTGTTTATTGCCCCTTGAATTCCCTTACCAAGAATCTCCTCAAAATTTGAAACTGTTGATGTAGTTTTTGTTTTTAAAAAATCATGCAGCATTCTGCTCAATGGGTGATTTGAGTTTTTGAGAATTGAACTTATATTTTGTTTTTCTTTGGTTTTTAATTCTATTCCGTTATAAGTAATTTGTTGCTTTAAGGTACTTGTAAGCGTTCCTGTTTTATCAAAAATAAGACTGTCAATTTTTGCCATATTTTCAATGACCGCAGCATTTTTTAGATAGAATTTATGCCTGCCAAAAATGCGTAACATATTACCCAATGTAAAAGGAGCTGATAATGCTATGGCGCATGGACATGCAATTATTAACACTGCGGTAACAACATTTATGGCAATTCCTGTATCAATAAAAAGCCAATACCCTCCAGAAATGGTTGCAATTAGTAAAACAGTTATTGTAAAATTTTTACTTATGGAGTCTGTAATACCCTTAAAATTATCTTCCTTGTTTTTTGCAAAAACATCGTTGCTCCAAAGCTGTGTTAAATAACTTTGAGACATAGTTTTAATTGCTTCTACCTCTATAATCCCGTCCAATTGTTTACCTCCTGCAAATATTTTATCACCAGATTTTTTATGAACGGGTGTCACTTCACCGGTAACAAAACTATAATCAATCATTGCATTACCATTGATTAAAATACTGTCAATCGGAATTAATTCTTGATTCCGAATTAAAAGACGATCTCCTTTTTGTAGGTCTTGAATTTGTATTGATTCTTCTTTTTGCTCAGAAATTTTGGTAACTGCAATTGGGAAATACGATTTGTAATCGCGCTCAAAAGAAAGATAGTTATAAGTGCTTTGTTGAAAGAATTTGCCAATCAATAAAAAGAAAACTAATCCTGAAAGGCTATCGAAATACCCTTGTCCTAAATGAAAAATAATTTCTACCGTACTTCTAATAAACAATACTGCTACTCCTAATGAGATTGGGACATCAATATTTAATATTCCTTTCTGCAATCCTTTTATTGCTGAAGTAAAATAACTGTGAGCTGAATAAAAAACAACAGGTAAACTAAAGAAAAATAGCATCCATCTAAACAATGGTTTGTATTGGTTGAGCCAAAATTCATCTACTTCAAAATATTCTGGAAACGAAATAAACATCGAATTTCCAAAAACAAACCCTGCCACAGCAATTTTATAAATCAACGAATTGTCTTTCTTTTTTAAATTGGCATTTTCTACATTTTCTAAACTGATGTAGGGCTCATATCCAATTGAACTCAACAATTCTACAATGTTTTTTAGCGCATTTTCTTTGTTGTTATAAATAATGCGAATTGTTTTTTTAGGAAAATTTACTTGTGATGAACTGATATCAGAATTCAACCTTTGCAAATTCTCTAAAATCCAAATACAAGAGCTACAATGTATATAAGGAATATGGAGTGTAATGATAGCAGTTTGTTCATCTTCAAACTCTAATAATTTTTCTGCAATCTGAGGGTTGGTTAAATAATCATACTTCCCTTTGATTTCTTCAGGGATTTTTCCTGGGGTGTTTTCAAGATCGTAATAGCAGGTTAAATCATTTTCATTTAAAATTTCAAATACTGTTTTACATCCATTGCAGCAAAAGTTTTTTTGTTGTGAAATAATAGATTCAGAATCGCTGTGTTCAATTCCACAATGAAAACAAGTATGGGTATTCATTCAAATAATTTTGTGCAAAGGTCGGATAATTTCAAAAAGTATAAACATGACCTTATCATTTTTTTAGATTATATTTGCAGCTTAATATTCAATCATATGGGTAATTGTCAATCATGTATAATTCGCAAATTCAACTCCCTTAATAAGCTAACCCAAAGTCAATCAGCACTATTGACTGAGCGAAAAACGGAAGTAGCCTTTAAAAAAGGAGAAGTAATTTTTTCTGAAGGATCCCATCTAAATGGGATTTATTGTGTGCGAACTGGCAATTGTAAAATGACAAAATTAAGTAGCAATGGTAAAGACCAAATTGTACGTTTTGTGCGTGATGGAGAATTATTAGGATACAGGTCGGTTATTGTTAAAGAACCTACCAGTCTGTCAGTAACAGCATTAGATGATATGGCAGCTTGCTTTATTTCAAAAGAAGATATATTTGAGATGCTACATAGTAATCCTGATTTTTTGTTAGATATTTTTAAATCAGTGAGTCTTGATTTGAAGAACACAAGTACATCATTGATAGATATGGCTCAAAAATCAGTACGTGAACGGTTAGCACATACCATACTCTTTTTAGATGAGCGATTTGGTGAGGATGAAGAAGACGCAATAAATGTGCATTTATCTCGCGAAGAAATTGCCAATGTTATTGGTACAGCTACCGAGTCTGCTATCAGATTGTTATCTGAATTTAAAAAAGAAGGATTGATTACTTTAAGAGGTAAAACGATTATTATTAAAGATAAGAAGAAGCTAGAAAAAATCGCTTTAGGATTTTAATATATTTATTGAGAATAGAGTAATAAAAATATTCTTTAATAAACTAACCATGCATAGCCTTTTCCATTTTTTTTACAATTTCATCTAAACATAAATTGTTGATACTTCCTTCGTGAGTGTGATTCACTGATTTTTTTGGATTAAATTTTCCTTCACTAATATTTTTACTCACTATTTTGTATGCGTCTCTGAAGGGTGTTCCTTTTTGAACTAGCTTGTTTACTTCTTCAACACTAAACAGATATAGGTATTTATCGTCGTCTAAAATAGAAGTGTTAACTTGTATTTGTTCTAGAGAAAAGATTATCATTTCTAAACAAGATTTCAATGTTTGAATTGAAGGTACAATGCCTTCTTTTAATAATTGCAAATCTCTGTGATATCCACTTGGTAAGTTATTGGTGATTAATGTTAATTCGAAAGGCAATGCTTGCAACTTATTACACTTTCCTCTTATCAATTCAAATACATCAGGATTCTTTTTATGAGGCATGATGCTAGAGCCTGTTGTTAGTTCATCTGGAAAAGAAACAAAATTAAAATTTTGACTCATATACAAACAAATATCCATACTCATTTTAGATAAAGTTCCTGCTACACTGCTCATGGCAAAAGCAACGGATTTCTCCAACTTTCCTCTTCCCATTTGTGCAGCAACAGAATTATATTTTAGAGTTTTAAATCCAAGTAATTCTGTTGTGAGTGTTCTATCAATAGGGAATGAACTTCCATAACCAGCAGCAGAACCCAATGGGTTTTGATCTGTTACTTTTTCGGCAGCAGTTAAAAAGTATATGTCATCTATCAAACTTTCTGCATAGGCAGAAAACCACATGCCAAATGATGATGGCATTGCCACTTGTAAGTGTGTGTAACCAGGTAATAATACTTCTTGATATTTTTTTGATAGCTTAATGAGTAAGTCAAAGAAGTTTTGAGACAATTGTTTAATTTCTTTCAATTCACCTTTTAAATATAGGTGCATGTCTACCAAAACCTGATCATTTCTAGATCTAGCCGTATGAATTTTTTTTCCAGTATCGCCAAGTTTTTCTGTAAGCAAATGTTCTATTTTAGAATGCACATCTTCAAAAGTATCTTCAATTGTAAAGTTTCCATCTTCAATTGTTCTTGCAATATTATTGAGTTCTTTTTCGAGTGATTCAATTTCACTCTTATTTAAAACTCCAATTTTGTACAACATTTTTGCATGTGCAATATTTCCAATTACATCATATTTGGCAATGATGAGATCTAATTCTCTATCATTTCCAACGGTAAAAATGTCAATTTTTTTATTGATGCTAAATCCTTTGTCCCAAAGTTTCATCTTTTTTTGTTTAATTGTGAATGTGTTTAACTGAGTATGTTTTTTATTTTGTTTAATTGAAAGTGATTTTAAACAATTATACGATTCAATAGTTCAATATAAATTTTTATCCCTTCTTTAATCTCATCTATATAAATAAATTCATTGGCCGAATGAGATCTTGTAGAATCTCCAGGGCCTAATTTTAATGATTGACAACTCAAAACTGATTGATCTGATAGCGTAGGAGAACCATAAGTTTCTCTTCCCATTTTTATTCCTGCTTGTACAATTGGATGACTTTCATCAATCGACGAAGAATTCAATCGCAACGAACGTGGTGTCACTTTGCAAGGTGCTAATTGAACAATAGTATCATAAACTTCTTGATTTGAATATTTATCGTTTACCCTAACATCTATCACCAAATGCGTTTCTGCAGGAACTACATTGTGTTGTTTGCCAGCATTAATTTGTGTTACAGTCATTTTTACTTCTCCTAAAACTTCTGAAACTTTTTCGAATTTAAAATCTCTAAACCACTCCAATGTTTTCAAGGTTTTATAAATAGAATTATCGTCATTTAGATGTGCTGCATGACTTGGAGTTCCTTTTACTACACCATCAAAAACCACCAATCCTTTTTCAGCAATGGCCAAGTTCATTAATGTTGGTTCACCTACAATGGCAAAATCAATTTTTGGTAATTGAGATAAGGTGCTATTTAATCCATTTTCGCCAGAATTTTCTTCTTCGGCTGATGCAACGATTACGATATTGTATTTTAAATTTTCTTGTTGATAGTAATAGGTGAATGTTGCTATTAACGAAACCAAACAGCCTCCGGCATCGTTACTTCCAAGACCGAATAATTTACCATCTTCTATATGAGCATCTAAAGGATCTTTAGTATAGGCCAAATTGGGTTTTACTGTGTCGTGATGTGAGTTTAAAAGGATGGTCGGTTTGCTTTTGTCAAAGTATTTATTGTAAGAAATAATATTATTTCCCAATCTTTCAAACGGAATTTTTTCTGAACTAAACCAATTCTCAATTAATAATGCTGTACCTTCTTCTTCCTCTGAAAAAGATTGAGTTCGAATTAAGTTTTTTAATAATTCGAGTGCGTTATATGTTAATTTTTCTATCATAGTGTCAAGGTTGTAAATGCTTGATTTTGATTGTTGATTATTGTAGGGTTTCCGATAATCACTTTTGAAACCCCTCGTTTCAATGCATTAAAACAATTGTGCATTTTAGGTAGCATACCATCCGCAATAACACCTTCATTTTTTAATTGTTTGTAGGTTGTTGAATTGATTTGTTCAATTACAGAATTATCATCATTTATATTTCTTAAAACTCCATTTTTTTCAAAAGTATAAATCAAAGAAACGCTATATTTATTAGACATTCCAATTGCAATTTCTGAGGCTACAGTATCTGCATTAGTATTTAATAATTGCCCGTTTTTGTTATGCGTAATCGCACAAAATACAGGAATCATTTCATTTTGTAAAAAAACATCAATATTGTTTGAATTGATAGTATCAATATCTCCTACAAAACCATAATCAATATTTTTAATAACTCGTTTGTGTGCTAAAATACAATTAGAGTCTGCACCAGTAAGTCCAAGTGCATTACAACCATTTTGTTGTAATTGTGAAGTGATGTTTTTATTTAACAAGCCAGCATAAACCATGGTAACAACTTCTAAATTGTTGGTATCTGTGATTCTTCTACCTTCAATCATTTTTGGTGTTAGTCCAATTGATTCTGCTAATTCTGTTGCTTTTTTTCCGCCACCATGTACTAGAATTTTTAGTCCTTCAAATTCAGAGAAATCTTTTAGAAATGAAGAAAGTACTTCTGGATTGTTGATGATGTTTCCACCAATTTTAATGATATGTAGTTTTGGTTTATTCAATGTTTTCTAAAATTTTCTTCAGCACAATTTGTGCAGAATAGGTTCTGTTATTTGCTTGTTCAATCACCAAAGAACTTTCTGAATCAATAACATCATCTGTAACAACAACATTTCTTCTTACTGGTAAACAATGCATAAATTTTCCATTATTTGTAAATTTCATTAAATCAGAAGTAATCATCCAATTCTTATCTTGTGGTATTACTTTTCCGTAGTCATTATAAGAACTCCAATTCTTTATGTACACAAAATCTGCATTCTCAAAGGCTTTTTCTTGATTGTATTCTACTTTATAATTTTTCACAATCTTTGGATCTAATTCATACCCAACGGGATGTGTTATCACAAACTCTGCATTCTGAAACTGCATCAATTCAATAAATGAATTTACTACAGCATGCGGTAATGCTTTAGGGTGTGGAGCCCAAGACAGCACTATTTTTGGCTTGTGTAAAACCTTATGTTCTTCTAAAGTAATTGCATCTGCTAAGGCTTGCAATGGATGGCCAATAGAACTTTCCATATTAATAACTGGTACAGTTGCATGCTTAATGAAATTGTTTAATATAATTTCAGACTCATCTTGTACTTTATCTTTTAATCCTGCAAAAGCTCTTATTGCTACTATATCACAATATTGAGATACTACTTTTGCGGCTTCTATTACATGTTCTGATTTGTTTTGATTCATCACTAAACCATCTTCAAATTCTAATTGCCACCCTTCACTACCAAAATTCATTACAATAGTATTCATGCCTAAATTTTGTGCTGCTTTTTGAGTACTTAATCTTGTCCTTAAACTATTGTTGAAAAACAATAAACAAATGGTTTTTCCTTTGCCTAATTTTTGATATTCTAGAGGACTTTTTTTTAACTCAATTGCACCTTTAACTACTTCGTGTAAATTGTTTAAATCACTTATGTGTAAATAATTTTTCATGATGATAAAACTTTTTTTAGAGCAATTATAAAAATATCTATATGCTCTTTTGTAACAGTTAATGGAGGTAATATTCTCAATAGATTTTTATTCATTGCGCCACCAGTAAAAATATGATGTTCGTAAATCAATTTTTCTCTTAATTCGCCAACAGTAAAATCGAATTCAATTCCTGTCATTAGACCTTTACCTTTAATATTTTTTACTTGCGGTATTGTTTTAATTTGCTCTTCAAAATAATTCCCAATTGTTATTGCGTTTTCAACTAATTTTTCTTTTTCAATGATTTCTAACACTGAAATTGCAGCAACACACGCCAAGTGATTGCCACCAAATGTTGTTCCTAACAAACCAAAACTTGCTTTTAGTTTAGGTGAAATTAAAACTCCTCCAATCGGAAACCCATTTCCCATTCCTTTTGCAACAGTGATGATATCTGGTTTGATATTATGGAATTGATGCGCAAAGAATTTTCCTGTTCTACCGTAGCCAGATTGAATTTCATCTAAAATTAAAATAACATCATATTTACCACATAAAAACTCTAGATATTTAAAGAATTCAGGGGTTCCTTCATTTAAACCTCCCACGCCTTGAATGCCTTCTATTATTACAGCGCAAACATCTCCTTTATGTAGTTCTTTTTCTACTGCATCAATATCATTTAAAGGTAAAAAAGTAGTGATTTGTTGTTTGTTAATTGGTGCATTTATTTTCTCATTATCTGTAACAGCAACAGCTGCTGAAGTCCTACCGTGAAAAGAATTAGTGAATGAAATCACTCTAGATTTTTTGGTGTAAAAAGAAGCCAATTTCAATGCATTCTCGTTTGCTTCTGCGCCAGAGTTACATAAAAACAAATCATAATCAGGATAGCTAGAAAGTTCACCTAATTTTTTAGCCAATTCAACTTGTAACGGATTTTGAATTGCATTAGAATAAAATCCAATGTTATCCAATTGACTTTTCAATTTAGCAACATAATCTGGATGTGTATGCCCTACAGAAATCACACCATGCCCTCCATATAAATCAAGATATTTTTGTCCTTTTTCATCCCAAACAAAGCAGTCCTTTGCTTTTGCAGGGGTTACATCATATAAAGGATATACATCAAATAGTTTCATTAGATCTTATTTTTTAATTTCATTTATTTTATCAAAAGATTTTACCAATCCTTTTATCAAAGCACTACTCAATCCTTGGTGTTCCATTTCATTTAATCCTGAAATGGTACAGCCTCTTGGTGTTGTAACTCTATCAATTTCTTGTTCAGGGTGGCTCTCCGTTTTTACCAATAAACTAGCAGCACCCAAACAGGTTTGCATTGATAATTCTTGTGCTTCTTTGGTGTCAAAACCTAATTGAATAGCACCTTGTGTTGTGGCCCTTATTAGTCGCATCCAAAATGCAATTCCACTTGCACAAATTACGGTAGCTGCTTGCATTAACTCTTCATCAATACAGATGGTTTTACCGAGAGCGTTAAAAATGGTTTTGGCACATTCAATGTTTTTCTTTCCTTTTGAATTTGCACTCAAACAAGTCATTGATTGAGAAACAGAAATAGCGGTATTTGGCATCGAACGAATTACTGCAGTACCTTTTGGAAGCATATTTTCAATTTGAGCAATCGTTCTTCCTGTAATCACAGAAATAATGGTGTGCTTCTTTGGGTCAACTTCTGTTTTTATTGCCTTTAGAACAGTATCCAACTGATTTGGTTGTACAGCAAGAATGATAATATCCGAATTGTTCACAGCCTCTTTGTTATCCGAAGTAATCTTAGTATTTGGGATGTTTTTAAAAGAATTTAATGTGTTGGTATTTCTTTTTGAAAGGTATAAGGACTCAAAATTGACATTATCTTCACTTATAATTCCAAGAGCAATTGAATACCCTAAATTTCCTACTCCGATGATTGCTATTTTCATAATATTTTAGTTTTAAAAATATGTTGCTTTTAAATTTAATCCTAAATTTTCTTCCAATCCAAAGACAAGATTCATATTTTGTACTGCTTGCCCAGAAGCACCCTTTAATAAATTGTCAATCACACTTGTAATCAATAATTTATTATTGTGTTTTTGTAAATGGATAAAACAGTTGTTTGTGTTTACTACTTGTTTTAAATGAATTTCATTTTTGCTGATATGTGTAAAAACAGCATCTTCATAAAATTTCTCAAACATTGTATAAGCTTCATCAATTGATTCTTCAAAATCGGTATAAATAGAGGCAAATATTCCTCTACTAAAATTCCCTCTGTTTGGAATGAAAAATAATTCTTCGTTAAAACCAGGTTGTAATGATTTTAAACTCTCGCTAATCTCATCCAAGTGCTGATGAGTAAATGCTTTGTAGATAGAAAAATTATTATCTCTCCAGCTAAAATGTGTAGTCGCAGATTTTGAAACTCCGGCCCCAGTTGCACCAGTTGTTGCGTTGATGTGCACATCATTTTTTAATAATCCATTTTTAGCCAAAGGTAAAATTGCTAGCTGAATTGCTGTGGCAAAACAACCAGGGTTAGCAATATTTGATGCTTTCTCAATGGTGTCTTTGTTCAATTCTGGCAGTCCATAAATAAATTCCTTATCAATAAATTTAGCATTAGGATACAATCTAAAATCATTACTTAAATCTATGATTTTAGTAGTGTCAGAAAAAGAATTTTTTTGTAAAAAGGAAGTTGAGTTTCCATGACCTAAACATAAAAATACTACATCCACATCTTTATTAATTATGGCTGTAAATGACTGTTCCGTTTGCCCTAACAAATCTTGGTGTACCGCATAAATATTATTCCCTGCATTTGAAGTGCTAAACACAAAATCAATTTTAACTGCTGGATGATGAACTAATAATCGTATTAATTCTCCTGCTGTATATCCTGCGCCACCAATAATTCCTGCTTTTAACATTATTGTTCGTTTACGTGATTAAATATTTTTCCTGAATTCGATAAGATTTTTATAAAGCCTTTTGCTTCATCGGCAGACCAACTTTTGTTCATTTCTCCGTAGGTTCCAAATTTTGCATTCATTAAATCATGTTTCGATTCGATTCCTTTAATAATAAATCTATATGGGTGTAAACTCACAAAAACATCACCCGAAACATTCTTTTGAGTGTCTTCTAAAAACACTTCAATATTCCGCATTACTTCATCTAAATATTGACCTTCGTGCAATAACATTCCGTACCAATTTCCTAATTGCTCTTTATGATGTTGTTGCCATTTTGTAAGTGTGTGTTTCTCTAAAGTATGATGTGCTTTGATGATAATTAGAGATGCAGGCGCTTCAAAACCAACTCTACCTTTAATACCAATTATTGTATCACCCACATGGACACCTCTACCTATTGCAAACTTAGAAGAGATTTCTTCTAGGTTAATAATATTATTTATTGATGAATCTTGTTTGTCATTAATTGCAGTCAATTCACCTTTGGTAAAAGTTAATTTAACGTGTTCAGTTTCAGTTTTTTCAAGCTGGCTTGGAAAAGCTTCTTCAGGTAAGTGTAAATTAGAAGTTAAGGTTTCTTCACCACCAACACTTGTTCCCCATAAGCCTCTATTAATTGAGTATTTGGCTTTCTTCCAAGGCAAATCCATTCCGTTATCCTTTAGGTAGTTTATCGAATATTCTCTTGATAATTTATGATCTCTAATTGGTGTAATAATCTCAATTTCTGGAGTCAGCGTTTGAAAAATCAAATCAAATCGTACTTGATCATTCCCAGCGCCTGTACTTCCATGAGCAATATATTTTGCCCCAACACTTTTTGCATAATTTACAATTTCGATTGCCTGTATAATTCTTTCGGCACTTACTGATAATGGATAGGTGTTGTTTTTCAATACATTTCCATAAATCAAATACTTTACAACCTTAGAATAGAAGGTTTCTACAGCATCTATAGATTTGTAAGATGTTGCACCCAATTGAATTGCTTTTTGCTCAATACCTTCTATTTCTTTAGCACTAAACCCGCCAGTATTAACACTTACGGCATGTACTTCAAACCCTTCTTCTTTTGATAAATATTTTGCGCAATACGAGGTGTCTAATCCTCCGCTATATGCTAAAACTAATTTTTTGCTCATTTTATATTTTGCCTTGAATTTGTTTCAAGGTCTTTTTTAAAAACAATGCTTGTTTAATATTTTTTAATCGTGCCCATATCTTTTTATCGTATGGATGTTTGTGAATTTCTTTTTGTAGAATTTCTTCTTTACGTTGATTATACAGCATACCGGTACATAGGCACATTTTGTGTTCTTTTAATTTTAAAATCTCATAATTTGTACACGTTTGGCATCCAACCCAGAATTTTTTATCGTCAGTTAATTCAGAAAACGGAACCGGTTTGTATCCTAAATCAGAATTTATTTTCATCACTGCCAATCCTGTAGTAATTCCAAATATTTTTGCCTCAGGGAATTTTTTTAAAGAGTAATCAAATATTTTCTTTTTGATTTTTTTTGCTAACCCTTGATTTCTAAAATCAGGATGAACTATCAATCCAGAATGTGCAATATATTTACCATGACCCCATTTTTCGATATAACAAAAGCCTGCAAATTTATCGCCGTCAAAAGCCACAACAGCATTGTTGTTTTCTAATTTTGTGATGATGTATTCTTCAGTCCTCCTAGCAATACCGGTTCCTCTTTGCGTAGCAGAGGCTTCGATAGTTTCGCATATATCTTTAGCGAATCTAATATGTGATATATCAGCTATTACAATTTTCATTGTAAGTGAAATTTAAATTGTGAAAATGTTGAATTGATTGTGTTAGAATGCGGAATTGGACTCACCTAATTCCATAAAATAGAGAGACCCTTACGGGCGGCGACGTAAGCGAGGGAAGAAAGTTGCTGTATGTGTATACTCTATGTTCACGTTGCAATACTACAACTATATTTTAATTGACAAAAATTATTTTCAATAAAATTTGAAATATGTTGCATATAGTTCAAGGAATTATTAAATGTGATAAAAAAAGTTTAAAATTGTTTGTTTAAGATAAAATTGATTTTATATTTGCAGCATATTTATAAGAGACATGAATTTTAATCTTACACATCGTCATCATTTTTTTCCTTACTGTTCAGGTGAGTTTGTGATGTTATGATTAAAATCTAAAAATAATTTCTAAAACCCGTCTGAATTTTCAGACGGGTTTTTTTTATGACTTGTTTTGAAATTTTGGATACAATTATTAAAAAATGAATAAATTAAAAATCGCAGTTCAGAAATCAGGTAGATTGAATCAGGATTCTTTAAAATTATTAAAGGATTGTGGTATTTCTATTGATAATGGTAAAGACCAATTAAAAGCAGCATCACAAAATTTTCCGTTAGACGTTTTGTATTTACGTAATGGAGATATACCACAGTATTTAAGAGATGGTGTTGTTGATATTGCAATTGTAGGTGAGAATGTACTAATTGAAAAAGGGCAAGGGTTATTGACTTTAGAAAAATTAGGATTTTCTAAATGTAGAGTTTGCGTTGCTGTGCCTAAAGAGATGAAATATAACTCAATGAGTGACTTGGAAGGCTTAAAAATAGCTACTTCCTACCCAAATACGGTGAATCAGTTCTTGAATAAAAATGGAGTTAATGCAGATTTACATATAATTAATGGATCAGTAGAAATAGCACCAAATATTGGTTTGGCAGATGGTATTGTTGATATAGTTTCAAGTGGAAGTACTCTCTTTAAAAATAATCTAAAGGAAGTTGAAACACTATTAACTTCTGAAGCAGTATTAGTTGCTTCACCTACATTGTCAATAGAAAAGCAAATTGTTCTAGACAAATTACAATTTAGAATACAGGCTGTATTAAAAGCAAGAGATTCTAAATATGTGTTGTTGAATGCTCCAAATGATAAGGTACATGATATCATTAAAATGTTACCAGGAATGAAAAGCCCAACGGTTTTACCTTTAGCAGAAGAGGGTTGGAGTTCAATACATACAGTTATTAAAAAAAATAAGTTTTGGGAAGTAATTGACGAATTAAAATTGAAAGGTGCCGAAGGAATTTTGGTTTGCCCAATAGAAAAAATGGTGATCTAATGAAAGTAATTAACAATCCAAATAGAGCAGATTGGAATTCTATTTTAGAACGCCCTACTTTTTCAATAGAATCTTTAGATTTAGTTGTAAATGAAGTTTTCAAGACAGTTCAAAATGAAGGAGATACAGCTTTAAAAAAATATACCGAGAAATTTGATGGAGTTTATATAGATGATTTTTCAGTTTCTGACGTAGAAATCGAAAATGCAATTAATCAAGTTTCTGAAGAATTGAAAAGAGCTATTCAATTGGCAAAAAATAATATTGAGATATTTCATGCTTCTCAAAAGATTGAAAAGAAAATCATTACAACTTCTGTTGGTGTTGAGTGTTGGCAAGAATCAAGAGGAATTGAAAAGGTTGGGATTTATATCCCTGCTGGATCTGCACCTTTATTTTCTACAGTATTGATGTTGGGTATTCCTGCTAAAATTGCAGATTGTAAAGAAATAATTTTGTGTACACCACCAGATAAAAATGGGAGTATCAATCCTGCAATTTTATATACTGCGAATTTATGTGGTGTGACAAAAATATTTAAAGTAGGCGGAATTCAAGCCATTGCAGCTTTTACATTTGGAACAGAATCCATTCCGAATGTATATAAAATTTTTGGCCCTGGAAACCAATATGTAACAGCGGCAAAACAAGTTGCATTATCTAAAGGAATCGCAATTGATATGCCTGCAGGTCCTTCAGAATTATTGGTGTTGGCTGATGAATTGGCAAATGCAGATTTTGTTGCTTCGGATTTGTTATCACAAGTAGAACATGGAGCAGATAGCCAAGTAATTTGTATTTCTAAATCAGAACAATTTTTGAAAAATGTTGAAAAGGAATTATTAACTCAATTGGCACAATTACCGAGAAAAGATATTGCAACAAGAGCCATTGAGAATTCGAAATTGATTTTGTTAGAAAATGAGAACGATATTCTTGATATGATTAATGAATATGCCCCAGAACATTTTATTTTGGTTGTGAAAAATGAAGATTTTTATTTAGATGGAATTATAAACGCAGGTTCTGTGTTTATTGGAAACTATACTCCAGAAAGTGCAGGAGATTATGCCTCTGGTACAAATCACACCTTACCTACAAATGGATTTGCTAAATCGTATAGCGGTGTTAATTTAGATGCGTTTGTTAAGAAAATCACTTTTCAAAAAATCACAAAAGAAGGAATTCAAAATATTGGACCAGCAATTGAATTAATGGCATCAGCAGAAGGATTAGGTGCACATAAAAATGCGGTTACATTACGATTAGAGAGTTTAAAGGATAAATAAATGGCTTTTGATTTATTAAATATAGTTAGAGAAAATATTGCGAAGTTAAAGGCTTATTCTTCAGCTCGTGATGAATTTGATGATGCATCTACAGAAATGATTTTTTTAGATGCCAATGAAAACCCTTTTCAAAATGGTGTAAATAGATATCCAGATCCGAAGCAGCAAAGTGTTAAAGAGCTGTTAGCAGGTTTGAAAGGAATTCCTGCTGAACAAATTTTACTGGGTAATGGGAGTGATGAAGTGTTAGATTTAATATTTAGAGCCTTTTGCGAACCCAAAGAAGATAATGTTATTTTATTACCTCCAACATATGGAATGTATGCTGTATTGGCAAATCTAAATGATATAGAAACTAAAGAGGTTCTGTTATCAGAAACTTTTGATTTGAGAGTTGAAGAAACATTGAAAGCAGTAAACATAAATTCAAAAATTATCTTTTTATGTTCTCCAAACAATCCTTCTGGGAATATTTTTTCAACAAAAAGGATTCAGCAGATTGTAGAAAAATTTGATGGTTTAGTTGTTATAGACGAGGCATATATAGATTTTTCTTCGCAAGAAAGTTGGTTGAATAAACTAAATGAGTATCCGAATTTAATTATAACGCAGACTTTGTCAAAAGCGTTTGGAATGGCTGGAATTAGATTAGGGATATGCTATGCTTCTAAAGAAATTATTAAAATATTAAATAGGATTAAACCTCCTTATAATGTTAATGAATTAACTCAGCAAAGAGCCAAAGAGCAATTGTTAAAAATAGAAGATGTAAAATCTGAAATCAAAACTATTCTATCTGGAAGAGTAACGTTAGAAACTGAATTGAAAGAAATAACTTTTGTTTCTAAAATTTATACATCTGATGCTAATTTTATATTGGTAAAGGTTGATGATGCTACAAAAAGATATAACCAATTGATTAAAAAAGGAATTGTAATAAGAAATAGAACAAACCAACCATTGTGCGAAAACACATTGAGATTGACAGTAGGGACTAAAGATGAGAATGAAAAATTGTTAAAAGCATTAAAAATATTAGCTTATGAAGCGTAAAATATTATTTATAGATAGAGATGGAACCTTGGTAATTGAGCCACCAGTAGATTATCAATTGGATAGTTTAAAAAAATTGGAATTCTATCCTAAAGTTTTTCAATATATGAGTAGGATTGCGGTAGAACTTGATTATGAATTGGTGATGGTTACCAATCAAGATGGTTTAGGAACGGGTTCTTTTCCAGAAGATACTTTTTGGCCTGCACAAAATAAAGTGATTCAATCTTTTGCAAATGAAGGGGTGCTATTTTCTGAGGTAATTATTGATAAAACTTTTCCACATGAAAATGCTCAAACTCGTAAACCTAGAACAGGATTGTTGACGAAATACATAAATTCTGAAGACTTTGATTTGGAAAATTCATTTGTGATTGGAGATCGACTAACAGATATAGAATTGGCTAAAAATTTAGGTTCTAAAGGTATTTACATCAATAATGTAGATGGATTGGCAGATGAAGAATTATCCGTTAAAAAATCTGATTTGAAGGATTTTATTGCATTAGAAACATCAGATTGGAAAGCCATCTATGAGTTTTTAAAATTAGAAGATCGTACAGCTGAAATTACTAGAAAAACAAATGAAACTGATATTTATATTCAATTGAATTTAGATGGAACAGGTAAAAGTAATATTAGTACAGGAATTGACTTTTTCGATCACATGTTAGATCAAATTTCTAGACATGGAAACATGGATTTAACGATTCAAGTAAAAGGTGATTTAGAAGTAGATGAGCACCATACAATTGAAGACACAATGATAGCCTTAGGTGAAGTTTTCGCCAAAGCTCTAGAGAATAAATTAGGAATAGAACGTTATGGTTTCTGTTTGCCAATGGACGATTGTTTAGCGAAAGTAGCAATTGATTTTGGCGGTAGAAACTGGTTGGTTTGGGATGCGGAATTTAAACGAGAAATGATTGGTAAAATGCCAACCGAAATGTTCTTGCACTTATTTAAATCATTTACAGACGGTGCACGTTGTAATTTGAATATAAAGGCAGAAGGAGATAACGAACATCACAAGATAGAAGGCATATTTAAAGCGTTTGCTAAGGCAATTAAAATGGCAGTTAAAAGAGATGCAGAAAAAATGATTTTACCATCAACAAAAGGAATGCTATAATGAGTAAAATTGTAATAATAGATTACGGTGCTGGTAATGTGCGGTCGGTGCAATTTGCGTTGGAAAGATTAGGTTATGATGCTATTTGTTCTAATGATGCTGAGGTCATCAAATCAGCAGATAAAGTGATTTTCCCTGGAGTTGGTGAGGCAAAAAGTGCGATGAAAGAAATAAGGAGGCAAGGTTTAGAAAAGGTGATTCCTAAACTTGAACAACCTGTTTTAGGAATTTGTTTGGGTATGCAATTGATGTGTCAATTTTCTAAAGAAAACAATACAGAATGTTTAAATATCTTTCCGATAGACGTTTTGAAGTTTGATAAGCAATTGAAAGTACCACAAATTGGATGGAATACAATTAACAATTTCAAAGGTGATTTGTTTAAAGGTATAGAGGAAAATTATTATGTATATTATGTACACAGTTATTATGTTCCTAAAAATGAATTCGCCGTTGCTTTGACTGATTATGGAATTCAATATGCGGGTGCCATTCAAAAAGATAATTTTTATGCATGTCAATTTCATCCAGAGAAGAGTAGCAGTATTGGAGAGCAAATTTTAAAGAATTTTATAGAGTTATAAAATGAGGATTATACCAGCAATAGATATTATAGAAGGAAAATGTGTTCGCCTTTCAAAAGGCGATTACAACACAAAAATCATTTACAATGAAAATCCTCTAGAAGTAGCAAAAGAATTTGAGGCACATGGAATTGAGTATTTACATTTAGTAGATTTAGACGGAGCTAAAGCAAGTCATATTGTTAATTATAAAGTCTTAGAACAAATAGCTTCTAAAACAAATTTGAAGATTGATTTTGGAGGCGGCTTAAAATCTGATGAAGATTTAAAAATTGCTTTTGAATCTGGAGCAAACCAAATAACAGGAGGAAGTATTGCGGTTAAAAATCCAGCTATTTTTAAAAGTTGGTTAGAGAATTACGGGAGTGATAAAATCATTTTAGGTGCCGACGTAAACAATGAAAAGATTGCAATTGGTGGGTGGTTAGAAGAATCAGACAAAGAGCTAATTCCATTTGTACAAGAGTATCAATCAGAAGGAATTAAATATGTGATTTGTACTGATATTTCTAAGGATGGTATGCTACAAGGACCATCTTTTGATTTGTATAAAAAGATGTTGGAGCAATGTGTTATTACGAACGGAGAAAAGCAACTTTATAAAATAAAATTAATCGCTTCTGGTGGAATTTCGCATTTTGATGAATTATCAAAATTGGCTGATATGGGATGTGAAGGTACCATTATTGGAAAAGCGATTTATGAAGGGCGAATTAGCATGAAACAATTAGAAAATTATATAATCAATAAATAAATTCCTTCTGATTAGAAGGTTAGGCTTATGTTAACTAAAAGAATCATACCGTGTTTGGATATTAAAAACGGACGCACTGTTAAGGGTATCAATTTTGTTGGGTTACGAGATGCTGGTGACCCTGTAGAATTGGCAGAGAGGTATTCTAAAGATGGAGCAGATGAACTTGTGTTTTTGGATATTACAGCGACAAAAGAGCGTAGGAAAACCTTGGTGGAGATGGTTGAGAAAGTCGCTCGAAAAATAAATATTCCATTTACTGTTGGTGGTGGAATCTCATCTGTTGAAGATGTAAATGTGTTATTACGAGCAGGAGCAGATAAAGTTTCTATAAATTCATCTGCCGTTAAAAATCCAAAACTGATTAATGATTTGGCAAACAAATTTGGTAGCCAATGTGTAGTATTAGCTGTTGATGCTAAACTGATTAATAATGAATGGAAAGTCTTTTTAGTAGGTGGCAGAGTAGAAACAGAACTGAATTTATTTGATTGGGTAAAAGAAGGAATAGAACGAGGTGTAGGTGAAATTTTATTTACATCAATGAATAACGATGGTACAAAAAATGGATTTGCAAATAATGCCTTGAAAAGATTATCAGAAGAAGTAAATGTCCCAATTATTGCTAGTGGTGGAGCTGGGACAATACAGCATTTTATAGATACATTTAAAGAAGGGAAATCAGATGCTGCATTGGCAGCAAGTGTGTTTCATTTTAAAGAGATAGAAATTGTTGACTTAAAAAATAAATTAAAAGATCAGGGAATAAAAGTAAGATTATAAAATTAGTTGCTGAACTTTGGTTGTTTGTTGGAAGTTTTTTCAATAGCAATCAGCCAACAACAATCAACCAAAAGATATGAACATAAATTTCGATAAACAAACAAGATTAGTTCCAGCTATTATTCAAGATGTAACAACAAAAAATGTATTGATGTTGGGTTACATGAACCAAGAAGCGTATGATAAAACAGTTGCCACTAAAAAGGTGACTTTTTTTAGTAGAAGCAAAGAACGATTGTGGACAAAAGGAGAAAAAAGCGGTAACTTTTTAGAATTGATTTCTATCAAAAATGATTGTGATGATGACACATTGTTAATTCAAGTAAATCCAAAAGGGCCTACTTGTCATAAAGGTTCTGACACTTGTTGGGGTATAGGGAACAAGCAAAAATTTGGTTTTTTATCAACCTTAGAGAATACAATCCAAAATAGAAAAGAAAATTTAGATGATACATCTTACGTAGCTTTACTATTTAAAAAGGGAATCAATAAAATTGCACAAAAAGTAGGAGAAGAAGCTGTTGAGGTTGTGATTGAAGCCAAAGATAATGATGATAATTTATTTTTAAATGAATCGGCAGATTTGTTATTTCATTACTTAATTTTGTTGCAAGCCAAAGGGTTTAAATTAAATGATATAGTAGAAGTTTTAAAAACCAGACAAAAATAAATTGAATAAAATTCCAAAAAACACCGTTTCGCATAGCTATTCGTTAAAAGTTGAATCGAAACATATTGATGTTTTAAACCATGTTAATAATATTGTGTATTTGCAATGGGTAAATGATGCTTCAGAAATTCATTGGGAATTATTATCGAATGATGAGATTAACTCTAAATATTTTTGGGTGTGTTTACGGCATGAAATTGATTATTTGGAACAAGCATTTTTAGATGATGAAATTACTATCCAAACTTGGGTAGGAGCATCTAAAGGAGCAAAGTCGGTTAGGGTTGTAAATATTTTTAAAGAAGAAATTTTATTAGCTAGTGCAACTTCAACTTGGTGCTTGTTTGATGTCAAAACAAAGAAGCCTACCAGAATTAGAGAAGAAGTTTTAGAATTGTTATCTGCTGAATAAAAATATATTTAAGGGATAAGCATTCTTTTTATTTTTACTTTTGTACAAAATTAATTTGATGATAACTTCTTTAGAAAAGTACTTTCAAAAATTCAGAAATAATATCGTTGGTATCGGTCAAAAATATGAATCGCCTTTTGGCGAGCAAGAGATTATTTATGCTGATTGGACAGCAAGTGGTAGACTGTATCGCCCACTTGAAGAGAAAATGTTGAACAATATTGGCCCTTTTGTTGCAAATACACATACCGAAACCTCTACAACTGGATCGGCAATGACGCATGCATATCACATTGCAAAAGATAAAATTAAAAGTCATGTTGGAGCCAATAAAGATGATATTCTAATTGTTACAGGTTCTGGAATGACAGGGGCAGTCAATAAATTTCAGCGTATTTTAGGGTTAAAGGTTTCAGAAAATTTAAAAGAGCATACTGAAATACCAAAAGAGTTGCGACCTGTTGTTTTTATTTCGCATATGGAGCATCACTCCAATCAAACTTCTTGGTTAGAAACAATTGCTAAGGTAGAAGTGATTCCTTGTAATGAAGAAGGCTTAATTTGTTTAAAAAGTTTTGAATTACTACTTAAAAAATATGAGAATACTCCACTAAAAATAGCATCAGTTACAGCCTGTTCTAATGTTACTGGAATTAAAACAAATTATCATGCTATTGCAGCATTAATACATCAATATAATGGGCTTTGTTTTGTGGATTTTGCATGTTCTGCACCTTATGTAGATATTGATATGCATCCAAAAAAAGAACAAGAATATTTAGATGCTATTTTCTTTTCTCCACATAAATTTTTGGGAGGCCCAGGCTCATCAGGAGTATTACTTTTTAATAAAAAATTATACAAAAACTTAGTGCCCGATAACCCAGGAGGAGGTACAGTTTTATATACAAATCCATGGGGAGACCATGACTATATTGATGATATTGAAACTAGAGAGGATGGTGGTACTCCAGGATTCTTGCAAACTATTAGAGTTGCGTTATCTATTCAATTAAAGGAGGAAATGGGAACTCAAAATATTCATGATCGTGAAAATGAAATGAATTCAATTGTATTTAAAGAGCTTTCTAAAGTTAAAAATTTACACTTGCTTGCAAAAAGACATACAAACCGCTTAGGGATTTTTTCTTTCTTTATTGATGATGCACACTACAATTTAATAGTGAAATTATTAAATGACCATTATGGAATTCAGACTAGAGGAGGCTGTTCTTGCGCAGGTACTTACGGGCACTTTTTGTTGCATGTAGATCAACAAACGTCTAAAGCAATTGAAGAGCAAATTTTAGATGGCTGCATGATTGAGCGCCCTGGCTGGATTAGAATGTCTATCCATCCAACAATGACTACGCAAGAAATTGAATTTATTTGTGAGGCTATAAGAGAGGTTGCCGAGAATCACAAAAAATGGTCTAAAGATTATAAATTCGATGCTATAACCAATGAGTTTATTTTTGTTAAGCCTCAATCATTCGAAATTGATTTGGCACATGATTGGTTTGGAGTGTAAGAATTGACAAAACAACTAATTTTCAAAGCCTATAATCCGTAAGTTTCTTTTAACAAGTGATTTGAGTATTTTTAATTTTCAATGAAGAGCGTTCTTAATAAAAAAATGTAAATTGCTTAATTAAATTCCAAAAAAATATGAAACGATTTTTTATTTTATTTCTAAGCATTGTAACATTACAATTAAATGCTCAAAAAAATGTTGAAGTTGGGCGCTCAACTACAAATTATCTTACAATAATAAATATTTACAATACTAGTTCTAACACTGTTGTTGTACTCAATGCTAAGACTGACTCTACAGTCGGTTTAACATTGCATGCTCCCGAAGATGATAGCCCATTTATATTAAGTGATTTTAAAGGAAATAGATTTGCACTTATTAAACAAGATGGATGGGATGGTCCAAATAATGATGGTTTTGGTTTAATAGATTTACAAGCTAATAAGTCTAAGGAGTTTAAATTATATTTTAATAAGATTGATGATTTAGAAAAAATATATTCTATTACTGAAGTGAATTGTGATGGAGATGGTTGTTGGAATTTTTATGATATAGAAATTTCTGAAAATGATGATTATTATCATCCTGAAGATGTTGAAGTAGAATTTGATAAAGTATGGATAGACTATGATGTATATAATGATGATAGTGAATACGGTATGCGCATACATACAAAATTTACGATTCATAAAATGGAAGGAAAGTTATGCTATATGATTATCAGATTCATCAATGCAGAAGGTGAGTTTTTAACATCAACTAGCTACGAGTATAGTAATGATGATGGAGAATTGAGAATAGAAGATAATCTAAGGCCTGGGTATGAAGATGCTGTTTTTTCAGATTTAGAAAATTTTATGCCCTATAATGAGTTTAAATTTTCAAGTGGTGATTATTATTTAAAAATGGATATTGATTTAGTGTATGCCAATGGAGATTTAATTAAACATTTAAAAATGTATAACTTTACTTTTAGTCGCCAATAAATTAAATACTTTTTAATTCTAAAGCGTTAAAAATAGCGGCCTTAATTGTAGTGTAGAAATTTAAAAAGCCTTATAAATATTGAGTTTATAAGGCTTTTAAGTGGTACCTCTAGAAACTCATCCTTGTGAATCTCTATGATGCTATGTGCATCTATGTATATCTTTTCTGCAAAATTAACTTTTAGGTGAAACAAAAGAAGATTACTATATTTTATCCTAAAATAGGATACCTCATTTTTTTTATGATATCTTTAAAGCGTTGATCTTCACGAATAGGGTCATACCAGTGTTCCATTTGCATAAACAGTAAAAACCACGATTGCTCTTCATAGGCTTGTTCCAACAATTCAAGTGATTTGTCATATTCTTTTAATCCAATATGAATAAAGGCACGTTGAACTGCGGGTAGGTATCTGACTTTTGAGACCTCATCATAGTAGGTTGTCATTTCTTTAGCCAAAGCAATTTCACTAGCATCTGCTAATGCATGTCCCAAACCACCACCAACTTCAACTGTACCATCAGATAAATTAAAAGCTTTGATATACGTTTTTATAGCATCGTCATGTTCTTCTAATCCATTATATGCCATTCCTAACCAATCATATGGCCAAGGCACCTTAGGATTTTTTTCAATTGTTTTTTGCATTAATGGTTTCATCTCTTCAAAGCGATACTGAAAATAGTAGAGTGAACCTCTACCTAATAAAAATTGTTCTTCTTTATCTAAATCAAAAATAATATCCGATTGCTGCATAGATTCATCTACTCGTTTCATTGCCATTAAATACAAAGAATACCAATGACGAGCATTTAAATTTTTAGGATTAATCTTTATCGATTTTTTAAAGGCTACTTCTGAAGGCTCCCATTCCTTTTTTATAAAATGAATAATTCCTTTTAATTTTTGCACATTAGAATTTAGTGAATCGAGTTGGTACGCCTTTTCAAAATTCGCTTCAACTTTTGGCATCACAGCAGCATTTGGAACATAGCCAAAAGCATAAACCAATATTTCAGATTCTGCAATTCCTACAAGAGCCTCAACATCTGTAGTGTCTTTCATTACAAGGTCTTCATAATAGTCACCCAATTCTTGGAATTCAACTTTATGTTTGGTTCCTAAAGAGGCAAGAATAGTTTTATCTAAATGATATTTTTCTTTTTGCTGACAACTAATTAATAAACAAATTGATAGGATAAATGTTAATAGAGTTTTCATAATTTAATCATTCATTTTTAACCAAAAAAAACGTGGTCTGTACATATGTGGGTATTTCAAAATATCATTAAAATAATCAAATGATATAGTGTTATAACTAATCAATAATTCATCTTCTGTTGACAATACAGGATGTGCCTTGGCATTATAGGGTATAATTCCTGGAGGGTCATTTATTTCAGGTGCTTTCCAAATACGTTGTATAGGTCCGAAAGGACCAACAGGACTTTCAGAAATCCGAATAGCCGTATGATTGCCAATACCATCTTCTTGAAAAACGAGTAAGTACCTACCGTCTTTCAAGGGTGTTAAACTTACTTCATTAGATACTCTATTGGTGATGGGTTGCACCTTATTGATGTCTGTATTCCAATTACCTCCATCCCAATATCTCCAAGTATCGAATTGTTTTAAGGTCGATGGCTTTACGCGTGCCACAACTAATTGTTTGTTTGGATCTAATAATCCATAGATATATAAATATTCATCAGGATTTGGTGCCCCGGCTTTTTTAGTGTTTACGAAAATGCCAGAACCAAAGGTTCCTATTCCTAACCCTTCAATATCCATAAATAGTGGTGTGTCTATTTGTGCATGATTTGTAAATGGTGCTTTAGAATCGTTGGGTATCGTGAGAAGAGTTACTCCTTTAATTTCAAAATCCCATGATTTTTCGCTATGATCTATAACACGATACCCAAAAATATTGATGGAGTTATCATCTTCTTGATTCACAAATCCATCACCAAACCAATAATATTCTTCGGGTTTCGAATTAGGTGAATTGGGGCTGAAATAGTTGATTGGTTTTTTAGAATCATCAATATTCAAATGAATGTTAACTTTTTCTTCACTGGGTGTAACTCCAGTTAAAGTAGCGTAGGAATTGTTTACCATTTTAAAGTTTTGTACTGAATCATTTCCAATAATTTTCCCAGTCATGGTATCAGAAAAATACATAAATACTTTGTCAGTAGCATTTGCAGGTTGATGTTCTATTCCGTTTAAATTCATAGAGAACACACCATCTGCTCCAAACCAGCCATTGTTTCTATAAAAAATTGTTGTCCATTCATCTGCAGGTCGTACACTAAAATTCATCAAAGTGTCAGCAACTATTTTATTTTGATTTCTTTGTTGGGTTTTATTACTAATTTTTTTACAATTGGTAAAGCCAAAAAGTATAACAACACTTATAAGTGCGATGCAGATTTTTTTAATCATAATTCGGTTATTTAATTTCTCCAATTACCAACTTTTATAAAATAGGGGCGATAATTATTAGCATCATCCAACAAATCAGTGTAATCAAAACTATTGATGTTGTAAGAGATTACTAATGAATCTTGTTGAATCTCTGGATGTGCAAATGCGTTATAGGTAAAAATATTACCCCCGGTTTCTGGGGTGCAATAAATGATTTTTCCGGCATCCCATGGTCCAGTTGGTGAGGTGGATTTGTGTATTTTTATTTCAGCACCAAAAATATGATGCTGCGTTAGTAAGTAGTAAATCCTATTATCTTTAAATACCGAAAACTGTTCTGAGACATTATGAAAAAGAGAAACCGAATTCTGTACAGTAGTCGTCCAATCAATACCATCAAAATATTCCCATTCCTGATTAAGTGTCTCATCTGTTCTTGCTATATGAAGATGCTTATCAGTGCCAATTGCTTTTACACCATACAAATAAGTATAATTATCATCTTCTAAAATAGCAGAGCCAAAAGTGATTTCAGGATTTTCAAATATGCGCTGGTTTTTATAAATGTCTAGAGTTTCAGGATTCATTTTAAGCAAATCTATTGAGGTTCTATAAAAATCCCATGCGCCACCTGTATCATTTCCAAATTCTTGCATAAATACATATAAAGTATCATTTGTACTGGTAGCATCTCCAGGCCAATACCATCTATTAGATTCTGGCGGTGTTGCAAATGCCTGCGGACTAACAGATGTTCCGCCATGATATGTAGTAAGTGCTTCACCATCTTGTAAAACCAAACAGTTGTTGATTAATCTAAAAGAGGGTCTTGTGCCGTTTTCGCTGACTTGGTCTATAAATGAATCTCCAAAAAACCATAATTGTTTTCCATTGGGTAGTTTTGTAGAGTAGGTTGCATCACCACCTGTAAAACCTTGAGTCCTTGTAAATAGATTATTTAAATATTCGTTTTTACAAACATAAAAATCAGAGTGCCAGCAATTGTTTTGCTCACAAAGTATTGGTTCAACAATTATAACGGGACCTTCATCTTCAGGGATATAAATATTTGAATCTTCACACCCAAAGAAGAAACTTAATATTAGTAATAAACAAAAAAATTGTAACTTTTTCACATTTATTCGTTTACATATTTTTCAATGATTTTTTTCCACTTTTGATAACCCAATCCGTTAATGTGTAAGCCGTCAATACTAAACTCTTTACTTAGTTTTCCATTTTCATCACTAAAGGCAGTAGATAAATCAATATAAATAAGGTTTTCTTGAGTTGCTAATTCTTTTAATGCGCTATTTATTTTATTGATGCTAATATTTGGTCTTGTGTAGTGTACAGCATCATCAACAGGTAATATGCTTTGCATATAGATTTTTGTATTTGGAGAATCTTTTTTAATCTGTGCTACTATTTTTTTGTGATTTTCATTTACATGCTCAACAGATTTTCCATATGCTAAATCGTTGGTTCCAATCATAATAAAAATCTTTTCGGGATGAGATTCTGTAACTTCTGTCAATCGTTCTATAACACCATCAGTATCATCGCCACCAATACCTCTGTTTTTGATATTCGGATTTTCAAACAATTCGAACCATTCAGCTCCATCGGTAATACTGTTTCCTAAAAAGATGATTTCATTTTTAGTATTTGGCAATAATTCAAAATGTTCCTTTTTATGATAGTAATAGGCTTTGATTGCTCGGTTCCATTCGGCAAGTTCTTCAGCAAACTTATCATAAACCATAACCTCATCAATTTCTTCTTTTGATAAAACAGTACTCATTGATGGAGGAGCATCTGCTGCATTTGCGCCCCAAATTTTGTTGGGCTCTGAACCCATTTCTAAAACTAACGAACCACCATTGATGAGTTCATTATGATAAAACCAAGTTTTAGAGAGTGGTTTTCCATTGAGTGATGCAGATTGAATATAACTATTTTTAGCAGATACATTTTTCGCTTCAATAATGAAAGTTCCTCCTTTATAATATTTAGGATCTAAGTTAATAGTTACTTTTTCAAACTGTGGACTTCCAATTTCATAGATAGGGCTTACAGAAGCACCACCATCCATTTGGAATAACCCCATAGAACTCATAACATACCAAGCGCCCATTTGTCCCTGGTCCTCATCACCTTTCCAACCACCAATAGGGTCATCTCCATAGTAATTATCCATAATTTCGTTTGCCCATTTTTGGGTTAACCAAGGCTTCCCTGAATAATTAAACAAGTAGGCTGCTTGCATATTGGGTTGATTTCCGTGATTGATGGGTAACACACCCATTCCGTCAAGAGAATTAGAACCTAAATGTTCTGAATTAAATTTATGTGGTGCCGATGTTTCAAAGCCATCATTCAATCGTTTGTTAAATTCATCTTTGCCAACTAAGTCAATCAACCCGTTAACATCATGAGGGACAAAGAAGGTATATTGCCACGCATTGCCTTCAACATATCCAGATCCTAACCAAGTTACATCACCATAAACTTTAAAATTATCTACCCAAGTACCATCTTCGTGCTTTCGTCTCATATATCCAACTGAAGGGTCAAACACATTTTTATAATTAAAGGCTCTTTTGGTATAGTGTTTATAATCTTTTTCTTTGCCCAATGCTTTTGCCATTTGGGCTACTGTCCAATCGTCATATGCATATGCCAATGTATTAGAAACAGGACCAACTTTATCTGGTACATAGCCTTTTTCCATATATGATTTTAAGTGCCTATTACCCACATATCCACCAGCTTCATGTGGTTTTCCAGGTTCTGTTTGAATTTTAGAGATAGCCTCATATAATTTTTCTGCATCATAATTTCTAATGCCTTTATGATAGGCATTTGTTAGAAGTGAAATTTGATGCGAAGCAACCATGATAGCTGAATATTCAATTCCTGTTGGCCCTTTAGGAAGCCAACCTCCTTTGTCATAAATCTCTAACATAGATTTTACCCAATTGTTTGCAATTTCTGGTGTGGCCAAAGACCAAACTTGATTTAAGTTCCAAAAGGAAATCCAGAAGCCATCACTTCCATAAAGTGGCATGTTTGGGTCTGATAATTGTTGTTCCTTTTCGTACATATCCATGTACTTACCATTTACATCGCTCCAAGTAGTTCTACCCGCATATACTCTATAAAGGTTTGTGTAGAATTTTGTTTTTAATTCTTCTCTAGTATCTTCAATTTCAATTGATGAAAGTAAGGTGTTCCACTCTTTTTTCGAATCTTTTACAACGGCGTCAAAATTCCAATTAAAAGGATTCATTTCCGTTTCTAAATTTAATCTTGCTTGCTCTACACTTACTAATGAAATGCCTGTTTGTACCTGAATTTGCTCTCCTTTTTCTGTTTCGTAAGCTAAAAATACTCCAACATCTTTATGTCCAAAGCCCGATGAAACTTTATCTACGTCTGTTAATATTTCTTCTTTTACCCAGCCATTTAAACTTTTAAACGGTTTGTCAAATCGCATAACAAAATGTAAAACATACTCATTGTAATTTGCTTTTCGTAAACTTTGTTGATAGGAAATACCTTGTATTTCAGTATCACTAACCTTTGTAATTTCTGTATAGGAAATTTCATAACCATATTCTGATGGAATCAACAGATCAACCAATATTCTTGCCTCTTTACTTTTTGGAAAAGTATATCGTTGAAATCCGGCTCTTTTGGTAGTTGTCATTTCTGCGGTTACATCGTAGTCATCTAGAACAACAGAATAGTAACCCGTTTCTGCATGCTCATTATCATGACTAAATCTGGAGCGATAGCCTCTTTCTGGATGCTTTTCCGATCCTTCGTTTATTTTTAATTCACCTACAGTTGGCATAGTTCTGATTCCTGCCATGGTCCATGAATGTATATGACTGAATCCCGCAATATTATCAATATCATATTCATAGCCCGCTTTCCAACCCAAATCTTGATTGTCTGGACTTAATTTAACCATTCCGAAAGGTCGTGTAGGACCAGGAAATAGTATCCACCTAGAATCGTGTGAACCAATCATAGGATCTACATAATCTGTGGCTTGCTTTTGGCCAACACTATTTTGAAAAATAAATAATGCAAAAAGGAATAGGAGCTTTTTCATGAGAAGTTAATTAGTTTCTTTAATCATTTCAACGATACCATTATTTGCTATCAGTTTATAGTATTCATTTTTATATTTAACGTGGTGTAGGGTTCCGTTAAAATTCCAATCATTTTGTTGGATAACTGTACCCTTCATATTTGGGTAAAAACCAAAGAAATTTTTAAGCATTACCTGAGACATAGCGATACCCGCAGAAGAATCTCTATTATGCCAACCTCTTTTTGCAATTCGAACTTTAGCATTTTTTTCTTTTTTGTTTTCTCCCCAAAGTTCATGAGCTTGTGCCCAAATTCCTTCATCAGTAACAGGAGTAATAGCGTGATAAAAATCCATGGCCTTATCTGGAAACCCTAATTGAGTTAACGCATCCATAGTACCAGCTGGCCAACCATCAAAAGCACCTAATGGTCCATGGTCTGCTCTATCAGAATCTTTTGCGGCTACATCCTGTAATGATTGAGCACGCATCCAATTGTCTGTAATTAACTCGCGATACACAAATTGCATCATCTCTTTTTTTATATCTTCTGGAATATCATCTGGCATATAGCGTCCTAAAAACATAAAATCTAAACAATGTCTAACTTCAATTTTTTCACCATTTGGATATAAGCTATTCCAAACCCCATCTCCAGCATACAATTGCAATAATCTTTTAATCATTTCAGTAGCTTCGGTTCGCATAGTTGCTGCTTTTTCTGTTTCGCCTTTTAACTCAAAAAAGGAAGCTGTTTCACGCATCATCCAAATATAACCTGCATTAAATGATGGAACTATATGCTTGTAAGTTGGTACACATTCTAATAAGTTCCATGCATCATCTCCAAAATCGGCGAGTTTATAAATATCTTCGGAAGCACCTTCGTTTCCATAGATAGATACTCGTTGCCAGTTGGTTGCATAATGCTCTAAATGTTCTAACACTGTTTTATCTTCAATTATAGTGTCTAAAAAATCCGTATCACCAGAAACAGTAATATAAGATCGAATCATTTGAAATAGCGCCCAATAGTTTGCTGAATATCCATTTCCAACTCCTGCACCACCAAAATTATCTTGCCCGTAATATTTACTCGGATCAATTTTAATCCAAGAACTTAAATGCTCTTTCATCATTTTAGGGTCAACAACTGCCCACATAGTAGACCATTCTGTAATATCCCAATAAAACGTAATGGAGGCACCCCATCTTGGGCCACCAGTTAAAAAGACTTTTTCATGCTGAGGTAAATTGGTATGCATTAAATATAGCATAGTCAAGGGGCCTTTATAATATACCTGATTCATATTTGCATCATTACTTTCTAAAATAGGGAATGCGCCAGATAAAACTTCATTGTTAGGCTTGAATATTTCTTGCCATTTGTGATTCCAGATAGTTTCAACTCCTTGCCATTTTTGTTGAAATGACTGCTCATTCAATACTATATTATTTTTTACCTGTTCTATATCATCACCAAAAGACATTGCAAAACGAATGGTTTTTGATTCGTTAGGATTTAATTCTAGATTCCAAGTTGAGGTGCCGCCAGAATTGTAAACTTTGTTTGAAAGTGTAGGAGTTATATTATTAAATGAAGTAATTGTTAAAGTCTTAGTATCAGAGATCGTTAAAACATTGTCATCTTTTTTAGATTGAAACTGAGTTGAATTTAAAATTTCTTGATCGGTAGGCCAAATGGATTGTTTTTTGGTTTGTGTCGGTTTGCCATTAATTAATTCGGTTACTAACGATTCTTTAGAATAAATGTTCTGACCAATATGATCGCGAATATTTTCTACTTCATCAGTTCTTGTTGTTGTTTTTCCTTTTAAAGTAGGGTATGGGTACCACCATTGCCATTCTTCATTTTCAAACTTACTGATAAAACCAATTTGATCTTGTTCAACTTTTAGTTCTTTTGTGTTTTCTGAATTATTTGTAAATGTGATTTCCCATAAAACGGTATTTTCGTGTGGAACCATTCTTGTAGAACTCAATATGTCAACTTGATCTACTACTGTTTTTCTCAATGCTTGCGTTGCCTCCCATTTAAATAAATTACAAATTGGCGTTTTTCCATTTATTCTCATTGTACCAGTATGATAGCCTCCAGAAAAAGGAGTTGCAGCCAACCAACTAATCGAAGTTAAATCACGATTAACAGTTGCTTGTCCTTGAAAATTACGAATGGAAGGTTCCATATCAATGGTATCTGTAGAAACCCATTTGCCTGATAATTCATTCAAACTAGGAATAAATGTATTTGGTAATTTTGAATTCTTATTTGAGTTACAAGAATATAATATAATGATAATTGCTACTATAAATAAAAATTGTTTCATCAGTTTACTTATTATTGAGTTGGGAAATGGCAAAATGATAAGCACCTAAAGAGGTTGAGTAACTAGCATTTTTTTTTGAAAGGATGATGCCTGTTCTTTGCATGTTATCATATTTGGTATTGATATTTAAAGATACTTCATGAATTGTTTCAATTGTACCTTCTAGAAAAGTTTGGTATTGATTATTGTCTTCTAAATTAAAGACTTTTGGAGTTGTTCTATTTGAAGTTGAGCCATTGCTATGGGTATATTTAGAATTTATAGAATTGAAAAGTGCTGGTGAAAATAAATTCCAAGCTGCTGTAATACCACCTCCAATTACAACGATACCATCAATTAATGCAATCACATTTCCAATAACGAACCCTAAGGCCTTTCCATATTCTTGAAATGTACAAATCGCAGCATTTTTATTACCATCACGCTCACCGATGGCAATTTTAAAAACTTGCTCTGGCATTACAGAATCGTCAATTTTAATACCTGCATATTCGGCATACATACTTTGTATTGCTCTTGTACTTACACTTTCTTCTATACTCCAATTATTGTTATTGGGATTTGACATATTATGAATTTCACCAGCTGTTGAGTTATCGCCATTTAAAAGCGTTTTATTAATAACAATACCACATCCAAGCCCAGTTCCTAAAGTTATTCCTATAAGGTTTTGAAATGTTTTTGGACTCCCATAACTTTTTAATTCATCATTTATTTTGGGAAGAATTCCAACCAATGCTTCGCCATAAGCGAATAAGTTCCCATCATTATTGATAAAAACCGGAATGTTAAAATGCTCTTCAAGGATAGCTTTCAAAGGATAATTTCCATTGATTCCTGGAAAATTTGGTAAATCCCCAATAATTCCATTTTGATAATCAGCTGGACCAGGAAAAGCGAAACTGATAGCTTTAATTTCTTTACCAAGCTTTAGTTTTAATAGCTCAAAGCCTTCGATGATTGTTTGAGTACATGACACTTCATTTTTTGTTGATGCTGGTAAATGAATTGATTCACCAATAATCTCACCATGTTGCATTGCGGTGAATACAAAATTAGTTCCTCCAGCATCGAGGGTTAAAATTATTAGATCAGAATCATTTGTATTCATTGTATATTCTGTTTTCACTTAGGATTAATTATTTCTTCCACATTTGACCAATTTCCTCCAAGGTTTTTCCTTTGGTTTCTGGAATCATTTTAAATGTAAAAATAAGTAGAATTATAGCATTGGTCATAAATACCCAAAAGGTAAACGCACCACCAATTCCATCTAATAACATCGGTGTTAATTGAGTAATAAGGACAACACCTATCCATACCATTAAAATTGAAATTGACATAGCCACACCTCTAATTTTTGTTGGGAAAATTTCTGATATTAATACCCAAGGAATTGGGCCTAATGACATTGCAAACGATGCTATAAACCCTAAAATAAAGATTAATAACCATGGGCCTGAACTAAGGTCTAAATAAAATAACATTCCGACACTACCCAAACAAATTATCATCCCTGTAATTCCCCAAAGTAACAAAGTTCGTCTACCATATTTATCTATATAAGCAATTGCTACAAAGGTAAAAAGGGTATTTACAATTCCAATGATAACCGTTTGAAACATCGCTGAATCTGTTCCGAATCCTACACTCTTAAATATTTCTGGAGCATAATAAATAATAGCATTGATTCCTGTAATTTGAGAAAATAAAGCTAAAAACATACCAACAATCATTGCCATTCGAAGACCAGGTTGAAATAATTCTTTCAAAGTACCTTTTTCTTCTTTAAAAGATTCTTCAATTTCTTTTAGTAAGGTTTTTGCTTTCTCTTTACCATTTAATTTTTCTAGAATTTGGGTTGCAGCGTTAGTCTTTCCTTTACTGGCTAACCATCTTGGGCTTTCTGGAATAAAGAATAGTAAAACTAAAAAAAGAAGCGCTGGGATAATCTCAGAACCAAGCATGATTCTCCATCCTGTATCAATATTCCATTGTTCTGTTCCTGACCCAGCAATTTTTAAATTTACAAAATAAATAAGATTAATACCTAATACAATTGCTAATTGATATAAGGTTACCAAGGTGCCGCGTATTTTAGCTGGTGCAATTTCAGAAATATACATTGGAGATAGCATAGAAGCAACACCTACACCAATTCCGCCAACTAAACGCGCTAATACAAAATGAGTCAAATTGTTAGGTATTGCAGACCCTATTGCTGAAATTGCAAATAATACAGCCGAAAGTATTAGCACTTTTTTTCTGCCAAATTTATCGCTTAAGATTCCAGCAAATATAACTCCAATAATACAGCCCCAAATAGCACTTGATGCAGCCCAACCAGTCATAGCAGGCGATAAATTAAATTTGGTTTGTAAAGAGCCTATAGCCCCAGCAATTACCGCTGTGTCATATCCAAAGAGTAAACCGCCAATTGCAGCAACAACAGATATCATTATTACATATTTCATTGATGATTTTGTTTTATCTGTGGTCATAATTTTTAATTTAACTTTTAACAAATGCTCTTATAACTGCAATTTTATCTTTCTTATTTTTATCTGTTGGAGTAATGGAATATTCACCAACATTTGCTGGTATTATGATTGCTTCGGCATAATTCACTATAAAAGGTTCAAATGCATGATTTGGGCTTTCAATTATTGCCTCTTCTCCATCAATTAACATCAATACATTTAATGTGTTGTTTGTATTGTGAGATACTTTACAATCAAACCATTGTCTTCGGGTTTCTATAAATTCAAGATCATGTAGTCCTGTTTTTTCTTCAATCCACCCTTCTCCAGAACTAATTTCTTCAAATTGATTTATTAAATTATTTGCGGTCCAATCAGGAGTTCTATCCCATTGAATTACTTTTTCTCCATGTTCAATAGAAATAGGTCTTGGTCTACCATCCATACCTAACCTGCCCCAATCCCATAATTTAAATGTAAAAATATAGGGTGTAGCACTAATCTCTAAAACCATACAATCCTTTCCTGAACAATGAACTGTTCCGGCTGGGATTAAAAAGTGATCGTGCTTTTTAGCGTTCCATTTTGTTGAATATTTTTCGGCATCAAAAATATGTCCGTTAACTTGTGAATGCTTTAGTTCATCTATCATATCAGAAGAATCAATACCGTCATTGGTTCCTAAATATACAAAAGCATCTTCACCTGCATCTAACATATAATAACTCTCATCTTGGGTGTAATCCATCCCAAATTGTTCTTTGATATATGATTTTAAAGGATGAACCTGTAAACTTAAATTACCACCACCCATGGTATCTAAAAAGTCGAAGCGAATAGGAAATTCAGCGCCAAATTCATTGTATACAGAAGGCCCTAATAATTCAATTGGTTTATAAAAAACAACATTGATTGATGGGACTTCAAAATTGGTATTCGAAAATTCGATGAGTAAGCTATTCTCTTCGGGGACACAATTAAAACTCCATGCAAAGTTTTTAGAATTTTTATCTAGGTCAAATTTTTCTTTCATCCATTGTCCTCCCCAGGGGCCAGCATCAAAGTAAGGTACAACACTAAAAGGTTGTTTGGTAGCTTGGTTTAAAGCACTTCTAATGGCATCGCCTGTTGCTAATTTAGGCTCATTAACATTGTTAGTATCCAAGATATAATCGAATTTTGGAAGTAATTCTTTTTTAAGTTCATCACAAACTCTCCAATCTACAAAATAGGCTCGTTTGTATTGTTTTTCAATTGATTCTTCTCGATCGTTAATTCCGATATTATCAACTTGATTGCTACGCATGCGCTGTTGAATTTCCCAACGCGCCATATCTGCATAAATAATTAGATTAGGTTGATCAACTAGAAGTGAAGCGCCAATACCAATATAAAAAGTTGTATTATTTGTTAACTTTTTATTTTTTATTGTATTAATTTTAGAGACTTCAAAGAAGTCGATAATTCTAAGTTGAGTAATACGCCCGAAGACTCGGTCGTCAGTCACATCAGGTTGAGTCATTTTACGAATGTCAACTTCAGATTTCATGTAATCTGATGAGTCAATAATGGTATCCCTCGAAAAATAAGAAGAGATAACACTTTTAATTTCTTCTAAATTACAGCCTTGATAGCACTCAATAACAACTTTTTTATTTTGATTGTCAGTTGCTGCAATAGATTTTTTTATGCGATTACAAATTTGTTCCCAGCCTAAAACACAGTTGTCCTGTTCCGGACTAATTTTTATGGTCGGATATTTATTAAAACTCATATTTTTATGCAAAGTTTAATTAATTAAAATCTAGTACCCAGTATTTTGAGTTAAATTAGGATTTAGATTTCGTTCTCTTTGTGGAATTGGCAACAATTCATGATATGGTTGAGCTGTTGTATTTTCTTTATTAGAACTATTTACTTTTTCTACCAATTTATTCATTCTAACTAAATCATGAAAACGTTGTCCTTCCATTACAAATTCCCATCTTCGTTCTAATAAAATAGCATCTTTAAATTGGTCATAATTCATTCCTGATAAATCTGGAAGTATATCATTTGTTACTGTACCATTAAAACGAGCTCTCTCTCTTACTTGATTGATTGCGTCATAGGCTAAGGAGTTTGGGCCATTATTAACTTCATTTAATGCTTCAGCATAAATAAGCAACACATCGGCATATCTCAAATAAATAACATCAGTATCTGTACTGTTGCCTTCTGGTTCATTTTCTTGATCCCAGAATTTTCCAATATGGTCATCAAAATTGATAGTTGCACCATCACTATAGGTGAAAGAATTGATAAATGTAACATCTTCTCTTCTGTCTAATGGAGTATAACTATCTAATAAATCATTTGTTGGTCTTTCCCAACCCCAAGCATTTTGTGGCCCTTCATCTCTTACAGGATCATATATTTCTGAAGGTAATAACCTCACATGGTATTGATTTGGTTTGAAACCTTGACTTAAACTACCACTAAAATTCGCTGCAAAAATAATTTCACCTTCATTCATGTTGTCTAGTTTAAAAATATCAGCATAATCTGGCCATAATTCAAAGATGCCAGATTGTATTACATCTTCTGCCATGTCGGCAGCTAATTGATATTCACCCATTTCTAAATATACTTTAGACAAAAGAGAAGTACAAGCCATTGGTACGGGTCTTCCATTACCAACTCTATAGCCATTAGATAAATGTGTACTGCTGTATTGTAAATCTTCAACAATAGCTGAATAAATAGATGGGACGTCAGTTCTTGGAATTGTTGCTTCTTCTATCGTAGAGGTTTCATGTAATAATAATGGAACTTCACCAAATAGTCGTACCGCTTCAAAATACATCAATGCACGAATAAATTTTGCCTCAGAAACCAAATGATCTCTTTTTATAGGATCCATATCAATTTCTGGAACTCTGTCAATAACTACATTTGCAGCAAAAATGGTTCTATATAAATCTTCCCAATAATATTCGATTCGCACATTATTGGCATTGAATTTAAATTCAGATAGATCTTGATATTCAGCACTATTTATTGTTTCTTCACAATTGTCGGATAAAATATCTTTAAACACCCAAAAATCATTGAAGAAGATACCACCAAAACCATCATCAAAAATTCCTAAGGTACCAACGGTCATGTAGTCATACACGGCATTAGTAGCTGCAACTGCATCAGATTCGGTCTTATAATATGTTTCAGAATTGATAACAGATTTTGGATCTTCATCTAAAAAATCGCAACCTACAATTAATGATGCAATTAAAGCGTATGAGCAGAATGTATATATTTTAGTTTTCATGAGTTTATAATTATTTTTTAAATCAGTCACATGTTGTTCGCTATTAATCACTCTCTTGGATATAAAAGGATATGAGTTTGCTCGGTTCATAATTTAAAAAGTTGCGTTAACACCAAATGTGAAGATTCTTGTAGTTGGGTATGAGCCGTAATCAACTCCAGATCTCAATGGGTCTTCACTAAACCTGTTTACCTCAGGATCATACCCTGAATAATTAGTAAATACAAAACTGTTTTTTGCACTTGCATAAAGTTTGAAACTAGACATACCAAGTTTTGATAATACAGTTGAATTAAAGTTGTATCCTAATGTAATATCCCTAACTTTTAAATAAGAACCATCTTCAACTTGGATATCAGAAAAAGTATTAGACCTTCTAGGGTCGGCATTTGCTCTAGGATATTCATTTGTTGGGTTGTTAATAGTCCACCGGTTTAAAGCTGCTGTTGAATTGTTTCGTAATCCGTCAAAACTTTCTAATCCAAATCTGTTAAAGTTAGCTATTTCATTACCGTATACACCAGACATAAAAATGTTTAAAGACCAGTTCTTATATTCAAAAGTATTTCCAAGACCATAAGAAAAATCAGGATTTGCATTTCCGAGTAATACGTGATCTTCTTCATTTAAGATACCGTCTCCATTTTGATCTACATATTTTCTGTCACCTGCGCTAGGTGAATAATCAGGGAAGTAGGGTATTTGTGATGGATCTTCATTAGATTGGATAATGCCGTTTGACTGATATCCATAAAAATTGCCAATTGGTTGATTAACTTGTAGATTTGTCCAACCATTAACACCTAGTAATGAGCCGACCGGAATTGGCTCTTCACTTTCAATATTTGTAATTTTATTTCTGTTGAATGCAATGTTGAAATTAGTACTCCAATTAAAGTTCTCTTTTTCTATATTTCTTGAATTTACAGAAAACTCAAGTCCCTTATTTTCTAAATTACCAACATTTAATAGTGCTTCTCTAAACCCTGTTGTATAAGGAACAATTGGTTTAAGTAACAAATCTTCGGTTTGTTTATAATAGACATCAACTGTTAATGAAATTCGGTTATTTAAAAAACCTGCATCTATACCAACATCTAATTGATCTGTTGTTTCCCATTTTAAAAGGCTATTAGACATTGTGCCTGGGCCAAAGCCTTTGGCGATATCATTTTCTCCAAAATAAGCTTCTGTAACTTCTAAAAGTCCCATAGAACCATAAGGTTGAATCCCTTGATTTCCTACGCGACCAAGACCTAATCGAAGTTTTAGGTCTGATATAGTTTCTGAATCCTCTAAAAATGACTCTTCCGAAATTCTCCAGGCAGCAGCCAACGATGGAAAAACGCCATATTTATTTCCGGTTCCAAATACTGAAGAGCCATCAACTCTAGTAGATACTGTTAGTAAATACCGATCTTTAAAGCTATAATTTATTCTTCCAAGAAACGATTGCAATTGACGTTCTGACACACCATTAAATAGCAAGGTTTTATCCGCTCCCACTTGAATTGCATTATACCCTAAACGGTTGTCATCAAAGTCTGATGTAGCTGCAAATAGAAATTCACTTTTCTGAGCTTCCATAGAATATCCAAGTACACCATTGAATTTATGTTCTCCAACTGATTTGTTATAAGTTAATGTGTTTTCAAACAACCAATTGCCACCTTCTGAATTGGCTATTGCTGCCTGACCGTTACTAGATTGACCTCTATAGACATCGTTTGGAATAAAGGCTTGTTCTTTGTTAAAAAAGAAATCGCCAGCTACGAAAGTCTTAAACTTTAAGTTTTCAATAATTTCCCACTCTAAATAAACATTTCCAGAAATTCTGGTTGACTTGGTAAGCTGATCTGTTCTTAATGCATCTTCTACAGGGTTTCCTACAGGAGGATTAGAAGTGTTATTACTAAAAGTATAATCTCCATTTTCATCAAAGACAGGTAATCCTGGATTGAATTCTAATGCCCATGAAGTAACACTTGATGGAATTGCAGATTCAGCATTAGTAATTACACCATTTAAGATATTTCTGCTCAAGTTTATATTTGTTCCTACTTTAACTTTATCTGTTAGGCGTTGATCTAAGTTTATTCTAAAGGTTCCTTTTTCAAACTTTGAACCTATGATGATACCTTGCTGATTTAAATAACTAGCAGAAATAGAGTATTTTGTGTTTTCAGACCCACCTCTAACAGAAATTTGAGCATTATTCATTGGAGCTAATCTAAAAATTTCATCTTGCCAATTAGTTCCTACACCTAAATTGATTGGGCTTGCATATATTGGATTTCTATCTACACCAGCATTATCTGCAGCTTCATTACCTAATTCTGCTAATTGAGCTGCATTTAACATGGAAATTGTATTGTTTATTTCTTGTATGCTAGAAGAGAAGTTGACACTTACAACTGGTTTGCCTAGTTTCCCTTTTTTCGTAGTGATTAGTATTACTCCATTGGCTCCACGAGTACCATAAATAGCAGTAGCTGAAGCATCTTTTAGGATTTCAATAGATTCAACATCATTTGGATTTAAACTTTCTAAAGGATTCATTGCGGGACCAGTTACGGCCCCAATATTGCTAGTGTTTGAAGAAATAGGAACCCCATCGATAATATAAAGAGGCTCTAAATTTCCTAAAATTGAGCTAGTGCCTCGAATACGAATATTTGATTTTGAACCAGGTTGCCCTGAACCAAAGGATACTACAACACCTGCAGCTTTACCTTGAATACCTTGGTCAACGGAAGTTACTACAGTACTCATCATTTCTTCAGATTTAATAGAAGAAATGGAGCCCGTTAAATCTTTTTTTCTAACACTACCATAACCAATAACAACTAATTCGTCGAGCATATTTGCTTCTTCTATTAATAATATGTCAAGATGTGTTTGATCATTAATTATTACTTCTTGAGTTTTATAACCCAAGTATGAAATAATTAATTTATCATTTTTTTGAACAGTAATTTCAAACTTTCCGTCTAAGTCTGTTACCGCTCCAATATTTTTATCGGCTACAGAAATGCTAGCTCCAGGAAGTGGGCCAGTGCTATCTGAAATGATACCAGATATTTGCAGACTTTGGGCAAATAATGAGTAGGAAACAACATTCAGAAAAACAAATAGGAGTATATTTTTCATGATAATATGGTGAAAAATAGCGCATTAACTGCATTAGCCAATGCGCTATCAAATTAATTATTAATTATTAACAAAGTCTGAAACATTACATGGAGTTGGAGAAGGTCCTTCTACATCATCATCAGGTCCAGGCATATATGGATCAAAAGAGTTCCCTCTAGCTTGTGCCGACATTTTTTTAACATATTCTTCAATTGGATCATATGAAGGGTCAAAAGCATCTAATCCCTCATAGGTAATGTCAGCTTCAAAAGCAGTGTTGTCAATCATAGTAATAGTCATAACATCATAAACATCGCTCCCAAATGCTCCAGTTCTATGCATTTTTAGAACTCCAGTATCTTCATCGAAATCCCATTCACAGTGTTTGTACCAAATATCACTAAAGGTGTCTGCCATTGCTCCAATACTTTTTTGGTAAGTACCATCTTCATGGAATCTATATACATCATCGGTATAAACAGGGTTGATATCACTTAAACCCGTAGCGACTCTAATTTCATCAGTAAGTAGCCAATCGTATTTTAATAATAATTGTCTTTTGGTTAATTCAACATTCACCACTAATTCTGTTTGTGAAGTTTGTCCATCTCCATCAGTGATTGTAAAATTAAATTTTACAATACCACTATCAGAATCTTCTACAGTAACTATAAATTGGTAAGCAAAACTACCTGAACTAGAAGATATAGGTGTTGTTTCTGGTGTTCCACTAGGAACTCCATCTAACAATTTGGTTGTGGTAATTGTGCTACCTGCTAATACATCTGTTGAGTAACTTACAGTAACGGAATTAGATTCTTCTGCTATTACATCAATTGAAGTTTGAGAAAGGGTAATAGAAGGAGAGTTTGGATCATCATCACTACTACAAGAAATTGTGATTAAGCTTACGAAAAACAAGCTTAAAATAACTTTTGAAAAAACATTTTTATACATAATCTTATAAATTTAATTAATTCTTCAAATATAGTATGTTCATACATATGAACAAAATATTTATTGCTTTTTATTCGTTAAATATCAAACTAATTGGAACTTGCATGAATCTTGGACGGTAAATACCAGCGTTGGTAAAATGATCTTCCAATTCAAAACTGTTAGTATTATATGAAATTAATAAACAATCATCTTTTGTAAATTGAGGGTGAGCTAGTGCATTATAGGTAAATAAATTTTTGTTATCATAATCAATAGGAGTTTCGAAAAGCAATTGCTGATTTTTCCATGGCCCGTATGGTGTCTTACTTGTGAATGAATATACTTGTTTACTTAATGACCCCAATTGAGTAATAAAAACGTATTCTCCTTTCAGTTTAATAATTGAAAACTGTTCAGATCCATCCATATCATGCATAGGTTTTATATTTTCAATGTTAGTTGTCCAATCGTTTTCATTAAAAAATTCCCAATTTGTATTTATAGTTTCATAAGCCGTTCTAGCTACATATGGCTTTTGTTCTTTTAAACCATATATATATAAGTGTTCTTTTGTTTCAAAGACAGCATGCCCAAAATGGATCCCAGATTCTTTTGAATAAGGGATCTTTATTTTTTTCAGTTCCTTTAAATCTGGCAGTGAATATTGAATCAAATCAGTTTCAATAAATTCAAATCCCCACATTCCTTCTTCTTTTTGATGAAATTTTGACATAAAAACATTTAGCGTATTGTTATGTACGTAACCATCACCTGGCCAATACCAAACGTCTAATTCTGTTTTATCTCCATTTTCAACTTCAGTTGGAATTGAAACTGAAATAAAATCTTGGAGTTTACCTTTGGTAATTGTTTTCATTACTTCTCGATCTTGTACAACAAAACAATTCCGAATATACATTGGATTCGTTTTTTCTCTTGTCATTTCTGGACTTACTGTTCCAATAAAAGTGTCACCAAAAATCCAAACAGTTCTGCCATCTGGTAATAATACTGAATATGTAGCGTCGCCACCTGTGAATCCAGGTTCTCTTAGGTCAAATTTTTTAGTAAATATTGAGTCTCTATAAACAAGTTTATTAATAGATGATTTATTTATATTTTGAGAACAGGAAATTTGTGTTTGGATTATAGCTGTAATTATGAGGAATCGAATTAGTTTTATCATTGAGATTGAATTATTGAATATCTATTTTTCACTTTCAACTGTATATACAAAACTATCTGCTCTATAATAACCGATATTAAATTCAACAGGCCTTCTACCAGGATCATAAACAAATCGTTTCCTTTTTAATATTGGATCCCCTTCATTCAGCTCTAATTTATTTGCCATATCTTTATTTGCTGCAGTTGCTGTAATTTCTTCTTGTGAAAGTTTAACTGTAACAGAGTAATCTTGTTGCATAATATCATATAAAGGTCTTTCAAAATCTTCCTTGCCAGTGAATCCAATTCTTGGATGAAAGTAGCTTATAAAAAAAACGAAAGGACCAGTATCCTTACCTCTTAGGCGCTCCATTTTTAACACTTCAGTTCCTGTGTCTAATCCAAAAAATTGCAATATTTCATCATTTGGGACTAGCCATTTAAAATTGATATCATAGTTAATAATACTGATACCTTTAGATTTCATTTCTTGTGAAAAACTTTTCCAATTGTTAGCCTTACTATCTACAGGTTTAGTTACAATTGTACCGACTCCTTTTTTTCTGAGAATTAAACCTTCAAAAACTAATTTGTTGATTGCTTGCCGTAATGTGTTTCTAGAGATTCCTAATTCGGAAGACATCTGAACTTCGTTTGGAAGTAATTTACCCTGTTGATATTCAGGAATTAAAATGATCTTTCTTAAAAGCTCTTCAGCTTGTATGTATAAAGGTATCGCACTATTATGGTCTATTTCAAGTTTCATTTTTTAAATATTTTACAATGTTCAAATGTATGAACAAATATTAAAGTATTCAAATAATTTTTATTTTCAATGTATATAATTGCTCGATTTATTTTAATGTAAATGATAAATATATCAATTTAAATCGGAATACGATTTTAAACATATATAGTTATGACTCTGAGTTGAATATTTAAAAGGGTGTAACTTTACTTTTAACTGTCAATAAATTAAACGCTTTTTTATTCTAAAGCTATTAAAATAGCGATTCTTATTGTTTTGTAGAAATTTAAAAAACCTTATAAACATTGAGTTTACAGGGTTTTATGTGGTGCCTCCAGAAACTCGATTTTGTGTATCTCTAGGATGCTACGTGCATCTGCGTACACCTTTTTCGTGTTTTTATTTTCTAAAAAGTAATTGTATTATACTATTATATGTGTAGAAACAGGGAGCGTATTTTGGAATGTCTTTACAAAAGCATCATTTATCAAATAATTTTATTTAATTTAGCCAATCGATTGTATTTTTAAACAATCACAAATTGAAAACCTTCAAAGTAAAATAGAAAATGTCAAAAAAAAAGTATCAATATGTAGATTATTTATGGGATGATGCCAAAGCAGGAACCATGAAAAATGATGAAGTTGCCTTATTCTTATACAGATCAAATATCTTAGGTGAAGACCTTAGAATTACAAATTACGGAGGTGGAAATACAAGTTGTAAAACCATAGAAAAAGATCCTTTAACAAATAAGGAAGTTGAGGTGATGTGGGTGAAAGGTTCTGGTGGAGACATCGGTACCTTGACAAGAAGCGGGATTGCAGGTTTATATACCGAGCGTTTAAGAGACCTTAAAAAAGTATATCGCGGTGTTGATTATGAAGATGAAATGGTGGCATTATTCAATCATTGTATTTACGATTTAGATAGTAAAGCACCTTCAATTGATACTCCTCTGCATGGGTTATTGCCATTTAAACATATTGATCATTTACATCCAGATGCATTAATTGCTGTTGCTGCAGCAAAGGATAGCGAAGAAGTAACTAAAGAGATCTGGGGAGATACAATGGGATGGGTTCCCTGGAAGAAACCTGGTTTTGAATTAGGATTGATGTTAGAGCAATGTTTAGCTAATAATCCTGGTATTCGCGGAATCGTTTTAGGTTCTCACGGATTATTTACTTGGGGTGATACTTCGTACGAATGTTACCTAAATAGTTTAGAAGTTATTGAGCAAGCATCTGCTTATATCGAAAATAAAATTGCTGACAATGACGAAGTTTTTGGAGGTCAAATTGTTGAAAGTCTTCCTAAGGAAGAGCGTATAGAAAAAGCAGCAACATTGGCTCCTATATTAAGAGGATTGTGCTCATCAGAAAATAGAATGATCGGTCATTTTACCGATGATGATGTGGTGCTCGAATATATCAATAGTAAAGATTTAGCACGATTGGCTCCGATGGGAACTTCGTGTCCAGATCACTTCTTAAGAACTAAAATTCAACCTTTAGTATTGGATTTAGATCCGAATGAAGATGTGTTAGATACCGAAGTGATTTTAAAGAAATTAGAACCTGCTTTTGATGTATATAGAAAAGAGTACGAAGCATATTATAATACTTGTAAAAACGAAACAAGTCCAGCAGTTAGAGATGCAAATCCGGTGATTATTTTATATCCAGGAATTGGTATGTTCAGTTTTGCAAAGAACAAACAAACAACAAGAGTTGCGAGCGAGTTTTATATCAACGCAATTAATGTAATGCGTGGTGCGGAAGCAATTTCAGAATATACTTCATTGCCACGTCAAGAAGCATTTGATATTGAATATTGGTTGTTAGAAGAAGCAAAATTACAGCGTATGCCAAAGGAGCAACCTTTGTCTCGTAAGGTTGCATTGGTTACAGGTGCTGGTGGTGGAATAGGGAAAGCAATTGCTGATAAATTAGTAGCTGAAGGTGCTGTAGTTGTCTTAGCAGATTTGTCTGAAGAGCGGTTAAAAGAAGCAGTTGCTACTTATAAATCAGATACGGCAATTTATGTTCAAGGAGATGTTACTGATAGCGCTTCAATTGCGAATACTTACAAACAAGCATGTTTAGCTTATGGCGGAGTTGATATTATTGTGCACAGTGCAGGTTTGGCAATTTCAAAATCTATTGAGGATACAACAGAGAAAGATTGGGATACTTTACAAAATGTATTAGTAAAAGGTCAATTTGAATTGGCAAAACAAGCCGTAGCGATTTTCAGAAAACAAGGTTTGGGTGGTGATATTGTAAACATCGCGAGTAAAAACGGATTAGTATCTGGGCCTAATAATGTTGGATACGGAACTGCAAAAGCAGCGCAACAGCACATGTCTCGTTTATTGGCTGCCGAATTGGGTGGTGATAAAGTGAGAGTGAATGTGGTGAATCCTGATGGAGTAATTGTTGGAAGCAAAATTTGGGAAGGCGAATGGGCAGAAGGTAGAGCGAAATCTTACGGAATTACCGTAGAAGAATTACCAGCACATTATGCTAAAAGAAATTTATTGAACGAAATTATTTTACCTGCTGATATCGCAAATGGCGTATTTTCTTTGGTAGGGATTTTAGACAAAAGCACCGGAAATATCATCAATGTAGATGGCGGAATGGCAAATGCTTTTGTGAGATAATTTAAACCTAAGACTATGCAAATACAAAAAGATAAAATAGTAGCATTTAACGAAAGTTTATTGGCTGAACATAAAGATAGTTTGTCTCAATTGTCAAAAAAGCATCAAAATTTAGATACGATTATTGATACGATTGCAGCTTTCAATATCGCGATTCCGAGTTGGGCATTAGGAGCTGGAGGAACTCGTTTTGGAAGATTCGGATTCGGAGGAGAGCCAGAAAACTTAGAGCAAAAAATAGAAGACGTTGGTGTTATTAATGCCTTAACAAAATCAGCCAATGCAATTTCATTGCACATTCCTTGGGATATTCCGAAAGATGCTGAGGCTATCAAATCAAAAGCTGATAGTTTAGGAATTCAGTTTGATGCGATGAATTCTAATACCTTTCAGGATCAAGAAAACCAAGAGCACAGTTATAAATTTGGATCTCTTTGTCATACCGATAAAGCGGTGAGAAATCAGGCTGTGGCTCATAATATAGAAGTAATTGATTACGGAATTACATTAGGTTCAAAATCGTTGACAGTCTGGTTGGCAGATGGTTCTAATTTTCCGGGACAGTTAAATTTTAGACGTGCTTTTGAAAATACATTGGCAAGTTTAAAAAAAATTTATGCGCATTTACCTGCAGATTGGAAGTTGTTTATCGAGTACAAACCGTACGAACCAAATTTCTATTCGATGGTGATTCAAGATTGGGGAACTTCTCACATGTTAGCAAAAGACTTGGGTGAAAAAGCGTATACTTTAGTTGATTTAGGACATCATTTACCAAACACAAACATCGAACACATCGTTGCAACTTTAATGACACGTGGTATGTTAGGCGGCTTTCATTTTAACGATAGCAAATATGGTGATGATGATTTAAGTGTGGGTGTAATAAAGCCATATCAGCTGTTTTTAATCTTTAATGAATTGGTATACGGTATGGAAAACAATCCTGCTAAAAATCCTATTCCCGCGTGGATGATAGACGCGAGTCACAATTTAAAAGACCCATTGGAAGATTTAATTCAGTCAATAGAAGCGATTGAAACTGCATATGCAAAAGCATTGTTGATTGATCAAAAAGCATTAGAATCTGCTCAAATGGAAAATGATGTAGTAGCATCACAACGAATTTTACAAGATGCTTTTAATACCGATGTAAAAGCTATTTTAGCAGAAGCAAGATTGAGAAACGGTGCAGCGATTGACCCAATTGCAACGTATAGAAATATTGATGTTCGCCAAGAATTGATTAATGAGCGAGGCATGAATAATGCAGCGACAGGGCTTTAATTTTAATAAATGAAACAAAAAGTAACAGCAGTTTTCGACATTGGTAAAACCAACAAGAAGTTTTTTCTGTTCGATTCTAATTATCAAGAAGTATATAGAGAGTATGCTCAATTTGATGAAATTGAAGACGAAGATGGTTTTCCTACTGAAGATTTATATGCGTTACAAACTTGGATAAAATCTTTGTTTGATAAAATTTTAAACTCTGATGAGTATAACATCAAGGCGATTAACTTTTCAACTTATGGAGCGAGTTTTGTTCATTTGGATAAAAACGGTAAAGTTTTAACTCCGTTGTATAATTACCTAAAACCAATTCCTGAAAATATTATTGAAGAGTTTGATAAAATCTATGGCAATATTTCTGCAGAAACAGGATCGCCACAATCAGGAATGTTAAATTCTGGAATGCAATTGTATTGGATCAAAAAAACCAAACCAGAAATATTTAAGCAGATAAAATATTCATTGCATTTCCCACAATACGTATCCTATTTGTTTACGGGAATTCCGTTGAGTGAATACACAAGTTTGGGATGTCATACAGGACTTTGGAATTTAGATATGCAAGATTACCACCAATGGGTATATCAAGAAAATATTGATGAAATTCTACCTCCAATTGTTTCAACACGCACCAGTATTAATATGGTATATCAGGAGAAAAAAATTAAAATTGGTGTTGGAATTCACGACAGCTCATCGGCTTTATTGCCGTATTTATTTAGTGAAAACACTCAGTTTTTATTGGTATCGACAGGTACTTGGAGTATTGCACTGAACCCTTTTAATACTGATAAATTATCACATAAAGATATTTTAGACAACTGCCTAAATTATATGCAGATTGATGGTGAGCGTGTAAAAGCAACTCGTTTTTTTATGGGTAATGAATACAAATTACAAGTGCGTAAATTGAGTGAGTATTTTGATAAAGAATATGGTTATCATCGCAGTATAAAATTTGATTCGGGCTTATATTTAAAGCTTAAAGAATGTGATAATCAAAAATTCTTTTTTGAAGGAATTAGAGTTAGGAAAAATATAGTTGATAAAACTGATTTATCACGGTTTGAATCATTTGAAGAAGCCTATCATCAATTGATGTTAGAATTGATATTGGTGCAAGAATCTACTATGAAAAATGCGATTGGCGAGACATCAATTAAAAAAGTATTTATTGATGGAGGCTTTACAGACAACAATATTTTTGTAAAGTTGATGGGACATTATTTTCAAGAATATAAGGTCCGAACCACAAAATCACCATTGGGCTCTGCCTTGGGAGCGGCGATGGTCATTTCAAAAAAAGAATTGAATAAGAAGTTTTTAAAGCAACATTATCAAATGCAAAAATTAAGCCCGTTAGAACTTTTTGATCCGAACCAAAATATACAATAGTATGGAAATTAAATACAATTCAAAATATCCATCAATAGGCGATTTAAGAAAAAGAGCGAAAGAAAAAATTCCCAAATTTGCTTTTGACTATTTGGACGGTGGATGTAATGAAGATGTCAATTTAGATAAAAATACTGCTGAAATCAGAGATGTAGAATTAAAGCCTTACTATTTATCAAAGCATACAAAATCAGAATTAAAAACTGAATTGTTTGGGCATACATACGATGCTCCGTTCGGAATTGCACCTGTCGGATTACAAGGTTTAATGTGGCCAAATTCCGCTGAGATATTGGCAAAGGCAGCATTCGATCACAATATCCCGTTTGTGTTGAGTACAGTAACAACGGCAAGTATTGAAAGAATTGGAGAAATTACAGAAGGGAATGCGTGGTTTCAATTGTATCATCCAACAGAAGATTCTGTGCGAGATAGTTTGATAAAAAGAGCCGAAGATGCAGAATATCCTGTCTTGGTATTGTTGAGTGATGTTCCGACTTTTGGACATAGACCAAGAGATATCAGAAACGGTTTGGCGATGCCACCGCGTATGACGATGAAAAATATTATCTATGCGATGAAATGCCCACATTGGTGTTTGGAGTTTTTAAAACATGGGATGCCAAATTTTGAATCTCTGTTACCATATATGCCAAAAGATTTAGATTTAAGTCAATTGGGAACTTTTATGGATGAAACTTTTACAGGCAGATTGAATGAAGAAAAAATTGCTCCTATTAGAGATATGTGGAAAGGCAAGATTGTTTTGAAAGGTGTGGCAAGTGAAGAAGATACTGAAAAAGCAATTAAGTTAGGTTTGGATGGAATTGTAGTTTCAAATCATGGAGGTCGCCAATTAGATGCAGGTCAATCTACCATAAAACCGTTGGTGACTATTGCCGAAAAATATGGTGATAAAATTAAAGTGATGATGGATAGTGGAATTCGTTCGGGTCCAGATATTGCTCGGAGTTTAGCGAGTGGTGCAGCGTTTACTTTTTTAGGAAGGTCGTTTATGTACGGAGTTTCTGCTTTGGGGAAAGAAGGAGGGAATCATACCATATCATTATTAAAAACAGAATTACAGCAAGTGATGGAACAAGTTTGTTGTGAAAATACAAGTGATTTTAAAAAGCATTTGATTAAATAATTGATGTTACCCAAAAATAATATTACTTAATCCAATCATCAATATTGAAAGGATGATAACGCCTAAACCGCTAAACAAAGCTGTCATAGTTTTTTTGCTAACACCTTTCCATTCTTTATAATACAACCCCCAAAGGTTGCTGAATAAAATGATAAATGCCATGTGGATTGACCAACTGGCAAACTCATATTCTTCACCCAAATAGGTTGTTCCCATTCCGTAAAAGAAGAATTGTAAGTACCATGTTACACCTCCAAATGCTGCCCATAAAAAATTTTTTGCTAGTGGGCTTTTCTTATTTGAATAATCTTTATAGGATTTATTTTTGATATTTAGATATAGGTATAAATCAAATTAGATGTCAACCCTCCCCAAAGAATGCAGACCAAAACCGGGTTGTTCATAAATAAAGATTGCGCGCCATTTTCTAAAGCAATATCTGCAATTGGTTTTCCTGTTGATAATCCGAAGGCGAAACTTGCGCTTAAGATTCCAGAGATGGTTGCAACTAAAATTCCTTTCCAAAGATTAAATTCTGCAACTGATTCTTCCTTTTGATCCGCATCTAAATCATTCTCTTTCATCATTCCTGCTTTACCAGCAATTACAATTCCGACCAATGCCAAAACGATTCCGGTAAAAGTTATAAAACCTACTTTTGTTAGAATCAAAGTTATAAATGTGCCTTCATAAATTGGAGGAATGAGGGTTCCGAAAGCAGTTGTAAACCCAAGGGCAATCGTCATTCCAAGTGAAATTCCGAGGTGGCGCAATGCCAATCCAAAAGTTAAACCACCAATTCCCCAAAGAGCTCCGAAGAGATATGTCCACATCAACGTTTCAGAATCAGCGGTATTTAAGACTTCAATTAAATTTGGAACTGTTAGGTATGCAACAACTATTGGTGAGATTAACCACGCAGCAATACCAAGTACTAACCAAGCTGATTCCCACGACCATTTTTTTACGATTTTGAATGGCAAGTAAAAACTTCCTGCTGCAAATCCGCCAATAGCATGTAGTAAAACTCCTAGTAAAGCGCCCAAATTTTATTTTTATTAAAGATTATGCAGCCTCAAAATTCTTTTTCAAAACTTCGATGGCTCTTTTTAATTCAGCTTCTGTATATGAATTTGCATAGGATGCTGATGCAGCTCCTTTTAATTCCATAGAATTTTTTGCACCAGATAAAACGGTAGAAACTCCTTTTTGATCCAACACCCATTTCATTGCTGCTTGTGGCATATTATCAATATCATTACGCATTAAGAAAGAAAAATCATCAACTTGATTGATTCGCTCAATAATTTCTTCGCGAGAATAACGTGCATTTAAAGTTCCTGGTGTAAAAACAGTTTCTTTGGTAAAGACTCCAGCTAAAAAACCATTTGCCATACATTCTCTTGCGACAACACCAATTGGATATTTTTGTAACTCTTCTACCAATTCTTGTGATTCTCTATTCATCAAACTCAACACTACTTGTATGACATCAATTTTATTTTCTTTTGCCCATTCACGTGCCATATTTTCTGTTTGATGAAACATAGAAATTGAATGACCAACAAAACCAACTTTACCTTCTTTTTTGACTTGTTCTAATCCTTCCCAAACATCATCCTGAATTTCATCAGGTCCAAAAGGAGAATGAAAAAATAGTACATCAATATGATTGGTTTGTAATCGTTTCAAACTTTCTTCTACAGAGTCAATAACTCTAGATTTATAAAACTGTGAAGCACCACCAAACATGGTTGGGTTTCTGCCAAATTTTGTAGAAATATGTACTTTATCTCGGATACCTTTTAGTGCTTTTCCTAATACAATTTCTGCAACACCATCTTGTTCTGCAGTACCATATTGCGGAGCAGTATCAAATAAATTGATACCCAAATCCATCCCTTCATGGATTGCTTTGATGCCATCTTTTTCATCAACACCACCATAAACATTATTCCCAAAAGCCCAAGTGCCTAAACTTATTTCACTTACTTCTAATCCGGTTCTTCCAAGTTTTCGATACTTCATTTTAAAAATATTTTTTTTGTAACTCTATTATTTTCTTGCTTGCATTTGCAACAAATGCTGTTGCAATTTTTTTACCTAATTCTTTGGTAGAGGGTCTTGGATCTTCGCCTGAAACAGCATCCAATTCTAAAGTAATTTCTCTATCTTTTGGAAGTGAATCTAAATCAACTAAGTTTTCATCATAAAATAATTGGAGAGAAGTTTCGCCAATAGCAGAATGATTTGCAATCAATAAATCATCAGATAAAACATCAAACTCAGCTAAATACCAAAAATACATATCCGGATATTTTTTGTTAAAAGTTTCGCAAGTATCTCTCAAAATATCAAGATGAGGTTCTCCTGCATGCCCCGTTAAAACTACTACTATTTTAAAATCTTGTTTGGCTAATTGCTCTAAATATTCTTCACATGTCAATCTGATTAACTTTTCGGAAAACTCAATAGAATGTTTAGGGAAATCTGCTCCTGGATATGAACTAATTAAATTCGCAGCCTGATAAACTGGCGACAAAACAATACCACCTAAATTTTTGGCTAAATCAATACAAAGTCCGTGAGCTTTTATTCCATCCAAACCTATTGGGTTATGATTTCCGTGATATTCTATAGCGCCCCATGGCAAATATGCAATCGGGTTGTTAGCGCAGATAGTTTCGATTTGAATTGGGCGAAGTTTTTCGTATTGACCCCAAAGCGCGACATTAGATTGATTACTTTGTTGCATCGTAGTCATGTTTAAAATTCATCGTAAGCGATTTGCTCATCATTAACTCCCAATTCTGAGAGCATTTTGGAGCAGGCTTTTATCATCATTGGTGGTCCGCATAGGTAAAACTCAATGGACTTTGGATTTGGATGATTTTTTAAATAGTTTTCATACACTACTTGATGAATAAATCCGACATGTCCTGTCCATGAATCTTCTTCTAAAGGATTAGAAAGTGCCAATTTAAATGTAAAGTTGTGGTGTTCTTTAGCAATATTTTGGAAATAGTCTTCGTAGAAAATCTCTTGTTTAGAACGAGCTCCATACCAGTAACTAACTTTTCGTGGAGTTGCATCGTTTTTAAACAATTGGGTTATGTGTGAGCGCAAAGGAGCCATACCAGCACCACCTCCAATATAGATCATTTCCTTTTGACTAGGCTTAATGTGGAAGTTTCCAAAAGATCCAATTGCAGTTACGGTATCCCCAGGCTTTAAACTAAAAACATAACTAGAACCTATTCCTGGAAGGCAATCTTGACCGGTTGGTGGTGTAGCGATGCGTACATTTAATTTGAGTTGCCTTTCTGTTATTCCATTCGAAGCTAAAGAATAATTGTTTCTTCGAGCTGTTTCGGTATTACTCGCGTTTAATTTAAAAATGCCTTGGGCTTTCCATATAGCATCATATGGTGCAGAAATCTCAAAGTCTTGAAATGCAATATTTTTATATGTTGGAATGTCGATTTGTAGATAATCTCCTGGTGTAAAATCAATTTTTTCTTCATTATTAATTGGTTCCAAAACAAGTTCTTTGATAAACGTAGCTACGTTATTGTTACTTACCACGCGTAGGTTATAGATTTGTTCTGTACGAGCACCAACACCTCCTGCTTTTTCTATATTGAGCAAGATACGTCCACTACGATTTTCAATAGGATACGTAGCAAGTCCACGGCAAACAGGCGAACGTGCCGGAGATCCATCTGTTAGGTTAAAACGCCCATTGTGTTTTGGGCATTCAATAATTTTTCCTTTGATCAATCCTGAACTCAAATGGGTATTACCATGTGTACAAATACCATCTGTAGCAAAGAGTTTTCCTTTTTTGTTACGGTAAAGTGCAAAGGTTTTTTTTATATGGTCAAACCGAAGAATATCATCCATACCAAGTTCTGAATCTGGGCAAATATCTAACCAACCATCTGTGTCAGGAGTTTTGTTTGATTTTACTACACCTTCAACAATTTGTGCTTTAGCTTTTGGAAGTTTACGTTTTACATAATATGCAGGTTCTTTTACTTGGCGTAGAATGGTTGGTATAATTTCTTTCCAAGCTTTGTAAATAGAGGTATATACTGGCGGACAATCGTCTTTTACTAATTTGTGTAATTTAGGAAGTGCATGGTAAGGAACTAATGGAAACATATGATGTTCAACATGATAATTCATATTCCAATAGATAAAACGACTGATAGGATTCATATATACCGTACGGCAATTTAAACGATGATCTAAAACATTTTCTGCTAAACCAGCATGTTGTGTTGTGTTGTGAATAATCATCAGCCAAGTGCCAAAAAACTGAGGGAGTATAAATAAGAAAATTGGAATCCATGATTGTAAGATTATCGCTGATGCAATTATTAGAAGGTAAATAGCTAATACAATTCGTGCATTTTTAAAGATCTTACTGAATTCCATTTCTGGAATATAGGTTTTTTCTGCATCGGTAATTTTTCCAAAGGAATGATGTATTAAACTTGGGTAGTAGGTTTTGTAAACTTCAATATTGAACAATGATAAAACCAGTCCTTTAATGTCTGGTGGTCGTGGTAATTGTATTTCAGGGTCTCGTCCTACAATAATTGTATCACTATGATGTCTGGTATGGCTCCACCTCCAAACTACAGATTCTCGCATCACCATAAAAGAAGCAACTTCATAGACCAAATTGTTCATCCAGTCTGTTTTAAAAGGAGTTCCATGGCTGCATTCATGCCATCTAGAGTCAGAACTCGTTCCATAGAATACAGCATAAATTAAGTAAGGAATTGCAGCCCACCAAGTACCCCAAAGTTGCACGGTAGCAATTGCCGTACCAACTAAAATTGTAATGAGTAATAAGGTGTCACGAATTGCAGGCCCATTTTTACGAGTAAGTAATTTTCGCATTTCTGCTCTTTTGATGGGACTTTGATACCAGTCTGCTTCTGCCAAACCTAATTCTATGGCAAGGTTTGCGTTTTCACCAGTTAAAGAATAATCGAGTTTTATTTGAGGACTTGGCATTGCTTTTTGTGGTTGTATCTTCTTTTTAACTTGTGGTTCTATATCAATCATTCTATCCTTTTATGAGGTGTTAATTCGTTTTCGGTTAACCAATGGTAGGGTTACATTTGTTAAATAATTTCACCTAATTTTCTACTTCTTCTGGGTTTTTGAAATTATCAATAATTTAAAGCCAATTCTCCCTTTAACTCACTATTTCATCAAAACTTGATTTTTTAATTTGGTCAAATATAAATATTTTTATTAAATTTGCCAATCGATTGTATTTAAAAATTTAATTATTTATATTAGAAGTAATATATCTAATACGAGAATCTATATTTGCTTTATCAAGATAAGATTCACTTTAAGAGGCTTAATATTTAGAAAGATACAGAAGTAATTAATTGAAAATATATTCTAAAAATAAAATTTAATACTTTACCTCATGGTACACCTAATCAAAAATATATTTTTAATTATATTAATCCTTTTTGCTGGAATTCAATCACTCTTTGCAACAGATTATTTCTGTGATCCAGAAAATGGAAATATAGATAATATAGGTAGTCAAAGTAACCCGTGGGGGAGCTTAGCGTCTGTATTCGAAGAAGGAAAACAATTTGAAGCTGGGGATAAAATACACTTGCTTTCAGGAGATCATGGTGATGTAATTGTAATTGGAGAAAATACTAAATATATTAAAGTAGATGTTGTTAAAGGTGAAAAAGCAATCGTTAACTCTATTGTTTTCGGAACTGATACGGCCACCGCATCTCGGTGGTCTTTTTCAAATATTATATTTAATAATTCATCAAAAGAGAGTGTTGTTTTTGTACATCTAAATAGTACTAAGATTCGAATATTGTCGAGTAAATTTTTATCAGAAAATGAAAGTAATGTTGGGATAAAAATAAACGGAAGTCAATGTAAAGTGGAGAGTAATAGATTCAAAAACTTCAAAACTGCAATTATAGTTTCAGGGCAAAAAAATCAAGTTAGAAATAATAGAATTGAATATTTCAACAAAAATGCTGTCGAAGTTTCTGGAGACTATAATTTATTTGAATATAATTTAATCAAAGAAAGTGTAGCGAAAACCATATCAATAAATAGTGGATTTTATTTAAATGACGATGCTCTAAAAGGAAATGTATTTAGGGGGAATACCATTATTAATTTTGTATCTACTCAACGAGATAATTTAGGAAAACTCAACGGAATATTTAGTGATATATCTAAGATATCAGAAACGATAATTGAGAACAATGTTATTCTCAGTAATAGTGAAAATGGAATCTCATTAAATGGAGAAGTCACTAATTCTAAAATTGTAAACAATACAGTCGTCAATCCTTATTTTGGTTTGGACGTATTAAATTCTAATGAGATCAATACACCCATAGCAATTAAGATAATTGGTAATGAAAATTCAACAGGACTGGTTATTAGAAACAATTTAACCAATGATTTGGTGTTTGAAAAAGTTAAAGGGTTAGCGGATTATAATTTAACTTTACCTGTGAATGTTCATGACTACGATTTGTGTTTTCAAAACTGGGCTAAGTTTGACTTTTCTCTAAGCAAAAATTCTAGAGCATTGAATAACGGAACTTCAGAATTAGCACCTAAACTTGATGCTAGCTTAAACAAGAGATCTCTCGGGAATTTTGTAAATATTGGTGCATTTGAGTTTACTAAAATCAATGAATCAAATCAAACTTTTACAATTATAGCTGAGGTTTCAGATAGACAAATTCACTCAAAAGGAAAAGGAGATTGGGATGGTCAACCTCAAATTAGAGTTGGTGGAGTTGGTGAAGGGATAGATGGAGCAGGTGTTTTTCCATTCGAGTTGCCAATAATTCCAGGAGGAAAAGAAATTTTATCTGTCGATTTCAAGGTCTATTTAAAAAAGATTGATAACAAGCCACAAGGGGGTATAGATCTTTATGGATTGGCTCCAAAATCAAATTATTGGGTAGCTGAAGAGATGTATTATCAAGGTACTTTTGGACAAGATTTAAAAGCAAGACCAATCCAAAATAATTATGTAGGTTTTAAACATTTTGGAGGAGAAGTCAAAGCAATTAAATCTGGAAAGGAAGGATTGAAAAGTTATATAAATACTGTATTAGAAAACGGAAGTAAAGCTGGAGATTATATTTTTTTAAGAATGAATCCGAATGCCAGGGATGTTACTGATTATAATCGTTGGAGTTTTATTAGTGCCAATAGTGACAAAATAGACAAGCATCCAAAACTAGAAATTAAGCTTGGATATCCAGCTTTATCAAAAATAGGAGAAGCTCAATTAAAAGAAATTAAAAATATAATTGTAAGTTCATCAAACCCTATGGATGTGGGTAATGTAAATCTATACTTTTTAGGATTTGAAAATGAAAATCCGATTGAATTAAAGTTATTTACATATAAAGGAAAGGAAGTTTTGAAAAGAGCATTGAAGTTTTCAGAAATAGTAAATGGAGTTTTTAGAACTGAAAATCTAAATGCTGAAACCGGTAAATATTTACTAGAATATTCTATTGAAGGAGTAACTAAAAAACAAACAGTTTTTATTTGGTAATCTTCTTATTTTCATAATCTATTGTTAATGAGAGATGATTACAAATAAATATTTTATAATTGTTTCAAAATTATTTTGTACAATCGATTGTATTTGTTATTTTTACAAAATCAATAAATCCCCAATATATATTATAATGAAACAAAAAATTACGATAACTATAGTACTGTTAGCAATTTTTGCGCAATCGATTGCGCAAAATACACTTAATTTGGATCCTACAGGGTCATCACGTTTTACAGTGACGGATAAAGTTTGGCCATCGAATGTTGGCGAGGCTGATGTTTGTATGTGGAATGATGATAAGCTTTCTGCTTTTACGATTACTATTGATGATAATATTGAACCTGAAGTTCCTTTTTGGGATTCGATGATTGATAAATATGGTTTTAATTTTACTTGGTTTGTTATTACAGAAGCGGACCCTGCATACAATGTGTCAAATTGGAGTTTGTATAATGGTGTTGCAGCTAAAGGAAGTCAAATTAATGGGCATGATGATCGAAACTGGTATAACAATCCAGATTCTGGGGCAGGAGAGGTTAATCCTACGGATGCAGAATATTTATCACGCTTGCAGACAACGCAAACTAAAGTAAACACTGAAGTTACTTCAGGCAATAATGATTGTTTAACATATGCATACCCATATGGTGAGGGAAATGAAACTGAAATGCGAAAAGTTTTTATAGCTAATAGGGGGACTACAGGATTGCTGAATAACCATGATATTGTTGATTACTTAAATGTAAATAGCGTTTCTTCACATTTCTTGTATCCAGATGATACAAAAAGAGACACCTATATTTTGCCGTTAATGAATACGACTTCTACTTTGTATGGAACAAACTATTATAGAGGATGGGGGAGTACTCATTTTCATGCGATTAATGGAGTTGCAAACGAAACCTTAGTAGATGAGTTTTTACAATACTTAACTGACAAGCCAGATTTATGGGTAGCAGGTTTTACAGAAGTAGCTCAATATTCGCAATCTTTTGCAACACATAACCTAACTGTTGATAATGTTGCTGCAACAGAAATAAAATTTACATTAACTGATGATATGTTAGATGCGGTATTTTATTTTCCGTTATCTGTAAAAATTAGAATTGATAATTCTTGGGTAAGTATTTCAGCAACTCAAAATGGTTCTTCTGTTGATGCTCAAATAATAAATAATGGATCTAATAAATATGCCTTGGTTAAAGCAGTACCTGATGCAGGTCAAGTTACCATTACAGGAGTCGCAGATTCTGATCCAGCAATCATTACACCAGTAATTGGGGATAAATCTATGATAGAAGGTGAGACCTTACAAGTAGATTTTGCAGCTTCAACAATAGGTGGAGATGCAATTTCATTTACAGCTACAAACTTACCGAGTTTTGCTGTATTGACCGATAATGGCGATGATACGGGTAACATTGTTTTTACACCTATTATTTCTGAAGCTGGAGATTATCAAGACATTGCTGTTATCGCTTATAATGGTAGAAGTTATGCTTCGCAACTGTTTAATTTATCTGTAAGTCCAGATGGTGGTGGAAATCCAACAACAAGTTATGATATCAATCCAACAGGAGATGGTATTATATCTGATGTTTCAAATTTAGCAGAAGGAAGTACAAACCCATGGTTAAATGGTAACGGAATTGATGGTACTATAGTTTTAAAAGTAGGTCAAAGCGCCTCTACTGGTGCTGGTTTTACGACCAATGCAATTATTCCTTTCCAATTACCAGTGCGTCCGGCAGGTAAGCTAGTTGTTTCGGCAAATTTAAATGTGAATATAGCTTATATCAGGCATTGGATTAGTTCAGATATTGATTTATATGGTTTGCCATATAGCTCTGTAAGTACAATTTCACCTAGTGATTTTTATGACCAGAGTTTTGCCGATCCTTCTGGATCTGTGACGGGAATCCAAGATGCATATATAATAAGAGATATTAGTGGTACAGAACCATTAGGAACTGAAATATTTACAGATAGATTAGTAGATTCTAATGCTATAGGAGATGCCGCTCTTGTTGCATATATCAATGCACAATATGATGCAGGTGCAGTAGCTGGCGATTATGTATTTCTACGATTAAGTGTTGATGCAGCATCTGGTTCTGTAGGAGCACACTATTATGGTATTAGTGATGAATCTACTGCTGAAGCACCGGTTTTATCATTAGAAATAGAAAATGTATTAGGAGTTGATAGTTATGAAAAAACTGCTTTAGGTTTATATCCAAACCCTGTTACTAATGGTCGGTTATATGTGTCGATTGATGGTTTTTCTAATGAGGCGAGATTAGACATTTATTCAATCACAGGTCAATTAGTTCATACCGAAAAAATTGAAGTAAACTCAAGAAATAGCTTCGAAACACAATTAAACCTTAGAACTGGGTTTTATATTGTAAAATTAGAAGATGGTGAGCGCAGTGAAACACAAAAATTGATAGTACAATAAATTAAATATAAATTAATCATTAAATCTAAAATTATGAAAGTAAAATTACTTAAATCAATGATTGGTATTGCATTGTTTGCAGTGCCATTTGTGTTACAAGCACAAACAACAACGTATGATGTGGTTCCAGAAATTGTTCCAACACAAACCTATTATAACGATGGTATCGTTTCTAGCATTACAGACGTACCAACTTTTAACCCTTATTTAGAAGGAAATGATGTTGGAGGTGTAATGTCTTTAAAAGTGGGTGCAAGTGCGTCTACTGGTGCGGGGTTTACTTCAAGTGCAATAATCCCCTTTAAATTACCAGTTCGTCCAACAGGTAAGCTAGTAGTGGATGCACATTTAAAAATACATGTTAATTACGGTAGAGAATGGATTTTATCTAATGTAGATTTATATGGACTTGCTTACAATACTGCAAGTACAATTTATTCAGTGGATCATTTCGATGGAGCTTATCCTGATATTGCAGCAGGTGTAACAGCAATTGAAGATGATTACTTTGCTAAAAATGTAGCTGGAGGAACTTTAGATACACCTCGTTTTGAAGATACTAGTGCGGGTGGAGATACTAATTTAATTGCATATTTAAATGCACAATATGATGCTGGTGCAGTTGCTGGTGATTATGTGTTTTTAAGATTAAATGTTGATGACCCTGCAACAACAGGAGCACACTATTTTGGAGTTGATGACGGTTCAACTGTAAATGCACCAACTTTAACTATTGAAGTTGAAGATGCAGATGCTGGGGCTTCAGTTGATTATACTTTAGCAGCACCTACAGAAGATGGATATGTTTCTGACCCAGGAATAATTGCTACTAATAACCCTTATTTATGGGGTGCTGCAAAGTTGGGGTCAAGTGCTGTAGATGGTTCTGGAAACTTAACAACAGTTATTATTCCTTTTCAATTACCAGAACGTCCTAGTGGAGAAGCTGTAGATTTTGCAAACTTAAATGTATATGTAAGTTTTGGTAGACAATGGATTAATTCAAATGTAGATTTATATGGTTTACCATTTCAAGAAGCAACTGCTGATGGAGGCACAGGAAGAGAAATTTTTAATACTGACCATTTTGCAGGAGCTTACCCAGATGGAGCAGCAGGTGTAACAGCTATTGAAGATGATTATTTTACTAAAAATGTTGCTTTAGGCTCTTTGGATACTCCAAGATGGGAAGAAACTACTGCTGAAGCAAGCCTTATTGCTTATTTAGAAGCGCAGTATGATGCAGGTGCAGTAGCGGGAGATTGGATCTTTTTAAGATTAAGTATGGATAATGCTACAATGACAGGATCTCAATACTTTAACATAGAAGGTGGTGATTCTGCAACTCCAGCAGTATTGGAAATAGGTTTTTCAGGAGTTTTAGCTGTAGAGAATGTTGAAAGACAAGCATTAGGTTTATATCCAAACCCCGTTACTGATGGTAGATTACGAGTATCATTAGATGGTTTTTCTAGCGAAGCTAGATTAGATATTTATTCAATAACTGGTCAATTGGTTCATTCTGAAAAAATTGAAGCAAGCTCAAGAAATAGTTTCGAAACACAATTAAACTTAAAAGCAGGTTTATACATCGTAAAATTACAAGACGGTGAACGTGGAGCAACTCAAAAATTAATAGTACAGTAGTTAAGTTGATTTTTTTTGTAAAAAACGGGGTGCGTAGTTTCGCCCTGTTTTTTTTTAATCATTTTTATATTTAGAATGATTTTATCAACTCAATTTTATTTAGCCCATATCAATTAAATTAATATCATGAGTATCAAATCATTTATAACCTTATTACTTACTTTCCTTTTTGTATTTATAGTAAATGCACAAAACACCTATTATTGCGACCCTGTTGGTGGAAACAATGGTAATGATGGCTCACAGGCAACTCCCTTTTCAACTTTTGGTTCCGTAAATTGGGCAAATGTAGGATTACAAGACAACGATATTATTATGTTGTTAGATGGTCAACATGGAAATGGTTTTATGATCAATCAACAATTTGCTACTAATCTATTGATTAAAGCTGAAAATTTACAGTTGGCAGTTTTAACCAAATTGCAATTGAATAGTTGTAGTAACATTACTTTAGAAGATATCAAAATTGATGCAAGTACTGGTTCTTTTGATAAAAATGACCCTATCTTAATTGGAGATGATAGCACTTCATTTATTACTATTAATAATTGCTTGGTTCAAGCAGCTGACGATTCATCAACCTGGACACAAGCAGACTGGTATTCGAATACAGCAAGTGGAATTCAGATGAGAGGTAATAATATCACCGTTACAAATAGTACTTTTTTAAACTTATATCATGCCGTAGAGTTAAGAGGTGATAATACCTCAATGCAAAATAATACCATTTTAAATTTTGCGGCCGATGCAATTAGAGGATTAGGATCTAATTGTACTTACGAAAATAATATCATCAAAAATTGTTTTATTGATGATTACGCTATTCAACATGATGATGCTTTTCAAGCTTTTGATACTACTGGTGGAATCATTTCTAATGTTACATTTAGAAATAATACAGTAATTCTTTTTGAAAATCCATCACAATTTGTAATTGATAATGATTTGATTGGAGATTTAATGCAAGGTGTTATTATAACCGATGGTAATGCTGAAGCTTGGGTAGTTGAAAATAATTTGGTTGTGAATAGCCAATCTCACGGTATCACATTGTACGGTGCTCAAAACTGTAGAATTCAAAACAATACAGTGATTCAAACACCTCTAGTAAGTATTTTAGATGATGTTCCTTGGATTAGCGTTCAGAATCAAACAAAATCTGGAGGACGTGTTAATCAAGACAATATAATACGTAATAATACTTCGGGTAGGTTTACCACTTGGACTTATGGAACTAATACTACAGACGAAAATAATATTGACATTGACCAAAGTGCTGTTTCTAATTATGATGCTTATTTTGTTGATTATGCTAACGGAGATTTTCATTCAATAGAAACAAGTCCAGCAGTTAATGGTGGAGTAAATACAGATTTATATGCAACAGATTTAGAAGGAAATGATAGGGTATATAACAGCGGAATTGTAGATGCAAGTTGTTATGAATTTCAAGGTGATGGAAGTGTACTTCCAGGAGGAGATTATGAAATTAATTCTATAGGAGACGGTAATGTATCTGACCCAATAGATGTGACTACAAACAATCCTTTTTTAACAGGAATAAATTCAGGGTCACCTACTGAATTGACGTTATTTGTTGGTGGTAGGGATGTAAACCATGATGGTAATACAGCGAGTGCTATTTTACCTTTTAAATTACCAGCAAGATCTATTGGAGAAGAGGTAACTAGCGCAAGTTTAAAAGTAAATGTGCATTATGTAAAAGAATGGATTACTTCAAATATCGATTTATATGGCTTACCCTATAGTTCAAGTAATACAATTTATGCAGCCGACCATTATGATGATGCATATACAATGTCAAATGGAACAGATACTGCAATTCAAAATGATTTTATAACAAGATTAGGATCTGAAACAACTGGTGTTGCCTACACTCCAGATAGAGAAGTAAATACCAGCGTATCTGGAAATAGCGCATTGATTACATATATTAATTCGCAATATGATGCTGGAGCTAGCGAAGGAGATTATATCTTTTTAAGACTTAATATTGATGTGCCAATCAACCCATCAGCAACATCATCTTTACCAACAGCTGCATCACACTATTATGGTATAAGCGATGAAACAACAGGTATACATGCCCCAACATTATCAATTACAATAGGTAGTGCTTTAAGTGTAACTGATGAATTACTAAATGAAAATACTTTACTGATTTACCCAAACCCGTCAACTAATGGTCAAGTTACCTTAAAGAGTAATTTGTTAGAAAACAAGACAGAATTAGAAATTTATTCGATTAGTGGAGCCTTAGTTCTTAAAAAAAAATTAGACCAAAATACTGCAAAGAAAATTGTCTTAAACCTTTCATTACCAAGTGGAATCTATTTTCTAAAATTATCTGATGAGCCTGAAATAAAATTACAAAAGTTGATTGTTAAATAAAGAAAATAGCGAGAGTTGCAGTAAGGTTCAATCTTGAAAACCCCCATATGAAAGTAAGATTTATTTTTTTGGCAAGTTTTTTCAAACTCTATAAAAGTTAGATTGTAATCAGTAAAAAAAAGAGTTTAGTGTTTTTAATGTACACTACGCTTTAGTAAAGTCATTCAATATTTCTTCAACAAATTAATATACTATTGGTAGTTTATCATCTGATATTTATATATTAAATATCAAAAGAGTTGGCATATTTATTACTAAAAAAGTATTTAAGGGTTAGTTAGTAGTAAAAAGTAACACTTTTATCGGCTATTTTTTCTAAACATCCTAAATACAACAAGTTGTATTTAGGATGTTTGAATTATTTGTTTTAAACTTGTACAATCGATTGTATAATTTTAAAATAATTCATAATGAAAAAATTTAATTTTCAGTACGTAATCATTGTAATCTTTGTTGGAATTTTGTCTGTAGGGGCACAAAATACTCAAACAATTCAAGCTCATTCAGACGATATTACAATTAGAAATAACAATACATCCTGGGGGTGGGTTGGTCAAACCACATCTAGGTTGGGTTATAGTAGCGGTCAAGCTTTTGTTATTCCATTTCAATTACCAATCTTACAAAGTGGAGAATCAATTACTTCTGCAGATTTAAAGGTAGAAGTGATTTCATATAGCAACCAACCAAGTAGTACAAATATTGATTTGTATGGTTTACCTTATAGGGCAACATCAGCAGTAAATTTGAATAGTGATTATTATATGGGTGCACTAGATAATTCTGCAACAATAATCAAAGATAATATTTTTGTAGATAGTGTAACAGGATCGGTAAATTTGGATGAAAACTCTCAGCAAAATCTGATAAGCTATATTAATGCTCAGTACAGTTTAGGAGCTGTAGGAGGCGACTTTATTTTTATTCGATTTAGTGCAGATGCCAATAGTACAGAAACTTGGAATCTTGCTTCACAAGATAATAGTGATAGTAGTATTAGACCAATATTAGATATTACAATAACAGATTCTACTATTATAAATACAGCTCCGTTAATTGATGTAATTCCAAACCATACTGTAGAAGAAAATGCAATAATTCAAATAAATATTGTATCAATAGATAATGAAAATAATCCAATAACAATTAGTTCTAATAATTTACCTTCATTCGGAAATTTAATTGATGCTGGTAACGGTACAGCTACATTAACTTTTAACCCTATGAATATTGATATTGCTGAATATCAAGATGTTGAAATAATTGCTGATGATGGAGAACTTCAGACATCAGAATTTTTTGATTTATCAGTAATACAAAGTAATGTTGCACCAATAGGTGCATATTATTGTGATCCTATAAATGGAAATAATTCTAACAATGGATCAGCTGAAAACCCATTTGCAAGCTTTTCATCTGTAAATTGGAATAATATTGCTATTAACAATGGAGATGTAATTTACTTGATGGACGGCTATCATGGTAGTTCATATTTCGGAAATAAAGTTTTTACAGAAGATGTAACCATAAAAGCATTGAATAATCACAGTGCAGTACTAGGAAAAATACAATTAGATAATGTTGTTCATGTAAAATTTGAGGGAATAAAGTTTGATGCCACAGGGGTGAGCTATGATAAAAACGATCCTATATTTTTTGCTGATGATGAAACAAACCATATTACGGTAGATAATTGTATCATTCAATCTGCTGAGAGTTCTGCATTATGGACTAAAACAGACTGGTATAATAATTCTGCAAGTGGATTTCAATTTAGAGGTAATAATATTACATTGATTAATAATAAATTATTAAACCTTTACCATGCAGTAGAACTACGAGGTGATTATTCTGTAATGAATAATAACTTGATAGATAACTTTTGTGCAGATGCTATAAGAGGCTTAGGTAGCAATAGTACTTACGAAAATAATATTGTGCGAGATTGTTATATAGATGATTATGCAATTCAGCACGATGATGGGTTTCAGGCATTTAAGCTTGATGGAGATAGAAAGATTTCGAATGTTACAATTAGAAATAATAAGTTCATGATTTTCGAAGATCCAATTACACAGTTTGTCATAGATAATAATCTTATTGGTACTCTAATGCAGGGTGTAATAATAACAGATGGTTATGCCGATAGTTGGATTGTTGAAAATAATCTAGTAGTAAGTAATAAAGAGCATGGTATTTCTCTTTATGGTGCTAGACATTGTAGAGTGCAAAATAATACTGTTGTACAACATCCTCATTTTACTGATATAGATGGTGTGCCAAAAATTATGCTAACCGATCAAAGTAAAACTGGCCAGACAAATTTTGATAATATTATAAGAAATAATTTATGTGCCCAATATACACCTTGGACCTACGATTCAACAAGTATTGTAGAAAATAATGTAGATATTGATCAAACTACATATAGTAATTACTCAAACTACTTTGTTGATTATGTCGGAGGTGATTTTCATTTATCAGCTACAAGTCCAGCAATAGATGCAGGTGTAAATACTGATTTAGCTCCAACAGATTTAGATGGAAATTCTAGATCTATGGGAAATAGTGTTGATGCTGGAGCATATGAATTTACAGGCACGGTAACTCCGCCAGCAAATAATTTACCTATTTTGGCTTCGATAGGAAATATAATTTTAAATGAACTTGACACAATTGTAACTACTATTTCTGCAACTGATGGCGATAATGATACGTTAGTTATTTCGATAGAAAACGCACCAAATTTTTCAACTTTTGTTGATAATGGAGATGGTACTGCCTCACTATCTTTATCCCCTCAAATAGGAGATGCTAATTCTTACAGTATTACTGTATCAGTTACTGATGAAATAGACACAACTGAAGAAATTATTTTAGTTACTATAAATGAAGAAGGGTCTGAACCAGTTAATAATTCACCTATTATTGCTAATGTAACAAATCAATCAGTTGAAGAAAATGGGATTCTTAACGTAAATATTTCAGCAACTGATAGTGATAGTGATACACTAACCTTGACAACAACAAGCTTACCAAATTTTGCTGTTTTTACAGACAACGGTGATGGTACCGCTTTATTTGAATTTAATCCATTAGTAGGAGATGCAGGAACTTACACTATTAATGTTGAGGCTACCGATGGTATTGATGCAATAACTTCGAGTTATGTTTTAAGTGTTTCAGAATACTCTGATGTAATTGGCACAGCATATTATTGTGATCCAGTAAATGGATCTATGAGCAACTCAGGAACACAAGCTAATCCTTGGAGAAGTTTGGAAGATGTATTTACAGCTAGTAAGACTTTTAATTCTGGTGATGTTATTTATTTGTTAACAGGAGCTCACGGAAGCCCTTTCATCACGGGTACTCATTCTGATTATGTAACTATAAGACCACTTAGCGGAGAGAATCCAGTAGTTGCATCTATTCAAGTTGAAAATGCTTCTTATTGGGCATTTGATGGATTGACTTTTTCAACAAATGGATCAGGTGGTAATTTTGCAAGAGACTATATGTTCTTAACAAAAGACAATGCCACATATTTAAAAATTGAAAACAGTACATTTTCTTGTGCAGAAAATTCTTCAGCATGGTCTAAGAATGATTGGTATGCTAATTCAGAAGATGCAATTATTATTCGTGGTGATAATGTTATATTCAATAATAATACAATCAAAAATGTATATTTTGCATTACAGATAGAAGGTGATTTTGCAGAAGTTAAAAACAACCTAATTGATAATTTTGGTGCAGATGCTATAAGAGCTTTAGGTTCTCATGCTATTTATGAAAACAATATTATTAGAGATGCTTATATAGAAGATTATAGCATAAACCATGATGATGGTATCCAGATGTATGACAAGGATAATGTTGCTGCAGGTATTATTGATGATGTTATTATTCGAAATAATAAAATATACAACTTTGCCGACCCTATTACCCAATCAATGGTTGATGACAATTTGGTTGGATATTCTATGCAAGGTATTATTATTACTGATGGACATACCGAAAACGTGTTTGTAGAAAACAATTTAGTAGTGTCTGATCACTATCACGGAATTACTCTTACAGGTGCAATTAGCTGTAAAATTCAAAATAATACAGTTTCCAAAACACCAACATCATACAATCCAACAACTGATGCTACTCCGTGGATCCAAGTGAAAAATGATAAACAAGGAAATGGAAGTACAGGCAATATTATCAGAAATAATATAGCTACTAAATTTACACCTTGGACATATGATGAAGCTTTAAACACAACTGAAAATAACATTGTAGCTACAGCAAATGATGCAACAAGTTTTTATGCTGATTATAATAACTTCAACTTTAGCCTCAAAGATGGAAGCCCAGCAATAGATGCGGGTGTTAATACAGGGTTAACAGCAACAGATATTAATGGTAATTTAAGATCTGTAGGAGCATCAGTTGATTGTGGAGCATTTGAGTTTCAAGTAGAAGATGATATAACTGCTCCTACAATTGCTAATGCATACAATTCTTATTATAATGATGAGTTTATAATTGTGTTTAGCGAAAGCATTACAGCAGTAACTGCTGAGCATGAATCAAATTATACTATAGATAATGGAGTAACTGTTAATTCTGCAATTTTATCAGGTGATATGAGAACAGTTACGCTTACAACTTCCGAACTTACTGGAAATATAAATCACACAATTACAGCAAATAACATAAAAGATTTTGCGGGTAATACTTCTAATAACTCATCAGCTTCATTTGTATATGAATGTGATACTGATTGGGCTAGTTCTTTTCAAGATGATCAATGGGGGTATAATCCATCATCAAATGCTTTTGATAATGATTTAGCTACAAAATGGGCATCAGAAGGAAATCAGTGGATACAAAAAAGTTTCTGTGAAGTTACTATGATTAATTCAGTTGATATTACTTTTGGATTAGGTGATGAGAGAGCGTATAGCTTTGTAATAGAAGTTTCTACTAATGGTCGTGATTATGCACAAGTGATTTCGGCAACTAGCACAGGAACAACTAATACATCTGAGAGTTTTGATTTTGAAGATGTATCAGCAAAATATGTGAGAATTACCGGATCTGGTAGTGATGTTAATGATTGGAATAATTATTCTGAAATTGTAATAAATACTTCAGGATATGTTCCACCAACAAATACTGCTCCAGTTCTTGCAACAATTGGCAATCAAACTATGCTAGAAGGAGAGACCCTAATAGTAAACGTATCAGCAACAGATGCTGATGGAGATGTTTTGAGTTTTACAGCAAATATCCTTCCATCATTTGCAACTTTTGTTGATAATGGTAATGGTACTTCTACTTTAACACTTTCTCCTCTTGTAGGAGATGCTTCAACAACAGATATTATTATATCAGTTAGCGATGGAACTGTTTCAGATAGCGAAACAGTAAATATTATTGTTGATAATGATGGAGGAAATCCTATAAACAATGAGCCAGTTTTATCTACTGTTGGTAGTCAAACAATAGATGTAAATGAGTCAAGAATAATAAATATTAGCTCTGTAGATATTGATGGCGACACTTTAGAATACACTATTAGTAATGCTCCAAGTTTTGCAACGTTTATTGATAATTCTGATGGTACAGCTCAGTTAACTCTTTCTCCTATAATTGGTGATGAAGGGGTTGTAAATATTACAATTACTGTTAGTGATGGAGAGTTAAATGATAGTGAAGTAATAAATATACAAGTTAATTCAATTCCTCAAGTCAATAATTATTCTGTAGAAGCGAGTGAAGCTGATCAATCAGTTTATTATAATGGAGGTATGCAATGGATAGGTTACCATACCCATAGACTAGGGTCAAATTATAAGACTTCTGCAATAATTCCATTTCAAATCCCTACGTTAGAACTAGGTGAAAGATTGACATCAGCAACATTGAATTTTTATTTACTACAAAGTGGAGGCGGATTAGAGCATAAAGTTGATTTATATGGGCTGCCTTTTAGAAGTAGTAGTGCTGTTTTAAGTTCTGATTATTTTGCAGGTACATATGATACTGATCAAACTGCTACAGCAATAGAAAATGATATTTTAGATTTAAACTCGCAAAACGGAAATCTTCAAAGTTCCTCATCACAAGCTATTATTGATTTTGTAAATGCGCAATTAGATAATGGTGCTGTTGCAGGAGATTTTATATTTTTTAGATTTAGTTTAGACTATAATGGGTCAGGAAATTATAATTATTGGGACATAGCATCACAAGACCATAGCGCATCTAATAATAGACCTATTTTAAACTTTGAAACAGGTCAATCAAGTCAGCCTGTATCCAGAATCAATAATATAAAAAATGCTGAATTAGAGAATTCAAATTTCAAGATTTACCCTAACCCTGTAAATAATGGTATATTGAATATTTCAACAGGCCTTTTAGATAATGATTGTAAAGTTGAAATTTACAATTTAAACGATTCTGTTGTTTTTAGATCAAAAATTAGTAAAAGTAAATCTCATAATAAAGAAATATTAATCAATCTTGAGGCAGGTATGTATTTTGTTAGAATTTATAATAACTCAACTATTATAACTAAAAAATTAATTGTTCAATAGAACAGAAATTAGTACTTTATTTATGAGTAGGAATAAGAAGTTTAAATTTAGAATAGCTTCCCACTTTTAAATTTTTGATAAAATAAAAAGCGAGATTGAATATTAATCTCGCTTTTTCCTATTTAGACTTTAAACATAAGCTTACATTGTTTATATTTGGCAATCGATTGTATTAGCAATTCAATTTATGAAGAAAGATCAATTAATATTTTAGATATGACTCTAATAACTTCTAGTCAATTTAAAGGGCAAGAAAATTTAGGGACAGTAAATATCCCTTCAACAATTTCACAAGAAGCTAAAGATGTTTTAAGTGAGTGGACTATTGAGAATAGAAATAAAGGAGCCAACTTACCAGAGGCAGAAGCTCCTGCTGAGGAATGGGCAAAAATTCAAAAAGAATATGCTGATGTAGCTTCTGAATTTGTGCCAATTGTAGTTGAGAAATATGGGGTGACAGTAGATACACTTTTTTTTGGAGGTATTAGAGCTGTCAGTGTTATTCCTAAAAATTACCAACCTTCAGATAAAGTGATTGTTTATATTCACGGAGGTGCATTTGCTTTTTACCATGCTGATGTTACTTTGACATCTAGTGTTCCACTTGCCGATGCTACAGGGCTGAAAATTATAACGATTGATTATACTTTAGCGCCTCATGCAAAATACAATCAAATTACTGATGAAGTTCTTACATTTTATAAGGAACTATTAAAAGAGTATAAAGCAGAAAATATAGCTATATACGGCGATTCTGCTGGAGGTGCAATTGCTACGAGTGCTATTTTAAAAATGAGAGCTCAAAAAATAAACCTTCCCAAAGTATTGGTGTTGTGGTCTGGATGGCTAGATGTAGCTGAAATTGGAGATACATATACTACACTTAAAGACAACGACCCAAATTTGGTGTATGATGGGTTTTTAGAAAATTGTGCCGAAGCTTATGCTCCAAAATCAGAATGGAAGAATCCGTATGTTTCACCAGTGTATGGAGATTTTTCTAAAGATTTTCCACCAACATTGATACAAGTTGGAGGAAAAGAAATATTTTTGAGTAATTCCATTCGTATGTATCGCAATTTAAAAGAAAACAATAAAGAAGTTGAGCTAGATGTGTACGAAGGCATGTGGCATGTGTGGCAAGGGTATTACGATATTCCTGAGTCTAAAATGGCAATTAAAAATACTAAGAATTTTATTTTAAAACATTTAAATAATACTAAATCATAAGTTATGAAGAAATCAATTTTATTTCTTTTGTTAGTAAACGGTTTTGTTTTTACTAGCTGTGCCCAAACAGAAACAGAGAGTTTAGAAAATAGTACTCCTACCGATCCAGTAGAAGAAAATATCATTTTTGAATTAGATTTTAATGAAGCTAACGAAGGTGCTTATACCAAACAAAATTTGATTGAAGAAGGTGGCGAGATACGTTGGGTATCTTTTGACAATAGAGGAAGTATTGTTACAGATCCAGAAGGAACAAAAGGCAATGTTTTAAAAGTAGATTATCCCGAAGGAACAGTAGGTCCTCAAACTAATGGAATCCAATTTATCAAAGATTTACCATCTTCTAACGAATATTATTTAGACTACTATGTCTTTTTTGAAGATGGTTTTGATTTTAGAAAAGGGGGGAAACTTCCTGGCTTAACAAGTGGAGGTTCTACCTACACAGGTGGTGTTCATCCAGACAATGGCGAAGGTTGGAGTGCACGTTATATGTGGGCAACAAGAAATGCTGGTGTTGAAGCTCTTGTCTATTTTTATTATATTGATATGGATTCACAATATGGAGAATCTGTAAATGCGGGAGTTTATTTTGAAACAGGTAAATGGTATCGATTAACACAAAGAATCAAATTGAATGAGGATAATTTGTCTAACGGAATTATGCAAGTTTGGATTGATGGTGTTGAAGTAATTAACAATACAAATATCAGATATAGATTATGGGACAAGGGTGATATAGATTCATTCTATTTTTCTACTTTCCATGGAGGAGCTTCTGATGATTGGGCGCCACAAAATGATTCTTTTGCTTTGTATGATGGTTTTAAAGTGACACGTGAAAAACCTCAATTTTAATTTGATAAATATTTGTTCGAACCCAGTCGAGAACTCCATATAATTAGAATCCTTGTCATTTCGAACGAAGAGAGAAATCTCAGATACTATTTTAACCAAAACAATTTCAATGAGATATATTTCTTTTTTCTTTTTTCTTTTTTTTCTTTCCTTCATTCAGGCGCAAGAGAATTTGAAAGTAGCACCTATTTTTTCTGATGGAATGGTGCTTCAAAGAAACCAGGAGATTACTATTTGGGGAATGGCCAATCCAAATGAAAAAATCACGATTAGATTTAAATCTATTTCTGTTTTTACGAATTCAAATGGTGATGGAAAATGGTCTGCTATAATTCCCTCGCAAGATGTAGGAATTCCTTTTGAAATAAAAATCAATACTCAAAGCGAAACAATAATTTTAGATGATATTTTAGTAGGCGAAGTTTGGTTAGCTTCTGGGCAATCGAATATGCATCTCGATTTAAAGCGAACTTTGAACGGTGAAGAAGTCGCCAAAAAAGCAAACAACCCAAATATCAGAATCTACAATATGAGACCTACTTATCCAACAGGAAAAGGAGGGGTTCATACCAAAGAGGAATTAGAGAAAATTCAAAATAATAAATATTTCAATACCAAAGGCTGGGTAAAAGTAACACCAGAAAATGTTTTGTACTTCTCTGCTGTTGCTTATTATTTTGCCGAAAAATTACAAGGAGAGTTAAATATCCCCATCGGAATTATTCACAATGCTGTTCCTGGATCTCCGATAGAGTCATGGTTGCCAAAAGAAATTATTGAGCAAGATGCTACAATTTCAAATCTTGTAGCTGAGCGCTGGAGAGACAAAAAAGATGAAAAAGACGGAATGATTACCGTGGCTAACAATCAAATTTCTTTGAAGAAAATCACAAGCCAAAAACACCCTTGGATGCCTTCTTATAATTATATCAACGGAATAGTACCCATAAAAAAATACAGGTTTAAAGGAGTTATTTGGTATCAAGGTGAATCAAATGCTGAGCAAACTGATGTTTATAAAGCTATGTTTAAGATGATGGTTAAAACTTGGCGATCTGATTTTAAAAATGATTTCCCATTTTATTTTGTACAACTCACAAGTCGCGAAGATAGACCTGCTTGGTCAGAGTTTAGAAATGTGCAAAGAGAATTATTAGATGAAGTTTCAAATTCTAAAATGGTGGTGATAACTGATGTAGGTGATCGACAAGATACACATGCTAAAAACAAAAAACCTGTTGGTGATAGGTTGGCAATATTAGCTTTGGGTAACACCTACAAAAAAGGATCGAATTATGAATCACCAATTTTTGACACGATAATTTTTAAAGATGGAGATTATTATGTTAGTTTCAAAGGATGTTTTAAGGGATTAAAAACAATAGATGGTAAAGAAATTGTTGGATTTGAAATATCTAAGGATAATATCAATTTTGAAAATATTACGCCAACGGTTCAAGGCAATTTTGTAAAGTTCAAGTTACCGCAAATATTTGAAAATCAATTTTTTATCCGATACGCTTGGGAGCCTTATACCGAAGCTAATTTAATTTCGGGTAATGGACTACCCGTATCAACTTTTAAAGCAACGTTTTAGCTTATAACCACTCCTGCTTTTCTAATTTTGATTATTTAATACAATATTTGTACAATCGATTGTATTTTTTTATATATTAGCAAATCAAACACTTATTGATTGTTGAATCCTATATGCTTAGCTTTAAAAAGAATACCAATCATCTTTGTTTTAATTGCATTCAATTTCTTCGCTTTTTCGCAGGAATCAAAGACAAAAATCAATGCTAAAGGAAAAGAGTTAGATATAAATATGATTACACCAGAATCAGCAATAACTATAAATGGATCAGGGAAAGATATTGATCTACTCAAATATTCATGGAAAGCTCAATGGATTACGCATCCTTCTGAATCGACACTCGATTATGGAGTATTTCTATTTCGTCATGAATTTTTGCTAGAAAATGTAGTGGCTGAATTTAATATTTTCGTTTCTGCCGATAACCGTTATAGACTTTTTGTTAATGGAGAGCGTGTTAGTTACGGGCCGTCTATTGGAGATCCATCTCATCAGCGGTATGAAACTGTTGATATTTCTAACCACTTAAAAGTGGGTAAAAATGTAATTGCAGCCGAGGTTGTAAACTTTGGCGAGTATAAAAATGTCTCGCAAGTATCTGTTCAAACTGCTTTTATTTTACAAGCCGATAGAGGTTTAGACATAGACATAAATACGGGAACTGCCGACTGGAAAGTCATAAAAAACGAAGGGTATTCAGCAATAAATATCACAAGCGAAATGATGGAAGCGTATTATGCTGCTGGTCCTTGTGATAAAGTTAATGATTCGAAATATCCATGGGGTTGGAATGAGTTGAATTTTAATGCTGAAAATTGGTTGAAGCCAAAAAGTGCAATAACAGAATTTGCTGTAGGTCGCGGTTTTCTTTATGGAGGCGCGTGGCATTTAGTGCCAAGAACGATTCCAGTAATGGAAGAATCTGTTGAGCAATTTGCTGAAATCGCAAGAATTAGTGGAGTAGAAAAAGATGAAAATTTTATAAATGAAAATGGATCAACTATAATTCCTGCCAATTCAAAAGTAAAAATATTAATAGATCAAAAACATCATACTACTGGTTTTCCAGAGCTTAGATATAGCAAAGGAAAAGGAAGTGAGATAAAAATCACTTATGCCGAAGCAATGCTAATAAATGTTGATTCAGGAGAAGTTGTTTCTGATGGTAACTTAATGAATGTTGATTTAAAAGGCAATCGAAATGATATTGAGGGTAAATCAATATTTGGATATTATGATATTTTATTACCTGATGGTGGCGAAAATAGATTTTTTAAACCTTTGTCAAGAAGGACATATAGATTTATAGAATTAGAAATTGAGACCAAAGATGAAGCTTTAGTTCTTGAAAATTATCACGGAGTTTATACCGGATATCCGTTTGAAGAAAAAGCAAAAGTGAAAACTGGAGATGCTTCTCTTGATAAAATTTGGGATGTGTCTTGGAGGACATTACGAAACTCTGCTGATGAGCAGTATTACGATTCGTACTACGAAAATTTACAATATATTGGAGATACAAAAATAGCATCTCTCATTTCGATTTATGTGTCTGGTGATGATAGATTGATGCGAAAAGCGATACAGCAATTCGATGATTCTCGTCTTCCAGAAGGATTAACTCAAAGTCGTTACCCATCAAATACTATTCAAATTATACCTCCATTTTCTTTGATCTGGATAGACAAGATGTACGATTATTTCATGTATAGAAATGATCCTGAGTTTTTGCGTCAGTTTATCCCAGGTATAAAAACAGTCATTGAATGGTTTGCCACAAGAGTTGATGAAACAGGAATGGTAACCAATTTAAAATGGTGGAATTTTACAGATTGGACAGCTGATTTCCCTAGCGGTATTCCTGCAGGAGCAGATGATGGCTATTCAGCAAATATCTCTTTACAATTTGTAAAAACATTAGAAAACGCCCAAGCAGTATTAGATTATTTCGAAATGCAGCACGATGTAGAGTCTTATAAAAAACTATCGAATACAATTAAAAAGTCAGTATTAGAAAATTGTTTTGATACCAAAAGAGGATTGATTGCCGAAACTCCAGCAAAAGAAAATTTCTCGCAACACACAAACATATTAGGAATCCTAACGGACACTTTTGAAGAGAAAGATCAGCAAGAAATAATGCAAAAAATCTTAGATGATAAAACGCTGTTTCAGTCAACCATCTATTTTAAATTTTACAATTTTAGAGCTTTGCAAAAAGTAGGGTTGGGAGACAAATACTTCGATTTATTGGGTTCATGGCAAGGAATGATAGCAAACGGAATGACCACTTACGGAGAAACAGATATTAACCCGCGTTCAGAATGTCACGCGTGGAGCGCAAGTCCGAATTTTGATTTTATTCATACGGTCGCAGGAATTTACCCAGGAGAACATTCTTTTAAGTCAGTAATCATTGAACCGAATTTAGGGAAACTAAATAAACTAGAAGTTGAGTTTCCACATCCTCTAGGTATGATTAAAGTAAATTATCTAAAAACTGATGATGAAATTGAGGCAGAGATTTTACTTCCTGATGGTCTGAAAGGAGAATTCAGGTGGAAAGGGAAATCCTTAGTCTTAGTATCAGGAGAACAAAACATATCAATAAAGAATTAAGAATAAAAAGGGAAAATGAAGTACGGAAGTTTTATAAATAATGGTACAGAATATAAGGTAACAGCACCTCATCCGCCGAGAGATTGGTTTAATATGCTTTGGAATCCAACGTATTTAGCAAGTGTTGGACAAAACATGAATGGTTTTTCATTGTATCAAAATGAGGCGGGAGTTTTAACGAACCTTTTTGGGAAGCAAGACGACCGTAGTCCACAAAGAAATATTTATATCCGTGATAATGAAACATCAGAAGTTTGGTCGGTAGCAGTAACGCCAACCAATATTCAATTAGATGAATTTAACACCAAACACGGTTTAGGATATACCGTTTTAGAGAGTAAGAAAAATGGAATAAAAGTAACATTTCAAATTTTCGTTCCTCGTAAAGAAGCTGGAGAAATTTGGTCTGTTTCAATAAAAAATGAGACAGGTAGAAATCGTGATATTTCTGTGTTTACTGTTGCTCCAGTAGTTTTGGATGGAGTGAATTTAACCTATGGATATAACTCAGCAGTTGATGGATATCACGATAAAGAAAAGCAACGGCTATTTTTCAGAAATAGATCGGTTTCTGTAATGACGCACAAGTACAGAGCATTTACCTATACTGATGTTCCTTACGACCATTTTGACATTAGTAAAGAAGTTTTTTTAGGAACAAATCGTATCTACACAATGCCAAAATGTATTGTAGATGGTCAGTTAAACGATAGCGATGCTTCTACCGAATATATGGTATCTGCATTGCAACATAATTTGATTTTGGTGGCTGACGCTGAGCAAAGAATCAACTTTGTAATGGGGATTGTTTTTGACGAAAAAGAAGCTAATGAATTTACATTACTTTATGCAAATTCTACCTTGATTGATGCTGAGTTAGAGAAAATAAAAAAACAAAATACAGAGAGATTAGGACTAACAACAATCAATACTCCTGATGGAGATTTTAATAATTTATTCAATGTTTGGATAAAGCATCAATTATTCTTGATGGCTGATTGGGCGCGATTCTATTTTAAAGGATATAGAGATACTCTTCAGGATGCTGCAGGTATGGCGATTTTGAATCCTGATAGAGCGACAGCAATGTTAATTAAAGCATTAGAAAACCAAAGATCTGATGGTTTTTGCCCAAGAGCATTTAGAGTGTCTTCAGTAGAAGTTGCAGCAGCCGATAAGCATTATTCTGATTCACCAAGCTGGATAAGTCACGCTACATATTCAATACTTCGCGAAACAGGAGATCTTACTATGCTTGATAAAGATGTAGATTATTCTGATAAAGGAGAGGACACCATTTGGGTACATAACCTTAGAGCGATTGACTTTTTATGGAACGATAGAGGTGAGCGAGGTTTGGCATTAATCAGACATGGAGATTGGAACGACTTGATGGATAAAGTTGGAGCCGAAGGAAAAGGCGAAGGTGTTTGGATGAGTATTGCATTGGCAAGAGCATTAAAACTAGTCGGTAAAATTGCAGGTTGGAAAGGAGATTCTTTTAGAGAAAATCAGTGTGAAGAAAGATACCAAGAAATCAAGAAAAACATATTAGAACACGGTTGGGATGAAGACCATTTTATATATGCGTTTACAGATACTGGAAACAAAGTAGGTGATAATGCATCAGAAGAAGGCCAAGTATTTATCAACCCTCAATCGTGGGCAATACTTGCAGGAATAATTGATTCTGAAAAGTATGAGGAGATAATGAAAAAAGTTGAGCCAATGGTTGATACACCAGTTGGACCTGTTCATAACTGGCCTCCATTTACTAAGTATAACAAAGATATTGGTTCGATTACTGGAATTCCGCAAGGGAATTTCACCAATGGGAATGTGTATTGTCATGCAGCATCATTTAAGATTGCAGCAGATTATGCAGCAGGAAGAAATGACAAAGCATACAAAACTTTTATGAGTATTCTTCCATCCGAAGAAAGGTCAGAACCTTTTGCTCAGGCAAATAGCTATGTTGGACCATCAGCAATTCGTAAAGAAAGAAATGTGTCTGATGATCCATGGAGAACAGGAACAGTTGCATGGAATGTTTTAAACTGTTATGACAATCTTTTAGGTTTTAAAAGAGACATAAAAGGTTTTGAGATTGTTCCTCAAATACCATCACATTGGAACGATTTATCGTATAAGAGATTTTTCCGTGGAACGTTATTTAATGTCAATATTACAAGAGGTGCTATTCAAAAAGTCGTAGTAGATAGTGTTGAACAAGCTGATGCTTTTATACAAGTTCCAGTTGAAGGATTAGACAAAAAAGAAGTTACTATAGATCTTCAAGTAGAAAGTAAAAACTAAAATAGATGAGTGCAGAAAACCAAAGTGTCATTATGGAAGAAAAAATATCAACCAAAGAAAAATTAGGCTTTGGTTTAGGTGATACAGCTTCAAATTTAGTTTGGCAAGTTTTGATGATATTTCAGTTGTATTTTTATACAGATATTTTTGGGATATCACCCGCAGTGGCTGGAACTATGTTTTTAATTACAAAAATATGGGATTCAATAAATGATCCTATCATGGGGATTATTGCTGATCGTACAAACACAAAGTGGGGTAAATTCCGTCCGTTTTTATTATGGTTGGCATTGCCATTTGCATTGGCAGGTGTGTTAACTTTTACAACACCTGATTTTAGTATGTCTGGTAAAATCATCTATGCGTATGTAACGTATACCATCATGATGATGATATATACGGCGATTAATATTCCGTATTCTTCATTGATGGGAGTTGTTTCTGCAAGTCCAAAACAACGTGCTAGTTTTTCGCAATATCGATTTATGTTGGCTTTTTCTGGAGGGTTATTAGTACAGGCTTTGACTTTGCCATTGGTAAATTATATAGGAGGAGATAATACAGATGTTTTTGCTGCAGATATAAATAACAATCAAATTGTAATAACTGAAAATGGAATAGGATCAACCAAGTTAATTTTGAATGCTGACTTAGGAGAGGAAGAATCTCTAACAAAAAAATCAACCATAATTGTTTATAGAAAAGAATTAAAAAATGAAATAGATACAAGTACAGATATTTTATTTTTAGAAGAAGGTTTTGGTACTTATAAAGTAAATCCTTTTGATTATTTTGATCAAGATATTTCGTCTGCAAAATTATCGGTGCAGGTTGTGAATGAGGCCAAAGGGTTTCAGGGTACCATGGTGGTGTTTGGAATCTTAGCAATCATCATGTTTTTGATAACATTTTACACAACAAAAGAAAGAGTTGCACCTCCTAAAGAACAAAAAACGAATATCAAAAATGATTTAAAAGATTTGTTAAACAATAGACCTTGGTTATTATTGTTAGGAGTTGGAATTATAAGTTTGGCATATATTGCCATTCGTTATGGAACCGTAATGTATTATTTCAAATACTATATTGGAGATGAATCTTTGGCAAGTGCCTTTTTAGTTTCAGGAACAATCGTAACAATTATTTCTATCTCGTTTACGGATAAGTTGTTAAGTAAATTCGGGAAAAAGAAGGTTGTTATTGCTTGTCAACTTATAGCCGGAACTTTTACAGCGATGTTTTTCTTTGTTGATAAATCTAACATTACAATGATTTTCGCATTGAATATAATTGTGAGTTTGGCTTCAGGTCCACCGGCTCCTATTTTATTTGCGATGTACACCGATTGTGCAAGTTATTCTGAATGGAAAAACAACAGACGTGCTACAGGTTTAATTATGTCTGCATCTACAATGGCACAAAAATTTGGCTTAACTGTTGGTGTTGCAATCGCAGGTTGGTTGTTAGCTGCCTATGGATTTAAGGCAAATACCACTCAGACAGAAGAAGCAGGTTATGGTATTCTTTTGATGGTGAGTTTAATTCCGGCTGTTGGTAGTTTCTTAGTTGCAGGCTTAATGAGTTTTTACAAACTAGATAATAAAACGATGGATAAAATTGAAGATGAATTAGTAGCAAGAAGAGAATTATCTAATATAAAATAAGCAAATGAAATCATTATTAAAATTTAGTGCGATCTGTCTTTTCTTTTTGACCTTGGTTTCTTGTAAAAAAGAAGTTAAGGAGATAGATAAAACAAAAGAAACAAAAGAAACAAAAGAAACAAAAGAAACAAAAGAAACAAAAGAGCAACTAATTGCCCGAGTTTTCACTTTAGCAGAAAATCAATACACCTATTTAATCAAACAGATTGATACGATTTCACCTTTGTTAAATCCAAGAAGTTTAAACAAAGATGGCACCTATCGTATGGCATATAAACAAGATTGGACCAGTGGATTTTTTCCTGGGTCACTTTGGTATTTGTATGAGCAAACCAATGATGAAAAATGGAAAATTCAAGCTCAAAAATTTACCGAAGCGTTGGATTCGGCGCAGTTTGTAACTTGGAATCATGATGTTGGATTTATGATTCAAAATTCTTTTGGTCAAGGGTACAGATTAACAGGAAACGAAAACTACAAGCAGGCGGTAATTGATGCGGCAAAATCGTTGAGTACGCGCTATAGACCTGTTGCAAAAGTGATTCAGTCTTGGGATACAGATGCGCCTTGGATTGTAGGGAAAGGCTTGGATATGCCCATTATTATTGATAATATGATGAATCTAAATTTACTATACGAAGCCACAAAACATACCTCAGATTCAAGTTTTGCAAACATTGCAAACTCACATGCAATCACAACAATTGGTAATCAATATAGAGAAGATTTTAGTTGTTTTCATATTGTTGATTACGATCATATCACGGGCAAAGTTCGCAACAGAGTCAACTTTCAAGGTTTTTCTGATGAGTCTTCATGGGCAAGAGGACAAGCTTGGGGTTTGTATGGATATACTGAGATTTATGGTGAAACAGGAAATGAGAATTTCTTAGAGCAAGCAAAAAAAATTGCACAGTTTATTATGCAAAATAAAAATATCCCAAGTGATTATGTTCCATATTGGGATTATAATGACCCATCAATTCCGAACACACCAAAAGATGCATCAGCTGCGGCTTTGGTAGCATCGGCATTATTAGAATTACAAGCCTATGATCCGGAAAATAAAGAGGCATATATAAGTTATGCACAAACAATATTAGAAACCCTATCATCCGAAGAATATTTGGCAAAACCAAGAGAAAATGGAGGGTTTATTTTAGAACATTCTGTAGGGAATATTCACGAAGATAATGAAACAAATTCACCACTTAACTATGCTGATTATTATTTTTTAGAAGCATTGCTTAGGTGGAAAAATATTAATAACTAAATTTATACCCTAACTAACTATGAAGATGACCAAGAATATTACTATACACGATTTGGCAAAAGAATTGGGCTTAGACAGCTCAACAATTTCTAGAGCCTTAAGCGATAGCCCTAGGGTGGGAAGTAAAACCAAAGAACGTGTTTTAGAAAAGGCGAAAGAATTAGGGTATCAGAGAAATTTGATGGCTTCGAATTTAAGAACCAACAAAACCATGACGATTGGGGTGGTTGTTCCTCATATTTCTAGACATTTCTTTTCAGAAGCGATTGATGGTATTGAGCAAGTTGTTGCTAGTAAAAAATACCGTGTTGTAATTTCGCAATCGCGTGACGATTTTGAAAATGAAAAAGAAATTGTCAATGGTTTGTTTATGAATCGTGTTGATGGATTGTTGATTTCTCCATCAATGGAAACGCCAAATGGCGATCATTTAGATTTGTTTTATAAAAATAAAATTCCTGTAGTTTTATTTGATAGGTACTTTGATAATGGCGGGTTGAGTAAAGTTATCTTTGAAGATAATAAGGGCGCTTACGATTTAACTCAGCATTTAATTGATAATGGATGTAAGCGGATTTATCATTTAGCAGGTGACCTAAATTCGCAAATTTATATGCAGCGTTTTGCTGGTTATAAAGAGGCACTAAAAGAGAATAATTTAGATTTTGAAGAAACATTTGTTAAGGAGTCTAATTTATATAAAGAAGATGCTGAAGAGTTTATAGTTGATTTATTAAAAGATAAAAACAATTTTCCTGATGCTATTATTTGTGCAAATGATGTTTCTGCTTTGGCAATCATGAAATATTTAGATGAAAATACTGATATCAAAGTACCAGAAGATATAGCAATTGCAGGATTTTCTAATGAACCAGCATCAGCTATTATAAAGCCAGGGCTAACGACTATAGATCAGCATCCTTTTAGAATTGGTAAAACGGCAGCAGATATGTTGCTGAAATTCATTGATGATAAGGAGAATGCTTTTAATGCTAGTAATACTATTGTTGTAAAATCAGAATTGATTATTCGCGGATCTTCTAAAAAGAATAAATAATAATCCTACATTTTAACGAGATAAAATTTTTGTTTGTTAAAAATTGTTTTATCTTGCCAATCGATTGTATTAATAAAAATAAAACAGAAATGGCTGTAAATTATGAGTTAAGATATGCGTGCCACCCTCAAGATTTTAAGGGATATGACACTACAAGAATCAGAAAGGAATTTTTAATTGAAAATATGTTTCAGGAAGGGAATATCAATTTGGTATATTCTTTAATTGACAGATATATTGTAGGAGGTGCAAAACCAAAAGGCAATGAAAAATTATTTTTAGAAACTATAGACCCATTGAAGGCAGATTACTTTCTAGAAAGAAGAGAACTAGGAGTTGTAAATGTTGGTAAAAAAGGAATTGTGAATGTTGATGGAGAGGCTATTGAGCTTGATTATAAAGAAGCATTGTACGTTGGTAAGGAAGTAAAAGAAGTTTCGTTCGTAGGAGCTGACGCTTTGTTTTATATCAACTCTGCACCTGCGCATAAAGCATTTCCAACAAAAAAGATTTCATTAGCAGGTGCAGATGTTGTTCAGCTAGGTTCTTTAAAATCTTCTAATGACAGACAAATCAACAAGTTAATTGTAAATAGTTTGGTAGAAACTTGTCAATTACAAATGGGAATGACTGAGTTAAAAGAAGGTTCTGTTTGGAACACAATGCCGGCACATGTTCACAATAGAAGAATGGAAGCATACTTTTATTTCGAAGTTCCTTCGGATCAAGGAATTTGTCATTTCCTGGGTGAGACAGACGAAACACGTCACATGTGGATGAAAAATAACGAAGCGGTATTATCACCATCTTGGTCAATTCATTCTGCTGCTGGTACTTCAAATTATATTTTTATTTGGGGAATGGCTGGAGAGAATTTAGATTATGGAGATATGGATATCTGCGAAGTGAAAGATTTAAAATAAAAATAATAGAATGCAAAATATGTTCAATTTAACTGGAAAAAGAGCTTTGATTACTGGTGCAGTTCACGGTTTGGGAATGGCGATGGCAAAAGCATTAGGGAATGCAGGTGCCGAGTTGATTGTAAATAATCACACACCAGATATGTTAGATGAGGCTAAAAAAGAATACGAAAGTGAAGGCTTAAAAGTTCATACTTATGTGTTTGATGTTACCGATGATAAAGCTGTAGAAAAACATATCGATCTTATCGAAAAAGAAGTTGGACCAATTGATATCTTAATTAACAATGCAGGAATCATTAAAAGAGTTCCGATGGAAGATATGGAAACTGCAGATTTTAGAGCAGTAGTAGATGTTGATTTGGTAGGGCCTTTTATTGTGTCAAAATATGTTGGTCGTAAAATGATTGCTCGTAAGGCAGGTAAAATTATAAATATCAATTCTATGATGAGTGAGTTGGGTAGAAATACCGTTTCTGCATATGCTGCTGCAAAAGGAGGATTGAAAATGTTGACAAAAAATATGGCAACCGAATGGGCAAAACACAATATTCAAACCAACGGAATTGGTCCTGGGTATTTTGCAACTTCACAAACCGCACCAATTAGAGTTGATGGTCATCCGTTCAATGAATTTATCTTAAACCGTACACCAGCAGCACGTTGGGGTAATCCAGAAGATTTAGCTGGTACAGCGGTATTCTTAGCATCTAAAGCAAGTGATTTTGTTAACGGGCAAATTATTTACGTAGATGGTGGTATTTTAGCGACTATCGGAAAACCAACTAATGAAGATTAAAGTATGAATAAATTTATTGTTTTTTTTGCGGGATTATTATTGATTTCTTGTACTAAAAGGCAAGAAGTCATTCCTTCAATAACGTTTTTAAATCCATCTTCTTTTGAGCGGATTGCAGAGCCAATTGTAATATCTCAATCTAAAATCAATTCGATTTTAGGTGATAATAATTCAGTTGTAATTTATTTTGAGGATGAGAATGGAAATCTAATTCCTTTTCAAAAAGACAATCTCTATGATAAAGTTGAATATAGTCTAAGTATCGATTTTGATGCAAACCAATCTAAAAAGGTTTTTATTAAAATTGCTGATGCATCTTACAAATCAGATTTTACGGCATACACAAATATCCGCTTAGGAAAAGATGCTAATGCTGATGGTATTTATGATGATATTCATGTTGAGGTTAGAGATCCAAATCATTTACCCGGAGCATTTCCTGTTTTATATCAAGCTGAAGGAATTTCTTGGGAAAATGATAAAGTAGGTTTCCGTTCGTATTGGGATAAAAGAAATGGCAAAGATATCTGGGGAAAAACCACCGATAAAATGGTGTTAGACTCCGTTGGATTGCCAAACACACCTTCTTATCACGAAATTGAACATTGGGGAGCAGATGTGCTAAAAGTGGGAAACTCATTGGGTGCCGGAGCTTTGGCAATGGTGAGAAATGATAAATTAATTCGATTAGGAGCAACCGATGTTGCAAGTTTTAAAGTATTAACTGAAGGGCCAGTTCGTGCAATTTTAACATTGGATTATAAAGGTTGGAATGTCGATGGAGAATCTTTTGATATTACCGAAACTATATCAATTTGGAAAGGGAAGTACGGTTACAAAAGTGATGTGGTTTTAAAAGGATCAAATCAAAAAATAGTAACTGGTATTGTTAATATTCATTTAGAGAATGATGGCTTGCAAGTAGTAAATCCAAATGAAAATTACAACATTATATACACATTTGGAACTCAGTCAGAATTTAAAGATAACTTAGGTTTAGGCTTGATTTTAGATACCAATGAATTGGTGGTGAGTAAAAAAGCACCCAATACAGGAGCCGGAACATCGATTGATGGTAACAGCCCAATTTCACATACCTATTATGCCGAAATGCAGTCAGAAAATAATGAAGTTTCATTTTACTTTTTTGCAGGATGGGAAAAATCAAACCAAGAATTTAGTACAAAAAAAGGATTTGAAAATATGTTGATTAATGAAGCAAATAAATTGAACAATCCAATTATAATTGAATAAAAATGAGTGCAAAAATAATAACATTCGGAGAGATTATGTTGCGTTTAGCAACACCAGAGCATTTACGTTTTCATCAAACAAATTCGTTTGAAGCGACTTTTGGTGGAGGTGAATCTAACGTGGCAGTATCAATAGCAAACTACGGATTAGATGTAGACTTTGTAACGAGATTACCAAAAAATGATATTGGAGATGCAGCAATTAAAGTGTTGCGTTCGTACAATGTTGGTGTCAATAAAATTGTTGAAGGTGGCGATAGAGTTGGTATTTACTATTTGGAAAGTGGTGCTGTGAGTCGTGGATCCAAAGTAGTTTATGATCGCGCACATTCTGCTATTGCCGAGATTAAAAAAGGAATGATAGATTGGGATACTGTTTTTGAAGGAGCAACTTGGTTTCATTGGACCGGAATTACACCTGCTATTTCGCAAGGTGCTTGTGACGTTTTAGAAATGGCAATTTCCAAAGCAAACGAAAAGGGAATTATAGTTTCTACCGATTTAAACTATCGTGCAAAATTGTGGAATTATGGTAAGCATGTGCAAGAAGTTATGCCTAAATTAGTCACTGGTTGTGATGTGGTTTTAGGAAATGAAGAGGATGCTGAAATGGCATTGGGGATAAAACCTGATGGTGTGAATGTTACCGGTGGTCATGTTGAAGGGAAAGCATATTTATCGGTTTCAAAACAAATTATGAAACAATTTCCGAGAGTTAAAAAAGTGATTACTACCTTGCGTGGATCAATTTCTGCATCGCATAATACGTGGGCTGGGGTTTTATATGACGGTGAAACATTGTTCGAATCTGCTCAATATGATATTACTGATATTGTTGATAGAGTTGGTGGTGGAGATTCATTTATGGGAGGTTTGATCTATGGATTGAATGCCTATGCTGAGGATGATCAAAAAGCATTGGATTTTGCAGTTGCGGCATCATGTTTAAAACACACAATTAAAGGTGATTTTAACTTGGTAACAGTTCCTGAAGTTGAAAAATTAATGGGAGGTGATGCTTCTGGGAGAGTAGCGAGATAAATAAGAAATTATGGCACAATATTCAAGAATAGAAGTAGCGTTAAAAGCAAAAGAAGTAGGAATCGTCCCTGTTTTTTATCATGTTGATTTAGAAATAGCAAAACAAATTGTAAAGGCTTGTTATGATGGAGGAGCAAGATTGTTTGAATTTGTAAACCGTGGAGATTTTGCCCACGAAATATTTGGTGATTTGGTAAAATATGCCAACAAAGAATTGCCAGGAATGATGTTAGGTATTGGCTCTGTTGTTGACGGAGCAAGCACTGCGCTGTATTTACAATTGGGTGCTAACTTTGTTGTATCTCCAATTTTAAATGCAGAAATGGCAAAGGTTTGTAACCGAAGAAAAGTATCTTGGATGCCTGGGTGTGGATCTTTATCAGAAATAAATTATGCTGAGGAATTGGGTGCAGAAATAGTTAAAATTTTCCCTGCAACTCAAGTTGGTGGGCCAAATTTTATAAGTGCCATAAAAGGTCCTTTTAAATTTACGAATATTATGCCAACTGGTGGTGTAAAACCAACAGAAGAGAATTTGAAAGAATGGTTTTCTGCTGGTGCATATTGTGTTGGTATGGGTTCTCAATTAATGAAGAAAAAAGAAAATGGAGATTTTGATTTGGATGCGATTAGCAATTTAATGAGTGAATCTATCGCAATTGCAAAAAAGTACAGAAAATAATTTGCGAATAAAGTTCACACATACCTCACTATTAATTGCAATTTTAATTGCGATGATTTCTTGTGGACATCAACAAAAAGAAATAAAATTAGCTCACGGTTTAGATGTCAATCACCCAGTTCATAAAGCGATGGTTTTTATGGCTGAAAAGTTAGATGAGAAATCAAATGGAGAAATGTCTATTCGAGTTTATCCGAGTAATCAATTAGGTTCTGAACGTGAATGTGTAGAATTATTGCAAATAGGAAGTTTGGGAATGACCAAAGTATCAGCAGCAGTAATGTCAAGTTTTTCTCCAGATTTTCAGGTATTGAGTTTTCCTTATATTTTTAGAGATAAAGAACATTTCTTTAAAGTTCAGGATAGTAAAATTGGAAAAGATTTATTGTTGCAATCAGAAAAATATTGGTTACGTGGGATGTGTTATTACGATGCTGGAAGCAGGAGTTTTTATACATCAGAAAAACAAATTAAAACTCCTGAAGATTTAAAAGGCTTAAAAATTAGAGTGATGCAAAGCCCGATTGCAATCAAAATGGTAAAAGCAATGGGAGGCTCACCAACACCTATGGCATCTGGAGAAATTTATACAGCTATTCAACAAGGAGTTGTTGATGGTGCAGAAAACAATCCGCCAAGTTTTTACTTTTCACGTCACTACGAAGTGTCAAAATATTATACAATTGATGAGCATGCATCGATACCAGATGTGTTGTTAATTAGCACACATGTTTGGAAAGATTTAGACAAGCAGCAGCAAAAATGGTTGCAAGAAGCGATAGATGAATCGGTAGTTTTTCAGCGTAAGTTGTGGGCAGAATCAGAAAAAGAATCGATGGATAAAGCAAAGGAAGAAGGTGCTGTTATTTTGTATCCTGACAAGGCTCCTTTTGTAAAATCGGTACAACCTTTATATGATGAATTGACCAAAGATACTCGAATCAATGAATTGGTAAATCAAATAAAAGCGATTGAATAGCTAGATGGAAAAAGTCAAAAACATACTCGATAAATTCCTCGAAACAACAGTTATATTGTTGATGGGTGGAATTGTTTTGACTATTGTTTGGCAAGTAGTGTCGCGCTATGTATTTAATTCTCCAAGTGAATTTACGGATGAATTGTCTCGCTACCTTTTAATTTGGGCTGGAATTTTAGGAGCAGCTTATGTAACTGGAACAAGAGGACATATTGCTATAGATTTTTTTATGGATAAATACTTTTCATCAAGAAAAAAACAAAACGAATACTTTATACAGACATCAATTTTAGCTTTTGCAATTGCAGTTTTAGTAATAGGAGGAATAAGATTGGTGTATATTACATTGAGCTTGGGGCAAGTTTCTGCCTCGTTGCAAATTCCGTTAGGGTATGTTTATATGGTGTTGCCATTGGGTGGTTTTATTATATCATTTTATAGTTTGTATCACATATTTACTTTAAATAAAAAGAATAGTTGATGGAAACTTTTAGCATTGTAATATTAGTTGTCAGTTTTATTTTCTTGTTATTGAGAGGAGTTCCTGTTGCGTATAGCATTGGGATTTCGGCAATTTTAACTTTGTTAACTACGGTAGATCCGATTGCGGCTTTTACAACAATTGCACAGAGAATGGCGACTGGATTAGACAGTTTTTCTTTATTAGCAATACCAATGTTTGTGCTTGCAGGACAAATAATGAACAAAGGTGGTATCGCATTTAGGTTGATAGAATTTGCCAAATTATTAGTGGGTTGGTTTCCGGGAGGGCTATTTTTTGTAAACATATTTTCGAACATGTTGTTTGGTTCAATCTCAGGGTCAGCAATTGCATCCGTTTCTGCTATAGGTGGGTTTATGGGGCCCTTAATGAAAAAAGAAGGATATGACGAAAAGTTAAGTGCATCAACAAATATTACATCTTCGGTTACAGGATTGTTGATTCCGCCGAGTAATGTTTTAATCGTTTATTCATTGGCAAGTGGTGGAGTTTCTATCGGAGCTTTGTTTATGGCAGGATATGTTCCAGGAATCTTATTAGGAGTTGGGTTGATGTTAATATCAGCATATTTTGCGAAAAAATATAAGTATCCTATTATTAAAGGTACAGCTTTAAAGAAGGCTTTTAAAACAACGGTGAATGCAATCCCGAGCTTGTCATTATTATTTGTGATTATTGGCGGAATCGTTTCGGGAATATTTACAGCAACCGAGGCTTCAGGTATAGCCGTGGTTTATGCATTATTCTTAACAATGATTTATAAAGAATTGAAAATAAGTGATATTCCACAGATTTTATTAGATGCTTCAAAAACAACAGCAATTGTTGTATTGTTGGTAGGTGCATCAATGGGGATGTCTTGGGTGATGTCTTATTTAAACATCCCACAAACAGTAACAGAAAGTTTGCTTTCTTTTAGTGATAGTAAAATTGTCATTCTATTATTAATTACTTTTATATTATTATTTGTTGGAACCTTTATGGACATTACTCCAGCAGTATTAATTTTCACTCCAATTTTTTTGCCAGTTGTAATAGAGTTGGGAGTAGATCCTATTCATTTTGGAATAATCTTGATTCTAAACTTGAGTATTGGTTTGGTGACACCACCAGTTGGTACCGTTTTATTTGTTGGAGCAAGTATTGCCAAAATTAAAATTGAAAACCTGTTTAAATCAATGTTACCCTATTATCTAGCAATGATAATTGTATTATTGGTTATTACTTTTAGCGAAGACTTGGTATTGTTTATTCCAAGAACTTTTGGAATGTAATTATTCATTTCTATTTTAGTGTTTTTTTTATATTTGCTTAACATTTATTTAACATTAGGTTTTTTTTAACTGCATTATTATATAATCATAGTAAAATAGTTTTTTAAAAAAATGTAAACTCAATAAATCTCTTTTGTTTATTGAGTTTTATGAGGTTTTTTAATAAAATATTTTTTTTAAGAATAAATTTGGACGTGCAATATATTTTTGTAAATTTGAAAAGAGTGTATAGAAATATATTTCTTGCAATCGATTGTATTACGAAGCATTTTAACTTGTGCTTTTTTTTAAATAAAAATAATCCAATCGATTGTATAAAGATTTAAACAATTATTAAAATCAAAGTTATGGGTGAAAATTTAATTAGACGGATGTTATTCTTTGTTGCTTTACTGGCTAGTGTAGTCATTCAAGCACAAGAAGTAACAGTAACAGGAATGGTTACTTCGGTAGAAGATGAAGAACCAATACCTGGTGTAAACGTAGTGATACAAGGGACAACTATCGGTATTACTTCAGATTTTGACGGAAATTATTCAATAGATACTAATAAGGGAGCTATTTTAGTTTTTTCTTCTATTGGTTTTACTGATCAAAAAATTACTGTTGCAGAAAGTACTACAATCAATGTTCAATTAGAAGAATCTTCTGAGGAATTAGATGAAGTTGTTGTAACTGCATTAGGGATTTCTCGTAAAGAACAATCTTTAGGGTATGCAATTTCTAAAGTTGATGGTGAAGAACTTGCAGAGGTAAAAAGTATTAATGCAGTGAACTCACTGTCTGGTAAAGTTGCTGGTGTAGATATTGCGCAACCAAATACAGGAGCAGGTGGATCTTCTAAAGTTATTATTCGTGGTAATTCTAAATTATTAGGTAATAATCAACCTTTATATGTCATTGATGGAGTGCCAATGGATAACCAACAGTTGGGAGATGCAGGTCAATATGGCGGTCAGGATTTAGGTGATGGAATTTCCTCTATCAACCCTGATGATATCGAAACAATGTCTGTACTTAAAGGTCCAGCTGCTGCTGCATTATATGGTACAAGAGCATCAAATGGTGTAATTTTAATTACTACTAAAGGTTTTGATACAAAAGGAGGTAATAAATTTAATGTAAACTTTTCATCAAATATGACAGTAGATAATATTGTTGGTGAATACGAAGATGTTCAACATGTTTATGGACAAGGGATTAAGACGCCGCCAAAAGATATTGGAGATGCTACAGGTATGTGGAGTTGGGGAGATAAAATGAATCCTAATTTAGAATTTATTTCTTTTGATGGTCAAATTAGAGATTACGGAATAAAGCAAGATCATATCAAATCATTCTTTAGAACTGGTTCTACCATTCAAAATACTGTTGCTTTTTCTGGAGGTAATGAAGATACAAATTTTAGATTTTCTGCTTCTGATGTTCACATGACTGATATTGTCCCCAATAGCGGATTGAATAGACAAAATTTTTCATTGACAGGGTCTATGAATATGTGGAAAAAGTTAAGAGTTGATGCGAAGATTAATTATACATTAGAAGATGTTGACAATCGCCCATATTTAGGGTACTCTGGTGCAAATACAGCATTATCCTTATTAGGGTTACCTGGTAATATTGATCAATCTTGGTTAGAAGAAAGTGTAGTTGATGAAAACGGAGATTATGTGTTTTGGAATTCAGCTACTCGTATTATCAATCCATATTACTCATTGTATCATATGAAAAATGAATCTAAAAAGAATAGAGTTTTAGGATACGCTTCTTTCACCTATGATGTAAATGATTGGTTAGATGTTAAAATTAAATCAGGTATAGATTCTTATACCTATAACTATTATAACTATTCTCCAAGAACAACTCCGTTAGCAGAGTGGGGAGAAATGACAGAAATTAATTCTAGAACTACTGAAAGTAATTCAGAATTTTTAGTAACCGTTACAAAAGAGATTAATGATAATTTTGATTTTGTTGCGAGTGTGGGTGGAAACCACATGCAGTATCAATCTAAGTTAACCCAAATCTTAGGAAAAGGTCAAATTAATGATGGCTTAATTGCTATTACAAATTATGGAGAGTTTATTCCTAGTTATAATGACCTTAGAAAAGAAGTAAATTCTATTTATGGATTTGCAAATTTTGCTTATAAAGACTATTTATTTTTAGATATTACAGGTAGAAATGACTGGTCATCAACGTTACCAGAAGATAACAATTCTTATTTCTACCCTTCATTTACAGGTGCATTTATTTTTACAAAAGCATTTGAAAATATTAAGAGCAAAGCACTTTCTTTTGGTAAATTAAGAGCTTCTTATGCGGAAGTTGGTGGTGATACAAACCCTTATCAAACAGGATTAACTTATGAAAGTTTCCCTTATCAGTTTGATGGATCTTCATTAACAACTGTTGGATCAACGGTAATACCTAATAAAGGTTTATTGCCATCACGAACAAAAGGATATGAATTTGGTTTAGATGCGAAGTTCTTAGATTGGAGAATCGGTTTAGATGTTACCTATTATAACCAAACTACTTTTGATGAAATTATTAGATTACAAGTGCCAACATCAACAGGCTTTGAATCAGCAATTAGAAATGCAGGAGAAATAAACAACAGCGGTTGGGAAGTAATGGTAAATTTTGTACCTGTTAAAACTGAAGACTGGAGATGGGATTTGACATTTAACTTTGCAAACAATGTAAACAAAATTGTTAAATTAGATGAAAACTCTAAAGTATTAGAATTAGCAAGAGCAGACTGGATTAGTTCATTAATTGTGGCAGAAGAAGGTGGAGAGTATGGAGATATCTTAGGATATGACTTTAAACGTACCGAAGACGGAACACCGATTATTGCAGCTAACGGTATGCCAATCAGATCAGACGAACAAGTAAAATTAGGAAATGGTCAATACAAGTTTACTGGAGGAATTACAAATACAGTTGCATATAAAGGATTTAAATTAAGAGCCTTAGTACAAATGAAGTATGGGGCAGATATCTTATCAATGACAAACCAAAGACTGTATCAATATGGAACTCATATCGGAACATTAGAAGGTAGAGAAGGATGGGAGCAATCAGAAAGAGAAAGAGAAGCTGCTGGAGTCTTACCTAGCGATTGGGTTGCAACGGATGGCTATTTAGCTGAGGGTGTAGTGCAAACAGGAACCGATGTTGATGGTAATCCTACTTACGAAGCAAACACAACATTTGTTGACCCAAGAGATTATTGGGGTAATGTAGCAAATGGTCATATCACGCAACCTTTTGTATATGATGCATCCTATATAAAACTAAGAGAAGTATCATTATCTTATACCTTTGGAGGACAAACATTAGAGTCAATTCCTTTTATTGATGGAATGACAGTATCGGCAATTGGAAGAAACTTATGGTTAATCTATTCTGATGTTCCAAATATTGATCCAGAATCTAGTTACAGTATTAGTAACGGTCAAGGTTATGAATACGGTTCTTTACCACAACGTAGAAGTGTTGGTTTTAACTTAAATATAAACTTTTAATAAAGATGAAAACAAGAAAATATTTATTGGGATTATTATTCGTAGCGCTTAGCTTTGCGAGTTGTAGCGAGTTTGATGATATTAATACCGACCCAACACAATCTACTGAAGCAAATCCAAAATCTTTGATTTCTACAGTACAAATTAGATATTCTGGAGACAGAGAAACACAATGGCGCTCATTGGCTGCATATCATATGTCAATTACACAAATGATTTCTGATGGATGGACTGTATCTCACGGGCAAGTGTATAAATTAGATCCGAGTTATATGGAGTTTATGTGGAAAGCATCTTACAGAAACATCTTAGACTTAAGACAAGCAATTGACGAAGCAGAAAATGATACTTCAATGTCTAATTATTTAGCGGTTGCAAAGATTTTAAAAGTGATGATCTTTGCTCAATTAACAGATACTTATGGTGATATTCCTTATTTTGAAGGAGCAACATCGGTAACTGAAGGTAATTTAAAACCTGCTTATGACAATCAAGAAGATATCTATAATGATTTTTTTGTAGAGCTTAAAGCTGCTACTGCAATGTTAGATGCTTCTAAATCTTTAGATGGTGATTTAATTTTTCAAGGTGATGTATCTAAATGGAAAAAATTTGCAAACTCCTTACGTTTAAGATACGCAATGCGTTTGGTAAATGTAGATTTGTCAAAAGCGGAGGCAGAATCTAGATCAGCAATACAAGATGGAGTTATGACTTCAATTGCAGATGCTGCATATGTAGATCATGGTAATTTTAGTGTTAGTACTTCTGGAGCTCCTGAAATAAGAGGTAACGGATTTTCGCAAGTTCAAAATTTCTCTGAAGAAATTATTGTAGGATGTGATACGTATTACGGTTATATGAGAGATAATTTAGATCCTCGTGCAAAAATGATATTCGGAATGTATGCAGCTTATCAAGAAGAGGCAACATCACGTTACAATTCAAAATCAACAACAGAAACCTCCGTTGAAATCTCAACAGAATACGAAGCAAAATATGGTCCTTTAGAAGGATATGCTCCAGGATATTTCTTATGGGAATCTCCAGAAGGTGCACCTTCAGATATTTGGGCTCCACGATTTGTTGAGAAAAATGGAAAAACAGTACAGATTAATAAATTCTTTAAATCAGTACAAATTCATAGAGAGTTAACGCGTATCGATTTGCCAGCAATCTATCAATCGTATTCTGAAGTAGAGTTATGGTTGTCAGAAGCTGCTCAAAGAGGTTGGGGTGGAGATGCTAAATCTCATTATGCTAATGCTGTTAGAGCAAATGTAAACGAGTTAGTTGCTATTTTAGGAGCAACTCCAAACATAGATTTAGACTTAGATTTATACATCGAAAATTTATGGAACAATACCGCTGAAAAGTTGGAAGCAATCAATATGCAACATTATATGAATAACTTTTATAATGGTATAGAAGGTTATGCAAACTGGAGAAGATCTGGTTACCCGATGTTAAAACCAAAAACAGATGGAGCATATACAGATCAAACCTTAAATGGCTTAATTCCTAGAAGATTGCCTTATCCAAATACAGAAATGAACTTTAACAGAGAAAATCTTGAAACGCACTTAGACAATGGTGTTAACTTTTGGGGTGCTCCTGTTTGGTGGGATGGTGACAAAATGAGAGGTGTAGATTTAACAGACTAATTTTAAAATTATGAATATGAAATTAAAAAAATATGTAATCGGATTGGTTGGAATATTGTTGGTGATAGCGATTTCCTGCGATAGCGATGAGTTGAGTAACCCAACTTTGACTGATCAAGATTTGACAGTTTACTTTTGGGGAGAAGGTGATAACATCAAAGGAATTGCTTGGGATGGTTATGATGTGTTAATCGGTGAGACTTTAGACTTAAGGTTACAAGTTTCTCCAGCAACTGATACAAGTGTACAATGGGTTGATGATGCAACAGGAGAAGTAGTAAGTACCTCTTTAGAATATACCTATGCTCCAACAGAAGAAGAATCAAGACGTATCAACTTTATTGCTACAAGATCTTCAGGGTATGAGGTAATTATACCTTTTAACTTTAGAGGAACTCTTGACGGATTTAGTAGTGTTATAAACCAATGGCAATCATTATTAATTCCTAACGGAACGCAAACAGGAACTTTTACTTTCGAGTTTGATGTAATTCCAAGTAAAGATATTATTGACGGTGTTGTAGGTGTTTTAGATGGTATTGCAACAACCTATTCTAATAACTCATGTATATTTAGATTTAACGGTGCAGGAAAAATAGATGCTTACAATGCTTCAGGATATGCAGCTGAAAACGATTTAACATATCATGGAGGTGTAACCTATCATGTAAGAATGGAAATTGATGCAACTACAATGTTGTATGATGTTTTTGTAACCGAAGCTGGTGGTAGTGAAGTTGTAATCGCACAAGATTATGGATTCCGTCGTCAAATTACACATTTAGATTATTGGTCTATGGTTGCAGGTAACTTTAATATTGCAGATCCAGGAACTCACAGAGTATTTAATGTAGTGTTTACTACACATACTCAAAATGAAGCTCCTGTATTTATTCCTGTTTCTGATGCATTAATGCCAGAAGGTCAATCTTTAGAAGTAGAAATTGAAGCAGTAGATCCATTAGGTGGAAATATAAGATTAGAAGCAATGAACTTACCTCGTTTCGCAACATTTGTTGATAATGGTTTTGGGCAAGGTGTTGTAACTTTTAATCCTTATGATAATTGTGGAGGGTGTGATTTAGGAGTTTATGATATTCATATTGTAGCTACTAATAATTCAGAATCTACAGATTTAAACTTTAATCTAGAAGTTTTAGACCCTTTTGCAGCATTTGATGTGCCAGTTGATTTAGCTGATGCAACAATTTGGGGTAATGGAGCTGTAGATCCTAATTGGACTCAGTTATTTGGAGGAAAAGTAAATGCTGGTATTGGAGGAGAAGATCATGTTGTTGGTGTTATGCCATTTGCATTGCCAGATGTACCTGCAGGTAAAAAAGTAAAATCTGCTGAATTAACAGTAAACGTTACTGCTAATAATTCTTGGGTTGCCGTTGAGTATGATGTGTATGCAATTGCATCTAGAGGTGTGGCAGAAGTCTTACCTACCGATTTTTATGTAGGTGCTTATGATGCAGATCCAAATGGAACTGCAATTCAACAAGGTTTAATTGTAAACGGTGCAGGTACAGGAGAGTTTGTAATGGATGCTCCATCTGGAATCAATCTAGCAGATTATATGAATACAGAATATGCTAATGGAGCTGTTATGGGCGACTTTATGTTTATTAGAATTAACTCTAACAGAGGTGATATGCCAACCTGGGCTCATTTACAGTTTGATAGTGGACAAGTTGCAGCAACTGCACCAGTATTAACCGTAACATTAGAAGATATATAATTAAGTTTGTTTTTTTAATGTAATGTAAAGACTGTCTTTTTCGAAAGGCAGTCTTTTTTTATTTAGGACTAGACAAAAGTAAAGATCAATTCTTACCTGTTGAAGGTAATGTAAAATTGCTGTACAAGATTTTTGGTAGCATATTTAGGAATAGTTTAATTTTTATAAAATTAAATTACACATATTTCAGGTGTTAAAATTAAATCAAAATGTTCTAGTAGTTGGAACCCATCTTCTAGTATCTTGTACTTTCTTTCTATTTCTTCAGTCATTGGAAAAAGCGATACAATTTTTATCTTTTAAGTCAGAACAAATATAATAGGTTTGCTATATAATAGAGAAATTAAAATTTACTCTCAGTTAATCAGGTAATTATAGATGTTATTTAAAAGAGAGAGCTCTACACACTTTACCACGATTGACGTGCAGCGGTTTCGGGAGTATATTCTAGATTAGAAAGAAAAAGCCCTTGAAAATCAGCTGATAATCAAGGGCTTATAAAGAGTCAAAGTGGTACCTCCAGTACCGTAAAATATGAATTTGGTTACTTTGTATTAGTTCTGATTATTTCATAACTCCTTATATATAAAGGAATTTTGTAAATATCGATTTAAGTTACTACATTTGAATCTAAATAGAATTAACAATTGTTGTACACTATGTTGTACACTAAATGAATAATTATGGAAAGCGTAGTTACTAAAACATCGGTGTCTGTGAGTTATGTTTTAAAAGAGCCTAACATACATTTGAACAATGATATAGAAAGAAATGAGACACTTATTGTATTTAGGGTTTCATCAGGACGAAGTATTAATAAGAGGTTCTCTACTGGCTTTAAAATCAATCCTAAATATTGGGATGCTTCTAAGCAAAAAGTGAGAAATGTAGCTTCAGTTTCAAATAGCGTAGACATCAATAATTATTTAGATTCTCTAAAGAATAACTTTAACAAACTAATTGCTGATAATATTTCTAATGGGGTATCGATAACAGGTGATGCTATTAAAGAAGTATATAATTCTGTATCAAACAAAAACCTTGTTAGAAAAAGAGAAGAGAAAATGACATTCTTCAAGTTTTGTAATGTGTTTATTGCTAATAAAAAGAAAAACCTACCTAAAAAGAGAGGTGGCAAAAGCGAAACAGTTAGTGTATATGAACAAGCAATTAAGCATTTAGAAGAGTTTCAATCTAGTGAAAATTATTTGGTTGACTTTGACACCATTGATTTGGAGTTCTATTATGAGTTTTTGGAATATATGCAAACTAAAGAAAAGAAAGATGGAGACTACTATTCGGAGAATACAATAGGGAAGCACATAAAGACCTTAAAGACAATTTTAAATACAGCTACCTACGAAGGGTATAATACAAACTTAAAGTATAAACATGCAGAGTTTAAAATTTTAAGTGAAGTTTCTACAGCAATTTACTTGTCTAATGAAGAGCTAATGTCAATGTTTAATTTGGATTTATCAGATAATAAAAAACAGGAAAAAGCAAGAGATATATTCTTGATTGGGTGTGAAATAGGGCAAAGAGTTTCTGACTATAATAATTTGAGTAATTGTGAAATTGTTGATATCAATGGGGATGATTACTTTCGTGTTGAGCAGAAAAAAACGAAAAATATTGTTCACTGTTTGATAACCCCAGCAATGAGAAAGATTATGAATGAAAGACATGATGGTCAAGCACCAACTAAAATGTCTGAACCGTACATTAACAGGTATATTAAAGAAGTTGGGCAAAGAGCTGAAATAAATCAGAAAATAAAATTTAAAAGAACTGAAGGGGGAAAGAAAACTAACAAGAGTATTAGTAAATTTGATTTGATTTCTTCTCACACGGCAAGAAGAAGCTATTCAACCAATAAGTATAAAGCAGGTGTACCTGTGCATGATATTATACCTTTAACAGGGCATAAATCAGCTAAAGAGTTCTTGAAGTATATCAGAGAAGAAGGAAAAGATAGAACCTCACGTATTGTAAATACACCAGCTTTTAAGGCTTCTTACTTAAAGGTTGTTTAACATAAAAGCACCCTGTTTTAGTCAGGATGCTTAAATAGATTATGGATAAATAAAAGATTCCATTTTAGAGTTTAATTCTTCAATAAAATCATGTTCGCTATTGTCATTTATACACGTGTAAGCTTTATTCACTACAGATTTTAAATATGATGCTCTATGCTTAGTAATTGTTTTAGCTTTTTTTGATTCATCTATCATTTTGTAAACATAATTTACTCCACCAGTTGATTCAATACCTTTTGCCATAAAGTAATTTTTGAAATCTTTGGTTTTAAATGTTGACGTTTCAGATTCAAAAACTATAGGATTTTGCTTTGTAATTTTCCAGTAATAAGTATTCCACTTTTCAAATAGAATTTTGGAGAATTTCTCTGAACGTAAATCTTCAATTGTAATTTTTCTGCCAAATACTTTTGATACATTCCTTTTAAATCGTATCTCATATCTCAATATGTTTTCGACTTCTAAGTATTCATCTGGTATTTTAACTCTTTTTTCTCTATACTCTTTTTTCTTATCATAAAAGTTTAGCTCAATCTTATTTGTTTTAAAGTATAAGTTTCCATTTACTTCACCTCTCATATATCTTGGTAAATGGATTAAGCAACTATGATATGTGGATGGTGAATGTTTCATTATGAAGTTTTGAGCCACATCAATTCTACAAACATTAGCTTTATCAATTGGGACTCCTAATCGGTTTGATATTTCAGTAATGGCATTGTTAAATTCTACAAGGGTTAGTGTTTGAAAGTTATCTCCTAACCAATATTTACATATTGAACTGTTCTTTCCCATTATGGAGATTCTATATGGAGTTATCTTAAAAGTTAGCTTATGACTGCTCTGACCTTCAAGGCTTATGTAAGCAAAAGGTATTCCAGCTCCAGAATAACCTTTTTGTTCAATTTTGATGTTATCTCCATTTTCTAAGACTTCATTTAGAAGGTTTATATCACCTACTTCTGAACGGTCTAAATAGAAGTTTATATTATCGTACATAATTTTCTTTTTTAAGTGTTAATTAATTTAGTTTTTGCTACAACTACCAACTTATATATATGATACTTTATCATGATTCTTGATTTAAGCTATTCATTACTTCACTTTTTATATACCTTGTTGTATTGCCTATTCTGTGGGCTTTTAATTGCCCATTAAGAGTGTAGTTGTATACACTTGATTTAGATATGTCCAACAGCTTAGCAGTTTCTTTAATGGTCAAAAATGTTGTGGAGTCTTCTTCCGATTTCTTGTGTCTATCTGGAAATAATTCATTTACCTTATTTTCAATTAATTCTCCTATTTGATATAGGAAATCCTTTGAGCTTGTTTGCTCTATTAAAATATTACTCATCTTTTTTATGTTTTGTATTTAACTTAATTTAGATGTGAGTAGCTACAATCACACTGCAATTATAGGAAAAGACATTTCTGATGGAAGTCTTGATTTTTTTTAATCAGGTTGTATACAATGTGTTGTGTGTTGTTGGGCAGAATGAAATGGAAGTAAGACCCTGAAAAACGGAAGTGAAAATGGAAGTGTTAATTTGGTTTCCTTATCCAAGTATATGAAGTAGGGAATTTTTCGGCTTTTTTCCTTTCTTTGGGCTGAAATTGTTTGGTTATATTAACAATATATCTTTCTTCAAAGAATTTTCTTATATGGATAGGTTTATGTAGGCTAATATTAAAATATCTTATTTCTGAACAGTGAACTATGAATTTTACTAAAGCCAATTTTTCTTTATTCCACTTGCCTTTTTTGTTAAAGAAACCTTCTTTTATTAGTTGTTTTTCCAAGTCAGAAAATAGGTCAATGTTATCAGGGTGAACAATTAAGTTAAGTTTATTTCTATTTTGAATAAGAGCAAAAATTTCATCGTCATCAAGGGTAATTTCTTTTACGAAATCAATGTACTCTTTATCAATGTACGAAGAGAAAAATACATTTTTGAAGTAATCTATTAATTGGTCTTTGCTTTTCTTTATTTCATCAATTGATAGGTTGTTTGTTTTGCTAAAAAAGCTTAAGAATTTTCCTAGGTCAGTTAGCTTTGAATAGTCATGATTTGATACTTCACCAACAACTATATACGAGGCTTTATTAATTTGAAGAGTAAGACTGTTTTTTAAAGCTCTAAGGTATTCCGTTTTATCTTCGTGATTCTTATTTTTAGCTGTATCGTCAACCTCTTTAATACTTTCTTCTAAACTCCTCTTTAACCTTGATTTAACCCACTCTAACAGCTTATAATAAGTAATAAAGCTTGTGCTAGTCGATTGTGATGTAAGTACTATGTAGCGTTTTAAAACATCGTTAATCGTCATTAATTTTGGTATCTTTTTATTAGACCATTCTTTGCCAAAGAGGTATTCTTTTAGCTTTTTATGTTTGCCTTTATTCAGGGTAGTTATTAGGTTTTCCAGTGATAAATCAATACTGCCGAAAATAGGGTCTTCAATTCCTCCTTTTTTAAGCAAATTGATTATTTTGTTTTTCGTTTCGTCTTCGTATACAATAAAGCTGACTTCACCAGATTTATGAATAATACTATCTGTTGTTTTTTTGTCAAAGTCAGTCTGCTCTTTTAAATTAAGTTCTGTTTGCAATTTAGCAGAAGCCTTAATTTGATTTAGGTACTCTTCAACTGATAAATTGTATTTGTCAAGATAAGCTAATAGTTTAAGGTTAAATAAGTGAGATATTAGTTCTTCGAAATACATTTATTATAGTTTTATTGGGGAGATAAGATAATTATAAGTATTAGGTATTATGAAATTTCTTGTAATTTCATTTATAGTGTCTTTATCTGCTTTTATAATTTCTCTATGCTTATGAAGTCTTAATTTGTTTTTTAGCTTTGAGGATGAATGATGAAAGTATGCTAAATATTTAGGCGACAAAGGAAAATATACCTCACTATCCACATTTATTATTCGTAAGTCATTGTTATCAGAGTTTCTATTTAATATAACAGGGTCATCTGAAGTGAACCATTGCATTTCGGAATTTGTATTTTCTATAATTACCATGTCCATAGGGTATATAAGTCTTGAAAATAACATGGTATAAAGCATCATCATGGGATTTAATACTTCTTTGGTTTTAGCAGTAAGTAACATTTCATTGAAGCCTTTCAAACTGTCCTCTGTGAATGATATGTTCTTCTCTTTTGAAATCAAATCTTCTTTTAGCATATGTATAAAGATTCCAGTCCAATTTTTTCTGAAAAGTTCATTCGATAAAGACTTTTTGAATATATCTCTATGAAATGGAGAACGACAAAACAAATTAGAAATAAATTGTTTTAAATAGGCTTCGCTTTTATCATCTACAATATTTTTAAATTCAATATTTTTTAATATTGAAGGATACTCATTTTCTAACTGTCCGTTTAAATCATTTTCATATAATCTTTGAATGTTGGGTTTGTCACTTGATAAATCAAAAGTATTTGTTTCAGTCAAGAAGCTTTTAATGCTTTTATTTCTATTCCAACTTTCTCCTTTTTTTCTTACACAAACAAAAGGTTGGTCTCGGATGTAATGTGAAAATTGCTTTAAATAAACCTTTGAAATTAAATGCTGATTTTGATTACCAGTATAGGTTTTTGATTGAGTCATATTTTTAAACTAAATTGTTAAAATAAATTTTTGCGACACCCTCTATATAATTTACTTTTAGTAATTTTTCAATGACTGCCTTAAGTTTTTCAGATTTTTTAAAAGCCTTAAAATACGAATCGGTTTTAAATTTTAGAATCCAGTAGACATCAAAGTTTGTGTAATCATATTCTTCTAAGTTCATTAACCAATCATAATAATTCTTTGAATTAGTTTTTTCGGATAGATTTCTTATTTCTTTATTAAAAGGCATATTAAAATGGTACATTAGATTTATGACTTGCCCAAGTCTAAAATTATAATACCAAGTGTCGCCAATAAATGATTTAGCTCTTTCATCTTTTTTAGTGTCATCAGGTACGCTCTCTAAAAATTCATTAAACAGTCCTTTATCAAAATCTATAACTTCATAAATAGTAAATATATAAAAGAATTCAGCTTTAAAATTCAGCTTTAATTCTTCTGTAATTACCTTCTTTATGTTATTTTTAGTTAAGTCATCTAAATTTCCAATTACTATGCCTATTGCCTGAGCATTATCATCAACATTTAATAGTTCATCTTTACTGAAATCTGATGTGCCTAAAAGCTCAATCAAAAAATTCTTAACTTCTTCTTTCGTTGCTTTTTCCGAGTAAAATTTAACACTCGACGAAAATGCTGATGAATAAATGTAATTGTGCTTTTTAAGAAGTGATATTATTCTACGGACATTTTCCTTGTCTATTTTTTTTTGAAAATTTATTAATTGATAAACGGCATCATCATTTAAGAAACTTCTGCTATCCATTGTTTCAATAAAATCAAGTAAAGTTTTGATTAGGTTGTTGATGTTTTTAGAGTTTAAATCTATTCTGGACAAAATTAAAATCATATTAGATGTTATATGTTTAATCTTATCTGTAAATAAGTAATTTTTTTCTGTTGTTGAGTTTTTTATATACTCACTTGATTTAATCAAGTTGTTAGTATATTTCTTGAATTTATCATAGAACTTATCATCTTTTACAACAGTAAGACTTTTGAGTTGGTATTTATGTAGTAAATGATTTGATTGCTTAAAGTCTGCATGAAAAAGCCACATGACTATAATTGTCATATCGAATTCTTCGTAATTCGATGATGCTGGATTTTTTAATGTATACAAACTAATAAACCCTTCTAGTACTTTATTTGCTAAAACTGTATACTCATGAAAGCTATTGAAAATAACATAGTTAAATTCTAAAAAGCATAAGGCTCTTAAAAAGTCTACTCTTAATTCTGAGACTTTCGAATTGGTATAACGGCTTCCCAATTTATCTTGAAAAGAAATTTTTTGAATTTCGGTTAGAAGATTGTCAACTTTTCTAAATGAGTTGTGGAAGTATGCATCATTCTTAAATTGATTAAAAAAATCTAAGAAATGAGGTGAATATGTAGAAACAAATAATTCGTCTAATTCAAAGTTTACACCATCTAGTTCTTTTTCGATATTATGCTTGTCACTCCCAAAATAATTATATTTCAAGAATCTCTTTAAATGAATTAAGTTGTATTTAGTAACTGTGTATATTATTGGGTTATTCTGTTTTTGAGAATCATTGTTTAGCTCTTTAAAAATATTTATGGATTTTTTAAGGTCTCCTAAAAGGTAATATGTGTAGCCCTCTCTGAGTTTTTCTAAATCATCTTTACCATTTGAAGAATCTTCAAGTATAGATTTTGCTTCAGCAAAATCTAATCTGTCATAATTACAACGTTCACAATTGCAATCCCCAAAGATAAAAAGGTCGTGAACACATATTCTTTCTTTGTGTTTTTTTCCATTCCATTCTAAATGGTAAATAGTGTTCAATTTGAAGAAATCTACTATTACTTTTAATTTTTCTTCTTGGTTCTCTACAAGGTTGTCTTTAGTGGTTTTTAATTCCCCATTTTCAAGCTTAATTTCACCAATTAGTTTGAAGAAATCTTCATTATCAGTTTTAAACGTAGAATCATAAACGTAGCTTTTATGATAAGAGCCACTCATAGTTGGAATACTTCTTATGATGTTTGTAGGAATAACAGGTAATTGAAAAAGCTCAATCGTCTTGTGAACTTTGTCAATTATATGCAGACCTTCTGTTTTGGATTTTATTGAATTGTAGTCAGATTTAAAATTAAATTTTTCCTTATGTTTTCTAATTTGACTACCCCTTGAATTATCTATATCTTTGAGGAGCAAGGGGAAATTTTCCGCATTTAATTGATTTTCAGGCGATATATATATCTGAAGTGTTTCTGTTTCTTCATTGACCTGCTTTTCAATTCTTTCTGTGATTAAATTGTCAAGCTGTATTGCATACCAATAGACTAATCCTTTATTTATGTCGCAAAGAGTAAAAACTAAAGGTTCGCCAAGTTCAAAATAAAAGTATTTAGCATGTCGGATTTCAAGTTGAAACGAAAAATTACCAATTTCAGGGTGTCCCTTTTTTTTGATTGGTGATAATTCAGTATCAGTTCCTTTGTTTTGATTTAAAAAGAGAAATTCATGGGAATCGTTAGTCCTATTAAAAACTTCAAAGAAAAAGTCAATACCCTTCTCTTCTCCTTCGGTTGATGGATTCTCCCCTAGCTTTAAATTGTTTACTTTGAAAAGCTCTCTTAATTGTCCTTTTAGAAGGTCGTCTGCATTTTTTTGTATTTCTCTATTGTCTCGTTTCATTTAACAAATATATTCAAACTGATAGTATTTATTTGGTTAATTATTAGATTGTATTTCTGACATTTGCAATTATAATTAGTTAAGCAATGAATCAAGATAAAATAATTGAAGAGATAATTAAAGGGATAGTAGATTTTAAAATCATACCCTTTTTTGGAGCAGGTATGAGTAAGGGTTGTGGTGCTTTAGATTGGGGAGAAATAATAAGAGAATTAAATAAAGAGTTAGCTACAGAATCGGAGGATTATCTTAAGGTTGCTCAAGAATATGAAGATAAATTTGGACGAGATAAATTGATTTCCAAGCTCGAAGGGGTGTGTAAATTAAGTGTTTTGGATTCTTCTGCATTGAATAACCACTTAAAGATTTTGTCAATGAATCCTCCTATTGTATATACGACAAATTATGATAATGCAATTGAAGAAGCTTCAAATTTACTTAGAAAAAAATACAGAAAAATAGTTGATTTGAATGATATTGTTAACTCTGCTCATGGAGAAAAACAAATTATCAAATTTCATGGTGATTTTTCAAACCCTGAAAGCATTGTCTTCACTCAAGGTGATTACGATAAGCGTTTGGAAATAGAAAAATATCATTTAGATGTGTTATTTAGGAGTCATCTTTTAGGGAAGAGTGTTTTGTTTTTAGGTTATGGTTTTGGTGACATTAATATCGACTACATATTTCAAAAGCATTCTGAACTTTATGGCAACTCTAATTTACCTAAATCTTATATAGTGTCATTTAGTAAAAATGAAAAGAAAGAAGCAGAGTTAAAGGGGAAAAATGTAACTACACTCTTCTTAGAATCTGTTGAAGAATTCAACAATCTAATCGATAATATAAATTCAAAAGTATTTAATAAGAGTTTCAATTTGGAAATTGATAAATTTTTCAAACCTCTTCCATCTGAAGTTTTAACAAGTTATAATATTGATAATTTATTAACTTATGTTAAAGCAGGTATTCATAGTAATAAAGAAAAAGTTGATAAGATTCGTCAAACAATAGAAGGTAAAACAATCCCAAGTGATGTTGAACAGAAGTTATATAAACTTTTTAACATCGTTTTTATCGGGGACTTTCATGATGACCTAAAAGAAGCTTTTTTGATTTCCTTTCCTTATGTCGAATTTAAAGATTTTAAATATATACTGAACCTTTGTTTTGACATAATTGCTTTAACGGAAAATCCGAAGTTTATTCTTGATTTAAGTAGCGATAATTGGGGTTCTGATGCTCTGATGATAATAGAAAGAAAAGTGAGCCAAATATTTAAAGAAAGTATAGATGCTAGAAAGTTTAATTGTGGGTTAATTATAGGTTATTTAGAAGCAATGATATTCGAAGATAAAAATATAGGTATTAAGCAAGTATATAGGTTGTTTGATGCTCTTGAGAATTGTGGGTATAGTGAGTTGGATGAAATTGGTTATGCCTATTCTGAAAAAGAGAAAGCGCAAGAAGTTCTTGAATTATACTTTGAAAAATATGATTCATCATTAAAGGCTCGGTTTTTAAGAAAAGGAATATTTGGCAGAAGAATTCCGACTATAATGGAAATTTCTGAAGAGCTAAAGAAGTCAATTCCTAAAAACATGTAATAAATATCACCATCTTTGGATTTTTTGATTGATGAATTTGTAGTTTGAATTCTTCAATGATAGAAATGCAAATTATTTTAATTCACTAAAGTCTTTAATGAAAAACTCTTCTAAAGTTAAATCAAAATAGTTGCAAATTTTCAGTATTGTTGTGAATGAAGCATCTCTTTTTCCTTGTTCTATTCTTCCGAAATGGATTCCAGTATCGTTATAGGCTTCTTCTTGAGTTAGTTGCCTGTCGGTTCTAAGCTGTTTTACTCTTTTTTCCATGACAGCAAGGTCATTTTTTGAGCAATTAATATTAATTACCGTTCAGTCATTATATTTTTATATATTTGAAATATTATTAGATTTTAACATGATGAAGAAACTCTTTTTTAACCTTTTAAGGTTATATGTTATAGTATGTGTTTATATTCCAATGTATTTGTCGTTTGTTTACATGAATGATAATCTTGAAGGGACGGCTGAATACTATTTTGGAACACTATTAGTGGTTATATCAGCAGTTTTTGCATTCAGCAGTTTGATATATCTAAATTATTATTATAAAACAAAAAAGGTTGATAACTAGATGTGTTATGAGGAGGTGAAAAGTTTAACATTGAAATGGTTTGATGGTTTTGATAGAAACATGCTTTGGAATCAATATAGGTTTAAAACGATAAAGCAAGGATATCCTCCATTTGATTTTCCTAAGCACCTTATTGATGAAGTTGATATCGAGCAGTTTCTTTTAGAAGAGAAATTCAGAATTCCATTATTCATAGGCACTCAATTTGGTGTTAATCCAGACCCGAAAAACATTTATTTAGATATGAAAGAACCTATTTTGGTTGCAAGGCTTGGCAAGTCACTTCTTTCTGGTTGTGTAGCAGGATTATCTATTTCATGTTATAAAGAAGGTGTGTTTCATGAAATTGAATTTTTTAAGAACTAAAATTTTTCACAAAAATTGAGGGGTTAAGGACTATGTAATATAGGAGGTAGGTAGTTGAAAAAGGAAAACCAAATATATATGCATGTCTCAAATCAAGATTTTCCTTTTAGAAGATAACTTTCGAACTTTTTATTTTTACTATCAACACAGGGACAACTTGTATCCTCTATTTGTGAATTTCAAAAACATAGTAAACTGTATCTTCTTAATAGAAGTTAAGCCTAATAATTTAGGTCAATCATTGATTGCTAAAGGTGAAATACGAGGCTTGATAAATTGTCAATTCTATTTTGTTTCGATATGTAAAAGTGATATGAATTATATTTCGTCGTACACTATGTTGTATACTATATAATAAAAAAACTCACAACTTTCTAATAAATAGATTGTTATGAGTTGTTAAAGTGGTACCTCCAGGAATCGAACCAGGGACACATGGATTTTCAGTCCATTGCTCTACCAACTGAGCTAAGGTACCATCGCTTAATTGCGGGTGCAAATATAGCAGTAATTTTTAAACTAATCAAAACAAAAACTAAAAAATCATTTGTATTTTTGAACTTTATTTTTTAGATAAATGAATTTAATAATAGACATAGGAAATACACAAGTAAAACTCGCTGTTTTTGAGGGCAATGAGCTTGTGTTTGATGCAATTTGTGAAAAACATTTATTATTGGTAGAATTACAAAAAATAAATAGAAACTTTTTAATTGGCCAATCAATAATTTCTACTGTGGTATTTTCTTCAGAGGATGAGTTGACAGAAATTAAAAAGATATACCCTCACTTAATTCTGCTATCACATAATACTAATGTTCCTTTTAAAAATTTATATGGTACTCCTCAAACTTTAGGAGTTGATAGAATCGCGATTGCTGCTGCTGCAGTTTCTAAATATCCAAATAAAAATGTTTTAGTTATTGATGCAGGTACTTGTATAACTTATGATTTTGTCAATGCAAGTGGAAGTTATATTGGCGGTGCAATTAGTGCCGGAGTTAAAATGCGTTATAAATCTTTAAGTGAGTTCACTGATGGGTTGCCATTATTAGACCCAGTATACCCAAAAAATATAATAGGTAAGTCTACCGAAGAATCTATACACTCTGGAATAGTAAATGGTATTTTAGCTGAAATAAATTCAATAATTGACCAATTTAAAGAACAAAATAGAAAATTAACAATTGTTTTAACAGGAGGAGATACAAATTTCTTGGCAAAACGATTAAAAAATGTCATATTTGCCAATCCAATTTTTTTATTGGAAGGATTGAATATGATTTTGATTTATAATAGTAAAAATGATTAAAAATTTATCGGTAGTAATTACCATTTTATTTTGTGTGCAAAGTTTTGCGCAAAAAGCAGATTCATCACCCTATTCAGCTTTAGGAATTGGAAACGAAGTAGAGGCAAAGACGGTTGAAGAGATGAGTATGGGAGGCATAGGTACTACGGGCCTTAATGATCATCTAAGTTTTTCAAATCCAGCGTCGTATGCTTCATTAACACTTACAAGATATACTTTAGCTGCCGAGAATAGAGCATTTTGGTTTAATGACGAAAACGGAAGTGATAATTCATCTAATGCTTACTTATCCTATTTAGGAATTGGAATTCCGTTAGGTGATAAAGCTGGTTTTGCTTTTGGTTTACAACAAAATTCAACAATTGGCTATACGATAACAGAAAACACCTATGATGAAAATGATGAATTAATTCAGGCTGGATTGTATGAGGGAGATGGAGGGACAAATCGTGTGTTTTTTGGATTTGGTTATGAAGTGATTAAAAATTTTAGTTTAGGATTGGAAGGGAAATATATTTTTGGTAAAACTGAAAGATCTGTTATTTCGCAAACAAGAGATATCCATTTAGCAACTAAATATAAAATTGAAGGAGGAATTAATGGTTTTGGGTTAAAAGCTGGAGCAATATATAAAATGGAAGTTAAGCCAAGTTTATTTGTTAATTTTGGTACATCAATTGAGTTTAAAAATGATTTAGATTTTGATGCAGATGAGTATCTGTATTCAGTTTCAATAGCAGGAACAGAGAGTCCTAGAGATACAATTTTAGATATAAGTAGTAAGGGTGTTTATAAAACACCGCTAAAAACAAACCTTGGAGTTAGTATTGGTAACCCACTAAAATGGTCAGTAGGTGTTGACTATAGTTTTAGAAATGCTATCGAAATAAATGGTAGCCTTGTTGGGCATAACCCAAAGTTGCAATATGATAATGCAAGTAAATTAGCTATAGGAGGATATTATGTTCCAAGACACAATTCAATTTCAAGTTACTGGCAAAGAGTATCTTATCGAGGAGGTGTTAGAATTGAAAACACGGGTGTTATGGTAAATGGATCTACTACAGGTTCAGAATTTACTTCAATAAATGATTATGGCATATCTTTTGGTCTAGGTTTACCAATAGGGAGGTTTTCTAAAATAGACACAAGTTTTGAATATGGTCAATTAGGTACCACAAGTAATGGCTTAACTAAAGAGAGTTATTTTAACTTTAGAATTGGACTCGCATTTGGAGACAAGTGGTTTGGTAGAAGACAAATTAATTAATTAAAATAAATAAAATGAAGAAAGTTACACACATTGTTGTAGGATTATTTCTATTAATTGGAAGTACTAATGTAAATGCTCAGGCAGAAATGAGTCAGCAAGATTGTACTATTGAATACAACCTGTTTAAAGGTGAAATTCAAGGAAAAAACTTTGATCAGGCTAAACAACGGTTAAATAATTTAATGGAAAACTGTCCAGAATTAACGGTTAATATCTACAAACTTGGGTATAAGATTGTAGATGATATGATTGAAAAAGGACAAAAAGAAGATGGAATAAGATTGATGAGTAAAATTGTAGATCAGCGATTATTATATTTTCCTAAGGGTGATGGAAAAGTGTATAGTGATTTTGCTTCTTTTTTAGCGAAGAATGATGTAACACAAGAGCAAGTTTATCAAATTTTACACAAAGCTTATCAAGCAGATCCAACGGCAATGTCAGCAAAAAACATCTACATGTATTTTGATGTTGTCTTAGAAAGAAATAAAGAAATTGATGTGCAAAAAATATTAGACACTTATGATGATATCAATGATGCGCAAGATAAAAAAGCAGAAAAATATCAATTAAGGTTAAGTAAGTTAATTGCCAAAGAAGAAGCTGGTGCAACTTTAAGTGCAAAAGAAGCTAAGTCTAAAAGAATTGCTGAAGCTACTTTAAAAAACATTGGAATTGTTAAAGGAGGATTGGATGCTAAAATAGAAGAGCTATTAACTTGTGAAAGATTAGCACCTTTATATAGAAGAGATTTTGAAGCGAATAAAGACAATGCCAAATGGTTAAAAAGAGCTGTGTCTAGAATGTTTAGAAAAGAATGTACAGATGATCATTTATATGCAGAATTGGCTCACGCCTATGCTGTGGCAGAACCGTCATCTAATGCATATATTTTCTTATCAGGTATTTTAGAAGATAATGGTAAAACATCTGAAGCTTTAGAAATGCGTAAAAAAGCAATTGAGTTAGAAATTGATCCAATAAGAAAATCAAAATATTTACTTACAATAGCACAAGATTATAATAAGAAAGGTCATAAAAGTACAGCAAGAAAATATGCCAATGATGCAATTAAGAACAATCCAAGTAATGGCGCAGCATATTTATTGATTGCCTCTATGTATGCTAATAGTGCAAACACTTGTGGTACTGATGAGTTTTCAAAACGTATGGTGTACGTTGCTGCATTAAACAAAGCACAAAGAGCAGTAAAAGTTGATCCAAGTATTGCATCGAGAGCTAAAAAATACATTAAGAGTTACAAAGCTAATATTCCAACAAAATCAATGATTTTTAATGAAGGTGTTAAAGAAGGAGATACTTTTAAAGTTGGATGTTGGATTGGTGAAACTGTTAAGGTTAGGGTAAGATAATAAAACAATTTATTTAGTACATTTGTTCTATGACTTTGACTAAATTTATGAAGACTATAATAAAAAGCATTGCTGTCATTTCTATGACAGCAATGCTTTTTTCTTGTGGCAATAGTACACAAGAAATTAGAGATTTATTAGCAGATAAAAATTTACCTATTGGTATTGCTACTAATATTAATAATATTTATACAGATTCTGGCATTGTAACCTCAAAACTGCAAGCTCCTCTACTGCACAATTTTAGCAATCGTGAAAATCATCCGTATTCAGAGTTTCCTGAAGGAGTAAGAATTGTAACTCTTGATAAAAACAATGACTCAATTGTTGTAACAGGTAATTATGCAATTGTATATAGTAAGTCCAATATTTCAGAAATTAGAGATCATGTGATTATCAATAATTATTTGGAACATAAAAAATTGATTACCGAACAATTGTTTTGGGATCAAAAAATAAAATACTTTTATACAGAAAAAGCATTTACTTTATATACTTTAACCGATACAATTCACGGTGTTGGATTTGATGCCAGTGAAAACTTAGAAACATTTATTGCCAAAAATAATAGAGGGAGTATTTATTTAAACGAAAATGATTAGTAATGAATAAAATTGGAAAAATATTTGAAATAGGTTATTTGATAATCGCAGTTGTATTTGCTGTTGAGGCATTTAACGCATGGAAATCTGAAGGGGATAGATTGTATTTTTATTTGATCTTTATGGTCTTAGCTGTTTTTATGTTTTTCTTCCGTAGAAAAACTAGAATTCGACGAGAAGAGTATTTTAATAAAAAGAAATAAATGGAATTACAGATTGTTATAATTATAGTATCAATCTTGGCATCAGCCTTTTTTTCGGGAATGGAAATAGCATTTGTTTCTGCAAACAAGATGCATATTGAAATTGAAAAAAAAAAGGAGGGGTTTACTGCTAAAGTCTTAACAAAGCTCACCTTAAAATCATCAAAATTTATTACTACAATGCTTGTGGGTAATAATATTGCATTGGTGATTTACAGTTTCTTTATGGGCGAGCTTATTGTACAGTACCTAGATTTTAACCCACTATTAACTTTATTGACTCAAACAGTCATTTCTACTATTATTATTTTAGTAACTGCGGAGTTTTTGCCAAAAACCATCTTCAAAATTTTTGCCAATGAAAGCTTAAAAATTTTTGCAATACCAGCTTACTTTTTTTATGTATTATTTCATTTTTTGTCAGAAGGAATTACAGCGATTTCAGATTTTATTTTACGTGTTTTTTTAAATACAAAACCAGACACTGAACAAACAGAATTTAGTAAAGCAGAATTAGAAAGATACATTACAGAGCAGTTAGAAAAAACAGAGGCTAAAGATGTAGATTCTGAAATACAAATATTTCAGAATGCATTAGAATTTAATGACGTAAAGGCTAGGGAGGTAATGATTCCTAGAATTGAAATTTTGGCTGTTGATATTAGCGAATCAATTTTAAATGTTAGAAATAAGTTTGTAGAAACAGGATACTCAAAAATTATTGTTTATAAAAACTCATTAGATGATGTTGTTGGCTATGTGCATGCATTTGATATGTTTAAAAATCCAAAGTCTTTACGCTCAGTATTACTCCTAGTTGAGTTTATCCCTGAGAGTATGATGATTAATGAGGTGCTGAATGTTTTGACCAAAAAGAAAAAAAGTGTAGCGGTTGTTTTAGATGAATATGGAGGCACATCGGGTATCATGACAGTTGAAGATATTGTTGAAGAATTGTTTGGCGAAATTGAAGATGAACACGACACAATGGTATTAATAGAAAATAAAATTAATGACCGCGAGTTTGAGCTCTCTGCTCGTTTAGAAATAGATTATATCAACGATACTTACCATATTAACTTGCCAAAGGATGAAGGTTATGAAACTTTGGGAGGATTAATTGTAGAATATTCAGAAAGCATTCCTTTGCAAGATAAAGTCATAGAAATTGAAAACTACCAGTTCACGATTTTAAAAGCATCTACTTCAAAAATTGAAGAAATTTACTTAAAAGTACTCTCTAAAGAGGTTTAGGTTCATGTGCTTCATACTTATTATTTTATAAGTTTTTCCCTTTTATTTTTCAATAGATAATTGTACTTTCGCACACTAAAATTAAAAGAATATAGAATGGCGATTTTATCAAAAATTAGAGAAAGAACATTTATACTAATATTAATTATAGGAATGGCACTTTTTGCTTTTGTTATTGGAGATGCAATTAACAAAAATGGAGGGCCTTCTAGAGTAGATGTAGTAGGAGAAATTAATGGAGAAGAAATTAGTAGAGAAGAGTTTAGTCAAGTACTAGAAGTTTATAAGTCGAGGTCAAATGGTAGCATTTCAGATATACAAACTTTAAATGCTGTTTGGGATGGGTTTATTAGAGAACGTGTTTTTAAAGAGCAGTTAGAATTGGCAGGAATTGTAGTAGGAGAAAATGATGTTTGGGAGAGCCTTGTTTCTAATCCAAATTTTCAAAATGATGCTTCATTTAAAAATGAAATAGGTCTTTTTGATGAAGAGAAAGTAAAAGAATATATAGCTAATATGCGTGAAGATGCTATTGGAGCTCAGAAAGGTTCTGATGAAAAAACACGCTGGGATAGTTGGTTAAGTTATGAAAGTAGAGTTAGACAAGGAGTTGTTCAAAGCTCATATTCAAGTTTGGTTAACGCAGGATTAGGAGCTTCCTTAGAAGAAGGTAAAAGAGATTATTTATTTAATAATACAAGTATAACTTCTCAATTTGTGTATTTGCCATATGCATCAGTTGCAGATAGTTTAATTAAAATCTCTAACAAAGATTATCAAAACTATATTAATGACCACAAAAGAGAATTTGAAGTAGATGAGTCTAGAGATTTAAAGTATGTAAAGTTTACTGTTGCTGCTTCTCAAAAAGATAAAGATGATTTAAAAGAAGAATTGAACGGATATATTGAAGAATTTAAATCAGCTGAAAATAATGCAGATTTTATTGATGAGGTTAATTCAGATACAGGAATTAATACAAATTTTTTATATAAAAATCAATTGCCAAAAGAACAAGCTGACGTTATAATGAATGCAAATGTTGGTGATGTTGTTGGGACTTACGAAGATGCAGATTATTATAAAATTTCTAAGGTAGAAGCAGTAAAGCAATTACCAGATTCAGTATCTGCAAGCCATATTTTAATTTCTTATTTAGGATCTCAATCGGCAGGGCCTGATACAAAACAAACTGAAGCTGAAGCTAAAAAAACAGCAGATAGCTTATTAACCATATTAAAAAGCAATGGATCTAAATTTGATGCAATTGCTAAAGAATTTTCAGTAGATAAATCGAACTCAGAAAAAGGAGGGAAATTAGATTGGTATACACGTAATGCTATGGTTCCAGAATTTGGTGACTATACATTCTTAAATAAGAAAGGTGATATGGATGTTGTTAAAACAGCATTTGGATTCCACATTGTAAAAATTACAGATCAAAAAAATATTCAAAAAACAGTAAAGTTAGCAACAGTTTCTAGAAAGATTGAAGCCTCTGAACAAACAGAAGCTAAGTATTACCAAGATGCTGAAATTTTTGCATCTAAATTAACTAGTGGAGCAGATTTTAACGCATTGTCTCAAGAAAATAATTTTATCCCATTACCTGCAAATGGTGTAAAGGCATTGGCAGAAAATGTTCCAGGCTTACAAGGAAATAATAGAAATATTGTGCGTTGGGCTTTTCAAGAAGATGTTGAAGTAAATGATGTAAATAGATTTGATGTTGATAATGGTTTTGTTGTTGTAGTATTATCTTCTAAAACTGTAGAAGGTATAGCAACAATTGATGATGTTGCATCTAAAATTAAACCAATTTTAATCAGAAAAAAGAAAGCTGAAATTTTAAATAAAAAAATGAAAGGAACTACTTTAGAAGATATAGCTAATGCGAATTCAGTAAGTGTAAAAACTGCAACAAAAGTGAATTTAGCGAGTCCTACTATTTCTGGAGTTGGTAATGAGCCTGCAATTGTAGGGGCTATGTCAACAGCTACAGAAGGGAAAGTTATTATTGGTTTAGAAGGTGTAAAAGGAGTTTTTGCTATTAAAGTCACTTCTAAGGAGTTGCCAACAGAATTAGATAATTATGATGTTTTCCGTAATAGGATTGCTACTAAATATAAAAGTAGATCATCACAACTTTATACAGCTTTAAAAGAATCTTCTGAGATTAAAGATTATAGAGCGAGTATTTATTAATAGTAATTTACTTTAAGATTTAAAAAAAAAGAGAATGGGAAACCATTCTCTTTTTTTATGCATTGTTTTTTTTGTAACAATTATGGTGTTAAAATTGAGTATTATTGAAAAAAAAAGAGGAGCAAATAAGCTCCTCTTTTAGTATATATTTATTTTAATTTAACGATTCATCGATAATAAGAACTCATCATTATTTAATGTAGATTTCATGCGGTCGTTTAAGAATTCCATTGCTTCAATAGGGTTCATGTCAGCAAGATACTTGCGTAATACCCACATGCGTTGCATAGCTTTTTCATCTAACAACAAGTCGTCTCTTCGTGTACTTGATTTCACTAAATCAACGGCAGGATAAATTCTACGGTTAGAGATGTTTCTATCCAATTGCAATTCCATATTACCAGTTCCTTTAAATTCTTCAAAGATAACTTCATCCATTTTAGAGCCAGTATCAGTTAAAGCAGTTGCAATAATTGATAAAGATCCACCACCTTCAATATTACGAGCAGCACCAAAGAAACGTTTTGGTTTGTGTAATGCATTGGCATCAATACCACCCGATAAAATTTTACCAGATGCAGGAGCTACAGTATTGTATGCTCTCGCCAAACGTGTAATAGAATCTAATAAGATAACAACATCATGTCCGCACTCTACTAGTCTTTTTGCTTTTTCTAAAACAATGTTTGCAACACGTACATGTTTATCAGCAGGCTCATCAAAAGTCGAAGCTACAACTTCACCTTTAACGTTACGTTGCATATCCGTTACCTCTTCAGGGCGCTCATCAATCAATAAAATAATTTGATAAACTTCTGGGTGATTTTGAGAAATGGCATTGGCAATGTCTTTTAATAAAATAGTTTTACCAGTTTTAGGTTGCGATACAATCATACCACGTTGCCCTTTACCTATAGGTGCAAATAAATCAATAACTCTTGTTGAATGATTCTTTGTTTCAATATTTAATTTCTCATCTGGAAACAAGGGCTTTAAATGCTCAAAGGCAACTCTGTCACGAACAACATTCGGGTTTAATCCATTTATTTTTGATACGCGAATAAGAGGAAAATATTTTTCACCTTCTTTTGGAGGGCGAACATTTCCTTTAACAGTGTCACCAGTTTTTAATCCAAATAATTTTATTTGAGATTGAGAAACATAAATATCATCAGGAGAAGATAAGTAGTTATAATCAGAAGATCTCAAGAACCCATAACCGTCAGGCATAGTTTCTAAAACTCCTTCACTTTCTATAATTCCGTCAAATTCATAATCAGGATCTCTATAGCGATTTCCATTTTTCTTAAAGCCTTGTTTTTGGCTTTTAGAATGATCAGGTTTATTTTTAGAATGATCAGGTTTGTTGTTAGATCTTTCTTGTTTTTGGTGAGGTTTGTTTTTTACCACTTTATTTTCTTGAGTAGAAGCTTCTACCTTACCTTTAGTAGCTTCTGTATTTTGAGTTTTTGCTACAGTCTCTGTTTTTGCAAGCGGTTGATTTGGAGTTGCTTTTTTAACTCTTTTAGGTTGAGGTTTTTTCTCAACTTTTTTTGGCGCTGCAGTTTTTACTGAAGCTTCAACTTTTTCCTTAACTTCAACTTTTGCAACTTCCTCAGTTTCATTCTTAGGTTTCGCAATTCTTTTACGTTTTGGTTTTTCTGCGCTCTTTTTTGGCGCTTGTGCTACAGGGTTTGCAGCTTGATGATCTAGTATTTGATATACTAAATCTAATTTTTTTAATTGACTAAATTTTGGGATTCCAATATTTTTCGCAATTTCTTGTAGTTCTGCAAGAGATTTACTCTTGAGTGTTGAAATTTCAAACATTATGTAGGATTATGATTAATAAAATTATTCTGTTATAAGAAAACAATAAATAATATGATTTGTATGAATTAAATTGCTGTATTGCAATTCTCTATCAGAAGAGATGACAAATATATAAAATAAAATGAATATTATAGTTTTTATCCTTAAAAGATTAAAGTACATTTGCGCATCTCAATAGAGCTATTAATGATTCAAAGAATTCAAACATTATATTTAACGATTGCATTGCTTGTTATGAGTGTGCTTCCTGTTTTTCTGAATTTATGGAAAAATTTAGAGGGTGTAAATATATATGTGTATAATTTGTTGAATACAGATTCTTGGTATATAAAGAGTTTGCCAATTTTGTTTGGACTTTCTGTATTGGTTTCATTAATTACTATTTTTAAATTTAAAAATAGACAAACTCAATTTGTATTGGGACGTCTTAATATTTTGATCAATTTTTTTATATTGGTATTGCTTGTAATTCATTTGCAAAGTTTATCTGGAGAAATTTTTATTTCTGAGAAAGGTATTGGGTCTACACTTCCTTTAATCACAATTGTTTTGCTTGTGTTGGCAAACAAGGCGATTAAGAAAGATGAAGACCTTGTAAAATCTGTTGATAGAATAAGGTAATACGAATATCTTAGTATATTTAGTGTTTAGAAACCATCTGTCATAGGCAGGTGGTTTTTTTATTGTAAATTTACTAACGGAAAACCGTTAGATAAAAATCACGGAAAACCGTTAGATAAAAATCACGGAAAACCGTTATTGTACAATATTTTTATTTGTAATAAATTTGTTATGGGAAAATTGAAAAAGATAAAAGTACATATTGCAGATGACCATAAAGTATTAATTGATGGAATTAAAGCAGTACTTAAAACAGAAAAAGAGATTGAAGTTGTTGGTGAATCGTTAAACGGAGAAGAAGTTATCGATTGGTATCAAACAAATACATCTGATGTTTTAGTATTGGATATTAATATGCCAAAAGTTGATGGAATTAAGGTGTTGCAATATTTTAAGAATCGCGAATCTAGACCTTTTGTAGTAGTATTGTCCAGCTATGACGATATAAAACTAGTTAAAGAAGTGTTGAAAATTGGTGCGAAAGGTTTTTTAGCCAAAAAATGTGCAGGCGAACAAATTGTTGAAGCCATTAAAACTGTTAGTAGAGGAGAACAGTATTTTAGTGAGAATATTCAAACCCGAATATTGTCCTTGTTTTCTGATGGTGGTAGTAGAGAAGATAATTTGAGTGAAGGCGCATTTTTTGGCTCGTTAACCAATCGAGAAAAAGAAATTTTAAAATTAATTTCAAATGAATACAGTTCTAACGAAATAGCAGTATCACTTAATATTGCTGTTAATACTGTAGAAACTCATCGTAAAAATCTTATTAAAAAATTAAAAGTAAAAAATGTTGTAGGTTTGGCATTATATGCACATAAAAATCAATTAATCTAAAATTACATATTATGGCAAACATGTTAGAATCTTATGACTTATCATGTAAGTATAACGGACTTACAAAAGATTACACCCTAAAATTTAAAGTAGCTAAAGGAGTTAAAGTGTCTTACTCTCAAGTAGGAGATGTCAATAAAATTGACTTAACCGAAGACAGTAAATTACCTGGTGGAGAAAATAGTAAAACTTATAAAATAACAGGTCCTTTGAAAGTGCAGTTTTTTCAAAACACAAAAGATGATGGGCTTTCTAAAAGTTCTCGAACAGAACCAAATCCAAGTATTGATATAGAACCATAAAAAAATGTATCTTTAAAGAATGAAAAAATTCTTTACTAATTATTATATAGTAGCATTGATTTTTGTCAATGCTACTTTTGTTTTTGCTCAAGAGACTAATAATTTTGATTCTATAATACAAATTGCTAATGACAAAATTAGATTAGAGCAATTTAACGATGCTGAAGAATTCTTAGACTCCTTAAAAACAACACCAGAATACCAAATTGATTCGGTTAAACTTAAAGTTGATTTAGCGTTAGCGATTCTTTTTCAAAAGCAGAATAAAGATGAACAAGCTTTAGAGATATTATTGAATGGGCTTTCTGATATTAAAAGTGATATGTCTTCTAATTATATTGCAGATTATGCTTATGAAATTGGAAGTGGGTTTTCAAAAATTGAAAACTACCCAAAAGCATTAGAGTATTTTAGATTGGTATTAAAAAATTCTATTATAAGAAATGACTCCTTACGAATGAGTAAAGGATATTTAGGTTTGGGAAGTGTACATTTTCGATTGTATAGAGAAATTGCTTATGAGGATTTTAAGAAGGATTCAATTGTTAAGAAAACGCATAAAGATAGTTTACAATATTTTTATCAAAAATCTATTAACTTTTATCCAAAAAACAGAATAGACAAAGAGTTTTTAGCAGTAACATATACTAATTTATTAGGGTTTAATTTTCTTATAAAGAAATATAATACAGCTGAAACGTATGCAAGTTATTCTTTAAAAATTTATGAAGAGTCTGGAGATTCATTGAGAATGGCAAGTGTTATTAATACATTAGGAGCTGTTAATGTATGGAAAAAAGATTACAAGAATGCAAAGAAATATTATCAATTAGGATTAAGACTTGTTAATCAAAAATCTGATTACAGGTCAATTAAATTAAAAAGCCTATTTATTAGGAACCTTTCAGGTTTGCATTATCGTAATAATGAATATGAAGAGGCATATTTGCTTAGTCTCGAATTAGAGTCTTTTAATGATTCAATCAGAAAAGTTAGCGCGAATGAAAAATATGCAGAATATGAGGCAAAATACAACCTTGCTGAAGAAGAAAAACATACAGAAATAGAAAAAAATAAACGAAAATCTGCTGAAATGTGGTTGTATATTGTTGGAACGTCTACCGCAATTTTGTTGCTTTTTGTATGGTTATTTTATAGAACTGCTAAAATTAGAAGAGAAAAGGAGTTATTATTATTGCAAAAAGAAGCCTTAACTAAAGAGCGTGAAATTGAACAATTAAATAATGAAGCTCAAATAAAAATATTAAATGCAACCATTGATGGTAAAGAGGCGGAACGTCAGGAAATCGCTGAAATTCTGCACAACAGTGTAAGCGCATTACTATCATCTGCAGGCTTACATTTGCAGGCTGCAAAAATTGAATTGAAAGAGAGTGCACCTGTAGAAATTTCAAAATCACAAGCTATTGTTGAAGAGGCTGGAGATAAAATTCGTGATTTATCGCATCAACTTATCTCATCAGTATTAATGAATTTTGGGTTGGGTTTTGCTATGGATGATTTATGCGAAAAATATTCAAATTCTAAATTATCTTTTAAATGTAAATCTGAAAACATTCAAAGGTATAGTAGCGATTTTGAAATAAAAATCCACAGTATTATTGATGAATTAATAAACAACGTTATTAAACACAGTGAAGCTACAGAAGCTCAAATACTATTGGAAGATAATGAGAGGTTTTTTAAAATTAAAATTATTGATAATGGAAAAGGATTCGATATTAATAAAATTAGAGCAAAATCTGATGTTGGACTTGGATTGCCACAAATTGAAGCTAGGATAAAAATGATGGATGGCATTTTTGAAATTAATTCATCCGAAGAAATAGGAACACATATTTATATGAAGTTGCCAATTCTAAAATAGGCTAAATTCTTTTTTCTAATTCTATGATTTCTAATTTTTTAACAATGTCCTTATCAATAACAAAACGAATCATAGTTCTAACCTGATGATGTCCGTGTTTACCAGCTGCTCCAGGATTTATATGTAAGAGATTTAACTTTTTATCGAACTGTACTTTTAAAATATGAGAGTGACCACTGATAAAAATTTTTGGTGGGGTATTTTTAATTTCCTCTCTAATTCTAAGATCATATCTATTAGGATAACCCCCAATATGAGTCATCCAAATGGATACATTTTCTATTGTAAATTTATTATCTAGTGTAAATTCTGACCGAATCTCAGTATTATCAATATTGCCATAGACAGCTCTAAGAGGTTTTAAATTCTTAATGGCATCAGTAACTTTGATATCACCAATATCTCCTACATGCCAAACTTCATCAGCTTGTTTTACATGTTTTAAAATTTGATTATCAATATAGCTATGAGTATCAGAAAGGAGTAAAATTTTTATCATGTAATTTTATAGTTTCACTTTTTTGTCTTTTTCGTGAAAAAGGGAGTTCATTTTGGTATACTGTTAAAGCTTTCAGAATTTTTAATTCCTAATTCTGAATTATAGTATATTTGTATCCCACAAAAATAAGTGATTCACTTGAGATATTTTCTAGAACTTTCATATAAAGGAACCCATTATCACGGTTGGCAATATCAGCCAAACGCAATTTCTGTACAAGAAAAAATTAATGAAGGATTGTCTAAATTATTAAAGTGTAAAATCAATATTATGGGTGCAGGACGTACAGATGCGGGGGTGCATGCTTTACAAATGTTTGCGCATTTTGATGTTGAAACTGTATTTGATATCAATGTTATTTTATTTAAATTGAATTCTTATTTGCCTGATGATATTGTTATCAAAACAATTACAAATGTTGCTGATAAAGCACACGCGCGGTTCGATGCGGTTAGTAGAAGTTATGAATATCGAATTTTTGTAGGACGTAACCCCTTTATGTTAGAAACGACTTGGCAATTGTTTCATCAAAAATTAGATGTAGATAAAATGAATGAAGCAGCAGCAATTTTATTAAATCATACTAATTTTAAATGTTTTTCTAAAGTGATGACTGATATTAAGACTTTTAATTGTGATGTTACTGAAGCTTATTGGGAGCCAAAAGGTAACTTACTGACTTTTCATATTACAGCAAATCGATTTTTAAGAAATATGGTGAGAGCAATAGTTGGTACCTTAATTAATGTTGGCTTAAATAAAACTTCATTAGATGATTTTAAAGATATCATAGCTAGTGAAGATAGAAGTGAAGCTGGGTTTTCAGTTCCGGCAAGAGGTTTGTTTTTAACTAAAATCGTATATCCAAAATCAAAAAAATAATATGAGTAAAGAACAGGTAAAGGTATTTGATGTAAAAGTTTTTGGGAGGTTAATGGAATCTGCCAAAAAATATCGTTTACAATTATTTTTAACATTGTCTTCAGTAATTTTATTATCATTCCTTGCCATTCTTAGACCACTATTCTTAAAATATATTGTGGGTAATTACATCACTTTAAAAGATGCAGAAGGCTTACTAAATATAATTTTAATCATGTTTGCAGTGTTATTGTTAGAAACTATGACACGATTATTTTTTATCTATTCAGCACATCGTCTGGGTTTTACCATCATTAAAGATATACGGATGAAACTATACCACCATATGCTTTCTTTTAAGATGAGTTATTTTGATAAGTCATCCGTAGGGCAATTAGTAACGAGAGTTGTAACCGATGTAGAACGAATAGCAGATTTTTTTGGGCAAGGGTTTTTTATGATAATTAGTGATTTGCTAACTATGCTGATAGCAGTAATTTTTATGATTGCTGTCAATTGGCGATTGGCAATTATAAATTTGATTGTTCTGCCTATTTTGATTTATGCAACAAAATTATTTCAAAAAGCAGTAAAAGTATCCTTTAAAGAAATACGTTCACAAGCAGCAAATATGAATGGATTTGTTCAAGAGCGCGTTACTGGAATGAAAATTTTACAACTGTTTAACCGCGAGAAAATTGAAAATAAAAATTTTATTGAAATAAATGACAAGCACAAAACAGCATGGGTAAAAACAATTTGGTATTATTCAATTTTCTTTCCAATTGCCGAAGTGTTAACTTCAATTGCATTAGGATTTATTGTATGGTTTGGAGGAATAGAAATAATTGCAATTGGGTCAGAAACTAAAATTGAAGATGTTTTCTTTTTTATAATGATTTCACAAATGTTGTTTAGGCCTTTGCGTCAGATTGCAGATAAGTTTAACACCATGCAAATGGGAATTGTTGCTGGCGAGCGTATTTTTGAAGTATTAGATACCGAAAGTCAGATTGAGGATAAAGGAAGTATTGAGGCAGCACATTTTAAAGGGAAAATTTCTTTTAAGGATGTTAGATTTAGCTATATAAATAATGAAGAAGTTTTAAAGGGTGTTTCTTTTGATGTGAAATCTGGAGAAACCGTGGCAATTGTAGGTGCAACAGGTGCTGGTAAAACAACGATTATAAATTTAATCAATCGTTTTTATGAAATTAATTCAGGACAGATAAAAGTTGATGATGAGAATATCAGTAAATATACAATTCCAACACTTCGTAAAAATGTAGCAATTGTTTTACAAGATGTCTTTTTGTTTTCTGATACTATTTATAAAAATATAGTATTGAATAAAGAGATACCGTTAGAGCAAGTTAAAGTTGCTGCCAAAGAAATTGGAATCCATGAGTTTATCATGACTTTACCGAATGATTATAATTATAATGTAAAAGAAAGAGGGGTAATGTTGTCATCTGGTCAGCGGCAATTAATTTCGTTTTTAAGAGCGTATATTAGTAATCCGAGTATTTTAATTTTAGATGAAGCAACATCGAGCATAGATTCATTTTCTGAACAATTAATTCAAAAAGCAACTGATAAAATCACACAAAATCAAACCTCTATAATTATTGCACATCGATTAACTACCATTAAAAAAGCCGATAAAATTATTGTGATGGACAAAGGGTTAATTGTAGAACAAGGTTCACATCAAGAGCTTTTAGCAAACAAAAGCTACTATAGCAATTTATATGATATGCAATTTGCGAGTTAGATTTGTAGAATAAAACCCGAAGTTAATAGTCTTTCATCTTAAATCTAAAAACTAAGAAGCGATCTTATACCTTTTTAAGTTAAATCACTTTTTAAAGTTTCTATTAAACTAAAGTCATCTTCATACAACACAAACTCTCCATCTTTTATATAAGAAATTTTTCCTGTTTCTTCAGAAACCACTAAACACAAGGCATCTGTTTTTTCTGAAATCCCGATGGCAGCTCTATGGCGTAATCCAAATCTAGCCGGAATATTTTTGTCTGATAGAGGTAAAACAATTCGTGTAGCAATAATTTTGTTGTCTTTAATAATTATGGCTCCATCATGTAATGGGCTATTTTTAAAAAAGATACTTTCAAGAATAGGCTTGTTCACTTCCGCATTCATAGTGTCTCCCGAAGTTTTTACAAAATCTAACTTTTGATTTCGCTCAAAAACAATCAATGCACCAGTTTTTGTTTTGCCCATTGTTTCACAAGTATTTACAATAGTTTCAACATCTGTTTCAATGTGAACCTCGGATTTTAGAAATTTTAACTGTTTTAAAAAGTTGCGTTTAGAAGTGAAATTTGTGGTGCCTAGCATCAACAAAAATTTACGAATCTCTTGTTGAAAAACAACAATTAATGCTACAATACCGCCTCCTGTTAAGGTGCCTAAAATTCCACTAAGCATTTCCATTTCTAGTGCTACAGTAATTTTCCAAATCAAGAAAATAATAGTAATACCAATAAAAATATTGATAGCAGCTGTGCCTCTTAGTAATTTGTAAATATAATAGAGTAAAATGGCAACAAGTACTACATCTAAAATATCTAGAAAGGAATAGTCTAAAAAGTCTAGCATAAATTGTTTTTTGTAAATGTACTAAAATTATCTGCTTTGATTCGTTAGATTATTATTGAATTTCAGCCACTACTTTTATCGCTTCCATTGCTTCTTTTACATCATGAACTCTCAAAATATTCGTGCCTTTTTGTAAGGCAATTGTGTTTGCTATTGTAGTTGCATTCAATGCGTTTTTAGCATCTGCATTTAAGAGCTTGTATAACATTGATTTTCGAGATACACCTGTAAGTAATGGTAATTCTAGTATGTTAAAATGTTCTAAATTTTTAAGTAATGTATAATTGTGTTTCAAAGTTTTAGCAAAGCCAAACCCAACATCTAAAACAATATCATTCACTTTTTCTTTTCTTAAAAGTGCAACTTTTTCAGAAAAGTATTTCAAAACATCTCTTACCACATTTTCATAGCTTGAGTTTTGTTGCATGTTTTGAGGGGTTCCTTTTAAATGCATTAATACATATGGTACTTGAAGTTTGCCAATTGTTTTATACATATTGGTGTCCAAAGTTCCGCCAGAAATATCATTCACCATACATGCTCCAGAGTTAACACATTCTTTAACAATATTACTTCTAAAGGTATCAACAGAAATTAGAGCTTCTGGAAATTTTTTTAAAATGATTTTGATGTTAGGTAATAATCTATTTAATTCTTCATTTTCTGATATATGCTCAGCATTTGGTCTAGAAGAGTAGGCTCCAATATCAATAAAAGTAGCTCCGTCAGTCAACATTTTCTCCACCTGATTTAAAATATCTAAATCGGACGAGAATTTACCACCATCATAAAAAGAATCAGGAGTTAGGTTTAAAACTCCCATTACTTTAGGTGTAGAAAGGTCTATTAATTTTCCGTTACAATTTATGGTCATAGTTTTAGTATTCAATTTTAGCTATCAGTCTTCCGTCACCTAATATTAGTTGTCTAATATATTAACAATCAGCAATATTTACGCTAACTGCCAAACCACCTTCTGATGTTTCTTTATATTTAGTGTGCATATCTTTAGCCGTTTCCCACATAGTGTTTATTACTTTATCAAAAGGAACTTTTACATTTTGAGAATTAGTATCTAGAGCTAATTCTGCTGCATTAATAGCTTTTATAGCTCCCATAGCATTTCTTTCGATACACGGAATTTGAACCAAGCCGCCAATAGGGTCACAGGTTAAACCTAAGTGATGTTCCATAGCAATTTCACTGGCAATCATAACTTGCTCTGGGGTACCGCCTAATAATTCAGTCAATGCTCCAGCAGCCATAGCTGAGGAAACTCCAATTTCTGCTTGACAGCCTCCCATAGCTGCCGATATCGTAGCCCCTTTTTTAACGATGCTTCCAATTTCTCCAGCCACCAATAAAAATTGCTTGATGTGTTCAAAGTCTGCTTTGTGATTTTCTATCACTAAATAATACATTAAAACTGAAGGTATTACACCAGCACTTCCGTTGGTGGGCGCAGTTACAACTCTTCCTAAGGATGCATTCACCTCATTTACACTTAGGGCAAAGCAGCTTACCCATTTTAATATTTGTCTAAATTTTACTTCGGTATCACGAATAGAAGTAACCCATTCTTTTGGATTTGTATAAGGTGTTTCTCCTTTTAATTTTTGATGTATATCAAATGCACGACGACGTACATTTAAACCTCCGGGTAATTTACCTTCTGTATGACAACCAATATACATACATTCTAGCATGGTATCCCAAATACGATGAATTTCTTTGTCAATTTCAGATTCAGTTCTTAGCGATTTTTCATTCTCTAAAACAATATCCGATATTTTGAGTTGCTTTTCTTGACAATAATTTTCTAATTCTTTGGCCGTCTGAATTGGATATGGAAATGTGCTGTAAATTGCTGCCTTTTCTTTTTCGCCTGTATACTCTTCTTGAACAACAAATCCTCCCCCGATAGAATAATAAATTTCGGAGGATATAATTTCTTTATTTTGGTATGCTGAAAATTTTAAACCATTTGAATGAAAAGGTAAAAAATCTCGATTAAAAATAATGTCTTCTTTCGGATTAAAATCAACAGTGTATTTGTCGTTAATTGTTATTTGTTGTGAAGTGTTTATACTCTCAATTATAGATTGTATATCATCAACTGGAATTTGTTCCGGATCAGCTCCAGTCAAGCCCAATAAAATAGCTAAATCTGTGGCGTGCCCTTTTCCTGTTAGTGATAAGGATCCATACAAATCAATTTTTATACTAGTGATTTTATCTAAAGAGTCAGATGCTGCTAAAGTATGTATCCACTTTTCTGTAGCTCTCCAGGGGCCCAAAGTATGTGAGCTAGAAGGACCAATGCCTATCTTTAGCATATTAAAAATTGAGATACATTCCATTTTAGAAGTGTGTTGCTTTTTGTGAGACAAATATATGTTATTGCAAAAAATATCGATGTCATTTTTAACAATTATATCAGCAAATAAATGACACAAAGTTCGCTGTAAATTTTGAATTATGACAACATGACATAAAAAATCTGTTGGCATAAAGATTGACTTGTATCAACCGAGTAAAAAAATACAATACAGTAATAAAAATATAAAATAAAAAATTATGAGTAAAATAATCGGAATTGATTTAGGTACTACAAACTCTTGTGTTTCTGTAATGGAGGGTAATGAGCCAGTTGTGATTCCTAATGCAGAAGGTAAAAGAACAACACCTTCTATTGTTGCTTTTATTGAAGGTGGCGATAGAAAAGTTGGTGATCCAGCAAAAAGACAAGCGGTAACAAATCCGTTAAAAACAGTTTATTCTATTAAGCGTTTTATGGGGAATAAATTCTCAGAATGTGCTAAAGAAATTAAACGTGTTCCTTATAAAGTAGTAAAAGGAGATAACGATACTCCAAGAGTTGATATTGATGGTCGTTTATACACACCACAAGAAATATCAGCAATGGTATTGCAAAAAATGAAAAAAACTGCCGAAGATTATTTAGGTCAGGAAGTTTCAGAAGCAGTGGTAACTGTACCAGCATATTTTAATGATGCGCAAAGACAAGCTACAAAAGAAGCAGGTGAAATTGCTGGTTTAAAAGTTTCTCGTATTATCAATGAACCAACTGCAGCAGCATTGGCTTATGGTATGGATAAAAAACACGACGATCAAAAAATTGTAGTATTTGATTTTGGTGGTGGTACACATGACGTTTCTATCTTAGAATTAGGTGATGGTGTTTTTGAAGTATTGGCTACTGATGGTGACACACATTTAGGAGGTGATGATGTTGATGGTAAAATTATCACTTGGTTGGCTGAAGAATTTAAGGCGGAAGAAAATATGGATTTAAGAGAAGATCCTATGGCATTGCAACGTTTAAAAGAAGCAGCAGAAAAGGCAAAAATCGAATTATCTTCTTCTGCACAAACTGAAATTAACTTGCCATATGTTACTGCAACAGCAAGCGGGCCAAAACACTTGGTGCGTACATTGACAAAAGCAAAGTTTGAGCAATTAATAGACGATTTAGTTAAAAGAACAATCAAACCATGTGAAGTTGCATTGAAAGCTGCAGACTTATCAAAATCTGATATTGATGAAGTTATCTTGGTAGGTGGATCAACTCGTATTCCGGCTGTGCAAGAAGCAGTTGAGAAATTCTTTGGAAAAAAACCATCAAAAGGAGTGAATGCTGATGAGGTTGTTGCAGTTGGTGCAGCGATTCAAGGTGGAGTTTTAACTGGTGATGTAAAAGATGTATTGTTGTTAGATGTTACTCCGTTATCATTAGGTATTGAAACTATGGGGAATGTATTTACGAAGTTAATTGATGCAAATACTACGATTCCTACGAAGAAATCACAAGTGTTTTCAACAGCAGTTGCAAATCAACCATCAGTAGAGATTCATGTTTTACAAGGTGAACGCGCAATGGCTGCAGATAACAATACTATTGGTCGTTTCCATTTAGATGGAATTCCACCAGCAGGTAGAGGTATTCCACAAATTGAAGTGACTTTTGATATTGATGCCAATGGTATTATTCAAGTAATGGCAAAAGATAAAGGAACAGGAAAAGAGCATAATATCCGTATCGAAGCTTCATCAGGATTGACAGAAGAAGAAATTCAAAAAATGAAACAAGATGCAGAAGCAAATGCGGATGCTGATAAAGAAGCAAAAGATAAAGCAGAAAAAATCAATGGAGCTGATTCAATGATATTCCAAACAGAAAAACAATTGGAAGAATTTGGAGATAAATTATCTGAAGATAAAAAAGGGCCTATTGAAGCTGCTTTAGAAGAGTTGAAAAAAGCTCATGAGTCTCAAGACATAGCAGAAATTGATGCAGCTATGGAAAAGATTAATGAAGCTTGGAAAGTAGCCTCAGAAGAAATGTACAAAGCAGAACAAGAAGCACAAGCGAGTGGAGCTGGTGCAGCAGGTGAACAGCCAGAAGGTGGCACATCTGGAGAAGATGATGTACAAGATGTTGACTTTGAAGAAGTAGAAGAAGAAAAGTAATTTTCTTTTATCTTGTGCAAGCAAGAGTCTAAATAAAAAAGGCACTCTCAGTAATGAGAGTGCCTTTTTTAGTAAAAGATATTCTGTAGTTAAGTATGATAAAAATCATATTTTTTTAAAAGAAACATTTATACTTTAGTAGTTGCTTTAGGTTAAAAAAACTTAAATGATTAGCGGCTATGAAAAATGAATTTTCCATATTTAATATTAATAGGGCGTTAGACAGAGTTCGAAATCGCTCTTACAGGCTTATAGATTTCTTACAAGGGAGGCATGTAAAAAGGCATTATGATGATATAAAATCAATGATGCAAAATTATGCAGACCCAAAAGTGACTAAAAGGAGAGATGGATATTTAGATTCTATTTTACAGCATGCCGTAACTACTTGCGATTATTTTAATCAATTCAAAAATTATAATTCAATTGCAGATTTTCCTGTAACAGACCGGAATATTATTGCTGATAATTTTTTTAATTTCTTATCGTTAGATTATAAAAACAAAAAAAATCATAAAGTTTCTACAAGCGGTTCAACAGGTGTTCCTTTTGAAACATTACATAATTTAGATAAATGCTATCGTCACCGAGCAGAAGTAATTTATTTAGGAGAACGAGCTAATTTTACATTCGGTCAAAAGCTGATTTATTTTAAGCTATGGCCAAAGATGAGATCAAAAAATTGGATTCGAAACACTTGCCACTATAGTGTGTTAGGATTAGAAGGAGAAGGTATAGACGCTATGATGAAGGATATTAAAAAGGATTGCAGAACAGGCTTATTGGGCTATTCATCGGCATTTGAAAGGATATGTAAGCATCTTGATAAAACAAATGCAAAGCCAATGAATCATTGCAATATTAATTCAATAATTGCTATGTCCGAACGTTTAAATGATTACACTAAAGAGGCAGTAAAAAAATATTTTAAGACAACCATTGTGTCAAGATATTCAACTATGGAATTAGGAATTATGGCTCAAGAAGAAATTGATAGGGCAGGATATTTTAAAATTAATTCAGGTAGTTTTTTTATCGAAATATTTGACATGAATAAAGATGTGCCTGTTAAAAATGGAACCTATGGTAGAATTGTAGTTACTGATTTGTTTAACTATGCGGTGCCGTTGATTAGATATGATACTGGGGATGTTGGGCAATTGGAAATAGTTAAAAATAATGAGGGTATTGAAGAGCCTTTTTTGGTTAATGTTGAAGGAAGAAAGTTAGATTTAATACTAAATACCAAAGGCGAGATACTACCTTCACAAATATCTTCTTATATGGCAAAGTATGGTGATTTTAAACAATTTCAGTTTGTGCAATGTGGTGAGAAAGAATATGTTTTAAAATTAAATACTGATAAAAAAGTAGAACAAGAAGATGAATTAATTGCAGAATATAAATCTGTATTGGGAGGTGATGCTACTGTAAAAATCGAGTATGTTGATGGTATACCATTATTGGGTTCGGGTAAGAAAAAAGAAGTCGAGAATACGTATTTAAGTAATACGTCTAAGCATTCATTAACTCTTGAAACTTCTCCACAAACTGCCCCACATGAAAACCATCAACCAGCCCATGATGCGCATGTATAGATACTGAGAATGATTTTTTGCCATTGCTTTCAGTCATCTTTCCAACTGATATTTTAGGTGAGCTATCTTCAAATGTAAAACTACGGGCATGAGAAAACGAAGTAAAATCTAGCCACGGCAATGCTGAAAAATGAATTACATGGTCTCCAGCAACAGCGACTTCTAATCCGTTATTATTTTGAACACGTTCAATTTCTTTTTTGGCTATTAAATTAAATTCTTGAAAATTTGGGTGGAATTTTATATATGAAAACCCAAAGGTGCCATCTGCTCTTCCAATAGTTGCAGAAGCATCTATTTGGTCATAAACCAAAATATCATCACCAGAAATTCTGTACCTGAAACACTCAACACTATTCACAGCTGCCAAAGCTTTGTGTAGATAGGATAAAAAAAAGGATTGTTTTTCTTTTTTTGATTTTTTAAAAGATATAGTACAATCAATGGGGACGGTAACTCCAAAAAAAGGTTCTTCTAATTGTTTAAAAAAGTTGAAATGATCTTTTCTAATCCATGTGTCAAGATTTAAAGTTTTGTACATTATTTTATAATAGTTACTTTGTTGATATAATCTAATTTAGGATAATTTCGTTTTAAAAAATCATTCCCTTTTGTGTAAATAGAATCTTGTTGGCTTGCAGGTTTAGGGCCATAATCTGCATAAAATTTACGAACAGTTTCAAAACCACTAGTAACTTTTGCAACAACTGTGAATCCTTTAACTCCAGAGTATTCCAAATTATCTAACCGATGGTTGTCTTTCATGTTGATGAAGAGTTGTGTTGTGCGTGTTTCTACACCACCTCTTGCAAAAGCAATGGTCATGGAATCATTTTTATGTAAAATAGGTTCATCGGGTAATTTATAGTGACTCCAAGAATTATTAATAACTGAATCGTTGTGAATTCCAAATTGAACTACAAATTTTGGCAACACTCTATACAAAGCTATGTCTGTATAAAAATCGTGTTTTATGAGTTGGTAGAGTCTGTCGACTCCTTTTGGTGATAATGATCTAATTGCAGTGATCTCAAAATCGCCTTGAGTTGTTTCAAAGCGCGCCTTAAAAGTTTTTGGGGCTTTTTCTTGAGTCCATTTTTCTTTGAATACTTTTTTTTCTCCACATGCTACTAATATCAGTGAAAACAAAACGAATAAAGTAATTTTTTTCATAGTTGTAAAAGTAGTATAAATTGACATATTATTTGATTACTTTTGAATGAATTACTTCTAAATAGAAGATTTTAGAAAAAATTAATAATGCCAACAAGAGAACAATTCGTATCAAAAATTAAATCTAAAAAAAAAGATTGGGATATTATTTATAGTTGTTGGTGGTGGAGCAACTGGTTTAGGAGCTGCGCTAGAATCTGCAACTAGGGGGTATAAAACCTTATTGCTAGAGCAATATGATTTTACTAAAGGCACTTCGAGTAGAAGCACAAAGTTGGTGCATGGTGGTGTAAGGTATTTAGCTCAAGGAGATATTTTCTTAGTACTCGAGGCCTTGAGAGAACGTGGTATTTTGTTCAAAAACGCACCACATTTAGTGAAGAATATTCCTTTTTTAATTCCATCATATAAGTGGTGGTATAAACCATTTTATACAATAGGACTAACCATTTACGATTTATTAGCAAAAGGTCTTCGGTTTGGAAAATCTGTACCTTTTTCTCGAGAAGAAACTATAGAAAAAATTCCGACAGTAAAGAAAAAAAACTTAAGAGGAAGTATTAAATACCATGATGGTCAATTTAACGATGCTAGATTGGGGATTAATTTGGTGCAGACAATCATAGAAAATGAGGGCGTAGCATTAAACTATATGGAAGTTGAAAACTTCATAAAGGAAAATCAAAAAATTTGCGGCGTCATAGCAAGAGATCAAGAAACAGGAAAAGAATATGCTATAAAAGCTAAGGTTGTTTTAAATGCAACGGGTGTTTTTGTTGATAAATTGATTCAGAAAGACAACCCAAAAGCACGACATATTGTAAAACCAAGCCAAGGAGTACATTTAATATTAGATAAAAAGTTTCTGCAATCAGATTATGCACTAATGATTCCTAAGACAAGAGATGGCAGAGTTTTATTCGCAGTTCCATGGCACAATAAAGTAATTGTTGGAACAACAGATATCCCAAAAAATAAAGCAATTATTGAACCAAATGTGACAGACGAAGAGGTAAATTTTATATTGGAAACAGCGGGTAGATATTTAGAAACTAAACCAACACGTACCGATGTTAAAAGTGTTTTTGCAGGGTTAAGACCTTTGGCAGCACCGAAGAAAGGAGTTGATGGAAAAACAAAAGAGATTTCTAGAAAACATAAAATTGTCGTTTCAAGCTCAAACTTAGTGTCAATTATAGGTGGTAAGTGGACGACCTATCGTGAGATGGGAGAAGATGTTGTAAACAAATTGGCTATATTAGCCAGCCTTCCTAAAAAGAAAAGTATTACAAAAAGTTTACATATTCATGGATATAAACAAAATATAGACTTTCAGAACTATTTGTATTTTTATGGTTCAGATATGAATGGAATTGAAAATATGATTTCTAGTAACCCTGAATTAAGCGATTGGATTAGTGAAGATTTAAAAATTAATAAAGCACAAGTTGTTTGGGCAGTGAAAAAAGAATATGCAAGAAATGTTGAAGATGTTCTGTCACGTAGAACGCGAGCATTGTTTTTAGACGCAAAAGAAAGTATACGAATGGCGCCAATAGTAGCCGATATTGTCGCAAAGGAACTGGGTTATGATAGTGAATGGAAAGCAGAAGAAGTTCAAAAATTTACTGAGCTTGCTCAAGGATTTATATTAAATTAAAAGTACATTATGTTTAGATTCTTGAAACCTCCTTTAGATAAGCCATTACTTCCAAGAAACAAAATAGATGCAACCTATAAAAAAATGCGGTGGCAAGTATTTTTTGGAATCTTTATTGGGTATGCAGGATATTATTTGGTTCGTAAAAATTTTGCTCTTGCAATGCCAGATTTAATTGAACAAGGATTTTCAAAATTAGAATTGGGATTTGCCTTATCAGGAGTTGCCATAGCTTATGGATTAAGTAAATTTTTGATGGGCAATGTTTCTGATAGGAGCGATGCTCGTAAATTTATGCCTATTGGTTTGCTGATGTCAGGTTTGATTATGATTACGATGGGTTTTTTTCCTTTTGCAACATCATCCGTTACTATCATGTTTATTTTGTTGTTATTAAACGGTTGGTTTCAAGGTATGGGTTGGCCACCAAGTGGAAGAATCATGGTACAATGGTTTTCAGTTAGAGAACGAGGTACTAAAATGTCTATCTGGAATACAGCTCACAATATTGGAGGTGGCTTAATAGGGCCTTTGGCAATTTATGGAGTTGCTGTTTTTAATGATTGGCATGCCAAATTTTATGTTCCAGGTATGATTGCTGTTTTTATTGCAGTGATTATTTATTTGACTTTGAGAGATAAACCAGGGGCAGTTGGTTTACCAACAATAGAAGAATATACAAATGATTATCCTGAAGAGATTAAAGGAATTAATCAAAACGAACCTATTTCTGCCAAAGAAATTTTTGTAAAATATGTATTCAAAAACAAATTGTTATGGTTTATAGCCATTGCAAATATATTTGTGTATTTGGTTAGATATGGGGTGTTAGATTGGGCGCCAACCTATTTAAAAGAGGTAAAGAATTTTTCTTTAAATGAATCAGGTTGGGCGTATTTTTTGTATGAATGGGCAGGGATTCCTGGAACCATCATCGCAGGTATTGTCAGTGATAAATGGTTTAAAGGAAAACGAGCTCCGGTAAGTATTATCTATATGATATTAGTTTTAATTGCTGTAGTTGTGTATTGGAAAAATCCGGCAGGTAAGCCAATGATAGACAATATTGCTTTGGTAGCAATTGGGTTTTTAATATATGGTCCAGTAATGTTGATTGGGGTGCAAGCCTTAGATTTAGTTCCAAAAAATGCTGCAGGAACAGCAGCTGGATTTACAGGATTATTTGGCTATTTGGGTGGAGCATTAACAGCAAATATTGTAATGGGGTATTTAATTGATAATTTTGGGTGGAACAGTAGTTTCAGATTACTTGTTTTAGCTTGTGTTTTATCTATTTTATGTATTGGATACACGTGGGTTATTGAAAACAAGAATCACAAATTAAAAGAAAATCAAGTTTAAAAATGAAGATACAAAAATATATATGGTTGCTTTTAATAATTGTAGGAATCATATCATGTAAGAATGTTGAGAAAAGCAAAAAGGAATTACTAATGATTAATGAAAATGCTAAAACGGTACAAAACTATATAAATAAAGATGTTGTTATTGCACACAGAGGTACGACCTATTGGGCGCCAGAAGAAACAGAACCTGCTTTTTTATGGGCAAGAAATATTGGAGCAGACTATTTAGAATTAGATATTCAAATGACAAAAGATAGTGTCTTGGTTGCTTTACATGATGATACCTTAGAAAGAACAACAAATGTTTCTGAAATATTTCCAGCGGTTGATAACCCAACTGTTGATAATTTCACACTAAAAGAATTACGAAGTTTAGATGCTGGTTCGTGGTTTAATAAAGAGAACCCAGAAAAGGCAAGAACTGGATTTATAGGATTAAAAATTGCAACCTTACAAGATGTAATTATGATAGCAGAAGGCTATCGAATAAAAAAGATAGATGGAGAACCTGTTAAAGAAATAGTAAATAGTATTTGGACTGGAAAATATGAATACGAGAAAGACCCCAGTGATAATGGGAATAGACCAGGAATTTATATCGAAACAAAACATCCAAAATTAAACATTGAAAAACACTTGAGTGATAAACTCAGCCAATTGGGCTGGAACATCAATACAAACCCAAAAAAAATTGAAACGATTGAAAATAAAGTTGGAATAGCAAATTCAAATGCACGCGTAATTTTACAATCTTTTTCTCCAGAAAGCATCATAAATTTAGAAACAGAATTACCAAACATTCCTAAGTGCTTTCTATTGTGGAAACCTGACATGAAGGGAGATTTAAAAGAAGTATATCAAACAGCAATTGGCTTTGGACTAAAATACAATGTGCAAATTATAGGATCGAGTATTGAAGGAGAGCCTAATAATTATGAAGAATTAACTGCACCATGGATGACAGAAATGATTCATAAAACAGGATTAATAATTCACCCATATACTTTTGATACTGTAGAACAGCTCAATAAATATAAAAATAGCATAGAAGGCGTATTTACAAACAGAGCAGAGTTAGCGCTAGAGTTTTATAATAGAAAATCTGATAAATCTCCAGAAGAGATATTAGACTTATTAGGGTATTAATCGGGTTAAAGAACAATTTAAAATCATCATTCATAACAATTTGATAACAAAGAGTTCCTGTTAAAAACCTACAAAAAAACAATCTTTGCACAAATACAATTATTATATCCACAATTGTTTGAACATCTAATAATTGTATGTATATTTATAGGCTGAAAAAAAACAAATTAATTTAAACAAACATTATGAAAAAAATTTACTTATTACTTTTTACAATTTTAATCACTTCTGCTTCTTATGGGCAAGAGATGTTACTAAATGGGGGGTTTGAATCTTGGGATGATGCAACGACTCCAACAAGTTGGGATGATATTGAAGGAGTAGAGCAAGAAGCTACCGAAATTCATGTAGGAACATATGCTGTTAAACAAACTGGAGGAAGGTCAGATTTAGATCAAACAATTACAGGAATTATTCCTGGAAATTCTTATACATTAACATTGTGGTATAAAATAGCTGCTGGTTTTGGTGATGGAACAGATGGAAGAATTTGGAGTTCTTGGAAAAATTCTGGTTCAACACTCACAGATAACGCAGATGAGCTTAGAGGTCCAGCAAATGGATATTTTGATACAAACGGTAATGCTTGGACAGAATACACAGTAACACTTGTTGCGCCTGCAACTGCAAATGAGTTTACTTTTGAAGTAAGAACATATGGGACTGCTGTTGTGTATTGGGATGATTTTTCATTTTTTGCAGAAGCAGCTTCACCAGATCCTGCTTTAGTTATTTCATCACCTACAGAGGGTTCAACTATAATGACTGATTATACAGATGTTGGATTTATTGTTAGTAATTGGGATGTAGCAAATGGAACAGGTGAAGGTCATATCAATTGGACATTAGATGGAGCTTCACAACCAATGAAATATGATACTGATCCTATTTCATTAACTGGTTTGGCTGATGGATCACATACAGTCTATATGGAGTTAGTTGATAATTCAAATGCTGTTTTATCTCCTGAAGTTAATGCGACAGTTAATTTTACGATAAACAATATTGTACAAACCTTACCTTTTCATGAAGCATTTGATTATACAGCTGCAGAAAATTTAGGAGACCAAAATATTTGGACGAATAATTTTTCTGGTGATGAAGTATTAATTAATAGTGGAAACCTTTCTTACTCTACACTTGTTGGTTCAGGAAATTCTATAACTTTTGATGGAACTGGTACAGACCCTTCCGTTGGTTTTACACCAACATCTAGTGGTAAAATATATGCATCTTTTATGATGGATGTTACTGATTTAACTGCCGTAACTGAAGATGGTTATTTTGCTGTTTTAAGAGAAGATTCAGGAGGTTATGCTGCAAGACTTTTTATTAATTTTATTGATACGGATACTTATAATATTGGAATAAGTGGTAGTTCAACATTAACAGTTACTACGGGTCCATTTAATGACAATACTACTGTTTTTGTAGTAATGAGTTATGATTTAGATAATGACACAGTGAGTGCTTGGGTAAATCCTGCATTAGGTGGTGCAGAACCTGCTGCTGACATTTCTGAAGCAACTACATATTCAGGTATTACTTTAGCAGAATTTATGATTAGACAAGATAGACCAACTAGAACTCCATTCATGACAATGGATGAGTTACAAATTGGTGCTTCTTGGGGAGATGTAGCTTCTGCATCGCTATCCGTTGCTAGAAATGATATAGAAGGTTTTTCTGTATATCCAAATCCAGTGAATTCTGGTGAGTTTAGCATTCGCTCTATAAGTAACTTAGAAAGAATGGTACAAATTTATGACATGCTAGGTAAGCAAGTTTATAATAGGCAAGTACAAGCTAACGAGCGAGTACAAGTTTCTAATTTAACACAAGGTATTTATATCTTAAAAGTTGAAGAAGAAGGTAAAACTGCCACAAGAAAATTAATTATCGAATAATCAATTATTAACTATATAAATACGCCCTCAAAAACTAGAGGGCGTATTTTTTTACTATTAAAACTTAAACTATTAAAATTATGAAAAAAATTTACTTTACACTAGCAACTCTTTTTATTACAGTTTTGTCTTTTGGGCAACTATTGTACATTGAAGATTTTGAAGTTCCAGGAGATGGATCTAATTATACAACTTCTGATGCGAATGGAGCTATATCCGAATTTTCTGATGGATCTTCCGACTTTTTTTTAAACACAAGTGAGGCTTTAACTATTTCGGGTGGTTATGTAGTTTCATCTCCAAATGGATCTAATTACTTTGCAGCTCAAGACATAGATGGTGAAGGTGCTACTAGACCTTTAACTTTAACAACTAAATCTATTACTGTAACAGGTCATAGCACTATAGATATTGGAATGTTAATTGCGGAAGATGATGATGGGTCAAATCAAGATTGGGACGATCCAGATTATTTACATATTACCTATTCAATTGATGGAGGGTTGCCTCAAAATTTATTATGGATAGAAGGAGAAGATACGGGAAGTACAACTAATAACCCACCTAGAATTGATACAAATTTTGACGGTGAAGGAAATGGAACAGAAATTACTTCAACTTTTGCAGAATATATAGTATTTGATATTCCAATTAGTGGCGGAGATGAAATTGTATTTACTTTTGAATTTGATCTTAATTCAGGTGATGAAGATATCGCTATTGATTATATTAGAGTATATTCTGATTGGGTACTTTCAGCTGAAAGAAACGAAATCGAAAACTTTACAGCGTACCCAAACCCTGTTGTAGATGGTAGATTAACGATTACTACAATGAGTAATGCTGCTAAATCGGTACAGATTTTTGATGTACTAGGTAAACAAGTTTTGGCTACAGACATACAACAAAATGGTGCCATAAATGTGGAGTCATTAAATGCAGGTGTATATATCCTAAAAGTTGTTGAGGAAGGAAAAACATCAACTAGTAGATTATTGATAGAATAGAGGAGTCTACTAAACTTATATTAAAAGAGGCGTTATTTTCATAACGCCTCTTTTTTATTATACCTCTTCGCTTAGTTGTCCGTATTCGCGAGGAGGTACGACGTGGCGATATCATTAATCTTTGCAATAATCATCCTGAGATTGCTTCACTACGTTCGCAATGACGTCTTCGCGAGGAGGCACGACGTGGTGATCTGTTTAAACATTGTAATATACATCATGAGATTGCTTCACTGCGTTCGCAATGACGTCTTCGCGAGGAGGTAAGACGTGGCGATCTAATTAAGCCTAGTAACTCTCATAATGAGATTGCCACATCCCAATGCGTTTCACTTTTGGGATTCGCAAAGACGGTTCAATTAAATATCAACTAATATTAAAAATCCAACCTTCTGATAAATCCTTCCATTCAGAGTTTTCAATATTTATTAAATCATTCTTCTTTTTTCTAGTTCCTTTTTTAAGTTGTTTCTCTCTGATTGCTTCATTTATATTTTGAAGTAAACCCTTTAAAAATTTTTGTTTTATGCTTATAAACTCTTCTAACCAATTCTGAAGTAACACCAATATATAATACAGTATTATTTTTATTGGTCATAAAGTAGACAGCACTTTGTTTCAAAAAATAAAGATAAAATATCTTTCCGTCTTTGCGAGGAGGTACGACGTGGCAATCTCAATAATCTTGGCAATACGCATTATGAGATTGCTTCACTATGTTAGCAAATACGATGACTTGTTACTTAGAATACTTAAATTCAATTGTTTCAACACTTCCATCTTTTTGTTTCATATCTACAAAGACACTCATGTTAGTATCGCTCGTTTTTTCAAATGTCATTCCCTCAAACACAACCTTACTTGGTAATACTTCTATTAGAGGGAAATCAATTGTTTCATCTTTTGTTTCCCATCCTTTTAAATCATTGTTAAAATGTTTGAGTTGAAGTATTAAGGTATTGCTTACTTCTCTAATAATTTCAATTTCGTAGAAAGATACTTTCTCATCAACTATTAATTTAAATGTTGCCATCATCGAATCGCCAGATGGTTTACTCCAATTTTCTTCAGTAATTCCACCAAATGCTTCCCCTTTCCAATTGCCAGAAATCCAAGAGATATTTTCTAGTTTGGGTGCTAATGTTGGGTCATGCTCTGCAACTATAGCGATTTTTGTCCCGTCAGAATTTACTGTTAATCGAGTGATGTTTGTGATGTCAAAATCTCTTAAGCTCGCTACTTCAGCCCACTCAGAATCTTTATTAGGATTGTATTTATAAAGGACATTTTCCTTACCCATTACTATAGTCCCATTAGGTAGCCAACACATATCTTCAACTTCCGGTAGCGTAGTAGTAATGGTTTTTGTTTTCCCTGTCACAAACTCTAATGATTTAATTTCCCAATTATCTGAGGCTTTAGAAATAAAACTAATCATATTTGTACTTGGAATTTTATGTAATGATCTACCAATATTTGGTTCAATCTTATTGTGCTTGTCAATATTTAAATTAGAAACATAGAGTGATAACATATCATCTTCTAATACCGAAGAAACCAAGGTGTTTTTATTAAACCAAGTTTGATACCCAATTACAATTCTATCGATGAGAATACTAGTCTTTCCATTTTTAAAATTATACTTATATAGTTTTTGTGTCTCATCTTTTTCTAATCGGATAGCCGATATTGCATTTTCGGATGGAATTTTTAAAGGTGAGTATTCACTGCCATCAGTTTTTGTAAGCCACTTTTTTTTGCCAGAATCAATTTTGTATTGAACGATATCAGTTTGACCTTTTCTAGTGCCAGCGTATAAAATAGTAGTGTCATCAAAAAAGGAAGGCTGGTTGTCGTAACCTTTGTTATCAGAAATATTTTTGACATTACTCAAAATAAACTTGCCATTGCTTGTATCTAAATCAAACAAATAAATATCAGTATTTGGTTGTGCATAACTGAAATAAGTGATGCTAATTAGTAAGAGCATAAAAAGATTTTTCATAGAAAGTAGTTTAGAAATAATTAGGATATAAAACTAACTAAAAAAGCCCTACTCACAAAAAATGGTAGGGCTTTAAAAGTTGTCAAACTTTCAGATCAAGTTTTTTTTTGATTAAAAGCAGTATTTGTTTTCGTCAATTATTTTTGCAGCTATAATTTTACGAAGAGCAATAGTGTTTGGAGCATTTACATATTTTGTAAATCGCTTTAGTCCCATTAACATCATTCGTTGTTCATCACCTTCAGAGAAATACATAATGGCTTCTTTTCCATTTGCATTCACCTTTTCTACAGCATTGTATAAACATAGTTTTGCCATAGCAATTTGTCCTTCAGTTTCTTTTTCAGAAGTCATTTTCATCACTTTATCCGCTTTTAGAATTGCAGATTCAGCCATATAAATTTCTATCATTATTTCAGCAGCAGCTAAAATTAATTGTTGATGGTTATCTAAATCCATTCCGTAGGTTTGCACCGCTTTACCAGAAACCATCAAAAATGCTTTTTTTAATTTTGCAATCATTGCTTTTTCTTCTGATAGTGTTTCAGAAAAATCAGGTATTTCAAAAGACGGAACCCCCATCAAACTATTTCCAACTTCCATGGCAGGTGTCATTAAATCAACTTCTCCTTTCATTGCTTTTTTAAGCAACATACCAACAGTTAATAAACGATTGATTTCATTGGTTCCTTCATAAATTCTGGTGATACGTGCATCTCTCCATGCACTTTCCATCGGAGTCTCAGTTGAGAATCCCATTCCTCCAAAAATTTGAATCCCTTCATCAGATACAAACTGTGAAGTTTCTGAAGCATAAACCTTAATCATTGCACACTCAATAGAATATTCTTGAAATGCTGCTAACTCAGATTTTTCATGTGATAAACCATTTGCTCTATGCTCGTCAATTTTATTTTGGATGTCTTTTGCAGCTCTGTAACAAGCAGCATCACTTGTAAAAGTACGGGTACTCATATCTGCAAATTTCTTTCGAATAGCACCAAATTCTGAAATAGGAGTTTTAAATTGTTTGCGTTCCGTAGCATATTTTGAAGATTCAGTTATTATTCTTCTACAGGCATCTAAACATGCTGCTCCTAATTTAATACGACCTACGTTTAATGAATTCAGGGCAATTTTAAATCCTTTATTTCTTTCAGATAACATATTTTCTACAGGAATCAAAGTATCGCTAAAAAACACTTGTCTTGTTGATGATGCTTTAATTCCTAGCTTGTCTTCTTCTTCACCTAAAGTAACCCCATTCGGATTTTCTTTGTCATAATCTAAAATAAATGCAGTGATGTTTTTATCATCTTCAATTCTTGCAAATACAATGAAAATTTTAGCAAAACCTGCATTGGAAATCCACATTTTTTGCCCATTGATTTTATAATGTTTACCGTCAGCAGTTAATTCGGCAGTTGTTTTTCCAGAGTTAGCATCGCTACCAGCTTCGGGCTCTGTTAAACAGTAAGCCCCAAAAATATCAGATGTTAACCTTGGTAAATATTTTTGTTTTTGTTCTTCAGTTCCATATAGAAAAATTGGCATTGTTCCAATTCCAGTATGTGCTCCAAAGGCAGTTCCAAGAGATCCTGTTGCTGACGATATATAATCTGTTACTAGCATGGTTGAGACAAACCCCATTCCTATGCCACCATATTCTTCAGGAATAGATACACCTAACAATCCCATTTCACCAACTACACCCATTAGTTTTTCAGTTAGGGCATAATCTTTATTTTCGAACCTATCTTTATTTGGCCATACTTCGCGTTCTATAAATTCAATTACTGCTTCTTTCATCATATTTTGCTCTTCGGTAAATTCTTCCGAAATAAAAATATCTTCTGATTGTACTTCTTTGATTAGGAATTCTCCTCCTTTTATAGTTTTCATTTTCTTTTATTTTAAAAATTCATAAACGCCTGCAGCACCTTGACCAGTTCCTACGCACATTGTTACTACTCCATATTTATTTTTTCTTCTTCTCATTTCGTTAAACAGTTGCACTGATAATTTTGCTCCGGTACAACCTAAAGGATGCCCTAATGCAATGGCGCCTCCATTTACATTTACAATTTCTTGATTCAAACCTAACTCACGGATGACCGCCAATGATTGAGAAGCAAAGGCTTCGTTTAATTCAAATAAATCAATGTCTTTTAAAGATAATCCTGCTTGTTTCAAAGCTTTCGGAACCGCTGCTACAGGTCCAATTCCCATAATTCTAGGCTCAACCCCTATAGCAGCATAAGAAACCATTCTTGCAATAGGTTCAATATTCAATTCTTTTACCATGTCTTCGCTCATTACTAAAACAAAGGCTGCGCCATCACTCATTTGTGAAGAGTTTCCTGCAGTTACACTACCACCTTGAGCAAATACTGCTCTTAATTTTGCAAGTGCTTCTACCGAAGTTCCTCTACGTGGCCCTTCATCATTACTAACAGTATATGATTTTGATTGTTTCTTGCCATCACTTCCAATAAAAATTTGCTCAACATCAATCGGAACTATATCTTCTTTAAAGATTCCATTGTCTAATGCATGCAATGCTTTTTGATGTGATTTAAATGCAAACTCATCTTGATCTTCTCTTGATACTTTATATTGTTGCGCAACTGCCTCAGCAGTCAACCCCATTCCCCAGTAATATTCTTCATGCCCTTCTTTGGCAGATTTATAATTTGGGACTGGTCTATAACCACCCATTGGGATGTAACTCATACTTTCGGCACCACCTGCAATAATACAATCAGCCATTCCTGATTGAATTTTAGCTGCAGCAATTGAAATAGTTTCTAATCCTGATGCGCAATATCTATTTACTGTCATTCCAGGGACATCATCAATTTTGAGTCCCATCAAAGAAATGAGTCTCCCCATATTTAATCCTTGTTCAGCTTCTGGCATCGCGTTACCAACAATGACATCATCAATTCTTGTTTTGTCTAATTGTGGAACATCTTGTAAAAGACGCTCAATAGTTTCAGCAGCCAATTCATCGGGTCTTTTAAAACGAAAGACTCCTTTTGGAGCTTTTCCAACTGCAGTTCTGTATCCTGTTACTATATATGCTGTTTTCATTTATTAGTTTCTTAAAGGTTTTCCTGTTTTTAACATGTGTTCAATTCGCTCTAATGTTTTACGCTCGGTCATTAAACTCATAAAGGCTTCTCTTTCTAAGTCTAATAAATATTGTTCTGAAACAATTGTTGGCTCAGATAAATCGCCACCAGCCATCACATAGCCCAATTTGTTTGCTATTTTTTTATCATGTGCTGAAGCGTAATGCCCTTTCTCTAAACTATCAGTCCCTACTAAAAACATTCCTAATGCTTGCTGCCCTAAAACTTTTACTTGTTTTGGAACTGGTTGTGTATAACCATCTTCTAACATTAAGATCGCATGTCTTTTTGCAGTTGCTATTTGTCTATCTTTATTGATAACAACAATATCTTTATCCTGTTTTAAGAACCCTAAATCATAAGCTTCATATGCTGAAGTTGCTACTTTTGCCATAGCAACATTGATGAAATAATCTCGTAATTTATTCAGCTTTACATCATCTTTTAATAATCCTTCACTTGCTCTTACTGCCATTTCTTTTGATCCAGCTCCACCAGGGATAATACCCACACCAAACTCAACCAATCCTATATAGGTTTCTGCAGCGGCAATCACTTTATCTGCGTGCATTGTCATTTCACAAGCTCCACCAAATGAATATGCATGCGGAGTAATTAACGTTGGGCATGAAGAATAGCGCAAACGCATTACGGTGTCTTGAAAATATTTTGTCGCAAAATTTAATTCTTCATATTCTTGTTCTACAGCCATCATAAATACCATAGCTAAATTAGCTCCGACTGAGAAGTTGGCTCCTTGATTACCTATAATTACAGCATCATATTCAGTTTCAGCCAAATCAATTCCTTTATTGATGGCTGCTAAAACTTCACCACCTAACGTATTCATTTTAGATCTAAACTCTACATTTAAAACTCCATCGCCTAGATGTTGAATAGCGGCTCCGTTATTTTTCCAAATAGTTTTTGCCTCTCTAATATTATCTAGAATGATAAAGGCATCTTGACCTGGAATTTTTTCTAGTGTTTTTGTCGGAATACCATAATAGAATTTAGCACCTTCTTTAATAGTATAGAAAGATTTGTTTCCTGATGCTAACATATCAGTTACCCATGAAACAACTTCATAACCTTCTGATTTCATCAGTTCAATTCCTTTTTCTATACCTATGGCATCCCAAATTTGGAAAGGCCCGTGCTCCCAACCAAAACCTGCTTTCATAGCATCGTCAATTCTATAAATTTCATCAGAAATTTCAGGGATTCTATTTTGTACATAAGCAAACATTGCTGCAAAATTTTTGCGATAAAATTCACCTGCTTTGTCTTTTCCTTTAATAAGAATTGCAAAACGGTCAATTACATTATCAACATTTTTAGTCAACTCTAAAGTGGTAAATTTTGCTTTTTTCTTTGGTCTATACTCGAGAGTGTCTAAATCTAAAGACAAAATTTCTTTCTTGCCATCAGCTATAACTTTCTTGTAAAATCCTTGTTTGGTTTTGCTTCCCAACCATTTGTTTTTCATCATGGTTTCAATAAAAGGAGGAAGCTTAAATAAATCATGTGCTTCATCTTCAGGACAGTTTTCATACAGGCCATTGGCAACATGTACCAAAGTATCCAATCCAACAACGTCAACAGTTCTAAAAGTTGCTGACTTTGGGCGACCAATTAATGGGCCTGTTAACTTATCAACTTCTTCAATAGTTAACCCTAATTCTTTTACTTGATGGAATAAACTCATGATGCCAAAAATTCCGATACGGTTTCCTATAAATGCAGGAGTGTCTTTTGCTAAAACGGATGTTTTACCCAAGAATTTTTCTCCATACATCATTAAGAAATCTGTAATCTCTTGTTTGCAATTTGGTCCAGGTACAACTTCAAAAAGTTTTAAATAACGCGGTGGATTAAAAAAGTGCGTTACAGCAAAATGTTGTTGAAAATCTTCACTTCTGCCTTTATTCATAAATGAAATAGGAATCCCAGAGGTGTTTGATGTGATTAAAGTTCCAGGTTTACGATATTTTTCAATATTCTCAAAAACTTGTTGCTTAATGTCTAGTCGCTCAACTACCACTTCCATAATCCAATCTACATCTGCAATCTTATGAAGATCGTCGGTTAAGTTCCCGGTCGAAATTCTACTTGCAAATTTTTGATCATAAATAGGAGAAGGCTTCGATTTTAAAGATGCTTTTAAAGAATCGTTTACAATTCTGTTTCTCACATTTTTATTTTCTAACGTCAAACCACTTGCATTTTCTTTAGCGGTCAATTCTCTTGGAACGATATCTAAGAGTATAACTTCAACCCCGATATTTGCAAAATGACACGCAATTCCAGAACCCATGATTCCAGAACCGATGACTGCTACTTTTTTAATACTTCTTTTCATTCTAATATACTTTGATGAATTTTTCTATTTATCAGGATTTAAAAATATCCCTTTTACTTATCAATTCGTTGATGCTATCCATCACTTCAAAAAAGTGATTCAACTTGGTTTCAGATACACTTGCTCGTACAGCATCATTAAATTTTATTACGGTTACTTTTGAAACTTCTCGTTTATCTTTTCCGTAATCAGTCAACTTAATTAAGACGCCTCTACCGTCATCAGGATTTTTTTCTCGAAAGATGGCACCCTTTTCTTCCATTGTTTTTAAAATGCGCGATAAACTCGTTGGCTCCATTCCCATTTGAGGTCCAAGCGCTGTAGAAGGAGTTCCATTTTCATAATCAATATTTAGCAACACAAAAGCCATTGCCATAGTACTATCATGTTTGTTAGCTTGCTCATTGTACATTTTAGCTACTGCTTGCCATGTTGCCCTCAGCTGATGATCAATCGATTTTTCTTTTATCATGGATACAAATATATAAAAATATACTATGCACGCATAGTATATTGAAAATATTTTTTCGGATTACTTTTTAGATTGAATTACTTTATGAATTCTGTATCTTTGAAAAAAACAAACAAAAGATCTAATGAGTAATTTATTGGTTGCTGAAAATATTGTTAAGAAATATGGCGATTTTACAGCATTAAATGATGTAACAATTAAGGTGCCCGAGGCTAGTATATTTGGATTGCTAGGTCCAAATGGGGCAGGAAAAACATCTTTAATTAGAATTATAAATCAGATTATAATACCTGATAGTGGTTCGGTTATGTTAGATGGAAAACCTTTGACTCCAAATGATATTCAGCATATTGGTTATATGCCAGAAGAACGCGGATTGTACAAAGGTATGAAGGTAGGAGAGCAGGCATTGTATTTAGCACAATTAAAAGGAATGACGCGTTATGATGCCAAAAAGAAATTGTCTTTTTGGTTTGATAAGTTAGAAATTAGAGATTGGTGGGGAAAGAAAGTGCAGGAACTTTCTAAAGGAATGGCTCAAAAAGTGCAGTTTATTGTAACGGTATTACATCAACCTAAACTGTTGATTTTTGATGAGCCATTTAGTGGTTTTGACCCGATAAATGCTAACTTGATAAAAGATGAAATATTAAAATTGAGAGATGCTGGGGCAACGGTTATCTTTTCAACACACCGAATGGAGTCGGTTGAAGAACTGTGTGAATATATTGCTCTATTTGATAAGTCGAATAATATTTTAGATGGAAAACTGAGCGATATTAAGAGAAAATTTAAGTCGAACATTTTTGAAGTAGAAATGTATGATATTAAAAATAAGCTTTTGTTAAATGAGTTGTCAGAAAATTTTGATATTCTTTCTTCTAATATTGGACCAGGAAATAATGATGCTAGCTTGCAGGTAAAGTTAAAAGATGCCAAAGATTCTAATGACTTGATTCAATATTTAGCAATGCACGGTTCTATTGCTAAGTACAGTGAAATGATACCAGATGCCAATGAAATTTTTATAAAGGCAATAGAACAAAACGCTAAAAAATGAATAAACTAAAACTCATAATTAAGCGCGAATTTTTTGCTAAAGTTCGAAATAAAACCTTTTTGGTAATGACTATATTGAGCCCGCTTTTGGTTGTTGGCTTAGGGGCTTTAGTAGGTTATTTGAGTAAAGTAAATCAGGATAGTATTAAAATCATTGGCTATGTTGATGATTCACAATTATTGATTACAAAAGATTTTGATAGTTCTAAAACTATTGAGTATAAAGACCTCTCGAATGTAGATATTGTAATTGCTAAATCGCAAGTTGAGCATGGAGATTTTTATGGATTCTTATATGTTCCTAAAAAAGACAGTATCTCAAATATTGCAACTAGCATTGAATTTTATTCAAAAGAACCTCCAAGTTTACAAGTGATTTCGGAAGTTGAAGGAATGGTAGGGTATAGATTAAATTATATTCTTCTTGAAAGAAATGGGATTGATTCAGAAGCTTTGGATGCATCCAAAATAAATCCGAATATTAAAATTTTAAGTTTCTCTGGAGAGAAATCATCTAAATTAATACGGGGAGTTAAAATTGCTATTGGTTTATCAGCAGGGTATTTAATTATGATGTTTATTATTATCTATGGCGCCATGGTAATGCGAAGTGTAATTGAAGAAAAAACGAGTCGCATTATTGAAGTGATTATATCTTCAGTAAAACCATTTCAGTTAATGATGGGTAAAATTATAGGCACTGCACTGGCTGGTTTATTACAGTTTTCAATATGGGGTGTTATTTTATTGATATTAAGTATTGTTGCTACCGCTATGTTTGGAGCTGATACTACATCAATTGGTACAGGAAATTTGCCAATGCAAGAAGTTGAAGTTTTAGATGTAGTAGCAAAAACAGAAATGCAAATAATTATTGAAGAGCTTATTAGGCTTCCAGTTTTGCCGATATTTTTAGCATTTATCGTTTATTTTTTAGGAGGATATTTATTATACAGCGCCCTGTATGCAGCGATAGGCGCAGCTGTTGATAACGAAACAGATACCCAACAATTTATGTTGCCAGTTATTATCCCTTTAATTTTAGGAGTGTATATTGGGTTTGCATCGGTGGTAAATGAACCGCATGGTACCATAGCAACTATTTTTTCAATGATTCCGTTTACATCTCCCATTGTAATGATGATGCGTTTACCATTTGGGGTACCTTGGTGGCAAATAGTAATCTCATTGTTATTACTTTTAGGTACATTTATTTTAATGGTATGGTTTGCTGCAAAAGTTTATAGAATTGGGATATTGATGTATGGTAAAAAACCTACTTATAGAGATATTTACAAATGGTTAAAATATTGATGAGATGGAGAAATTAAAAGAAATATTAAATTATCATATTGAATTTACAGACTCTTTTGGGTTATCAGTAAAAGGAATTTTACTGGTGATAATCGCCTTATTTGCGACTACATTTATTTTAAAAATTTCTAGAAAAATTATTACTAAGAAATTACCACAAGAAGATAAATTTAAATTCATTCCACTGTTTAATTATGTGAGATGGCTTGTTTTTGTGGTGATTTTTTTAATTGTGTTAAACAATTCAGGGGTAAATCTAACCGCTGTTTTAGCAGCGTCAACAGCTTTGCTAATTGGTGTAGGTTTGGCATTGCAAACATTGTTTCAAGATATTATTTCAGGAATATTTATTTTGATTGATCAAACAGTACATGTTGGTGATATAATTGAGTTAGATGGTAAAGTGGGGCGTGTTGAACATATTAACTTAAGAACTACAAGTGCCGTAACAATTGATAATAAAGTAATGGTTATACCCAACCATCTATATCTTACAAATAGTTTGTATAATTGGACACAAAATGGAGTAAATACTCGTGAAAATGTTGAGGTTGGTGTAGCTTATGGTAGTAATACCCAATTGGTTAAAGACATTTTGATTGCTGTTGCTAAAGCACATCCAAAAGTTTTGAATAAACCAGAGCCTATTGTTTTGTTTACTGATTTTGCAGATAGCGCGCTGATGTTTAAATTAGTTTTTTCTATCAATAATAGTTTTGAAGCAGCGTTTCCAAAGAGTGATATTCGTTTTGAAATTGACAGAAAATTTAGAGAAAATAATATTCAAATTCCATTTCCACAAAGAGATGTTCACGTTATTCAAAAGGAAATGTAAACCAATAATTCTGTTTAATTAAATCAAAAGAATAAATGCCAAAAATATTGATCATAGAAGATGAAGCGGCAATTAGAAGAGTATTGTCAAAAATAATATCAGAAGAAAATGATAGCTATCAAGTTGAGGAAGCTGAAGATGGTTTAATCGGAATTGAGAAGGTGATGAAAGAAGATTTTGATTTGATTTTGTGCGATATTAAAATGCCCAAAATGGATGGCGTCGAAGTTTTAGAAAAAATAAAAAAGATAAAACCTGAAATCCCTGTAGTGATGATTTCTGGTCATGGAGATATTGATACCGCTGTAAATACCATGCGTCTAGGAGCCTTCGATTATATTTCAAAACCACCAGATTTAAACCGATTGTTAAACACGGTTCGTAATGCGTTGGTAAAAAAAGAATTGGTGGTAGAGAATAAACGTCTCAAGAAAAAAGTCTCTAAAAAATATGAGATGATAGGTGAAAGTGATGTTATTATTCAAATAAAAGAGATAATTGAAAAAGTGGCAGTCACCGATGCTAGAGTTTTAATTACGGGTCCTAACGGAACGGGAAAAGAATTGGTAGCGCATTGGCTACACGAAAAAAGCGCACGCTCAAAAGCTCCGCTTATTGAGGTGAATTGTGCTGCAATACCGTCAGAATTGATAGAGAGCGAATTGTTTGGTCATGTAAAAGGATCATTTACAGGAGCTAATAAAGACAGAGCAGGAAAGTTTGAAGCGGCTAGTGGAGGTACTATTTTTTTGGATGAAATTGGCGATATGAGTCTATCTGCACAAGCAAAAGTGTTACGTGCTTTACAAGAAAATAAAATTAGTAGGGTTGGGAGCGATAGAGATATTAAGGTAGATGTGAGAGTAGTAGCGGCAACAAATAAAAATTTGAAAAAAGAAATTGCCGACGGAAAGTTTAGAGAAGATTTATACCACCGTTTGGCGGTGATTTTAATCGATGTTCCAGCGTTGAACGAACGACGAAATGACATTCCGTTATTGATAGATTTCTTTGCTTCACAAATTGCGAAAGAACAAGGTGTAGCCAAAAAAACTTTTTCTGATGATGCAATTGATTTACTACAAAAATATGATTGGACAGGGAATATACGTGAGTTAAGAAATGTGGTAGAACGCTTAATTATTTTAGGTGATGCTGAGGTTTCTAAAGCGGATGTTCAACTTTTTGCAAGTAAGTAGTGAAGCTGTCATTCCTGCGTAGGCAGGAATCTAGACAAACTTTTTAGTTGTCACTGGATAGAACCTTGTGGTAGAAGTAAATTAAATAATAATGGAATTTAATATAAATTTAGCAAAATGATAAAAAATATAAAACTATTACTAATTTGTTTAGTTGTTATATGTTTGATTTCATGTGAAAAATCACCAAATATTATAGAGCAAAATAAAGAAGAAGTTAGTAAAATGAAAGGTAAGTTAAATAGAAACCTAATGAATTTGCATATAGATAGCGATTATTTATTTGATCCATCCAATAGTCTACTTATTAATGAATCTTTGGCATATACTGATACTCTTCTCAAAATTTCAAATTCAGAGCGTAAATACTTTTATTCATTGATAAAATCAAAACTTTTATTTTTAAAAAAAGAAAAAGATGAATCTATTAAAGCGTTACAAAAATTTGAATTAGCAAACCCTTTATTATATAATTATTTTTATGGGATTATAAATGAATTATCCGGTTCACAAAAAGGTGCAGTTAGTAAGTACTTAATAGCTAATGATTTTTGTATAAATGATTACGATATACTATGTTACCAAATACAATTTTTAATTGATAATGATGTTGACAAATTTTTATCCTCTTTGAAAAAATTAGATAATTCAATGTTTGTAGCCTATAAACTAAAATTAGAGAAAAGTATTACTATCGATAATTTCAGAAAAAATATTATTGTTAGTAATTTTTTCGATCAGTTTATTCTCCCAAATGATGATGGTGTTGTAGATGAAATAAAAAAATATTATTAATTATGTCCAGCAAAATATTGCCACTTATCATGCTCCCGCATGAACCCTTTTGTGTAGTTAAGATACATTTGATTTTTTTCTAAACCCGTCAATAATTGATTTTACATCTTCGGTAATTTTATCGTTGGTAACCCAAGTATGAATACCTCCTAAATAGTGTATTCCCAAATAGTTTTAGTTATTAATATTAACTGCTTTCTCTAAATCTGCAAAAGGTATTACTGTTTTTACTTTATGGCTTTCAATTGGCCATGACTGAATAATGGTATCTACCTCTAGTTTTAAGTCTTTAATGATATTATACAATCCTATTTCTCTTGATCTTGCTTTTTTAATAGGTCCCTTTTTTGGTATCCAACATAAATCATCCTCAAATAAAAGTTTATCATTAGGAAAGTAATAAATTAGATAATCTTTTGTATGCGAAGATTTTTCACCCATAAAATAAATTTTCATTTTATTGTTTTTACCAATGATCAAACTATCTTTAATAATTTGTGTTTTTATTGGCTTTGGTTCTAACTGTAAACTGTCAGGATTAATCGTATGTGGTGCTTCTGCTATATATTTTACATAGTTTTCGCTAATATCTGTACATAAAATTGTGGCTTCTTTATGTACAAATGGTCTTAAGCCCCCTAGATAGTGAGGGTGATGATGTCCAAACACAAAATATTTTATGGGCTTTAAAGGTGCAATTTTCTTTACTTCAGAAATAATTAATTCTCCATTTTTTGGGTTTATAGGTGCTTCAGCAACAAGCATATAATCTTTAAATTCTACAACCATTACTTTATCATCTGTATGAGCTAAATCAATAAAATGAATATAGTCATTATATGGTGTTGTTTGTATTTCAGGGTTCTTTTCTATACTTGATTTTGCTATTTGATAATTTTCAGGCTTTTCTAATAATTTAACTGGATTATCATTTATAGAATTTAATATTTCAACAATATCAATAACTTTTCCATTTATTTTTTCAATTTGTATATGTGCAGGATAGGTATAGAATTCATTTTTAATATATGAAGAATAAACAAATGATGTTGTTATATCTCCGTACAATTCATCATAACTTAAATAGGTGATTTTATCAACGAGGTTATTAGACTTATTAATAAAAAGTTGTATTGGATATTTATCAATTTCTAAAGCATAAATAACATGTTCTCCGGTTGTAGTAAATTTGACATCTTCCTTGTTATTATAAAAGTGATGAAGCAATGTTATTGGAGTATAACGTGCTGTGTTAATGAGTTTTTCAAAAAATAATTCTTCGGTAATTGGAAGAAGTTCTTTGTCTCCATAGTCTAAATACAAAAGTGTATTATTGGTAATATCTGTTTTAGAAGTATACACTTTTCCTCGACTGTTTGTTAACGAATCTTGTTTTTGAAATGTATTTTTATTGACCCATAAACTCCCTTTGCCATCATAGGTGTTTGTAGCCCAAGGTTCAGCTAAATGCCCTAGGTTATTTAATTGTTCTTTAAAATTAAATCTTAGAAGACTTTTATCATCACTTTTTCCATACAATTTTATACTGTTCTCTAAATAATTAACACTAGTACAGGACTGTAATATAATGGTTAATAGAATCAATAAATATGTAGTTTTTAGTTTCATATTCTTTTGTTTTTTTATGTTTTATCATCAAATTTTAATACAGAAGTAACAGTCAAGATAGTATCTTTAGTTTTGCATTCTTCATAATCACAAATATATCATTGTCTAGAAATGAAAACTAATCAGCTTAATTTTTTTTTCATAAATTCATTTTTTTGAGATTCTTTTATTTGTAAAGTTAAGCCACCTTAACTGATTAGAAAAAGTGGCTTTCTATTTTTAGTATTATTTAAACACTTACATAAATACTAATTAACCAAAACTTTTTTAGAAAATGTTCCTTTATCAAAATCAAGTTTTAAAATATAAATGCCACTCGATAAGAAACTTGTAGGTATTTCATTTTCTGTACCTATAGCCGCTTTAGTTCCAGTAATACTGTAAATAGTATAGTTTTGTAAGTTAACATTGTTAGAATACAGAACTTTTATCGCATTTTGAGTTGTAATTATTTTAATGTCGTTTGCCAATTCAAAATTTGATATACTTAAACCAGCATCTTCTATTACGGGGTTAAAACCTGTCCATAATGCACCTGTATCTGTAACATAAGCTCCCATTGTGCCTACTGGTATGTGTAGATGAATATTACTACGATTACCTGTGATTTCAAAAGTATCATTAGTACCTGTAGTAATTGTAGGTGGTATTGTAGCTAATGTAGTAACACTGGTTAATGGATTAGCAGCAAAAGCTATTGGACCAATAATAGTAACATTGCCAGGAATAGTAATGTCAGTTAAATCATTATCTACAAAAGCACCAAAACCTATTTCTGTAACATTGTTACCGATAGTAATATTTGTTAAATCATTAGTTACAAAAGCTTGAGAGCCGATAATAGTTACACTATCAGGAATCGTTACACTGGTTAAATTGTTTGTGTTAAAAGCTGAAGTTCCAATAGTGGTTATACTATTAGGAATAGTAACACTTGTTAAACTTTTATCGAAAAAAGCTGAAATACCTATTTCTGTAATATCATATGTTACTGAACCATCAGTTATTATAGCTGGGATACTTACATTAGTACCACTTGCCGAATTGTAATCGGTAACCTTTAGTGTATTAGTTGAAGGAATTATTTCGTGTATTATTTTAAAACCTGTCCAAAGTGCTCCATTATCAGTCACATAGTCATCTGTAGTATTATTTGGAATAACTAAATTAATATTACTTCTGTTGCTATTAAAAGAGTCTGTAGAACCACCTGTAACTATTGATGGAGGAGTTGTTCTTTTAGAAATAACACTATTTAATGGATTGTTTTTGAAAGCACCAATACTAATGCTCGTAATACTTGTAGGTATTGTAATACTTGTAAGTAAATTGCTTTCAAAAACACCAAGTTCAATACTTGTTACACTATTAGGTATAACAACCTCTGATATTAAGTTTTGAAAAAAAGCATAAGAACCAATTGCTGCTATACTATTAGGAATAGTAACAATTGTAAGACCCTTACCCTGAAAAGCTTGATTATCGATACGCGTTACATCATAATCTATAGAATTGTAAGTAACAGTAGAAGGTATATTAACCACTGAGCCTCCTGACACATTATAATCAACAATCTCTACTGTATTTAATGATGAAGAAGTAACTTCATAAGATATATAATCTGCAACTAAGGGATCTCCAACTGCTAATAATTCTGTTACTGGATTAAAACCCGACCAATCAGCTCCAGTATTAGGATTAGTTACATATATGTCTGTTGTATTTGCTGGTATATATAATGCAATACCACTGCGGTCTCCATCTATAACAAAAGTATCATTTGTTCCATTTGCAGTAGTTATACTTGCTGGTGTAGTTGCTAATGAAGTAACACTAGTTAATGGGTTTTCAATAAAGGCACCATTGCCAATACTAGTAATATTGGTAGGAATAATAACATTCGTTAATTGGTTGTTTCGAAAAGCGTAATCACCAATATTTGTAACGCTATTTGGAATAACAATACTGGTCAAATTATTATTAGAAAAAACATGTAACCCAATACTTGAAAGCGCATTAGGTATATTAACGCTAGTTATGCCACTATTGGAAAAAGCATAATCTCCAATATTAGTGATGCTGTTAGGTAACGTGACACTGCTCAAGGTACTTAAATTACCAAAAGCACTATGACTAACCTCAGTAACATTAAATACCTCTGAAGTACAAGCTCCAATAATTGTAGCCGGTATATTAACTACATTTCCGCCAGCTGTATTATAACTTTTAACAGACACTGTACTGTTAGCTACAGAAGTAACTTGATATGTTACATTATCTACCAAAAATTGAGAATTAAGTACTAACCCTTGTTGAATCGAATTAAACCCTGTCCACGAAGCTGCTGCATATAAATTATTTGTACCCGTAGGTATCAGTAAATCTATATTGCCACGGTTATTTACTCCAAAGGTATCTCCATTACCAGTAAAAATAGTAGGAGGTGTTGTGGCTTTAGAATTAACGCAAGTTAATAATGGGTTGTTATCAAAAGCATTACCACCAATACTAGCAACACTATTTCCTAGTATAACACTAGTTAATTGATTACTAATAAAAGCTTGATTCCCGATTGTAATAACACTATTTGGAATAGAAACACTAGTTAGTGCTTTATCAAAAAAAGCTTGATTAGCAATACTAGTCAAAGTATAAGTTGTTGTATTATAGTTAACTGTGGATGGTAAAATTACTGAGGTACCACCTGTATTGTTATAATCTGTAATTTCAACAGTAAAAGGAGAAGTAGCAGATGTAATATTATAGGTGATATAATTCTCAGTAAACGTTTGTGAATACCCTATTACAGCTGTACATAAGGTAATTAAAATAAGTAGTTGTTTTTTCATAATATTTGGTTTTAAATTAAAGTTTATAGTTATTAGTAGTCCATTTTTATGAGGTGGCCATTTAATTTATATGAAAATGTAAACGTCGTTCCTCCATTTTCGGGCTTAAGGCTCACGTAATATTCAGTTTTAGAAACATCTCCATTTTTAGGAAATTTTACAGATGCCATATATAAGATTGGGTTTTCAAGATTATTTTCAGATTTTAACTGTTCAATTGATTTTTTGACCAATGCTCCTAATGTTGAGAGATTGATTTTATCATTTAACTGAAACATAAAATCGGCTGCTTTTGTTCCTTTTGGCACCTCTAGGGATATGTCTGAATTTTGCTTCCAGGTATCTTGAGTTAGATTCCATTGTCCCATTTTTAAAGATTCAGGATTTTCAGTCACAGTAACACCTATTATATTACCTATAGATTTATTGTGTGTAATAGTTAAATCTGTATAATATGCGTCATTGCCAAATTTATTTTTTAGCTCTTGCTCTATAAAACTAAACGCTTCTGCATTTGCTGTCTGTTTACTTATTGTGTCTCCACAAGAAATAATTGTTATTAGAATAATTACTGCAAAAAGTAGGTTTATTCTCTTTAATTTTGGTTTGATTTGTACCATAACTTATCAATTTATGATAAATGTAAATGGTATGTGCAAAACACGAAATAGAGAATCTATTAGTGATTGCCTATAATAAATAAGTGAGATACTTGAAGAAATATCTGTAAAATAAAATTGTAGGAATTATTTCTTATGCCATTTAAAAAAGGAAGTCAAGAAGGGTTCTTTTTTACGAGAAGATACGGGTATTTTTTTTCCATTCTTTAAATAAATAACACCAGATTTTTCATATTTATCTATAAAATTCAAGTTGACCATATACGATTGATGTGGACGTATAAAATTAGCGGCAATAAGTTGGTTTTCAAACTCTTTTAACGTTTTAGATGCTAAATATTTTTTGCCATCACTGCAATAAAAAGTAGTATATCCTTTATCTGATTCACAATATAGCAGTTCATTTAAATCTACTACTTGAAAACTATCATGAAGCGATAGTATTAGTTTAGAATCTTCATTATTCCAAACCTCTTTTACTGTTTTTATTTGCTTTTGTTGTTCTGCAATAGGCAGGCTTTTAACTTTTTGCAAAGCCACTCTAAGATCTTCTACATCTACAGGTTTTAAAATATAATCTACTGCCCCAATTTTTAAGGCTTGCAATGCAAATTCCTCATAAGCAGTAATAAATATAACTTTAAATGTTAAGTTTTTTGTTTGTTCTAAAAAATTAAAAGCAGTACCGTCTAAAAGGTTAATATCTAAAAAAATTAATTCTGGCTTACAAGCATTTGCTACTATAACAGCTTCCTTAACAGATTCACACTCTCCTATAACTTCTACTTCAGAATCTATTAATTGTAATAAATTAAGTAATGCTTTTCTAATATATGCTTTGTCTTCTATGAGTAATGTTTTCATATGTCTATTGCTTTTTAATGGTTACATGCTGTTCGCGATTAATCATTCCATTGAATTTTAAACTTTTGAACATGCTTGTTTCATTATTTAGCATTTTTTTTATAAGGAATTACTAAAGTAACCTTTGTTCCTTGTTCGTTGTCTTTTTGTCGGTCTTGAATATTAACTGAGCCTTGCATTTTAAAATCTTTAGATAATATTTTTAAACGATCAGAAGTTATGACTGTTGATAATGATTTTTTATGCCCATTTGTATCTTCTCTACTCGAGGCAATCCCTATTCCGTTATCAGTAATAGTACAAATTAAATTTTTATCTAAATAGGTTAAATTAACATCAATTCTTTTGTTTTCTTTTTGATTTATAAACGCATGTTCGATAGCATTTTCAACAAAGGGTTGAATAAGCATTGGAGGAATTTTATATAATGATCTATCTATTGTGTTATCTACTGAAACTGTATATTTATATGAATTGTTTTCTAAATTCTGAAGTGCTAAATAGTTCTCTATAGCTTTTAATTCTTTCCTGAGAGATACCGTTTTATCTCTTGAATTCTCTAAAGTAATACGAAGTAGTTTAGAAAATTTTGATAAATAAGAAACAGATTTTTCATCCTCTTTATTTAAAATCATACCTTGTAATACTGACAATGAATTAAAGATAAAATGCGGTGTCATTTGAGAACGTAATAGTTTTTGCTCGATGACTATATTTTGAGCTTCCGATTTAATATTCCTAAATTTTTGATAGAAGATAATAGCTCCCAGAAAGATAGAAACAAGTAGAAATGCGATAATAACCCATAAATAGTTTTGTTTAGATTTTTCTAAATCTTTGTTAGTCGCTGTGACTGTTTTTGTTAATTGTAACTCTCTAATACTTGCAGAATCTAATTGTTGCTTGTATTTATATTCGTACTCTAATTGTGTAATCTTTTCAATATTTTCTTTGTTGAAAAGACTGTCATTTAATATTTTGAATTGTTTATGACTTTCAAATGCTTTTTTATAATTACTTTTTTTGCCATAAACCGTTGCTAGTACTTCTGATGCTAATTTTTGCTGTGCTAAAAGTTCTAAATTTTCTGCTATTTTTTTCCCTTCTAGAGCATGATATAATGCTTTAGAATAATTTTTAAGTGCAACATATGCGTTTGCTAAACCAATATGTGCATGACACATATAAATCTTGTTTTCTGTAGATAAACTTAATTCTAAACAGGTTTTGTAATTTTTTAACGCCATTTTGGGCTGGTCCATTAAAAGGCGTAAATCTCCTAGTTGAAAATTGCCAGCACTCAATTCTGTTTTATCATTAATTTCTTTGCTTATGATCAAAGATTGAGTCATGAAATCTAATGCTTTAGAAAATTCTTTTAAATCTGCGTATACAGCTCCAATATTGATTAAGCAACTAGCTATCTGACGTCTATTCTCTAATTCTTTATTGAGTTCTAGTGATTCTTCTAAATACCTAAGCGTCTTATCATACTGTTTTAATTCATAATAAACAGCACTCATGTTATAAGTAGACCTTGCGATCCCTCTTTTGTTATTGTTTTCTCTTTGAATAGATAGACACTGATTAAAATATTTTAAAGCTTCAGTAAATTTACTTTGGTTAAGGCAAATAGTGCCGATATTATTTAAAGCAGTTAAATCTAATTTTTTTTCACCCAATAGCTCTCTAAGAGCATATGATTTTTTATAGAAAGTGAGCGCATCATCTAAATTTCCTTTTGATGCAGAGATGCTTCCTATGTTATTTAACATAGAAGCTTGCTGTTTTAAATCTCCATTTTTTCTGCTAGAATTCAAAACTTTTTTATAATATATTAATGCTTTATCTGTATCATTTTTATAATATGCTACAGTACCCAAATTAATGTATGAAGCGTTAACACCATCCTGATTGTTTATTTCTTCATATAGTTTAAGCGCTTTTAAGGCATCCTCTTCGGCTTCATCCAATTCTGATTTTTTTTGATGATTACTACTTAATCTTATAAAGCTTCTTGCCTCACCTTTTTTATAATTCAGTTTCTTTGCCAAACTATTTGCTTCTTGAGCTTTTTCTTTGGATTTATTGAAGTCAAAACTAGAGTATCTGGAGGAAAGTACGTTTAATAAATTAACTTTGATTGTATCATTCTTTTTATGTTGTAGTAATTCGTTTTTTAAACTATCTATAACTTTCTCCTGTGAAAAAGTAAGAGTCTGTATTGACAGCGAAAAGGCTAAAACTAAAATTGATATTTTTATAGTTTCCATAAACTAATTTGACATTCAGGATCAAAGATAAAAATGTTTTTAACTTGCTAAATGTATTATAGCTCATAATACTAAATAACAATCAAAATATAAATAGAGAATCTAAATTTGAATATCTAGAGGTCATAAATGATGGCTTTGAGTTAATAATCGTATTAATAAATTGTGTTTTTAAAATCGAATAAACATTAACATTATGTAAGTAGTCAATTATCATGCGTGTATCTCTAGTACTTCTTGTGCTCCCTTAAACGATGAGCGTTTTATTCATTTTTAATTTTAGAAAATAAAAGGAATGAAATATTAGAAATTAATTAAGATTATTATATTGTTTAATTTAATGGTTGTATTGATTTTTTCAATATGCTTGGTCAATATTATTTATATTTTTAACAAAAAGTTAAAGGAAATAATATGTACTTTTATAACGAATATAAAACAGAAGAATGACAACATTAAACCTCAAAAAACCCATTGTGTTTTTTGATCTTGAAACAACAGGAATCAACATCGCTAGCGATAGAATTGTAGAAATATCTATTTTAAAAGTATTTCCTAACGGAAATAAGGAAAGTAAAACTTGGTTGGTAAATCCAGAAATGGAAATTCCAAAAGAAGCAGCAGATATCCACGGAATTACAAACGAAAAAGTAGTGACAGAGCCTACATTTAATGAATTGGCAAAACAAGTTAGCGACATGATTAAAGGTTGTGATTTGGCAGGATTTAATTCAAACAGATTCGACATACCACTATTGGCAGAAGAAATGTTACGTGCAAATGTAGATTTTGATATGAAGAATAGAGTAGCAGTTGATGTGCAAGTGATTTTTCATAAAAAAGAGCAACGTACATTGGGTGCTGGCTATAAATTTTATTGTGATAAAGAGTTGGAAAATGCACATTCAGCAGAGGCAGATACGTTAGCTACTTACGAAATTTTGTTAGCTCAGTTAGAAAAATATGACGATTTAGAAAATGATATTATTGCTTTAAGTGAATATTCAACCCATAATAAACGAGCAGATTTTGCAGGTTTTATTATGTTTGATGAAGAAGGTGATGAAATTTTTACTTTTGGAAAATACAAGAAGCAGAAAGTAGCAACAATCTTAGAAAAAGATCAAGGATATTACGGTTGGATTCAAAAATCTGATTTTCCATTATATACCAAAAAAGTTTTGACAGCCATTAAGTTGCGTAGTTTTAATAATAAGTTGTCGTAGTAATTTAATTTTGTCGTTACAAGGGAAGGATGACAGAAATAATCTATCAATAGATAGAATAACAAAAAAATAAAAAATGTTAGTACCATTCAATACATTACCAAATAATACACGCGTTTGGATTTACCAAGCAAATCGTGAATTTACAGAAAATGAAATACTTGAAATTTCAAAAAAAGCAGAAGGCTTTATTGAAACTTGGACACGTCATGGTGAAGATTTAAAAGCATCCTATGAAATTAAATACCAGCAATTTTTGGTATTAGCAGTAGATGAGAGTTTCAATGATGTTTCTGGATGTTCTATAGATTCATCCGTTAGATTTATAAAAACAACAGAGCAAAATTTTGGTATTGACTTGATGAATAAATTGAATATCGCTTTTAAAGTTGGCGATAATATCAATACCGTTTCCTTAGCAGTGTTTCAACAATTTGTAAAAGAAGAAAAAATTGATGGAGATACCATCGTATTTAATAATATGGTACAATCAAAAGCAGATTATGATACTAATTGGGAAGTGCCTGCAAGTCAAAGTTGGCATCAACGATTTATCCCCGTTACTAAATAATTTTGATTGAATAAAACGAGCATGCTAAAATGCTTATCACCCAATGGATGATTGATAGCAAACAGCATGTGACCGTTAAAAATAATAAGCATATATACATGAAACTTAAAATTGCTAGTATACTTCTATTCGTTTTTACCTTAAATATAAATGCGCAAATAGCAGACCCGTTGCTTACTAATGATGTTGATGCGCAAGAAAAATGGGTTGATAGCATGATGAGTAACATGACAATAGATGAAAAGATAGGTCAGTTATTTATGGTGGCAGCTTACTCAAATAAAGATGAGAAGCACGAGCAATTTATAGTTGATATGATTGAGAAATATCATATTGGTTCTTTGATTTTTTTTCAAGATAAGCCTATAAAACAAGCTGAGCTTACCAATAAATATCAAGCACTTTCTAAGATACCATTGTTGATTGGAATTGATGGCGAATGGGGTCTCAACATGCGACTTAAAGATACCTATCGTTATCCTTGGAACATGACTTTGGGCGCAATTCAAGACAATGCTTTAATCGAGAAATTTGGTACACAGGTGGGGCAACATTGTAAGCGCATGGGAATTCATATGAATTTTGCACCGGTAGTAGATGTGAATACAAATCCTGAAAATCCCATTATTGGAAATCGTTCTTTTGGAGAGAATCAAATTAATGTAGCTAAAAAGTCTATAGCTTTTACAAAAGGAATTCAGAGTGAAAATATCATTGCTACAGCAAAACATTTTCCTGGCCATGGAGATACTGCAACTGATTCTCATAAAACATTGCCATCATTAAGTTTTGATAAAAAAAGGTTAGAAGAGGTTGAATTATATCCTTATAAACAAATGTTTGATAAGGGTTTAACTGGAGTTATGGTAGCGCATTTGAGTATTCCAAGTTTAGAACCAAATGAGAGTTTACCTTCATCCTTATCAAAAAATATTGTAACCGATTTGTTGCAAAATGAAATGGGTTTTAAAGGGTTGATTGTTTCTGATGCGTTGAATATGAAAGGATCAGCAAATTTTGCATCTTCGGCTGAAGTGAATCTTGCTGCAATATTAGCTGGGAATGATTTGTTAGATGTTCCTTTAGATATTCCAGGAACTTTTGAGCTTTTTAAGAAGGCATTGAAAACTGGTGAATTGACAGAAGAGCGTTTAAATATTTCAATAAAAAAAATATTGAAGACAAAGTATTGGGTGGGTTTAAATAATTATGAACCTATAAAAACTGATAGTTTATTGGCAGATATCAATACGGTTGAAAATGATTTGCTGTTTAGAGATTTAGTGAAAAAATCAATCACTTTGATAAAAAACACACATGAAGTCTTACCTGTTCAGCATCTAGAGGATAAGAAAATTGCTTATGTAAAATTGGGTGATAGTGAGCATAAGGATTTCATTACTACACTTCAAAAATATACACAAGTTGATGAGGTAAGTGCTGATAAATTAAATGTTTTGATGGATAAATTAGAGCCTTATAGTTTAGTGGTTGTAGGCTTTCATAAGTCAAACAAAAATCCATGGAAATCATATAAGTTCACTAGCAATGAAATAATTTGGTTACAAGAAATTGCTAGAAATCATACAGTGATTTTAGATGTTTTTGCAAGTCCGTACAGCTTGTTACAAGTTAAATCATTTAAAAATATTGATGGACTTTTGGTATCTTATCAAAATAGTAAAACAGCACAAGAGCTATCTGCTCAAATGATTTTTGGGTCATTAAGAGCCAAAGGAAAATTACCTGTTTCGGTTGGTAAATTATACCCTGAAGGATACGGAATGAATTCTTCAAAATTAATGCGCTTGGGATATTCAATTCCTGAAGATGTAGGCTTCTCATCAGAAAAATTACAAAGAATAGATTCTGTTTTCAAGGTAGTGATGCGTGACTCTATGGCTCCTGGAGGTCAAGTTTTAGTAGCACGATATGGTAAAGTAGTTTATCATAAAAGTTACGGATATCACACTTATAACCAAAAGCAAAAAGTTAAAATAACTGATATATATGATTTGGCATCCTTAACAAAAATATTGGGAGGATTGCCAATGATAATGAAGAGTTATGAAAATGGCTTGTTTGATTTAGATAGTGAGCTAGGAGATATAATGCCCTACTTAAAAGGTTCTAACAAAGACACTATAATTCTTAGAAAAGTTTTATCACATAATGGCCAATTGATTCCGTGGATTCCTTATTATGTAGAGACATTGGATACGATTACCAATAATCCTATGGTTGATTTGTATCGGACAAAACAATCTGAAGAGTTTGGAATTAAGGTTGCTCAAAGTCTATATTTAAAAAACACATTTACAGACACCATATACAAACGTATAGCAGATTCTGATTTAAGAGAAAAACCGGGATATAGATATAGTGGACTCATTTTTTACCTATTCAAAAAGTATTTTAAAGATACCTACGGACAAGAAATGGATGTTTTAGATACTGATAAATTTTATGCTCCTTTGGGTGCAACAACTCTAGGGTTTAATCCTTTAAAGCGATTTAAAAAGCAACAGATTGTTCCGTCAGAAAAAGATAATTATTACAGAAATACTACCTTACAAGGAGATGTTCATGATATGGGAGCAGCTATGTTTAATGGTGTTAGTGGTAATGCAGGTTTATTTGGTAACTCTAATGACATAGCTAAAATGATGCAGCTTTATTTGCAAAAAGGCTATTATGGTGGTGAGCGATTATTGAAGACTCAAACTATAGAGACCTTTACTAAACGTCATTATTTAGAAGAAGATGTGCGCAGAGGTTTAGGTTTTGACAAGCCACAATTAGACCCTGAAGTTGACGCTACTTGTGGCTGTGTATCTGATGCAAGTTTTGGTCATAGTGGGTTTACAGGTACCTATGCTTGGGCAGATCCTGAGACTCAAATTGTATATGTGTTTTTGTCTAACAGAGTTTATCCAACGATGGATAATAACAAATTAGGCGAAGAAAATATCCGTACCAAAGTGCAACAATTGATTGTTGATGCGATTGTTAATTAAGCATTGACTCAGTCTTATTTTTTGCCATCTTCAATATCAGTATATGTTATTATCACCTTTTTACCAGCTTCTAAAACAGCAGCAACCTTCGGATAAAAATCTTTATAAGCATCAACACTAGAGCCTCCTGTAAAATTAGCACCACTTATAGAGTCGTTAACTAATAAACAACCTTTTGTATGTTCGTCGGTATTACCTGTATGAATTAGAATATACTGAAAAGAGAGTCCGTTGTTTTCTAATTTCCAGGCTGGTGCATTTGAAATGCACAACATCCCTTGATGGATTGAAGGATATCTTCCGCTATATTTAGCATGAAAACTCCCTTCTTTTCTGAACGAAACATCGTAAGTGCCATTTGGCACTCTTGTTTCACCAGATTTTTTAATCGCCCTTTCTTCATCTTCAACAGTAAAACATTCAAACACACCATCAACATATAAAACACCCAATGTTGTGTCACCGTCATCAGCAAAACGTTTTACGGTTAGCCGCATTGGTGCCACGTTGTTTTTAAATCCAGAAAAATACAATTCAGCTTCTTCATTACGTCTCTTAACCAAGCCTTGCAATGTTTTTCCGCCTGATTTTACCCATCGTTTAAATTGGTTTTTAATATCTGGGTCATTGGGATTTACATTAATTTTTTTGAGTAATGTACTAGATTTAAGTGCTCCCAATCCTAAATTGTAGGCAAAAGAAACTAGGGCATCAAATTGATTTTGGTTGATTTTTTTCTGAACATACCTCCTTACACCATCTTCATAAGAAGTGAGCATTCCTTTTAATAATTCATCTGCATACTTTTTTGTAATCTTGGGGTCGGAAAGTTTTACTTTCTTGTTTGTTGTTCCGTAGTAGGTTGCTCCATATCCAATTGTTGGTACATTTGCTGGACATAAATAAGGAGCTAATTCTAAGCCCTCATATTGCTTGATTAATTCTAATCCATTTTTTTTTGTTTTCATAGCTTGTTAATTTTGTTTGATAACAAATATAACAAATTATTAATGAGCTACTTACAGGTTTTAATTTGAGAAAATGGAAATAAAAAAATCGCACCTTAGATTTTAAAATGCGATTTAAATATTATTTTAAAAGAAAATTACCTTCGTCTTCCTCCGCCACTTCTGCTTCTTCCTCCAACACTTGGTGTTGATCTAGTTCTCGAATGAGATGATCTTGTGTTAGTTGATGATGGTCTGCTTTTTGTAGATCTAGTTTTATTGTAATTGTTACTTGGGCGTGAATGACTTCTATTATTAGAAGGTGTTTTCCAATTGTTATTTGTTTTTTTACCTGTTGATTTATAGTTCTTTTTACTTGTAGAAGGCTTTGCTTTATTGTTTCTTGCTTTATTATTTTTCGTGGTGGATTTTTTATTAGCCCTATTATTTTTATCTAATGATGCTTTATTTGAAACTCCTTTGTTTCTTTTATCAAAAGATTTATTTGGATTGTTTTTTGCATAATCATTCCGTCTGTTATTGTTATTGATAGTAACAGAGTTATTATTAATTCTAACAGAAGTATGATTGTAAGAATTATGATAGTGAGAATGATGATTGTACATGTGGTTTCTGTAACTAACTCTTGCCATCACTCTCCATGGACTAAAGAAAGGCGGGTAATAACCCCAATAATAAGGCGAGTGCCAAGGACTATAGATTGGAGCCCAAAACCAAACTATAACAGGTGGTGGAGTTACATAAACTGGCTGTACAATATAAGCATCTCCATACATGTAAACATCACCAACAACTTGTACAGTGGTTTCTCCTTTTTTATCTTTTACGATATCAATAACTGCAACATCTTGGTATTTGTCCTTACCAATTACGGCTTGAATAGCTACCGTTTTAGTTTCGCCTTTTGAGTTGTCAACAACACGTAAATAATCAACTTCACCATCTCCATTTAAATCTAAATTAGATATTTTTGATTCTGGGTCATTTAATCTTTTTTCAAAATCTTCAAGGTCTTTTGATTCACCAAAAATAGATGCAACTGCTTCTAAATCTAAATCTTCGCTAATATCATCGCTTGTAGCTGTTACAGTTGTTGTATCTTGTGCAATAACGGTTCCAATTGAAATAAAAAGGAAAAGAATAATGCTAAATGCTTTTATCATATCATTAAATTTTTAATTGTAATATTAATTAGAGTTAACACAAAAATAAGAAAAATATTGATGTGCAATTTTATATTTTTTGTTTGATATTTCCAATTAACTATTCGGATGTTTTCAAAGTTCTAGACAATAGCAACACACTAAATATTGAAGAGAAGAAATAAATGATGGCAATTATTTTATCAAATAGAGTATAAACAATAACAGTTTGTATTAAATAAAAAAATGGAAATAAACTTGCTCCAACAGCAAATCTAAACGTTGCAATAAATTCTAACTCTTTAATTTTTGATTGCACTTTTTTCCAGATTAACCAAGGGATTAAGCTATTTAGAAGAACCAAATAATAAAGAAGACCTTTAGACTTTTTCGACTTCTGGTTTTTAACATTTTCAATATTGCTATCAAAGTTTTTTATAAGGTTGTTTGTTTTATATGGATCTAAGAAATCGGCATTTAAAGCTCTTAATTTTTTTGAAGTTTTAGTGTACTCTTCTTTATCACCATCTATATGTGTAGTTAAAGATTTCATACGATCACTCACGATGTCTTTCAAAGAATCTATAGAAGAAAAAATATCTTCAGGATTATAATATTTTTTGGCTGTGATTGGTTTTCCAAAATGAACATGAACTGAACAAGGATATTTTGTTGGAATATCATAGTTTAAACCAATTGGAACTATTTGTATATCTAAATCTGGATATTTTTCGAATGCCCCATAAATAATTCTTGTAAATCCTTTACTTAATGGTCTCACTTTTCTTTGCAAACTATGTGAACCCTCAGGAAAAATTAGAATAGCCTTTTTATCATTTAGAATGTCAAAACATCTTTCAAAAATGTCATCGTTTCTCGAAATTGTATTAAACCCATCACGTATTCTGTAAACAGGAATCATTTTTACACTTTCAAATATTTTGATGACAAATTTATTTACAAAAACTCCAGCTCTAGTAAGCACAAATAAATCTTTATAGGTATTTGTTTTAACTAAAAGTGGATCTAACAACGCATTCGGATGATTGCAAACAAACATGATAGCTCCTTTTTTTGGGATATTCTCTTTACCTATTAACTTAACTTTTTTAAAATAAAAAAAGAAGCCAAGTTTAATGTAATACTTCATAAAATTGTACCAAATATTAACCATCACTCTTGCTTTTTTTAGACCAATAAGTTGCTAATAATAATCCTGATAAAATATCCCAAATTGCCCAAAATGCTATTAATAATTTCATGCCACCCAATCCGTCAAAAAAGGTAAAGACCAATAAAAGTCCCAACCCTGCATTTTGTATTCCAGTTTCTATAGACAAGGTTTTTTGATTTTTAAAACTTAATTTCATTGTTTTTGCAAAATAAAAACCGAGAAGATATCCAATTAAATTATGAGCAATCACAATTGCCAAAACATAATGGATGTGTTCTAAAAAGAGATTTAAATTCTTAGTAAAAGCCATCACTATCAAAACCATAAAAACAGTAATTGAAAAAGGTTTTAATATTTTCATCACCTTTAAGGAGAGTGTTGGTTTCCAATTTCTGAACATCATTCCTAATACTAGTGGAATTCCTAAAATGAGTATTACCAATTTTCCCAACTTGTAGGGATTTATTTCTACCGTTTTTAATATTTCATTTGTTGGTTCGTATAAGCTACTCCATATTTGAAAGTTTAACGGGGTCATTAATATAGATATCAATGTTGCAAAAGCAGTCATGCTTACAGATAAAGCGGCATTTCCTTTTGCCATTTGGGTCATAAAGTTTGATATATTTCCTCCAGGGCAAGCCGCTACCATAAACATACCCAAGGCAATACTTGGCGAAGGTTTTAATAAGATGACAAACAAAAAAGTAACAGCAGGAAATAAAATAAATTGCGAAAAAACTCCAGTAAAAAGTATTTTAGGATTGTTAATCAAGCGTTTAAAATCTTCTATTGTAATGCCAATTGCAACTCCGAACATAATAATTGCAAGTACTATATTCAGAATCCACAAACCATTTTCATCAAAGTTTATTTCAAGGGAGTCTAATTCATTTTTCATTTATTTGTAGGACTTAATATTGAGGCAAGATACTTGTTTTTTTTTTGAAACAAACTATTGAAAACAAAATTGTAAATCAATTTGTAAAGGCATATTCAATAATATTCGCACCCATTTTTAATGCTTTTTCTCTAATTTCTTTTGGGTCATTGTGGATTGTTTCATTTTCCCAACCATCACTTAAATCAGATTCAAAATCGTAAAAACAAATCAATTTACCTTCATAAAAAAGACCAAACCCTCTTGGGGCTTTGTTATTGTGTTCATGAATTTTTGGTACTCCATTTTCAAAATCAAAAGTTTGATGATAAATAGGATGGTTGAATGGAATTTCTTGGAACTCCAAATTTGGAAATATTTTTTTGAACTCCCTTCTCACATAAGCATCCAATCCGTAATTATCTGAGATATGTAAAAAACCACCAGAAGTTAAATATGATTTTAAATTTTCTATAGTAGCCTCATCAAAAAACACATTGCCATGGCCTGTCATAAAAATGATAGGATAATTAAAAATATCAATACTTGACACCTCAACTGTTGTTGGTTTTTCGTTGATTTTGGTAGCAATGTTTTCATTACAAAATTTTATAAGATTTGGTACAGCTGTTGTATTTGCATACCAATCACCACCACCATCGTATTTTAAAATAGCAACTTCTTGAGCGTATAAAACACTATAGAAAAAAAACAAAATGAAAAGAAATTTAATTTTCATGTATCTATAATTATTTTTTAAACCTGTCACATGCTGTTCGTTATAAGTGATTTGTTTGGGTGATGAAAATTTGAACATGCTCGTTTCATGGTTTATGATTCATTAAAAAATGCAATGCTTTGTGTGGCAACAATTCCTGCTGTTTCTGTACGTAATCTACTTTCACCTAAAGTTACGGGAACATATTTGTTTTGTAGTGCAATTTCTATTTCTTTGGTTGAGAAATCACCTTCAGGGCCAATTAAGAGGGTAATTTTTTTCTTTTTTTCTTTTGAATCATCTTTTGTTGATAATTCTGATTTTAATGTTTTTTTATCAGTTTCTTCGCAATGAGCAATAAATAAATCTCCTTGATGCTTTTGACTTATAAATTCTGAAAGTGAAATTGCAGGGTTCAATTTTGGCAATTTAAATTTTAACGATTGTTTCATTGCCGACACCAATACTCTTTCTAAACGCTCTAGCTTTATAACTTTCCGTTCAGAGTGTTTACAAATGATGGGTGTAATTTTATCAATACCAATTTCTGTAGCTTTTTCTAAAAACCATTCTAACCGATCATTGTTTTTTGTCGGGGCAATAGCAATATGTAAATAATAATTTCTTGGGATCTCTTTTTGTTCAATAGAAACAATTTTTACAGTACATTTTTTGTCACTCGCAATTAAAATGACCACTTGAAAAAGTGAATTATTACCGTCAGTAATAAATAAAGTATCCCCTTCATTTTTGCGTAAAACCTTTACAATATGTCTGCTTTCTATCTTGTCAAAAATAAATTGCCTACTGTCAGAATTTATGGTATTTGAATAAAATAATTGCATGATTTTAATTGATCTCTTTTGTGTAAGTACGTCTTCTTTTGTGTGTTACTGGTTGCATGTGCTTCCAAATTTGTTTGATAGCGGTATTGTCTTCTAACTCAGGAGTTCTAATTAATTTTTGAATTCCTCGTTCTCCAAAAATATTATAATATTGATCAAAAATCATCGAAGTAACTCCTTTATTTTGATACTTTGGGTGAATGCCAATTAAGTAAAAAATAACATCTTTACTTTGTTTTTTAGCTTTTAGTAAATGATAAAATCCAAACGGGAATAATTTTCCATTTGCCTTTTGCAATGCTTTTGAAAAAGAAGGCATCGTAATAGCAAAGCTCACTAAATTATCTTCTTTATCAGCAATAAAAACTATATATTCTGGATTTATAAGTCCGATAAACTTTTCTTTGAAATATGTTATTTGTTCATCAGAAATTGGAACGAATGAGGCAAGATTTTTATAAGTTAAATTAAATAAATCAAACATTTGATCGGCATATTTCAGAATTTGTTTGGTCTTTGTAAATCGCAATGTTTTTAGCTCATATCGTTTCTCAACAATTTTTGATAACCTATTAAAATGATTAGGGTCAATGTTTTTATACAACATATAATTTTCTAGCCATTCCTTGGCTTTTATATATCCTTGGGTTTCTAAATGTGTTTTGTAGTATGGGTGGTTGTACCAGGTAATCATAGTGCTAATATGGTCAAAACCTTCGGTTAATACACCAACTTTGTCAAGATTTGAAAAGCCTACAGGGCCTTCGATAAAATCTAAATTATGCTGTTTCCCAATTTTATTTACCTTGTTTAACAGTGCTCTTGAAACATCAATATCATCAATAGTATCAAACCAGCCGAATCGCATTTTTTTTATTTGCTGATCTTTTACTTCATTCCAATTTATGATTGCGGCGGTACGTCCTACTATTTTATCTTTTTTGTAGGCTAAAAAGTATTGAGCTTCGGCATGCTTAAAAACTGGATTTATATTTTTATCTAAATTTTTAATTTCATCATTGATGATAGGAGGCACCCAATATGGATTGTTTTTATATAATGAAAAAGGAAATTTTACAAATGCTTTCATTCCTTTTTTAGTAGTTATTTCTTTTATCTCAATCATTTAGATTTTTTCTTAAAAATCCTTTTAAAGAACCCTCCACTCTTTGGAGGTTTTATTTTATCTCCATTTTCATCAACCATTATTTCTTTGTCTTGGTGCCAATCAAAACGATACGAAGCACCAACACTTCCAACTAGAGCTGATTCGGTTGAACTAAAAGTAGTTCTAAAAGCTGCATCTACTTGTAAATCTCTTGTAAATAAATAAGCAACACCAGCACCAATTTGAAAGTCGTTATTAAAATTTTTATAAAAATTACCTTCGTTTTCAACAAAAATCGACCAACGATAATTCATGGCATATGTCATTGTTAATATGTATGAATATACCGAAAAATCTGATGTAATATTATCAGCAATAATATTGGTAATCAATACTAACCTATCACTAAAATCATTTTGTAATAAAACAGCTCCTTTGTAACTAATTTTCTCGTCTTTATAACCATCGGCTAAAAAATTAGTATTCACTCCTGCATACACTCCAATTGATGGGATCAATCGTTTTTTGTCAAATGCCGTTCTTTTTTTCCAACTTCTAATTTCTTTAGATTTATCTTGAAATTCTTGTTGAAAAATCATGTATTTAGCGCCAATCGTAAGTTGACTAACTCCACTTATTTTAGTAGAAGGAATATTGTCATCAACAAAATATAGATGGTTTTGCTGATAAGCAATATTTGCATTGACTTCTAGTTTTTCCATAAATTTACCATAGCGCAAAAATATAGAAGCTCCAAATGGGTCAATCAATGAATTGTCTGTTTTTGTTTGGCTCTTACCATAAAAAAAACCACCTTCAACTTGTAAGACATCGGTTCCAACACCGTAAGGACTTTCAGAAAGACCAGGTCTTTTAGAATTTATAATTTCAGTGTATTGAGCATTAATGTTTTGAAAGTTAATGAGTAACAGGGGTATTAGCCAAAGTTTTTTCATGAAGTTGGTTTTAGGTGTTCAAATATAAGATTTTATCTATGCAAACGTTTTAAGTTGACTTCAAATTGTTATTTTTGAAATAAATTTTTATAGCATTATGCACGAAGCATCAGTACAAGGATTTGTTAGAACAATTCTCATATTTATTATCATTTATTATGCAGTAAAACTCATAGGTCGTTTTGTTGCGCCATTGATTTTTAAAAGGTTTGTTGGTAAATTTGAAGAAAGAGTTAGAAATCAGCAACAACAAAATTCAGCGAAAAGTGATGAAAAAATAGGAGAAACCACCATAGATAAAACATCAGTTAAAAGTTCAAAAGAGAGTAACACTGTTGGCGAATATGTCGATTTTGAAGAAGTTGATGAGTAATTTTAGTATTTAGTTCTCAATTAAGAAAAATTAATGAATATAAAAAAAGTAATTCCGTATATCATAGCCATTTTGGTTTTTGTAATTGCTTCTTTGGCGTACTTTTCACCAGTTCTCGAAGGAAAACAAATTCAACAAAGTGACATCACACAATTTATAGGATCTTCTAAAGAAATAAAAGTTTTTAGAAAACAACATGGCGGGGAACCTTATTGGACAAACTCTAGTTTTGGTGGTATGCCAGCATATGCTGTTAGTGCATATTATCCGAATAACTATATCAAAAAACTAGATACAGTTTTACGATTCCTTCCACGACCTGCAGATTATTTGTTTCTCTATTTTATTGGTTTTTTTGTTTTGTTGATGACTCTAAAAGTCGATTGGAAACTAGCAATCATAGGTTCCCTTGGCTTCGGACTGTCAACTTATTTAATTATAATTTTAGGAGTTGGTCACAATGCAAAAGCACATGCAATCGCATATATGCCATTAGTAGTATCAGGAATATTATTAGTGTTTCAGCGAAAGTATTTATTTGGATTTGTTTTAACTGCCCTAGCAATGGCATTAGAGCTGAGCGCGAATCACGTGCAAATGACTTATTATTTATTTTTCTTAGTTGCAATTTTTGGAATTGTACAATTAATAGATGCTATTAAGAAAAAAGAAATTCCACATTTTGCAAAAAGTATTTCGATATTGGTTGTTGCAGTTATTTTGGCTGTTGGTACCAACGCAACTAGTTTAATGGCGACCAAAGAATATGCAAAACACAGTACAAGAAGTAAAAGTGAGTTGACTATCAATCCAGATGGTTCTCCAAAAGAAATTACATCAGGACTTCCTGAAAATTATATTACTGAATATAGTTATGGAAAAGCTGAAACCTTTAATTTATTTATCCCAAGATTTATGGGAGGTACTCGCCACGAAGAGATTAAAGACAGTGAGCTGCAAGAATTTTTACAAGGAGCTGTTCAACAAGGATTAGACCCAAATGATGCTAACTATTTATTTAGAATTGCATCTATGTATTGGGGCGACCAACCTATAGTTGCTGCACCTGCATATATCGGCGCCATCTTTATTTTCTTATTTGTATTGGCATTGTTTTTAGTCAAAGGCAATTTAAAATACTGGTTGTTAGTAGCTACCATTTTTTCTATCCTTATGAGTTGGGGATACAATCTTAACTTAGATAATAGTAAGGTGTCAATAATTACAAATTTCTTTATAGACTATGTTCCACTATACAACAAGTTTAGAGCGGTTTCTTCTATACAAGTTATTGCCGAAGTTGCAATTCCATTATTAGGTATTTTAGGGTTGAAAGAATTGTTTTCTGACATAAATTCTAAAGAATCAAAATTAAAGGCATTGAAATTTACTGCAATAATAGTTGGAGGATTTGCTTTATTATTTACTGTGTTAGGGGCAGAATTATTTAGTTTTATAACTCCAGTCGATTTGCAAATTGACGAACAAATTGATGGTTTTTTAGATGCTATTGTTGCAGATAGACAAACCTTGTTTTTTGATGATAGTTTGCGAACTCTTATCTTAATTTCTCTTTTAGCGGGCGTATTGTGGTTGTATTTAAAAGATAAAATAAACCAAACATTAGTTCTAGTTGGTTTCGCTGTTTTGTTATTGTTCGATTTGGTAAATGTGGATAAACGTTATGTAAATGATGCTTATTTTACATCAGCTAGAAAAGTCAGTCGCCCTTTTAAAGCAACAGCTATTGATAAAGAAATATTAAAGGATAAAGGACATTATCGTGTTGCTAATTTTAATAAAGGCTTAATGGCTGATGGTTCTACTTCCTATTTTCATAATTCAATAGGTGGTTATCATGCAGCTAAACCTAGACGCTATCAAGAATTGTATGACTTTCATATTTCAAAAGGAAATAAGGAGGTGTTAAACATGCTTAATACCAAATATATTATTGGTGCTAATGAAAAAGGACAACCTAATTTAGATATAAAAGAGGAGGCAAATGGCAATGCTTGGTTTGTTCAAAATTTAAGAATTGTTAATTCTGCTAATGAAGAGATTAAGAGTTTAGATAGTATCAATACTAAAACTACTGCTTTGGTATCTGTTGATTTTGCTTCAAACATTCAAAAGGAATACTCATTAGATTCTACAGCAACAATTAGTTTAAAGAAGTATCAAGCAAATGCTATTTCATATGAAAGTAATACGAGCACTAATCAATTAGCAGTATTTTCAGAGATGTATTATAAAGATGGTTGGAATGCTTATATTGATGGAAAATTAACTAATCACATACGTGTAGATTATGTATTAAGAGCACTTGAAATTCCTGCCGGAGAACATACTATAGAATTTAAATTTGAACCATCAGTCATAAGAACAGGAAGCGTAATCAGTTTAATTTCATATGGACTCTTACTATTGATTCCAATTTTTTGGTTCTATAAAGAAAAAAAGAAAAACTAATATGAGTTTTCACGATAGACGTTATCAACTTACTTTAAAATTTTTGCAAGAAGCGCTTCCAGCACCTGCTACGATTTTAGATTTAGGTACTAAAAATGCTTTTAGTGAAATAATGAAAGAAAACGGATATACAGTATTGAATACCGATGGCGAAGATTTAGATTTGTTGCCAGAGGTTGTGAAAAAACACCAAGTTGATGCAGTAACAGCATTTGAAATATTTGAGCATTTAATTGCCCCGTTCAATGTTTTAAGAGCAATTGAATCGACAAAGATTATTGCCAGTATTCCATTAAATTTATGGTTTGCAAAAGCATACCAATCTAAAACAGAAGAGTGGGATAGACATTATCACGAGTTTGAAGATTGGCAATTTGATTGGTTAATGCAGAAATCTGGTTGGGAAATTAAAAAGGCAGAGAAATGGACAAGCCCTATAAATAAAATTGGTTTCCGTCCAATTCTAAGAAAATTTACTCCAAGATATTATATTGTGTACGCCGAAAAACAAGCTTAGTTTATGCGAATAGGAATGATATTAGATTATACGTTTCCACCTGACCCTCGGGTAGAGAATGAAGCAGTATCATTGATTGAAGCAGGACATCAAGTTTTTTTATTTTGCTTGTCCTATGATAAGAATCAAAAAGATGAAGTCATCAACGGAATTCAAGTCAAGCGCACTTTGTCTACTAAATTAGAATATAAATTATCTGCACTTGCGTATACTTTCCCATTTTATAGAATGAGCATGTTTCCAAAAATCAAACACTTTTTGGTTGAGAATAAAATTGAAGCTATTCATATTCATGATATGAGAATTGCCGATGCTGTTTTTAAAGTCAATAAGAATTTTGATTTACCAGTAGTGTTAGACTTACACGATAATATGCCAGAGATTATGAAGCTGTATCCACATCTACAAAAATTCCCTGGTAAGCAGCTGATTTCTCCATCAAAGTGGAAAGTGAAAGAAGAAGAGTTTATTCAAAAGGCAGATAAAATTATTACGGTTTCACAAGAATTTATTGATGAGGTTGTTGTGAGAACAAAAATGCCCAAAGATAAAATTGTATTAGTGCCAAACACAGTTCAAAAATCTTTTTATGTGAATGCTGTGATTGATGAAGAAATTTTAAAGCGTTATAAAAACAATTTTGTAATTCTTTATTTAGGTGACACAGGTTTACGGCGAGGATTGCAAACTGCTATAGAATCGATGCCTCTATTAATTAAGAAAATTAAAAATATAAAACTAGTTATTGTAGGTAGAAATACAACGGATGCAATTCTTAAAGAGCAAGTTAAAGGATTGGAAATAGAAAATTATGTCGATTTTGAAGGCTGGCGAAATGTAAAATTATTTCCTTCGTATATTGTAGCGAGTTCTGTATGTATTTCGCCTTTAAACAGAAATATTCAGCATGATGTTGCCTATGCAAATAAATTATTTCAATACATGAGTTTTTCGAAACCAGTTTTGGTAAGTAACGCCATTGCTCAAAAAAAGTTAATAGAAAGAACAAATTCCGGATTGGTTCATGAAGAGAGAAATGCTGACGATTTTGCTAATAAAGTGTTGCAATTGTATCAGAATGAAGGCCTACAACTAGAGTTAGGTAAAAATGGGAAACAATTTATTGAAGAAGAATTTTGTTGGGAGAAAACATCAGAAAAATTGATAGAACTTTATAATGAGTTAGAGAATTGAAAGTATTAATACTTACATATTATTGGCCTCCAGCTGGTGGAAGTGGTGTTCAACGCTGGTTGAAATTTGTAAAATATTTACAAAATTTTGATATCGAGCCTATTATTTATTGTCCTGATAACCCTAATTATGAAGTGGTTGACGATTCGTTAATTGATGAGATCCCGAAAGACATTACCATTTTAAAACACCCTATTTATGAACCCAATACTTTTTTTAAGAAAAATAAAGTTGCAACTGCTAGGGTGAGTTCAAATCCATCGTTGATTCAAAGAGCAATGCAATATATTCGTGGAAATTATTTTATTCCCGATGCTCGTAAATATTGGATAAAACCTTCTGTAAAGTATTTAACAACATATTTAAATAACAACGAAGTTGACGCTATCATTTCAACTGGACCACCGCATAGTTTACATTTGATTGCAAAGCAATTGAAACGAAAGCTAGGTGTTAAATGGATTGCTGATTTTAGAGATCCTATGGCTAATTTGTTTTATAATGACACCTTGTTGTTAACTGATAAATCAAAACTAAAACTACAGCAATTAGAAAAAGAAATCCTGCAAAAAGCAGATAAAGTAATTACCGTGAGTAACCAGATTCAACAGGAGTTTCAGAAAATCAAAAAAGATGTTGAGGTAATCACCAATGGCTTTGATGATGAGGTTTCAAATGATCAAAATACTCAATTGGATGCTAAATTCACAATATCACATATTGGGTTGTTACCAACACAGAGTAACCCAACAATACTTTGGAAAGTTTTACACGAATTGATCCAAGATAGTACTGAATTTGCAAATGATTTTCAGCTCAATTTAGTTGGGAATGTTTCTGATAAGGTGGTTAAAAGTATTTCGGAATTTGGAATTAAGAATCATGTTACATTTGTTAATTATGTACCACACTCAAAAGCAATAGCATTACAAAAACAATCGCAAGTGTTGTTGTTGTTAGTTCCACAAACAAATGGAGCAAAAGGGATTGTAACAGGAAAAGTGTTTGAATACCTTACCTCTAAACGGCCAATTTTGGCTTTAGCCCCTACTGATGGAGATGTAGCTTCGATTCTAAAAAATACTAATACAGGAGTTACAATCAATTTTGATAATGAAAATCAATTAAAATCAACTATTTTAGATTTTTATAAAAAATATAAAGAGAATAGTTTAAAAGTGAATGGCATTGGAATTCAACAATACCATCGTGAGAACTTAACGAAACAATTGGCTCAACTAATTAAAGAACTGTAATGGGTATCGTATTAAAACAATCACTTAGAAACACCTTAATTCTTATTGTTGGGTTTGGTATTGGTGGTGTTAATACATTGTTTTTATACACACATTTTTTAGAAGAAGCTTATTACGGGCTTATTATTTTCATTCTTTCTACTGCAAATATTTTAATGCCATTAATGGTTTTTGGAATGCAACATTCCGTAATAAAATATTTTTCTTCCTATAAAGATAAAGTTGAACAAGATCGACTTCTAACCTGGTCTTTAATTCTGCCATTACTTATTATTTTGCCTCTAGGATTTGTTGGAATAACTGCTTATGAAACAATATCTGATTGGATTTCTAAGGAAAATGAGTTGATTAAGAAATATACTTATCTCATTTTTTTATGTGCCATTTTTATGGGATATTTTGAAGTGTTTTATGCTTGGACAAAAGTTCAGATGAATACAGTTTTTGGAAATTTCATTAGAGAGATATTTGCAAGAACTTGTGCTACTTTATTACTTATAGCTGTTTTTTTTAAATGGATTACACCAGAACAGTTTATGTATGCAATGACCTTTGTATATTTTTTACGTGTAGTAATAATGAAATTGTATGCTTTCTGGTTGTACTTTCCTAAATTATCACTAAAGCTCCCTAAAAAATTTAAAGAAATTTTACGCTATTCATTGTATTTGATTTTGGCAGGATCAGCAGGAACAATTCTGTTAGAGATAGATAAATTTATGATTCCTCAATTAGAAAATATTGCTGAGGTTGCTTACTATTCTGTTGGAATTTACATTGCATCTGTGGTGGCAATTCCTAGTAGAGCAATGCACCAAATTACCTATCCTATTACAGCAAAAGATTTGAATGAAGGCAATTTAGAAGGAGTCGAAAAGTTATATAAGCAGAGTTCTATCAACCTTTTAATTGTTGGTGGATTATTGTTTCTACTCATCAATTTAAATATTGTTGACATGTATCGAATCATAGACAAACCCCAATATGCAGTTGGAGTCTGGATTGTTTTGATGATTTCAGTTTCTGAGTTGTACAAATTGGCATTGGGCACAAATGGTGCAATACTTACCAATTCTAAATATTATAGGGTTTTCTTTTACTTATCAGTTGGTATGGCAATTTGTGTAATTGTCTTAAATAAATATTTGATTCAATTAATTGGGATTAACGGAGCTGCTTTAGCAACTTTAATAACTGTAGTTTTGTTTAGCACGATAAAAATTTTATACATCAATCGTAAATTAAAAATGCAACCTTTTAGTGCCAATACACTATTGATGTTAGGGCTAATTTTAGTAATAGGAGCAGTATTTTATTTTGTAAATTTTGATTTCCATCCTATTATAAATATCATTTTAAAGAGCACTTTGATTTTCATGGTTTATGGAATTGTAGTTGTAAAAACAAAATTATCTAGCGATGTAAATGAGTTGTTAGATAAGTTATTGAAAAAATAAATTTCTATCTCCTCACAAGGCTAAAGTGTCCTTTACGGTTTCGGGTATTTCCGTTTTGGTCTATGAGTTCGGCAGTAAACCAATAATCGGTAGATGGTAGAGATTCTCCGTTGTAATATCCATCCCACCCTTGAGTAGTAGGATCTACTTTTGTAATCATTTTACCATAGCGATCATAAATATAAATGAGAGAACTCGAGAAGAAATTTTCTCCAACACCTTTTATTTGCCAAGTATCATTTTCACCGTCATTATTTGGTGTAAAGAATTTTGGAAAACCGATAACAGCCACTTTCAGTTTTACGACACCACAATTGTTTTTATCTTGTACATAAATGGTTCTGATACCTGGAGCAACGTTTTCAAAATAGGGTTCGTCTTGGTAAAAACCAATTCCGTCATTGCCATCATCTAAGGCAAACTCATAATCACCAATTCCTAGATTTGTACCAGTGTTGTTAATGGTGATGGTATTGTTTTCAGAATCATCAACAATAGTTACATCATTAATATTAATAGTTGCAATGATAGATTCACTTACTGTAGTTGTTCTTTCTTCAGATTGACATACTGTTCCGTCAGGATACGTAAAACTTGCTACTACGGTATATACCCCACCAACGGATACACTTGCTGTTGGTTGATTGCTGATAATCGCATTATTTTCATCCGTCCAAACATAGGAATAGCTATCATTTGCATTGTAAGTTTCTAAAGTGATAGGAGGTAGGTTTAAACAAACAATCCTTGTTAAATCTACATCAAACTGAGGTAGTGAGTTTACAAATAGGGTAACATGATGTCCGTTTCCTAAACAATCGTTTCCTAATTGGCTATCGGCTCTTACCCAGATTTCTTGTATTCCAGGAGAGTTGGTGTTTTGATGATTACTAGGGTCTGGTATTTCGTTAATTTCACTGGTAGCATCAGCTTCATTTTCATAATAATAGACATCAATTGCTACTGGAAAAATAGCTTCGATCTGAGCAGTAACACTACTAAAGTTGAAAGTTGCAATTCCGTCAGTGGTATCTGTACCATCATCACAGGCATAAAATTCTTCTAAAAAATTAGTTGGAATTGCAGATGGTTTTACAACCAATTCTATTTGTGTAGTTCTAAAACAGCCATTACTATTTTCTATCCGTACCCAAACATTTGTATCAATATTTGGATCTATATTGGTATAGGTTGTTGGATTTGGAATTGGGCTTCCACCAGAAATAGCATCCGCAGGAGATTCGTGATACGTAAATATTTCTGAGGTAATGGAGGTAACAATATCGGTATTGATTTCAGTTAGGTTAAAAACGTTGAATCCATCGAAATCATCATCGCATTGTTCTAAGACAAAAGGAGGTGTATTTAAAACAGGCAATTCAAAAACTTCAATTTCGAAAGAAGTATCAGAAAAACAAGCCCCTTCTAAATTGTTGGTCATACGCACATAAATGGTTTGCCCATTTACAATTGTATTTGTAAAAACAGAGGGAGTAGCAATTAAACTTAAAGCATTATAATCTGAAGCTGTAAAATAAGTCAAGGTAAAATCTGAAGGAGCTTGTCCGTTGAGTATTTCAGTTTCTTTTTGAGTTAAATCGAATTCAATAAAACCATTGGTGTCATCGCCATCTAAATTATTGTCGCATCCAGTAAGTGGAGAGATAGTAGTTGGGGTAACTGTAGTATAAACGTTTACAAAAACTTCTAGCCGATCTGTACTTTCACATGTGCCATCGTTTTGTGAAGCGTAATAAATTTGACCATCAACTAAAGACTCAGTTCCTGTATATTCAGTTCCACCAGTAAGTGCATCATACCATTTTATATTCGCACCAGAAAGGATTGATAAATCTGTAACTACTGCATTGTCAAACTCGCAATAGGTTTGAATTGCATCACCTGTTGGAGCAGGTGTAGTAAGAACTGTTAATTCTACAGGTGTTCTAGATAATGTTGTACAGGTACTTGTAGATGCATCTACATAATAAATCGTTGTAGTAGTAAGCGATGGGGTAATAAATGAAATTCCTGTTCCTAAACTTGGGCCTCCAATAGCTGTTGCATACCAATTTATTATACTTCCTGTAGTTGATGTTGCTTGTAAATTTCCAGTACCATTAAAACAAATAATATCTCCAGTAGTAGAGTTAATCATTGGTGTAGGGTTTACAGTAGCCAAAATTAGCATTCTTGCACCATTAGTACATGAAGCGTCAGAAACTGCACTTACAAAATATGGCGTTGTTGCACTAATAGAAGGTGTAGAGAAAATATTTCCTGTAAATAAAACTGTATTACTTGTGTCTGAATCATACCAATTAATAGTTCCTATATTTGAGGTTGCTTCTAAGGTCATTGAACCAGAATCGCAAATAGTATTTGGAATTGTACTGGTGATTTCTGGAATATGAATACTTGTACTTGCTGATAAATTTAAAATAGGATCTCCAACCGAGCCTCCATATTCAACTACATATCCTTTAGGCTGATAGTTTCCTGAGGCCGCTCCATTATTTGACAGGTCATTCCAAGAACCAGGTATTCCAACAGATGGAGCTGTGATATGTGCGTAATCTTCATTACCTGCTTGGTTAGGTTCTCCGGTGTTCCAAAAAGCAAAATTTGGAGATGATCCGTTTGCAAGTCCATTCCAAAAAACAACTCCAGAATTAGGTCCGGTAACCCATTTCCATTCACTTTCATTTGCCGCATCACTGCCTCCAATCCATCCTGCTCCTTCAGCTTGTTCTCCAGAAAGTTGCGCTTCATCAGCAGTTTCTAAAGTGGCTAAATATCCTTGGAGTCCGAAATAATTTCTTGCTTCAGCAGCTACCTTTGCATCAGTCCAAGTAATTCCGATTTGTGGTACATATTCATAAAAATGATCGGAAGAAGGTAAGTAATTTGCATCGCCAAACGTTATAGAAAAATCCCTATCTCCAGTAGCATTAGTATTGGATGTGTTATAAACAACATCTTCTATTGCTGCAATAAATTCGGTATATAAAACTTCACCACCACTAATACTGTTTAATTCTAATTTACCAGTTGTAGCATTCCAAACAGTTGTGATATTGGGATGCGTACCTGTAAGTGTTAATGTATCTTCTCCATTTTGATAACCCGATGAAATTTGAATGTACATAGCTTCGGTTCCAGTATCATCTGAGTCAACAATTGAAACGGATGTTGCAATATTTATGTCTGAAACAGGGCAATACATTTGGTTTCCTGTGGCAGTAATTTCAGGGGGGCTATTTTGTGCAAGGATAAAACCTGAAATAAAAACCTGAAAAATAAGGGATAGATATATTCTAATTTTCGGAAACAACATCTTAAGATTTTGAGGACATAAAGATACTCAATTATCTTTCAATTCTGATTGAATTAATGCAATGTTCCTTAGGTTTTGGAGTTATTTTTATTTTGATTTGAATGTGTCATTGATAGCATTTTATAAAACTTTTGTGGATACTTTATTATTTTTAAGTTATAAATAGTTGAGATAGTATAGATTAAATAATTTAATTATACTCTCTGAAATAATCATGTAAATAATCTGTATATTTACGACAGACTTTCATAACCAACTGATATAATTTATGATTAACGCTATCGAAAAAAATCTTGAAAGAGGGATTAAATTATTAAACTCAATTTCGAATCAACAATATAGTAACACTTCTATAGCTCCTTATTACTCTAGTATTGGTGGACATATGAGGCATATTTTAGATATTTTTGATTGTTTATTTGATGGCTTACCTAACGGAGCAGTTGACTTGTCTACGAGAAAAAGAAATGAATTGGTTGAAATTGATACAGAAGAAGGGATAAATTATTTCAATAATATTTTATTGAAATTAAATGAATTAAAATCAGTTGATATGGAACAATTAATTTTGGTGTCTGACGATTTAGGTATGGGTGTTGTTACTCAAAATTACACTTTGGGTAGTTTGTTAATTCAAGCTCACAGTCATGCAACACATCATTTTGCAAGTTTAGGATATATTATTGCCCAATTAGGGATTGAAATTCCTGACGAAGATTTTGGGTACAACCCAACAACTCCAAAAGATCAATTACTGCAATCGTAGCTTATTTAATTTTTTAGCATACTTTTTTAAAGCAATCATTTCTTTACAAAACTCCATCGTATTGGCGTAAGCAACATTTTGTTGTTTGTGATTATTAGTAGCAACCTGATAAATGATTTTCCAATGATTTTTGATGGTTCTTACAGCATCAAAATAAGAATTTTTTGATGAATCATAAATATGAGTTGGCTCTGAGATGATTCCGTTAATTTCTAAAATTGTAAAATTTTTACCTTTCATTAATTTTTCGATAGACTCATATTTAATATCTAATCTTCCATAAAACCAGCCTTCAATTTGATGACTGATTTTATCAATAGCTTCGGTAAGTTTTTTGTTGATTAAATGATTTCCATCAATAAATTCAGTTCCTTTAGAGTGATTTCCGATAACTGTCAAAGTAACTTCGTCTCCTTTTTTTGGAATGGATTCTAATGTATCTCCATGAATTTTTTTAAGAATCTCAAAATAGAGATATGCTCTTTTATCATTAAGAATTAATTCTGATAACGTTTTATGTCCATCACCTAATACACTTAAAAATTTTTTTAAAGTGATGGAAGTGATTGTTCCTGATTTTTCGTTTGGAAGTCGATAATAAAAGATACCGCACTCTTTTGGGTAAAGGATAAATTCTTGAATAATGATGTCTATTGGGTTGCTTTCAAAATATACTTTCAACTCATTTTTTGAATCTATTTTTTGAACCAATACTCCTCTAAAACCAATATCTGGTTTTGCAATTAATGGAAAATCTATGCTGTTTAAATCTATCTTTTTTAATATAGTTTTAAAAGCTGTTTCTGTTTTTATAAAAACAGTTTTAGGTTTGTATGCCTCAGGAATCATTTTAATCGTTTCGTATTTTGATTCCATGCCATTTCCAGAATTTTTGATGGCTGGATTGGTAGCAGTAAAAAAAACAAGATTCCTTGCTTTGAGAGCTAGGTAAAATGAATAAGGGATGTTTGGCAAGTAAAACATGTATGATGGCCAATGCTCCCAATTTGTTAACCTATGAAATGATGCCTTGAACTTACTCATTTTTTTGTGTCAAAAAAACCATTCAGGATTGTTTTTACTCCCAAAAATGCAAGAATAATTGCGCTAAATGAAAGTATGATTCCTAAAGTTATCCAGATGTAATTATCATCCCTTAATGCTTTGTATCCAATAGTAATAAAAACTGGGCCAATAAGCATCAATGGTAGGGCTGCTCCTAAAAATTTAATTCCTTTTACAATAATGTCTTTATTGCTACTCATCGTAATATTTTATAGTATTGAGAGCATTCTCATATTCACTCAATAACTTCTCAACACTTATTTTTTTAATAGGGTATAATTACTCCTTTACTTTATTAATAACGCAGAAACTCAAAAGTACTAAAAAAGCCCTAACAAAAGAGAGGGCTTTTTTAACTTTTTTATAAATCAATATTTAAAATGAATCAATTATTGTATTTAGTTGTGTGCTTGGGCGCATTGCCTTTGATACTTTGTTTGGGTTGGGAAAATAATATCCTTCCAATGCTACTTTTGCACCTTGAACTTCATTGAGTTCTGCAATGATTTTTATTTCATTTTCACTTAAAAGAGCAAATAATGAAGCAAATTTTGCTTGTAATTCAGCATCTTCATTTTGAGTGGCTAATGCTTCGGCCCAATATAAAGCTAAGTAAAAGTGACTGCCTCTATTGTCTATTTCGTTTACTTTTCTAGAAGGGGATTTTCCAGTATCTAGTAATTTAATCGTTGCTAAATCTAAAGCGTCTGCTAATAATTGCGCCTTTTTATTGTCATGTTTTTCTGCTAAAAATTCTAGAGACACAGCCAAGGCTAAAAATTCTCCTAATGAGTCCCAACGTAAGTGATTTTCTTCAACAAATTGTTGTACATGTTTTGGAGCTGACCCTCCTGCTCCAGTTTCGAATAAACCACCTCCATTCATCAACGGAACAATAGAAAGCATTTTTGCACTAGTACCAACTTCTAAAATAGGAAAGAGGTCTGTGTTATAATCACGCAATACATTACCTGTAACTGAAATGGTATCTAATCCATCTTTGATTCTATCTAACGAAAATAAAGTAGCTTCTTTTGGAGACATAATTCTGATGTCTAAACCAGTAGTATCGTAATTTGGTAAATATTGATTTACTTTTTTGATGATTTCTGTATCGTGTGCTCTGTTTTTGTCTAACCAGAAAATTGCAGGAGTCTGAGTTGCTTTAGCTCTTGAAACTGCTAGTTTAATCCAATCTTGAATTGGTAAATCTTTTGCTTGACAAGCTCTCCAGATATCACCTTCTTCAACTGAATGCTCAATCAAAGTATTGTTGTTTTTATCAACGATGCGTACAATTCCATCAGATGCAATTTCAAATGTCTTGTCGTGTGATCCGTATTCTTCGGCTTTTTGCGCCATCAATCCAACATTAGAAACAGACCCCATTGTAGTAGGGTCAAAAGCGCCATGTTCTTTGCAAAAGTTAATAGTTGCTTGATAAATTCCAGCATAACTGCTATCGGGTATCATCGCTTTTGTATCTGCAGATTTTCCTTCGGTATTCCACATTTGTCCTGAGTTGCGAATCATCGCTGGCATAGATGCATCTATAATTACATCACTTGGCACATGTAAATTAGTAATACCTTTGTCAGAATTCACCATTGCTAAATCTGGGCCATTTGAAATAGCAGCTCTAATATCTGCTTCAATTTCTTGTCTTTTAGTTTTAGGTAAAACTTTGATAGTGTTTAATAAATAGCCTAAACCATTGTTTGCGTTTACACCAATTTCATTAAAAATATCTGCATGTTTTGAAAAGACATCCTTAAAAAACACTTTTACAACATGACCAAAAACAATTGGGTCTGACACTTTCATCATAGTCGCTTTCATGTGTAAAGAAAACAAGATGTTTTGTTCTTTAGCTGCAGTAATTTCTTTTTCTATGAATGCAACTAATGCTTTTTTACTCATTACTGTAGCGTCGATAATTTCGCCATCTAACAAAAGTGTGTTTTCTTTTAAAACGGTTATCTTTCCGTTTGTTGCAATATGTTCAATTCTAACATTTGTAGCTTTATCTAAAGTTACTGATTTTTCATTTGCAAAGAAATCTCCACCTTGCATTGTTGCAACATGTGTTTTAGAATCAGATGTCCATGCACCCATAGAATGTGGGTTTTTACGGGCGAATTCCTTCACTGGTTTCGGAGCTCTACGATCTGAATTCCCTTCTCTTAAAACAGGATTTACAGCAGAACCTAATACTTTTGCATAACGTGTTTTAAGTTTTTTGTCTGCATCTGTTTTAGTTTCGTCTGGATAGCTTGGGATATTGTAACCATCGTCTTGTAATTCAGCAATGGTGGCTTTTAGTTGTGGTAATGAAGCACTAATGTTTGGAAGCTTAATGATATTTGCTTCAGGATTTTTAGCTAATTCACCCAACTCACTCAAGGCATTTACTTGCTGTTGCTCAGTGTTTAAGTTTTCTGGGAAGTTTGCCAATATTCTCGCTGCTAATGAAATGTTTTTTGTTTCAATTTTTATGTTGGCAGTTTTTGTAAATACTGTTATAATTGGTAGCCAAGAATATGTTGCCAATGCTGGTGCTTCATCAGTAATGGTATAGTTTATAGTTGATTTATTTGTCATCATTTCGCAATGTTTTAATGAAAACAAATTTACTAATTAATAAGGGATTTTTTAATCTTAATTTAGCATTAATTTAGTGTTTTATTGCTGAAATTAAAATATGTAGATTACTTTATTAACAGATGAATAAAAAAACAAAAGCCATCATAAATGATTGCTCGTTTATCATGGCTTTTTGCTGGAATTTCGCTTGCTCGTAATCGCAACAACCTTTCGATTATTGCTTGTTAATCACTTCTGTTAACTTTCACTATCAACTCATTTCATCCCTCAAACGATTTTTTTCAAAATCTCGAGTTTCAATTTGTTAATGAGTTACTCAATGTTAATTTTAGCGATTGACTTCTCATTTGCATTTGATTTTCCTTTTAAAATTGCTGCGAAAGCTTTGTTGCTGCTTTTTAATAAAAGCAACTTACTATAAACAACCCTTTTAAAATTGCTTTTCATATTCATATATTCCATTAATGGTATGCTAAATACTTTGTGGTTTATATTTTGTTAAATATGAAAAACGATGTTCAAGAACATCTATCATTTTTTAAAATATCCCCAGTCATGTTACACGTTTATAATCCTCTTGCGATTCCAATAAAAGCATCGTAATATTTCTGATTAATAAATTAAGAACTGATAGTTAAAAATAACTTCGAAACAAGTTTCTGCATTATTTCTTTTACAAATATAGTAGCTATCTAAAAATAAATTATAAAATGCAACACTTTAATTTTCAACAAAATATGAACGTGTTTTGTTAACAAATGTTTATAAGTAAAAAAAACCGATTTGAATTTCAAATCGGTTTTTTTGTTTTTTGAGCTTAATATTATATTATCTACGAACCTCTTTAATTCTAGCTTTCTTACCAGTTAAGCCTCTAAAGTAATAGATACGTGCTCTTCTTACTTTACCTTGTTTGTTTACTTCAATTTTTTGAAGTGCAGGTAGGTTTACTGGAAAAATACGCTCAACTCCAACAATACCAGACATTTTTCTGATAGTAAAAGTTTCTGAGGCACCAGAGCCTTTACGTTGAATTACAACACCTCTAAAATGCTGCGTACGTACTTTATCACCTTCCTTAATTTCGTAATATACTGTAATGGTATCTCCTGCTGAAAAGTCAGGAAATTCATTTTTTGATACAAATTCGTCTTGAACGAACTTTACTAAATCTGCCATTTTTATAGTTTTAATGGTTTACTAAAACCAACATTCACGATTCTCGTCAGAGGTTGATTTTGCGTGTGCAAATGTAAGTCTTTTGTTTTGTTGCGCAACACTTTAGATAACTTTTTTTAAGAGTGCTTTTTCCTGTTGATTAGACCTTATAGTGCAAGAAATTAATAGTTGTTTGTAATATGTTATTTTATAACTCTACTCTACATATAATCCTCAATAGGATTACAAGAACACACCAAGTTTCTATCACCATAGGCATCATTCACTCTTCTTACAGGTGGCCAAAACTTATTATCTTTAATATACTCTAAAGGAAATGCCGCTTCTTGTCTTGAGTATGAATGTGACCAAACATCAGCAGTAATCATTGCTTGAGTATGTGGTGCATTTTTTAAAACTGAATCTTCTGGATTAAAATTATCAATTTCTTTTTTGATTGAAACCATCGCTGAAATAAAACGATCTAATTCTGCTTTGTTTTCGCTCTCAGTTGGTTCAACCATCAGAGTTCCTGCAACAGGAAAAGAGAGTGTAGGGGCGTGGAATCCGTAATCCATCAACCTCTTCGCAATATCAGTAACTTCAATTCCTTTTTCTTTAAATTCTCTAAAATCTACAATCATTTCATGTGCAGCTCTTCCTCTTTCGCCAGCATATAATATAGAGTAATGCTCTTCTAAAGCTGTTTTTAAATAGTTGGCATTTAGTATCGCATATTTGGTTGAAGTTGTTAATCCTTTAGCTCCTAACATTTTGATGTACGAGTACGAAATAATATCAACCATAGCTGATCCCCAAGGAGCAGATGAAACAGCTGTAATTGCATTTTTACCACCAGTTTTAATAATTGGATTACTTGGTAAAAATTCTGCTAAATGTTTAGCAACACAAATAGGTCCAACTCCTGGTCCACCACCACCATGTGGAATTGCAAATGTTTTATGTAAGTTAAGGTGACAAACATCTGCGCCAATTGTTGCAGGATTTGTCAACCCCACTTGTGCATTCATATTAGCGCCATCCATATAAACTTGACCACCATTGGTGTGAATAATTTGCGTAATTTCTCTAATTGATGATTCAAATACACCATGTGTTGAAGGGTAAGTTACCATCAATGCTGCTAAATTATCTTTGTGCAATTCGGCCTTTTCGCGCAAATCATCAACATCAATATTACCGTTATCCATAGATTTAGTAACCACTACTTTCATACCTGCCATTACTGCTGATGCAGGATTTGTACCGTGCGCAGAAGAAGGAATCAAACAAATATTTCTGTGATTATCTGCTCTAGATTCATGATATGCTCTAATAGTTAACAACCCAGCATATTCTCCTTGAGCACCAGAATTTGGCTGTAAAGAAGTTGCATAGAAACCTGTAATTTCATTTAAAGAAGCTTCAAGTCCTCTAAATAATTCTTGATAACCGGTTGCTTGTTCAATTGGCACAAATGGGTGAATGTTATTCCAGCTTCCATAACTCAAAGGGAGCATTTCAGAAGCGGCATTTAATTTCATTGTACATGAGCCTAATGATATCATTGAGTCTGTTAGTGAAATATCTTTGCGCTCTAGCTTTTTGATATAGCGCATCATCTCAGTTTCTGAGTGGTACGAATTAAAAACTTCATGCTGCATATAGGCAGATGCTCTTTTCATTTCAGGTGGAATAGATGAGTTTTCTGAAACTTGAATTGTGGGTAACTCTTTTCCTTCAGCAGTTGCCAATACTTCAACAATTTCTTTGATGCTATCTAATGTTGTTGTCTCGTTAATTGAGATTCCGATAGTTGTATCATCAATCATTAAGAAATTTATTTCTTTTGCTTCTGATAGTTCTTTTACTTTTTGAATATTAGTAACCTTCACTTGAAGCGTGTCAAAATAAACCTGATTCTTTTGAGAAAGACCTAAACTCTTAACCGCATCATTCAAAGTATTGGTTAAAGAATGAATTTTAGAAGCAATATATTTGATTCCATCCGGTCCATGATACACCGCATACATTCCTGCCATCACAGCTAGTAAAACTTGGGCAGTACAAATATTTGAAGTTGCTTTTTCTCTTTTAATATGTTGCTCGCGAGTTTGCAATGCCATACGTAAAGCACGGTTATCATCAGCATCTACAGTAACACCAATAATTCTTCCAGGAATGGATCTTTTATAAGAGTCAGAAGTGGCAAAATAACCTGCGTGAGGGCCACCATAACCTAGGGGGATACCAAAACGTTGGGTTGTGCCAACGGCAACATCTGCACCCATTTCGGCAGGAGATTTTAATAAAGCTAAACTCAATAAATCTGCAGCAACCACCACTTTAGACTCATTTTCATGGGCTTTTGCAATAAAGCTAGTATAGTCATTTACGCAACCATTTTTTGTAGGATATTGTACTATAGCACCAAATACTGTTGATGTAAACTCAAAGCTTTTATAATCGTCAATAATCAATTTAATTCCGAGAGGAGTTGCTCTAGTTTTTAAAACATCAATGGTTTGTGGTAAGACAGTATCTGAAACGAAAAACTCATTTGAGCCTGTTTTTTTATGTGCTCTCGATCTGTTGTTAAATAGCATAATCATTGCTTCACTTGCTGCGGTGCCTTCATCTAACAAAGAAGAGTTTACCAAGTCGAGTCCGGTTAAATCTCCTATCATAGTTTGGTAATTCAATAGAGCTTCTAATCGTCCTTGAGAAATCTCTGCTTGATAGGGAGTGTAGGAAGTGTACCAACTTGGGTTTTCAAAAATATTTCTTTGAATTACCGGAGGTGTAATTGCAGCATGATATCCTAAGCCAATATAGGTTCTAAATTGCTTATTTTTTGCAGCTAAACTTTTAATATGAGTTACAAATTCTGATTCGTCTAAAGCTGGAGGTAAGTCCAATGGCTTTGGTAAATAAATATCATCAGGTATCGTTTGATTTATCAACTCATCAATTGAGTTTACACCAATTTTTCGTAGCATTAAATCTACTTCAGACTTACGTGGTCCAACATGTCGTAAAACGAAAGAATCTGTTCTCATTTTTGAATCTATTTTTTGAATGTCAAAAATACTATTTTTTGATAAAATTCAAGACTTAAAACGTTGTTAAATTATGGATCAATAAATTGAGATTGACAGGATTTTTGTTAATTGATAAATTATGTTAAGCAATTCTTATATTTGTTCGATGCAAATCATGAAGCGCCTTTTCGATTTTTACATTTTCAGCAATATTCATGTCGCAGTAGGTGCTTTTTGTTTTGTTAAAATCACATTGCTTTCATTTGGAATATCTGAAAACGAAACAGCCTTATTTGTCTTTTTTTCTACCATACTTAGTTATAATTTTATTCGATTTATGGACTTGCCATTGAAAGAGACTGTTTTTGGTATTTGGTTTTATAAAAATAAAAAGCACCTTCTTTTAATTTCGTTTATAAGTGGAATTTTTTGTTTGTTTTACCTAATAGGTTTTGAAAAATTAGCACTGTTTGTGCTAGCACCATTTGTAGTCATGACTGTTTTTTACGGAATGAAGCTCCCAAAAAAAGCTTTCTCTTTAAGAAGGATTCCAGGTCTTAAAATTTTTGTAATTGCTTTCTGCTTTGCGGGTATTACTGTATTATTTCCTTTAGCTCAAAATAAAATTGAGTTTTCATTACAAGTTGTCTCCCTTTTTTTACAGCGATTGTTTTTTGTGATATTAATAACACTTCCTTTTGACATTAGAGATATTAATTATGATAGTAAAATATTAAAAACAATTCCGCAGATATTTGGAGTGAGGATTGCGAAAATTATAGGAGTGTCTTTGCTATTTGCTGTTCTGATTTTAACGTATTATTATCATTTAGAAAAGAATATGGAGTTTTATATTGTGGTCTTAATAAATTTATTTGCAGTTGTTTTGCTATTGTTTTCGAAATCAAATCAACCAAAATATTATAGTTCATTTTTGGTAGAAGCATTACCTATTATTTGGTATGTGCTTTTGTATTCAGTTTAAAAATGTAAATTTGTGTAGTTACTAAAAAAACAATTTGAAACAAACAAATACTTTAGAATACGCAAAAAAGTTAGATGCCAATAATGCATTGAGTCATTATAGAAGTCAATTTCATATTCCCAAAGATTCTCAAGGAAATGATTGGATATACCTTTGTGGTAATTCACTTGGATTACAACCAAAAGCTACACAATCATATATTAATCAAGAATTAAAAGATTGGGCAAATTTTGGAGTAGAGGGGCATTTTGAAGCTAAAAACCCATGGATGCCTTACCATGAGTTTTTAACAGAAACGATGGCGAAAGTTGTGGGTGCAAAACCTGTAGAAGTTGTAGTTATGAATACGTTAACGACAAATTTGCATTTAGCAATGGTATCTTTTTATGAGCCAACTGCTATTAAAAATAAGATTGTGATAGAGAGTGATGCTTTTCCGTCTGATAGATATGCAGTAGAATCTCAATTGCGATTTCATGGATTTGATCCAAAAGATTATTTGTTAGAATGGAAACCACGTGACGGTGAGGAATTATTGCATATAGAAGATTTGCAAAAAATTGTAAATGATAATGCTGATGAAATTGCATTGTTAATGATTGGTGGAGTAAATTATTATACAGGACAGTTTTTTGATTTAAAGAAAATTGCTGAATTGGGACATCAAATCGGTGCAAAAGTCGGAATTGATTTAGCTCATGGCGTTGGTAATATTCAACCAGAGTTACACAATTCTAATATTGATTTTGCAGTTTGGTGCACGTATAAATATATGAATTCTGGCCCAGGAAGTTTGGGCGGATTGTTTGTTAATGAAAGGCATGCCAATAAAAAAGACATCAAACGCTTTACAGGTTGGTGGGGTCATAATAAAGATACACGATTTAATATGCGTCACGATTTTGATGCATTGCAAGGAGCTGAGGGTTGGCAATTAAGCAACCCACCAATTTTATCAATGGCGGCAATAAAAGCATCTTTAGATATTTTTAATGAAGTGGGGATGGATAGTTTACGTGAAAAATCTAAAGAACTAACAGGTTATTTAGAAATGTTATTGAAAGATTTAGGAGAGGGTGTTATACGAATTATCACCCCTAAAAACCCAAATGAAAGAGGATGTCAATTATCCATACAAGTTAAATCTGCTGATAAATCTTTACATCAAAAATTAACAGCAGCAAATGTAATTACTGATTGGCGAGAACCTGATGTAATTCGTGTAGCACCAACACCACTTTATAATTCGTTTGAAGATGTATATAAATTTGTAGCCATTTTAAAAAATATAATAAGTGAGTAAAAAAGATAAAATATTAATCATAGGTGCTGGACTTTGTGGTTCATTACTTGCGTTAAGATTGGCTCAAAGAGGCTATAAAATTGAGCTTCGAGAAGAAAGACCAGATATGCGAAAAACAGATATCAGCGCAGGTAAATCCATCAACTTAGCTTTTTCTGACCGTGGTATTAAAGCCTTAAAAATGGTAGGTGTTGTTGATAAAGTTTTTCCGTTGTGTATTCCGATGACTGGTAGAATGATTCATAGTATCGAAGGCGAAACTTTTTTATCGCCCTATAGCGCTAGAGATGGAGAGTATATCAATTCTGTTTCTCGTGGGCAATTGAATGGTTTATTATTAGACGAAGTTGAGAAATTTGATAACGTGACTTTGCAGTTTAATAGTAAATGCACTTCGGTTGATTTTGAAAATAATACAGTAGGTTGTTTTGATAATATTTCTGGCGTAGAAGAAAAAATCAACGCAACTATTATTTTTGGAGCTGATGGGGCAGGATCTATTTTAAGAAAAGAGATGTTTTTACAGCGTAAAATATTATTTAGTTATTCTCAACAATTTTTAGAGCATGGATATAAGGAATTGAGCATTCCTCCAACCGAATCGGGTGGATTTAAAACCTATAGAAATGCGTTGCACATATGGCCACGTGGAGAATATATGCTTATTGCATTACCAAATTTAGATGGTAGTTTTACGGTGACGTTGTTTTTGCCACATAAAAATTCAGAGTATAGTTTTTCGGAGTTGAATACTGATGAAAAAGTCAATAAATTTTTCCAAAAACAATTTCCGGATGCACTTGAATTAATGCCTAATTTGATTGAAGAATTTCAGAATAATCCTGTGGGTAATTTAGGAACTATTAAATGCAATCCATGGAATTATAAAGGAAAAACATTGTTGATTGGTGATGCTGCTCATGCTGTTGTTCCATTTTATGGACAAGGTATGAATGCTTCTTTTGAAGATGTTTATGTGTTAGATCAATACATAAAAAAGCACGAAGGAAATTGGAGTAAAATTCTTATTGAATATGAAAAAGATCGTAAAAAAGATGCAGATGCAATCGGAGATTTAGCGGTTGAGAATTTTTATGAAATGCGCGATCATGTAGCAAATCCAATTTTCAAGAAAAAGCGCCAGATAGAAATGGAATTGGAGACGAAGTTTTCATATTATTCAAAATATTCTATGGTAACTTTTAAAGAGGACATAGGTTATAACGAAGCAAAGAGAATAGGAAACGCACAAGATAAAGCATTGTTGAATTTAATTGCCAATAATAGAGTTGAAGGATTATCAATAGAAAAGATTTTTGAGTTGGTAAAAAAAGAAGTGTCGGAAATTTTAGACGATGATAAAATTGCAAAAACCATGCATCATTAAATTATTTTAGATGAAAGGAAAAACGATAGTAGGGAAAGCCAAACCACTTGGAGCATATCCCCATATAAAAAGAGTTGGAGATTTTCTTTTTGTTTCAGGTACAAGTTCTAGGAAATTAGACAATACACATGTTGGTGTTGAAATCGTAGATGGCATTAAAAAGTTAGATATTAAGTTACAAACCAAAGCAGTTTTAGAAAATATTCGTGATATCTTAACGGAAGAAAATGCGACTTTGAATGATGTTGTTGATGTAACTACTTTTTTGGTTGATATGGAAGATTTTAAAGGATACAATGAAACCTATGCAACTTTCTTTGAGAAAGAAAATGGACCAACAAGAACTACGGTAGCAGTACGCCAATTGCCACATCCAGATTTGGTTATAGAAATAAAAGTGATGGCATATAAAAAGCAACATGACTAAAATTCAAAATTATATAAACGGAAAATATCAGAATCCAATTGCTGATAAGTGGTTAGATAATTATTGTCCAGCAACAGGAGAAGTATATGGTCAAATTCCTAATTCATCTAAAGAAGATGTTGAATTTGCGTACAAATCAGCAGAAAATGCTTTTCCATCTTGGTCAAATACTACAGTTGAAGAACGAAGTAGAATTTTGATAAAAATATCAGAACTCTTAGAAGAAAATTTGGTGCAATTTGCAAAAGCAGAAAGTACAGATAATGGAAAGCCACTTTCTTTAGCGATGTCTGTTGATATTCCAAGAGCAGCGAGTAATTTTCGATTTTTCGGAAATGCCATAACTCAGTTTGCAAGTGAGAGTCATGAAAGTGTAGGGCAAAATGCAATTAATTACACTTTACGAAAACCAATAGGAGTTGTAGGTTGTATTTCACCATGGAATTTACCTTTATATTTATTTACTTGGAAAATTGCTCCTGCCATTGCAGCAGGAAATTGCATAGTTGCTAAACCGAGTGAAGTAACACCCATGACGGCTTATTTATTAGGTGATATTTGCACCAAAGCAGGATTGCCAAATGGGGTGTTAAACATTGTTCATGGCTTGGGAACTTCAACAGGTCAAGCAATTGTAGCGCATCCAAATATTAAAGCGATATCTTTTACTGGCGGTACAAAAACTGGTGTTCATATTGCAAAAGTAGCGGCGCCAATGTTTAAGAAACTATCATTAGAATTAGGCGGGAAAAATCCAAATATCATTTTTAATGATTGTGATTATGAAGAGATGCTACAAACTACTGTACGTTCATCCTTTGCCAATCAAGGTCAGATTTGTTTGTGTGGAAGTCGAATTTTTGTAGAGAAATCGATTTATGAAAAGTTTAAAACTGATTTTGTGAATGAAGTGGCTAAACTAAAAGTGAGTTATCCATCAGATGTAAAAGCAAATTTAGGGGCATTGGTTTCAAAAGAACAATTGAACAAAGTGTTAGATTATATTGAGATTGCAAAAAATGAAGGTGGAACGATTTTGTTTGGAGGAGAAAAAGCTGTTATAAACGGATTTGAAAACGGTTATTATATGCAGCCAACAATTATTGAAGTCGATACAAACAAATGTCGTATTAACCAAGAGGAGGTTTTTGGACCTGTTGTAACTATCATGCCTTTTGATACTGAAGAAGAAGTTTTGAGTTTGGCAAATGATGTAAAGTATGGATTGTCAGCAACACTTTGGACAAATGATTTGAAGAGAACTATGAGAATGACAAACCAATTAGAAGTTGGAATTGTTTGGGTAAACACATGGATGCTACGTGATTTAAGAACTCCTTTTGGAGGTGTGAAAGCTTCAGGTGTAGGGAGAGAAGGAGGTTTTGAAGCTTTACGTTTCTTTACCGAACCTAAAAATGTGTGTATTAAATATGGATAAAATATTAAGAGAAAAAATTATTAATATTTGCGAAGAAAAAATTGCAAAGAAAGGGGAGAATGTAGGATTGTCATTTTATGCTTTCTTTTCAAATAAAAATGATTACCCAAAGTTGTTGATGGAAGTTGCAGAATGGTGGATATTAAAACATAAATTAAATCATTTTGAGAAAGCAATAAAAATTAAAAAATTGATTGAGGATAAAAAATAAAATATGAATTTAAACTTAAAAAATAAAAGAGCATTAGTTTGCGGAAGTACTCAAGGAATTGGAAAAGCAACTGCTATGGCTCTGGCAAAAGAAGGAGTAGATGTAACATTGGTAGCGCGTAATGAAGAGAAGTTAAAACAAGTTGTTACTGAATTATCGAATAACAATCAACAACACAATTATATAGTTGCTGATTTTCAAAATCCTGATGAATTAAAACTAAAAATAGAGCAGTTTGTTTCAGAGAATCATGGATTTCATATTTTGGTGAATAACACAGGAGGCCCACAAGGAGGTCCTGTTTTTAATGCAGATTTATCGGAATTTGAATCAGCTTTTACACAACATTTAAAATGTAATCATGTGTTGGTTCAAGCAATTGTTCCAACTATGAAAGTATTAGGATATGGAAGAATTGTTAATGTAATATCAACATCGGTAAAGCAGCCATTAGATGGTTTGGGTGTGAGCAACACTATTCGAGGTGCTGTAGCTAGTTGGTCTAAAACTTTGGCAAACGAATTAGGGCAATTTAACATCACTGTAAATAATGTCTTACCAGGTGCAACAGGGACGGAGCGTTTAAGTGAGATTATCAACAATAAATCTGGTAAGACAGGTAAAACGGTTGATGAAATTGCAGCTATGATGCAAGGGGCAGTGCCTATGAAACGTTTTGCAAAACCTGAGGAAATAGCAAATGCAATCACTTTTTTAGCAAGTGAAGCTGCGAGTTATATTAATGGTGTCAACCTACCAGTTGATGGTGGTCGAACAAAAAGTTTGTAACTTAACCGTGAATTTAATTAACGAATCAGTCATTACGAGGATTCCCAAATAATTTGGGATGACGTGGTAATCTCATTGGCAGATTGCTTCTACGCCTTTGGCGTATCGCAAAGACGTAAAATAGAATAAAATGAGCAATCTAGTAACACCTCTCAATTTTAAAAAATGGATAGATGAGCATCGTCATTTATTAAAACCACCTGTTGGAAATAAAGTTGTGTGGGAAAACGGAGAATATATTGTGATGGTAGTTGGTGGGCCAAATAGCCGTAAAGATTATCACTATAATGAAACTCCAGAATTCTTTTATCAAGTAGAAGGTGATATGATTTTAAGGGTGATTGAAAATGGAAAGCCGAAAGACATACATATCAATGAGGGAGATATATTTTTATTGCCTGCAAAAGTGCCACATTCGCCACAACGAAAAGCGAATACAGTTGGGCTAGTTATTGAATACCCTCGTGATGAAGGCGTGCAAGATGCATTACATTGGTATTGTGAAAATTGTGATGCAAAACTATATGAACAGGCATTTACCTTAGATAATATTGAAACCGATATGCCTATAATTTTTGATGCTTATTATGGCAATGAAGAAAAGCGTACATGTAATTCTTGCAGTACAATAATGCAACCTCCTAAGTAAAAAATTGAAATGAAAAAAATACGAATCAACGGCCATTCACATTTGCTACCCTATCCAGAGCAGATTCCAGCTTTTATGCGCGAGAAGGAAATTTTTTGGGTGGATAAAGAGCGTAAGCATATGTTGCAAAAAGGGTGGAAACGACCTGTAACTGATTCTAGTTTTTTCTTAAATGAAAAATTAGAATGGATGGAGCGCAATAATATAGATCATGCTGTTGTGTTGAATTTATCGCAATTGTATGGCAATGCGTTAACCTACGATGTAATGAAAGATGCATTGCGTTTTCAAAACGATTTCAATGCACAAGTTCAGGCAGAGCATTCTAAAAAATTTACATGTGGATTTGTAGTGCAGCCCGCTTTTGTACGTGGCGCATTATGGGAAATTGAACGTTGTGTTGAAGAATTAGGGTTAAAGGTGTTATGCTTGCCAACGCATTATATGGATACAACCGGAACTTGGAAAGTGATTTTTGATGAGGTTAATGCTCCTATTTTTGAATTGGCAAATAAATACAAATTAGCGATTGAGATTCACCCGTATGATGGTGATAAAATGATAAAGCTAGAGGATAAAAATTGGCGTTTTCATTTAATTTGGATGTTAGCTCAGTGTGGAGATGCCTATCATTTTTATACACTTAATGGTTATCAAGAAAAGTACCCAGATATCAGAACTTGTTTTGCCCATGGAGGGCAATTAGCACAAATGAATTTAGGAAGGCGAATTCAAGGATTTGATGGTCGACCAGATTTGTTTGAAGGGAAAACACATCCTCGAAAAGCAGTTGGGCATAAGAATATTTATTTTGACACCTTGGTTCATGATACTGACGCTTTTAAATTAATGGTAGATAGGCAAGGTTCTAATCAAATATTAATGGGACTAGATGATCCTTATCCTTTAGGAGAGATGGAAAGCGATCAACAATCTTCATACCCAGGTAAGTTGTTAGATTTAACTTTAGAGAGAAATATTATAAACCAAAAACAGTACGATGAAATTTGGAATGACAACGTACTGAATTGGCTGTTTGGGGATGATAGTAAGGGGAAATTAGATTTGTTAGAAAAAATAGTTTCCTAAACCTAATTTTTATAATTTTCTTAAACTTAATTTGTGGCTACCTTGTCTAGATTAGTAACTACTTCAAAAGTTGGAGGGTTTAATAAATGTTGTTTTACCGGGCATTGATTCACCACTTTTTTAATAGCACTTGTATATTTTTCTGGAAAATTTGCTGGCAATTTTAAATCGATTAATATCTCACTTACGTGATTTGTTCTTTGATCATATTCCATCACTTGTGTAATTACGAGTCCTTCAGAGCTCAAGCCTCGCTGCTCAATAAAAGCTTTTACAAAAACAGCACTACACATTCCTGCAGTTGCTAAAAAAACTACAAAGGGAGAATCAGTCATGGTAACTTCTCTACCATTCATAAAAGGAACAATTCTACCGTTGTTATCAAACTGAATATCAATATTTAATTTCATCTTATTATTTTTTTAAATAATTATCATGCAAAAATATAGAGATGAAACAATACTTTATGTAACAAAAATTACATAAGGAATGTAAAATTATTTGGGATATCTAAAATATTTAATCATAAATTTTAGTTGAAGTCAAATCCGAATTTTAGGGATCATAAATCAGAAGTGCTTAAATTAAATTTCATAAAAAAAAGCCTTCTACAGAATAGAAGGCTTTTACATTTATAGTCTTTGGAAATTATGAAAATAATTTTTCAATTTTTTCTTTTTCTTCGTCAGCTAAAACTGCATCAACTAAAATTCTTCCTGAATGTTCATCAGTAATAATTTTTTTACGATTAGCAATTTCTACTTGTCTTTGAGGAGGAATTGTAAAGAATGAACCACCAGAAGCACCTCTTAACACAGGTACTACCGCTAAGCCATTGATGGCGTTTTTACGAATTCTGTTATAAGCATTTAACAAACGCTCTTCAATAACGTCACTATACTCAGCAGATTTTTTCTGTAGTAATTTTTCTTCCTTCTCTGTTTCTTTCATAATGTCATCTAACTCAGATTTTTTGTGTTTTAAATGATCATTTTGTCTTGCTAAAGTTTCATTGTTTTGCTCAATTACTTCTTTCTTTTGCTCAATTTTTATTTTGTATTCCTTGATTCGCTTTTCAGACAATTCAACTTCTAAACCTTGGTATTCAATCTCTTTAGTTATAGAATCAAATTCTCTATTATTACGAACATTTTTTTGTTGTTCTTCGTATTTTTTTACCAATTCGCCAGCTTCAACAATAGTATTTTTCTTAGCCTTAATATCAGTTTCTAAATTAGTAACATCTTCTTCAAGATTAGAAATTCTTGTATTGAAACCTGTAATATCATCTTCTAAATCTTCAATTTCTAAAGGAAGCTCACCTCTAACACTCTGAATTTCATCAATTCTAGAATCGATTAATTGTAAATCATACAATGCTCTTAGCTTATCTTCAACCGTAACTTCTTTTTTCTTTGCCATTGTTTATTTGTAATAAATTGGATTTGTAATTTTTTCTGATAAAATGATTCGACCTACCGGTAAGGCAGGTGCAAAATTAACATTTTTTTTCGTAAGATAATCAACTAAAAGGTTTTTTGTGAATTGCTCACTTTCGTAGTGTCCAATATCAGCAATTACCATCTTGTTTTCTGCTTGATAGAATTCATGATATTTTATATCAGATGTCACGTAAATATCAGCATTAGCAGCTATTGCTTTGCGTATTGCAAAACTACCAGATCCTCCTAAAACGGCAACTCTTTTTATAGGTTTTCCTAATAATTTTGAGTGGCGAATACAGTCTGTTTTCATTGTTTTTTTAAGGTGTTTGAAAAAATCATCTTCATTCATGGCTTTTTCAAATTCGCCAACCATTCCCATCCCTACATGTTGATGGCTGTTTTCTAAGGCAACAATATCGTACGAAACTTCTTCATAAGGATGATTTTTAAACAAGGATTTTAAAAGTTTGTTTTCGTTTTGTTTTTCAAAAATCACACTAATAAAGGTTTCTTTCTCAGTATGAAATTCACCTTTAATTCCTTTAACTGGGTCAGAGTTTTCGTTACCTTTATAGGTGCCATACCCTTCGGTATTAAAACTACATTCATCATAATTTCCAATGTTTCCTGCACCAGCTTCAAAAAGTTTAGCTCTAAGGTGCTTTGCATTTTCATTAGGAACATAGGTTGTTAATTTTCTAAGTTGATGTTGTTTCGGAATTAAAACCTGTTGATTTTTTAATCCTAGCATTTCACAAATTTTGGAATTGACACCAACAAACGAATTATCTAAAGCGGTGTGCATTGCATAAATAGCAATGTCATTTTTAATCGCTTTTAAAACAACACGCTCAACATAATTGTTGCCATTTATTTTTTTTAATCCACTAAAAATAATAGGATGAAAACTCACAATGAGATTGCAATTTTTTTCAATAGCCTCATCAATTACAGTCTCTAAGGTGTCTAAAGTCACCAGAACACCAGTAACTTTTGTGTCATAATTGCCAATGAGCAAACCTACATTGTCAAAATCTTCGGCGTAACTTAGAGGTGCAATTTCTTCTATAGAATTGGTAATATCCTTAATAGTCATAAAAATCAGATTAAAACTCAAAGTTATGCTTTTAGAATGAATAATAATAATTGTTTTGTATTTTCGCCTTAATGAGTTTTATCCGAAAAATAGCGTTTCCTGTTTCATTAATTTATGGAATTGTTACAAGTATTAGAAATCTATTGTTTGATAAAGGATTACTAAAATCTACTCGATTTGAGTTACCTGTAATTGCAGTAGGAAACCTTAGTGTGGGTGGTACAGGGAAGACTCCACAAATAGAATACCTGATTCGTTTATTAAAAGGCTCAAAAAAAATTGCAGTGCTCAGCAGGGGGTATAAAAGAAAAACCTCTGGATTTGTATTAGCTGATGTAACTTCTGATGCAAAGCAAATAGGGGATGAGCCATTTCAGTATTATCAAAAATTTAAAAACATTAAAGTTGCAGTTGACGAAAAACGTATTCATGGAATTGAACAATTATTATCAAAGAATAACCCTCCTGAAATTATTTTGTTAGATGATGCTTATCAGCATAGAAAAGTTAATGCAGGATTCTATATTTTATTGACTTCGTATGAAAAGTTATATGCAAATGATTATTTATTGCCAACAGGAAATCTAAGAGAAGGTAAATCTGGAGCTAAAAGAGCACAGGTTATAATTGTTACCAAATGTCCTGAGAATTTATCAGAACAAGAGCAGCAAAAAGTATCTAGGCAACTAAAATTAAATCCTGGTCAAGAATTGTTTTTTACTTGTATTGCTTATGATGATGTAGTAACTGACATGAAATCTGAAATAACATTAGAGCAACTCCAAGATTTTGATGTATTGTTAGTTACTGGAATTGCAAACCCATCACCTTTAGAAAAGTTTTTAAAATCAAAGGGAATTTCGTTTAATCATATCGAATTTCCTGACCATCACAATTTTTCTGAAACAGATGTTAATAAAATAAAGAACAGCTTTGGTGCTATTCATTCAGAAAAAAAACTAATTTTAACGACCGAAAAAGATTTTGTTCGCTTAAAGGATAGCGTACAAATAAGTTGCTTAAGAATTAAAACCAAATTTATAAATCGTAAAAACGATTTTGATACAATTATCAAAGACTATGTGGAATAAAGTACAAGAAACCGTTAATTTTTTACAAGATAAAGGAATTACAACACCAGATTATGGTATTGTTTTAGGAACTGGATTAGGGAATTTGTCAAATGACATTGATGCTATTGTTAGAATTCCTTATGATGAGATTCCAAACTTTCCTGTATCAACAGTAAAAGGACACCATGGAGAATTGATTTTTGGCGATTTGGGCGGAAAGAAGGTATTGGCAATGCGTGGACGTTTTCATTATTATGAAGGGTATGATATGCCACAAGTAATTTTTCCGATTAGAGTGATGAAATATTTAGGGGTAGAGAATTTGATTGTTTCAAATGCATCTGGTGGTGTAAACCCTGATTTTAGTGTGGGCGATATTATGCTTATTGATGATCATATTAATTTTATTCCAGAGCACCCACTTAGAGGTGCAAATGATGAACGTTTTGGCCCACGATTTGTAGATATGCATGAGCCATATGATTTAAAAATGATTGCTGCTTTTGAGCAAATTGCTAAAAACCAAAATGTTTCCATTCAAAAAGGAACATACTTAGCTCTACAAGGACCTACTTTTGAAACTCCCGCAGAGTATGGAATGGTACATAGAACCGGTGCTGATGCTGTTGGTATGTCTACAGTGCCAGAAGTGATTGTTGCCAAGCATATGGGTATGACTTGTTTGGGGATTTCTGTTATTACCGATCTAGGTATAGAAGGACAAGTGATGGAAGTATCACATGAAGAAGTACAAGAAGTTGCTAAGCTTGCCGAAAAAATTGTAGGTAAATTAGTGAAGGAATTTGTGGCTAGTTATTAGGCTCATTTTTTTTGTATTACATTGATATTTATCAAGTTAAAAAGTTTTGTTATATTTGTTTAACATTTTACACCTCAAATAATTTTATTTGACCTTAATAGCATCATACTCTCCTAGTTGCTAGATGTAGTAACCTCATTACTTTTAATAATTACTAGCTAAATCAATATATAGCATCTGCTATATACATTTCTTGTCATAAAAATATGTCAAGAAACAACTAACCTAAATTTCAATTTTATGAAAACAATTAAAAATGTAGTGCTCTTAGCATTAGTATTCTCAATGCTATTTTCGGTAAATGTGTATTCACAAGAAGATGAGAAAGAAGAATTTAAACCAGTATTTTTAACGATTACAACTATGCATAGAAGTTCGGATGCTGATATGTCTGATTGGCTAGAAACAGAAAAGGAGTATCATGATAATGTAACTATGAAAAATGATATGATTCTTGGTTCAGGATTATATTTTCATTATTTCTCTGAAGATGATTCTGAAGTAATTGCAGTAACGGTTTATGGATCTTGGGGAGATATTGAGGCTTCGGGAGACAAAGATAGTGAGCTAATTAATGCACATTGGCCAGATGAAGATGCACGATCAGCTTATTTCAAAAAAAGAAACAGTTATTACGATGCTATGCATAGTGATGAGATTATGGCGTCATTACCTTTTCAAATCAGTACGTCGAGTGAATCAACAGAGCCTTTGATTTATTATGTAAAAAAGAACATATTAGGAGAAGGTAACGGTTCAGGGTTTAAAGAGTATTTTGAAAATATTACATCTAAAAATAAATATGTAAAAGGCTATTATACTCACAGACATAGATATGGAGCCAATAGTAGAGATTTGCATGAAGTCTTTGTTTTTGAAAACTTTAGCGACATAGAAAAAGCTTTTGATGAAGATACTAGATTGGTTAAAGAACATTGGTCAGATGAAGAAAAGAGAAAAGAGTTTTTTGAAGGATATGGCAAAATATTTGCAGGACATGGAGACGCAATTTATCAAAATGTTCCAGAATTAAAAAAGTAAATCTAACCTAAATTAATGGCTCTGAATCAGTTCGATTTAGAGTCATTTCTTTTTTAAAAATAATATTGTTTTTTTATTCTAAAAACTTTGTCAATAATAAAAACTCGTTTATATTTGCATCCGCTTAGGGCGATTAGCTCAGTTGGTTCAGAGCATCTCGTTTACACCGAGAGGGTCGGGGGTTCGAATCCCTCATCGCCCACCAAAGTAACTCTTATTAGAAATAATAAGAGTTTTTTTATGTAAATAATTCAAAAGAAAGTTCTGTATTTACGTGCCAAATATTAAATTAAATATATTTTTAATATATTTATCACTTCAGCCACAAAGAATCATTCATTATTACTAACTAAAAATTATTTATTATGAAAAAGAGGTTCTTTGTATTATTATTATTATTATTATTTCCATTATTAATTTTTTCACAAGGCAGTGGCTCAAGCCTCGTTCTCAATGGTTCAAGCCAATATGTTTCAATTCCAAATTCAACTGAATTAAACCCTACAACTGAAATTACATTAGAAGCTTGGTTTAAACATACTCAAGTGTATTCAGGAGTAGGAACAGAATCTATAATACTAAAATCATTCACTTCAAATACGACTCCTTATTATCAATATGGATTGACAACTGATGGCAGTAATGCAGGGGATAGACATTTTAAATTTTTCCTAGCTACTTCTGATAACTCAATACATGTAGTATCTACTCCAAACGATTTTTATACAGTAGGAGAATGGTACTACATATGTGGAACTTATGATGGTTCAAACATGAAATTATATATTAATGGTGAATTAATTGAAACAATAGCTGTAACTGGGGGGATAAGTGTATATAACACTGGAATTGAACTAGGGAAGCTTAGAAATTATAATGGTTATACACCAGGGGAATTTGATGAACTTAGAATTTGGGATACAGCTCTAACACAAGCAGAAATTAGAAGTTATATGACTAAGAAAGTTACTAATTCTCATCCAAATTATGCTAATCTTGTGGCTTATTATAATGTTGATTCAGGTTCAGGTTCAATACTAGTTGACCAAACTTCTAATGGGAATAATGGGACATTAATTAATAGTCCAACTTGGCAAACTTCATCAGCTCCTTTAGGTAATGACAATTCATATATAACTTTAGTTAGTAATGGTAGTAATTTAAATTTGGCACATTCAGATGGAAGTGATTTAACGATTAATGTTACTTCTGGAACAGCTGAATCATTGTATATTTATAATGTTGAAGAAGAGCCAAATGTAACAACTCCTCCTATTGGACAAGATCAATTATCTCAAGGGAACTATTTTGGTGTTAAGGCATTTGGAAGCTCTAGTTTGGTGTATGAAGTTGTTTATAATTATGAAGGGCATTCTGGAATAGCTGATGAAAATAATTTAAGATTAAGTTCTAGAGCAGATAATGCAACACCTATCTGGACTGAGGAGGAATCAGCAACTCTAGATACAGGAGCTAATACTTTGACATTAGGAGGTCAAACAGGAACTGAGTTTATCTTAGGAAGTATAGCAGGAAATACTTTACCTGTTGAAGAGTATGAATTAATTGATTTCACTATTTATCCAAATCCAACAAATGATATTTTAAAACTTTCAGAAATCGAATCTTATGGAGGTGATTATAAAATTTTTGATTTGAATGGAAAAAGAGTAATGGAAGGTAAATTAAATTCTACTAAAGAAATTCGTGTAGATGATTTAAATAGTGGAGTGTATTTTTTAAAACTAGAAAAAGGTGAGGTGTACAAGTTTTTAAAACATTAATTCATATCATAATACCTCATCGCCCACCAAAGTTAAATCCGACTAGAAATAGTAGGATTTTTTGTTTTCTGTGAAATCTGAATTTATTCATGATTTTATCGGAAAATAAACATTGATAAATATTCTGTATTTTTACGTTAAAACTAAAAGAGATATAAATATGAAAAAAATAATCTTAATAATAACTGGGACTTTGTTAGTGATCAGTTGTTCGTGTAATCAGAAAGCTGACAATAATAATACTGCTCTAATAGAAAAATATGTACAATCTGTAGAGAATATGGATTTTGATGCAATGGATTTAATTTTAGATGAGAATTATAAAGGGTATGGACCATCGATAAATGATTCTATCAATAAAGAACAAACGGTTTCTAATTGGAAATTTAATGTTGAAAATTTATATAAAACTATAAAATATAACAAATCTAGAAATGCTCCTATTTTAATTGAAGATGGAGAGAACCAAGGAGACTGGGTAGCTAATTGGGCAGAGTTAGAAATTACTTTTAAAGGCAGTGGAGAAAGTGTTACCATTTGGGCTAATACTAACTACTTAATTAAAAATGGAAAAATTCTAAAGAGTTATTCTTTTTATAACGAAGCCGATGTATTAGAGCAATTAGGCTTTTCTTATTATTAAAAATATTAAACAGAACAAGATGAAAAAATTAAATATCATAGTAGTTGTAGTTTTTTTATTTGTTGGACTCCAACAAATAAACTCGCAGAGTATAGCAAAAGGATTGGGGATGTATATTTTCCCGAGCGAAGGACAAGATCAAGCAACTCAAGATGCTGATGAGTCGGCATGCTATAAATGGGCAATTCAACAAACAGGATATGACCCGTTAAACCCTCCAACAGTTCATGCTGCACAAGTAGATCAATCGGCAGATGGTAGTGCTGTTAGGGGAGCTGCAAGAGGTGCCGCTGGTGGTGCGGCAATTGGGGCCATCGCAGGTGATGCTGGTGATGGTGCTGCAATTGGAGCAATAGTTGGAGGTATAAGAGGAAGGCGTGCTAAAAAACAACAAAATACTGCGCAACAAAATGCAAACAATCAAGCTGCTGTTAATAAAGCAAACGAGTTAGAAGCAGATTACAAAAAAGCATTTGCAGTTTGTATGGAAGGGAAAGGATATACTATAAAGTAGTTTTTAAATAGAATTTTGCCAATTAAGAAATAAAAGCTTCCGTTTTCGGGAGCTTTTTCTATTGCTACGACTTACATTAAAGTCGTATATTTACATTTCATTCAAAAAAATAAAATCCGATTATGCAAAATCAAAATTTTAAAAACCATGCACGTATGGTTCCGGGATATCATTATATAAGCTTCCTTTTAGTTGTTTTTTTATTAATTGGAGCGATTGTAAATTTAGTAAAATCATCAAGTGAGAATTTATATCCGGCTTCATTGCTAGTTTTAATTCCAATCATCTTTTTATTGATTGCCTTTTATGCGAGAGTTTTTTCTTTAAAAGCACAAGATAGAGCGATAAAAGCAGAAGAAAATTTTCGTCATTATTTATTGACAGGTAAACCTTTGAATGCTGAATTGAGAATGCGTCAAATTATTGGATTGCGTTTTGCATCAGATAGTGAGTTTCCTGCCTTGGCAGAAAAAGCGGTTGCCGAAAAAATGAGCGAAAAGAAAATCAAACAAAGTATTGTTACATGGAAACCAGATTATTATAGAGTGTAGCTATGAAAATAAGAATTAGTTTTTTGTTTATTTTAACAATGATGTTGGTATTATCGATATCAGCACAAGAAAAAACAGAATTTACTTCATTAGATAGATTGTTAATTACTGCAGATTTGTATGAAGTTGAAAACCCTAAACTGACAATTCTATTATGTCATCAAGCAGGATACAGTAGGGGCGAATATATTAAAACTGCATTGCAATTAAATACTTTGGGATATTCTTGTATGGCAATAGACCAGCGCTCTGGTAAAGGTGTTAATGATATAGTCAACCAAACGAATGCAAGAGCTAAAGAAAAAGGGTTGGATACGCGTTATTTAGATGCACATCAAGATATTGAATCTGCAATAGATTATTTATATGTAAGAAATGAGAATCAGCCTATTGTAATTGTTGGTAGTTCGTATTCAGCAACATTGGTTTTGTTAGAAGGTAAAGAAAATGAAAAAGTAAAATCAGTTGCTGCTTTTAGTCCAGGTGAATATTTTGACATGATTAATGTCAATGGCACCATTACTGGATATAAAAAACCTGTATATGTTACTGCTTCAAATTCCGAAACTCCTAATCTTACAGAATTAGTTAATGGAATATCATCAGAATATTTGACACATTACCGACCATCCGAAAAAGGGATTCATGGTTCTAGAGCCTTGTGGAAAACTACAGATGGAGCTGATGGATATTGGATATCTTTCAAAGAATTTTTAAAAGCTATAGAATAAAGAATTTAGTTTCTAAATAAATTGCTTTCTCTCTCTATTCTGAGTGAGTATTAATGTGATATTTGCAAAATCTCCCATTGTTTTATTCCTCATTTTAGGATGTTTTTAAAATTAAAAACATCTTTTTATCAGGTACATAATTCCGAAATCGTTTTAGTCAAATTAATGTAAAAATATAGGTGCCAATTAGTTTAAGTCGTAATTTTACACCACGATAATGAGTATGAAAAATAATATAAAAAAAATAGCAGTTTTAACTTCTGGGGGTGATGCTCCAGGAATGAATGCAGCCATCAGATCGGTAGTTAGATCTTGTGCATTTTACAAAATAGAATGTGTTGGAGTCTACAGAGGATATCAAGGAATGATAGAAGGAGATTTTAAACAAATGGATGCTCGTAGTGTTGGAAACATCATTAACAAAGGAGGCACTATTTTAAAGTCGGCTAGATCAGATGAATTTAGAACAAAAGAAGGTCGGTTAAAAGCATTTCATCAATTAAAAATGGAAGGTGTAGATGCCTTTGTTGTAATTGGTGGTGATGGTAGCTTTACCGGCGCAATGATTTTTAATGAAGAATATGACTTTCCAGTAATCGGAATACCAGGAACAATTGACAATGATATTTACGGCACAAATTATACTTTAGGATATGATACTGCATTAAATACAGTTGTTGAGGTAATTGATAAAATTAGAGATACGGCAAGTTCGCACAATAGACTCTTTTTTGTTGAGGTTATGGGGCGAGATGTTGGTCATATAGCATTGAATGCTGGAGTTGGAGCAGGAGCAGAAGAAATATTAATTCCTGAAGAAAATATAGGAGTTGACCGTTTGATTGAATCATTAAGAAAAAGTAAAAAGTCAGGTAAATCATCAAGTATTGTTGTTATAGCCGAAGGTGATAAGACAGGAAAAAATGTATTTGAATTAGCAGAATATGTAGAAGAACATTTTCCTTTTTATGAAGTGCGTGTTTCTGTTTTAGGGCACATGCAACGCGGTGGTTCACCATCTTGTTTTGATCGTGTATTGGCGAGTAGAATGGGAGTTAAAGCTGTAGAAACTTTGCTTGAAGGAAAATCAAATTTAATGGTTGGAGTTACAGATAATAAAATGCTTTTAACCGAATTGGATAAAGCCATTAAAGGTAAATCGAAAATTAATAAAGAATTATTAAGAGTGTCAGATATCATGACCATATAAAAGAATAGTAAAATTTAGAATTATGACAAAAATAGGAATTAACGGATTTGGTAGAATAGGTAGATTAGCTTTTAGAGTAGCTGTTTCTAAAACAGATGTGGAGGTAGTAGGTATTAATGATTTATTAGATGTTGAACATTTAGCATATTTATTAAAATACGATTCAGTACATGGTCAGTTTAACGGAACAATTGAAGTTGTTAACGGAAAACTAGTTGTCAACGGAAAAGAAATTAGAGTAACTGCTGAGCGTAATCCAGAAGATTTAAAATGGGACGCCGTAAACGCTGATGTTGTTTTAGATTGTACAGGTATTTTTACCAATTTAGAAGGAGCGGGAAAACATATTACAGCAGGGGCTAAAAAGGTTGCAATTTCTGCACCATCTGCTGATGCACCAATGTTTGTTATGGGCGTTAATCACAAAAAAATTAAAGCTGATGATAAAATTGTATCTAACGCATCTTGTACAACCAATTGTTTAGCACCAATTGCTAAAGTGTTAAATGATAACTTTGGTATTGTTGAAGGATTAATGACAACTGTACATGCTGCAACTGCAACACAATTTACAGTTGATGGGCCCTCTAAAAAAGATTATCGTTTAGGACGCTCATCGTTAAATAATATTGTACCTGCATCAACAGGAGCGGCAAAAGCAGTAGGGAAAGTAATTCCTGAATTGAATGGGAAATTAACAGGTATGGCATTTAGAGTTCCTACAGTTGATGTGTCTGTAGTAGACTTAACATGTAGATTAGAAAAAGGAGCTTCTTTTGACCAAGTAAAAGCAGCAATGAAGAATGCCTCTGAAAATGAATTGAAAGGTGTTTTAGGATATACTAATGAAGGTGTAGTTTCACAAGATTTTGTTTCTGAACCAAGAACTTCAGTATTTGATGCAAATGCATCTATGGGCTTAAATGACAATTTTGTAAAAATTGTTTCATGGTATGACAATGAATTTGGTTACTCAACTAAATTGGTTGAATTAGCTCAATACATAGATTCACTATAATCTAAAAAAAGCAATAAGATGATTTTAATAGCTGACGGAGGTTCTACTAAGTGTGATTGGATTTTATTGGACCTCAATGGAGAAGTTGCTCTAAAAACAAGGACACAAGGATTGAATCCTGCAGTCGTTAAAGGTGAAATATTGACTGAGCGTTTGAAAGTTAATGAAGAACTTATGCAAATAGCTATTAATGTTACAAAAATATTTTTCTACGGGGCAGGATGCGGAACTGAAAAGCCAAGTTTGGCCCTAAAGAAAATCTTTGAATCCATTTTTAAAAACGCTGAGGTAGATGTAAAAGAAGATACCTATGCCGCAACCTATGCTGTAACTACTGAACCTGGAATAGTTTGTATTTTGGGTACAGGTTCTAACAGTAGCTATTTTGATGGTGAAGAAGTTCATACAACAATTCCTTCTTTGGGTTATACCTTGATGGATGAGGCGAGTGGTAATTATTTTGGCAAGAAATTAATCAGAGATTATTTTTACAAAAAAATGCCTGAAAATTTGCGAAAAGAATTTGAGCAAAAGTTCGATTTAAGTGCAGATAGCATTAAAGAGAATATTTACAAAAAAGACAATCCAAATGTATATTTGGCAAATTTTGCTGAGTTTATGTTTAGAGCAGAGCGGAACGATTATTTTTATAGTGTGCTTAAAAAAGGAATGAAAGATTTCTTTAAAAACAGAATTAAGCCCTATGATAACTATCAAGAGCTACCAATTCATTTTGTGGGCTCAATCGCTTTTTTCTCTTCAGATATTATTAACAGAGTGGCAAAGAAGTACGGAGCTACTATTGGTAATATTGTTAGAAGGCCTATTGATGGTTTAATAGAATACCATCGCAGACAATTAGAGATGGTTAAGTAGTCTTTCTAAAGCCATTCCGCGAGAACCTTTAATTAGGATTGTAGAATTGTCAAAATCTTTAGAATTTAAAGATTTAATAAAATCAGAGAAGCGTTCATATTTGAGCGCTTTTTTTGTGCTTGTTTTTGAAAAGTTCACTCCAATTAAATAAATTTGTTTTGGGTTAAGTGCTTCTGATAGTTCAGCAATATGTTGGTGTTCTTCTTCTGCAATTTTACCTAGCTCAAACATATCGCCTAAAACTAATATTTTGTTTTTGTCATCTGATTTGTCAAAACTTTTTAGTGCTACTTCCATACTACTTGGATTGGCATTATAAGCATCTAAAATTATTTTACAGGTTTCTTTTTGTATGATTTGTGATCGGTTGTTGGTTGAGCTATAATTTTCTATTGCTTTTTTAATATCAATTGTTGAAATTTCAAAATAAGCTCCAATAGAAATTGCCGATGCAATATTGGTGAAATTATAGTCTCCTGTCAATTGACTTTTAATCTCTATATTTTTGAAAGACAAATTTACAAATGGAGTAGTATCTAAATTCTCTATTGAATCATTAAAGGGGATACTATGGACTCCTTCTGATTGCTTTAGTTGTAATTCATCATCGGGGTTTATAAAAACTTTACCATTGGTTGCTCGTAAATAATCTAATAGTTCTGACTTCCCTTTTATAACCCCTTCAATACTACCAAAACCTTCGATATGAGCTTTCCCAAAATTGGTGATATATCCAAAATTTGGTTTTGCAATACCGCATAACAATTCAATTTCTTTTTGATGATTGGCTCCCATTTCTACAATACCAAATTCTGTGGCAGTATCCATTGAAAGTAAAGTTAAGGGGACTCCTATATGATTGTTGAGGTTACCTTTTGTAGCAACTGTTTTGTATTTTTTTGATAAGACCGCATTGACTAATTCTTTGGTAGTTGTTTTTCCATTACTACCAGTAAGTGATAAAATAGGAATGTTTAAAGCCTCACGATGATAGGTTGCTAACTTTTGTAAGCAAGTAAGCACATCATCTACCAAAATGATATTTTCATTTGTTTGGTATTCTTTTTCATCAACAACAGCATAGTCGGCTCCTTTATTAAGAGCTTCTTCTGCAAATAGGTTTCCGTTAAAATTTTCACCTTTTAAAGCAAAGAAAACAGTATGTTTTCTAATAGATCGTGTATCAGTATCAACTAAAAAATAGTTGGAATAAAGTTGATAAATCTCTTGAATAGTCATTGTATAAAAATAAAAAACCTCGTTTTATAAAACGAGGTTTTTAGTATAAAATATTTTTTAAGAATTATTTAGGTAATTCAGGTGTTCTTGTTCTTCTTTTATGAGTCATCGGTCCTAACTTGTCAGTAGCACATCTAAACCCAATAGAGCTCGATGCCATGTATTGAGGTAAATGTCTTCTTTGGGCAGGGTCTAGCCAAAATTCTCTATCTGCCCATGAACCTCCTTTGTAAACTCTGGCTTCATCACTAATCATTGTAGATCTAATTTCTTTATCATACTCCTGAATTCTTAATCCGCTTTCGCCTATGTTATTTGGAGTAATAGGAGAGTTGTACATTCTTGGTTGAGCATCTAATTCTTCTTCGTCTTCTTCATACATTTTTGTTGAAGCTAAATCGCCATCACGAGAATCAATATTGTATGCTTTCTCATAGTTGTTTCGCATATAAGCATCATCCTTTGTGATAGGAATATACTTGATACTTCCTGGTAAATCGTTTATACCAATTTTTCCGTTAGCAAGCGTATCATATTCAACATTGTTATAATCTACAACTACAACTTTACCTTCGGCATCAATCATAGGTTTAGTAAATACATTTCCTCTATAATAATTAAAGTCATTTGCCTCGGTATCGATAATTGGTCTATATACATCAGATACCCATTCGGCAACGTTACCAGACATGTCGTATAATCCATATGCATTAGGATTGTATGACCTAATTGGCATTGTAATATCTCCGCCATCACTACTCCATCCAGCAACACCACTATAATCTCCTTGACCTTGTTTAAAGTTAGCTAATTGATCACCTTTAAAGCGTCTTGAACTATTACGTGTATATTTACTATTCCAAGCATATTTCTTACGCCCTCTAATATTGTTATATTCTCTATTCTCTACATCTGCTTTAGCTGCATATTCCCATTCTGCTTCTGAAGGTAATCTAAAACCTGTTGGTAACACGCCATCAGATATTTTTACACGATCCATTTCGCCTTCTCTGTTATAATTATAAACAGCAGTATCCCCCTCAAATAATAAGTTTGGATCTTTTAGATAAACTTTAGTATCAAAATAGTTTTGACTATTCATTTGTAGAGAATCGTTTGTATATGGATTTACCAAAAGACCTTTTTCAACTAGTGTTTTTTCAGCAACAAAATTAGTTCTCCATTCGCAATATTTAGTTGCTTGTAACCAACTAACTCCAACAACTGGATAATCGGAATATGATGGATGACGTAAATAATTTTCAGTCAATAATTCATTGGCACCTAACGTGTGTCTCCAAACCAATGTGTCTGGTAAAGCACTTGTGTAAATGTGTTTGTTTTGTTCATCTCCGTTAGGAAAAACTTTTTCTAACCACTCTAAGTATAACAAATATTCTGAATTAGTAACTTCAACTTCATCCATATAAAAAGAGCGAACCTGCATTTGTACAGGTGTAGTATTCCAATCAAATAAAACATCATCTTGAACATGACCCATGGTAAAAGTACCACCTTCAATTAAAACCATTCCGGGAGGAACTTCTTGTCCTTTATAATTACTGCCGTCAGAAAATCCAGCTTCTTGTTTGTCTTTAGAGCTCCATCCAGTTAGTGATGTGCTGTTGTCATTTCCTCTATTACGGCAACCAACAATTAATATTGCTAACAAAGCAATTAAAAAATAGTTTATTTTAATCATACCAAGTTTCATAGTCCTTATCTACTTTAGGGTTTCATTAGTGCGCAAGATACACCAATTAATATTTTTTGCAAGTTTTTTTAAGAAATGTATTTGCGCTTTTGTTTTAGTATAACGATTGTTTTTTTTTATTATTATGTGTATTGTTGCAAAGCATTAAAATATCTAATAAATTTATGCGTTTACTAGTGTGATATGAATAAACTAAACTATCTTCTTCTTACTGTATTTTTTTCATCTTTTATAAGTTTTTCTCAAAATGTTGAGACAAAGAAAATTAGCTTAAAGTGGAATGAATCTTCCGTTTTTACAAGTAGGAACAATCAACTTTTAATTCCTACTATTGAAAACCAATTTTTAGATAATAATCAAAATCCAAGTTATTCTGAAACATGGCCTATTGCAAATGGGTTTTCGGTTAAGTCTTATAAGATAACAAATGTGCAATATGAAGTTTTAACGACTGATATTGCAAGCCAATTAAACCTTGAAAAGATTTCTTCAGAATTAATAAGTAGTGTTGAGATTGCTAAATTAAGAAATGAATCTAAAGTTATTTTACAGATGACCCCTTTAATTAAAGAAGGATCCTTGGTAAAAAAAGTCACATCATTTACTTTAGAATATGAATTACAAAACGAAATATCTAATAGAAACTCAACTAATAACAGAGCTTATAATTCTGTTTTGTCGTCGGGTAATTGGTATAAGTTTTCGGTAGATACTACAGGAGTTTTTAAAATAAGTCGCTCTTTTTTGCAAAGTTTGGGGATGGACGTAAACAATGTAAATCCGAAAAATATTAAAATTTATGGAAATGGCGGTGCAATGCTCCCTCAATTAAATAGTGATTTTAGATATGATGATTTAGAAGAAAACGCCATTTTTGTGAGTGGCGAAGATGATGGTAATTTTGATAATAATGATTATATTTTGTTTTATGCTAAGGGACCTCATAAATGGAACCCTGTGCCAACTGCAAATACAGCACAACATCAATTTAATATTTATTCTGAAGAAGCTTTTTACTTTGTGACAGTTAGTGGAGATGTTGGTAAAAGAATTCAGGATGACACACCTATAGTAGGTACGCCTTCTCAGCAAATCACTAATTATAATGATTACACTTTTCACGAAAAGGATGAAGTAAATATACTATTTGTTGGTCAGCAATGGTTTGGCGAAGATTTTTCTTATGAAGAAACGCAAACTTTTACCATTCCTTTCGAAAATATTGATAGCTCTCAAGATATTAGTATTCGTGTTCGTGGGGTTGCAGATTCATATTCTACATCTTCAATGAGTTTTACAGTTAATGGACAAGAAATAGTAAATTTAAATTTTCCTGCAAGAACATTAGGTAGTTTAATTCACGCTTTTGCAAGAGAAGGAACAGGTACAATTCCGATGACTGGTGATGCTGTTTCAGTAGTTGTTACCTATAATAATAATGGTAATCCTTCAGCCAAATCATTTCTAGATTTTATTGAAGTTGTAGGAAAAAAGAAATTAATTAATACCGATTTGCAATTTGGTTTTCGAAGCTTTGATGTAGCAAATGCAACAGGTATTTCGCAATATCAAATTCAGAATGCAACAGAAGTTTGGGATGTAACAAATTATACAAACCCTATTAGAGTAACAAATCAAGTTGGTACTGGTGATTTTGAATTCAATGCAAACGCGGGTATACTAAAAGAATATGTAAGTTTAAATGATGCTAATTATTATGAGCCTAACTCGATTCAAAATAGGGTAGTGAGTAATCAAAATTTACATGCTTTAGAAGATATTGATTATGTTATTGTAACTCGTGATTATTTAATGGGCGAAGTCGAACGCTTAGCCGATTTTCATCGTCAAAGAGGTTTGACAGTTGAGGTGGTTGATATCAATCAAATTTATAATGAATTTTCTTCAGGGAGTCCAGATTTGACGGCCATTAGAGATTTTGCAAAATATTTATATGACAATGCTACAACGCCAGATAAAAGAATAAAATACCTATGTTTGTTTGGTGATGCTTCCTATGATTATAAAGATAGGATTACAGGCAATAATAATATTGTACCTGTATTTTTAGCTTTCGAAAGTTTCAATTTAGCAACTTCTTATATGACAGATGATTATTATGGAATGATGGATCCAAACGAGGGTTTGTTATCATCAACTGATAAGCAAGATGTTGCCACAGGAAGAATTCCGATTACCACAACTTTACAAGCTTCACAAGCAATTGATAAAATAATCAATTACAACGGGGCTAATTCTTTTGGTGATTGGCGAAATCTTGTAACCGTAGTTGCTGATGATTTAGATGTTTCGACAGAGGCCATTTTACAATCGAGTATGGAGCGGATAGCAGATTCTATCAACGATAGAAAACCATTATTGAATGTAAAGAAAATATATGCAGATGCTTATGTGCAAGAAACTACAGCAGGTGGTGAACGCTACCCAGACGTGTATGATGAAATAGAACGAACTTTAGAAAGAGGAACTTTATTATTAAATTATTTTGGACACGGCGGTGAAGACGGATGGGCTTCTGAACGAATATTAGATATTCCTTTAGTAAGTGCTTTAAACAATTACAATGAAATTCCACTAATCATTACTATAACTTGTGAGTTTTCTAGATTTGATAACCCATTACGATTGTCTGGAGGTGAATTTTTAGTGTGGAATGAAAGTGGAGGTTCTATTTCATTAATTACAACAACACGCGAAATTTATATAAACGTAGGGCGTGTTTTTAATGAACGATTAATGAAAGTCTTATTAAAATTTGATGACAATGATTTAACAATTTCTGAAGGGTTAATGGAAATTAAAAATCAGTTTTCAACTTCACAAAGGCTGTTTATTTATTACTTGGGTGACCCCGCTATGGAATTAGCAGTACCTAAAGCTGATATTAAATTAACAAGAATGAATGGAGTTGATATCACACAATCAATAGATACTATTAAGGCATTGTCTCATGTCACTTTTGACGGAATTGTAACTACTCCCACGGGTGAATTATTGACAGATTATAACGGAGAATTATCAACCATCGTTTTTGACAAACCATTGAACAAAACAACGTTGAATAATGATAATCATGGAATTTACATGGAGTTCGATGCCTTAGAAAGTAAAATATTTAGAGGGTTAGCTTCTGTAGAAAATGGTCAATTTACTTTTGATTTTATTGCTCCTCGTGATTTACGAATTGCGTATGGTGAGGGAAAAATTAGCTTTTATTCTGATGACAATGTTGTAGACAAAGCAGGTTATAATTTTGATATTATCATTGGTGGTATTAATGAAAATGCCCCTGAAGATAATCAAGGGCCTCAGATTCAATTATATATGAACGATGAAACATTTGTGGACGGAGGCAATACCAACGCATCTCCATTTTTGTTGGCAGTTCTAGAAGATGAAAACGGAATTAACACTTCTATCACAGCAGTAGATCATGATATTGTAGCTGTTTTAGATGACGATGCTGGGAATCCGTATATCTTAAATGACTTTTATCAAACCGAGTTAAATGATTATACTAAAGGGTCAGCAAAGTTCCCTTTTAGAAATTTAAAAGCGGGTTTACATACTGTTGAATTATGTGCTTGGGATACATACAATAATGTGTCCTGTGCTACGTTAACATTTGTGGTTGTTAATGACTCTGAAATGGTGTTGGATAATGTGTTGAATTACCCAAATCCATTTGTAAACTATACCGAGTTTTGGTTTAATCATAACAAACCAAATGAGTCTTTAGAAGTTCAAGTTCAAATTTTTACTGTTTCAGGTAAATTAGTAAAGACCATCAATGAAACAGTACAGTCAACCGGAAATCTTTCACGCTCAGTAACTTGGGATGGATTAGACGATTTTGGAGATAAGATAGGAAAAGGAGTTTATGTATATAAATTAAATGTAAGAAGTGTCTTATCTGATGTTAAGGCAGAAAAGTATGAGAAGTTAGTCATACTTCAATAAAAAAAGTAGATATTTGTTCACCTATTAAATAATAAAATAAATGAAAAATATAGCAATTGCAATCGTTGCAATCTTATTCGTAATACCGGCAATCAAAGCACAAGACGAGCCTAATCCAATTACTACAGCAGCACCTTTTTTATTAATCACACCTGATGCACGTGCTGGAGGTATGGGAGATGTAGGGGTGGCAACATCGCCAGATGCAAACTCATTACATCACAATCCTGCAAAGTTTTCTTTTATGAATAGCCAATACAAAGTGGGTATTATATACACACCTTGGTTAAGAGAATTGACCAATGATATTTTTTTAGGAGGATTTACAGTTGCAAATAGAATTAATGATCGTAGTGCTTGGGCAGCAAGTTTAAAATATTTTAACTTAGGTGAAATTGAGTTGACTGATGGAGGAGGATTTCCAATTGGGACTGAAAAACTAAATGAGTTTTCTTTAGATGGATCTTATTCATTGAAGCTGAGTGATTATTTTGGAATGGGTGTAGCCATGAGTTATATTCGATCAGATTTGGGAATTAAATCAGCTGATGCTAGCATAAATCCAGTAAATACATTTACGGTGGGTGTTTCCGGATATTTCCAAACAGATGAGCAAAACTATGGTAACTTTAACGGACGTTGGAGAGGTGGATTTAACATCGCAAACATTGGACCTAAAGTTACTTATACTGACGGAGGTTCAGAAAATTTTGTACCAACCAATTTAAAATTGGGTGGTGGATTTGATTTTGTATTAGATGATTACAACAGAATTAATACTATGCTAGAATTTACCAAATTATTGGTGCCAACTCCACCAATTTATGGAGATCATGATGATGATCCATTAACACCAGATGAAATTATAAAAGGCAAAGATGATAATGTAGGTTTTGCCAAAGGTATGTTTCAATCATTTGGAGATGCTCCTGATGGATTTAGCGAAGAACTTGCCGAAGTCACTTGGGCTTTGGGGGTAGAGTATATGTATAACAATGCCTTTGCATTGCGTACAGGTTATTTTCATGAAAGTGATTTAAAAGGAGCAAGACAATTTTTTACTATTGGTGCAGGGTTTAGATTTAGATCTGCGGAGTTAGACGTGTCGTATTTATTCAACGCCTCAGATGTAAACAACCCCCTTGAAAACACATTGCGATTCTCATTTGCCTTCAACTTTGGCGATGTTTACGAAGATTATTAATAGCTAATTTTTTTTATGAAGAAACTTGAAATTACAACACCTATTACTATTTTTGATTTGGTAGATGAATTGCCGAATGAAGTTCAGATGTTGATGAATGAGGCGGTAAAGATTCGAAAAACAGCCTATGCACCTTATTCTAAATTTCATGTTGGCACTGCTTTTTTATTAGAAAACAATGAAGTAATTACAGGTAATAATCAAGAAAATGCAGCATACCCTTCGGGGATGTGTGCAGAGCGTGTAGCTGTTTGGCAAGCCGCTTCAAGATTTCCAAACGTTAAGATTAAGATTATTGCTATAACTGCGAGCTCTAAAGAAAATCCGGTAACAAAACCTGTTGCTCCATGTGGAGGATGCCGTCAAGCTTTGTCGGAATATGAAATAAAGCAAGAAGAGGATATCGAAATTTATTTTATGGGAGAAACTGGACAAATCATTAAAACGGATTCGCTACATGACCTGCTTCCTTTAGCTTTTGATAAGTCTTTTTTGTAAAATTTAATTCACTACAAGATTGTTTTCCTTGTATGCGGGAATCTATTAAGTGCTTTAAGTTTAAAAATTTCGAAACTTTTTAGAAATTTCAAAAACATGAGATAGAATTTTTTCTTCCTGCTCATCAAAATCAATTCCTTTTCGTTTCATAACCACTTTTGCAACTTCAGAAACTTTGTTCATTCTATAAGTGCTATAACCTGCGCCACCACCCCATGAAAATGAAGGGACAAAATTGCGCGGAAATCCAGCTCCAAAAATATTCGCACTTACACCGATCACAGTTCCGGTATTAAACATGGTATTGATGCCACATTTAGAATGATCTCCCATCATTAAACCACAAAATTGTAATCCTGTTTTGGCAAATCGTTTGGTTTCGTAAGACCATAATTTTACTTCAGCATAATTATTCTTTAAATTAGAATTGTTAGTATCTGCGCCAATATTACACCATTCACCCAAAACAGCATTTCCTAAATAGCCTTCATGACTTTTATTAGAATGTGCAAAAAAGACAACGTTATTGACTTCGCCTCCAACAGTACATTTTGGACCTATTGTAGTGCCTTTGTAAATCTTTGCCCCCATTTTTAAAATTGCCTTTTCGCATAAAGCAAATGGACCTCTAATAGTACAAGCCTCCATTACCAAAGTATCTTTACCTATATATATAGGGCCATCAGTCGCATTTAAAGATGCCAAACTCAATTGAGCACCTTCTTCTACAAAAATATTTTTTTTGTTAAAACAATGAACTGTTTCAGGAATTTCTGCTGATTTTCTTCCAGCAGTTAAAAAATCAAAATCTTGTTGAATTGCTTCAGAATTTTTAGAGAAAATATCCCAGGTGTTTTTTATATGAAGTAATTCGCCTTGATAAGCTAATTGTTCGTAATTATCAAAATCAGTATCTTCTTGAGAGTCTGTAGCAAAAAAAGCAACCACTTCCTCTTTTAAAAATATAGCTTGATTTTCAGTTAGATTTTTTATTTGTGCTACCAACTCATCCGTAGGTAAAAAGGATGCATTTAGCATGATGTTTTTTTCCATTTCTACCATTGGATACTTTTTACTCAAGTATTCTTCGGTAAGTGTAGTGGTGGTTAAACCTAATCTTTTTTCCCATTTTTCGCGGATGGTTAAGATTCCGATTCTAATATCAGCAACAGGGCGTGTATAAGTAAATGGTAATAGTGCATTTCTAACAGCACCATCAAACAAAATATAATTCATTTCAATTTGTTTTTAACAAAGATAAAATAATAGCTCTTGTAGGCAAGCAATTTTAGTTGAAGCTTTTATTTTAATGAATAAGTGTCGTTTAGTCAATAAATAATAGAAGTATTGATATACACAACTATACTATTTACTCAAGTACATTTTACGTCTAGAATACAATTCGTAGAACGCATCATCCTTTAAGCTATCAATAAATAAAATACTCTCACCTGTTGATTTCATTTCTGGGCCTAAATTTTTATCGACATTCGGGAATTTATTAAATGAGAATACTGGTTGTTTTATGGCATAGCCAGATAACTTTGGATTAAAAGTAAAGTCTGTTACCTTGTTAGCACCTAGCATTACTTTCGTTGCATAATTCACATAAGGTTCTTGATATGCTTTTGCAATAAATGGCACTGTTCTAGATGCTCTCGGGTTAGCTTCAATAATAAAAACAGTATCATCTTTAATTGCGAATTGAATGTTAATCAGTCCAACAGTTTTTAAAGCGATTGCAATTTTCTGGGTATGATCTTTAATTTGCTGCATCACAAATTCTCCCAAATTAAACGGAGGTAGAGTAGCGTTTGAATCTCCGGAATGCACACCACAAGGTTCAATATGCTCCATAATTCCGATGATATAAACATTTCCGTCAACATCACAAATTGCATCTGCTTCGGCTTCGATAGCCCCGTCTAAATAATGATCTAAGAGTAAAACATTTCCTGGCATTTTACGGTGTAAATCAACTACTGTTTTTTCTAATTCTTCTTTGTTAATTACAATTTTCATCCCCTGTCCTCCTAAAACATAAGAGGGTCTTACTAGAATTGGAAAATCTAAATCATCTGCAATTGCAAGAGCTTCGTCAGCAGTTGTTGCTGTTCCAAATTCTGGGAATGGTATTTTTAAATCAACCAGCAACTCAGAAAAACGCCCTCTGTCTTCTGCTAAATCTAAGGCTTCAAAACTCGTTCCTATAATTTTGATTCCATATTTTTCTAATTTCTCAGCTAATTTCAAAGCAGTTTGCCCTCCCAACTGAACAATTACTCCTTCGGGTTTTTCATGTTGGATGATGTCATAAATATGTTCCCAAAAAACAGGCTCAAAATAGAGTTTATCAGAAACATCAAAATCTGTAGAAACTGTTTCTGGATTACAGTTAATCATAATGGTTTCATATCCCGCTTCTCGAGCAGCTAGAACACCATGAACACAGCAATAATCAAATTCAATTCCTTGCCCTATTCTATTTGGACCAGAACCTAAGACAATTATTTTCTTTTTATCAGAAGCTATAGATTCATTATCTGCATAAGCTTTCCTTTCAACAGTCATACTGCTTTCAAAGGTAGAATAATAATAAGGAGTCTCTGCATTGAATTCTGCCGCACAGGTGTCTACTAATTTAAATACCCGATTGATGTCAAGCTCTTGACGCTTATTGTATACTTTGCTTTCTAAGCATCGCAACATATGCGCAATTTGACGGTCGCCATAACCACTTTTTTTTGCTTCTAACAACAATTCTTTTGGTAGCGTATCTAAATTATATTTTGAAATTTCTTGCTCAATTGCATATAATTCTTCGTATTGCTTTAAAAACCAATAATCAATTTTTGTGATCTCATGAATGGTGCTTAAAGAAATCCCCATTACTATAGCATCATAAATTACAAACACACGATCCCAACTTGGATTTTTTAGTTTATCTATAATTTTATCATAGCTAGTTTCGCCTTTACCGTCTGCACCAATACCGTTACGTTTTATTTCTAAAGATTGCGTTGCTTTGTGCAACGCTTCTTTAAATGAACGTCCAATTCCCATCACTTCACCTACAGATTTCATTTGCAATCCAAGGGTTCTATTAGATCCTTCGAACTTGTCGAAATTCCAACGAGGAATCTTTACAATCACATAATCCAATGTTGGCTCAAATAAGGCCGAAGTAGTTTTTGTAATTTGATTATTAACCTCATCTAAGTGGTAGCCGATAGCCAATTTTGTTGCAATTTTTGCAATAGGATATCCTGTTGCTTTTGATGCCAATGCTGATGATCTAGAAACTCTAGGATTTATTTCAATAGCAATTATATCTTCTTTTTCGTCTGGAGATACTGCAAACTGAACATTACATCCACCTGCAAAATCACCAATAGAACGCATCATATGGATTGCCATATCGCGCATTCTTTGAAAAGTAGTATCACTCAAAGTCATTGCAGGAGCAACTGTAATAGAATCACCTGTATGGATCCCCATCGGATCCATATTCTCAATCGTACAAATAATCACTACATTATCATTCTTATCTCTAAGCAACTCTAACTCATATTCTTTCCATCCTAATAATGCTTTATCAATCATCACCTCATGAATTGGTGAAATCTCTAGACCACGACTTAACATTTCGTCAAAATCTTCCTTTTCGTAAACAATTCCAGCTCCAGCTCCACCTAAAGTAAACGAAGATCTAATCACCAATGGAAAGCCAAATTCTTGTGCAATTTCTTTTCCTTTTAAAAATGAAGTAGCCGTCGCTTGAGGTGCCATTGGAATCCCAATCTCAAGCATTAATTTTCTAAATAGCTCTCTGTCTTCAGTAATTTTTATAGCATCAACATCAACTCCAATTAACTCAACATTAAAATCTTCCCAAATACCTTTGTCTTCAGCCTCGATACATAAATTCAAAGCGGTTTGCCCACCCATTGTTGGTAATACAGCATCCACTTTATGGATTTTTAAAATCTCAATAATTGACTTGGTAGTTAATGGTTTTAAATAGACATGATCCGCAGTAGTTGGATCTGTCATAATTGTTGCCGGATTTGAATTAATCAAAATTACTTCAATTCCTTCTTCTCGCATAGACCGAATTGACTGCGTTCCTGCATAATCAAATTCACATGCTTGCCCAATTACGATGGGACCCGAACCTATAATTAAAACCGATTTTATGTTGTTGTTTTTTGGCATTTGTGTTGTGTTTTGTTGCGTTTGTAAAGATTGCTTTTTTCGCTTGGGGCGTAAAGAATAGTTATTAAAACTTATTAATAGGTCTAAAAAAAAGGTGCTACTAAAAATAGTAACACCTTATATATAAATGATTAAATCATTATTTCTTTGGTCTTGGATCTGAAGAAACACTTAGCCTCTTTCTTCCTTTAGCTCTTCTTCTCGCTAATACTTTTCTACCATTAGCAGATGCCATTCTTTCTCTGAAACCGTGTTTGTTTCTTTTCTTTCTTTTTGATGGCTGATACGTTCTTTTTGGCATTACTTATAATTTTTAAAATCGTCTTAATTTTTATTACTTAGCTTCAATCGCGAAATCCTCTGCTAAAAGTGGGGCAAATATACAATCATTTTTATTTATGACAAGTGCAAAAATACAAAATTTTAAAAATAATTTATCCTCTCATTTATACACTAAAAAAGATATATTTGTGAGAAGATAAAAATATAGAATATGTACACAAAACCAATGTTAAAGGAAGGCAGTTTAGACAATCAAGTAATTGTTGTAACTGGTGGAGGAAGCGGACTTGGAAAAGCAATGACCACTTATTTTTTAGAACTAGGGGCTAGAGTTGCCATAACATCTCGTAACATCGAAAAATTACAAGCAGTTAAAATTGAGTTGGAAGAAAAAACTGGAGGAACTGTTTTACCAGTACAATGTGACGTCCGTCATTATGAAGAAGTTGAAGTAATGCTGCAAACAACGTTGGATACTTTTGGTAAAGTTGATGGATTGTTAAACAATGCTGCGGGTAATTTTATTTCACCTACAGAGCGTCTATCTTCAAATGCATTTGACACTATTATCGATATTGTTTTAAAAGGAACTAAAAATTGCACATTGGCTTTTGGTAAACATTGGATTAATGTAAAACAAGAAAAGGCAACTGTATTAAATATTGTAACAACATATGCTTGGACAGGTTCTGCGTATGTAGTTCCATCTGCAACTGCAAAGGCAGGTGTTTTAGCTATGACGCGTTCGTTAGCGGTAGAGTGGGCAAAATACGGAATCCGTTTTAATGCTATTGCCCCTGGGCCTTTCCCAACCAAAGGAGCTTGGGATAGATTGCTACCAGGTGATTTAAAAGACAAGTTCGATATGAAAAAGAAAGTCCCATTAGGCAGGGTAGGTGTACATCAAGAATTGGCAAATTTGGCAGCTTATTTAATGTCTGATTTTTCGGCCTATATGAATGGTGAAGTGGTTACTATTGATGGCGGTGAATGGTTAAAAGGAGCTGGAGAGTTTAATATGCTAGAAGAAATTCCTGAAGAAATGTGGGATATGTTAGAGATGATGATTAGAAGTAAAAAGAAGAAAAAATAAATTGAAATCAGCATCACTAAAAGAAATAAAACAAGAGTTACAACATCGGTCACAAAGTGAATTGCTAGAGTTGTGCCTGCGGTTAGGGCGATTTAAAAAAGAAAACAAGGAATTGTTAACTTATTTGTTGTTTGAAGCTGGTAATGAAAGTCGATATATAGAATCTGTTAAAAAATATATAGATACTGAATTTGAAACTATCAACACAAAGAGCTATTTTTTTATCAGAAAAAGTATGCGTAAAATTTTAACCAATACCAAGAAATTCATTCGCTATTCTAAACAAAAAGAAACCGAAGTTGAACTCTTACTTTATTATTGTAAAAAGCTAAAAGCATTTAGGCCTTCAATAAAAAGAAGTGTTCGTTTGCTTAATATCTTTAATCGACAATTATTGCTTATCAAAAAAACAGTGGCTACACTACATGAAGATTTACAATATGATTTTCAGCAAGAAATTGACGAATTACAAGTCTAACTTCTTTTCTCTTTTTTCTGTTCTCTAATAAGTATCTTTGCAACTCAAATAAATAGTCAACTATGCACTTTAGCGAATTACCTTTAAATAAAAATATCTTAAAAGCCATCACCGATAAAGGCTATGATGCTCCAACACCTATTCAAGAGAAAACAATTCCGTTGGTGTTAGATAATAAAGATGTTATAGCTTCTGCTCAAACAGGAACTGGTAAAACAGCAGCTTTTGCGTTGCCAATTATAGAAAAATTAATTTGGAATCAAGACTCTAAAAAGAAAGGAAAAAAAATTCGTTGTTTGGTGGTAAGTCCAACGCGTGAATTGGCTATTCAAATTCAAGATGATTTTAAAACCTATGCAAAATTCACTAACTTAAGAACTGCCGTAGTTTTTGGCGGAGCGTCCATCGAGCCACAAAAAGATATGATTAATAAGGGAGTAGATATTTTAATTGCAACTCCTGGTAGGTTGTTAGATTTGCGTAAGCAAGAAATTATCAACTTGAGTTATATTCAAACCTTGGTATTAGACGAAGCCGACTTAATGCTAGATATGGGTTTTATTGATGATGTAAAGAAAATTGTAAAGCTTTGCCCTAAAAACAGACAGATACTATTGTTCTCTGCAACAATGCCAAAGAAAGTAGTCCAATTGGCAAATTCAATTTTAAACAATCCAGAAAAAGTAGAGATAGCGGCAACTTCATCAGCTGCTAAAAATGTGATTCAAGAATTGTATTATGTTCCGAAACCTAAAAAGATGGAACTCTGTTTACACTTATTACGAAATACTATTAAAGGAAGTATTTTAATTTTTAGGAGAACAAAATTCGGAGTTGATAAGTTAGAAAAATCCTTGGTAAGAAATGGATATGATGTGGCAACTATTCATGGTGATAAAACGCAAAGCGCAAGACAAGAAGCTTTAAATATATTTAAAAAAGGAACTGTAAATATTTTAATTGCAACGGATGTAGCCGCTAGGGGAATTGATATTTCAGATTTAGATGCTGTTATCAATTTTGATATATCAAACATCCCAGAAACCTATGTACATAGAATTGGGAGGACAGGAAGAGCAGGTAAATATGGTCATTCCTATTCTTTTTGTGGAGCTGATGAGTTAAATTATATAAAAAGTATTCAGCAACTAATTCAGCAGGAAATTACCTTGGTTGAAGGACATCCTTATCCGCTTGATAAAAACACAAAAGCTGTTAATCATAAAAGTGCATATAAAAAAAGTGAAAACACCAAACCCGGGAAAAAGAAAGGCCGCAAATCAGCTAACTCAAGAAAAAACAAGAAACGCTGGTATTGAGAATTGCTTTTGAGTTTGTACTTTTACTCAAAAATAAATAATCATGAAACTCTTTTATTCCATTCTTTTTTCTATAATTCTTCTAAGCTGTACTCCTGAAGAAAAAAATATCTCAATGTCAAAAGACAACCCATTCAATGTACAACTCAACCAACCAATAGATTATGTAAATGTAACAGGTGATGCTGTTGATGAGTATGTTACCGTTTCTATAGAGAATGCGAAATTAGGAGTTGATGAAATTAAAAATCAAAAGGAGCTAACTTTTGAAAATACATTTATCGCCTTTGATAAAGTTTTAAATGGTGCTAGCAAAGCATATAGTAATTCTCATATGATGTTTTGGACTTCTCCAGATTCAATTGTGAGAATTAGAGGGTTGGAGGGCTATCAAAAAATAATTCCTTTGTTCACTGATTTTTATTCCGATAAAGAATTATTCAATCAATTTAAAAAATTCTCAGAGTCAGAAGATTACCAAAAATTAGAAGGACACAGAAAAATATTGGTAGATGAAACTTTAAAAGGATTTGAAGAATCAGGTGTTAATTTGAATGTAGAAGATTTAAAAAAGTACAAAAGGTTGAATGAAGAGGTGAGTGCTTTGACTTCACAATACTCTACCAACATGAATACTGCAAATCTTTCAATTATTATTGATGAGAAAGGGGCTGAGGGTTTGCCAGAAAGCTTTAAAGACAAATACAAAACCGATAGCGGTACTTATGAAATTCCGGTAATGAATTCTACAAGTGGCCCCGTAATGAAAAATGCAAAGAGTGAAGCAACAAGAAAAGAATTCACAACTAAATACTCCAATCGAGGTGCAGAAAAAAACTTGATAATTTTGGATTCATTGGTAAGTAAGCGCTATCAAATTGGGAGAATTATGGGATATAAATCGTATGCTGGATACAATGTAAATTCTAAAATGGCAAAGACTCCAGAAATAGTTTGGAATTTTATCAATGACCTTGTTGATCGTTCAAAAGAAAAAGCAATTACCGATCATGAAGTGTTAAAAGCAGCGAGGAATAAAGATCAAAATATTAAAAGTGATGCACCTGTAAATCCATGGGATGTTAGTTATTATAATAATGAGATTTTAAAAAACAAATACAAAGTTGATGGCGAAAAGGTAAGGGAATATTTACCTATGAAAGAATCAATTGAAGGTATGTTAGCAATGTACCAACAATTGCTTGGGTTTGAATTTAAGAAAGTTGAAAACCCATCGGTTTGGCATGAAGAAGTTGAAATGTACCAAGTTTATGAAGGAGATAAACTGAGAGGTGTTTTTTACCTCGATTTATTTCCAAGGCCAAATAAAGAATCATGGTTTTATGGTGTTGGGTTAACCGAAGGGCGATTGACAAAAGAAGGATATGAAGTACCAGTTAAAATGTTATTGGGTAATTTTACTAGACCTACTGATAAGCTTCCTTCATTGTTAAGCTATAGTGAATTAAATACACTCTTTCACGAATTTGGACATATCATGGATGGTGTTTCTTATGAAGGTGAATTCTCTGCACAAGCTGGTTCTAAAAGTGATTTTGCTGAAGCGATGTCGCAAATATTTGAAAATTGGATTGCTGATTATGATATTTTAAGTTCATTTGCTAAGCATTATGAAACTGGTGAAGTTTTTCCGAAAGAGCTGTTTGATAACATGAAAGATTCTAAAAATTTATCATCAGGTATGGGAGCGCAAAGAAGTTTAAGATCTTGTTTGTACGATTTAAATTTATATGATAAATATGACCCTAGTGTTGGTTTAGATTCAGATGAGTTATGGCGACAATTAGATAAAGAAATGGGTGTAATTCCTAGATATATTGAAGGTACACATCCACAAGGAAGTTGGATACATATCAATACACATCCTGTTTATTATTATGGTTATTTGTGGTCTGAGGTTTATGCACAAGATATGTTTACCGAATTTGAGAAAAACGGTTTATTAGATGCTGAAACCGGAATCCGCTACCGAAAATTAATTTTAGCCAACGGTACACAAAGAGATGTTGTTGAAGCAGTTGAAGAATTTTTAGGAAGACCATCTAACAATAAAGCCTACATCAAAAGTTTAGGTTTAAAATAATTAATATATTTATCATCTTAACTTAAACCCCAAATAGTATGAGCTTTTTAAAATTAAATTTTATTCCATTGAATAAAGATCTTGGCCTTTTATTAATACGTATCGTTCTTGGTGCAACTATGATTTATGCACACGGATGGAATAAATTGATAAACTTTGACACAAAATTTCACACCTTTCCAGATATAATTGGAATAGGAAATGAAGCGAGTTATATTTTAGTTACCTACTTTGAAACCTTCGGGTCGCTCTTTGTAATTTTAGGATTGTATGCGAGATTGAATGCTGTTGGTATGGCAATAGTCATGTTTGTAGGATTTTTCTTTGTACATCAGTTAAATATTACTGGAAGTAATTCAGGTGAGTTAGCTTTAATTTATGGTATCGGATTTTCAATCATCTTTTTAAATGGAGCTGGAAAATACTCTATTGACAGAAAAACAGGAGTTAGATCTTAAAAGATTATTATCCTTTAGATAATAAAAGCATTTTTTTATTCCACATAGTACCACAAAAAACATTCTGTAGCACTATGTGGAATTGCATTTTTAAATTCAATACTTATAAACTCATAATTCTTTACATCTTGGCACAACAATTGTCCTTAACTCATAGAGTAAATGTCGATTAATTATTAAACAGGCAGAGTATCAGCAAACTATGATAATAAGCGTATTTTTGTAGCTCTAATGTTGGCTGATGCAAATGACAAAATGACCCTATAGATACTATGAGCGATTCAAAATTTATAAAACTTGACAATATGTCATTTCAACAAATGTTTGATGGTGATGCAGAACTAATTCCGTTGATGACACCTGAAGATGAAGATGCAATAAACAAAGAAGATATTCCTGCAGAGTTACCTATTTTACCTTTAAGAAATACCGTATTATTTCCGGGAGTTGTAATTCCGATTACTGCTGGTAGAGATAAATCGATTCAGTTAATAAAAGAAGCCAATAATGGAGATAAAATTATTGGAGTGGTGGCACAAAAAAATGAAGATGTCGAGAATCCATCTATAGATGATATTCATAAAGTAGGAACTGTTGCACGTATTTTGAAAATGCTAAAAATGCCTGACGGAAATACAACTGTAATTATTCAAGGAACAAAGCGTTTTGAGATTGATGAAATTACACAAGAAGAGCCTTACCTAAAAGCAAGTACAAAACCTGTAGTTGAAGATCGGTCACAATTAGATAATCCAGAGTTTGAAGCAATTATTGATTCTATTAAATCAATGGCATTTAAGATTATTAAAATCAATCCGAGTTTGCCTTCTGAAGCTTCTTTTGCAATTAAGAATATTGAAAGCAATCCCTTTTTGGTAAATTTTGTTTCTTCAAACATGAACCTTTCTGTGGATGATAAGCAGCAATTATTAGATATCAATGATTTAAATGAAAGAGCTTTATTGACTTTGAAATTTATAACAAAAGAAATGCAAAAGCTAGAATTGCGTCATGATATTCAGTCAAAAACACGTTCTGATATGGATCAACAACAACGTGAATATTATTTAAATCAGCAGTTAAAAACAATTCAGGAAGAATTAGGAGGGGTTTCGTATGAAGAGGAGTTGGAAGAAATGCGAGAGAAAGCCACTAAGAAAAAATGGTCTAAAGAAATTGCTGAGAAATTCAGCAAAGAATTAGGGAGGTTGCAAAGAATGAATCCGCAAGTAGCTGAATATTCAGTACAACGTAACTATTTAGATTTATTACTCGAATTACCTTGGAATGAATATTCTGATGATTTGTTCGATTTAAAACGCGCACAAAAAATTCTTGACAGAGATCACTTTGGATTGGAAAAAGTGAAAGAAAGAATCATAGAACATTTGGCAGTCCTAAAATTAAAAGGAGATATGAAATCTCCAATTATTTGCTTGTATGGACCTCCGGGAGTTGGAAAAACATCTTTAGGAAAATCAATTGCAGAATCGTTAGGGAGAGAATATGTACGTATGTCTTTAGGTGGTTTACGAGACGAAGCTGAAATCCGAGGACATCGTAAAACATATATTGGAGCAATGCCTGGGCGTATTTTGCAAAGTTTAAAAAAAGCAGGAAAATCAAATCCAGTTTTTGTGTTAGATGAAATTGATAAGTTAGCTTCGAGTTCTCATAATGGAGATCCATCGTCAGCGATGTTAGAAGTTTTAGATCCTGAGCAAAATTCAGATTTTTATGACAATTATTTAGAGCTTGGTTATGACCTTTCAAAAATATTGTTTGTAGCTACTGCAAACAGTCTATCTACAATTCCGTGGGCGTTGAGAGATAGAATGGAAATCATTAATGTAAGTGGTTATACCATCGAAGAAAAGGTTGAGATTGCCAAAAGACATTTATTGCCAAAGCAATTGAAAGAGCACGGATTAACAACTAAAGATATCCAAATTAAAAAATCTGAATTAGAAAAAATTGTTGAAGGATATACACGTGAATCAGGGGTAAGAGGATTGGATAAACAAATTGCAAAAGTGGTGCGTTTTGGCGCAAAATCAATTGCAATGGAAGAAGAATACGATACATTGATTTCTTCTTCAGCAATTGAAAAAATATTAGGAGTATCTCACTTAGAGCGTGATAAATATGAAAACAATAATGTAGCAGGTGTTGTTACAGGTTTGGCGTGGACAAGAGTAGGAGGTGATATTTTGTTTATCGAATCAATAATTTCTAAAGGGAAAGGGCTGTCGATTACAGGAAATCTAGGAACTGTGATGAAAGAATCTGCAACCATAGCCATGGAGTATATCAAAGCACATGCTAGATCTTTCGGTATCAATGAAAAAACATTGTCAGAAAACAAAGTTCATATTCATGTACCAGAAGGTGCTACTCCTAAGGATGGTCCTAGTGCGGGTATTACAATGCTAACTTCATTGGTTTCTGTATTTACACAGCGCAAAGTGAAATCTAAATTAGCCATGTCTGGTGAAATTACTTTGAGAGGAAAAGTATTGCCTGTTGGTGGAATCAAAGAAAAAATATTAGCAGCAAAACGTGCCAATATAAAAGAGATTATTTTATGTGCTGACAATAAAAAAGATGTTGATGAAATTAATCAACGTTATTTAAAAGGGGTGAAGTTCCATTACGTAAAAGAAATGAAAGAGGTGTTGGATATTGCTTTGACTAAGCAAAAGGTAAAAGGTGCGAGAAAGATTTAAACTGTTTTATTTTTACTTTAAAGTTGAAATAAATATTGAGGCTGCCTGAAAAGGTAGTCTTTTTTCACCTGTAATTCCAGTGAAAACGGGAATCTAGATTAGTTGTGTTAATGGATTCCGCATCAAATGTGGAAAGACAAGTATTACCGACTCACATTATTCTCATACAAATCAATCCACTCATGTATAGTCATTTTTTGCATGAGTTGGGCAACTAGTTCAAACGGAATTTCTTCTGGTTTTTTAAATCGGATACAGCTTTTACCCATATCTAATTTGCGCTTGCAATGTTTAGGATATTCTGCTACAAACCAATTATGAATTTCTGGGCTAGCATAAATTCCTGAATGATACAAAGCAATAAAATTCTTTTGTGAAGCAATATTTACAAAGGGCAAAGGTAAGCTTGTATCACAATGATAACCTTTAGGATAGATGCTTTTGGGCACCACATAACCAATCATTCCATAGCTCATTTGTTCTTCAAAACCATCTGGAATATTATCTAAGATTGTTTGACGTAATTTTTTAAAATAAGGGATACGCTCCTCAGGGATTTTTGAAATATATTCTTCTGGATTGTTGGCTGGTATATTCATAATTATTGTTTTATCAACCTTTTATATACTGTTCCTTGATTTGTTTTTATTTTGATAATATGAAGTCCTGAAGCTAAATTTTTAATGTTTATATTTTCAGACTGTTGATTGTTTAGAACCAATTGCCCTAATATATCATAAATACTGACATTATCAATCAAAACATTATTAGACTTTTTTATTTGAAAACTATTTGATGTAGGGTTGGGGTATATTGTAAGTTTTGATTCTAAATAATTAGTGTCATCAATTCCTAAGCTAATAGTGTTGTTTTTTGAGATAAGATGTACATCAGGATCGAATTGCACAGTATCAACAGTAAATGTAACATTTACATTAAAAGTTTCACCGCCAACAGTATTGTCTAATAGCGTATCTAAAATTTCACCACCACTTCCAATAATTCTAATAGGAATTTGTGCTTCAAAATAACTTACCGAAGAATGACTTTGGACCTGGTTAACTAGTAGAGATATTTGAGTTGTGCTAGTTTGATTCCACTCAATATTATAACTTGGGTAGCCTTCTTTATATATCCAGTCATTGAAAAACTCAGTCAAGCTTTGTCCGCTAGCAGTTTCCATATGTGTTATGAAATCAGGGGTTTTTACGTAGTTATATGCAAATTGAGGGTCGCTTAAATAATTTTGAACTCCTTGAAAAAAATTGGCATCACCAACTTTATTGCGAAGCATATGTAGTACCATAGAAGGTTTGTCATAGCTAAACCTGCTGCTAAAAATTCTATTTACACTGGTTGTATCGCTATCATGAAGGTAAACATAACCAGAAGTTTGCGCAGTAATATTATTTACTTTTCCTTGTCTCCAAGTTAAAAAATCAGGTTCTCCATCTAAATTTTTAATTGTTAATCCAGATAAATAGGTAGCAAAACCTTCATTCAGCCAAATATCTTTCCAGCTGCCACATGTTACCTTATTTCCAAACCATTGATGTGCAAGTTCATGAGCAACTAGCCCTCTGTTAAAGTTATTCATAAAAGAAACCGTAGTATGTTCCATTCCACCTCCCCAGCCAAATTGTGCATGTCCGTACTTTTCATTTGCGTAAGGGTATTCTTCAAATAAATTTGTAAATAATTCAATAATATCTACAGTTACTCCTGTTTGTGTTTGTGCCGTAGTTAAGTTTTCTGGATATACGTAGTTTACAACATCAAACGGATTTCCATTGTTTGGAACTGTATGTGAATAAACTTCATAATTAGTAACAGCAATAGCAATTAAATAAGCAGGGATAGGGTATTGGTGTTTAAAATGTGTTGTTTTATCACTTCCATTAATAACTTGACTTTGCTCTAGTCCATTACTAACTGCTATATATTCTTCTGTGCTAGGGTTAAATTGTGGAGTTGTAATATATACATCTACACTATCAATCTTATCATTTAAATCTTGCTTACATGGCCACCATCCTTTAGCACCATATGGTTCAGAAAGTGTCCAAATTACAGGATCTCCATTATGAGTTGTTTGTTCAAAAGAGCCAAAACCAGAACTAACAGGATTTCCTGAATAATTGATAGTGAGCGAATCTAATACTCCGGCACTTTGTGAGGTTGGTAGCGTAATGACAACTTCATCATTTGCATTTTGAGTAAAGTTTAGTGCTGTGCCTCTTTGATTTATATCAGAAACAATCATATTATCTGTTAATTCAAAAGTAACTTGGGTTAAATCTTCTTTTGCTTCAAAGTAAGTAGTTACATTTCCAGAAATACTTGCAATATTTGGGTCTAAAGTAAATTCTAATCGATGGTATTTTACATCATAATTACCAGTATTAACATTTCTATTTTCTATTCCTTCTAATGTTTTTAAAGCTGACTTGGTCTCAGATTCGACAATTGATGCTGATAAGTCTTTTTGTTCTTGTGCTATTCCTATCATAGAAATTGATAGAAATAAAATTAATATAGAATTTTTCATGGCGATTGAGGTTTAGAGCCTACTATTATTTATAATAGTTTATGCAATTTTACCACGCTAAATTAATGAAATATTGCTTAAGAACCCCTTTCTAACTTTTCAATTTAGCTATTTGAAAAAGCTCTTTGATTTTTCGCAATACTTCGTTATTTGAAAAACTCTTTAGAACTTTTCCAATGAATATCCATTTCTGTAAGTGACATGTCAGAAAGTTCTTTGCCTTCTTTTTTTGCAGCTTTTTCTAAGAATTGAAATCGCTTTATAAACTTCTTATTAGTACGCTCTAATGCATTTTCTGGGTTTACGTTGATAAAACGTGCATAGTTTATCATTGAAAATAAGACATCACCAAATTCAGATTCTATAGCATCAGTATTCTCTTTTTTTATTTCGGTGTTGAGTTCTGATAACTCTTCCTGTACCTTTTCCCAAACTTGTTCTGGATGTTCCCAATCAAAACCAACTCCTGCAACTTTTTCTTGGATTCTACTAGCCTTTACCAAGGCAGGTAGGGATTTTGGGACACCTTCTAAAACTGAGTTTTTGCCTTCTTTTAGCTTAAGTTTTTCCCAGTTTTGTTTTACGCCTTCTTCATCTTTAACTTCAACATCTCCGTAAATATGTGGATGACGGTGAATCAGTTTTTCTGAAATGCTTTCGGCAACATCTGCAATATCAAAGTCATTTGTTTCAGATCCAATTTTAGCATAGAAAAAAATATGAAGTAATAAATCTCCTAATTCTTTTTTAACCTCTTCAAGGTCGTTATCAAGAATGGCATCACCCAATTCATAAGTTTCCTCAATAGTGAGATGACGTAAAGATTCTAGGGTTTGTTTTTTGTCCCAAGGACATTTGAGACGCAACTCATCCATAATGGTCAATAACCGGTCAATGGCTGTTAATTGTTGCTCTCTAGAATTCATTATACTTCTTCTTCAGTGTCTTCATCTACTTTGATTGTAGTAAAATCAAAGTTGCTTTTTACCAATAAATTATACCATTGCAGTACTTTTTTGATGTTTGATGTGTAAACACGTTCATCATCATAATCTGGTAGAATTTCTTGAAAATAGGCTACTAATTTGTTAGCAGACTCTTTATGACTAATGCATTCTTTACCTTCTTCTTTTTCTACAATCGCTTTAAAAACTAATTTTAAAGGGACCTCTTCTTCAAAAGTATAAATCGCAATATTGTCTAAAACACTTACGTTGTGCATCGCATTGATTGGGAATCTTTTATTATCTATCAGCGATTCAACAATAATGCTGTTTTTTGTTTGTGAGATAATTTTAAACAAACCTGGTTTGCCTGTAACTGATATAATTTCTTCTAAGGTCATTGTATTATTTCTTCTTTGGTTTGTAAAATTTCATTCTGTAATTTGGACTAATTTTCCCTTTGGATATATTGTCTAATTTCTTTTTAATCAATCTTTTTTTGAGAGATGATAGTTTGTCAGTAAATAAAATTCCTTCAATATGATCATATTCGTGTTGTACTACTCTTGCTGCAATTCCAGTAAGTGTTTCCGTCTGTTTTTCAAAATTTGCATCAAGATATTCAATCGTTACGGTATCGTTTCTAAATACATCTTCTCTAACTTCAGGAATACTTAAACATCCTTCATTAAATGCCCATTCATCACCAGTTTCATCCAAAATTTTAGGATTGATAAAAACTCTGTCAAAGCCAGCTAAAAATTTCTGTTCCTCTTTTTCTAAGTCTTCATCTTCGGCAAAAGGCGAAGTATCTACCAAAAATAATCGAATAGCTTTTCCTATTTGTGGAGCTGCTAATCCCACTCCATGAGCATTATCCATAGTTTCGCGCATATTAATAAGGAGTTCTTCTAAATTAGGGTAGTCCTTGTCAATTTCAACCCCAACTTTTCTTAAAACTGGGTCTCCATAAGCGATAATTGGTAAAATCATTTTTATAATTTTTAACAAGTGCAAAAGTAATACAATCAAAACAAATTTTAGTAGTTTTGGCTTACTATTGATAGATACATGAATTGGAAAAATTATTGGAACACTAACGTTGAAGAGAAAGGATCTGATGTTTTTGGGCAAGTGCAGCGTAAAGATTTAAAGAGCACACTTTTGACTGTAAATCATATTGCGAGGATATTGGATATAAAACCCTCTGATACTGTGTTGGATGTTTGTTGTGGTAATGGAATCATCACTCAACAAATTGCCAAAAAATGTGACTCTATTGTAGGGGTTGACCAATCAGAAAATTTGCTTTATGTAGCAAAGCGAGATTATAAAGAAATGAATTGTTTGTATATAAATTGTTCAGCATTAGAAATAAGCAAGTTTGTTAAACCAACTTCTTTTGATAAAATCTATTTACAATTTTCATTTCAATATTTTGATAAGCGTAATGAGGGGGAAAATGTAATTTCAGAAATGTTAAAGTGTTTAAAACCAAATGGAAAGTTGTTTATTGGTGATATTACGGAACATAAAAGTAAACACAAGCTGTATGATACTCCGTTAAAAAAAGCATTTTATTATAAACAAATGATTCAAGGAAAAAATGGGATGGGAAAGTTTTGGAAAGCATCTGAACTAGATACTATTTGTAAGTCACTGAACGTTAAAGGAACCTATTTAGAGCAAACTGAAGAATTGCCATACGCACATTATCGGTTTGATTATTTAATTACAAATTAACCTTGATCCATATAGGTTTGTAAAATAATGGTGGCGCTAATTTCATCTACTAATGCTTTGTTTCGTCGTTGCTTTTTATTGAGACCACTATCAATCATTGTCTGGAAAGCCATTTTAGAGGTAAAGCGTTCGTCAACTCTTTTAATCGGAATATTAGGAAATTTATTACTCAATTTTTTTATGAAGGGAAGTATTAACACTTCACTTTCGCTTGGTTGATTGTTCATTTGTTTGGGTTCACCAATAACAAACAATCCTACTTTTTCATTTGATAAATAGGAGTCTAAAAATTTAAAGATCTCTTTGGTGTTTACGGTTGTAAGCCCAAAGGCTATGATTTGTAACTCATCAGTTACAGCAATACCAGTTCTTACTTTTCCAAAATCGAACGCTAAAATTCGAGCCATAAAATTATATTTATTGCAAAAATACACAATAAATAAAAGGAAAAAATATAGGGGTTGTTTAATGTGGAGTTTTATCTTTGTCAGTCAAAATAATAAAAATGTCAGCAATACAGCAAATAATAGAAAGTGCTTGGGAGAATAAAGATTTATTGAAAGATGAAACTACCCAAAACACCATTAGAGAAGTTATTGACTTATTAGATAAAGGCGAGCTGCGTGTTGCAGAACCTGTAGATGGTGGTTGGCAAGTGAATGAATGGGTAAAGAAAGCTGTTGTTATGTATTTTCCAATTCAAAAAATGGAAACTTTTGAGGTGGGTATTTTTGAGTACCATGATAAGATTCCGTTGAAAAGAAATTATGCAGCAAGAGGAATTAGAGTTGTACCACATGCAGTTGCTCGTCATGGATCATATATTTCATCGGGCACTATTTTAATGCCAAGTTATGTAAATATTGGCGCTTATGTAGATGAAGGTACTATGGTAGATACTTGGGCAACTGTGGGTAGTTGTGCACAAATTGGAAAGAATGTACATTTGAGTGGAGGTGTAGGTATTGGTGGAGTTTTAGAGCCCTTGCAAGCAGCTCCAGTAATTATTGAAGATAATGTTTTTGTAGGATCTCGTTGTATAGTTGTTGAAGGTGTATGCGTAGAAAAAGAAGCTGTTTTAGGTGCCAATGTCGTATTAACAATGAGCACAAAAATTATTGATGTTACAGGAGACGAACCAGTTGAAATGAAAGGTAGAGTGCCTGCGAGGTCAGTTGTAATTCCGGGATCTTATCCTAAGAAATTTAAAGCCGGAACTTTTAATGTACCTTGTGCTTTGATTATTGGTAAACGAAAAGAAAGTACTAATAAAAAAACTTCGCTTAATGATGCCCTTCGCGAAAATAACGTTGCTGTTTAAAAGTCTATGAAAAAACTTACTGTTATAATCCCAACATTTAATGAATCTCACAATATTGATGCGGTTTTAAAGTCTATAGATTTCGCTGACGAAATTATGGTTGTTGATTCTTACAGTACAGATAATACTGTAGAATTGGCAAAAAAATATACTGATTTTATAATTCAGCGTGAATATGAATATTCAGCTTCCCAAAAAAACTGGGCAATACCACAAGCAACCCATGAATGGATATTACTTGTTGATGCTGATGAAAGAGTTACGTCAGAGTTAAAATCAGAAATTTTAGCTTTATTGAAAAGTGCAGATATCAGCAAAAAAGATGGCTATTGGATTCCTAGAACGAGCCATTTTATGGGTAAGGATGTTAAGTTTGGCGGATGGAATGACAAGGTTATTCGATTGTTTAGAAAAAGTAAGTGCAAGTATCAAGACAAACAAGTACATGCAGAGATCATTGATAATGGTAATATAGGTAAGTTAAATTCTAAGTTGTATCATAATACGTATGTTACTTTTGATCATCATATTGAAAAGTTGAACAGGTATGCTTGGTTGCAAGCTCATGATTATAATAAAAAAACAGGGACCTTAACACCTTTTCATTTTATTGTAAAACCTTGTTGGCGATTTTTTAAACATTATATAATTCAAGGTGGTTTTAGAGATGGTGTTGTAGGTTTGGTAATTGCATATAATCATTCATATGCAGTGTTTATGCGATATGTTAAAATTTGGTTATTACGTAGAAATTTAAAATAATTGAAATATTTAAAATATAATTCTGTTTGAAGAAAATTCTTGTCATACAACAAAAAATGATTGGTGATGTTTTGGTGAGTTCAATTCTTTGTAACAATTTAAAACAAGCATACCCTAATTCTCAAATAGATTATATGGTGTATGAATCTACAACACCAGTATTAGAAGGGAACCCAAATATTGATAATTTAATATTATTTAAAAAGAAGCATCGAAAAAGTAGATTGACTTTTTTAAAATTAATATTAACTCTTAGAAAAGAAAGGTACGATGTAGTTATAGACTCTTATTCAAAATTAGAAAGTTGGTTTACAGTTTTGTTTTTGAGTTCTTCAAGACGAATATCATTCAAAAAAATTGGAAGAAGCTTTTTGTATACCGATGTTATTGAACAATTAGAAATTCCTAAATCAAATTTGGGATTGATAATCGAAAGACGCCTTTCACTACTAGAACCACTTGATTTAAAGATTGAAATAGATCCAGTCCCTCAATTATATGTTGCGGAGAAAGAAATAAATTTTGCTCAAAAACTTTTTTTAGATCACAGAATTGATACTTCTAAAAAAACGGTAATGATATCTATTATTGGTAGTTCAAAAAACAAAACTTTACCGCTTTTAGAAATGGCTAAGGTTATTGATTTTGTAGCTGATAGTGGAGATGTTAATATTCTGTTTAATTATTTTCCAAAGCAATTAGAAGAAGCAAAACAAATTTTAAATAATTGCAAGGTAACGACAAAAAATAAAATTTATTTTGATGTTTTTGGAGGAAGTTTGAGAGAATTCATTGCTATACTGAATCAGTGTGATCTAATTATTGGCAATGATGGTGGTGCAATTAATATGGCAAAAGCATTAAACAAACCGTCATTTATTATTTTTTCTCCTTGGATTGAGAAAAAGATGTGGTCAACTTTTGAAGATGGAGTATTTCACAAATCGGTTCACTTAAATGATTATAAACAAGAATTGTTTAAAAATAAATCAAGAAAAAAAATAAAGAAAGAAGCGTTAAATTTATATAAAAAAATGAATTTGAATCTTTTCAAGGCAGAATTGAATTCTTTTTTAGAGCTTCATATAAAAACTAAAATGAAAGGTTAATTAATTGTTAGTTTTTTAGACAAAAAAAGTAATGAAAATTAAGTGCTTTTGGAGTAATACTGATGAAAAAAATGAGTTTATGAATAGAATTTTAGAAAAGTTAAAGAGAAAATATCATAAGCGTGAATCCATAATTAATGTATTAAAATCAGAACAGTATAACAATGATGTTGTAAATGTGCATCGATATGATTTAACCAATGCTGGAGATTTCTATTGTGCGCCACATCATTATTTTGATGAACTTAAAGGGAAATATTTAGATATTTTTGATTACAAGTCGGATGAAATAGAAGTTAGAAAAAATTGGATTGAACAAATTTCAAATAATGCATTAATTATTGGTGGAGGTGGATTGCTCAATCACCATGCCTTTAATAAACAAATGCGGTTGTTTGAAAAACTAAATATAAAAGGAAAAAAGACTGTTGTTTGGGGAATTGGTCATAATAAAAATAGATGGCCTGATTTTGAAAAGTATAATGTAAACCCTTCTAAATTTGGATTGTTTGGGACAAGAGACTATAGTGTAGCAAATGAGTGGTTACCATGTGTAAGTTGCCTACATCCAATGTTTGATAAGAAATATATTATTGAAAATGAAATTGGTGTTGTTTTTCATAAAAAAAATATAAATAAGCTAGAAGTAATATCAAAATTCAATAAATTTCCTAGTATTTATAATTCATCAAATTTTGAAGAAATAATAAAATTTATTGGTAGCTGTGATACCTTATTAACAGATAGTTATCATGGCATGTATTGGGGGCTTTTACTCAATAAAAAAGTTCTTCATTTTTCAGAATCATCTAAATTTCATGATTATAAATACCCAATTACTTCAGCTTCTATTTATAATTATAAAGCTAAAATATCTTCTTTAAAACCATTGGAAGGTGTGCTAGAAGAAGCAAGGGAGATTAATAATAATTTTGCTCAAAAGGCATTTGATTATTTAGAGATAACTTAATTTTTCGAACGTAATACAGGGTTTAATTCGTCATCATTATACATTTTCATTTGTTTGTATACCTTCATGTATTTATCTCCAGAGGCAATACCGTTTAATAAATCATCAATTGCAGTACTTAAATCTACTCGTTGATCTAAAAGAATATTTAGCTTCTTTTGACAAGATTCAATATGATTTTTTGAGGCATCAGTTCGCTCAACTTCTTCATTCATATGATAAATTTTTAAAGCTAATATTGATAAACGATCTATTGCCCAAGCTGGGCTTTCAGAATTTATTTTAGCATTTTCTTTAGGAGTTGTATTAATATATTTTTGAAGAAAATAACTATCAATATATTCTACCATATCAGTTCTGTCTTGATTTGAAGCATCAATCTTTCGTTTTAAAGTTAAAGCTGCAATGGGGTCAATGTTAGGGTCGCGAATAATATCTTCATAATGCCATTGTACCGTATCGATCCAACATTTTCTATATAATAAAAACTCAAGAAGTTGATTTTTTTCATCATAAATATTTTCAAAAGGCTGATCTACAGCATTGATAATATGATACTTTTCTATAACATTTTGGAAAATTGAATTTGCTTTATTTGAAAACATAATATATTGTATTTATAATTTATGAAACAAAAATATAGCTTTTATTTCGATAGATAAATTTAATGATTAGTTTTGTTTATTATGATGATATCAAAAGCTATAAAAATATTAAATACTTCTAAAACCATCCTCTACCCAACAGATACCATTTGGGGTGTAGGTTGTGATGCTACTAATGATAAAGCTGTAGAAAAAATATATCTAATAAAGCAGCGCTCAGAAAGTAAAAGTTTGATTGTTTTGGTAGATTCTTGGGAGATGCTGCTCAATTATGTTGATATGATTCCAGCAAAAGTAAGTTGTATTATTACAGGTTCATCTAAACCAACTACTGTTGTTTACAACAACCCAAGGAAGTTGGCTAAAAATGTCATCGCAAAAGATAATACGGTCGCTATCAGGATTGTAAATGATGGGTTTGCACATGAATTGATTCAGCAGTTTGGAAAGCCCATAGTTTCTACATCAGCAAATATATCTGGTGAACCCAATCCAAAATCTTTCAAAGAAATAAATCCTGCACTTTTGGATAGCGTAGATTATATCGTAAATTTGCCCCTTGAAAATAAAAGCGGAATTGCCTCTCAAATTGTAAAAGTTCACAATGATGGCAAAATCGAATTTTTGAGAAAGTAAACAATTCAAGTTATTCAATTTTAAAGTGCCAAATGAGCTATAGCAACGCCATACAAAACCCAATTTTTAAAATAATTTCTAAAGCATCAGAAGAGATAGGAATCCAGGCTTATGTTATTGGCGGATTTGTACGTGATTTTATTTTAGAAAGAAAATCAGCTAAAGATATTGATATTGTTGCTGTGGGTAGTGGTATTGAATTGGCGCAAAAGGTTGCCAGTTTACTACCCAATAATCCAAAGGTGCAAGTTTTTAAAACTTACGGTACAGCCATGTTGCGCTTTGAAGATATTGAGGTTGAATTTGTAGGTGCTCGTAAAGAGTCTTATTCTGAAGAGAGTAGAAATCCATTAGTTGAGATTGGGACTTTGGAAGATGACCAAAAAAGGCGAGATTTTACGATTAATGCGTTGGCAATTAGTTTGAATAAAAGCTCTTGGGGTGAACTGTTAGATCCGTTTAATGGAATTGATGATATGCAAAATCAATTGTTAAAAACACCATTAAACCCAACGATAACTTATTCTGATGATCCTTTACGAATGATGCGCGCTATACGTTTTGCAACACAGTTGAATTTTAAGATTGAGCAAAAATCTTTGGATGCTATTTCAAAAAATGCGGATCGTTTAAAAATTATTACAAGAGAAAGAGTTGTTGATGAATTAAATAAAATAATCTTAGCACCAATTCCTTCTATCGGATTTTTACTGTTAGAAAAAACAGGATTGTTACCTCAAATATTACCTGAGCTGATTGATTTAAAAGGAGTAGATGAAGTAGAAGGTCAAAAGCACAAAGATAATTTTTATCACACATTAGAAGTAGTTGATAATATTGCCAAAACAACAGATGATTTGTGGTTGAGATGGGCAGCTTTGTTACACGATATAGGAAAAGCACCAACAAAAAAGTTTGATAAAAAAGTTGGGTGGACATTTCATGCACATGAATTTGTAGGTGCAAAAATGGTGTTTAAATTATTTAAAAGATTGCGAATGCCTTTGAACAACAAAATGAAGTTTACACAAAAAATGGTGTATTTAAGCTCTCGTCCTATTGTGCTAGCAACCAATGTTACTGATTCTGCAGTGAGACGTTTAGTGTTCGATGCAGGTGAAGATATTGATAGTTTAATGACCTTGTGTGAGGCTGATATTACTACGAAAAATCCTAAAAAATTTAAACGGTATCATTATAATTTTAGATTAGTTCGTGAGAAAATTAAGGAAGTGGAAGAACGAGATCATATACGTAATTTTCAACCACCCATTTCTGGCGAATTGATTATGGAAACGTTTAATCTAAAGCCTTGTAAAGAAATCGGACAAATAAAAGATGCTATTAAAGAAGCTATTTTAGAAGGTGAAATTGCCAATGATTATGATGAAGCATATCAATTTATGCTTAAAAAAGCCGAGAGTTTGGGTTTGAAGAAGTAGTGAATTGTTTCGTATTCGCGAGAAGTGAAGTAGGAACGACGTAGTGATCTCACAAAACAAAGCAATAATCACATTGAGATTGCCACACTGCTAGTTCGCAAAGACTAATAATTTTCTACTCATAAAAAACGGCAATATCATCTAGCCCTTTTCTATTAATATTTGGGACATAAATAGGTTCTTTAGGATACCCTACAGGTAATAACAAAAATGGGCGTTCATTACTTGGCCTCTCCAAAACCTTGGTTAAAAACTTCATCGGACTTGGGGTATGCGTTAAAGTAACCAATCCTGCATTGTGTATTGCCGATATTAGCATGCCCGCAGCAATACCGACCGATTCATTTACATAATAATTGTTGATGTTTTTATCATCTTCAATTTCGTAAACTTGTTTAAATACAACTATAATCCAAGGTGCATCTTCAATAAACTCTTTTACATCATTGGTGCCAAGAGGTGCTAAATCTTTTAACCAGCGTTCGCTCATTCTAGAATCATAAGATGCTCTTTCTTCAATTTCTGCAGCTTCTCTAATTTTAGATTTTATTTCTGAATTTGAAATGGCGCAAAATGACCAAGGTTGTTTATGAGCACCTGATGGAGCTGTTGATGCAGCCTTTATAATATTTTCAATAACTTCTTTAGAAACAGGGGTTTTAGCGTATTCTCGCACAGACCTTCTTGAATCTAACCATCTAAAATAAGTCTTGCTTTTAGCAAGCATTTGAGATTCAGAAAAAGATTTGTGCTCATGAAGTACATGTTTAAATCCATTGATATCAATACTTTTTTTAATACTCATATTAAAAAGATTGCATGTTTACAAATTTATAATAATCACCTTTTAAGTCTAATAATTCTTCATGTTTCCCCTGCTCAACGATCTCACCTTTGCGCAATACTAAAATTAAATCTGCTTTTTGTATTGTTGATAAACGGTGAGCAATAACAATAGATGTTCTGTTCTCCATCATTTTTTCTAAAGCCTTTTGAACTAATTGTTCACTCTCTGTATCTAATGCTGAGGTAGCTTCATCTAAAATCATTATAGGCGGATTTTTCAAAACAGCCCTTGCTATAGATATACGTTGTTTCTGACCACCAGATAATTTACCTCCACCATCACCTATATTAGTGTGGTATCCATTTGGTAATTCAGAAATAAACTCGTGTGCATTGGCAATTTTTGCAGCCTTAATAATTTCTTCTTCTGTAACATCTTTTCCAAATGCAATGTTATTTGCAATTGAATCATGGAATAAAATAGCATCTTGAGTGACCATACCCAGTTGCTCTCTCAAAGATTTTTTTGTAAGTGTATTGATGTGAATTCCGTCTATGGTGATTTTTCCTTTATTTACATCATAAAAACGTGTAATCAAATTGGCAATTGTTGATTTTCCACTACCAGATTGTCCTACTAAAGCAACTGTTTTTCCTTTTGGGATAGTCAATGAAAAATCTTTTAAAACATAGTCATCTTCATACTTAAACCAAATATTTTCAAACTTAACTTCTTTTTCAAAGCCTTTTTTAACAGTTGCATTTTCGATGTCTTTTTGTAGATTTTTGGTTTCTAAAATTTCTAAAACTCTTTCTGCTGCTGCATTCCCCTTTTTTACATTATAACTTGCTTTTGAAATTGCTTTTGCTGGAGTTAAAATATTGTAAGCTAGTCCCATGTATGCAATAAAAGCCTCGCCATCTAAGGTGTGGTCAATTAAAACCAATTTACCACCATACCAAAGTAAGACTGCAATAACAGCAATTCCTAAAAATTCAGATGTTGGACTCGCAAGATTTGTTCTGTTAAGTAATTTATTTGAAAAATGATAAAACCTAGAAGTAGAGTTACTAAATTTATCATTAAAATGTTCTTCGTTATTAAAAGCTTTAATAATTCTCAATCCACCAAGAGTTTCTTCTAAAAGGGATAAAAAATAACCTTGTTCTTTTTGAACCTTGTCAGATTGTCTTTTTAAGCTTTTTCCAATCAATGAAATTAAAAAACCAGATATTGGAATAAAAATAAATACAAAAACAGTTAGTTTTAGACTTATCATTATCATTGCAGCTAACGTAAAAATAATAGTCAAGGGTTCTCTAACCAACATTTCTAAAACGGATAGAAAAGAATGTTGTATCTCTAAAACATCAGTACCTATTCTAGCCATGACATCTCCTTTCCTCTTTTCTGAAAAGAATGAAATAGGTAATTCTACTGTTTTTTTGTACAAATCATTTCTAATATCCTTTAAGACACCATTTCGTAAAAAGGTGATAAAAAACATTGCTAAATAATTAAAAATATTTTTTAAAAAGAACGTCACAATTACCAAAGCAACTACCATTATGAGTGCCTGTGATTTATCATCACCAGCAATTATATGGATTTCATAACTCATAGTGTCTTTAAAAAAATCAATCAATTTAGTAATGCCTTCAAAAGTAGGTTGTGTAGTTATTGGTGCTTTGTCAGGCTTAAAAATAACTTCTAGCAAAGGCATTAAAACCAAAAATGAAATTGTAGAAAATAATGCGTAGAGTATATTAAAAAGAATGTTTAGGTAACCAAATTTTTTATAAGGTATTGCGTATCGTATTATTTTTTTGAAATAATCCATTAATTTAATTTCATCTCTTTAATGATGTGTTGGATTTTAGCATCTAACTCAGACTCTACATTTGTTGCATTTTCAATTCTATCAAGAGGTAAATTTACGCTAAAATAAAATTTAATTTTTGGTTCTGTTCCACTCGGTCTCGCCGCTATGCGTGTTCCGCTTTTTGTTTGATAAATCAAAACATTAGATTTTGGAATATCCATCACCGTTTCTTCACCTGTTATCAAATTCTTTTTGATAGATGATTGATAGTCACACAAGGTTTCAATTTGTTCACCATCAATTTCAGTCATCGGATTTTCGCGCATTTCTGCCATCATATTTGCGATGAGTTGTGCGCCATCCATTCCTTTTTTTACAATGGCAATTAAATGTTCTTTATAAAAATTATTTCTTGTATAAATCTCTAATAATTCTTGGTAAAATGAGCTTCCATTTTCTTTGGCATAGGCTGCAATTTCACAAGCAAGTAGGGTAGCGGTAACTGCATCTTTGTCTCTTACAAAATCACCCACCATATAGCCAAAACTCTCTTCTCCTCCTCCAATGAAATCCATCGTATCAAAATCGCGAATCATTTTCGCAATCCATTTAAAACCCGTCAAACCAACTTTGGTTTCTACTCCGTATCCTTCAGCAATTCTATTGACCAATTCTGAAGAAACAATAGTTGAACCCACAAATTGGTTGTCATTTAATAGACCTTCATTTTTCCTTTTTTTGATTAGGAAATCGGTCATCACACTCATAGTCTGATTTCCGTTTAATAAGGTCATATCACCATTCATATTTCTAACTGCAACACCTAATCTATCGCAATCTGGGTCAGTTCCAATTACAATGTCTGCATCAATTTTATCAGCTAAATCTGTTGCCATTTTTAAAGCTGCAGGTTCTTCAGGGTTTGGAGATTCAACCGTTGGAAAATCACCATCAGGTTCGCGTTGTTCTTCAACAATATGTACATCGGTAAAACCAGCTCTTTTAAAAGTTTCGGGTATCGAAACAATTGATGTTCCATGTAATGAGGTAAATACAATTTTTAGATTTTCTCTATTTTTTAATGATGGAATTTTACCATTATTAACCGCTCCATCAATAAATACGTCATCAATTTTTTTTCCTACAGTTTTGATCAAGTTTTCATTAGCATCGAACTTGATTTCTGAAAAATCTAAATTCGTCACTTTTGAAATAATATTGTTATCATGCGGAGGTACAATTTGACCACCATCTGTCCAATATACTTTATAGCCATTATATTCTGGTGGGTTATGAGAAGCTGTCAAAACAATTCCTGCATTACAATCTAAATGACGTACTGCAAAAGATAATTCTGGAGTAGGGCGCAAACTTTCAAACAAAAACACTTTAATGTTATTTGCCGAAAAAACATCTGCCACTAATTTGGCAAACTTTTGACTGTTATGCCTGCAATCAAAAGCAATCACAACCTTTAGAGGTTTGCTAGGGAAAGTTTCAATTAAATAATTTGAGAGCCCCTGGGTTGCTCTACCTAGAGTGTATTTGTTAATTCGGTTAGTGCCGGCACCCATCATTCCTCGCATACCGCCAGTACCAAATTCTGTATTTTTATAAAAACGGTCTACCAACTCCTCAGGGTTGTTGGTGATTAATTCTTTAATTTCTTGTTGAGTTTCTGTATCGAAAGTGTCAGATAGCCATTCATTGGCTTTTTTTAAAATCTGATTATTATCCATAATGGTATTCTTTTATTAGAAAACAAATATACTATTTTATAGAAGTTTAAAGATGAATCTTATCGCTAATATTATAGCGAGTTTCATCTCTTTTTGTACGTAAAATAAGTTCACCTAAAAATCCGGATAGGAAAAATAAAGTTCCAATAATCATGGTTGTCAAGGCAATATAAAACCAAGGGTTATCTGTTATCAATTTTGCAGGAGTATGGTAGTAAAATAAGCGCATTAGTTTTGAAATACCTATAAATACTGTAGATAAAAAACCAATGGCAAACATCAAGCTCCCTAATAACCCAAAGAGGTGCATGGGGCTTTTACCAAATTTTGATAAAAACCAAATAGTTATTAAATCGAGAAAACCATGTATAAAGCGTTCCATTCCAAATTTGGTTTCTCCATATTTTCTGGCTTGGTGCTGTACTACTTTTTCATCAATTTTTACAAAGCCAGCATTTTTTGCTAGTACAGGAATATAGCGATGCATTTCGCCATACACATCTACATTTTTTATAACTTCATTGCTATAAGCTTTGAGTCCGCAATTAAAATCGTGGAGATGTAAGCCTGATGTTTTTCTTGCTGCCCAGTTGAATAGTTTTGAAGGGATATTTTTTCTGATTTTAGAATCATAACGCTTTTTTTTCCAACCAGAAACTAAGTCTAATTTGTCTAGAATAATAGAATTGTACAATTCAGGTATTTCATCAGGGCTATCTTGTAAATCAGCATCCATAGTAATAACAACATCGCCTTGAGCAATTTTAAATCCAGCGTTTAATGCTTGTGATTTTCCGTAGTTGGTTTGGAATTTTATGCCCTTTACATTGCTATCTTTTTGTGCTAATTGCTCAATAACATTCCATGAATTATCTGTACTGCCATCGTCTATAAATAGGATTTCATAAGAATACTGATTGGATTGTACAACACGTACAATCCAATCGTATAATTCTTGTAAAGATTCGTCTTCATTCAACAACGGAATGACAACCGATATATTCATAAAATATTTTTTATTCTAAATACTTGTAATCTCTTCGTTAGTTTCTTTCATGATTACACCTGAAATTAGAGAAACAATGAATCCTACAAATAGATTAGAGATAATTATCATTGCTACAATCATTATCATCATGTAATTTTTCATAAAACCAACAGCCATTTCGATTTGCTCTTCTCCTTGTCCTTGATCAAACATTTTTTGTGTTTCAAATTCGATGGTATTTGGAATGAATTCCGGTTCGATAACTTTTATAAAAACTAAAGTATACATTAATGAGATTAGAGCCCCAATTAATGCAACACCAAGTCCAATTTTTATTGCTTGTCCTAAAGATAAATAGGTATTGTCATTTTTATACTTTTTTATACCTAATACTATTAGAGTAGCAATTGCTAATAATCCAATAACTTGATTTGACCAATGAGGTTTATAAATATCTCCAATGGCATAATTAATGACACTTATTAATATTGTTGCTACTCCTAACATTAAGCCATAGCTTAACATTACTTGTTTTAATGATGTTGTTTGATTTTCCATGTTTAGTTAGTTTTTTTTTAAGTTTAACAAATATACTAAAAACAAGTTATGGTTTTGGTTTTTAGCACTTCTTATTTTCTATAGGTGTTAGTATTCAAACGCTTAAAAATGTTACACAAAAAAGATAAAAAAACATTGTTTAAAGATAAAATTGATTGTAAATTTGCAGTGGCAAGTCCTACACAACTAGCTCCCTTTGAATCCTCCAGGGCGGGAACGCAGCAAAGGTATTAGGTTGTAGCAGTGTGATGTAGGTAGCTTGCCATTTTTTGTTTCTCACAGTTTCTTCTTTTGAGAAAAATATTTTCAACTTCTTTATAATAAATCATTCATCTAAAATTGTAATAAACAGTTTTCTGAGTTTTTTTAAAATTAGGCTAATGATTTGTAAAAGATTATTTTTGTAGAAATAATCTTATTAAAAATCATAGAATGAAATTTTTTATTGACACAGCAAATTTAGATCAAATTAGAGAGGCGCAAACATTAGGTATTTTGGATGGTGTAACTACCAATCCATCATTAATGGCAAAAGAAGGAATTACGGGAGAAACCAATATTTTAAAACATTATGTTGATATCTGTAATATTGTTGATGGCGATGTGAGTGCCGAAGTTATCGCAACAGATTTTGAAGGAATGATTAGAGAAGGAGAAGCTTTAGCTGCGTTACATCCTCAAATTGTGGTAAAGATTCCGATGGTTAAAGATGGTGTAAAAGCGTGTAAATATTTTTCAGATAAAGGAATTAAAACTAATGTGACTTTAATCTTCTCAGCAGGACAAGCATTATTGGCTGCTAAAGCTGGGGCAACATATATGTCTCCTTTTATTGGTCGTTTAGATGATATCTCAACTGATGGTTTGGGCTTGATTTCTGAGATTCGTTTAATCTATGATAATTATGGATTTACAACTCAAATTTTAGCAGCATCTGTTAGACATACAATGCATATTATGGACTGTGCTAAAATTGGAGCAGATGTAATGACAGGGCCTTTGAGTGCTATTGAAGGGTTGTTAAAACATCCATTAACTGATATTGGTTTGGCTCAATTTTTAGCAGATTATAAAAAAGGAAACTAAAATAGTATTTGCCTTTTGGTGAATATAGAAAAGAAAAAAGAGTTGTAATTTAGGTTACAACTCTTTTTTTTAACATTATATTTTTTGATAACACTCTCTATTACAGTATTTTTAGTTTTTATAAAAAACCTAACACATGAAATTTATTAGTAATAGTTTAAAAGTAGCATCAGTTTTATTCTTGTTTTTTATTGTAGCAAGTTGCAGTTCTGGTGATGATAATGGACCAACTACTGCACCAATTAGGACTGCAGATGATGTGAGGACAGATTTTCAAAATTTAGCTATTAATGTTGGTGTAAATGATTTAACGTTAGAATCTATAGTAGCTGGCCAATTCTGGAATTTTAGAATTATAGTACCTGCATCTGCAAGTAGTTCTAATAAGGTTCCCTTGGTTATGAGATTGCATGGAGGTGCAACGGCCACTGCACCAAATGCACATAAATCTACAGATTGTTTGGTTGAACCTGGTTTTGCCAATATGGATGCTATAATTGTTAGCCCTAATTCTAATGGTTTGCAATGGTACGAAGACCTTAATATTATTCAAATACAGGCTTTGACTGATATGGTTTCTTCATATTTAGATGTTGATATCACTAGAACGGTTGTTATGGGTTATTCTGATGGAGGTAACGGAGTTTTCTTCTTTTCACAATATTACTCAACATTATTCACCGCTGCAATTCCGATGGCAACATCTTATGCAACAACAAGTCAGAGTGGTATAGTGCATCAATTTGCAAAACCTATTTATGCGATTCATGGTTCTGATGATCAACTTTTCCCAATTGAGACTACGCAAGGGTATATAGAAGATTCTGTAGCTGCAGGTTCTGACATTACTTTTGTGTCGGCTAATGGCTTAGAACATTTTAACTCATGTGTTTATGTGTCTTACTTACAAGATGCTGTTGTGTGGTTAGAGAATACGGTATGGGATTAGTCTTAGTTAACATCGCCATTTTCAGTTGTCATTACGAGAAATTTGTATAAATTTCGCGTAATCTCTTTTTAATAATAAGATTGCTTCGTTGTACTCGCAATGACGAAATCTAAAAACTTACAAAAGTAAAACACTATTAATCATCAACTAAAGATACGTTTTTAACTCTTTGATTTCATCACGTAGTTGGGCAGCAACTAAAAAGTCCAAAGCTTTGGCTGCTTGTTCCATTAACTTTCGTTTATCTCTGATACGTTGTTCTATCATTGGTTTTGATAAATACTGTAATTCTTCTTCTGCAGCTTTGTTTTCTGCACTGTCATAATGGAAAGATGAGACGTTGCTTTTGATGAGTGAGTTGTCCAATGATTTTTTTATCTGAGTAGGAATGATGTTATTCTCGGTATTATAAGCAATTTGTTTTTCTCTTCTCCTATCTGTTTCGTCGATGGTGAGTTGCATACTCTTAGTGATTTTATCAGCATACAAAATTGCTTTCCCTTCAACATTTCTTGCTGCTCTACCGATTGTTTGCGTCAATGAACGATGACTTCTTAAAAAACCTTCTTTGTCAGCATCTAAAATGGCAACCAAAGAAACTTCTGGTAAATCCAACCCTTCTCTTAAAAGATTGACACCAATCAAAACATCAAACAATCCTTTTCGTAAATCTTGCATAATTTCTACACGCTCTAAAGTATCAACTTCAGAATGAATATAGCGACATCTTATATGGACACGACTCAAGAATTTGGTTAATTCTTCTGCCATACGTTTGGTGAGCGTAGTTACTAAAGTACGTTCATCTTTATCAACTCTCACTTGAATTTCTTCAATCAAATCATCAATTTGATTTAAGCTTGGGCGGACTTCAATAATGGGATCCAACAATCCAGTTGGGCGAATCACTTGCTCTACAAAAATACCTTCTGTTTTTTGTAATTCGTAATCCGCAGGTGTAGCACTTACATAAATGGTTTGGTTTTGAATAGCTTCAAATTCTTCAAATTTTAATGGTCTGTTGTCCATTGCAGCTGGCAAACGAAAACCGTATTCTACCAAATTTTCTTTCCGACTTCTATCGCCTCCATACATGGCATGCGTCTGTGGAATCGTAACATGACTCTCGTCAATTATCATTAAATAATCATCCGGAAAATAATCTAACAAACAGAAAGGGCGTGTCCCTGGATCCCGACCATCAAGATAACGAGAATAATTTTCGATACCTGAACAATAGCCTAATTCACGAATCATTTCTAAATCAAATTCGGTGCGTTCTTTTAAACGTTTTGCTTCTAGGTGTTTTCCAATTTCTTTAAAATAATCGTATTGTTTCATTAAGTCATCCTGAATCTGATGAATGGCTTGTAGCATCACATCTGGTGATGTTACAAATAAATTGGCAGGATAAATGGTGAGCTGTTCAAACTTTTCCACCACTTGATTATTCTCTAAATCAAAACTTTCTAAGGCTTCAATTTCATCACCAAAAAAGTGAATTCTGTAGGCGTAATCTCCATACGAAGGATAGACTGTTACAATATCTCCTTTTACCTTAAAAGTTCCGCTACTCACTTCTTCTTCGGTACGCGAATATAAACTTTGCACCAATTGATGTAAAAATTTTGTACGAGAAATGATTTGATCTTGCTCAATTTCGATTACATTTTTTTTGAACTCAACGGGATTTCCGATTCCATATAAGCAAGAAACAGAAGCCACAACCAATACATCTCTACGACCCGATAATAGGGCAGAGGAGGTGCTCAATCGCATGCGTTCTATATCTTCATTAATCGATAAATCTTTTTCGATAAAAGTTCCTGTAACTGGAATATAGGCTTCGGGTTGATAGTAGTCATAATAGGAAACAAAATACTCTACCGAATTTTCTGGAAAAAAGGTTTTAAACTCTTGATACAATTGCGCTGCCAAGGTTTTGTTATGTGCCAACACCAGCGTTGGGCGATTGACTTGTTCTACCACATTGGCAACGGTAAAAGTTTTTCCTGAACCTGTAACGCCAAGTAATACTTGACTATCATCACCATTGTTAAGCCCTTCGACCAATTGATTGATAGCTTGAGGTTGATCTCCAGTAGGGCTGAAATTTGATTTGAGTTTAAAATTCATAAAACAAAATTACTGAGAATTTGATTTGTTTATCAAAGTATATTAGTTAAAATTAATTGTAAGTCAAAATTGGGTCTGGATTAATATTTGGATTGCACTCCACTGTACTCATAAGTGAATCTGAGTCTTGGGTGATTACGCAAATAAATCCGTATTCAAGAAAAGTAGCCTCATTTTCAATAACCAATTTATATTTGTAAACACCATCCATTGGAAGTGTGTTATTCGTGTAATCTGAAATTCGTGGAAAAACGTCCTCAATTCCTGTAGATCCATATGAGTCTGTTTGAAAAATGACAGTTTCATTCTTATCAAAAATTGTTAATTTATTATTAGGGTAATGTATCAAATTGTCAACTATCAAATGGTCATTGAAAGCATCATTATTTGGGGTAACTATTGTCAAAACATTTATTTGTCCTAGAAATTCATTTAGAATATTTATGTTAGTACTCACAAAAGGATTTTCTCCACAACATGAATAGGCTTCTTCTTGAGGTTCTTCATGTGTAATGATTTCATCATTAGGACATCCGTATAATGATAAAAGAATAAGTAGGAATAATATTTTTTTCATAGAGTTATTTAATATGACAATTGTAAAAATACGGAGAATAGGTTTAGGTGTTTTGCGTAAAATTAAAAGTAAAACACAATTTCAATGATTTTAAAATTCAACATCCACACGAACTTTTATTCTTTTTTCAGAAATAGGATGTGTAAACTCCAAAAATTCGGCATGTAGGTATAATCTGTTTGATTTAGAGCCATACAAATCATCACCAACAATAGGCGTATTTAGCCCTAAACTATGTGCTGCATGAACTCGTAATTGATGTGTGCGACCTGTAATAGGAAAAAAATATACTTTCGTTTTTTCATTTTTTCGTTCAATAACTTTAAACCGTGTACGTGCGTTTTTTCCATGTTTGTTACAAACCAATTGCCTTGGTCTGTCATTTAAATCTGTACGTAATGGCAAATCGATAAAGCCATTATTTTCAGTTAGAACACCTTCAAGTAAGGCAATATACCTCTTGTTGATAGTACGTTTAATAAACTGACTTTGTAAATTCTTATGGATTTTTAAAGACTTGGCAATTAGCATTAATCCTGAAGTAGACATATCAAGACGATGTACAATCAGTGGCCCTGTTGCATTCGGAAAATGAAGCTTCATACGAGTTGCCACAGAATCTTGAATTGTCTTTCCGGGGACAGACAAGAATTCAGAGGGTTTGTTGATTACTGCCAAATGTTCATCTTCAAAAACAATTTTTAATAGTTTTCCTTCTGCTTGGTTTATCAGCAATGGATTTTCATCCATTTCAATTCCTTTAAGCATGTGTCCTAAAATTGGTTCACATTTTCCACGACACGCAGGATAAAAATTACCATGCTTTCGTACTTGTGATTTTGGAGGAATTCCCCACCAAAATTCAGCCATCGCAATTGGTTTTAATTGATTCTTAAAAGCGTATTGTAATAATTTTGGAGCAGCACATTCTCCTGCTCCAGCTATTATAGGAGTATTAGTAAAAATTTCTGTTAAATCTTTTCTATTGCCATCAATATTTAAAAATTGATAGTGTTCAAAAATTTTTTGTTGTAAGGCAGCAGATTTATTTTTGCGCTTGGTTTGTAAAGCATCTATTTCTTTTTGTAAAACGTTCAATTTTTCTTGAGTATCATCTAAACGTTCATTGCAAGATTTTGTAACGACAGCTAATTGATATTTATATGCTAAACTTTCTCTAATTAAATCATCACAAAATAGTTTATAATCTTGCTCAGAAAGATTTTTTTTAGCGTTTAATCTGCGTTCTTTTCTTTTCTTTTTTGCATAACGCATAAGCTCTCTAAACTCTTCAATTTCACAAGTAGCAAATAATGATTTTGTTTTTAGAAGTGCTTTGAGTGCGTTGTAATTTTCGTCTTTTTCTAGTATTTCTATATGGCTGTTTAGAGTGTTGAGTTTAGCCACGCCTTTGTTAAAAAAACCATTTTTAGTGAGTATATCAAAAACTGGAGGAACAAATTTTGAGTGGTGATTTGATTCTGCTAATTTTCCTGAGAATGCAGATAAATAACCAATTTCATTTTGTTGATTTTGTACGACTAAAACACCAAACATTTTACCTATTGCGTTCTTTTTTTTAGTAGTCTCTAAGCCAAAATTATGGTTCCATTCAGTTTGAGTATCTATGTGATCTTGTAGTTCTTTAGCCGCTAATATACATAATTGGTGAGGTTGATAAAAAAATGGAAACGTAAATTTATCAGGTAAAGATAAATACGAAATATTCTGATTAAAATATGTAAAACATTTTTTTTTAACAGACATTTTTTAGGTTCTATTCATCATTATATTCATGTTCATTTTTGCATCAACGGGAGCAAAGATAGTATTCGTATGGTAAGCAAAATAGTTGTCTAGGTGTTTTTTTAGGAAATAGTTAAGAGTTTAGCCTTGAGTTTTACATTTTAGGACAAGTGTTTTTATTTTTAATGCTTTTTCAAAATGATCTAATTCATTTGTTTTGATCCACCATTCTACAATTTGAAATAATTGCTTTAGGGGTATCATTTTTATTTAAAAAAAAAGCATAAAATGAAAGTCCAACATTCTCTCCTTTAGTTGCCATTTTTTTATCACAAATAGCAATTATATGATCTAATAACTTTTCATTCATTCTTAAGTAAATTTTAATTAAGAGTTATTTAGGTTTGTTGGCGAAGTAATATTCTTGCAAACTAAATTTTCGGTCTTTAAAATTTTCTTGTGAAATCTTAAAATGTTGAATTTTGTCAATTCTAAATGCTCTATAATCTTTTCGTAAATGACACCAAGCAATTAGAATCCATTTGTTTTGGGTTGAATACATAGCACACGGTTCAATTTTTCGAAATGATTTTTCATCGGTATACACCTTGGCATAATGTATTTTTACAAGACGAAAATTAGTGATGGCTAACTGAATTTCAGATAAGATATTACTACTTATATTTTCATAGTGATTGTTAAATATGTGAATTTTATTACTCAACGATTCACTTTTTTCTTGGATAGAAGTTCTGAATACCGATTTAATTTTGGTCATCGCCTCATCAAAATCATTAACCAAAGATTTGTCATTAGATTGGCGTACAAGATGCTGAGCTGTTATTAAAGCATTTGCTTGTTTTTCATTAAATTGCACAGGAGCAACCGTATAACCACCCATGAGAGAATATCCAATTCCATCTAAGGTGATAATAGGTACTCCGGATTCTTCTAATTTTCGGATGTCACGATAAACTGTCCGAACGCTAATATCAAATTTTTGAGATAATTCTGTCGCTGTTAAAATCCGCTTTGATTTTAACAAGGTTAGCATTGATATGAGTCGTACTAATTGAGTCATTGATAAACAAAGATAGTGAACCAAAAGCAGATTCACTATCTCATAATTTTGCAATTTAAGTCATAGAATGTAAGGCAACTCGGTTACCTTCTGTATCCATGAATTGAGCAATAAAACCATTTTCACCAATCTCCATTTTTGGCATGATGATACTTCCTCCAGCTCTTTCAACTTTGGCTAAAGATATACTTAAGTCCTCACCTCCGTTTAAATAAACTGTTGAACCATCGGCAGACGGATTCATTCCTTCCATTTCTACAATAGCACCTCCAACACCGTTACCTATTTCGTATGGAAAAATACCATACTTCATTGGTTTGTCACCCATGTCATGGTCTTGAATATCTTGACCAAATACTGTAGAATAAAATTGTTTTGCTCTGTTGTAATCTGTTACTGGTATTTCAAACCAGTTGACTGCATTTTTCATTTGTGTATATTTTTTGTTAAACATACTGCAAATTTAAAAGCTAATGTGTCAAATTTTGTCAGGGGTTTAAATTGATTTAGTTTAATTTCTATAGATAGAAATACGGAGATTAGGTTAGGTCAATTAGAAGTTTTTGAGAGTGATGCTTATCGGTTTTGTATATGATTTCGTTGAGAGGTTTTACGCTTAACTTTGTAAATATACTACAAGCCTCTCGGAAAGCCTTGATTAGCTATGTTTTATACATGGTGTTGTGCTTAGTCTTTATTTCTGAAGTTTCTTTTTAATCTCATTTATTATCTCAGGGTTTGGAAGTTTAGTTTTATTAAGAATCGCAAAGGTGAAATTATCCGCAAGAATCTCCTCTGGATGTATAATATATTTGGTGTTCTTGCCAACTTGCTCAAAAAATTCAGTAACTTCTTCAAAGGTATAGATGACAGGTATATTATCATTGTATTCAATAGTCTTTATTGTATCTCCACTTAAACTCAAAAATCCAACGTTCAAATAATCGAAAAAATTACCACCACTATAATCTTTCTCTGAATATAAAATAATCATACAATCTTTTATTTGTCCATCAACTTTTAATTTAATATAGCTATCCGTTTGAGGCGCATCAGGATTTGTCATTCGGTATTTTTTCAATCCTTCTGGATATTCAATAGTATTCATCAAGTCAAATCCAATAATACCATACATTTCTTGCCTTAGTTTGGGATTGTTTCTTGAAAGAACATGGAATAATTCATGAACAATGGTGTGTTCTAAATCTTTTTTTGATTTAGAAAGAGCATCATTATTTATTACAACGTAATTTGCCCGAGTATATGCTCTAGCGTTACCTTCCTCATTAGTTGTAGTTTTAATAAAATAAATTACATCTGGGAAATCAATTTTAAACCCTTGTTTATTAATTTGCTCATCAATATTCTTCAGAATTGTTAGAATTACGTTTTTCTCCTCAAATGTCCAATCTCTTGTTTGCTCTGTGATGTAAGTAAACAGTTCTTTTCTTGAGCTATTCTGTTTCTGCATTCTTGAATCTATATCAAATTGACTCCAGCTTTTTGTGAATTCATCCTCTATTATTAAAAGCTCATTTGCCTTTTCTATTGAAGCAAATTTTATTTTATCTCCTAAAGATTCCGAACAGAATCCAGTTGTAATAACCCCTGTAATTAATAGTCCAATTAATGTAATTTTTTTCATAGATTTTTTTAAAATTAAGTACAACTTATAATATCACAAATATAGCTGATTCTTTTTGAGTAAGTTTTGGTAGCATATTATTTAATATCCCACATGTTCAATATCTAACTGCTTGCCTTCTTTTGCGGCTTTCTCATCGAGTTTGGTGCCAATACCAATTCCAACAACCAATCCTAAAATCATTCCTAAACCACTATAGCCAAATCCATCAAAAGGTAGTGTAACTATTGGCCCGAATAACATTCCCATTACCAAGCCTATATTTCGGTGATGGTTTTTAGAAACTAACTTTAATTTAGAATCGACAAATTTTAAGATTTTGGAAGTGGTTTTTTTGGTAAGTTTAATGACTTGTTTATCAGTTCCAAAAAACAAATTTAGCGTTTTTATATCCTTATTAATTGTACTAATGAAATCCGTTGGGATTTCTTTTTTGTTTAAAGCAATTATTAAATCTTGTATTTTGCTAGAAGCATTAACATACTTTTTGTTGTGCAATAATTCTGCTCTGTTTTTTAATTTTTCAATCATCATAATATGTTTAATTATTTCTTCTTAGTTCTTCCATATCAGCAAGTAATGTATCTAATCTTTTTAAGATTCTGCCGTAACCAATTTTTAAATCCCATTCTCCAATTCTACCTCCAAAGTAGGCTAGTAATCCAATAATTATTATGGCAGCTATAATTCCTAATAATGGGACTCCAAAAAACACGAGCATATCTGGATATTTACTTTGTAATAGATTTACCATATTTTCTCCAGGAACATCGCCACCTAAACTACCAAACCAAAAACCTGCAACCATAGATAAAAACACATATGGATATAAATATCTTGACAATTTTGTATTGAAATCGGTCATCTCTTTAGTCCAGTTTTCGAAAGTTTTAAGGTATTGATAGCTATTAGTATTCTTGTTGATAGCATCTAATTTTTTTTTAAACTTTATGGCAAAAAACACTAATACGCTAAATAAGAAAAAGAAAGATATTCCCATGTATGGTATTTTAACAAACGTCGCTACAGGTAATAATATCACAGCAAACAAAACAATGGCAATGATATTTGTCTTATACATTCTTCTAAATTTATCTACAATGTCTATTGATTTTTGATTGTATAAATCGTTTAGCTTCGGAGCTACCAATGCATTGTTCTCTATAAACCCTTCTTTCCAAATTGATTCAATTGATTTTTCCATCTAATAATTTTTTTAATCGTTCTTTAATTCGTGTAATTCGTACAGCAATATTATTGTGACTAGTACCTATAATTTCTCCAATTTCTTTGTAGGGTTTCTCTTCTAGGTACAATAAAATAACAGCTCTGTCAATTTCTGATAATTTTTTAATAGCATCGTACAAAAGATTTAGGGACTCATCTGCAAATGCATGATTTTCTTCTGATGATTCAATAAATGATAGATCTGTTGTCTTATTTTGACGATTGTTGTTTTTCTTTTTAATTAACGTCAAACAAATATTAAGAGACAATCTGTAAATCCATGTAGACCATTTAGAATCACCTCTAAACTGTTCTCTACTTCTCCAGATTTGCAAACAGACTTCTTGATAATAATCTTCAAAATCTTCTTGTGAATCTGTATATGCCCTACATATTTTTATGATAATACCTGCATAAGGTAAAATGGATGCTTTATAAAAATCGCTACTCAAACTAGTTTTTTCTTGGTTAGTGGCTCAAGTTATAAATTATTACAGGGTTTTAAAGTTTTTTATTTTTTGATGGGAAAAAAAGGGATAGGATTCGATATGTTTTTGAAAGGATGTTAATTGTATCAGGTATGAATAGTTTTTATTAGGTTTAGTTATCATCGACTCACATATACCCGATTTTGGACAGGTTTGTAATCTTTATCATTTAGATGCAAGACATAATAATAGATACCAACCGGAACCAATTCTTTATTGTTTTTTAAACGACCATTCCATTTTTCGGTATGTTGGCTACCTTCATAAACTAAATTTCCCCAGCGGTTGTAGACCTCTAATTTAAAGTCGACAAAAATATCATACAAACCAACAATATTAAACTCTTCGTTGATACCATCGCCATTTGGAGAAAACCCATCTGGGATAGTTGGAGGGCAATTATAAACGGATAATTGAAATGTAGTATGAGAAAAACAACCAGTTAATGTATTGGTTGCTTTTACATAAATTGTTTGGGGGTTGGCAGTACTAAGGTATTCAAATGCAAGATTAATTTCAGCAGTATCATTTATAAAATCTTCTTTGGATGGGTAAAAAGCAAATTCAGTTTCGCTGTCAGCGTTGTCTATAAGTTCATCATAAATTGTACTCAAATCAAAAAGCCCTGTTTCAAAACTGATATTGCATTCCAAAAGATTTTCTGGTTGTTGAATTGTAGGAGGTAGCGGGTAGTCAATTTCTAATTCGTCCGTATTGTTATCAGTCCTAATTTCTAAAACTGAATTTAATTCGTTTACAACAGCGGTTAATGTGAAACTTTGTAATACGCTTTCGGGAATTAAAAGTTCTAATTCAAAACTTTCTGAACCATTAATTGGAATATCAGTATTGGTAAATGTAGTGCCAATCAATTGATCATTTGCATATAGAGTGATAGATGTATTGGAAGGTAAAAAGTTAGTAGCGTTATTATTGAAAACTGTAAAATTGATTATGGTTTCTAAATTATTACAAGAAGTAATTTCAAAACTATCAATGCTAATGGTTGCATCTGGTAGCTGACTATTTAGTTTTGTGATGACTGTATTTATCATTACAAAATCTTGCCCAGAAGTTAACTGAATTGTAGCTTGGGTATCACCAATGGCAATATTGTCTTGAATATTGTACGCGTCAATATCCATGTTGTAAAGAGTACTTGTTCCTGTAAAACTATTAGTGCCATTAAAAGCATTATTAGTTGGGTTCAATGGAGGATTTCCGATAAGGTTTTCATTCACAAAAAGTGATTCATTTACGTGTAAAGCAGAATCGCCTTCCCAGGCAATAAAACCAATCTTAGCATCATTGTTATCAATTACATCAATATTGTTCAGTTGTATTGTAAGTGCAGACGGAACATGCTCTAACCCATCATATATATTAATTTGATTGAGAGGCAACGTATCATTTTCATAAACAATTAAAATTGCCCAACCACCAAAATTTGTTCCGTTGGGGCAGTAGGTTGCAATCACATCATTTAAATCAAATTCTGAAATAGTATAAGTTGTATTTCTTTCGGTTATTATTTGTTCAGTAACATCGAAAAATGCGCTAAAGAAAGGCAAAATATCTGTTAGTGAATCTGAAAAAGTACGTTGGGCAGTGATGTCAATATTATTCAGTTTCACATCAAATTCTCCCGTTCCAGATCCTGCCCAATATAAATAGGCGGCAATTATTGTGTCATCAGGATCTAGATTTAGTTCAGCAGATGAGCTTGTATTGATGGCGCAATTGGCAAAGATTCCGTTTTCTTCTAAATTTAACGTGTTACCAATCATGGTAAAATCTATGTGACCACCAAATTGTTGGTATAGAGAAACTTCTTGCGCAAAAAAATGTAAGTTAAAAAATAGGATAAGGTAGAGGAGTATTTTTTTCATTAGCGTCTTATCAAACTAAAATGGCCTCTTTGTTCGCGAATATTTCCGTTGTTATCAATCAGTGTTGCGGTAAACCAATAATCTGTTTCGGGAGATTTTTTATTGTTGTAAAAACCGTCCCAACCATCACTTTGAGGTAGAATGTTTGCCACTATTTTTCCGAAACGATCAAAAATACGGATTGTAGATGAAGTGTAAAAATTTCTGCTTACTCCTAAAATATGCCAAGTATCATTATGCCCATCATTATTTGGAGTAAAGAATTTTGGGAAACCAATAATAGGGGCTTCAAGACTAAATTCATCACACCCATATATATCCCTAATATAGATTGTTCGTACTCCAGGAATCACATTTTCAAAAATGGGCTCATTTTGATACATCCCAATACCACCCTCTGTATCGTCTAAAGCAAATTCATAATTATCTAAATCAAAATTAGGGTCTTGTGGATTTATAGTAATGGTATTGTTTTCTGTTAAATCTTGAATAATAATATCATCAATAGTTAAAATCGAAATTTCAAATTTTTCTACTAATACAGGAGTTATGGTTTCACAATTATTAACAGGGTCTGTTGCTGTAAGTGTAATTGTAAGTCCGTCATCAGGAATAAAATCTAATGAAAGTATATCTAAAGTTTGGGTGTTAGATAAGACGCTAGAATTATCTAAAGTCCAAACGTAATCATAAATTCCGGCTGGATTTTCTACTGTTATGGCATCAGGTAAATTATTAGAACACACTATTTTTTCATCAGCCAATTCATAGATTGGAACATCATTTACGATTAGATTAAATTGTACCATATCAAAACAAGTATCGTTGTCTACATTAAAAACTTTAGCATAAACAAGTTGGGTGTTTGCACTAGTATTTTCATAAAGATCGTTTTTAGCAATGGGGATAGTAAATGCCGCGTCTTTAAAATATAGCACATCAAATTGATTGATATCCAAGCCGCCAATGATTTCTGTATCTTTATCGGTTAACATGAAAGATTGAATAATTCCATTTTCAGCATCTCCATCTTCATTGTCATCACACATAATTAAATCTGTAGGACTAGTTGCTACAGGAGATTCAGATATTATTACATTAGTAATTGTAATTGCGGATTCTCCTAAAAAGTTGGTAGATTCTACTTTAACAGCATAAGTACCTGGAGCCGTAAATGCATGTACTGGATTTGGTAGGGTAGAAGTGTTGTTAATGATACCAGAAGCAGGGTCGTCAAAATCCCAAACTTGTCTTACTTCTGGATTTACAATACTAAATTGAGTATTTTCTCCATAACACAAATTTTCACTGGTAACTTCTTTCCAAAAATAAGATTGTATAAAAGGGGGTAACCCAAGTTTTGAACGTCTGTTATTTAAAGAGATCCCTACATCTCGATAATTACAGCCCGTACCTAAAACATTAGGATCATCGATTACACTTAAATAAGAAATAAACTCTCGAGCAATGTAAATTTTTCCGTTTGGGGCAATTTGTAAAGCTCCCAAACCAGAAATGTTATTAGCTATTTCTAATTTAGAGTTGATAATACTAGTAGGAGTCGCCAACTCTAAATTATATTGATATAAAGAGCCTCCAAAATCTGTTACATATAATAATTTGCTATCTAATGAAAACTCAACTCCATATACATTTCCAGTTATTCCATTAAAACCTGTTAATGTTATTGGATTAGAAAGGGCACCTGTTAAATCATTAAAATCAAATAATTGAACTTCTCTATTTTCATAACTGTTAGCAATGGCTACTTTGCGTCCATTAGGCGAAAATTTCATAGCACCAACAGTATTAGATGTATTCCCTGTAATTGTAGTGCCTATATTTGAGATTATCGGTGAACTGACTCCTGAGCTAGAAACCAAATAGGCCACAAAATCTTTACTGTTAAATTTATGAGACAACACCCACCAATCTATATCGTTTTGATGTTTTACTGCTGTAACTTTTTCAGTAGTAGGAGTGTGTAATAGTATATTCTTGTTTGATGTTACTCCTCCTAAGTCTCCATCTAATTGCATATCGACCTCAGAATATTGAAGGCCATTTGCCCCAGCCAAATCATCGACAGTAAAAATATAATAGATGCCAATATTATCTGGTTTTGGAATAATAATAGCAGAGTTGGTGCTAGAGAGATTGCCATTTAAATTCTCTCCGTTAAGCATGATTTCATGGTCTTTATTCCAGACTGTACTACCATCTGTATAAAAAAGTAAGTTGCCATTATAATTAGATATAGCAGCACAACCTTCATTAGTTGCTAACATACCATCTGATAAAGCAACAGGATTTCCAGAATTAAAATCTAAACCTGCTAAATCTCCAAAATACCAAAATGCAGTTTGCTTTTGCGCAAAAGAATGAATGCTTATTATAATTAAAAATAATATGATTAAACTTTTTTTCATCTGCTATTCTAAAATTCTACGAACTAAGCTAAAATGCCCTTGTCTTTTCCTAATACTTCCATCGTTATTCACAATTTCTGCCTTGAACCAATAATCGGTTTCGGGTAAATTTACTCCATTATAAACACCATCCCAACCATTTTCAAACGGTTTTATAATCGCCATAATTTTTCCATACCGGTCATAAATTTCGACAATAGATTCTGTATAAAAATTCCGATTCACTCCTTTCACTGTCCAAGTGTCATTCCATCCATCATTGTTAGGCGTAAAGAATTTAGGAAACCCAATAACAGAAACCTCAAGTGCTGTAATACCACATCCATTTTTATCTTTTACATAAATTATGTGAATTCCAATTTCTACATTTTCAAAAGTTGGAGAGTCTTGATATTCTCCAAAAGCGTAATCCAATGCAAATTCATAATCTCCAATTCCTAAGTTTCCAGGTGAATTATTTATAGTGATGGTATTATTGGCGGCATCATCAGTAATAGAAACATCATTTAAGGTGATTATTGCAACATCAGATTCTCTTACATTCACAGTTTTCTCAAACGATGGACATCCTAAATTAGAGAAAGCTGTAACGGTATAAACTCCACCAGATGTAACTGTAGCAGTTATATTGGTGCTGAAGATAAACCCGTTTTCATTTTTCCATTCATAGGTATAGTTATCAACAGGGTTTAAGGCTTTTAATGTCAAGATAGGATTTAAATTGATACAGAGACTTAAATCCGGATCTACATCAAAATCAGGTCTTGGATTTACTCTTAAGGTAACAAAAGGGCCAATTCCAAAACAAGCTCCATCGTCATCATTCTCTACACGCACATAAATAATTTCTAAAAAAGGAGTGCTATTCATGTATTCATTTAAAACATCAATTTCATTTAACTCTAATTGTGCATCAGAAAGAGAATTATAATAGTGTACACTTAAATTTTGTCCGACAGGAAACTGTGCTAACAAATTTGTTGATACTGATGATAAATCAAATAGGTGCAAACCGTCAATAATATCATCATCATCACATGTTATCATTTGCTCACCTGTATAACTAGGAGGAAAGGCAGTTGTAGAAACCATTAAATCTACCGTAGTTACACTATGACAACCTGTTGGGTTTTCAATACGAGCATAGATTGTAGTTTGTGTTGCATTGTTAAAAGGAAATGGATCTAAGGGGTTATTAGCAGTATCTGCTTCTATAAATGACAAGTAATAGGTAACTACTAAATCGTCATTACCATTGGTAATGTGAGTTGAAATCTCATCTAAATTAAAATCTGTAAATCCATCAGCTACACCATCTACATCACAATTATTAAATTCAATATAAGGTGCAATTGCTAATGGGTCATATACATCAATGATAAATTCGCCTTCTAAAGTGCTCCTATTTCCACACAGATCCGTATTAGTAAGCACTAAATTATAGGTGCCATTTAAAGCGGGGGTTGCATTGGTAAATGATAAAACGGGATCTATAGATATGGGAATTAAACCTCCGTTAAAGTACCAGTTATATCGAGCAGTTCCATCAAGGGCTTCAGTATAAATATTAAAATCATCGCCATCACAAAGGTAAACAGTTTGTCCGTTGATAACTTGTGTTGATCCATTTTCACTCTCGCCAATAATTTGTATTTGCGAAAAGATTGAGGCAATAAAAGGTGGAAGGCCTTGGGTAGAAAAATTTCCTAAAAGACCCACTGAAGCATGATTATAATTACAAGCAGATCCAGCTCTTTCAGGATTTTCAATGACACCTAATTGAGGAATACCCTCAATATAGGATCTTGCCATTGTACGATATATTTTTTTGTCTGGAGCTAATTGTAACCCACCTCTAAACAAGGCGCTTTCATGAATAATTTCTCTAGAACTGTTAATTGCATTAGCATTGTTTGATGATACATCGAATTGAAACAGCGTTGCGAAATGATCTAGAGGTGGTTGCTCTTCAGGAGGACCATCAATTAAAGAATTAAAGGCGTCATTAGATGCTAATACATAAAGCATTTGGCTATTGGCCGAAAATTCCACTCCATAGGGTCTATCACCTTCGGTAATTAAAGGTAAACTTATTTCGTCAGTCACTTTGCCTGTAGCATCATTGAACTGATAAAATAAAAAGCCATCTTCCATTTGATGTGCTATAGCTAATTTTGTTCCATCGGGTGAGATTTTTAAATAACCTCTTCGGTCAGTTGCATTAAAAGAAGCAGAAGATTTAACGGGAGTTTCGTCAACTCCTTCATCTGTAATTTTGAAAGCATGAAAATCTGGATATACATAAGATACCACCCAAAAAGACCCATTATCGGCACCTTTAACAGCAGCAACTTTTTCTGTCCAATTATTATTAAGACCGCTAGATAAATCTATAGGGCCATCTATGATATTTCCCATACCGGCATCTTCATCCATATCAATGGTGTAATAATTAAAACCATCTTCACCCGAAGCATCATCAACAGTAAAAATATAATAGATATTTGTACTTCCAGGTTTTGGAATTATCATAGCAGATTGTGAACTAGAAGGGTCACCCAAAAGTCCTGTGCCGTTTTGCATTATAATGTGATCTCTGTTCCAGACAGTACTGCCATCAGAATAAAATAAAAGATTTCCAGAAGCATCAGAAAAAGAAGAACATCCTTCAATTGTATTTAATTCACCATCAGTTATCGCAAAAGGATCACAGTTGTTAAAATCTAATCCTGCATTTTCGCCAAAATACCAAATATTAGCTTCTCCTTGCCCAAACATGGAAAAGGTGTAAAAAATAGCTAATATGTTGACTATGTGTTTCATGAAACAAGCAAGGTACTAAATATGTCGTAATAAAAGAATTCTCTTACCGAAGAATCAAGTTAAAATATTCTTAGTTTATTTTAATTACTTAAAATTATAATACTCCGTTGTGATATGAAATAAATGAGCGTCCTAATTATTTACAAACCTGTTGCACAAAGTAGTTTTGATAATATTAAAAGATACATAGAAATATTAGTACAAAAGAAATCTACGATCAAAACCTTATCTTCTTATCAAACTAAAATGTCCTTTACGGCTTCGGATGTTACCATTTTGGTCAATAAGTTCTGCTGTAAACCAATAATCATCTGATGGTAATGTTTTCCCATTATAATAACCGTCCCAACCATCACCAGTGGCATCGACATTGGCAACAATTTTACCAAAGCGATCAAAAATATAGATTGTAGAGTTTACGAAAAACCCATCACTAACCCCTTTAACTTGCCATGTATCATTTTCACTATCATTATTAGGAGTAAAGAATTTAGGAAAACCAATAACTGCCACAATTAATTGTGCAATGCCACAACTATTTTTGTCTTGTACAAAGATTGTGTGTATTCCTGGAGCTACATTGTCAAAGAAAGGATCGTCTTGGTAAGGGCCATTTATATCATCAAGGGCAAATTCATAATCTCCAATTCCAAGATTATTAAGATCATTATTGATGGTGATTGTATTGTTGTCAGAATCGTCAGTAATAGTTACATCATCCTCATCTATTGAAGCTATGATAGATTCACTTACTACAACTTCATGCGGAAATGATTCACAATTATTACCATCAGTTGAAGTTGCAATTACAGTATAAGTTCCACCTTCAGAAACTTGTGCAGTTGGATTGCTACTAATAACAACACCATTTTCATCAGTCCATTCATAAGTATAAACATCATCTGGGTTATAGGTTTCTAAAGTGATAGGAGGTAGGTTTAAACAAACAATTGCTTCGGGATCGACTTCAAATTCTGGTCTTGGGTTAACCACCAAAGTTAAATTTCCTCCTAATCCAAAACAGTCTCCATTATCTCCACTCTCAACACGAACATAAATAATTTGTGAAAAAGGATTTTCGCTCATATAATCTGTTTGAGAAACAATTTCATCTATTTCTAATTGGGCATCTGTTAAAGTTCTATAGTAATGTACTGTTAGGTTTTGACCAGTTGGAAACTGAGCAACTAAATCTGGTGATGCCAATGACAAATCAAAAAGATGTAAGCCATCAATAGTTTCGTCATCATCACAAGAACTTAATATTTTGTTATAACCAACAGGGAAAGAAGTGGTAGAAACTTGTAAAGTAATAGTTGATACGCGATGACAACCATCTGTAGTCTCAATTCTAGCATATACTATATTTTGTGTTGCGTTATTAAATGGCGACGGTGATATAGGGCTTGTACCTGTATCAGCATTTGCAAAAGAGAGATAGTAAGTTACACTAAGTGAAGTGTTGCCTAATGTAATAAACTCATTTGCTTCATCTAAGTTGTAATCTGTAAACCCATCAGGTGTTCCATCTTCATCACAATTCTTAAATAAATAGCTATCTAATATTGTAGGTAATTCAAAAACTTCAATTTCAAATTCAGTGTCAGCATAACAAGAACTTTCTAAATTATTGGTCATACGCACATAAATAGTTTGACCGCCAATAATTGTATTTTGAAATGAATTAGAAGGTGTTGAAATAGGTATAGAATATCCGGCATCAGTAAAATAGGTTAGGGTAAAATCTGTAGCAGATTGTCCATTTAAAATATCAGTTTCGTTTTGAGTTAAATCAAACAAAATGAATCCATCGGTATCTGTACCAACAGAAGTGTTATCACAATTCTCTATTGGAGAAATATTTGCAGCATCTAAAGGGAAAGCAGACTCATACACTTCAATATCAAATGAAGAAGTGTCATAACAAGAAGTTGGGCTTAAATCGTTTTCTACTCTTGCATAAATGGTGGCATTACCACTTTCAAAAGGGCTGGAAATAGCATTGGACGTTGAGCTAGTGTCCGCATCAGCTTGAGTTGGGTGATAAGTAATAGACATTCCAGTTACTGTATTGATAAAACTATCTTGGTCTGTCAATACAAAAGGCATCGTGCCATTATTGTCATCATCACATAGAATCATAGTTGGAGCAATGTTTGCCACAGGTTGCTCATAAATAATTAAATCAAAGGCAGTAGTTGCGAAACAAGTAGCATTTAAATTATTAGTCATTTGCACATGAACTGTAAGTCCACCTGCAAAACCTGTATTGTCAAATGTATTTGGTGTTGTAATTTGATTCAAAAATCCTGCATCAGTAAAATAGGTTATTGTAAAGCCTGCTGCAGATTGCCCGTTTAAAATCTCAGTTTCTTTTGCAGTTATATCTGTAATTGCAAGTCCGTCATTTAAAGTTCCGATAGATGTGTCGTCACACAATTCTAGTGGAGTCATTGTTGTTACATCTGTTGGGAAAGCGGAGTCATATAATTCTAGATCAAAAGATGTAGTGTCGTAACAATTGTTATTTCCTATTGGATGAATTCTCGCATAAATAGTTGCATTGCCACTATTGTAAGGGCTAGAAAGAGGACTTGTATTGTCATCAGCATTTACTTGAGAATCAAAATATAGGACTTCCATTCCGGCTTGCGTGTCTATAATTACAGCATCATTTTGGGTTAAATCAAAAAGATAAGTGCCATCATTATCATCATCACAAACAATCAAGTTTTGGGCAGGGTTTGCTATTGAATAATCACTCACAGAAATTGTAAATTCGCCTTCTAAAGTATTTGAATTCCCACAAGTATCTGTATGCTCTGCAACTAATTTATACACGCCATTATCTGCAGGAGTAACATTTGTGAATAATAAATTTGGTGTTGTGGAAAAGGGAATAGGATTGCTGTCTAAATACCATTTATAAGCAATAGAACCCGTTAATACTTCTGGAGTAATATTAAGATTGTCTCCAGTACACATATCAAAAACCTGATCGTTTATAACAGTTGTGTTGCCCATACCATCATCAGCAGTTAATAAGATTGATGAAAAAATAGAAGCAATAAATGGAGGCAAGCCTTGTGATGAATCTTGTCCGTTTAAACTCACAGCATTGTGCTGGTAATTAGCTGCAGTACCAGCTTCATTTGGGCTTTCTATTACGCCAAGAAATGGAGTCCCTACTTGATAGGATTGAGAGATAGAACGGTAAATTTTATGGTCGGGACCTAATTGTAAAGCACCTCTATACATGTTTCGTGCATCTACAATTTGTCTAGAATTTATAATATCTGCATTTGTAGGCAAACTAACATCAAATTGTATAAGAGATGAATAATGTGCCCCAACAGAGCTGTCACCAAATGGGCCACCATTGGAGGCATGAACATATACTTTTTCACTGTTTGGAGAAAATTCAACTCCATACGGTTGGTTTGGTTGCAATGAGCTGCTGACACCTGAAATGTTGGGCATTTGTAAATTCAATTCATTAGAAACCATACCAGTAGCATCATCAAAATCATAAACTAAAAAACCACCAACTTGCATATGAGCAATTCCAATTTTTGAGCCGTCTGGAGAGATTTTTAAGTATCCTCTAAAATCGCTACTAGCATAAGAGATAGTTGATCTAACCGGTGTAGTTGATACTCCTGTAGCAGTTACTTTATAAGCAAAGAATTCTGGTAGACCAGGAGGTGTTACAGGATCATAAATATATGAAACTACCCAAAATTCTTCACAATCTTTCCCTTTTACAGCGGCAACTTTTTCTGACCAAAACTGAGTGTTTTTACTACCATTTAAATCAAATGGGCCTCCAGAAATATCTCCCAATCCGCCATCAAGAGTCATATCTAGTTCGTAATAATTAAAACCAGAATAAGGTGCTTGGCTTGAAGGAGCATCCACCGTAAAAATATAATAGATGGTTGTACTCCCTGGTTTAGGAATAATCATAGCAGATTGCGAGCTAGATGAATCTCCAAATAAACCTGTACCATTTGGCATTGGTACATGGTTTGTATTCCATACAGTTGTACCATCAGAATAAAAAAGCAAATTACCACTTGGGTCTGAGAATGAAGAACAACCTTCAAATGTGTCTATCTGACCATCAGTTAAAGCTGCAGGAGGGATGGCGTTAAAATCCAATCCTGCATTGTGACCAAAGTACCAAACATTGGCTTCGCCTTGGGCAAAAGATGTAATTGAAAATAAAAAAACAAGGAGATATAATAGGTTTTTCATGTGCTAAAAAAAATAGAAATCAAATATATGAAAACCCTATTGTATTTAGCAATATTTTAACAGTTTATAAATCTCTGCGTTTTAATAATTTATAAGAAAAATATATAAATATGAATGTCCATATAGAAACGATTAGGATGTCTTTTGGTTGAACAAAATAATTATAGCTAAGATCTTCTCCAATTTGGTTTGCAATAGACTTAACAGCTGAAAATCTAGTCCAAGGTTGCTTAATTAAATTACTCATTGCTTCAAGCGGAAAGAATTGCATAATATTCTCAATAATATTTGAATCAGTTCCTCTAAATTTCCAAGCTAAAATTAAATGTGTAATTCCTTCAATAGCAAACCAAACGATTATACCACCAACTGCAAATGCAGATCTTTTTACTAAGATTCCCATAAACAACCCAAAAGAGAAAAATCCAACTAATTTTACGAAGAATGCGAGTAGAAAATCTAAATCTGTAAAGACAATAGAGAGTTCGTTAAAATCAGAATAAATATACCCTAAAAGTAATGAAACAATAAAAACAAAGAGAGTTGAAATTAAAGAAAAAACTATAACTGTATAAAATTTTGAAAGGATAAATTCTTTCTTGCTGAGTCCATCAATTAAATTTTGTTTTAAGGTTTTGTTGCTGTATTCATTTGACATCATGGATACAATTACCATTAGCAAAAAGAATTTTATTGTTGCCGATAAATAAGTGTTAAGATGCCAGATATAAGGGAAATTAAATATCCCCATATCTGCTAAATGAAAGCTTTCACCTGCAAAATCAAATTTAATCATGGCAATTAAAGCCGTTGAGGTTAATAATAAAAAGTAGATGAGCGTTAATACTTTACTAGCAGTATTGTATTTTAATTTATGGAATTCTATATTTAGTAATCTAAACATGATTATTTGTCGTTAGTTAGTGTTAAGAATTGTTGTTCTAGACTCGGTTTGCGTTTTACTAAATGCGAAATAACAATACCTTTATCAAAAAGGAATTGATTCATTTCGCTTGCAGTTACATTCCTACTTAAGGTTGCAATCAGCATACCGTCATTTTCTGTTTTTACAGAATCAATTCCGTCAAATGTTTCTAAAATTTTTAATAAATCATCATTTTTATTTTCGGTATTTAAATCTATAAATCCGTGCGATGATGTTATTTCATCAGTTCTACCTTCATATAACTTTACACCTTCTCTAATCACTACAACATGCGAGCAGACTTTTTCAACTTCGTCTAATAAATGTGATGCCAATAAAATGGTTGTTCCATTCGCAGCAATTGTTTTTATGATTTGTCTAATCTCATGAATCCCCTGTGGATCTAATCCATTAGTAGGTTCGTCTAAAATTAAAATCTCAGGATTGTTTAACAAGGCAGAGGCAATTGCTAACCGCTGTTTCATCCCTAAAGAATAGGTTTTGAATTTATGATCTCTACGTTTAAATAGATTTACAACTTTTAATTTATCATTTATATTTGCTTCACTTACCCCTTTAATTTTACATACCAATTTTAAATTTTGGATAGCAGTCATATATGGATAAAAGTTTGGACGCTCAATAATGGCACCTACTTTTTTTAATGCTTCGTGCGTAGATAAAGCTCCGTTGAACCAACTAAATTCACCTGAAGTTTTGTTAACTACATTGAGAATGATTCCGAGTGTGGTAGATTTACCACTTCCATTTGGTCCTAGAATTCCGTAAACATTTCCTTTTTTAATTTCGAACGATAAGTTATTTACAGCATGTACTTTACCGTATTTTTTATCGAGATTTTTAAGTGATAAGATTGTTTCCAATTATAAAGTTGAATTAGGTTGTTAAAAGTTAAACGACCAAGATACAATTTTGTTACAAGAAAAAAAATGAGATAAAAGAAGAAAGACAATATCTAAACCAAACAGTTAATAGCATTTGTGTTAGAAGTATTTTTTCTAATGATAGCCACGTTAGAGAAGTACTTATTAAAGACGCTGAATTTTATTTATCAATCAACGCCTTATTTTTTAAATACATTTTGTTTAATAATGTTACAAATAAAAAAAGCCTGCCAATAATGACAAGCTTTTTCTTTAAAAATAAGTTGAAAAGTAATCTATTAAATTACTTTCACATTTACTGCATTCAATCCTTTTGGACCTTCTTCTACATCGTAGCTTACTTTGTCTCCTTCATTGATTTCATCAATTAGGCCATTTACATGTACAAATACGTCTTTGTCACCCTCATCTGGAGTGATGAATCCAAATCCCTTTGAATTATTGAAAAATTTTACTGTTCCGTTACCCATGGTAATAAGTTATAAATTAAATGCAAATGTATAGTTTTATTACCGTTCATACTAACATCTGTGCAAGAACATAACTATTATGTTATTTTCTCTAACATCTAACCTTAAAATATAAGCGCTACAAGTCAAAAATACTTTTTACAAGAAAGGCGAAAACCAACGAATAAGATTTCTTAAAAAAAATAATTTTTAAAAAATCTCACTAATTTGCAACATCACGATAAATGTATCGTCTTTAATAATGAAACACTAACTGATTAAGCGCAAAGTGAAAATTCACCATTTAGGAATTATAGAACAGTGCAAAAAGCACGACCGTAGAGCACAATTGAAATTGTATAATCAATATTGTGATGCAATGTATAATGTTGCATTCCGGTTTATGAAAAATTCTCAGGATGCTGAGGATGCGATGCAAGAAGCTTTTATAAAGGCATTTAAAAAAATTGATTCTTATAAAGGTGAAGTAACGTTTGGTGCATGGTTAAAAAAGATAGTAATTCACACAAGTATTGATTTATTAAAGTCAGCAAAATTAAAATTTACTGATGTAGATGAAAACTATTTGAATGTGGTTAGTGATGATAATTGGGAAGTTGAAGGTCAAGTTTCTATTGAAGAAGTAAAATTAGCAATTTCTCAATTACCTCAAAAATATGAATTGGTACTCTCGTTATTTTTGATCGAAGGTTACGATCACAAAGAGATTTCATCAATATTAGAAATTTCGGAAGTGAATTCAAGAACTCAGTTATTAAGGGGTAAAAAGAAATTAAAAGAATTGTTAAAACAAACTAGTAATGGGACAGGATATTAAAAAATTATTTGATGAAGCACCAGAAATGGTTTCAAGAGAACTGCCTAAAGATCATAATAGTAGATTTGAAGATCGTTTGGAAGAGGAGTTTCTAAAACAAAAACCTTCTTTTTCTTGGATGAAGATTGCGGCGTCAATTGCAATCATTGTAAGTTTAAGTATAACAGGTTTTAATTATTTTTCTAACGGAGATATTACTGGTAATGGAATCAGTTCTATGGCAGATATTTCTCCGGACCTTAAAAAAGTGGAAGATTATTATTTATCACATATTAATTATCAGTTCTCAAAAATTAAAATAACAAATGATAATAGGACGCTATTAGAAGGGTATTTTATTGAGATGGGAGCATTACAAGAATCTTATGAGAGTTCTATTGCAAAGATTGATTCTGAAGAAGAAATTTCAGAAGAAACAATCAATGCATTAATAGAAAACTTACAAATGAGATTGAAATTAATGTATCAATTAAAGGCACAATTAAAGAAAACAGACAATTTAAACAAGCAACAAAATGAAAACAATAAAGCATAATTTATTAGGTGTATTACTATTGAGTGTATCAGTAGTATTTGCACAAGTCAAGACACAAAAATCATCAGAATCTTTCAATGTTAAAAAGGATGTAATTGTAGAAATAAATGCACATGACAGCGATATTACTGTAGAGCATTGGAACAAAAATCAGGTATTGGTAGAAACTGTTTTATCAATCGATGGAGTAACAGTAGAGGAATCAAAAGAAATTTTTGATGGCTGGAATGTAGAGGCTTTGGGTAACTCAACGAAAGTTGTTATCAATTCAAGATCAGATTTTCATTATGCTTTAGCCGGTAATTTTGATTTTGACATGCCAGATATGGACTTTGATTTTCCAGATATAGATTTTGATTTTGAACCTGTAATTGCCTATGGTTTTAATTTTGATTCAGTAAATTTACCAGCACAACCGCAGATGCCAAAAATTGTGATGGGCCATTTGAATAAAATTGAATGGAATCAAAAAGCATATGAAAAAGATAAAGAGAAATATTTAGAAGAATTCGAAGCAAAGCAAGAAGCTTGGGCAAAAGAGTTTGAAGAAAAATTTGAACCTCAAATGGAAAAGTATGAGGCTGAGATGGAGAAGTGGGAAAAAGAATTCGAAGAGAAGTATGAACCTCAAATGGAGAAATATGAGAAAGAGATGGAGAAATGGGCAGAAGATTTTGAAAAGAACATAGAGCCTCAACTGAAGAAACATGAAGAGAAAATGGCTAAATGGGAAAAAGATTTTGAAAAAAATATTGAACCAAAATTAAAAGCACAAGAAAAAAAGATGGAGAAGCTAGAAAAAGAAATAGAGGTTAAGCTAGAAAAGAGCATGAAGATGAAAAAGAAAATCACCATCAAAATACCTAAAGATGCTCGTGTAAAAGTAAATACACATAACGGCTCAATTAAATTACCTAAAGGAGTAAAGAGAACTTAAATAATTACAAAAGTAAAAGTAAAACGCCTTGATAAATCAAGGCGTTTATTTTATTCTGTAACTTTTAATCGTGCAGTTGCAATGGTATCAATTGCCGAAAATTTATTTTGTAGATAAGCCAAGTAGCCACTTATTCCAATCATAGCAGCATTGTCTGTAGTATATTCAAATTTTGGAATGTAGGTAGTCCACACAAATTTAGATTCAGCCTCTTTCAATACTTTTCGTATTTCAGAATTGGCACTGACACCACCTGCAATTGCAATATGATTTATTCCAGTTTGTTTTACAGCGTTTTTTAATTTATCCATTAAAATCTCAACAATCGTATGCTGAATAGAAGCGCAAATATCATATTGATTTTCTTTGATAAAACCAGGGTTTTCTTTTACGTTTTTTTGTATAAAACGTAGTATGCCTGTTTTTAACCCACTAAAGCTAAACTCTAATTTACCCACTCTAGGTTTGGTGAATTGATATGCTTTTGGATTTCCCAATTGCGCATATTTATCAATCAGCGGTCCGCCAGGATATGGAAGCCCTAAAATTTTTGCAGACTTGTCAAAGGCTTCGCCAACGGCATCATCTAAAGTTTCTCCAAGAACCATCATTTCAAAATAGTTATTTACTTTTACAATTTGTGTATGACCACCACTAATGGTTAAACACAAAAAAGGAAAGGGAGGTTTCTTGTGATTTTTATCATCAATAAAATGAGCCAAAATATGTGCTTGCATGTGATTTACACCAATGAGAGGAATGTTTAAACCCATGGCAAAAGACTTGGCAAATGAGGTGCCTACTAACAATGAACCCATTAATCCAGGTCCGCGAGTAAAAGCTATGGCATTTAACTGATTTTTGTCGATATTTGCTTTTTGGATTGCCTGCTGAACTACTGGAATGATATTTTGTTGATGTGCCCGTGAAGCCAATTCTGGAACCACACCACCATAGGTTGTGTGAATTTCTTGATTTGCCACAACATTAGACAATACTTTTCCGTTGCATAAAACAGCAGCACTTGTATCGTCACAAGACGATTCGATTCCTAAAATATATATTGGTTCAGAGTTCATTTAAAAAAAATAAGGTATGAAAATTGCCATATAAAATGCAAAGTTAAGGCTTATCAAACGATTTAAAAAAATAGTATTTCGATTCTTACGATTAATCGTAATACTGCTGGTATTACTTTCAATTACATTATCCATTCCTGCGGTGCAAACCAAATTAGGATCTATGGCTACTGATTTATTAAACAAAGATTTTGACACACATATTGTTGTCGATAAAATAGATTTGTCATTTTTAGGAAGGGTAGAGCTAAAAGACATTGAAATTAAAGATCATCATTTAGATTCAATGATTAATGTAAAAAGCTTAGAAACTTCTATTTTTAGCTATGGCAGTATTTTAAATAACAAATTAGAGTTTGGCGAAATTGAATTAGAGGGCGTTTATTTTATAATAAAAACATATAAAGGTGAAGCAGATGATGCATTCAGTGTTTTTGTTGATAGTTTTGATGGTAAAGAGAAAGATACGGTTCCTTCTACTTTTATGTTAACCTCAACTTTGGTAAATTTAAGTGATGCTTATTTTGAGGTGAGAGATGAAAACGAAGATGATAAACCAGTTACTTTTAAAGAGGTTCAGGGACAGGTTTATAATTTATTGGTAGATGGTCCAAATTTTTCTGGAGACATCAGAAAACTTCATTTTATTGATGATCATCAAATTGAAGTGCAAAATTTAACAACTGATTTTTCTTATACTAGAAAAGAAATGAAGTTGTTGAATACAACTTTAGAATCCAACACATCAGATGTTAAGGCAGATATTACTTTTTTTAGAAATGGTTCTTTTGCAGATTTTAACAATACAGTAAAGTTTGAAGCAGCCATTCATAAAGCAGATATTTCACTGGGCGATTTAAATAAATTTTATGGTGAGTTTGGTGAAGAGGATGTCATACACTTTTCTACACAACTCGATGGAACTCTAAATAATTTTACGGCAAAACGAATGCAATTAGCATCAGATTCTAATTTAATTGTCAACGGTGATTTTCATGTAATAAATTCGTTTGATACAGACAAAGGTTTTTCGGTTGATGCGAGTTTGTCAAGTTTTGTTTCAGATTATTATCAACTCAAAGGGTTTTTACCAAATATTTTAGAGAAGTCTTTGCCAACAATTGTAAAAGATTTTGGCAGATTCGAAATTTCAGGAAATGCGTTCATTACTACTGATATGATTGATGCTCAAGTACAAATGAATTCTGATTTAGGTTCGGCAATTACAGATATTGAATTGACAAATATTGATAATATTGATGAAGCATCATATATTGGACATGTAAAAGTGATTGATTTTGAGCTGGGTAAGATTATGAAAGATTCATTGGTTGGTAAATTTTCGATTGATGCAGATGTTGATGGTAAAGGTTTTACTATAGAAAACATGAGTGTTATTGTGGATGGAAAAATTTCAAAGCATCAATATAAAGAATACACTTATCAAAATATTGACATCTTTGGGGAGCTAGAAAACAAGAAATTTAATGGTAAATTATTTGCCAATGACCCAAACCTAAGATTAGATTTTGTTGGTTTAGCTGATTTATCTTCTGAGGTGTATGAATTCAATTTTGACGCTATTATTGATTATGTAGATTTTAACAAACTCAATTTATTTAAGCACGATTCAATATCAGTTTTAAAAGGAGATATTGGTATCAATTTTAAAGGGAATACGGTTGAGGATTTAGCGGGTAGTATTCATATAACTCAAGCATCGTATACCAATCAAAATGACCTTTACTTTTTTAAAGATTTTGATATTACTTCATCCTTTAAAGGTAAGGTTAGAACAATTACACTGAATTCTCCAGACATCATTAACGGAAAGATTGAAGGCGTATTTAAATTTAATGACTTGGGTAAAATAGCTCAAAATGGAATTGGAAGTATTTACACCAATTACCATCCAAATAGTGTTGGTAAGGGGCAGTATTTAGATTTTATTTTTGATATTGACGATAAAATTGTTGAAATACTATTTCCTGAAGTAACCATTGACCCCAATACTTATATCAAAGGATCTTTGAATGCTGATACAGATGCACTTGAGTTAACTTTACGCTCGCCAAGTATCAACGCTTATGGTACAAAAATAGATAGTATCAGATTGCAAGTTGACAACCAAAATCCTTTATTTAATACCCAATTGAGTATTGAACATATTGCGATGAAAAATTACGAGTTGTCTGACCTTGAGTTAGTAAATATAACCTTGAATGACACCTTGTATTTTAGGACACAATTTTTTGGAGGTGTTGATAAAACAGAAGCTTTTAACTTAGGGTTCTATCATACTATTGATGAAAACAATAAATCGGTTGTAGGTATTCAAAAATCAAATATTAATTATAAAAATAAGAATTGGTATTTAAATCCAGAAGAAAACAAAAAGAACAAAGTTGTTTTTGAAAGCAATTTTTCAGCTTTTGAAATTCAAGATTTTGACATGGTTTCTGGAGTGCAAAAAATCAAATTTTTTGGGACCACATTTGGTGCCGATGAAAAAAATATAAACGTAACTTTTGAAAATGTTGATTTGGCAGGTATAACACCCGATATAGAAGATTGGAATTTTGCAGGACTTATTAATGGAGAACTTAAATACAATCAAAGTCAAAATGATGTTATCCCATTAGCAAATATTACAATTGAAGATTTTTTTGTAAACGAATCTTATCAGGGTGATTTAAAGTTAGGTATTCAAGGACAAAACTCGGTTCAGCGTTTTGATGTTGATGTATCTATAAAAGAAAATGGAGATACAAGTTTACTAGCTTACGGAGTTGTAGATTTTATACCTGAAAGGCCTACTATTGGTATGAATATTGACTTTGAAAAATTAAAATTAGATATATTAAGTCCGATTGGAGATGAGAACTTTACCAATATGCGAGGTTATGTTTATGGTAAAGCTACACTATCTGGTTTGTTAGAGAACCCAACCATGACTGGTGAATTAAGCATAGATGAAGCTGGTGTGGCACTTCCTTACCTAAACGTTGATTATGATTTTGAAGGAACTACAGTTGTAAAATTACACAATCAAACTTTTGAACTTGTAGATATTTCTTTACGAGATATTAAAGAAGGAACAAAAGGCGAATTAAATGGAACTATATCGCATACTAATTTTGCTGAATGGAAATTAGACTTGAATTTAATTACTCAAAACCTATTGGTTTTAAATACCGAAGAGTCAGAAGAAGAATTGTATTATGGCGATGCATTTATAAATGGTAGTGCCAAAATTCACGGACTTACAGATAATTTAACTATTGATGTAGATGGGAAAACTAACAAAGGAACTTATTTTGTAATTCCGTTAAGCGACATTAAAACAATTAGTAATTCGAAACTAGTAACATTTATTTCTGGTAATGAAGAAATTGTAGATGTTAAACTTCCAAACGAAATTTTATTGGATAAGTTTAAAGGTTTGGCAATCAATTTTAATCTTCAAGTTACCAAAGATGCGGTTATAGAGATGATTATGGACAAGGCAACTGGAAGTTCTTTAAAAGGTAGCGGAACAGGAGATTTACAAATAGAGTTAGATACCAACGGAAAATTTAATATGTATGGCGATTTTATTATTGATAATGGGCTCTATAATTTTAGTTTTGCAGGTATTGCAAACAAAAAGTTTGTTGCTGCAAAAGGAGGATCGATATCGTGGAATGGAAATCCATATACTGCAGAGATCAATATAGAAACTTTGTATCGTGTTTATGCAAACCCAAAAGTGGTTTTAGAAAGTGTATATACCAATAGGGATATTGCAGTTGATCTAGTAGCAAGATTTACTGGTGAGTTGTATTCGTCAGATATTGAGTTTGAGGTATTATTACCCGATGCAGACTCTGATGTAAAATCAGAATTGGAGTTTAAAATAAATCAGAATGATGATATGCTTATGCATTTTGGAAACCTTTTATTGTTTGGGAATTTTTATAATGATCAAGCAAGTTTATTTCAAAATGGTAAAGGCATTGGTGAAGATACTGCTTACCAAATTTTGTCAAGCGCAATTTCAGGATTGATTAGCTCTGGTAATGATAATTTTAAATTGGCAGTTGATTATAGATCTGCATCCAACCAATCTGATATAGAAGAATTAAACACAAGTGATCAAGTAGATATTTCGGTAAAAACTAAAATTAATGACCGTATTTATGTCGATGGATCTGTTGGAGTACCGGTTGGTTCTAGTAAGCAAACCACGCTGGTTGGTGAGGCAAGTGTTGAGTTTTTATTGAATAAAGAAGGAACTTTAAGGTCTACAATTTTTAATAGACAAAATGAAATTCAATATACTGAAGAGGAAGAAGGGTATACCCAAGGAGTTGGTTTAACCTATCAATTTGATTTTGAAAATGGGGGTGAGTTATTAGAAAAGTTAGGGCTTAAAAAGAAAAAAGAGGAAAAGGATTCTGTTGAGGTTAAGAAAGATTCAACTTTAGTAAAACCAAAAAAATCAGCTGTAAATTTCAGTACTAATTCTGATTAAATATCTAGTTTCATTTTCCTGATAAATTACATTAAAAAATAGAAGGGTAAATATAAATACGTCTTTGCGAAGTAAATTGAAAATTTATTGTGGCAATCCCATAATGAATGTTACTATAGTTATACAGATCGCCACGTAATTCATGCTTCATCCTCGCGATGATGAGCATAACATTTATTTTATTGCAATAGCAGAAATCTCAACATTTACAAACTTAGGTAAATTAGCGACTTCAACAGTTTCACGAGCCGGTGCAGTTTCGACATCAAAATAAGTAGCATATATTTTGTTAATTTCTGTGAAGTCATTCATGTCAGCAATAAAAATAGAGGTTTTAACTACATCTTTAAATTTCATGTTGGCAGCAATCAAAACTGCTTTTAAGTTTTCCATTACTTGTGTGGTTTCTTTAGCAATAGAATCTAAGACTAATTCATTATTTTTTGGATTAATTGCAATTTGACCAGAAGTGTATAAGGTGCCGTTAACTAAGATGGCTTGATTGTATGGCCCAATTGGAGCAGGAGCATTTGGTGTATTGATTATTTTTTTCATGTTAGTAAGTTTTTAATATTCAAATTTTCTAGGTCTTTGTAAACCTAGTGAAGCAATATCAATATCTAAAAGAGATTACCACGAAATTTATATGAATTTATAATAATGGTAGTTGTAAATTTCTAAAATAATCTTCTATCTGGTTGTTGTCGCTGGTCGTATTTAACATCACTTAGCATACCAGATTTTATACCTATATAAAAGTTATAAGTAGATCTAGGCCCAAATGGAACCCAGTTAAAACTCATACGCCAACTATCCAAATCTCTTGCAAATCGTAGTTGTGTATAAGTAAACCCTGTGTCTTTTAAATCGAAACCAGAGCTAAAGCCAACTTTCCATTTTGGTGTTAACTCAACATCTCCAGAAAACATAATAGAGTGTGATGTTATATCTTCTTGTCTTGCCGAATTATTATAATTCATTGAATATGCCAAACGCATTGTCCAAGGAATACTAGATCGATATAGTTTACTAGTCTTTACATCTCCTTTGCCATCTTCATTACCTTCAAAATCATTTTCATTTGTAGCTCTCATATCTTCTCCAAAAATACCATCAGAATTAGTTGCATCGTTATTGTTATATGTATCTCTAGATTTGGTGTCTTTATCATCCCCTTTTTCAAAAGTTTTGTTAGTGATGGAATAGTTCATAGTCAATCCTGCGCTTGTTAGTCTAAAAAGGCTTCCACCATTATTTATATTTAGCTTATCTATTTTACGACCATTTACATCAATAGCATAAGGGTCTAGTGTGGCACGTAGGTTTATACCCATTTTATTTTTAAAAAGATTGGTACCCGCAGTTAAACTTGTTGGACTCCATTTTAAGGAATCCGCTGCCATGTTATAAGAAGTATTTATATTAAAATTACTTAGTAATTGTACCTTTTTAGATTCAGTTTCTGTAGAGTCTTTTGGCTTTACTTTTGCTTCTAAAGTGTTAGCAATAGAAAGACCGACACTATTTGTAAGTCCGTTTGTTGGATTGCCATAAATACCATTAGCATAAGGAGAGTATGTTTCTAAATCTGTTGGATCAACACTTTGTTGAACATCTTCATAATAAAACCCAAAATCAGGTCTATAGCTGTAAGAAATACTAGGTCTTAATGTATGTCTAATTGCTTCTATTTTTCCTTTTTTAAAGGCCAAATCTCCATAGAGCGTGGTAGATAAAGAAAGACTTGCACTATATTCTCTAAAAGAATTAAATCCTTTAATGGTATCTGTAATTATAGAGTCTGTTGCTACCTCATACTCTTTTTTAATTCGGTCAAAATACCAAATCTCTTTATAATTGGCACTTGGTGAAAGTGTAAAATGTTTTGCAATTTTTGTACTGGTACTCAAAGCAACATTTTGCCGAACTCCAGTTTCGGCATCTTCAAACATTTCACTTTTAAAGAAATTTTCTTCATTTGTGTTAATACGATAATCTCCGGATAAATTATATACAACACCAATATTTTGTAATGCATTTTTCTTACTACCTGTTTTTGGAGCAAAAGGATAAATTCTATCCATGCTTAGTTGTACAGATGGTAGCGACATTGTGATGCTTTCTGTATTTGTGTTTTGTGTGTGTGTAGCAGTAGCAGACATATTAAAAGGAGTGCCTACAAATGTTTTTTGGTATGAAATGGAAGAGCTAAACGTATTATTTAAAAACGAATTGCTATTATACTCATTCAATGATTGCCTATAATATTGGCTAGATCCTACATTAACCGAAGCGCTAAATCGCGCATTTGGATTTGCTTTTGCATCCTGACTGTGACTCCATCTAATATTGTAGTTAGATGCTCTACTATAATCATCAAATCCTCTTAAGCTGGTATATAAATTTTCATAACGGATATTAAAGCTACCATTAAATTTATACCGTACAACATAATTACTTTGAACACCTAAAGCCCAACTACTGTTAGTATAGATGTCTCCAGTAATGGTTAAATCAAAATAATCGCTAATGGCCATATAATAACCACCATTTTGCAGGAAGAAACCTTGCTCGCGAGATGTACCGTATGATGGTAAAATAATTCCAGATGAACGTCCTTTTGTTAACGGAAAATAAGCAAATGGTAAAATTATTGGTGTTGGTACTTCGGCAATATACATCTGAGACATGCCGGCAACAATTTTTTGATTAGGAACCATTTTCCCTTTTTTAATGAGGATGTGATAATCAGGAATTTCTTTTTTTGATGTCGTTAAAATAACATCTCGAATATAAATGGTAGAGTCATTTACTTTTTTAGTTACACGTGTGCTAGTGATAAATCCACCCAGGTCCTGAGCATCTGTTCCGTGAGCAATTAAGCGTTCAGTTTTCCAATTAAGTTTAATAGTATCATGAACAGTTTCTTGTCCGTCTTGTACAACTACAGGTCTTTGCTCATAACCCAAGCTATCTTTAATACCAAAAGCTGTTATGACATTTGTTTTATGGTTGATAATAATTTTACCTGCTTTTATATTGATATCGCCATAATCTATTTCGGCTTCGTCATAAAGCGTCAAAATGCTATTGACCATATCTTCTTTCATATAACCTTTTGCATTATGTGTAATTACATCTTCAATAGCGTTTTTTGGTTTTACAATACTATCGATAGAAATAGAATCTATAGGTTTAAGGAGTGTTAGCTCTTCATCTATATGAGAGATACTATCCTTTTGTTTTAAAGAAGTATTCTTAATAGGTATCTCTGTTGTCTTTTGCTGTTCAAACTCTTGTGCAGATAAAGAAAGCATCCCAAAGCTAAAAAGAAACAAGGAGAAAAGTGTTTTATGTATATTTTTGTGCAATGCTTTGATTACTTTATCGTTTTATCTAAAAAACAAGGTTCAAAAACTCATAACTTTTATTACTTTAGCTGATGAAATTTGACCGTTAATTTTTATCTTTTTTTGCTCAATAATTCAATCTTAGAATCCTGAGCCACTTGAGGCAAAAATAATTAAAATATATTGATGACCTTACAGATGTTAAACAAATTTAATACCAAAACGAATGCAGTATTGGTTTTCGTATTTTTCTTCTTTTTTATTGCAATTCCACATTCAAGTTTTGGGCAAGATAAAGCCTATACAGTAGTTTTAGATGCAGGTCATGGTGGGCACGATCCTGGAAAAGTAGGTTATAAAAAATACAAGGAAAAAGAAATTGCCTTAAATATTGTTTTAGAGATGGGAAAGATTTTAGAGCAATCAGAAAATATAAATGTTATCTATACTCGTAAGACAGATGTTTTTGTTGATTTGTGGGAGCGTGGAGCAATTGCTAACAAAGCAGATGCTGATTTATTTGTGTCGATACATTGTAATGCTCATACGTCGCAAGCCTATGGTGCAGAAACGTGGGTTTTGGGTTTGCATGCCAACAAACAAAACTTGGAGGTTGCAAAAAAGGAAAATGAAGTAGTTTTGTTAGAAGAAAATTATAAAGAAAATTATAAGGGGTTTGACCCAAATTCTCCAGAATCACTTATTGGTATTACCATGCTGCTAGAAGAATACTTAGATCAGTCTTTACAATTGGCGAGTATCGTTCAGCATAACATGACACATGATTTAAAGCGAAAAGATAGAAAAGTTAAGCAAGCTGGTTTTGTGGTGCTGCATCAAACATACATGCCAAGTATTTTGATTGAAACAGGATTTCTTTCTAACAAAACAGAAGGGGCGTATATGAATTCTAAAAAAGGACAATCTAAATTTGCGAAAGTAATTGCTTCAGGAATTCAAGAATATTTAGGTCAGGTTACAATGAATACTGTTATAGATGATGAGGTAGTTTTTGATAATACTGTGAATAAATCTGATATTGTTTTTAAAGTGCAAATTGCATCAGGCTCAAAAAAAATAGTAACTAAATCCTACAATTTTAAAGGGTTAAAAGGAGTTGAACGTGTTAGGGTGAGTAATGCGTATAAATATTATTTAGGTAAAACTTCTAATTTTGAAACTGTTAAAGACTTGCATCAACAAGCAAAGAAGAAAGGATATAGTGATGCGTTTATTGTTGCCTTTAAAGATGGTAAAAAAATATCAGTTGATGAAGCCCTAAAAACTCAAAATTGAACAAGAGTAGCTCGCAAAAAATTAGTAATATTGTTTTTTAAAAAATCAATATTTTGAACCGAGCTAAGAAAAATTTCTGAACTCAATTAAATGATTAATAGCGAACACATATGTACCGCTTAAGAAAATAAGAATTTAGCATATGAAGATATCAAGAGAATTAAAAACAGGGGTTATATCAGTTGTTATTATTGCTGCCTTTATTTGGGGTTATAATTATATGAAGGGTCAAAACCTTTTTAAAAATACAAGCAGAACTTATTTTGCGGAATATAATGATATCAAAGGACTTAATACAGCAAGTGCCGTTACAATTAATGGATATCAAGTTGGTAAAGTTGTTGGTATTGAGTTTAACGATAAGCCTGAAAAAAGAGGAACTTTAGTTGTTGAGTTTGGCGTAGAGAATGACTTTAAATTTTCTAAAGAAAGTGTTGCAAGAATTTATAGCGCAAGCTTAATGGGCGGAATGTCTTTAGCAATCGACCCTTCTTATGATGGTGAAAATGCTGTTTCAGGCGATTATTTAAGAGGGCATGTAGAGTCAGATATGCTTTCGTCTTTAAGTGAAGAGTTAGGGCCTTTACAAACAAAACTAGAAAGTGTTATTATAAATGCCGATTCATTATTGGTTGGCTTAAATCAAGTGTTGGATCAAAAATCAAGAGAAAACCTTCGTAAAACTTTTGCAAGCTTAAATGAAACAATGAATAATTTTGAGCAAGTTTCTGAATCCTTAGATGTGTTACTTGTAGATAATAAATTGAAGTTAGACAACTCGTTAAGCAACCTTGAGGTCATAACCGATAATTTTGCAAAACTATCAGATTCATTGACCAATGCAAATCTAGGACAAACAATTGCTAAATTAGAAACTACCGTAACATCGTTAAATTCTATTTTAGGCGGATTGGAAAACGGAGAAGGTTCTGTCGGAAAATTATTAAAAGATGATGGCTTGTACATCAATTTAGAAAATGCCTCTAAAGAATTAGAAGAATTATTACGCGAAGTAAAAGAGCATCCAAAAAGATTTGTACACCTTTCTGTTTTTGGTAAAAAAGAAAAAGAGTATCAACCGAAAGAAGAAGTTGAAAAATAGTAAGAAGTATGACTTGGATCAAAACAATCCCATTCCATAAAGCAACAGGTCGCCTACAAAAATTATACAAAAAAGTTTCTGGACCTAATAACAATGTCGATAATATTATGTTGGCACATAGCCTAAGACCGCATACTATGACGGGTCATATGGCACTTTACAAAAATGCACTTCACAATAGTAATAACACTTTGCCGAAATGGTATTTAGAAACTATTGGCGTATATGTGAGTATTTTAAATAATTGTAATTATTGTATTGCCCATCATTTTGAAGGATTAAAAAGATTGTTAAAAGATGATGCAAAATCCTACGAATTAAAAGAAGGTTTAAAATTAGGTGCTTTTAATATGATATTAGAAAAAAAATATGTCGAAGGATTACGATATGCTAAAAAACTCACAAAATCATTAGATACTTTGAGCTTAGAAGATGTAGAACGGATGAAATCCGTAAATTTGTCCGATGGTGAGATTTTAGAAATTAACCAAGTTACCGCCTATTTTAATTATGCCAATAGGACGGTGCTAGGACTAGGAATATCAACTGAAGGTGATATTATTGGATTATCGCCAAATGACAACTTAGATGAAAATAATTGGAACCATCAATAAAAAGGTATGCAGTATATAGATAACATATTATTCGCAGTATTATTAATTTTCGGAATAGGATTTTTTGTTAGAAATATCAAAAAACTAAAACGAAATATTTTTCTAGGAAAAGATATTGATCGCTCTGATAAAAAATCAGAAAGATGGGGAAATATGACACGTATTGCTCTTGGACAATCAAAAATGGTGAGACGTCCTGTTGCCGGAATTCTTCATATAGTTGTGTATTTAGGTTTTGTTATTATCAATATTGAAGTGGTTGAGATTATCATCGACGGACTTTTTGGTACGCATCGTGCTTTAAGTTTTATGGGAGGACTTTACTCTTTCCTAATCGGTAGCTTCGAGGTTTTAGCATTTTTAGTATTGTTCTCAGTCATTGTATTTTGGATTAGAAGAATGGTGCTTCGCATTCCAAGATTTTGGAATAAAGAAATGAAAGGTTTTCCTAAAAATGATGCACTGTATATTTTGTATTTCGAAATGGTGCTGATGAGTTTATTCCTAATTATGAATGCTACAGATGTTCATTTTCAAGAAGCAAATTCTGGAAACCCAATCAGTCAGTTTGTAGCAAGCTTGTTTCATGGTATGAGTCACGATACACTTCATTTAATTGAAACGACTGCTTGGTGGGTACACATTATCGGAATTTTCATCTTCCTTAATTATTTATACTATTCAAAACATCTACATATTTTATTAGCATTTCCAAATACTTTTTATGCCAATTTAAACCCAAAAGGACAATTTCCAAATGATAAAAATGTAACCAAAGAAGTGCAAATGATGATGGATCCAAATATAGATCCATTTGCTTCGGCTCCTGAAGGTGTCGAAGATGAAGTGCCAGAAAAATTTGGTGCAAGTGATGTTACAGATTTAAATTGGGTGCAATTGATGAATGCTTATACATGTACCGAATGTGGTAGATGTACTTCGGTGTGTCCTGCAAATATTACTGGGAAGGAATTGTCGCCGAGAGCCATCATGATGAAAACACGTGATAGAGTAGAAGAAGTAGGTAAAAACATCGATCAAAATAAAGGAGAAATTAAAGACGATGGCAAGCAATTGTTGAATGATTATATAACTCCAGAAGAATTGTGGGCTTGTACAAGTTGCAATGCTTGCGTTGAGGAATGCCCCGTAAGTATTGACCCACTATCCATTATTATGGATATGCGTAGGTATTTGGTGATGGAGCAATCAGCAGCTCCACAAGAATTAAACATGATGATGACCAATATTGAAAATAATGGAGCACCTTGGCAATACAGTCAAATGGATCGCCTGAATTGGAAAGACGAATAAGCAACAAAAAATAATAACACAACAATACAGAATTTTTAGAATGAAGACAAAAACAGACAAAGAGTTAAGTGAGCTAAAAGATGGAGAAGGAAATTTATTAAGCCCAATTTTATCAGGCAACGTAAAAAATTATTTAATAGATATTGATGGGACCGTTACAGAAGATATTCCAAATGAAGAACCAGAAAGAATGGCAACTTGCGAACCTTTTGCAGACGCTTTGGTTACCTTGAATAAATGGTATGACGAAGGGCATATCATCTGTTTTTTTACTTCAAGAACTGAAACTCATAGAGAAGTGACTACTGAGTGGTTAAATAGAAACGGATTTAAATACCATAGTTTATTAATGGGTAAACCAAGAGGAGGTAACTATCACTGGATAGATAATCACTTGGTAAAAGCCACGAGATATAGAGGTGAGTTTACTGATTTAATTGAAAAAGAAGTAACCATTGAAGTTTTTGATGATGGTCAGCACGAATAAAATATACTAAAAATAGAATTGTATGAATGTACCAACAATGGCAGAAATGATGGCACAAGGCAAACAACCAGAAGTGTTGTTTTGGGTTGGGTCTGCAGGGAGTTTTGATGACAGAGCAAAAAAAATAACAAGAGCTTTTGTAAAAATTTTAAACAAAGCAAATGTAGATTTTGCTGTGTTGGGTACCGAAGAAAGTTCTACAGGTGATGCTGCAAAAAGAGCTGGTAATGAATTTTTATTTCAAATGCAAGCCATGACCAATATTGAGGTAATGAATGCTTATGAAGTTAAAAAAATTGTGACTTGTGATCCACATTCTTTCAATACGCTTAAAAATGAATATCCAGATTTGGGAGGTGCTTATGAAGTATATCACCATACACAATTTATCAAACAATTGATAGATGACGGAAGATTGATATTAAGCAAACCAATGAATGGAGAACGCATTACTTTTCATGACCCGTGTTATTTAGGAAGAGCAAATGATGAGTATGAATCACCAAGAGATTTGATTCGTAAATTAGGAGTGAATCTTGTAGAAATGAAACGCAACAAAAACAATGCTTTATGCTGTGGTGCTGGAGGAGCACAGATGTTTAAAGATGCTGAAAAAGGAGACAAAGAAATTTTTTTAGAGCGCACTGAAGAGGCAATTGAAACCAAACCAGATATTATTGCAACAGGATGTCCTTATTGCAACACCATGATGACTGATGGTGTAAAATCTACCAATAAAGAAGATAGTATTCAGGTCTTAGATATTGCGGAATTAATTGCGAATGCTGAAGCTTTGTAAGCTATGTTTAAACACTACATCCAAGCCGCAAGATTAAGAACTTTACCATTATCTATTTCTGGGATTATTGTTGGTTCAATATTAGGAAATAGAGATGTGATTAGTAATTATTTTGAAAGTGAAGATGCAGTAATTAGCATGTATTGTTTTGGTACTCCATCAGTTTTGATTTCTCCAATTTTTTGGTTAGCAATTCTCACAACTTTAGGTTTGCAAATACTTTCAAATTTTGCCAATGATTATGGTGATGGTGTTAAAGGAACAGATAATGAAGATAGAGTTGGTCCAATACGATCTTTACAAAGTGGAGCCATAACTCCAAAACAAATGCTTACTACAATTATTATTACAAGTATCATTACTTTATGTATAGCATTACTACTGATTTATGTTTCTTTTGGAAAAGAAAATTTTGGATATTCAGTTCTCTTTTTTGGATTGGGAGTCGCAAGTATTGCCGCAGCAATAAAATATACAGTTGGTAAAAATGCCTATGGTTATAGTGGATTAGGAGATGTATTTGTATTTCTCTTTTTTGGTTTGTTGAGTGTAGTAGGGTCTTATTTTTTGTATACGAAGCAGTTACATACTGCGATTTTTTTACCAGCAGCATCAGTCGGAATGTTAAGTGCTGGGGTTTTGAATTTGAATAACATGCGCGATCAACTCTCTGATACGAAATCCAAAAAAAACACTTTGGTGGTTAAAATTGGAGCAGAAAGAGCTAAGTATTACCATTATTTTTTAATCATTGCTTCTTTTATGTGTACTTTATTATTTGTAACCATTCAATATAAATCTCCAACACAATTGCTATTTATGATTGCATACATTCCAATTTTTATGCATTTGGCTAAAGTGGTAAAAAATAAGAATCCGCAGGACTTAGACCCTGAGTTAAAAAAGTTAGCATTAAGCACTTTTTTATTTTCAATTCTTTTAGGGATAGGCTTTATTATTTAACTACTAGTAAAAATCACCTTTCAATTGATTAATTTAATATATTTTTGCGCCAAAGAATTAAAAGGTTGAAGCAACAAATTTTAGGAACTTTTTTTTATATGCTTTACTTGGTAGCTATGTTGCAGCCTGTAATCCCTTTAATTGAATATTATTCTAACAAAGAATACATAGCAAGTGTTTTGTGTGAGAATCGCGACAAGCCATCCTTGGCTTGTAACGGAAAATGTTATTTAGAGAAGCAACTAAAAAAGGCTAATAAGCAAGATGCACATGATCATTCTGTTCCTCAAATAGATTTGTCAAAGTATCCAGTTTCTTTAGTTAATTTTATTTCTTTCACTTTTAAAGAAGTTGAAGAGTTTAATGAAACTCATTTTTCAAACCTTTCAGAAAATCCACAGAGATATTCTAGTTCACTTTTTAGACCACCAATTGTTTAAGTTTTTATTTCGTCACTCTTAACTCGATTTAGACATTCTTCTAAATACGATTTAATACAAATGTAGAATGCCATATGTTCTAGGGTAATTAAATTGCCTTGGGGTATAATGTATGGTGTAGACAATAAAAATTTAGTTTAAAATACAATGAGAAAAATATATTTTATGGTATTGGCAATGCTATGCTTTACCGCCAATGCACAGATTACATATAGGGGAAAAATAATAAATTTAGAGAATCAACCTTTATATGGTGCTGACATTATTTCAAATGATAGAAATGGTGTCGCAACAGATATTGAAGGAAACTTTAACATAACCATTACAGGAAACCCTGAGGTGATGGTAAGCTACGTAGGGTATAAATCTATAAGATTAGTATTGACATCAGAATTTAATACTATTCAATTAGAGCTTCAATCAGAAACATTGAGTGAAGTAATAATTACTGCGAGTAGAGAACAACAAAAAAGAAAAGATGTACCAGCTGCAATTGCAGTCATAAACTCTTCTGAAATAAAAGATGCAAAAGCTTTTGGAATTGAACAGCTTGTTAATCAGGCACCCGGGGTATATATGTCAACATCAAAAGCATCTGGTAATGAGCAGCATTTTATGTCGGTCAGGTCACCAATATCAACCAAATCATTGTTTTTGTATTTAGAAGATGGGTTGCCAATTAGACCAACTGCTGTTTTTAACCACAATGCTTTGTTAGAAATGAACAGTCTTTCTTTTGATAGAATAGAAGTTTTAAAAGGCCCATCATCTAGTATTTATGGTAGTGAGTCTATTGGAGGGAGCTTTAACTATATCACTAAAAGCCCAAGACCAGGTGTTAACGGAAGTGCCTCTTTTCAAATAAATGATTTGGGATTAAAGCGATACGAATTTGAAGTTGACACACATGATAGTGAAAAATTTGGATTTTATTTAGGGGCTCAATTCACAAATAGAAAAGATGGCCCAATAGAACATAGTGATTATGAAAAATTAGCTATTACTTTTAAAACAGTATTAGATTTTAATGAAACTACTAAATGGGTAAATGTATTAGATGTGGTAGATTATAGGTCAGACATGAGTGGTTCACTTAGTGAATCAGATTATTCTGATGGAAACTATGAAAGTGATCAAACATTTACAGAGAGAGACGCTTTGTCTTTTAGATTTAGATCTACTGTAGAAAAATATTGGAATGATCAGAATAAAACATCATTCAATGTAATTTATAGAGACAATAAGATGGATCAAATCCCATCATATAGAATTCGTCAATTTAGAGATTTTGGGCAATTAAATGGAAGCGGAAGCGGTGAGATTAACTCTAATCAGTTTAATAGTATTGTTGGTTTAGTTCAGCATAAATTAGATTTTAACATTCATAACTCCTCTTTAATTGTAGGTGCCTCTTTAGATTTTTCTCCGCAAGATTATGTGGCTGAAAGAATTGAAGTGATTGTAGATCCTGCTACAGGAAAAAATATAGGTTATACTCAAAATGAAGGAGATTATATTTTAAACTATGATGCTGACATCTTAAACTATGCAGCATATTTTCAATACGAAATATCGCCTATAGATGCCTTGAAAATATCAGCAGCTTTAAGATATGATAAGTTTGTATATGATTACAATAACAGAATTGATGGGCAAGCAGGAGCTCAAGATACTAGATCCGAATATGATAATTTCGCACCGAAACTAGGGGTGAATTATAACTTTTCAAATAAAATTGGATTGTATACCAACTATTCTAACGGATTCACTCCACCACAAACATCAACATTATACCGTAATAAGTATGTTGGAGTAGGAGGAGAGGTGTTTGAACTAAAACCAAGTGTATATAATAATTATGAAATTGGAGCTTATTTTGTAAATGGTAAAAAACTAAAACTAGATGCTGCTCTTTATTTATTAGATGGAAAAAATACTTTAATTACTTTGAGAGATGAAAATGATGAATATTATAATGCTAATGCAGGTAAAACGAGATCATATGGTATAGAGTACGGAATAACCTATTTTCCTATTGAAAGCCTATCAATTTCTCATAACGGTAGTTATGCAAAACATAGATATGTTAACTTTTATGAAGGAGGTGTAGATTATTCAGATACAGATATGGAAACAGCACCTAGTTTAATTGGTTTAACAACTGTTAGCTATAAACCAACATTTTTGAAAAATTTTAATATTGCTGCTGAGTATGAATTGATTGGAAAATACAATACAAGTTTTGAAAATCAAATTGATAATGGAGATGGTACTTTTAGTACTGCAACCTATGAAGGACATAATATTTTTAATTTAAGAGCTTCTTACGGGTTTAAAAACTTCGAAATTTGGGTACATGCTCTTAATATTTTTGACGATTTATATGCTGTTAGAGCATCCTATAATAAATATAGAAGTGAGAATAGCTACTCTGTAGGAAACCCTAGAGCATTTCATACAGGAATACGCTATAATTTTTAAATAAAGAATTTATGAGAACAATAAAATCGATTTTATTAATAGCATTTATATTTGTCCTAACTGGGTTTGTAGAAAATGAGGAGGATAAACTTTATGTTGTATCCAATTCTAATTTTAATGCAATGGGACCATATATAAGTAGAGGTATTAATCAAGAACTTATTTTAAATTGGACCGAAGAAATTGATACAAGTAAAACATCAATTCTAAAGTACAAGGTATTTGATGCAAAGAAGCAACAGTTTGGAAAAGAAATAATAGTTACTTCATCAAAAGGATTACAATCACATCATGAGTCAATGCCCAAAGTGACACGTGCAGCAGATGGGGTATTGTATGCAGTATTTAGATTTACAACGCCAAATTCTAAAAGAAGATTTGCGGGTAGTATCTATTATTCTGTTTCTAAAGATAATGGTGTTACTTGGTCAAAAAAGAAAAAGTTGGTTGATGATGAACAAGCACAAAGCCAGAGTTTTTATGATTTAACTTTATTGCCAGATGGAGAGCTTGGACTTACTTGGCTTGATAGTCGTAAAATGGAAAAAGACAAAGATGGAAGCACGTTGTATTTTGCTAAGACAAATCCAAATTTAGGATTTGTTGATGAAACACCGATTGCAGGATCTACATGTCAATGTTGTAGAACAGATATTTATGTTGATAATGACGATAAGATTCACGTTGCATTTAGAAATATTAGTAATGGATCAATTCGTGATATGTATCAAGTAGTATCAAAAAATAATGGTATTTCTTTTTCACTACCAGAACCATTAGGTAGCGATAATTGGAAAATTGATGGATGTCCACATACAGGCCCTTCTTTAGGGAGTTCAGAAAAGGATGTGTCTGTTGCGTGGTTTACTGGTGCTGAAAGCGGAGCAGGTATTTTTTATGAAAAATTATCAGATAATAGTTCGCTTTTTAATAATAAACAATTAATTACAGAATCAGGAAGACATCCGCAAATGGTAATATCTAATGATGGAACAGCAAATATTGTTTATGAAGATTTTATTATGGAAGGTGACAAAACATATACTTCAATTATACTTCATTCCGTTTTTAATGATGGTTCAACTACGAAAAAGAAGTTGAGCATGCCAAAAACAAATAATGACCATGCTGTTATTGCAAAATTAAATGATTTGCAGGTTATAGTAGTATGGACAAATATTGAAGAAGGGCAATCTAAAATAGTTTATAAGGTTGTAAACCTATAGTGTATGCTTTTTATAATCAAAAAACACGAATGCTTGTCATTCGTGTTTTTTTTCTTCTTAAATTTTTTTAAGAGTAGGGTTTCTTATTTAAGATTTTTGAAAACTGATAAATGTCATAAATAAAAGACAAAAAATATTTTATTTTTGACACATAAAACCAAACAATGAAACAACAAGTTTTAGGAACCTTTTTTTATATGCTTTACCTGTTCGCTATGCTGCAGCCAGTAGTTCCTTTAATTGAATATTACTCTAACAAAGAATACATAGCAAGTGTGCTGTGCGAGAACAGAGACAAACCAGCCCTGGCTTGTAACGGAAAATGTTATTTAGAGAAGCAATTAAAAAAGGCTAATAATCATGATACTCATGATCATTCTGTTCCTCAAATAGATTTGTCAAAGTATCCTGTGGCTCCCATTTATTATGTGTCAGTTAAAACAGAAAATGTAGAAGAGGTTAAAGAGTATAGCTTCTTTTATCTACATAGATTTACGCAACCATATATTTCTTCGGTTTTTAAACCACCCCAAATTGTATCTTAAATAACGATTACTTTTTAGACAGCATTTTAATTTTATGTAAGATTACTTATATAAGATGATTCACATATATTTTTAAATTCTTAATTGAATTTTAAGAAAATGTGTTGTAATAAAGTAACACGTATAAATCACAAGTAAAACATATAAGAATAAACCGATTGGCAAAAAATAATAAAAACTTGTCAATCTATAAAAAGTAGAAAAGTCAATAAATTAAAGATTGAACTTAACACTTAAAACTATTATAAAATGAAAAATATACTACTAAATATTTTAGTAATGCTGATTGTTGCATCGTCATATGCTCAATTAATAAAAGGGAAAATTGTAGATGAAAATTCTAATGAAGGTATTGAAAATGCAACAATAAAAGTTGTTGAGACTAATATGTACACCGTTTCTAATTTAGAAGGTGAATTTACAATTGATGCTGCCGAAGGAGATTTGGTAGAGATTTCACATATCAGTTATAAGACTATAACTGTAGCCTTAAAGGACCAACAAACTATTAAATTGCAATTGGCACCGATAGATTTAAATGAAATTATTGTTTCTGCAAACCCGTTAGAAGATATTTCGCAGTCAACTGTAATTAATGATGTTACAAAACGAATAAGTCAGCCACGTAGTGTTGGAGATTTATTTAAGGATATTAAAGGATTTGGAATTGCAAAAAAAGGAGCATATGCCTCAGAGCCTGTTTTTAGAACATTTAAATATGAGCAATTGAATATTCAGTTTGATGGAGGGATGAAAATTTTAAATGCTTGCCCCAACAGAATGGATCCTATTACAACACATATTATTCCTGAAGAAGTTGAAAAAATAGAAATTGTTAAAGGACCTTTTACCGTTCGGTTTGGACAAAATTTTGGAGGAATCATAAATTTAGTTTTAAAAACACCATCAAAAGATAAACTCGGACTTCAGGGAAGTGTAGAGGGAGGTTATGAAACCAACGGAAACAATTTTGTTACGGGTGCTTCTTTAGTATATGTTGCTAAAAAGTTTGATGTCAACATAAATGGTTCGTATCGCGATTTTGGCGATTATAAAGATGGAGATGGCGTTGAGGTTCCTTCCTCTTTTAAAACATCAGATTACTCCATAAAGCTTGGATATAACCCATCAGATAAACAACGTTTGCAATTAAGTTGGAGACAATCTTTTGGTAGAGATATAGATCATGCTGGTTTGCCGATGGACTCACCTTATGACGATAGCTATTTACTTGGGTTAGATTATAAATTAAATGAAGTATCTGACAAAATAGAAAGCATCTCGGCAAAAGTTTTTCATTCGTATGTAGATCATTTAATGACCAATGAAGGACGACCAAATTTTATGATGGTTGATGCACAATCACCTGTTGAGGTTTGGGTATATGGTGGTAAAGCAGAATTGGTTTATAAGCCTTCTGGTAATTCAAGAATCTATACGGGTATAGATGCTAATTTAATTAGAAGAGAAGGAAACAGAACCAGAATTGTAAAAATGATGAATGGGATGCCACTGCCTCAACCTATGACTTTTGTTGATAAAATTTGGCAAGATGCTGCCTTAAATGATATAGGGTTATTTATTGAAGGGAAATTTAAAATAGCTGATTTTACAACATTAACGACAGGGGTTAGGTCTGATTTTATTTCAACTTCTTTAGATGATCCGGCTCAAGATTTTGAGGATTTGTATGGAGGAACTATTGATGATGAGAACGAGGTTAATATCAGTGCCAATGCATCTGTAAAATATCAAAATAACGGATTCCAAGCACAGTTAGCTTTTGGTAGAGGAATGCGAACAGCATCAATGGTAGAGCGATATATTAACCATTTTAATGTTGGAGTTGATCCTTATGAATATGTTGGTAATCCTAATTTAAAACCAGAAATTAACAACCAGATAGAATTGTCATTCTCTAAAAAAATAGGAATAGTAAATGTAAGTGCATCTGTTTTTTATTCATTCTTGCGAGATTATATTACGGCATTTGTGAATGAGGATATCCCTCGAAAATTTATGCCAACAACTCCTCCTGTGTATGCAAAACAATTTATAAATATTGATAAAGCATCACAAGTAGGATTCGAATTTTCTTTTGATGTACAAGCAACTGAGCAAATAAGATTCACTTCTGATGTGTCTTATACAAGAGCCGAAAATATTGATTTTGATGAACCACTTGCTCAGATTACACCATTTACTGCAATTTTAGGAGTAGAGTTTAAGCAAGATAAATATTGGGTTGCGTTGAGTTCTAGATTGGTTGCTGAACAAACAAGAGTTTCAGAATCTTTCATGGAGCAAGAAACTCCAGGTTTTGCAACTGTAGATTTACGAGTTGGCTATGATCCATTTAAAAATTTATCAGTTGGTGCAGCAGTGTTAAATATTTTTGACACAACCTATTACGAGCATTTGAACTTTTCTTATGCAAATTCAAATACTTTAATGGGTAAAATTTATGAACCAGGTAGAAATTTTACCACCTATATTAAATACAGTTTTTAAAAAAGAATAGAAGTTTAATTTTACTTCAATAGTTTTTAAATTTAAATCACGGTAGCTGAAATAGCTACCGTGATTTTTTTTGTAAATTGCAAAGAGTATAAATTTTGATTGTTATTAGAACCTATTTAATTTATTAAAAATGAAAATCACTTACCTCGGTCATGCAAGCTTACAAATAGAAGTCGGCAATAAAACTATTATTGTTGATCCGTTTATTACAGGTAATGAATTAGCTAAATCTATAGATATTAATTCATTAAAAGCAGATTATATCCTCGTTACTCATGCACATCAAGATCATATTTTAGATGTAGAAACGATTGTAAAAAATACAAGGGCAACTATTGTATCTAATTATGAAATAGTGATGCATTATGGCACTATGGATTTAAAAGGTCACCCAATGAATCATGGTGGTAGTTGGCAATTTGACTTTGGTCGAGTTACCTATACCAATGCAGTTCATACCAGCTCTTTTCCTGATGGAAAATATGGAGGGCAACCTGGAGGTTTTATTATTGAATCCTCAGAAGGGAATATTTATATAGCTGGCGATACAGCTTTGACCATGGATATGAAATTGATTCCGATGCAATGTAAACTAGACCTTGTCATTTTACCGATTGGTGATAATTTTACTATGGGAATTGAATCTGCTGTAATTGCAGCCAATTTTGTGGATTGTGATAAAATTTTGGGATATCATTATGATACTTTTGGATATATTGAAATTGATCATGATAAAGCCATCGACAAATTTAAAGAAGCAGGAAAGGAGTTGAATTTGCTTAAAATTGGAAACAGCATTGAAATATAATTTTACAACTAACTACTAAAAATAAAAAAAACATGACAACACTAATTTACATTCTTATCGGAATCGTTGCCTTAATTGTTATTCTCGGAGTAGTAGCACCAAAAACCTATGATGTTAGTAGAAGTATTGTAGTAAACAAACCCTTGGCTGAGGTTTACAATTATTTGAAATTTATTAAAAATCAAGATCAATGGAGTCCATGGGCAGAGAAAGATCCTGATATGGAAAAAACTTTTACAGGTACAGATGGTGAAATAGGATTTATATCAGCTTGGGTAGGGAATAAAGATGTAGGTTCAGGAGAGCAAGAGCTAACAGGTTTTAAAGAAAATGAAGAAGTGGCGAGTCAATTGCGTTTTTTAAAACCATGGAAATCAACTTCAGATGCTTATTTGAGAGTTTTTCAAGAAGGAGAAGCTACAAAAGTAGTTTGGGGTTTTACGGGGCATAATAAATTTCCTATTAGTATTATGATGTTATTTATGAATATGGATAAAGCAGTTGGTGGTGATTTTGAACAAGGTTTATCAAAATTAAAAAAAGTGTTGGAAAATTAATTTTCAACCATCAATCATGTTTCTTTTTCCATTCCTCTAACATATCTTCAGATAATATTCCGGAGCCATCATGTTTCCATCCTGGAGGTTTAATGAGATATTTTAGTTTGTTTACAAAAGATGTTTTGGCTTTAAAAGCATCGGTAAATAGAGTGCCCCATTCCTGAAATGCTATTCGCAATAAATTGTATGTTTTAATATTTGTAGTCAATCCGTAGATTACTTTTTCTTCTGCTAGTTCTGGTTGAAAAGTGCCAAATATTCTATCCCAAATAATTAAGATTCCTGCATGATTTCTATCCAAATATAAAGGGTTACTTCCGTGATGTACTCGATGATGTGAAGGTGTATTAAAAATAAACTCAAACCATTTTGGCATTTTGTTAATGAGTTCGGTATGTATCCAGTATTGATAAATTAAACTGATTGACATTTGAGTTAAAATCATCAATGGGTGAAAACCGATAAATCCCAACCAAATCCAAAATATCCAACTATAAAAACCACCAGTCCAGGTTTGTCTTAAAGCTGTACTTAAATTATATTCTTGTGATGAATGATGCACCACATGCGATGCCCAAAAGATTCTACTTTTATGGCTAATTCTGTGAAACCAATAATAGGCAAAATCATCTAAAAAGAAAATCAACAACCAAGACCACCAAGCAAACGGAATGGTGGCAATTCTAAAATGTTCCCAAACATAGGTAAACAGAAAAAGCACAATAGCTTTTGACGCTAATCCGATAAAGACATTACCAATAAGTCCAGTAGAAATTGACGTTAGAGAATCTTTAATATTGTACGATTTTGGTGAATGTTTTGCTATAATCAAACCTTCAATTATCACAGTTATTACAAAGAAAGGGATGGCAAAATAAATTAATGGCGGAATGTTAGGTACATGCATAGTTGGTGTTTATCAGAAAATAAAAATAAGATAATTGTTAAAATAAGCAATTTTATTTCAGGCTCAAGTTACTTGGAATTGCTCAAAATTGGCAATCTTCCCGTGATTAAATAAAATATTCGGTGGTATGCGAAATTTCCTTTAAAACAAATGAGCTTTCTAAAAACCCAATATTTTCAATCTTAGAAAGTTTTGAACGAACAAAGTCGTGGTATAAATCAAGGCTCTGAATATTTATTTTTAAGAAAAAATCAACTTTACCAGCCATATGATAACATTCCTGAACTTCGTCCAATGCTTTAATTTGCTTCTCAAATTTATCAATAAACCCTTCATTGTGATAGCGCAAAGAAACCATACAGATTGCTGTCACAGGTCTGCGCACCATTTTTTTATCTAACAGTGCAACATACTTTTTTATATATCCTTTTTTCTCTAGTTTACGGGTGCGTTCATAAACTGGCGATGCTGATAAGTTGATGATGTCAGCAATTTCTTTGGTAGTTTTCTTAGAATCCTTTTGTAATATTCGTAAGATTTTTAAATCAATATCATCTAGAGTTTCTATCATTTCAAGTTAATTTTACTTTATTCTAAATTTAATTTACAGTGTAAAAGTAATAATAATGTCATTATAAAATAATAAAAGATAATATTACTTACTTCTAAACCTATTAAGGATGTTTTACTTGATTATTGAGTGATATTTGTAATTTTACATTTTATAAAATGGTGGGTAAATGAAAGTTGAAAATATTTTAGTGATTGGTGCTAATGGGCAAATTGGTTCGGTTTTAACACAGGAATTAAAAAAGAAATTTGGTAATGAAAATGTTGTTGCTTCAGATTTAAGAGTAAAACCTGACTTTGAAGGAGTGTTCGAAATATTGGATGCAACAGACAAAGATGTTATAGAACAAATTGTTGTAAAGTATGAGATCACACAGATTTATCATTTGGCAGCAATCCTTTCTGCAAAGGGTGAAGAAAACCCATTAAGTACTTGGGAGATCAATATGAAAACAATGTTTAATGTGTTTGAAGTATCACGATTAAATAATGTAGATAAAGTGTTTTTTCCAAGCTCTATTGGTGTTTTTGGTGATGCTGCTTTGGCAGATGCAACTCCGCAATCCACTTTTTTAAACCCATCAACCGTTTATGGTATAAGCAAAGCGGCAGGTGAAAATTGGTCGCAATATTATTTTGAAAGATACGAGTTAGATATACGTTCACTGCGTTACCCAGGGATTATAGGCTATCAATCTTTACCTGGTGGAGGCACAACAGATTATGCCGTAGATATTTATCATAAGGCAGTAAATGGTGAAGAATTTGTTTGCTTTTTAGAAGAAAATACAGTCCTGCCAATGATTTTTATGGATGATGCAATTCGAGCCACCATTGAGTTGATGGACTCTCCAAAAGAAAATATAAAAACTAGAACTTCATATAATTTGGCAAGTATGAGTTTTTCTCCTGATGAAATTGCTGCTGCAATTCAGGAAGTTATACCAAGCTTTAAGATTTCATACGAACCAGATTTTAGGCAAGAGATTGCTGCAAGTTGGCCAAAGAGCATCGATGACTCTGAAGCGAGAATTGATTGGGGTTGGAAACCGAAATATAATCTAGATTCCATGTCTAAAGTAATGATAGAAAAGTTAAGTGAACAATATAATACAGTAGTTTAAAAATTAAGATATGTACGGAAATATAAAGGAACACTTGCAAAATGAATTGCAAGAAATTGAAAAAGCTGGATTATTTAAATCCGAAAGAATTATTACCACTTCACAAGATGCTGTTATTAAAGTTTCTACTGGAGAGGAAGTGATTAATTTTTGTGCTAACAATTATTTAGGATTGTCTAACAATAAAGAAGTGATTAAAGCTGCAAAGGATGTAATGGATACTCATGGCTATGGAATGTCATCTGTTCGTTTTATTTGCGGTACTCAAGATATTCACAAACAATTAGAGCAATCAATAGCTAATTTTTTTCATGCTGAAGATACTATTTTATACGCAGCTGCTTTTGATGCAAATGGAGGGGTTTTTGAACCATTATTATCTAAAGAAGATGCCATTATTTCTGATTCTTTAAATCATGCATCTATTATTGATGGCGTGCGTTTGTGTAAGGCAGCCCGCTATAGATATGCAAACAATGATATGTCAGATTTAGAACAACAATTAATAGAAGCTAACAAACAAAACCACCGTTTTAAAATTATAGTAACTGACGGAGTTTTCTCTATGGATGGCATTGTTGCTCAGTTAGATAAGATTTGTGATTTGGCTGATAAGTATGATGCTTTGGTGATGGTTGATGAATGTCATGCCGCAGGGTTTATAGGTAAAACGGGTAGAGGAACTATTGAACTTAAAAATGTATTAGACCGAGTTGATATTGTTACCGGAACTTTAGGAAAAGCATTAGGAGGTGCTATGGGTGGATATACTACAGGGAAAAAAGAAATCATCGAAATTCTACGTCAAAGATCGAGACCTTATTTGTTTTCAAATTCATTGGCTCCTGCAATTGTAGGTGCTTCTTTAAAGGTTTTTGAAATGCTTTCTGGAGATACCTCTTTACGTGATGCTCTTGAAGAAAACACCAATTATTTTAGAAGTAATATGGAAGCTGCAGGCTTTGATTTGGTAGGTGCTGATGCAGCTATTGTTCCTGTAATGCTGTACGATGCTAAACTTTCACAAACAATGGCAAACAAATTACTGGATGAAGGAATTTACGTAATTGGATTCTTCTTTCCAGTAGTTCCAAAAGAAAAAGCGAGAATACGCGTGCAACTTTCAGCGGCACATACTAAAGAACATTTAGATAAAGCCATTGCTGCATTTACTAAAGTTGGTAAGGAATTGAGCGTGATATAATATTTTATATAAAAAGAGATAAGAGCTGTTTTATAATTTTAAAACGGCTTTTTTTATGCTGTTGATTCTTGTATCTTAGTCCAATTAATTTATGAAAGCATCTTTTCAAAAATACATTCTCAACTTTAAGCAAGCAAGCGGAACATCACGCGGAATTCTTCGTACAAAAGAAACCTACTTTTTATTTGTAACTGAAAATGGAAGGGAAGGAGTAGGTGAGTGTGGATTATTTAGAGGATTAAGCATTGATGATAGACCAGATTATGAAAATAAATTGAAGTGGTTGAGTGAAAACATCAATTTTAAAAAAGATTTTTTATTAAGTGAATTCAAAGAATTTCCATCAATTCAATTCGGATTAGAACAAGCCTTATTGTCTTTAAAAAGCGAACAACCATTCGAGCTATATCCATCAGCATTTACAAAAGGAAAAGAATCTATTCCTATTAATGGATTGATTTGGATGGGTTCAAAAGAGTTTATGCAGCAGCAAATCAAAGATAAGTTGCATGAAGGATTTACAACAATCAAATTAAAAATTGGAGCCATAGATTTTGATACGGAACTAGATTTATTAAAATCCATCAGAAAAGAATTTACTAAAGATGAAATTGAATTGCGTGTAGATGCCAACGGAGCATTCAATCCAAGCAATGCTTTAGAAAAAATAAAACGATTGTCAAATTTTGACTTGCACTCAATTGAGCAGCCTATAAAGCAAGGTCAGTGGCAAGAAATGGCTAGTTTATGCGAAGTAACTCCTTTACCAATTGCTTTAGACGAAGAATTAATTGGCGTATTTGATGTAACAAAAAAAGAAGAATTGCTACTAACAATCAAACCTCAATTTATTATTTTAAAACCGAGTTTGGTTGGAGGGTTTAGAGGTAGTTTAGAATGGATTAAGTTGGCAAATAAAATGGATATTGCTTGGTGGATAACATCAGCATTAGAGAGTAATGTAGGTTTAAATGCCATCACACAGTTTACAGATAGTCTAGGAGTAATCATGCCACAAGGGTTGGGTACAGGAGGTTTATTTACCAATAATTTTGATTGTCCTTTAGAAATTAAAAAAGGACAAATACATTATAATATTTCCAAGGATTGGAAATTTAATCTAAAATAGAAATGAATTATATACAACAAGCATATTTAGGAAAACACGAATGGTGGCGCTATTTTGTGGGAGTAGTAATTGCAATTGTAGGTGTCGGAATTTTTTCCATTCCGCATTCGGTTGCAATAGCAATGAAACAATTGAATGGAGATTCAATTGATATGAGTAAGATGGATGACATGAATTACATCATGAGTTTGTTTGAGCCAAACCTCAATTTATTTTTTGTACTACTACCTTTTGTAGGTGGAATCATATTTTTATTTATTGTAGTTAAATTTTTACATAAACAGTCAATTATATCTTTATCAACATCACGCAAAAAAATAGATTGGAAACGCATTCGGTTCTCATTTTTGTTTTGGGGAATTATTTCATCGAGTTTAGTTTTATTAGGTTATTATTTATCACCAGGTGATTATGTTTTCAATTTTAAATTAAAACCTTTTTTAATTTTAGCTTTGATAGCCATCTTATTGGTGCCATTACAAACAAGTTTTGAAGAGTATTTATTTAGAGGCTATTTAATGCAAGGTTTGGGCGCAATTGCAAAAAATAGATGGTTTCCACTCATAATGACCTCGGTTGTTTTTGGATTGATGCACTATGCAAATCCCGAAGTAGAAAAATTGGGGATGATTATTATGGTCTATTATATTGGTACAGGATTTTTTCTCGGTATCATGACTTTGATGGATGAAGGCTTAGAATTGGCTTTAGGTTTTCATGCAGCTAATAACTTATTTACTGCTTTATTAGTAACTGCAGATTGGACAGCTTTTCAAACGCATTCTATTTTAAGAGACACATCTGAACCTTCTGCGGGAATTGATATATTGGTGCCAGTTTTAGTGATATTTCCGATTGTACTTCTTGTGTTTTCTAAAAAATATGGATGGACCAATTGGAAAGAGAAACTTTTTGGCAGAATTCAAGAACCAGTTAAATTAGAAGAATTGGAAAAGCTAGGTTTGGATTAAACCTAAAGTATTACTTAGCTTTTCTAAGGGTTTTAATAAGTTTAGTCGTACGTATTTTACTGATTTATAGGTGTAAAAAAGCACTCAAGCCAAATAAATGCAAAATGTAACCATTCATTCTTTAAAAGTTACATTAGGCATATTTATCTGATATTTTGGGTTTCTAAATTTTTATCTAAGTCTTTATCGGGCATATATTCGCCAAAAATTAACAGTAATATGTTGATGTTTTATTGAAGTTATGAATTAAGACTTCTTTAAAAAAATGATCGTCCCCGATTAATAACTACTTATTGGAATTGTAATATTAAAATAACACGGAGTTTATATTCTTGTGGTTTATTCAAAAAGGGACAATTGATTTTATAAATAATAAAAACTATTGTATGAATAAAATTACTTTAATTAGCAAGAAAACTTTTTTAACCTTCTTTATCGGTTTGTTTATCAGCCTTACATCGCAAGCTCAAATTGTATATGTAGATTTAAATAGTATAGAAGGAACTTCAGAATCTAGTCATACGTTCGATTTAAATAATGATGGTGTAGATGATTTTACAATAGCTAGTGGCGATTTTGGATGGGGAGATTCTATGGGAGTTGCTCCACTAAACGGAAATGCTGTATTGTCTACATTTAATGCAAGACCATTTGCATTAGAGGTTGAATCTATAATTGAAGCTGATGATGCTAATTGGAATACGGCAACAGCTCAAGCTATGTATTTAGATTTGTTTAATTTAGGATTTCTAATTACTGGTAATTGGGTAAATGTAACTGACAAATATTTGGGATTAAAATATTATGTTGGTGGTAATACACATTATGCTTGGATGCGATTAGACGTAACAAATGAAGGTAACTGGGTTATTAAAGATTATGCCTATAACAATACACCTAATGCTCAAATTGCTGCTGGACAAACAATGGTTTTAAGTGCTGATAAAGAATTTTCTACTGATGTTAAAGTCTTTTCTTACAATCAAGAAATATCAATTTTAAATTTAACAGAAGAATCTAAATATGAATTGTATTCAATTACAGGGCAACAAGTAAGAAAAGGAATTGCTCAAAGAAATAAACACATCATTAGAACTGAAAGTTTAACTACTGGGGTGTATATTTTAAAAGTAGAAGGGTTAGATTCAGGTAAATTACTAACTAAAAAATTGATTTTATAAGTACTTGAAATAAGTACGATAGATATATAAGGTCAAGTTTTTTGTGCCTTTGAATGTGTAAATTGTTTTGAATAAAAAGAGAAGTAATCATCTTTACGATTGACTACTTCTCTTTTTATTTTAAGAATTACTCAGCCATAAACAATAGTGCTGCTTTATTAAAGTCTGATGCTGCATTGATTACATTTCTAAATCCTTCATATTCTTCTTTTGGAAAGTCGTTTACTTTGTAAGCCTCTTCAATAGTAATAATCAATAGGTTGTCTTTTAGTGTATAATCAGATTTCCAATAACACAATTTTTTACCATCTACCACCAACTCTTTATGAATCTCTAAAGATTCTAATCCTTCTAAAGTATATCCTTCAGGTATATCAACTGTAATAGTATAATTATATTGATTTGGATATTGCATTTCGATAGGGTTTGCACGCTCTTTCTCTTGATATAATTCGCTTTGTACACCTATTATAGTGCCTAGTTTAAAGATATAACTATCCCCAGCTTCTTCAATCAATGCAGAAGATTCTATGGTACTATTTACTATATATGGTAGATTGTATTCAGTTTGATTCATCTCAGGATTTTCAACTTCAAACTTTGTAGTGTGTTTGTCCTCAATTCCAGATCCTGTTAACTGATCTTCAACATCGGCTTTATCCTGACCTGTGTAATAAGTCATTAATGCACGATATAAAATAGACCAATGCCCAGTATATTCTTGCGACTCATCAACAATTACTTTGTCAAAATCATCTGTAAAAGAAATATCCATGACACGTTGTACACGACTAAATTCTGGATCATTTTGTGAAACTTTTGCAAAATAATAATCCATATCTTTTTTGATAAAGACTCCGTAGTTTCCTAAAATATTTGCAGGAGCTTCACTTAGCCTATAATCTAATCTATCAGGTGAAATGTATTGTTTAAGTACAGGTAAATAAATCAAAAATTCACGTAAGGCACTTGGATTGTAGAACTCAGGATCGAATCTATGCGTGTATCTATTCGAGGTCACTACAATCTCATATTCAATATCAAAAGCTTTTAAAAAGTGCGCATAAGCTTTTAGAATTCCATAATTACTTGCAGTTCTGTTTTGTAAGATAAACTCAATTTCTTCTAATTGCGGATTGTTATTTTCAACAACGTTGTAATTACTTTTTACATAATTATCTATAAGTGCAGCTTTTTTATAATCCGAAATGTCAATTGGTTCATCCTTCATGATATTGTTTTTGATTTCTTCAATCACAATTTTTGAAGTTTTTTCAGGAAAAAAATTGCTAGCAACATTACCAACTGTATTGCTCCATAAATCATCTTGAGTCAAATCAGGATTTCCAAAACATTGATAAGCGGCATAAATCTTATTTGCATCTGTAGCCGCATAATCTTCAGTAGCCACTGGTAAAATATTTGAAATTACCAATTCTTCAACCAACATATTGTCTAGATAGGTGCGTTCAAATTCTTGGTCAGTATTATAGGTTTTTATTTGACCTAATAAGTTATTGGTTATAAAAACCATTTCTGCACGTTGAATGGTATAATCAGTTTGTAGAGTTTCTGAACCAAATGGCGAGTAATCTTTTTTAAGTGTATATAAGACCTCAATTTCTGAGTCTATTTCAGCACCTTCAATAGCAAAAATTTGGAAATCGCCATATTCATCTACATTTTCAATTTGTTTGATGTTGTTTTCATCTAAGTCGATGACTTTTCCATCCTTGTTAATCGTTCTTGCTTTTAACGAAACAATTTTATTTACACGATTCATCGGTATGTAAATTTGAGTGTGTCTCGCAATTCCCGCTTCATCATTTACACGAATAATATTGTGAGTTGTTTCAAAAACAGCAAGATCATTGGTGATTTTTGATTGACTAAATTCAACAATCTCCTTTTTTAAAATCGCGATGGATGATTCTTTAGATTCATCACTAGTTATTTCATGAATTATAGGTGTGTTAGACCAATCATAGGTTGTATGGTATTGTGAGAATCCAGAAATTGAAACTAGGAGTAGGGTTATTAATATTATTTTTTTCATGTACTAGGTAAATTAAATTTTTTCTAAAACAATGCTTTTTTTATAGGCTTTTATTAAACTTTTTATAAAATTATTATAGGCTTCAAACTCATCATTTTGCATTGCTAAAGTATTTAAATAGATTTGTTTGTTAGCAATCAATTGATTTTCTTTTTTTGTAAAAGTAAACGAGTAACCATAATCTTCTTGTTGATTTGAAATATCTTTTGGAATGGATTTTAAAGTGTATCCATCAGGAATCTCAAATGTAGTTTCATAATTGCGAATGTATTTATGATTAATTTCCTTACCATAAATTTGTGTGTCAATTTTAATAATATCTTTAGAAAGAGGTTTTTCTAAATTCAAATTTAAAAATATTTTTGAACCAAATTTCTTTATATAATTATTTATTTCTATATCATAAGAAATTGAGTAAGAAGCATCGTGCGCGGTAAGATCACCCAAATCTATATTGGTATATTTTGTTTTGTTATTACCAATAGCCAGTTTTGTACTAAGGTATTGCTCATCGGTTTTGTCGTCTTTTGCAAACTTAACATCATACACAAAATCAACCATTTCATAACCTCTCATTGTTCTTTTTTGGGATGCTTTTAAAATGTCCTCATCCAAAGTAATAGTTGTTTTAATGAATGTGGTGTTTTTTTCTTTTACTTGTTCTGGTACGGTTACAATTTTATATTCAGTATCCGAAATACCAACCATTCCTTCTTTTCCTTGGATAAAAGCACTTGGCATTCCGTAGGGAACATAATTATCTGTAGCATCTAAAAACACAATATTACCATTAATAAAAGCAGCAGTAATCATGTGGTCATAAACTTTTCCTGTCGGAATCTCAGCATGAGAGTATGGCTTATTCCTAGAGCCAATCCATGTGTGGTGTGCATCAATACCAACATGGTTTAACATTTCATATAATAGATTTGCCATGTCTTTGCAGTCGCCATAGCGTTTATTGCAAACTTTGGCTGCATCTCTCGGAATCAATCCTCCCATTCCATATTCAAAAGCAACATAGTTAATGTTTTTTTGCACCCAATTAAAAATAGCTTTGGTTTTTTCGCCTTCAGTCAAGGCATTTTTTGTTAAATCTTCAGCAATTTGATAAACCTCAGAGAGGTCGCTTTTTTCAATTTGTTTGTTGAGTGATGCATTCCAAGCATACAAATCATCTAAATGATTGTAAATAGGATATTTTTTATTTTTTACCTCATAGCTCTTAATATAAATAATAACATGCGGTAAATACTTAAGCATAGACAAACTATTACTTGATTGTTCAAATTCTTTTACATCATTGGCTTTCCAGGTGTAAATTGTTGTTTTTCTATTTTCCTTTTTTTCAAAATTAATATCAAATCCATCAAAATTAAAAGTAGAAAAACCCAATTCGATTGTGTTGTCAACTTCAACTGAATACACTGATTCTTGTATTGGCACGCCAGAGCCAAAAGCAAAAGTACTAGAAAAATGAGGTTCGTTAATATGCTCTTTATAAGTTAGTATAGTTTCAGCACCTTTGGTCACCGCAGGAAAAACAAAATTGATGACCTTACTATCGCTATAAAAAACACTCCCACCAACTTGATCTTTCGTTTCAAAATGATCAACCTTCATTTTTTTATGTGTAGATGGTATAATAGTAAATGCTTCAATATCTGTAATTTCGGTAAAACTATCAGTGTAAATATTTTCGTTCGCGTAAAATAATTTATTAGAAGAATTAAATTTAGTTTGCTCTAAAACATCATTTTCAATAGATATTTTTTCTTTATCCATTGCAATTTTCAAATGCTTTGTTCTTCTTATATAGTAATAATCTTCTGTACTATAATCAATGGTTTGCCCAATGATTATTTGACTTATCAATAAAATAAAGAGAAGAATTTTTTTCATGAATAATTATTAATTTCCAAATATATTAATTCATGAACGCCTAAGCAATGATTGTGGTATATATTAAGATTTTTTTAACCCGTTAGGTATTTCACTAACATTAGTTCCAAAACATTTAATAGTCTTTCCTTTTTTCGTTTCTTTGTTTTATGGAAATTAAACTGCATCCTAGCTTTGAATTAAACGGAACTTCCTTTAAAAATACACAAGAATTATTGCGATTTTCTGAATTGTTATCAAAGTCAATTTACATTTTTTTAAAGCATTTTTTTGATGAGGCAGATGCTGTAAAATCAAAAACTTCGGGTTCCACTGGAAGTCCAAAACTGATTGAAATTAAAAAAGAGTACATGGTCAATTCAGCATTGGCTACTGGTAGTTTTTTTGATTTAGGAAAAGATACAACAGCTTTACTATGTATGAATCCTGAATTTATCGCAGGTAAAATGATGTTGGTAAGAGCGCTGGTTTTGGGATGGAAATTAGATGTAGTTGAACCAAGTTTAAGTCCGCTAAAAGATGTAAAAGCTACATACGATTTTTCTGCGATGGTGCCCCTACAGGTTTCAAATTCATTGGATGATTTGCATAAAGTGAAAAAAATAATCATTGGAGGTGGTGCTATTTCAAATGAATTAAATAACGCACTCCAAAAAGTAGAAACAGAATGTTTTGCTACTTACGGAATGACAGAGACTGTGAGTCATGTAGCAATCCAAAAGTTAAATAATTTTCCGTCTTTGCAAGGAGGAACGCCGAAGCAATCTGATTCTGAAAATCAAGATGTCATTTCGAGTATCCCCGATAGTTATTGGAACGAGAAATCTCATTACATAATCCTACCAAATATTTCAATCTCAACAGATAAAAGAGATTGTTTAATAATTGATGCTCCAAATATAACTTCAGAAAGAATTATTACAAATGATATAGTTCAACTCATTTCTGATACTGAGTTTAATTGGTTAGGACGTTATGACAACATAATTAACTCTGGAGGAATTAAATTGATTCCTGAGCAAATAGAGGAGAAGATTTCGAAAATTATTGATCAACGTTTTTTTGTCGCTGGTATCCCAGATGAGTTGTTAGGAGAAAAATTGGTGTTGGTTGTTGAGTTGCAAAGTAGCAAAGGGTCAAAGGAGCAAAGGGACAAAGTTGAAAAAAGAAAAACTATCATTTCGAACAAAGTGAGAAACCTCAAGACACTAGATAAATACGAAACTCCCAAAGAGATTTATTTTATTGACAAGTTTATAGAAACAGCTACAAAAAAAATCCAACGAAAAGAAACGTTGGAATTATTAAAATTTTAGCACCTGTCATTTCGAACGAAGAGAGAAATCTCATCACTATCAAAAACAGAATTATTTCAGCCTAATTCATAAGCTCTTTTTACTTCTCTAAAAGACCAGTTCACTCAATCATGATTTTATAAAATACACATCTCATTTAGTTTTACGCTAAACTTAAAAACTTAAAAGATGTCAAAATTTCTATTTTCAGCACTTGTGTTATTCGTGATGACTCAAATGCATTCGCAACAAAAAACAATTTCAGGAATCGTTTCAGATTCATCAGGACCATTACCAGGAGTAAGTGTTATTATTAAAGGAACTACAACTGGAACAGAAACCGATTTCGATGGAGCCTATTCAATTAAAACTAATTTAGGAGACGTACTTCAATTTAGTTTTATTGGTATGGAAACCGTCGAAAGCACAGTTGGCACATCAAGCATTAAGAATATTACAATGATTGCTAGTTCAGAAGCTTTAAGCGAAGTTATTGTTTCAGGCTATGGAAGAAAAGTTAGAAGGAGAAGTTCTACTTATGCAGTTCAAAGTTTAGAAGGCCATGATTTAATTACGACAAGAGAAGCTAATACATCTAATTCATTATCAGGTCGTATTGCCGGTGTACAAGTAACTGCAAGTTCTGGTTCTGTAGGAGCTTCTTCTCGTGTAATCTTAAGAGGGGCAAGTTCTGTAACAGGTAATAATCAACCACTTTATGTTGTTGATGGTGTTCCAATTGATAATGCCAACTATGGTAAGGATGGTAGTGGCAGTAATATACCGAATGGTGTTTCTAATCTAAATTCAGATGATATTAAATCAATAAATGTTTTAAAAGGGCCATCAGCCGCAGCTTTATATGGAATCCGAGCATCTAATGGTGTTATTGAAATTATTACAAAAAATGGGAATTATAAAGCTCCTAAGATTGAGAATAAAAAAGAAGAGATTACAAATGAAGCTTATGAAGAAATTTTAGAAAATGATTTTGAATTATCTCAGCTTTCGCCCCTTTCAACTTTTTCTATTGATGTTGATAAAGCATCATATAGCAATATTAGAAGAATGATAAACAATGGCCAAAGGGTTCCTGCTGATGCGGTTAAAATTGAAGAGATGATTAACTATTTTGATTATAAGTATACACAACCAACTGATGAGCATCCGTTTTCAATTCAAACAGAATATTCTTCTTGTGCGTGGAACAAAGATCATAAATTGGTAAAAATTGGATTGCAAGGAAAAGAGGTTCCGATGGATGAAATTCCACCATCTAATTTAGTTTTTTTACTGGATGTTTCAGGCTCAATGGACTCAACAAATAAATTACCTTTATTAAAAACAGCATTTAAATTGTTAGTAAATCAGTTAAGAGAGCAAGACAAAGTTTCTATTGTGGTATATGCAGGTGCAGCAGGGTTAGTTTTAGAACCTACATCTGGAACTAACAAGCAAAAGATTTTAGAATCATTAAATAATTTGCAAGCTGGTGGTTCAACAGCAGGAGGGGAAGGGATAGAGTTGGCATATAAAATTGCTCAAGAAAATTTTATTGATGGCGGAAACAACCGTGTTATTTTAGCTACTGATGGCGATTTTAATGTTGGTGCATCGAGTGATAAATCTATGGAAGAATTGATTAAAGAAAAGCGAAAGTCAGGTGTGTTTTTAACGGCATTAGGTTTTGGAATGGGAAATTATAAAGATTCCAAACTCGAAACTTTAGCAGACAAAGGAAACGGAAACCATGCTTATATTGATACAATGCAAGAAGCTCAAAAAGTGTTAGGAAAAGAATTTGGAGGCACTTTATTTACGATTGCAAAAGATGTGAAAATTCAAGTAGAATTCAACCCAACTAAAGTAGCTGCCTATAGATTGATTGGATATGAAAACAGGTTATTGGCAGATGAAGATTTTATAGACGACACCAAAGATGCTGGGGAGTTAGGTAGTGGTCACTCGGTTACGGCGCTTTATGAAATAATCCCAATAGGTGTAAAGAGTAAGTTCTTAAAAGAGGTTGATGGTTTGAAATACACAAAAACTACTCCAACAAATTCTTTTTCGGATGAATTGTTAACAGTCAAATTCAGATATAAAAAACCAGATGGAAATACTAGTAAAGAAATTGTTTATCCTTTGATTGAAGAGGAAATAGCCTTCTCTAAGACATCAGATGATTTTAAATTTGCAAGTGCAGTCTCTTTATTTGGAATGAAAATTAGAAAATCTAAATTTTCTAAAGAATCTAATTTTGATGATGTAATTTCTTTAGCAGAAAATGGTAGAGGTACAGATGATGAGGGGTATAGAGCAGAATTTATTAGAATGGTAAAAACATATAAATAAAATAAATATCAATCTTAATGAAGTAGAGGAACCTTATCAATTCTTGGGGTCTCTCTACTTCGTTTAAAACTAGAAGAAACACTAAATATATTTGCTAAAAATTTTAATAAGAACTAGTGCTTTTAAGGTTATGATACCGATATAAAACCAAAAGGGAGTTTTTACATTTTCTTTTAATTCGTAATAAGCCAATTTAATATTAGAGGGCATACTTGATAATTCAAATGTTGTATTGCAGTTTGTACAAATAGATTTTCCTGTTTTGCCTCCAGAAATAAATGGTATTTGAAAAAGGTGTTTGTAAACTCCTATGATAATTACTTTTGTGCTGTTTTTATAATCGCATTTAGGGCAAATAATATCAGACGATAGTTCGCTTTTTAATTCCGTGATTTTTTTTCCAGCTAACATATTCTTTTACATCTCCATTGAATGATATACATGTTGTACATCATCTTCTTCCTCTAATTTTTCTAATAATTTCTCAACATCAGCTTGCTGCTCTTCAGATAGTTTAGTTGTAGATGTTGGTAATCTTTCAAACCCAGAAGATAAAATCTCTACATTTTCTTTTTCAAAGAAACTTTGAATTGCGCCGAATTGCTCAAACGGTGCATAAACGATGATTCCTTCTTCATCATCAAAAACTTCTTCAACATCAAAGTCGATGAGTTCTAGTTCTAATTCTTCCAAGTCAATCGTAATATCCTCTTTTTTGACGGTGAAATTACACGTATGATCGAACATAAAAACAACTGAGCCAGAAGTGCCTAAATGTCCATCGCACTTATTAAATGCTGCACGAACATTTGCAACAGTACGGTTGTTATTGTCTGTAGCAGTTTCTACAACGAGTGCAATACCATGAGGTGCATACCCTTCGAACAAGGTTTCTTTATAGTTAGCCGTATCTTTATCAGACGCTTTTTTTATAGCACGCTCAACATTGTCTTTTGGCATGTTTGCAGCCTTTGCATTTTGCATTACAGCACGTAAGCGTGAATTAGCATCTGGGTTTGGACCACCCTCTTTTACAGCCATTACAATGTCTTTTCCTATTCTTGTAAACGTTTTTGCCATTGCTGACCAACGTTTCATCTTTCTTCCTTTTCTAAGTTCAAATGCTCTTCCCATTTCTGATATTCTATTTAATTCTTTATTTCTGTGTTTGTTGATTCTGAGTTTTCCTCCACTTCTGATTTATTTCCACAATTTTCATTATAGTATTTGATTATTTCGACAATATCAGTATACTTTAATTCTTTGGAACTTATTTTTTCTGATAGACTTTGGCAATCCTTAAAGTATTCCGCACCCGCTTTTTTAAATTTCCCTCGAAATACTTTTTTGCTAGATATGTTATAAATAAAATCACTTTCATTGTCTGAAATGTAATGTATCGTAACTGGATAACTTTGGCCAACACCTCCGCTTGGACCCATTGGTGCTGAATAAACCCACCCTTGCTTACTATATAATGATTTCTTTCCCTTTTCAACTAATTTGACAAGTGGGTACGTAATATATCTACTACTTTTGTTTATTTTGTAATGATATTCTACAGACTCTCCTTCTTCTGTTGTCTCAAATTTTTTAAGAACTTTATAGTCATAAATAATTTTTTCTGACTTTTTGTTTTTTCTAAATTTAATTTGATCTTCAAATAGCGTGAATTTTATTAACCCTTCAATTATTGTCCCGTCCCTAAAATATAAAGTAGCTTTTTGATTCTGCCCAAAACTTGCAATACATATAAATATGGCAAGAATGAAAATTATTTTTTTACTCATTTTAAAACTGATTATTTAATTCTAACAACTAAACCTGTATCACTCCCATATTAAACTGCTTTTCTATCGGAGCTTGATTTGCAGCTTCAATACCCATACTAATCCATGTTCTTGTATCTAGTGGGTCAATAATAGCATCCGTCCAAATACGCGATGCAGCGTAGTATGGTGAAGTTTGTTTGTCGTATCGTTCTTCAATTGATTTTAAAATCTCTTGTTCTTTTTCTTTAGTAATTTCTTGCCCTTGCTTTTTAAGTGTAGCAGTTTCTATCTGCAATAAAACTTTGGCAGCAGCTGCGCCACCCATTACAGCTAATCTTGCTGATGGCCACGCAAAAATAAGGCGAGGGTCATAGGCTTTACCACACATGGCATAGTTACCAGCTCCATAAGAATTTCCTACTACCACTGTGAATTTTGGCACGACAGAATTACTCACGGCATTCACCATTTTAGCTCCATCTTTAATAATTCCACTATGTTCAGATTTACTGCCAACCATAAAGCCAGTGACATCTTGTAAAAATACTAATGGAATCTTTTTCTGATTGCAATTAGCAATAAATCGAGTCGCTTTATCAGCCGAATCAGAATAAATAACTCCACCAAACTGCATTTCCTTTTTAGCATTCTTTACTACTTTTCGTTGATTGGCAACAATACCAACCGCCCAGCCATCAATTCTGGCATAAGCACAAATAATAGTTTTGCCGTAGCTAGCTTTGTATTCTTCAAATTCCGAATTATCTACCAATCGTTTTATGATTTCTTTCATATCATATTGATCAGCCCTCGTTCTTGGTAAAATTCCGTAAATATCTTGAGGATCCTCTTTTGGCTTTCCTGATTTTATGCGATTGAACCCAGCATTTTGTACTGCTCCTATTTTACTAAAAATAGTTTTTATTTTATCTAAAGCATCTTTATCGTCAGTTGCTTTATAATCGGTAACGCCACTTATTTCACAATGAGTTGTTGCTCCACCCAAAGTTTCATTATCTATACTTTCGCCAATAGCTGCTTTTACTAAATAGCTACCTGCTAAAAATATACTTGCTGTTTTATCAACAATAATGGCTTCATCACTCATAATAGGTAAGTACGCACCACCGGCAACACAGCTACCCATGATTGCAGAAATTTGTGTAATCCCCATACTGCTCATCACCGCGTTGTTTCTAAATATGCGACCAAAGTGCTCCTTGTCCGGAAAAATTTCATCTTGCATTGGGAGATAAACTCCCGCACTATCCACCAAATAAATAATTGGTAATTTGTTTTCGATAGATATTTCTTGAGCTCTCAAATTCTTCTTTGCTGTGATTGGAAACCAAGCACCTGCCTTTACAGTTGCATCATTTGCAACAACAATACATTGCTTTTCAGAGATATATCCAATTTTTACAACCACACCTGCAGATGGGCATCCACCGTGTTCAGCGTACATGTCTTCTCCTGCAAAAGCACCTATCTCAATAGATTTAGATTTTTTGTCTAGTAGATAATCAATTCGTTCACGTGCAGTTAGTTTTCCTTTTTCGTGTTGCTTTTCAATACGTTTTACACCACCACCTTTATAAACCTTTACAAGTCTCTTTTTTAATTCTGATACCAGTAGTTTGTTAAAATCTTCGTTTTTGTTGAAGTTTATATCCATCAATCACATAATTTTTTTAGACAGCTAAAGTACAAATTCCATTATCCATTTTCCAAATTCAAGCCTTAAATATTTGAGTGTGTTAGTCTATTATTTCTAAGGAGTTTATTTTTAATTAAAATAAACTCCTTAGAAATAGTTTCCTTGGAAAATAAAAATAATTATTATACATTTGTACTCAATTTTAAAACGAATTTAGATGAAACGAGACAAAATTATTTATTATGTAACCACTGGATTATTATCAGCATTAATGTTATTTTCTGCTGGAATGTATATTTTTAATCATGAAATGGTGAGTGAGTTGTTTACAAGCTTTGGCTATCCAACGTACATTATTTATCCATTGGCAGTAGCAAAATTATTAGGATTGATTGCAATTTGGAATCCAAATTTTAAAGCATTGAAAGAATGGGCGTATGCAGGTTTCTTCTTTGATTTAATCTTAGCTTTTTTTGCTCATTACATGATTTCGGATGGTGGTCAAAACGGAGCAGTAATCGGAATAATCTTTTTGATTACATCTTATATATTTAATAAAAGAAAATAATTATGAAAAACATCATAGCCTTTGCAGGTAGCAATAGTAAAAACTCGATTAATAAAGCATTAGTTAGTTATGCTGCTTCGAAAATAAAGAATGTAGAAACAACTGTGTTGGATTTGAATGATTTTGAAGTTCCGTTATACGGAATTGATTTTGAAAATAAAGCAGGTATTCCAGAAAAAGCTAATAAGTTAAATCAGCTTTTGGAAAATTGTGACGGAATCATTTTATCACTGGCAGAGCACAACGGGAGTTATGCCGCGGTATTTAAAAATATTTTTGATTGGATGTCTAGAATTGATAAGGAGGTTTTTAAAAACAAGCCTATGTTATTGATGGCAACATCACCAGGAGGAAGAGGTGGAGCAGGAGTATTGGTAGCTGCAAAATCAACTTTTCCTCATTTAGGAGGGAATATAGTTTCGGATTTTTCTTTAGCCAGCTTTTATGACAATTTTAAAGATGGTGAAATTGTAAATTCTGATTTATTAAATCAGTTGAATAATTCTGTTGTTAAATTCGAACAGGAAATCTAATTATAATCAATTATGGGAGATTTTGCAAAAGATATAAACTCGTCATTTCCGAATAATAAGGTAAAAGCTTTATTGAATATTATTTATACATCAAATTGGATTACGAGTCATCAAAATGAATATTTTAAATCCTTTGGTATTTCGCCTCAGCAATACAATATTCTTAGAATTTTAAGAGGTGCGGGTACCGAATTAAAAGTACAGGTGATTAAGGAACGTATGATAGAGCGCTCACCTAATGCTACAAGATTGATGGATAAATTATGTGTAAAAGAGTTGATAAAAAGACATAATTGTGAAAATGACCGTAGGGTAGTTTATGTTGAAATTACCAAAAATGGAATGCAGCTTTTAGATAAAATTACTGCAAAAAATATTGATGATTTGTTAGATAATTTATCAGAAAATGAAGCTAAAAATTTAAGTGATTTACTAGATAAGATTCGCTAGTTTTATAATTTAATTGAGTTTACTATGGAATTTCAAAAAACAGAAAAAAATACCGTAAAGCGTGGAGCAAAAAAAGCAAGTTATAACAAAAAAGAAATCTATGCGCTTTTAGATGCTTCTGAAATATGCAATATAGCATTTAATGTAGATTCCTTTCCGTATGTACAACCCATTAATTTTGGAAGAACTGGAAATAAGATTTTTGTTCATGGCTCATTAAAAAATAGAATGACCAATGCACTTATAGAACAAGGAACTGCTTGCTTAAGTGTTTTTCATCTTGATGCTATGAAGTTATCAAAATCAGCATTTCATCATTCTGTCGATTTTCGATCAGTAGTTGTTATGGGAAATGTAAGAGAATTAAAAACGAATAAAGAAAAATTGGTCGGATTAAAATCGATTGTCAATCATTTTGTACCAAACAGATGGGAGCATTGTAGAGCTCCAAATGATAGTGAATTAAATGCTACAAAAGTTTTGGAGATTGAAATTGATTCAGCCTCTGCTAAAATTGCAAGTAGCCCTGTGAGTGATAAAAAGGATGATGAAAAGCTTGATTTTTGGTCAGGAAAAATTCCAATAAAAACCGTATCTGAATATCCGATTACTAAGAAAGATGTGAATGAGAATATTGAAATTCCAAAACATGTATTAGATTTTTATGAAGAAAGGAAAAATGGGTTTTGATAGATTAATTTTAGATAAAAATATGACATGAAAAAAATAAGAACAATAGCACATACAAGTAGTAGCCCATTTGTAAATATGGGTGAAATTAGACTACGGCAACCGATACCCAATGATGAGATAGAACAGGTAGATCCGTTTATTTTGTTACATCATTATGGCCCTTATGCAATTAGCGAGTTTAACAACCCGTTTGATTTAGGACCGCATCCGCATCGTGGATTTGAACCTATCACTTTGTTATATAAAGGAGAACAATTACATCGAGATTCTTTAGGAAATGAAATGTTAGTAAAAGCAGGTGATGTGCAATGGACAACTGCTGGTAGAGGAATTATTCATGCTGAGGGACCAACAAAAGAGTTTGTATTAAAAGGAGGAGAGCTAGAAGGAATTCAATTATGGCTCAATTTACCAGCATCAAAAAAAATGATTCCGGCAAGTTATCAGCATGCTAAATCAGAGATAATAGAAGTTGTTGAAAATGATAACAATAATATTTCTTTAAAGGTGGTAGCAGGTGCTTTGAATGGAAAATTCGGAGTAATTACAGCCCAAACTTCGGTCAATGTTTTTATGGGCTCATCTCGTGGAGATGGTGAACTTGAAATAGAACTGCCAAATTATCATCAGGCATTAATTTATTTGTTGGATGGAGAATTGGTTGTGAATGATAGTTTAAACCTTAAAAAAGGAGCAACTCAATTTGTGAGTTTTGATATGGATGGAGATGCGATTAAAATTATATCAAGAGGAGAAAGTAATTTTTTGATTTTATCTGGCGAGCCTATAAATGAGAAACTAGTGCAACACGGACCCTATGTTATGAACTCTCAAACAGAGATTATGGAAGCAATGCGCGATTATAATATGGGTAAAATGGGATACCTCTATTAATCAACCCTTGCATTATGCGTATAATATGCCTCCTTGTCTTTCTCGCGAAAGCTGGAATCCATACCTCTTGAAAACTAGATTCCCCTTTCGCGAGAAAGACAAATAATTCTATAATCATCATCAAGAACCACTTTTGAATTAACTTTTAAGTCGGTTCTTTTTTTATGTAAAATTGCCGATATTTGTCAATCGGTTATTTCTAAATAATTGAATTTTTAAATCAAAAACCAACAGTAATGTCAGACGATAAAAAGATTATATTTTCAATGACTGGGGTAAGTAAAACCTTTCCTGGTGCAAACAAGCAAGTATTAAAAAACATTCATTTAAGTTTCTTTTACGGAGCCAAAATTGGGATTTTAGGCCTCAATGGCTCAGGAAAATCAACCTTGATGAAAATAATAGCTGGCATTGAAAAAAACTACCAAGGCGATGTTACTTTTAACCCGGGTTTAACAGTTGGTTATTTATCACAAGAACCAGAATTAGATGAATCTAAAACGGTGATGGATGTTGTGAAAGAGGGTGTTGCCGAAACAGTTGCTGTATTAGATGAGTATAATAAAATCAACGATATGTTTGGTTTGGAAGAAGTATATTCTGATGCTGATAAAATGGAAAAGTTGATGAATCAACAAGCAGTTTTACAAGATAAAATTGATGCTTTAGATGCTTGGGAATTAGATACAAAACTAGAGATTGCCATGGATGCTTTGCGTACAGCCGATGGTGACACTCAAATAAACGTATTATCAGGAGGTGAGAGAAGAAGAGTAGCTTTGTGTAGATTGTTATTGCAGCAACCCGATGTTTTGTTGCTAGATGAGCCAACCAACCACTTAGATGCTGAATCGGTACATTGGTTAGAACATCATTTATCACAATACAAAGGAACGGTGATTGCCGTAACTCATGATAGATATTTCTTAGACAATGTTGCTGGTTGGATTCTAGAATTGGATAGAGGTGAAGGTATTCCGTGGAAAGGAAATTATTCGTCTTGGTTAGATCAAAAATCAAAACGTATGGCACAGGAAGATAAGACAGCTTCTAAGCGTCAAAAAACTTTGGAACGTGAGTTGGAATGGGTGAGGCAAGGAGCAAAAGGACGTCAGTCAAAATCTAAAGCGCGTTTAGCGAATTATGATAAATTACTAAATCAAGATCAGAAAAAAGTAGAAGAAAAATTAGAAATATATATTCCTAATGGTCCGCGTTTAGGAAATAATGTGATTGATGCCAATGGAGTTTCAAAAGCATTTGGTGAGAAGCTGTTGTATGAAGATTTAAATTTTAGTTTACCTCCAAATGGTATTGTCGGAATTATAGGCCCTAACGGTGCTGGTAAAACCACCATTTTTAAAATGATTATGGGGCAGGAAATTCCTGATAAAGGAGATTTTCAAGTTGGTGATACAGCAAAAATAGCTTATGTAGATCAGGCTCATTCTAATATAGATGCAAATAAATCTATATGGGAAAATTTTTCTGAAGGACAAGATTTGGTAATGATGGGCGGAAAAATGGTAAACTCACGTGCATATCTAAGTCGCTTTAATTTTGCTGGATCAGAACAGAATAAATTGGTGAGTAAATTATCTGGAGGAGAACGAAATAGATTGCATTTAGCCATGACTTTAAAAGAAGAGGGAAATGTTTTATTGCTCGATGAGCCTACCAATGATTTAGATGTAAATACATTGAGAGCCTTAGAAGAAGGTTTAGAAAACTTTGCTGGATGTGCTGTTGTTATATCGCATGATAGATGGTTTTTAGATAGAATATGTACACATATCTTAGCTTTTGAAGGAGATTCTCAAGTTTATTATTTTGAAGGGTCATTCTCTGAATATGAAGAAAACAAAAAGAAACGATTAGGAGGAGATTTAATGCCGAAACGAATTAAATACAAAAAACTAATTCGATAATTTTTTTGATGGAAGTTCCTCGTTTTCTATTCAGCGAATAGAATCCATACATTTTTCAAAATATAAGAAAAAATTAAAAATATGCTTTGCGAAGTAAATTGAAAATTTACTGTGGCAACCTTTTGTTGATTGTTACAATTATTTTGAGTTTGCCACGTCATTTGTACCTCATTCATCGCGATGATGAAAAATTAAAGAGTTTGCTTCTGTAAATAAGTTACTGCATTTGGGCCTTCCATAAAAAGTAAATCTAAGATACTGAGGTTGGGGATAAATCCATATTTATCATCAAATACTTGTGTGTATTTTTCGAAATTATAAGTTGCTTCCTTTCTTGAGTTTGCCAAATATCTATGATCCTTTATTTTTGGAGTAACTTCATATGCTGTTGTTTTTGAGTAGGAAATATTCTCTAGTAACGCATTCATCAAAAATTCATGACACTTTAAATTGAAGTCTAATAAAAATTTTTGATTTCCTTCATACAATGGTGATAAGTCATCCTCGTAAAATTCAAAATATGGAGAAGAGCGATATGCCATTTGTATGGATCGGAAATGTAATTGTTGCCAACGCTCGCTCTGATCTATTTTAATATCTTTTGTTTTTTGGCGTTCTCTTTTTTTGCTGTGTATTATCGGAATATTGAGTTGTAATTTTCCGTTGGCTCCATATATGTTACATCGATTTCTGTAGGTTTGTTTTTGATAATTATCTTCTACTTCAAAAATGATTTTGTCATTTTGAAACATCGCAACATATTGCGAAATAGGAGAGAAGTATGTTGGGATGAATAACACTCAGTTTAAAATTGATAATTAAAAGGCAACAATTCGTCAATTGTTACTTGTACCTTTTTATGCTTCTTTTTTCTTCTTTCTAAAATAATTAAATCCAAAATAAATGGCTAATAACCCTAAGAAAGGATAAAAATACGAAGTTGCTTTTCCACTTCCATGTACCACTGTAAACAATCTATCCCAACGGATTTTATTTTTAATTCCGTCTCCATTTGTTTCCCAACTAAACCAAACAAATACCGCCTTACCAATAACATGGTCAAAAGGAGTGAATCCGTAACTACGTGCATCTAGTGAGTTGTGACGGTTATCTCCCATCATCCAAAAATAATCTTGTTTAAATGTATAGGTTTCTGCGAGCGTACCATTGATATACATTTTATCGCCATCAACAGTAACATCATTACGGTCATATTCGCGAATTAAATGTTCATAAATAGGAATAGTTTTGCTATTAATTTCAACAGTTTCTCCTTTTGCAGGAATGTATAAAGGACCATAATTATCGATGCTCCAAGTATATTGCTCATTATGAGGAAAGATACTCTTATTAAAATGTCCACTTGGTGTATTCTGTTTTACAATACTCTTCACAGATGGGTTGTTTTGTAGCTTTCTAGCTTCAGCCTCTGTTAAATTTAACACATATTTGTCGTCTCTCATATGCCCTTCGCGCACATTATATCTTTGAAGGCTACGTGCACTTAATTGTTTGCCATTAGTATCAACAATGAAAAGATATTGTGGTTTTGCTCTGTCTGGCATTTTAGAAATTTTGCCATTGATGTAAATTAGCCCATCAATAATCTGCAAAGTATCGCCTGCAATGGCAACACATCGTTTTACGTAATTGGTTTTTTTATCGATAGGTTTATAGGTAAACTCACCAGAATTATCACCCCACATTGTTTTTAAACTATCAGCAGGCCAATTAAAAACTACAATTTCATTACGCTTTATTTTTTGAATTCCAGGTAGCCTCATATATGGTAATTGAGGTTTGTTTAGATAAGAAGGTAACCCCGTTAAAGGAATTGAGTCATGTACCATTGGCATTGCAACTGCAGTCATGGGCACACGTGCGCCATAATGAAACTTACTCACAAAAAGGAAATCACCCACTAACAACGACTTTTCTAAAGACGATGTTGGTATGGTATAAGGTCTCATAAAATAAGTATGCACAAGAGTTGCAGCAATAATGGCAAAAGCAATAGAACTAGCCCAATCTCCAAAGTTACTGGCAGGTTTTAAACTACGGTCCTTAATATGTTTTACATCGCAGGCATAGTTTACATAATAGGTATAGAACCCAAATGTGAACAAGGCCAAAGTAGTGTCAATGGTAGAGTTTTTACCAAAGCTTCTAATGGTTTCTATCCACAAAATAGGGAACATCAATAAATTGATAATCGGTATAAAAAGTAATATTACCCACCAAGTTGGTCGGTTAATTATTTTCATCAATACAAAGGCATTGTAAATTGGTACAATTGCTTCCCAAGCTTTTCTATCTGCTTTTATATAAAGTTTCCATGTTCCTAAAAAGTGTACTACTTGTAAGATTAAGAAAAACAGAAACCACTGTGTCATTGTCATAATTATATTTTTTAAAGTCCTAAAACATTTTTCATTGTAAACACCCCTTTTTTATCTACCAACCATTCGGCTGCTATAACTGCTCCCAATGCAAAACCATCTCGGTTGTGTGCGGTGTGTTTAATGTCTATTGTATCAATCTCTGAGGCGTATTTTACAGAATGTGTTCCGGGTACATTCGGAATTCGTTTCGAAACTATAGGTATCTCATCCTCTTGGTTTGTAACATCTAATGACCAATTTTTTTTGTCTGAGTTATTTATGATTCCATTAGCAAGAGTAATTGCTGTACCACTCGGAGCATCTAATTTATTGGTGTGATGAATCTCTTCCATCGTAATATGATACTCTTTCAAGTTTGCCATCATTTTGGCAAGTTGCTCATTGAGTTCAAAGAAAATATTTACGCCCAGACTAAAGTTGGTTGCAGAAATAAATCCACCGTTATTTTCTTTGCAAATAGTAAGAGCTTCCTCATATTTATCTAACCATCCCGTAGTGCCAGAAACAACTGGAACTCCATTTTTAAAGCAGTTGGTAATATTATTAAATGCCGATGTAGGTACACTAAAATCAATAGCAATATCAGCAAGTGTGATATCGTAATTTTGGGTATCAACATCAACTTTAATTACAACTTCATGTCCGCGATCTGTAGCAATTTTCTCTATTGCTTTTCCCATACGCCCGTATCCTAGTAATGCTATTTTCACCTTGTTGTGTATTTAAAAACCTAAAGATAATGAAACCCCTGCAACCGATTTATGGCTTAAAGGGTCTATATGAAACGTTGGCCTAAATGTAATATCGATATCATCAATCGTATTTAGTTGCATTAAGTGTGCATTTACACTAGCTTCAACAATCTGTAAAGCATAGATACCCACCGTAATTAGAAGCGATAAATCGCGATCTTCTTTGTATGTTTTTTGAACACGCTCTAAGGTTTCTTCACTTAAAACCACACCTCCGTCAGAGCCATCAAACTCGTGAGGTTTACCTGCTTTTTCTAATTTAAAAGCATCTCTTGCGCGGTTGTAATTATCATTATTATAGATGTACGCATAGGTTGAGACTCCCAATGCAGCATAAACAATAGGTATTTTCCAATATTTTTTATTGTACGCTTGTCCAAGCCCTGGTAAAACCGCAGAATAAAATGCTGCTCGTGATGGGGCTAATGGATCAATATCTTGACCCGCCACTTGTAGTGAGTCACTTATAATAAGATCATCAATCTTTTGTTGCGAAAAAGCAGATGAGATACTTATAAATAAGCAACTAATAAAAAGAGAAATGAATTTAGAATTCAACACTATTTCAGTAATTTTTTGATACGATTAAAATCTTCTTCAGAATGAAAAGGGATAACAATTTTTCCTTTGTTTTTTCCTGATACTTTAACGTCTACTTTATGCCCAAAGTATTCACTAATATTTTTTAAGCTTTCAGTGATATAACTTGGTGTTTTAGCCGATAAAGATTTAGTCTTACTATTTTGATTTCCATCTTTAAAACTTTTAACTAACGCTTCGGTTTGTCTTACTGATAATTTTTGCTGTAAAATAGTTTCGTAAATAGTTATTTGATCATCTTGATTGTCAATATTAATCAAAGCTCTTCCATGTCCCATTGAAATAAAATTATCGCGCATTCCAGTTTGAACAATCGGATCTAATTTTAGCAAACGTAAATAGTTTGTGATGGTAGATCTTTTTTTACCAACGCGCTCACTCATCTGTTCTTGTGTCAAATTGATTTCGTCAATCATTCTTTGATAAGAAAGCGCCACTTCAATTGGATCTAAATCTTTTCGTTGAATGTTTTCAACCAATGCCATCTCTAGCATTTCTTGATCATTGGCAGTTCTAATATATGCAGGAATCGTTTTATTACCAACTAATTTTGAGGCTCTAAATCTACGTTCCCCAGCAACTAATTGAAATTTATCATTGTCTAATTTACGAACAGTTACAGGTTGAATTACTCCTAATTCTTTGATAGAATTAGCAAGTTCTTGTAAGGCTTCTTCATTAAAATGTGACCTAGGTTGAAACGGATTTATTTCAATAGCTTCCAACTCTAAATCAATAATAGAGCCTGCTAAATTTTTGATTGTAGTTTCGTCAATAGAAGGTAGTAAGGCAGATAAACCTCTTCCCATCGCTTGTTTTCTTGTAGCCTTTGCCATTTATTTTTTATTCTTTTTTAACACCTCATTGGCTAAATTAATATAATTTTCTGCTCCTCTGCTAGTGGCATCATATTTTATAATGCTTTCACCATAACTAGGTGCTTCACTCAAACGTACATTACGCTGAATAATAGTTTTAAAAACCATACTGTCAAAGTGTTTTTTAACTTCATCAACTACTTGATTCGATAAGCGTAACCTTGAGTCGTGCATTGTTAATAGCAATCCTTCAATATCCAAATCTTTGTTGTGGATACGTTGTACATCTTTGATAGTGTTTAATAATTTTCCCAATCCTTCTAAGGCAAAATATTCACATTGAATCGGAATCATCACAGAGTTAGCAGCAACTAATGCATTTAAAGTAATTAGCCCTAATGAAGGAGCACAATCAATAATGATAAAGTCATAATCATCCTTAATAGATTGAATAGCTTTTTTTAGCATGTATTCACGTTCCTCTTTATCTACCAATTCAATTTCAATTGCAACCAAATCAATATGAGCAGGAATAATATCTAGGTTAGGAGAATCTGTTTTAACAATAGCATTTTTTGCAATAGTAGAGTGTTCTAAAAGTTGATAAGTTCCGTTGCTAACACTATTTACATCAATATTTAAACCTGATGTTGCATTGGCTTGTGGGTCAGCGTCAATGAGCAATACTTTTTGTTCAAGTACGCCTAATGATGCTGCCAAATTTACGGAAGTGGTGGTTTTACCTACTCCTCCTTTTTGATTTGCAATTGCTATTATTTTTCCCATAGATAAGTTGAGGTTAACAAGCTATAAAAATACAATTATTTATGAGTTTTGAAAGTAGAAGATGTTAACAGGTTATTCAATTTTTTAGATAATTTTATTATGAGTAAATGTAGAATGAGATTGCTTCTTTGCTTACGGTAACTCACAAAGGTGTTTGTAATCAGTTATTTCTGTGAGCTAAAAGCGAAGAAGCAATCTATATATTTTAAGTTCTCTCAGGAATATTCGACAGAATCTCTAACAAATACTTCCAATATTTTTGAGTTGAACTGATACATGCTCTTTCGTCTGGACTGTGAGCTCCTTTGATAGTTGGTCCAAAAGAAATCATATCCATATCAGGATAATGTGTTCCTAACAGCCCACATTCTAACCCTGCATGACATGCTAAAATATTTGCTTTCTCTTTAAATAAATCTTCATATAATTTAGACATTACTTTTAATATTGCCGAACTTGGGTTTGGTTTCCAACCAGGATATGAACCAGAAAAATCTACATTGAAGCCACCTAATTCAAAAGCAGCTTGTAGTGTATAAGCTAAATCCCATTTTCCAGATTCTACCGAAGATCTTGTTAAACATCCAATTTTAATAGTACCTTCTTTAACGATGATTCGGGCAATATTGTTGGAGGTTTCTGTCAAATTAGCAATATCAGGACTCATTCTAAAAACACCATTATGAGCAGTATAAATGGAGTTGATAAGTGTTTTTTGTTCTTTAGATGAAAGTGTAGAGTTTGGTTTTTTAGTTTCTTCAATCTCTATAAGCAAGTCTTTTTCGATAGTGCTGTATTCATTTAAAATAGCTTTTTTGATATCTTCAAATGCTCTCATCATTTCAGAAATATTGTTGCTAACCACAACTACATTGCTCTCTCTTGGAATAGCATTTCGCAGACTGCCACCATCAATTTCTGAAATCAATAAATAATTTTGAGTAGCATTTAAAACGCGATTCATTAACTTGTTTGCATTTCCAAATCCATGGTGAATATCCATACCAGAGTGGCCACCTTGTAATCCTTTTACGGTGATTTTATAAGCAGATGCATTTTCTAACATCATTTGTTCAACGTAACTTTTAGTAGCTGTGACATCAACACCTCCAGCACATCCAACACCAATTTCATCATCATCTTCTGTGTCAAGGTTTAATAAAATTTCTCCAGTTAAATATCCAGCTTCCAATCCTTGAGCTCCTGTCATGCCTGTTTCTTCATCAATAGTAAATAGAGCTTCAATTGCAGGATGCGGAATGTCAGTAGATTCTAATATTGCCATGATAGAGGCAACACCCAAGCCATTATCAGCACCCAAAGTAGTGCCATCTGCTTTTACCCAATCTCCATCAACATACATTTTTATACCTTCATTGTCAAAGTCAAAAACAGTCTCATTATTTTTTTGATGTACCATGTCTAAGTGACTTTGCATCACAATGGTTTTTCTATTTTCCATACCAGCCGTAGCAGGTTTTTTGATAATCACATTTTCAATTGGATCTATAACAGTTTCCAATCCTAATTTATTACCAAAAGCTACCATAAATTTGATAACACGTTCTTCTTTTTTCGACCCTCTAGGTACCTCGTTTAAATCTGAAAAATGTTTCCAAACGGTTTTTGGTTCTAAGTTTCTTACTTCGTTGCTCATAATTTTTTAGTTTATTTCTATTACTGATTCCTCTACAGGTATTCTTATTTTTTCTAGTTGACTCATAAAATCATCTTTGGCTCTAAATCCAACAGGAAGTAGTAAAACTGATTTTAATTGCTGTTCTTTTAAGTTGAGAATTTCATCAAATTTTTGAGGATTAAATCCTTCCATTGGGCAAGAGTCAATTTGTTCAAAAGCACAAATGGTCATTAAATTTCCGAGTGCAATATACGCCTGATTTACTGCAGAACTCTCAATTTCATTTTCAGATTTTTTATTGATAGTATCTTTTAAAAAATTTCTAAATCCACTAATAGTTTCTTCTTCAATACCTCTAAGCCTTTTTTCAAAATCAAATTTTTCATCTACGTAATCACCATCAATATTTGTTTTGATACAAAGCACGAGTAAATGCGAACAATCAGCTACTTGTGCTTGGTTATAAGAATATTGAAAAAGCTGTTGCTTTAATTTATTATTGCTAATAACCAGCATTTTTAAAGGCTGTAAGCCGTAGGAGGTTGCAGTTAAATTAAAGCAGTTTTTTAGAGTGTCTAATTGTGAGCTGTTTAATTTTTTATTTGAATCGAATTTCTTTGTGGCATATCTCCATTCAAGATTTTTAATGCTATTCATAGGTAAGATTGTTTTGTGATACAAAGAACGTAAAAAATTGACTTTTTAGCGAGTTAAGACTATCACAATTTTTTATGAGTTAATAAAAAATGTATCTTTAAACTTTCTATTTGCTATGAAAGAAGATCTACTACATTATTTGTGGCAGTACAAATTGTTTTATACAAACAATTTAAAAACCACTGACGGAGCTAATTTGGATATTGTTTTGGTTGGGAAGTCAAATACAAATTCAGGCCCAGATTTTTTCAATGCACAACTTAGGATTAACAAACAGCTTTGGGCAGGAAATGTTGAGATTCACTTAAAATCTTCTGATTGGTATGTACACCATCATGAAGTTGACTCTAATTACGATAATGTAATTTTACATGTTGTATGGGAGCATGACATTGCTGTTTTTACACGAGATAATGTTGAGATACCTACTTTAGAATTGCAGCAGTTAGTTTCAAGAGATTTACTGACAAGCTACTATAAATTGTTTTCGAAGCAGCAAAAATGGATAAATTGTGGGCACGATATAGTTGATGTTAATGAATTTGTATTTAATAATTGGAAGAGTCGTTTGTATTTTGAACGTTTAGAGCAAAAAGCACTGTTAATTGAAGAATTGTTAGTTGTGTCTAATAACAATTGGGAAGCTATTTTATTTATACTGTTAGCCAAAAATTTTGGATTAAAAACAAATGCTACTGCTTTTTTTGAAATGGCTCAACAAATAGATATCTCAATTATTAGAAAAGAAGCAACGCAAGTATTTAATTTGGAAAGTTTGTTTTTTGGTCAGTTGGGTATGTTGAATGAAGCTAGTGAGAATACATATTTTAATCAATTAAAAAAGGAATACAACTATCAACTTAAAAAATACAAATTACCAAGACCTGATAGAAGTGAAGTTGAATATTTTAGGTTGCGTCCATCAAATTTTCCTACTATCCGGATTTCACAACTAGCGAATTTATATAGCTCTCGGCAAAATTTATTTGCTGAATTAATGCATCTAAAAACGTTAGATGAGTTTTATAAGTATCTTTCTGTATCGGTTTCCGAATTTTGGAAAACGCATTATACGTTTGAGAAAGAATCTCCCAAAAGAAATAAGAAGTTGACAAAATCATTTATCGATTTATTGCTAATCAATACCATCATTCCGTTGAAATTTGTGTATTTAAAACAACACGATAAACTTGACCAAACGGTATTCATGAAGTTAATTCAGCAATTAAAGCCTGAAAAAAACAGTGTGATTGCTAATTTTTTAAAATTAAAAATTAATGCTGAAAATGCCTTTGATACCCAAGCATTGTTGCAGTTAAAAAGAAACTATTGCGAAAAGAAAAAATGTTTGCAATGTGCTGTAGGTAATTTTTTGTTGAAGAATTGATGTTTGAAAATATACCTACAAGGTTTTGAATACCTTGCAGGAGTGCTAAATTTTTTAAATAAAAAGTAATTAAACTATTTTAGGTTGTCTTTCCCGCGAAGGCGGGAATCCATTTTTAATTGTCAAACGTGACATGACCGAATTTAAAGACTTCATTATATAATTGAGAATTTTTATATAAATTAATAAAATATTGAGTAGGACTTATATTAATATTTTTTAAGAACACACTACCCAATTTTAACTTGTGGTCAAAAACGACAATAAAACCTTCAGCATATTTTCCAAGTTCTGATTCATAGGTGGAAAAAGAAATAGAATTAATTGCCGATTCTTTCATGGCTAATCTTTCTTCTAATGTGTATGTTTTTTTTAATACTCTTAATAAAATTTTATTATTTAAATTATATCTCCTTAAGCTAGATGGTAATAAAAGTTCAATAACTTTTTCATTTTGATTTAGCCCTTCATAGTATAAAGCATATAAATTTTCTATCTGTCTTCGGTAACTATTTTGACCAGTGCCACAATTAAATTTGACTTGATATTCATTATCAGCAAGTGTCAAATAGTTTATTGCATGTTTATAATTTTCATTTTCTATTAAGATTTTTGTTAAATAGATACTCGCTTTATTTTTATAATCAAAAGTGTAGCTACCGTAACCCAAAATATTTTGAATCGTATCACCAGGTATATCAGAATTGAATAGTATTGTTTGGTTGAATAATTCGATTTCTGATTCTTCTATTTTACGAAACATTTTTTCTGCTTTGGAATTATTTTCAGTTTCCCAAAATGCTTGGGCAAGTTGATAATACTCTTTTCCATTTTTGTTGGTTGGTTCAAACCCAATCAAATCAGAATTATTGGAAATCAAAACACTATCTTTTAATTGTGGAGAACGATAAAATCCAGTTTCATTTTGAGAATATGAAAATTCAGTTTTTATAAAAGTCAACACTAATAATGTTATGATAAATTTTCTTTTCATACAATAATGTTTATTTAATACTTAGCCCCAACTCCTTCTTTCGGAATTGTTCTTAAAATAAAAGCTCTTAAATGTTCATTTGCACTTTTTAAATCTTCTTTACGCAAATACATCATGTGTCCGCTTCTATAGCCATGAAATTCGAATCGGTCTTTCATTTTACCACTTGGGTCAATTTGCCACATAGCATATTTTGAGCCAAAATAAGTGGTTGCACCATCATAATATCCCGCTTGATACATTACATGTAAATTAGGATTCGATGCCATTGCTGAGCGTAAATCTTCGCGCGTATTATTGTTTCTTCTATCCCATGGATGTACTGATCCAAACATGTTATATTTTAAATCAGTTTTGTAATTCAATTCTTCGCTGATATAATAATTAATAGCAGGCGTAAAAGAATGTAACCAAGAAGTTAATTCGGCACTATAATCAGGTCTAGAACCCGATTCAGTTTTATCAATTCCTAAGTATCTAGAGTCTAAACGACCGATAGTTTTACCATTGGTGTTGCGTAACAAATCCTTCCAGAAAAAAGAAGTGCTAACATCTAAATTGTTTTGAAGAATTGATTTTTTTGACAGTCCTGTATAATATGCCATTTTCTCTGCTACTTGATTTTTATCGGTTTCTGAAATGAATCCACCTTTTGCTAAAGCAGGCATTAAGGAATTCAAAGCAAATGCTTCAGCTTCAGGTAAAATCTCATTCAAGTCTTTTGATTGTAGTGCTTCAGGTAGCATTTTATGATACCATGCAGCTGCAGTAAAATAAGGCATGTTTGTGCCAGTTGATACTGGTACATCAGATTCAAACACCAAATAATCTGCAGGAGAAACCATGATAACTCCGTTTAAATACATCCATTGACTACTTTGTAATTCACCCGCTAATCCAGCAACACGGGTACCGCCATAACTTTCACCAATGATATATTTTGGAGAACGCCATCTGTTGTTTCTAGATACAAATGTGTTAATCCATTCAGCTAAATATTTGATATCGGCATTGATGCCAAAGAATTTTTTACGATCAGGATATTTTCCTTCCTCGTTTTTCACCATTCTAGAATATCCCGTATTCACAGGATTTACATATACAATATCTGCAACATCTAACACCGAGTTTGGATTAGAATGTACACCGTAAGGTTGTATGGGAAAACCTTCATCGTCAATATTTAAAATTTTAGGACCTGTATATGCAACATGCATCCAAACAGATGCAGATCCAGGACCTCCATTAAATGAAATCAGCAATGGTCTGTTGCTATTATCTTTGATATCTGTTCTTTGATAATAGGTGTAAAAAAGAGAGGCGATTACTTTACCATCTGTATCCCAAACAGGTTGAGTTCCTGTTGTAGCTTGATAAGGAAATGTTTTACCTTTAACCGTTGTTTGGTGTTTTGTAATGACTGTAGAGTCTGTTTCAATAATTCTGTCTTGAGCAAAAATTGACGAAATAGAAAGTGCGAATAGAAATAATGTTAAAGCTAATTTATTCATGCTGATTTTTTTCTGATTTGATTGATTGTAAATATACTGAAATCAATTTAAGAAAAAAGAAAACAAGATATTTACTAAAATAGCTTTGGGTATTTAGTTGGGTTCATTTCATTCATAATACCGTATACTGCTTCAAAAATATCACTAGCATTTGGCTTAGAATAATAGTCGCCATCTGAGCCATACGCAGGACGGTGTGCTTTTGCAGATATCGTAATTGGTTTGCTGTCTAAGTGTTGGTATCCGTTTTGAGTTTCTAATATTTCTTGAAGGATATAGGCAGAGCCACCACCAGGTACATCTTCATCAACTATAAGTAATTTGTTTGTTTTTTCTAAACTTTTAACAATGTCATGATTGATATCAAAAGGTAATAAACTTTGAACATCAATAATTTCTACGTCAATATCAACTTGAATTAGCTGCTGTACGGTTTCCTCAATAATCCTTAGAGTAGATCCATAAGAAACTATTGTAATATCTGTCCCTTCTTTTATGGTTTCAACAACACCTATTGGTGTAGTAAATTCACCTAAATTAATTGGCATTTCTTCTTTTAGTCTATAGCCATTTAAACACTCAATTACCAAAGCGGGTTCATCACTTTTTAGCAATGAGTTATAAAACCCTGCGGCTTTTATCATATTTCTTGGGACTAGTACTACGATTCCTCTAAGTGATCCTAAAATCATTGAAATAGGTGAACCCGAATGCCATATGCCTTCTAAGCGATGACCACGACTTCTTATAATTAGCGGTGCTGTTTGTTTGCCACAAGTTCTATATCTCAAGGATGCTAAATCATCAGATAAAATTTGTAATGCATACACTAGGTAGTCTAAATATTGAATCTCTGCAATTGGTCTTAAGCCTCTTAATGCAAGTCCAATACCTTGACCTATAATTGTTGTTTCTCTAATTCCTGTATCTGCAACACGAATTTCACCAAACTTATTTTGTAAACCTTCAAAGCCTTGATTTACATCACCTATCATACCTACATCTTCTCCAAAAGCAAGTGCTTCAGGGTATTTATTAAATATAGCTTCAAAATTATCACGAAGAATTATTCTAGCATCAACTAGTTGTTTTTGGTCGCTATAAACAGGTTTAATTTCTTTAATATGGGTTACACCACTTTCTGAATCGTTATATAAAAAAGAGCTATACATTTGATTCTTGTTAATAGCTTCTGTTTTATACCAATTTAATAAAGCTGCTTTTTCAGGAGATGCATCGTCAACTAAATAAACAAATGATTTTCTTACTGTATCGTAAATATCTCTTCTTGAAGGCTCGCTAATTGATTGTAAATCATTAGTAATTTTTGTAATAAATTGTTTGTTACTACTATTTTTAGATGCATTATTTAAAAGGGATACTGCATATTGTTGTTCAGCTTTTATAATTCCTGTATGTGCATTCCAAGCATCTCTTTTTGCTTTAGACACTTCTTTCTTTGCTTCCTTTTCAATAGTGATTAAAACTTCTTCATTATTAACAAAACGTAATGTTTCACCATTATTTTCTAATTCAAAATCAAGAATCCATTCGCGCATTTTTGCATTGCAATCAAACGATTTTTCCCATTGTAAGCGTTCGGTAGATTTATAGCGTTCATGTGAGCCTGAAGTAGAGTGGCCTTGAGGTTGCGTTAATTCTTTAACATGAATTATTACTGGTACATGTTCCTTTCTTACTAATTGAGCTGCTTTGTTGTAAACGTCAATTAATTGTACATAATCCCAACCGTTAACAACAAGTATTTCTAATCCTTTGTTTTTTTTATCTCGTTGAAATCCTTTTAAAACTTCAGAAATACTTTCTTTAGTTGTGTGATGTTTTGCATGCACCGAAATACCATATTCATCATCCCAAACACTAATAATCATTGGTACTTGAAGCACCCCTGAAGCATTAATTGTTTCAAAGAAAGGGCCTTCACTTGTACTTGCATTTCCTATTGTACCCCAAGCAATTTCATCTCCGTTATTGGAAAACTTTTTTTGATGAGTTTTAAGGATATCTAAATTTCGATAAACTTTAGAAGCTTGTGCTAAACCTAATAAACGAGGCATTTGAGATGCAGTTGAAGATAAGTCGGCGCTAATATTGTATTGTTCTGTTAAATTTTTCCAATCTCCATTTTCATCTAAACTATGAGATGCATAATGCGATCCCATTTGTCTACCTGCAGAAAAAGGTTCTTCTTTAATATCAGGATGTGCATATAAACCTGCAAAAACTTGTTGAGGAGTTAACATGCCAATCGCCATCATAAAAGTTTGATCTCTATAATAACCAGATCTAAAATCTCCTTTTTTAAAGGCTTTAGCCATAGCGAGTTGAGGAATTTCTTTTCCGTCGCCAAAGATTCCAAATTGTGCTTTTCCGGTAAGTACTTCTCTACGACCTAAAAGACTACATTCTCTGCTTAAAACAGCAATTCGATAGTCATTTAAAATTTCATTTTTAAAATCTTCGAAAGAAATTTGCTTAGCACTTTTAGTCATATTTTCAGAAGTCATTCCTTATTTTTAATGATTTGCAAATCTAAGGTTTTTTAGTGGATATTAAAAATAATTAAAAATAATTAAATTATATTCATCAATAAAAGCCTCTTCTAATGAAATTGATAATTTTTTGGGGGTGTATTGTCAAAACGAATCTTATCCTAGAACTGTAATTTTCTTGTGAAACTTCCCATCCATTGTTTGAATATACTGGAAAATATAGTTCTAAAAATTCATGAATAAAGTTGAGTCGAATTCCACTTTCATAAGCAAAAAATACTGATTGATTTCTATTTTTTATAAAACCAACATCATTATACACTTCTATCCATCTCCATACTCCAATACTAGAATTAAAAGATGTTATCCATTGGTTAGCAAAGTTTTGTTCTAAATCAGATTTAAACCCTCCCTCGGCAGTAATATATTGTTGGTGAAAGAAACCGCTATCTTCTGATCGTCCAAAATAGTTATATCTAAATAGGTAATCAGATTGTCGACTCAACCCAAAACTAAAAAAGTCTGAAGTAGTATTGTTGTGTAAAAAGGTGCCTAAGTATAATCTAAAATCAAATTGTCTGTTGCTATCGGTTAATTTTCTGTATCGAAAATCAAAAGTTAGTTTACTAAATTTTTCACCAACTTCAAATCCTGCTGTATATCTTAAATCTTGAATAATTTCTGGTTTTGAATAGGAATAAAAAACATTAAAAACTCCGTAGTTATTAGATTCTGGATTTTGTTGCCCGTTAGGGTCAAGGTCTCTTTTTACATCTGTATAACTCAAAGATACTGCACTACCACCAACATCTCTCAAGCTTTTTCGGTTAAAATTAAAAGCAACATAAGGTGTAAAAGTTCGATAAGCAAGGTCAGGTCCGTAATGTGAGGTGCTACCTGAAACTCCAAATTGATATTTGTAAATTTTGGAATTTTCTGGTAAAATTTGATAAGCTGTTGAAAATGATCCGGTAACACTTTTATCTTTAAATCCGTAATAGGGTGTAATTTTATAAAAGAAGTTTTTCTTTAAAATGGATTTATTAGAAAGGTTAACGCCTAATTGAATTCCATCGTAAAAATTATATTTTAGAACAGGTGTATAAAAAACCTCGTTGTAATATGGATTTTCAATATCCTTAAAAAATTTAAATTTTAAAGGCTTTACAAATAATTTATTTTCAGTTCGTTTCCAATTATCTCTTAAATTAAGTTCTGGGTATAAATATTCATAATTGAGAGACAATCGATCAAATCCATTTTTAGGGATAGTCACTTTTGTAATAGAATCAATACCTGTTACCCATTTTTTAAAATGAATGTCTTTTCCTTCCACACCATAAAGTGCTACAGGAGCAGTCATATTGCGTTTGTTTTTTATGGTTACTTCTATGGAGTCTTTTAATACAGATACCTTTTTTATAGTATAATCAATTTTTTTGCTCGATTGTACATAATCACCAAAAAACCAAGTTAAATCGGTATCCGTTTCATTAATTACAAGCTCTTTAAATTGAGAACTGGTAGAATATTTTAATTGATTTTTAGTAAAGTATTCTTTTATTTTTGATGGGATAATGCTATCACCTAAATATTCATTTAAATAGCGTAGTCCTAATCCTGCCTTATATTTATTTACAATTTTACGATTAAAATTAGAGAGTGAGTCTGCTTGTGTAGTCAATGCTTGATCAAAGTTTTTACGTGCAGAAAATTGATATACAAAAGGGTATTTATCGTTAAAATCTAGTTTTGCTATATTAAAACTTCTAACTCCCCAAATCTTTGAAATATTACCCATTGCTTTTATTTCTGGATAAAATTCTTCAACATAAAGCATCATTAAATAGGCCTGTATACCATCAACTAGCCACATGTCTTCTCTATGATTTACAAGTAAAGCATTGTCAATATATTTTCTTGTCAATGCTTTAAACATTTTGATATCCCATTCAAATGCATCTGGAAAAGGACTTAAAAATTGTGGCAATTGATTAAAACCATATGCCGGATTTTTAGCATAGGTAATTTTATTTACCATGATTTTTTTATGTGGATAAACACCTAAGTGCTTTTCAATAAATGCAATTTCGCGATTTAGAATATCAGATTTTACTGCAGGCCCTAATTCTTTAGAAGGAATATTGGTTTCAACAGAAATTTTATCTGTTCTAAAAATTTCAAAGTCACTAAATTTGCTTAAACTGATTTCAACATCAATTCTGTCTTTGCCATAAAGATGATATGTTTTTAATCCGTTTTCATGCTGTACTACATCATGTAGCCCTGTACTTAATGTATAGTATTCCGGAACTGTAAAAATTATATTGTACTTACTATAATCCATAAGTAAATCATCCATGTTAAGGTTACTCATGAGTTTCCATCCTTGGTCATAAAAGGCGGGGGTTAAATACCAATACCTTAAATTATAGGCAATCTTGTTACGGCCATAACTAGTGAATTTATCAGCAGGTAATTTTACGGTATAGGTAGCTGCAATTTTGATGGAGTCACTTGGGTTTAAAGGATCATTTAATAGTATTGCTACAATATCCGAAACTTCTTCATCAATAATCCAACTTACAGATTCAAAATTGGTGGTTAGGTTGTTGATTGAGCTGTGTCCTCTATTTTTTTCTTTTGCAAAATAGAGGTCTTTTCTGTAATCTTCAATCAAGCGTTTTGCTAAAGGTGTGTTATTGTCTTTGAAGCTATTTGCCCAATTGTGTAAATAAATTGTATCTAAAACAGAATTTGAGTTGTTATGAAAAACTATTTCTTGCTGAATTTGAAGCTCATGGTTTTCATCATTCAATATCACCTTCATGCTCATCTCATTAGATTGGGCAAAAGCTGTATCAATAATGAATGTTGATATTAATAATGTGATGATAAGAATTCGTTTCAATCGACTACGCTCATTTATGGGATTACAAATTACTTATTTATAAGCACCTATTAATTAGATGCAATTAATTCATTTTGGTTGCTTGTTAAAGTGTTGTTTTTTTAGAAATTTGGGCTTAAACTATATTTTTTGTAGAAAGCATCAATAACATCAATAACCTCTTTTTCGGTATCAACTATCGAAAATAAATCTAAGTCTTTTTCGCTAATATTTTCAAATTTTTCTAGTAAAGTACTTTTAATCCAATCCATTAATCCTCCCCAAAAATCAGAACCAACTAAAATAATTGGGAATGCTCCTATCTTTTTTGTTTGTATTAATGTCATCGCTTCAAACATCTCATCTAGAGTGCCAAATCCTCCAGGCATTACTACAAACCCTTGAGAATATTTTACAAACATTACCTTACGAACAAAGAAATAATCGAATTCTAAATTTTTGTCTTGATCAATATAAGCGTTATCAAATTGCTCAAAGGGCAATTCAATATTTAATCCAACTGAAACTCCTTTTCCGCGATGTGCACCTTTGTTACCAGCTTCCATAATTCCAGGACCTCCACCTGTAACAACACCGTATCCATTTTGTGTAAGTTCAAAGGCTATACTCTCAGCAAGCTTGTAATATTTTTGATCTGTTTTTGTTCGTGCCGATCCAAAAATACTCACACAAGGACCTATATTATTTAACCTTTCATAGCCTTGAACAAACTCAGCCATAATTTTAAATATGGCCCAAGAGTCGTTGGTTTTTATTTCATTCCATGTTTTATGGGCAAGTTTTTCTTTTATTTTTCTGTCATCATTCGTATTCATAGTCTTAATGTTTTTAGTCTTTAATCAATCGTCTTCTTTCCCAAGCTTGCTAATATAATTCTTTTTTTAAATATTGGGCTGTGTAGCTTTGGTTGTTTTTTGCAACTTGTTCTGGAGTTCCTACACACAAAATTTCACCTCCTTTTTTACCACCTCCCATACCGATGTCAATAATATGATCAGCCAATTTAATCACATCCATATTATGCTCAATTACCAAAACAGTATTTCCTTTATCCGTAAGTTTATTAAGTACATCCATCAATACTCTAACATCTTCAAAGTGAAGGCCAGTAGTAGGTTCGTCTAAAATATAAAAAGTGTTGCCAGTATCTCTTTTTGATAACTCTGCGGCTAGTTTAATTCGTTGTGCTTCACCGCCAGAAAGGGTTGTAGACTGTTGCCCTAAGGTGATGTAGCCCAAGCCAACATCTTTTATAGTTTTTAGTTTTTTATAAATTTTTGGATATTTCTCAAAAAAGTCAACCGCCACATTAATGGTCATATTTAACACGTCAGAAATTGATTTTCCTTTGTGCCTAATTTCTAATGTTTCTCTGTTAAACCTTTTTCCTAGACAGGTTTCACATTCAACTTCAACATCTGGTAAAAAATTCATTTCAATAACTCTAACACCACCTCCTTGACAGGTTTCACAACGACCTCCTTTTACATTAAAAGAAAACCTTCCGGGTTTATAACCTCTTATTTGAGCTTCAGGTATCTTGGTAAAAATACTACGAATATCACTAAACACTCCTGTGTAAGTTGCAGGATTTGAACGAGGAGTTCTGCCAATGGGAGATTGATCTATAGCAATAATTTTATCAACATGCTCTAAGCCTTTGATGGCTTTGTATGGCATCGGTTTTTTTACACCACGATAAATATGATGGTTTAAAATAGGGTAGAGGGTACCATTAATTAAAGTCGATTTACCACTTCCCGAAACTCCAGTCACACAAATTAATTTTCCTAAAGGAAACTCAGCAGTAACTTCTTTTAGATTATTTCCAGATGCTCCTTTTAATATAATTTTTTTTCCATTTCCTTTTCTTCGCTTTTTAGGAATGGCAATTTCTTTAGTCCCATTTAAATAATCAGCAGTTAAAGTTTGGTGCGATTTTAAATCTTCAAAGGTTCCTTCACTTACAATTTCTCCACCATGCAATCCAGCTCCTGGACCAATGTCTAAAACAAAATCGGCATGTTCTATCATGTCTTTGTCGTGTTCAACAACAATTACGGAGTTGCCAACATCGCGTAACTTTATCAGTGAATTAATTAATTTTTGATTGTCTCTTTGATGTAATCCAATGCTTGGTTCATCTAAAATATAAAGTACGCCCACCAGTTGAGAACCTATTTGTGTTGCCAATCTGATTCGCTGCGCCTCACCGCCAGAGAGTGATTTTGAAGTTCTATCAATAGTTAAATAACCTAACCCAACATCAATTAAAAATTGAATTCGGGTTCTAATTTCTTTGATGATTTCTGAGCCAATTGCGAGTTGTTTATCATTTAATTTATTTTCGATTGCACTGAACCAATTTGCCAATTCAGTTACATCCATTTGGGCTAAATCAGAAATGTTTTTATTGAGAAATTTAAAATGTAGAGCTTCTTTTTTTAATCTTTTCCCTTCGCAAGTTGAGCATTTCACTTCATTCATATAACCTTTTGCCCAACGTTTGATTGAGCTAGATTCGGAATTTGCATATTGACTTTCAATAAAATTAATGATGCCTTCAAAATCAATTTCGTAGTTACGGGTAATCCCCATAGACTTTGATTCAATCTCAAATTTTTCATTGCCACCATTTAAAATAACTTCTATGGCTTCTTTTGAAATGGACTTTATGGGATCGGTTAATTTAAAACCATAACGATCTGCAATTAGTTGCAATTGTTTAAAAATCCAACTTGTTTTTTGTTCGCCAATAGGAGCAATACCACCCGATTTAATTGATAAAGAATCATCAGGAATAATCTTTGTTTCATTTACAACTTGTATGTTTCCTAAGCCATTACATTTTGGGCAAGCCCCTTTGGGCGAGTTAAATGAAAATGTATTTGGTTCAGGATTTGGGTATGCAATTCCTGTTGTTGGACACATTAATTCCCGAGAAAAATAGCGAGGTTTTTCACTTTCGCTATCCAATACCATCATTACATTATTTCCAGAATATAAAGCGGTGTTAATGCTCTCACTCAACCTTTTTACAACTGTTTTGTCAATTTTTAAACGATCTATTACAATTTCAATATCGTGATTTTTGTATCGATCTAAACGCATTCCTTTTTCAATTTCCATCAGTTCACCATCTACACGAACACGAACAAAGCCTTGTTTTGCAATTTGCTCAAACAACTCACGGTAATGCCCTTTTCTAGATTTGATAACAGGTGCTAAAATGATGGCTTTTTTGTCATCAAAATCCGAAAGAATCAAATTCAGAATTTGCTCATCGCTATAACTCACCATCTTCTCATTGGTGTTGTAAGAATATGCATCTGCAGCACGTGCAAACAGTAATCGCATAAAATCATAAATCTCGGTAATAGTACCAACTGTTGAGCGTGGACTCTTATTGGTGGTTTTTTGCTCAATGGCAATTACTGGAGATAGCCCATCAATTTTATCTACATCAGGTCTTTCTAAGCCTCCTAAAAATTGGCGGGCATAGGCAGAGAACGTTTCGATATAACGACGCTGTCCTTCTGCATAAATAGTATCAAAAGCTAAAGATGATTTTCCGCTACCAGACAAACCAGTAATAACTACCAGTTTTTCTCGTGGTATGCGAACGTCAATGTTTTTAAGATTGTGAACTCTTGCGCCTAAAACTTCAATATATTCTTGCGGGTTTGCCATGTATATTTTTGGAAACATCGCATCTGAAAACAATAAAATTTAAGAAAAATATTGATAGTGATGTTCTAAGTTTCCGATTTTAAATATGATTTAAAAATTTAAAAAAGGCAAAGTTACAGAATTGAATTGAGAATTTAGGGTTGGACTTAGTTATGTTGAAAAGTTTGTGGGATGCTATTTAATTAATTGATAATTATTAACCAGCACCGAAGCAGAAATACTTAAAATACGTTCAAGTTCTCGAATCATATCAACAGTTAAGCGTTTCTTTTTATTTAGGATTTCTGAAACTCTGCTTTTGCCACCAATAACACCAACTAAATCTTTTTGTTTAAGATTCATTTCTTCCATTCTAATTTTAATTGCTTCTATTGGGTCGGGAGATTCAATAGGGTAATGTTGATTTTCATAATTTTCAATAAGCAATGAAAGAATATCAGCTTCATCGCCTTCTTTAGAATTTGATTTTGCATCAAAAATTACTTCAAGTCTTTTTAAAGCCTTTTCGTAATCTGTTTCGTTTTTTATAGGTTTAATGTTCATAATCTTATTTTTTAAATGGTGTCAGCATCAATTTTATCATATTCAGCGTGTGTTCCAATAAATCGTATAAACCCCCATTGTCTTAAATAATTAAATTTTACAATGAGTCGGTATGAATTCCCTTTAATATTAAATATAACACGTTCATTTTTTAAAATACTTGCATTTGCATATGTCTTTTTTACGTCATTTGGAGATGTCCAATTAGAGTTTTTTGCTGTTTCATACCAAGTCTTTAAATACTGTTCGGCATCAGCATGTTTTTTCCAAAATTCACGTAAGGTTCTTTTTGCAATTATTCTTTTCAATACAATTTCTTTTTGCAAATATACAAAAGTTCTTTAAATGAGAACTTTTGTTTTAACAAATAGTTTCAGGTATCGACTTAGTTCTGTTGAAAAGTTTGTTGAAATGTGGAAGGTTCGCTTATCGGTTTTGGCTATGATTACGTTGTGGATTGACAGTTTTGTTTGGCTTTCACACCGAGTGTGCCGAAATCTGACCGCAAAGGTGCTGAGGCACTTTTTAAGCCAAATAAAAACTGTGACAACGAATGTTTCATAATTTATTTTAAAGTTTAAATATAGTTCTTAATTTTATTTCAGTTACAATACCACAATGAATTATAACCGTTGTTACCTACAGTTTTTAACTCTATAGATATTTGTAAATTCTAAAGGCAAATTGTAAAACACCGATAATGATAAAGAAAAGCCAATATTTTTTCACTTTCGAAGAACTTTCTTCTTTTAAACTTTTCAGCCAAATTCCAACTCCAATTAAGATGAGCGGAATTGCTAATCTATAAACTTCATTCAATTCCATAATTTGCAATTAATTTATTTCAACTCCATATTTATCCATTTCAGTCTTGCAGTTTTTGCAAGTATGACCTCCGTATAATGTTTGTCTTTCATTCGCAGGTTTTCTAATAATCGGTTGTTTCAAATTACATTTCGGACAATATATTCGGCTTAAGTTAATTCCAAGATGCGCATATTTGCTGTCTTTTTTTATTAATGAAAATAGAAACAAAAGTGCAATTCCAATTAATGTTGTATTCATATATGTTTTTCAAATTGTAGGTAACGGTTGGATATGATGAGTTTTAATTAGTTATATCCTATGATAAGCGAAGCTAGTGTTTTTTTTATCAAAGAGTCAACTGGTTAATCTAGTAGGGCATCACAATATAAAAATTTGATTAAAAAAAATACAGAGTTGATTTTAAGAATTCAAAACAAGTAGATGAAAATGAACTTATAGATCTTTCCACCAATTAGTATAACTATTAATAGAGTCTTTAATTATTATTTCTTCTCCTATTCTTGGTGTTATAACTTCAAGATCTAATTCTTTTGCTTTTTCTTGAACGCGTATTATTGGGTTGGTCCAATCGTGTAAGGCCAATTTAAATCCTGCCCAATGAATTGGTATTATTTTGCGAGCGTTAACATCTAATCCAGCTTGGGCTGTTTCTTCTGGCATCATATGTATATCGGACCATCTTTCATTGTATTGACCACACTCCATTAAAGCAATGTCAAAAGGGCCATATTTATTACCAATTTCAGTAAAATGAGAGCCATAGCCACTGTCTCCACTAAAGTAAATACTTTCATTTTTAGATTGAATTACCCATGAACTCCATAATGTGCTCTGCGAATTATTTAATTTTCTGCCAGAAAAATGTTGTGCTGGCGTACATGCAAGAGTTAATGTTTTAAACTGAATTTCTTGCCACCAATCTAATTCTGTTATTTTATTTGATGCTACACCCCAAGCATTTAAGTGTAAACCAACTCCTAGCGGAGTAAAGAAATGACGCGTTTTATCCTTTATTTTTAAGATAGTTTGATAGTCTAAATGATCGTAGTGATCATGCGAAAAAATAACGGCATCAATTTGTGGTAATTTTTCAACTTCAAGTGGAAATTCTTTATTAAACCTATTTCCACCAAGTAGGGGATGAGGTGCTGCAACGTTTCCAAACATTGGGTCAATTAAAATATTCAAACCATCTATTTGCAAAAGAAAGGATGAATGCCCAAACCAAACTAATCTTGAATTACCTACATAATCAGCAACTAGTGTAGAATCTAGTTTGGCTACTTTTAAATCTTCTTTCGGACGACCATTTGGAGTTTTAGTTGTGAAAAATGTATAAGCCAATTTTACAGTTTCTGAAAAACCCAACTCCTTAGGAACTGGCTTAATGTTGTTAAACTTTCCATTTTTATATTGATTGGAAACTTCATATATAATCTGTTGCTCTTTTGAAATATCTCCACCAAAACTCGGATAATAATTAGTAAAAATTAAATACGATAGTACAATTACTCCTACTATTGTCACTATTGTTATTATCATTCGTTTTATAAGTTTTTTAAATCGCATGTTATTTTATCTCAGTTATCAATCAGCCAAAGCATCACAATAAAATCCTATTGGTTTAATAAGGTTAATCACATCGCTTTCAGCCAATTGTTCTGTAGCTTTAATCCAAAGAACATTGTCTATATCTTCTAAATCAACTGACCAATCGAGTATATTAATATGGTTGTTAAAAAGAGGTTTAACTGCTTTGACTTTCTTCTTAGTCTTAATATCAGTTCTAAATATGAGTAACTTACTGTTTGGTTGTTTCATCAGTTTGTGGTGTGTCTTTTTGTTCTACATACTCATTATACGCTTTCTCGCCTTTATCTTTCCAAAACTTATCGTAGTGTTTCCATTTGCTAAAGCTGCCTTTAGAATCACTTTCACATTCTGACTTTGAGTGTTTTGAAGGGTTGTTACAATTACCGCCTCCGCTACCACAGCTACCAAGAAGGATTTTGAACAATATAAAAATACCAACTGCTTGCCAATATGTAAGTGCTGGCAACCCAAATAGTTCTGGCATTAACCAGTTCCAAAGCCACATGATTACAAAGCCAAATAATATGGCTAATGCTCCAATACCAATTGCGCCTAAGATTACCCATCCTACAATTACTCCTGGAGATTTACCTCTCATTTTATGTTTAAAGAAATTTCCCATTTTTAACTTATTTTTTAATTAATATTCTCTTTTTTGTGTTCTAATTTTTTATACAATAATGAAATTGCTCTATGCCTTCTAGACATTAATGTTCCTTCTGGAATTCCTGTTTCGTAAGCAATTTCTTTGTAGGTATACCCTTCAAAATCAACTGCAATGATAATGTCACGATAATCAGGTTTTAAATTCATGATGCATGTTTTTAATTCATCTTTGAGTTTTTCAGAATATGAATTGTCTGATGTGCCATAAAGTATTTCAGTAAATTCAATTAATTTAGCTTCACTTTGATTTTCATCACTAACCACTTGTTTGTTGCTTCGCATTATATCAATGATTTTGTTTTTAATTGAAAAATACACAAAACCAGCAACGTTGTTTATAGGCGAATACCCATCCGCTCCAGAAAACAGTTTTAATGCAACTTCTTGAATAATATCTTCAGCATCACGATTGATACTGTTCTTTATTCTTGAATTGACATAGCCTTTAAGTGATTGGTATTCTTTACCGAAAAACTCGTTTAGCTTTTTGTTGTTTTCTGATTCTTGGTTCATTATAAAGACTTTTATAATAGGTCTTCAAATACAAAGACGTAAGTTTTTAAATCTATTGCATTTTTTTGAAAATAATTTTTTTAATTGATGATATAAAATTAAAAAAAAATAGGACTCATTAAATTAATAATGAATCCTATTTAACGGGGTTAAAAAAACGATAACTTGTTAATCTTTTACTCCAAGTTTATCTAAAATCTTCTCCATTAAACACCATCGTGTAAATGATGATTGTAACAAGTTGGCACCTACAAATGCGGTAAACCACAACCAATCTTGACTAACATAAACTGATAGTACCAAGCTGATTAATATAAATGTTCCGGCGATTGCTCTGATAAATCTGTTCTTCATAATTTTTGATTTTAAAGGGTTCTTTCTATTGGTAAAACAATCGCTCTAATAGGATTGTTTGTTTCTAAATTCTTATTGTAATCTCTTAATAAGTTAAACATTGTATCTATATTTTTATCTTCGGTAAAAGAGAAAAATAAATTTGATTGTGTTCCAGATTTACCTGCTGCAAACCAATTTGATGATGTCATTACTGGTGCGGCAGTTTTATGTCCACCAATATCTGATTCACTAAAGTTATGAATCCCTGCTTTTTTAAATAGTTGAAGAATGTCATTGTGAAACGCTTCTACTGATGTAACCATTAATAATTTCATATTATTCTTCTTTATGATTTTTACGTTCTATTAAATAATATACCAGTGGGACTACCAATAAAGTTAGTACTGTTGATACAATTGTACCTCCCATTAATGAAATTGCCAATCCTTGAAAGATAGGGTCAAACAAAATAACAAAAGCTCCAATAACTACGGTTCCTGCGGTTAATAAAATTGGGGTTGTTCTTACAGCTCCAGCTTCAATAACTGCTTTTTTGAGAGGCACACCTTCATTCAATCTTAGGTTAACAAAGTCAATTAAAAGTACTGAATTTCGAACCATGATTCCTGCCAGAGCAATCATCCCAATAAATGATGTTGCTGTAAAAAAGGCATCCATCATCCAGTGTCCTAAAATGATTCCGATAAGCGATAATGGAATCGCAACCATCATCACCATAGGTGCTTTGAAGTTTTGAAACCAACCAACAATTAAGATGTAGATAAAGATAATGGCTACCAGAAAGGCAACACCTAAATCTCTAAATACCTCTAAAGTAATTTGCCATTCTCCATCCCATTTTACTGTGTAATTATCTTCGTATTCTGGTTGTGATAAATAAGACTCTTCTAAAGTAAATCCTTCAGGAATTTTTACTTCTTTTAATTTATCTGCCATCCCTAAAATAGCATATGCTGGACTTTCTAATTCACCTGCCATATCAGCTGTGACATACACTACTCGTTTTTGATTTTTACGATAAATATTCTTCGCTTTTATGGTTTCTTGTATGTCAACTAAATCACCAATAGTTATCATAGCGCCCATTTGCGATTTTATTTTTAGCTGTGAAATATCGCTAATAGTTGACTTTTCTTTTTCATCTAAAGATAAAAGTAGACCAACACGTTTTGATGCATTCTCATCATACAAACTAGTAATTGCTCTATCTGACAATGCCATGTTCATAGTAAAAACAATTTGCTGTGGTGTGATACCGTATATTATTGCTTTTTCTTTATCTATCACAAAATCATATTCTTTTTGATCTGCTTCAACCATCCAATCTACATCTACAACATCATTTGTATTTATCAGTATATTTTGAATTTGATTGGCAATATCAATTTGAGTTTCATAATCAGGTCCATAAAATTCGGCAACAATTGTAGATAATACTGGTGGCCCTGGCGGAACTTCAATAATTTTTACATTAGCATTGTATTGAGCTGCAATTTTTTGGATAGCAGGACGCATCATACTCGCCAATTCATGACTTTGCTGTTTACGATCGTGCTTGTCAGTTAAGTTTACTTGAATATCTGCCATATTACTACCCCCACGCATATCATAATGACGTACCAATCCATTAAAAGTGATTGGCGCTGAGGTGCCCACATAACTTTGGTAATTCATTACCTCTGGTTGTGTAGCCAAGTATTGTGAAATTTCTTTAGTAACAACTAAGGTTCGCTCTAGTGTAGTGCCCTCAGGCATATCGATGACTACTTGAAATTCATTTTTATTATCAAAAGGCAGCATTTTTACAGCAACTGAATTGGTGTAAAATAATCCCATGGTTGCAAAAAGAACAAAGAAAGTACCGCCTAAGAAAGCCCATCTAATTTTTGAATTTTCAATTAATGGTTTTTCTAATCGGTTATAGATTCTGTAAATAAGAGTTTTTTCTAGAGGCTTGTGAACTTTTGGCTTCTTTCCTTTTTTACTTTTTTCTCTTAAGAAAATTACGCCTAAATAGGGTGTAATAGTCAATGCAACAAACAATGATAAAATCATAGCGATAGATGCTCCAATTGGCATTGGTGCCATATAAGGACCCATCATTCCCGAAACAAATGCCATCGGTAATACGGATGCAATTACTGTAAAGGTTGCCAAAATTGTTGGGTTGCCAACCTCATTAATAGCATATAATGCTGCTTGCTTAAAAGGCAAGCGTTTCATTTTAAAATGCCTGTGCATATTTTCGGCAATGATAATAGAGTCATCAACTACAATACCTGTAACAAATACGAGGGCGAATAAAGTAATTCGATTTAAGGTATAATCTAACATATAATAGCTCAACAGGGTCAAGGCAAAAGTAATTGGTACAGATAAAAATACAACCAATCCACCACGCCATCCCATTGATAGCATAACGACTAAGGTAACCGCTAAAATTGAGCCCATGAGATGTAATAATAATTCTGATACTTTTTGGGATGCAGTTTCTCCATAATTTCTGGTAACTTCAACATGCACATCATCAGGAATTAAAGTCTTTTTTAAGTGCTCTACTTTGCCTAAAATTACTGAAGCTAATTTCATAGCGTCAGCCCCTTGTCTTTTTGCTACTGAAATTGTTACTGCAGGATATTCAGAATTATAAGTTCTAGATTTTTCACTTGCTTGTCCATATCCTAAGGCAACATATTCTCTTGGAATTTCAGGCCCATCTAGTATTGTTGCAATCTGACTTAAATATATAGGTGTGTTTTGTTGAACACCTACAACAAGATTTTCTACATCTTCAACTGATGTTAAAAAGCTGCCAGTTTTTACAGTAAACTCTGTATCCCCTTTGTTGAAATTACCAGCATTTAGTTGTTGGTTGTTGGCTTTTATCATTTGCGAAATTGATAAAAAATCAATTCCACTTTCAGCCATTTTGTCTTTATCTAGAACAACGCGTAACTGACGGTTTCGACCTCCAATAGTTTTGGTAACGGAGACTTCATTTACTTTTTCAATTTCATCAGATAACTCTTGTGTGATGAGTTTTAATTGGTAATCATCATACGTTTCACTCCACAAAGTCAATCCCAAAATTGGCACATCATCAATGGCGCGTGTTTTTACCAAAGGCATGGTAACACCTTCGGGCATAATATCCATATGCTTGTTGATTTCATTGTATAATTTTACAAATGAACGCTCAACATCTTCACCTACATAAAACTGAACAATCACCATTCCTTGTCCGTTCATAGATGTAGAATATACATATTCAACTCCTTTGATATTAGAGATTAATTTTTCTAAAGGCTGTGTAACTCTAGATTCAACTTCAGTAGGGCTTGCTCCAGGATATCCAACAAAGATATCTGCCATTGGCACATTGATTTGTGGCTCTTCCTCACGCGGAATCAAGAATGAGCTATATACTCCAATGACCATAAATACAATCATCAGAAGCACTGTAAGTTTTGAACTTATAAAGCCTTTTGCAATTTTACCTGCTAATCCTTCTTTCATTTCTTTTATCTTTTATTGTACAGTTAATTTTGCTCCATTATACAGTTTTCCGTTAGCTGAAACAATGTATTGTTCGTTAGCATTTAAACCAGATAAAACTTCAATTTCATCACCAAAAGTTTTACCTAATCGCAACCAGCGTAAAATTGCGGTGTTGTTTTGACTTACCGTATAAACTCCTGAAAGTTGTCCGTTCTTTACAATAATATCCATCGGAATCAACACCTTGTTTATTGCTGATTTTTTATTTGATGGAAACTTTACGTTGGTGTACATGCCTGATAAAATAGCTGCATCTGTTTTGTTTAAAGTGATTTTTACTAAATATTGTCCGCCTGTATTATTTGCTGATGTACTTACTTCAGTTACAACTCCAGATAAAGTTTTATCAATAGATTTTACCAAAACTTCTACGGTTGTTTCTTTTATAACTTGCGATATTTCACTTTCAGCAACCATTACTGTTACATCAAATTTTTCTGGAGATTCTACAGAAATTAAAGGCATTCCAGGATTTGCTAAATCACCAGTTTCAATAAATTTGGTTGTTACTACTCCACTGAAAGGAGCTTTAATATCAACATATTTAAACTGAGCATTTATTTCATTCATCATTTCATTTGCCGCTTCTAAACGTGCTTTTGCCATTTCGAAATTTGCAGTCATATCATCCATCTCTTTTTGAGAAGCTGAGTTTTTAGCGAATAAATTTTTGTAACGATTGTAATCTTTTTTAGCAATATTGTAAGCTGCTTTTGTTTCGATAATTCCAGCATTTACTTGGGCACGTTTTGCTTTTAAATCAGCATTGTTAATTGAAATTAATAAATCTCCCTTTTTTACTTTATCGCCAACTTTTACATAAATATGATCTACATAACCACTGGTACGAGTACTCAATGTTGTATTATCTACTGCTTCAATTTTTCCGCTAGCTGTAAAAAATGGTTTGTTGACATTAGCATTTATAGAACTAACTTTTACAGGAATTGCAGGTGAATTGTTTTTATTGATTACTTTATTTTCATCACTGCCACAGCTTGTAGTTAAAAGTGCTAAAGCAATTATTATACTATATTTTTTCATGTGTTCTATTTATTCTTTTGTTAAAAATTGTAAGTATTGGTATGCGTAATTGTATTCAAATATTGTTTTATAATATTCTAATTGTTTTTGAGCATATTGGGTTTCGGCTAATAATAAATCAGTTGTTTTTTCTAAGCCTTCTTTAAATCTATTGGTTCTTATTCTTAAAGATTCTTTAGATTGCTCTAAGGCTAAACTTGTCGATTTTAATTTGTTATCGGCATCTAATAACATCCTATTTGCTTTGTTTAGATCTAATTTGCTTTGCGAAATATATTGTTCATATTCTAAAACAGATTGGTCAAATTGAGCTTTTGTTTTTTGTGATTTCCCAATATTTTTATATCCATCAAAAAGGTTCCAGCTTAATGATGCGCCAACTAAATATCCGTTTGCGCTTCCTTGAAAAATGTTTTTATCGTATAATTCATAACTTCCAAAAGCATTTAAGCTAGGTAAGAAAGCCATCTTTACAGATTTGTAAATAGCCTCATATGCCTCGGTTGACAATTGCATAGCTCTAATATCTGCTCTATTTTTAGATACCATAATATTAAATGGGTTAGCCAATGTATTTATAGACAAACTATCTGAAGGTATCAAAATCATAAGTTCCTTTTCATTCATTAGAAAGGATAAATAATCAGAAGTGTTTTCTACGTTGCTTTTTGCAGCTTGTAATTGATTTTGAACTTCGTTTACACGTACATCAACAGACAATAAATCGGCTTTTTGTAGATACCCTTGTTTGTAACTATTTTTTGCCACCTTTTGATTTTCGATTGTTAAGTCATAGGTTTTTTCAAAAACATCAACTGCTTTATAAGCCAATTGTAATTGCATGTAGGATTTTTCAACTTCAAAAGTTAAATAATCTTTTGTTCTCAAGGCTTGTAATTCAACTGCATTCATTTTGTATTTAGCAGCTTTACGTTGGTAGAATCCATCTAAATTAATAAGCGGTTGTTGCACTTGAAATATGGTTGCAAAACTGGTAACTTCATCAGGATTGTTTAATAAGTCAGGATTAAAATCTCCTGCTGTTAATATTCCTTGATTTAGTTTAGAGCCAAATGCCATTAACGGGTTAGTGGTTGTAATCCCAGAATGAGATGCAGTGATGTTTGGTAAAAACACTGAATTGGTTTGCCTGTAATCGGCTTGGGCTTTTAAATATTCTTGCTCAGAAATTTTTAAAGAATAATTTTCTTCTAAAACTTTTGATAGTACTTCAGATTTTGAAATAGACTTAACTTCTTGTGAAAACAAAGAGAGAGAAAAGAACATTCCGAATGTAAAAAGTAATACTAGGTTTTTCATGTGTCTATATTTATTTTTTATAAAGGTCACATGCTGTTTGCTATTTGTCAATTTCACGATTAAACTTTTTAGCATGCTCGTTTCATATGTTGTTTTATTTATGGGGCAAAACTAGAACTAATAAAAACTACTTATTGTAACTATTGTTACTGATAAAAAAAGATTGATAGGATAATATTTTTTAATCCCAAAATGGGAAATGTCTTAATGTACAGGGCTTTATGTTTTGTCTTAAACTTAGGTTAACAAATAAAGATCGCTTTTGGTTATTTAATTCAAAAGCGACCTTTATGACTAAAATATTTTGAAGCTAGGTTGGGTTATCTTCTTTAGCTTTTGGCTTTACTTCGCAATTACCATTAGCACAATTTCCAGATGCACATCCAAAAGAAAAAAGACCCATTGCAGCAAAATAGCTTCCAAATGCAACACCAAACCATTGTTGGTCTATGTATGATTGAATGATAACCAACGTGCCAATAAGCACATAAAATCCTCTAGTCAATGTCCAGCCTTTTAAAATTCTGCTTCTCATACTTTTTTTACTATTATTGTTGAATTCATTTTAACTTCAGCTTTGATAGATCTTGTAATCAAACAAATTGCTTCTGACTTTTTCAAAACTCTTTCTGCTCTAGTTCTATCTTTTTCGTCGTAAATAATTACGGTTGGTTCTAATATAATTTCATTCATCATAAATTTACCATCCACTCGATCTAATTTACCTTTAGATTTACAACTAAAACTTTCAAATTCTAATTTAGAATTTTCTGCTACTGCTAAAAATGAAGTCATTAAACAGCTACTCACTGCAGCGGTAAATAAATGTTCTGGCGACCAAATTCCAGGAACTCCTTTAGGGAATTCTGGTGGTGTTGCCACTTCAATACAGGTCTTGTTATTTCCGTTTTCAATATTTAATTCAGGAGAACACATCATCCCTTTTCGGTCAGTGTTCCAATTGATGTCTACATTATAATAGTGTGCTTCCATTTTAGTTGATTTTATTGTTTAAGCTCATCCATCCACCTCCGTTGTATACCTCAGTAAATCCGTTAGATTTTAATCTGCTTTTAGCAAACCAGCTTCTAATTCCTGATGCGCAACAGGTAATGACTACTTTGTTTTTGTCTAATTTTTCTAATTCGTTATGTAAATTATCTAATGGGATATTGATAGATTTTTTTATGTGACCTTGTTTGAATTCTGGTTTGGTTCTAACATCAGCAATAATAGCACCTTGATTTATTAATTCTTTGAAATTTACTTTTTTTCCAAATCCAAAAATATTTTTTATAGCTCCGATCATTTTTATATAGTTTAATAATTTAGGATTTCTTTCTATCAAAGATATTAAATAATAACCCGCCCATCAATCCGCCATAAAGAGTGCTATTCATCGGTTTTGAAGTAATGGCACACGTACCGCTATTACAACCAATAAAATGATAATAAAGATACCCTCCAATAAACCCTAGTAGAACTCCTAGGATGGTCAATTTATTTTTTTTGATGATCTTCATTGAGCAAAAATCTGTTGATTTTTAAAATAAGACAGTAACTTTTGTTACATTTCACAACTACAAAATGGATGAGAAATTACCGAATAAAAAATGTAAGCACTAACAAATTTTGCTATCTTGCGTTTGAATTAAACTAAATGAAATTAATACATTCAATCAGACATTATTTTGAACGACACGGTTTTGATGTGTCTTCACGATTTGCTGATAGGTTAGGAATGCGGGCAACTAATGTTAGATTATTTTTCATTTATATTTCATTTGTAACCGTTGGTTTATCTTTTGGAATTTATTTAACGCTCGCCTTTTTATTAAAATTAAAAGATATGGTATATACCAAACGCAGCTCAGTATTTGACTTATGAACGATATAAAGAAAAAATTAATTATTGCATTATTTCTTCTTATATCCGTATTGGTGATAGGAGTAATTGGGTATATGTTAATTTCTGGAGATACATTTGTCGATGCGCTTTATATGACTGTAATTACCGTTTCAACAGTCGGTTTCGGATTGATACATGAATTATCTACAGAAGGAAAGTTATTTACCATATTTCTGATTTTATTGAGTGTGAGTTTATATGGTTATGTGCTAAAAATATTATCAGAAAACATAGCCTTAGGAACTTTTTTTAAAGAATTAAAACTAAAAAAAATGCAAAAACAAATAGATTCATTAAATCAGCACACCGTAATTTGTGGTTTTGGTAGAAACGGACAACAGGCTACTTCTAAGTTAAATAAGTACAATCAAACTTGTGTTGTTATTGAAAAAGGGATTGATGCTTTAAGACAGTTAGAACACGATGCTATTGTTTTTGTTGATGGAGATGCAACAGACGATGAAATTTTAGAGGCTTCAGGGATTAAAAACGCTAAAAATTTAATTGTTGCCTTACCGTCAGATGCAGATAACTTGTTCATTGTTTTATCAGCAAGACAAATGAATAAAAATTTGACTATTATTAGTAGAGCTTCAGATGAATCTTCTAAAAAGAAATTGAAAATTGCTGGAGCAGATAATGTTATCATGCCCGATAAAATAGGAGGTGATCATATGGCATCTTTAGTTGTTACTCCTGACATTATCGAGTTTGTAGATATGCTTTCAGTAGAAGGAGAATGTTCGTCAAATCTACAAGAAATTTGGGTAGATGAATTATCACAAGAATATATTAATAAGTCGATATTAGATTTAGATTTAAGAAAATTAACAGGTTGTTCAGTTATTGGTTTTAAAACTCCTGATAATGAATATATTGTAAATCCAGATGCTTCTACGAAGCTCATTAAAGGGTCTACATTAATTGTTTTAGGAAGAGCAGAACAAGTAGACAAATTGCAAACCATGTTTTAAGGAATGTGTTAAAAAATTTGATGATACATCATTTTTTTAAGATATTGCGATGAATAAATTTCTAAACAAAACTAAAATCACCTAATTATATTATGAATAAAAAACTTCTAGCGCTACTTTTATTTGTAGCACCGTTACTAACATTTGCTCAAGAAAAAGGAATAGATAAACAAATTGATGAAGTTTTTGGTAATGCCACTGGTTGGTTTGTTGATTTAATTTTTTATCAAATTGATTTTGGTGGCGGTATAAAAATTTATTGGGTGTTGTTTCCATTGATTTTAGGAGCTTTATATTTTACAATCTATTTTAGATTCATCAATTTTAGAGGCGTTATGACTTCTGTTAATATTGTAAGAGGTAAATATGATGATCTAGATCATCACGAATCTATGAATGCTGCTGGAGATTCAACTCCAGGAGGTGATGCAATTGAAACAATAGCGATTGAAGGACATGAAGGAGAAGTTTCTCATTTCCAAGCATTGACTGCAGCACTTTCTGCAACAGTTGGATTAGGTAACATTGCTGGAGTTGCTATTGCAGTTTCTATTGGAGGAGCAGGAGCTACTTTCTGGATGATTATTGCTGGGTTTTTAGGAATGGCTTCAAAGTTTGTAGAGTGTACTTTGGGTGTAAAGTATCGAGATATTGATGAAGACGGAACGGTTTACGGAGGGCCAATGTATTATTTAACCAAAGGATTAAAGTCAAAAGGGTTAGAAAAGTTAGGAAAGGCATTAGCAGTGTTATTTGCAGTATTTGTAATTGGAGGATCGTTTGGTGGTGGAAATATGTTCCAAGTAAATCAAGCATTTCAATTAGTAGAAAATATTACTGGAGGTGAAGCTTCTTTTTTACATGGCAAAGGTTGGTTGTTTGGTATTGTAATGGCAATACTAGTTGGTATTGTAATTATTGGAGGAATTAAAAAAATAGCTAAAGTAACTGATAAGATTGTGCCGTTTATGGTAGTGATTTATGTTGCAGCTTCGTTATTTGTAATTTTTGTAAACTATGAGTTAATTGGATGGGCTTTTTCTGAAATATTCAATGGGGCATTTAGTCCAGAAGGAATGGCAGGTGGAGCTATTGGGGTTTTGGTTCAAGGATTTAGACGTGCAGCATTTTCTAATGAAGCGGGTGTTGGGTCAGCATCGATTGCGCATTCAGCAGTAAAAACAAAATACCCAGCATCTGAAGGAATGGTTGCTTTGTTAGAACCATTTATTGACACAGTTGTGGTTTGTACTATGACCGCTTTGGTGTTGATTATTACAGGAAATGTTGTGGCATCTAATGCTGGATTAAATGATGCACAAGCAATTTTATTGACTTCAGGAGCATTTGAATCTGCTATTTCGTGGTTCCCTTATGTGTTGACAATTGCAGTTGTTTTATTTGCATTTAGCACGATGATTTCTTGGTCTTATTACGGATTTCAAGGATGGGCTTATTTATTTGGGAGGTCTAAAAAAATGGAATATGCATATAAAATTTTATTTTGTGTATTTGTAGTAATAGGTTCTGCGGCAAGTTTAGGCTCAGTAATTGGATTCTCTGATGCAATGATATTTGCAATGATGGTTCCGAATATGATAGGTATTGTTTTGTTAGCGCCAAAAGTTAAAAGTGAACTAAATAAATACATGTCTGTTATTAAAGGAGAGAAATGATATAAAATAAAATTATGAAAAATTTTAAATCCCATTTTTGGTATAACAAACGCCAACGAAATGGGATTTTCTTTTTGTTGGCACTAATCATTTTGTTACAAGGGGTTTATTTCTTTGGACTTCCTATGGTAAAAGAATCTAATGATATTTTTGATTTGCCTTTAGATGAAATAGCAGTCTTCCAGCATCAAATAGATTCATTAAAATTGGTTGAGGTTGATAAGCGGAAACCAAAAACCTACCCCTATAACCCAAGTTTTATTACCGATTACAAAGGTTATCAATTAGGGATGTCAACTCAAGAGATTGATAGATTACTAAAACATAGATCAGATGGTAAATATATTAACTCAGCAAAACATTTTCAAAATGTAACAGAAGTGTCGGATAGTTTGTTGGCGGTTATGTCACCTAATTTTAAATTTCCAGATTGGGTAATAGCCAAAAATAAATCTTCCAAAAAAAAGGGTACATATATAGGTAAGAAAAAAAATATTCCAATTGTAAAACAAGATTTAAATATAGTTACTGCAAATCAGCTAAAAGAAATATATGGCATTGGTGAAAAGTTATCTGAGAGAATAATAAAATTTAGAGCTTCGCTAAATGGTTTTTTGTCTGATGATCAATTAAGCGAAGTTTACGGATTAAAACCCGATGTAATTGACCGAGTTTTAGAACGCTATACAGTTTTATCAAAACCAACTTTCAAAAAGCTAAATGTGAATACTGCAACGTTTAAAGAGGTATTGCATTTACCATACATAGATTATGAGCTTACAAAGAATATTTTTCAGTATAGAGATGAAGTTGCTGAATTACAATCAATTGAAGAATTGAAATTGATAGAGGGTTTTCCTCTTGAATTATATGATAAAATCATCGTATATTTGGATGCTAAATAATTGAAAAGAATACCACACCACTAACCTGTTTTAATAATATGCATTTTACCGAAGAACACGAATCGTTTCGACAAAGTTTTAAAGAATTTTTACAAAAGGAAGTTACTCCTTATATAGATAAATGGGAAAAAACAGGAACTATTGACCGCTTTATTTGGAAAAAATTTGGAGAGATGGGTTACTTCGGAATAAATTCCCCAGAAGAATACGGTGGAATGAATCTCGATTTATTTTATACTGTTATCTTTTTAGAAGAATTACAAAAAATAAATTCTGGTGGATTTGCAGCTGCAATGTGGGCACATGTTTATTTGGCAATGACTCATGTTAATAAAGAAGGTGATGATAGAATTAAAACAGAATACCTAACACCAAGTATTAATGGGGATAAGATTGGCTGTTTGTGTATAACAGAACCTTTTGCAGGATCAGATGTTTCAGGAATTAAAACTACTGCAGTAAAAAAAGGTGACACCTATATTATTAATGGATCAAAAACTTTTATTACAAACGGTGTTTATTCTGATTATTTAATAGTAGTAGCTAAAACAAACCCTGATTTAGGAGGGAAAGGAATTAGTATTTTTGTGGTAGATAGAGACACGAAAGGAGTTTCTGCAACCAAATTAAATAAATTAGGATGGAAAGCTTCAGATACAGGAGAAATTGCTTTTGACAATGTAGTGATACCTATTGAAAATTTGATGGGTGAAGAAGAAAAAGGGTTTTCTTATATCATGCAGCATTTTGCATTAGAGCGTTTAGTCATGGCCATCAATGCACATGCAAGAGCAGAATTTGCTTTGGAGTATGCCATACAATATATGTCAGAGAGACAAGCCTTTGGAAAAACAATAGATAAATTTCAAGCCCTAAGGCATTCAGTGGCCGAAATGGCAAGTCAGATTGAAGTATGTAAAGAGTTTAATTATTCTGTTGCTAAAAGATTAAATGATGGTGAATATGTAGTTAAGGAAGCAAGTATGGCTAAACTGACTGCTACAAAAATGGCTGATGAAGTTATTTATAACTCATTGCAACTATTAGGAGGTTATGGATATATAGAAGATTACCCATTAGCAAGGTTGTTAAGAGATAGTAGGTTAGGACCAATTGGAGGAGGAACTTCAGAAATATTAAAAGAAGTAATTGCTAAAATGGTGATTGATAAAAAACAGTACAAACCAGCGACATAAAATATTTAAAAATAGTGGTTGTCAATTATTAAATAGTTTATATATTTGCGCCACCCTAAAAATAGATTAGGAGAATAAAGAAAGGAGGAACCAAGTTATGTTGATTATACCAGTAAAAGAAGGAGAGAATATCGATAGAGCGCTTAAGCGTTTTAAGAGGAAATTTGATCGTACTAAGACAATGAAAAATTTGCGTTCACGCAAACAATTTGATAAGCCTTCTGTTGTTAAGAGAGCACAGAATATTAAAGCTGCTTATGTTCAAAGATTAAGAACTAAAGAAGAACAAGGTTAATATTCCTTATAATAATATTTAATCCGTTAGAATTCGTAATTTTGTATTCTAACGGATTTTTTTATGCCCAATTTTATTACATCATTTATTGAATATTTATCCTTCGAAAAAAAATATTCTAGGCATACAATTATTGCCTATCAAAAGGATTTAAATTCCTTTCAGCAATTTTGCAAACAAGAATTTGATGAAGATAATTTGGTTGATGTAAATTACGCTCAAATCAGATCTTGGATAGTAAGTCTTGTTGATTCAAATATAGCTAATAGGACTGTTAATAGAAAAGTTAGCAGTTTAAATACCTTTTATAGATATTTACAAAAAACAAAGCAGTTAGAAAAGAATCCATTAATAAATCACAAAGCATTAAAAGTTTCAAAGCGAGTTCAAGTTCCGTTTTCAGAAAAAGAAATCACATCAGTAATTAACTCTATTAATAAGGAGTCAGATTTTAAATCACTTCGAAATAGGTTGATTGTAGAGCTATTCTATTCTACTGGAATTCGTAGAAATGAATTGATTAACATAAAGGTACAAGACGTAGATTTTTTTAACAATTCATTAAAGGTTTTAGGGAAGCGAAATAAAGAAAGGATTGTACCTTTGTTGCCAGCTGTAAGAAAATCGATTCAAATTTATTTAAAAGAGAGGGATTTATTTACTGCTAATTCCGACGCTCTTTTTATAACTGATAAGAAAAATAAATTATACCCTACTCTTGTTTATAGGATAATAAATGAGTATTTTAGTACGGTGTCTTCGAAGGTTAAGAAAAGCCCTCACGTGTTGCGACATTCATTCGCTACACACCTATTAAATGAAGGGGCAGATCTTAATTCAGTTAAAGAGTTGCTAGGTCATTCTAGCTTAGCGTCAACACAAGAATATACCCATAGTAGTTTGGGAAAATTAAAAGAAGTGTATAACAGTGCTCATCCAAGAAGTACTAAAAATTGATTTAATATGAAAGTATTTGTGCAGTCAGTTAATTTCAACGCAGACAAAGAACTAGTTGAATTTGTAGAAAAAAAAGTAGAATCATTAGAAAAATACTATGACAAGATTGTAGATTCGGAGGTTTTTTTAAAGGTTCAACAAACAAGCGAAAAAGAAAATAAAATAGTAGAGATAAAAATCAATGTTCCGGGGAATGATTTTGTTGTGAAAAAAGTTTCTAAAACTTTTGAAGAAGGTGTTGCTCTGACTGTTGATGCGCTTAAAAGACAGCTAAATAAGCGTAAAGAAAAACAACGCTCATATCAGGTCTAAAAAAAAATAATAAAAAATAACTATAAAGGTTTGTTTAAAGAAAATAAACTTTATACATTTGCAGTCCGTTAGAAATAGCGGGCTGTTTTTTAACAGAAATGCCGATGTAGCTCAGCTGGCTAGAGCAGCTGATTTGTAATCAGCAGGTCGTGGGTTCGAGTCCCTCCATCGGCTCGAAAAATTTATACAAGCTCCAATTTTTTGAGCTTGATTTTTTTGAAAAGAAATTGATAAATTTCAATTTCAGTTCTTTGAAAAATGGTGAGATACTCAAGTGGCCAACGAGGGCAGACTGTAAATCTGCTGCGCAAGCTTCGAAGGTTCGAATCCTTCTCTCACCACCATTGTTTTAGCCAATTAAAACATTAGGAATTGATTTTAAAAAATGCGAGAGTAGCTCAGTTGGTAGAGCGTCAGCCTTCCAAGCTGAATGTCGCCGGTTCGAACCCGGTCTCTCGCTCAATTTTTAAAAGCCGGTGTAGCTCAGAGGTAGAGCGTTTCCTTGGTAAGGAAGAGGTCACGGGTTCAATTCCCGTCATTGGCTCAAAAATATGAACACTATAATTATATATATAACTAAGAATTAAAAATTAATAATCATGGCAAAAGAACATTTTGACCGCTCCAAAGCTCACCTTAATATTGGTACAATTGGACACGTAGATCACGGTAAAACTACTTTAACTGCTGCTATTACAACGGTATTAGCTTCAAAAGGACTTTCTGAGGTAAAGGATTTTGATCAAATTGATAACGCTCCGGAAGAAAAAGAAAGAGGTATTACAATTAACACTTCACATGTAGAGTATTCAACAGCTAATCGTCATTACGCTCACGTTGACTGTCCAGGTCACGCCGATTATGTAAAGAATATGGTAACTGGTGCTGCTCAAATGGATGGTGCTATTTTAGTTGTTGCTGCTACTGATGGTCCTATGCCACAAACTAGAGAGCACATTTTATTAGGTCGTCAAGTTGGTATTCCTAGAATGGTTGTATTCATGAATAAAGTGGATATGGTTGATGATGAGGAGTTGCTAGAATTAGTTGAGATGGAAGTTAGAGAATTGTTAGACTTCTATGAGTATGATGGTGATAATACTCCAGTAATTGCTGGTTCTGCTTTAGGAGGGTTGAATGCTGATCCGAAATGGGTTGATTCTATTATGGAATTGATGGATGCTGTAGATACTTGGATTGAATTACCTACAAGAGAAGTTGATAAAGATTTTTTAATGCCAATTGAAGATGTGTTTACTATTACAGGTCGTGGTACAGTTGCAACTGGACGTATCGAAACTGGTGTTGCAAACACAGGAGATGCTGTTGATATTATTGGTATGGGAGCTGAAAAATTAACTTCTACTATTACTGGAGTTGAAATGTTCCGTAAAATATTAGATAGAGGTGAAGCTGGAGATAATGTTGGTATCTTGTTAAGAGGTATTGATAAGACTGATATCAAAAGAGGTATGGTAATCTGTAAGCCAGGTTCTGTAACTCCACATGCTAAATTCAAAGCAGAAGTTTACGTACTTAAAAAAGAAGAAGGTGGGCGTCACACTCCATTCCATAACAACTATCGTCCACAGTTTTACGTAAGAACAACAGACGTAACAGGTACTATTAATTTACCTGATGGTGTTGAAATGGTAATGCCAGGTGATAACTTAACTATTACTGTAGATTTACATCAGCCAATTGCAATGAACGTTGGTTTGCGTTTTGCAATTCGTGAAGGAGGTAGAACAGTAGGTGCTGGTCAGGTTACAGAAATTCTATAATTTATACCACACCCAACAGGTTTTATGCAAGCTGCTTCTCTTTGATTTAAGAGGAAGCAGCTTGTATTTACGGGTGTAGCTCAGTTGGTAGAGCACTGGTCTCCAAAACCAGGTGTCGGGAGTTCGAGCCTCTCCACCCGTGCGAGTTTAAATAATTAACAACAGATATTAGATGAAAGTTATCAATTACATTAAAGATTCATTTGTAGAGTTACAAACAAAAATGACTTGGTTGCCTTGGGCAGAAGCTCAGAAATCAACTGTTGTTGTTGCTATTTTTACTATTATTTTTGCATTAGCAGTATTTTTTGTTGATAAAGGATTTCAATCAATTCTTGGTCAGTTGTTTAAATGGTTTTAATTAGGTAGTTATGGCAGATTTTGTAAAGAAATGGTACGTAGTTAGAGCTATCGGCGGACAAGAAAATAAAGTTAAGAACTATATTGAAAATGAGATTTCTCGTTTAAAAATAGCTGACTATATAGAACAAGTTCTAGTTCCGACAGAAAAAGTGATTCAGGTAAGAGATGGGAAAAAAATACATAAAGAGAGAGTATATTTTCCTGGTTACATTATGATCGAAGCTAATTTGAGCGGAGAAATTCCTCATATTATAAAAGCAATCCCTGGAGTTATTGGTTTTTTAGGCGAAGTTAAAGGAGGAGATCCTGTGCCATTAAGAAAAGCTGAAGTGAATAGAATGTTAGGGAAAGTTGATGAGTTGTCTATTCAAAATGAAAATGTTGTAATTCCTTATACAATAGGAGAGAGCGTTAAAGTGGTTGATGGTCCGTTTAACGGATTTGATGGTACGATCGAAAAGATAAATGAAGAGAAAAGGAAATTAGAAGTTATGGTGAAAATCTTTGGGCGCAAAACTCCACTTGAATTGAGCTATATGCAAGTAGAAAAAATTTCATAATTGTTACATTAAATATTTAATACTACAGTTAGCTTCCATTAACTGTATTATTTAACCTAATTAAGTTTTAAAGATGGCAAAAGAAATAAGCAAGGTTGTAAAATTACAAGTGCGTGGAGGTGCAGCAAATCCTTCACCACCAGTAGGACCAGCTTTAGGTGCTGCCGGAGTTAATATTATGGAGTTCTGTAAGCAATTTAATGCTAGAACTCAAGACAAACAAGGGAAAATCTTACCAGTAGCAATTACTGTATATAAAGATAAATCTTTTGATTTTGTTGTAAAAACTCCACCAGCAGCTGTTCAAATATTAGAAGCAGCAAAAATAAAAAAAGGTTCTGGTGAACCAAATAGAAACAAAGTAGCAACAGTTACTTGGGATCAATTAAAAACGATTGCAGAAGATAAAATGGTAGACTTAAATGCGTTTACAGTTGAGTCAGCAATGTTAATGATGGCAGGTACAGCTCGTTCTATGGGAATCAAAGTTAAAGGAGCCGCTCCAGTAAAATCTTAAATTTTTGAGAAATGACAAAATTATCTAAAAAACAAAAAGAGGCTGTAGCAAAAGTGGATAGATCTAAAACGTTAAGTGTTAGTGACGCATCTGCTTTAATTAAGGAAATTACAAATGTAAAATTTGACGCATCGGTTGATTTAGCAATTCGTTTAGGAGTAGATCCACGTAAAGCAAATCAAATGGTGAGAGGCGTTGTAACCTTGCCACATGGTACAGGTAAAGACGTAAAAGTTTTAGCATTAGTAACTCCAGATAAGGCTGCTGACGCAGAAGCTGCAGGAGCAGACTACGTTGGTTTAGACGAATACCTTCAAAAGATTAAAGGAGGGTGGACAGATGTTGATGTAATTATTACTATGCCAAGTGTAATGGGAAAATTAGGGCCTTTAGGACGTGTTTTAGGACCAAGAGGATTAATGCCTAACCCAAAAACTGGTACAGTAACAATGGATGTTGCAAAAGCAGTAAAAGATGTAAAAGCTGGTAAAATTGACTTTAAAGTTGATAAGACTGGAATCATACATGCTGCAATTGCAAAAGTATCTTTCGACGCTGACAAGATTGCAGACAATGCAAATGAATTATTACAAACAATTTTTAAATTGAAGCCAACTGCGGCTAAAGGAACTTACGTAAAAAGCATTTTTATGTCAAGTACAATGAGTCCTTCTGTTGCTATTGATGCTAAATCAGTTTCATAAATATATAATTATGACTAGAGAAGAAAAATCACAAGTAATAAAAGATTTAACAGCTCAATTAACTGAAGGTAGCATCATTTATTTGGCAGACATTTCAGGATTAGACGCGTTAAGCACATCTAATTTGCGTAGAGCTTGTTTTAAAGCAAACGTAAAATTAGCTGTAGTTAAAAATACCTTGCTTGCAAAAGCAATGGAAAATGCTGATAAAGATTTTGAGAATTTATCTGACACATTAAAAGGCAATACATCTATGATGATTGCTGAGACAGGTAATGCACCAGCAAAAGTTATTAAAGAATTCCGTAAAACATCTGACAGACCTATTCTTAAAGGAGCGTATGTTGAAGAAGCAGTTTACATTGGCGATGACCAATTAGACGCACTTGTTAACATCAAATCTAAAGAAGAAGTTATTGGAGAAATTATCGGATTGTTACAATCGCCAGCTAAAAATGTTATTTCAGCATTGAAATCTGGAGGTAGTACACTATCTGGAATTATCAAGACTTTATCAGAAAAAGAATAAGCACTAAATAAATACTAAATAATAAAAATTAAAACACAAGAAAATGGCAGAATTAAAAGATTTCGCAGAACAATTAGTTAACTTAACAGTAAAAGAAGTTAATGAATTAGCAGCTATTTTAAAAGACGAATACGGAATTGAACCAGCAGCAGCTGCAGTAGCAGTAGCAGGTCCAGCAGCAGGTGGAGCAGATGCAGCAGAAGAAAAAACTGAATTCGACGTAATTTTGAAAGCAGCAGGAGGGTCTAAATTAGCAGTTGTTAAATTGGTTAAAGAATTAACTGGTTTAGGATTAAAAGAAGCTAAAGGTATTGTTGATAGCGCACCAGCGCCAATCAAAGAAGGTATCTCTAAAGATGAAGCTGAAGGGCTTAAAGCATCTTTAGAAGAAGCTGGAGCTGAGGTAGAGCTTAAATAAGTTTTCCCTTAATACACAATAAAGGTTTAGGTCTTTGGGTAACCAAATTGACCTAAACCATTTTTGCGTATATATTCGTTCTTATTTTTTTAACACACTTTTAATCAAAAAAATTATCCATTGGCAACGAAATTAAATACTGAAAGAGTAAACTTTGCATCGGCAAAATTGGTGACTGATTATCCAGATTTCTTGGATATACAAATTAAATCTTTCCAAGATTTTTTTCAGTTAAAAACCAAAGCTGACGAAAGAAGTGCCGAAGGCCTGTATAGAACCTTCACAGACAACTTCCCAATTACAGATACAAGAAACCAATTTGTATTAGAATTCTTAGACTACTTTGTAGATCCACCAAGATACTCAATTCGAGAATGTATTGAAAGGGGATTGACGCATAGTGTGCCTTTAAAAGCGCGTCTTAAATTATATTGTACTGATCCTGAGCATGAAGATTTTGAAACGATTGTTCAAGATGTTTATTTAGGGACAATTCCTTATATGACAGGGAGTGGTACTTTTGTAATCAATGGAGCTGAGCGTGTTGTGGTTTCTCAATTACACCGTTCTCCAGGGGTATTCTTTGGACAATCGTTCCACGCAAACGGAACTAAATTATATTCTGCAAGAGTTATTCCTTTTAAAGGATCTTGGATAGAGTTTGCAACTGATATCAATCAAGTAATGTATGCTTATATTGATAGAAAGAAAAAATTACCAGTAACTACACTTTTCCGTGCAATTGGATTTGAAAGAGATAAAGATATCCTTGAGATTTTTGATTTAGCCGAAGAAGTAAAAGTTTCTAAAAGTGGATTAAAAAGAATTTTAGGACGCAAATTAGCGGCACGTGTTTTAAAAACATGGTTCGAAGATTTTGTCGATGAAGATACCGGAGAGGTAGTTTCTATAGAGAGAAATGAAATTGTACTTGACCGTGATACGGTTTTAGAAAAAGACCATATCGATGAGATTATTGAGTCTGGTTCTAAAACAATTTTACTTCACAAAGAAGACAATAATATGGCTGATTATGCAATCATCCATAATACTTTACAAAAGGATCCTACCAACTCTGAAAAAGAAGCAGTAGAACATATCTATAGACAATTGCGTAATGCTGAGCCGCCTGATTATGAAACGGCAAAAGGTATTATTGATAAATTGTTCTTTTCTGAGCAACGATATAATTTAGGAGAAGTTGGTCGTTTTAGAATGAATAAAAAGTTAGGACTTGACGTTGATATGGACGTTAAAGTATTGACAAAGTTAGATATTATTACAATTATCAAGAACTTAATTGACTTGGTAAACTCTAAAGCTGAGGTTGATGATATTGATCACTTATCTAACCGTCGTGTACGTACAGTAGGTGAGCAATTAGCTTCTCAGTTTGGTGTTGGTTTATCTCGTATGGCACGTACAATTCGTGAACGTATGAATGTTCGTGATAACGAGGTGTTTACTCCAATTGATTTGATTAATGCTAAGACATTATCTTCAGTAATTAATTCATTCTTTGGTACTAACCAATTATCTCAATTTATGGATCAAACAAATCCATTGGCAGAGATTACACACAAGCGTCGTTTATCAGCATTAGGACCTGGAGGTTTATCAAGAGAAAGAGCTGGGTTTGAGGTACGTGATGTTCACTATACTCATTACGGTCGTTTATGTCCGATAGAAACTCCAGAGGGACCAAACATTGGTTTGATTTCATCTTTGGCAGTTTTTGCAAAAGTGAATAACCTTGGATTTATTGAAACTGCTTATAGAAAAGTTGATGAAGGTATTGTAAACATCAAAGAAGAACCAATCTATTTAAGTGCAGAGGAAGAAGAAGGGATGAAATTTGCACAATCAAATTTACCTATGGATGACAAAGGTAAATTTACTGAAGAGAGAATTATTACTCGTGTTGAAGCAGATTATCCGGTGGTTGAACCAACGGAAGTTAATTATATGGATGTTGCACCAAATCAGATTGCCTCGATTTCTGCATCGTTGATTCCATTCTTGGAACATGATGATGCGAATAGAGCATTGATGGGATCTAACATGATGCGTCAAGCAGTTCCATTATTACGCCCAGAATCTCCAATTGTAGGTACAGGATTAGAACGTAGAGTTGCAAAAGATTCTCGTATCTTAATCAATGCTGAAGGAAATGGAGTAGTAGAATATGTAGATTCTTTAATCATCACAATTAAGTACGACAGGACTGAAGAAGAAAGACAAGTTAGTTTTGATGAAGATTCTAAAACGTATAAACTTATTAAGTTTAGAAAGACCAATCAAGGTACATCTATCAATCTAAAACCAATTGTTAAAAAAGGTGATAGAGTTCAAGAAGGACAAGTACTTTGTGAAGGATACGCAACTCAAAAAGGTGAGTTAGCGCTAGGGAGAAATATGAAAGTAGCCTTTATGCCTTGGAAAGGGTATAACTTTGAGGATGCGATTGTAATTTCTGAAAGAGTTGTAAGAGAAGATATCTTTACTTCAATCCATATTGATGAGTATTCTCTAGATGTTAGAGACACGAAATTAGGAGCTGAAGAATTGACGAATGACATTCCAAACGTTTCTGAAGAAGCCACTAAAGATCTAGATGAGCATGGAATGATTCGTATTGGTGCTGAGGTAAAACCAGGAGATATTTTGATTGGTAAAATTACACCTAAAGGAGAATCTGATCCAACACCTGAAGAAAAATTATTAAGAGCAATCTTTGGAGATAAAGCAGGTGATGTAAAAGATGCATCATTAAAAGCTTCACCTTCATTAAGAGGAGTTGTAATTGATAAGAAATTATTCCAAAGAGCTGTAAAGGATAAAACCAAACGTGCTCAGGATAAAGAAGATATTTCTAAATTAGAAGTTGATTTTGCTGTTAAGTTTGACGATTTAAAAGACAAATTAGTAGACAAACTATTTGTTTTGGTAAGCGGTAAAACATCGCAAGGTGTTAAGAACGATTTAGGAGAAGAAGTTTTACCAAAAGGTAAAAAGTTTACACTTAAAATGTTAAATTCTGTTGAAGATTATGCGCATTTAACTAAAGGTTCTTGGACTACTGATAAAGAGTTAAACAAGCATGTAGCAGAATTAGTTCACAATTATAAAATTAAGTTAAACGATTTACAAGGTTCTTTACGTCGTGGTAAATTTACTATTTCTGTAGGTGATGAATTGCCAGCAGGTATTGTAAAATTAGCTAAGGTTTACATCGCTAAAAAACGTAAGTTAAAGGTAGGTGATAAAATGGCAGGTCGTCACGGTAATAAAGGTATTGTTGCACGTATTGTTCGTGCTGAGGATATGCCTTTCTTAGAAGACGGAACACCAGTAGATATTGTATTGAACCCACTTGGGGTACCATCGCGTATGAATATTGGTCAGATTTATGAAACTGTTCTTGGATGGGCAGGTCAAAAATTAGACAATAAATATGCAACTCCAATTTTTGACGGAGCAAACATTGATCAAATCAATGCATTGACCGACGAAGCTGGTGTACCAAGATACGGTCATACTTATTTGTATGATGGTGGTACGGGAGAGCGTTTTGATCAACCTGCAACAGTTGGTGTAATTTATATGATTAAGTTAGGACACATGATTGATGATAAAATGCACGCACGTTCTATTGGTCCTTACTCATTAATTACACAACAACCATTAGGTGGTAAAGCACAATTTGGTGGTCAGCGTTTTGGTGAGATGGAAGTTTGGGCACTTGAAGCTTATGGAGCATCAAGTACACTTAGAGAAATCTTAACCGTAAAATCTGATGACGTTCAAGGTAGAGCTAAAACTTACGAAGCAATCGTAAAAGGAGAGCAAATGCCAGAACCAGGATTACCAGAATCATTTAACGTATTAATGCACGAACTGAAAGGTTTAGGATTAGACGTTAGATTAGAGGAGTAACAAAAATTTGTAGTAAGGAGTTTTCTACTCCTTACTACTTTATATCATTTTTACATAAAATTCGAATCCATTATCATGGCAAAAAGAAACGAGAAGTACACTGTAAAAAAATTTAATAAAATAACCATTGGTTTAGCATCACCAGAAAAGATTTTAGGAGATTCTAGGGGTGAAGTTTTAAAACCAGAAACCATTAATTACCGTACACATAAACCAGAAAGAGATGGTTTGTTTTGTGAACGAATTTTTGGACCAATAAAAGATTTTGAATGTGCTTGTGGTAAGTACAAAAGAATTCGTTACCGCGGTATCGTATGCGATAGATGTGGTGTTGAAGTTACCGAGAAAAAAGTACGTAGAGATAGAGTAGGACACATAAATTTGGTGGTTCCTGTTGCTCATATTTGGTACTTTAAATCATTGCCTAACAAAATGGGGTACCTTTTAGGGTTGCCATCTAAAAAGTTAGACATGATTATTTACTACGAACGATACGTAGTAATACAGCCAGCTAATGCAAAAAATGCTGAAGGAGAGCCATTGCAAAAAATGGACTTCTTAACAGAAGAAGAGTATTTGGATATCTTAGAAACATTCCCAATTGAGAATCAATATTTAGAAGATTCTGACCCAGATAAGTTCATCGCTAAAATGGGCGCTGAGTGTTTAATTGATTTATTGTCACGCATCAATTTAGATGAATTGTCTTATGAGTTAAGGCATAAAGCAAATACTGAAACTTCTAAACAACGTAAAACAGAAGCATTAAAACGTTTAAATGTTGTTGAGTCATTCCGAGATGCAAATAAAAATAGAGAGAATAAACCAGAGTGGATGATTATGAAGGCAGTTCCGGTGATACCACCAGAATTACGCCCTTTAGTTCCATTAGATGGTGGTCGTTTTGCTACATCTGATTTAAATGATTTATACCGTAGAGTTATTATCCGTAACAATCGTTTAAAAAGATTGGTAGAGATTAAAGCTCCAGAGGTAATTCTTAGAAATGAGAAGCGTATGTTACAAGAATCAGTAGATTCATTGTTTGATAACACACGTAAATCATCAGCAGTAAAAACAGAATCTAACCGTCCTTTAAAATCTTTATCAGATTCATTAAAAGGTAAGCAAGGGCGTTTCCGTCAAAACTTATTAGGTAAACGTGTTGATTATTCTGCACGTTCTGTAATTGTTGTTGGACCAACTTTAAAGTTATCAGAATGTGGATTGCCAAAAGATATGGCAGCAGAATTGTACAAGCCTTTTATCATCCGTAAATTGATTGAGAGAGGAATTGTAAAAACTGTAAAATCTGCAAAGAAAATTATAGATAAAAAAGAGCCAGTAGTATGGGATATTTTAGAGAATGTTTTAAAAGGACATCCTGTATTATTAAACCGTGCTCCTACACTTCACCGTTTAGGTATACAAGCTTTCCAACCAAAATTAATTGAAGGGAAAGCAATTCAGTTACACCCATTAGCGTGTACTGCATTTAATGCCGATTTTGATGGAGATCAAATGGCGGTGCATTTACCATTAGGACCAGAAGCTATTTTAGAGTGTCAATTATTAATGTTGGCTTCTCATAATATTTTGAATCCTGCAAATGGTGCACCTATTACAGTACCATCACAAGATATGGTATTGGGTCTGTATTATATGACCAAAGAGAGATTGAACACACCAGATTATACCGTAAAAGGCGAGGGTCTTACTTTCTATTCTCCAGAAGAAGTAATCATTGCTTTTAATGAAAAAGTAGTTGAGCTTAATGCTGGTATAAAAGTTAGGACTCAAGATATTGACGAGAATGGTGAGCAAGTTACAAGATTGATTAAGACAACTGTTGGTAGAGTCTTATTTAACGAAGTTGTTCCGCCAGAGGCTGGATATATTAATGAAGTATTGACTAAGAAATCATTGAGAGATATCATAGGTAGCATCTTAAAAGTTACTGATATCCCTACCATTGGTAAATTCTTAGATGATATTAAAAATATGGGATACACATTTGCATTCCAAGGTGGTCTTTCATTTAGTTTAGGTGATATTATTATCCCTAAAGAAAAACATGAAATGATTGAAAAAGCTAATGAACAAGTTGATAATATCCGTGCAAATTATAACATGGGTATGTTAACGAACAAAGAGCGTTACAATCAAGTTATTGATATTTGGGGATCTGCAAATAACCGTTTGACAGAGTTGTCTATGAAGCGTTTACGTGAAGATCAGCAAGGGTTTAATTCAGTATTTATGATGCTAGATTCTGGTGCAAGGGGGTCTAAAGAGCAAATTCGTCAGTTAACAGGTATGCGTGGATTGATGGCAAAACCTAAAAAATCATCAGCAAGTGGAGGAGAGATTATTGAGAATCCAATTCTATCTAACTTTAAGGAAGGGCTTTCTATTCTTGAGTATTTTATTTCTACTCACGGTGCGCGTAAAGGTTTAGCAGATACGGCACTGAAAACTGCCGATGCGGGTTACTTAACACGTCGTTTGGTAGATGTATCTCAAGATGTTATTGTAAATGATGTTGATTGTGGTACATTGAGAGGCTTAGATGTTAAACCTTTGAAAAAGAATGATGAGGTTGTAGAAAGTTTAGCAGAGAGAATTATTGGTCGTGTTTCATTACACGATGTAATTGATCCAATTACTGGAGAAGTTTATGTAACGTCTAGCGATCTTATCTCAACTGAGATAGCAGATAAAATTGAAGCATCTCCAATAGATTCAGTTGAAGTGCGTTCAGCATTAACATGTGAATCTAAAAGAGGTATCTGTTCTAAATGTTATGGTTACAGTTTGTCAACAAGAAAAATGGTTCAAAAAGGAGAGGCTGTTGGAGTTATTGCTGCACAGTCAATTGGAGAACCGGGTACACAATTAACATTGCGTACATTCCACGTTGGTGGGGTTGCTGGTAATATTGGTGAAGATAATAAATTAATTGCAAAATTTGGTGGTGTTGCAACAATCGAAGACTTAAGATCTGTAAAAGGTGATGATGGTCAGGGTAACGAAGTTGATATTGTAATTTCTAGAACATCAGAAATTAAAATTACTGATAAGAAAACAGGAATTGTATTAAGTACAACTAATATTGCTTATGGTTCTCATATCTTTATTAAAGATGGAGTAACAGTTAAAAAAGGCGATGTTATTAGTCAATGGGATCCATTTAATGGAGTGATTGTTTCTGAATTTGGAGGTAAAGTTGTTTATGAAAACATAGATAAAGATGTTAACTTCTCAGTAGAGATTGATGAGCAAACTGGTTTCCAAGAAAAAGTAATTACAGAATCTAAAAATAAAAAAATCATTCCAACTTTATTGATTGAAGGAAAGGGTGGTGAAGTTTTAAGATCATACAGTTTACCAGTAGGAGCACACTTAATTGTTAGTGATGGAGACAAAATTAAAGCAGGTCAAACATTGGTTAAGATTCCACGTAAGTCTGGTAAAGCAGGTGATATTACAGGAGGTTTACCACGTGTAACTGAGTTGTTCGAAGCACGTAACCCATCAAACCCAGCAGTTGTAACAGCAATTGATGGAGTTGTATCATTCGGTAAAATTAAAAGAGGTAATAGAGAGATTATTATCGAATCTAAATATGGAGATATTAAGAAGTACTTAGTAAAATTATCAAGTCAAATTCTTGTACAAGAAAATGATTTCGTAAAAGCTGGTATGCCACTTTCTGATGGAGCGACTACTCCAACAGATATCTTAAACATCTTAGGCCCAACTGCAGTTCAAGAATTTTTAGTAAACGAAGTACAAGAAGTATATCGATTACAAGGTGTAAAAATTAATGATAAGCACTTTGAAGTTGTTGTACGTCAAATGATGCGTAAAGTAAAAATTATTGACTCTGGTGATAGCTTATTCTTAGAAAATGATTTAGTTCACAAGAATGATTTTATCCAACAAAACGATAAAATCTACGGAATGAAGGTTGTTGAAGAAGTAGGAGGATCAGAAACAATTAAAGCTGGACAGATTATTAGTCCTAGAGATTTAAGAGATGAAAATTCTAAGTTACGTAGAGAAGCTAAAGAATTAATTGTAGCACGTGATGCACATCCTGCAACTGCTGAGCAAATTTTGCAAGGTATTACAAGAGCGTCATTACAAACGAAATCATTTATTTCGGCTGCATCGTTCCAAGAAACTACAAAAGTATTGAACGAAGCTGCGGTAAGTGGTAAGATTGATACCTTACAAGGATTGAAAGAAAATGTAATTGTTGGTAAGCGTATCCCTGCTGGTACAGGTTTACGCGAGTATGACAATATCATTGTAGGTTCTAAAGAGGAAATGGAAAATTCTAATCTATAATTGATGGCTGAGCAACAAAAACAAAAAGATGGAAAACTGAATATCCAATTGGATGAAAAAACTGCTGAGGGTACTTATTCTAACTTGGCAATTATCAACCATTCGGTATCAGAGTTTATCGTTGATTTTATCAGTATAATGCCGGGGACACCAAAAGCAAATGTGAAATCTAGAATTATCTTGACACCACAACATGCAAAAAGGTTAGCCAAAGCATTGGCAGATAATGTTAAGAAGTTTGAGAAAGCTCATGGTGAAATTAAAGATTATGATCATCCTCAAATTCCAATAAACTTTGGACCGACTGGAGAAGCATAATACCGTTAAATAAATAATAATTTAAAAAGCCTTTTACAATATTTGTAAAAGGCTTTTTTGCTTTCAAGGATAAAAAAATTATTTTTTCTTCTTTACTCTATAACTCATTAAATCAGATACTCCATCTAATAAAGAACCTGTGGGGCACAACAAGCGACACCAAATCATAGGGTATATCAATGTTGTTAAAACTGTAATCGCTGCCACAATAAACCATACACCAATCGTACTCCAACCAAATAAATCAGGGAATAATTCAAAATTACTCCAGTTTCTTAATCCTAACAGTACACCAGTAATTAAAATTACAGTTAGTGTAGCCCTAATTTTTTTAATCCATTTATTAGAGATAAAAAACTTCCGACTTATTTTTTTAGGATTTACATGCATTATTAATCGCTGAATATTTCCAAACGGACACACATATTTACAATAGGTGTTTTTGCCCCAAATTGCACCTAGTAATACAAATAAAGAATACAATCCAACAAAAGAAGAAACAGAGGTGCCAACAAATGGATGTATAAATGAAATGTAGGTGAAAGAATTATTGAGAAAAAAACCGATATAAATTACAGAAAGTAAACTCAATACTATTATGGACTTTTTTGATTTTCTGATTTTTTTTTGAAAAGCAAAAAGAAACATTAAGAATATAATCGAAATATGTACAACCCATGAACTGTTTAACTTTGCTGATAAATCAAATGAGTTGACTTCATCAATATCGGCATAATTAGAAATTGGATAAGGAATACTTTGTTTTGTTAATTGTGAAACTGTACTTGCAATTGCTTCAGATGTTAAAGTGGCTCCGGTTACTGCATCAATTTGTTGCGTTCCTTTTGAAATTGATACTTGATTGAACTGTTCATAGAACCCTGCTTTTTTTATGGTAGCAAGATAACTCTGAGTTTCTTTTGATGAAATATGTTCAATTTTTTTTATAAACCCATTTTTATCAATGATAATTCCTACATTGACTTCCCCAGCATATCCCCTAATATTTTTTACAATGTCTGTACTTTCTAAATAAATTGATGGTGAAAAATTATTATCAGAAATGGTAGCGTAATACAAATCTATAGAAGGATGTATGACTACATCATTATTTTTATCTGCAAATTTTTTGGCGTGTTCTAATATTTTACTTGCAAGATATGGAGATAAACCAGGATTATTTTTTACATCAGCAATGTACCCCCATGTCTTATTTTTTTCCTTTTTGTTTAGTAACCCATGTCCAAAAATTTCTTCATCTTCAAAAGAAAGGGTGTTAAATGCAACATGATTACTTTTATTATCAACACCATCACTACCAACTAAAACAGGTATTGAGTATTTGGTTTCAATAGTTTCTATACTTACAATTTCTGTAATTTGCAATAGAGGCCCATTCAACCAAAAATAAAGAAAGATTAATGCAATAAATATTGTTGCAATAATCTTTCTTATTTCTTTCTTAATAAAAAGAAAATTAATTGTCATGCTATAAGCTTTCAGTAGTTTTATTTGTAATGTCTATTACCCATTTATTTAAATCAGGTTCTGGTAAAATAGCATCCTGTGTATAATAGACATCACCAGCAACATGGTCAACTGCAGCTTGAATAATGTCTTTTTGAAAATATGGATCGTTTGCAACCAAAATAGGAATAACGATAACATTGTCTTCTAATTCTTGTAATTGCTCAATTCCCTTTACAGTAGGATCAATTGAATATCCAACTAAATGACCACACCATGAGTATGCAATACTCTCATGCCCAGTTTTTACTTTTAAGTATTTTCCAATGTCATCTACCATTTCTTCCCATTGCTGGTTATACATTGCATCACCATAAGCAACTAATAATACACCTTCATTATCAGCATCTTTGCTCAAAGCATTTACCCTACGTTCAACATTTTTCTTTAATAAGGTAGAATAATCTAATGGTGGAGTAATACTTACACGTGCTTTTGCTTTATAGACTTCAATTTTTTCTTTCCCTATCATGTAGTCTTTGGCTTTTGGGTCAGCACTAATCCCTAAAATTACAGGAATATCATGGCTATAATGAGAACTAACAGTTAAAAAAATTGGAACCACAATAACTTCATCAAAACCTTCGGCATCAAATTCTTTCATGCGTGTCGCAATTGATGGCTCTGTATATTCCATAAAAGCAGTAGTAACTTTACTAATTTTTGGGTTTGCCAAAATTTCTTCTTTTACTTGATCCTCTACATCTAATAACATCTGGCGCCAAGATTTAGCTACTGAACCATGATTTACTAGCAATACTCCAATCTTTTTTTCATTGTTTTCTAAACTGTTTTTTTCTTTTGTTATTGGTTTACAGGAAATTAATAATAAAGCAAAAATTATTGATAAAAAATAAACTGATTTTTTCATGAATTATAAATTAATGGGTTAAAATATTTTTTGACAAATATATTTAATATTATTTAGACTGATTAAGAATAATACATATATTTGCAAAGTATTATTATTTAGACTGAATTAAAATAAAGCAAATATGATAAAATATAAATTAGGGAATACATTAAATGGAGTGGTATATAAATGTAATGGATGTGACAAGGTACATGTAGAGTTTAAAAATTTTATTTTTCATTTATCAGATATAGAATATGAAACTTTTGCAGATTCTGTAATTGAATTAAACTATAAAATATCATTGAATAAAAATCATCTAGGAAGATTTTACAAAAACATAACAATCCCTACAGAAAGTAATCGATTAAAAATTGTTTTAAATAGTGAAGAATTAGAAGAGCTAGCATCATTATTTTCTAGAAAATTTATCGATAACTTCAATTTTATTGAGCCTATTAACATGAGTTATAATTATAGTTTAAGTTAGAGATGAAAAAAAACGCAACCCTACTATTAGCTTTTTTCAGTATAATACTGTCAGCACAAAACGATTCTATTCCAAAAGATTCTATTAAAGTTAATCAATTAGATGAAGTTATTGTAACAGGACAATACAGTCGGCAATCGGTAAAAAAATCTGTTTTTGATGTAACTGTCATTACACGTAAAGATATTATTCAGCAAGCAGGAAATAATTTAGCAGATGTATTAAATCAGGCTTTAAATATTACGATTATTCCAAATGCATCTACTGGAAAATCGGAAGTACAATTATTTGGATTAGATTCTCAATATTTTAAAATATTGATAGATAATGTTCCAATAATTAATGATGAAGGATTAGGCAACAGTACAGACCTAACCCAAATAAATTTAGATGATGTTGAGCAAATCGAAATTGTTGAAGGCTCTATGGGAGTTGAATATGGCGCAAATGCAGTTTCTGGAATTATAAATATTATTACAAAAAAAACATCTAAATATAAATGGTCAATCATACCTTATATACAAGAAGAAACAGTTGGTGATGAGTATAACTTATCAACTAAAGGAAGGCATATAAAATCTATTAAGATAGGTCATAATATTTCTGATAATTTATATGCAGATGTTTTGGTGACCGCTAATGATTTTAAAGGGAAGTGGAATGATAGAAAAGGAGAGCATTATGTAGAAAACGATGGTTTACGTGGATATGATTGGTTACCCAAAAAGCAATTTACGACAAAAGCATTAATAAATTATTCAAAAGGAACGCTCAATGCTTTTTATAAATTTGAATATTTTAATGAAGAAGTAAAACGTTTTGATGCAATAGTTAGAGAAAATTATATGCCTGCAACTGAAACTACTAACCCTACGTCTTCAGATGAAATATTTACTTCAAATAGGTTTTATCATCACCTTAATTTTCTTGGAAAAATTAAAAATCATGTAGACTATAATATTTCATTATCTTATCAACAGCAAAAAAGAAATGCAGAGTTTTATAATTACAGAATTCGTCAAGAAGAAAAATTTGACATTAATAATTTTGAATATGAATCTAGGAAAGGATTTTATTCTAAAGGAACGCTTAGTAATTTTTTAACTACAGATAAACTCAATTTTCAGGCAGGGTATGAGTTAAGTGCAATTAATGGATACTCTTCTTCATTGGCAGGGACTTATGAGAGTGATAATATTAAGAGAAAATTAGATTCGTATGATTTTTATGCTTCTTCAGAAATTGATTTTACAGATAAGTTTTCAGTTCGTCCTGGAGCTAGAGTTTTATTTTCATCAAAATTTGATACGCAAGCGGCAATATCATTAGGAACAAAATATTTGTTTAATAATGGAATTGAGGCTAGAGTTACAGCTGGTACCTCTCCAAGATTGCCTAACTATGATGAGTTGTATACTTATTTTGTAGATATAAATCATGATGTTAGAGGAAATGAAAATTTAAATCCAGAACAAGGAATCTCAACTTTTTTACATTTAAAAAGAACATTTTGGTTTAATGATAATATCACAAAAGTAGCCAGTAAGTTTTCTGTTTGGTATATAGATGTTAAAGACAGAATTGAATTGACTATTGTAAATGAAACTCCTCTAGCGTACCAATATACTAATATTGACACTTACAAAACTTGGGGTACGTCATTAGAAAATACATTAAAACATAAAAACTTAAGTTTTGGTCTAGGTGCTACTTTGTCTGGATATTCTAAAGTAATAAATAGTAGTGAAGATTATAATGATGATTATTTGTATAGCTTTCAATTAAACGCTAATATCTCTTATAATATTCCAAAATATGACTTAGTATTTTCTGCATATTATAAGTTAAATGGAGCTCAATATTTATATGTTCAAAAAGTTGATGAAAACGATAATACTATTTTGGTTAGGGGTAAACAAGATGGGTTTAGTTGGCTAGATGCTTCTGTAAAAAAAGCATTTTTAAAAAATAAATCATTAGAAATAACATTAGGTGCTAGAAATATTTTAGATGTTAAAAGTGTAGAAACAACAGCTACGCAAGGAGGTGCGCATTCAGGTCCACCATCAACAATTCAACTTGGTTACGGAAGGTCTTACTTCTTAAAAATATTATATAAACTTAACTTCGGATAAAATGAAAAATGAAATATACTTAATAGGCTTATTCTTACTGGCTATTTGCACCTCTTGTAATGAAGAGGATGATTATAGAACTTATGACCCGTTTGTTGTAGCATTTGAAAAAGTATCTATTGATTATTCAACAATTCCAATTGAAGAAGAAATAGAGTTAGTCTTTTCCGAAAGCGCAAAAGAAAACGGGATGGTATCTATAAGTTATGCATTAATAGATGCGGAATATGGTGTGGATTTTGAAACAATACCAGCAGCAATTAACGGAATTATCCAAATTCCGATATTGAAAGATAGTAATTATGCAACTTTTACTTTTAAAAACCTCATTTTTCCATTTGATAATGAAAAATCGGTAGAGTTTAAAATAGATGAAATTGAGTATTCATTAAATAATAATATTCAAGGATACACTACACTCTTAATATCTTTTGAAACCTCATTAGGAGGCAGTTTAGCACCTTTAGTTGGTGGGCCCAATCAAGGAGATCAGGTTTATATAGATCTAAGCACACAAGATTTTACTACAGTAAAAAGAGATTCATGGGATTTAGGATTTTACGGAGGAGAGCACTTTAGAGTTGGGATCAATGGCTCTATTTATATGGCAACAAAAGAACTTGAATTTACAGATATTGATTTAGTAACAGAAGCAGATGTTATAAGTTTTCAACCCCAAGTAGCAGTAGGTACTTTTACTGCAGATAATATGGAATATGTAGATGCTGTTAATGGGGATATACTAGGTACAGCTATTTCTGAAATTTCATTAACAGATACTGATAATAAAGTGTATTTGGTAAATATGGGGTATGAAGTAGGTACGACGATACCTGCTACTGGAAGTGTTGCTATATCTGGAAATCACAGAGGGTGGAAAAAAATTAGAATATTTAGAAATGCTGAAAATTATATACTGCAATATGCAAGCATAGAGGATACTAGTCATCAAGAAATAGTCATCTCAAAAGATAGTCAATATAATTTTACATTTTTTAGTCTGAGTTCAGAATCAATTATAAATGTAGAACCTAAAAAAGCAGAATGGGATTTATGTTTTACAGCATTTACAAATGAAATTTCAGGTTTTGGTTCTTATGGGTATTCAGATTTTATTACAAATAATAGTAAAGCAAATGTAAAAGCGTATCAAGTAAATACTACTGAGATAGCTTATGAAGATTTTTTAAAATCTGATATTGATGAAACTATTTTTTCAGAAGATCAAAGAATCATCGGAAGTAGTTGGAGAGATGTATTTAATGCTTCAGCTTATAATGATCGATTTTATATTATAAAAGATGTAGATAATAATACATATAAAATACGCTTTACTGCCATAGTAAATGATAGTGGCGAAAGAGGTTTTCCAGAATTTGAATACAGTTTATTACAATAAAAACAAGTAACAAAAACAATAATAATTAATAGGATTAAATTTTAAAAAAATGAAAACAAAATTACAATTATTCGCACTATTTATTTTTTGTGTAGGAATATCTAAAGCACAAGAAACAACAGCAAACATTTCTATGGGAGCTAGTTATGGAAACAAAGTTTATTATAAACTTTCTACAGAAACAGAGAGTACTTATGTAAGAGATTTATGGGACTTAGCATTTTTAAGAACAAGTGCTTATGCCTTTGCAACGCGTGTAAATGATGGTATGGGAATTTTAGTTTTTGAAGCATCTAGTAATATCGCAGATTGGACCAGTATAGACGTAGCAAATGAAACTTCTTGGACTGAATTACATAATTCTGAAACTGATTGGAGTGTTGGTGCTTTTGATACAGGATCTGCAACCTATGGATGGGGAGAGTACAATCCTTCAACACACCATGTAGCAGGATCTATCATTTTTGTGTTAAAATATACAGATGGTTCTTATAAAAAATTAATTATAGAAGATTACTCAAATGGTTATACAATTAAGTATGCTACATGGGATGGGGCAACTTGGAGCTCAGATACAACTACAACAATAGCTAATTCATCCAATCCAAATAATACCTTTAACTACTATTCATTAATAAATGATACAGAAGTTGTCGCAGAACCAGCAAGTACAGACTGGGATTTTGTGTTTACAAAATATTTAACGGATTATTATGGAGATCAAAGCCTTTATTATGGAGTTACAGGTGTACTTCATAGTGCAAATATTACTATAGCTGAAAATGATGAATCTAGTAGTTCTGATGTTTCGGGTTTAGTATATTTAGATGAGATTAATACGATTGGTAGAGATTGGAAATCTTTTACAGGAACTGGATATGCAGTTAATTCTGATTTAATTTTTTATGTAAAATATTCTGATGACACTATCTATAGAGTGTATTTTACATCTTTTGAAGGTTCTAGTACTGGAAATATTTCATTTAATTTTGAAGATGTTACAGCTACAATGAGTGTAGATGATTTTAATCAAATATCATTAGGTATTTTTCCAAACCCATCAATAGATAAAAAAATAAATCTAGTATATGACCAATTATTAAATACAGATACAAGTAATGTTAGTATTTATAATAGTAAAGGCGCAAAAGTATTTGAAACATCTATTTCTAATTCGGCAGGGTTTTATGATAAGCAATTAGATTTGTCGGGTTTAAAATCAGGAATATATATACTTAATTTAAAATCGGGAGATACGTATGTAACTAAAAAAATTGTATTGCAATAAATAATTCACTTTATATGAATGTATAAAAGAAAAAATAGAATTTTAGATTAGTTATCAACAATTTGAGTTAGTTTTTAAACACCATCTATTTTGTAGATGGTGTTTTTTTGTGTAAATGTTAAAGTTTATTTTTATTGATAATCTTTTTTAACTTTACACATTAACCTAAAATTATGTATTATTTTACTTCTGATTACCTACAATTTTTTAAAGATTTAGCAGCAAACAATAACAAAGATTGGTTTGATAAAAATCGTAAGCGTTATGAAAACACTGTTCGCGAACCTTTTAAAGTTTTTATTACTGATTTGATTGAAGAGCTTTCTAATGAAGATACTGAAATACAAATCACACAAAAAGAAGCTATTTTTAGAATAAATCGTGATATTCGATTTTCAAAAGATAAAACACCTTATAAGTTAAATAACTCCGCAATTATTTCTAAAGGAGGAAGAAAAGACAAATCCTACCCTGGAATATATGTAGAGCTTGGTCCAGAGAAGTTAGGAGTATACGGAGGTGTATTTGGACCCGATACTCAACAAATAGAAAAAATAAGAAATTATATTTCTAAAAATACTAAAGAATTTAATTCGCTCGTTTCTGATAAAACATTTATCAAATCTTTTGAAGAAATAAAAGGTAAAAAAGCAAAACGAATTCCGAAACAATATAAAGAAATAGGAGAGGAGCAACAACTTATTTATAATAAACAATGGTATTATTTTGCACATTTAGATCCAGAAATAATTGAAAGTGAAGAACTAATGAAAACCATTGTTTCGTTTTCAAAAACAGCAAAGCCTATTCGTGAATTTTTTAAAAAAGCAATCAACTAATGTCAGAAGATAGAATAGAAACCTATCCAGAATTTTATAAATTCTACTTAACAGAGCATAGTAATAAAACCTGTAGGGTATTACACGTAATTGGTACAACCATTGTTTTCGCCCTGGCACTCACAGCTATTTATCATCGGCAACCTATCTTGTTTTTATATGTTCCGTTAGCTGGATATGGCTTTGCTTGGGTTGGTCATTTCTTTTTTGAGAAGAACAAACCAGCCACTTTTAAATATCCATTGTGGAGTCTTAAATCAGACTTTAAAATGTATTTCGATATCCTTTCTGGTAAGATAGGATTAGACACATCAAAAGATCATAACATAAAATAAAGCCTAACCTAACCATGACTAACCTTAATTTAAAAAATATCCTGATTTTTGGAGTATCCATCTTGTTGATTGCATGTAGTAATAATGAGAAAAATGAAATTTCTGATAAAGTAATTACTTTTGAATCACAAAAGGCAAATGATTTTTTTGAAACACAATATCAAGAAGATTTAAATAGTAAACCAGAAGATCAAACATATTTGGGTATCAAAAAAGATGCAGATAAGTGGAATGATTATTCTGATGTATTTGCTGCGAAAGAATTAAAACATTGTAAACAATCTTTGCAATGGCTTAAAGATTCTATAAATACGGATGCTTTAGATAGCGCAACTAAATTGAGTTATGATTTGTACAAATCAAAATTAGAGAATCAAATAAGTGATTATAAGTATAGGCTTTATAATTATCCTGTAAACCAAATGCATGGGATGCAAGCAGAAGTTCCTGCATTTTTAATCAACATGCATCAAATTACTGATGTTAAAGATGCTGAAAATTATATTGCTCGATTGAACGGAATGAAACCTTTGTTTGACCAATTAGTTATTAATTTAAAAAACAGACAAGATGCTGGAATCATGATTCCAAAGTTTGTGTTTTTTAAAGTAATTGAAGATTCTAGAAATGTAATTACAGGCGCTCCTTTTGATAAATCAAATAGGAATAGCACGTTGTTAGAAGATTTTTCATCCAAAGTTATTGCACTTGATATTAGTGATGATGAAAAGAAAAACTTAATAAATAAAGGGATTGATGGATTGTTGAATGGAGTTTTTCCAGCTTATACTCATTTAATAAAAACTCTAGAAGAGCAAGAAAAAGTGGCAACCAATGAAGATGGAACATGGAAATTCCCAAATGGAGAGGCTTATTTTAAGAATGCGTTAAAAAGAACTACAACCACCAATTTAACTTCTGATGAGATTCATCAATTAGGATTGAGTGAGGTGACTAGAATTCATGATGAAATGAGAATTATTAAAAAATCTGTTGGATTTGAGGGTGATTTACAATCCTTTTTTAAGTTTATGAAAGTAGATTCTCAATTTTATTTTGAGGATTCTAATGAGGGTAGAGCAGAATATATGCAAGAAGCTACAATGATAATTGATAGTATGCAAACCAGATTGGATGAGTTGTTTATTACCAAACCAAAAGCGGCGCTAAAAGTAAAAGCGGTTGAAGGGTTTAGAGAAAAATCTGCAGGAAAAGCATTTTATCAAGATCCAGCTCCAGATGGTTCTAGACCAGGAACTTATTATGCAAATATGTATGATATGGCGAGTATGCCTAGTTATCAAATGGAGGCTTTGGCATATCATGAAGGGATACCGGGGCATCATATGCAATTGTCAATCGCGCAAGAATTAACGAGTATTCCTAAGTTTAGAAAATTTGGTAGTTATACAGCATATATTGAAGGTTGGGGATTGTATTCAGAATTTGTACCCAAAGAAATGGGCTTTTATTCTGACCCATATTCTGATTTTGGACGTTTGGCAATGGAATTATGGAGAGCATGTAGATTGGTAGTTGATACTGGAATACATACAAAAAAATGGACTCGAGAAGAGGGAATTAAATACTATACTGATAATACACCAAATGCTGAGTTAGATGCTATTAAAATGGTAGAGCGCCATATTGTGATGCCAAGTCAAGCGACTGCCTATAAAATTGGAATGTTGAAAATTTTGGAATTGCGAGAAATGGCAAAAGAAAGATTAGGTGACAAGTTTGATATCCGAAAATTTCATGAAGTTATTTTATCAAATGGGGCACTCCCTTTAAATGTTCTAGAAAACATAGTTAATAAGTGGGTTACCACTGAATTAGAAGAATAATTTTATGAAAGAGGAAACACTATTTTTATTATTTCTGTTTGTAAGTTATTTTGCTTTTTCCCAAAATATAGATGGGTATGTATTGAGTCAAACTGATGAAAGCCCATTAGTTGGTGTTAATGTTTATCTTAAAGAATCTAATATTGGATCTGCAACAAATTCTAAAGGAGAATTTAATTTAAAAATAGATTATAAATTAACTAATAAAGATTCGTTAATCATTTCACATATCGGTTATTTAACTAAAAAGATAGCGGTTTCAGATTTTAAAAATAGCAATAAAATAATTTATCTTATTTCTCAAACACAAAGCTTAGAGGATGTTTTAGTAAGTTCAAGAGAGTATAAAAGAAATAGCTTACGATTTGAAAAGTTAACATCTTTAGATAAGGGAATTTATTCATTTGGATCTACACTTGTAGATGGCAAAATTTATCTTTTTGGTGGTGATAGATCAAATGAAACAAATGAATATATGCAAACTTTAAGTAGTCGTAAATATGAGAATATCCAATATGATGCTGCTCTAGAAGCTTTGGATGATGTAGGATTTGATTATTCTTATCGTAAATTTTCACGCCAATCTAGTATATACTATATAGAAAATGATTCTTGGAGTTATTCTAACTTGGAATTTAGGGAAAAGGCAAATTGTGAGATTCATTATTATGAGGATAAGATATATGTAATTGGAGGTCGTAGGCTATCTAAAAATAAAAGTCGAGAATATTTAGATGATAAAATTGAAGTTTATGATTTAGTAAAGGATTCTGTATTTTTAGATGATGTAAACCCACATCAAGCAGTTAATTTTGCATCCGTTTTAAAAAATGAAAATTTAATAATTATTGGAGGGTCAGTTAAGGTAAGTAAAAATAAAGTAAAAATATTTTCAAATAAAGTTCATTTATACAACCTTAAAACAGGATTGTGGTTTGAGTTAGATGATATGCCTACTGCTAAAGAAACAAAAGGGATTCTAGTAAAAGATAAAATATATTTAATAGGCGGTAATAGTGGTAATGATATAAGTTTAATTGAATCTCTAGATTTAAATTCAGGGAAATGGAAAATAGAAGGCAAATCTTTTGAAGTAATTAATAGACCAGCAATTACGCATTTTAATGATACTATTTATATATATGAAAATGGTAAAGTACTGACTTTTAACATTAACACAAATGAATTAAATCAATATTTAATTGGTTTGTTTTTGAAAAAGGCAAACATGCATTTTTATAATAATAAATTATATATATTGGGAGGTTACTTGCAAAATGAATATTCTATAACTCCATCTAAAAATGTATATAGTATAGATTTAGATGAGCTAGAAAAAACAAAAATTAACAAATCTAAGATTCTAAAATAAACTAAATCTTAGTCGTCTTATTTAGTAAATAAAAATCTGCCAATACAAGTGCTGCCATAGCTTCAACAATAGGTACAGCTCTAGGCACTACACAGGGGTCGTGCCGACCGCGTCCTTGCATTTCTACGATATTACCATCACTATCTATCGTTTCTTGTTTTTGAATCAAAGTGGCTACAGGTTTAAATGCAACTCTAAAATAGATGTCCATACCGTTGCTAACTCCACCTTGAATCCCTCCAGAAAGATTTGTTTTTGTAGTGCCATCAGCATTAAAAGCATCGTTATGATTACTTCCTTTCATTTTGGTACCGCAAAAACCACTACCATATTCAAACCCTTTAACAGCATTTATCGAAAGCATTGCTTTACCGAGTTGAGCATGTAGTTTGTCAAAAATTGGTTCTCCTAAACCAATAGGGATATTTTGCGCAACACAAGTAATTGTACCTCCAATAGTATCACCTTGTTTTTTAATTTCTTTGATATGCTGAATCATTTCTTCGGCAACTTCAGTTTGAGGGCACCTGATAGAATTTGATTCAATCAAAGAAAAATCTAATTCTTGATAAGGTTTATTAATAGTAATTTCTCCAACTGACGAAGTAAAAGCGTTAATATTGATATCAGAAATCAATTGTTTTGCAATAGCACCGGCAACTACCCAATTAGCGGTTTCACGAGCAGATGTACGCCCACCACCTCTATGATCGCGATGTCCATATTTTTTGTCATAGGTAAAATCGGCATGCGAAGGGCGATACACATTTACGTTGTGCGAATAATCTTTACTCTTTTGATTGGTATTGTGAATGATAAATCCAATAGAAGTTCCTGTGGTTTTTCCTTCAAATATTCCTGATAAAAATTGTACCTCATCAGGCTCTTTACGTTGGGTAACAATATCTGATTGACCAGGTTTTCTACGATTCAATTCTTGCTGAATGGCATCTAAGTTAAGCTCTAATCCAGTAGGACATCCATCAATAATTCCGCCAATTGCTTCACCATGCGATTCTCCAAAAGTTGTAAGAGTGAATAGGTTTCCAAAAGTGTTACTTGCCATGTAAAAGAGTTTTAAGCAAAAGTAACAAACGCTTATTAATTGATAAACCAAATTGCAAGAATAATTTGAGAATTGATAGGGTGATTTTTTTTAATATTTTTAGTAAAAAAGTTTGAGTAAAAGAAAAAGCAACTTATATTTGCACCCGCCTAAAGGAAATGTTTTTCTTTTTGATAATAGATTTTCCAAATTTAGGTAAAGCAGAAGACACTTGGAGAAATGGCAGAGTGGTCGAATGCACTAGTCTTGAAAACTAGCGAGGGTCACACCTCCGGGGGTTCGAATCCCTCTTTCTCCGCTTAGAGATTGTCAAATCTCATCAAAAGCCTATAATCATTATGATTGTAGGCTTTTTTAGTTTTACGAAATATCATTGAATACCATCCAAAACCAAATTAAAAGTGCCCAATTAGGGGTCACTAAATTAATTCTTCAACTGACCCCTAATTAACTATGAATCATTGATATTAAAGGAGTTAAATAAGGTGGTTTGTTTTTAATTTTGTATATTTATATAATAAAAACTAACTGACTCCTATGTATAATTCATTTTCACTTCTTTTCTATATAAAACGTAGTAAAGCAGATAGTAACGGTAAAGTAAATATTTACTTTAGAATTACTGTGAATGGTAAACGTGCAGAATTAAGTATTAGAAGAAAAGTTTATATTAATAAATGGAATGCTCAAGCAGGAAAGTCAATTGGCTACTCTCAAGAGGCACAAGAGTTGAATCGTTATATTGATATTATTACCAACAAAATTTATAAAATCCATGATAGCCTGGTAGAAAACAGTAAGATATTTACTGCAGCAAAACTCCGTGATATATACCAAGGCAAGGATGAAAAAAATAAAATGCTCCTTAAGGTTTTCCAAGATCACAATAATCAAGTTGAGCATTTAGTTGGTAAAGATTTTGCTCAAGGAACTCTTGAACGGTATAAAACAGCTAGAAAACACGTAGAGTCCTATATTAAGTTAGAATATAATGCTGATGACATTCCAGTTAAAGAAGTAGATTATAAATTCATCAATGGTCTTGAGTATTATTTAAAGACGGAAAGAAGTTGTAGCCATAATACAGCTATTAAATATATTACTAATTTCAAAAAGATTATCCGTATTGCTTATGCGAACGATTGGATAAGTAAAGACCCATTCTTTAATTGGAAAGCTAGGTTAAAAGTGATTGATAGAGAATTCTTAACAGAGGAAGAAATCCAAAAAATGCTTTCGAAGAAACTCCATACTAAACGCTTAGATCAAGTAAAGGATATCTTTATTTTCTGTTGTTTTACAGGGTTGGCGTATGCAGATGTTAAAAAACTTTCCATAAACCATGTCGTTATTGGTATTGATGGTGGGCGTTGGATTAAAATCAAAAGAACAAAAACGGATACAAGAAGTAATATTCCAATTTTACCTACTGCAGAAGCAATTTTTAAAAAATATGCAAATCATCCAATTGTAGTAAATAGTGATTTACTTCTTCCAGTATCAAGCAATCAAAAAATGAATGCATATTTAAAAGAAATTGCCGACTTATGCGAAATCACGAAGAACTTAACATTCCATTTAGCACGCCATACATTCGCCACAACGGTCACTTTAACCAATGGTGTACCAATTGAGTCCGTAAGCAAAATGCTAGGGCATAAGTCTCTTAAAACGACACAGCATTATGCTAAAATTTTGGATAGAAAGGTAAGTGAAGATATGGCCATTCTGAGATCGAAGTTTAATGGTGAAACCAAAAGTAATGATGCAACAGATTTAACTAGAAAAATTTTATAAAAGTAAATCCTTCGCATGTTAATATTTATACTAATAAAATTAAAAATGTTAATAGTTTTAAAGAAGGTAAAGCTTTTGAAAAATACTTTCCAAATATTGATACTACAATTTAAATAATTGTAGTAAATATTTTGGACAAATAGACCTGTTTTTTAAATCAGTTCTTTGTTGGCAACAGTGGTTTAAGGGAAATAATTACTGTCTTTAAAATTTAAGACTTTAACTCTTAAATCTTTCTCATTATCTATAATTCTACTTATTGAAAAAATCTGTTTATTAAAACTCTCCTTTAAGTTTACTAAATCCCCACTTAAATCTGCTCTTTTATGAAGGTGAATTCTTTTACATTTAGAATTGTTTATAATTTCTTTAAGCAAAGTTTTATCAGTTTGTCCTAATGAATGTCCAATAATTGAAACATCGTAATCATCAAACTTCTCCAATGCTTTTTCATAAATTTCGGAATATTTTCCATTACTCAAATATTCAAACGTTTTAAAGAATCTTAAATATTCATCTATGCCAGAGTTTTTAATTCTTTTGTATTTAGGATGCTGATCATTTCCATATCCGAATATTATGTTCTCAGATTCTATATCTCCGTGTATATAATTAATTTTTATGGATTCATTTGATTCGATGTAATTCTCAAGTGTTATTGTATAGTTGAAATTTATTACATAAATGTTATCGAGTGAATTGAATAAAGTCGATTTAAAATACGAGTTTACAAAACGGTTTGGTAGGGTGTTGATGGTTTTTAAATATTCAAAGAGTAAATCCTTAACCTCAATTAAATTTTCATTTAATTTTTTTATTTCTTCTTCTTTCGGTTTTGTTCTTACTGTTTTCTCTTCTATAGAAATTAATTCATTAAAATATGCGTTTTCAATATCAAACCAATTATCATAATGGTTATCGAATAATTTTCCCAAAAAGTCATTGGTTATAATATGTTTTATTTCATAAGAGAATTTTTTTAATGTGTCAGAAACTCCAGAGAGGTCCTTATTATTTTTGTAGTAATGTATTTGTTGCATAACACTACCGTGTTGATTAAAAACCATATTAAAGTGCAATTCTCTAACAAAGCCTTTTGTAATTAAAGAACCTTTATAATTTGAATTATTTGAATCGATGATTGTCGTTGCGAGTTTTTTTTCTATGATATGGTTAGCAAAATCATTGTAAGATGTTTTAAATTTATGTGCTAAATCAAATCCATTACCTATAATTAGAATTAAATTTTTTGATTTGAAGTTCATTTAGTTGGTTGTGTTGTGTAATTGTTGCTAACGGTATTGGTTATGATTGCGTTGTGGATTGGCAGTTTTATTTGGCTTTCACTCCGAGCTTGCCTGCCAGTAGGCAGGTGTGCCAACCTCTGCCCGCAACGTTGCTGGAGGCACTTTTTAGGCCAAATAAAAACTGTGACAACGAATTTTTCATGACGTTTTTTAAAATTTAAATATAGTTCTAATTTTTATATTTAATTATAATACCACAATGACACGAGTGCAGCGAACTGACGCAGTAATTACAACCGGTGTTAGGCATAGTTTTTTAGTTTCAATAATTTATATTCTAAATCAATAATTCAATCCATATTTTTATTAAGTTGAGATTTTAGAATTCATTCATTTTGACGTTAATAATGCTTAAATTGTCAGCCATAAAATTAAATAGATGGATAAATTATTTGGATTTTTCTTTGATCTTTCAAGTGAAGCAAGCGACAAGAAAACAAAAGTTTTAGTTAATGTAACTTATTATTTTTGTAGTATTATTATATCTATTTGGTTAGGTTATAAACTGGGATTTGAATTTAGAGGGTTTAGTTTTACGGTTGAATACTTTGTCGGATTGTTTGCAGACTTGAGTATTATAATTCCGTTATTTCTCTTTATAATGGTGAATTCAATTTCTGTGATTATTGTTCATTTATTAGCGATAGTGTTTTATAATATTTTAAAATTATTAAGGTATTTTTCTCATAAGAAAGCAACTCGGAAGAATAATATTCTAATTTTACAATGGAAAGAAGTTGTTGATTATAAAGACAAAAAAGTAATAAAAGGAAAGAAATTTGATGAATACATTTCGAAGATGATTTCTGATAAAAGTAGTTTTCTTAAAATTGAAGGTTTTCCGAAAAAATTACCCGTTGTAATATTTTCAATATGGTTTATATATGTCCAAATTATTAGAGTACAATTTGAAAATCTTTACTTTTTATGGTTTTGTATTTTATTAAGTTTAGTTGTGGTTTTTATATTATTTCTTATGGGACTGTTGCTCTTTTTTACTCACAGAATATCTTTAGATGAAAAGTATTTGAAATCTTTTGGATTGTTGGATAAAGACTATTTTGATACTATTGAAAAATCTAAGTCCTAAATTCATTTAACTGGTTCGTTTTGTTTCATAGTAATGAGTTAACGTTCAAGTTATAAATGCTGTTCGGTTTTTCTAATTTATGCCAACGGAATAGTATAAGATTTGTGCGGCTTAAAATCCGTAGGATTTTCAGCCTAGTACAAATTTTAATTGGTTGTTTTGGTTTTACAATTATTCTTTAAAGTTAGCATAAATTTTATACGTTGTTGCCAATAGTTTTATAGTTTGTCGAAATGAAAAGTCATTATTTCTACTTCAACTTTTTTCTCATTGTCTTGAGGCAGGTGAAATTCATAAGAAAACGAAGACTCTCCTTTATCTCCAATATACTTTAAATAATAATCGTGATTAGATATGTCCTCTTTTATCGTTTTGAGAACATTTGAAAAATCTTTGTTTTTAACAAAAATCATTACAGCTACTTTGGAATCTCTCCAAGTTAAATATCTGTCGAACAATTGTGATATTGCTTTTAAAAATTCTGAACTACCATGCCAAAACTTACATTCGGCAATAAATAAGTTTGTACCATCATCAGCATATTTTAAAATAATATCAGCTTTTCCACCACGATTAAAAGTTTCCCCCGTTGCAGTAGTTCCTTCGTATCGAGTTTCAAGAACAAATAGAAACTGGTCTCTTAAGCCTTCTTCATCTTTTCCAATATATAAAGCAGGTTTTTTCTCCATACTTTTCCCTGAGTCATAAATTACTTTTATAACATCTTCATACATTTCTTGACTCATTGAAGGAACTGAGTTGAACTCTTTGTTTTTGCCAACTTTAGGTTGCTTTATTATTTTCTTTTTTATAGTTGGCGCAGAAAAAATTGATTGTGTATTTTCATCAACCTTTACATTAATGGCTGCGAAAAAATCATTTTCTTGTTTATATTTATTTTTCTCACGAAGAAATAATACTCTAATACTTTCTTCAAAGGTTACATTTGACTGAGTTACGTGGTCATTGACTGTATTCAAATTAGCAAAAGCATCTGAATAACTAGAAGATTTTACCTTATTAAATTCCGCCGCATCTTGTCTAAATATTTTAATTTGAAAAGAAACAGTACTGTTCTGTCTATTTAAATCTATATCATAAGTAGAATAAGAATATGGATTTGGTTTAACAGCAAATAAATCTGCACTACCTTCAAATCTGTATGTTATTCTGAATGTCCAAGAATTAGCCATATACTGTCTCCCAAATCCGTCATTGTGTCTTTCTTGAGATTTTATCGGATTTGAAACTTCTTCTGTTTCTAAAAGAATTTTTAAAGGTTCAAGTTTATATTTCTCGATTAAATAATTTATATATTCATTTTCATCGACTTTTAGAATATAATTTTTCCCTTTCGAAATTATTTCATCAATTATTGATTGAGTATATATTCTTGGAAAATCTAACCAAGATATTTTTGAAAATGCTTTCATTTATTGGTTTGGTTCAAATTATTGGCAACATATGTATAAACAAACCAGTGTGTTTATATTTATTATATTATCACTAAATATCAAAAATCTAACAGGTTTTTTATAAAATCAAAATCGATTTTAGCTTCGGGCTTTAATCCCATAATATTCATTCTATACATTCAAAAATTTATCGCAATTTATCGCAAAACCTAATAAATATAAAATCTTTAATCACCCCACATATTACAAAAACTTACTCAAGAGACCGAAAGGTTCTTCCTTACTTAAATAAGGGAGAACCATATTTATTTAGCCAAATCTATAATGCTTTAATTATTTCATACCTTGTAAAAAAAGCCATGAAAGTAACAAGAGTCTTACCGCTAATTTTACTGCTATCGTTTATTTCCTATGCCCAAATTCCAATAGGTTATTATACCTCTGCAGAAAACAATGCAGACAATGATTTAAAGTATGCACTAAACCAAATTATTGATAATCATACTGAATTCCCATATACATCTTCTAGTACTGATGTTTGGGATATTTTAAAACAGACCGATAAAGACCCCAATAATTCCAGTAATGTTATTTTAATCGAAATGAATTCCTCGAGGCTTTGCCTAGGGGTTTCCGTTGAAATTGTCATTCCCGTGAAAACGGGAATCTAAATAACAGAATTTTTGTTTTTGACCTTAAAAAGGTCAAAACTTGTACTCAACTTGATTGGGTATGAAACGAGTGAAATACCTCTATGGCTCTGCCTCGAGGATAGTTCGTTTCAAGAAATTTTTTATTTTATTCCGGTGTCTCAGTCAATGCAGCACAAGAATATAGCAACGGTAATGGGTGGATTCGTGAACATGTTTGGTAAAAAAATACATGGCGTAAAATAGTGTTCCCACCATGGGATTTGTAGGCGAGCGTCAAAAATTCGATGATAGCGTAAAAATAGAAATGCTGATTGAGTTATTTATAATGAGTTCATTCCTTTTTTTTCGGGTAAGCAAAAGTTAACAAACTTAAATATTAATAAAAAAAAGATCCACGTGAAGTGGATCTAATTTTAATAAGACTGTTCAGACTTTGAAATCCTGCCTAAGCTGTTCAGATTCACCTGTCCTGTCTTTAATATTTTATACAAATATATGATATATATAACTGTATTTCGTTGTATTTCAATGCAAACAGGTTTAATTTATAATAACTGGTGTTGTGATTAGTATTGTTGAGAATATCATTAGCAAAAAGCACCATCTTTTCACTCAGGTACTTGTAGAAAATGAATCCCAGTATATAATCACGGAACTCATCTGCATTCATCTTTCCTCAAAGTGTATCTGCAATATTCCAATGCTGTTGTTTTAATACTTTTTTATGATCTTCAGACATCTTATTTATTTCAATTCGTTTATTATTTTTTTAAGTAGCACATCAAAATCAAGCGATTCGCCATATATCATACTGCTCTGCATTTCTTTGTAGTCAGATTTGTAATTATCCAAGAATTCATTAGGCGGGATAATATTGAGACTTTGTAAAGTCAAGGTTTCATAATCCGTAGTCTTCATAGGTGTTAATACTTTTCTATGAGCAATAATACTCTCAAATAATTCGGTATTCTTCAAAGCTGCTTGTCCGTATTCAGAATTTAGTATTTGTCCAATGTCATAAAAATGTCTAGACATTCGTAGATGTCTTATTTTTTCTGGTGACTTTTGAAATTCTTCATGTAGTAAAATAAGTTTCTCCAAAAAGGTTTTTTGAGGGTTGGTTGTATTAACCACAAATTCTGGTTCCGAAAAATCTGTTTCAGTATAATGTTCATCAATCATTGATTGAATAGTAACTTCTTGATTGGGTTCAATCAATGACCTCGCACTAACCTCAATCAACACTTTTTTAGGTATATAGGGCAAATCATCAAATAACGATTTATAATTCACTTGAATGGTTTCAGGGTCTTGATCAGATACTTGTGTATTTTCTACGGTCAATTCAAATAGACTATCATCAACCCCGTATTCTAACAATTGTTTTTGAAGCAATTCGGCTAAATCGGTTGAAACAAATGTATGACAAGCTCTTCTCAATTTGCGAATTTGTCCTTTTGATAGATCTCCTTTGAATCCTAAATACTTCCTGTCAATTCCTAAGTCAATATCTTCTGAGAAACGTTGAATCAAATTAAAAGCTTTGCTTAATGAAGTACCTCCTTTAAATATTAAATAATTAGCTAACTCAGAAGTGAATATCATACGCAGCATGAGAGTTACCCATGCATCTTTTTCAACAGCTTGTGGCGGTAAGTTTGTTTTTACACCAATTTGCGTAAATAACTCAACTTGTTCCTCTTTTGGTAATGTCAGCCAGTTATTCATTTACTTAATACTGTTTTTTGTATCCAAACAGGTGCATTTTTTAAATTTTGATAGATGAGTCCTCGCTCATTACTTTCATCAATTATCTTTTGTATTTTATCCGATTGTTCCTGAGTAACATTCTTTTCTCCGATTGCTTTTAATGCCTGTATTATAAGGTTTGTCAATCGGTGCTCAATGCTTAAATTTTTTGGATTTGTCTTTTTAAACTGAATGGTCTGGTTTCCTACTTTTATGTTTCTAGCTGAGCCATCTGTTAAAAACACCACCTTCATAGGAATCTGTGTAGATAAGCCCAATAAATTCAAGGCTGTTGAACCAGTCGCTATTATTCTTGCTTTATCACGTTTTGCTATAGCTTTTGCAATTTGTTCGGCATGAGGGTAGATTACACCTAGTCGTTCATTAATTTTAGGTAATAGGTATATTCCTTTTGCAATTCGTTTAATGTTATCGTCTTTTGTTAGTCGCTGCAAAGACTTACGTACAGCCTCATAATTTCCCAATTCTGTGAAGTCAGCAATAAAGAAGATTTCTCCTTTAATAACCTTAGTTTCTATTGTCTTTAAGTCTAGCATTGTCCCAAAAATAGTAAATAAATGGGACATTCTCGTTGTTTTTATTAAAAACATGCCCTCAAACAAAAGTAAGTTAGAATATCTTTCACTTTATAGCATAAATAAATTTTATGTAGAGTTGGTTTACAACACAAGTACTAATAAGATTATTGATGTAAATAGTTTTAAAGAAGGTAAAGGTTTTGAAAAATACTTTCCAAATATTGATATTACAATTTAATTAGTTGTAATAATAATTTAGGAAAAATAGATTCGTTTTTTAAGGTAGTTCGCACTTCTCATTCCGCAATAAATTCAAAAAAGCGGTCTGTTAATTCCGAAATCATTTTTTTAGGTAATTTATCCACCAGATTATCATCCAATTGTATTTTTAATTCAGTCGGTGAATCAATTCCTCTCGATTCCAAAATTATTTCAAAGGGGTTTCCAAATTCAGTATTCTTATATTTAAAAGTCAGAAATTCATTTTCAAATTCGCTGTCAGTTAAAGTATAGAAAACTTCTTTTTCAGAATGCTTGTTGGTTAGGTTATTTCCTAAAGATAATTTTCCAACATTATAATTGTCAATTATTATTTGAATTAATTTCAAAGTCAAGGTTTCTGTTAATTCAGAAAATCTACTTAGTCTTTCATCTGTGCTAAAAGGTGTTCCCATATTTTATTCTTAGTGTTTAGTACAACGTATTTTTATAAGGATTTCTGATTGTAATAAATCGTTGTTAATTGTTTGCGTTTTATATTTAGTTTAAATTATATCTATTGTTAGCTAATGTTCTTATCTAATTCAGTTTTTAAAAATGCCCATTGTTTCAATCTTCCCAAACTCATTAATCCAAAATGTTTAATAGTAGTATCAATATCATTGAAACAAAGAGTTATTTCTTCTTGAGAGAATTTTTTATTAGATAGACTCATTGCATAAAAATATTTCTCAGGGTCACGTTCTTTTAAAAAAGATAGATTTTTGAAATACTTTGGTGAGGCTTTATTAATAATTTTCATTTTTAAAAAGTTTTCTAAATCTACAGTAAATATCCTTTCCAAATATGGAATGATACAATCAATTTTCCCGTTTTCTAAAAGAGTTGTTAAATATTTGCTTTGTCTTTTTTCTAAGTATTTATCTAATAACTGCTGGTTTAAATCATCACTCCAAATTTTATCACTTACAGATAAAGCAATAGTATTTTCATAATAATACTTAGAATAAAAATAGGTGTTAAAAAAATCTTGATAATGAGTTTTAGATAATCTAATTAGTAAAGAATATTGAAGGTTTTTTATTCTTTGCCTTGTGTGGTAATCAGCTTTGTTTAAACGGAAAAATAATTTTTCATATTGTAATTCTGGTTTGTCAACAAATTCTAAACGTTTTAGAATATTAGATTCTAATGACCTTTTAATTTCTGAATTCTCTTTTTTAAGATAAAAAGTAATTAATGGATCTAGATTTATAGTGTTTAAAACACTGTGAATATAGATGTCATGTTTACCTCCAAAAACATCTTTCTTCTTGTATAATAATAATTCAATATATTCAATTTTTTCTTTCATAGTGTTTGCTAACCTTTGTGTTCAAACAAAAGAGATCATTTATTTGTCTATTCTTATTTCAGACTTTAATCCCATTTAAATCAGTTCAATGTATTACAAATTCTAAATGTAAAAAAACTTGTTTTTTATCTTAGTTCTTTGCTATCAGTTATCTTTATTCTGTTCGAGTATTTTCTAATTCATATGCGGAGAAACTAGTATAATTTTTTAATATTCCTTTGCTTTTATTTACTTTGGCTAATATTGTTCTATTAATTCTTGATTGTAAATAAATTGTCAAGTCAAGAAATCTAGTTTGCGGTATATGAAAAAAACCTCCAGCTTTAAAATCTTTTTTTACTTTCCCATAAAAACTCGCATAATTGAATTTCTGTCCTTTGCTTTTTAATTCAAAATTTTTATAATGTGCATATTGGTCTGCTAAATATTTTGAATACCCATACATTAATACGTCCTGTCCAATTGAACCTTCTGGATATTTTTGCACTATTTTTTTTCCTGTTTGTTTTTTTACATTAATATTAATAACGTTATTATTACCTACAATAGGATTATTTAAAGTGCTTTTCGAAATTTTTATATTAGTAATCTCTTTTTTCTTTTCTAATTTGAGGTTTGATTTCAATTCTTGTTTTTTATTTAGAACTTCATCTTCTGCTATTGCTTTCTCTCCAATGAGTGAATGACAATTTGGACAAACAGAAATTAAATTTTCTAATATTGTATTAGCAGGGTTTTCGTCAATATGATGAAATTGAATTCTTCCTGCGTCCGAAAAATCACAAAATGAACATTGATTCATGGACTCTTGTAGAAGTCTTACCTTTTGTCTATATGTAGGGTTTTTTCTTTTAAGTGTCATATTTCTTTTAACTAATGGCTTTTCAAATAATACTTTACTAAATTCAGAACATTCACTGTAATGTCTGCTTTTTAAATTTTTGAATTTGTTGTTTCTAGATTTGTCAATATTCCAAACGCCACTTGTACTTGCTGTTCCTATAGCAAATCTAAAACCATAAGTAGTGTCAAAGAGATTGACTTCTGGACAATGATTTTCGTAAGTTTTATAATCATCTAGAAACAAAACTTCAGGGACTTCTCCAGAAAGTTCAATAGCTTTTTCATCAAAATCATTCTTTAGTAGATTGTGTTTTTGTAATATTTTTATAACACTCTGACTTTCTCCACCTTTGAATTCTCCAAAAAAATATAAACTATAAGCTCTTCGTGTACAATAATCTAAAATAGGGCATCTTGCTGGGAGATTTTTTTCTTGACTTTTTTTAAAATATTCTTTTTCGTTCATTATAGTAGGTTATATTTAACAGTAGGCAGGTGCCGAGTACTTACTTTTAGGATTGGTACTTAGTGAAATTTACAATTTCACCGATAATTTTCTTTTAACTGTCAAATTACAAATTTGGCCGATTTTGTTAATTTGTATCAATTTTTGGTATGACACTTAACTCATATTATTTTTATTACTTACTATGTTTTTATTTTCTGCGTTTTCTAATATCTTTAATGTATTCTTCCAAAACAACTAAGTCTGCAAGGAATTCGTCAGAATCAGGCATTTCTTCAATTAAAGCTCCTGCCGTATCGTGTCCTGTGAAATAAGTAGAACATTTACTCATATTAGTATCAACAAGGTTATAATCCTCTTCTGTTAAGTCTACAATTTCAGATAATCGCTGTGTTTGTATTGTTCTGCCAAATCTTTGAATTACTCCATTCAAAAACACCTCTTCAATAAATCGTTCCCAAGTTTCTCGAAGTTTACAATACAAAATTTTCGCTCCTTCTTTATAAATATCTTCTGTTTCCGTTCTTTCGATTTTTTCTAACTTTTGATACTCGTTTTTTAACAAACCAATACGTTTTCCAACAGATAAAGCATCCCATGGAGGATTGCTTGCAATTAGTCCCGTTTCTTTTTTCTTTCTTGTAAGGCTTTTGATATCTAAATCGCAATTTAGTTCATTAGAATGCTCTTGAATCATAAGTAGAAAAGTAATGTCGTGTGTAAAAACAATGACCTGACGTTCTAAGGATTCTTCTGCAATTCTTTTAGATATTTTAGCCCTCCATTTATGGTCGAGGGACGAAACAGGGTCGTCAAAAATTATGGAACTTTTATGTTCTGAAATGGATAACTCAGATAGAAACGTAGCCAAAGAAATACATCTATGCTCTCCTTCGCTTAAAATGTCTTTTAATGCAATGCCGTTAGCGTTATCTTCGTCAAGTCGTAAATAATGGTATTGTTTCCCTCTTTGTCCTTTTGTCTCAGATTCTATTTTGATATTCTTAAAGCCTAATTTTGTTAGTTCGGTTTTGAAATTCTTTTTAAGATTTTGACTGATATATTTTGTTGCTAACTCGTTACTATGTGTCGTGATTGATCGAGTGTTGCATTTGCCTATACATTGTTTAAGTAAGTTTATCTTTTTTTGTCGATAAATTTCACGTCCTAATTTTGGTTTGAAATCAAAAATTTTTTTTTCTCCTTTTAATTGATTTAGTTCCTTATTGAGCGGTTTTAAATCTTCTTCAATTGATTGGATTTTTAATTTCTCATTTGTCTCTTCTAAAGTTTTTATGAGCTCTTGAATCAATGTTTTAGGCGTGTTCTCAATTTCAATTGATTCAATTATTTCAACTGTTTTTTTTGAATTAAAAAAACCTATTAAATAATCTTTCTGCTTAAATAACAACTCTAAATATTGTGTTTGATTTTGTGAATAATCATTAATCAATTCCTCCAATTCTATAGTTGTCGGTTTTTGTTCTTGAAAAGAGAAGTCTTGTCTATTTAAATTTTCAATTTCTAAATCAAATTTATCTGAAGCTTCATTATAAGTTTTTTGAATGTCATTTTTTACAAAATCTTCAAAAGTAGTAAACCTGTTTTTTGCTTCTTCTCCTAAATCTTGAAGACAAAGAGGACAATTACTATCTTCATTTACCTTTGGGAAATTTTCTGTTTCTGTACTTTTATTGTAGAATTTGCGAGCACTTTCCCAAAGTAATTTCCATGAACTGTTACCAACACCTTTTATTGGTAATTTAGAGAATGCTTTTTCAGAAGATTCTTTAAGTGCTTCACTTGTTGTAACAAGATTATTTAATGTTTGCTTTAAATCTATTAATACTGGCCCTGTCAAGTTATTTTCTAGTGTTTGGAATTTGTTTTTCAAAATTTCAAAACGCTTTATTTTATCTTCATTTGCTTTTAAACTTTTCTTTGGATCTGTTGCTTTTAATTTATCTATTTCTTTAGTCAACTCTTCAATTCTAGAACTTTTAGTTGTATTCCAAATTGCTTCAGTTCTTAATTCGTCAAGTTTTGTTTCTGAACTTAAGTTATCGAGAAATGTTTTTGCAGTTGAACAATCAGAAACTTCTAAAAGTGTATAGTCGAATTTTTCTAAAGCAGGACTTAATAATTCTGCATTTAGTTCGCTCTCAACTCTTTTTATATAGATTGCCAATTTTTCCACAATAGATAAACCTTGAGGAATAAAAGCAATTTCATCTTGTCCTTCTATGTAATGATTAGCACTAAATGTGTCGAAAACATCAACACTTTTTAGAACAGAATCATTTACTTCTTCATTTATGAGATTTACTGTATTAAAATTAATTTCATCAATTGTATATTCTACATCTGCTTTTTTGTCATTTCCAGAACACATTGGGTCATATAAATTATCATTTATTTTTGGTTTGTGACCTCTTGTGTTGCAAGCATGTTTTAAAATACTTACATAACTTGACTTGCCTGAACCATTATCTCCATAGACTAAAGTAAGTCCTTTGGAAGCAAATTCTAATTCACTAGTTTTTGAGAGTGCGTTTACATTATCTACATTGAATATTTTAGAAAGTATCACATCTTCGTTACTTGTTGAGTTATCTGCGAATTCCCTTAAATCGTCAAAATCTACTTTATCAAATTCAAATTCTGACAATCCATATTCTACTTTACAGATTTCTTTGAGTTCTGCAATGTCGCTATCCGTTAGTTCGTTATTCCTTATTAATCGATCTATGGCAACTTGCCAAAAAATAGGTTTGTTTTCTACCCAATCAATTATGTCATTTAATATTGGCATTTATTGTTTTTTTAATTAAGTATAATTCCTTTACACCCACATCAAAACGACTTGTTTATCTATTTTAATTTCGGGTTTTAATCCCTTTTCAATTATTTTATACATTCAATAAATCATTTTAATTTATCGCAAAGCTCTAATATAGGAGGCCTTGTTTATTGACTCAGTTTATTGTTGCACATAGTATATTATAAATCATTTAATTCTCTATAAGCCTCTATTTGTTCATTTCTAGAGTGAACTTGCATTGTATAATCTGTTGCCCATTCCAATATTGCTTTGTTCAGAATGCCATTGAAGATATTTTCTGGAATATCGTTTGGTCTCGATTTCTCAATATCCTGTTTTGCTTCTTTTTGTTCTTTTATACAATGAACTCTCATAGAATAATCACCAGGCCATTGTTTTTCGCAATAAGATTTTATCTTGTCGTCATTCTTTTGGACGGAATTATTTGATTTTTGTTTAGTTGGTTTATTTGAAGTTGCAGTAACCTTAATCGTTGAAAGAGATTCTTTCAGACAATGATTTACTAATAAATTAATTTTATCTTGATATACTTCAGGAGCCTCTCCAATAACTTTTAATTCAGTTTTTAAATCTGATATTAGTTGCTGTAATTGAGCAGATTCACAGCAATTCAAAGCGTTAATTCCGCTCAAAGGTCCCTTCAAAAGTTCATTCCCAAGTTTACTAGTTATTAGTGGTATTAGAGGTAAAGATGCACCCCATCTGGCTCCTAACTCGAACAGTACATATGCAGAATTAATGCTATTTGCAGAAATCAAACCAATTAACACTTTAGATTCGTGAACTTCTTTTTTTAACATATCATCTGTAGGTGCTCCTGCGGGAAGTCGGTAACCATTAACACTCGTACATCTAATTTTAGCTGAACTTAAATTTAGAGATGTTTTAAGCAAGTCAATTAGTAATTTAGCGGTATCAGAATCATGGCCACTATGACTAATGAATATATCTATTTTCATTTCTGTTTCCTTCGGTTTTTCAATGTTTCCCTTTTTAATTGATTGTTCATATTTCAACTTTTCTTTAAAACCGCCATTTTTAAAAAATCGAGAAGTTTCAAGATTCCTTTCTAGATTTGCCCAGTTGTCTTCATTAAGTTCTGGGTTTATTTTAGCACAATTGTAAAATTTAATTATGGATAAAATTCTTTCCCATTCTGCTTTAATTTTCCAATTTTCAGAATTGTTGGGAATTAATCCAGAATCTGAGTAAAAACGTACAGTAGTCTTTCCTTCAGTTTTAATTAAATTTTCTAAAATCAAATCCAAAATAGGAACGTCTTTTTCTAGTATCATAGTCTTTTAATGTTTGTAAATAATTCAGTGCCTTAAATTTTTCATATCAATTAATACTTTATCTACGAAGAACTATGTCAGTGGTTTTCATTGGACACTAAATCAAGCAACGTATATTACCATCCTTTAAATGCTTTTTTAATATCGTTTTCAGCTTCCTTTGCTATTTCAAATTCCATTTTATTTGCGATTTTTTTTCTAAAAGATTCGCAACAACATGAAATTTCTATAGAATCTCTTTTTGGTGTTGCTGTTGGTTTCTCATTGTGCTTAGAGCATCTTTCTCTTTCAAGTGATCTTGCTATTTTTCTTAAATCCATTTTTCTATAATTTTAATTTTGTTCGATATTGGCATTCACAAGATCACTAAATTGCTCTTTTGTGACAATCAAAAAGTTTGTAGTATCATAAGCGTTTTTTTCAACCCTTTTAAGAAACTCCATATAACTCATTATTCTCATAAAAGTCCGAAGTACACTATCATTATATGCAATTCCTATTCCGATTCTACCCAATGATGCCGCATTAATCATACTTCCCATAATATGTTTTCTTGTGCTGCTATTTTCAATTTCGATTGACATTAAACATCTTGCATTTTGATTTTTTTCAATTAGATCATTAAATTCTGGAATATAAATTTCATTCAACCATTCTTCTCCAATATTATCAATATGTGCGTCGTAAATACTACGTAAAAAATCGTTGATTACTGGTCTCTGGATTATCTCATTATATTCCTCTGTTCTGTTTGGTCCAGGTGCAACACTAAAAGGACCAACTGCGATATCAACACGTGGTGAATATTGATAGTTCATTCCTCTAAATGCTCTCCATTCACTTATAACTTCTAAAGTTCCAAACTTTTGAGTCATTATTGGTGTCAATAAATTTTGATAATCAGTAGCTGTCATTGATTTTGGTTAGTTAGTTTTATCTAATCTATAAGTTTATCATAATGTTATAAAACCGTTTGTATATTAAGTGTTGTGCACTAAGGTTCGCTTTGTTCTATTATAAATACAAAGCACTATTAATTTTTAATTCAAAATATTTTTTAAATCTATAGTAGTTTCTTATAAGTAAGATCATGGATAATACAGTTATTAAGCATTCCACAGAGAAAAATCTAAACTTATTTATTACATACACAGTCAAAATCAAAAAACTAGTAGCAACATTCCTTGAAAGTCCATAAATCGTCATAAAGACAAATGCTGTATCATAAACTTTAGGGAACTTCTCTTGACAATATGAACTTAGATTTTGACTATCTACATCTTTATAATCTTTTCCAAATAACATATTTGTTTTAGTGTTATGAGAAGAGTAATCATTAACAATATATTTCTTAAATATCTTCTTTGTTATTATGCCCTCAAATAAAAATGAAGACATAGAAGATATAGTTTGACCGGCCACATAGGCCAACACAAATACCAAAGCATAAAAAGGAGTAGAAATTTTTTCAGTTTTTAACGATAATAGCCAATTCAGATCCTTATCAAACATAAATATGTAAATAAATAATAAAGTCAAGAAACCCGGTATGATATAACCAAGTAGATCATAAATTGTTGCCTTTATTCCAAGTTTGTCCATGAGGTTATTTTTTTATTAAAACTTGCACCTTGTCAAAAAGGGGTGTATTTTCAGCTGATGACCAATTTCTCGTTGGTGCATTTTTACTCATACATAAGGTATTTGTTGAAATATGAAAAACTTTTTTATTTAATTTATTTTGAAAATAATTTAACAACAGTTTCGAAGGGTGTTTTTCACTATTAGACGGTGCAGAAACAAAGTATTGATTAGTTTCTATTTTGTCAGCCAAGGCTTTTGACATATTTTTCAGACTACCATGATGGGGTATTTGCATATAATCTAGATTTGTAAGATCTATGTTGTTTTCTTCAGCAAATTTAATTGCTAATTCTAAAGATTCAACGCCAGCATCACCCGTGAATAAAACTTTAAACCCTTTATATTCGAATAATACAATTGCTGAACTTGCGTTTCTAGCTGATGTTTCTGGCTCATCTACAAAATGTTTCATATCTTCATCATAATTGACGATTTCTGGACTGTATGATTCACTCCACTTTCCATGATCTGGCATCCCAGGGAACTCTGTGATCTTTTTTGTGTAAAAAGGTTTCGTTGGTCCTAAAATTTTAATACTTCCAGAAAACTCTTCCCTTCCTGCAAATGGTGATTTATATTCAATCTTTCGTTCATCCAATTTGCTTATAAAATCATCTAAGGAACTTAAACTATTTTCTAATCTGGTCTCAATTGAATTAGCGGTTGTTCGATTATCAGATGACTTTCTATTTACGGTATAGGAATAATCCCAAGGATTATGCACTAGTACCTTATCAATAATAATACTTTTGTCATTTAACAATTCAACTGCTCCATTTATATGATCTCCATCAGGGTGTGTACATATTAATAAATCAATTCTTTTTGTGTCATAAAACTCATCTAGATGAGTTTGGATTCTTTTCGTATTTTCTTTATAACCACCATCTATGAGAACAACTTTCTGTGAATTTTTGTTTGTGTCATAACTAAAAGTACCAAATCTAAGTAGAATAGAATCAGCTCCTTTTTTATCGCTAGAAGAAGGTAAAACGTCAATTTCTATCATAATTCTTTTATTTATTGTTATTCTTGAGTGAATTCAAACTCGTTGCCTCAAAAGAATCACCTCTTTCACCCTCGTTAAATTTTATTATTTACATGATCTATAAATGTAAAGATGTAAATACAATTCCTTCTTTTCCTTCCATATTATTTTCTAATATATATTGTAAATGACTAATTACAATTCGCTTTTTATATAATAAAATTGCTATTTACTTTTTTCAGGTTCAAACTTTAATCCCTTTTCAATCATTTCATATACAATAAATCATCTTAATTTATCGCAAAACCCAATAATTAAAAAGCCTTCAAACCACCCCACATATTACAAAAACTAACTCAAGAACTCGAAAGGTTTTGCCTTACTTAAATAAGGCAAAACCATACTTATTTAATCAAATCTATAAAGTTTTAATTATTTCATACCTTGTAAAAAAAAAGCCATGAAAGTAACAAGAGTTTTACCACTAATTTTGCTACTATCATTTATTTCCTATGCCCAAATTCCAATAGGTTATTATACCTCTGCAGAGAACAATGCAGACAATAATTTAAAGTATGCACTAAACCAAATTATTGATAATCATACTGAATTCCCATATACATCTTCTAGTACTGATGTTTGGGATATTTTAAAACAGACCGATAAAGACCCCAATAACTCCAGTAATGTTATTTTAATTTACTCTGGTGTCTCAGTCAATGCAGCGCAAGAATATAGTAATGGTAGCGGCTGGACCCGAGAACATGTTTGGGCAAAATCAAGAGGTAATTTTGATACCGACCCTGGTCCAGGTACTGATGTTCATGCACTACGCCCTTTAGACAATACAACAAACGGTACAAGAAATAATAGAGGCTTCGATAATTGTAACGATTGCTCCATAGTTTATGATCAATGGTCAAACAATACAGGTTCAATGTTAGATAATACAGCATGGTCTTTTGAGCCACGCCCAATAGTAAAAGGCGATGTTGCACGTATGATATTTTATATGGCAGTTAGGTATGAGGGCTATGATGCATATCCAGATTTAGAAGTTTCAGAAACTATTCTACCAATTTCTGATAGTTCACCTTTTCATGGTGTTCTTTCAACACTTATAGATTGGCATCGAAATGACCCTGTGGATGCTTGGGAAGAAAACAGAAATGATATTATTTACAACAACTATCAAAACAACCGCAATCCATTTATAGATTATCCAGAGTTAGTAGAGCACTTATGGGGTAATCAAATTGGAGTGGCATGGCAATCATCATTATCAGTTAATGATTTTAATCAATTAAATATTGTTTTATATCCAAATCCTGTTTCAAATTATTTGCATGTTTTAGGTCTTAATGATAAAGTGTTAGTAGAAGTCTTTGATGTTGTTGGTAAAAAAATACTTTCCAAACAAGTAGATAAGCATCAAAATATAATTGATGTTTCGAAATTTAATCAAGGGCTATATTTTTTTAAAATAACTTCTAAAAACAAATCAATTACAAAACAGATTGTCGTTTTATGACATTATACCAATTTAACATATTGTCATTTAATAAAAAACAAGCAGTTGTTTGGAAAGAAGGTGATTTTATTAGAAACATGCCTTCAAACAAAAGCAAATTAGAATATCTTTCACTTTATGGCATAAATAAATTTTATGTAGAGCTTGTTTACAACACAAGAACTAATAAGATAGTAGATGTTAATAGTTTTAAAGAAGGTAAGAGTTTAGAAAAATACTTCCCAGATATCAACACAACAATTTAAATAATTGTAGTATTAATTTAGGGTAAATAAAACTGTAACAACATATTTTCAATTTATTTATAAAGTTTAAATGTAGTTCTTAAATTTTCTTTTTAACGGTAAATCACGATGAATTATTACCGGTGTCGGCAGTAGTTTATAAATGTTTGAGTTCGTATGGATTATTAATCGACTTTTCTCCGAAGATTTTCAATAAAGAAACTAAATTTGTTTTATTGCCATCTAATTTTTTTAGTTTTGACTTATGATAGGGCTGATTTAAATTAGGGATTCGGGCAGCAAAAAAGGGCATGAGTTCATCAAACTTATACTTTTTCTCTATATCAGGAAAGTTTATCAAGGGTAATACAAATTGATCTTTTTTGTATTCTTCCGAATACTCAAAAAACCATTTATTCATATTGAACTCAAGTGTTCCAACCACCTTATCCTCAAACAGTAATTCAAATTTTCCGTTTTCGTTTTCCGAGTTCAATTTGGACAAAAAATCTTCATCTCCAGACCAAGGTGTTAGTTTTTTCAGTATGCTTTTTAAACTTTCTTTCATTTGCCTCTTAAGTTACGATTTTTTTAAGTTCTTGAAACCTATATCTTAATATATCACTAATCAAGGAACGTCTTTCGTTACTAATTAGTGTCTTATATTGTTTATTAAAATTTTGTATTACGATTTCAATTTTATCTTCTTTAAAAAGTTCTTGAACAAATTTAGTGTTTTTGTAATAAGTGTCATGCGATTTAATTAATTCGAAATGATTGACATTTTCTTTATTTTCTATACCTATTTTTGGTCTGCTTTTATTACAATATTTTTTGATAAATTCTTCTTTCCGATTCTTTGTGTTTAAAATATCATAGATTTTACCTTCTGTTTCATTCCATAACAAACCGCGTGCTGAATCGTAGATAGGTGAAAATTCGGCTTGTTTTTGACCAAATACGTCTCGAATTATTCCCCAATTGTACATATGTCTATCATTATTTCCAATTAATGCATCAAAAAACAACATTAACATGAACGATTTAAATACGTCATTGAATGAATTATTGAAAAAGTGAGTAAGAACATCTCTTGTAAAACTAATTGTAAAAAATGTTTGTGTCATTCTTTGTAATTCAATGTCATCCACAAATTGTTTGTCATTGAGATAACCGGCATACATATCTGCTCCATGATAAAGTTCATCAGTATGCTCTTTTAGAAAGTATTTAGAAAGAAATCTAATTTGTCCTCCGATCAAACATATTTTTGAATCCGCAAGATTGAAACCAAACCATTTTCCAATATCTGAAATTAATTGCTCTGTAATAGATTCTAATGGATAATATTTATGTCCAAGTTTAGCAATATAAATCGGCCATTTATTTGGTTTAATTTTTAAAGAATGACCATATTCGTAATACCTTATAATATCTTTAGGAGCATCTCCAGTTACAGAAACTCCTTTAATTACGTGATAATTACGCTTTTTTGCAATTTCAATACTTTTGAATTTTGGTTTAAATCCGCTATATTTTAATATTGGAAGCATTGAAACATGCTTAAATTTTTGATTTGCTTTTTTACTCATTTTTTGTAATTACTGCCAACAATAAAATAAACACCCCAGCGTGTTTATTTTATTATGGATACACCTTCATTTTATTTTTTATCAATAAAACCTTCTTGAAGATCGAATTCATAATCAAATAGTTCCTTGGGATGAACTTCTAAACCACGAGCAAGCTCAATAATTGTTAACAATTGAATATTAATTTTTCCTTTTTCTATTTTGCTAATATCACTATAATCAACATTACAATATTGAGCCATTTTTCGATAACTCAAATTCTTGTCTTTTCTTATTATCTCTATTTGTTTACCGAATGCCTCCAAAATATTTTTTCTTTGATGTGATATCATGTCTAGTTAATTTGAATAAACAAGTTCCTAAGTTTTGATTAAAAAAATGTGGGTTAAAAGACCCACTATAAAATATATTTGCTATATTTACCCCAGAATTATTATTTTTGCGGTTCTTCTAATAGAAAATATTTGAAGCATTCGCTTAGAATCTCGTTTTTGAAAACTGGTAATTTTTACACACAGAGATATAAGCAAGGATGTTCACGACCCGGGCGTGGACTCTCTTATTTGTGTGTGGGTATACCAGTACCTCAAAAGCAGTAAGTTGAGTTTCACGCCTTTTTTTATGCGCAATGCTCAGTTTTTATTCTTAGCAAATCTTCTTCATTTTTTCAGTCTCGCAGCAATTGTTTAACCATTAAAACACCTGCCTATGCGTAAATAACAACAACTACAATGTACCTGTTACCAAGTGCCAGATACAAAAAACACGCTCTATCCTGTCGTCAAACTAAATAGAGCGCTATAGTAAAACTAAATACGAGTTCAATTTAACTAATACATAATAGTATGAAAAAAATTACAATAAACAATGTAAAAAGAACATTGATGCATTCCTTTATTATTGGCAGCTCCTTGTTCTTCTCCAAAGTCATGGCAAATAATGCCTTGGTATATCCAACTCGGCAACAAACCCAGCAAATAAGTGGTGTCGTTTCAGATGCCAATGGGCTAGTATCTGGTGTTTCAGTAAGTATAAAAAGTAAAACCATTGGTACGCTGTCCAATTTTAATGGGCAATACAGCATCATGGCAACTGCTAATGATACCCTAGTTTTTTCTCATATGGGCTATAAAACAGTAGTAGTTCCTATAAATGGGCAAACGCATATCAATGTCAAACTTCTTGTCGATATGACCACCTTACAAGAAGTAAAAATTAATACAGGCTACTATTCCGTTAAAGATAGTGAGCGCACAGGTAGTATCGCAAAAATTACGTCTAAGGTTATAGAGAGCCAACCGGTCTCCAATGCATTGGCAACCATGCAGGGGCGTATGGCAGGGGTTCATATTACACAAACAACTGGCGTGCCCGGTGGTGGTTTTAATGTCCAAATTAGGGGGCAAAATAGTATACGTACCAATGGCAACAATCCCTTATATGTCATCAATGGGGTTCCCTATGCATCAGACCCTATCGGTACTGGCATCAATTCCACAGTCATTCCAACGCAACCAAGTCCTTTAAACAGTATCAATCCAGATCAAATAGAAAGTATAGAAGTATTAAAAGATGCCGATGCTACTGCTATTTATGGTTCGCGTGGTGCCAATGGGGTGGTGTTAATTACTACCAAAAAAGGGGTAGCTGGTAAAACTCGTTTTACCTCAAGTATCTCTCAAGGGGTGGGTGCAGTAACAAGCTATCTCAATTTGTTAAAAACTCCAGAGTACCTCGCAATGCGCCAAGAGGCTTTTGCCAATGATGGCATTTCTCCAATCCCATATTATGCCTATGATGTCAACGGTACTTGGGACCAAGATAGGTATACAAACTGGCAAAAAGAACTATTCGGTGGCACAGCAAGCATCACTGATATTTATGCGGCTCTCTCTGGTGGTTCAGCCCAAACACAATTTTTACTAAGTGCCAATTACAACAAGCAAACCACGGTGTTCCCTGGTGATTTTAGTTACAATAAAGGCAATGTCTATCTCAATCTAAACCATCAATCAAAAGATAAAAAGTTCTCAACCAATGTCTCGGTGGGGTACACGGTTCAAAATAACAACCAACCTCGTACTGATTTTTTTAGAGAAGCCATCAGCATTCCTCCAAATGCTCCAGAGCTTTATAATGAAGACGGTTCACTTAATTGGGAAAACAATACCTTCAACAATCCATTGCGCAATCTAGAGGGCAAATACCTAGCAAAAACCAATGATATGATTGCCAATGTTGTCATGTCCTATCAAATTGCAAGCTTTCTACAATTAAGTTCAAGTTTTGGGTACACAACGCTTTCTAATAATGAAACTACCACCATTCCTTCAACAGAGTTCAATCCGGCATGGGGCTTAGATTCGCAATATTCATCACTCATAGCAAGCAATGCCAATAGAAAATCATGGATTATCGAGCCTCAACTAAACTTTACAAAAACCCTAGGCAAAGGTGTTCTTAATGCCTTAGTAGGTGCTACCTTTCAATCTCAAACATCAGATCAACTTGTACAATATGCATTTGGTTTTGCTAGCAATAGTTTAATCTATAACCTGGCATCTGCATCAAATGTATATACCTTAGTTAGTGATGATTCTCAATATAAGTACCAAGCTTTTTTTGGTCGTATTAATTTCAATTGGCAAAAAAAATACATCATAAACCTTACCGGGCGTAGAGATGGTTCAAGTCGTTTTGGTCCTGGTAAACAATATGCTAATTTTGGGGCTATCGGGGTTGCTTGGTTGTTTTCTAAAGAAAAATTTCTTAACAATAATTCGGTCCTAAGTTTTGGTAAATTAAGAGCTAGTTATGGCATTACTGGCAATGATCAAATTGGCGATTACCAATACCTAGATACCTATGCTTCATCTGGTCTCAATTATGATGGTGTCATAGGTTTGCAGCCTACAAGATTGTTTAACTCACAATTTGGTTGGGAAACAAACAAAAAATTCGAGCTTGCTCTAGAAGCAGGTTTTCTTCAAGATCGTATATTTTTAACCACAGCTTGGTATAACAATCGTTCTTCTAACCAATTAACGGGCTTGCCACTTCCGGGTACAACTGGTTTTTCATCCATCCAGTCCAATTTAGATGCGGTGGTGCAAAATAGGGGGGTAGAGCTCACTTTAAGAACCGTAAATATCCAAAATGAGAAGGTCAATTGGTCAAGTGATTTTAATATTTCTTGGTCTCATAACAAACTGTTAGCATTTCCAGAGCTAGAAAGTTCTACATATGCAAACCGTTACATTATTGGGCAGCCTTTAAATATTCAAAAGGGCTATCATTTTACAGGTGTCAATCCACAAACGGGTATTTATACGTTTAAAGATGTCAATGATGATGGCGTAATTTCTCCCTTAAATGATAAGACATCTATCCAAAATTTTAATCCACAATATTTTGGAGGTCTTCAAAATCAAATAAGCTATAAAAATTGGCAACTAGACTTTTTGTTTCAATTCGTAAAACAAAAAAACTACAATTCATCCGTTTATTTTGGGCTTCCTGGGTCTCAATTCAATCAACCAGTTGGGGTGCTAAACCATTGGCAACAACCAGACGATGATGCCCCGTATCAGTTATATTCCGATGGTAGTAATGGGGCTGTTGTAGATGCATTTTATAAATTCTTAGAAAGTGATGCCACAATAAGCGACGCTTCTTTTATAAGGCTCAAGAATGTCTCACTTTCTTATAATATTCCATTAAAAAAGGCGCAATGCAAGCTCTTTTTTAAAGGGCAAAACCTAGCTACATTCACAAAATATGATGGTGTAGACCCAGAATTTCAATCTCCGGGTTATATACCACCACTACGCATCCTCTCAGCAGGTGTAAAATTTAGTTTCTAATTTAAAAAATGATATGATGAAAAAATATAATAACAATAATTCAAACCAGCACAATACTAAAAATAAGAGCAAACGCTTATTATTTATACTATTTTGTTTAATAATAGTGCTAATTTCATTTTGGTCTTGTGATGATTTTGTAGAAGTAGACCTACCCAATTCTCAATTAACTTCCAATGGTGTTTTTGAAGAAAAATCTACAGCAGATGCTGCTATGATCAATATTTATTCAAAAATTCGAGAAGTGGGTTTACTTACTGGCACATCTTCTGGGCTATCCCTTGTTTTGGGTAATTATGCCGATGAACTAGATTTTTATGGCAATTCACAAAATGGGGCAGTGGCATTTTATAACAATTCCTTATTGGCATCCAATCCAGATGTTAATGGTTTGTGGAATGCAAGTTACAATCAAATCTATGAGGCAAATGCAGTTATTCAAGGTGTAGAGAATGCAGTCAATTTACCTTCAAGTAGTCGTACTCAGTTAAAAGGAGAGGCATTGTTTGTGCGTGCACTAATTCACTTTTATTTGGTCAATTTGTTTAATGATATACCGTATATCACTACAACCAATTACCAAGAAAATAGTAACGTGTCTAGGCAATCTTTCAATGAGGTTCTTAGCCTTATAAAATCAGATTTGCAAGAGGCTATTCAATTGCTGCCATCAGAGTATATTTCGGCAAACCGTTTACGCCCAAATAAATTTACAGCACATGCACTTTTGGCTAGAGTAAATTTGTATTTGGGTCAATGGCTAGAGGCTTCTAATCAAGCTTCTATTGTAATTGATAATACCAGCCTCTATGTCTATGAGCAAGACCTAGATAAAATTTTTCTAAAAGAAAGCACCGCAACTATTTGGCAATTAGCTCCTGGTTTTGTGGGTGGCAATACCTTAGAAAGTAACACCTTCAATTTCACTATTGGGCCGCCTCCTTTGTCAGCATTAACAACTAGTTTTATGGCTTCTTTTACCCCTAATGATCTTCGTAAAACACATTGGACTCGAGCAATCACAGATGGTACTACCACATGGTACCATCCCTTTAAATATAAATTCTCTGATACCGCTTCCTCTGTAGAGCATTCCATCATATTTAGGCTTCCAGAAATGCACCTCATACGGGCAGAAGCCCGTGCGTATTTAGGCAATTTATCTGGGGCAAAAGAAGATGTCAACATAATTAGAAATACAGCAGGTTTAGCAAATACAACAGCAATTTCTGGAGAACAAGTTTTAGCAGCTATTCTAATAGAGCGGCAACTAGAATTTTTTACCGAGTTTGGGCATCGCTTCTTTGATCTTAAAAGAACTGATAACATTCAATCGGTGCTCTCTTTAGAAAAGCCTGGGTGGGATACACATGATGTGCTATTCCCAATTCCAGAAATAGAAATAAGTTTAAATTCCAACCTCCTTCCTCAAAACCCTGGTTACTAATGATACTCAAAGCAAACAACTGCGTTATTTGGATTAGTTTTATGTTGTTTTTAATAACCTGCCCCGTAATAGGGCAGGTTACAAAAACAGAACAACTCTCTTCTTCTAATTACAAGTTATGGAGCACGCTACATGCAAAAGAGATTTCCAGTCATGGCAAATGGCTTAGCTATGAGCTAGCTTATGAATCTGGTTCAGACACCCTTTTTGTAAAAAGCGCAAGTACAAGCCAATCATTCATTTTTGCCAAAGGTCATAATGGTAAATTTATTAATAACAATTGGTTTGCTTGCATGCTGCCAAAAAAGCAATTTCAATGGGTCAATTTAAATACAGGTGAAACACATAAAATAGAGAATGTTCAAAGTTTTTCTGTGGTCTATAACAATCAATACATCATGCTTTTTTGCAATGATAATAAAGGGCTATCTAAAATAATGATAATAGATGTATTGGGCAATGTCTTAAAAAGTATTGCCAATATTTCGTCAGTTGCATTAAGCCCAAACAAAGAGTTACTTGCCTATTGCACTACCAATCTAAATATCGCAAAGGTAGGTTTATTACATTTTGGCAAGAAGTTTAAAAACACAATTGTAACTGCCAATAAAGCAGATTTTTTTGAAAATATTAGTTGGCAATCAAATGGAGGCTCAATAGCATTTATTGCACGGTTAAAAACAGCGAAGGCTTTTACAGCTCATAAAGTTTTGCATTATAATCTAGATGATAAACTACTAGTGCAATACAATACCACAACACAAAATTCATGGCCAAAAGATATGATACTTAGTGCTAATTATGCCTCCTCATTGGGTGTTTCAGATGATGGTGAACGTGTGTTTTTTAAAATAAAAAAAACATCCGTTTCAACAAGTACTAAGGCCAATTCTAATGTCGAGGTATGGAATGCTGCAGATTCAGATTTATATCCAATGTATAATACCTATGGCACCCCAAATAGCTACCCAAGGATGGCTGTATGGTGGCCAAAAACAAATAAATTCAGGGCCATTGGAGATGCTTTACAACCACTAACAATACTCAACGGCAATCAGCAAATTGCATTGACCTACAATCCGTCTAATAATAAACCTTCATTTAAGCTAAACTCAGATAGAGACTATTATTTAATAGATATAGACTCAGGTTTAAAAACTCCTTTTCTCCAAAATCAATCAGCTGCAATAGGGCATTTGGTCATGTCACCAGAGGGTAAATACATAGCGTATTTTAAAGATCATAATTGGTGGGTGTATAGTATAGCATTAAAAAAACATACCAATACAACTCAAAATGTAAGCGCTAATTTTTATGACAATTCTGGAGACCATCCAGGTGATCCAGATCCCTATGGTATTATGGGTTGGACTCTAAATGATAGTTCCTTAGTAGTCTATGACCAGTTTGATGTCTGGGAGATGAAGTTAGAAGAGCTTGCCGTTAAAAGACATACGCGGGGTAGAGAACAACAACAAATTTACAGGTTTTATACTAGCAAAAGGCACAGTAATTCTAGCTTGGTGTCTAAAGAAAAAGGAATAGACCTAGAGCAACAGATTATTTTATCTACGCACGCCATAGATTATAATACATCAGGATATGCTATTTTAAATAAAATGAAGCAAGTAATACCTTTAGTTTATGAGCCAAAATTCATCTCTGGTTTACGCAAAACAAAAATCAACAATTCATTTTTATATGTGCAAGAAGATTTTAATCAACCACCAGAGTTAATTCTAAAAAATAAGAGCGGACTATCAACTATTATTTTTAAAAGCAACCCCCAACATCACAACTATAATTGGGGTTCTTCAAAATTAATAACCTATAAAAATTCAAAAGGAGTCTCTTTAAATGGTGTGCTCTATTATCCTTTTAACTACAGCCCCAAAAAGTCATATCCAATGATTGTATCTATTTACGAAAAACAAACTGCATTTCTTCATAAATATAGCAATCCCACTTTGTTAAATCAAGGAGCTGGTTTCAATATTTCAAATACATTAAGTCAAGGATATTTCGTCTTGTTACCAGATATTGTTTATGAAATAGGCAATCCAGGTTTTTCAGCTCTCGATTGTGTTTTAGCAGCAACAAAGTCAGCGCTTAAAATAGCGCCAATAAATAAAAATAAAATGGGTCTCATTGGCAGCTCCTTCGGTGGTTATGAAACAAATTTTATCATTACACAATCCAATATGTTTTCTGCAGCGGTAGCAGGATGCGGATTGTCAGATTTAACGAGCAGCTATTTTTCAATGGGTTGGGGAGATTTAAAACCCAATATGTGGCGTTTCGAAAATTCTCAGTTCCGTATGGGTAAAACTTGGTTCGAAAATAGAGAAGGGTATAGGTCTAATTCGCCAATAAATGCAGTATCAAATGTCAACACACCACTTTTAACGTATTCAGGTAAAGAAGATACACAAGTAAACCCTTCTCAATCTATGCAATTCTATCTTGCATTACGAAGATTAAAAAAAGAGCATATCATGTTACTATATCCAAATGAGAATCATGCAATAGTAAATCCTAAAAATCAAAGAGATATAACACAACGCATTTCAGATTGGTTTGGATTCTATCTAAAAGATCTTGAAAAACCAGATTGGTTCACTTCGAAATAAAAGGAATTTAAACATTAGTAATGCAGTTTCTTTGCAAAAAGAAACTGCATTACCTAAAAATAAACCATTCCACAAACTACTAATGAGCTCTATACAATGGCTTTTGACAAATATTAATTGCCGGATTAAACTTACCTTTTAATGTAATACCACCTGAAGTACAGAGATTTGGCGAAGATACATTAGAACATTGAATTTCTGCATTACAAGGTTTTGACTGTGATACATACCTGTATCCCGGCTCCATCGTTGGATTAGGTGCACTACTCATTGATGTAGTTACAAAAGCACCAGCAATACCAAAAAGCAAGACTACCATTGGCATCATCATTCTTTTTAAAAAATTTGTTTTCATAATAAAAATATTTAATAATTACGATCTACTCTTTTTTACAGGTTTTCAATCTTACCCCTGATATCGGCCAATATATTTTCAACTTTTAATTTCTAACAACAAGCTTCTGTCTCCCAACAACCATTACCCATCAACCATCCCACTATATTCACTTGCTTTTTTATCTTGGTTTATAGGCTCCAAAAGTTTATAGCTAACAATTTTCTCTCCAATAAGGGCATATAAAAATTGTCCAACTACTAGCATACTTTTCATGGTTTCTCCATTTATATTATAAATCGGGAAACTAGAGCGGTATGTGCCATTTGTCAAGTCATACACATCAACAATACTTGCTGCTTTCCAAAGGTTTTCATCTTCATAATTCCCTGGCAAACCAGAATTCACATACAATAAATTACTGTCAACAGCACTGGTTTTATTAACTACCAATGGCGGTTCGGCAAAAGTTTTCTGAGTGCTATTTTTTAATCGTACCAATTTTACATGTGCAATGCTAATTGTATCAATGGTGTTCCCTCTATAATCTAATTCCAAATTCTTATGGGCAACAATATATTCGTTCCGGTATCTATACACATAAACAACTCGTTGTAGTTCCTTGTTAAAATGTAAACTACCATCGGTATCAAAAACACCATCAAACTGTTTTTCTAATAAATGTTGTTCATAGTGCACTTCAGTTGTATCTCTTAAGTTTAAGCTGCCAATTAAATTTTCTCCACTCTTTGGCATTATATAGCGGGTAACCATTTCAACAGAATCCATGGGTTCAAAGTGCGCAAAATAATAACCACTATTTTTTCGCTTTGATGCAATCCAGTTATCGATACTTCCTTTATAAACATAAGGTACATGCCCCTCAAAAACATAGAAATTATTTTTAAAAACTCTAATTTGGGGTGCTCTAAATGCAAGATCTTTTTCCTTCAGTTCAATAGTGTAAACATGGTTTTCTTTCAGGGCTATATCTAAAGCTAATATTTGTAGCGGGGCAGTAATATTTCCTAAATAAATGTTACCATTTCCATGACCTGCAAAATAATAGGAGTTAAATTTTAGGTCAGTTTGGCTAATTTCTTGGGCAACATGTGGCGGAAACCGACGTATAAATCGATTCTGATAGTGTGTAATTTTTTCTGACTGCTTAAAAAGGTATATAACCACCCCAATACCAAATATTGAGCTAATTAATAAGACAACTATTTTTATTCGTATATTCATAACTTTATTTCGTAGTCAAAACGTGCTTTCGAGGTATTAATACAATCGATACTCCTGCTAGAATAACAAATACAATGTTAAAGGTTAGATGTTGCTTCCAAGTCATTTTTTCTAATATGCCACCACAACTACAGGGTACAAAAGTGCTGTAATTCAGGATTATATAAATATATGTAGTAAACATCACCATCAATGTGTAGGTAGCAATCAAACCAATGCTTCTAAATCTTGTAGCTAATAATAGAATTACAATTATAAATTCAATAGCTGGTATTACAATAGAAACCCAATCAGCAAAAGAACTTATCAAAGGCGATTGCCCCAATTGAATTCTAAAGTTTTGAAAGTCTAATAGTTTACTCATACTAGCATATGTAAACAGCAACGCATAAATCCAACAGATAACGTTTACAATAGTATGTCTAAATCGGGTGTTAAGTTTCAGTCCCATCATTTTCATAATTATAGCCCGATACAAAACTAAAACTATCAAAACCAATAAATGATGTCTAATCAGTAGTTTATCTTGCCTAAAAAGTAGTGTTAGTCATTCTGTGCCTTTCCGTCAACCAGACAAGCAAAGTTGAGAGGAAGTATCTTTTACCGGCACAATTCTTTTAGAGGATTCTATGAGTTTTTATGAATAAATGCTGCTGATTTTGGAGATGACTTTACAAGAATTAAAATTCTAAAAGATACTTATATAACCATATGAATGTTGGAATCATAAGCATGTTTTGGAATATATAGTAGTTGACTTGTACTAAATAAACCCTTTATCTTTTGCAATAAGAATAAGTTCTTTATCAGTTTTCTTATCAATCGAAAAAGCTTCCATTAAATTGCGTTTTCTTCTTTCAATTCCAGCCATGGAAAGTGGTAAGAAATTTGGCAAATCCTTCATTTTTGTTCCCAAAGATAATTCAAATATTAATCTGCGATCAATACCATCTAGTATGTTCTTTGTTTTAATTTTTTGAGAAATAGAAGTAAGAACTGTTGTGCTGAAGTATGGTAAAGATGATACTATTTTATTAATTGCATAAATTAATTCATCAGAATCAAAATCATTTTTAACTAAAAACCCAGCAGGATCAACATTTTTAATAATGCTTTGAATTCTATGAGTATCACAGTGTGTTGTGCAAACCATAATTTTTGTTTTAGGAAGGAATTTATTAATTTTTACACCGATGTCTTCACCTGATAAAATACTGAGATCTTTTGAAGATTTTAAATTGATGTCTAGAAAAACAATATCTATTATAGTAGTGCCTTTAACAGCTTTCATAATGGCATCATTTGCACTATCACAGTCATCTGCCGTTGAAACATTAAAGATTAAATCTTTAGTACTTGATTCAATAAATTCCAATGCACTTTTATAAGCCATTGCTACAATTGGATGATCTTCAATGATTAATACATTCTTTTTTTGTTTCATATTTTTAAGTTTGTTTTTGTTGTAAACTCAATAATCATTTGGCACTAACAAATTATCATTAATTAAAATTTATAAGAGAATAAGTAGTTGATAAATGGGTTATTGTGTTATCTATATATTATTTAAGTCGGCAAATATAGATGGCGTATTTAGGCTGATTTACACATTTATGTAATATTTAGTGAACACCCGTATTCTATGAGTAAAACCCATAGTTTCAAGGGTTAAACCGGTAGTTTTGATAATAAATTTGTTATTTTAATATTCTTTTGTTTGTCCAAAAAAAAATAAAAATTGGAGTTAATTGGAAGTGAGATATTTATTTTTTTAAGAGAATGTAGAAAGGGGTTGGTGAATGGAATTGCTTGTTTCGTTTTTAAACCCTTACAGCTTTTAAAAACTGTATGCATAACATTATTAGAATCAATTGAGTTTTCAAAGTATTTAAATTCATAGCAATCTCACATTATTTTTCTATAGAATGAATGGTATTATCTTCATTATCTATGATTACATATTGGTGAATTTTGTTCCTTCATTAAGTACTGTAAATTTAGTAGTAGCTATTGAATAAGTTGTTTTAAATCTCTTACAATTAGTAAGGGAAAACAATGCTCTTTTAGGTTAAATCAGAAATTTGATATTATTATTATTATTTAAAAATAAAAAAAACTGTAAGGAAAGACCTTACTTATTGAAAGGTAGAAGAACGCTATAGTATCAAAGCGATGTTGTTAATTTGGTTACCTATCGGCGATATAATTTTATGAAAAAAATTATTTTAATTTTTTGTTTTTTTTTGATCTATGGATTTAGATATTCAATTGATAATAGAAACTATACAACTTCAGATATAGATTTTAAATATTCATTTTATTTGACCAAGAAAGCTCCAAAATCGAGCGATGGGGATAAAACCTACTATTGGTATAAATCGAGAAATATTTTTCATACCGTCGGAGATTTTGATGGTGAGTTGCTGGATGGGCTATTTATTAAAAGTTTCAGGTCAAATCAATTGGCAGAAAAAGGGATCTTTAAAAAAGGATTGAAACACGGCTCTTGGATGGAATGGCATGAGAATGGAAATATAAAGCTTAGTGCTATTTGGGATAATGGTATAAAAATTAAAAAATACAATGAGTATAATGATCAGGGTAAATTATTAATTACTGGAGGATATTTTAAAGGCGAAAAAAATAAAAGATGGATAAATTATATAACCGCAGATACGCTTTATTATAAAAAGGGTGAACTGCTTAAAGAAAAGCCTAAGTCCTTAACTTTGAAAACCAAATTATTTTTTAATAAACTGTTTGAAAAGGATTCTTTAAAACCCAAAAAAACAGAAGAACTCAGTGAAGCCTAAAAAAAAGAATAATTCCAAATAGAAAATCAAAAAGAAGTGATAAATGCTAAAAGCTAGTTCATTACTTTATGCAATATTTATATGCTTAATAATAGCACTTTTGTGTGGAAGTATTATATTAATTTCGAGTTTAAACCAAAGTATTGAAACGAAGTTTTCTTTAGAAGAAGAATTGATTGCAACCTGTAACGCTTCATTTAACTATTATTTAAATGATTTTGAAAAAGAATACGGAAACGAGCTTAAAGATTATTTAGAAAATGGAATTGTATCAGAATTAAGCCAAAAGAAATGGGGTGTCTTTGATATTGTAAAGTGCAAGTCTTATGTTAAAATGGATACTGTTTATAAAGTGGGACTCATTGGTCATAAAAAACACAGAAACAAATTAGCATTGTATTTGACAGATCATGATAAAAGATTGCATCTTTCCGGGTTGGCTTCAATAAAAGGAGATATAATGATTTCAAAATTTGGCATCGATTTTAAACGAATTGGAAACACCCATTCTCTAAAATCCAAATATTTTTACGGGGTTCAAAGAAAATCTCAAAAGAAAATGCCAGCACTGGTAAAATCTTCTTTTAAAGAAGAATTGGACTTGGGGTACAACCATAATTTTTATGAATACCAACCTGACATGGTAAAACACAATTCTTTTTTTAATGAGACTATTGTAATTCAAGTGTCTTCTGAATCAAGAATAACCAATAGTTCTTTTAGCGGAAACATAATTCTGAAATCAAATGATTCTTTGATTATTTCAAATTCGGTTAAACTTAAAGATGTTATTATCGTGGCTCCAAGTGTAATTTTTGAACCTGGTTTTGAAGGGAGTGTTCAGGTTTTTGCAAAGGAATTTGTGAGTCTGCAAAAGCATACTACTTTATTGTATCCTTCAACCATATATATAGAAAATGATTTTGATATCTTAGTTAATATTGAAGAGTATAGCACCTTAATTGGAGGTATAATAGTAACTGGAAAATCAATTAATGGAGTAAAAAACAGAATTCTAAATATTAATGAAAATGGCAGAGTAATTGGAGATGTGTATTGCTATGGCAAAACACAATTAAAAGGTGAAATTATAGGAACGCTATTTACAGAAAATTTTTATTTAGAAACATCAAGCTCTAAATACGACAACTATATTCTGAATGGAAAGATAAATGCATATGATTTACCTAAAAATTTTATTGGAATTCCCTTATTTAAAAATTCAGAATCCGTAAAATATGAGCTGGTTAAAGTGCTTTAAAGCTGTTGCGTTTAAGGCTTCTTCTATTTTAGAATCGGCCTTAACAATAGCTATAATTTCCATTTGTATTTTAATAGTTACGACGGTTTATGTAAAAGTATTTGAAACAGGAAATTCAGTAGTTTTTTACAAAGCCAAACACAAAATATCAGAACTGTTATTAGATGCTAATGATATTGAGTTTTTTAAAAATCAAGAATATGATTTTAAAACATATAGACTAGTAAAAGAGATTGAAGATTTTAATGAAAATCCTTTTGTGAAAAAGGTGGTGTTTACAATTGCTACAAATAATAAAAGAAGAAAGTTTTCTTATATAATAAATTATCATTTTGAAACGGAATAAAAGGATAAGGGCATTTACCATACTTGAAGCAACCATTAATTTGACTATCATGTCAATTATTGTTTCTATAGTGTATTTTACTTATATAGTTTTTTCAAAACAATTATTTCTTTACAGCCAACAAGTAGAGAAAAAAAATCAATTAAATCAATTGGATTTGGCGCTGAAATTTGATCTACATCGTTCAAATGATATTGTTAAGGGAAAAAATAAAATCTCTCTTTTATTAAATGATAATACTACGATTGAATATGAAATCATTGAAAATAAAATAACGCGGCAACGTAATTTTCAAAAAGAATATTTTGAAACTACAATTATTTCTCATTCATTTAATCAGGATATAGTATCCAATGGTAGGCTAAATTACTTCACTTTAAATTATGCTGTATTTGGAGATACAATAGCAGTGGTGTACAGTAAAGATTTTGGTGTAGCAAAAGCTGTTAATGAAAGTCTAACAAGAAAATAAGTTTGGATTTAGCATCATATAAAAAAGAAACAAAAAGAAAAAAGACGCCAAGCGATAGTTCTTTTCTTGAATTTTTTTCAAAAGATATTTCTTTTTCCAAAAATTTTTCTGATAAGAAAAAGGAACAATTTTACAAACAGTTTTCGTTGTTGTTAAAATCAAATATTGATTTCGAGGAGTCTTTAAATATTTTAGCCGATCAATTCAAGAATAAGGTAGATAAAGAACTGATATTAAACTTAAAAAACAGAGTTGTAAGCGGAGTGAGTTTGTATGAGGCTATGGAAGTGTCAAAAAACTTTTCGACCTATGAGTATTACAGTGTTAAGATTGGAGAAGAAACAAAAAGATTAGATGATATTTTACAGGAACTACAAAAATATTTCGATCGAAAAATTAAAATGAGACGTCAAATAGTTTCAGTAATGACATATCCAATATTTGTATTGTCTGTCACTTTTGCAGTTCTATATTTTATGTTAAACAATGTAGTTCCCATGTTTGGAGCTATTTTTCAACAATTTGGTGAAGATTTACCAATGATTACAAAAAAGATAATTTACTTGTCTGACAATTTCCCTTTTTATTTAAAAATATTTTTGACAATAACAATTTCAATTGTAGTATTTCATTTTTTCAATCGTAAAAAACTTTTTTATAGAAGTTTCATTTCAAAAATTATAGTAAGACTTCCTTATTTTGGGGATTTAGTTCAAAAAATTTATTTAGCTCGTTTTACCCAAACCCTTAATTTATTATTATCGGCAAAAACACCCTTAGTGATATCATTAGAATTGACAGAAAAGATGATTGGATTTTATCCGATAGAATCAACACTCAACGATATTCGAAATAATATTACTAAAGGATCTTCATTGAATGCTGCAATGGGAAATCATAGTGTATATGGGCATAAAATGATTTCAATGATAAAAGTTGCAGAGCAAATTAATACACTCGATAGTATGTTCGAAACTATTACCGAACAATACAATGAAGAGATTGAGCATAGTACAAAAATGATTGGTGTAGTAATGGAACCTATTATAATATTAATTATAGGCTCTGTTGTTGGAGTAATTATGATTGCAATGTATTCTCCAATTTTCAATTTGAGTAAAATTATGGGATAACTTTTTTTGTTAAAAATCATTAAAATGTATGGGTTCTCCTTACTAATGCTAAGGAGTATTTGACAGCTGTATTAGTTAGCCTAAACTATATTGTGCTCATAAAAGATGCCTTTAATTATAGGTCAAAACTAGATTGTGTTTAGACCTATAATTAAGCAGCTATTAATATTTTAAATGATTAAAAAGAAAATGAAGAAAAAAATATTAAGTAAATATTATTTGCCAGCTTATTCTTTGACTGAATTATTAGTTGTTCTCGCTATAATAGGAATATTGATTATGTTGGTCTTACCAAATCAAACATCTGTTGTTGCCCAGGCAAAATCCATTGAAGCTCAGAGTATGTTAAACCATTTATATGGTTTAGAAAAAAGTTATTTTTATAGATATTCTAAATATAGTTCAGATTTTGAAGCCATCGGATTTGAACCATCATTGAATATCACCGAAGGTGGTCAAGCTGTTTATAGAATTGAAATCGTTGATGCATCAGTTAATTCCTTTAAGGCAATAGCAGTTTCGGTGTCAGATTTTGATGGTGATGGAAGTTTTAACACTTGGGAAATAGATCATAGAAAAGTATTGGTAGAAACTATAAAAGATTGATGGTTACTATAGCTTTACATAGTACCCTGAATATACTATTAGTGTTAATAATACTTCAAGATCTTAAATACAGAGCAATACATTTTACATTGCCAATTGGGGTTTTTATAGTAAGCATAATCAATAGCCTTGATTCGATATTTCTCATTGATGATATAATTCAAAGTTCAGTATTTTTAATCACGACGATCTTGGGGTTAGTGGCGTATGTTTCTATAAAAAAACAAAAAATAATTAATCCAATTAATAAGTCAATCGGTCTAGGAGATATACTTTTTTTTATTGCAATAATACCAATGCTTTCTTCAAGGTCATATATATTATTTTTTATTTCTGGGATGCTTTTTTCAATTATAACGCATTTAATTATCAAATTTTTTCGAGAGCTAGAAACAATTCCTTTAGCAGGGTTACTATCCCTCTATCTATTGATTTTGGGTGTTATAAATATTTTTACGAGTAATAATTTGTTTTTCCTATACTTTTAATTTGATAGAAACCGAAGAAATAACATTAAGCTTAAAGCAGCAGCAATTAATAAGCGCCGAAATAGCCAATCATTATAGAGTGGTACCCAGTTTGCAAGAAGGTCATACGTTAACGTTATTTTTTGATAAAAAGCAAAAGTCAAATGAAATAATAGAAGAATTGGAATTGATTGTAGGGAAAAAGATCAATTTAATTAGCAAAAACACATTGTTAATTGATAAGTGCATTTCCATTTATTACAGGCAAGATAAGACTAAAAGCAAAAGTGCTACTGAAGTTGATTTCTTAGAAAATTTAATATACGAATCAAAGGCAATAGGTAGTAGTGATATTCATTTTGAAATTTTCGAAGAAGAAGGTCGGATTCGAATTCGAGTGGATGGACATTTAATTGAAAAATATACAATCGTAAAAAGTGAATATTTAGAATTGGTTAATAAGATAAAGATTAAATCAAATTTAGATATAACCGAAAAAAGACTTCCACAAGATGGAAGAATAGAATATAAAGATTTTGATATTAGAGTTTCCATTTTACCCACTCTATATGGCGAAAAGATTGTAATGAGGATCTTAGGAAAAGATGCATCAAATATAAATTTGGAGAACCTTGGGTTTGAACCAAATCAAAAAACAAGGTATGTCGAAGGGATCAAAAACACAAGCGGAATTATTCTAATCAGCGGGCCAACAGGTTCTGGAAAAACAACAACGCTGTATGCAACCTTAAAGTTGTTGAATAAGAGCAACCGAAATATAGTTACGGTAGAAGATCCGATTGAATATACGCTTAAGGGGATCAATCAAGTTCAGTTAAAAGAGAATATTGGGCTGACGTTTACCAGTGCATTAAGATCTTTTTTAAGACAAGATCCTGATATTATTATGTTAGGAGAAATCAGAGATGCTGAAACTGCAAAAATGGCAATCCGAGCTTCTCTTACGGGGCATTTGGTTTTATCTACAATTCATACAAATTCGGCAATTGGTACTATATCGCGACTAATGGATATGGGAATTCAACCATTTCTAATTGCAGAGACTTTAAAATTGTCTGTAGCGCAACGATTATTAAGAAAATTGTGTAACGAATGTAAATCAAAGGTGAAGTTTAATGAAAATGATTTTCCGATTGGATTTATGTCAAAGGTAAAATTAGAGTATCACTTTGTATCTATTGGATGTGAACATTGTCATTATAGTGGCTATTCTGGTAGAAGAGCAATCTATGAAGTAATTCCTGTTGATTTTAATTTGGCTGATAAGATAAAAAACGATTCAAAAAAATTAAGTGAAATAAAACTTACAAAAGTAACATCATTGTCCGATAAAGCCTTTGAATTATTTGCCAATGGAGAGACCTCTTATGAAGAAATTTATCCATTCTTATTAAACAGTAAATAATGAGAAATATTTATCTATTAATAGTTGTAATTGTTTTTTCTACGATTAAAGTCAATTCTCAAAATGACTTTGGGCTCATTCAAAGTCAACTCGAAGAATTTTCAAAAGAGAGTGAAGGCCTAAACGAAGTCGTTGAATTTGATGTTTCGGGTTTAAATTTATACGAACTAATTACAACAATTGCCGATGAACATAAATTAAATGTGAGTGTAGATATTAAATTGAACAATCAAGTAGTAAGTAATTTTTATGACGTTAAAGTTAAAGATGTTTTTCTTTTTTTAGTTCAAGAGTACAATATAGAATTCGAGATATTTAGTAATATAATTATATTCAACAAGAAATTAGAGAAAGCAATAAAAATAGAGCCAAAACCACTTAAGATTATTAATATAACTTATAATCAACAGAATGATTTTTTATCTATAAACCTTAAGAATGATTCTCTTCCTCGAGTAGCAGAAAAAATAACAGATCTATCGAATAAAAATATTATTCTTGCTCCAGATATCAAAGAAATTAAAGTCTCAGCTTATATTAAAAACAGACCGTTTGATCAAGTAATTGAAATGATGGCTGAGTCTAATGGGTTAACCATGACCCTTAAAGAAGGTGATTTTTATTATTTAGAAAAAAATAACATTGTAAAAAATAAAAATGTAACGGCTAACAATAATCGCAAACCAAACACTTCAAATTCAAAAACTAATCAAAATAGTTCTCAAGGAAATTTTGAAATTACTGTAAACCCAAATGGATACTTAAAAGTAAGAGCAATAAATGCTGATGTCGGTCAAATTATAATGGCGGCTGCCGAAAAAGTGAATGTAAATTATTTTTTAAGTGATATGCCCGAAGGGCTATCAAAAACACTAGTTGTTGATGGAATCACATTCGATGATTTACTCGAATATCTTTTTATAAATTCCATTTATACTTTTAAAGTTTATGATGGTTTTTATTTAATTGGCGATGATAATAGCCAAGGGCTTAGGGCTACAGAATTAATCCAATTAGAGAATAGAACTATAGAATCTGTTAAAGATGCACTTCCACAATCGTTGATTTTAGAATTGGAAGTTCAGGAGTTTATAGAATTAAATGGTTTGGTAGTTTCAGGTCCTAGAACTAGTATTGAAGAACTTAAAAAATTCATATTTCAAATTGATAAACCCGTTCCGCTTGTTCAAATAGAAGTTTTAATTGTTCAATATAAAAAGGGATACGATATCCAAACAGGAATCCAAGCTGGAATAGGTGAGAACCCAAACCCAACTTCTGGAACACTACTTCCAGCTGTCGATCTATCTCTCAGTACATCTTCAATAAATGGACTTATAAATGCATTTAATGGATTAGGAATCATAAATATAGGTCAAGTTTCTTCAAATTTTTATTTGAATTTAAAAGCCTTAGAAAACAATTCTATTATTAATATACAATCAACTCCTAAAATTGCAACATTAAGTGGGCATGATGCCACGGTCTCTATAGGAGAGACAAGTTATTATTTCGAAGTCTCAAATAGATTGATAAACAGTGGGATTGGAAACGATGTGTTGCAATCTGGTACTTGGAAACCTACAGAGGCAAATTTAAGTGTTGCGATTAAACCTTTTGTGTCAACTGATGGACATGTAACTTTAGATATTTCTGTTGAGAAAAGTTCCTTTTTAGGAAGGGCTGGAGAAAATGCCCCACCAGGAAAAAGTTCACAAAAATTCGATGCTCTTATTAGAGTTAAGGATAATGAAATGATTCTATTGGGAGGCTTGGATGAGTTAACTCGTGAAGATTCTGGGACCGGAACACCATTTTTATCGAGAATACCTGTAATTAAATGGTTTTTTAGTTCTAGAAGTAAAAGAAAGGATAAATCGAAACTTCATGTGTTCATTAAACCAACGATAATTTATTAATTATGATTGATGTCTCTCGTTTTAAAAACAATAAAATTCAAGTTTTAAATGTAAGGTTTGGAGAAGAAAAACAAGGGTTTTTTAACAGTATTGTATTCAAAAGAGAAAATAATGCCTTAGTAATTATAGAAAAACAGGATTTCAAAAGTTTGGAAGAAGTTGTACGCGGTTTAAACAAGAAAATACCTTTACTGATACATTTTTGTGGTAAAGGTATTTTACACAAAAAAGTGCAGGGCAAAGAAGTCTCAATATCAAACTTAATTTTTAATCAAAACAGTGAAGATTTTTATTTTTATGAATATAAAGGTGAAGAAAGCACCTTTGTTTCATTCGTTAGAAAAAATAAAATTAATGAAATTCTAATGTGCTTAGTAAAGAAAGAGTTGTTTTGTTTAGATTTTTCTGTTGGGCCATTTGTGAGTGCAATTATAAATACTGATAACAAGGTTTTATATAGCGATAGTTTTGAGTTGGTTTTTGAATCTGATGTTTTGATGGAATTTCTAAATTCAAAAAACAGTTTAGAACAAACCAATAATATTGATGATTTATCTTTAAAAAGTTTCGAAACCTCACTGTTTGCAACAGCAATAAATTATTTATATCCAAATCTAAAAATAAGATTAACGGGGAGTTCAATTTTAGCAAAAAATAAAGAAGAAGCATTGTACCAAAAATTATTTAATCGTATAGGTGCATTTGGCTTAATATTTTTTCTTTTATCATTACTTATTAGTTTTTTATTACTTAATAATTATAACAAAAAATATATTGAGGTTCAGACTAAAATGATTCATTTTCAAGATTCTTATTCTAAAATAGAAACGCTTAATCAAGATATTTTAGACAAAGAGGAAATATTAAATAATACAGGTGTTTACAATAATAAATTTCTCTCATTCTATGTTAATGAAATTACTAAGAACCTATCTTCTGAAATTGTTTTAAGTCAATTGAATATTTTTCCAATGTCCAAAACCATTAATAAAAAAAAAAAAATTAGTATAGATTCTAATATTATTTCTGTGACAGGACATGTAAATTCTAGTTTAAATTTTAATAATTGGCTTAAAATTCTCAAAAACAGATCATGGGTTTTAAAAATTGAAATAGTCGATTATAAAAAAATAAAAAACAAGAACGATGAATTTAAACTGTTAATAAAAATCTAATTATGTTCAATGAAATACCATACAAAAAAAAAGTTATTGGGCTATTGTTAATTTTTATCCTACTCGCTATAGTTTCTTATAAGAAATCTTTTATAGTTACGTATCAGACGAACAAATCTATTACTAAAATAAATGAAAAATTAGTTCTAATTAATAGCTCAAACGAAAATATCAAATATTTGTCTGAAAAAATGAATGCTCTTGATAACCTAATAGGAAAACAGGTTGAGCCTGAATTGGTGCAGCATTTTTTAATTGATTTTATATCCCAGTTTAAAAAAATTCAAATTGTTCATTTAGAAGAAACACATACTTTTTCAGATGATTCATTTAATATTTACACCAATCAAATTGTTTTGCAAGGAGGTTATAATGACTTGATCAAAACAATTTATCAAATTGAAAAACAATTTAAAACATCAAGAATTATTGGTGTTAACTTCTATACTAAGCAAGATTACAACCTAAAGAAACAGCAATTATTTGTAAAATTAATATTTCAAAATTATGAAAAAAATGTATAAAATAACGTTCCTCATTATAATAGCAATGTTTGTTAGTTGTGATGATATTTTTGAAGAAGATATTACGGATGGTATTATTACAATTTTATATCCTACTGAGGGTGTAAATGTAGTGTCAAATATTGTGAGCTTTCAATGGGTTGATATGACGGGTGCAAAGTCATATCGAGTGCAAATTATAAATGATATTCATTCATTAGTTATAGACACCTTAGTGATAGATAATTCGTTATACCTTCCATTGATTCCTGCCGGATATACATGGAGAGTTAGAGGTGAAAATGATGCCTATGAATCTTTATATAACTTTCCTGTAGCTTTTGAAGTAGAGGTAGCTGAAGATTTGACGAGTTCATTCGTTATTCTCGATAATCCGTCTGATAATATGTATACGAATTCTACAGATATAACATATTCTTGGCTGCCTTTATCTGGTGCCGAAAACTATGATTTGGAGTTGGTCAAATCGTTGGGAGGTAATACACTCGTTCATCAAGAAACAGTGTCGATTGGTACATCAATAACGTTGCCAAGTGTATTATATACTGAAGATGCAGAGTATATATGGAAAATTAAGGGAGTGAATTCATCTAGTGAAACAATATTTTCCAGAAGATCATTTTTTTTAGATCGTATAAATCCGAATCAACCAATTTTAAATTCACCTGTAGCAGATGCTAGTGGATCGAACCCAATAGTTTTTAATTGGAGTTTTGGATCGGATACAGGAACCATTCAATCACCAATATCTTCTGAGTTTCAAATAGCCACGGATAATTCATTTACAAATATTATTTATACTAATGATAACGCAGGAGAATCCATACAATACAACTTCAATAGTTTAGGAGATTATTTTTGGAGAGTTAAATCTTTGGATACTGCTGGCAATGAAAGTGAGTTTAGCGACAGTAGAAAAATAACGGTTATGTAAATGGAGTCATGAAAAAGAAAAGAATCAATGCTGTTTTAATAATTATAGTTTTAGGAGTATGGGGAGTTTTAATAGTCAAAATTTTAAATAATTATTTTTCTTCAAATCCCGTAGCTGAATATTCAGAAGCAGCATTGATGAACACTACTCCAATAAATTATGAGATTAAAAAAGACACCTTTAAATTAGAACCTTTTCAGAGGGACCCATTTCTTAATAAATTTAAAAAGAAAAACCAGAGTTTAAAGAAACCTGTTATTTCTAAAAGAGCAAGTATATCCAAAAAGAAAGAAATAATAAGTTGGCCCCAAAGCATTGAATATTATGGTTTTATTAAAGGAGGTAAATCTAAAGATGAACGCGCCTTACTCAGAATAAATGGAGTTTTACATCGCCTTAAGTGCAATGAAGAAATAGACGAAATTAAAATAGTATCCATTTCCAAAGAATCGATTCTATTGTCTATTGGTACAGATCAAAAATCCTTTTCTAAGAAAAGTAGATAGTACTGTCTAGTCATTTCAAAATAGTATTTTAGAGAATACATATTATATTTATTTTGATTTAAAAATGATAATACTGTATTCAACTTAATGAGTATAGAATCTACGAAATACCGCGATGACTCTGCATTTAAAATAGTTAACTTCTAGAAATATATTGTTAAAACTGTAAGGCTCCTCCTTACATATTGTATGGTAAATACAACCATATAAATAAAACATCATAATTACATTTACTACATATCAAAACTTCGTTTTTTATTAGAACGAGCATTACTAAAAAGTTAAATCCAAGAATTTGATTATACGAAAATATAGGCAAAATCAGGGAGTGAAAATAGTTGAGTTTTTGATGTTCCTTTTGTTGATATATTCATGTACTGAAAAAATGGTTCTAAACTAAATTGGTCCTTGTTTTCTATGGCTAGAATAGAATTAATTAACAATTGATTACACTTAAAACCATATTGTAAACACCAATAAAGAATAACATGAATAAACACAAATACCTTTCAATAATAAATTCAATACTACTAATGTCATTGTTTGTTGGCGTAGCAATCTACTATGTTAATTCTGACCATAACCCCAAAACTTTGTATGTAAATAATTCAAAATTATTTAGTGAATTCAATATGACAAAAGATATCAAGTCTATTGAAGAAAAAAAGATCAAGGCTAAAGGGAAGTATTTAGATAGTATCTATAATGCCTATCAAATTAGTGCGGATAAGGAAAGTGAAACTTCCAAAAAATTACAAAATAAAATTGCTCTTTTGAATAAAGAATTTCAAGACCTGCAGAATAATTACACCAATAACTTAACACAAAAAGTATGGTTAAGACTTAACACCTATATAGATGATTATTGCAAACTGCATGAAATTAAAATTGTTTTCGGCACCAATGGCAATGGCAATATCATGTTTGCAGATGAAACATATGAGATCACTAATCAAATTTTAAAATATTGCAATGAAAAGTATGAAGATAATTAAAGGATTAAAAGATAATATAGATGAGATTCCTTTAATTTATTTTAAGGGATTAATGCTTGTGTCATTCTTAATTTTATTTTCCTGTAATGATTCTGGAAAAGAAAAAGAGATAAAAACATTTGAATTTGAAAAAGAAAATTGGAAGTCAATACGTTCTACTCAATTAATAAATAGCATTAATTATAGCGCCACAGAAGTGCCACTACATTATTATCTTTTAAAAAATTTAGGAAACAATTCTGCTCTAATAGACTCGATTTTAGAAGAAAATAAAGAAGAAAGGATTGTCGAGATAGAATTTCAACATGTCGATCAAACTGATCTGCTAGAACAAAAACACACCCATAAAAGTTTTGAGGACGCTGTAAAATATATGTCGTTTTCTATAAAAAAAGACTTTATGGTAGTTACTTCATCTAGAGATACTATAAAATGTGCTGGAGTCAATTTTGAAAGAAATTTTAAAATAGCACCTTTTAAAAGGGTGCTGTTATATTTTAACGGAATCTCGCCTGATGAAAGCATTTCATTGATATATCAAGACAACCTTTTTGGTAACGATATTATCAAATTCAACTTAAATGAAACACCTATAAAGTTATAAAATTATGACATTAAGAAGTATTAGAGAAGGTAAAATTTCTAAGATAGTTGCAAGTTATTTAGCAATTCAAATAATGATTCAGTTCTCTGGGTCTGGAAATCTTTGGGCACTAACTGGGGGGCCATCACAACCAGAATTTAATACGTTTACGCCTATTGGAACATCAGATATGGTCAATTTATCTTCTGGAGATTTTAATTACAATATCCCAATTATGGATGTAGGTGGATACCCTTTAAATCTTGCTTATGATTCTGGAATTACCATGGATCAAGAAGCGTCGTGGGTTGGCTTGGGTTGGAATCTAAATGTTGGTCAAATTAACAGACAAGTTCGTGGAATACCAGATGATTTTAAAGGTGATAAAATTATCTATGAGAATGACATGAAAGAAAATAGAACTGTTGGAACAGCATTCAATTTTTCAACTGGATTATTTGGTTTTGAATTTTTAGGAGGAAACGTTGGTATTGGAGTGCAATATAATAATTATGAAGGGATTACTTTTAAACCAACCTATGGTATTGGATTTGATTTACATGATCAAGTTTCCGTTGGGGTGCAAGTTTCTACTTCTGTAGCCAACGGAGCTACAATATCTTCAAATGTAAGTGCTTCTTCTAAAGTAAAATGGATAGGAGAAAGTGCGGTTAATGGAGTAAGTGGTGGATTAAATGTAGGGTCAGCATATAACTCCAGACAAGGGCTTTCAAATTTAAATATTAATCCAAATTTTAGTTATTTTAATTCAAAAAAAAATATTAATATAAATGGTGGAGCTGATATTAGCTTACTCTCTTCTTACCAAACTTATACCCCATTTAAAAGAGCAGGAATGCGTAATACAAGTTTTACATTTTCTGCTTCCTTAGGATTAACAATTTTCGGAATTGATGGACAAGGACAAATTCAAGGATCTGGATCATATCAAAAAATTAGAGATGATGAAATTACAAAATTAGTTCCTGCTTTTGGATATGAAAATACAGAAGCAAATCAAGGGTTAAATGGAGTTTTAGATTTTAATAGAGAAAAAGATAGAAGTTTTAATAAAAATACGACTGTTCTACCTGTTACTAACTACACGCATGATTTGTATTCAATACAAGGGCAAGGTATTTCAGGTACTTTTAGACCTTTTAGAAGTCAAACAAGTTATTTGTATGATACTACGGTAAAGGATCAATCAATTTCATCAACTTTAGGGGTAAAATTTGGTGCAGGTTGGAATGCTTATGTTGGTGCAGAACTTGATGTCATTCATACAACAAGTAAAACAGGAAAATGGAATGATAATAATTTTGTGCTGTCAAAATTTAAAGAATCGCCAACAGATATTAATACCATTGATTATGAAAAAGTATATTTCAAACAAATTGGCGAACTTACAATAGATCAAATAAATCAAGTGCCTGATCTCTATAATACTTTACTTCATTCAAATTACCCAATTAAAATTGGTATTGGAGGCTCAAAATTCAATAGGCATACTACCTCATATTATTTTAAGAAAGAAGATACAGGAAATTATACACCTAATCAAATTTCATCTAAAATTAAACGATCAGAAAGAGATTTAAGGAATACTGCTATTCAAAAAATTACCCAAAAGGAAGCTCAAAATGATAATTTTATAGAACAGAATTCTAATGCCGAACCTTACCATACAGTAGGTATGAAAATATTAAAAACCGATGGTAGTCAGTATGTGTATGGTAAAGCCGTTTATAATACCAAAAAAGTTGAGGCAACATTTGATGTTTCTGGAAGAAATAACCCTAATTGCGCTAAAGGTACAATTGGGTATAATAATGAAGTTAGAGGTAATGATTCAAATAGTAGTGATCAATATTTAAACAGGATTACAACCCCAGAATATGTTCATACTTACTTATTAACATCAGTGCTTTCCACTGATTATGAAGATGTAACAGGAGATGGCCCATCAAAAGATGATTTAGGATCATATACCCTATTCAACTATGACAATCTAAACAACGTATCTAATTTTAAATGGAGAATTCCTTATAGTACTGATGAGGTATCCTACAACGAAGGATTGAAATCAAAATCTAATGATCAAAAAGGAAACTATGTGTATGGTGAAAAAGAGCTTGTTTTTATAAATAAAATTGAAACTAAAACACATGTTGCTATCTTCGAATTATCTGCTCGTGATGATGGGAGAAGTGCTGAAGGTGAGTTGAAATATGAGAGTGCTGCATCTTATACTCAACAAATTGATAAGATTAAACTGTATTCAAAACCAGAGTACGATTTGCATAAAACTCTTTTAGAAGATTCAGACCCCTCTAATGATCCAGTAGCACCAATTAAAACAGCACATTTTGATTACGATTATCAATTATGTAAAGGAGTTGAAAATAATCTTACTGGAGAAGGAAAATTAACACTCACAAAACTATTCTTTACCTATAGAGATTCTAATATGGGAGCATATACACCATATACGTTTAACTATGATGGATTTAATCCAGATTATAACTTAAAGAGTTATGATATTTGGGGGAATTACAAACCAATTGTAGAAAGTGCTTTGGTTACAGATCCTGATGGAAAACTAATTACTAATACAGGATTTGACAATGCTGATTTTTGTGATATTGATGATGAAATTATGGCTCCAGAATTTCCATATGTTCAACAAGATGACAAGGCACTTCAAGATGAATATAGTGCCGCTTGGTCGCTAACATCAATTAATTTACCATCTGGCGGTTTAATTGATCTTGAATACGAAAGTGATGATTATAAATATGTGCAAAACCGCAAAGCAATGCAAATGTTTAATGTTGTTGGCGGAGGTAATGATATTCCACTTTCTTCTGAAGGAGAAGAAAATTGGAGTGATGGTCTTAATACTTTGTTTGATGGTGCTGTCCATACCAAATATTTGTATGTAAAAGTTAAGAATAATTCTGCATTTGATGCAAATAATTATGTTGAAGGCCTTTTAGATAAGCCAATTTATTTCAAATTTCTATTAAATATGGTATCTGGTTCTAGCAAACAATATGACTATGTATCAGGATATTTTAAGATAAGAGATGAAGAGGTAATATCTTTTGATAAAGATGGGTATTACTATTTATCCATTCCAGTAGAACCCTTAGAAAAAGAAGGAGGCTGGTTCAATACAGATCTGGATGTAAATCCAATTGCAAAGGCAGGTTGGTATTTTGGCAGGTCTTACTTAAATAGAGAAGTTTATAGTATTGGAGGGAATTCTACCAATGACGACTTTGGTGCTATGGTTGAAGATTTAGTAGGTAGCTTAGAGAAAGTTGCAGAAGTGTTTTTAGGGCCAAATCATAAATTGCAGCAAAAAGGGTGTGCAAGAGAGTTTGTTCCAGAAAAATCTTGGGTACGTCTTTTAGCTCCCGAAGCCAAATTGGGAGGAGGTTCTAGAATTAAGAAAATTCAAATGCATGATAATTGGGATGCAATGACCAATAATGAAAATTATCCTGAAACCAACAACCCGTATGTCCAAACCTACGGCCAAGAATATACCTATTCAAAGGAGAACGGAACTAGTAGTGGAGTTGCATCTTTTGAGCCAAACGGGAGTAAAGAAAACCCATTTGTAGAACCTTTTTATGATGATGAATCTCATAGAAATGATAAACTAGTTGCTCCTAAAGAGTTTAATTATGTTGAAAAACCAATTGGTGAATCTTTCTTTCCTGGGGCGGTTGTTACTTATAGTAGGGTTGAAGTGAAAAATCTTGCTAGAAATAATTTTGACGGACACGAACTTGTAAAACATGCTACAGGTAAAGTTGTAAACGAGTTTTATACAACTTTTGATTTCCCAACAATTTCGGATTATACAGATGTTACGATGAAGGATGATCCAACAAGTTTTCTAGGAAACTTATTGTCTTTAAGTGTACATGATAGGCAACACCTAACAATGTCTCAGGGATTTGTTGTGGAAACGAATGATATGAACGGAAAAGTTAAAAAACAACTTGTTTTTGCCGAAGGGCAACAAAGCCCTATATCTGGTGTAGAATATAAATACAGTATCAATGAAGATAACAGTTTAAAAAATAAAGTCGGAACAATTGATAAAACTGGAATACTCGAAGAGAAACTAATTGGAGTACATTATGATGTGGTAAATGACTTTAGAGAAAGTAAATCAACCACAACAATCGGTGGATTAAATGTAAATGTAACTGGATTTTTTATAGCAATATTTGGTATTGTCGTACCACTTCCATTACCGAGTTATTCCAATCATGAAACACAATTAAGAGTAGCAACAACAACTAAAGTAATCCATAAGTCAGGTATTCTAAAAGAGAAAATTGCTTTTGATGCTGGCTCAAGAGTATCTACAGAAAATATAGCTTGGGATCAATTAACAGGCGATGTTCTTTTAACCAAAACTATTAATGAGTATGATGATGCTTATTACAATTTTAACTACCCAGCACATTGGATGCACGAGGGTATGGGACAAGCAGCAAAGAATTTAAATCTGAGCTGTTCTATTATACCTACTGATGCTCCTACTCCAAATAGTAATTTCCCGGATGGCTCTGGTGATGTTGAAGATAAAACATCATGGTATGAGCTAAAGAACTACCCTTCGGTTAATTTAAACGATTATTTTGCTCCAGGAGATGAAGTAGTCATGTATGAAAAAAGCGGTGATTTTAAAGACAAGTATTGGGTTAATGAAATTGATGATTCTGGCACTAAGTTTATTATGATAGATAGAACTGGGCATATTGTCAATGAATGTGGTGCAGATTCAAGTCCTGTAAATATTAAAATAGTAAGATCGCATCGTCGAAATCTGCAATCAGCATCTATGGCATCTATTACTAGTATAATCAACCCAATAGGTCTAGTTAATACTGATGGTTTTGAGTATAATGATACTGGTGTTAATCCAAAAATTGTAAATGCATCTGCGATTGAATATAGTGATTTTTGGAGACCACAAGGAGGATCATTTATAAATGTGTACTATCCAAATGATTACTTCCTAAATCCAGAAACCAACTTAGTTCAATATCCAAAGTATTCAACAAACCCTTTTGTAAATAATATTAAAGGCGATTGGAGGGCTGTAAAATCCTATGCATATTTAACTGGTAGAAATAATGAAGGTTCTCCAAGAAACGATGGTTTCTTTACAGCATTCAAGCCACTTTATAATTTTAATGATTCAGAAAATATCTGGGAAATAGATGTTACTGATTGGACGTTTGCCAGTGAGGTAACTAAATATTCTCCGTATGGAGTGGAGCTAGAAAATAAAGATGCCTTAGGTAGGTATTCTTCTGCTCAATACGGATACGGATATACCTTGCCAGTAGCAGTAGCCTCAAATAGTAAATACAATGAAATTGGTTTTGATGGTTTTGAAGATTACAACAGTTATGAAGGCTCATTTAATTATGGAGAGGGGTTATCATTTTATTCTGAAATCATAAAAGAGGGTAATGGCATTGTAAGGACGCCAGAGAAAGCACATACAGGTAAGTATAGTGTATATGTACCTCAAAATACTGCTGCTAGAGCGTTGTTTACAACACATGAAACTGAGGTGATGAGTGTGCCAACGTTAGATTGTGCTCCACCAACTGATAATGATTGTATAGATTGTAATGAAGAGTGTTCACAGACGTTGCATATTAGATTAGAAGTTGGCAATAATCAAGAAATAAGTTATGAAGATTTATTTGGAACTACTGACAATGATAATGTATCAGTTACTCTATTAAATTCGGGTTCAGGTGATATTGAATGTAGAGTAATAGGAGGAACAACAGGTTTTGTGTTTCAAGGTAGTCAAAGTATGTGTTTTGGCTCAGAATCTGAAGCAATATATGAAGGGGTCTACAGAGTCCTAATAAATAATGGAGAAGTGTGCCTATATACCATAGAATTTACTCTTATAAATCTATCATTCGATGGTCCAGAAGGGAAAAGCGCACCAGAACAAGAAGAATTAAATAAAAAATATGTTGTAAGTGCATGGGTTAATGAGGCACATACCAGCCAACAAGCGTCCTTTAATAATAGCTCTGTAGGCATCTCTTATTATGAGTCTGATGTAAATACAAACGGAGGTCTAACTCTTGAGTTAGTTACACTTGATCCATTGGTGCCAACAGGAAAAATAATTGATGGTTGGCAACGCATTGTGGGTATTGTTGAAATACCTGAGAGTGTAGAAGTTACTTTAAATTCAGGTAATAATGTCAACTCTTATTTTGATGATGTTAGAATATTCCCATACAACGGCAATATGAAAAGCTTTGTATACGATGAGGACACACAACGTTTAATGGCAGAACTTGACGAAAATAACTACGCAACTTTTTATGAATATGATAATGAAGGTGGTTTAGTCCGTGTAAAGAAAGAAACAGAAAAAGGGGTCTATACTATTCAAGAAACTAGATCAGGAAACTCAAAATTAAATGCACAACAATAAATCAATAATAATGAAGAAATATATATTAATAGTAGCAGGGTTATTGTTGTATGTAACTAGTTACTCACAATCTAAAATAACGGTTGATGAACTTCTAAATAAGGTAAAGATATTTTACGAACAGAAGAATAGTTATTCACTAAATACATCTTATACACTTTATCAAGATGATAACTCCAATAGAATTTTAGAATCGTATAAAGGGAAAATTGTAAAAACAGATGATGTCATGTATTCTAAAATACAAGATACAGAGTTTATCCAATTTTCAGAAGCATTACTAAAAATAAATCATTCTGAAAAAGCGATGCTTTATGCCAATACTAATTTATCTAAAGGGAGCAACACGCCAATTGATTTGTCAAACTTTATGAATACGGGTTTTAAATCTTCAAATATTATTGTAAATAATGACAATTATATTATTGAATTACAGGCCAAAGAAATTAATTTCTTACCCTACAGTAAAATCCGCATCTACATAGATAAAGAAAGCTATGCCATTCAAAAACAGGAATTATTTTTAGCAAATAAAATTTCAGTAAAAGATAAAAATAATCAAGATGTTCTTGTAAACCCTAAGCTAGAAATTATCTTATTTAACTTCTCTGAAAAAGATTCTCAAATTTTTGACAGCAATAAATTTGTACTTTCAAATTACATTATACAATCAGATAATAAGGTTGCAGTATCATTAAAATACAAAGACTATAACATAATACAAAACTAATCACATTATGAGTTTTTTAGCATTTTTAAGAAGATATCTTCTAATATTTACATTATTTAGTATTTCAATTTCTATATATGCTCAGGAAGATTTTCCTAGAGTAAATCAAGATAGGATAGTTTCACATAGTGAGATTTTAGGTAATGCACTACAAGACTTCAATCAAACTATAATTCCTCCAAATTCAATGAGTTTTGAAGGAGAAACGTTTATTTCGCTAACTGTTGATGGTGATCTGGCCCCATTTGAGCATTACACCTTCACATTAAATCTATCCATTACCCCTATTTTACCAGATTTAAGTTATGGAACTCCTTATTCTGAAGAATTAGAGGTCGAGTTCAATCCAAATACTGGTGCGGGAAATAGTCTTGATAAGATATACCATAAAATTTCAGAAAGTAATGGGGCTAAAATTGATGTAGTTAGTATTCAAACTGAAAATCATAATTTAAGCACTACCACATCAACTATTCCTGCAAATATTAATTTGATTGTAGGGTTCAGTGCTATTGTATTATTTGATATTACAAATGAGCTGGCACCACAAAATATATTAGTCAATTTAAACCCTACAAATAATAGTGAATATTTAATAAATTGGAATCCAGTTGCAGGTGCAATATCCTATGATTTAGAATGGACTTGGATAGATAATTATGACAGGAACACAAATGAAATTTCACTTACTGAAAAAGAATTTGAAAATAATAGTACAAGAATAAATACCCAAGAATCCACATACAGCATTCCAAATATTTATAGCGACGGTTATTTAGTGTATAGAGTACGCGCTATAGCTAAAAATATTGCAGGGTCTTCATTAGAAGAATGTATTTATAACTTCTATGGGCCATGGAGCCAAGGCGATGGATTGCTCACAATAGATCAATGGGATAAAACTGTAATAATCGCTCATGAAGATTCTAAAAATTGGCAATTCCAAGCTTCTTATGCCGAGGACGGTAAAAAGAAAGAAGTAGTAAGTTATTTTGATGGCACCTTAAGAAACAGACAAACAGTAACAAAAATAAATAGTGATGACAATGCCATTGTGGGTGAAGTTATTTATGACAATCAAGGAAGACCTGCTATTGAGATTTTACCTGTTCCTAGTGAAACAAATTTTTTAGGATACTATGATAATTTTAACCTAAATCAGAGTGGGGAAAAGTATTCTCATTTTGACTTTGATTGGAGTGATAATAATGACATATGCGAAGTAGAAGCTATAGGAATGCAAAACTCAATTGGGGCAAGTAAATATTACTCTACAAACTCTACAATTACGGGTGCACACTTTAATTATGTGCCTGATGCACAATTATTCCCTTTTTCTCAAATAGAATATACCCCTGATAATACAGGCCGTATAAGACGTAAAAGTGGTGTAGGGATTACACATCGGCTAGGTAATAATCATGAAATGAAATATTACTATGCTACACCTAATCAAAAAGAATTGAATAGGTTATTTGGTTACAGAGTTGGAAATGTATCACACTATAAAAAGAATATTGTAGTAGATCCTAATGGTCAAGTAAGTGTTAGCTACATAGATCCCCAAGGTAGAACTATAGCTACAGCATTGGCGGGCGAAAATCCAAAAAATTCAGATGGTAGTGATAAATTATTGGGATTAGACGACGAATCAGATATTTCAATGCATACTACAATAACTACTGACTTGTTAGAAAAAGCTGATGGTCCTTTTGCAGATTTAGATGAGGACAAAAACATTTTATATTCCACAGATAAATTTGGCCCAAGTAATTTTGACGCTTTAGGCGTTAATTATCAAGTTGGTGTAGTGGTAGATGCCACCCCATATAATTTTCTTTATTCGGCTACTAGTAGCTCCTATTTTAATTTTTGCAACAAGTACTTTGAATATGTATACGATCTTTCAATTACACTTCAAGACGACTGTATTCAGGATCAGTCTACTCGCATTGAAATGCCATTTGGTACATACAATGTTTCAAATAGTGATAGCGAAACTACCAGTATCTCTCCCGTCATACCAACAGCTACACTAAATACTGGAACCTATAGTTTAACAAAAGACTTAAGAATTAATGAAGATGTTTTAAATAATTATGCAGATGAATATGTAGCATTGTTAATTAATCCTTCATCTGATTGCTATGCAGACCCTGCCGGATTTGCTCCGAACGTAGATTTCTTGTCAGACTGTGATTTAACTTGTGATGAGTGTACCGATGAACTTGGGTCAAGAGATGACTTTATTATAGAACAGTTCAATCTATATTATGATACATATGATACATCAATTGTATTTACAATAAATATTAATGTGGTTACTTGGGCAAGTAGTGATCCCGCTGCAGATGCCAATGAATTGCAAAATATAAATCAAATCGATGCAAACGCACTTTTAGCTCGCTATAACAGAGAGTGGGAATTATTATATGAAGCTTGTCAACAACTTGCACCTTGTAATGAACCAGTCTCTTATAATTCTTTGTCTTGTGATGTGGATAATATTAGGTTAATTCATGATATGAGTCCATTAGGTCAATACGGAAATGTTGACTTAATTGATACAGATGGGGACGATATCTTAGAAGTAATTGATGAGTTAAGTATTTTTAATAAAGATAATAAACTTATTTATAATAACGGATCTGGTTTCATTACTGTTAGTTGGGAAACTCCGTTTACTCCTTATGTTGATTATTCAGGAATTCCAATTGAAATTAGGGTAACTGATAATGGAGATGGTCCGATTCCAGCAATAAAAGACAATTCAGTTCAAATTTCACTTGATGAAAATGGAGTGCCTTACAATTGGGTAAGTCCAGAAGACCTTGCAAACATTAGCGATTTTATTTCTTATTGGGATGATTCATGGGCGTTATCGTTGTTAGAATACCACCCAGAGAATGATTATTTAGAATATGCTACGAGTATATGTAACTTGGTAGACCCTGTATCTGGCTTAGATTCTGATGGATATGACAATTATATTAGAAATATTAACACATATGCAGAAGCTGCTGGTACTGCCGGATTATTAGTAAGCCTAAATGATGACGCTATTAGTGATCTAGATCCATATTTTAGTACTACTCCTACCATCTTAGGTGAAACTGGACCAATTAATACAATGCGAATAGATATTATTCAAGACGCTCTAACAAATAGTTATAATGGAGAGCCTAACATGACCATGTTACAAGTTGCCTATATGGCTGCTATATGCGATGGAGTTACGCAATGCAATAACCCAACAGATGTTTATTTAGCTACTGAAAATCTTACAGATGATTACCTACAAGATCGTGTTTGGCAAATTTATAAAGGGTTTTACCTAAGCACTAAAGAAAAAATAAAATATGTGTTTTCTAACCTTTATGCTTTAGAACAAGGCACTTATAACGGATGTATTGGAAGTGAAGAAGACGGATATACGATCACCAATCCAATCAGAGATTATTCTCATACCAGTGCAATCATAAGCCATATTAATACAATTAGCGCAGCGCAATTATGTGACCAAAACGATGCAGACTTATACCTTACCAAAGAAAAACGTTTTATTCCTATAGATTATTCATACGATTCTGGTATTGATGTAAACGATGCTATTAATCAATTGGAAGACGATTCAGATTATGCATTCTATGTGCAAACAGGACAATGTCCATTGTTAAGCGATATGGAAATGTTTTTAAACGGAGCTATAGCTGAAGTAAATACCAAAGCGAGTTTTACATTTGCCATCACTGGGCAATACATTACTGCTGATTTGTTCGAAGCTTGGGGAGGTGTTGTTGGGCAACAAACCGATCTAACGCTCAATGGAACTTCTACAAATGGTATTGATTTAGAAATAGATGCGGGTATTAGTACAAACCAATGTGCAAACCCACTTACATTATCTATACCAGCTTCATTAAGCACAGGAACGTGGGCTAATTATGGAACCAATGGAACCAATTGGAGTATTATTAATTTCTCCAACTTATATTATGACGCCATGAATTCTGATATTGGCAATGGTGTTTTTGCTTTTAAGGTTATTGCTCATATAAATATTAACGGACAAAGTGAAGAACATGTGTTTACAGGAACTACCTGTGTTGCTATTGGAGAATGTGGTGTTGATGATGATGGTGTTGGGCAAGTACTAAACCCAAATACCTCAACCATAGATCCAACTGGCGAAGGAATAGGCTGTGACAGACAAGCACGTTTTAAAGAAGCATATATAAACCTTTTAAATGCTATAGATGCATCGGGTAATTTATTAAGTACAAGCTATAGCTTGCAAAATGTTGATGCGTATGAAAACAGTATTTTACCAGAGTTCTTAGACGATGACTTATCTGATGCCATCTACCCAACATGGGAAACTGCTGGCGAATACAATTGGTTAAAGTTTAATGGAGAAACCATAGCCTCATACAGATATCTAGATTTTAATAATTTCCAAAGTTTTGAAGGTCTTGTCTTTACAAATTCAACATCCATAAAATTGTACTATGCAAATACAAATGGTGATATAGAATCTATTAATTCTTCCTTAAAAGAATTTGACTATTCGTGCTGTGGTACACCAACTGACTGCGATATATCTTGTAATGAAGTTATGCTACAAGTATATAATTATTTGCTTTTAAAAGATCAATTTTTTGCAACATCGTACGATTTAACTAGTGATACTGATTTCTTTACTACCACTTGTGTAGATGAATATTATGAAATAGATTCTATAAATGACACATTTATATGGTCTGCCATAACAGTTGGGGATACGTCAGGTTTATCTTTAACACTTAATGGTACTATTATTTACCAAGACAAAGTTGATAATATTGTTTATAACAACTATAGTAATATAGAGTCATTTACAAGTTTTACTTTTAATGCAAACCCTGGAGTTATTTCATTCCACTTTGTTGATGGTTCGGTAGGTTTTTCATTAATACATGACCAAAGTATTTTAATTTGTGATTTAGATAATACTGGTGAAAATATAAGTACTTGTGGTGATGATTCATCAGCATATGAAACGTTGTTTGAAAATGCGTTTTTAGACCTATTAAATGCAATTCATTCACATTATAAAACTACTGGAGAAGAAGAGTTTGATATCCATACATTTTCAGAATATATCACTTTTGTAAGTCTTCCTAATATAGCAGAAAGGTTGGAATATGCAGGGTATAGAAATCAAAGTCAAAGTTTAGATTTTATTACTACTCCAGCAAGTGTTAAATATAGTTATTTTGCCTCAAATGATTTTAGTTCTTTAAATATTTACTTTGGAATAATTCCAGATTCTGGTTTTCCAAATTTCCACATTAATTTAAGGATAAGCAATTTTGAACGGGGTAATGTTGATGAGTTTGTTAATATTGATATAACAAATACTTATGGGTATGGTACAATATTGACATATATTAACAACCAAGGAGAAACATTAATGCATGAAACTGAGGACACCAATTTTTATTTTTTTAGAAGAAATGTAAATATTGAAAATCTTGCTCATGGCATGAATTATTGCGCTATCTTTAGTGATGATTATCAAAGTAGTAATCCTGGTTTTGGAAAAGAAAGTGGTATAACAATTGAATTAAAGGCAGCAAGTACTGAAAAAATTAGTTATTCTATTTCTCTTAAAAAAGAGCTATCCGTTTGTGAAGAATGCATCCCCCAAACACTAGAACCTATTGCATGTCAAGTAGAGTACCAGCAATTTATAAATTATATGAATATTGGTGATGCTGATGCTTCTAATGATTTAGTTTCTGGCTTCACAGCAGATGAACTAGTAGGTTTTTATACAGAAGAGAATTTTTGTAGTTTAGGCTTACAATATTTAGTAGATTCATACAAACGCTATTTAGATGAATTAAACATCACCAGCACCTATGATCCTAATTTCTTAACCTTAGTAGAGTTTGGAGACACCAATTTAAATTATGGCTTTAACGGTATATATGCGGCTATAGATGCCTATGTGTCTTATCAATCAATCAGAAATTTTAACACCCAAGACGATGTAACCGATGATTATTTTTGGAATGCCTATATAGATCAAATATATATGCTGTCAATTGATTTTGATGGTGAGTGCCCTCCAGTACCTTATCAGGCAGAAATTACAATACCAGATACAATAACAACACAAACTGATATTTGCGAAGAGTTTACTACAAACCTTACAGAGGCTTACCAACAAGATTCTTATAACAATTTCTTAAATGCAAAAAGAAATGAATTTATAAGAGCTTATATAGAAACAGGGATGGCCAATGTTCAGGAAACATTTGAGATGTCTTACGAAGATAAAGAATATCAATATACCTTATATTATTATGACCAAGCAGGAAATTTAACACAAACGGTACCACCTCAAGGAATTGATAGACTCGATGCAAATGATGATTTATTAAATGATAATATCAATGCTTTTAGAGAAAACAACCCAACAGACGAAGATAATACTTTAAAACCAATTCACAGTTTAGAAACTAAATATAAGTACAACTCACTAAATCAATTAACTTGGCAATATACACCAGATGGTGGCGAAACTAGTTTTGCTTATGATGCCTTAGGAAGAATTGTGGTGTCAAATAATGAGAATCAACTCTATATTGATGATAGACACCACAAATATTCATATACAAAATATGATGACTTAGGAAGAATTATTGAAGCTGGTGAATTTATTACTGGCTGGGACTATATTATAAATGAAAACGGAGTCTTTGTTAAAGGTGGAATAGCAGTTGATGTAAACGCAACAGATTTCCCTTTTAATATTTCAACTTATAGTTCAGAGTTAGGGTTTGAAGTACGTGAAGTCACTAAAACAACTTATGACGATTATATTACGCTGCCACATGAAAACATAACGGCTAAAATGTTATTTTTAAGTTTTAACAAACAAGAAGCCTATAACAGCCGTAATAGAGTAACAAGTGTTGCATATTACGATATATATACTGGCGTAGAAACGCAAGAATTTGACAATGCACTGTTTTATAATTACGACATTCATGGCAATGTAAAAGAAATGGTAACTTATATACCAGCATTGCGATTTGAAGATTGTAGCGCGCTAGATGAAAATGGAGACCCTACAGGTTATGATTGCGAAGCTCATATAAAGCGTATTGCATATAGTTATGATTTAATAAGTGGTAATGTAAACAAAGTTGTTTATCAGCCTAATAAAGAATCAGAACCCTTAAAGAAAGATCTATTCATTCATAGATATCAATACGATGAAGATAACAGAATTATTGCTGTAGAAACTTCTAACAATGAGGTGATTTGGGAAAAAGATGCTTCGTATGATTATTATGCCCATGGTCCGTTAGCAAAAACTATAATTGGTGATAAGCAAGTGCAAGGGCAAGACTATGCCTATACGTTACAAGGATGGTTAAAAGGAGTTAATTCAGAAGTGTTAGATCCTAGTCAAGATATGGGTAAAGATGGTATAGGTAACAACATTGCTACAGATGCTTTTGGGTACTCATTAAATTATTTTGATGAGGATTATAAGGCAAGAAATACTGGCCCTTTTACAAGGGGTAGTAGCACAAGTTTGCCAACTGGAGTAAACAATGAATCTAGTAATCTATACAATGGAAATATTAAAACCATGGTCACTTCACTATTAGATTATGATGAAAATAAGTTACCAACCAGCCACAATCAATATAATTATGATCAATTAAATAGAATCAAATATATGGATAATCATGAAATTGTTGATGGACTTGGAGATGCATCAATAAAAAGTGGTTATAGTTATGATCGTAATGGAAACCTTCTATCCTTGACTAGATCTGCTCCGAAAGCAGATGGAACCTATCCAATGATGGATCATTTGATATACACTTATAATGCCAATACCAATCAATTAAAGCATGTAGAAGATTCTATTGATAATACCGATTTTGATATTGATATACAAGGATTACATAATTATTATTATGATGCTATCGGGCAATTGACATATGATGCTGCAGAAAATTTAACAATTAAGTGGAGAGTTGATGGTAAAGTAGCAAGTATTTCAAACCCAGTCGGAAATCAAATACATTTTGGCTATGATGGTTTAGGAAATAGAGTTTCAAAGAAAGTTGTTAGTAGTTATATTGGTCATAATACAACATATTATATTAGAGATGCTCAAGGAAATGTGATGAGTACTTATAATCATTCCGAAATATCAACTGGAGGTCCTGGAACGAGTAGTTATACTAATAATTTAATTCTAAAAGAACAAAACATATATGGCTCTAGTCGTTTAGGATTACAACAAGTGAATGAAATCCTATATCATGAGTACAGTTTTAATGATGGTGATAATGGTGGTGATGAGCAACAATCATCAGCTGCACCTCCACCACCAATTCCTCCAGTAATTGTAAATTCGGCTCCTAGTAATATTATACACCAAACTGACTTTGTAGATAACAATGATTTATTTACTGCCTATGCAGGTTATAATGTAGATAGTATTACTATTGATAATAGTAGATTGGCTGTTACTATTAATGGGCCATGGGGAGGTGCCTTAAAAACGTATAATTTAGTACAAGGTAGAAAATACCGATTTAGCTTTAATGCTGATATCGATAATTTCACACACTCATTATGGTTTCATGCTTTGCTCCCAACAAGTGGTGCAATAGGCTATGTAATCAATACAACAGGGGTGCAAGAACATACCTATACAGCTCATGTCTCCGGAGATTATTCAATAAGATTTAGAAATAATAGCAGCTCAGAAACGTGGACAGGTTCAGAAACATTTTATATAGATAATTTTAAAATTTATGATATTACAGATGCTGATGGTGATGGAATCATAGATTATCAAGAAAAAGTACTAAACGGATCCGCAATTGTAGATTTGGATACTGATAATGATGGCGTTTCAAACCATTTAGACACAGATGATGATGGAGATACAATATTAACAATCAATGAATTTCCAGATCAAAATCAAAATGGATTTCCAGATGATGCATTAGATACAGATCTTGATGGAATACCAAACTTTTTGGAAGCCGATGATGATGGAGATGGTCTTTCAACACTAAGCGAAGACACAAATGGGAATGGTGATTTTAATGACGATGACGCAGATGGCGATACTGTACCAGATTATTTAGACAACGATTTAGCATTAGGTAGTAATGACATTGATTTAACAAGTATTAATGAAACAAATTTTCCTAACAATATTATCCATCAAACAGAATTTATTGACGATAATGATTTGTGGGAATCCTATGCAGGCTACAATGTTGAGAGTATAACTATTGATAACGGTAGATTAGCTGTTGCGGTAGATGGATCTTATGGAGGTGCTATGAAACAATATTATTTAGTATCAGGAAAAGAGTATCGTATTAGCTTTGATATGGATATGGACAGTTTTACAAATTCCTTATGGTTTCACACGCTGCTCCCAACAAGTGGTGCTTATGGTTGGGTAATTGATGGAACGGGGTTTGTACAACATACAATTACGGCCCCCGTAACAGGTAATTATTATATGAGAATTAGACACCAAAATGGGACACAAACATGGACAGGGGCACAAACATTCTATATAGATAATTTTACTGTAACCGATATAACAGATTTAGATAATGATGGTTTGCCAGATTTAAAAGAAAAAATAGTAGTTAACGGTAATGTATATGAAATAGATATAGACGATGATGGCATACCAAACCATATGGACACAGATGACGATGGCGATACTATACTAACAATTAATGAACATGCCGATGACAATAGTAACAATACTCCTGATGACGCATTAGATACTGATGGAGATGGCATTCCTAACTACTTAGATAGTGACGATGATGGCGATGGGTATCTAACAATAGTTGAAATCACCAACAGCAATGGCGATACTGATGCAGATGGCGTACTAAATTATTTAGACAATACAGAAAACGGTAGGTTAATAACAGGCCCTGTACATACCAAAACATATTCAAGATTGGTCGGTGACAAACGTTATGAACTTAGCAACCATCTGGGCAATGTACTAAGTGTAATAAGCGACCGTAAAATTGTAGATGATCCATTAAATTTCACTACTTTTATGCCGGACGTTCTTACATATAATGATTACTATCCTTTTGGTCAATTAGTACCTAATAGACATGGAAACACATCTGATTACAGATACGGTTTCCAAGGGCAAGAAATGGACGATGAAGTAAAAGGCGAAGGAAATTCTTTGAACTATAAATATAGAATGCATGACCCAAGAGTGGGTAGGTTTTTTGCGGTTGACCCGTTGGCACATAAATACCCTTGGTATACACCGTATAGCTTTAGTGGAAATAGACCAATTGATAAAATAGAATTAGAAGGGCTGGAGCCTGGAGAAACGCAAGAAGAAAAAAATATTTTTATTGCAACATGGCTGGCGTTTGCATCGACAACGGACGTTTATGGAGGTATTTTGGGGGGCGAAAACAGTTCTAAAAGGAAATTAGAAGTATTAGCAAATGGTAGTGATGTTATAAGGCAGCTTAATAGGAGTGTTGATGAAAGATTGGCTAAAGTTAGACAAAGAAATGTAGGTGCTACTAAAACTGTAATGTACGCTGTCGGTGCAGGAGGGGTTGCAATATTTGGTGCTCCTGTAGTCGTATATGCAGCACCTACGATTATAGCTATTATCCCTGAAGCTTCGGTAGTATATTTGGAAAAATCTCTTGGTTATGCAGGGTTTGATGCCTTTAAGCAGATATTGGCAAATGGGGGAGATGCTACAAAAGTTGATTATCTAAATTCTCTTATAGAAGGTGCAACACATGGAAAAGGAGGTGTCGCTAAGACAACATTAAAATCATTTTTGGATTATACTATTGATGAAGGATTTAACGTTAAAAGTTTAGATGAAGGTGTAAAGGATTTAGCGTTAACTCTTACGATAGGAGAATTGTTTAAAAAAGCAGGAATTTCAACAAACCCAGAAGATGGAACTTTAGAAATAATTAAGAATATAGTCGTTACTTTAGTAAAAAAAGAATCAAAGGCTAAATTAAATAATTTTATTGAAGAAAGCATAAAGCCTAATACTTCCATGCCAAAAGGAAATAAAGAAGAAATAAGTTTTAAATCTCAAGATAATACTAGAGTTAATAAAAAAGAACCAATAAAAATAAAATAGTTTGAGTTTACAAGATATTATCGAAAATAAAAAAGTGCAAATAAGTATAATAATTTTTATTTTAGCAATCGCTTCTATTAAATCCTTTAAAAAAGAAAACAAAGAAATTGATTTAAAAAAGGAGAACAATTTTACAATAGGTCAAATCGTTGACCATAAGGTTTATGGGCTTTCTGAAACATATTATATAAAGTTTTCATATTCTGTGAATGGAGTTGAATATATGAATTCTGTGAACAATAGTTGGAAGTTCACAGATTGTTATAAAACCAGAAAATGTATAGGCAGAAAATTTATTGTCTATTATGATAAGAAAAATCCAGAAAACTCATTTATGGATTTTGACAAAGAAAAATGATAAAACTCTCTCACAGCTCCCGTACGATTGCATCGTGTGATAAAGAAAAGGTTTTAATGCTATAAAATATAGAGCCACAAGCAGTGATGTTTGTGGTTTTCTTTTTTTAGGTATTACAACAACTACGAGTGTTATTATAAACAACTTACATAGACCGCAACCATTTAATTACATCAATAAGCGATAACACAACTAATACTACAAGAGAAACCACCAATGAGATGCACAACGAACCACCAACATAATTCCAAAACCAAGCATCGGCAATGTGAATATCTATCAGAAGCGTCCACATAGAAAGGTGTAGTTTGTCGCTGGCCCTAGATATATTGCCTACACCAAAGATAAAGAAGAACAATCCTTATTCACTTAGAAGTGTTGCGGATGTGTATCATTTGATGCGGTAGCTATTAGTTTAAATTTATCAAAATATAATGACCTCTTAATTGTTTATCGCTTCTGATATAGATTACTTCAAATAATTTTATTTCTAAACCATTTACATAAATGTTAGACAAATTTTCTGCAATATTCGAGAAGTTCAATATGTGTCAAGGCATCGTTATATATCATCTACTGAACGCTATGTCCAAGATGACCTTGAAATTCTTCATGAATTTATTGAGAGTTTGCAATCGATTTTTTAAAGTTATTAACAGCTTGAATATCCATCTATATATGGGTTTATTTCGAATTGGTATCATGACTCAATTTCAAATTCTGTTAATAACTCAAAATTAAAATAAAAATAAAGAAGGTATGTTTGTCTTGTGAAAGAGATAATCTAAAGTTTACTAATTTACTTCGTATGTAAGCTAATAGGAAAACCAAAGATTATCTCAGTAAGAGTCCACTTTTCTTGTATGAAAGTGGATTTTTTGTAGCGTAAAAATAATAAAAAAATAGTTGCCGATTATTTCTATATTTGTAGTTAGAACCTTTTTTCGAAGGTAAAATAAAAACAAAAGATATATAGTGAAAGTAAAAGATTTTTCAGTAGTGGATTTATTCTGTGGAATTGGAGGGTTAACCCATGGTTTTGTGAAAGAAAAATTCAAAGTAGATGCTGGTATAGATTTTGACGAAACCTGTAAGTTTGCTTTTGAGGAAAATAATAAAGCAAAATTCTATCATGAAGATATAACAAATCTTTCAGGTGAATCCCTATTACAAAAGTACTCTAAAAATAAAAGAAAGATATTAGTTGGATGCGCACCTTGCCAACCTTTTTCTATTTACAATCAAAAAGGAGGAAAAAACACAAAAGATAATGCAAAGTTAAAAGATGAAAAATGGAAACTTCTATATTCTTTTGCTAATTTAATTGATGAAGTTGAGCCAGAAATTATTTCGATGGAAAATGTTCCGCTTTTATTAACTTTCGACAAGGGAAAGGTTTTTAAAGATTTTGTGAGTAGACTGGAAGAGAGAAATTATTTTGTTACTTACCATATTGTTAATGCTCAAGATTACGGTGTACCACAAAGAAGAAAAAGATTAATTTTATTTGGTTCAAAACATGGAGAGATAGAGTTAATAAAAAAGACAATAAAGAAAGATGATTTTGTGACAGTAAAAGATGCTATAGGGCATCTTCCTCCAGTACAGGATGGAGTTCCTCACCCTGAAGATAATATTCATGTTGCTAGAAAATTGACGCCATTAAATAAAAAAAGAATTCAAGCAAGTAAGCAAGGTGGTTCTTGGCAAGATTGGAATGAGAGTTTATGGTTAGAATGTCATAAAAAAGATAGTGGTAAAAACTTTAAAAGTGTTTACGGAAGAATGAAATGGAATGATGTTGCACCGACTATGACCACTTATTGTATTGGATTAAGTAATGGTCGTTTTGGTCATCCAGAACAAGATAGAGCAATAACACTCAGAGAGGCTGCACTTATTCAGAGTTTTCCTGAAAACTATAAATTTATAGACCCAGAAAAAGAAGTTTCAAACAACACAATTGCTAGACAAATTGGTAATGCTGTCCCTGTAGGACTGGGAGTCGTTGTGGCAAGGAGTATAAAAAATCATATCAAGCAGCTTGAATCAAAATAAGAAAATAATAGAAGATAATCAGTCTTTACAATGGAGAGTTGATGTAAATGCTTTTCGTCTGTTAGGTAGAGATTTAATTACAGATAGAGTAACTGCTATATTTGAATTAGTTAAAAATTGCTATGACGCTAATGCTGAAGAAGTAATAGTTTCTTTTCAAGATGTCGCTCCTATTTCAGAAAAGAGCAAAATAATCATAACTGATAATGGCACTGGTATGTCTTTTAAAGACATCAGAGATAAATGGATGGTTGTAGGAACTAACAGCAAACGTGCTCAATTATATTCTGAACCACCGTACAATAGAAAATTTGTTGGGGAAAAAGGAGTTGGAAGATTTGCTGTAGATAAACTAGGAGAACGCGTTAAAATTAGAACCAAAGAAAGAGGAGTGGATGATTGGTTGTGTGTTAATATTAATTGGGATGAGTACGAAGAACTTTCTAAAAACTCAAAGCAAGGACAGTTGTCTCTTTTTACTGAAGTAAAAAATAAATATTCTTATGAATTAGCTGAGTCAAAGGAAGAAAAAGGAACTGAAATTATTATTTCGAAAATATTTGATGAATGGTCAGTGAATGATATTGAAAGGCTATACAAAGAATTATCAAAATTAATTTCTCCATTTTACCCAATAAATCCACCATTTAATATTAAAATAGATTCAAATGAGTTTATTTCCTATCAAAATAAAGATGTAAAATCTGACCCAGTAAAATACTATTCTCATTATTCAGAAATCAATTTCGATGAAGAAAAAGACTTACAAGAATCATTAGTGTTTAATTCAGAAAAAGGAGAAATAGAGAAGGATTATATTGAAAAACAAAACTTTGGACCAGTTAAAATGAGAATATATTATTTTGATGAAGCTGCAAAAAGAAGATATAATAACGCCTATAAAAATGACGATACTCGCGTTGATGGAATTAAAATATATCGAGATGGTGTTATCGCGACACCTTTTGCAGAATATGAAACGGACCATCTTAAAAAGAGAGACATTCTAGGTTTAGATAAAAGAAGATATAGTGGAGCCTTTGATACTGTCGGTACGAAAGAAGTTATTGGGGTTTTAGATATAACTAAAGAAGATAATCCACTTATTATTGACGCTACTAACCGTCAAAATTTTATTGATAATGGAGAATATAGTAATCTAAAAGAGTTTATTATTAATCAGTTAACGGTATTTGAAGATTTAAAAAAGCACGAACGCATAGTCACAAGAAGTGTCGTTGAAAATAAGCTAATTGACGCTGGGTCAGATGTTAAAGTTTTCGAAAAGGAACTGACGAAAATTGAAAAAAAATTAAGTAAAACTAATCCAGAGGCAAAAGAAAACATTTCTCGTTTAAAGGAACAAGCTAAAGGGTTACATAGTGTAATAACTAAAGGAATATCAGAGCAGAAGAAGTTTCAAAAAGAAGTTGAACGAAAAGAAAAGATTCTTTATAGTATTGTATCGATGCAAGAATTTGCTTCACTGATTACCCATGCAGTTAGAACTTCAATTGCGAAAGTGAAACACTTAGGAGAATTTTTTAAATTGAATTATCCTAATCCAAAATTTGACAAGTTCTTTAAAGAATATGCTATTATGATTTACAACGAAATGGATACATTGCTATCCGTCACGGATTTCATGTTGAGCTTCGCTAATGTTGATGAAAGTTCATTTGAAGAATTTAATATTTCTACTTTAATTAGGGATTTATTAAATAAGCAATATAGCTCAGTTTTCAGAAAGGAAGGAATTCAATTGGAGGTAGGTATAAGAGATAATTTTATAATTGAAACAAATAAAAAAGCATTTCAAGATGTTTTCCAAAATTTAGTGTCAAATTCAGTTAAAGCTCTTATTAATACAAAGGATAAAAAGATAAAATGTACAGGATATTTAAACACTAATAATTTTGTTATTTATTTTTCAGACAATGGTTACGGTCTTGACATGAGTGATAAGGAATGGATATTTGGACTTTATAATACACGTACTGCCGAACAAGGTGGCGCAGGTGTTGGTCTTTATGTTGTTGAAAAACAAATTAAGGCATTAAATGGGAATATTGAAGTCGTTGAGAATGAATTCAAGCCAACAGGTGCTACCTTTAAAATAACGATACCTTTCAAAAACAAATCAAAATGAACGAAATAACACCGACTAAAATAGTTGTCATTCATGATGACATAAGTGAGATATCTCCTATCATGGTTGAGATGAAAGTCAAATATGGAGAGTCAAACGTTATATTGTTTCAACACTCACAAATAGGATTAGATTATGTTTTAAGTAATCTTGGGCAAAAGATGGTTGTTCTTTTAGATAGAAATTTTCATGACGGAAAAGAAATAGACGGTATTGAAGTTTTTGAGCAAATAAGAGAAAAAACATCGTTAGTTTATGTTATTTTAGTAACAGTAAGTAAGATTTCTGAAATAGATGGTGAGGTATTAAAAAAACTAATAAACAAAGACCTATTTAAGTTAGAAAGTTTCACCTCTGATTATTCTAAAATTTTAGGATTAATAGATGAAGCCCTTTTAGTTTTAGGAGTAAGAATAGATGCTGTCATTGAAGATTGGATTATGCGTCATCCAAAAGATAAACGTGAGCAAGTAATTCTAAAAACTAAAGATGGGCGCTCTTATACGATGAATGATATTTTAGAGAGTATTAGAATGCAAACAGAAGTCGGGGTCAATTTTGAAAAGAATTTATTAAAGTTAGCAATTGAATTGTTTAGTCGTCAAAAATTAAAGTTAGATGATTAATATAATTATCGCCTATGATGATAATGATTCCGAGTTGGGTGATTATTTCGAAATAAGTTTTAATGATATAAACAATACTTTGTCAAAAATTGATGATGTAAAAGTAAAATCAATAAGAGGACTGGATTGTACTGAAGATAATGTTGTAGAAATGATTGATTCATTTGAGGAAAGACTATTTGGATTTGTTGGTTTATCCCATGGAATTGATTCTCAATTAATAACAGATAATGATGTTTATGTTGATATGGATAATTTATCTCATTTTAACAAATCATTATTCTATTCTACAGCTTGCAGTTCTGCTGTGAAATTAGGTAAAGAATTAATAAAAAATGGATGCCATAGCTATGTTGGATTTAATCAAGTAACTCATGCAACATATGAAGATTTTTATGATATTTATACTAAATGTGAAAATTATTGTTTGAAAGATTTTTTGAACTCTAACAATACTATAGAAGAATCATTTAATAATATGCTAGTTTATTTTGATGAGCAAATACATCTATTGGATGATGAGAGTGATGAAATTTTAGTATTAATGGAATTAATGGAAATTAGAGATAGTTTTGTTTTGTATGGAAACAAAGGATTAACCAAATTAGATTTAATAGAGAGTTAATTAGTAAGAATTGAAGCTCATTGAAATGATTGCCAGTATTTGAGATATAGGTAAAAATAGAAGAGTAAGATACAGCTCATTTTTCTAAGCAATGTAGTAACTATTCAGGCTTAAACATAAGTTAAATATTACTAAGACTTAACCCGCTTGATGAAATCAACAATTGATACAACGGTTAGTACCACCAAAGAATCCACAAGTGAAATGCTCAGCCCAACCACACCAAATGCCTATTGTATAATTGAATTAAGACCTTTTAGGGGGGTACATTGATTGAAGGTCAACAGATTGGAATCAAATATAAAAAAGTCCTAGAAGAACCACCAACTAGGACGTATCAATAACTATATTGTAGAAATACCACTTTCTACAATATATCAATAAAGTTAACATAGGACTATCAAATTCTATATTAACCCCTAGTTACAAATATAACGTATAAAATTAATACCCCATTAGGTTTTATAATATCCTAAATCAATTTCTTTCTGGTTAAAGCATACCATTTTTAAGTAGTGATTAAGAAATGTAATATCTAAGAATCCCATTTAATTTAATTATTTTGTTGTGAAGAATTTTAGACCTTCAAAGAATGGTTTAATATCTTCATCTAGTTCATTCTCAATTATCTTCTGTACACAATCTTCATATACTTTTTCAAATGAACCAACAGCATCTTCAAAGTGAAATAATTTCTTATCTTCAAACATTAGATTACCACCATCATAATGAACCCAACCATCAAAAATTTGACTCTCATCACCCCACATCAGATGTATGTGGTGTAATCTTTCATTTAATACCCTTTTCACCTTTAATAGTACAGCTTCAAATTCCATACAATCAACTGCCAAACCTCCATTAAAAGAACGTTCAATAAATTTAATTTCTTCTTTTAGCGCTTTACGTTTTAGTTTTAGAATACTTATTCCGTTCTTCAAATTCTTTCTACTAATTTCAGCTGGATTTAATACAGTTTCTCCACTCATATCTATTTGGTTTTAATTATTATTAATATAACACTAATATAGGATTTGTAATTGGGCTCAACACTAGGAAATTATTGAATCTCAATAATTTCTTAATAACAGTTATTTAACGAGTTCATCCAACGACACCTCAAATACCTTTGCAAACTTAACAATGGTGGATAATTTGGGTTCTTGAAGTCCTTTTTCGTATTTACGGATACTTTCCCTATCAATACCCATTTCGACACCAACAGCAAACTGGGTCATTTTTCTTTCTAAACGTAATTGCTTAATGCGTTGACCAAATTTTATAACAACTTCTGGTACTGGATTTTTTCTGATTCGAGACATACGCAAATTTGAACATTTGCAGTCGTATTTAAGGGAATGCATGCAAAGGGTTGTTTAATACGCTTTTATTTTGTATATTTGATTGTTTCTAACCTGAAACTACCAAGCTATGGATAATATCAAAGTCAAATCCCTAAACTTTATCAGTTATTTTGAATATGAGAATAAAGCTCTAATTGCTATTCTTTTTGTTGCAAGCCCACTTGTTGCTTATGCGTTCTCTCAATACCTTATTTATACTATTATTGCTTCGGTTCTAATCGTAATCATTAGGTTTATTGCATTGAATAAAACCTATACCACATACTCAATTGTTGGAAAAGAAAAAGAATATTTCCTATTTTCAAAAATACTGGGTAGCACATTAGATTCTAGCAGTGGTCAATATTCTGACAAATCCATAACTGATAAAAATTACTTGGAAGAATTCTTGAAAGATTTCAATTATAATTGTGATTGGGAAAATTCAATTGAAGTTGATAGCTATAAGCAAATCCTAAGCCATGTTACATATAGTCATATTCCAGATAGTAGTAATAATCAATTCACATTGCCTAAAATGAATAAGCAAGCTAAATCCAAATATACTTCTTTGATGAAAAATCTCGATGATAATGAGAAAGTAAAACTCAATGTTGGCAAATTGCATGAAACCCTATCCTCCATATATAGCAAGCGAAGAACTTATAATATGGGGAAGTCTTTTAGCAATTTAGAAAATCTCCTGTAATAAAATTATCGTGGGAACAAGCCGAACCTCCACCCTAAAAAAGAAGTAGGTCAATTAAAAGTAATTAAGAATTATGTTTCAAACTAAAGGAACTTGTAAAAAATGTGGGAAAACTTATGGCTCTTATGCCAACTTGCAATCTGCTCGACACAATGTATCAACAAGAACCTGTAAAAAGGGAGGTAAATGTGAAGCCGATGTTTAGCATCAAATAACCAATTTAAACACCAAAAACCATGTCAGATAGACAAGACTACAAATGGCGACCGAACGATAATTCTGTGCAAACCAAGCTCAGATATGAGTTGGAAGCAAAGCACTGGACCGATGCATTGAAGAGTGCTTCTGTTAACTCCACAGCCTCTCTTGGAACGACTCTGGGAGTTGTTGGTCTGATAATATCATTGCTGTTGAATATCATCTTATTCTGCCTTATATGTCTTGTTGATATCAGTGTGTTTATCCGCAAACTATTCAAATAAAATAAAAATATCAGTATGAAAAAAATTGCTTTTGTATTCCTAATTCTTGCCTCAAGTCTAATTTCATGTAATAATGATGATGACAACGAATTAGGCAACTCAACAGACAAAATTGTTGGAAGTTGGGGAAATTATAAAGATGTATACTTACCAACAAACGAAGTTGATAATTATGACCCTTACTACTCAATAGACACCTTTAATTCGGATGGAACTGCTACTTCTAACTTTAGCGGTACAGAAGTAGAAGGAAGTTGGGAAAATCTAGGTAATGGCTTATATAGGTTAACAGTATTTGGTATTAGTGTTAATCAAAACATCGAATTTATTGGTAATGATGAAATGATTATTTACGATAGTAATACCAACGATGATTGGGCTTCCTATTATGAAAGAATTAATTAGTTGCCTCTAGTAATAGAATACTTATAAAACACAAGGACCTATCTGTATTTTAACTCTGAAAATGGTCTGGGAAATTTTCCAGACATATTCGACCGTCCGTACAGGCCTTGAATTCACCCAATATATAAGGGAGTTTTTCTCGGAGGCCTTATATAAAAGGACAATTCGTCCATAGGTCGGTCAGAACGTCCTCTTAATGGCGTAACCACTACCCGCTGTTGACCGTCCATACTATGAAACGGTTGTTGGTTGGCTGTTGTACGGTACGGATTAACTACCATTTTAGACCTATTATCAATACTCGTGTACACATAATCCAATTTGAGACTATTTATATATAAATATATTATGTCACGACTACCATCAACCGAAAACACAGAGGTTTTTACTTTAAGAATCTCACCCAAATTAAAAGAGAAATTGAACAAATTAGCAAAGAAGAAGCGTTATGGAGATAGTGCTTCGGAAGTGGTTCGATATCTGATTGAATACCACTCCAGATAATAATTATTATAGCGATTATGGTCTTATTTAATCCTACGGATCAAATAAAGGGGCTAGTGCCCCTTTGTTTGACCGCCACATTAGATTACAAGATTTTATTGGTAAAGAAAACCATATAATTTAGATTGAATCCTACTGTAAAACTCCATAAACAATTATTAGAATACAACCCCGTACTAACTGCCTTTTCAAGGCACGTTTGAAGGGAGTTTAGCTCCTTTCTCACTCAAAGTACATATTGATATCTTGGCAAATAAGCCCTCCTTAGAGGGGTTTGTTTGCCCTCGTTTTATTTGGTACATATTGGTTGAAAGGTTGTTTTATTTTGGCTACGCCACATTGAAAGTTTATCATTGAAAGTTTATCATTGAAAGGAATCCTAATTTCCAGCGAAGCTGGGGTTGAAGATAGCTAGACTAGATTTCAACTAAAACCTTTTGTTGCTTCGCAACGTTGAAGAGTTACTTATTAAATATCCAAAAGTGTTATGCTTCGCATGAGTTGAAGAAAGTTTCCTTTTTTAGGATTGCTTCGCAATCGACCAAGTTGAAGATTACCAACTAAATCAAAAAGAAAATCTTAAAAACAAAAACTGTATATAGTTATTAATACAGTATAGTTTTAAATACAGAATAGTTCTTATTATAGTATAGTTAATAATACAGTATAGGTATACGGGTATGTTTCCTCCCAACCAAAAGACGATTCGTCTTTCTACATGGAAGAATCATCCTTAGTGGTACTACTTTATAGTATTTATATAGAAGAAATATCATCTAATTGGACGAAATCACTTGACTTTGTCATTTATTTTGTTTATATTATACACAGATTCCAATAGTACAATTGGACAATAACTAAAAGATAAAAAGCATGAAAAAAAATGACAAAACTATCAATCAAAAACACGTATTCAGATGCCCTATATTGGGCAACATCACCTCAAACTTATAAAGTAAAAGAGTATCACATCAAAAGAACAGAGGAAGCAGTTCTGAGAAAACTCATCCACTATTCTCGTTCCAACGAGAAAATCACCTATAGTAATAAAATAATTACTGAGCATACTTTTATAGGCGTGGAAACTCTTAAAAAGGTCATTCCATCGTTGCATAAAAAGGGCTTTATTTCAATAGCATTGATTAAAATATTTGATAAAGGAGAGCCAATAACAAGAAGAACCATTAATATCAAGTGGGATTTTATTCAGTCCGTATTGGATGAAGTTCCAGCACAAGAGGAAGCAGAACAACAAACGGCAGAAATCGATATTCAGATAGCAGAGCCTATCAATGAGGTAATCGATGCGGAAATACATTCTGTCGATGTGGTAGAGACATCTAACATCACGACCTCGAATAAAAAGTCATTAGATTTCAACTCAAGAACTAGCACCTACCCAATTCCAGATGTTATTATAACTAATGAAAAATTGAACTGGTTAAGAAAGCTAACTGAAAACCCAAAATTAACCAAGGAGGACCTTCAGCTGCTAGAGCCATCACAAATTAGAGAATTGTTTTATAACGATACAGGTATTTGGAATATTGATAAGTCATCCAAGGAGAATCAACACCTGATTAAATCTGTATATCGTGGCGGAAGCCAATTCAGTTTGTATAACAAAAATCAGAGCAATGACGGCATTTCACTCAATCTAAAGGATTTTGATTATACGCTGAAGCAAAGAGGTATTGAGTTTGGTCAGGTAACACCCGAATTCTATTATATGATAAAATCCAACGGGTTATTAAAACGACCAGACAGCATTAAAGGTGTTGCTTAATGGAGATTGGCAGAAGATAAAATATGTTCAATTACTTCCATCGTAAAAGCATTACCGATGCAGTGAGCTGCTGGTGTCTTTTTTAAAAGCTCACCAGTGTACTTACTTGGTAGTGTTTGAAGTCTTTCTAACTCACCAACTGTGAACAAACGGAATAGGGATTTCACCTCATCATCACTCATGCCTTCAATAGTTTTCAACTTTTCCTTTTTAGATAAGTCAGCAAACTCTTTGGAGTGAAATACCACTTGACCTATGCTCTTTGTTAAGTATCTGATGAGTCCATTACGTGTAAAAGGAATATTCTTAGTAAGAACGCAGTTGGATTTGTCACGGTCCACAAAACCATCTTCAACGATATCTTGTAATAAGGTTCCGTTGTCAATTGGTGCTATTACATTAGGAATGTTTGTCCAATAGATACGATTACGATTTTGTGCAGTAATCAAATGGGAGTTTATAGGAATACCATCAACACCTAGTAGTTTGTCGAATTGTTTTTTATCACTTTTTGACATAGACCCGACATTCTCAAATAGAAAATATTTGGGATTTACTTCTTCCAATAATCGTAGTGCTTCAAATAGCAAACTAGACTTTTCACCTCCCAGGCCTTTTCTGTCTTTTCTCAAACTAGATAAATCTTGACATGGTGAACCCCCTATAAGTAAATCAATATGTGGCAAGTTCTTGCCATCGATATTTCTAATATCCCCTAATTGTATGGTTTGAGGAAAATGATGCTGTGTAACCCTAATGGCTCGTTTGTCTATTTCACTGGCGTAATAGTTATCGATGGGTATATTTAGTTCTGTTAATGCTAATTGTGCTACGCTAATTCCATCAAATAATGATAGCACGTTGATTCCTGTATTAATATTCATTAGTTGCTTTACCAATAAATATCTGCTCAGATGCAAACCGTCAGCAATTCGAGGTTTGATTCTAATAAAAAACTAGCAACCTCAACAATGACGGGGTCTCCCGTGATAAAAAATGTGAAATAAATTAAAAAAGACTGGCACAGGAACTATTAGCCTTGTATCCTTGTCATGTAACTTTCACTTTGTGTAAGAAGTAAAGGTTAAAAACAAGAAACCTTGTAGAATTAGGGCTTGCGGAGTAATTACATAACAATAATGATACTGCTAACCTTCAGAAACTGGTATAACAAGTAAAAGTGAAACTAAAAATTTATAATTATGAGCTTATTAGGACAGAAAACCAAATCAGATTTCATTCCATGGGATGACATGCAATCAACAGTTTTAAAATTGGAAAGAGATGGACAATTAAAATATGCGTTGTTAATTGCGGTGGGTAGTTACGTTGGATTGAGGATTTCTGATTTAAGAATTATTAAATGGGTGGATGTATTGGACAAACAAGTTTTAATAGTTACAGAGAAAAAGACAGGAAAAGAACGTAGGATTACCATTCATCCAGATTTACAAGAAATCGTCCAACGACTTTATGTTAAGATAAATCCAGCCATGAATCAATATATGTTCGTGAATCGTTTCGGTGATAGACCAATTAGTATTCAGCACATCAATTTTAAATTAAAAGAGATTTTTAAGAATTACGGAGTGGAAGGGCGTATTTCTTCACATAGTTTAAGGAAAACGCTCTCAAGGGAAATATGGAGGAAGAATGGATGCTCAGATAAAGCATTGTTATTACTGTCAGATTTATTAAATCACAGCTCTATATCAACAACAAAAAGATATTTGGGTATTAGAGACCAAGAAATAAGCGATTTATATCTAAGTGTTTAAAATTGTACTGAACCCCTTTAAACAAGGTGTCTGGTGCTGTATTTTAGATGTGTAGAATTAATCATAATTGTTGTAATTGCATAAATACAGTGCAATTAACTTGTTTAATTCAATAATAAATGGTATATTTGCACTATAATAATGAATTTACAACATAAATATATGAAAGAAGAAGATAAACATTGGTCGAGTGAACTGCTAATCATATTTGGAATGTGGCTTTGGAAAAATAAAGAGTATGGACATGCTTTATTGTGTATTCACGGACCTATTTGGGGTTATAAGATAGGGCATCAGCTTAAAATAACATGGTGGGATGTTTTAGACACAGAAGATTATGAAATCAAGCATGCTATTTTATATCCAGATAAATATGTTGACCATAGGTTAATTGATGGAGTAGCAAGAGATTATATTGAAATGACTCGTGATGCTGTGGAGTTTGAAAATTGGGAGGATTCTATTTATATGAATTACAGAACTAAAAAGCAATTAAGTACTTCAACGCTCAATAGAGAACTTCAAAAACTCAGTGAGAAGTTTTTAAAAGAATTAGAAGAGACCGTTGATTGTGGTTTGAATCTGAAACCATTAAAATCAAGTGCTTTTCAAATAGCATGGGCGTTAAAAACTGTTGAGCGATATCATTACTCTAAAAAGAGTTTTGTTGCTGTTTCAAAGTTTATGGGGCATCGTACATTAAAAGATACGATTGAAATATTAGGAGTGAAACCGTATGATGAAATTTACTTTGATTTTACAGGTGCAACGTACATCAATAGTTTGAAAGTGGATATACTAGACAATAGAAGTTTGTTGCAATTTTATACTGGGTATGCAATGAATATATAAGAGGCTAAGGAAGAAGAGATAATATAATAATCAAAATTTAGTGGTGGAAAATAAAAAATTGGGAATTGCCCGATAGGGGAAAATAGTGTCCAAACGGAACGAAAATAAATAATTAAAAACAAGAAAACCATGATAGAAAATAACGTAGAGAAAGGTCTGAATGGAGATGGGTCTATCATCGGAATGCCAATGATTCAATTTGACCCAAAGACCACACCACAAGTCGAAGAGGCAAAAATGAACAAATACGGCTTGGACATCACCAATCCAGATTTTATAATTTATAAGAAAGAAAATTTAGAAGCAGAAATCATCGGTGGTATCAATACCCAAGTACTGAATCGATTTACGGTCTTGCTAAAAATATCCAAGCGACCACAGCAAAGTGTGTCAGATGTATATCGAAATAATGTGGACCTGTATAATGATAACAATGTCCAACATTATACTAAGCAAGCACAAATCAAATTGAAAATAGATGCAACAAGAATCACCGATTTCATTTATGATTTAACCGAAAGACTGGAAAGCTACCGTAAGGACAAACTCACCTATGTCCAAGAAGCGTTCCCTATAGAATCACCTCAACCCAAAACCTTAAAAAGGGTTCATGGGCTATTGACCAGTGAACATCTGATGGAGGAACTAAAGCAAGTTATTGGTGCAACAGGATTCGCTTGTCCTAGAGTAGGATTACAATTGTTTATCATTGCTTTGAGTAGTAAATTACCCAATGTAATGCATGGTGTTTTGCAAGGTTCACCAGAGGTAACTACCAATCTAATCCATGGGTTCTCTAAACTATTGCCTACAGAGGTGAATCGATTTAAAACCTCGATTTCAGATAGCGTATTGTATTATGCACCAACAAAAACCTATTGGACAAATAAAGTATTGTTGCTACCAACCATAGATACTTTAGGCAAAAAAAACACAGCACTTACAGAGTTGATATCTCAAGGTGAATTGAATCGATTGGTTACAGAAAACACCGAGCAAGGCACTTATAGAGCGAGTAACAAACATGTGAATGGTAATCTAAGTTTTATTAGTAGTACCTCCAGAGGTTATCACGAACTATTACAATCTGACAATGTCATTGGATTGCCATTAGCAAGTAACAAAGCAATTAAAGAGGCTATGGTCATCAATGAGATAAAACGTCATGCGGGTCTTATAGATTTTGATTCGATTGAAAATGCAACAAAACTGATGCACTTTATCTTTAGAGAATTAAAGCCAGTTATGGTGGTGAATCCGTTTTTAGACCAGTTGGATGTAGCAACCTATTTTGATAAGGATTATAAACTTGTCAAGCAGTTTCTACAAATCACCAATCTTATTACGCTACTACATCAAAAGCAATTGGGTGTAACAAAAAATGGAGATAGCATTCAAGTGGAAGTACAACCAAGTTATATGTTACTGACCTTGGAGTTGTTTAGAGAATTATGGGTAAAAGAAGAAAAGGAACTGTCATTTAATCATGCCAGAACACTTTCCAGAATAAAAGCCACCATCAAAAGTGAATATCCTGAGAATTATAAAGAAACTGAATTTAAAGTAAAAGAGTTGAGAGCAAAACTCAAGGTGAGTCCCTCTAGTTTTTCTAGGCATATCAATACGCTCTATGATTATGGCAAACTGGAGCGTACAGGCGGTAATAGAAAAGACGGTTACAATTACAAAGTAACCAGTTGGGATGATAGTACCACCACAGAACGATTTGAGCAATTTAAAAAAGAAGTATCTCAGCTGTAACCCAAAAGTTTCTCAGTGGCTCAAGCCACGTTGAATATGGCTTAGGCAAGTATATTGAGAAACTTAAAGAAACTATATAAGCAATGAAAAAGTTAGAATTACATAATGTAGCATTTAAAGTAGCACTAGAGCAATTTAGAATACGATTACAGACTCAAGGAGCATCTGCCGACCAGCAGTATATCAAACCTAATATGGCAAAGGAATTCTTATGCTATTTAGAAAAAAATAGAAAAACAAAACTGACTCAGATAAATCAAAAAACAGTCAGCAAGTACTTTGAGTATCTAAAATCACGACCCCTAGAAACGAAAAGCGGTGGCATGTCAGATGGCTATTTGAACAAGCACCGAGAGGTGGTCTTACGGTTTATAGAATTTGCTATGGGTCTAACAGGAAATGAAGTTGGTAAAGGACAGAGTGGTATAAGAATACGCATACCAAAATCTCATAGAGAACCCATTGTAATACTATTGGAAGATGAGGTGCAAGAAGTATTTCAGGCATGTGGTAGCAGCCTGTTAGGCATCAGAGATAAAGCCATATTGAGTTTGCTCTATGGTTGTGGACTCAGGCGAAAAGAATTAATCACATTGGATATTCAGGATATCGATTTAAACAAAGGTCGAGTGCATATCGATAAATCCAAGACCAAATATGCTAGGGATATTCCCATGTCTAAAAAAGTGCAAGAGCATATTGAAGAGTATTTGTTCAATGTACGAAATATGATGCTGGACCCATTAAGTGATTTGCCTAGTTTTTTAATCACAGAACGAGGAACCGCTATGAGTAATAGTACACTGGCTAAGATTATGGTAAAACTAAATGATAGAATTCAGCTAGGAAAGAGATTGAGTTGTCATCTGTTTAGGCATTCTATCGCTACGCATCTACATCGGTTTTTATCGCTTGAAGATGTAGCACAATTTCTAGGGCATCGAAACCTAGATTCAACAATGATTTATACACATTTAAAAAACGAATATTATGGATAAAGAAAAATTATTAAAACGATTTAAGCACTATATACTTAACGAAATGGGTTGTCTAACAAATACCTATAAAGGATATAGAAACTGCGTGTTAAACTACTTAAACTGGCTTGAGGACAACACTATCAAACCAAAGAAAATAACATTGCAACAGACCTATGATTTTATGGCATATCGTAAGCAACAGGGTGATGCACATTCAACGGTAAAAGCCTACAAAGGAATTATCACTCATTTCAATTACAGTATTGGTATGCACGCTAATCCAGCCCTAATGGTACATCTTGCTAAAAGAGATAGAACCACTCCTACTAACTTATTGGATGAAGAGTTTTTGGATACCATTTATAGGGAGACCTCAGCCAATACCTTGATTCAGAAACGAGATAGATGTATGTTGGGTATGATGGTCTTTCTAGGATTGCAACGTAAAGAATTAGAACTCTTATTACTAGAGTATTTGGATTTAGAAGAAGGAAATTTATATGTGCCATATACAACCTATTCAGATGAACGGTACGTTGACCTTAGTCCCAAACAAATGCTGCATCTATCTAATTACGTGTATGATGTTAGACCTAGTTTAATTAGTAACTATAATTTAAAATCTAGCAATTTATTCTTTAGTACAGGTAAGGCAAATAATCTGGATGGTGCCTTGGGTCGAATGATTACTCGATTGCGAAAGGAGTTTCATTATGTTAAAGATTTTAGGCATTTAAAGCAATCAAGAGTGTCCATTTGGGTGAAGGAACTTGGATTGAGAAGAGCACAGTATCTGGGTGGTTATAAATATGTAACTAGCGTTCAGCGATACGATTTTAAGAGTATCGATGACCTACAAAAGAAATTGGAATATCATCATCCGATGGAAAGGTTTGGAAATGTAAATAATAGTATATTTGATGTTATATAAAAAGAGTATGCCAGAGCAACAGAACATAGAGTGGAAAGAATCTTGGAGAGATGAATATTTGAAATGGATTTGCGCCTTTTCAAATACTAAAGGAGGTACTTTAGTTATTGGGAAAACCGATGATGGAAGTATTAAAGGTTTGTCTGGGACAAAAGATTTAATGGAGCAAATACCGAATAAAATAATTAACCTTCTAGGTATTAATTGTGGAGTGAATTTAAAAGTTGAAAACGAGTTAGAATATATTGAAATAGATGTAGAACCATCAGAAGCTCCTATAAATTATAAGGGCTTGTATTTTATCCGAACAGGAAGTACAACTAGACAGCTTACTGGACAATCATTAACTAATTTTTTACTGAATAAATCAAAGATAGTTTGGGAAAAAGTTTTAGTTGAAGAAGGAGCCTTAGCCGATGTAGACTTAAATGCAGTAGATTACTTTATTCAAAAAGTAAAGAAAAGTGGTAGGCTACCTTTTATAGACGATACTGATGATGTAGAAGTGCTATTTCAAAATCTGGGGTTAGTAACAAAAGAAGGTTTTTATACTAGAGCAGCGTTATTACTTTTTGGTAAAGAGCCATTAAAATATGCCTCAACGGCATTTGTTAAAATTGGAAAATTTGGAGAGACTTCAACAGATTTATTAGCCCAAGATATAGTGGAATCCAATGCAATTCAAATTACTGATAAAGTATTAGAAATTTTGGATTTAAAGTATTTCATTAAAGAGATTAGTTATGAAGAGTTACAACGTATCGAAACGCCACCATACCCTTACGAAGCAATACGTGAGATGCTTTTCAACGCTATTATTCATCGTAAATATGAAAACTCTCCAGTATTTATAAGTATATATGATGATAGAATTTCTATTTGGAATCACGGAGAGTTAACACCAGAACTACAAATAGATGATTTAAAGACAAATCATGCTTCTTTTCCAAGGAATGAGTTATTAGCAGATATATTTTACAAGGCTGGTTTTATAGAATCTTGGGGTAGAGGAACATTGAAAGTATTGCAAGAATGTAAGAACCATGGCTTACCTGAACCAAAAATTATAAATCATTCAGGTGGGTTTGAGATTACAATTTTCAATGAGGTTTTTACAGATAAATATCTTGATGGATTGGGATTAAATGATAGGCAAAAACAAGCAGTCCAGTATATAAAGGAAAATGAGTTTATTACCAGTGGTATATATCAAACTGAGATAAATACTACAAAAAGTTCTGCTGGTAGGGATATTGATGAACTTATAGAATTAGAAGTTATTAAAAGTAAAGGAACTGGTAGAGCAACAAAATATTTTATTAATGTTGACGGATACAAAACAAGGTAGTCGTATTTTATGAGCCGAAAAATGAACCGAAATAACCCTTATATATTGCGGTTTTCCGTAAAAGTGAACCGAAAAGTGAACCGAAAACTTTTACAGCGTTAGTCTTACAAAATTAATATAGAAAGCATTTAGGAAACTAGGTGTTTTTTTATATCTTAGATTTTGATTAGTTCTAGGATTAATCACACGTTCTTTAAAATAAAGTAGCACTAAAATAGTATATAGGGTGTTGTCCTTTTGGTCAATTAGTACCTAATAGACATGGAAACACATCTGATTATAGATACGGTTTCCAAGGACAAGAAATGGATGATGAAGTAAAAGGCGAAGGGAATTCTCTAAACTATAAGTATAGAATGCATGACCCACGAGTTGGTAGGTTCTTTGCGGTGGACCCTTTAAGTGGGGAGTATCCTTGGAATAGTCCATATGCATTTAGTGAAAATAGAGTGATTGATTCTAGAGAATTAGAAGGATTAGAAAGATATTACAGTTCAAATGGAGACCAAATTGGGCAAATTGGATATAGTAATGAAATTAGAGTCGTAAATGATGAATATTTATATGAAAATTGTCAATTATATACTCATGAAATATTTTCTAAAATACAACCTATTTCAGACCAATCATCTGAAATGTATAATAACTCTAAAGTTTTAAGTAATAGCGATGATGAGATTATTGCAAATGTTGGCAGAACTATTTTTTATGAAGAGATTAATAACAAATCAAATTTAGGGGAAATAACGATTAAAAAATCTCGAACAGGAGATATAGGAATGCGCATGTCTTATGATGGTAATAGAGATTGGACTATATATAAAAATCTTAATGATGGAGGAGAAATGTTAATTAATGATTATTATAATTTTATTAATTTAACTATTCATGAAGAAGAACATGGAAAAGGAAATCAAGGTAGATTATTTGAGCATATAGATGCTCAAAAAGTAGCTATAGGGCATAAATCATTTTTGAAAACCACACTAAATTTTAAGAATTATGCTAAAGGAGTTATTAAATCTACCTATCTTGATGGTCAAGAAAGTTATTTGAAATCATTATTGAGGGGAGGAACTGGAAGAGGCAATTTCGAATCTGAAGGGTTTAAGGCCTTTTATAAGGCATATAGAGCAAATGTAGATTATTATAATGAGAAATTTAATGAGAATTTTAAAGGTGAAACAATCAAAGATTTTGAAGAATACTTAAATAGGAGTGAAGAAAGAGTGAAAAACAATTGATATGAAAATAAATAAGAATATTATAATTTCATTAAGCATCATATTTATTTTATGTTCATGTAATAATAAAGGAAATACTATCTCTAAAGAAAATATTGAATTTAGATATGAATCGTTAAATTTTTATAATTATGAATTGACATTATCAAAGTCAAGAATTGGCATATATGTTAAGGTAAAATTGATTAATAATACAAATGAGGTAAAAGAATTAAGTCTAATTGATTCTGTAAAAGGGAAAATAAACGGGTTCCATATTTCTAACTTTAAATTAAGTATCAATAATAAAAGTTATGAATTGCTGGATTTAAGAGGTGACTATGAGAATAAATTGAATGCCAATGATTCGTTATTATTGCATTTACAAATTATAAAAGATTATGACAACGTCAACTTACTCGATTTAAGAAATAATAATATTAAACTTATTGATACATCCTTTACTGTTAATTCTAATAAAGTTATTGATAATTATGTCAAGTTAAATAGTAATGGCATTGTGAATTATTATTTAGATGATGAAAAAATTTCTTTAGAAGAAGTTCTAGCAATGGTTAATTATGAAGAAATTGATTTGACAAAATAACCCGATAGCGAGGACTTGTAGTCCGTGCCTCCTCTCGCTAGTATTTACTAGTGGCAGTAGTGAGTAAGCCAATAACAAATTAGAACCACAATGTAAAAGTTGTGGTTTTCTTAGTTTAAATGCTACCACCAATACTAGTGTATTTTACAAATGAATTACTAAGACCGCAACCATTTAATTACATCAAAAAACGATTAGACAATCAATACCACAAGAAAAACCACAAATGAAATGCACAACTTAACCACCAACATAATTCCAAAACTAAGAATCGGCAATGTGAATATCTTCAGATGTATTCACATAGAAAGGTATAGTTTATTGTTGGACACCGATATATTACCTCCACAGAAAAGATATAAGAAGAATAATCCTTATTCACTTAGAAGTGTTGCGGATGTGTATCATTTGATGCGATGAATATTATTACAATAACTCAGATGTAATTTTTATTTCGGATATTTCATGTACTTCTACCGAAATACATTCCAGAGCACTAACCAAGAAAAACCACGACAAAAGGGTTCCAAAGTTGGAACTTTGGCTTAAATAAAGGGATTAAAAGAGATAGTGAAAATGTTACCTCTTTTTTTTACACTTAAAATTATATTATACCGATTTAGTCATATCAAAAAAACAGAAAATTAAAAAACTAAATTAAGAATTGCAACTAAAATCAATTTACACTTAATATTGGTGGTTTTTATTAAGAATTAGACATACCACACCTACTAATTTTACTAACACACGCATTAAATTGTCTATTGGTTTGAATTCTGTTTTTTCTTGCTTGTTCAATTTGTTCTTTAAACAAAAATTTATCAGGCATTTTACCGTTCAAAATATCAATCGGTCTGAGTCCTGTATGTTCAGTAAAATAACGCTCTTGGTTATAATAAATAAAAAATCGTTTTAAACTTTCCAAGTGCGTTTTGGTGTTTTTAGAAATTTTACCATTCATAAATTCGGTTTTATAAATACTATGTGTACTTTCAGACATACTATTAGAATAAGGAAATTCAACAGTTTGTGCTGTGATTTTAGAGACAATTGGAGGAGCAATAATACCATTTACCCAAGAAATAAATTTACCTTTATTTTCAGAACCACCATCAGACAAGATATTTATAGGATCTTTATAATCAAACAGATTGTGTCTGTCAAAAGTTTCTTGAAATAAATTTTTAATAAATTCACTTCCTGATTTACCAGTAGTAGAGGCATAATGTAAAATTGATTTAGAAAAATTATCTTTTACAAAGGCTAGAGCTTGTAAGCCATCATCTAAAGTTTGAACGTACGTAATATCTACATGTAACCACTCAAAAACACGAATTGCTCTAAAACCATGTTTTTTAATTTTCTTAAAACGTTTTGGTTTTTTATAACCCAAAGCGGTAGCGTAATTACTAAAAGTAGATTTTCCGCAAAATACATCTCCATTATCCATCGCAGTATAATATAGCGTGGTTTTAGATTTTCCAAAATTGTTAGCATCAAAAATGGTTTTTTCAATCATAGTAACCTCATGTTGTGTTAATTGGTTAGGGTGCTGTCTATAGCAGGATTTTAACGGACTGATTTTACAAATAACTTTTCTTTTTTGTAGATAATACCAATCTTTAGAAATACCATAATATTTACAAGCAGTAGTAATTTTTATTTTGGCAAAAGCACTCATTTGCTCAATAGATTCAACAATATTATGAGCATGAAGTTTCAAAAGATTTTTATTGTGAATTAATTCTTGTAACATTTTATGATAACCACGATGTGACTTAACCATAAATCGGATCGTCTTATATAGAAAAGCACTCGCAAAAACATCCTTAATGTTATCGAATTGATAGATGTAATTTTCAGCCCATTTCACACCAAAATAATTTTCATGTTTAAATTTATTCCAATTGTGTTTCGTAGTTTTTGGTAGTTGACCTAATTGCTGAATATCCAACATACCACTTACATACAATAATATAATTATCGGATGGTAGTTTCTTTTATGAAAATCATTATTCATAGTATTTTTGTAAGAATACAAACATATAATTTTTCATAATTACAATATACTCCGCTTTACCTTTTTAAAAAGAGCGAGTAATAATTGAAGTATGACAAATTTCAATCATAATCCAATAACCTAGCTCTCAAAACAAATTTTAGAATAAAAGGAAACCCCTTTGGTGTTTACCTAAAAGACCGCTTGTATCATTTTTATATTCTTTGACAAGCAGGAAGTGGTAAAACCACCCTTTTACAAACTAAAATCCGGCAAAACATTCTTCAAAATAGAGGACTTTGTTTGATTGACATTCATGGAGATTTGGTATCGCAAATCATTAAAACATTGCCGTGTAACATCCGCAGTAAATTCATAATAAAACGTCCCTTATAAGGGACAGTAATAATACAGAAGTTGTTATAATGATGCAAAAAAAATTAGAATTCTAGTATAAATTTGAGAGTGATAAAAAACAGTATAAATTTTTCAAGTAAATCAAATTAGTAAAAAACATTCAAAATATTAATTTGAGTGTTTTGGTATTTAATTGTTTTAATAAAAGGGATTACTTTTTTCCCGTTTCCAGTAGTCACAGGAATATTTTTTTTAACTTCCTTTTCTATAGCATGGCATTTAGTTCATAAAGCTGGATGCTTGGTTGTTTCCCATTCAGCTCGATCACATCGTGTGGTGATAAAATAGAAGGAAATCACTTACTTATTGTAAGGAGATTAAATAGACAACAATAAGATTTCCCTTTATTTTTGTAATCAAAACTTTATATCATGAAATCAAAAATATGCACTCTTTTATTGTTAATATTAACTGTAGTTTCATTTGCTCAAACTTCTCAGAATAATCAAAAATTAGATGTGGTTAATGAAATGTTGTCTCATCTAGAAAATTCAGATATTTATTCGGCCCATGTTCTATTTAGAGCTGCTCCTCAAAACAAATTGGAGTCTGTTGAGAGTAAAATTAGAACCTATCTAGACAACAATGCGCAAAAAAACATTGAAGATGTTAGCAATGCTAGTAACACAATATATAGATGTACATATACCGTAAGTTCGGAAAGCTACTATGTGGTAGATTTTTATTTCTCTTTAGATGCAACCGCTGATCAGATAGTACAAATTGAGGATTCAGAAAATCCATCTAATTAATTTTTTTTGATTTATTAAAGTCATCCTATTTAAGTTTGATTTTAGCGACTTCCACACTTAACTCAATCTAACTCGTATAGCATACGTGATTGTAGTATGGTAGAGCGAATATGAGTAATACAAACCGCTTACTATATTGTTAATGTGATAGTGTCATTAAATGAATGATTACTTAACACTATGAAGCATTACATAAAAATGTGAGTAGATTATTATTACACGTTGTATGTAAGTATTTAAAAGTTGCTTTGCTAAAATTACTAAAATACTGTAATAGGTTATTCACAGAGTTTTAAGTCTACTTATCATAGATTTAAACCTTGTTATATTTTTTGTTACATTTTTTGAAATAAAACTTATTGAGTTCATATATATTGCAGTCTATTTAAATAATAACCAGTATAAAATCTTACCATAAAGAATTAAGTTACCATTTACTTTCAAACCTTTTCTAACTAATTGATTTATTTTTTGTTCAAAACCTGTGTCCTTTTATCCATTTGTATTTATAATTCTTAATTTCTTCAGGGTTATGTAGGTTTAGTAGGCCTTAATTTAGTAAAAATGATTAAAAAAATCATTTCAAAATGACTCTTAAACAGTTACATTCCATAAAATGTTTCGGAAATTCCATACCTAATACCAAATACCTCAAAGCATCCTTTTCATTTCATTTGGCGAGTACCCAAACAATTTTTTAAAGGCCTTTGAAAAATTTGGATAGCTATTAAAACCAGTCATTACAGCTATTTCCTTCAATTGTATGGTGGTCTGTTGTATTAAAAGATGTGCCTTATTTAAACGCTTAGTATTATAAAATTGATAAATACTCGTTTTGAACAAATATTTAAATCCATATTTTAATTTATATTCATTGGTGCCAAAAATCCGTGCAAGCTCCTTGATAGTAGGCAGAGGTTTGTCCAAATTGTTTAATATAAAATCATATAATTCCTGAATTAATTGCACATCAGCAATCCTATAAATACCTTTTGGTTTTGTTTGATCTTTATCCGATGTCAAAGTAGTAGGCAAGGTGGTTTCCTCAATAATATTTGTTACGAAACTAACCAATATATCAGTACTGTGTAAAAGCCTTAAAATAATACAGCTCACAGGAATATAAAGCTGCTTTTGTGTTTTAAATGTAAGTTGTACTGAAGCATGATAGATGGGGTTCTCAATTATATCATTTTCAATATTCTTAAATACAGCAACAGAGGGCTCAACCAATAATTCTAAAAAATATTTTTGATAGATGTCTTCAGGTTTAAAACCTAAAATAGCGGGTACTTTAGAATTAAAACTTTTTATAACAAAATAGGCGTCCAATATAAATGCAGATTGAACAATGTATTTGTTGGTGTGATGTGGATTTACATAACCCTTATGTAAAATGAACTCATTCATTTCCTCAGCAAACATATTTATCAATACGGTTACAATTTCAAGGTTATCATCTATTTTTGAACGTTGAATTCGATGCGCAAAATTTCCTTTACCCATCTGAAATAACATCTCATAGATGCTTTGAAATCGCAATTCATTTTGATCTGAATCCATAAAAGGATAAATTAACTCGTATTTAAAACAAGACTTTTTTAATTATATATAATCCGAAAGAAATGCTAAAGCCTTAGCCTTGTCATCAAATAATTTAGTGGGAATTGATGGTTTACTAATAGTAACATAGAAAGAAGAAATAGCGCGTGATACTTTTTGGTGCACCAGAATAGCAACAGCTTTAGTCAGTACTGAACCAGATTGCGCTAAATAATCTCTTGCACCTTTATCTAAGTCCATTACAACACGAAAATCACATAAAATAGGATAAGCAGTTTCGTTCTGAAATTTAATTCGATCTGCAACAATTAATTGAGCAGCAGTCAAATCTATCACCAAATCAGACTTATATTCAAAAAAGAGTATTTTACCATATATCCAAAACTTTGCATACTTATTCTCAAAGAGCTTAGTATTCATTTCATTACAATTTTATGTAAAGTAACTCAAAATTTATGAACGGACTCAATAATTCGACATCAAATTTGGGTATTCTATAACAATGTAACACGTTCTTTGTCAAATAAGTAGTTTGTATTGTCAGATAAGGATTATTTAGTTGAATTTTTGAAATAGTATTGTTTTTTTAATGAATTTTAAATGTTTTTTACCCGTAACAGGGTTTGAAAACAACACGAATAAATCATTTAAATAGGTGTAATAATATGGCAAAAATTAAAACAAATAACTTTTTAGACACGGTAAACGAAGTTTTTACCGATGCAAAACAAGCAGGTGTGCTTCATCTATATGCAGGAGGAGAATCGTTTTCTGGAAGAGCCATTCAAATAAAAAACAAGGAGTTGTTTCATTTCGGAACTACCGGCTACTTAGGATTAGAGCAAGATGCTCGGTTAAAAAAAGCGGCCATAAGTGCAATCAACAAATATGGCACACAATTTCCACTTTCTAAAACTTATATTTCCCATCCGCTATACAAAACATTGGAAGAGCAGATTAAAAAAATGTATCAGAACCCAGTCATTATTACAAAAAACAGCACTTTGGGTCATCTCGGTGTCATTCCAAGTGTCGTAGATGATCAGGATGCCATTATATTAGACCATCAAGTACATTGGTCTGTCCAAAGTGCTGCCAAAACATTGAAATCTAGGAGTGTTACTATCGAAATGATTCGGCATAATAACTTGCAAATGCTCGAAGATAAAATCAAGACATTATCCTCAAAACACAAGAAAATTTGGTACATGGTAGATGGTGTGTATTCAATGTATGGCGATTATGCACCTATCAAAGAACTATTAAAATTATGCAATAAATATCCGCAACTCTTTTTGTATTGCGATGATGTCCATGGTATGAGTTGGACAGGGAAAAATGGAACAGGTTATGTGATGAGTCAATTAGATGAACTACCACCTAATATTTTAGTTTTTGGAACATTGAGCAAAACCTTTGGAGCTAGTGGTGCTTTATTAGCCTGTTCCGATCCTAAGATGTATAATAAAATTAAGACATTTGGAGGGCCACTTACATTTTCTGCCCAATTAGAACCGGCTTCCGTAGGTGCTGCCATTGCCTCTTCTAATATTCATTTATCACCAGAAATATATAAACTTCAGTCTCAATTACAAGAACGTATAATATTGTTTAACACACTGTTGCAACAAACAGATTTACCACTAATTGACACAAACGATTCTCCAGTTTTTTTTGTTGGTACTGGGATGCCAAAAACAGGTTACAATTTTGTCAACCGTTTAATGAAAGAAGGGTTTTTTGTAAGCCTTGGTATATTTCCGGCAGTGCCTGTAAAAAATACAGGGGTGCGTATTACCATTTCTAGGCACAATCAAAAAGAAGAAATAAAAAGTTTGGTAGAAGCAATGAACTATCATTTTCCAAAAGCCTTAGAAGAAGTCAACACCACTAGAAAAAGAGTGTATAGTGCATTTAAAATTCCCACAGCACAAGCGATACCAACAATTAATTCAAAGGAATTTTCAATGCAATTAGAACATACAATTGTAAATGTTCATAAAGAAGAATGGAATAGGCTAATGGGTAAGAAAGGTGTCTTTGATTGGGATGGATTGTTGTTTTTAGAATCCGTTTTTCAAAATAATAAATTGAAAGAACACAATTGGAAATTTTATTATTTCATAATCCGCGATCATCAAAATCAACCGGTTTTCGCAACTTTTTTCACCTACAATCTTTGGAAAGATGATATGCTTGCCCCAGAATCTATTTCAATTAAATTAGAAAAGAAAAGAATCCAAACCCCGTATTTAAATACCTCCTATGTATTAAATATGGGGACTCTTTTTACAGAAGGGCAGCATTATTACTTAAACAAGAAACATCCTCATTGGTCAATGGCCTTGGATTTAATGTTCCAAAAACTGGAAGAACTAGAGCTGGAATTAAATCCTTCTATGCTGGTTTTAAGAGATTTTGAAAAGGACGATAAATTAAATCAAATTTTTCATCAACAGGGATTTATTAAAACCAACATGCCAGAATCATGTAGTTTAGAGAAGTTGTCTTGGAGCAATACAAACGAATACATCGCTTCATTATCTTCAAGAAATAGACGTCACTTTAGAAAAGAAATCTTACCCTTTGAATCATGCTTTCAAATCTCATATAAAAACAAACTAACACCCATCGAAATAAGTCATTTTTTCGAGTTATATGAAAACGTACGAAATAACAACTTTGGGTTAAACACCTTTTCGTTTCCATCTAAAACACTTGAGTTAATGTCAACAAATCCCAATTGGGAATTCATTGTTTTAACGATTAAAGATGAATTAGAGCCAAAATTTAGAACTCCTGTAGGGGTAATGTTCTGCTATAAAAATTGTAAGCATACTTATACACCTGCTTTTGTAGGGTTGAATTATAAGTGTTTGAAAAAATATCAAACATACCGTCAATTGCTATATCAAACTATTAAAAGAGCCAAGGCATTGAATTTTAAGAAAGTTGATTTTGGGTTAACAGCAGCATTTGAAAAGAAAAAGTTAGGCGCAATAATAAAATCCAAGGTTGCTTATATTCAAGCAAAAGATAATTTTTCAATGGAAATGATTGAGTCTATTCACAATAAAAACTAAAGTAGTATTGTAATTTTTACAATCCAAAAATTTCCTCCCATATAGTAATTTCAATTTTATTTTAATGCACAATCTTCATTAGATGATTTATAAAAACATTATTTCCGATTTGGATAAAAAGTTGGAAGTTCTAGAATTAGAAAACAAAGATGCACTGTGTAAATCTGAAGCAGGAATATCCTATATTGAATTATGTATAAGGAAATTACAAAAATTAGTGATTGCTCAAGGTTTCAAAAGTATAAAGTCCGAAATACATTTTTTTAAATACATCAAGCCGCAAGTATTTAGTAAACTTATTTATTATGTGAAACTCATTAATATTGAAAGTAAAAGGCCTAGAAGCCGTATCAAATCTCAAAGAAAATACTTAAGCAACCATATAGACAAACTGCAAATATATTTCAATGATAAACTGGAGTTTTATCAGTATTACAGGCGAGGAGCTACATTTTTAGACGAACAGTATTTTGTTAGAGGGAAAGCTGATTTAAGATTGCATTCAGATTCCTTTCACTTTTTTACCGATGAGCAGTTTTCCACAAGTCAAGATTGTACAGTAGCCACAATAATGGCGTACGACATGCTTATCGTATACCTCCAACAGGAAATATTGAAACTTGAAAATAATATTGAAACCGTGATACCGGAATTGTTGAATAAACAATCAAAATTTTTCTGGACAGGGAGTAAAACAGATCTTATTGAATTGATCTACGCAATTCAAAGTAGTGGGGTGATTAATAGTGGGGTAGTTGGAATTAAAGAAATAGCTTCTTTATGTGAAGAAATATTTAATATCGAATTAGGCAATTATTACCATACTTTCATTGAAATTAGATCGAGAAAAGGAGGCAAATCTAAGTTTCTTAATAAACTTCAAGAATCGTTAATAAAATGTATTGAAGAACTCGATCAATAAGCCCCAATCTAAGCCCAAGTTGGGAAAAATGTAAACTTGTTTTGAATCATAGTATTTGAACTTATTTATGCGCTTTATCTCGAATTTAAATTACAAAAAACAACAAAATCAATCATTTTTAGTTGAGCAAAAAAAACACCCAACTTGGGAACAACTATAGAATAAAGCTCAATAAACAGCTACATCTTTGCCAAACGAAAGTCAAATAGAGCTAAAGGATGTTTATGAAGTCGAAACGGATCAGAGGTATCCAAGCCGTCATTAAGAGCGTAGCGAAGTAATCTTTTTGTCGATCACTGAACCTTCGTCACTGAGCGGTGGTCGTTGAGCGAAGTCGAAACGAGTCGAAGTGAGACGAAAAACCTCTAAAGATGGGTCCGGACCTCAATATGCTTTCAAAAATTATTTTAAAATCTAAATCATTTCATATGCCAGCACAAATTATTACCACAGAAGATTTAATGAAATTTAAAATTGATTTAATCGATGAAATCAAAGACATTATAAGTACCCATTCAGGTTTTAAGGTCAAAAAATGGCTCAAATCCAATGAAGTCCGCGTATTACTCAGTGTCTCTCCAGGTACCTTACAAAATTTGCGCATGAACGGAACCTTACCCTATACCAAAATTGGGGGTATCATTTATTACGATTACGAAGAAATTCAAAAAATACTCGAATCCAATCGAGTCGATAACAAATATTAACAATAATCAAAGGTTCATTCAAATCAGTATTAATACGAACTAAAATAAACTATATGTGATATTATGTATTTAAGAATCAAGTCGTGAATGTTTAATTATAAAGTTAGAAGCTATCCTTTTCTGCAAAATGTGTTGGAAAAACTGCGATTTCCAGGAATGAAGTGACGCGTAGTTTTGACAAAGTGTTTTTCTGATTGTATAAATCAGAAAAAATTTCTCAGAAAAGTGCCCTTTCTTTTGTTTTGTTTTCTTTGGACAATCAAAGAAAATGAAAACAGGAAAACACAATCAAATAGATGACAAAATTAATGTGATATGGGTGTATCGTAAAATCCAAGGCTTGACTTTTTTGCTCTGAGTGCGTTTAATGTGGGTTGGTCACTGAACGGAGTCGAAACGAGTTAAATAATTCCCGCACCATATGCTGAACTTTATTCAGTAAAACAGGAATCTTTTTAATCGAAAATAATTCCTCGAGGGTTTGCCTCGGGGTTTCCGTTGAAATTGTCATTCCGTTGAAATTGTCATTCCGTGAAATCGAAGATTCATGAATTCATTAATTTGAAATAAGAACCAATGAATAAAACGGGAATCTATATAACAGAATTTTGGTTTTGACCTTAAAAAGGTCAAAATGAAACGAGCGAAATATGGCCATGGCTCTGCCTCGAGGATAGTTCGTTTCAAGAAATTCTTTATTTGAATCTAAATTTAAAATAAATGAGAAATTCAAACCAACAATTTAACATCAATGCAGCGTGTAAATCATGAACAAAACAAACTACATAAAACACATCAACGGTGTCTTCCTACAATTCTACAAAGACAACCGTCTCAATCCAACTCATATCAGTATGTATTTAGCCCTCTTCAATATATGGAACTACAACCGATTTCCAGATATATTCTACATCAACCGAGAAGAAGTAATGAAATATTCTAAAATAGGATCAAAAAGCACCTATCATAGGTGCATCAAAGAATTAAGCTACTGGAAATACATACTGTACATTCCTTCCCACAATCCATTTAAAGGAAGTCAGATTAAGATGTTCAATTTTGAGACAAGCTCCAATCAAGAACAAGACTTACAACCGATCAAAAACGGACAAGCACAAGTATCTAATACAAACATTAACAAACAAGAAACAACTAATTTAAAACGAGGGGCACCAAAAAATGAAAAAGAGGTGATTCAATTTTTTTTTCAAAAAGATTGGCCAAAATTTGAGGCACACAAATTTTTCAATCATTATCAGGCCACAGGTTGGAAAATGGGAGGGAGGTCGCCAATACTCAATTGGCAAGCTGCAGCAACTAAATGGATGCTAAAAGCAGAAGAAATTAAAATATCAAGAAGATTCTCACCAAACAAGCAAACAGAAAATCCAGTTGACCAAAATCAAGACAACCTAAAGATTAATAAAGATAAAAATTACCATGAGCCTCTATAGTTGTCATTACGAGAATTGCACGAATGGAAGCATTGCTTCCTTGAGGGTGCCTAGCGAAGCTAACGACGAAGTAATCTTTTAAATTAAAACTATGAAAACCAAAGAACCACATGTCATTATCGAAGGAAACTCCCAGTATGTATTAGGAAAATGTGTTGGTTCAGAAATTACCTTTGACTTTAATAAAATTTTAATTTACTTAAACAGCAAAGGCAAGATCTTATTCGGAAAATCCTTTGAAATCTATTCAGAAGACCGTGATATTCTACTGAAATTATGCACCTATTTCATCAGAGATCAAGAAGGCTGTCAAAAACTAGGCGTAGACATAAACAAAGGCATTCTTTTATCCGGGCCTGTGGGGTGTGGGAAAACAAGTCTTATGGAGTTATTGCCATATTTTGTTCCCTATCAAAAGCGATATGAATTAATACCAACAAGAAAAGTCACCTTCCAATTCAACAATCAAGGCTTTGGAGCAATTGAGCAATATGGCAATAATAGTTTCTATTGTTTTGACGATTTAGGTGTCGAACCAGAAGGGCGTCATTTTGGAAAAGACTGCAACGTTATGGGAGAAGTAATGCTGTCACGTTACGACCTCTTTTGTCATTCTGAGCGCAGTCTAAGAATCTCAAAAAATCAACAACTATCAGCTAATTTAGAACTGAGTTCCACCAATGAACATGGATCACTGAGCGGAGTCGAAGTGAACCGAAACGAAGTCAAAAAAGCCCCTCAACCAATCCTTACTCATGCCACTACCAATCTCAATGCCCAAGAACTAGAAGAACGTTATGGCAATCGTGTCCGTTCTCGCATGCGTCAAATGTTTAACCTAATAAGCTTTGATTCAAATTGTAAGGATAAAAGAAGTTAAACATTCACGAGCTCCTATTTATAAAATAAAATTAGGGGAGTAAATGTTTAACCTAATAAGCTTTGATTCAAGTAGTAAGGATAAAAGAAGTTAAACATTCACGAGCTCCTATTTATAAAATAAAATTAGGGGAGTAAATGTTTAACCTAATAAGCTTTGATTCAGGCAGTAAGGATAAAAGAAGTTAAACATTCACGAGCACCTATTTGGCAAATAAAATTAGGGGAGTAAATGTTTAACTTGATAAGCTTTGATTCAAATAGCAAGGATAAAAGAAGTTGAATATTCATGAGTACCTATTTATAAAATGGAAATCCTAATTAGTTGCTTCTAAGAGGAATCAATAATCAACTCCAGCATCCGGTATCCGATTTTACCATCCTTTACCCTGTGTGTTGGTCGTTGAGTTATGATCACTGAGCGTAGTCGAAGTGAGTCGAAACGAGTCGAAGTGAACCTCCACGAACCAATTTTATCCTAATAATATTCAAATTTATAGCCCTCTTTTACACATTAAATTTATTGATTAAAATTTTAAAAAATAAGTAAGGCTTTTCATTTTATCTGTATGGAGTATCCCTACTAGGTTCTCATGTTTTTGTAATAATTTTGAAATTCAACGGAATCGAAATAATGTGTAATTATTTTATCATAGAAAAAAACAATTCTAGAATCAACTCCATTAAAAAAATAATGGAAGATTTTGATGAATTTAATTGTATAGGTGTATCTGATGATTACAGCATATCTATGAATACGGTGCTTAAAGAAAAGCCTGATTTGGTTTTTATCAATATTGATACCGCGATAGACAATGCTTTTCAATTTGTAAGTGAATCCAATTTATACAGCTATGAAGAATCCGTTTTTGTGGCAATTTCAGCTTTTAAAGAAAAGGCGTATGATACTATAAAATTGGGTTTTCATGACTTTCTACTTTGTCCGCTTCCAGATTTAGAAATTCGAAAAACAATATTGAATTTCCAAAAAAAAAAGCGAGTTAAGAAAAAAACAGCCATATGTTTAAAATACTATAAAGACTACCGTTATCTGAATACAGATGAAATACTTTTCTTAAAAGCCGATAACAACAGTACCGAGTTTCATATGAGCGATGGTACCATTATCAATGCCTTTAAGACACTCAAAACATATATAAACATCCTTCCAAAAGAATTTTCGCGCATACATAAAAGTTACATCGTTAACATGAATTACGTTTCTCGTATTCATTTTGGAAAATCTACCTGTTCCATAAGTAAAAATAATCAGTCCATTCCATTTACCAAAAACTATAAAGATATCATGAACAATATGAATGATTCTTTAGCAAAGTTTACACATCCATCATCATTAAATTAAAATTCAACTTTTACAAAATGGGTGTTTCACTCGTATTTGTATAGGTTTCACTCGTAGATATAGTGGTTTCACTAAATGTGATATCAATTCCTAGAGTACCCCATTTTGGCATCCTAATTTTGTCCTAACAAGAAGCTTCTTTTTTAAATAATATATACCGTAAAACATAGGTATTCAATTATTTAACCTGTGCACTATTTTGAGTAATGGCTGTGGCTAGCACGCCAACATTTGTATAAACTTTTTAAACTTTTTAATTATGAAACTGACAAAATGTGTTTTTGGCTTATTCCTATTGTGCAACCTTATGATCTCTTGCGAATCAATGTCTAACGATGAAGACGATACACTGTATTTTACAGAAGATGTCTCTGCAACGGATGAACCTGATATCCCACCGATTGATCCTCCAATTGGCGGTTAATTGGACTAATTTTTTAAAAGGATGCCTTAAAATAGTTTTTTAAGGCATTTTTAGTAATTTTGTATAAAATCAAAATTATTGACGCTATTGACCGGAAAATTTTGCAATGTATATATTACAAGTATTTTTTCAATTTTACTTTGCTTAGTTTGGAGTTGTTCTAACAATGAAATTAAGCAGGTTCAATCAACTCCTGAGAGAAATGACAGCACTTCTTTTTTTCTCAAGAAATCTATAGATAAAAACATTCTTCTTTCTGATAGAAAAAAGTACTTATCATATGCCTTAGAAACGAATAGTTCACAAACGAATGATTCAATTAAAAAAGAATTTTATTTTAAAATTATTTATCAAAGTTATGTTTTTAATGATTCCATCATATTTTTTAAATCAAATGAACAACTAAATCCAATTCTAGAAAGAAATGGGAAAACTGGTGATTTGGCGCGAGCCAATTATTATTTGGGTTTGTTTTATAAAAAAAATGAAAATCTACTAATAGCCTATAATCGTTTAAACCTAGCTCAAGATCAATTTATTAATATTAATAATGAATTTATTGCTGCGGTAATATTGTATAATATGGCAGCGATACAACAGGATGTTAAAGATTATACTGGGAGTGAAATTACGACCATTGAAGCTATCAAATTATTTGCAAAAATAAACGAAACAACTTATTTATTCAATTGCTATAACCTATTGGGTGTTGTGTATAATGAATTGGAAGAATATCAAAAAGCGATTATTTACCATAGAAAGGCTATTGTAATATTAAAGGCTTCTAGTAATGATGAATCCCTATTGGAGGCCAGTTTAAACAATATAGGTCTGGTTTATCAAAAAAATGGGGATTACCAAAAAGCAATTGAATATTTTGATAAAATCTTAAGTAATACTGAATTAGAACATCAAAATATAAATCGTTTCGCTAGAGTAATAGATAACCGTGCGTATAGTAAATTTATGAGCGGTGATACAGTTAACGTATTCAAAGATTTTAAGATTGCGTTAAAAATTCGTGACAGTGTAAATAATGTTTCTGGAATAATAGCGAGCAAACGTCATTTAGCCGAATATCACTCTTTTAAGCAAGACACTTCAACTGCAATTACGTATTTGCAAGAGGCAAGTTCATTGGCAACATCAGTAAATAACAATAGAGATAAATTATCAACGCTAAAAATGCTCTCGGATTTAGATACTAAAAATTCAAAAAGATATCTAGATAAGTACATTGCATTAAACGATAGCCTTCAAATACAAGAAAGAAAACTCCGCAACAAATTCACACGAATTCGTTTTGAAACAGATGAACAAATAGAAGAAAATGAAAAACTCTCAACCGAATACTTAAATTTTATAATTGGCAGTTCTTTTGTAATTGTTTTATTAGGTTTGTTTTACCTTATTAAGGTACAACGCTCAAAAAATAAAGCATTGTTATTTGAAAAAGAACAACAAAAATCAAACGAAGAAATTTATAAATTGTTATTAAATCAACAATCAAAAATAGAGGAGGGGCGATTAAAAGAGCGCAATCGGATTTCAGAAGAATTGCATGATGGAGTATTGGGTAAAATTTTTGGCACACGATTAAGTTTTGGCTTTCTCTCATTAAAAGGAGATGATGCTACTTTAATAAAATATGATCAGTTGGTAACCGAATTGCAAGAATTAGAAAAGGAAATAAGAAATATATCGCACGAATTAAAAAGTGAGATCATGGCTTCTCACCAAAATTTTAATACGATTGTAAAAGAACTAGTACACGTGCAAAGTGAAATCGGGAACTTTAATTATAAAGTTTCCTATGATAAAGACATCAACTGGAATGCCATAGATGGTAATATAAAAATCAATTGTTATAGAATTATTCAGGAAGCATTACAAAATTGTAACAAACACGCAAAAGCAAGCGAATTGAGAATAGATTTTATCAGAATCAAAAATTTGCTTAAATTGACCATCAAAGATAACGGTGTCGGGTTTAGTAAAAAAAAGAAGATGAAAGGAATTGGTCTGAAAAATATTAAATCTCGAAGTCTTAAAATGAATGGTGAATTTAATATCAACTCAAGTAAGGACAGTGGTACAATTTTAACCATACTAATTCCAGTATAAATTATGAAAAAGCAACTCTCCGTTTTAATTATAGAAGATCATCCATTGACTTCTCTCTCCTATAAAAGCGCATTTGAATGCGTAAGTGCTGAAAACAACGAATTAAAATTCAATATTGAAATTGTAATCGATTGTGATTCGGCCATTAAAGAAATAAAAAAAGCCAAAAAAGGAAAAGGCTTAGACATCGTTTTTTTAGATATAAGCATAAAACCATCAAATGATGGTAAGTTTTTGTCTGGCGAAGACCTGGGTATTGAAATTAAAAAAGTATTACCAAAAACTAAAATAATGGTGTCAACAACACACTATGACAATTTTAGAATCCAAGCCATTATTAAAAGTGTAAATCCCGATGCATTTTTAGTTAAAAACGATCTCAGTCCTTCCACCTTAATCAATGCGATTAATAAAGTTATTGTAGCACCGCCTTATTACACGCACACAGTATTGCAATCTTTCCGTAAACTCTTGTCTAGCAATCATATTATTGACGAAATAGACCGTCATTTATTGTATGAGTTGTCTATGGGTACTAAAATGAAAGAACTCCCAAAATTGTTGCCGATGTCAATGGCAGGTATAGAAAAAAGAAAACGTCAACTCAAAGGACTATTTGACATAGAAGACAAAGAAGATCGAGAATTGGTGATTTTGGCGAAAGAAAAAGGGTTTATTTAAGCATAGTATTTTTCAACCAAATCCTTAACCAAACACCAACTGTTATCTCTCAACTCTCAACTCATAACTCATAACTCTCAACTCATAACTCTCAACTCATAACTCTCAACTCATAACTCTCAACTGTTTTTCACATTACCAGATAACTTACTATCAACCATCACTCCTCGAAAGTAAGGTAAATCCTTACTCAATTCAAAAAACACCATACTTTATGTAAGGCAAATAATTTGGTACTCCAATTACCCCGTTGTAATATAGCATACTATAATTCCCCCTTTTTTCCGATACAGTAACCTAAGAACCCCATTGCCATTAATACAAAATTAATTGCTATGATTTTAGATGTTATTTTAAACGAAACCCCATCCAGAGTTCGACAAATTCATTTTTTGAAGATTTATCGGAAATATTACGATACACATATCCAAAAGTTTAGGTGCCTATTAATCTTTAAGATTTATTTAGAGTACTATATTTTTAAATCTATGAAAAAGTTTAAATCCGAATATTATAGTTGTTCAAATAACTATAGGCGCTCCTATAAATTGATTTTATCAACTTTATAAAGTAAAGAGTTTTAGAAGTAATATAAAAAATAGCACTAGGCTCAACCTCCTGAATATGGTGTACATCAGTATACACGCTAAACAAAGAAAAGGCGACAATCTTTATGCTGTTGTAAAAGACCCAATAGTGTGTTTTAAATATAGAAGCCCTATAAAAATTATCGGCATTATTAAATACGACTATTTAAATAGTAACAATAAATAAATTATGGAAAATGTATCAGAATACCTTGGTGTCATCATAGTGATATTACCAGTGCTAATTTTTTTATTCACCATGCGATTGATTAAAAAAAGCTTAAGAAAACAGAAGGTAGATTTAGCAGCGCTATTGTCCGAGCCTGATGATAGTAGTGTATCAAAAGCAACTCCAAATCCTGAGCCTCCAGCTGCAGCTGGGGGTAATGTTGCTGTTCCTGTAAAAAAAAGTGCAAGTAGACTGATTCTCTTTTTAACTGGTGTAACCAGCCTTATACTCAGTGTTTGTATTACGTCTTATTATTTTTATATGACAATATATTGTATTGATTGTTCATCCAATCTAGATCTTAGTGATTTTACAAATGTGCTATTGGCATTGGGAATCGGAGTTGTTCCTTATTCAGTAAATCAAGTGAAAAAAATAAAAATGGGCTAACCTAAAAATAACAATTATGAAAAAATTTATGATCTGTATATTTCTTTTGAGCACATTTAGTGCACATGCAGATTACCTTAAATTGCACAAAAATACATGGATAAAAAAAGAAGCCAATTCTTCCGCAACTCAAATAAAAAAGGTGTTGAAAGGCGAATTATTAATCCTTTGTGATAGTGGCAAACAACAGAACGGGTATTACCACGTCAAGTTTCCAAAGTCAAACGTTATCGGCTATATTCACCGCACCTTAGTAAAAAGAATTCCTGGAGAATTCCCTGTTTTTTACAATACTAAAAATGCCGTTGATATTACCATTATAGATGTAGGCCCAGCAATGAGCGTATTAATTAAACTTCCAAATGGAGATGTGATTGTGTATGATGCAGGATTTGGAGATAGAACTTGCAATTACATCAATGAAAAACATCCATCAATTTCAAAAATAGAATACCTAATACTAAGTCATACAGATGCTGATCATTGGGGTTCCGTAAAATCTTTAGTAGAGAATTACACAATTAAAAATGTATTGCGTACCGATTATCGAATTACCGATCGTTCTAAGGTATTAAACGAAGGTGTCAAAGCTATTAAAGCTAAACCGAACATCAATGATATTAATTTATCAGATGAGCCAATGAACCATAGCACCATACTATATGAGAAAGAGGGTGTAAAACTATATTTTATAATAGGCTTTGGAGAAATTCCGGAAATAGACGAATGGAAAAAACTAGGGTCTTCTAAAAAAAATAATGGAGTTAGCATTGTGGTTAAATTAGTATATGGTGAACATTCAATACTGTTTACTGGAGATGCTGTTGGTAGAAAAGATGGTAAGGACGGAACTATTGCGTCTGAAAAGTATATGTTGGATTCTATTTCCCCCGATTTATTGAAATCAAATGTGCTGGTCGCTCCACACCACGGTGCTGAAAATGGATCTAGTATTGAATTTATTAAAGCAGTCAAACCGGAGTATGTTGTTTTTCCTGCAGGTCATCATGGCACCTATAAACACCCCAGATTAAGTACAGCAAATAGATTTATTAAAGACTATGGCCTTTCAATCTCAAAAGAAGACAACCATATTTTTAGAACAGATCGGGGCGATTTCGAGTCAGGAGGAGCAAACGATTTTACGAAACACTGGAACAATGACACAAATGCAAACGATGGTGATATAGCCGGCGATGATCACATCAGAATTGTTTTCCCTCTCAATGGTGCTATACAGATTGATTATACAATCCAAAATGGAGAATAAATTATAGAAAAGAGAATGTTTTAGAAAGCATATAATAAAAATTAAAACAAATAAAATATATGCATCGTTACAGAAATCTTTCATTCTAGTCGAGAGTGAAACTCCTATATAAAAGAAGTTCAGGGGATGCCTGATTATGGTATGGTAAAAAAAGAATATATAAAATTCAAAGTTATGGCAGATAACAATCAGAATCCAGATAACAATAATAATAAAGACGATTCTAATCGTGATTTACGTTTAATAATAATAGCGGGATGGGGTGGAGCATTTCTAGCATCAATTATAGATAACATGACTAACGGTAGTGCCTCTATAACGGCCAAATTCCTTTCTAGATTTTTTCCCGATAATAATGAATTGATATCTCAACTATATGTGGCCTTAGGTGTTGGGCTTATAGGTGCTTTTATCTGTTGGATATACACGCCGAAAACAAGACCAGAAGCATTCATTAAAGGCCTTACAATCTTTGCAATACTCAATATTTCAAATCCATATCCAGGAGATGGTTCGGCCCAACTGCCCAAATCAAATGCTAATGATATCTCAAAGCATACAACAATTGTGTTTCCAGAAACGCAACATAAACAAATTTTATCATTTCAAGCCGGTTTTTTAAATTTTGATCAGCAACAAAAAGATACAATTTCCAGTTTTAAGCCCAACGCAACCATTCAAAAATTCAGTGCTACCGAATGGGTTTCAGACATAAAACCCTACACCACATTTTCTTCTTTTTTTAATGGAAAAATATATTTCAGGGTGGCAAAAGGGGAGGTGCTTAAAGAAAATCAAAAAGTTCAAATCATTGACTATTACTTTACCCCAGTAAAGGAATATAAATACGTTAAAATCAGATATCAAGATGAAAAGGGACAGTATAAAGAAGGCTGGATAAAAGCAGGAAAAAAATCAGAATGGTCGTATGTTATTCCAAACAATACTGAAGATAAGAAATTTCACCGTGATAACTAATAGTAAGTGTTTCTTATTTTTTCAGTCAAAAACAATAAATATTGACACATAAACCGAGCATGCTAAAAATTTTATCACTAAATAAATTGTTGAAATGCGAACCTGCATATGACAATTAAAAAACAATAAATATGGAACACATAACACAATCAAATGAAGAAAAGGCACTAGAAATTGCCAAAAGATTAGAAGCTTATACAAATGATGAATTAATCAATATAGATTGTTTAAGTTCCTTAGATGAATTACGTGCAGAATTACTAGATAATGAAAACCTACTTATTGAGTTCTTAAACAATAAGAATCCAAAAACAAGTATGAAAAGCTTAGAGTTTGGACCAGCCTTATACTTATTAAACCAATACATACCATCATTAAGAAATAAACCATTTTGTTTGCCTCCTACTAAAATTGACGTAGCAAAACTAGAAAAATGGAATGATGATCTTAAAGGTAGTGGAATGGTATATAGTGATGGGACCATCTTTTCATACGATAAATATTGCCAATTTGATAAATACTGGTTTACAATTGCTCTTGGTCATTATTTAGAATTAAAGGCTGGTTTCAGAAAGATGTTCAAACCCTTTCCAAACAATCCACAAGTTGTTACAGCCCCAAATAAGGAATCCATAACAATCGCCATAACAGGCGATTGGGGTTCTGGATTCTATAAAGATGGTTCGGTCGATTGTCCTTCTCAATTAGTTGGCAATGCCATATCTGCTATTGGTGCAGATTATACAATACATTTAGGAGATGTGTATTATGCCGGTACAAATAATGAGTTGATTTTTAAAGGCGAAGAACAACATAATTTTGTTGATTTATGGCAACGTGGGTCTTTAGGATCTTTCACCTTAAACTCCAATCACGAAATGTATGATGGTGCAAAAGGATTGTTTGAAGTTGCATTGGGTAAGCCCGGAGAATCCCTCTTCTCCTTGCAAAAAGGTACTTCGTTTTTTGCACTTGAGTTTAACAATTGGGTAATCATAGGTTTAGATAGTGGCTATTATGATACGAGTTTAATGTATATGGATGGCTCTATTGGAAATGCCCCAAATACGGAGCAAGCAGATTTTATTAAAAAACTAAAATTTGATGGAAAGCAAGTTATTGTACTCACACATCATGTACCCATACAGTTTGATGGAACCACGGTGCCTACCACAAAGAAATACCCCATAACACTTTGGAATCAAGTAACTACCGCATTGGGACAAGGTGGTGAGCCGCGCTACCCAGACTTTTGGTATTACGGACATACACATAATGGTGTGGCATATTCCAAAGAGGCACCAGGAGTTAAAGACTTCAAAACTCCATCAAATAATACACCTATGTTACGGTGTAACGGACATGGTTCATTGCCTTTTGGATGCGGAAAGGGACTGATAGATAAACAAGGTAACTTAGATTCAGCAGCTGATTATATGGCGCATACACCCATGCCAAATCCCAGCCCGAAACAAAAGAATAGAGTATTAAATGGTTTTGCAACACTTACGCTTAAAAATGGAGAGATTACAGAAAGTTTTTATGAAGTATCAGCAAATAAAAAAGCGGAGATCAAATGGACCAATACAGTTAATTATTAAGATTAAAAACTAATTATCAACCTCTTTTATCTGAACAGTTTCAAGAACTAATTACTTAATGAGTATTGAGCGAATATGCGTTTACGTCTAACAGAAAGAGAAAGTAGCATAAATATGACTGTGATTGCACTTCTCTCAAAGTTTCTAGAAATGTTCTTGATTCCTGCTTGCCGTATCCCACCAGCCACCATGACCGCATAACTGCAATTATATGTACAATACAAGAAGCACTTTTATTTAATGTTTTACTTAACGCATCCCTTTAGGCACAAATGTTTTCCCTTTTACCAACCAAGCCATTCCAAAGAAAACAAGAGACACACATTCTAGGATATAAACATCATATGAAGTCCAGGTCAATCCAAAAACAAATAAATACTCAGGTACAACACCAAAAAAACATTCCGACGGATATTATTATGGTGATAGTCAAAATAGTAGCGGTTGACGAAATGGAGGTAGTCCATCTTACCCTTCAAAAATACAATGGTTATTATCATCGAGTGGGTGCGTAAAGCCTCATTAAAAAACATACCCGCTGTCGCGGAACCATTTCCTATCAGGATGTAATCCGTGCAATATCCCTTCTTTTATCGCACTAAATTTTTCAACTAAATAAGTAAGGAAATCCCTTAAATAAGTAAGGTGTATTATGCATGTTTAGAATTTTTATAGTCTACTTTTCAAAATGTTTTAGAATCCCAAAATTTAAATGAATAAACAGCATCATTGGTGATTATATAACTAGTTGTAAACAATTAAACCCAAAATATAAATTATGAAAAAGTACTTTTTACTACTAGCTCTAGCAAGCTTATTATTTTCTTGTGAAGATGAGATTATTGACACATCACATGCTGCTAATAATGGCAATCCAGTGGAATCATCGTGCGATTCACCAACAGATTTTGAATTAATAGAATATTCTTTATTATCAAAAGTGGAATTAGGCTGGAATTCTGGTTCTAATGAAACCGAATGGGAAATAGAATATGGTCATGCTGGATTTGCTCAAGGGAATGGCATATTTGCTCAAGCTATGTCCGAGTCAATAACAATTTCAAATTTAGATTTTAATGTAGCATATGATTTCTATATTAGAAGTGTTTGTGATACTGATGTCTATAGTGATTGGGTTGGTCCAGTAACAAATATTCCTGATAATAACACACCAAGCCATGCTTTAATGACAGCAAATATTAATGGGACACAATACAATAATTTAGTTCCTTTTTCATGGACTTTATTCCATAATGCGGTTTCTGTATCAACTTTCTCAACTACAGATGAAAAGTATATTCTTATACAAGGTAATAGTGCACCAATGGACACATCTATGTCAAATACAAAAGAAATTAATTTATATATTCCTGAGAGTTTATGGTCAGTAGGAACATATACCTTAGGGAACAACCATGTAGATAATAATGAATTGCCTATTTCACATGTAAATATTGTATACTTTGATAGTTCAGATGCGCCTTCACAAGCTTTTGAACGCGATAATGGAACGATAACTATAACTGAATTTGATTTAACAAATCGAGTAATAAAAGGAACTTTCGAATTTAAGTTTGATTTACATTATACACAATCAACTGATGTCTTAGGACCATTAGATTGTTTAAATGGGACATTTGACTATTCTTTAGACCATAGTTATTTCGATTAACAGGTAACTGTGTACAACACGGTATATAAAAAATACCAGTTAAGTGCAAACTGCAAATTTGTGCTTTTCTGGTATCTTTGCTTTTAACCTGCTACTTTTTACATACCAAACGTTACGACCAATTTGAAAAATGAACGAAACTCGATCGTGCCGATTTGTAACCCATGATAATTGTATAGGTGCTGTAAATAGGCACATATAGAATTATGCATACATTGCGGGTAAACTAAAATCAATCCCCGATTTTTAAATTACAACTAGATTTAAAAATGAATTGTGAAAGAAAAAAGAATTAAAGCATTACTTGATGTTCTAGCAAATGATCAAAATGCAAATACTTGGATGCATGAATCCAAAAAAAAATGAAATCGCAGAAAAACTTGTCACTTCAGATAAGGCAAACATTGCATCTGTTCAGAAGATAATAGAATCAAGTAGCTTCTTAATAAAAAAGATGGTTGATTTTTCTAGCATACCTTATTTGCTTGTTCAAATTGCCGCGATAATAAATGAAGAATAAAAGTAGGAACATATTTTTCTGATAAAATATTAAATACCCACAAGCGAGTTTCCAATTCCTATCAGGATGCAGTGCAACATCCGCAATGAATTCATAATAAACTGCCCCTAATAAGGGAAATAGTAAAAATGAATGTTAGGTTGTTGGTTTAAATAGAAAATCAAAAAAATAATAAAACAGAATTTGTGAAAAGAGAGGTAGAAAAACTACGTCTCTTTTTTTATTGCAATAAATGAATCAATTCTTGTAGAGGTTGGTTATTATTATTATTATTATTTACAGCTATTGCAATTACTTTGTTTGTTTTTAGCAATTCTAATTTTTCGATATTTTTTAAATGATGTGGTATATCGGTTATAGTATTTTACTTTTCCATTATAGGTTTCTAGTGGCGTATTACCTTCTAAACTATCTTGCGGTCTCTCAATATTATAAATGGGAATTACTTTTTTTAGAGTTTCTAATAATTGTTTCCCATTTTGTAAATGTAATGGATACAAAAATTGATGTTTTAATACTTTATTAAAAGCTTCAATCATAGAATTAGAAAATACCACATCTTTTTGTGCAATAATATATTTAGCTGGATATACCAAAGAGTTTATAAAACTTGCTACTTTAGTATTCACGTTTTCAGAACCGCCATCAGTTAAAAAGTTGAGTTGTTTTGGTTCATATTTGTTGCAATTTTCTACTAATAAATCACGAATTATTTTCCCTTTACTGCTATTAGATACTTTATAACCCAACACCATTTTAGAATAGTGATCCATTAAAACATGGATATGATGTTTTACACCATCAGCAGTTTTAAAAACAGTAACATCTGCACACCAAACTTCATTAGGCTGTTTAGTTTTAAGAGGATTATAAAAACGAGATTTTTTCAGACTCACATTACCAGTAAACCCAAGTAAGTTGCAATATTTATAGAAGCTTATTCTGCCAAAATGTATTTTATTGTCACGAACAGCTCTAATATGTACCGAAGATTTTGCCCAAAACTTATAATTTACATTGGTCATATAGGTTTTTATCATCTCAACTTCTGAGGTTAATAATTGGTTTGAAAATTTTCGTGTACACCAACTAAAATAAGAAGCATTGCATTTATGAATTACCAATGATTTATAATTTTGATAGGTAGCTCTTGAGATATTAAAAAAGTGCAAAGCATCGTTAATTGGTATGATGTCTTTAATATCTTCAATAGTATTTATAATGAGTTCTTTTTGATTTTTAATAGCAGATTTAATACCTTTTACATCCTTTATAATTTCTTGAAATGTATCAGTCAACTTTAGGTATTTTTGAATGATGTTTTTATCTCTTGTACTTTGACCAATACGTTTAATCAATTGCAATTCTTCTTGAATAAAATTAGACATTGAACAACCTTCATATTTATTTTCATTTTCATTCTTCCATCTAAATTTATTACTACTCGATATGTTTTTTCGCATCGGTGTAGGAATATTATCTTCCAACCCTAAGCGATAATAATGTTTAATTGAGGTGTCCCAACTTTTACGGGTTTGAGCTACTAACATATAATTATTTTTTTAGGGAACAAAACAATTGTAACTCTTGCAAACAACCCTACGATTTTCCCGTCAAAATTGTACGGGAAAATCGTAGGATTTATCAAACAGATTCTAATAATTTTAGTGCTTGATTTAAATCAAAAGAATGAAAAGAATAAACACATTGCTTTTAGTACTAAGTTGCTTTTTAGCTGTTCAGACCGTAAAAGCAGAAGCTATTTTTAAACTAACCAATGGCGTTGTGGTGTACCTGATAGAAGAATCTTGCAATGACTTTGAAGCAATACCAACCAATGCAACTTGTGATGAAGGAACATTGATAATGAAAGGAATGGGAGGTATTAAAAAATGGGTGAGAGATCAATATGCAACACATACATCACTATTCAAAATAAAAAAAGGGCATATAAAAGTGATTGACGGAACGCGTGTATTGTATTACAAAAACTGGTTGTTGGGTAAGAAAATAATCTTGGGAAACGTAAAAGAATAAAATGATGAGAAAGATAAACAAAATACTTGCAATGCTTGTCATTACAATCACTTGTAATAGTTGTGATGAGATAATTTATGTACCAAATATTACCGAAGAAACAGTTACTATTATTGCACCAACCAATGCTGTAAGTGTTAGTGCGGGCAATGTTAATTTTAATTGGGAAATAGTTGATGAAGCTACAGAGTATCAATTGCAAATTGCAACACCAAATTTTGCACAGGCTTCACAAATTGTTGAAGAGCAATTAACTACCACAACTTCTTTTGATGTTGAGTTGGTTGCTAATGAATATGAATGGCGAGTTCGTGCAATAAATTCTGCATATGAAACCGCTTATACAACCCATAGCCTAACTGTAGAGTGAAAAACAAAAAAAACATCTATTTTTTAATTCCTACTGTATTGCTTATTTGGGGGATTATTGGCTACAAAATTGTAAAGTCAATCAACCCTTCACAACCCAATGCAACCACCAGAGTTGCAATTGCTGATTTTAAACCAAAAGAATTAGTCGTTTCAAAACCCTATACAATCAATGCCAACTATCGTGATCCTTTTTTAGGATCAATAGCAACCAACAAAAAGAAAGTAAAAAGGGTTGTTCAAAAGAAGTCTATTGTGTTTCCATCAGTTCAATATGTTGGATTTATAGCTCCTATTGGTAAGAAAAAATCACCCGTTTTTATACTTAAAATATACGGACAACAAGAACTCCTCAAAAAAAGAGAAACTGCCCAAGAACTACAACTGGTTTCTGGAAATCAAAAAGAAATAGTTTTAAAATACAAAGGTGTAAAGAAAACGTTTTCCATACAAAACTAAGGCGATGCAAAAACTCAAAGCAGGTGCCTTACAATATACTATCTTTATTTCTGTGCTAATATTATTATTAGTATCTGCATTTATATCATTGGCATATTTGCAACAAAAAACCAGGATGAGTGCCTCTTTTTTTCAAGAGACCATACAGCATTGCAATATGAGTTTTGAGTATTTAGCAACCAATGAAACTCCGTACAACCAAGAGATAGAAATAAGTTTTAATGATGAAGTTGAAAGCAAGGTAATACTCACAAAAAAACATTGGGGATTGTTTGATATTGTGCATTCAAAAGCACAAATTAAAAAGGAGGAGTTTGAGCAGTTTGCACTGGTTGGAGGATACCAACCAGACAAATCTGCATTGTACTTAAAAGAAAACAACAAGCCGTTGGTGTTGGTTGGCAATACCGAGATAAGAGGTGTTGCTTTTCTGCCAAAGCAAGGAGTGAGAAGAGGTAATATCGCTGGAAACTCTTATTATGGTTCAGAATTAATTTATGGTGTAACTGGACAAAGCACCAACCAACTACCAACCATAAAAACCAAACAAACCGTTAAAGGCTGGATAAAAGGAGGTTTTTTAAATGATGAATTACAATCTATTGATTTATATGATGGATTGCAATTGCAAAACTCTTTCAACCAACCAACCCAATTTTTTCAAAGTGATGGACTTATTGATTTACGTTTTGTAAAACTAACAGGGAATATTATAATTAAGTCCAATACAAAAATTGTAGTTGCAAATTCTTCACAATTGCAAGATGTTATTTTGATTGCCCCTGAGATTGAAATTAAAAATAATACCGTTGGAAACTTTCAAGCTTTTGCAACCAAAGAGTTGATAGTTGGTGAGGGTTGCAACTTATTATATCCAACCGTATTGTGTTTGTTTGCTGAAAATCAAACTATTATTGCCTCGGGCTCGTCAACCAACGAACACCAACCAACCACCAACCAACCACCAACCAACCAGTTGCAACTGCAACCAACCAGATTGCAATTGGGTCAAACGCTATTGTAAAAGGCATTGTTTGTTATTTGTCAGAAAGCATAGAAAACAACTACAAACCACAAATTATTATTGAAGAAAATGCCATCGTAGTTGGTGAGGTTTATTGCGATAAAAACTTAGAACTCAAAGGAACTGTAAAGGGTATGGTTACTACAGATGCATTTATTGCATTGCAATCAGGATCAGTGTATATCAATCATATATATAATGGCAGTGTTATAGAACCTCAATTGCCATCACAATATTGTGGATTGCAATTAGAAACCACACAAACCAAGGTAGCAAAATGGTTGTATTGAGTTGGTTTAAATACAAGGTAAGTAAAAAGGTAAAAGCATCCTCATTGGTTGAGACTTTAGTTGCAACAGTTTTAATTGTTTTGATGTTTTCCATTGCATCGTTAACACTCAACAATATTTTTGGGAATGCTATAAAAAACAATACAGATGAATTAGATAGACATTTATACCAGTTGCACTACCAATATTCACATCACCTAATACAACTCCCTTATTTTGACACCTATAATGATTGGGAAATTTCCATTGAAAAAACCACGTCCAACCAAACGGGGTTTGTACAGTTTAAAGCAATTCATACTAAACATCAAAAAACAATCACTAAAAAAAGATATGCTAAAAGCGAATAAGAAAATAAAGAGTTTTACGCTAAGTGAAATGATGGTGGTTTTGGTGATTTCAGCCATTGTGATTTCTTTGGCTATAACGGTATTAAATTTAGTACAACAACAAATTAGAAGTATCAATACTAGTTTTGAAAAAAACACAGAGATCAGGCTCTTGAAAAGAGCATTGCAACATGGTTTTAATACTGGAGAAGTAAGTTATAATAGCAAAGACAGTTTGCTTATTTGCTCTCACTTAAATAGCAGTACTATTTATGAATTTCATAAAAATTATGTTTTAAGAAACAACGACACATTGCATTTTGAAATGGAAGTAATACAACCATTTGTAAACGGGCAACCGGTTGTAGCTGGCATAGTTGATGCACTTACTCTAACTATATCAGATGAAATTAAAAATAAGGAACTGTTTTTTTTTAAACCCAATGATGCAACCTTTTATATGAACAACAATGGCTTTTAAACTCGATTCCAATCCAACGCAACAACAAAAAAAGACAGTAGATTTCGACAGCCTTTTAAAAAAGGAAATCACTTTGTTTCATAAGTCTTTTTCAAATAAAAAAAAGGAGGCTTTTTATACAGAATTGGCAGTTTTATTAAATGCTGGGATAAGTTTAAAAGACACTTTATCCTTAATTACCCAAGAAATAAAGAACAAAAAAGACAAAGAGTTATTTGAAAACATCATTGATAACATTATTAAAGGGAGTAGTTTTTCTGATACTATTTCTAATTATAAAGATTTTACAGAGTATGAATACTACTCCATCAAAATTGGTGAAGAAACGGGGACGCTACAAAAAGTTACCAAAGAGTTAGGGTTGTTTTTTAAAAGACGAAACGAACAAAAAAGAAACATCATAAACGCTTTAACCTATCCTGTTGTTATTTTAACTACCGCATTGTTGGCAGTGCTTTTTATGCTAAAATTTGTCGTACCTATGTTTGCGGGTATTTTTAAACAAAATAATGTAGAGTTACCTTGGATTACAAAAGTTATTATGAGTTTTTCTGACGGCTTTCAAAAATATTTTGGTGTTTTTGTTTTACTCCTTATTGCCTTACTATTATTTAAAAAAGCAATAACAAAAAAAGAGTGGTATCTAAAATTTTCGAGTGCTCTTGTTTTAAAAACTCCATTTGTTGGTGAACTGGTTCGTAAAATGTATATGGCTCAGTTTACGCAAGCGACAGCACTTTTAACAAGTGCGAAAGTGCCTAGGCATTACGATCTTGTTTTGTTAGATATTGGTCTACCTCCTTCTTTAAATGGTGCGATCTTATCTGGAGAAGATTTGGGAATTGAAATAAAAAAGTTGATGCCTAAATGCAAAACAATAATATCTACGTCTTATTCAGATGCCTATCGTTTACATGGTATATTAAATAGTGTAAACCCAGATGGTTTATTAGTAAAGTCTGATGTTACTTTTAAAGAAATTGTAAGTGCAATCAATAAGGTACTACTAGAACCTCCATATTATAGCCAAACTATATTGGATTTACTTCGCAAGCAAATTTCAACGGATTACGCTTTGGATAAAATAGATAGACAACTATTATATGAATTATCAATCGGAACAAAGATGAAAGAGTTGCCTTCAATATTACCGATGTCTTTAACAACCATAGAAAAAAGAAAGTACTTCTTTAAAGAAATATTTAATGTTCAAAAGAAAAGTGATAGAGATTTGGTATTGGTTGCAAAAGAGAAGGGGTTTATTTAATAGTACTCAATTAGATATCACAAAATACGAATTTTCAGGAACATATTTTGAAATAGATAAATGCAATCAGATTAGTATGTTAAAATACAACTGGTTATAGGTGTATTGTGGGGTTTTAGTAATACCATAATTAAATTTAACCGAAATTTAAATGCTTATTCAGCACCATTGGTACAGATATAACAAGTTGTAAACAATTAAAACCAAAATAAATAAACAAAATGAGAATTTTTAGTATTGTAATGTTAAGTTTTTTAATATTTTTTAGCTGTAGTGACGATAGTGATAATCCAATGGAATCATCGTGCGGCTCACCAACAGATTTTGAATTAATAGAATATTCTTTATTATCAAAAGTGGAATTAGGCTGGAATTCTGGCTCTAATGAAACCGAATGAGAAATAGAATATGGTTATTCTGGATTTGCTGAAGGAAATGGCATATTTGCTCAAGCTATATCCGAGTCAATAACAATTTCAATTTTAGATTTTAATGTAGCATATGATTTCTATATTAGAAGTGTTTGCGATACTGATGTCTATAGTGATTGGGTTGGTCCAGTAACAAATATTCATGGTAATAACACACAAAGCCTCTGCACTTCTCATAACCCGAAGGTCACTGGTTCGAGTCCAGTTCCCGCTACAAAGCTTAAGGCAGATGAATCAACGGATTGTTTACAACAATCCGTTTTTTTATGTCTTTTATTTCACTACTTTTATCTGCCGTAAACGATTCCGTAAACGTTTTTAATATGAAAGTCCCTTCTCAAATCCTAAAATTTATACTGGCGGAGTTGATATTTCGACTTGGTCAGAGCTCTTAAAAATCTGATGCTACTTCTGAAGATTGGTATATTTATTATTTCAAAAAAATGCTATTAAACAAATCCAATTTTTTACAGAAACGTTACTTATTACTAAGTATCAATTTTACATTAGTTATGTTATTATTCTCTGAATAAATTCTTAGAAAATAAACGCCATTACTTAAACTACCCAAATCAAAACTTTGTAATTGAGATCTTTTATCAACTATTTTATGTAAAACTCTTTGACCTGTAATATTAAAAATATCAATGCTATGAATATTCTCTTTTCCTGCTCCATTTATATTTATAAATCCAGTAGTTGGATTTGGGTATACAGCTAATTTTCCTTCAAAAACTTTTGCACTATCATCAATCTGTTTATCAACTTTGACTTTAGGCTGTTGTATAGATCTATTGCTACTAGAAATTAGTGTTCCCATTACTAAAACTTCATCTACATACGCTTTCTCCGGATGATGGTTAGAATGCACATCAAATAGTAAATAAAGATTAGCTTGGTTATTCGCTGAAGCAGGTAATGCTAAACTTGTATACGCCCATTCTTGAGAATTTTCAATACGCGTTTCTAATGGGTTCCAAGTTACACCATCAACACTCCAAAGAGGGTCGAAATAATTTCCAGAAACTGGAACGCCATTTATTAGCTTTGCGTTTAATTTTGTTTTTCTATAATAAGAAACAATGATATCTTTATAACCAAGTGTGCTTATTTGATTCTGAATCCCTCCTCCTTTTTTAAGACGAACAGCTGAATTACCAATATGCGGCTCCCATCCGTTTGTTCTAACTTTAGAATTTGAAGTATTTGAATTTGGAATTATCCAATTTTCTGTTGTCAAATCACCACTTTCAAAACCATCATAAAAAATTGCTTCTGGTTCTATAAAAATTTGAGTTTGCAAACCAATATTATAATTTGCTTCATCTATATCGCTTGATGTAAATGTAAATGTTCCATTTTTAGGAGTACTAGAAATTGAACTCGCCTGAACTCTAACAACGGTACTATTTGAGGGTTTTAATACACTAGGTAATTGATTTGTAAGTATAGAAAAGCCTGTTCCTGCAATTAGAAAATCCTCTAGCACTAAATCTCCATCTCCATCATTTCTAATAGTGACATCTTTGATAATGTCAGAATTAAGTACTCCTTCAAAAATTAAAGTGCTTCCATTAGTTTGATTCACTACTGTAATCTCTGGCGTTGGGATGATTCCATTTATTGTAGGTGTTCCTGTTATCAAGACCTCATCTACAAATGCTTTCTCCCCATAACGATCCGATGCTACATCAAATTTAAAATAAACCGCTGCTTGATTGTTTGCTGTTGCTGGCAATTCTAATTTTACAAAAGCCCAATCTTCAGAGCCTTCTATTCGCACCTCTAAAGGATACCAAGTTGTTTCGTCAATACTCCAAAGTGCATCAAAATAATTTCCTGCATCAACAAGTTGTGTCTTTCTATAATAAGAAATAATGATATCGTGATAATCAATTGTACTTACTTGATTTTTAACAAAGCCTCCTTTTCTTAAACGAACTGAATAATCTCCTTTAAAAGAATTGAAAGCACTATTTGGTAATTCAACATTCGTTCCTGCTGGATTAAGATCTCCTAAAGTCCAGTTTTCTGTTGCAAAATTTCCGCTTTCAAAATTGTCATAAAACAGACCTTGTGGGCCTCCTTCAAACGGAGTCTCTATAATGGTCTCTGGTAAAATAGTTATTGAAACTGTACCGGTATTTGCTCCTATGGTATAGGTAAATTGATCACTTCCATCATGTCCAACATTGGTTTGCGTATAGGTAATATTCGTTCCAGAAATAGCGACCGCCCCATCTGCTCCATTGGTTGTTGAATTTACTGTTGATAGCACATCTAATTGAACCGATTGCCCTTCTTCTACAGAAATAGCATAATCTGGTGCAATTGAATTGACTTGTATTGTTACTGTGGCGGTAACCTGTGTTCCATAGATGTCTTCTAAGGTATAGCTAAAAAAATCTGATCCACTATAATTTGTTGTTGGTATATACTTAATGGAGCCATCAACATTGACATTTGTACTTCCATTAGCGCCTTGAGTTAATGATATAATTTCAATTTCATAACCATCTGTCCAAACATCATTTTCTAAAACAGCTAAATCTGTTGCTGTATTATAATTAATAGTATAAGTATCATCGGTTGCTATTAATGGCACATCGTCTGAGATAACGGTTACGTCAAAAGCATCAATTACAGATTCATTGGTATCGTTTACGTTTGTTCCTTTTATTTCAATGGTGGTGGTTCCTAATGCCAATCCATTCAATGTTAAATTAGTTCCTACTACTGTTGCTGTAGCAAATGTTGCATCAGAATTAGAGGCAACCGAATAAGTTACTCCAAACAAATTTGGATCGTACACTACATCAGTAATATCTAACACAACAGATGTTGCTATTTTCATTTCTAAATCTACAATACTATCTCTAACATACATATCTATAAAAGGAAAGTCTGGAGTTTCAGGACCTAATACCACATTAAAATATTTTTGATTTGCAGCTGGTATTTCAATAACAGCATTGTCATAATATTCATCTGAAAAAACAGCACCTTCATATGTAGCAGGATCTGATGCAATGAGTACTTGTAATTGCCCATTTGTTTTATCTAACCAGTTGGCATCAACGTCTTCATTGGGTGATGGCCAAGGAATATAATTGATATTTTGCTCTGTTTGCAGGTAGGTCTTTTTATAATCTCCATTGGATTGTTGAATAATCATATTTGATATTTTACCGCCTCCTGTTGGAGATGAATTATCTACAAAACCATCATCTACTTTAGAGGGCGTGTCTGAATATCCAAAAAAGTTGTACTGATTTCCATCAAAACCAGGATAATTATCTGCAACTACATTGGCAATGGCTTGTGCTGATAAGGTACCAAACTGAATGTCTTTATTAAACAATACATTTTGATCTCTATCGTGTCTAATATTGATTCTAATATTATTGATGTTGTTAAAATATCCACCCTCTAAAACACCTGCATTTTCTTTTCTGTGCTCAAAATCTAACCCATTTAAAAATCCTTCTGCATGTGGATTTAGAAAAATAATATTGTGTCCGTTACTGTGCGATTTACTTGCATCACCTATAGGATGATTTAAATCTCCTATTAAAATGGTATTGTCAAAAGTTATGGACGTATCATACTTTTTTCTGATGCCATAGGTAATATTGTAGCAGGTTTGATTGATCACTTGGCTTGTGCCTCCGTATGCTGATGCTGATACAAACCCAAAATTATAACCATTCAAGCCTCCATAACTCAAATTATCTTTTATATATAAAGCTTTTTGTATAATCTCTGGCTCTCGCTCATCTATAGGTCTAGGAATACTTCCATCAGCTGGCAATGCTATAATGCCGTCAATAGCTTCATTCCACATCATGAATCCGCTACCTGTAAATCCAGAGGCGACATTGTTTTTTACATCTACCAATCTCGACTGCATCCAAAAGCCATCTCCAGCTGAGCCAAAATTTGTAACATTAAACTCTACTTTATCTAAATTTCTTAAAAAAGAGAGTTTTCCTGCAAAATTTTCCAAACCATTACCAATGGTACGAATAGATACATTGTTTTTCATAGTACCTTCTTCATCTCCTGCTTCGGTAACAAAACTTGCGCCTTCTACATTGTAGGCTACATTATCTTCTATAATAGCATTACTTCTGTGGTTTACATATCCCCAACCTGGTGAGTTTACAACAGATGATCCTTTTATAATTCCTGGTTCCGAACTGTTTCCTGCTCTATGAAAATGTACAGGATATCTCGCTATTGGGTTGTTGGCTATTCTCAGTATTGCTCCAGTATCTGTGTTCTGCTTTACATTCTGCATTAAACCTTGTTTATTAGTTCTTCCTAAATTGTAGAACCCTCCATAATGTACTACGGCATTATTGGTGTGCATAAACATGACATGACCACGTCCTAAAAACTCATCACCAATTTTTTCTACTCTATTCAATCCGTAAGCAGTTTCTATAATTGCATTTCTTGTGGTATTGATAACATGTACTTTTAATGTCAACCCTGATTTTGTGTGAATTGGTGTCGTATGGTCTTTTGTAAGTACATCTTGAAAACTAATCGTATTACCTGCAATACCAGCGATCGTTCGTGCTTCATCTCCATCAGCATCTCTTTGTACTCCTGCTATCACTATATGATCTCCTATTTCCCAGTTTGTAGGAACCTTATCTAAGGTTACACTATTAACTCCAGCAGGTGTTCCATTAAATGTTGTATAACCTGTTTTCTTTTTTCCATAGATAGATACTTCTCCGTGGGCGATTAAACCCAAGCCTATTTTATGTGGATCATAATCGGCACTTGATGTATTTGAAACTTCAAAATCAGATAATTTATCTATAATTAAACGTGCTGTATAAGCATCTTGTATTGGGTCTAATTCGGTTCCCATTTCAAACCGCCCCTTGGTGCCTTCTACACTCATGTTGTTGACAACCATGGTCTGGACTTTTAAAGAGGTATTCGTGTCGGTAGCAAATCGCAATGTCCCATCTACTCTTATGGTTCTGTAGTTTTCATTGAAAATACCATCAACAGTAACTATATGACCCGCCTTAACAAGTACTCTTGCTTCTGTTAAAGGTATATTTTCTACTCCTCCCCAAGTGGTAGGATCTGACCAATTGCCACTTTGAACTGTGGCGTGGGTAACATTCACATATTTTACTAAGTTAAACATTGCTTCCATTTCAAAAATTCTTCCAATACTAGCATGATTATGTATTATTTCTACATATATATTTAAATTAGTTGCTTTGGTAAGCGCATCTAACATGTGCTCTTTTGATACAAATCGAAATTGTCCTACTGAACCAATAGTATAGGTATATTGATTTGGGATTCCATCACTTGTAATATCTACTATAAGTTCGGTCTCATCTACATTTAAACTTAGGTGTACAACATCACTTACATCAGAAACCCCGGTATAACTCAAAATACCATCTGAACTTAATGTAGGAGCATCTGCATATATTCTTGTTAGTGATAAAAAAATAAAAAACAGTAATGTGAAACGAAGGGTGAGGTTTGATTGCATTGTTAGTTAGTTTTTAATGGTTAGAAATATATGAATTATTTATTTTATCATATTCAGTATTAATATTATTTAAATTTAAATATCTATCAATCTTCGCTAGAAAACATTTAGATATTATCAATAGTTAAAACTACAATTTATAGATAGTAAAATGCTAATGAAATAGTTACGCATAAATACTTCTTTCAGAAGAGTTTAATAAAAAAGTCATGAAAATATTGATGTATAGCACTATGAGTATAATCTGGATACTACAGGAAAATTGTAAAATGATGTATAATAGGTGTAGTCTGAATTATAAAAAACGATTTAATAAAACAATAAAAATGGCGTTTGTTTTTTTATATGAAACAAACGCCATTAAGCAGGTACAATTTTTATTAAGGAAATTGTACCTGCTTAATGTTAATCAGCAATTTTATATTCTTTACGCTATTACCTTCTGAATAAATTCTAATAAAATAAACCCCATTACTTAAATTACCCAACTCAAAATTTTGTAATTGAGAAGTATTAGTAATTTCTTTATGCAAAATTCTTTGCCCAGTAATATTAAAGATATCAAAGCTTTGAATATTCTCATTTTCTGCTCCAATTATATTTATAAATCTTGTAGTTGGATTTGGATATACTAACAATCCTTTTTCAAATAATGGGTTATCTACACTTAGAGCCTCTACTGCTGTTACCAGGTTGATATTATAGTTTATTTCATCGGTATCGTTAGAAGTAAAAGTTAGTGTTCCATTTTCTGGAGTGTTTGATATAGAACTTGCCAAAATTTTAACAACGGTACTATTTGATGGTTTTAAAACACTTGGTAATTGATTGTTAACTATAGAAAAATCTGTTCCAGTAATTTGGAAGTATTCTAATTCTAAATCTCCATCACCTTCATTAGTAATCGTGATAGAATTCTCAATATCAGCATTAAGATCGCCTTCAAAAATTAGAGTACTTCCATTGATTTGATTTACAACTGTAATCTCAGGTGTTGGAATTACTCCATTTATTGTAGGTGTTCCTGTTACTAAAACTTCGTCTAAAAATGCTTTTTCAGCAAAATGTGCAGATTCCACATCAAACTTGATATAAAATGTTGTTTGGTTATTTGCCAATAGTGGCAATTCTAATCTTGTAAATGCCCAATCTTGTGATTCCTCAATTCGTGCTTCTATAGGGTGCCATGTTGCACCATCAATACTCCAAAGCGATTCAAAATAATTTCCTGTAACCGTTTCTCCTGTTGCTTCGTTTATAACTTTTTCATTAAGCTGTGTTCTTCTATGAAAAGACACTATAATATCATGATACCCTTGTGTATTGATTTCTTTTTGAATATAAGTTCCTTTTCTAATATCTGCAGAATAATCACCTTTATAAACAATAACCTGACTACTAGTAACTCTTGCCTTATTCGTAGTAGGGTCTCCTAATACCCAACCTTCTGTAGTAAAATCTCCACTTTCAAAGCCGTCATAAAATAATACTTCAGGCCCTTCAAAAGGAGTTTCAATAGTTGTTTGTGGCAATACAGTTATAGAAATCGTACCTGTGTTTGCGCCTATGGTATAGGTAAATTGATCACTTCCATCATGTCCAATATTGGTTTGCGTATAGGTAATATTCGTTCCAGAAATAGCGACCGCCCCATCTGCTCCATTGGTTGTTGAATTTACTGTTGATAGCACATCTAATTGAACCGATTGCCCTTCTTCTACAGAAATAGCATAATCTGGTGCAATTGAATTGACTTGTATTGTTACTGTGGCGGTAACCTGTGTTCCATAGATGTCTTCTAAGGTATAGCTAAAAAAATCTGATCCACTATAATTTGTTGTTGGTATATACTTAATGGAGCCATCAACATTGACATTTGTACTTCCATTAGCGCCTTGAGTTAATGATATAATTTCAATTTCATAACCATCTGTCCAAACATCATTTTCTAAAACAGCTAAATCTGTTGCTGTATTATAATTAATAGTATAAGTATCATCGGTTGCTATTAATGGCACATCGTCTGAGATAACGGTTACGTCAAAAGCATCAATTACAGATTCATTGGTATCGTTTACGTTTGTTCCTTTTATTTCAATGGTGGTGGTTCCTAATGCCAATCCATTCAATGTTAAATTAGTTCCTACTACTGTTGCTGTAGCAAATGTTGCATCAGAATTAGAGGCAACCGAATAAGTTACTCCAAACAAATTTGGATCGTACACTACATCAGTAATATCTAACACAACAGATGTTGCTATTTTCACTTCTAAATCTACAATACTATCTCTAACATACATATCTATAAAAGGAAAGTCTGGAATTTCAGGACCTAATACCACATTAAAATATTTTTGATTTGCAGCTGGTATTTCAATAACAGCAGCATCGTAATATTCGTCTGAGAAAACAGAATGATCATAAGTTCCAGGATCTGTTGCTATAAGTGCTTGCAATTCTCCATTTGTTTTATCTAACCAGTTGGCATCAACGTCTTCATTGGGTGATGGCCAAGGAATATAATTGATATTTTGCTCTGTTTGCAGATAGGTTTTTTTATAATCTCCATTGGATTGTTGAATAATCATATTTGATATTTTCCCAGACCCTCCAGCAGGTGTATTGTCAACAAAGCCATCATCTTTTTTTGAAGGAGAATCTGAATATCCAAAGAAATTATACTGATTTCCATCAAATCCAGGGATATTGTCTGCAGCTACATTAGCAAGAGCTTGTGGACTCAAAGTACCAAATACAATATCTTTATTAAAGATTACATTTTGATCTCTATCATGTCTAATATTGATTCGTATATTGTTAATATTGTTAAAATATCCACCCTCTAAGACACCTGCATTTTCTTTTCTGTGTTCAAAATCCAATCCGCTTATAAAGCCTTCTACATGTGGATTTAAAAAAAGAATATTGTGTCCATTACTATGTGTTCTGCCAGCATATCCTGTTGGATGCTCCAGATTACCTATCAATACAATATTATCAAAAGTTATAGAGGTATCATATTTTCTTCGGACACCAATTTCTACACTGTGGCTTACCTGATTAATGACTTGGCTAGTTCCTCCGTATGCAGATGCTGATACAAATGCAAGGTTATAACCATTCTGACCTCCATAGCTAATATTATCTTTAATATGAAAAGCTTTTTGTATAATATCTGGCTCTTGCTCTTCATTGTTTGAAGGAATGCTACCGTCTTCTGGTAGTGCTATAATACCATCTATAGCTTCATTCCACATTACATAACCACTTCCCGTAAATCCAGAAGCCACATTATTTTTTACATCTACCATTCTTGAGTGCATCCAAAAACCATCTCCTGCTGAGCCAAAATTTGTAACATTCGTTTCTACTTTATCTATATCTCTTAAAAAGGAAAGTTTCCCTGCAAAATTTTCTAAACCATTACCGACAGTACGGATTGACACATTGTTTTTCATGGTTCCTTCTTCATCTCCTGCTTCAGTTATAAAACTTGAACCTGATATATCGTAGGCTACATTATCTTCTATAATGGCATTACTACTATGATTTACATATCCCCAACCTGGTGAGTTTACTACAGACGATCCTTTTATAATTCCTGGAGCCGAACTATTTCCTGCTCTATGAAAATGCACAGGATATCTTGCAATTGGGTTGTTAGCAACTCTCAGTATTACTCCTGTATCTTTATCTTGCCTTACATTTTTCATGGCACCTTGCTTGTTGGTTCTTCCTAAATGGTAGAACCCTCCATAATGTACTACAGCATTATTAGTATGCATAAACATTATATGTCCTCGACCTACAAATTCATCACCAATTTTTTCTACTCTATTCAGTCCATAAGCTGTTTCTACAATCGCATTTCTTGAGGTATTGATAACGTGAATTTTCAAGTTCAATCCTGCCTTTGTATGATTTGGGGTAGTATGATCTTTTGTCAATACATCTTGAAAGCTGATTGTATTACCAGCAATACCACTTATATAACGAGCCTCATCTCCTTGTGCATCTCTTTGAACTCCTGCTATTACTATATAATCTCCTACTTCCCAATCTGAAGGCACTTTATCAAGTTTAATTGAATTAACACCTGATGAGGTACCACTAAAACTTGCGTATCCTGTTTTCTTTTTACCGTGTATAGACACCGCACCATGTGCAATTAACCCTACTCCCATTTTATGTGGGTCATAATCTGGGTCTAAAGGATTAATAACTTCAAAGTTAGATAGCTTGTCAATAATTAAACGTGCGGTATAAGCATCTTGAATAGGGTCAGAAATCGATCCCATCTCAAAACGTCCCATAGTACCATCAATAGTCATATGGTTGATAATCATAGTTTGCACTTTTATTGACGTATTTTTGTTTGTCGCGAATCTAAGCGTGCCATCTACTCGTATGGTTCGGTAATTTTCATTAAAAACACCGTCTACTGTTACCACATGTCCTGCCTTAACAAGTACTCTAGCTTCTGTTAATGGAATGTTATCTACACCTCCCCAAGTAGCTGGATCTGACCAAGCACCACTTTGAACGGTGCTGTGTGTGATATTTACATACTTTACCAAATCAAACATGGCTTCCATCTCAAAGACTCTACCAATACTAGTGTCATTATGTATTATTTCTACATACAAATCTAAGCTAGCAGCTTTAGTAAGCATATCTGACATGTGTTCTTTTGCCACAAAACGAAATTGACCAATAGTACTAATAGGATAGGTATATTGATTGTAAATTCCGTCACTTGTAATATCAACAATGAGCTCTGTTTCGTTTGTGCTTAAATCTAAGTGAACGACATCTGGAACTCCAGAAATGGCTCTGTAGCTCAAAACTCCATCTGAACTTAAAACTGGAGCGTCTGCATATATTCTTGTAAATGACAAAAAAATGAAAAGTAGGGTTGTTATGTGTAAAGTAATTTTTAATCGCATGAGTAGTTCTTTTTATGTCGTTGCACAAAATTAAATATTCTCATTTACTAAAAAGCAAATATGATATACGCATATATACACCATAAACAACAATTCCATAAAACGTGCAATTGTTAGGTCTTATTAAGGAATAGTTGTGTCCATTATTAAAACACTTCTAATTGGCGTAGAAATGATGTAGTCCGAATTAGTGTAATAAATCCTAATAATTTATGATTGACGTATAAGTGAAATCTACTTGTAGTATTTTTAAATAGCTATATTTACATATAAAAACAATAAATTCAATACATTTTAACATGTCTTTACATATATTTGACGTAGTATATTATATCTAATTTATGAAGATCGCAATAACAATACTATTTTTAGTGTTCAGTTTTACAAACACTTTTGGACAGTTTTCTCCTAATTTTAAAAATTATTCCATTTCTGATTATAATGGCGGAAATAAAAATTGGGACATATCTATAGATAGTATCGGGCGTGTATATATTGCAAATGGAGAAGGGCTCTTAGAGTACAATGGTATTCGTTGGAAACTATGGAAATTGCCAAATAAAACAATTATTAGATCAGTACTTGTTCAAAAGGATAAGATTTATACAGGTTCGTTTGAAGAATTTGGGTATTGGAAAAGAGATGAAAAAGGGCTTTTAAAATATACTTCAATTACTCAAAAAAATAAAAAAATAACGTTTGACCAAGAGTATTGGCAAATAGTTGCTTTTAATAACCAATTATTTTTCAGGTCTTTTACTAAATTTTATAAAGTTACAGATGAGATAATAGAACAAATTCCTGTTTTTGGTTCTATAACTGCCTGTGATATAGTAAATAATGAGATGTTGATTTACTCGTCTACCTTAGGAGTGTTAAAGCTAGAAGGAGATCAATTTACTGCAGTACCCAATTTTAGTATCCCAAAACAAACTAAGGTCAATTCTATTAATTTTTTTGATGATAAGACACTTCTTATATCTTCAGCATTAAAGGGTTGTTATTTATTTGATGGCTCTAGTACGAAACCTTGGGTTTGTGAAATAAATGACATAATTCAAAAACATGAATTAAATAATGTTATACGGTTAAAAAATGGGAATTATGTTTTTGGAACAATTGATAATGGGATTTATCTAACAGATAAATTAGGGAATGTTATATCACATCTGAATAAGGAAAGTGGTCTAATAAATAACACGGTATTAAACCAAAAAATCAGCAAAAACAATCAATTATGGCTGGGGCTTGACAATGGAATATCCTTAGTTAATCTTAATTCAAAGGCAACTTTTTTTAATGATATAAAAGGAAACTTAGGAGCTGTCTATGATATCGTTCAGCATAAAGGGATCTATTATATAGGGAGTAATACTGGGCTATATTATCTTGACAGCAACTACAATATTCACTTTATTAAGGGTTCTTCTGGACAAGTTTTGGAGTTAAAACAGATAGGTGATGATTTATTTTGCGGACACAACAGTGGAACTTTTTTAGTTAAAAATAAACACTTACAAAAAATCTCTGAATATACAGGAGGTTGGGATCTTAACCCTATTATTGGTGAAAAGAATTTAATGCTACAAGGTTCCTATTCTGGCTTGATAAAATATAAAAAAGAACCTAACGAATGGAAAGTAAGTAGGCTCATTAACTTGAATCAACCGGCCAAATATGTAGTTTTTGAAGATAAATACACAGCCTGGGTTGCACATCCATATAAGGGTTTGCTCAGAGTAAAAATAGATAAAAATTTCACAAGTGTTATATCGTCTAAAAATTATGAGAATAAAGGATTGTTATCAACCTATAAAGTAAAAATATTCAAAATCAAGAATGATATTGTTTTTAAAACTGATAAAGGGTGGCAGCGCTACGAACCGATACAAGATAGTATTGTGCCTTACAAATTACTATCAACTAAAATAGGTGAAAGTTCTGATATTATTTCTAAAAACACAGATTCGGAGATTGGTATAAAAAACAATAATGACATTTTTATACTACCATCATTTACTGCCGAATCAAAATATCATATTCCAAATGATTTATATAAAGAAAGGTTAGTTTCTGGTTCGGAACGAATTGTAAAAATTAATGATACAATCAATGTGTTGTGTTTAATGGACGGCTTTATGATCTACAGTAATTCTATTTATGAAACAAGATCAAAATTAGAAAAACCCATTATTGATAACATTAAAATTAAAGGGGTACTTGCCAATATAAATGCTGAATCTATACATGTAGATTTTGATAATAATGAAATATTAATTCAATTTTCATCACCAAACTCAAAAAATTATTTTTTTGAATATAAATTAAACTCCGTACAAAATAACTGGCAAAAAAGTGTTTCTGGAGATATTCGGTTTTTAAATCTACTTGAAGATGATTATGAAATAATCATAAGAACATCAAATGCTAATGGAGAGCATTCAGAAGAAATATCTATTGAATATTCCGTTTCACCACCTTGGTATAGAGGAGTGGTTGGAGTTATAATATACATTTTATTAGCGCTATTATTTCTATTTACATTTTATATATATAACCGTCGAAAATTAATGACAAAAAAAAGAATTTATAAAATTCAATTAGAGAAAAAACAACGGATACTATTAAAAGAGCAGGAGTTGGAAAATATAAAAGCCTTAAACTTAGTTAAGAATGAAGCACTGGCTAATGATGTCAATTTAAAAAGCAAACAGCTAGCAAATACCGCTATGGCTTTGTTAAAGAAAAATGAAATACTTGTATTACTAAAGAAAGAATTTTTGTTGAATCAAGGTAAGTTTAGCAATCAATATTCATTCAATCGTTTAATTAAGCAAATTGATAAGAGCATTGAACATGAAGATGAATGGGGTTTATTCGAATATAACTTTAACCAAGTACATAAGGAGTTTTTTGATAAACTAAAAAGTAATTACCCACAATTAACTCGTAAAGATTTAAAATTGTGCGCGTATATTAAAATGAATTTATCTACTAAAGAAATAGCACCCTTATTAAATATTTCGGTTAGAGGTGTAGAAACCCATAGATATAGACTAAAGAAAAAATTTCAAATTGACACAGATGGCGCGCAAAATATCACTACTTTTTTAACAAAATTTAATTAACAGCAAAAGCATTTCTGCACTTGCTTATTTACGTCTAAATAAAAATGCTTTTCCTCTAAAGCGCTTAATTCCCTATTGTTAATTCTCAAAACTCCACAGCTACACCTACTTCAACTTATAAACGCTACTACGTCAAAACTACTTCTTAGTAATGTTTTTTCATTTACGAAATTATAGATAACAAGTCCATTTCTCCCATATTTACTGTGCTTAGAAAAGATATTTGTTAAGACGTACTAATAAATGAGACGCTGCATTATTAAAACACAATAGTTCATGGCTAACTTTGAATCATTAAAACAAACTATTATATACACAAATTTTAAAACTTACACTATTATGAAAAAAATTACATTATTATTTACTTTTCTTTTTGCTGCAACCTGCGGGTTTGCGCAAGACGTATTCCCTACTACATGGGAAAGCGGTGAAGCTGCTTTTGGAGTGTCATCTGCAGCACAATTTACTGGTTTACCAGCTGTTGTTGCAAATACTAACTTGACTGCCCCAAATACTTCTGCCAACTGTTTAGTGGCAACCCAAGAAGGTAATGCAGCAAATAGACATGCCGCATTTAGAATGAATCCAGATGGTGGATTTCTATTAAATGGCCCTAATACAATTATTACAGTAAAAGTTAGGCATACTATAATAAAAGATGATATAATTGTACGTTTAAGAGCGGGTATAGGAACTGGTGTTGCTAATAAAGCCGAATTGGCATTAACGCAATCTGTTGCTACAATTGGTGATTGGGATTTATATACATTTGACTTTTCAGATGGAAGTGGTGGTGTAAACGCTGATGTTGTCTTTGGGGGATCTGTAGATGCATCTAATATTTTTACGGCTACATATGGTAGGCTAGATATCGCTATCGATGCTGGATTAAGTAAATTAACCATTAATGGTGGAGCTGATTACGACTATTATATAGATGATATAGAGCACCCAACTGCTTTGGTTGATGACGATGGTGATACTTATTTATCTGATGTAGATTGCGATGATACCAATCCAGCTATTAACCCAGGTGCTTCTGAAATTTTAGGAGACGCAAATGGTGATGATGAAAATTGTGATGGAAATATAGATGATGGAGCTAGTGCAATTACAACACTACCTTTAGAGTTTACTTCTGGTAATAACCAAGCCTTTATAGAAAGAACTGCAAATGTTAATAGGTATGCGGTACAAGAAATTTCTGAAAGAGCTCGTTATACAGTTCTTAGCACACCAAATGGAGCTTACGGATCTTTAAAATATAATTTGAGCTCACTTATTGATATTAGTACAGACCAAACAGGTTCATTAGATATATTACAAAATATATCTGCTCTTGTAGATGGAGTTGACCCTTCTAGTGCTTTAACTATTGATATTAGATTTACAGATAATGATTTAGGCGCTGAATATACTTATAAACATACATTTTCAGGAATGGATAACAGTGGGGAAACTGGTGTAGCCTTTACCTTAACAACTGATAAGGACGGAAATGTACCTGCAGTACTACCGCAAACCATACATAGAATCAATATCTTCTTTAACCAAAATGGTGGTGGTGCTTTAACTGATGATTATTTTGAAATTGACAACTTAATGTTAAATGGAACTCCGCTAGGCGTACAAAGTTTTGATGAATTAGGAATTCAATTTAGCTATGCTCCAAACCCAGCATCTGATAATATCAGATTAAATTCTCAAAAAGAGATTGAAAGCGTTAGCATGTATAACTTTTTAGGGCAGCAAGTATTGAATAAACAAATCAATGCTTTAGAAGATAATTTAGATATTTCATCTTTAAGACAAGGAGTGTATTTTATGAAAGCAACTATTGAAGGTACAGAAGGTACTTTTAAAATTATTAAAAAGTAATTGTATTAACTCAAATAAGTTAATTAAAGCCAAGAAAATTATTTTCTTGGCTTTAATTTAAAAAAAACAATTTTTGTATGAAGTCTCCAATGTTTATAAAACTATTAATAGCTGTTTGTTTAGTATTTTTGCTTTCAAATTTTAAAAAAGGAAAAGAAGAAAAAGCACCAACAAAGCAACAGCCAAACTTAGTTTTTATAATGGCAGATGATCATGCGTATCAAGCATTAAGTGCTTACAATCACCCTATCTCAAAATTAGCTCCAACTCCAAATATAGACCGCATTGCCAATGCTGGTATGCGTTTTGACAACTCCTTTGTTTCAAACTCACTTTGTGGTCCTAGTAGAGCAACAATGTTAACGGGTAAATTCGGACATATCAACGGATTCTCATACAATGGTCAAACTTTTGATGGCTCTCAACCCACATGGCCAAAAATGTTAAAAGAAGAAGGGTACCAAACTGCTGTTGTAGGTAAATGGCATATTGGGCATACACCAGAAGGTATTGATTTTGACTTTTGGAAAATATTAAATGATCAAGGGGAATACTACAATCCTGAGTTTATTACCAAAGATGGCTCAGAAACAATAGAGGGCTATGCCACAGATTTAACAACGGACTATTCATTAGATTGGTTAGAAAATAAAAGAGATAAAAACAAACCATTTGCTTTAATGATTCATCATAAGGCACCACACAGAAATCAAATGCCTGCGCTAAGGCATACACAAATGTATGAAAATACAGAATTTCCTGTACCAGAAACGTATTTCGATAATTATGATGATAGAAAAGCTGCAGGGGCACAAAAAATGAATATCTATAAGGATATGTATGAAGGTCATGATTTAAAAATGACGGTAGCGGTAGGTTCAGATAGCTTGCGTTACGACAGGTGGCCAAACCATTTTGAAAGAATGACACAAGAACAAAGAACTGAATGGAATGCCGCTTATAGAAAAAGAAATGACGATATGAATACTGCCAATTTTAGTGATAAAGAAATGGCATTGTGGAAATATCAAAGATATGTACAAGATTATTGCGCAACAATAGCCTCGGTAGATGAAGGTGTTGGGCGTGTATTAGATTATTTAGAAGAAAACAATTTAACAGAAAACACTATTATTGTTTATACCTCAGATCAAGGGTTTTTTATTGGTGAGCACGGTTGGTTCGATAAACGCTTTATGTACGAACAATCATTAAGAACACCATTATTAATTCAGTATCCAGGTAAAATAAAAGCAAATAGCAGTACAGATAAAATGGTTCAAAACCTTGATTTAGCGCCTACGTTTTTAGATTTATTAGGGTTAGATATTCCAGAAGATATTCAAGGGGAATCATTAAAACCTATTTTAACAGGAAAAAAAGTAAAAGACTGGAGAGAATCAATATACTACCATTATTATGAATATCCAGGATTCCATTCTGTAAAAAGACATTATGGTGTAAGAGATAGTCGTTATAAATTAATTCATTTTTACAACAATATAGATCAATGGGAATTTTACGATTTAGAAAAAGACCCGAATGAAGTTGCTAATTTAATTGGTGATGCAACTTATAAAGGTGAAATTGACCGAATGAAAAAAGAGTTGAATCGATTGATGGTAAAATACGAAGAGCCTCCAGTTGTAGAGTGGAAAGATGAGCCCTTAAGAAAAGGTAGAAAAGTTCCAAATATGGTTTCAGAAAACAAACATTAATAACACAAAAAAGGTAAATTCTCAATTATTAAAATACTTTTTATGAAAAGACATTTTTTAGCAATCGCTATTATACTTTTTACAACAATCAGTTTTTCACAAACAAAAGTACCCACTTTTTTTGGTGACAATATGGTTTTACAGCAAAATGAAAAGGTTGCAATATGGGGTGAAGATACTCCAAATAAACAAATTAATGTTGTAGCTAGTTGGGGAGAGAAAGCATCAGTAAAAACTGATAGTACAGGTAAATGGAGATTGTATTTACAAACTGTAAAAGCAGGGGGAGCTTATGATATTACTATTAATGGTAGCAGTCAAGTGATACTAAAAAATGTACTTTTAGGAGAAGTATGGTTGTGTCTAGGACAATCTAATATGGGTTGGGCTTTAGAGAATACTTTTCATGGAGAAGAAGATGCTAAAAAAGCAAGAAATAAAAATTTAAGAATATACCAATCAGCTCGTCAAAATTGGTATGAACCTAGATCAGATTGTCCAACAGGAAGCTGGAAAGAAGCGACACCTTACACAGCAGGTCAAACTTCGGCAGTATCATATTACTTTGCTGAAAAACTTCAAAAAGAATTAGGTATCCCTGTAGGTATTATTGTGCAGGCTTATGCAGGAACTCCAATTGAAGGGTGGTTGCCTTGGGATATTCAAAAAGACAATATTCGTAGTATATCATTAAAGAATGGTTTAGATGAAACAACTAAGAGACAAATCGAAAAATTAGGATTTACTAAAGAAAAAGCATTGATTAAGTATAATACCGAACTAAAACTGTATCAAAAACAAATGGCTGCCAATGATACTATGAAAAACAAGAGTAGAAGTAGAAAGCCACCAATCATTACAAAACCAGCAGTTTTTGGGCACCAATATCCATCAAATATATACAATGCAATGGTACATCCAGTATTAGGTTTTGGTATTAAAGGTGCAATTTGGTATCAAGCCGAACGTAATTCTAAATCAGTTCAACAAGCTCTAGATTATAAGAGTCAATTAGAACTATTAATTGGATTTTATAGAAGTGAGTTTAATAAAAAGTCTGGAGGAAATGTGGCCGATGATTTTTATTTTTCAATGACGCAATTACCTAGTTGGAATCCTGCACAAACAAAACCAGTTGAAGGTGTAGAGGCTTCTTGGGTTGTTAATAGAAATGTGATGTTAGAGGTAGTTTCAGAAGTGCAAAATACAGGACTTGCTGTTAGTATAGACACTGGAGATGCTTTTCTTTTACATCCTAAAAACAAAAAACCAATTGGCTACAGACATGCTTTTAATGTATTACACGATGTATACAATAAAGATCTAGTAGCGCATGGACCTTATTATGAATCACAAGAGATAAATGGAAATAAAATTACAGTTTCATTTAACGGAATAGGTAGTGGATTAATGGCCGCTAAAAAAGGAGATATAAACGCTTTTGCAATTGCAGGTGAAGATCAAAAATGGGAATGGGCAACCGCTAAAATTGTTGGAAACACCATAGAAGTGTCTTCTGATAAAATTTCAAACCCTGTTGCTGTCCGTTATGCATGGGCTATGAACCCTTCTGAACGGAACCTATTGTATAATAAAGAAGGATTACCAGCTTCACCTTTTAGAACTGATTCTTGGCAGTTATTTGAAAAAGGATCAAAAGAAGTACAAGTATTTAAGCCAAAGAAACCTAAAGGATATGAAGCCAAAGATTGGGAAAGACCAAAAATGCAATAAACTAAACTTTTGTAATTTTATTTAGATGAAAAACACTTTAACTCTTATACTAATTTCAATAAACATTGTTTTTAGTTTTGCACAAACAAAACCCAATATTATCCTAATATTAGCTGATGATTTAGGGTATGCAGACGTTGGGTATCATGGTGGTGATGAAATTCCAACTCCTAATATTGATTATTTAGCAACAAATGGAGTTCAGTTTTCTACAGGTTACGCGATGGCACCAGTATGTGGCCCATCGAGAGCAGGTATGCTAACTGGAAGATACCAAAACAGGTTTGGATTTGAAGACAACCCCGGAGGCCCGTTTCGTCAAACAGAAGAAACAAGACAAGGCATTCCGCTAACCGAAGTTACTTTAGGAGAACAATTAAAAAAGAATGGCTATAGAACTGCTTGGATTGGGAAAGATCATCAAGGAAAATTTGATGAATTTCATCCCACCAATAGAGGGTTTGATGAATTTTTTGGGTTTGTAAATGGAGCGAGTACTTATTTTTCGAACAAAAATAAAAAACAATCTTTACAAAGAGGTACAACCCCAGTAAACGATGAGCCAGAATATTTGACAGATGCTTTTGGTAGAGAAGCTGTGAAATTTATTAAAGAAAATAAAGACAATCCTTTCTTTTTGTACCTGCCCTTTAATGCAGTACATGGGCCGTTAGAAGCAAAGAAAGAAGATTTAAAACATTTTAAAAATATTGAAAATGTAAAAAGAAGAACATTGGCAGCGATGCATTTAGCAATGGATCGGAATATTGGAAATATTATTGAAACCTTAAACGATCTAAATTTAGATGAAAATACCTTAATCATTTTTTATAGTGATAACGGAGGTAAACCAAAAGGCAACTATTCTTACAACCACCCACTAAAAGGTGGTAAAGGAACTGTTTTGGATGGCGGAATTAGAGTTCCATTTTTAATGCATTGGAATGGAACTATTGAAGGTGGTCAGAAAAAGGATTTTCCAATAGCTGCTATTGACATTTACCCAACTATTATGGCTGCGATTAATTCTAAAGAGAAATTAGAAAATGACTTGGATGGGATTAATTTATTGCCATTTTTAACGAATGAAGAAGCTGTTCCAGAAGACAGATATATCTATTGGCGCTTTTTATATCAATGGGCGATTAGAAATAACGAATGGAAATTATTGAAACTAAAGGGACAAGATGAATTGGAATTATATCACATTTCAGAAGATATTAGCGAAACCAAAAATGTGATTTTAGAATTTCCAGAGATAGCCAGTAAACTTAAAAAAGAATATGAAAGTTGGTCGGGTAATATGATGCAACCACAATGGAGTTGGCAAGGAAAATTTGGAGGACCTATTAATTCTAGAAAAAAGAACCAAATAATTAATAATAAAAAATAGAATGAAAACAAAATTTAGAATTTTAGGAGTTGCATTATTAATTGGATTTATCAATTTGAATGCGCAAGATGTTACCACTGTTGAGGCAACAAACAGTGAAATAAGTGAAAACCTAGACTTAGAAGCCGTAGCTTCAGTATTTGGTGAATCAGATGACCTTGAAGATTTTGAGAAACGGTTAAATGACCCCGATACACAGATCTCAAATTTAGATTTAAACAAAGATGGAGAAGTTGATTATTTAAGAGTAAATGAGTCTTCAAAAAATGACAGCCATGAAGTAACCATACAAGCTGTAATTGAAAAAGATAAATATCAAGATGTTGCAGTTATTAATGTTGAAAAAGATGGTGATGGAGAAACAGTAGAAGTTGTAGGAGATGTAAGTATGTATGGTTCTTCTTATGTTCTTTATCCTGTTTATGTACATCCACCAGTTATTATTATTTGGTTTTGGGGACCACATTATAATCCTTGGAGATCTCCTTATTACTGGGGCTATTATCCTCCTTATTATCGTCCTTGGAGGCCTTATCCAACAAATGTTTATAGAACAAATGTTCACGTTCACGTAAATACAAAGAATTCGTATAGTCGAAAAAATAATGGTAATAGTAAGAAAGAGGCAGTTGATAAGAATAAACCTGAGAAAACAAATAAAGAAGTAAAATCAACAGGTAAAGAAGTTCAGGATGACTGGAAAACCGATGCAGAAAAAAAAGATAAAAAAAGCAATGTGAAAGACAATAAAACTTCTGTCCCTTCAACAAAGCCTACTTCTAAACCAGCTACTAAACCAACTAGTAAGCCAGCTTCAAAACCTGCAAGTAAACCTAAAAAAAGAAAGAAAAACTAAATTAATACTTATAAATCAATAGCTTTAAACTACTAATCATCATGAAAAAAATTTTAACCTTAATATTACTTATCCCTTTAACTTTCTTTGGGCAGTCAAATGAAGTTTCCGGGACTATAACAAACGAAGCGGAAGAATCTATCCCATTTGCAAATGTATTAATTAAAGACACCAGCAATGGAGTAACTTCAGATTTTGACGGTAACTATAAAATTAGAGTATCAAAAGGAGAAACTCTTGTTTTTAGTTTTATTGGATATCATACTCAAGAAATCACAATCGCTGATACTAATGTTATTGATATCACATTAATTTCTTCAAAAGAAACTTTAGATGAAGTTGTTGTTGTTGGATATGGTACAACAAAAAGAAAAGATTTAACAGGTGCTATTTCTAGTGTTAGCTCTGAAGAAATTTTAGAACAGCCTGCTTTGAGTGCAATGGAAGCTATACAAGGTAGATCTGCGGGGGTTCAGATAATAAATGATGGTGAACCAGGTGGATCACCAGTTGTTCGTATTCGTGGTACGGGTACCGTGCAATCAGGTAGAGATCCTATTTATGTTGTAGATGGTATTATTACAGATAATCTTGATAATATTAATAGTGCAGATATAGAAACTATAGATGTTTTAAAAGACGCATCTTCACTTGCAATTTATGGTAGTAGAGGTGCAAATGGAGTTATAATAGTAACAACTAAAAAGGCAGCTGTAGGGAAATTAAAAATTCAATTTTCATCATATACTGGCGTTACAGATGTGCTAAAGAAAGTTGATATGGCGAATGCTGCACAATGGCAACAATATTATTTTGAAGTTTTTGGTAGTGATGAAGACGCTTTTAATGATGAATTTGGAGGAGGTCCTTATGGAGATTATCCATTAGATAGCCCCAATGATACAGATTGGTTTGATGAAATTACAACAATGGGAAGTGTAATAAATCACAATTTTTCATTAAGTGGAGGTTCAGAGAAAGTGAGATCTTTTGTAAGTGCAAATTTTTACCAGGAGGAAGGTATTTTAAAAGACAACGATTATAATAGGTTTACTTTAAGAGCAAAAACAGACTATGAAATTACAGATAAACTAACTTTTGGACATAATATTTCTATAGCATTAACCAATAGAGATAAGAAACCAACAGGTGCATTTCAATCAGCATATAGACAACTAGCTATAATACCAGTTAGAGATCCAATAACAAATCAATATGGTACAAGTGGAGAATATGCAACAGTAGGTAATCCTGTAGAAGCTATAGAAACAACAAATTCAGCTATAAAGCAATTTACAATAAGTGGTAGTGCATATGCACAATACAATATTAACAATTACATATCTGTTAGATCAAATTTTGGAATTCAATCTTCTTATTTAAAAAGCACAAAATTTGATGGAGAGCGCGATTTATTTGATCCAAATTATGGACAAGGTGGTGCTGGAGATGCAAAATTAACTGAAAGAAGAAGCGACAATACCAAATGGACTTTTGATTTATATGCAACATTGAAAAAAACCTTAGGAACAAACCATAATTTTAATCTTGTTGTAGGGACAACCACAGATTATAGAACAGGTTCTTATATTTTGGGACAAATAAATCACGTACCAGAACAAGAACAATATTGGTCTATAAACAATGGAGAAAGTATTTTAAGATTGGAAGGTTTAAACTCTACTGATATTATTGTAAGATCTTATCTATCAAGATTAAATTACGATTTTGACCATAAGTATTTATTAACCCTTTCGGGTAGAAGAGATGGTTCTAGTCAATTTTCTGACGGTAATAAATGGGGTAATTTCTATGCTATTGGTGCAGGATGGGTAGTCTCTGAAGAAAACTTCATGTCTGATGTAAATTTTATAGACTTCTTAAAGTTTAGAGGAAGTTGGGGACAGTTAGGAAACCAAAATGTTCCATTACAAATATTAACATTTACTAATGGATTAAATTATACTCAGGGACCAAATCAAGACATCGTATACGGTTCTACCATAACAAGTATTTTGGATCCTAATTTAACTTGGGAAACTACTGAAGAGTATGATATTGGAGTTGAGTTTGAACTATTTAAAAGCAGATTGTCTGGAGCTGTAGATTACTATAATAAATTAAATAAAGATGCAGCTTTAGCAACCAAATTACCAGCTACATTTGGTTCTGAAGAAAGTGTAATATCAAATTTAGCACAAATTAGAAATGAAGGATATGAAGTTGGATTAAATTGGAGCGATAAAGTTTCTAAATCATTTAGATATAGTATTGGAGCTAATATCTCATTTAACGAGAACAATTTGGAAAGTTTAACTTCAGATACTGATGTTACCCAAACAGGAGGTTTAATTCCAAACGGAGGTATTTTAACAAAACGACTAGAAGTTGGACAACCTCTAGGATCATGGTACTTGCACACTGTTAAAGGAGTAGACCCTATTACTGGATTATTACAATATGAAAAAGCTGATGGTACAATTACAACAGATGTTAATACTCTTGAAGATGAAGATAAAAGATACCATGGTTCATCACAACCTACAAAAAGTTTTGGTGTAAATCTAAAACTTAATTATAAGGATTTTGAACTTGTAGTATTGGGGTATGGTGTTACAGGTGGAAATATTTATAATGCTAAAAAGCAACAGCGTTATAATGGTGAAAATATTGAATTAGATGTGTATAATAATAGATGGACACCTACCAATACAATAACATCAGAACCAAAACCATTTACATCTATACAACCAGCATCAACCTATTACTTAGAAAAGTCTGACTTTTTTAGAATTAATAATATTACACTATCTTATAAATTGCCAAAAGTTTTTGATAATGTTAATTTAATTAGAGTTTATGCAACAGCTAAAAACCCTTTCATTTTCACAAATTATACCGGATACAATCCAGAATTACCAGGTGTAAACGACGAGAACACAGGTCGTCTAGGAAAAGGAGACCCGATGGGAACACAAGGAATGGAGTTCCAAGCTTATCCATCTAAGAAAACATTCATTGTTGGTTTAAATGTAAATTTTTAATAAAAAAACACTAGAAATTATGAAAAATATAATCAGTTTAATTTTAATGTTATCAATAGTTATTTCATGCAACGATAACGAATATCTAGATATAGATCCTAGCAGCTTAACTCCAGAAGATGCACTTAACATAGCAGGGGCTGGTGATAAAATGGTTGTTGCTACCTATGACGAATTACAGAAGTATAGAACCATGGCTTTACCATGGATTGTATTAACTACTGTCTTAGCAGATAATTGTGAGGAAGGCGGTAAAAGGCTTAATACCGATATTAATAAAATAAATGATATAGAAAATATTTCATCATCAGAAAGTTTATTAAATACATTGTGGGCAGGTCACTTTTTTGGTATTTCAAAAGCAAATAGAGCTATAGCTTTAATACCTGGTATTACAACTTTAGAACAGGAAGAAATAGATGTCTTAGTTGGCGAATCAAAATTTTTAAGAGCACTATTTTACTTTAGATTGGTTAACTTATATGGAGGAGTTCCTTTAATAGATCACATAATAGACCCTAGTGATACTGCTGATAAATTACTAGCCAATACAAGAGTAAGCAAAGAAGAAATCTATGATTTTATTATTGAAGATTTAACAGAAGCCGCTTCTGTGCTACCGTTAAAGTCAGAGAGACCATCTTCTGAATTAGGAAGAGCTACAAAAGGTGCTGCACTTGGGCTATTAACAAAAGTAAATATGTATCTAGCTAGTGAGCAAAACAGTATGGTTCATTGGCAAAATGTTATGGATTTAACAGATGAAATTGCAACAATGGGTTATGCTTTAAACTACGATACTTTTCAATACAATAATGGACCAACCGTTTTATCTTCTATTTCTTGGCTAGAGACAGCAGAAAATAATGAAGAATCAGTATTTGAAGTGCAAGCAAGAGCAATAACAGAACGTGATGCAATAAAAAGTTATGCCAATATTCAAAACTCTAGAGGGAATTATATTGGAGAACCTACTCAAGAACTTTACGACTTATTTGAATCTGGCGATTTAAGACTCTTATCATCTATCACAAAAAAAGGACAGAGAAATTGGGATGCATCAAGAATAGGAAATGCAAAGAAAAATGATTTGTACAATCATAAAGCATTTGTAAGTGCAAATACAGATTTAAACACCTATGAGGTACATCCAGAATCGAATAAAAATGTTAGAATTCTGAGATATGCAGATATTTTATTGATGCGTGCAGAAGCTGCAAATGAATTAGGACAATCTGGCGTTGCATTAGATATCTTAAATAATTATATTAGAGACAGAGCAGGTCTTGCTCCATTACCAACTAGTATAATATCAAAAGAAGATATAAGATTAGCAATATGGAAAGAGCGTAGAATTGAATTAGCATTTGAGCACGATCGCTGGTTTGATATTGGGCGTCAAGGGAGAAAAGGAGAAGTTATGAGAGCCAATGGTAAAAACTTTACAGACGGAATTCATGATTTAATGCCGATACCACTTCCACAAATCCAATTGAGCGGGTTTGTATTAGAGCAAAATCCAGGGTATTAATTAAACCAAAAGGGTTAAGAAATTATGAACTCCAAAATCAGTATTTTATTAATTGTATTTTTTATAGGGTGCATAAATATTCATTCACAAAAGGATAAACTTTCTGATGATGATTTGTTAGAGAAAGTACAAAAACGAACCTTTAAATACTTTTGGGATTTTGCTGAGTCTAATACAGGTATGGCACATGAAAGATCTACTTCAAAAAAATCAAAAGCACAAAAAGTTAGTACAGGAGGTACCGGATTAGGTTTAGCCGCTTTTCCTATTGCAGTAGAAAGAGGTTGGGTTACTAGAAAACAAGCAATTAAAAGACTCGATAAAATATTAGATTTTTTAGAAAATACAGACACCTTTCATGGAGCGTATGCGCACTGGTATAGTGGGAAAACTCAAAAATCTGTCCGTTTTAGTAAATATGATGATGGTGGTGATATTATTGAAACAGCTTTTTTAATTCAAGGATTACTGATTAATAGGCAGTATTTTAATAAAGACATTACTGCTGAAAATAAAATAAGAAAAAGAATTAATAAAATTTGGGATGCAGTTGAGTGGAATTGGTATGTACAACCCGGTGATGATACTTTAACTTGGCATTGGTCTCCAAAATATGGATTTAAAAAAGATCATAAAATAAGAGGTCATCATGAAGGGCAAATACTATTTGTATTAGCTACATCGTCTAAAACACATAGTGTTCCCGCTTCTGTTTATCACAATGGTTGGGCAAATTCTGGCAAAATAGTAACGAATAGAAATTATTACGGATATGATTTACCACTAGGTCCAAAATATGGAGGTCCTTTATTTTTTACACATTATTCCTATTTGGGGTTGAACCCAAAATTATTGAAAGACGACTATGCAGATTATTGGCAGCAAAACGTGAATCACGCAAAAATAAATTATTCGTATTGTGTAGAAAATCCTAAAAACTATAAAGGATATGGAAAGAATTGTTGGGGTTTAACGGCAAGCGATGGTAATAATGGTTATTCGGCACATAGCCCAACGAATGATAGAGGTGTTATTGCTCCTACGGCTGCCTTGTCTTCATTTCCATATACTCCAAAAGAATCGATGAGAGCCTTAAGATATTTCTATGAAGAACTAGGAGATAAAATTTGGAAAGAATATGGATTTGTTGATGCATTTAATGTACAAGAGAATTGGTACGATTATCAATACTTAGCTATTGACCAAGCACCAATAATTGTAATGATAGAGAATTATAGAACAGGACTCATTTGGGATTTATTTATGAGTTGTCCTGAGATACAAGAAGGTTTATCAGAATTAGGCTTTCAAAATTTTTAATAAATAAAAGATATAAATGAAAAGATTATCGTTGGTAATTTTAGTATTAAGTGTGATTTTAGGATCATGTCAAAGTGTAGTTAAATCAAAGCAAACAACAAATATCCCTTCGAGCTGGAATGTTGATAAAACTATAATGGATTCAAAAATTGATTCTCTTTTAGCACTCATGACATTGGAAGAAAAAATTGGACAAACGGTACTACTAACTAGTAATAGAGATGTTACGGGCCCATCAGTAAATAAGGATTATGAAAAACTTATTATGGAAGGAAAAGTTGGAAATATTTTCAATGCCTACGGTGCAGATTTTACTAGAAAACTACAAAAATTAGCAGTAGAAAACACGCGTTTGGGCATTCCGCTATTATTTGGTTATGATGTTATACACGGACATAAAACCATTTTTCCAATTTCTTTAGGAGAATCAGCAAGTTTTGATTTAGAAGCCATCGAATTGGCTTCTCGAATAGCAGCTATTGAGGCATCAGCAGAAGGGTTGCATTGGACCTTTGCACCTATGGTAGATATTTCAAGAGACCCACGTTGGGGTCGAATTTCTGAAGGTTCAGGTGAAGATGTATTTTACAGTTGTGAAGTAGCAAAAGCAAGAGTAAAAGGATTTCAAGGCAATGATTTAAAAGCGACCAATACTATTTTGGCCTGTGCAAAACATTATGCGGCTTATGGAGCAGCACAAGCAGGGAGAGATTATCATACAGTAGATATGTCTGATAGAGAATTGAGAACAACCTATCTGCCTCCGTTTAAAGCAACAGTAGATGCTGGTGTCGCAACTTTTATGACCTCTTTTAATGAACTAAATGGTGTGCCCGCAACAGGGAATGATTATTTACTAAAAGATATATTGAGAGAGGAATGGGGGTTTAGAGGATTTGTTGTGACCGATTACCAATCCATTAATGAAATGGTGCCACATGGTGTTGTCGATAATGATAAAGATGCGGTAGAAATGGCAATGAATGCAGGTGTAGATATGGATTTACAAGGTGAAGTATATTCTAAACATTTAAAAGAATTAATTGATGAAGGAAAAGTATCCGAAGAAAAATTAAATACTGCAGTACGCAGAGTATTAGAATTGAAATTTGCTTTAGGATTGTTTGAAGATCCATACAGATACTCAAATAAAGAAAGACAAAAAGAATATGTAATGTCTGCAGAACATTTAGAGGCAGCAAGAGATGTTGCCAGAAAATCAATGGTGTTGTTAAAAAATGATAAACAAGCATTACCCTTGGCAAAAAATATAAAAGTAGCATTGATTGGTCCTTTAGGAAATACCGAAAGAGATATGATTGGTTCTTGGTCTGGAGCAGGAAAACACAAAGATGACCCAGTAACTGTTTTGGAAGGTTTTATTGAAAAAATAGGTAAAGAAAACGTAACCTATGTTCAAGGCACAAAATTATCTCGCTATATGAAAAGATCTGATAAACAAAGTAGAAAAGGTTTTTCTGAAGCAATTGCTGCAGCAAAAAAAGCAGATGTTATTGTTGCTGCGATGGGAGAATTACAAAATATGTCTGGAGAAGCATCTTCTAGAACTGATTTAGATTTACCAGGTAACCAACAAGAATTGTTGAAAGAACTTAAAAAATTAGGCAAGCCTATTATTCTCGTTTTACTAAATGGGAGACCACTAACCTTAGAATGGGAAAACAACAATATGGATGCCATTTTAGAAGCTTGGTTTCCTGGCACTATGGGTGGCCATGCAATTGCTGATATTGTTTTTGGTGATGCGAATCCTTCAGGAAAATTGCCAATTACCTTCCCAAGGTCATTAGGGCAGGTACCAATCTATTACAATATGAAAAATACTGGAAGACCTATAGACCCTTCTAGAAAAATAAACACATATAAATCGATGTATTTAGACAATCCTAATACACCATTATACCCCTTTGGATACGGTTTGAGTTATACTTCTTTTGAGTATGAAAATTTAATGTTGAGTACCGATACAATTACAAATACTCAGAATATTAAAGTTGCTATTGATGTAAAAAATACGGGTGACTTTGATGGAGAAGAAGTTGTGCAACTATATATACAAGATAAAATAGGGTCAGTAACTAGACCTGTGAGAGAATTAAAAGGATTTCAAAAAGTACTTATCAAAAAAGGTGAAACTAAAACGGTGACTTTTGATGTGAGTGTAGAAGACTTAAGGTTTTATGATATTGATATGAATTTTGTTGCAGAAAAAGGAGCCTTCAATATGTTTGTTGGAGGTGATTCAAATGCCACCATAACAAAAGAATTTAATTACTAATAATACAAAAAATGAAAACCAAAAGAATCAATATTTATTTTATCACAATTGTAATTACCCTTGGAGGATTATTGTTTGGTTATGATACTGGAGTAATCAATGGTACACAGTTTTACTTTTCAAAGTATTTTGAACTCACAGGCGCAATAAAGGGATTTATTGTTAGTAGTGCTTTATTAGGGGCTCTGTTTGGTGCTGCAATTTCAGGATTATTAAGTAAACGTATTGGTAGAAAAAACTCGTTGCTAATTGCAGCGGTTCTTTTTGCGATTTCTGCATGGGGTTCCGGTATGCCATCAATGTTACCAGAAACGACAACCTTGTTGGTGATTTTTAGAATTTTGGGAGGAATTGGAATTGGTATTGCATCTATGAATGCACCGATGTATATTGCAGAAATTGCTCCTGCTAAAAAACGAGGAACCTTGGTTACTTTTTATCAACTGGCAATTGTAATTGGTTTTTTTGTAGTCTTTTTGGCAACCTATATGATCGGAAATAATTTAACCGAAGCACAAAATATTGAATACGGTTGGAGACAAATGTTTTGGTCTGAATTGATTCCTGCAATGGCCTTTTTAATTTTGTTGTTTTTTGTTCCTAAGAGCCCACGTTGGTTAATGATGAAAGGACAAGAAGGGGAAGCAAAAATGATTTTAATACAAATACACGGACAAGAAATTGCTGATAAAGAGTTTGTAGAAATTCAGGAATCTATCCATAAAGATAGTAACTCAGAAAAAGTTTCAATTTTTTCTAAATCGATGCTGTCAATTATTATTATTGGTACAGTTCTATCTGCTCTACAACAATTTACAGGAATTAATGCAGTGCTGTATTACGGCGCAGATATTTTTGAACAGGCTCTTGGTTTTGGGCAAGAAGATGTATTAAAACAACAAATATTATTAGCTACCGTTAATTTGATTTTTACATTTATTGCAATGTATGCAGTAGATAAATTTGGAAGAAAACCTTTATTGATGATTGGTGGTTTTGGAATGTTAATTGGTTTTTTAGTAATGGGGTTCACTTTATTTTTTAGTGATTATTCAACTATTAATTCTGCAGGAATACCATCAATATCACAAACAGAAGGAATTATTAGTTTAATTGGTGTCTTAATTTTTATTGGTGCTTTTGCCATGTCTATGGGGCCAGTTGTTTGGGTAATTTTATCAGAAATATTTCCAAATAAAATAAGAAGTGTCGCCATGTCTATTGCAGTTGCAGCTCAATGGTTAGCAAACTATTTTGTATCTCAAACTTTCCCTATGATTGTTGAGAGTGATGCTAATAAACTACAAGTTGATGGTGGAGTTTGGAATAATGCCTTACCGTATTTTTTGTTTTCGGTATTCATTGTAATTATTATTGTTTTTGTTTGGAAATTCATCCCAGAAACTAAAGGAAAGACATTAGAAGAAATGGAAACGTTATTTGTTAAAGAAAATAAAAATTAGAGTTAATTTAATAAAATCATAAAAAAATGAAAAATTTAGTATTAATAGTATTCGTATTAATTTCAACCGTTGGATTTTCACAAGATAAAAAAGCAGATAGGTTAAAACAGCATGTTTCAGAAATTCAAGAATCATTAGAGTTAGATGATGAAACAGCAGCATTGCTTTATGATGCAATGAAAGAAAGGAATGTTGATTTAATGAAAATTAAAAAAGAAGCTGAAATAGAAGGATTGGATAAAGAAGCTCTAAAAGAAAAGAAAAAACCTGTTATCAAAGAATTTAGAAAAACTTTGACTGAAATATTAGGTGAAGAAGATCAAAAAAAACTAAAGGCATTCTATAAAGAAAAAGCAGCTAAGAAAAAAGCAGCAAAGAATAACTAAATTATAGTTTACAATGAGAAAAAGCAACATAGTTTTATTGATTCTACTTGTAATAAGTAATTTTTGTTATAGCCAAGAACAGCAAGGTAATGAAAAGCCAAATATTATTATTATAATGGCCGATGATCATGCTAATAGAACTATTAGTGCCTATGGATCTGGGTTAAACCATACACCAAATATTGATAGAATTGCTGATGAAGGTGCTATTATGCTAAACAGCTTTAATGCCAATTCAATTTGTGGTCCAAGTAGAGCAAGCATTTTAACAGGTAAACATAGTCATTTGCATGGTGTAATGGGAAATGGGTTTAAGTATGACAATACTCAAACTACATTTCCAAGAGAACTAAAGAAGGCAGGATACCAAACGGTTGTATTTGGAAAATGGCATTTAAACTCACCACCTGGTGATTCATTTGCTTCTTGGAAAATATTAAAAGGAGCTGGTGGGCAAGGTTTTTATTACAACCCAGATTTTATATCTAGCAATGGAAAAGAAACCGTAGAAGACGGCTATTCAACAGATATAATTACAGATGATTCGTTAGACTGGTTAAATGAAAATTCAGAGAATCCTTTTTGCTTATTTGTTCATTTTAAAGCGACACATGTTCCTAGAATGCCAGCATTTAGATATTTAGATAGCTATGTAAACGATACAATTGCTGAGCCTAAAACTTTATATGATAGCTTTGAAACTAGAGAGTCTTATGGCGCTAAAGCATGGATGAAAGTGCCGTATAAACCTGGTAAGCTATATGAAGAACATGATTTTTCTAAGAATATTTACTTTGATAGAATGACAGATGAGCAACGCAAAAAATGGCATTCATTTAAAGATGTTGAAACTTTAAAAGAACGCAAATTAATAGCAGAAGGAAAACTGAAAACTGATAAACAAAAGAGAAGTTATGCATATCAGCAATTCATAAAAGATTATCTCAGGTGTGTTGATGGTATTGATGATAATGTAGGGAAGATTCTTGCCTATTTAGACCAACATCCAAAACTGAAGGAAAACACTATAATTATATATGCATCAGACCAAAGTTACTTTACAGGACAGCACGGGTTTGCCGAAAAAAGATTTATGTATGAAGATGGTGTAAAGATGCCAATTTTAATACGTTGGCCTTCAAAAATAAAAGATGGAACCAAAATAACAACAATGGTTCAAAATATTGATCTCGCCCCTACAATTTTAGATGCAGCAGGTGTAAAAATCCCTGGTGATATGCAAGGTGTTTCTATTCAACCAGATTTAATAACAGGTAAAGATATTAAAGGGGAAAAAGCTATTTATTATCATTATTACGATCATGGAAAACACAATGTGCCAAGACATGATGGTGTTAGAACGGATACCTACAAATTAATAAATTATTATACGGATAATGTCTTCGAATTTTACGATTTAGAAAATGATCCTGATGAGGTAAATAACCTTTATGGAAATCCTAAATACCAAAGTAAGATTGATGAATTAATAGCCGAATTAGCTTTAAAAAGAGAACAGTATAAAGTGCCGAAAGAGCATTTTAAAAAACCTTATGTGCAATCTCCAAATCATCGTAAAAAAAAGAATTCTAAAAAGAAAGTGAACCTGAAAAATAAAACATTCCTAAAAGGATAGTTAAGGTCTTTACAGATCAAAAAAATATATAAAAATGAATTTTAAAATCTCAAAGTCAAAGGTTTTATTTGCGCTATAATTATGATGTTACAAGTTGGCTATTCTCAAAAAGTAGAAAAAAAACTAAAATGAATTATAAGTTAATTCTTCTGAACATCATCTTTTTTGCTGTAATTTTAAGTTGTACAACCAACAAAAAAATTAAAGCAACAGATTCAATTTCAAAATTAGAAAAACCAAATATTATCATTCTTTTAGCAGATGATTTAGGTTTTGCTGATGTTGGTTATAATGGCTGTAAAGATATACCTACACCAAATATTGATGCACTTGCTACAAATGGTATAACCTTTACTAATGGTTACGTAACAGCTTCAATTTGTAGTCCAACTAGAGCTGGTCTATTAACTGGTAGATACCAGCAACGTTTTGGATTTGAAAATTTACCTGGACCAAGAAAAAAAACAGCTACTGTTAAAGTTGGAGTCCCATTATCAGAAAAATTGATTTCTAAACGATTAAAAACGATTGGTTATAATACTGCCTGTTTCGGAAAATGGCATATAGGAGGTGAAAGTGGAGATACAGACTTATTTCCTTTAAATAGGGGTTTTGATGAGTTTTTTGGATTTTTAGAAGGAGCTGCTTTATATATAGACCCTCTAAATTCTGAAAAAAAATATATGCGAAATAATAATGAATTAGAGCTTGAAGAAGAATATTATACTGATGCTATTACAAGAGAATCTATTTCATTTATTAAACGGAATGCAAAAAATCCATTCTTTTTATATGTTCCTTATAATGCCGTACACACGCCATTACAAGCTACAGATGAATACTTAAAACTATTTGATACAATTAAAAACCCTAATCGAAGATTATTGGCGGCAATGAATTTTGCAATGGATAAAAGTATTGGAGAGATTATGACAACACTTAAAGAATTAGGACTAGAAGAAAATACTTTGATATTCTTTTTAAGTGATAATGGAGGGAAACCAAAAGGTAATTTTTCATATAATTTACCTTTAAAAGGAGAAAAGGGTCAAAAATATGAAGGGGGCATTCATGTTCCTTTTTTAGTACAATGGAAAGGGCATTATCCTGTAAATAAGCTATTTAAAAAACCCGTTTCATCTTTAGATATTGTGCCTACAATAATGATTGCTACTGGTTTAGAAACCGATGTTACTATGAATCTTGATGGTGTAAATCTTACTCCTTATATTATTGGAGAAAAAGATGCCTCTCCACATAATGAGTTGTATTGGAAAAGAGGCAAGCATTTTGCAATGAGAAATGATGAGTGGAAAATTGTAAAAATGGATAAAAATATTGAACTCTATAATTTACAGAATGATCCCAACGAAACAACAGATCTTTCAGAAAAACACTTCGATCTAGTAGCTGATTTATTAGCAATCTATAAAAAGTGGGACTCTAAAAATATTCCAGCTCAATTTGGAAATTCAAAAACTGAGTTCCCTTTTGAAGAAAAAAGAATAAGAAGAACAGAATTAAAAAGATAAATAATATAATGATGAATTTAAATACAATTAAGAACTTACTCTTAGTCACGTTAATATTTACTGCAACAAATGGATTTTCACAAAAATCTAAAACACCATTAAACGTTATTCTTATTACTGCAGATGATTTAGGCTATGAAGCTGTAAATTCTTTTGGTAGAGATATCCCAAATTTAACTCCGCAAATGGATGCATTTGCAAAAGAAGGTGTCCAGTTTGCCGAAGCACATACTGCTACACCAATTTGTCAACCGAGTAGATCTATAATGGCTACAGGATTATATGGTGTAACTAGTGAAATGATGGGCTTTATTCATCAGAAAAAAGAGGTGGCAACGGCAATGCAAGTTTTTCAAGATAATGGGTATTTAACTGGAATATTAGGTAAGGTTGGGCATTCAACTCCCGATTTGAATTTTAAATGGGATTTTGAACAAGATTACGGTGATTTAGGAGCTGGTAGAAGTCCAAAAAAATATTCAGAAAACACAAAATTATTTATCGAAAAATGTAAAAAGGAAGGGAAGCCTTTTTATTTTATGATTAATTCTCATGATCCGCATAGAGGCTTTCACGATCCAAATGGGAGAAAGATGAAAGGTGCAGAGGAGCCTTCAAAATTATTTACAACAGATGACGTTGAAGTGCCAGCATATATGCCTCAAACAGATCAAGTAAAATTAGAATTGAGTCACTACTATAATTCTGTTAGAAGGTTTGATGACACCTTTGGAGAGGTGATGAAAGTCATTAAAGAATCTGGAGTTTATGACAATACTATTATTATAGTTTTGTCTGACAATGGTTCTCCATTTCCATTTGCCAAAGCAAACACCTATGTTTCGAGTACCAAAACGCCTTTTTATGTGCATTTTCCTGGTAATATGAAAGAAGGACTGATTGATACAGAACACATGATATCTGAAGTTGATATTTTCCCAACTTTTTTAGAAGCAACCGGAATTAAAGTAGATCAAGAGTTTGATGGCAAATCAATTTTATCATTATTAAAAGAAGAAAAACAAGAAGGTCGAGATTTTACCATTGGTGAAATAGATTATAAAATTGGAGGTAAAGCAACTCCAATTCGTTCGTATGGAACTAAGGAGTTTCGATATATTTTTAACCCTTGGAGTCCAACGGGTGATGCGTATAGAAATTCTAATGAAGGTGAAATAAATAAAGACATTGAAAAAAATTATCCAGAACATTTAGAGTTTGTAACGTTTTTTAGACATCGCGTTTTAGAAGAGTTTTATGATGTACAAAAAGATCCTGATGGTATAAATAACTTAATTAACGACCCTGCATATAAAGATGAGATTGAGCAGTATAGAAACAATCTAAAACAATGGATGAAAGAGAAGAATGACCCAGTTTTAGTGATGTTAGAAAATGTTGATAACCCAGAAAAAATGCAAGAATATATAGATAATGACTATCCAACAAAACGCTCATTAATGTCTGATGAACAGTTGGATAAAATTAAAATTAAGGCTGCAGCAAAAAAGGAAAAAAAAGCGAAGAAGAAAAAAAAGATGAATTAAGGAATTGAAAATGAAGAGAAGAATTACGGTAATCTTAGCACTACTATTTTTGGCTAACATATATAGCCAAAATACAATTAAAAATAGCGTGACAGAAAAAATAGTTTATAAAACCATTGATACTATTTCTTTAAACCTACATGTCTTTTATCCTGAAGGTCATAAGAAAACAGACAAAACTCCAGTATTAATCTATTTCCACGGTGGTGGATGGGTTGGTGGTAGTTATAAGAAATTTTTAGCTGAAGCAAATTATTTTGCTAATAGAGGCATTGTTGCTATAACTGCCGAATATCGAATTAGAAATACACATGGTACTACTCCGTTTGAATCTGTTAATGACGCAAAATCGGCAATCCGTTATTTAAGAGAGCATGCTCTAGAGCTTGGTATTGATAAAAATAAAGTTATTGCTGGTGGCAGTTCTGCAGGAGGGCATTTGGCAGCAGCAGCCGGAAACATTATTGGTTTGGAAGAAGAAGGTGAAGACTTAACAATAAGTTCAAAACCCAATGCACTTGTTTTGTTATTTCCTGTATTTGATAATAGCGAAGAAGGGTTTGGGTATAAAAAATTTAAAGAGCGTTATAAAGAAATTTCGCCCATGCATAATATTACCAAAGGCGCTCCTCCTACTATTGTTTTTTTAGGGACAAAGGATAAACTCATAGCTGTTGAAACTGTGAAAAAGTATAAACAAAAAATGGAAGAAGTAGGGAGTAGATGTGATTTACATTTATATGAAGATGGTGAACATGGTTTATATGGAAAAAATAAATTGATAAAATATAAAGATGATATGCTATTAAAAACAGATTTATTTTTAATCTCATTGGGTTATTTAACAAGAGCCCCTACATCTCTAACAAATTAGGTAATGCAAAAATTAGTATACATTATCTTGCTAAATTTTCTCTTAATATCATGTGAAGATTCAAAACAAAGAGTTGATGTCAAAATACAAAATGAGAAATCATTTATTATACATTTAGGGGATGATAATAATATAGATATGATCTGGGTGCCAAAAGGAGATTTTATGATGGGAAGTGACGAAAATGACATTGTGAAACATAAAAATAAACCAACCCATAGGGTTAAAATAAATGAAGGCTTTTGGTTGAGTAAATATGAAATCACCCAAAAACAATGGACTTGGTTTATGAAATCTACTTTGCTAGAGCAACAAAAAAACAAAACAAAGAATGGAAAATTAGAGGTGTTGGAGATTCTCTACCTATGTATTTTATTTCTTGGGATGATTGCATTCAGCTTTGTGAAAAGCTAAATAGAAACAAAAATGATATTTTGCCAGAAGGATATAAGTTTAGCTTACCAACAGAGGCACAGTGGGAATATACTTGTAAATCTTTTTCAAATACTAAAATACCTTTAGACTCTATTGCTTGGTATAGAAATAACAGTAATAAACAAGTGCATCCTGTTGGAGAAAAATTACCAAATGCTTTAGGCATATACGATTTAAGGGGGAACTTATCAGAATGGTGTTATGACTGGTTTAGCGAATATAAAGAAGGAGAAAAGGAAAATCCAATGGGGTCAGAAAACGGAGAAAAGAAAATTGTGAGAGGTGGAAGTTGGTTTGGGTCCGAATTAAATACAAAAGCAACAACCAGATTTCAAGACCCTCCAAAAAATGGATACAGTTCAATAGGGCTACGATTGGCGTTGCGGACTATCAACTAATTTTAAAACTAAAAAAACAAACAACAGTGCTTTTTTAATACTTTAAATTATGAAAATTAAACACAACTTTATTATAGTAATCTTCTTTTTAAGTACAGTTACATTAGTAGGTCAAAAGAAAATGAATGATGGTGTTGATGCCGAAGTTACTTTTGTTGGCAAGAAATCATCTTCATTAATTGATAAAACAGGAGGGTTTAGTGTAAGAGGAGATATAACCTATAATACCCCAAATGATTTAAATGACGGAATTAAAACAGCAAATGCTATCACAACCAATGTGAATTTAGATTTAATTATGCAAGCTTTAAATACTATAGAAAAGGACAACCAAGTATATAAGGATAAAATTGATATTGGTGTAGATGAAAATAGTTTAAGAAAAAATGGTGCTATTGATAGTTTTTTACTCTATAAAGATGGTGAATTAATTTTAGAAGAATATTTTGCATATGCTACTCAAGAAAAACCACATTATCAAATGTCTATTACAAAAAGTATTGCTTCTTATGCGGTAGGTATTGCAATAGATCAAAAAAAAATAGGTAGCGAAGAAGATTTTATTTTAAAATACTTTCCAGAAATTAAGCAATCAAAACTTTCAGAAAACACAAAGCAAATTAAAATAAAAGATGTAATGTCTATGCAATCTGGTTTGCTTGTAAAAAAAGGAGTTGTTGACGGAACTAAAGATAATGTAACGGAACAAGTTCTTATAAAATCTAATACATTGGTTCCAGGTACAAAATACAAATACCAGGGGATCAACCCAAATATGATGGTTGACATCTTAAAACGAGCTACAGGTAGTGATATGGATGATTTTGTTGATGAATACTTATTTGGCCCAATGGGAATTACCGATTATTCGTTTGGTGAAACAACCAATGGAATGACCAAGGCAGCCGCTGGTATGAAATTGCGATCTAGAGATATGTTAAAGGTTGGAATGTTGTGTCTTAATAAAGGAATGTATGATGGGAAACGTATAATTAGCGAAGATTGGGTTGATAAAGCCAATGGCAAATATGCAGATAACGGAAAGAATAAGTACGGCTTTTTTTGGTGGACACATTATATTACTTATAACGGAATGAAATATGAAATAAATTCTTGCAGAGGTGCTGGAGGTCAATTTATATTTAGTATCCCTGCCTTAAATTCTGTTGCAGTATTTACAAGTTATGGTTCAAGACAACCTTTTTTAATCTTAGAGAATGTAGTGATTCCTGCTCTTGTGAATTAAAAAATTAATTTATTTTAATGTAAAGTTCAATAAAGATTATGGTCCGCAAAATATTTTTTGTAATGCTCTTTATAAGCAGTATAAATTCATTGTTTTCTCAAGAAGATTTAACACTAACTGAAATATTTAGAAATTCATATAGTGTTTATGAGAGAATGCGTGACCCTAATACAGGAATTTATCAAGCAAAAATTAATTTAAATACTAATAATGATATAAATAATTCATCAATTGCAGTTGACGGTATGGCTTTAGTTACAGTTTGTATTGCAGATAAAATGGGATGGATTACAGATGCCGAAGATTTAGTAATAGAAACTTTAACATCACTTTCAGTTGGAGGTAATGGGTTTACACCAGACAGAAACCCAACAGGTTATTATCGCCATTTTTTTAGTAAAACTACAGGAGTCGGAACTTCAGAATATAGTACTGTTGATAATGCAGTATTTATGTCGGGTGTTCGATTTTGTAAAAATTATTTTAGTAGTCACCCTAAGGCAAGTCAAATAGCAACTTTAGCAGATAGCCTTTTAAATAGTATTGATTGGTCGGTAGCTGTTGTAGATCCTAATAATGACCCTACTGACAATGATGGAGGTTTATATCTAGCAATAAATGATGACGGTACAGGTACAGGCAATAATATCACGCGTCCATATAATGAATATATATTAGTTGCTTGGTTAGCATATAAGCAAGAACAAGAGGCTAATTCAACAGGTCCTGCCCAACGATTATGGGATATGTGGTATGCGCAAACAGCTAATTTGTATAAAGTGAATTATGCTGGGTATGATATTTTAACGGTAAAAAATTTAAATTTTCAAGCTGAACATACTTATCAAATGCCATATTATTTGTGCAATTATTATACAACAAATAGTGGTGGAGATACCGATGGAAAAGGGTATTTGCATTATATGGAAAACATAAAAAATGCCGACAGAGCTTGGTTTCAAAATACTGATACTGCCGATAATACTATAACTATAGAGCCGTATGAGTGGGCAATGAGTGCAGGTAGTGGAATAAATCCAGATACAGGTGATTTAAGCCAAGGGCACTATTCTGTGGATAAAATAAATGACAATCCATATGTAATAGTATCACCACATACAATAGCTGCATATATGCCTATTAATCAAAGTTCAAAGGATGATATTTTATCATTGTATAATAATAATAAAGGGGTGTATGAATTACCTTGGAATACTTCTAAAAAACTTGTTTGGCGTTATAGTATTAAAGAACCCACTTGGTTAGCTCCTAAAATACAGGGAGTTGATTTTGCGCCCTTTGTATTTGGAATTGCAACTTTGCTAGAGTATTGTGGTCCAGACTTTTTTAAAACCTATAACGATTTTAATTTCAGTCCTTCTTTAACGGTTAAAGATAACATAGAAAGTACTATTAAAGTGTACCCTAACCCTATAAGAGATAATAAAATTAACTTAAAATTTGATTTTAAAAATCAAGAAACTGTACACATACAAATTGTGAATGTTATTGGAAAATCAGTTTTTTGTATAAAAAAATATCCTATGAAAAATAATATAGAAACAATTAAGCTCCCAGAGTTAAAAACAGGTTTTTATTTTTTAATGATAAAATCAAAAACAGGACAATTGGTTAAACAGCTTGTGGTGATTAACTAAAACTTTGAAATGAAGTATAAACTATTAGAAAAGAATATTTTGAATTTAGTTAAAGGATTGATTTGATATTATGTTAGTTTTATAAATCTAAAATTAATCATATATTTACATAAGTAATATTGTATAATTTGCCGTACACAAAACCGTACACAAATTATCTATAAAACAGCAAAAAATAGGGGTAAAAGGGTGTTTTTGCACTTCTCATAACCCGAAGGTTATTAATTCAATACTTTTATTAATAATATTACTTTTCTAACTTTTTGGGAGCATATTTGAGAATATTTTAATTTCGTAAAAATTAAATTTAAGATATTCAGCAAGTTAGACGTAAATCATGAGGTTCTAGTAGTACTCAAACTTCAAAATTTCATGTCGTTGAATGTATGTAACTAGCATTAATCATAATAATATATTATAAATCATTTAATTAAGTTAGTTCTTAAATCTCAAAAAGCTTTAAATGGCCCAACTCATTCAATACTTTTCAATTTTGTCTTTCATGCCCCATTTCACAATTTTAATGTTATTCACAGGTATATTCTCTATTAATTTAAACTCTAATTCCTAAGCTATATGAACATAATGCGCAGTTATGTGCGCATTCATTTTATTTCTGGCACATAACGCCATTATGCTAAATAGCCACTTCCAGCCGCATAATTTGGTATTTCAATTTGAAATATGGCTATTTATGATCATCGTATCACATCAATATTATGGTGTTAATAAAACCCTTTCCCCGGCCTCACAACTCAGTATTTTCTATTGTGATGAATGTAACTCCATAACATTCTATTTAACCACACTATTTTTTAGCTCATTCAACTTCACAAAACCATCGCTAAGTCCAAGTGTTCCTTATCTCAAGTCTTTGTTTGTTTCATTTCACTAATTAAATAGTACGGCACACTCCCCACCACCCTTTTATAGGTGTAGGTAAAGTCAATTGTTGAGGTGCAATGTGTCTGCGGTCAAAACATAATATAGCTCAACTCCTAAAGGTTTCAATCATATTATGTTTTCACCTCAACACCGCGTATAAAAAAAGAGAAGCAACAGCGTTGCCCGTTGTTCTCTTTATTTATTTCCACCACCGCAAGACCTCAACAATTAGCTTTACCAACGCACTCAGCCCCATAACAGATGAACTATAAACCTTGTACAATTTTTGACAATCATTTCAATGGGTAATACATCATAAAAATGGTCTCCTCGCCCGTATAGAATTAAGAATTAATAGTAAATAAAAATATAAAAGATAGCAAATCTATGTGGCTTCCATCAGCCATCGCTTTTAGGCTATAAAGTTCATGCCCTCCGGGTTTTGAGAAAAATCTCCACCTTAAATATTGTACTTGTTTCAACACTTCATTAAAAAACACGCTATTGCATCTGATAAATTGCTGCCAATAATCAGGTAGTATTTTTCTCAAAAAACGTTGACAGCCTTTCCCGTGCCACCAGTTTTGTTGCTTTCTTTTTTTTTTTTTTCTCTTTTGAAAAATTATGTGCAAAGCAAAGCAATTTTAATTGGATAATTATGCAAAATTTTGACATCAAAACACATCGTATCGGAAAAACCTATTCCAAACCACACTTTTTCATTTTGAATAAAGGATTAAATAGTGGTAAACCATTATTAGAGCCTTGCTCAAATTGTTTTGTGATAACAACACAATCCATAGACTTTCGAGAATCTCTCTTTTACCTGTGTTTGTCCCTTAAAATCGGAAAGTATTTTGGGTATTACCTCAAAGGGAGTGTCATTCCATTTATTTGTATAGCTGATACGCAATCAGTTATTAAGGCGGCATTGCAGAATTTCAGGGTAAATAAATGGGAGCAAAAAATTAAAAAACTTAAGAAAATTACTGTTTTTGAAGAGGATTTAAAATTACAGTTAAAAACAATTTCAAATTTAAAAATAGCTTTAATAAGATCTTAATATGAAAATAATAATTGCAGGTGGAAGAAATTTTAATGATTATAGTAAGTTGTGTCAAATTTGTGATGACATGCTACAAAATCAGTATAATATAGAAGTTGTAAGTGGTGGTGCCAGAGGTGCTGACAGGCTTGGTGAAATTTATGCTAAGGAAAGAAGTTTTAAACTGATATGCTTTCCTGCAGCTTGGAGCAAATTTGGGAAATGTGCTGGTATTATTAGAAATGCTGAAATGGCAAAATATGCCGATGTTTTAATTGCTTTTTGGGATCGTAATAGTAAGGGTACTGGGCATATGATAAGATTGGCAGAAAAGGAAGGATTGAAAGTATCTATTCATTATTACTAATCTCCGTCAAGTTATAAATAAATACCTCTGTCGAGATTCTTTTCACCTAGTGTTTGCCTGAAAATAACTTCCGTAATATATAAGAAACGAAAAAACTTACGACTGCTCCAATAGTTACCAGGATCATTTTTTTGTTGGTTTGTATTGTCTGATACTACCCTCGGAGTCGAAAGGTTTGTCAGAAACAAAGAGAGTACCGTTGGTACCCTCTTTAAATTAGCTTCTATTCAGGACGAACTCCATTATTATGGAGTATCTACACCAACGATCGATAAGGCATTGTATGCACCATTTTTCAATGGATACATGTTACCATTTACTTCTTGGAAAAACTCTAAACCCAATACTTGTACCATCGGCAATGTACTGTTCGCGGTCAAACTTGCCGTTAATGTCAATGCTACAACAGTTGCACTATCCCACGGAAGAATAGCAGTTACATCACTATCAAAAACGAAAGTTTCGGCATTAAAGTCAACCTCAGCTCCGCCCACCGAAATTCTAAAATGCGTAGTACCGGATGGGGCAACAATACTTGTCGTTGGTACAAAATCAGGAATGTCAGCAGTCATTTCACCTGTTACTCTATCAATTGCTGTAGCATAAAGAATAAATAAAAGGGATGACAGTTTCCCATTTATATTAAACTCAAAATTGTTCAACAATTCTAAATCACCATCAGGTAGAGTTCTTAAACCACGCTCATTGGTAGTATCAGTTTTTACAATTGCAACCAACTCTTTGGTCAATCTACTTGTAACACGTTTGTCAGAGGCATTCTGTAAAAGAATACGTAGTGCAGTTCTTAAAAGCTTTCCACCTTTACCGGCTCTTCCAAATTCCGAACCGTTTTCACGAGTTCTTTGGAAGGCAGGATCATTTTGAATTCTGTTTTTGTCAACACCACCTTTTTCACGTGCTAAATGCCCATCTTGGGTCTTGTAAAAGGAAATACCTCCGATAGTTCCTTTCAATCTAATTATTCCGACTTGTTTTGCCATTTCTATTTATTTTTTTGATTAATACATCAAATGAATAAAGAAAAAACAAGAGTAAAAAATACGATTGTCCACATAAAACCTTTCATTCCGATTATGCCAAGGAATCCGCAAAAAAGAATATTATATTTGCAGAATTAGTATTCATGATGAATAGTATAAGTATAGTTAAAGTATGATTAATAGTAAACGTATATGTATTTACCCAAAAGATATCCAACTTATTACAGGTAGGAGTGAACGCTATGGGCGTAGACTCTTGCAAACGATTAGAGAATCACTTAACAAAGAATCACATCAATTTATAACCATAGCGGAATTTTCAGAATACTCTGGTATAGAGATAGATGTGGTAAGTGAATACATAAAAGATTAAATTGTAAGGGGCTAATTAGGGGTCAGTAAAATAGATCAACTTTGAATCCCTTGTAAACATTGCCACATAGCAAAGAGTTTTAGTTCCTCTTTCTCCGCAGAGTTTTTTTTAGACTCTTTCCAAAACCTTGCAAAACGTTGTTCTGCAAGGTTTTTTCATTTTAAATTGTTTCACTTTTTATAGATTTGTTTCAAAATTGCCTCGTTTATGCGTCATTATAGCTAAAACTAGGCACTTATGTTTCACCTGTACTTTTCAATTGTTTCACTAAAGAAAAGTGTGTATTAAAATCTATAAATAAGTATATGAGGGCAAATATCACAGTAAAGTTTTTTTTAAAAAAAACACAGCAAAAAGAATTTAAGGATAAAATTATGGGTAGGATTATTCATAATAGAAAAAAAAGTGAGTTTGCTACAGACATCTTTATTTTAGAAAGTGATTGGAACAAGCAGTTTTGTAGATCAACTCGCAATGAAGGAATAAATCAAAAGTTAGTTACAATAGAATCTGAAATTTATAAAATCAAAGAAAGATTGATTTTAGAAGATTACGTGGTTTCTGCTAAATTGATTAAAGATGTTTATTTTGGTGATGAAAAAATTCAATTTGGTATTGTTGAATTTGTCAATAGATATTTAGAGAAAAAGAAAAAAGCAGAGATATTTTCAGAAAGCTATATAGGAAAGATTAAAACTATTAAAAGGCTTGTAAAAGAGTTTGTTGTTAAAAATCATAAATCAAAAGACCTACCAATTTCAAGATTGAACTATTCTTTTATCACCTCTTTTGACGAATTTTTAAGGTCACAGATAACGGAACAATATAAGCTACCGTATTCACAAACTACAATTTACAAGCATCATAGTTTTTTTAGAACAATATTGATTCAAGCATTTAAGGAAGGCTATCTAAAAAAACAACCTTACATAGATTTTAAATTACGCAAAGTTAAATCTGAGATTAAGTATTTAACAACAGAAGAACTAACAAGGATTGAGGATTTAGAATTAATGAAAAACAGTACACTTGAAAAGGTTTGTGATATTTTTTTATTTTCAGTTTATACTGGTTTAAGATTTAGAGATGCTCAAAGAGTAACTATTGATAATATTGACAATTCAAATTCCACAAGTGATTTTATCATTACCAAGCAGGAAAAAACAAATGACAAAGTTGAAATCCCTATTATTATTCCAACCAAAAGGATTATTGATAAATATAACAATCATACCGACAGAATTGAAAAGGGGAAATTGCTACCAACACTAAGCAACTCTAAAGTAAATATGTATTTAAAAGTAATAGGTGATTTGGCAAATATTAATTTAAAATTAACTCATCACGTTGCAAGACATACGTGTGCTACAACTATTTTGTTGGAAAACAATGTGCCCATAGAGCAAGTTTCAAAATGGCTTGGGCACGCAGATATATCTTCGACAAAAGTATATGGGAAAATTACAAAAAGTAGATTAAATTTGACAGCAAAGAAGTTAAATAAAAACTATTAAATAGATTATATGGATAGTCATAAAATATTTGAATATTTCGAAGAAAAGGTAATTAGAAAGGCTGGAGAATTTTATAAAAAAACACTTACCTCTGGACTTAGTAAAGAAAGAGATTTCAACTTTATTAGTAATAATTTTATAAAGATACTAAGTGATAAGGAAGAAAGTACAATTCCAAAATCAGATCAAGAGTTCTTTGATCTATTGAGGATTTTTAAAAACAGGGGACAATATTATAGTAACAATGATATAGTAAATATTTTCAAATATGAATTGTTGGAAAATTATAATGAAAGCAAAATAAGTAATGTAGTTCCTTATAAAGAGGTAGTCATTAGGGCTGCTATTTATGAAGGCTTGACTAAGTCATACGCTATCATTTCGAATCACAGTAATTATTTTTCGATGCTTTATAAATTTGATGAAATAGAAAATTTAGTTTTCACTTATGATTCTAATAGATTAAATGAACTTGAATATGAATTAAGGAAGAAGCACTATCCTGAAAACAGCCAAAATATAATTGAGATGACTAAAGATGTTATTGATGAAAATAATAATAAAGAGGAATCAAGAGATATAATTTTACACGGAATAAAATTTAATTTATGTGAGTTTGCATTGTTTCAAAGAGAGTGGAGAGATTGTAACTCTCCAAATACTCCTTTTAGAGAGTTATATGATAAGGTTTTAATGGATTTTAATGACCCATATAATTATGGTAGTAAAAAAAGGTATGATTCAACTACCTTTTATAAAATCTTAAAAGAAGATTATTTAAATTATAAGCAATCATTTGATGTGTGTTTGGCTTATGATAAGGTTATAGAATTAGTTGGTAAAACTAATAATAAGGTTTTTAAAGCCCATATTATAAATAAATTGGAAAATGTAAAACTTAAATTGAGGTGATTAAAGGACAAAAGTAGATCGCTGAAATTTCAAAGTAGGAACAAAAAAACTCAAAGTAGAAACACTTTGAGTTTTTTTTGTTCCTTATAATCAAGTGATTAAAAATTTTATTTAACCGAGGTAAAAATGAGGTTTAGCCGAGTTGCTCAAAATCTAATATTCCTTATAAAATCTTTAAACCTTTGCATCAAAGCACTCAAAGAGTTTGAATGCAATTTAATTTAAAAATTTTACAGATGAAAAATGTAATTTTAATGGAAGAGCAAAAGTTTGAAACTCTTCTTAGTAAAGTAGAGCAACTTTATAATGCTCAATTCAAAAAAACAAGTAATAGTATAAATGAAATTAATGGTTTCATATCAGAAAGAGATGCTTGTGAACTTATCGGAAAATCCAAAACGTGGCTTTGGAGAAAAAGAACTGAGGAAATGCTTCCATTTAAAAAATTTTGGGCAAAAATATTTTACCACAAAAATGATTTGTTTAACCTTTTAAAAGATGTTGCTTAATGAAAAATAATAAAGTAATTCATGCAAGAATACCCGAAACCTTGTATGAGACAATATCTGATATAGCAGGAAGAGAAGGTATTACAATTTCCGATTATTTTAGAAATCAATTGAGCCAATCAATTAAGATTGAAAACCCTCTACATTCAGCGGATTTATTGTTTGTTTTTGCATACATAGAGTCTAATGGCGATTCTTGTAAAGATGTTTGTGGATATGAAGTAAAACATATTATTAATGTAATTAATAGGCATTACCAAAATTTAGAACCTGAATTACAATTGGTTTTTGATGAAGTTATCACTAAGATGAATCGGTTTCTAAAAAAGGTTAATTTATTCGGTTTTAACGAAGAATTAATTCTTTGCTTTGGTGAAGATGAAGACAGCATTAATTTTGATTTTCAAACATTTTACAAATGTACTGATGGAAGACTTCCATATCGCTAATACTAATACTGCAATTGGTAAGCTAAAAAATTTCGAATATATCTTAATATCAATGTAGCAGTTAGTTGTAGTTATTTTAATGTGATACACGTGTAATTCAATCGTATCACACATTTACAAAATATTTATTAATAGGCATATCGGTTTTGTATACAAGGCTGTATAGGAAACCTATGCCTTAAAATTAAAAAAAATAATGAAAAGTTCAATTAACGGTTTGGCACTAATAAGAGGTAGTCAAGCTAATTTAGAGTGGTGGTTAAATACAAGTCATTCAAAAAATATTACAAGAGAAGCGTATAATTTACTCGTTAAAATTCATCAAAACTTAAATGATGGAATCAACGGTTTGTATCAATTTAAGCGATTTGAATTATTTAAAGATATGGATGGGCAAATAGATGGATTAATAAAAAGAGATCCAAATGCCCAGGCTATTGATACAAGAGTAGTTTTCAACTTGCGTCAAGATAAAAAGTTAAACGAAGGATATGTAATAAAAGCCGCACCTTATAATATTTCATACAATGGATAATACAAATAAGAAAGATTATATAAGAGTTGGAACGGATTATTTTTTAAAGGATACGATGCCAACTATTAGTGGTAAAACGAAGGAAGTATTAATAAAATGGAATAGATCAACTATAATAGATGATCATACCAAAGATTATTTATTCCAAGTTAAGCGTTATAAAGCTTTTTGTTCTATACCGTCACACACCAATTATCAACCTGTGATACAAATGTGTTACAATAGGTATCACAAATTGAGTCACATTTTAGTAAATGGAAAAATTCCATTTACTAAAATGTTCTTGGAACATATTTTTGGTAATCAATATGGTATTGCCTTGGATTATTTGCGAATACTATGGAATTACCCTAATCAAATTTTGCCAATATTAAGTTTAGTGTCATCAGAGCGTAACACAGGTAAGACAACTTTTCTTAATTGGTTAAAATCAGTTTTTGAAGACAATATGACAATTAATAAGAATGAAGATTTTAGAAGTCAGTTTAATTCTGACTGGTCTGACAAATTGATTGTTGGTATTGACGAAGTATTGTTAGATAAAAAAGAAGATTCTGAATTATTAAAGAGCTTATCAACAGCAAGACACTTTAAAAGTGAATCTAAAGGTAAAGACAAACGTGAGATTGATTTTTTCGGAAAGTTTATTTTGTGTTCTAACAATGAAGATTCTTTTGTTAAAATAGATCCAGAAGAGATAAGATATTGGGTGGTTAAAGTACCACAGTTAGTAGACGATAATCCTTTATTGTTAGATAAGTTGATTGAAGAAATACCACATTTTTTGTATTACATCAATAAAAGAGGAATTGTGACACAGAGGAAAACACGAATGTGGTTTACTAAGGAACAGATTTGGACACAGGCATTAGATAATTTAAAAAAAGGAAATAAAACTTTTGTTGAAAAGCAACTTATTGAAACTATTGAAGATGAATTAGATAAGTTTGATTTGACGGAGATCAAATACGCTATTGGTGATTTGATAGAATTGATGAATCGCAACAATCTTAGAGTTTCTGGTTTCCAAATTACCAAGCTCTTAAAAGAGAAATGGAATATGAATAGTAAAAACACCAGTTATCAAAAGTACTATTTGGTATATGACCCGATAAATAATAAGTCAATGCCAAACTTTAATAATGATAAAGGACGTGTATTTATTTTTTCAAAAGAATTTTTACAGAATATTAAAATCAATTTTTAAATAATTTGTTGATTGTTGAAAAAACCCTTTAAAAGTCAATTGGTGAGCTAAAAACAAATGCAACAGAATGTCAACAATGGAAAACTAGGTTGACAATTCATTTTATCAAATTATTTATTTGTTGAATTGTTGAAATATTGTTGCTCAAAAATTCACTTTAGTTGCAAGGCTTATAAGTGTTTTTTCAACAATTAACATTAAAATATAAAACGAAAATGCGTATAAATTATACAGTAATATTTTTCTTAAATAGGAGGTTTGAGAAAAATGGTAAGCAAAAAGTATATGGTAGAATTTTTTACAAACGGAAGAAAAGTGAGTTTGCTACGAACTTGTGGTTAGAATCAGATAAATGGAATCATGAAATGCAATCTGCGATAAAATCACCAGTAATAATGAAAAAGTTAACGGCTATGAGAACCGATATTGATGGGGTAGTAGATAGATTAAAGTATGAAGGGAAGAATATTGATCACAAAAGTATTAAGGATTACTTTATTGGCAGTGATGTGTTTGATATTGGAGTAGTAGACTACATTAGGAAAGTGAAACAGCAAAAAATGAAACAAGTATATCTATCTAAAGAAACACATTTAAAATATGAGCAATTGGCAGTGAAACTGGAAAAATTTATTTGTGATACATTTTGTGTTACAGATGTAGACATTAAAAGAGTAGATCATAAATTTATTCTTGAATTTGATAATTATTTATTATCGATAATAACAAAACAGTATAAAAAGCCTTTGTCTAAAACTACAATAAACAAAATACATGGATTTTTTAGAACTGTTTTATACCAAGCTTTAGATGAAGACTACACAAAAGAGAGACCATACAAACGGTTTAAGTATAAAAAAGTAGATCCTAAAATTAAATATTTAACGGCTGATGAATTATTAAAGTTGGAAGAATTAGATTTAAGCGAGCATAATATGTTAGATAGAGCAAGAGATGTTTTTGTCTTTTCTGTGTATACTGGTTTAAGATATGGTGATGCTCAATCCTTAACTATTGATAATTTAAAAGAAATCAATAATCATTTGTTTTACTTTTTGGATGCACAGCAAAAAACAAGTAACCCAGTTGAAAATCCAATATACCCGAAAGCAAAAGAAATAATTGAAAAGTATCAAAATTCAGCCGAGCGATTAATTGAAAAAAGAATACTTCCAAAATTAAATAACTCAAAGTTAAATGAATGTTTAAAAAATATTGGAATAATGGCTGAGATAAAACAATCTATCCATCATCATATGGCAAGACATACGTGTGCAACGACTCTTTTGTTAGAAAATAATGTTTCTATAGAAATGGTTAAAGAATTTTTAGGGCATAGTAATATCAGTTCTACAATGGTGTATGCTAAAATTACCAATGCAAATAAAATAAAATGTATGGAGCAAGTGAAAAAATGTTTATTGCCCTAATTTATATACATCTTTTTAGTGTTTAACTCAAGCCACATAAACTTATAAAAGTAACCTTTCCATTCTAATACAGCCTACGATTTTTCCGTAAAAATTGTATGGTAAAACCGTGCGCAATATCTATTATAACCATCTAACTTTATCGCTTGAAATTTTAGTAGTCAGTTTATAAATTATGTTCATTTCTACGCACACATTGTACGTCAAAATTCTCATTCTTATTTAAATGACTCACTAATTTTAACACTTGAAATTTATTAATCATTTAACTATATATCCATGAAAAAAACATTCGTATTGTTTTGTTCTCTAATTACATTTCTTCTTCATGCTCAGGAAAGACCAGGAGTTGAACAATTCATTCCAACAAACTCTCCTGATGCTATGGCTTTTAGCCAAGTTAATTTTTTACCAATAAACGATTACAATGGAAAACCAAATGTAACCATTCCTATTTATGAAATTGATTTTGGGGGTATTAAAGTTCCGATACAATTATCCTATAACTATGGAGGTGTAAAAGTAAATTCAATTGCATCTAGTGTTGGTACAAATTGGAATTTATCAGCTGGTGGTTCAGTTGTAAGACAAATAAATGGTTTGAACGACTACACACACAAACCTAATTCTATTGGTTATATGTCAGATGCTATTGGAATATCTGATTGTGAAGGTAATCAATATAGAGAAAGTGAACCAGACTTATACAATGTAGCTGCACCAGGAATTAATACATCATTTATAACGCCATATATAAGTGGTTTAAGCATAATAGACTGTAAAGAAATAAACAAATTAGGAAATCAAATAACATTGACTGAAGGTTTTTATGATTTAAATCTTAATGTAATCGAAATTAATCCTGATCCATTAACAACTGATTTTGAACCAATAAAAGTTGAAATCACAAACACAAATGGTTTGCAATACCTATTTGAAGATTTTTCATCAATTGTAACAAATAACCATCAGACTGAGTGGGTTAATGGTATTGATCAATTCCCTTCTAGTAGTTCAGATGCTTGGACATCAAGTATAGACTTAACGTCTATTACAAATCCAATAACAGGAAAACAAATAGATTTTGAATATTCTCTACCATATAACCAAAATGAATTTACAATTTATAAGGGAGCATTTAAAACAAATGGAGACCTCAGCACTAAAATTATTCAATACCAAGCTACTAAATCAAAAAAATTAAGTAAAATAACATTTGATCATGGCACTGTTGAGTTCTTCTATGATTTTGTTAGACTAGATATTATTAATCCAAATGATATTGCAATTAATAATAATGCATTAACACGTATTTTAGTTAAAAACCAGTACGGTAAAATAATTAAAGATGCACGATTTAATTATAGTAATGTAGCTTCTACAGAAGGGTGTACTGATGAAGATTGCTATCGATTATTCTTAGATAGTGTTGAGTTTATTGGTGCAGATGGAGGGGCACTTCCAGGTTATGATTTAACTTATAACAGCACTACCCTGCCTAAGCGCTATTCATACAAGCAAGATTTTCTAGGTTTTTCTAATGGTGTTGTAGCAAATCCAGAGCCTACAATTGAAGGTCATTATATTCCTAAAACATATCATTATGCTGGTCAAGGATATGATTCTTTTTTACCTTTAGATATTGGTAATAGTAATTATATTGAATTAGGTGGAAATTACTCTTTAGCTCCTAATGAAACGTATGCAAAAGGAGGTCTTTTAGAAAAAATTACTTATCCAACTGGAGGTTACACATTACTTACTGCTGAAAGTAACCAATTCACCCATTTGGGAGCTACAATTAATGGTGGCGGTTTGCGAATACAAAAACAAGAACTTTATGACCATGATAACACTCTAGAACGGGTAATTAATTATGATTATTCTAAAGTTGGCGGAGGTACTTCTGGGTTTATCACCAACATGCCAAGATTTAACGATTACAAAATTGTATCTCAAAATGATGATTATGGACTTCGTATTTATCAAAATGACATGTCTAACCAAAAAATTACCAATGCTTCATTTATAGGTTATGAGAGAGTAAAAATAAGTGAATCTGGAAATGGTTATACTATTAAGGAGTATACAACTCCAAATGATTATCCGAACTTGCAAGGTTCTTGGAATATGACACTCCCAAATATAAATGGGTCACCACCTCCAAATGGAGACCAATGGGATATGCCAACTGGTATTATTACACAGAAAGTTGCAAATGGATGTTTTCCTTCTATTGTTACTGATAGAGATTTGTTAAGAGGCACTTTAACTAAAATATCTCATTTTAATGAAACTGACGGTTTGCTTAAAAAGTCAGAATACACTTATCACTATAAAGAATATGAAAGCATAGGCGTAGGTGGTGGTATTCCATATGTAGACCCTAATAGTGATGGTTGCGACCCTCATGCTTATCTTTCTGAAGGTGCTTATATACAAATTGCTAGAAACCCTGTTAAAACAACTATTGATTATAGTTATTTCAATGGTCAAACACATTCAGTTAGTTCAACATTCACCTATGAAGATGATTACCCTTTCATCAAAGAAAAATCTGTTCAAAACTCTGATGGAGATGTACATAAAACAGAATTCATTTATCCTTATAATAGCGATTATGATTATCCTGAAGTAACAACTGTAATTTGTCCTCAATTTGAATACTTAGATGATTTAATCGCTCAAAATAGAATTTCAACTCCAATACTGATTAATACCTATAGAGCTTCCACTCTAACTGGCAACTCATTAATGGTCTTCAAAAAATTTTATGAAAAATACGATAGTCAAGGTGTGCCGATTGGAACTAATTTTATTTCTGAAAGTCCTTTTCTAGAAAAAGAGATTATTGGCAAAACTCCTATATTAAATATACTCCCAAAAGATACAGGTGGAATCCTAGATCCAAATCAAGACCCACAAGACCTATGTGACCTAACTAGCGATCATACTAAATATATAATACATCAATATAATTCAAATGGAAAACCACGAGAAATCTCTGAACAAATTAATAGCTCACATACTATTTTAATTTGGGGATATGGCAATGAACATTTAATTGGTAAAATTGAAAATGCAACTCTTTTTGGAATGCCGCCCTTATTAGGAGGTGAAATTGCTGCTATAAAGACCTTATCAAATAGTGAAAATTCCATTACAGTAGAAGCTGAAATTAGGGACAGATTAAATGCACTCGTATCTGACACTTATTTTGTAGATACTGCTCAATTAACAACATACACCTACGATCCATTAATTGGAGTTACCAGTTCTACTGACCCTCGTGCTAGAGTAGTTTTCTATCATTATGATGAATTTAATAGATTGGAGCATGTTACAGACCATGATGGAAATGTGTTGACAGAAAACGAATACAACTTTAAACCTCAAAACTAATAAGACATGAAAAATTTACTTTATATATTACTTGTTTTACCTTTAGTTATTGTAGGGCAAAGTACAGATCAAAATTATGTGAAAAACACTATCTATACCAAAGAGTATAGTATTAGTGAAACAGCAACTCCTTCTAACATACCAGAAAATCACAAAATTGAAACAGTTACCTATTATGATGGATTAGGCAGACCAATACAATCAGTTAATCAAAGAGCTGGTGGGAACAAAGAAGACATTATAAGCTATTTTGAATATGACAATCTGGGTAGACAAATAAAAGAATATTTACCTTATGCTGAAATTACTAACAATGGTGATTTTCGATCAGATGCTTTTAACGGTATAGCTTCTTTTTATAATACGTCTAAATATGAAAATACGTTAAATCCATTTGCTGAAAAATTTGTTGAATCTTCTCCATTAAATAGAGTTTTTGAACAAGCAGCACCTGGCGAGGATTGGAAAATGGCAAACAATCATACTATTAAATTAGATTACCAAACGAATAGCACCAATGAAGTTTTAATGTTTGACGTAAAATTTACAAATGACGATTTTGAAAATCCAGAATTACTATACATCCAAAACTACTTACAAAACTCGCTACTTAAAAATATAGTTAAAGATGAAAATTGGGTGGTTTCTGATGGAACTAACCGAACTAAAGAAGAATTTAAAGATAAGCTTGGAAGAGTTGTTTTAAGCAGAGCCTATGCTGATATCAATGGAGTTTCAACTTCTCATGACACCTACTATATTTATGATGACTTTGGAAACCTTTCTTTTGTTATCCCTCCTCTAGCTGTAGATAGAATTCTTGATTCAAATAATGATGTCATTGCAGTTGAATTAGATAACCTTTGTTATCAATACAAATATGATGAACGCAACAGAATTGTAGAAAAGAAAATCCCAGGTAAAGGATGGGAATTCATAATATACGATAACTTAAACAGACCTGTTTTAACTCAAGATGCCTTACTAAGAAGTTATGGTCAATGGCTCTTTACAAAATATGATGCTCTTAATAGAATTGCATATACAGGGGTTTTGAATGATGTGGATTCTCGAATAAATATGCAAGATAGAGCATATACAGATTCAGCAATAAATCACGAATCTAGAATTTCATCACCAATACTAATTGATGGAACAGAATCATATTATTCCAATAGTGCATTCCCTAATGAAAATGGTGCTTTGGATATTCTAACCGTAAATTATTACGATGACTATTCTTGGTCTCCAACAGCAGGTATTGAAGCTTCTTACAACTTTACTAATGTATCTCCTGCCCAAAACGTAAGAGTAACTGCTAGTGCTGGAATTGCTAAAATTAATGGTTCTGATAATTTATATGATTCTGGATTTTTAACTGAATCTGAAATTCAAGGAGATGGCTATATTCAATATACCATTAATGAAGATGATAAACGTGCTATAATTGGACTTTCTAATATTACAATTGATACAAATGAGGACTATTTAGAAGAAGATTATACCTCAATAGACCATGCTATTTTAACTGGTACCTCAACCAAAAAAGTATATATATATGAAGAAGGGGTTAGTATTACACCTCCAACAACTTATGCAAATAATGGTGATGTTTTTAAGATTGAACGCTTAGGAAGTCAAATAGTATACAAAAAAAATGGCGATATATTTTATGTATCATCTTCTGAATCTATTGGTGTGCTTAAAGGAGATGGCAGTCTTCGTAATATAGGAACAGCCGCAACAAGCATACATATAGGACACTCTGCTTTTGGACAAGAACTCAATAATAATGTTATAGGTTTATTAACAGGAAGTTTTGCTAAAGAGTTACCATCATTTACAGAAAATTCAGGTTCAATATGGGAAACATCATCAACATTCTATTACGATGAAAAAGGTAGTTCAATTCAAATGAATCATACTATTACTTCTTTAAGTACTTCTGAAGTGATTACTAGCAAACTTGGTTTTGATGGTAAAGTATTAGAAGCACATAGTACTCATATTAAAGATGATGGAATCCCAGCATTTGAAACAACTAATAATGTTATTGTAACTGAAGATTTATTTTTATATGATCATGCCAATAGATTATTAGAACATCAAAAACAAATTAATTCAGGAGGTACAGAAACAATTGTGCTTAATGAATATGATGAATTAGGGCAATTATCAAGAAAAAATGTTGGAGGAACAATTCCTAATTTAAGCACTTATAATAACCATAGCCCTGTAGAAATTTCCATAACAAACAATACAATTACCAAACAAACTGGTGGCTCGTCTTGGAATCATGGTGTTTCTACAGTTGAGACAATATCTAGTGATGGTATTGTTAGGGTTAAAATTAATCAAACAGGTAGAACGTTAAAGTTTGGCTTAAATGATTCTTCTGTAAGTGCATCAAGTACAATAGATTTTGCAATATCTCTGCAATTTAATGGTAAAGTTCGTATTTATGAAGGTTCAACAAATCTTGGAGATAAATCAACATATCTTCCTAATGATGTATTTTCAGTCAAACGTACAGGTACTAAAATTGAATATATAAAAAACAATGAAGTTTTTTATACTTCTTTAGCAACTAGCGTATCTACTTCTTTAAGAGGTGATATTTATTTCTACCATGAAGATAGTAGTATACAAAACTTTGTAGTTATAAATTCTGGTATGGGGTTACAAAATGTTGATTACGCATACAATATTAGAGGTTGGTTAAAAAATATTAATGAAGATGCAATAAGCGATAATGATTTGTTTAACTTTACCCTTATGTATAACAACCCAACTTCTGGTACTGCATTATTTAATGGTAACATAAGCCAAACTAGTTGGAATACACTAAATACAGATAAAAGTATAAAAACATATACCTATGAGTATGATGCTTTAAATAGAATAATTTCAGGAGAAAGTAATGATGACAAGTTTAATTTGGTATTTACAGGCTATGATAAAAATGGCAATATTTTAGAACTAAAAAGAAATGGTCATATTGTATTAAATCCTGATTTAGCTGTGCCTGCAGATTTTGGTGTGATGGATAATTTAAACTATAGTTATACCGGAAATCAATTAACAAAAGTTGATGATTTAGGGAATAGTACATATGGGTTTAAAGATGGTGTCAATACAGGTGATGATTATTCGTATGATGTAAATGGCAATATGAAGAAAGATAAAAATAAAGGGATTACAGACATCCAATACAATCATTTAAATTTACCTACTCAAGTTACTTTTTATGATAACGATATTAATATTCCAGGTGCAGGAATTATTGCTTTTCGTTATGACGCAAATGGCGTTAAAATTAATAAAGGTGAAAGTTACCCTAATTTGTCTGAAACTGTTAACGGTCAAGGATATTCTGGTAGTTTTATATATTCAAAATCTTCAGGTAATGCTCCGTATGTTTTGCAATCATTTAATCACTCTGAAGGGTATATTGAACCTGAAAGAGATCCTATTTCACAAACTATCATAGGGTTTGATTATATCTATCAATATAAAGACCACTTAGGGAACGTGCGATTATCATACTCTGATGCTGATAATAATGGAACTATAGCTCAGTCTGAAATTATAGAGGAGTCAAACTACTACCCATTTGGATTGAAACAAAAGGGATATAACAATATTGTAACATCTACTAATATTGCGCAAAAGTTTAAGTTCAACGGTAAAGAATTTGAAGAAAGCCTTGGCTATAATATGTATGAAATGGACATGCGTTCTTATGATCCAACCATTGCAAGATGGACATCTATAGACCCTGTGACACATCACTCTATGAGTACATACAATGCTTTTGATAATAATCCTGTTTATTGGGCTGACCCTTCAGGAGCAGATAGTCAATATTCAGATAAAGTAGCTTGGATAATTGGTGTCGGAAATGATATGTATGAAACAACTACAACACAAACTTTAAAAAATAAATTAACAACTATGTATAGTGATGGCTCCTCTTATACTTCTACTCTTTCTTCAGAATCAAAAGATGTACATACTGTTACCCATCAAGCAGGTGAAGATATTTCAAATGAGATGAAAGTTGCACTTGGAACTATTATCAGTAATGTTGTCGATGTAGTTAATGAGATTCACGATAGAAAGGCTTATAATGCGGCATTAAAATCAGTGTCAAATGATCAAAATTTCATTAAAGAAAACATTAAACTTTGGTATGATGGAATAGATATTAGTCAAATTAGTTATGATATTAAGAATTATCTAAAATGGTGGAGCCTCGATCCTGCTCTTGGAGCGTCATTTGATTTAGATCCTAAAACAATGAAAGTTGTAAAAGGGAGTATTCATTATACAATTGGAAAATCAACATACTTAACAATAAGTAAAAATGCCACTAATTTAAGGTTAAGAAATGGTAATGGAAGAATTGGTGATAATCCAAATACACCTAATGTGGTTGACCACTTTAATGATAATATTATAACTACCACTTATCCATATGGAATGCACTTCACAGGAGGTTTTATATCTTGGAGAACAAATGAAGCGAGGCAGAATTATTTAGATTTTTGGAAGAATAGAATAGAATTTCATAAAAATGAGATTAGTAAGAAGTAAAAAAAATAAGACTTGGGCTTTATTTTTTCTTTTGATTGTAATAAGTTGTGTTCAAAGGAAAAATGATGAAATTATTGGTATTTTTTCTAACCATGAGAATTTCTATGAATTTACCTCAGATAGCTTAAAAGTTTTCAAACTACAAGATTCTGTTGTCAAAAAATATAAGTTAACTTATGAAAAAGGATATCTAAAAGTAGGTGATAAACTGTATTCATATAAAAAAAAATCTAAAGACTCTATTTTATTTGACTCTTCGCTAAATGGGGATGGGGATGGTAATAATATTTACCTTAAGAGATTTAGTTACAATAATTTTAATATTGAAAATCTTAATAATACTGAATGGGAATTAGAGGAAAAGAATGATAGTGTTAATTTTTATATTAGGGTAGTTGAAAATAAAGGAATTTATAATTTTTACAAACGAAAAGAAGAGAATTATGGAGAGTTAAATTTTTTTAGTTATTATGAAAACAAGTTGTTCAATAAATTTTATTTATTTAGTGACACTAAGTATTTCTTTCTTTCGTATTATGATCAGGACAAATTAATCATTCAGTATTTGTATAATAATAAGTGGGTTGAGAAAAAATATAAAAAGATTAATGCAAATGAAATTGATCAAAACTTAATAGGAGATTGGATTAAAATTAAAGAGGATAGTAAAAATAAAATAGCGGAAAATCACTATAATTTTCTCTTAGATTCTTCTTCAGAATCTAAGAGAAAATATAAAAAATTTATTGATTTTTCAAATTTAAAATTTACTGATGACGGGTTTCTTAATAGAATAATCCTTTTTGAAAAAGATAAATTGTTTTTAAAAAATAAAATTAGCTATAATAAAAATACAAAATATTTATTTATAGATGATTTTTCAAAATCCAGAGGACTTTTTTTCGAGGAAGAACAATTATATTTTAAAGTACTAGAAATTACAAGTGACACTTTAAAAATACAAATATCTAAACCAAATATTATAAATTTATATGTAAGAGATAATAAAATAACTCAGTAAAAAAGTAATATCATAAAATATTGTAAAAGAATCCAATGCAACATCCGCAATAAATTCATAATAAAACGTCCCATATAAGGGAAATAAAACCACAATGTAAAAGTTGTGGTTTTTGTTTTTACAGCTTCCCTTCTAACCTCAAAACCTCATCACCTACTTTTTTCTTAATCACTTTACTGCCACTTATCTTCTTCCTCTTTTTTCAAAATGATAGGTGTTAAATTCAGAAATATTGTTAGCGGTGTGCACCAAATAATTCCATTTAATGTTAATGATATAATTATATTAATATTCCTTCTAGGTTATAATCATATATTCTATTTAAAGAATGAATGTAAATGCATTAAAGTATAAGAAACAAATAATATTGTTATATTTATACATTGATCTAAATTGCTAGACTCAGCTATATTTTTAATTTATTGATACTTTAAAACTTTGCTTTTCGTATTAAAGTTTTATTTGTAAAAATATTTCTATTGGGTTAAAAAATCATGATATGTATATAAGGAACTTAAAATTATGGAACTTCAGGAAATATGGTAATCTTGAAGAAATTGATTTACAAAAGCCAGACTTAAATTTGGATTTTACCAATGGACTAAATGTTTTAATTGGAGAAAATGATTCTGGTAAATCAGCAATAATAGATTCAATAAAAACTGTTTTAAAAACTCATAGCTATGAATGGATTAGAATTGATGAACAAGACTTTTTTAGTGGAACAGATAGATTTAGAATAGAAATTATTTTTGACGGCTTGAGTAATAATGAAGCAAAGAATTTTACTGAATGGTTAGGATGGTATAGAGAAGGAGAAAATACTAAGCCATATTTAAGACTTATATATGATGTGTCTAAAGTAAATAGTAGAGTCTTTAACTCAGACATAAAAGCTGGGGTAGATGACGAAGGGTATCAATTAACTTTTGAAGCAAAAGAATATTTAAAATCAACATATTTAAAACCCCTGAGAGATGCTAAAAATGAATTAATTCCTAAAAAAAACTCTAGACTCTCTCAAATATTTCAAGAACACAAAGCTTTTAAAGGAAATGAAGATGACCATCATCTAATTTCTATTTTTCAAGATTTTAATAGCGCAATTGAAGAATATTTTGAAGGTAATGATGGGACTGGTAACACCTTAGCTGATGACCAGAATGGAAAAGATTTGAAAGATGAAATAGATAAGTATTTAAAGTCATTTTATGATTCTACTAAAGAAACTAAAATTGGGGTTGTAGAAGCTCGTTTAAGGCAAATATTAGAGAAACTTGAGTTACTTGTAAAAGATGAAGTTAACATTGGGCTAGGAACCCTTAATCGACTTTTTATGGCTTCGGAATTACTACATCTTAATAAGCAGGGTTGGTCAGGAATAAGGTTAGGCTTAATAGAAGAGTTAGAAGCTCATCTTCATCCTCAGGCTCAAATGAAAGTTATTGAATCACTACAAAGACAAGATAAGGTTCAACTTATTCTCACTACTCATAGCCCTAATCTTGCTTCAAAAGTAAAGTTGGAAGATATAATCCTCTGTTCTAAAAATAGTGCATTTCCAATGGGGGAAAATTACACTAAGCTAAATGGAGATGATTATAAATTCTTAGAAAGATTTCTAGATGTTACCAAAGCTAATTTGTTCTTTGCTAGAGGGGTAATAATAGTTGAAGGTTGGTCTGAAGAAATATTAATTCCTGTCTTGGCTAAAAAAATGAAATCAATGGGAAAAATAGATAAAGATTTGACTGAAGCTGGGGTTTCGATAGTTAATGTCGGAAGTACAGCATTATTAAGATATTCAAATATTTTTGCTAGAATAGTTGAGCCATATATTGATATTCCTATTTCGGTAATTACGGATTTAGATGTCAGACATTATGAAAAAGAACCTTCAACAAACGGTGATGGTACTGTTCTAAAAAATGCTCAAGGAAAAACAATCTATGACTTCAACAAGTTAGATAGTGATCTTATTGAACCAAAAGAAATTGAGAAAAAGATTGCTTTAGAATCAAATTATGATAGTCAAAACATTAAAGCCTTTATTTCAGGAAATTGGACTTTAGAATATAACCTCTTTAAATCTGAGGGATTGAAAGATATATTTATAGAAGTAGTTAATTCAATTCATTCAGGAACTGATTGGGATACTGACCCAGAAATGGAGTTAGCAAAAAAATTAATCAATAAAGGCTTAAAAAAATCTGAAATCGCATATCAAATTGCTCAAAAGATTGAAGAAGATATTGTGTCAAACGATAGTCAAATTGTATTATATGATACAGATTCTATTCATACACTATTAAAAGCTATTGTATATGTCTGCAATAATTAATATTACCAACGAAGATATTGCTTATTCAGAAAGCATATTGTTAAACGATGGTGAAACATTTGATGATGAAAGAATAGCTTTTATTAAAAATCTTGACACACTTGATTTACAAGCTGTTCCAGGAAGTGGGAAAACCACTGTTTTACTTGCTAAATTACTTATTGTTGAAAGGTATTTGCCTTTAACAAAAAACAGGGGTGTATTAGTTCTATCGCATACAAATGTTGCTATAGATGAAATAACTGAAAGAATAGGGAAGTATTGTCCCAAACTATTTTCTTATCCAAATTTTGTGGGAACTATTCAAAGCTTTGTAGACCAATTCTTAGCTGTTCCATATTATTTGCATAAATATAAAACAAAGCCTTATAGAATAGACAATGATATATATATTGAAAAGGTAGAGAAGCAATTAAGGTTTAATTTGTTAGATTATACATATCAACTAGGAAGTAAAGCAAAATACTATTTGAAGACTAATAAATTGGAATATTCATATAGATTAAAATATGATAATGAAGAATTGAAAGTTTTAAACGGAATTAATGGAAGTGAATTAAATATTGCTAAACCAAGAAGTAGAGGAGCAAATTGGGTAGATTTTTCAACAAATGAAAAGAGCATTATTAAAAATTGGCTAATTGATTTTAAACTTAAAATTTTTGAATTAGGAGTTTTAAATTATGATGATGCATACTTTTTTGCTGAAAGCTACTTGAGTAGATTTCCAAGGACAAAAGAAATAGTTCAAGAACGATTTAAGTTTGTTTTTGTTGATGAAATGCAAGATATGGACAAGCATCAATACGAGCTTTTAGAAGAAATATTTTTTGATGAAGGAAATAGTAAATCAATTTACCAAAGAGTAGGAGATAAAAACCAAGCTATTTTTAATGGAAGAGTTTCTTTAGATGAAATTTGGAGTGATAGAGATACTATTTTAAAGTTAAAAGGAAGCCATAGACTTACTCAAGTAAATGCTGAAGTAGTCAATTGCTTAATATTAGAAAGAGATGAGGATTACGAGGTGATTGGGTTAAATTCAGGAACTATTAAGCCTCATGTATTGGTTTATACAGATGATAGTATTGGAGAAGTAATTCCTTCATATTCTAAAATAGTTAATGAGCATATTAATTCTGGTGTAATTAAAGACAAAGAGGATAATAATTATAATGTTATTGGATGGATAAAAAAACATCCTGAGGAAAACAAAACCAGTATAAAAGATTATTGTAATGAATTTGAGGTAAGTAGGTCAGTTCAAAGAATTGATTATTTGAATTTAGATACATATCTAAAATTATGTGATAAATCTAAAGGTACACTAGAGCCCTATAGAAAGAACATATTAAACGCTCTAATCAAAACTCTCAGATATGAAGATGTTACTAACTTAATAACTAGTAGACCCTATACCAAAAAGAATCTAATGTCATATCTTAAAGAAAACTTCTTTGATGAATATGAATTGCTAAAGCTTAATTTATATAATTGGTCTATTACCTTGATTAAAGGCGGGTTTGAAAATGTTTATCAAGAAGTGAAGAATTATATTACTGATTTCTTATTGATTTTTGAAAAACATATAATTAATTCAAGTGATTTTGTCAATAATCCTAGTGATGAAATAGTTATTGAAGTTGATAGTAATAATCAATCACGTAACACAGTTAATCATCATGGGTTTGATATTAATATAGGAACTATCCATTCTGCAAAAGGACAGACACACACTTGCACATTGTATTTAGAAACTTTTCATAAAATTGGAGGTGGTGGAAATTATGAATGGCAAAGACTCTCAAATCAGTTAAAACATACACCTTTTGTATGTATAAGTAGCACAACAAAGATTGTAAAACAGACATTAAAGATGGCTTATGTTGGTTTATCTAGACCAACCGATTTATTATGTATAGCAATTCATCAAGATAGATTTAATGCTAACTTAAGCGATATTGACACTGAAAAGTGGGAAGTGTTAAATGTTAATTTACCAAAAATTGTATAATGATAGAGTTTAGTAAATATAAAAATGTAGAAAGCCTTACCTATGATTCGAATCATTCAATTGAATATTGGGTTCGAAAAGAATTTATAGAACATGGGGGTTAGAAGAAACATTAGAACAATTAAAACTGTTTTAAATAAAGAAACAGGAAAGGAAATAATTGCGGATGGTTTTTTTAATAAAAAAGAGGGTGAAATATTTAGTTACAGAAGAAAATTGCAAGAAGCAATCAAAGGTATACGCTCTCCATTATTTGTATGTTATATATGCGGTCAAAAAATAAAAATAAATGGAGGTATTGGAACTAATAAAATTCTCCACTTTTCACATTTTAAAGATAGTGATGATTGCCCATTAAAGATTGACTCGAAAATAAATAAAAAAGACTTATTAAGGGCGAAATATAATGGAGCTAAGGAAAGCCCCTTGCATAAAAAAACTAAAAATCTAATCAGAGATTTTCTGCTTTTAGATAAGGAAGTTCATGGAAACGTTTCCTTTGTTGCAACCGAAAAAGTAAAAAAAAGCAAGGTAGATTATTTAAATTGGAAAAAACCTGATGTTACCTCAGTTTATAAAGATTTAGACGTAGTGTTTGAAATACAACTTTCAACTACATTTTTAAGTGTAATTGTTGATAGAGAACATTTTTACAAAGAAAACAATACTTATATCATTTGGATATTTAAAAACTTTGAGCTTGAAAAATTCAAACAAAGATTTACAGATAAAGATATATTCTACTCTAATAACAGAAATGCGTTTGTATTAGACAGTAAAGCAATTTCATTATCTAAAGAAAGAGAAGAACTAATCTTATTATGTCATTGGCAAAAACCTGAAATAACTAATGGAGTTATAGAGTTGACTTGGTGCGAAGCTTATGTAAGCTTAGCAGATTTGACATTTGATTCTAATAATTACAAAGTATATTATTTTGACTATCAAAAAGAAGAAGAAAAAGTAAATAACGAATTAAATAAAATCAGTTTAGCAGAAAAAAGGGAAGATCTAAAGAGTGATAATATTAAATATATAAATAGAACATATTCTGGAGATCATAATAAAGAAAGAAGGAGTCATATTTTACAAGAGGAAGATGAGTATGAAAAAATTAACATTGATTTTTTTAATAGGTTATATTCTAACCATTTAGACCTTACAAAGTTTCAAGGAGTATTTCGTTCCACAAAACTTGAAATTGAAATTAATTTATACAGGTACTTTAATGTCTTTTCAAGGTTAAATTCAAATGATAAGAGATTCTTACAAAATGAATTTAGAAATGAACTTAAAAATACTAAATCAACAGGGAGTGATTCAATAATTTATTATTTAGCTCAAGCTACATTTTATGCCAAATACATTGAGGGGCAAAATGGTGTTTCTTTTTCAGATTATAATTTAGGGTGTATAGTGAAATATGAAAAATATTTATTTACTATTCTTTCACTAAAATTTAATAGAGTAATAGGGTTTAATTATGTGAAGTTATCTCAAATAGCTAACCTGTATTTTAACGAAAAAAGTAAATATTTTAATTACCAAGCTATTATCGTTTTTGGAATTCAGAACTACTATAAAGGTGGGTTAGATGAGTTTTATAGAAAAGAAGATAAAAAAGGAGGCTTAAGAAAAAAAATTGAGAACTACTTAGAAAATAGTTGGCAAGAAGGGGTTAATTATATGAAAAAAGAAAAAGAACTATCTATGTTGATTAGTATAATTTTTCCAAAAATTGATTATTTTCTATATCTATGAAAGCGAAATATTTTTATAATAAAGAACCAATCAAGTTTATAGAAGAATTTGAACTACCCAAAAATGGAAGTCTTAAATGTCGTTCAAATTATTTAAATGGTTTGAAAAATATATCTTTTGAATCTAACAAAAACTTATTCAAAATTAGTTTTAAAGACATTTTAACATCTAAAAATAACAAAACTATATTAGGGAAAATTATCAAAGATGTTTCATTTAATACTGAGGATGAAACATTAAAAATTCAACAAATATATTTAGACTCATTCAATACTGGAATAATTAACTCCATTATAAGTTCTTCTTTAAAAAAAGACAAACTAAAGTATTATAAAATTGTAATTCCATTAAAGAAAAAAATTAATTTTAATTTTCAACTTAGTAAATTCATTTATGCCAGTGAAAATTGGAAATGGTCAACAAATGGAACAATCATAAACTTTGAAGATGAAGAAATTTATATTTTACAAGAAAAAGATGAAACAAAAAGTAAAGGCTATTTAATAATTGAATCCAATAAGAAACAATCATTTGAAGAATTTGCAGACAAAATGTTTGCAATAAGAGTATCTTTAGGATATATACTAGGTAATTTTATAGGAGGTAAAGCATATTATTTCGCATACAATAACAAAAATAGAAAACATTTCATAGGGTTTGTTTTTCTTACATTAAGAGAAACTATAAAAACTTTAATGCACCCTGTTAATTCTAATCCTTATTCTTGGACAAGAGTTAAAAGTGAGGCTAATAAAATATATAAAAGAAAAGAATTGAGGGGCTTGACAATCAATGAGTTTTCAAAATTATGTCAAACTGTTTTTAAAAATGATGATTTTCTTGCTATGCTACTATTAATTATTGAATCTAGTGATGCGAGCCTAATTTTTAGACCTAGTGGATATTCCATTGCTCTTGAGACACTTTCAGATATTGTTATTGGAGATAGAAAAGAGAAATTATCACCAATAACTTCCAAAACTGAAAATAAAAACTTTAGAAAAGATTTGAACAAAGTTTTAGACAAGTACTCAGGAAAAGAATGTTTTAAGGATATAGAAACATTGAGAGGAAGAATTAATCAAGTGACTAATAAAGAAAGGCTAAAACTACCTTTTAAAATATTAAATATTTACCTATCTGAAGAAGATTTAAAAGTGATAGCCTCTCGAAATGACTTTCTTCATGGTCGTGTTCCAGACTACAGAGAATTGGGTGATGACCGCTCAATTAATGATAAGGATAAAGATTTGTATTATGCTTCTGTAAGATTATATACACTCCTGAATATGGTAATTCTTAAACATGTTGGGTATGATAATTATGTTCTTAATTTTTCGAAAATAAATGAAATGAGTACTGGTTACCCTGTAGAAGAAGGATATTATTTAAAAGTGTAATTTTTAAAAATGAGAGAAAAATATGTTAGTATTTAGATTTGTACTGCACTCAAAAGTTGGACAGCTTAGGATAGATTTATTGTGGATATTGAACTGCATAAATGTTAAAATTTTGTTAAAATTGCAGTCGATAAAATGAATTTTAAGAGCGTTACCTATGTGTCACCAAGGAGTTAGTAAATTCACGTATCCCTTTCTGTATATAGGATTATGAGCGGCGGGTGATGTGCCTCTTTCTCCGCAAGAGTCCTTATAATCATTTGGTTGTAAGGGCTTTTTTTTATAAACAAAACAGGTGTTTTTTTAAACAAGATGGGTTACAGACTTTTTAGAGAATCTATAAGTTAATTACGCAAAAAAAAGAGAGTTGATTCTTATGAATCAACTCTCTTGGGTGGAAGATGGGGCTCGAACCCACGACCCTCGGTACCACAAACCGATGCTCTAACCAACTGAGCTACAACCACCGTATAACTTGCGGGTGCAAATGTAAGTTATTTATCACATTTTGCAAGTATTTTTTAATGAATTATTTTAAATTAAATTGTCTAAATTTTTAATAGCTATGGGACGTTCAACAGTATAGCCTTCGGCATATTCAGTGCCAATTAACCTCCCTAAATCTTTTGCTCGATACAACACACTATCAATAAAGTTTTTACTTGTAATGGGAGATATTGGCTCTTTGCTATTTGGATCATGAAACTGAGATTTATAAGCTTTGACTGATGCTATTTTAATATCCATAAAACCAGTTACATCAACCACAAAGTCTGGCTCAATATTTTTCCATTGAATGTAATGATACACTTTTTTAGGTCTCCATGCTTCTTGAGTAATGCCATTCAAATCAGTTTCTACTCTCCTTAATCCAGATAAGAAACAAGCATCAGAAGTTAACTTACTCCCTTTTGGATGATCAATATGTCTATCATCAATAGCATTGCACAAAACTATTTCAGGCCGATATTTTCGTATAATTTTTATTATTTCTAATTGGTGATTTTTGTCATTTGTAAAAAAACCATCAGCAAAATCAAGGTTCTCTCTTATTGATACTCCTATAATTTTTGCAGCTTCAGTCGCTTCTTTTGTTCTAATTTCGGCTGACCCTCGAGTCCCTAGTTCTCCTCTAGTTAAATCTAGAATACCAACTTTTTTTCCTAATGATATTTCTTTTGAAATAGTTGCAGAACAACTTAGTTCGACATCATCTGGGTGTGCCCCAATTGCTAATATGTCTAGCTTCATAATTAAATATTAATAAATGATTATATCTCATTTTTTAAACAAAGATACTAAAATTAGTGATTTTTCGAATTTATTTTTAACTCTACCAACATGCTATAAAGTATAATAAATTGTAAGTTTTTTTTAATGAATGGTGTGTTTTATTAAAAATAAATTTGAATTGTAATATATTTGTTCTACATTTGATGTGTAATAAGTTTACATTTTAATTAAATCCCCACAACGATGAGAACTTTAAAGCTACTAATCCCAGTATTCCTAATATTTACTTCTGTAAGTTTTGCTAATGTTAATAAATGTGAAAAGGATATCTTAATTTCTTTTTATGAAGCAACTAATGGATCTAATTGGAACCAAACTTGGGATTTGAGTGAGCCAGTAAATAACTGGTTCGGAATTACAGTTGAAAACAATCATGTTGTAGAAATCAATTTAAGTTTTAATAACTTATCAGGAGTGATTACTTCTGAAATAGTAAACTTACCTAACTTAAGAGTTTTAAATCTACATATGAACTCAATTGAGGGTTCAATACCGAAAAATATTGGTGATTTTACGACTTTAGAAAATTTGAATTTATCGTTTAATCAAATAAATGGTGAAATTCCAACTACAATTTGTGAAATAGAATCACTTAAAAGTATTGTGCTTTTTATGAATCAATTAGATGGTACAATTCCTGCTAATATTGGAAACCTAAATAATTTAGAGGAGTTAACACTATTCAACAATAACATTACTGGATTTTTGCCTAATAGTATAGGAGATTTAAAAAACTTGAGAATATTGCACTTAAGTAGTAACAATATTGAGGGTGTTTTACCTTTACAAATTTCTAACTTAAGTCAATTAGAGTTGTTAAGTGTTTTTGATAATAAAATGATTGGTCAAATTCCTACTGAGATTGGAAACCTAAACAAATTGACAGAACTTTCATTGGCAAACAATTCTTTTGATGGTGAAGTACCTTCAGAAATTGCTCAATTAAACAACTTAGTAACATTAATGTTAAACAATAATAACTTTGACTCAAATATCGACGAAGCAATTGCAAATATCCCTACGCTTGTTGATTTTAAATTTATATCGTCCCCAAAGATTAAAGCTACTATGAGTGTTAATAGCACTATAGTTTCTGACTAATCAATACTAGTTTTAATCAAAATAGAAATCCACAAGTTTATTTTAACTTGTGGATTTTTTATTTTGCTATTAACTACCTGTTTTTTATTCATTCAAAATTCATTTTACTACTTTCACAGAATGAATTTTTTGGCCCACCTCTACTTATCCAAGAACAATCAAGACATTATGATTGGTAATTTTATTGCTGATGCTATTAGGGGAAACAAATACAAACATTTTCCTTCAGAAATTCAAAAAGGAATTATTTTACATCGCCATATTGATACTTTTACAGACCAACACCCTATTGTTAGAAAAAGCAAAAGGCGACTGCATGAACGATACGGACATTATAATGGTGTCATCATCGATTTGTTTTATGATCATTTCTTAGCAAAAAACTGGGAAGACTATTGTAAGATTCCATTAGATATATATGCTCAAAATTTTTATAGTTTATTGCATGAACATTATGAAATTCTGCCAGAAAAAATCAAAGATATGCTTCCTTACTTAGAGCAATATAATTGGTTGTATAATTATCAGTTTTTAGAGGGAATGCAGCAGGTGTTAAAAGGAATGAATCGTAGGACTAAAATGAAATCACAAATGCATTTATCTATCGAAGATTTAAATGAGCATTACCAAGATTTTGAAAATGACTTTACACTTTTTTTCAAAGACTTAATTATATTTGCAAAAAATAAAACAGCTACTTTATGAGACAACTTTTTTTAATTGTATTAGCATCCGTATTATTTATTCAATGTGTAAAAGAAGAATCTAAAATTCAAGGGTTAATTGCCGATAATGCCATTGTGGTAAGTGCTCGAGAAGAAGCATCAACTATTGGGATTAATATTTTAAAAAAGGGAGGTAATGCATTTGATGCAATGGTAGCAACTGAGTTAGCATTAGCAGTTTCTTACCAATTTGCAGGAAACCTTGGAGGAGGAGGTTTTATGGTGTATAGAACTGATAAAGGAGATTCTGGGGCATTAGATTTTAGAGAAAAAGCACCATTGGCGGCAAGTAGAAATATGTATTTAGATTCTCTTGGTAATGCCGATTCGGATTTAAGCCAAAAAGGCGCCTTGGCAATTGGTGTTCCAGGAACCGTTGCAGGTATGTTTGCAACCCATAAAAAGTTTGGGTCATTGCCTATGAGTGAGCTTATACAGCCATCAATTGATTTAGCAAAAAGAGGCATTGTAGTTACTGAAAAGCAAGCTAACAGACTAGAGCATTATCAAGAAGTATTTAAAGAAGTTAATGGAAAAGATATTGTTTTGAGTTTAGAATATGAAGTGGGAGATACCATTAAATTCCCACAATTGGCAAAAACGCTAGAGCGATTACGTGATTTTGGTAAAGATGATTTTTATAATGGTGAAACTGCAAATATTCTTGTTAATGAATTAAATAAACGTGGAGGTAATTTAACGTTGTTAGATTTAGAAAAATATGAAGCCAAATGGCGAAAACCAATTACTTTTCAATACAAAGATTTAGAAATTATTTCGATGACATTACCTTCTAGCGGTGGTATATGTTTAGCGCAAATTTTAAAATCGATTGAGCCATATAATGCACAAGAATTAGAACATAATTCTACAAAGTACATTCAATTATTAACCGAAGCTGAAAGAAGATCTTATGCTGATAGAGCCCATTTTTTAGGAGATATTGATTTTGTAAATGTACCTATTGATAGTTTAACGGATAATAATTACATCGCCCAAAGAATGGCTAGTTTTGATTGGAACAAAGCAACAAAATCTTCAGATCTCAATCATGGAAACCTGAACGGATATGAAAGTGACGAGACTACACATTACTCGATTGTAGATACATATGGAAATGCCGTTTCGGTTACCACTACATTAAATGGAGGTTTCGGATCAAAAGTATTTATTGACGAATTAGGTTTTTTCTTAAATAATGAAATGGATGATTTTAGTGCAAAACCAGGAACTCCGAATATGTTTGGTTTGGTTGGTGCTGAAGCAAATTCTATTAGACCCGAAAAACGCATGTTGAGTTCTATGACACCAACTATTGTTACCAAAAAAGGTGATTTAAAAATGGTAATTGGATCACCAGGAGGATCAACTATTATTACCTCGGTTTTGCAAACTATATTGAATGTAACCGAGTTTGAAATGGGCATGCAAGAAGCCGTTGCTGTTCCAAGATTTCACCACCAATGGTTGCCAGATGTTATTAAAATGGAGCCAAATGGATTTGATGAAGTTACTATACAAAAATTGAAAGACTTGGGTTATGAGATTGATATTTCTAATTCGGTTGTGATTGGTAAAGTCAATGCAATATTGGTTTTAGACAGCGGACAATTAGAAGGAGGTGCTGATCCTAGAGGTGATGAAACTGCAGTTGGTTATTAATTGGTACTTGCCGAAACTCATATCGTTCCAAAGCAAGAAAATCAAATTAGAATTCAAGAATATGCTGTTGGAGTTTTTGAATTGTGTAAAACGAAATCTTCCTTAAAAAAAGCTATTAAAAAAGGATTGCTAAAAATTGATGGTAAAATTTGCAGTACAGCAAACTTTATTAAAGGTGGTGAAGAAATCACGCTATATCAACTTAAAGATAGTAAAAGTCTGAAGAAACTTAAACTGTCTTTGGGAGTTATTTATGAAGATGATTATTTAGCAATTATCAATAAACCTGCGGGTATTTTAGTTAGTGGAAATAAATTCAAAACCATTGCTAATGGATTGCCACAAAACCTTATTCCAAGTTCGCAGAGCGATGCTGTAATTCCGCAACCAGTTCATCGTTTAGATTATCCAACAACTGGTTTGTTGTTGATTGGTAAAACAAGTACATCGATTCTTGCTATGAATAAATTATTTGAAAATAAAGAAATTCAGAAAGAATATATTGCAGTGGCTATCGGTAAAATGAAAGCTTCTGAAAGTGTTGATTTTCCTATTGATGGTAAAAAATCCTATTCGCATTATGAAGTCATTGATACAGTTTTTTCTGAACGATTTGAGGTTTTAAATTTGGTAAAGTTATTTCCTAAAACTGGGCGAAGACATCAATTACGAAAGCATTTATCCTTAATTGGAAACCCAATTTTGGGAGATGTAGAATATGGGTTAGAAAATTTAATTTTAAAAGGCAAAGGGCTTTATTTACATGCATCGAGATTGCAATTTATACATCCTATTACAAAGCAATTTATCGATATCAAAAATGAAATTCCAAATAGATTCAGAAAAATATTTGCAACATAAAATTTTTGAATTAAATAATTTACATTTACACTTTAAATAAAAAGCTATGCATACAAAATCAAATGATATCTCCGCTGGAATTTTAAAAGCAATTGGCACTTTGGTTGGGATCGCTATTCTTCTCTTTTTTCTTTGGAAAATTCAAGCTGTATTAGTTTACATAATAATTGCTGGTGTGCTCTCATTGATAGCGCGTCCTATTATTAAGTTTTTAAATAGTAAGCTTAAATTTCCAAATACGCTGGCAGTTGTATTAACCTTATTCATTTTTATTAGCCTTATTTATGGTCTTATTAGAATGTTTATCCCATTAATAACCCAGCAAGGAAAAAATTTATCTCTATTAAATTTTGATGCGCTTAAAAAAAATTATGCACATATTGCTGAGCAAGTTAGCAATCATTTTTTAAATAAAAACTTTGATCTAGTAGAGCAATTTAAAGATATAGATGTTATGTCTGGATTTAGTGAGATTCCAGTATTGTTAAATTCTATTTTAGGAACTGTTGGTAGTTTGAGCATTGGTTTATTTTCAGTATTATTTATTACTTTCTTTTTAATGAAAGATAGTGGATTAATGCATAAGGGTATTTTAGTTTTGATTCCGAATAAAAATGAAAAAAGAATTGAAAAATCAATGAATACTATTAAAGATTTATTATCTAGATATTTTATTGGTTTGGTATTTCAAATTACCATTTTATTTATTTTATATTCGGTAACACTAGCAATATTTGGAGTAGATAATGCCATCGTTATTGCTTTTTTATGTGCCTTGTTAAATTTAATACCATATATAGGGCCATTAATTGGCGGGATATTAATTTTGTTTTTAACAATGACAACCAATATTGGACACGACTTTAAAACTGTAATTTTACCAACTACTTTATACGTATTAATTGGCTATGTAATTGCGCAGTTGATAGATAATTTTATTAGCCAGCCATACATATTTTCTAAAAGTGTAAAATCGCATCCTCTAGAAATATTCTTAATTATTATTATTGGCGGATTACTGTTTGGCGTAATTGGGATGGTGATAGCTGTGCCAAGTTACACTGCACTAAAAGTGATTTTAAAAGAATTTTTAGCCGATAATAAAATTGTACAATCATTGACTAAGAATCTATAAAGAACGCCCTAATTGTTATTCCTGAAAAAGGTGAAATTCAAAATTAAGTAAAGTCTAGATTTCTGTTTTAAAGAACAATTGCTTTTTGTGAATATAAATCTCTTACATACCAATATCCAACAATTTGTCAATGATAATATCAATGAGGATATTGCTAAAGTTCTACTTAAGGGTACTTCTTTTTCAAATGCATCAACCAAAGAAATAGCTGAGCAAATTGAAGCTAAAAAAAGATGTCAAAAGAAATTGCCAACTTGGTTTGTCACAGAGAATATTTATTACCCTAACAAATTAAATATTGAGCAAACATCATCAGAAGTTACTGCTAAATATAAAACTGAATTGATTTCTGGAGATTCTATTATAGACTTAACGGGTGGCTTTGGAATAGATTGTTATTACTTCTCAAAACAATTTAAAAAGGTAACACATTGCGAAATTAATCAAGAATTATCTGAGGTTGTTACTCATAATTATCAACAGTTAAAGAAAACAAATATAGCAACTGTTGCTACTAATGGATTAGACTATTTACAAAGAAATAGTTCAAAGTTTGATTGGATTTATATAGATCCATCTCGAAGAAATGATATGAAAGAAAAAGTATTTTTATTGGATGATTGCTTACCGAATGTGCCAAAAAATTTAAATTCTCTTTTTAATCATTCTAATAATATTTTAATCAAAGTTTCTCCAATACTTGATATCTCTAGTGCTATTGGTGAATTGAAATTTGTAAAAAACATTCATGTAGTTGCAGTAAATAATGAAGTGAAGGAACTGTTGTTTATACTTAAAAAAGGGTTTTTGGAGTCCATCAAAATTAAAACAATTAACCTACAAAAAGAGCAGCGTCAACTTTTTGAATTTGTTTTTGATAAATCTAAAACACCAAATTATGGATTGCCAAAAAAATACATTTACGAACCCAATGCTGCTATTTTAAAATCAGGAGGGTTTACAGAAATTGCAAATCAATTAGATATAGAAAAACTGCATCAACACTCACATTTATATACTTCTAATCTTTTAATTGATTTCCCTGGACGGAAATTTGAATTAAAACACAATATTTCATTCGACAAAAAACAACTCAAAAAACTAATTCCTAGTAAAAAAGCAAACATCACTACACGTAACTTTCCGCAATCAGTTGAACAGATTAGAAAAAAAACAGGAATTAAAGATGGAGGAAATCAATACTTGTTTTTTACAACAGGTATAAATAATAAACACATTGTTTTAATTTGCGAAAAGGTTTGAGTAATTTTATCGATTATTTTAAACACCTATGGCAAATAAAAATATCCGTTCGCTTTCTTACCGTAAAGGATTAGACGATAATCTACTTGAAAATATTGCTGATCTATCAAATTCTGATGGCACAAAAGAAGATTTTAAAGAATTAGCAAAACGCTTTTTAATCGACGATTCTGTAGTTGCAGGTACTACTTCTTTCTATGATTTTACTAAAGAAGAAAATAGAAATAAAAAAGTGCATGTTTGCAGCGGAACAGCGTGTATGGTTGCCAAATCACAATCCAAAGTTAACAATCTATTAAAAGATCATTTTAAGGACGAAGAAATTGGTCATGCGGCTTGTGTTGGTCATTGTCATACCAATGCGGCTTTTATGTTTAATGATAAAACATACTCGGCATCTACAAAAGAAAATATTGAGAATATCGTTATTAAAAATATTAGTTCGAGTGCTGTAGAGAACTCCTATTATGTAGGGTGTAATACCACTCCAATCTTAACATCTAAAGTTAAAGATGTTGCTGAGTTTTACAGTTTGTCTAAGAAATATAGAACAAAACAAAAAGAGGCTATTGATGAAATTAAGGTTTCAAATATTCGTGGTCGAGGTGGAGCAGGTTTTCCATATTGGATAAAATTAGATGCAGTTTCTAAAGAAATTAATGAACAAAAATATATTGTTTGTAATGCTGATGAAGGAGATCCTGGGGCATATTCTGACATGTATTTAATGGAACAGCAACCACACAAGGTATTGTTTGGAATGTATATTTCTGGACTGATTGTAGGTGCTGCTACTGGTGTCTTGTATATTCGTGGTGAATATCCAGATTCTATTAAAATCATCCAAAATGCGATTGAAGAATTAAAAGAATTAGGAATTGCTCAAGATTTTAAATTCAAGATTATTCGTGGTCAAGGGGCCTATATTTGTGGTGAAGAGACAGCTTTGTTAAATTCTATTGAAGGTTTGAGACCAGAAGTTAGAGTGCGCCCTCCTTATCCAGCACAATATGGATTGTATGGAAAACCAACGGTGTTGAGCAATGTAGAAACTTTTGCAAACATTCATTGGATTTTAGATAATGGAGGAGAAGCTTATGCAGATTTAGGAACTGAAAAATCTAGCGGAACAAAATTAGTTTCTTTAGATAGTTTTTTCAACAGACCAGGAATGTATGAAATTGAAATGGGCACTCCTTTGCAAATCATTTTTGATGATTTTGGACAAGGGTTTAAATCGGACATCAAAGCAGTACAAATAGGAGGACCTTTAGGAGGAATTGTTCCAATTCAAAAATTTTCTGATTTAGACTTAGATTTTGAATCCTTTGGAGAAAACAACTTTTTATTAGGACATGCAAGTGTGGTTTCTATTCCAATAGATTTTCCTATGATTCAGTTTTTAGAACATCTCATGGAATTTACAGCAGATGAATCTTGTGGCAAATGTTATCCGTGTAGAATAGGTTCTTTTAGAGGAAAAGAAATGCTACAAAAAGCGCAGAAAGAAGATTATAAAATTGATCGTCAATTGTTTGATGATTTATTAGAAACTTTAGAAATTGGTTCATTGTGTGGATTGGGTGGAGGAATACCATTACCAATAAAAAACGCATTGAATTATTTTAATGATGAGTTGAACCAATATTTTAAATCGAACTGATGGAAGCATATATAAACAATATAGCACACGAATATAAACAAGGTGAAACCATCTTAGAATTTGTTAGAAGAATAGAAGTAAATGAAAATTCAATTCCGACAATGTGCCAAGACAATCGGTTAGAAAACTTTGGATCGTGTAGAGTTTGCTCTGTCGAGGTTGCTAGAATCGAAAATGGTCCAACCAAAACAATGGCATCTTGCCATACACCAATTAGTGAAGGTTTATACGTGTATCACAACACAGAAAAAATTAAACGCCTTAGAAAAAATATTGTTGAATTGGTTTTAACTGATTATCCTGCTGATAAAGTATTACCTGCTAATAATAAAAAAGCAACTCCTTTTCAGGAGACTATTGCTCAAATTGGAATCCCAAATGTGCGATACCCAAAAGGTAAAAATCATTTAGATATTGAAACGGATAGAGCGCATCCGTATATAAAGTCAGATTTATCGCAATGTATAAATTGCTATCGATGTGTGAGAGTTTGTGAAGAAATTCAAGGTGAAATGATTTTAGGAATGACTGGTCGAGGATTTGCAACCAATATCATTAAAGGGTTTGATACTACTTTTGATGAGTCAGCATGTGTGTCTTGTGGAGCTTGTGTACAAACTTGCCCTACAGAAGCTTTGACGGATAAATTTGAAACCAAAACGTTGATTGCTGATAAAACTGTACGCACAACTTGTACCTATTGTGGAGTTGGTTGTCAATTGGATGTGTCAGTAATTGATGGGAAAATTAGAGGGATTCAAGCTCCAGAAACTGCCGAAGTTAATGAAGGGCATACCTGTTTAAAAGGACGTTTCGCATTCCAATTTTACGATCATCCAGATAGATTGCGTGAACCGATGATTAAGAAAAAAGGTGAATTTGAAATTGTATCTTGGGATGAAGCCTATGATTTTATTACCACAAGAATGATTGATATCAAAAATAAATATGGCGCAGATAGTATTGGTGGAATCTCATCATCTAGAGCTACAAATGAAGAGAACTATTTGATGCAAAAAATGATTCGTGTTGCTGTAGGTACAAATAATATTGATGGTTGTGCACGTGTTTGTCATGCACCAACCGCATGGGGTATGCAAAAATCTTTTGGTACTGGAGCTGCAACAAACTCTATTGAAGATTTAAAACAAACTGATGCCATTTTCTTATTTGGCGCAAACCCAATAAAAGGACATCCAGTTACAGGTGCAAAGATAAAGCAAGCATTTATGAAAGGTGTTACCTCTATTGTGGTTGATCCTATTCAAACAAAATTAGCCGATTTAGCAACACACTTTTTACAAATAAGACCAGGAACCAATGTTGCTGTCCTTAATATGATATCCTACTATATTATCACTGAAAATTTAGTGAATGAGCATTTCATAGAATCTTATACAGAAAAATATATAGAATTTAAAAACCACATTGCTGATTTAGATATGGATGAATTAGAAATAATCACCGGAGTATCTAAAGAAAAAGTAAAAGCTGCGGCAGTTGCTTATGCAAAGTCAGAACGTGCAATGGAGTTTCATGGGTTGGGAGTTACTGAACATTTTCAAGGAAGTAAAACTGTGATGTTGTTGTCTAACTTAGCGATGATGACGGGTAATATTGGAAAAAAGGGGGTGGGATTAAACCCACTTCGTGGGCAAAATAATGTACAAGGAGCAGCAGATATGGGTGTGCAGCCACACCAAGGTGCTGGATATATGGATATTAATAAGCCAGAAATACAACAATATTATGCTGATAAATATGGTGTAGATAAAATGCCAATACATGAGGGGCTTAAAATTCCAGAAATGCTCGATGCTGCTATTGATGGAAAACTAAAGGCCCTGTATATTATGGGTGAAGATACAATTATGACTGACCCAAATACAAATCATAGTATCAAAGCATTTGAAAAATTGGAATTGATAGTGGTTCAAGAATTATTTATGACTGCTACTACAGAAATGGCTGATGTTGTATTGCCAGCATCATCATATTTTGAAAAAAACGGAACTTTTACAAATGGAGAGCGTAGGGTTCAACGTGTAAATAAGGTGGTTGAATCAATTGGAAACACCAAACCAGATGGTCAAATTATTATTGACATCATGAGTAAATTGGGTTATGACCAGCCAACAGGGTTGACGTATGATGCAGCAAATGTAATTGAAGAAATAGCTGATGTTATTCCTTTTATGAATGGGTTGTCTTGGGATAGATTAGGAGAAAATGGATTACAATGGCCAATTAAAGAAGATGGAACCGATACCCAAATGTTACATATTGATGGTGCATTTAAAAAAGGAATTGGGACTTTCCACAATTTTGATTTTGAAGAAACTCCAGAGATTGTTGAGCATGGAAATAAATATCCATTCATTTTAACAACAGGACGTGAATTGGAACATTACAATTCTGGGACGATGACTCGTAGAACAGATAATCAAACTATTTTAGGTAAAGATGTATTAGAAGTGCATCCAAAAGATGCTATCAAAAAAGGAATCAAAGACAATGAAATGGTTATATTATTCTCTGATAGAGGAGAGGTTAAAATTCCAATCAAATATTCAAAAAAAGTTAAAAAGGGTATTTTGAGAACAACTTTTCATCAACCTGAAGTTTTTATCAATTTGATAACAGGTAGTGTTGGTGACAAAGAAACGATGACTCCAGAATATAAAGTTGTTGCTGTAGATTTTAAGCGCATTTAATTCTACTCAGATGAAATCTTTAAAATATGAAGCTCTAAAAGTTTCAAACAATAAGCAATCTTTTATTGAAGATGATATAGTTGTTGAGGCACCTATTCAAATAAATATCAATGATCAACCCTATACGGTTGTTATGCGTACTCCAGGTGATGATGAAAACTTAATTCGTGGACTTTTGTTTGCTGAAGATATCTATAAAGGAGAAGAAAATATCGATATTGAAATTATTGAAAATTCTGAGTATCATTTTTCGATTGTAAATATTGAAATATCAAAAAAAGCTTTAGGTAAAGGATATTTAAACAAGCGAACTTTATTATCTGTTTCATCATGTGGAGTTTGTGGTGCACAGACTTTAGACGCTATTAAAAAAAGTGGTGATAAGCTACATTCAGCATCTAAAACCGCTTCGTTTAATATAGAAAGGATGTTTTCTATAATGAGCAAACAGCAAATTGTTTTCAATGAAACAGGAGCTTCTCATGCTGCTGCAATATTTGATTCAAATTATCAACTTCTTTCAATTAAAGAAGATATTGGAAGGCACAACGCTGTTGATAAAGCGATAGGAGACCTTATCACTCAAAAAAAATTATCTAACTCCAATTACTTATTAGTGAGTGGAAGAGTTTCTTATGAAATTGTTACGAAAGCTTTTATAGCTAAAATCCCAACCATTATTGCTGTTTCAGGTTGCTCTTCATTAGCAATAGATTTTTGCAAAGAATTTGGTATCCATCTAATAGGCTTTGCTAGAGGTAGTAACCATACCTATTATACATTATAAGAGAACAAATCAAAAATATTTTTCATAAAAGCCAGAATTTAGTTGCCCAATTGAAATAAATATGTACATTTGGAGCTAGTGAACGTCCCTGCAATTACTCCCTTTTTATCGAGAAATTGTTTTATAGTTCAAGTAAATGCACATGAATTAATAAATAATTATGTGCAAAAATTTAGTTATTATAAACCATTAACCCCACAAAAGAAAGAAAAAAAGAAAAGATTCTGAAAAAATTTATACATCTTTCAAAGGCCCCAAACCTTGATGTGTATTAGCAGTCCAACCATTTTAGTTCGTTTATTTTCATTTAACCCCGAAAATAGATAGGGATTTATTTGCTTATATCGTAAGTGCCGCATATATTAGCCACTTACTTTAATTTAAATCTTACTAAAATGAAAAAAGCAAAATTAGTTTTCGGATTGCTGATGTTAGCTGTTTTTTCATTATCTTTCGTGATGAATGATAATTCAAATGCAGACAATGACAACAACCAATCAGTCGAAAAAGCCAAGTGCAAGATACCTACTAACGGGTAGCTTGATTATAGCATTTATGCTATTTATACCTTATGCTTTCTATTTGTATCAGAGCTTTCCAGCAACTTCAACTTATGAAATTTTTGGAGTAACCTTTACAAGTAATTATTATGAAAGCGTAAGGTATTTTATGTATAATGTTTTTGCTAAACTTATCCCTCTATCTCTATTGATATTATGGTTTACTACTTGTAAACATTGGTGGTATCATGCAATTGTAATACCAATTTCAGTATACGTTTTTCAATTTATAAGTGTTGTTAATGATGATGTAGAATTTAATGATGAATTTGAATTTGTATATTCACTTCCTTTTACATTACTAATTTTAACGATTCTTTATTTTGTAAGAAGTAAAATAAGCCTTTTTCTTAAAGCAACTGATTTAAAGAAACAAGCAGATGATTTAATTGATAACGTTGAATTGAATAAAGGAGACGAGGAAGAGTAGATTGGTTATTTTCTTGGATGAAATTGCTCCATTACTTTTTGTAAATGACTTCTGTCTAAGTGCATATAAATCTCTGTTGTAGTAATGCTTTCATGCCCTAACATTTGTTGAATTGCACGTAAGTCAGCACCCCGCTCTAGTAGGTGAGTTGCAAAAGAATGCCTAAAAGTGTGTGGACTGATTTTCTTTTTTATTCCAGCTACAATTGCTAGATCTTTTACAATCGTAAATATCATGACTCGTGTCAGTTGTTTACCTCGTCTATTTAAAAACAGCGTATCTTCAAATCCTTTCTGCACTTTTATACTACTTCGAATATCCCTTATATAAAAGTTAATAAATTTTTGGGTTTGTGTATTGATCGGGATAAATCGTTGTTTATCACCTTTTCCAACCACACGAATAAATCCTTCGTCAAAAAATAAATCAGAAATTTGTAGAGTGATTAACTCTGTAACTCTTAATCCACAACTATATAAAGTTTCCAGAATCGTTCTGTTACGTTCACCTTGTTGTTTGCTTAAATCTATACTTGCAATTACTTTATCAATTTCATCAATTGATAAAGTGTCAGGAAGTTTTCGTCGAATTTTAGGAGATTCGATTAAATCGGTTGGATTGGTTTCTCTATATTTTTCAAAAATCAAGTAGTCAAAAAAACTTCTTAATCCAGATATTAGTCGTGATTGTGAACGTGGATTGATGCTTTTTGATACTTCATAAATAAATTGCTGAATTAAATCATTATCAATTTTGATAGGCGATATGACAATCCTGTTATCTTCTAAATACAAGGTTAGCTTTTTAACATCACGTACATAACTATCCACCGAATTTTCAGAGAGCCCTCGTTCTATTTTTAAATAGAGTTGGTAATCATTTAATGCCAGTTGCCACTTCATTTTGTAAATATATCAAATTCAATAATTTTCAATATCATTAGTGTGTATAAAGTTTTTTATTCTATTTTTGAACACATGAAACGAGCATATAATTTTTTTATTTTTATGAGAAAGATTAATAGCGAACAGCATATGACCGTTAAAAAGTAATAAAAAAGACAAATGAAACTTCTAATTCTCAACGGTCCCAATCTAAATTTACTCGGTAAAAGAGAACCCGCTATTTATGGTTCTGATTCTTTTGAAGATTATTTTAAAACATTACAAAAAAAACATACAGGTATTGAATTGTTTTATTTTCAATCGAATATAGAAGGGGAGCTTATAGACAAATTGCATGAAGTAGGTTTTTTGTATGATGGTGTTGTCTTAAACGCTGCTGCATATACACATACTTCTGTCGGTATTGCAGACGCAGTAAAGGCAATTGAAACTCCCGTTATTGAAGTACACATCTCAAATGTGCATGCACGCGAAGAGTTTAGACACACTTCTTTTATAGCTCCAAATGTAAAAGGAATTATCGCTGGATTTGGACTTAAAAGTTATGAGTTAGCTATTCAGAGCTTTTTGTAAAACGTAAGTTATTTTATTAATTTTATTTTCATTATTTAACTTTTATACTTTTTTCAAAAGATTATCTCATTGATAATTAAATGATTATTTAGTATATTAGCAGAACTAATCAAAATTCTACTATTATGAAAAATGTATTTTATTTGGCATTTATAGCTTGTGCTATGATGCTTTTTTCTTGTGCAGTGCCTAGAGCAGGTGCCGCTTTTGGAAGTGAAAAAGTGAGTTATTCAAATTCTACTACCGCCCGTTCTGCAAGCAGATCAGCTGAAGCAACTTCGAATTCGAAATTAAGTTTCTCTGAAACTCAGAATATTACTGGGTTTTATGTTGGGGTTGAATTTGAAGATATTGATATAGGCGAAAAAATGGGTGTTCAGCCAGAAGTTGATTTTGTTTACTTTTCTGATTGGAAAATGTTCCAGGCACCAATATTGCTGAATTACGAATTTTTTGAAGGATTTAAAGGGTATGCAGGTCCTAATCTAACTTTATTAGTTGACACACCAGATGGTTTAAACTCCTTTGGTTTTGGTCTGGATGCTGGAGTTTCATACGAAATTTTTGAAAACTTTAAAGTTGAAGCGAGATATGATTATGGCCTAACTGATTATAGTGATACAGACTTTGTTGAAGTAAAGTTCAGTCATTTTCAAATTGGAGCTGCTTACAAATTTGGAAAATAGAAACTTAAAAAACTGAAGCGAAAGGTTAATCACTTTCGCTTTTTTTATGCGATTTTAAATTTAGCACCATTTTAATATCCCCTCTAGAATATGGAGAGCCTCCAAAAGGGACTTCTATAAAACCAAATTTTCTATAAATATAAATAGCATTTTCCAAGCTAGTATTTGAATAAAGTAATAGCCCATTCCGCCCTTTTTCTTTAGCAAATGAAATACAATAAGTCATTAATTGCTGCCCAAATTTCAATCCTTGAAACTTGGGGTTAATAGCCATTTTACTTAATTCAAAGCCTTCTTTTTCGTTTATGAGAGCAACAGTTCCAATAATTTTATTTTGATATTCGGCCATAAAAATATAGCCGTCATTATCAATAATATAATTCTGTGGGTTTTCCAGTACTTCTCGATCATGATCTTCAACATAAAAATACTTTTCTAGCCATACGATATTTAAATCATGGAATTGAGTTGTATGTTTTGGCTCAAAGGGAATAATATTAAGTTTTTCTTTCATGATAATTTTTAGTTAGAACACTGATAACTTCACTCAATACAGATTACGATATAGTTAGTCATTACTTGAAGAATCTTTTTTCCTCCGTTTTTTTATCCTACATTTTACTATCTATAAATTCAATAGTGTTTTTTTCAATCTGAATCATTGCTTGATAAATTTTTTCAGATTTTGCAATAATGTCATCAGCATAGTCACGATCCATAATATCTTTAGCATTGATACGAACATTAAAATATGCACCAGTCACTGCGGTCTTTGCACATAGAATTCCAACAGCGGTATCAGACAAAGAACTTTGTAATCCATCTTTTAACATGGCCTGCATCACCTCGGTAGATTTATAAGCAGTTTCCATTACTTGAAACGGAATCTCAGTTGCATATTTTGTAGCATCTTGAATTGCTTGTTGTCTTATTTGTTTTTCTTCAACTGTTCCTTTAGGCATTCTAAATCCATCAATAATTTTATTAAACGCATTGGTGTCTTCATCAACCAAATAAAGCAACCTGTTTTTATAGGCTTGTCCTTTTACTGCCCATTCAGAATAAAACTCCCATTTATCATCCCATCCAGCTTTATGAGCAGATAAATTTGCAACCATAGTTCCTAATGAAACGCCCAAAGCACCTACATAAGCTGAGATTGATCCACCTCCTGGTGCCATTGATTCACTTGCAGTTTCTTCGGCAAATTCACTTACTGATAAATCAATTAATAATTTTTTATCAGCATTAGCCATAACATATTCAATAATTTTTTCTTGTGGATTAAATGGCTTTAAATCATCCAGTCCCAAAGATTTTACAGCAATCTTTATTTTTTCAGTTTCCGAAATCCCCAATGAGCGTTCTTGCTTTTTAAGAAAGTAGTCACCTGCATCTAACATTGCCTTCAAAGGAATCAAACCAATTAATTCTGACCCTGTAACTCGAAGCCCTCTACCGATAGCTGATTTAACAGTTTCGTCAAAAGCAATATGCATCGAAGTGATACTAATATTGGTGAGGTTATAAGAGATTTGTGCAATTCCATATTCGTCTATATACCAACCAATTCCTTTTATTGCTTTTAATTTTCCGGGGATACGAACAGGCTCGCCATTGGCACCCAACACTTTTTTACCAGTAGTAAGATTTCCTTCTCGTTTCACTCTCCCTGCTTCTCGAATATCAAATGCAATTGCATTAGCACGCCTTGTAGAAGTAGTATTTAAATTGACATTATATGCGATCAAGAAGTCTCGTGATGAAATAGCCGTTACACCAGTTTTTGAAACACTAGAATTAAATTCTGCAGGGCCAAAATCAGGTTTCCAGTCAGTAGTAGATAATTTTTCTTTTAACCCTTCGTATTCACCAGATCTACAATTGGCTAAGTTTTTACGTCGTTCTATTTTAGCTGCGTTCTCATAAAAATATCCTGGTATGCCCAATTCTTTCCCAACACGCTCACCTAGTTTGTGAGCATAACTTGCAGTTTCATCTAAAGAAATTCCTGAAATTGGAACCAATGGACAAACATCTGTAGCACCAAAGCGAGGATGCTCACCTGAGTGTTTGCTCATATCAATTAATTCAGCTGCTTTTTGAATCAATTTAAAAGCCGCTTTAATCACTTGTTCGGGTTCGCCTACAAAAGTAATTACGGTTCTGTTGGTAGCAGCACCAGGATCAACATCAAGTAGTTTAATGCCATCAACAGTTTCAACAACATTTGCAATGGTATTAATTTTATCTAAATCGCGTCCTTCACTAATATTAGGTACGCATTCTATCAATTGTTTTTTCATGTGTCTATATTTTTTTTAAGGTCACATGCTGTTTGCTATGTCATCCCCTTAGGTGATAAACATTTTACATGCTTGTTTCATGTGAAAATTTTATGCATCAAATTTAAAAAGTTTTACCATGATAATCACAATAATCTTATCAATACTATGTTAAAAACTTCAACAAAATAATAAAGTCAACAGCGGATTAAAATTTATATTTGTGTACTTTTGATTTTAAATGAAAGATAGAAAAAATGAAAAGGATTGTTTGAACTTCATCTTTCTTAGAAGTGACATAAAATAAGTAAAAAAAAAGTAATCAATGAAAAAGGTTCTTATAACAGGAGTAGCAGGTTTTATAGGGTTTCATTTGGCAAAGAAATTAGTTGCTGAAGGGTATGAGGTTTTTGGAATCGATAATCTGAATGATTATTATGATGTCAATTTAAAATTGGCTCGTTTGCGAGAATTGAGTATTGATACTTCGGATATTAAAGATAATGAACCTTTAAAAGGAGAAGTCACATATATTAAATTAGATTTAAAAAATTTATCAGAACTAAAGGATTTGTTTAAAGTTAATCATTTTGATTTTGTTGTGAATTTGGCGGCACAAGCAGGGGTGAGGTATTCTTTAATCAACCCACATTCATATGTAGATAACAATATTACTGGTTTTTTAAATTTATTAGAATCTTGTAGAGCTTATCCGGTAGGTCACTTGGTATTTGCATCATCTAGTTCGGTATATGGTTTAAGTGAAGAAATTCCTTTTCACGAAGAGAATTCTGCAGACCACCCACTAGCCATGTACGCAGCAAGTAAGAAAGCTAATGAAATGATGGCACATTCATATGCACATTTATATAATATTCCGTGTACAGGGCTACGATTTTTTACAGTTTATGGGCCATGGGGCAGACCAGATATGGCTTTGTATATCTTTACCAAAGCGATGTTAGAAGATAAGAAGTTTGAAGTGTTTAATAACGGAGAAATGAGTCGTGATTTTACCTATGTAGATGATATTGTTGAAAGTGTAAAACGATTGATTCCATTAGCGCCAAAAAGAGGAAACCCGAAGTTTGATAAAAAGAAACCTACGCCTTCAAAAAGTGTAGCGCCGTATCAACTATTTAATATTGGGAATAATAGCCCTGTGGCATTGATGGATTTTGTACGTGCCCTAGAAAAGGAATTAGATATTAAAGGAAAGATTGTTTTTAAGCCTATGCAACCTGGAGACGTTTCTTCTACATACGCAAATGTTGAGAGTTTGTTTGAGTATATCGGTTTTAAGCCAGAGACAAAGCTAGAAGATGGAATTAAAGCGTTTGTTGATTTTTACAAGAAATATCAAAAAAATAATTAATTCTAGAAGCCCCAATGGAATTAGAAACACGCATATATCAAAAAGAAAATAATATTAGAATTGGCAAATTGTTAAAAGACAGTTTGGGTGATATTTATTCTTCTCGATTTTTAGCAAAACAATTGGCGGTACGTGATATCAAAGCACAATACAGACAATCTTATTTAGGAATTTTATGGGCGTTTATTACACCACTAACAACTGCCTTTGTTTGGATATTTTTGAATAGCACAGATACAATTCGTTTAAGTGATACAGGAATCCCGTATCCTGTGTATGCTTTTTCTGGCACCTTGATATGGTCCATTATTGTAGAGGCTATTAATTCTCCAACAGCAAGTACTAATGCTGCAAGAGGGATTTTATCTAAAATTAATTTTCCGAAAGAAGCTTTAATCATTTCTGGAATTTATAAGCTGCTATTTAATAGCCTTATTAAAATAATAATATTATTAGTATTTGTCTTTCTGTATGGTGTTGGTTTTCATTGGTCATTATTACTGTTTCCATTGGCAATAACTGGAGCAATTTTATTTGGAACGACAATAGGATTATTTATTACACCAATTGGGATGCTCTATAAAGACATTGCAAAAATAATTTCTATGGGATTAAGCCTATTGATGTATGTAACGCCAGTAGTCTATGCAATACCCAAAGAAGGGATTATGAAACAATTGATGGAATTGAACCCATTTACACCATTAATTTTAACAGCAAGAGATTTTATAACAGGAGCTACACCAGAATATATCACCTATTATTTAGGAATTGTTTTAGTATGTATTCCATTATTCTTTTTAGGGTTGTTGTTTTATAGAATTTCAATACCAATACTAGTAGAACGAATGAGTGCCTAATGAAGGTAGATTTTAGAAGTGAGAGATTAGAAGTTAGAAGTGAAAATAAAATGATACGCCTTAGCGAGGAGTGAGGAACGAAAGCCGTAGCGATCTCAAGAAGTGAAGAAGTAAGTTTAATAAAGGTTACCACGCTATGCTCGCAATGACGTCTTCGCGAACAGCGTGAAGCGATTTCAAAATAGAAATGAATAAATAATTAAGTGAACAACCAAAGCGACATATTAGTAAAAGTAGAAGGGCTTTCAAAAAAGTTTTGTAAAGACTTAAAGACAAGCTTGTGGTATGGAGTCAAAGATTTAACTTCGAATGTGTTGGGGAAATCTAAACAACAAGGTTTACGCCCCAAAGAGTTCTGGGCAGTAAAAGATATTAATTTCGAATTACGACGTGGCGAATGTTTAGGTTTAATTGGTCATAACGGCGCAGGAAAATCTACACTTTTAAAAATATTGAATGGACTTATAAACCCAGATGAAGGTAAAGTTACCATAAAAGGAAGAGTAGGAGCATTGATAGAACTCGGAGCTGGTTTTAACCCAATATTAAGTGGTAGAGAAAATATTTATAACAATGGTGCAGTTTTAGGTTTTACTAAAGCAGAAATCGATGCCAAAGTTGAAGAGATTATTGACTTTGCAGAAATACGGGAGTTTATAGATATGCCTGTACAAAATTATAGTAGTGGGATGAAGGTGCGCTTAGGTTTTGCAGTAGCTGCACAAATGGAACCAGATGTTTTGATTATTGATGAGGTTTTGGCGGTAGGGGATTTAGGCTTTGTATTAAAATGTTTTAAAACTATAGATACCATTTTGCCAAATACAGCGATTGTTTTTGTATCGCATAATATGCCAATGATATCACGTATATGTAACAAGATAATATTAATGGAAAATGGTGTCTCTAAATTACAGGGTAAAGGTGTTGCTGCCGCAATAGATAAATATTATAAACGTTTTGCACAAAATGAAAGTAATGTGGTATTTGATGATGGTAGTATAGAGTTGCAAAAAGTTGATATGATTGATGCTAAAACGAATGTAAGAATAAAAGAGTTGAATTGGGATAGTAGCCTTAAATTTTATTTTAAGTTTAAAATAAAGCAACCTATGAATTCTCCTTTGTTTAATATTATTGTAATGGATAAAGAGCAAAGACCTGTTGCATTATTAGAAAGGAATAACAAGGAATATATGATTAGTGGATCTCAAAATGAAATTGAATTTTTTGTTACCCATGAAAATGTACAATTATCAAAAGGAATTTATTCTATTAGTATAGCCGCATTAAAACCTACAAGTTTGGAACCATTACTCCGAGTTAATAATGTATTATCCTTTCAAATAATTCATAATGATGAAAATTGGCAACCATTTTTATTAAAAACAACTTATAATTATGTTTAACCTTGTTATTTTATAATGATTAACGTTACTAAAACATTTTTACCACCACAAGATGAATACAATGCTATTCTTAAAAAGTCTTGGGATAAAAATTGGATGACCAATAGAGGACCTTTGGTACAAGAATTAGAAGAGAAATTAAAAAAATATTTAGGTGTTCCAAATATTATAGCAACGACCAATGGTACTTTACCTTTACAAATAGCGATTAAATCTCTGGGTTTGACAGGTGAAATTATAACCACTCCGTTCTCTTATGTAGCTTCAACTTCTAGTATTGTATGGGAAGGGTGCTCTCCTGTTTTTGTTGACATTCATCCAGAATATTTAACTATAGATGAAACCAAAATTGAAGCAGCGATTACTCTTAAAACTACAGCCATATTAGCTACTCATGTCTTTGGTAACCCTTGCGCCGTAGAAGAAATAGAAATTATTGCAAAAAAACACAATCTGAAAGTAATTTATGATGCTGCTCATTGTTTTGGGGTAAAGTATAAAAAGCATTCTATTTTTAATTATGGAGATATAAGCACTTGTAGTTTTCATGCAACTAAATTGTTTCATACTGGTGAAGGAGGGTGTATGATGGCTAATGATGATTCATTAAATGAAATACTTTTTGATAGCCATAATTTTGGTCATAAAGAACCTGGGGAATTTAGTAGGGTTGGAATTAATGCTAAAATGTCTGAATTGCAAGCTGCTATGGGTTTATCTGTATTGCCATATATGAAAACAATTATACAAGGTAGAAAAAGAGTTGTTGATTATTATAATATGAATATAGAAGAATTCACAAATCTTAAAGTCTTAAAAATTAGAGAAGGAACAAATTGGAACTATTGTTATTTTCCAATAATATTTAAGAGCGAAGATCAGTTACAAATTATTTTAAAATTATTTAATAAAGAATCAATTTTTCCTAGAAGATACTTTTACCCCAGTTTAAGTAAATTAAATTACGTTTCATCTTTTGATACTCCACATTCTGATGATATTGCCTCTAGAATTTTGTGTCTTCCATTGTCACACGATTTAAGTTTTGAAAATCAAAATTTAATTTTAGATATTGTTAAAAGAGTTATTGCATGACCCAGCTATTTATTATTGGAAACCCACGTTCAGGAACTTCATTGTTGAGACTTATGTTGACTTGTCATAAAAATATAATTATTCCACCTGAAAGTCATTTTTTTTTATGGCTTGAGCAAACTTATTGTAATTGGAATGAAAAAGAAGGGCTTGATCAATTTTTAATTGATTTGTTTGCTTCGACTAAATTTGAAACATGGAAGGTTCCTTATCAAGAATTAAAGGAATATTTAATGAAAATGAACTGTAAAACCTATTCAGATTTAATTCAATCTATTTACCTATTTTATGGATTGCAACATAATAAAAAGAATATTAAAGTTTGGGGAGATAAAAATAAGCTTTGGAAAGAAAAATTAAATACTATCCCAAATTATTTCCCAAAAGGGAAGTATATTCATATTGTTAGAGATGGTAGAGATGTAGCCAGTTCTTTTTTGCGTTTGCATAGGAGAAAAATCCAATCTTTATACGCTCCGAAGTTACCTCATGAAATTACAGAAATTTCAAAAAGATGGAATGATAATATTATTGCAATTGAAACTTTTCTCGGTAGGATTAGTAACGAAAATAAATTAATAATAAAGTTTGAAGATTTAGTATTAAACCCCAAAAGTGAATTATTAAGAATTTCTGAATTTTTGAATATTCCATATGATTCTGAGATGTTGAATTATAGGGCAATAAACAATATTGAGGAATATGAACCAAAAGCTTTTATGCCATGGAAGGATAAATTAAATGAACTTCCAGATAAAAATATTATTGGAAGATATACTGATGATCTTACTAAACGTCAAATAAAAATATTTGAAGAATTTAATAAAAAATTATTAAAAAAATATGGATATCAATAGTGAGGAATATTACAATGACATAGCGTCTAATTATAATAATTTTTTAATTGATAAAGATTTGTATTTAAGGGCTGTGGAGAGAGAAATTTGTAAAACAGATAATATAAAAAGTTATCTTGATATTGCTTGTGGTGATGCAACTAGAAGCCTTAGAATTGTTGAAGTGATTAAACCAGATAAAGTAGTGTTAATTGACGAAAGTAAACATATGATAGAAAGAGCTAGATTTAAAAAAAATCTTGATTTAGAGTTAGTTAACATGGATTTTTTTGATTATCATTCAAAAATTACGTTTGACATGATTACATGCCTTTGGAATGTATTTGGTCATTTAGTGGATAAAAATCAACGCTTGAATTTTTTAATTAAAATACATTCTTTAATGAGCAACAATGGTGTATTATTTATTGATATTAATAATAGGTATAATATTGATTATTATGGTTTTAAAAATGTGTTTTTAAATATTGTAAAAAATATTTTAGGAGTAAAAAATGTTGGAAGTTATAATCTAAAAGCATCAAATGGTTTAATTTCAAAAGTTTACATACATAAACCAAATGAATTTGATAAATTGATAAATTTGGCGGGTTTTCAAATTATAGAAAAAAAGTATTTTAATTATGAAACTGGTGCTGAAGTTGATTCTAGTTGGAGAGGTCAAATTTTCTATAAATTGACTAAGAAAAAATGATATGGAATATTTAGGAGAAAATAAGCTGGTTAATTCTATTCAACCTGTTGTGTCTGTTTGTATTCAAGTATATAATAATGAAGAATTCATTGAAAAATGCATACGCAATGCTTTAAATCAAATCACTAATTTTACCTATGAAATAATAATTGGTGAAGATGATAGTACAGATGACACAAGGGCTATTTGTAAAGAGTTGGCAGGAAAAAATCAAGATAAGATTAGGTTATTTCTTCGTGATGAAAAGAATAAAATTTATCATAAAGGGAGAAAAACAAGTAGGTATAATTTTATAGCGAACTTGAATGCTGCAAAAGGTAAATATATTGCACTTTGTGATGGTGATGATTATTGGATAAATTCAAATAAACTTCAACTTCAGTATAATATACTTGAAATTAATCCAGAAATAGTTGCAACCCATCATTGGCAAAAAAATGCAATATTTGAAAATAACAAATGGAAGGAAAAAAAGTCCCCAATGACATACGGATTTGGATATCAAGAAAAAATTATTGGAGAAGTTAAAGATATTTTCAAAAATGAAATGAGAATTAAGGCTAGAACCGTGATGTTCAGAAATATTGTTGCAGGTGATTTTCTGCCTAATTGGTTTAGTAATGTATCATTTGCAGATATTTCATTATCATTTTTATTAGGGAAGCATGGTAAATTTTATTTCCTTAAAGAAGAAATGGCTGTTTATAGACAAGGATCAGACGGGTTATCTAAGTCTGGATTGAAAGAATTGGGATTGAAAGCATTTAGGGTGGAGCATTTTAAAAACTATATTGAGATTTGGGATTTCGCAGATAAACATTATGGATTTGAATATCATAAAGAAGCTGTAAATACTGTTACAAGATTTTATAAAATAATTTTCTCAAATTTACCTGCATCTTTTAAATCATTTATTAGTTTGTTATGGTATAACCTTTTTGAAAGAAAATTATCAATTTTTAGAACATTACCACAAACAAAGTTGATTTTGTTATTTTATGGTAAATTGATTAGTAGTAAAGTAAAAGGGAAATTATTGTTTAAATGAAAGAAGAAAACCTCATATTTATAATCTCACAACCTAGAAGTGGTTCAACTTATTTGCAAAATTTGCTTTCAAATAATGTTGAAACGAACACGTGTAGTGAACCATGGATTCTTTTAAATTTTGCAAATCAATTAAAACCAGAATTATTGCAAGCCACGTTTGATATTAGATTGACGGTAAATGCATATAAACATTATCAGAATAAATATTCAGATTTCAATTTCAAAGAAAATCAGAAACAGTTTTTATTAAGTTTATATGAACCGATGTTTAAAGATTATAATTTTGTTATTGATAAGACACCTCGTTATTGGGAAATATTAGATGAAATAGTTGTATTATTTCCTAAAAGTAAAATAATTATTCTAAAAAGAAATCCTATAAATGTTTTGAAATCTATGATTAAGACATGGGGTATTACATCCTTAGAAAAAATGTATGACTATAAAAGAGATTTGCTAATTGCTCCAAAAAAAATGCATTCCTTTTGTATTGAACAAGAAAATAACACGAATGTTTATTCATTAAAATATGAAGATTTAGTTAGTGATACTACAAATAAGATTAAAAATTTATATGAGTGGATTGGAATAGAATATGATGAATCAATTCTTGATACAAGTATGAACCAGAAATATAAAGGAAAGTATGGTGATCCATATCAAAATTCAAATAGTGATGGAGCTAACAGGTTAAAGGATAGACAAGAGTTGAAAAATAAAATAGAAAATTTTGAAGACTTTCTGAATGGTTATGTTAACTATTTTGGTAGCCCTTTTTTAAAAGAATATGGAAATTACAATTTTGATAATAAACCTTGTGAAACAGTTTCTTTCAAATATTTTATGCATTTGAATAGGTGTAACATTAAAAGCGATAGCTTTAGTAAAGATTTGGTTAACTTGTTGAAAAAGTATTATTATAAAATTAGAGTTTCAAAACATTTTTATTAGTCGAAACAAAATGTAATGCAAAATAATTATCCAAAAATTTCAATCATAACACCAAATTATAATGGTGTAAAATATTTAGAGCAAACTATTTTGTCTGTTTTAAATCAAAACTATCCTAATTTAGAATATATTATTATTGATGGAGGTAGTACAGATGGTTCAATAGATATTATTAAAAGATATGAAGCTAAGCTATCTTATTGGGTTTCTGAGCCGGATAACGGTTTGTATGATGCCATACAAAAGGGGTTTGATAAATCTACAGGTGAAATTATGGCATGGATAAATTCTGACGACATGTATGCGGAAAAGGCATTTTTTATTGTTTCAGAATTTTTTTCAAAATACAAAAAAATAAATTGGTTACAAGGTATTCCATCTTGTTATGATGAACAAGGACGAACTATTTCAGTAGGTCCATTTAAAAGGTGGTCAAAATATAATTATTATACTAGAGATTATAAATGGATTCAGCAAGAATCGATATTTTGGAGAAGAGGTTTATGGGAAAAAGCAGGAAAGAAAATAGATGTAGCATTAAAATATGCGGGTGATTTTGAATTGTGGCTACGTTTTTTTAGGCATGATAAATTGTTTGTTACACATGCATTATTAGGAGGGTTTAGAATGAGGTCAAAAAATCAAATTTCTCTCGAGCATTTTGATGATTATAATGATGAAGTGCTTAAATTAATTGACCACGAAGTATCGTGTAATTTATCTTCTAAAGAAAGAAAGATTCTGAAAAAAATAGAATTTTATAAAAAATTAAGCCTAAAAAATAAGTACCTCTCATATCTATCTAATTTTAAGTTAGAGAAGATATATAAAAAACATTATGAGTTTCCTCCTGTAATAGGTTTTGATAGAAACAAACAGACTTTTGTATTATAAATACTAATTGATGATAAGAGTAATTAAACTTTTCAGGAGAGTTGTTAGTAAAACAAGATTATTTTTAAGTACTAATTATTGGAGGACGAGGAATATTTGTGTTTTAATTTATACTGGTGGCAAAGTTGGGTCGTCAACGGTTTATTATAATTTAAAAAACTGCATGCCAAATACTAGCGTGCTTCATGTTCATTTTTTGAGTGAGACTTGGTTAAAGTCATTTAGGGAATCGGGAAAATGGTTAAGTAATATAGGTAAAGCTCAAATTGTTTCCAAAACACTGAGTCAAAACCCAAATAAAAAGGTTAAAATTATTACATTGGTTAGAGATCCGATTGCAAGAGATGTTTCTGATATATTCCAAAATTGGAAAACAATTTTTGAAATTAATAAAATTGATGAATTAAAAGAGATAGATGTTCAAAATTATTTATCTGAAAGTAAATTTAATCAGACTGAAACTTGGTTTGATACTGAATTTAAAGAATATACAGGAATAAATATTTTGGATATGCCATTTGATAAACAAAAAGGGTATTCAATTTATAATTTTAAAGAATGTGATATACTTTGTTTAAAACTTGAAATGTTAAATAAAGTATTTGATGAAGCAACTGACTTGTTTTTAGGAGTTAAAAATATAAAAAATAATATCCGAAACGTTTCTCTAGAAAAAGAAGGAGCCGATCTATATAAAAAAATTAAAGATGAGTTTAATTTGTCAGAAAACAGACTCAATGAAATATATTCAACCCAATTTCTAACTCACTTTTATTCAGAAAAAGAGATTGTGGATTTTGTAAATAAATGGAAAACAAAATAATTTTTTTTATTTAAATGAAAATAACAATTATCACAATTAACTTAAATAATGTAATTGGTTTAGAAGACACCATTAAAAGTGTATTGTCACAAACCTATAAAAACTTTGAGTACATTATAATTGATGGTGATAGTAGAGATGGTAGTAAAGAGATAATAGCAAAATATAATAATGATTTTAGTTATTGGATAAGTGAACCTGACAAAGGGGTTTATAATGCAATGAATAAGGGTGTTGAAAAAGCAAAAGGAGAATATTTATTATTCTTAAATAGTGGAGATAGCTTAAATAATGAAAGTGTGTTGAATGATTTTATCTCATCTAACCCAATAGAAGATATTGTTTATGGAGATGCTTGGATAACAGGACGTGAAGAAAAACCTATTTATAAAAAAATGCCTAATGTGCTTGATGCAAAAAAATGTTTGCAATTTACAATAACACATCAAGCGATCTTTCATAAAAAAATTTTATTTAAAAACATGAAATTTGATGAAAGTTATTCAATAATTTCGGATTGGGTTTTTTATAATAAAGCAATTCTAATTGATAAAGCTAGTTATAGACATTTAAATTTCCCAATAGTTTTATACGATGGCACAGGTATATCTTCAGACAATAAATTTATTAAGAAAAGAGAGAATGAGAGAAGCCAATTTTATATGAAAATTGCACCTTTCGTTATTAAAGAATTATTGATTGAGAAAGAAATTCATATAGATTTTAGACAATCTAAAAGATTAATTATAAGGTTAGCAAATAAAATTGATAACATTTTAATAAAATTAGGTATCTAAATGATTTCTGTAATAACACCAGTTTTTAATGCTTCTCGTTTTCTTAATAAAACGATTGAATCAGTTTTGTCACAAAAAGAGGTTAAAGAATATATTTTAATTGATGATGGGAGTGATGATGATTCTTGGCAAATAATTTTAGAGTGGAAAAAAAAAGATAAAAGAATAATAGCATTACAACATTCGGATAATAAAAATCAAGGTCGTTCCGCAACACGAAATTTAGGGTTAAATAATGCAAAACAAAAGTATATTGCATTTTTAGATGCAGATGATTTTTATCTCTCCAATAGATTTAACAATGATTTAGTTATTTTAGAAAACGATAATTTTATTGATGGGGTTTATAATGCAATAGGAGCTTGCTACTATGAAGATTATGTAGGAGAAAGGGCAGAATGGTTAAATTTAACAACAATTAAAGAGTTTGTAGAGCCTGAAAAACTTTTTGAAAACATGGCTCCATTTGGTGAAAAAGGTTGGTTTTCGGGAGATGGATTAACTGTTAAAAGAGGTTTATTTAAACAGATTGGTTTGTTTAATGAAGATTTAAAAGTAGCAGAAGATACTGAGTTGTGGTGTAAGATGGCAATGAAAGGGAAGCTTGTTAGTGGCATTATTGAAACACCAGTTGCAGTAAGAGGAGTACATGGTAATAATGTTTTTGATAAAAAGGATCTATATAAAAATAATATTTTGATGATGTATCAATCATTATTTAAATGGGGTGTTAGAAATAACATACCTTCAAATAGATTAAAACTAATTTGGAATAAAAAAACTGCCTGTTTTAAAAAAACTTGTCCTGATAGAAAAGGGGAGTTAAAACTAATATTTTTTACTTTAAAAGAAATTATTAGCAATCCACTTTTATTAAAATATAGTTTTGTTGTGATTCAACCCTATTATTCAATTAAAAGAATACTAAAATTGACTTTTAAATGAAAAGTTATAATTGACAAGCAAGAGATGTTTTTTATAACCATTGTAAAATAGTATTTTTACAAAAAAGCACCATTTTAATTATGAAAACCCCATTAATTTCTATCATAATTCCAGTATATAACAGAGCACACTTAATCAAGGAAACCTTAGATTCTGTTTTGACGCAAGCCTATACAAATTGGGAATGTATTGTGGTGGATGATCGTTCTACTGACAATACATCTAAAGTTTTAGCTGAGTTTTGTAATAAGGATAGTCGATTTAAATTTTATCACAGACCAGATGATAGACCAAAAGGAGCCAATGCATGTCGTAATTTTGGTTTTGAGCTGTGCAAAGGAAAATATATTCAATTTATTGATTCGGACGATTTAATCTCTAAAAACAAGTTAGAAGATCAGGTTTTATTGTTAGCACAAAATAATGGAGATATTGCTACTTGTAAATGGGGGAGATTTGAAAAGAATTTAAATGATGCAGTAGTTAAAGAAAATCAACACTATTATAATAATTATAATAGTGCTAAAAGTTTATTTGATAGTTTTGGAAAACATGGAGGTTATTTTCCTTCTCATGTATACTTAACGAAAAGAGAGGTGATAATTGAAGCAGGCTTTTGGAATGAAGACTTAATAATAAACCAAGATGGAGAGTTTTTTTGTAGAGTATTATTAAATTGTTCATCAATAATGTATGAGCCTAAAGCAGTTGCCTATTACAGATTTAATAATGGTGATAATACAAGTACTTTTGATAGTTATGCAAAAAATAAAGCAGCAATAGAAAGTTGGAAAATGATAAATAGCTATTTAGTAAACAGAATAGCAGAAGATGATTCATTGTTCGTAAAAAGAGCTAAAGAGCAGATGTATATTAAAACAAAGTTCAAATACCCAGAGCTTATTGATGAAAATAGATTGTTTTTTAACCGACAAATTTGGAGAAATTTACCAGTCATCGCTTTTTATTATAATATATTAAGTAAGATTAAATCTAAGTTTTGAATTAATGACTAATGAATTAATTAGCATCATATTACCCGTGTACAATGGAGAGCCTTTTTTAGCAGAAGCAATAGAAAGCTGTTTAAATCAGTCGTATAAAAACTATGAATTAATAGTAGTAAATGATTGTTCAACAGATGAGTCATTGAATATTGCTAATAGTTATGCTTTAAAAGACTCAAGAATAATTGTCATAGATAATAAAGAGAATAAGAAATTACCAGCAAGTTTAAATATAGGCCATAATGCTGCTAAAGGAAACTATATTACATGGACATCTGATGACAACATTTTAAAAAATGATTTTCTTGAAAGACATCTACAAAGCCTAAAAAAGAATAAAGCAGATGTGGTTTATTCTAACTATGATATTATTCATACTGATAGTAGTTTAAAAAGAATGCATACTGCTGGACCAACAGAACATTTACTGTTTGGTAATAAAATTGGAGCATCATTTATGTATAAAAAAATGGTATTTGAAACTCTCAAAGGTTTTGATACTTCTTTGTTTTTATTAGAAGATTATGATTTTTGGTTGAGAGCAAGTTTAAAGTTCAATTTTTTTCACTTAAAAGAAAGCCTTTATAAATATAGGCTGCATCATAATAGTTTAACTTCAAAAATTGCTAAAGATATATCACAAAGAAATAAATATAAGCTAGCCGCAATAGAAATGTTTGATAAGTTATCTATTGAAATGTCTTGGAATAAAATAACAAAATCTTTTTGTGTAGAAAACTTACTCGGTAAAAATATTTCGGTGTTTGAGTATTTTAAAAATAAGAATATATTAATGAACGATTTAACGAAATTTGTAGGTAATAGAGAATTAAATGAATTAAAATCAGGTTTGCGTTTAATTGTTAGAAATCAATTAATTAATGATTGTGAAAATCACAATATTAAAACTTTAGTAGAAGTAATAATGAAGGATAAATCGTTATTATTTCACAAATTATTTAGTAAAAAAACAACTCTAAATTATATTAAAAACTGCCTCCTAGTATGAGCGAGTTGAAAATATCTATAATCATGGCAACCTACAATAGAGCACATTTTATTGTAGAGTCGTTACTTTCTATCCAAAACCAAACGCATACCAATTGGGAGTGTATTATAGTTGATGATGGAGGAACAGACAATACCAAAGAAGTCATCTTACCAATTTTAGATAAAGATTTTAGATTTAAATATTATTCTAGAACAGACAATTATAAAAAGGGATTGCCTGGAAGTAGAAATTATGGTTTGTCTTTAGCTACAGGAGATACCATCATTTTTTTTGATGATGATGATCTGGTGCATCCAGATAATTTAAAAATTTGTACAAGTACTATTACTAATAGTAATGTTGATTACTGCTCATATGTTAAAAAGTCTTTTGAAGGAGACTTTAATACAGATAGTTTTGATTTTAGTAAGGATTATGCAATAACATCAAATAGAAACAATACGCTAGAAGATATGATTACAGGAGCATATTCTTTGGCATCTTGTACCGTAATGTGGAAAAAGAAATGTTTTGAAAAGAATACATTTAATGAAAATTTGCAATATGCAGAAGAATGGGAACTGTATCAACGAATATTAAGCACGAATGTTAATGGTGCACATATAGATAAAGTTTTATACTATAATAAAAAACACCTAAATTCCAATACAGGAGAGTTTTGGAAAGCAAATCCAGTACGAGTAAATTCTAAAAAAGATGCTATAAGGTTGATTGTAGATAATTTGACATCAAAAAATTTATTATCAAAATATTTATTTAATTATTTTGTAGGTTTATCTATACATTTTAGAGATAAAAAATTATTAAATCATATTTTAGAAAAAAGAGAAATAAGTTTTTCTGAAGCGTTATATTTACAATTCAGATTTATGCTATTTCCTGTTTGGAAGATTTATAAAAATATAATTAAAAAATAAAAATATTGAAACTCCTCATATGTTTTGGCACAAGACCTGAAGCTATTAAAATGGCTCCAATTTGTTTGGAATTAAAAAAGCGAAACATTCCGTATAAACTATGTGTTACAGCACAGCATCGTGAAATGCTAGATCAAGTATTGAATTTTTTTCAATTATTTCCAGATTATGATTTAGATTTAATGAAGCCAAATCAAGGGTTAAATGGATTGAGTGCAAGTATCTTAAACGAAATTGATAAAGTTTTTGACGAAGAAAATTTCGATTTGGTTTTGGTACATGGAGATACTACAACATCATCTATGGTTGCTTTGGCAGCATTTCATAGAAATATTAAAGTTGCACATATAGAAGCAGGTTTACGAACATATAACAAGCTTTCACCATTTCCAGAAGAGTTAAATAGGCAAATCACAGGTAGAATTGCAGATTATCATTTTGCGCCAACACACAAAGCAAGACAAAACTTATTGAATGAAGATGTAGATGCTGCTAAAGTTGTTGTTACAGGAAATACAGTAATTGATGCATTGTTTATTACCCTAGATAAAATAAAGACTGGTTTTACAAATACAACAATTGAAAATTTAAAGCAACAATTTAATTTTAATAAAAAAGTATTATTGGTTACGGGGCATCGGCGTGAAAGCTTTGGTCAAGGTTTTAAAAGTATATGTACTGCAATTTTAGAAATTTCTAGAAATAAGGAAATAGAAATTATATATCCAGTTCATTTGAATCCGAATGTACAAAAGGTAGTGTATGAGATGCTATCAGGCATTGATAACATTCACTTGATTGCTCCATTAGACTATCCATCTTTTGTTTGGTTGATGAGTAAATCATCTTTAATTATTTCAGATTCTGGTGGAATTCAAGAAGAAGCGCCATCATTACATATTCCGGTATTGGTTACAAGAAATACGACTGAGCGTGATGAAGGAATTCAATCTGGTTGTTCATTTTTAGTAGGAACAGATACGTCTAAAATTGTTGAGAAGACTACTGAATTATTAAACCCAAATGTTGATTTGTTGCATAATACAAACCCTTACGGAAATGGAGACGCTTCAACGCAAATCATTAATTTTATTGAATCTTTAGAGTGATATGAAAGTAAAGGTTTATTGTTTAAAAATTATTAAATACATTCCAAGTTCTTTTTTGAAAGTACTTCTTTTTAAAAATCTATTTGGTTATAAAATCGGTAAAAATGTTAAAATTGGGAAAGCAATGATAAATTGTAAGAATGTTTTTATTGGTGATGATGTATTTATTGCTGATAGGAATAACTTTTCTTGCAATCAGATTAATATAGGAAATAGCACTAAAATTCATTCGGAAAATTCTTTTTTAGGAAAGGGAAATTTTAAAATTGGAAATAATTCACGAATTATCAATAACCATTATTTTGATCTATGGAATGATATATCAATAGGAAATAACACTTGGATTGCAGGAAAAGAGAGTCAATTTTGGACTCATGGTTCAATTCAGACAAAGACAAAAAAAGATTTGTCAATTGTAATTAAAGATAATATCTATATTGGTTCGTCTACTAAAATTGCACCAGGAGTAAAAATAGAATCTATAAATTTAGTAGGTTTAGGAAGTGTAGTTATGGGTCAGTTTAACGAATCTAAAACAATAATTCTCGGAAACCCTTCGAAAGTAATTAAAAAGGATATTGATTGGAGAACTAATTGGTAAGTTTAATAATGTCAAAAAAGATAGTAATAATTGTTGAGTCTATTGATGTAGATGATAGTAGTGGCTCTAAGGCCAATGTTGCTTTGATCCAAAATTTGCATAAGATAGGATATCAAATTTCAGTTTATCATTACACAAGAAAAGAAATTCAAATAGAAAATATTGATTGCTTTTCAATCAAAGAAAAAAAAGGGATTTTGTATTTTTTAAGCAGATTACAACGTGTGACTCAGCGAATATTTAAAATTAATTTTTCCAAACCGTTAGAAAATATATTTGGATTTTCTTTTACTTTTTTCAACGATATATATAGTATTAAATCATTTGTCAAAGATGAATTTTCAGATGTTAACTTGGTTATCACATTAAGTAAAGGTGCTAGTTTTAGACCGCACTATGCACTGTTTAAATTACCACAATTGCATAAGAAGTGGTTAGCGTATGTGCACGATCCTTATCCATTCCATTGCTACCCAAAACCATATGATTGGTTTGAGCCTGGGCATAAGAAAAAAGAATTATTTTTTAAAAATGTCTCAGAAAAAGCGAAGTATTCAGGATTTCCTAGCCAATTATTAAAAGAATGGATGGGCGGTTATTTCCCTAATTTTTTAAAAACTGGAGTTGTAATTCCGCATCAAAATTTTGAGGTAGAATATGATATGAAGCCTTTTCCTTCTTATTTTAATGAAAATAAGTTTAACCTGTTACACGCAGGTAATTTGATGAAACAACGATCGCCCAAAGGATTGATTGATGGATTTCAGTTATTTATAACAAATAACCCTATAGCAAAGAAAGATGCCAAATTGATATTGTTAGGTAATGCGAGCTACCATAAAGAAATGTTATTTTCATACAATAAGCAACTTACAGAATTATATATTAGTAATGAAAATGTTCCTTTTGATGAAGTTTATCATCTACAAAAGAACACCTCAGTAAATATTATTTTAGAATCTAAAGCAGATGTAAGTCCATTTTTACCAGGAAAATTCCCACATTGTGTTATGGCAAACAAACCAATTTTATTACTGTCACCAGAAAATAGTGAAGTAAAACGGTTGTTGGGTATCGATTATTTATATCATACAGATGTAGATAATGTAAATGAAATTGCAGAACTCATTCAAAATTTATATGAGAGTTGGTTAAAAAAATCAAAAAATTTAAAATTAGGCAGAAAAGATTTAGAGCATTATGTTTCACCTTCTCATTTAGAAGAGATAATTAATTCTTTAAGTTTATGAAGACATTTTCCATACTCATAACTACAAAAAATAGAATAGAAGATTTGAAGTTTACACTTCAAAAAATCAATCATTTAATTCAGCATAAAGATGTAGAATGTATTATTTGTGATGATGGGTCTATTGATAAGACTTCAAAATTTATTAAAGAAAATTATCCAAGTATTCAACTAATTTCAAATCCAAAAAGTAAAGGTTTAATTTATAGCAGAAATCGGTTACTAAATTTAACAACTGCTAAATATGCAATTTCTTTAGATGATGATGCGCATTTTATAACAGAGCATCCTTTAGAAATTATTGAAAGTCATTTTATTGAAAACCCAAATTGTGGAGTGATAGCTTGCAGAATATTTTGGGGAAAACAATTGCCAAAACAAACTGAAACAAATGAAAAAATTGAGCAAGTGAATGGCTTTGTTGGTTGTGGTCATATATGGAATATGAAGGCTTGGAATGATATTCCAAATTACCCAGATTGGTTTGTGTTTTATGGAGAAGAAGAGTTTGCATCTTTTAAATTGTTTAAAAAGGATTGGAAGATACAATATCACCCACAACTATTTGTACAGCATAGAGTAGAAGTTAAAGAAAGAAAAAACAAAACTGATTATGTACAAAGATTGCGAAGATCATTGCGCTCTGGATGGTATTTGTATTTACTGTTTTATCCATTAAAAGTAGTGCCAAAACGATTTTTATATTCTCTTTGGATACAATTAAAATCAAAGGTTTTTAAAGGAAATTTTAAAGCAACATTGGCAATATTTTTGGCTATATTTGATTTGTTGATTAATTTGCCAAGAATTAGTAATAGTAGAAAGGCGCTAAGCTTTAAAGAGTTCATTGCTTTTGAAAAAATAAATAACCCCAAAATATATTGGAAACCAGAGTAAACACATACATTGATAGGGCATCTTTTGCAAATGAAATGCTGGATAAGTACTACCCAAATTCTCCAAATACCATAGTTAGTGATATTGGTAGTGGATATGGGCACATGAAAGATAAAATTGAAAGCCTTGGAGCTCATTGGCAGCCATTTGATTACTATAAAAAAATGGATATTTCAATTGAATGGAATTTGAATAATCCTGTTCCAGAAAATTCTAATAAAGCAGGAGTTGCTATTTTTTTAGAAGTATTAGAGCATTTGCCAAACCCTTTACTATCACTTCAAAATATTGCAAATCATATAGAAAGCAATGGTGTTTTAATTTTAACGACTCCAAATCCACAGTCGAGTAAGAATAGAATTCATTTACTTTTAAAAGGAACACTATATGCTTTTCAAAAAAAGCATTTAGAAGAGTATCATGTTTTTACACCTTGGGAACATATTGTACAACATTTTTTAGAATCTGTTGGTTTTGAAGTATTAGAATATGCAATTATTGATACAACTTATCAAGAGAGAAAAGCGACATCGATAAAGGATTGGTTCAAATTACAAGTAGAAAAAGTAATTGAACGAAGAAACCCTTTAGCAGTTGGAATGAGCTATGGGTTAGTAGCAAGAAAAAAAAAGTAATGAGAAGAGCATTTATCATAGCAGAAATTGCGCAGGCACATGATGGTAATATAAAAATTGTACATGAATATATAGATGCTATTTCCAAAACAGGTGTTAATGCTATAAAATTTCAAACACATATTGCTGAAGCAGAAAGTAGCATACACGAGCCTTTTAGAGTCCGATTTTCTGATGATAAAACACGTTTTGATTATTGGAAACGAATGGAGTTTTCTTTAGATGAATGGAAAGAGATTAAAAAGCATTGCGATGATGTTGATCTTGAGTTTATGAGCTCACCATTTAGTAATGCTGCTATTGATTTATTAGAAGAAGTAAGCGTAAATCGATACAAAGTTGGGTCTGGTGAAGTCAATAACTTTGTGTTATTGGAAAGAATAATTCAAACAGGTAAACCAATCATTATATCTTCAGGCATGAGTTCTTTTGAAGAATTAGATAAGACAACGCAATTTTTAAATGATAGAAATGTTGAGTATTCAATTTTGCAATGCACAACATCTTATCCAACAAAACCTAAACAACTTGGATTAAATGTTATTCAAGAATTAAAAGAGAGATACGGAGTGCCTATTGGGTTTTCTGATCATTCTTCATCAATCGAAGCTTGTATTGCAGCAACAACATTAGGTGCAGAAATTTTAGAGTTTCATGTGGTATTTGATAAAGAATCTAATGGGCCTGATGCAAAATCATCATTAACAATTAAAGAAACGAGTAAACTTGTACAGTCAGTCAAAAATATTGAATTGGCAATGCAGCATCCTATTAATAAGAATGATAATTCACAATTTAAAGAATTGAAACAAATTTTTGAAAAATCATTGGCTGTAAACAAAAATTTGAAGAAAGGTGATGTTCTTACTTTTTTAGATTTGGAAACAAAAAAACCAAAGGGATATGGTATTTTAGCAAGTGAATATAAATCTGTTTTGGGTAAATCTCTAAAGAGAGATTTGTCAAAATGGGATTTTTTAAATTTTGATGATATAAATTTATAATATGTCAGTAAGAAAGATTTGTGTAGTTATCACTGCACGTCCATCATATAGCAGAATAAAATCAGCATTAACAGCTATAAAAAATCACCCTAAATTAGAATTGCAATTAGTTGTTGCAGGCTCTGCTTTGTTAGGAAGATATGGCAATGCTGTTGATTATATTGAAGAGGACGGATTTAAAGTTGATGAAAAAGTGTTTATGGTATTGGAAGGTGAAAACCCTACAGCCATGGCAAAGACAACAGGATTGGGTGTCATGGAATTGTCGAATGTCTTTTACAAATTACAGCCAGATGCTGTTGTTACAATTGCCGACCGATTTGAAACTATTGCAACCTCAATTGCTGCATCGTATCAAAATATTCCGTTAATACATATTCAAGGAGGAGAAGTTACTGGAAACATTGATGAAAAAGTGCGGCATGCCAATACAAAATTGGCTGATATTCATTTAGTAGCTTCTGAGGATGCTAGAGAAAGAGTAATCAAATTAGGAGAAAACCCAGAAATGGTTAAGAATACTGGTTGCCCTTCTATAGATCTTGCAAAAGAAATTCTTGAGAGCCCAAACTTAGATTTTAATCCAATCCATAAATATGGAGGTGTTGGGCTAGAAATTGATTGGGAAAATGGTTATTTGGTTGTGATGCAACATCCTGTAACTACAGAATATGATGAAGCTAGAAAAGATGTAACAGCAACTTTACAAGCAATAAAGGAAATAAATATTCCTACTTTTTGGTTTTGGCCAAATGTTGATGCAGGTTCAGATGGGACATCAAGCGGAATAAGAACTTTTAGAGAATTACATCAACCAAAAAACATTCATTTTTTTAAAAATATGGAGCCAAATGATTTTTTAAGGCTATTGAAAAATTCGAAATGTTTAATTGGTAATTCAAGCGTAGGAATTAGAGAATGCGCTTATTTAGGAGTGCCAGTAGTTAATATAGGTACACGCCAAAATAGAAGAATGAGAGGTGAAAATGTGATAGATGTGATGTATCAAAAAGAGGAAATTATAAAGGCAATAAATAACAGATTACAACAAAAATATTTTAAATCAGAGCATATTTATGGGTTTGGTGAATCTGGTGCAAAAATTGCAAATGTATTAGCAGACATCCCATTGACATTTCATAAAACAATTTCGTATTAATGAAAGTTCTCGGTATCATACCTGCACGTGGTGGCTCTAAAGGAGTACCAAATAAGAATATCAAGTTGCTAGTTGAAAAGCCATTGCTGCAATATACTTCTGAAATAGTGCTGCAATCGAAATACCTAACAAAAGTGATTTTGAGCTCTGATTCTGATGAAATTATAAATGTTGGAAAACAATTGGGTTTAGATGTGCCTTTTAAGCGACCAGATCATTTGGCTACAGATGAGAGCCCAACAATAGATACCATTATTCATGCGCTGGAATATTTTAAATCAAAAGGAATTGAATTTGATGCGGTTTGTTTATTGCAAGTTACGAGCCCGTTTAGAACTTCTGGTTTTTTAGATGCTGCAATCGAAAAATTTATTTTAAAAAATACAGATTCGTTAATATCTGTGTTAGAAGTACCTCATGAGTATAATCCACATTGGGTTTTTGAAAAGAACAATGAAGAAAATCTTAAAATCAGTACTGGAGAATCAGAAATCATTTCAAGAAGACAAGAGTTACCAAAATCTTATTTTCGAGACGGATCAATTTATCTTACAAAAGTTGATGTAATTCTAAATCAAAAATCTTTATATGGAAATTCAATCTCTTATATTGAATCTTCAAAAGAAACATATGTGAATATTGATACTATGGAAGATTGGAAAAAGGCAGAAGAAATGATAAACAATAAAGGTGAGATTTAATGTGCGGAATTTCTGGAATTATTGGTAAAAGTAGTATTAAGCAACTAGAAAAAATGTTAGCCACTCAGTCTCATAGAGGTCCTGATAACACATCAATTTGGGAAGGGGAAGATATAAAATTAGGACATAATAGATTGTCTATTATTGATTTGTCTGAACAAGCAAACCAACCTTTCGAAACAGAAAATTATGTTTTAGTATTTAATGGCGAAATCTATAATTATATAGAGTTAAAAGAAGATTTAAAAAAGTTATTCAACTTTAAAACTACGTCAGACACAGAAGTTTTATTAGCTGCATACGAAAATTGGGGTTCAGAGTGTTTGCAATACTTAAATGGGATGTTTTCATTTGCGATTTGGGACAAGAAAAATAATAGCTTGTTTGCTGCTAGAGATCGTTTTGGAGTGAAACCATTTTACTATTGCAACACAGAAGATACTTTTTCTTTTGCATCAGAAATCAAGACATTATTTGCATCAGGGATAAAAAAAGAAATGGATAAAAAAGTTTGGGCAAATTATTTTGTTTATGGTAGCTATGGTATGCCAAATCAAACATTTTGGAAGAATATTCAGCAATTAGCAGGAGGCCATTATTTAGAATATAAAGGAGGTGAATTGGTTGTTAAAAAGTGGTATGTTTTTGAAGATGAAGTGAAGAAATATACTGAGATTGAGTCTTTTGAAAAGGTCAAAGAAAAATATACAGAATTGCTAAGAAGTAGTATTAAATTGCGTTTTAGGTCTGATGTTCCTGTCGGATTTAATATTAGTGGTGGAGTTGATAGTTCTATTTTATTAACTTTTGTCAACCAACTTAATAAAGGTAAAACTGACTCGATTGAGGCTTTTACTTTTTATGCAAATAGTGATAAGTATGATGAATTGCCTTGGGTAGAAGATATGATTTCTCAAACCAAGAATCCTTTAAACAAAGTACTGATTTCATCAAATGATATTGAAAACTTATCTTCTAATGTTGCTAATTATCAAGATGAGCCCTTTGGTGGTATTCCAACATTGGCTTATGCTAAAATATTTAGTGAGGCAAGAGGAAAGGGGACAATAGTTTTATTAGATGGGCAAGGTATGGATGAGCAATGGGCAGGATATGATTATTATTTAAATGATGATCAAAGAATTGTACAGGGAATAAACTCATCACCTTTTAAAGCAAATGTAATATCAAAAGAAATGTTGGAGCTTGCAGAAAAACCAATATATCCAACTCCCTTTGATGATGCACTTTTAAACAAACAATATAGAGATTTATTTTATACTAAAATACCAAGAGCACTTAGGTTTAATGATAGAGTATCAATGGGCAGTAGTACAGAATTAAGAGAGCCTTTTTTAGATTACAGATTGGTAGAATATGCATTTGCGCAGCCAAGAGAATATAAAATAAAAAAAAACATTCAAAAATATATGTTGCGAGAAATTGTTTCTGAACAATTAGGTGATTTTATTTCGTATGCTCCAAAACGAGCGTTGCAAACACCGCAAAGAGAATGGCTAGGTGAAGAACTGAAAGAGTTTGTAAAAACTCAACTTGATAAAATAAAAAAATCTGAAGTAAAAACCTGGTTTAACTTTGACGAGTTAAATAAAGAATGGGAAAATTATTTGGATGGTGATAATGAATCTAGTTTTCATATTTGGCAATGGGTTAGTTTAGGTTTATTAGTATAATAAAAGAAATGAGAAGTATAGGGATTGTAATTACAGATGGTGTTGGTTATCGGAATTTTATAATGAGTAATTTCTTACAGGAAAGTTCATTAAAATTTGATGAGGTAAATATTTATTCAGGTTTGCCAAAAAGCACTTATGAAAACGAAAGTCAATTACAAGGTTTAAAAAATGTTAGAATACTAGAATTAGCAATTTTCATTGAACCTAAAAGAACATGGTTTTTTAGAAAACTTAAAGAAGTTGCCCATATGGTGTTGCATAAAACACATTATGGTATTAACGATAATTTACAAAAAGGATACCCTAAAACTTATACAAAGAGAGCAATATTAATTAGAGTTATTTATGCAATAGCTCGCTTTTTTCATTCTGAAAAAAGTATTAAAAGGTTTGAAAAATTGCAATTCAAATCTTTTAAAAATCATAGGGTAACAAAAGAATGTATTGCTGAGCTAGAAAAAAATAATTTAGATATATTGTTTTTTACACATCAAAGGCCACCATATTTGACACCATTACTATTTGCAGCGAAATCTTTAAAAATCAAAACGAGTTCGTTTATATTTAGTTGGGACAATTTAGCTTCTAAAGGAAGAATGTTAGGGAATTTTGATTCTTATTTGGTTTGGAGTGATTTAATGAAAAGAGAATTATTATATTTTTATCCACATTCTAAAGAGGAGAATGTCAAGATTGTTGGTACTCCACAATTTGAGCCTTATGTAATGGATAAATATCAAGTTGATAAGGATTTTTTTTATCATAAGTTTAATTTAAATATTGATAAAAGAATTGTTTGTTATAGTTGTGCTGATGCTGATATTGGTAGAAATGATGAAATTCATATCCGAGCAATTTTAAGTTTTATAAAAAAATCATCTAAAGAATTACAATTATTGGTTAGGACCTCACCTGCAGAAGATGGAAAAAGATTTGAATTATTAAGAAACGAGTTCCCAGAAATTTGTTGGAATTTTCCAAAATGGAACCTGACTAGGGATAACCATGTTGAGGGGTGGTCGCAGCGAGTACCTAATAATGAAGATGTTTTAGATCTAAAATCTATTTTAAGTTTTTCAGCGATGAGTATAAATATGTGTTCAACAATGAGTTTAGATTTTATGCTATTTGATAAACCTGTAATTAATACTGTTTTTGGAAATAAAACCAATGGTTTATATGATGATCAACGCTTTTTAAATTTTGAGCACTATAAATATGTAATTGATAGTAAGGCCGTTACTGTTGCTAAAAATAAAGATGAACTTTATGAACAATTAGAAGAAGCTTTGAATCAGCCAAAATTGAGAACAGGATTTAGAAAGAAATTAATTGAATTGGAAATAAGTAAGCCATTAGAAGGTACAAGTAAAAGAATTGTTGATGCTTTAATTGAATTGAGTGAATGAAAAAATCAATAGCTATCATATGCGAGTATATTTTAATTCCTGAAAGAATAGGTGGGATGGATCGCTTTTTTGTTGCATATGATAAATCTCTAAAAGAGAAAGGCTATGAAGTAACATGGTTTTTTAAGAATGCTGTTAAGTTTGATTTTTATAAAAATTTGACAATTATTGATACAAATAATATAGAAGTAAGCTCATTCTTTATAAATTATTGTTCCAAAAATAATTTGAAGTATGATGTAGTTAACACTCATTTTACAGAACTGTGTACTAAATCATACAAAAGAATAAAGAAATTAATGAATGATGTCTATATTATTGCCGTTGACCATAATCCTAGGCCTATGGATGGATTTACGATTAAAAAGCAATTAAAAAATAAAATTAAAGGAAAATTGTATCACAAATATATTGATGCGTTTATTGCAGTGTCAGAATATTCTAAAGAAAATTTAATAAAAGATTTTGGCGCACAAATTACATCCAAAATAAAAATTATTTTTAATGGAATTGAAACTCAAAAATATATTCAAAAAGCAAATTTTAATACTCATAATAATTTTATAGTGGCATGTCACTTAAGAAAAGAAAAAGGAGTTCAGGATATAATAGAAGCTGTAAATATTTTACCAAATGATTTGCTGGAAAAAATTAAAATAACCATATATGGCGAAGGACCTTATGAAAATGTATTAAAACAAAAAGTAAGAGACAATAATTTAGAAAATCGGATTGTATTTAAGGGGAATACAGACCAATTGGAATCTATATATTATCAATATGATTATTTAATTCATCCTTCTTACGGAGAAACTTTTTGTTTTACTGTAGTTGAGAGTTTAATGTCCAACTTACCAGTAATAACAACTAATAAAGCTGGAAACGTATTGAATTTAGTAATTGATAAAGAGAACGGTTATACTTTTGATATTGGTGATGTTATTGAGTTGTCAAGTGTTTTAAAAAAAATAGTAATAGCAAAAGAACAAATTGAAGGAGAAATTTTTTATAAAGAAATTGAAAATAAATTTAGTATTTCAACCATGGTTAATAACCACCTAAAACTGTTAGAATGCATATAGCCTTTTTAACATCTGAATATCCACATCCAAAAATTAATCAAAGTGCTGGTTTGGGCACGAGTATTAAAAATTTGGCAACTGAATTGACAAAATTAAAACATAAAGTTTCAGTATTTGTATATAGTCAAGATGTTACTGAAGTATTTGACAATAACGGAATTACAATTCATAAAACAGCCTATAAAAAACATACAATTTTAAGTTGGTATTTCTATAGAAAAGACATTCAGGAGTATATAAACAAAATTATTCAAAATGAAAATATTCAATTACTTGAAGCCCCAGATTGGACAGGTATTACAGCCTTTATGAAATTCAGGTGTCCCTTAGTAATTAGACTCCATGGTTCGGATGCATATTTTTGTCATTTAGAAAATCGTAAACAAAAAAAGAAGAATTATTTCTTTGAAATGAAGGGGTTAAAATCTGCTGATGAAATTGTTTCAGTGAGTGAATTTACAGCACAAAAAACAATATCTATTTTTAGACTTCAAAAAAAAATTGAAGTGATACACAACGGAATTGATATTGAAAATTTTTCAGTTTCTAAATTGCCAAATGAAAATAAGAACTTGCTTTATTTTGGTTCTATAATTCGTAAAAAAGGTGTATTAGAATTAGCGAGGATATTTAACTTTATAGTTGATGAAAATCCTGATGCACAACTAACCTTATTAGGAAAAGATGTAATAGATATTTTTGAAAATCAATCTACCTTAACTTTGTTTAGAGGATTGCTTTCCGATAAAGCAAAACAACAAGTTATACATGTTTCTGAAGTTCCGTATAATGAAGTTAAAGAACATATAGAAACGGCAAGTGTTGTAGTGCTCCCAAGTTTTGCAGAAGCATTTCCTATGACTTGGTTAGAGGCTATGGCGATGGGGAAAGCATTGGTGACTTCTAATATTGGTTGGGCAACAGAATTGATGATTGATGGGGAAACAGGTTTTATTGAAGACCCGATAAACCATCAATTGTATGCAAATAAGATTTTACAATTATTAAATGATTCAACATTAAATAATTCGATGGGGATGAATGCAAGAAAGCATATCGAGCAAAATTTTTCGCAACAAAAAATGACAAAGCAAAATATAGTGTTTTATAAAAAAATAATTGATAGTGAAATTGCTTAAAGAATATACGACAAACTCAGGAGTTAGACTTTTATATATTGGGGCTCCAAATTTCTCCAAATTAGAGGAACTAGTCAATGGTTCGGGTGATTTATGGCATAGCTCATTAGACCAGGGTTTTAAAAATACTTTTGAAGATGTTATTTATCAAACCGCTGTATATTGGTGGTATTTGAATGATTTTGATGGATTAGATTCATGTGTGAGTTGGAGAGTAAATCCGAATGCATTTGTGGTTAGAAAAGAGGTTTGGGAACAAAATATAAAAGGATTTGACACCAATTATAAAGGTGATTTTATCAAAGGAATTGAAATTGGCTATAACTTATTAAGAAATTTAAGCGGCATACCCTTACATATTAAAGGACTCTTTGAGCCAACAAAGAATTCTGTTAAAGTGAGTCGCTTTGATCGCTATGTGTTTTATAGAAAGTATTTTAAAATTCATCATAGTTATTATATGATGAATAAAAAAGGCGTTTTAAACTTCGGAAAAGAGCTGGCTGCTTTTAATCAATCAAAAAAGGCATATAAAAAACTGTATGAATACAAAACAGTTGCACCAAGAGTATTAAAAGAAATAGTTGGTAAACCTACAGTTAGTTTGGTGATCCCAACAATGAAACGTCAAGAATACACTCAGTTATTATTAGAAGATCATAAAAAGCAGACCTATAAAATTTCACAGGTGGTTATTGTAGATGCTACTCCAAAAAAAGAGCGAGATGAAAAGTATTACAAGCAAGAAGATTTTGATTTTAAGGTTGATGTAAAATGGCAAACTACAAAAGGAAGTTGTCGTGCTAGAAATGAAGCTATTGATTTATGTACAGGAGATTACATTATTTTTGCTGATGATGATATTAGAATACAACCAAGCTTTGTAGAAAATCACATTCGCTTTTTGCAAACATATAATGCTGATGCTTGTAACGGATTGGATATTATGGCAGAAAATATTCATCAGAATTTAGATGATTTATCAAAGCGCTTGGAAAAATTAGAAACTAGTAATAAAAGATGGAAGGTTGGGGCGACTGCATTGTTTAGCAATGCCAACTCTTGTGTTCAAAAAGATTGGGTAGAAAAAATTATAGGTAACGATATTAATTTTGATGGAGGTTATGGTGAAGATAGTGACTATGGTCTTAGATTGTTAAAAGAAGGTGCTTCAGTTCTTTTCAATCCATTTTCTGCTAATTTACATTTAAAACCTCCAGTTGGGGGCTATCGTTTTTGGGGAATGCAGTCTAAAGTTATAGGGAAAAAACGAAAGCAGCAACCATGGGAGTTGAATCACCCTGTAGAGTTTATTCGCCCTGTTCCTAGCCCAACAATTACCTATGGTCTGATAAAGCATTTTAAGCCACATCAAATTAGAGAATGGAGGAATAAGCATTTTTTTATTTATATATTTAAAGCACCTAAAAAAGAGATTTTAGTACGGTTACTTAAATATCCATACAAGCAGTTACAGTTTAGTAAATCTTTGGGATATGCCAAACGATTAATTAATTTAGGAACTCGATATAAATAGTAATTTTCTGGTCGAACGTAGTTGAGACCTCATATATTATCATTATTATTATGAAATTTAGCCTCATTATTTGTACATATATGCGTCCACAAGCTTTGATGGTTTTACTCAATTCTGTTGAGAAACAAGCGTTATATCCAAATAGAATTTTAATTATTGATGGTTCAACAAATGATGAAACGAATTTGTTGCTGAAGAAAAAACCAATCGATAACTTAAGTTATTATAAAGTTGAGGCATCTCAAAGAGGACTTACAAAACAACGGAATGTTGGTATTTCAAAGCTTACTGATGATATAGACATTATTTGTTTTTTGGATGATGATACAATTTTAAGTCCCACTTATTTTGAAAAATTAATTAAAACATATTCAACATATCCTAAAGCAATTGCAGTTGGTGGCTATATCACCAATGAAGTTAATTGGAAGAAAGTAGAAGATGAAGTTTTGTACGATAAATATGAACAAGATGGATTTGTTCGCAAAATGGGGCAAAGAAATGTGTTCAGAAAACGTTTAGGTTTGCTGAGTAATAAATCACCAGGAATCATGCCAGAGTTTTCCAATGGTTTTTCGATAAGTTTTTTACCACCAACTAACAAAGTATATGAAGTAGAATATTTTATGGGTGGCGTATCATCTTATAAAAGAGAAGTGTTTAATCAAATTTCATTTTCAAATTACTTTGAAGGATATGGTTTGTATGAAGATTTAGATTTTTGTTTACGAGTATCAAAACTAGGGAAGTTATATGTTAATACTGCTGCAAAACTAGAGCATCATCACGAAGAAAAAGGGAGACCCAATAAATATCAGTATGGAAAAATGGTAGTGCGGAATGGTTGGTATGTATGGAGGGTTAAATACCCAAACCCAAATTTTAAAGCTAGAATGCAATGGAATACAATTGTCTTTATTCAAATTTTAATAAGAGGATTAAATATTTTTAGCGCCAACAAAAAATGGGAAACATTTACTGAAATGGTTGGTAGAAAAATTGGCTGGTGGTCATTGGTGTTTAATAAACCAAAGATGAGCAAATGAAATTTACAATTATAACACATGTAGTTCATAAAAAAGATAAGCAACAATTTGTTGCTTATGAACCCTATGTGCGTGAAATGAATTTATGGTTAAAATATGTAGATGAAGTTCAAATTGTAGCACCATTTTCTTTTGAAAAAAAATCAACTATTGATAGTGAATACTCACATCGAAATATTGAGTTAAATGAGATTCCTTCATTTGATATTACTTCAATTGCTAATGCTATAAAATCGATAGCGATAGTTCCAGTTAATTGTTATAAAATTTATAAAGCAATGAAATGGGCAGATCATATTCATTTAAGGTGTCCTGGAAATGTAGGGCTTTTAGGGTGTTTTGTTCAAATGCTGTTTCCATCGAAACCAAAAACCGTAAAGTATGCAGGTAATTGGGATCCAAAGTCTAAACAGCCTTTGAGCTATAGACTTCAAAAATGGATATTATCAAATATGACCCTTACTAAAAATGTAAAAGTATTGGTATATGGCGAGTGGAAAAACCAATCAAAAAATATCACCTCGTTTTTTACAGCATCCTATTCTAAAAGTATAATAAAAGAAATTCCGAAGAAAAATTTAATCGAAGAAATACGATTTATATTTGTTGGAGGATTAACAATAGGGAAACAACCTTTAAAAAGTGTTCAAGTTGTTAATGAGCTTAAAAAGAAAGGTTATAATGTGCGTTTAGATATGTATGGAGATGGTGTTGAAAGAGAGTGGATTGAAGACTATGTTGCAGAGAATAAAATTTCATCAATTATTAAGTTACATGGAAATGTTGATAAAAAAACAGTGATGAAAGCTTACCAAAACAATCATTTTTTGGTATTTATTTCAAAGTCTGAAGGATGGCCAAAAGTTGTGGCTGAAGCAATGTTTTGGTCTTGTTTACCAATAACTACAGAAGTATCATGTGTGCCTTATATGTTAAACTATGGTAATAGAGGTGCAATTATTACAGATAATATCACAGATATTGTTGATCAAGTTATAGAGTACTTGAAAGATGAATCGAATTATCAAAAACAAGTAAAGTCTGCAAGAGAGTGGTCACAACAATTTACATTAGAAAAATTTGAAATAGAAATCAAAAAGTTATTAAAGAACTAAAAGTCATACAAATTATTGATTCTCTTGCTGTAGGAGGAGCAGAAATGATGTCTGTAAATATTGCTAATGCTTTAGCTAAACAGAATGTCAGCTCTTTTCTTTGTGCTACAAGAGCAGAAGGCGATTTAAAATTGAAACTAGATTCGAACGTAGGATATTTATTTTTAAATAGAAAAAGAACGCTAGATGTAAACGCAATTTTAAAACTAAAGAATTTTATTAAACAAAATGGTATTTCTATAATTCATGCCCATTCATCATCATATTTTATTGCAACTTTAGTAAAGTTGTTTCTTCCAAAAATTAATTTAATTTGGCATGACCATTTTGGGGGTAGTGAAACAGTATCAGGAAGAAAGATACAGCCATTGAAGTTTTGTTCTAATTATTTTAATACTGTTATTGGAGTCAATCAAAAATTAAAAGATTGGTCTAATAAAAATTTAAAAACAAAACAGGTATATTATTTACCAAATTTTGCATCATTAATTAATTCAGAACCAATAACAAAACTAAAAGGGCTTTCAGGTAAACGGATTGTTTGTTTAGCGGGATTTAGACCTCAAAAGGATCACCTTACTTTATTGAAGTCATTTATAGATATTTCAAAAAAACATCAAGATTGGAGTTTACATTTGATCGGTAATCATAGTAATGATAGTTACTTCGATGAAATAAAAAAGGGTATTCAGTCTAATAATTTAACTAATTCAGTTTTTTTATACCACAATGCAACCGATATTAAGAACATATTATCGCAAGTAAATATTGGAGTTTTATCTTCTAAATCAGAAGGGTTGCCTGTTTCTTTATTAGAATATGGATTGGCAAAATTACCTGTTGTAGTAACTGATGTAGGTGAGTGTAGAAATGTAGTAAGTAATGGAAAGTTTGGATTTGTAGTTCATCCAGAAAATGAAAATTTATTTGCTAAAAAAGTGGAAGAATTAATTTTAGATAAAGATTTAAGAAATAGGCTTGGAACTAATTTTTATAATCACGTTTTAGAGAATTATTCAGAACAGAAAATAATACATAAATTGCTTTATATTTATACTTCTTGAAAGACTATTTTAAAAATACTAGACTCGTATTCGTGCTTTTTCACTTATTGTTAGGAATGCTACTGCTCAATGGTGCTTTTGCAAAACTGTATGCATTGGTTGTTGTAGGTTTTGGGTTTTTGCATATTATTAAAAGTAAGAACGCACAAGAACAAGCGGCTTATTGGGCTGCTTATTTGGCAGGGAGCGATGTGCTATTTAGAATGAGCGGAGGACTTTTTTTTCATGAAATGCACAAGTACGCCATTGTACTATTTTTTATTACTGCAATGATAATTGAAAAGAAAAAAAATCAGTTAAACTCTACATATATTTTCTATATTTTATTATTGTTATTAGGAATTGCTTTTAGTGATATTCCTTTTCCAGAATCGATAAGAAAAGCAGTTGCTTTTAATTTAAGTGGCCCTATATCTTTAGGGATTGCAGCGATGTATTTTTATAAAAGAAAATTTTCTATCAGTAGAGTATTAGATATTTTATATTGCCTTGCATTGCCTATACTCTCTATGATTAGCCTCTTGTATTTTAGAACGCCAGATATAAAAGAGATTGTTTTTGGTGGCGGAGCAAATTTTCAGGCATCAGGAGGGTTTGGTCCAAATCAAGTTTCAACTATTTTAGGTGTAGGTGCTTTTGCCTTTACCGCACATTTACTGCTTAAAAAGAAGTTTACTTCATTTTTAATATTTGATATTATTTTAATCACGTATATTTTTTATAGAAACTTACTTACATTTTCCAGAGGTGGCTTCTTAACAGCTATAATTGCTATTCTCTTTTTTGGTGCATTTTTTATTTACAGTAAAAAGAATCGAGTAGGAAGTTTTATTAAGTATATAGGAATTGGTCTTATTTTTACCATAGCAGTTGGGTTATATACGTCAAATGTAACAGGAGGTATGTTAGAAAATAGATATGCCAATAAAAATGCAAGAGGTGAAGTGAAAGCTGATATTACTACAGGTAGGAGTGAAATTATGAATACAGAATTAGATGCCCTATATAATAATCCGATTTTTGGAATGGGTGTAGGTTCAGGGAAATATAAAAGACTTGAGGATACAGGGTTGGTTATTGCATCACACAATGAAGTGAGTAGGTTATTAGGGGAGCATGGTTTGATTGGAATTTTAATCTTAATAATTTTGATTATGGTTCCAATTATTAATGCATGGAAACAGCCACCTTATGCCAAAGCCTTTTTAGGAGCATTTTTTATATTTTGGTTTTTAACAATCAACCATTCTGCAATGCGTGTATCTTTTCCAGGGTTTATTTATGGCTTGAGTTTAATAACGATAACACTAAAAGAAGAAAGTCTAAAAAATGAAGAAAAATAAACTACAAAAACTTTGATTCGAATTTTATATATAGGCAATAATTTTACTCAAAAGTCAAAGTATAGCTCAACTCTTACAACCTTGAGTGAATTGTTGATTTCTGAAGGCTGCAAACTCACTATTGCATCAAGTAAACGAAACAAGATTATACGATTGTTTGATATGTGTTGGTCTGTTGTTAAAAATAGAGATAAAGTTGATTTTCTTTTGATAGACACATTTAGTACAAGTAATTTTTATTTTGCATTCTTTACTTCACAAATAGCGAGATTCTTACATCTAAAATATATCCCGATTTTACATGGTGGTAATTTGCCTTCAAGATTAAAAAAATCACCCAACTTATCTAAAATGATTTTTAGCAATTCTTATGCAAATGTAGCTCCTTCAAATTATTTAAAAGTTGAATTTGAAAAAGCAGGGTATAAAACTTATTTTATTCCGAATACTATTGAACTTGAAAATTATCAATTTAAAAAGCGAACAAATTTGAATCCAAAATTATTATGGGTAAGAGCGTTTGATAGCACGTATAATCCAGAAATGGCTATTGAAGTTGTTAAAAGGCTTAAACAAGATTTTCCGAAACTTTCATTATGTATGATTGGACCTCAAAAAGACAGCTCACTTGATGATTGTAAAAAATTGATTGAAAGATATAATCTTGAATCAAACGTAATGCTAAGAGGTGTTATGCCAAAAGAAGAATGGCATAAAACTTCAAAGGATTATGATATATTTATCAATACAACAAATATTGATAATACTCCGTTGAGCGTTATTGAAGCTATGGCTTTAGGAATGCCAATTATTTCAACAAACGTTGGAGGACTTCCTTATTTAATTGATCATGGTGTAGATGGAGTTTTAGTTGAGAAGGACGATGTAAATGGAATGACAAATGCTATAGTTGATTTATTGCATAACCCATCGAATGCTACTGATTTATCAAAAAATGGACGAAAAAAAGTTGAAAAATTTGATTGGAGTTTTGTTAGAGAAATATGGTTAGATTTGTTAAGTAAATGAAAAAAATAATTAAAGATATTTATGCTAAAAGCCCTGTTGTATTTCAAAATACAATGATTTCTACTTATGGTTATTATTGGAAAAATAGACGATTAGGAGCTGAGTTTAAGAAAGCATTGTATGAATTTAAATCTAGGGAATCTTTTTCTAAACAAGAATGGGAAGATTACCAAACTATCCAACTTCGTAAATTATTGGTGCACACTTATAAAACGGTTCCTTTTTATACTTCAAAATACAGTACTTCCGGTTTTAATCTAAAAGATTTTGAGAAGTTTGAATTAGCAAATTTGTCAAGATTACCCTATTTAGAGAAAGAGGAATTAAGGCAATTCGGAAAATCAACATTATTATCAACTAAAAGAAGTAAAGGGAAATTTTATGCGAGTAGCGGAAGTACAGGCACCCCCATTTCTGTTTATTTTTCTAAGGAATTTCACCAACATTGGAATGCGGCTTATGAGGTTAGAGTTCGTAATTGGGCAGGAGTTAATTATAAAATGGCGAGAGGGATGATTGGTGGTCGTAGAATTTTACCTGATGCAAATGCTAAACCTCCGTATTTTAGATACAATGCTGCTGAAAAGCAAACGTACTTTTCGGCCTATCATTTGTCAGAAAAAACAGCACAAAATTATGTTGATGGACTAGTGAAACACCATGTTGAATATCTTGTAGGCTATGCAATGAGTATCTATATTTTGGCAGATTTTATTTTAAAGCTAAAAATTGATACACCTAAGTTGAAAGCTGTTTTAACATCAAGTGAGAAGTTAACTCAAACTATGAGAACAGTAATTTCTAAAGCTTTTCAGTGCAATGTTTATGATGCCTATAGTGGGGTAGAGGCTTGCGGGTTAATTTCTGAAAATAAAAACAACCAACTTCTTTTTAGCCCAGATACAGGTGTTATGGAAGTTATAAATGAAAATGGAATTGCTGTTAAAAATGGAGAATCAGGAGAAGTTATTGCAACAGGCTTAATCAATTTTGACCAACCATTGATAAGATATAGAATTGGAGACCGCGTAAAATTATCAAAAGTACAAGATAGTTCAATGTTAAGAATTGATGAAATTGAAGGTAGAGTTGAAGATGTAATTATAGGAAAAGATGGCCAAAGAATGGTCCGTTTTCATGCAATATTTATTGACATTGAATCTTTAAAAGTTGCACAAGTAATTCAGAAAACATTCAATGAGATAAAAGTTAATTTAGTTGTAGAGTCAGAGTTTGATAAGGAGAATGAACTTGTTATTTGTAAGAGACTAAAAAGCCAATTGGGAGAAATTACTATTTCATTTCAATATCTAGATAAAATTTATAAAGCTAAAAACGGTAAGTTTAAAGCGGTAATATCTAACCTTAAAAATCAGAAAAAATAGATGTCAAAAAATATTTGGATATTTAATCAAACCGCAGGAACTCCAGAATCTGGTTGGGGAGAGCGGCATTATTTTTTGAGTAAGTATTGGGCAAAGAGCAATTATAATATCACCATTTTTTCAGGCTCCTATAATCATTTGTTTAGCAATCAACCAAAAGTATCCACACAGACCTATACAAAAGAAAATATTGAACCCAGAATTACTTTTTGTTGGGTTAAGATAAAAAAATACAATCCCAATAGTATTTTTAAATTATGGAGTATGATTGTTTTTGCATGGAAACTTTTTTTTATACCTGTAAATAAGTTTGAAAAACCAGATGTGATATTAATTTCTTCAATGCCATTGTTTTCAGTAATTCCCGCTTATTTATTATCAAAGAAATATAAATCAAAACTAATATTTGAAGTGCGTGATTTATGGCCTCAAACTCCTATTCATTTAAAAGGCTATTCTAGCTATCATCCTGTAGTTATTATAATGGCATTGATTGAAAAATTGGGGTATAGAAAGGCAACTCATATTGTTTCTGTTTTGCCAAATGCATATCATTATATCAACAAAATATCAAAGAGCCCAGGCAAGTTTAATTATATACCCAATGGAATTGATTCTAAATTTGTTGGTGATGAACAACTTTCTAAAAAGGTTAAAAATAGTATTCCTAAGGATAAATTTATTATTGGATATGCTGGTACCATAGGTTTGGCGAATGCAATGGAATATTTTATAGATGCAGTTAAATTATTGAAGGATAATTCAGAAATTCATTTTGTAGTTGTTGGTGATGGCTATCTAAAAGCTAGTTTTATTGAAGACACCAAAGATTTGCCCAATATTACTTTTATAGACAAAATTAAAAAATCTCAAGTGCAATCAATGTTATCATTTTTTAATGTTTGCTATGTTGGGCGCTATGATTTGCCATTATATGAACATGGTGTTTCTTACAATAAGTACTTCGATTATATGCTGGCGAAAAAACCTATTTTGGAATCATCAAAAATGATTAAAGACCCTGTAGAATTGTCTGATTGTGGTTTGATAGTTTCTCCTGAAAATGCAGGTTCAATTAAGGAGGGGGTACTTAAAATGCATAACTTATCAACAGACAAACTGAATAAGTTTGGTATGAATGGGTACGAATTTGTTAAAAAATATCATAATTTTGAATTCTTGAGTACACAATACTCAAAACTTTTTTAAATGCCCAAACAGCCAACCTTTAGTATTTCAGAACGTAAGTTCTTTCTTCGTGTTATAGATGTAATGGTAGTTATTGGCACTATTTTTATAGCATCTAGCTATCTAGATTTCAATTATTTTGAAGCGCTAGATACTTACTTGTTTACTTGGCTATTTACGCTGATCTTTTATTTGATGTTTTTTGGACAAGTGTTTGAAATGTACAATCTAAAAACATCTAGTAGCCGCTATTTGATTGTGCGCAGTATAGCGATGACTACTTTTTTTACCACAGTTTTCTATATTTTTACACCAATAATTGCCCCTATTTTACCCCAAAACAGAATGCAAATTTTGTATTTGCTAGTTACAATTTTTGTGCCCTTAGTAGTTTGGAGATTCCTTTATATTGGGCTCATTTTCTTACCTAAATATCACAAATATTTATTGCTGATTGGAGATTCAGATGAATTGTCAGGATTGATTAATGTGATAGAAAAGAAATCTCCAGACAGTAAAATAGTTGGATATATTAGCGAAAATAAAATTCAAGATTCGGATAGTTTAAATCGTTTTGATGTTATTACTGATTCCATTCATAGTATTATTAGAAAACATGGTATTTCGGAAGTGATAGTTTCAAAATGTAATTTATCGCAATCTGCAAAAATTCACAATCAATTGATTCATTCGTTTGAAAATGGGGTGCCCATTATAAGTGCAAAACAATTTGTTGAAAACATTACGTTTTTAGTTCCAGAAATGGAAATGCAAGATTCTTTTTATGATTATATTTCGTTAAGTAGGAGTCATCAAAGTAAGTTGTATATCACTTTTATTAGATTATTTGATATTATAGGCGCCTTGTTAGGAATCTTATTTTTAACACTTTCATTGCCCATAGTTTTAGTTGCAAACAGTATCGCTAATAAAGGTAGCTTATTTTACTTTCAAAGACGAGTGGGATTAAAAGGGAAAAATTTCATCATTATTAAGTTTAGATCTATGGTGCCAAATGCTGAAAAAGATGGAGCGGTTTGGGCTGATAAAAACGACATGCGTATAACTAAGTTTGGACGTTTTTTGCGTAAAACAAGATTGGATGAAATTCCGCAATTTATTAATATTTTAAAAGGAGATATGAGCTTAATTGGACCAAGGCCAGAACGTCCAGAATTTGTGACTGATCTTGAAACTAAGATCCCATTTTATGCAATTAGACATGTTATAAAGCCAGGGTTAACCGGATGGGCTCAAGTAATGCACCCTTATGCAAATACTATCGAAGACTACGATTTAAAGGTACGCTATGATTTGTATTATATCAAAGAGCGTAATATTCTATTAGATTTTAAAATTGTGATTAAAACAATTACTACCGTATTATTTTTTAGAGGAAACTAAACGGTTTTTGAATTATAATTTCGAATTGATTTGAACCCAATCACTTTCTTGTGTATTTCTCTTTATAACTTAATGAAATAGCTAAACAACCTTATTTACTTTGCTAAACTTCCATAGATAAACATACCTTGTTGCTAGTAAGACAATCAAAGGTAAGACTGCAATTGAGAAAACTTGAATTTGTGCTATCCAAATAATAAGGCTTATCATCAAAACAACTAATGTAGCTAGACTATACTTTGGTATCCAACTTGGAAGCTTCTTTTTAAATAAGAAAAAACTCACAACTAAATTTGGAGCGAATGCCCAAAGAGTATTGTAATTGTTTCTTGCTGATATATGATTGGTGCCAAACCAGGTTAGTAGTAAAAACACGCCGATTAAACCTGAGATAAAGAATATCAAAAAATCTAAAAATCTAGATCTTTTTTGTTGTTTTATATTTTTAAATGTAAAAATAATAACGAGTAGCGCCAAAATAGAAAAGGTGATAAATGGTGTAAAAAAAGTATCCTTATAAATAGCTTCTTGTTTCAATAAAATATTCTCTGTTCTTTTTACTATGGGTAGTTCATTTCCATCCTCAATAATTTTCATGGCATCGAAAAAAGTGAGTACGTTTTCTGGTAAAAACAAATGTTCTTTCGAAGTTGTTGGCCTATCAATAACAGAACCTAATGCCAAGTCAATACCAAAATCACCCCAAGAAAGATTTTTTAAATAAGGCTGCGTTAATTGCCTGTGTGATTTTATTTCAGTATTAAAAATTTCTGGTTCTACTAATTTGTCACCAATAATTTTAGCAATAACATCATACGGTTTTGTAGAGCAGTTGTTGAAGAAATAATCATAAAAATATTCTCTATTCTCTTTTTTAGCGTTGTTTTCTAAATAATCAAATATTTTTTGAACATCCGATTGTTGTAAGTTTAAAACCTGTCCTGTTATCCACCTTTTTTCTCTATGATAAGTCCTCAAGAACCGTCCAAAATCATAGGCACTTAAAAAGTAGCGTAAATCTCCTTTTGTAAAGTTTGCATAAAAATTTGGATCGTTAAAATCAAATGTTCCGTAATTGTAAACTCTGTCTATACCTAATTTAGGATCTCGAACTCTAAATGCTGTATGCCCAAATGCAGAAAATAATTCAGCACCAGGACCACAAGTAATTAAACTAACCTCTGCTTGTTCGGATAAAGGAATAGATTGAGATTGAGTTGTAAATGAAAGAAATAATATAAATAAAATTAGTAGCTTTTTCATGCGTCTAAACTATTTTTTAAATCTATCACAAGCTGTTCGTTTTTTGTCATTTTGGTGGTTGATAAATTTGAACATGCTTGTTTCATCTTATCTAAAATATTCAAAATCGACTTTTAATGAAAACACATTTGAATATAAAGCGTTGCCAACACTCCCAATATTAGTCAATGCATAATCAACTTGAATACCTCTATATCTAAATCCAACTCCTAAATTTGGTTGAAAAGTGATTGATTCACTTTCATCAAATTCTAATCTACTTTGAATATTCCCCATACCAACACGTAAAAACACCATATTAATAAAATCTAATTGCATTCCTAATGCTGGGTCAATGCTTACAAAATCTGAAGCTATGATATCATTTGTTTTAGTAAAGCGCATGTTTAAATCTATTTCTGTTAACAACCCAAAATCACGCCCTAATTCAAATTTTCTAGCTACACCCAATTGAGCTTTTGGTAAGGTAATCTCTACCGTTTCTGGTTCTTCTTCATTTTCTCCTGGCACAGCATCTTGTATTGCTTTAAATTTTTCATCGTCAATACTCCATGCATTAAACGTTGTCGTAATATCTCGTAACATCAATCCAAATTGCCATTGTTCGCGTTGAAATTGCAATGATGCATCCAGCCCAAAACCCCAAGAAGAGGCAAAATCTCCAATTTGTCTGTGTACAATTTTAGCATTAAAACCTATATTTAATTCCTGAACAATTAGCTTGCGAGCATATCCAATATTCAATGCGTAATCTGCCGCAGAAAACAAATCAACTCTATTATAATCTATGTTTCCTTCACTGTCAATCAATTCGGTTGTATCCAAAATATCATCAACACCAAAACGAATAATTGATAAGGCAACTGCACTCTCGCTGTCAATAGGCATTGCAAACGCTGCATAATCGTATTTGGCAATTCCTGCAAAATATTCGGCATGCATTATAGAGCCCTGATAATCTTTGACGTTCACTAAACCTGCAGGATTCCAATAACCCGAGTTTACATCATCTGAAGTTGCAACTACTGCTTTTCCCATTCCAAATGCCGCAGCATCAACTCCAATATTTAAGAATTCATTAGAGTATTTACGAACGGTTTGGCTGTAACTGATTTGGGAGATAAATAATAAGAGGATTATTAGTTTTTTCAAATCAAATTTTTTGATGGGCACAAATATCGAATTTATATATTAATTAACAGATTTTTATTAGAGATATTGTGTGTTGAAAGCTATTGGCTAATTGATTTGTAGATTATTTTTTTTTATTTAAGGTGACCACTCAAAAAATTCAAAATTCGCTTTTCTAACCAATGCCCATTTTTTCCATAAAAAGTAGAATTGAAACCAACATGACCACCGCTTTTTGGCGTTTCTAAAAATAAATATTGATGATCTTTTACTTCTTTAAATGGAAAACATTCCTCAGATAAAAAGGTGTCATCTAAAGCGCTTACCATCAACGTCGGAATTTTAATGGCATGCAAAAAAGGTTTACTGCTGTTTTGTGTCCAATAATCTTGGGCATCCTTAAATCCATTTACTGGTGCAGTAAATAAATTATCAAAATCTTTAAAGTTCTTTGCCGCTAATAGACCGTCTATGTCTAAATTTTCTTTCGGAAATTGTTCCTTTTTAGATATTACCTTCTCTTTTAATGATTTTAAAAATCGATGCATATAAGCCATATTCTCCTTTTGCATCAGCGCATTTGAAGAGCCAGTTAAATCACATGGAACTGAAATAGCAATAGCACATTTTATTTTTGAGTGGATATTTTCTCCCTGTTCACCTAAATATTTTAAAGTGATATTGCCCCCTAAACTGTAACCTGCCAAAACAATGTTTTTATAGCTGTATTTTTTACTAATGTGATTAATAACCGCTTTTAAATCTTCTGTTTTTCCGCTATGGTAAGATGCTAGCATACGATTGTGCTCACCACTACACCCACGTAAATTGACAGCAACAACATCTACAGCAGCTTTATTTAAAACTTTTGAAAGCGCCAATATATAGGTAGATTCCGAGCTACCCTCTAATCCATGGAGGGCAATAATTACGGTGTCAGATTTTACCGACGTGATATCTAAATCCATAAAATCACCATCCTTTAACTCTAACCGTTCACGTGTATAGTTTATTTTTATGCGACTAAAAAATGTTCTGAAAACCGTATTGAAATGTGTTTTTGTGAATGGATATGTTGGTTGGTAGGTTGAATCGATTAAAGGCACTTTTGCAGTTTTATTTTGAAGTAGTTGATTTTTAGTTCTCTAATTTGAATGTCAAATATCGCAAATCAGAATTTAAAAAAACAGTATATTTATCGAAATTAATTTTTAGATAATGAAGAAACACATTCCTAATATTTTTACACTGGCAAACCTGTTTTCAGGAACTATTGCGGTGATTAATGCCGTTGAAGGTCACTTAATGATGGCAGGATTCTTTGTTTTACTGGGAATCTTTTTCGACTTTTTTGATGGATTCTTTGCAAGAATATTGAAAGTGCCAAGTGAATTAGGAAAACAATTAGATTCACTTGCAGATATGGTGACGAGTGGAGTAGCACCTGGAATTATTTTAATGAAGCTATTAGAACAAACAATTGTAAAAGATAATGGCACTTTAATTGACCTTCATTTATTTGGATACGAGCTTGAAGGGATCGCATTGATTGGTTTGTTGTTTATTTTGGCGGCAGCTTATAGATTGGCAAATTTTAATATTGATGAACGACAAACGAGTTCGTTTATTGGGTTGCCAACTCCTGCTGCGACATTGGTTGTAATTTCATTGCCCTTTATTTTAGAGCACAGTTCTATAGAAATTATAGAATCTATCATACTAACAAAATGGTTTTTGGTTAGTATTACTTTGCTACTAAGTTTCTTGATGAATGCTAACATACCTTTATTCTCATTAAAGTTTAAAGATTTTAGTTTTAAGAACAATAAGATTAAATATGTGTTTTTAATTGTTTCAGTAGTATTGCTGGTTGCGTTGCAATTTATTGCAATTCCGTTAATGATACTTATTTATGTGCTGTTGTCATTGGTTGAGAATGGAAAGAATAATAAGTAGTTGTGTGTAATTATAAATTAACCAAAATTGCAAATAAAATTATGTACAAGAAGCTAATAATATTGATATTTTGTTTAATTGGGCAAATTTGTTTTTGTCAAGATGTTTTGAAAGGGAAATTTACCATTGAACACAATAATGGTGCTAAAACAAGTTTAGAATTTTCGAATAATTTTAAATTTAAAAAAATGTTTTACACGCCACAATGTGGAATTGGTATCGAAGAAATAGGTGATTATTATGTGAAAAATGACACACTTTTTTTAGTTTATGATTATTCATATTCAAACTATAATGAAGACGTTTCTAAACAAAAATATGTTATTACAGAGAAAAGCAAAACAGAAACAAAAAATATTATAATTAATATAACAGCCTTTGATAATTCCTTTTCTGATTACTATCCGGATTCATTAAGTGATTTTGTTGAAATATTGCCAAATACAGAAATTTATATTAAAAATAAGATTTATAATACTGGATATTCACCTCTTGAGCTAACACTTGATAAACAAGAGAAAATAATTATTACAGCTAAAATATTTGATACAGTCCCAATTGAAATAGAAGTTGATGGGAGTTATAATTATGATATTGAACTTTATCTAAATCCATACATTCATGATTTATCAAAAGATTACATTGACAAATACAAAATTATAAAAATTGAACCAGATAAAATTGTTTTTGGTATTAAAAACTCTAAGGGTAAAAGAAAAAAGAATAATTACTTATTAGAAGATTAACACAAGCCACCTTCCTTAAAACTTCTTCCTTTTCAATTCAAAGTCTTTTCCTAAATAAACGCGACGTACGGTTTCGTCTTGTGCCAATTCTTCTGGAGTTCCTTCTTTTAGAATTCCACCTTCAAACATCAAATATGTTTTATCTGTAATAGCCAAGGTTTCTTGTACATTATGGTCGGTAATTAAAATGCCAATATTTCTATCTTTAAGATGTGCTACAATACTTTGGATGTCTTCAACCGCAATAGGATCAACACCTGCAAAAGGTTCGTCAAGCAAAATAAATTTTGGGTCTGATGCTAAACAACGCGCAATTTCGGTTCTTCTACGTTCACCACCTGATAGTAAATCACCACGGTTTTTACGAACATGCCCTAAACTAAACTCTTCAATTAGAGATTCCATTTTTGCTTTTTGCTCTCTTTTAGAAAGCTCAGTAAATTGCAATACAGATAGGATATTGTCCTCAACAGATAATTTTCGAAATACAGATGCTTCTTGTGCTAAATAGCCAATTCCTTTTTGAGCACGTTTGTACATAGCTGCTTCGGTAATTTCTTCATCATCCAAATAAATATGACCTTCATTGGGTTGTATCATGCCGACAATCATATAAAATGAAGTTGTTTTTCCAGCACCATTAGGCCCTAATAAACCAACAATTTCACCTTGTTTTACTTCCAAAGAAATTCCATTAACAACCATTCTGCTGCCATATTTCTTTTTGATATTTTCTGCTCTTAAAATCATCTTGTGTGGTTTATACTTTCACTTGTAAATTACTATTTTTTTGCTCTTTTTTAATTACTCTTTTAGATATAAAAATACTGATTTCATACAAAATCATAATTGGTATTGTAACTATAACTTGACTTGCAATATCTGGCGGAGTTATAATTGCTGATAAAACGAGTACCAAAACCAATGCTACTTTTCTGTATTTCTTTAAAAACGGTGGAGTTACCAATCCCATTTTTGTTAGAAAAAATATAACAACAGGCAGCTCGAACATTAGTGATACACCTAGTAAAGTATTAGTGATTAAGTTGATATGTGTTGTGAAATTAAATTTATTTTCGATGATATCAGTAACTTTAAAATTGTAGAAAAACGAAACTGATAGTGGAGCAATGATATAATAACTAAATAGTACACCTACAAAAAATAAAATGGATGCGTAAAAAATAAAAGTTCTTGATTTTTTGCGTTCGGTTTTATGTAGTCCGGGGCTAATGAATCTCCATATTTCCCAAAGAATGTAAGGGAAAGCAACAATCAATCCGAGGATTAAAGAAGTCCATACTAAATTCATTAACTGTGCTGTAGGCGCTAAAGATTGCATGTTGTTTTTTAAATCTACATTGCAAAAATCAGATTCAAAACCAAAAAGTTGTGACAAGTTGCACAACCATCTATAAGTAGGAAAATCACCTTCTAAATGTGCAAATAAAAAATCATCGTAAACAGTTTCAGAAAACGTAAATACCACAATGGCAACTACAAAAATTGCGAGGGTAGATCTTACCAAGTGCCAACGTAACTCTTCTAAATGGTCTAAAAAAGACATTTCATTTTTTTGCTTTTTCATCTTAAAAAAGTCCTTCCTTAATTAAATCATGTAAATGAACTACACCCACATACGCGCCTTTATCTTCTACCAAAATTTGAGAAATGTTGTTAGACTCCATAATTTGTAATGTGTCCACAGCCATCACATCAGAGGCAATTGTTTTAGGATTAGAGCTCATAATATCTGAAGCCGTTATCGTAGAAATATCTGAAGTATCAGTTAGCATACGTCTAATATCACCGTCAGTAATAATACCAATAATTTTATTATTCTCAATCACTGCAGCAGTTCCTAAACGTTTTCCTGAAATTTCGATAATAACGTCTTTAATAGGTGCTGTTGGTGCTACTTGAGGTTTCTCATTCTTTTCTATTAAATCACTTACTCGTAAATAAAGCTTTTTGCCTAGAGCTCCGCCTGGGTGGTATTTTGCAAAATCTTTTGAGTCAAAATTATTAAGACTCAATAAGCAAACTGCTAGAGCATCACCCATTACCATTTGGGCAGTAGTGCTAGAAGTAGGTGCTAAGTTATTTGGACATGCTTCTTTTTCAACAAAACAATTCAATACATAATCTGCTTGTGTACCCAAAAAAGAATCAGGATTACCAGTCAAGGCAATTAAAGTATTTCCATAATTTTTTATCAACGGAACCAACACTTTTATTTCTGGTGTATTTCCACTTTTTGAAATACAGATAATAACATCTTCCTTTTGAATGGTTCCTAGGTCGCCATGAATAGCATCAGCAGCATGCATAAAAATTGCAGGAGTTCCGGTAGAATTTAAAGTTGCCACAATTTTGTTAGCAACTATCGCACTTTTTCCAATTCCGGTAATAATAACACGTCCTTTAGAATTGTGAATAACTTTAACAGATTTTTCAAATGAATCATCTACCAAATTGATTAAATTCGCAATAGCACTACTTTCAGTAGTAATAGTTTGTTTTGCTAGGGTTATAATTGAGTTGCTACTTTTCAAAAAAATGTTTTTTTTGGATTGAAAAAAAAGTTATACCTTTAGTTGCAAATGTATTTAAAAATAGATTAATAATATATTCTTTGTGAAGGAAATTGATTTACATGCTGCATTAAAAAAGTATTTTGGCTTTACGCAATTTAAAGGGTTGCAAGAGCCAGTTATCAGAAACTTATTATCAAGAAAAAACACCTTTGCTATCATGCCAACAGGCGGTGGCAAATCTATGTGTTATCAACTACCCGCTTTGATGCAAGAGGGTACAGCAATCGTTGTTTCGCCATTAATTGCATTGATGAAAAATCAGGTAGATGCTATTCGTGGTGTCTCTTCTGAACATGGAGTAGCTCATGTTTTAAATTCATCTTTAAATAAAAGTGAAGTCACACAAGTGAAGGCTGATATTGTTGCAGGAATTACGAAGTTATTATATGTAGCTCCAGAATCGTTAACAAAAGAGGAGTATGTTGATTTTTTAAAAGATCAAAAAATATCATTTGTTGCCATTGATGAAGCGCATTGTATTTCAGAATGGGGGCATGACTTTAGGCCTGAATATCGTAACTTAAGAAACATCATTGGCAAAATTGATGATGTCCCTATAATAGGTTTGACTGCAACTGCAACTCCGAAAGTTCAAGAAGATATTTTGAAAACTTTGGGTATGGCAGATGCGAAAACTTTTAAAGCATCATTTAACAGGCCTAATTTATTTTACGAAGTTAGACCCAAAACAAAAGATGTAAATAAAGACATTATCCGATTTGTAAAAAAATATGTTGGTAAATCAGGAATTATATATTGTTTAAGTCGTAAGAAGGTAGAGGAAGTTGCCCAAGTTTTGCAAGTGAACGGAATTAAAGCAGTGCCATATCATGCTGGGTTAGATGCCAAAACTAGAGTAAGGCATCAAGATATGTTTTTGATGGAAGATACAGATGTAGTAGTGGCAACCATTGCTTTTGGAATGGGGATTGATAAACCAGATGTTCGTTTTGTAATTCATCATGATATCCCAAAAAGTTTAGAGAGTTATTACCAAGAAACAGGTAGGGCAGGTCGTGATGATGGCGAAGGTTATTGTTTAGCTTTTTACTCATATGCTGATATTGAGAAATTAGAAAAATTCATGTCTGGAAAACCTGTTGCTGAACAAGAAGTAGGGCATGCTTTACTACAAGAAGTTGTAGGCTATTGTGAAACATCGATGAGTAGGCGAAAATATTTATTGCATTATTTTGGTGAAGAGTTTGATGATATCAACGGCTTAGGGCACGATATGGATGACAATGTTAAAAATCCAAAGAAAAAGCACGAAGCCAAAGATGATGTAAAATTATTGATAGAAACTGTAATTCTGACCAAAGAAAAATACAAACCTAAAGAGATTGTTAACACTATTTTTGGGCATGAAAATGCCATGTTAACTTCGCATAAAACACACTTACAGCCATTTTTTGGAAAAGGTAAAGATAAGCCAGCTTTGTACTGGACAGCACTTTTAAGACAAGTATTGGTTGTCAATTTAATTCGCAAAGAAATTGAAGAATACGGGGTAGTAAAAATTACTGATGCAGGTCGTGATTTTATCAAAAAGCCACATTCTTTTATGATGACCGAAGATCATACTTATAATGAGGGAGAAGATGGGATTATAACAAATACTAAATCTGCTGGTGGAGGAACAGATGCTAAATTGATGGCGATGTTGAAAGATTTACGTAAGCGTGTTGCGAAACGTAAAGGAGTGCCGCCATTTGCTGTTTTTCAAGACCCATCACTAGATGATATGACCTTGAAATATCCTATTACCATTGAAGAAATGTCTAATGTACATGGAGTAGGTGAGGGGAAAGCTAGAAAGTACGGAAAAGAATTTATTTCCTTAATTTCAGATTATGTAGATGAAAATGATATTTTAAGACCAGACGATTTGGTAGTAAAAAGTACTGGAGTTAATTCTTCTTTAAAGTTATCGATCATTCAAAATACAGATAAGAAAATTCCGTTAGAAGATATTGCAAAATCAAAAGGCTTGAAATTTAATGAATTGATTATTGAAATGCAACGGATTGTTTTTATGGGGACAAAATTAAATATCAGTTACCATATTGATGAGATTTTGGATGAAGACCAGCAAGAAGAAATCTATGATTATTTTATGGAAGCAGAAACTGATGTTATTGAAGAAGCCTTATCAGAATTTGATGGTGATTACGATTTGGATGAACTTCGTTTAATGCGTATCAAGTTTATGAGTGAGGTGGCAAATTAAACTATTATTGCCAACCCAAATCCAACCAATATGGCAATAAATTTTGCAATATTAAATTTGTGATTCTCACTACTTTCAAAAATAATAGTTGTAGAAATGTGTAAGAATATTCCAATAGTGATGGCTGTAATTTCTGTTTTGTAAGTCAACAAAAAAGGGATGTTGGTTCCAAAATAACTCCCGAGTGGACTCATCATTGCAAAAGCAAATAAAATTAGTAGGTTTTTAGAAAGGTGCATTTTAGCTTGTAATAAAAAGCTTCCCAATACAATTGTAATCGGAATTTTATGTACAACAATAGCCCACAACAATTCTTGGTGTTCATGGTCATTGATTGGGACTCCCTCCATAAAAGCATGTAGGCATAGGCTAACAAACAATACTGTTGGTAGCTCTTTTTTACTGTGTGTATGTATGTGTCCATGTTCTACTCCTTTAGAAAAATAATCCATGATTAATTGAATTAAAAGGCCAAGGATAATAAAGATTCCAATTTTAGAACTTTCGTTGTCTTGAAATACTTCTGGTAATAAATGAGTTACGGTAATTGCTAGTAGATATGCTCCACTAAACGAGAGTAATAATTGAGTAACCAGCTTTGTAGGTTTTGCTACAAACACAATTGTAGCTCCAACAACTACAGATAAAAATAAAATCAATAAACTCATTTAGATAGAATTAAAATTAACCGATTCGAGTTTTCTTGGTTAAATTCTTGTAAATCATAATCACCAAAAATATGTTTTAGTTTTAAGCCAACTTTGTTAAGATAGCTTTTTATTTTAGTGAGGTCTAAGAATTTAATACGTTCAAAATATTCATAAGTTTTATCTGCCGTAATCACTTCTATTTTTTTGATGATAAATCCATTTTCAAAACTCCTTTTAATATTAAATGTAATATCATTTCGAATAATTGTTTCCTCAGCAACTAAATTTTTAATAGCTTTTTTAACATTTAAAAAATCAATTACAGCTATGCTACTTTCATCTTTCAAACCATTTTTAATATTTGTCAAGACCTGTAAGTCTTCTTCGTCATTTTCAAAATAACCAAAACTTGTAAATAAATTAAAGATACCATCGTATTTTAAATTCAAAGGATCTCGCATATCACGTTGCACAAATCGCAAAGTTTCGTTGCTAAATTCATTGGCATGGTCAATACTGTTTTTAGATAAATCTATACCAACAACATCAAATCCTAAGGAATTTAAAAACAAAGAATGCCGCCCCTTTCCACAGGCCAAATCTAAAATACGATCATTCCTTTTTAATTTTAAAAAAGAAGCAAGGTTTGCCATAAACAATCGCGCCTCTTTATGATCTCTGTTTTTATATAAAATATGATAAAAAGAAGTATCGAACCAAGATGTAAACCAATCTGTTGATGTGTTCATAGATTTCAATTAAACAAACAAAAATAAACTATCTTTGCAAGAAATTTTAGCAGATGAATAAAAACTTTAAAATGGTTGCAACAACCATGTTTGGATTGGAAGAGGTTTTAGCCGAAGAGCTTAAAAACATGGGTGCTGTAGATGTAAAAGCTGGTGTGCGAAATGTTTCTTTTAAAGGTGATAAAGGCTTTATGTATAAAGTTAATATGAGTTTAAGAACTGCCATCAGAATCCTAAAACCAATTAAAACTTTTAAAGTTTTTGACGAAGATGATTTATATGAAGGGTTGCAAAAAATAAATTGGGAAAACTTCATGACTGCTGACAGCACTTTTGCGATTGGAGCTGTGGTGAATTCAAAATTTTTCACAACGAATTCGCATTATATTTCGTTAAAATCTAAAGATTCAATTGCCGATTATTTTCGTCATAAATACCACAAAAGACCCAATGTAGATTTAAAGCATCCTGATGTAAAAATCCATGTGCATATACAAAAGGATATATGTACTGTATCGTTAGATTCATCTGGTGATTCTTTACATAAAAGAGGCTATAGAACATCTACAAATATTGCTCCGATTAATGAAGTATTGGCAGCAGGATTGGTCTTGCTATCTGGTTATACGGGGCATAGTAATTTTATTGACCCTATGTGTGGTTCTGGAACTATTTTGATTGAAGCGACAATGATTGCTTGTAACATCCCAGCAAATATTAATAGGCCAGAATTTGGATTTGAAAAATGGCAAGACTATGACGAAGAATTATATTTTGCCATTCAAGATTCTTTGTTAAAAAAAATTGTGAATCCACAGTTTAAAATTATGGGGTTTGATAAAGCACCATCAGCAGTTAGAAAAGCAAATGAAAATATTGAGTCTGCTAATTTATCAGAATTTATTGGAGTGCATCATGTCAACTTTTTCAATTCGGTAAAAGAAGTATTTGGTTCTACAACTATCTTGTTTAATCCACCTTATGGTGAACGTTTGAATATTGACACCGAAGAGTTTTACAAAAAAATAGGAGATACCCTAAAACATGGATATCCTGATTCTAGAGTATGGTTTATTACCTCTGATATGGATGCTTTGAAGTATGTTGGTTTAAGAACATCGCGTAGAATACCAATGAAAAATGGAGATTTAGATTGTCGATTTGTGAGATATGATATGTATGAAGGTAGCCGAAAAGTAAAGAAGCAAGAAGTTGATGATGCTATTGATTAGTCATTTGATTTACTTTGTTTTGAGTATCTATTTATGATTTAAAAGTGTAAATTTGAAATTCATAATTCATCAATCCTAATTGAGCAATCGAATATTTTATCAACGTCATATTACCCGTTCCTCTTCCTAAGTTATTTACTTATAAAATCTCTGAGGCTGAATCACAATTCCTAAAAAAAGGAATGCGTGTGGCAGTTGAATTTGGGAAACGCAAAATGTTTACTGCTTTAGTATTTGAGACACATCATATACCACCAAAGGGATACGAAGCTAAAGATATCCATCAAATTTTAGATGAAACACCAATTGTAAATGAACAACAGTTAAATCACTGGCAATGGATTTCTGATTATTATATGTGCACTTTGGGTGATGTTTTACGTGCAGCATTGCCTTCAGCTTTTTTATTAGAGAGTGAAACAGCCATTCTAAAAAACAACAGTTTTGAAGATGAGTCAATTCTTACAAATGATGAGTTTTTAATTTATGAAGCTTTACAGCATCAATCGGAATTGGATGTGAATCAGGTGATGAATATTTTAGGAAAGAAAACTGTTTTCCCTATTTTAAAATCATTACTAGACAAAGATGCCATTACTATTAAAGAGCGAATCTATGAACAATATAAGCCAAAACTAGAAAAGTATGTTCGCTTAAATCATAGCTATACTTCGGATAAGCTGAATCTGTTGCTTGAAGAATTATCACGAGCAAAAAAACAACGAGATGCTGTTTTGAGTTATTTTCAATTAAATGCGAGTACTAAAAAACCAATCAAGACGGATGATTTAAAAAAGGAATCTGGTTGCTCATCAGCAATATTAAAATCCTTGGTTGACAAAAATATTTTTGAATTTTACTATATCCAAAAAGATAGAATTAGTTTTAAAGGAGAAACAAATAACCTTAAAAAACTAAATGAATTTCAGCAAAAAGCATTTGATGAAATAGAAGAATCGTTTAAAGAAAAACAAGTTACCTTATTACACGGAATTACGAGTAGTGGTAAAACAGAAATTTATGCAGAGTTGATTGCAAAACAATTAAGTCAACAAAAACAAGTATTGTATTTATTGCCAGAGATTGCTTTGACAACTCAATTAATTACACGTTTACAAGAATATTTTGGAGAGCAAATTTCAGTTTTCCATTCTAAGTATTCGATGAACGAAAGAGTAGAGGTATGGAATAATGTCTTAGAAAATAAAAGTAAAGCACAAATAATTTTGGGAGCAAGGTCTTCTTTGTTTTTACCATTTTCTAACTTAGGATTAATCATTGTTGATGAGGAGCACGAAACTTCATATAAACAATTTGATCCTGCCCCAAGGTATCATGCTCGTGATGCTGCTATTGTTTTGGCACATTTACATCAGGCAAAAACGTTGTTGGGTTCTGCAACCCCATCTATAGAAACATATCAAAATGCACAAGACAATAAATATGGTTTTGTAGAATTAAATAGGCGCTTTGGAAATGTGTTGTTGCCAGAAATTGAATTAGTTGATATCAAAGAGAAGCATCGTAAAAAAAGGATGAATGGGCATTTTTCTGATAGATTAATCATTTTGATTCAAGAAGCTTTAGATGAAAATGAACAAATAATATTATTTCAAAACCGTCGCGGATTCTCACCCATAGTTGAGTGTGAAACTTGTGGTGTTGCACCGCAATGCCCCAATTGTGATGTGAGTTTGACTTATCATAAATTTAAAAATGAATTGCGATGTCATTATTGTGGACATCATCAGGCGATGATTTATTCTTGTGGAGCTTGTGGTAGTAAAGAATTGAATAATAAAGGGTTTGGTACCGAACAAATAGAGTTGGAGTTAGCAGGATTATTTCCTGATGTGAATATAGGTAGGATGGATTTAGATACAACTAGAGGGAAGTTTGGTTATCAAAAAATCATAGGAAAATTTCAAGCACAAGAGATAGATATTTTGGTTGGTACGCAAATGTTATCAAAAGGCTTAGATTTTGCAAATGTCTCTTTAGTTGGAGTTTTGAATGCAGATAATATGTTAAATTTTCCAGATTTTAGAGCACATGAGCGGAGTTTTCAAATGTTGGTTCAAGTTTCGGGTAGGGCTGGAAGAGCTAAAAAAAGAGGGAAAGTTGCCATACAAACATTTAATCCATATCATCAAATTTTACAGCAGGTTTCAACTAATGCGTATCAAGAAATGTTTAAGGAACAATTGCATGAGCGCTGGCAATATCACTATCCACCGTATTATCGAATTGTGAAAATTACCTTAAAACATCGTGATATGATGAAAGTGGACTCTGCTGCTAATTGGCTAGGAAAATCTTTGGGAAACATCTTTAAAGAAAATCTTTTAGGGCCAACAACCCCGTCAGTTTCTAGAGTAAGAAATCAATATATTAGAACGATGGTGATTAAGATTCCGCCTAAGCAATCTTTAAAATCTACTAAAGAAAATATATTACGTATTAAAAATATGTTTCAGGCTGTAAAAGATTTTAGACCAATTCGATTTATTATTGATGTTGATAATTATTAGTTTGGCCTAAAGCTATTGTTAGAATCCTCCTTCTCCTTCGCTAAATCCAGATCCTCTTTGTCTTTCTCGTTTTTTCTTTTGATTGAATCTGTAAGTGAAACTCAACATTATTTGACGCTCTCTCCATTGAAACTCACTTGTTGATTGGGCAAAATCTTCGATAATAGTTTCTGATTTACGCTTACGAGAATTTAATAAATCACTCACATTTAATGAAAGTGTTGCGTCATCTTTTAAAACATCTTTACTAAAAGCTAAATTAACTCCGATTCTTGGATCTGTTTTAGATTGAAAGGTTTCATTTCCGGCGCGATAATCAAAAGTAGTTTGCCAATCAATTTTTGCGGGTAACTTAACTCTAGAATTAATTCTTGTAAACCAGCTTGAATCTTTATAGTCTGGAACTAAACCTCCACCATCTCTAGAAATTTTGTAATAATTAAAACTACCATTTAACCTCCACCAATTAAAGGGTGAATAGTTTAATGAAAATTCCCAACCAAGCCTGTCTTCAGAACCCGTATTAATAGGAGAAATATATAAAGTGCTACCAGAACCATATCTAACAAATTGCCACACATCAGTAGAATAATTGTAATAAATAGAGGTGTTAAAAGTCAATTTATTCCATTTTTTTAAGAAACCTAAATCAAGATTATTTGAATAAGTTGGGTTTAAGTATGGGTTTCCTTGAAAAACATTGTTGGTACTCCCTCTAGATGGATTTGGATTAAGAAAGAATGAATGTGGTCTTCTGATTCTACGATTATAACCAAGCGTTAAAGTTTCAGTATCATTAAATTCGTAAGATAAATTTGCCGTTGGAAAAAGCTCTGTATAATTCCTTTTAGTATGGTCAGTGTTAATACTGTTTTTTGATATAATATCAATATCAGAAATTTCCATTCTCAATCCTAAAAGTGCAGAAAATTTCCCAAACTTATTTCCGTATTGAGAATACAAAGCGTGAATATTTTCATCATATGTAAAAACGTTAGAAATAGCTGGGTTTGTAACAAAGCCCCCACCATTTTGCTCTTCTTTTAAAATATAATCAGTATCCGATCTGTTAAAATTAGATCGGTATCCTGCTTCAAATTGTGCGTTTTCTCCGATTGGTAACACATAATCAGTTTGCACCATAATTCGTGTTCTATCTAATAAATTAGATGTTTTCTCTTGTAAGTCTACTAATGGGTTAGGAAACAATTCTTCACCAGAAATTAAAGCCAATTCATCATCGCTTGTTGTTTCGTGTCTAAAATCAACTGTTAGTTTGTGATCGTCGCTATTGAAAGAATGTGTAAGGTTAAAATTGAATTCTAATTGTTTGTCAACTTCATCTTCTAATTGATTTTTGGTTGAAAATTTTTGTTCAACACCTATGGCATCGTATTCGGTTATTTTATTTATTTCATTTGTTGTTCTGTCAGAATTGCTATACCTTACACTACCAGTAGCTGAAGTTTTATCAGTAATAAAATATTCTGTCCCTAATAAAATATTGAAATTTTTTCGTTCCCTGTCATAAACTCTATCTTCAGTTAAAAAGGGATTTTGTCCAGGTTCAGGATTCAAATATTCATTTTCAAATTGTGCGTTACCTGGGGCATCACTGTAGCTATAACCAGCTGTTGTAAAGTAATTAAATTTTTGTGTTCTATAATTTAAACTTGTAGATGTCCCAGCTCTAGTAGGTGTTCCAAGGTCAACATTTACTGAGCCATTAAACCCGAGTGCTTTTCCTTTTCTGAGCACTATATTGATGATCCCTGCTGTTCCTTCTGCCTCATATCTCGCAGATGGAGAGGTGATAATTTCAACTTTTGCAATGGCATCAGCAGGTAATTGACGTAAAGCATCATTACCATTTAAGCCAACCATACCAGAAGGCTTTCCGTTAATTAAAATTCGTACAGATTCATTTCCTCTTAGCGCAACATTTCCTTCAACATCAACCGTAACAGATGGAACATTGTCTAAAACATCAGATGCCGACCCGCCTTTTACAGTCATGTCTTTACCAACATTATATATTTTTTTATCGAGCCTAAATTCAACTGTGCTTTTTTCGGCAATCACTTCAATTTCATTCAATGCTTCAGCATTTTCATGAAGTTTTATGATTCCTAAGTCTGTGTCATTTTTTAATTCTTTGTTTTTTATAACTAATGATTCAAACGACAAAAATTCGATGGTAATATTATATGTTCCTCTTTTTAGTGTGATGTCAAATTTACCTTTATCATCTGTTACCCCACCCGTGACATTTTTGCCATCAACTGGTTCTAAAATAATGGTTGCATATTCTAAAGGTTGATTTGTTGCTTCTTCAGCAACAGTTCCTGAAATAGATATTTTTTGAGCAAAAGAAAATAAACTAATAAAAAGTAATAAGGGTAGAATTGATTTCTTCATGTAAAAAGTATAAAATTATGCGAATTAAAAATAATTTAAAAACGCAACTCAAAGATACTTTGGCACACTCTCAATAAAGTTAAAGAATTGTTAAAAGAACTATTATAATAAGTCTTTTATTAAAACAGGTGGGCGACCAATTACAGCTTTGTTACCGTCAATAACAATAGGTCTTTCAATCAATTTTGGATAGGTTGACATAGCCTCAATTATTTGAGTATCAGTTAAGGTTTTACCTTTGTAATTTTCTTTCCAAACAGCCTCTCCTTTTCTAATGAGTTGAATAGGAGAGATATCTAGTTTTTTGATGAGTATTGTTAACTCTTCTATGGTCGGGGGCTGATCTAAATATTTAATAATTTCGAAGGGTACTTTTGACTCCTCTAAAATTGCTAACCCTTGACGGCTTTTACTGCATCTTGGGTTGTGAAAGATTTTTAGCATAGTAATTTAATTATTAATTTCTTCATCCTTACCATCAAACTTAATATCTAATTCTTTTTTACTTTGATTAAATCTCCAAGTTAGTGAAAGTAAAAAAGATTGCTCTTTCCATTGACTGTTAATTTTTGAAATTGTATCTTCATTTGGAGTTCGAGTACGTTTTGTTCTGTTAGAATTAAAAACATCACTTGCAATAAAAGATAAAGTAGCTTTTTTATTAAAAATGTCTTTACTCGCTGATGCATTCATAAATACATAGCCTTCTCGTTTTGAATAAGCCGCTTCTGAAGGGAGGTTATACTGAACCAGAGTCTGGAATTTAAGATTGTTTTTAAGACTGATTGATGTATTTACTTTTGCTAAACCACCAAAGTTAGTACTCTCAAAATCTAAGATTACAGCTTGATTGTTAGAATCGGTATATTCATAAACACCATTTTGGGTGACGTATTGCAAATCAATAGTAGAATCAAAACGCAGCCAATTATTAGGGGTATAAGTAGATAATAACTCGATACCTGCAAAATTTAAATTTCCTAGGTTAATCGGAGTTGTAATTAATTTTGGAACTCCGTTAACTATTTCACCATTTTCAAATGTTACATTTTGCCAGTAATCATGATAATTTCTATAATAAAGAGTTGGGTTTAAAATAAATTTATTTTGCTGATTATCATTTAATAAACTTAATTCAAAACTATTGATATAAAAGGGGCGTAAATCTTTATTGCCAATAAAAGAGGTTGTTTCACTTATGAGTAACTCAAATGGGTTTAGCCTAGGATAATTAGGCCTTTGTAGACCTTTACGATACGCAAATGATAAAGATTTTGTATTACTTAAAGTATAATCAAAACTTACACTGGGGTTAAAGTCGGTATATGAAAGTTCATTCTTAACGCTATTAGTTGTTATAAGATTACTAATTGAATTTGTATGTTCAACACTTAGACCAACTCTGTATGAAAACTTCTCATAGCTATGATTGTATAAAGCAAATACTCGAAACCAATTTTCTGTATAATGAAACAAGTTACTTGTTAAAGCATTTATTTCAAAATCACCATTTACAAGTATTTTATTGACATAATCATTTTTAATTTTACCTAAGGAAGCCTCATGTCCAAATTCAAATAAAATGTTATCTGTCATAGGCCAATCGTATTCTAAAAACCAAGTTGTATTTTGTAGATCTATATCGTCAAAAATAAGCTCATCTTCATTTGGATTTTCATTATAACTTGGATACAAATCACGATTGCTTAAGTAATGATTATTTTTTTCAATATCTTTATTATGTGAAAATTCGATGAGTACAATTTCATTTTCTCGCTCAAAATATTGTGTATAAACAGCTTCTATTTCATAAATGTTATTTTTATAATCAGTTTGTATATTTCTCTCATTTTTTGATAAAAGATCACGATTGGCATCAAAATAGTTCGATAAATTGTCATTTTCAAAATCGCCATTATAATTAGAATAAGAGCCTTCTATATTTAAACTTTTATAGTCATTGAAATAATAATCTACTCCAAGTAAAGTTTCAAAAACAATATTTTTACGGTTATATTTTCTATCCTCATCTAAATAACTATCCGTAATACCATTGGTCAAGTATTCATTTTCAATGGTTGTTTTTGCAGTTGGAGAGCGATGATAAAAATTTGTATTTGTATAAAAATTTAATTTATTAGCTCTGTAATTTAATGTAGTGGTAGCACCATATATTTCGTTTTTTCCTAATGACGTTGTTCCAGTTACTGAACCATTAAATCCATTATCAAGCCCTTTTTTAAGAACAATATTGATAATACCACCACTTGTACTTCCACTAAATCGTGCAGATGGAGTTGTAATAACTTCAATTTTTTGAATACTACTTGCTGGTAAATTTTTTAACGCATCAACTTTACTTCTTGCAGAAATACGCCCATTAATCATAATTGTTGTGGTATTTCCTCTGATTAACGGTATGCCTTCTGATGATATTGAAACTGATGGAGCATTTGCTAAAACATCAATAGATGTACCACCGTTAGACACAATATCCTTTTCAACATTATAAGTTTTTTTATCTAATTCTATGGTTGTTTTATTTTTATTAACATTGAGAGCTACTTCATCAAGAGACTCTATGTCTACCCATAAATCAATAGTGCCGATATTTGTATTAGAATTAACTTTCGTAGCATTTATTGTTTTTGATTTATAAGATAGATATTCTATGACAAGTTTGTAATTTCCCTTAGAAACAGAGATTTTAAAATTTCCTTTTGCATCAGTTATCCCACCAATATTATCTAAAGTATCATTTTGCGATAAAACTATGGTAGCATATTGAAGAGGATTATTATTTGCGCCATCCACTATTTTTCCAGAAACAATAAAATTTTGGGAATGAATATTTAAGATGCAGAATAGCAAAGCAATAAAAAATAATAAACGTCCTTTCATTCGTTAGTTAAGTAGGGTGTTTTTCAGAGCAATAGGTTCATATGAAATAATATGCTGCAATATAAATAAAAAATATAAAAATTAACTATTTATTAACATAAATAAGCCGTTTAAAGGAATAAACAGACTGCTTATTGTTTTAAGGAAAGATATTGAATTTGGAAACTTGGTTGATTAATAGTTCATTTCCAGTAAATTGAATTGCATTAATTCTATTTCTTTTTGCAGCATTCACATTCTCTAAATTATCATCAATAAAGAGTGCTTTTTTAGGTATAATTTGAAACCTATCTATAATTAGTTGATAAATAACATCAAATGGTTTTCTTGTTTTTTCAATTCCTGATACTATGACACCGTCAAAATCTTTGAAAAAAGGAAACAACTCTAATGCCACCTCCCACTTTTCGGCACTCCAATTGGTAAGGGCATATACTTTGTAATTGGGATTATTGATTAACTGTTGTTGCAAATCTATATTTGCTTGTATAACACCTGTAAACATTTCATCCCAACGTTGATAAAACATTTCGATTTCTTTTTTGTATTCTGGAAATTCTGAAATTTTAAGTTTTACAGCTTCTGCAATTGTTCTACCACCATCTTGTTCAATATTCCATTCTGGTGTACAAACAGTATTTAAAAACCATGTTGCTTTTTCTTCAGATTCAAAAACCTTTTTGTAAAGGTTCATTGGATCCCAATCTACTAGGACTCCACCTAAATCAAAAATAACTGTATCTATTTTAGAGTTCATTACTTTCAGTTTTTTGACCATTCAACATTAAAAAGGCTTTAAGGAATTCGTCAATATTTCCGTTCATTACCGCATCAACATTTCCTGTTTCGTGCCCTGTTCTAACATCTTTCACCAATTTATAAGGGTGCATTACGTAATTTCTGATTTGACTTCCCCATTCAATTTTCATCTTACCATCTTCAATATCACTACGCGCTTCTAATTGCTTATTCAATTCAATTTCATACAATTGTGAACGCAACATTTGCATCGCTCTATCTCTATTTTCGTGCTGAGATCGAGTTTCGGAACAAGATATTTTAATACCAGAAGGTTTATGAGTCAATTGTACTTTTGTTTCAACTTTATTCACATTTTGACCACCAGCTCCTGATGAACGTGAAGTTACAATTTCTACATCTGCAGGATTGATTTTAATTTCAATCGAATCATCTACAAGTGGGTACACATAAACAGAAGCAAAACTGGTATGGCGTTTAGCGTTACTGTCAAAAGGAGAAATACGCACCAATCTGTGCACTCCATTTTCACCTTTTAAATATCCAAAAGAAAACTCTCCGTCAATTTCTATGGTAGCAGTTTTTATACCGGCAACATCACCTGCTTGGTAATTTAACTCACGTACTTTAAACCCTTGGCTTTCGCTCCACATCATATACATACGTAGCAACATTTCTGCCCAATCACAACTTTCTGTACCGCCAGCACCCGCAGTAATTTGAAGTACTGCACTTAAATTATCTCCTTCATCAGACAGCATATTTCTAAATTCAATATCCTCTAATAATAAAATGGTTTTTTTGTGATGTTTAGTTACTTCATCTTCTGTTGCCAAGTCATCTTTAAAAAACTCTAGTAAAACTTCTAAATCATCATTTAAAGTTTTTACTGTATTGTAATCACCTACCCATTTTTTCTTTCCTCGCAATACTTTCATAAAAGCTTCTGCCTCTTTTGGATTGTTCCAAAAATCAGGATTTGCAGTTTGTTCTTCGTCATTTGCAATTTCAATTAATTTTCTATCTATGTCAAGGTAGCCTTTTAATTTACTGATGCGTTCGGAAATATCTTTAATGTGGTCACTTGTAATCATAAAACAAAAATAAGTGTTTATTTTCGATTTGAAATTTATTAATCTTTGAATTTGTCTTGCAATTTGATTAGTTTTATGCAAAATTATTCAAATGAAAAAAATAGGTTTATCACTACTATTCTACTTAGTTTTTAACTCTGTAAGCGCTCAATTTTTATCAGATAAAAAGGATGTGATTAAATTCGAAGGATACTTTGATTTTTATTATGCTAGTTCTGAGGACAAAGTTTATTTAGAGATATCTCAATTAGAAAAAGAATTCTTATATGTTAATGCAATGGCAGAAGGTTTAGGTTCTAATGATATTGGAATAGACAGAGGTCAATTAGGAAATGGAGTAGTCGTAAAATTTAGAAAAGCAGGGAATAAAATCCTATTAATTCAACCCAATCAGCGTTTTAGAGCAATTACTGATAATGAAGAAGAGAAAAAATCCGTAGAAGAGGCTTTTGCAAAATCTGTTTTATACGGATTCAAAATTATTGATACTAAAAACGGTGTTTATTTAGTAGATGCCACTGATTTTTTTGTGAGAGATGCTCATAATGTTACAAGTACTTTAGAGAAAAATAAACAAGGAAGTTATTCTTTAGACAAAACAAGAAGTGCTTTTAATTTAGAAAGAACAAAAGCATTTCCAAAAAATGTTGAGTTTGATATTATATTAACTTTTAAGGGGAAGCCAATAGGAAAAATTATTAAAAGTGTTGCACCAAATGCTTCATCACTGTCTGTGTACCAACATCATTCTTTTGTAGAGTTGCCAGATTCAAATTATAAACTCAGAAAGTACGATGCAAGATCGGGAACTTATCCAATGACATATTTAGATTACGCAACGCCCGTAAATCAATCCATCACCAAACGATTTATTTATCGTCATCGCTTAGAAAAACAACATCCAAATTCTGAAATTAGTGAAGCTGTAGAGCCAATTGTTTATTATTTAGATCCAGGAGCACCAGAGCCAATTCGTTCTGCTTTATTAGATGGTGCTCGTTGGTGGAATCAAGCATTTGAAGCTATAGGATACAAAAATGCATTTCAGGTTAAGATATTACCAGAAGGAGCAGATCCATTGGATTTGCGTTATAATGTGATTCAGTGGGTACATCGCTCTACACGTGGTTGGAGTTATGGCGGAAGTATTTCTGACCCACGAACCGGAGAAATTATTAAAGGGCATGTAAGTTTGGGTTCTTTGCGGATTCGTCAAGATTTTTTAATAGCGCAAGCATTGCAGGCTCCATATGCTAACAATGATACCAATGATCAGTTTGCATTAGAAATGGCGCTGGCAAGAATAAGGCAATTGGCAGCTCATGAAGTAGGTCATACTATCGGATTTGCTCATAATTTTGCAGCGAGTACAAATAACAGAGCTTCGGTGATGGATTATCCACATCCACAATTATCAGTTAAAAATAATAAGATTGATTTTTCGAATGCGTATGCAGTTGGAATTGGTACTTGGGATAAAGTAACTGTTGCTTATGCATATCAAGAATTTGAGAAAAATGAAGATGCAGAGCTTCAAAAAATTCTTGATGATGCTTTTATTAGCGGAATGAAATACTTATCTGACGATGATGCAAGACCAAAAGGAAGTGCAAGTTCAAATGCTCATTTGTGGGATAATGGCTCAGATATTTCTGCCGAATTAGAAAATGTATTAGCTGTTCGTAAATTGGCAATATCAAATTTTTCTGCTAATAATATTAAATCCAAAGAGCCTTATTCTGTTTTAGAGGATGTATTTGTACCACTATATTTTTTTCATAGATATCAAACAGAAGCGGTTGTAAAATTGATTGGAGGTTTGGATTATAACTACGCTGTAAAAGAAGGGAGTCAACAAATTATTTCAAGAGTAGATGGCAAAACGGAACGTAACGCATTAGCGATACTTTTAAAAACAATAGATGTAAATGAAATTGCAATTCCAAAGAATTTATTAGAATTGTTTCCTCCAAGGGCAATGGGATATAAAAGAACTAGAGAGTCTTTTAAAAGTAAAGCCGGAGTTGCTTTTGATCCTTTTGGAGCAGTAGATACAGCATCTGAATTAACCCTGTCACTGTTGTTGCATCCAGAAAGAGCATTACGTTTAGTACAGCATAAAAGTTTAGACAACACTCAATTAGGCTTAGATGAATTATTAGATCAGTTGATAGAAAATTCTTTTAAAAAGGAGTTTAAGGATAACTATTTGAGCGAATTACAAAATGTAGTGAATAATCAACTGTTAAACCAGCTATTTTATTTGGCAGCAAATGATAAGGCCTATTATCAGGTAAGAGCGATTACCAATTTTAAGTTAGATGAAATTGCATTGTTTTTAAAATCACATGGAGTATTTGGAATCCAAAAAATGTACAATGCGGAACTATTAAAAAGTATTGAAGCGTTTAAAAAAGATCCATCAAAATTCAAAAAGAAAAATTCACCTAAAATTCCGGATGGTTCGCCAATTGGAATGCATTAAAACATAAAATAAATATTCCATGCAAATTAATTTAATAAGCGATACGGTTACCAAACCAACAGAAGGAATGCTAGAAGCGATGATGCAAGCTGAAGTTGGCGACGATGTGTTTAAGCAAGACCCAACAGTTAATGCCTTAGAAGCAAAAGTAGCTGAGATGTTCGGAATGGAAGCTGCTCTTTTTTTTCCTTCAGGAACCATGGCAAATCAAACAGCGATTAAAATTCATACGCAACCTGCAGAACAACTCATTTGTGATAAATGGGCACACGTTTATAATTTTGAAGGTGGAGGAGCTTCATTTAATTCAGGAGTTTCTTGCGCTTTGATTGATGGAGATAGAGGAATGTTTACCGCAACACAAGTTGAAAAATTAATCAATGATCCTGAAAATTATCACTTAGCAAAAACAACATTAGTTGCTGTAGAAAACACAACCAATAAAGGAGGTGGTGCTTGTTGGGATATTGAAGAACTTAAAAAAATAAATGAAGTTTGTAAACAGCACCATCTAAATTATCACTTAGATGGTGCGCGTTTATTCAACGCTATGGTTGCAAAAGGTGAGGAGCCAAAGCAATATGGCAATTTGTTCAATACCATTTCTATTTGTATGTCAAAAGGATTGGGTGCACCTGTGGGATCCTTGTTAATTGGAACGGAAGAGCATATTAAAAAAGCAATCAGAATTAGAAAACTATTTGGTGGCGCTATGCGACAAGCAGGTTATTTAGCAGCTGCAGCAATTTATGCTTTAAACAACAATGTAGATCGTTTGGCAGATGACCACAAAAAGGCAAAAGCTTTAGGAGCTGCTTTAGAGAATTCTCCTTTGATTAAAAAAGTAGAGCCTATCGAAACGAATATTGTTATTTTTTATACAACTGTTGGTGTTGATGAAAATGAATTTGTTCAAAAACTTGCCAATAAAAATATTTTAATTATTGGTATGGGTGATGGTAAACTACGGATGGTTACTCATTTATATTTTACGGATAAAATGTTGGAGAAAGTGGTAGCTGAGATTGGGAAGTTGGAAATGTAGAATTTAAAAGTTCGCTTATCGTGTTTGTGTATGATTAGTTGCGGGAAATCAGCACTGATTTTCCGCCGTGGTACTTGACAAGGTTAAAGTTATGAATTTTACTGCTAGGAGCAAAGCCCTTATTGGTTATATGCATTGTTGGCACTTGTTTTTTTTTCTTTGATGGCTTTAAATCCGAGTAATATTAGCACAATTATCAGAGTAATGAAAAATAAGCTTGTCGATATACTCTTTATTACCGAAAATAAACTTGTTGTACTTACCATTCCCTGTGTCAAGTCGGGATAACTTTTCAACATTGTAATTATTCCGAAATTCTCCAAATAATCTGCAATTCCTGCAATTATCGGTAGTAAGCATAGATAAATGTATGGAGCATTTAATTTTTTTAGTTTCTTGAGAAAGTATGCTAAAAGTAAACAGTAAGAAAGTCCGAAAAGTAGTGGGTAAATCATATCCACGGGTATTTGGTTTGTTAGATAATATCTACGTCCAATTTCCCCGAGCGAATCGAATAATTGACTTACATAATTCAAGTCATATCCTGTTGGCATCATATCCAATAATTTCATTCCGTTTGAGTGACTCATTGTTCTAGGAATCGTAACGGTAAGCATAAAGATATAGATAACATTAGTTAGGATGAAAAGTCCTAAAACCTTTTTTCCTGATATATTCCTTTCTATGGTTTTTTTCAATCGTTTCATTTTTTTTTAATAAGTGCCAATGTTTAGGATATGAATAGTTTCAATTAGTTATATCCTATGATAAGCGAATCTCGTGTTTTTTTATGAGAAAGTCAAGTTTACTTTTTTATTTAAACAGTTTCTCAAAAGCATCATAAACAGCTAAATGCAACGCATCAGCATGATTTTGTTTTTCAAAAAAATGATAATAGATTTTTGTATTCTTTTTGTTTAGTGGTTTTAGTTTATCATACAAAGCTTTTGCTTCACGCTCCATAATTTTACCTTCTTTCCCTACCGCTACATAAATATTCTTTTTAGTTTTATATGACGTAGGAGTATATTCTAAAAGCGATTCATTATCCCACCACAAACTTGGGCTTACAATAATATAATTATCAAACAATTCAGGTTTTTTAAATAAAATTTCTGTTGCTAAGAGTCCACCTAAAGATTGGCCAATGATCGTTTTTGTTCCGTTTGTTTTGTAATTAGTTTTGATAAATGGCTGCAATTCTTTTTCGATAAAATCAATAAAAGGTGCAGAGTGCCCAGTAGTAGGGAATTCTTTTGTGTATTCCTTATCATCCGTATGAAAAGTAAAATCTCGTTTCCGGTCAATGTTAGAAATACCAACAACAATAGTTTCTGGCAACATATTAATCCAAGAAAACGAACCGAATTGCACCAAGCCTGCTATATGAATAAAGTCTTCGTCTATAGTGCCGTCTAATAAATAAATAACAGGGTATTTTTTTACAGAATCTTTAGAATAGCCATGTGGTAGATAAATATTTAGGGTTCTGTCCTCATTTAAAATTTCTGAATGAAATTTGGTAATTTCACCTATAGTAAGTTGGGTGCTGCTTTTTGTAATTGGAATATTTTGTGCAAATACTAAATTACAAAATAGAATTGTTGATAAAATTAAAATGCTTTTCATATAATTGTTTTTAAAAGTATAAATATAAAAAAGAAAAGAGAATAGTTAATTTGTCAAAAATGAAACACACCTAAAAACGTTTAAGAATAATTTATTCTTTTCTTCTGCCAAAATACCACATGATAAAACCACCTGTAAAAAACATAATTAAAGAATATACAGCTCCTGGAATACTCATTTCCATTTTATCTAAAATAGTCAAAGCAATTACAATTGCGAGTGTTCCATTCTGAATGCCACTTTCAATTGTTACTGTAATAGTTCTGTTTAAACTTAATTTAAAAAGTCGAGAAGAGTAATATCCTAACGCCATGGTACCTAAGTTTAAAAGCAATGCTACATGACCTATTTTTTTGAAAGAAGGAATAATAGTTTCTCTATTCGCGGCAATAATTCCAGCCAAAACTGCAATAAATATTACTGTAGAAGCAATACGCATTGGTTTCTCCATTTTTTTTGCAAACGCTGTTTTAAAGTGATTAATAAGCATTCCAATACTTACAGGAATTAAGGTAATTCCCATAATTTGAATCATGGTCTCTAGAATTGGCAATTCAATTACAGTCCCACTTTCATTCATAAAATGATTTAGAGAAAAAGCTAAAATTAAAGGAATTGTAAAGACTGTGGCGATACTTGTAAAAGCAGTTAATGAAATAGAAAGTGCAATATCACCTTTGGCAATATGGGTAATTAAATTACTAGTTGCTCCTCCAGGGCATGCTGCAATAATCATAATCCCTACCGATAAACTTGGTGATAAATTAAATATAGTAGCTAAAGCAAAACCAATTATTGGTAGGATAATCATTTGATTGGTTAGTCCTAAAATGGCCGCTTTAGGATGTTTGAATACTTGTTTAAAGTCTGATACTGTTAGTGATAGTCCCATTCCTAACATTATAATTGCAAGAGAAACAGGTAAAATAACGGAAGTTAAAATTGAATTTTCCATAATGGTTTTTTATCAAAATAATTTTGAAGTAAAGTTTGATTTTTGCGAAAGGTACATATATATTTAAACACTATTAAGAAATAGATGTAAGGCAAAATTTGTTGGTTTGTAATACAAAGCAATTATTGCCGACCTAAGATTGAAATAAAACAAATGAAAAGTTTAAGAATTATAGGTTTGTTATTTTTGTCTATTGCTTGTACTTCACAAGCACAAGATAAAACAACTCATAAAAAAGAAGGAAATAAAATGAAAACTACAGAAACTATAAATTATGCAACATTCGGCGGTGGTTGCTTTTGGTGTACCGAAGCCATTTTTGATCAATTAGAAGGAGTATTAAAAGTTGAGTCGGGCTATTCTGGTGGGCATATTAAAAACCCAGCGTATAGAGAAGTAACTTCTGGAAGGACAGGTCATGCTGAGGTGATTCATATCACCTACAATCCTACTATAATTGATTTTGAAACCTTACTCGATATCTTTTTTAACACCCACAATCCAACGACCTTAAATCAGCAAGGGGCTGATAAGGGAACACAATATAGATCAGCAGTTTTTTATCATGATACAAATCAACAAGAAGCAGCGAATAAAATGATAGAGGCTTTAGATATGGCTAATGTATTTGAAGATAAAATTGTAACCGAGATTACAGCATTCGATGCTTTTTATGTGGCAGAAAATTATCATCAAGATTATTATCAGAATAATAAAAATCAGGGGTATTGTCAAGTAGTTATTAACCCGAAATTAGAAAAGTTTCAAAAGCAATATAAAGACAAGTTGAAGAAAAAGTAATTATGGGATGGTTGGCTAATTGCTTGAAGAGTAAATGTTATTACGAGGAATGAAACGACGTAGTAATCTGTTTAAATGTAGTTTAATTAGAGAGATTATTGCTTCTGTATATTGGCGTAACGCGAAGACGTATTTATAACTTTAGCATTCATTTTTCACACTTAACTTTTCATTAGTTACCTTTACCCGATGCAACCCAAATACAAAAAACTCTTACTTAGTTTATTATACGATGCTATCGGAATGCTCTCATTTGTAATTCCAGGACTTGGAGAATTTATGGACATTGTTTGGGCTCCTTTATCTGCATACCTAATTTTAAAATTGTACAAAGGTACAGTTGGTAAAGTAGGTAGTATTATTTCTTTTGGAGAAGAGGCAGGTTTTTTCGGTACCGATATTATTCCGACTTTTACGTTGGCTTGGTTGTATGAAAATTTTATTCAGAAAAAAGAAGCTATTCCTCTTCCTGAAAAAAGCGTTTAAAGCCAATTCGTTTCAACATCTTCTTTTCCATATTCCAAAAGAATTTGAATTGCCCAAAAATCCATCCTGTAATTGGTAGGGTAATTTGATATACAACAAAAATTAATGGAATTCTAATAATCCAAAAAATCCATCCATCTACTTCAGAGCTAATCCCAATAAATTCTGTAATTGGTTTTGCTACCCATGCAGCAAAAGATCCGTTTACCGAAAATGCTAATAGGATGGCAAGTATTTGCCAATTAGATGTTAAGCCCCATCTTTCTTTCAAATTATCCATGTTTGTTTTTTATTGAGCGGCAAAAATACATATTCATTGGATTTCTAAAAGAATTTACTTCATCTTTTTTAGGTTTCATTTATCAATTTTGATTTTAAATAATTTGTTATCTTTCAAGTCTTAAAAATTTTTATATACTACATGAAAAAATTAGCACTACACTGGAAAATTTTATTGGGAATGTTGTTAGGGGTTATCGTCGGAATTTTGATGAGCAGCTTTGACGGTGGTAAAGAATTGGTGCAAGACTGGGTAAAACCATTTGGTACCATATTTATTAACTCACTAAAATTAATTGCTATACCGTTAATCTTAGCGGCTTTGATAAAAGGAGTGTCTGATTTAAAAGATATTTCTAAATTATCTGCTATGGGCGGACGCACTATTGGCATTTATATTACTACAACAATAATTGCTGTTTCAATAGGATTGATGTTGGTAAATATTGTTGATCCTGGAAAGTCTATTAGTGAAAAGACTAGAACGGAAATGGTAGAAAACTATAGTGGAAGTACTGCAAAATATAAAGAAGCATCAGAATTAAAAAAAGAACAAGGACCATTACAGGCGTTGATAGATTTAGTTCCGCAAAATATATTTGCTGCAGCAACAAGCAATCGTAATATGTTACAAGTCATATTTTTTGCGGTGTTTTTTGGAGTAGGATTGATTCTAATTCCCGAAGAAAAAGGAAAATATGTAAAAGGATTTTTTGACGGATTTAATGAAGTCATTTTAAAAATGGTAGATTTAATTATGCTTGCAGCACCCTATGGTGTATTTGCTCTATTGGCTGCTTTGGTAGCTGAATCGCCAAGTATAGATTTATTTAAAGCATTAGGATGGTATGCACTAACAGTTGTAGGTGGATTGTTATTAATGATTGTACTTTATACTATTTTAGTATTTGTTTTTACTAAAAAGAAACCCAAATTTTTTATGAATGGAATTTCTCCTGCACAGCTATTGGCATTTTCAACAAGTTCTAGTGCAGCTACCTTACCTGTAACTATGGAAAGAGTAACAGAACATTTAGGGGTAGAAGAAGAGGTTTCAAGTTTTGTGTTGCCAGTTGGAGCAACTATTAATATGGATGGTACAAGTTTATACCAAGCTGTGGCTGCTGTTTTTATAGCCCAAGCATTTGGTATGGATCTAACTCTAGGTACTCAATTAGGAATTATTGCTACAGCAACTTTGGCGTCAATTGGTTCTGCTGCAGTTCCTGGCGCGGGTATGGTAATGTTAGTGGGTGTATTGGGGTATGCCGGAATTCCGGAAGCAGGATTGGCATTAATTTTTGCCATTGATAGACCTTTAGATATGTGTAGAACTGTAGTGAATGTTACAGGAGATGCAGCGGTTTCAATGCTTGTAGCAAAGTCTGTTGGTAAATTAGGAGAGCCACATGTAAAGAATTGGGACGATAATTATCATGAATCAAAATAGAAATGCTAAAAGTTTCATCGCCAATAGTATCTGTACATTGGTTATATAAAAACTTAAATAACCCAAATTTAATTGTGATTGATGCTACCATGACCAAAGTTTCTGGTTGTGATGATATTGTTGATTCTAGACAATTGGTAATTAAAAATGCGCGATTTTTAGATATTAAAAATGAGTTTTCTGATACTGCGGCGCCATTTCCAAACACCTTATTATCACCAAAAAAGTTTGAAGAAAAAGCGCAGGAATTAGGAATCAATAATGATAATTGTGTAGTGGTTTATGATAACTATGGATATTATTCGTGTGCTAGAGTTTGGTGGATGCTAAAGACAATGGGTTTTGATAATTGTGCTGTTTTAGATGGTGGATTACCAAGTTGGTTAGAAGTAGATTATCCAGCTCAAAAATTGCATTCAAGAAAACATAAAAAAGGAAATTTTAAGGAAAATTATTTAGAAGGGATGTTAATCAATTATAAAAATGTATTAAATTCATTTGAAGATAAAGACAAATTGATTTTTGATGCTCGTTCTGAGAGCCGTTTTTTAGGTGCTGAACCAGAACCAAGAGAAGGGTTGCGTTCAGGGCATATTCCAAATTCTAAAAGTTTGCCATATACAAGCCTGCTTGAAGGAGCTAAACTAAAATCAGTAAAAGAATTACAAGTATTGTTTTCTGGTTATCAAACAAAAGAATTAATTTTTACTTGCGGCTCTGGAGTTACAGCATGTATTTTGGCCTTGGGAGCTGAAATTGCAGGTGTAAAAAATAAATCAGTTTATGATGGTTCTTGGACAGAATGGGGTAGTTTACAAGAATTACCGATTGAGAATTAGTTTTAGATATTACTTTTAGTAATGTCATTCCTGCGAAGGGAGGAATCTAAAGTTAAAATGTAAATATGGTTTCCCACGTTCGTGAGGAAGACAGGTTATATTGTTGCTTATAAAAAATACTACAAGAACCTTTCTTTCAAATCAGCACTTGGCATCATACAACTTTCTCGTTTTCCAAACCAGCGATACCTATTTTTAGCAATAAAATCATACATCCAATCTCTAATGGGTTTTGGTATCAGCCAAAAAATAATTAAAAAAGAATACAGGCCTCCTAATATTTTACAAACCCTTAACACTGCTGATGATTTGTAATAAATATGATTTTTATTTATAAGAATTATAGAATCAATATCAGAATTATAATCATCAAACTGTAACAAAATTTCTTTCGCGGCGTCTGATTGTATAGAAGCGAATTTGAATTTTTGATGACGATCTTTTTTTATAATAGTTGTAACAGAATTATTACATAAATTGCAAACTCCATCAAAAAAAAGTAGCGGTTGATTTGGAATATTTTTCACCTCACAAAGTTACAAATAGAAGTTTAAATCGTCTTTTAACAAAATCTTAATAATAAGTTTTTCAGCTTAGTATTAATTTCGTTTTAATAAAAACTAACTAATAGAATGATTCAAATAAAAAATTTGCACAAGTCTTATCCAATGGGTAAAGATTCACTTCATGTGCTAAAAGGATTAAACTTACATATTAAAGAAGGAGAGTTCGTTTCAATTATGGGTTCTTCGGGTTCTGGAAAATCAACATTATTAAATATTGTTGGTCTTTTGGATGAACACGATGACGGAGAATATTTTTTAAATGGGCAGATGATAGAAAAGTTAGATGAAAAGAAAGCAGCCATTTTAAGAAACAAATTCTTAGGATTTGTTTTTCAATCATTCAACTTAATATCATATAAAACAGCCTTAGAGAATGTAGCACTGCCTTTATATTATAAAGGAGTTGGCAGAAAAGATCGCTTAAAAATTGCAATGGATTATCTAGATAAAGTTGGATTAAAAGATTGGGCTAATCACTTGCCAAATGAACTTTCTGGAGGGCAAAAACAGCGTGTTGCAATTGCAAGAGCATTGGTTACAAAACCCAAAGTAGTGTTGGCTGATGAGCCTACCGGAGCCTTAGATTCTACAACTTCAGATTCTGTAATGGAAATGCTAAAAGAAATAAACCGTGAGGGTATGACGGTCTTTGTAATTACCCACGAAGAAGAAATTGCTGAGCAAACAGATAGAATTGTACGTCTTAAAGATGGTATAATTATAAGTGATGAAAAAGTTAAACATAAAATAAAAGCATAGATATGTTTGATATAGATCGTTGGATAGAAATATTTCAAAGTATGGGTAAAAACAAACTGAGAACAGTGTTGTCTGGGTTTACCATTACGTTTGCAATTTTACTTTTCACCATTTTATTAGGAATGGGTAATGGGTTAAAAAACACCTTTGCAGGATTTTTTAGTAGAGATGCAGAGAATGCTATGTTTATTCAGCCTAACAGAACTTCAAAAGCATTTCGGGGTTTTCAAAGTGGAAGAAGAATTGAGTTTAAAAATGATGATGTTGAATATCTAGCAAAAAATTATGCCTATGAAATCTCTAGTTTAGTTCGTAGAAATAGAATGCATGTTGATTTTTCGTATAAAGAAGAAAAAGCTGATTATGAACTATTAGGAGTAGACCCTGGAATTCAATTTTTAGAAATGGCTACTCCTTATAAAGGGCGATTTATCAATCAGTTAGATATCAGTAAAAAATCAAAAGTAATTGCAATCGGTAGAAAAGTTGAAGAAGATTTATTTCCGAAAGGAGTTAGTGCTATAGGTAAGCATATTAATGTGGCAGGATTGGCGTATAAAGTGGTTGGAGTGTTTACTGATCCCGGAGGAGATAATGAAGAGCGTTTAACCTATATTCCTATTACAACTTTTCAAAGTACTTATGGCAATAATGACACGGTACATCAAATTAACTTGTTGTATAACCCAGATATGAGTACAGATGAAGCTATTGCTTTTGGTGCCAAAATGGTAAGAGATTTAAAAGACAAGCATAATATTTCGCCAAACGATCAGAGAGCGATAAGAAATACAAATAGAGCAGAAGGTATTCAAGAAACTAAAGGAGTTTCTTTTGTTTTAGACATCCTTGTTATTTTTATTAGTATCGGAACATTGATTGCAGGTATTGTAGGTATTAGTAATATTATGGTATATATCGTAAAAGAACGAACTAAAGAATTAGGAATTAGAAAAGCATTAGGAGCAACACCAGTATCCATAATAATGATGATTATGTTCGAAGCACTTTTTATTACTTCTATTGCAGGGTATTTAGGTTTACTTATAGGCACAGGTGTTGTAGAGTGGGCAGCTCCAATGTTAGAAGAATATTTTATTAAAGAAGCAAGTGTAGATTTAGGAATCATAATTTTTGCGACAGTACTATTAATGATTTCAGGAATCATTGCTGGATATTTACCCGCAAGAAGAGCTGCCAAAATAAAACCAATTGTAGCCTTAAGAGACGATTAAAGAAACCAAACAAGAATACATGAAATGGGCACGCATGGTCAGTTTTTATCACACAAAGTAATGACCAATATGCAAAAAGCATGTGACTGATTTAAAAGTAATATTGATACATGAAAACAATTTTTGATATAGATACATGGCAAGAAATTTACGGAGTCCTTCGTAAAAATGTGATGCGTACCATTATTACAATTATCGGGGTAATGTGGGGTATATATTTATTAGTAACGCTACTAGGAGCAGCAAAAGGTTTTGAAAATAAATTTAATAAAGACATTGGAGATTTAGCAACAAACTCAGTTTTTGTTTGGGGTCAATCAACAGGAATGGCTTTTGGAGGATTTCAAGAGGGGAGGCCCATGCGCTTAAAATTATCTGATGCTCAAGTCATAAAAGAACAAATTATAGAAATAGAGCATGTTGTACCAAGAAATCAAAATCAAAAACATGTTGTTCGTAAATTTTTAGATGGCGATTATAGTATTAGTGGAGATTACCCATTGTTAAATGAAGTAACACCTAAAGCTCTTTTATATGGTAGATTCATTAATGGCAATGATATTGATTTGAGTAGAAAAGTAGCTGTAATATCGCAAGATGTTTATGAAGAATTGTTTGAGATTGATGAATACCCAATTGGTGAATTTATTGAAATAAGTAAAATTAACTATAAAGTAGTTGGTGTTTTTAAAAGAACAAATATGAATATGGGACCTGGAGATGCCATTCATATTCCGTTTACCACTTTTCAAAAAGTATTTAATCAAGGCGATAATATTGGCTGGATGATGATTACTGGCAAACCAGAATTTGAAATTATACAAATAGAAGCCGATGTAAAATTGTTGCTTAAGAATTTACACAATGTACACCCTGATGATGGTAGAGCCTTTGGCAGTTTTAATTTAGGTGAAATGTTTGGACAGGTTACAGGGTTTTTAACAGGAATGCAATTCTTAACTATATTCGTTGGTATATCAACCTTGATTGCAGGTATCTTCGCCATTGGTAATATTTTATTAATTACCGTAAAAGAGCGAACCAAAGAAATAGGAATCCGTAGAGCATTAGGGGCAAAACCTTGGGAAATACAAACTCAAATAATTATGGAATCGGTTGTATTGTCTCTATTTGCAGGAATTCTTGGAATCATTGGTGGAGGGTTCACTCTCTTTTTGGTCAATATGGGGATGAAAAACATGGGGGATCAAGCATTTTTATTAAATTCATCCGTAGATATTACAACCATACTATTAGCATTATTTACGTTGGTGTTTTTAGGAACACTAATAGGATTGATTCCAGCTACAAGAGCAGTAAAGATTAAACCAATTGAAGCTTTAAGAGACGAATAACAAAAATCAAAATAAAAGAATAAAAAACTAATCAATTAATATTAATAAGAAGTCAGATGAAAAAAACAATCATATTTTCAATTATCATCATCGCATTTATTGCAGTCATTTTATACTTTGTAAAAAGTAATAAGCAAACAGTAGAGTTATTTGAAACAGAAACAACTTTTAAAGCGACGATTGTAGATAAAACAGTAGCTACTGGTAAAGTACAACCCTTAGAGGAAGTAGAAATTAAGCCTCAAATTTCTGGTATTATCGATAAGATATTTTTAGAAGAAGGTGCTATTGTTAAAAAAGGAGATTTAATTGCTACCGTTAGAATTATACCAAACGAGCAAGCATTAGCAGGGGCCAGAGGTAGACTTAGTAATTTACAATTAGATGTAAATAATGCTAAAATTTTATTTGATAGAAATAAAGCCTTATACAATAAAGGTGTTGTTGCTAAACAAGTTTTTGAAAGTAATGAGTTAGCATATAATCAAGCAAAACAAAATTTAAAAAATGCTCAGGATGATTATGAAATTATCCGTAAAGGTTCAACCGGAAGTTCTGGAAGTACAGCTAGAACAAATATTAGAGCGACTACTTCAGGAATGATTTTAGAGATTCCAGTAAAAGAAGGATATCAAGTTATTGAGAGTAATAATTTTAATGCGGGTACTACAATTGCATCAATTGCTGATATGAGCAAGATGATTTTTGAAGGGCAAGTTGATGAAGCTGATGTTGGAATGCTAAAAAAAGATTCTGAAATCATGGTAACTTTAGGAGCAATTGATGAGAAAAAGTTCCCTGCAATATTAACTTTTATTGCACCAAAAGGAACAGAAGTTCAAGGAGCTGTACAATTTAAAATTAAAGCAGATGTAAGTTTGGATGATGATTATTTTGTAAGAGCAGGATATAGTGCCAATGCAGAAATTGTATTAGAGCAACGAGACAGTGTAATGTCTATTAGAGAAGCAATTTTGCAGTTTGATAAGAAAACTGAAAAACCTTATGTTGAGGTTAAAACAGGTGAAAATGAGTTTGAAAAAAAGGATATCGAAATAGGATTGTCAGATGGTGTGAATGTTGAAGTGCTTTCAGGAATTACTGATGAGGATGAATTAAAAATCTGGAACAAAGCAGATAAAAACACATTGAATAACAACAACAATAATTAACATATTAATTGAAATTAATATTTCTTATAAATATTGATTTTAGTTAGTAGTAAAAACCCCCTAAATTTTTATTTAGGGGGTTTTGAAATTTATATATAAACGTCTTCGCGAGAAGAGAGGTACGAACGACGTGGTGGACCTCATTAATCATAGCAGTAAATATCATGAGATTACTTCGCTATACACGCAATGACATTAACTAAACTGCTTTGCAATTTTTTCAGCTTTTCTACTTTCAGAATAATCATAAAATCCTTCTCCAGATTTTACACCTAATTTTCCGTCAGAAACCATATTAACTAATAATTGACAAGGTTTGTATTTTTCATTTTCAAATCCGTCATACATCACATTTAAGATAGACAAACAAACATCTAATCCGATAAAATCAGCTAATTGTAATGGGCCTAATGGATGCGCCATCCCTAATTTCATAACCGTATCAATTTCGTAAACACCTGCAACACCATCTTGTAATGTTTCGATAGACTCGTTCAACATCGGCATTAAAATTCGATTAGCAACAAACCCAGGAGCATCATTTACTTCAACAGGAATTTTACCTAAAGTAGTAGATAAATCCATGATGGTTTCTGTTATAGTGTCACTCGTTTCTTTACCTCTAATTACTTCTACCAATTTCATAATTGGTACAGGATTCATAAAGTGCATGCCAATAACTTGTTTTGGTCTGTTAGTTACTGCAGCTATTTCGGTAATTGAAATAGACGAAGTATTACTTGCTAAAATAGTATGGGACGGACACGAAGTATCTAACTCCTTAAAAATGCCCAATTTTAATTCTTTATTTTCTGTAGCAGCCTCAACCACTAAGTCAGCATCTTTTACAGCATCTTTAATTGAAGTGCTTGTTTGGATATTTGCCAAAGTATTATTTTTATCTTCTTCAGATATTCTTTCTTTGGCTAATAATCTATCTAAATTTTTAGAGATGGTTGCCAATGCTTTTTGAAGTGCTTGTTCAGAAATATCTATCAACTGTACTTGAAAACCTTTTTGTGCAAAAGTATGTGCTATTCCATTGCCCATAGTTCCTGAGCCAATTACTGCGATTTTTTTCATTTGTATTTTTTTAAAAACAGTTTATAATTTGATGTGCTACTCTCAAGGCAGCTGTTCCATCACCAAGAGTTACAATAGGTCTCGTGTCATTTTCAATTGCATCTGCAAAAGTTTCTAACTCATCTAAAATTGCATTGTTTTGTTCTATAGCTGGATTTTCGAAATAGATTTGCTTTTTAACACCTTCAGCATTTTGCAAAATCATAGCAAACTCATCTGGGTTTTTGGGTACATCTTTCATTTTTACAACTTCACTTTTCTTTTCTAAGAAATCAACAGAGATATAGGCATCTTTTTGAAAAAAACGTGTTTTACGCATGTTTTTTAAAGAAATTCTACTGGCTGTCAAGTTTGCCACACAACCATTTTCAAATTCAATACGAGCATTGGCAATATCAGGAGTATCAGAAATAACAGAGACTCCACTAGCATGTACACTTTTTACTTCTGATTTTACAACACTCAAAATAATATCAATATCATGAATCATTAAATCTAACACTACAGGAACATCTGTACCTCTAGGGTTAAATTCGGCCAATCGATGACACTCAATAAACATTGGTGTATCAATGGTATCTCTTACCGCTGTAAACGCAGGGTTAAAACGTTCTACGTGCCCCACTTGTCCTTTTACGTGATGCTGACTCACAAATGTTCTAATTGCTTCAGCTTCTTCTAAAGTATTTGTAATTGGTTTTTCTACAAAAATATGCTTGCCTGCATCAATAGCTTCTTTAGCACAATCGAAATGAGAGAGTGTAGGAGTAACGATATCGATAACATCAACAGCCTTTATTAATTCAGAAACTGAATTAAAGGAGGTATAACCAAATTCTTTAGAAACCTTTTTTGCATTTTCAGAAACGGGGTCATAAAATCCTACCAATTGGTATTTTGAAGATTGTTGTAATAATTTTAAATGAATTTTTCCGAGGTGACCTGCACCTAAAACGCCGACTTTAAGCATAAATTTTTCTTTTTTCAAAAGTAAGAATTTTTGTTGGGTTTTTATTATTTTTATACATTCAAATAAACCACTTTTTTTGAGAGATACAGTAAAACACCAAGGGCTTAGAAAACGATTAGTTGAGGTCTTAATATCAAAAGGAATAAAGGATAAAGCTATTTTACAAGCAATTGAAAAAATTCCGAGACACTTGTTCATGGACTCTAGTTTCGAAGATTTTGCCTATCAAGATAAGGCATTTCCTATTGCTGCCAATCAGACTATTTCTCAACCCTATACGGTTGCTTTTCAAACTGAATTATTGCAATTGAAAAAAAATGCAAAAGTGTTAGAAATAGGAACTGGATCTGGATATCAAACAGCTGTTTTATTAGAATTGGGTGTCAAAGTTTTTTCTATTGAGCGTCAACAAGAATTGTTTAAAAAGACTAAAATGTTTTTAAGTAAACTTCATTATCGTCCTAAGCAATTAATTTTTGGTGATGGATATATTGGTTTAGAAAAGCAAGCACCTTTTGACGGGATTATTGTAACTGCTGGAGCGCCATTTGTACCAAGCCCATTATTGAGTCAATTAAAAATTGGGGGTAGGTTAGTGATTCCTGTGGGTGATAAAACACAAATTATGACACTATATATTCGTAAATCTGAAAAAGAATTTGAGAAACACGAATTAGGTGATTTTAAGTTTGTACCGATGCTACAGAAAAAAAATTAAATTGAAAATCTTTTGTTTGACTAATGCAGTTCTATAAATAGAAATCATTAGTATTTTTAGAATACTTTTATTGGCAAACAAAAGATGAATGATTACTGATTATTAAAATAAATAATAATAAAATTATGGAGAAACCAAAAATTGCAATAATAGGATTGGGTTATGTAGGTTTACCTTTGGCTCATGCCTTTAATGAAAAATATACGGTGGTTGGCTTTGACATTGCAAAAAGACGTATTGATGAATTGAATAATGGTATTGATAGAACTTTAGAATTAAATAAATCTCAAGTTGAAGAAGCTATTGATAACGGAATTCTATTTACAAATAATATTGAGCACATAGCAGATTGTACAATTTACATTGTTACAGTTCCTACTCCAATAGATAAATTTAAACGTCCAAATTTATCACCGCTATTGAGAGCAAGTGAAACTATAGGCAAAGTGCTAAAAAAAGATGATATTGTAATTTACGAATCAACGGTTTATCCTGGAGCAACAGAAGAAGTATGTGTACCAATTTTAGAAAAGGCTTCTGGATTAAAATTTAATAAAAATTTTTACTGTGGATATTCTCCAGAAAGAATTAATCCTGGAGATAAGGAGCATACAATTACAAAAATATTAAAGGTTACTTCAGGTTCAACTCCAGCGATTGGAAAAAAGATAGATGACTTATATGCTAGTGTTATAACTGCCGGAACCCATTTGGCTCCGAGTATAAAAGTAGCTGAAGCAGCAAAGGTAATTGAGAACTCACAGCGTGATGTAAATATTGCTTTTGTAAATGAATTAGCAATTATTTTTAACAAACTGGGCATTGATACACAAGATGTTTTGGAAGCTGCAGGTACCAAATGGAATTTTTTACCCTTTAAGCCAGGGCTTGTTGGTGGGCATTGTATAGGGGTTGATCCTTACTATTTAACACACAAAGCACAAGAAGTAGGATACGACCCAGAAATTATTTTAGCCGGAAGAAGACTAAATGACAATATTGGTATTTATGTTGCAAACCAAGTGGTAAAACTAATGGTTAATAAAGGAAAGAAAATTGAAGCTTCAAAAGTATTAGTACTCGGAATTACTTTTAAAGAAAATTGCCCAGATATCAGAAATACAAGAGTTATAGATGTTATTCAAGAACTTAAAGAATTTGCTATTAATGTAGATGTTTACGACCCTTGGGCAGATAAGGATGAGGTTAAATTAGAATATAATATTACATTGTTAAATAAAATTGAGATAAAAAAGTATGATGCTGTTGTTTTAGCTGTGGCTCATAATAAATTTAATACTCTCAAATTAAAAGCATCGAGCAATTTGATTGTTTATGATATTAAGTCAATTTTGGATAAACAATTTGTTGACGGACGGCTATAATTTGTTTGTAAAACAGCTTCGTTATAAAGGTAGGTTGGTAAAACAGTAACTTGACATTGATTTAAATTAATGGTTATTACTCATAATGATAGTGGTGGTGAAACCAATTGACATGAATTTTTAAAATGTTTAAGTATTAAGTATAAGGTCTTTAAAATTTATTTGTAATTTTGAAAGGCTATGAAAAATCTTACTGACTACAAACCAACCCTTTTATTAAAAAAGGGAATCCACAGAGACCGCGTATGTTTATTTCTGGTCTTTAAATACAATGATACTATTCTAAACAAACTTCGAGATTTAAAAATGTTTGGGTGGAGTAATTCCAAAAAAGTTTGGTATAGTGATTTTAGTGAAGATGCTATTTTGATTGTGAAAAAGGTTTTTGAAAAGCATGTTCAATTTGTTTTTGATGACACATTGGGTAAAAAAATTATCATCCCATCAAATAAAAAAAACCGAAAAATATCTGAAGTAAATAAAGAAATTATTAGAGATTTTATTCGATTTTTAAAAGGAAAGAGATACAGCAAGAGTACTGTAAGGTCTTATTTTACTTTAATAGCAGATTTTATAGAATTTATCCAGCCAATACCAATAGATGATTTGACCCATCGTAATGTTGAGCTTTTTATAGAAGATGTTTTTATCAAAAGGAAATACAGCATAAGTACGCAGCGTCAGTTAATAAGTGCTATTAAACAATTTGTGCTGTACTATCCAAATTGTAAGATTGAAAGTGTTAAACTTATTAGACCAAAGAGTTCATCCATTTTGCCAACAGTTTTATCAAAGCAAGAAATTATATCAATTTTGAGATGTACTAAAAATTTAAAACATCGTGCTGTAATTGCGATGATTTATTCAACAGGGTTTCGAATTAGTGAGTTAATTAATCTTGAATTAAGCCATATTGATATTGACCGTAGACAGGTAATTGTAAAAAATGCTAAAGGCAGAAAAGACAGAAATGTTATTTTAGCCAAGAGTATGATTCCACTTATTAAGAATTATCTTAATACATATACTCCTCAATTTTATTTTGCAGAAGGGCAAAAAGGGTTAAAATATAGTGCCGAAAGTATTCGATCATTTTTAAAGAGATCTTGTAAGCATGCACAAATTAGCAAGAAAGTTACACCTCATACTTTGCGACATAGCTATGCAACTCATCTTTTAGAAAGCGGAATTGACTTGCGTTATATTCAAGAATTACTAGGTCATGTAAAGCCAGAAACCACGATGATTTATACCCATGTTTCAAAAAAGGATTTATTAAATATTGAGAGTCCGCTAGATATTATTGTTAAGACTTATATGAGTGATGAAGTAAAGCAAGAAAACTTAAAAATACCTGATAAGTTATGATTAATAATTTTATATTTGAATTAGCCTAAAATAGGTTGAATAAAAAACATCAATCTTGATAAAAGTATAAAAACATTGTGTTATCGGGAATAATGAGTTAGATAACACACCTTATTATTGAGATATAACAAGTTGGCATTAATTATGACCCATCATAAATGAGAAAAATATACAAAACCAAAAAATGGAAAAAATTTAATGCAAAACGTTCTTTTAAGGCTATTAAAAACAAACGAAAAAGAAAAAATAAAAGTTATATTCCAAATAAAATAACTGAAATAGCTGAAAGAAAACCATTAGAAAACATAGTTGCTCCAGAAGAGTTTAGTTTAATCAATAATACAGAAAAAGTATTAGAATATTTTCAGTTAGCAAGAAACTATCTTAATTTAGGTTATCCGATTAGATTTGATATTTCAGAAATAAAAACATTGACTTCTGATGCTATAATATTACAAATAGCTAGAATTAAAGATGAAAAATTTCATAATAAAACTTATATCACTGGAAATGCTCCCAACAATCCCGAATTAAAAAAATTATTTTTAGAATCTGGTTTTTACAATTATGTTAATACAAAAGGTAATAAACCAAATGGAAAAGATACGCTTATACATAAAATTACAAAAAACAAGGTTGAACCACAAATAGCTAAAGAAGCTTGTATTATTGGTTTGAGACACGTATTTCAAAATGAAGATATTTTCGACCCTATGTTTGATATATTAATTGAAATAATGCAAAACACGAATAATCACGCAGGAGAAACAAGAGGAGAATATGACTGGTGGTTACATATTTACAATGACCCAGATACAGGAACTTCGAAGTATACTTTCCTAGATTTAGGATTTGGTATATTTGAGAGTATTCCAGCACAAAATTTTAAAAGAAAATTAAGTAAGGCTATAGGACTAACAAATAATACTGATTTAGTAAAACCCCTATTTAATGGAGAAATAAAATCAAGAACAGCAAGACCAGAAAGAGGAAAAGGAATTCCACAGGTTTACGAATCTAGTCAAGACAAATCATTTAATGAATTTATAATGATTTCAAACAATGTACACGTTAATTTGAAAAATTTAAAAACAACAAAATTAAATTATAACTTTAGTGGAACTTTGTTCTATTGGGAGTTAAAAAAGTAACATATGGAAATAAAAGATACAATTATGGTTGCCACAGAATTTGGCGATACAGCAGGCGCAAGAGATTATGAAGATGGTGATTTTTCAGGTAAGGAATTTTATGACAAATTTTTATTACCGAGGTTTAAAAAAGCTCTTGAAGGGAATTATATTTTATTAATAAACTTGAATGGTTTTTGGGGTTGGCCATCTTCTTTTGTTTCAGGTTCTTTTGGCATTTTATCCAAGCAATTTTCATCTGAAATAGTACTTAAACACATACAAATAAAATGTGACTCAAACCCAATGAAGGAAGAAAAGGCTAAATATATTATTCAAAATCCTGACAAACAATGAGAATATTTTTAAGATACATTTTAGCTCCAATTTTAACTTTATTTATTGGCATTGCTTTAGGGAAATTAATCAATGACTGGCCAAAATTCACGATAAATTATGAAATAAAAATTACAGATATCATAAAAATTGCATCAACATTAGGTATTGGAATTTTTGTTCCATTTATTGTTAAAAAAATGATAGATGACAAACGTTCAAAAAAGAATAATTTATTAGACGAGTTAACTGGATTTAGCAAAACAATTGAGAATATTCATAATTATATAAATGAACTATATAAAAACAAGAAAATTGTTGCACGAGATAAAGATTATTTAAATATTCAACTTGATACTTCTGATAGAGAAGTTACAGAGCTATGTTCTTTTTTATTAGAAAACTGTTCAAAACAGACTTCTAGTTTATTAGAAGAAATGAAAACTTCTTATTTTAATTACTGGAAAGTTTCAACTTCAATTGAGGTTATTGGAAGTAATGTAAGGAAAATTGACGATGCAACTTTTAAGAAAATTTCTGAAAAATATACTGAAATAAATAAAAAAATAAGGAAAGTGAAATCTGAAATAATAAAAAACTAATGCCAACAACGTATAAAATTAATTGCTTGATTCTAGCTTACTTACGAAAGTCCTCGCGGACTTTCTATCTATGTTTTATTTGCTAAATTTAGTGTTTAAACCACGCAACTAATCTTATACAAAACCGTTATAAAAAAAAGCTCCGAGGACACTGCTAAATAGGAAATTCACTATTCTGAATTAATTCACTCGAACCTAAAAACGTAAATCTGATTTGAATACTCTTGTGGAATTTCACTCAAAATCTGATAAAAGTCACTCAGACGAAATAAAAAATCCGATTTCAATGCTTGTGAAAAAAATCACTCTTACCTATTCTTACGATGATTTAAATAAAACCTCTAATTTAAACAGTACAATTAAACAAAAAACTTATCTGATTTTTGACAAGCTGTGCGCAATCTGATTCTAAAAAAAGAAACTAATCTTTGTGAATCACTCCTGTGGTCGCTTCATTATATAACAACGCCTATAATTCATTGCTTTTTTAATTTTCCTTCGGAAAATTATGCCCTAATCTGTTTTGCTTTTGTTTTTTTAGTAATTTAGTAGTCAAGTCGACGCAACGAAATCATAGCCAAGACCGTTGTGAGCAAGCAGAAAAATGAAAATCGAGAAAGCCATAAAGAATGACACAAATGATTTAACTGAATTAACTATTCGGTCAAAATCTCATTGGAATTATAGTAAAGAACAGATTGAGAAATGGCGAGATGATTTAACTGTTTCAGAAACTTACATTCTTGAAAAAGAAGTTTATAAATTGATTAATGGAAATGACATAATTGGGTATTACTCATACTTTAGAATAAATGATTTAGACGTGAAATTGGAGAATTTATTTATTGAACCTAAGTTTATTGGAAAAGGGTTCGGCAAATTACTAATGACTGATTTTCTACAACGGATTCGAAAGATAAAATTCGAAAAGATTATTTTAGATGCTGACCCTAATGTTGAAAAATTCTATGAACAGATTGGATTTAAGGTAGTTGGAAAATTAGAAACTTCAATTAAAAATAGATTTTTACCAATAATGGAAATGACAATAAAGCCAGCTCACAACAATGGCTATAATTAATACGGGTTTTGGTGCTTAACCCAAAGTTTAGAGCTTTTAACTAAGTCCGCCAAATCTTTTGATTTGGCTTTAAAACAAAAAAGATAAAACAAAATAAAAAGTTTTGGCTAAGTGCTTAATCGGAAATTAACCGCTTTTTAATTCCCGTACTAACCATAGCCGAGACGTTGTGTGTAATTTAAAAATCGAGATAAATTTGGATTTTTTACCAAAAATTGGTAACTTTGAGTAAATTTATTCAATATGAAAAATACATCAATATCACTAGGAAATTATTTTGACCAGTTTGTGAATTCACAAGTTACTGTTGGAAGATATAAAAATGTGAGTGAAGTAATTCGTGCTGGACTTCGACTTTTAGAAAATGAAGAAAGTAAAGTAATTGCTTTAAGAAATGCTATTCAAGAAGGCCTAAACAGCCCAATAGTTGAAAACTTTGACTTCGAAGAAAATCTAAAAAAATTGAAGTCTGAAAAACAAAAGAATGGTTAAAATTTCATTCAGACAAAAAGCCAACGAAGACCTTAATAATATCTGGAATTATACTTATGAAAACTGGTCTGAAATTCAAGCAGATAAATATTATGCTACAATTAAATTTACTTGCTTAGAAATCGGAAAGAACCCAAAATTGGGGAAAGTTTACAATGGAATAAACAGAAATTTACTTGGACTCAAATCTGAAAAACATATAATATTTTATTCTTCCATTTCTGAGAACGAGATTGAAATTATTAGAATATTACACGAAAGAATGGATTTAAAAAATAGACTAACTGAATAAAAACTACACACAACAATGGCTATAATTAATACGGGTTTTGGTGCTTAACCCAAAATTAGTGCATATTTACTAAGTCCGCCAAATCTTTTGATTTGGCTTTAGAACAAAAAAGATAAAACAAAATAAAAAGATTTGGCTAAGTGCTTAATCGGAAATTAATTGCTTTTTAATTCCCGTACTAACCATAGCCCAACCGTTGCCAGTAATTTAAGAAAACGACCAGAATTCAATAACAATATGAAAAAAACTATTTTCCTAATTCTACTTTTAGCTTCATTAAAATGTATCGGACAAGAATCGGAATTAAACATAACAATTGACGAAAGGATAGAGACCATCTATTCAATAGCATTTTTAGACAATTACTTTTTAGTCAATAACCACGATAATCTTTACAAATCAAAGCTGAACAATAAATTTAAAGCACTTAAAAACCATAAGGCAGTAGCTTTGTTTGATACATTATCGAAAAAACACGATTTTAATTTTAATAACGTTACAGATTGGGTTCTACAGTTCGGAGAATTCCCCGAATTGACTAAAGTAAGAGAAGTCGTAAATCCTGAATCTTTTGATGAAAGCAAAGGAGACTATTTAATTAGAAAATTCAAAAAAGAACTTATTTCCTTTAATCAAGATTCATTATTTCAAGCCTACTTAATTGAAATAAAAGCATTGAATGAGAAAGTAATTAATCAAGTTAAACAATCTAAATTTATTCAACATCTTCCAGCTTATTTAGAAAAATATTACGGAAGTGAATTGGGTTCCTACAATTTAATTCTATCACCATTAGTTCATTCAGGAGGTTTTAATTCAAAATTCATTGCAGATGGAAAAATTGAAGTTTATGCTATAATTGGACCAAATGGAGAAATTGAACATATACCATATTTTGAGAAAGAATATCTTGAAATGGATATGATATTACACGAATTTGGTCATTCATTCGTAAATCCTCTAACGGAAAAATTTCAAAAAGAAATTGAGACTATTAAAGAGAAATATTACAATGAAAGATTAAAAAAAGATGGAAAATCCCAGGCTTATGGAGAATGGAAATATCTATTTAACGAACTTGTAATAAGAGCAATAACAATAAGAATAGCAAATGAATATTTTGGAACAGAAAAGGCTAAAGAACTTTTAAACTACGAAAAATCAATTGGGTTTTCATTAGTAGAAAATATAGTAGAAATTTTAAAAAAATATGAAAATACCAGAGAAAAGTATTCGAAATTTGGTAAGTTTTATCCTATTTTAATTGAACGAATGAAATAAAAAACTACTGGCAACAATGGCTATAATTAATACGGGTTTTGGTGCTTAACCCAAAGTTTAGTGCATATTTACAAAATCCGCCAAATCTTTTGATTTGGCTTTAAAATAAAAAAGATAAAACAAAATAAAAAGATTTGGCTAAGTGCTTAATCGGAAATTCAGTAACTTTAAATCCCGTACTAACCATAGCCTAGACGTTACCAACAAGCTGAACAAAAATCCTGCTAATGAACAAACTTTCGACTGAAAATCTAAATCTTCTGCCAAATCCTAATGAATTACAAAAGATTTGCAGATCCATTTCTGCATTGGAAGCAATTATTTGTCCTGAATGGGAATACAGATATTATTCTTACCAAAAAGATTGGAGTGAAACAGAAGAATTTTGCGAAATGAGAAACGGACAAGGAGACCAAATGTTAATGGTTTTTAGCAAAAATGGAACTTGTATTAATGGATTTGCTCATGAAAGCGAAATGAATGGTTGGAAAAACATTCCAATTGAAGAAAAAAAATCTTTTGTAGAAAAACTATTTGGCTCAAAAAAAGAAACCAAAACGGAATTAACTCAAATAATTACAAAAGAAGTTGTGGATAATTTACCAAAAGTATTTAATGACTTTATATTCGGAGAACCTGTGAAAAGTATTGGAACAACTTTTTGTATTTGGCAAACTGAATCAGATAATAATTGGAAAATGGGGAAAGTCGATTTACCAAAAGACGGATACAAAGATGGCTCTAATGATTTACTACAATTATTAGACGGAAAACCTTTAACTTACAAAAATTGGGCGGAAGAATATTACGAGGAAAATTTTGAGGAAAACGAACTCAAATTGGAACTTGTAGAAAAGATTTATAAAGGAGCAATAATAACAAAAGAATTGGTTCTCGAATTAAATCCAGAATTAGATAATTTTGAACAATTGAAATCTGATTTAAACGAAATCGGATATGAGCATAAAATATAAAAGCCAGTTGGTAACACCGTGTATAATTAATGGCTGGTTTTCGCCTACTTACGAAAACCCTCGCTGATTTTCTATTCGGTTTTTATTTGCTAAATTAGGTGCTTAAACACGCAACTAATCATACACAAGCACGTTGTAGTGCATAACCAAAAAAAACGAAAAAAATGTTTGACGGAAAAAATTCAAAAAAAATTGAATACTTAGAAGAAGAAAGAAAGAAACTTTGGGAAAGACTTTCTGTTCTTGAAAAACAAGTTTCTGAAAAACCGTCAGACATTGAAAAAGAAGCTAAACAAGCGTCAAGAAAAGCAGCTGAATATAGAAACAAAGCTGAAATTAGATTAAACGAAGCTAACGAAATACATTCAAAATTAGTTAATATAGAATCTGAAATTGACACTAAATTAAGTGACATAACCTCAAATCACACAAAATCAATTGAAGTCAGCAATGATTTACTTGAAAACAGTACAAATTTATCCAATCTTGTAACTAGAATAAGTGAAGTTCTAGAGGAACACCCAGAAATTGAAGAAGAAATTGACAAATTAGATGAATTAATATTAAAAATTGAGGAGAATTCTAGTAAAGCGAATACAACATATAAAGGGATTTTAACAAAAAAAATAGAGATAGATGAACTTCATAGAGAAATCTTAGGTTATGAAGACGAAGACGAAGATGGAGAAATAATTAATGTAGAAGGTTTAAAAAAAGAACTTGAAACATCTTACAATCAACTAACAGAAGTATCTGGAAATTTAGAAGAAAATCTTGAAAATCTAAAACAAACAAGTAAAGGGCAATACAACGATTTTATTAAAACAAATCAAGATGATTTAGACAGTCTAAAATCAAATTCACAAAAAGAATATGATAAAATTAATAAGCAAATCGAATCATTACTTCCAAATGCTTTAACAGCAGGTTTAAGTTCTGCATTTGTCACAAAAAAAGGTGAAGAAGAAGAGTTGTATAAAGAATATAAAAAGAGTTTTAATAATGGAATTTTATACATTTCACTATCCGCTTTATTGCCAATTACAATAAGTATTGTTTATCTTTTATCAGGAGCAACTTTAACTGATACAATCGAAAGAGCACCAAAAATAATGTTAGCTTTTCTTCCTCTTTATATTCCATTAATTTGGTCTACTATTTCTGCTAATAAAAAGGTCAACTTATCAAAAAGATTGATAGAAGAATACTCACACAAACAAGTGCTAAGTATGACAATAGAAGGACTTTCTAAACAAATAGAAAATATTGAAGATGCTGATATGTCGGAAGAACTAAGAATAAAACTTCTGAATAGTTTCTTAAATGTAACAAGTGAAAACCCTGGGAAATTGATTTTAAATTATCAAAAATCTGATAATCCATTTTTAAATTATTTTGACCGAGATAAGAAAAAGAACAAAACAATAGTTGATACATTAGAAGATAACGCCAAAAGCATTATTGAAAAAGCAAAAGATGAAATCGAAGAAGGAATTATGAATAAGGGAAAAGAGTTATAAAAAATACGCACTACAACAATGGCTATAGTTAATACGGGTTTTGGTGCTTAACCCAATGTTTATGGCATTTAACCAAGTCCGCCAAATCTTTTTGATTTGGCTTTATAGAGAAAAAAGATAAACAAAATAAAAAGTTTTGGCTAAGTGCTTAATCGAAAGTTTACTACTTTTAATTCCCGTACTAACCATAGCCGAGACGTTGGCATTAATTAGAACAGACCTCAGAATAAAGAAGAAAATATGGCATACGAAACGGCACTAAAGATTAAAGATGTAGTAGAAAGCATTCATAAAAAGAAATACTTACTTCCTGCAATTCAAAGGGAATTTGTTTGGAATACATACCAAATCGAAAGACTTTTTGATAGTATAATGAGAAATTATCCTATTAGTTCTTTTCTATTTTGGCAAGTGGAAAAAGAAAATGTAACGGATTTTAAATTTTACGAATTTCTTCGAGAATATCACGAAAGAGACAATCGACATAATTCCAAAGCAGACGTAAATGGAGAAGAAGAAATTACAGCAATTTTGGATGGACAACAAAGACTGACCTCTATTTATGTTGCTTTAAAAGGAACTTTTTCCGAAAAATTACCAAGAAAAAGATGGGACAATGACAAAGCATATCCCAAAACAAAACTGTATTTGAATTTAGTATCTAATTCAGAAAATAGTGAACTTGAGTATGACTTTTGCTTTTTGACAGAAGATGAAGCAAAAGAAAATGATGATAATTCTTTTTGGTTTTGTGTTGGCGAAATTTTGAACTTGAAAGAACCAGGAGAAGTAAACAGTTATCTAATTCAAAATGGAATTTTTCAAAACTACACTCAAGAACAAGCAAATTTTGCAAACAATACTCTATTCCAACTACACAATGTCATTCACATAACGCCACTTATTAGTTACTACAAAGAGAAAAGTCAATCTTTAGACAAAGTATTAAACATATTTATAAGAATTAATAGTGGTGGAACAATTTTGAGTTATTCCGATTTATTACTATCAATTGCAACAGCACAATGGGAAGAAAAAGATGCAAGAGAGGAAATAATAAAATTTGTAGATGAAATAAATGATATTGGAAATGGATTTAACTTCAATAAAGATTTTGTTCTAAAATCCAGTTTAGTAATAAATGATTTTAGTGATTTTGCTTTTAAAGTTGACAACTTCAATAAAGCCAATATGCTTAAAATTGAGCGGAATTGGGAAAACCTCACTGATGCAATTAGAATAGCAGTAAAACTTGTTTCAAGTTTTGGTTACAACAGAGAAACATTGACTTCAAATAATGCAATAATTCCAATCGCTTATTATCTACATAAAATTAACGCTACCGAGAGTTATCCTGACTCTAATAATAATTTAGAGGATAAAGAAAAAATACACAAATGGTTGATTTTAACTTTAGTAAAAAGAGCATTTAGTGGTCAACCAGACAATGTATTGAGACCAATCCGAAAAATTATTAAGGACAATGATTCCATTTTCCCACTTGACAAAATTGTTGAGAAGTTTAAAGGAACTAACAAATCATTATTATTCTCAGATGAAGATGTTGAAAATCTAACCTATTACAAATATGGTCAAGGTTTTACTTTTTCTGTTCTATCGTTATTGTATCCACATTTAGATTATAATAATCAATTTCATATAGACCACATATTCCCTAAAAGTCTTTTCACAAGGACTAAATTGAGGAAAAGAGGAATTGAAGAAGATAAAATAAACACATTTATTGATTACCTAAATTACATTGGAAACCTTCAACTGCTCGGAGCAATTCCAAACATTGAGAAAAAAGATACGGAATTTAAAGTTTGGCTTGAAAAAACCTATCCAAATGCTGACCGACAAAACGAATTTAAAAATACTCACAATATTCCAAATGTTGATTTAGAATTTGAAAATTTCATTGAGTTTTTTGAAGAACGAGAAAAAATACTCGTTGCTGAATTTGGAAAAATATTACAAATTGAAAATGAAAAAATAGAAGCGGAATAAAAATAACGAAATGCCAACAATGGCTATAGTTAATACGGGTTTTGATGCTTAACCCAAAATGAAGTGCCTTGAATAAAGTCCGCAAAATTTTCAATTTTGCGTGTCTATTGAAATAAAGAAAAAATTAAAAATTTGGCTAAGTGCAAGTCCGAAAGTTCAGTTCTCTGAAATCCCGTACTAACCATAGCCGAGACGTTGTAGGTAATTAAAACCAACCTTTGCGAATGAATGACTATTTAATAATTATACTGATTGTACTGCTTTATTTTTCGCCAGTATTTTATCAAATTTATTTATTACTAAAAGAACGAAAAGAAGAAAACAAGAAACTTCTGAAAAGACTATTGCGCTTTACAAAATATAGTTTCTTAATTCTAATTTTTACGTCAATCGTTTTTGGAATTTTAAGCCACACAAACTTTTTGAATTACGAAAAACCTATAACTTTTGACAAATACGACCAAATCACATTTCAGAATTTTAGAGGACTTGAATTTTTTAAAAAGTCACTTTATGGCAATGAACGATTTGCTTATGTCGTAACATCTATAGATAGTGAAATTGATGATAATTCTGTAACTGTACAATCATTATTTTATCCTTCACGCTCATTTGTTTATAAAAAAAATACGAATAGTCCAGAACTATTAACTCACGAAAAATATCACATCAAAATCACAGAATTGTTTGCTCGAAAAGCAAAGGAAGAAATATCTAATTTAAAAACTTTCGATAAAAACCAAATCAAAGGAATAATTAAAGATGCAGAATTAAAAGAAAGAGATTTTCAAAAAGAGTATGATTACAATACTTTTCATAGCTATGTATTAAGTGAACAAAAAAGATACGAGAAAGAGGTCGATAGTTTATTAACTTCGCTAACTAAATACTCAAAACCAAAAATTATAATTGATGACAAAAATTAAGTACGCCCTTTTAGCAATTATTTGCTTGACATTAACAAATTGCAAAACAACAGAAGAACACGAATTCCCTTTAGATAAAAGGTATTGGGATACAAATGATTATGACAAAGCTATTCTTGAATTAAGGTTTGGTTACGAAGACGATGAAAAGAAACCGACTTTTGACAATCCAGAACAAAGAATAATTGTTGAAAAATTAACGGACGAACAAAATTTCAAAGTTGTACTTAAGGACAATGAATTAGGAACAAAACATCGGAATGCAGTTGCAACCGAATTCTTTGAACATTGGAAAGATATGCATCAAACCTACCAAGCAACTGACCGAAAGGATATGTATGTTTATGACATAGAAATGTTGGCTGTTTGGCAATATGGTTTGAGTTTACAACTTGACTATTTTAAGTTAGGAAATGACGAAATATTAGAAAGTGCAGACGACCCAAATTCTTCAAGAGTAAAGAATGTTATTAACTCAAATATTGGTACTCTAATTGGAAATTATACTATTTATTTGGATGAGATAAACGAAGAAAAGGCATTTTCGGAAAAAGGAATAACTAAACTTGCAGACGGAATAGACAAGTACTTTACTCAACTGATTGAACTTTATCCTGACGCAAATTATAGCGGAATGAAAAAGAAAGCGGAATTAATGCTTAAAAAGAGTGAATCGGACAAAATTAAATCATCTCTGACCAAATTAATTGAGTTAATTGATTCAAAGAAAAAAACGGAAGAATAATAACTACCTACAACAAAGAACTGAGTTAAAAAACAAGTCTTTTTAGACTAATTTAGAAACAAAATTTTCATCATAAGGTTTTCCTGATTTAGCTATAGCAAATGCTTGT
>JADGEL010000005.1 GCA_016744415.1 Flavobacteriaceae bacterium | reverse complement strand
GTTGACGGCGTACAAGTAGGTGATAGTTGTGGAGGCACAATTACAAGAACATGGAACATCACAGATGCTTGTGGAAATGTAGCAGAGACAAGAACACAGATTATTACGATCAGTGACACCCAAGCTCCAATTATAGAAGCTTCCCCAGCAGACATTACTGTTGAATGTATCGATGACGTACCAGCAATGGTAAGTCTAAACTACACAGACAACTGCGATATATCAGGTACAGTAGCAGGCGTTGACGGCGCACAGGTAGGCGATAGTTGTGGAGGCACAATTACAAGAACATGGAACATCACAGATGTTTGTGGAAATGTAGCAGAAACCAGAACACAGGTAATTACGATCAGTGACACCCAAGCACCAACATTCAATGAAACATTGCCAGTTGATATTGCTACCGAGTGCGACTCGGTTTCAACTGCAGATACTTTAACTGCAGATGATAACTGTGGAACAGCAGTAGTAGTATTTACAGAAACAAGAACAGACGGTAGTTGTGCAAATGACTATGTACTGACAAGAGTATGGACAGCAACGGACGAATGTGGATTAGAAACAGTACACACACAAATCATCACCGTTCAAGATACAACAGCTCCAACATTATCAAATTTACCTGATGATCAAATCACAGTTGTTTGTGGTGAAATTCCAGAGGTAGCAGAAATAACAGCTGAGGATAATTGTAGTAATGATGTTGATATGATATTTACAGAATCAGAAACAACTACAGATGATGATGGTAATTATACCATTACAAGAGATTGGTTATTTACAGATGAATGTGGTAATGAAGTAGCATTTACTCAAATTATAAATATTGAATCTGGATTGGATATTGTAACAACTCAATCATTGAGTATTTGTATTGATGACTTGTCAATAGATTTATTTACACTATTAGCAGATGGTGTTGATACTAATGGGACTTGGAGTGATATTGATGTAACTGGTGGTTTATCAGGAAGTAATTTCGATCCAAAAGATGTGAATCTTGGAGAGTATTTAATTACATATTCTTACATCGAAGGTTGTAATAGTAAAGTAGTTGAATTTACAGTGGATGTTAATGATGATTGTATCGTTTTACCATGTTCATTAGAAGATGACGGATTATATATTTCAAAAGCAGTTACTCCAAATGGTGATAGTGTTAACGATACTTTTGTGGTAGGTGGTGAATTGCAGGAAGGGTGTGGATTCACATACGAAGTTAAAATCTTTAATAGATGGGGTCAAATTGTATTTGAGTCTTCTAATTATCAAAATGATTGGGATGGATTACACACAACAGGTGGTATTACAATTGGAAATACATCTGACTTACCATCAGGAACCTACTATTACATAGTTAATGTTACTGATAGCGGATTTAAACCATTTACAGGACCAATTTATTTAGGAAAATAACAATGAAAAAACAGGACTATACTATTATGAAAAAGTTTGCCCCACTAATCGTGTTATTGATGTTAGTGTCGATAAAATCTTATGGACAACAACAACCACAATTTACGCAATATATGTACAATACTATTGCAGTGAACCCTGCATACGCAGGAAGTAGAGATGCTTTGGCTATTAATTTTTTGAGTAGAAATCAATGGACAGGAATTAAAGATGGTCCAGAAACTCAAACCTTATCAATACACTCTCCTTTGAGAAATGAAAAGGTAGGTTTAGGGATGTCATTCTTAAAAGATCAACTAGGTTTCGAAAGTTTTACTTCGGCTTACGGAGATTTCTCTTATACTATTAAAGCATCAGAAAAAGTAAATTTAGCATTTGGTATTAAAGCAGGAGCTACTTATTATAAAATTGATGAAGAGTTGATTAACAGCGGAGATAACTATTTTAATGATAAGCTAAATAGGTGGAATATGAATGTTGGTGCTGGAGCATTGTTACATACTAATAAATGGTATGTTGGATTATCTGTCCCGAGAATCATTAACCATGATAAGAATAATGATAGTCAGTTTAAAAGTTTAGACAGAGTTCACTATTACTTAATTTCTGGATATGTATTTAATTTAGGTGAAAACTTAAAGTTTAAACCTACCATGCAAAATAAATATACCAAAGGAGCTCCGATATCTACTGATTTAACTGCAACATTTTTGTTTTACGAAAAGTTATGGTTAGGAGCTTCATATAGAATTAATGACGAACAAAGAGATATTGGTTTTTTAATGGATGTACAAGTAGGAAAACAATTAAGAGTTGGATATGCCTATGAAGTACCGTCAGGAGATATTAAAGCATACACTTCAGGTTCACATGAAATATTAGTGATTTATGAATTTAAATTCTCAAGAAATAAATTAAAATCACCTAGATACTTTTAATCAATATGATGATTATGAAAAATATAAAAATAGTATTTATTGCTTTTGTTTTGATTGGTTCATCAGCAATTGGTCAAACAGCAAGACAAAAGCGTGCAGAGAAATCTTACAATCAATTTTCGTTTGTCAAAGCAGTTGAACAATATGAAAAGATGATTGAAAAAGACATCAATAAAGAATATGCTTTAAGAAAATTAGGTGATGCTTATATAATGTTGCGTAAACCAGAAATGGCATTGCCAATTTATAAACAAGTTGTTGAACAGCCGAATGTACCATCAGAATATTTTTATTATTATGCCCAAGTTTTAAGAGCAAATGGCAAGTATAAAGAGTCTAAAGTTTGGATGAAGAAATACAAAGAATCAGGTAATAAAGAAGATTCTAGAGTAAAAGCATTTTTTAAAGAAGGTGATTTAGCAAGTGGAATTTTTAATTCTTACGAGAGTTATACAGTATCTACTTTAAATGTAAATACCGAGTATAATGAATATGGAGCTTATGAATTAGGTGATCAAATTTTGTTTTCTTCATCTAGAGATGATGGTGTTTCAATTGTGCGTACCTATAGTTGGGACGAACAGGCTATGATTGCTATTTATCAAGCTTCTAAAACAGGAGATTCTATTTCAACAGCGATACAAATTATAGGAGATGTCAATATTCCTCGATTTCATAATGGCTCGGTAACTTTTAATACTGATGGAACTAAAATGTATTTCTCAAGAAATAATACTGAAGGAAATAAAAAAATAAATGATGATGATGGTACCAGTCAAATGGGGATTTATAAGGCTGAATTAATTGAAGGGGAATGGAAAAATAGTACTCCTATTAATTTAAATAATCCAAATTATATGGTTTATAACCCTTCGTTAAATGAAGATGGAACCAAACTTTATTTTGTTTCTGACATGCCTGATGGATTTGGAGGAACGGATATTTATGTGAGTGATATTAAAGAAGATGGTAGTTTAGACACACCTGAAAATTTAGGGCCGATAGTAAACTCCGAAGGAAATGAAACGTTCCCTTTTGTTCATAATGAAGGAACACTATATTTCTCTTCTGATGGACATGTAGGTATGGGGTTGTTAGATGTGTATGTAACCGTTTTGGATGAAAATGATGCGCCAGTTAATATCATCAATTTAGGAGATCCAATTAATAGTAAAAAAGATGATTTCGCTTATTTTTTAGATAATGAAGGATTTAAAGGATATGTATCCTCTAACCGAAATGGAGGAGTTGGTGGAGATGATATTTATTCGTTTAATAGGATTCCGCCATTGCGTTTAAAAGGTCAAATTTTTGATGCGATTAACAATGAACCAATTGCAGGAGCTAAAGTAATTTTAGCAAGAAAAAATGGAGAGGAAATTGCTTATTTCATTACCGAAGAAGACGGTAGTTATGAGCATTTAATTGAAAGAGATTCAGATTTTGCTTTAAAAGGATCTAAACATAAGTTTATACCAATTTCAAAAGATTTTAGTTCGCACGGTTTAGAAAAACAAAAAGAAATTATTGTTGATTTAAATATTGGTTTAGCACCAATTGAGGATGTTGTTTTATTAGCAGATTTAGAGACTATCTATTTTGATTTGGATAAGTTCAACATAAGAGAAGATGCTGCAGTTGAATTAGATAAAGTTGTCACCTTGATGAATAAATACCCAGGGATGGTCATTCGATTAGAGTCGCATACCGATAGTAGAGGGAGTGATAGTTATAACATGACCCTTTCTGCTAATCGAGCAAAATCAACCTATGAGTATATTATTTCTCAAGGAATTAGCGAAGAAAGAATTACAAAGTATGACGGCTTTGGCGAATCTCAATTGATTAATAAATGTTCGGACGGAGTAAAATGTTCTAAAGAAGAACATCAATTGAACAGAAGAACAGAGTTTGTAATTATAAAAATGAAATAATAAAATAGCAGTCGCATAAATAAAGCTAAGACTATTGTTGTGGGGACGATATATCTACAAGATTTATTTTGCGGCTGTTTTTTGTAATATAATATGAGAGAAATAACAAATTAACAGTCATAATATCTAAGACTAACAGACTATTGTTGTGGGGACGAAAATCTTATTAAGTTTTATTGTGGCTGTTTTATACTCTTAAATCTTAACAGTTGTAACATTATACTTTACTGATTTCTATTGTTGTGGGGACGAGAAAAATCTTAAAAGTTTGTTGCAGCTGTTTTTTATGCATTTATGTCTTTTTTTTTTTGCAAACCCTTGAAAATACTGAAGTTAATCTGATAATGTGAGCTGTAAATATTATTAAGATCGCTGCGTTACTCCTTTGCCACTTCAGGAAAATGTGTCTTTTTTTGAAAACAGCATCTACAGTTTAATTATGAGTAGATCAAAGCAATCTTATTTTCAATAATTTGAAAGTAGGGAGCCATTTAGATTGATCGCTAGATATACGTAAAACAAGTAGTTTGCTGATTTTAAAAAGGTTTTATTCATACTGTTTCTGCGAGTAAAGCCAAGTAATAATCTCGCCCAAGAAATTAGCACATAAAAAAACATTTCATTGTACATCTTCTGTGGGGTGAAGTGTGCAATGAAATGCTAACTAATTATATAACCGTTGTGGGGATTTTAACGGATATTGACAAAATAAACTCTTGATTATTTCTTTATAAATATATTGGTATAATAATATTTTCCATTGCTATCAATTTTAGTTGAAATACCAAAATCAGTAAATGAAGGGTTGTTTATAATTTCTTTATGACTTGGGCTATTCAACCAAGCATTCACAACACTTTCTGCTGAATTGTAGCCATAAGCAACATTCTCTGAAGCGCTTTTAGCATCTGCATTAGCAACCAAGTATTGGTATCTTTTATTAAAATTATCGTGATTAACTTCTCCAACTTGTACCATATATTCGGTGTGAGTTTCTGCTTCAAAAGAAACAATATTCATTACATTTAAGGTTGATAATCCATTAGAAGATCGATACTCATTAATTAGAGTAGTAATTTCAGATTCCAAATCTGTATAAGTTAGTTGTATATCAACAACTTCTTCTTTCAGTAAAATTTCATCGTTGTCATCAGTTGCGCAAGAAAAAAGCATAAAGCTAGCAAAAGCTAATATTAAAATTTTTTGAGTAATTGTTTTCATAATGTGGGGACTTTATGATGATTGTTAATAGAATAAATCTAGCCGCAATAACCTGGTACCATGCTTACTGTGGGGGTAGTCATTTTACGTATGATTACGACCGATTTATCCTTTCCTACTAAAATGTATTGTAAAATATTTTTTAAAATTTTCTTTGTAAAAAGTAAACCTATCCTTTTTTGTTGCCTTTTAAAAGTAACAATTAAATCTCCTACTAACAATAAATTCTTGTTATTGATGCTGATCACTGTGAAACCGTCCTTCTTATATAGATGTGAAAATCGATCTGCTAAAAAACTTAGCAAAAAAGTGATAGGTTTGTATGTAAATAATTTCATCATTGTGGGGATCTAGAAATTTTATTACACATCAAAGATATTACTTATATATATATCTACCAAATAAATTAGTAAAAAATTTGCCATTTGTTGTAAAAAACATACCGTTTATTTACAAAAATAAACAATCTATGTATTTACGGATGATTATGACTGTTGTTTATTTTGTTCTGCAACTGTGAAATTAGGCTATATTAGTAGTATTCACGCGCAAGTTTAATTTGGATAAAAGGGTGTAAACTGTTTTCCTGATTTTGACGGGCTTATCAGAGCAGAAGGAAGTATTGAGGAAAATAAATAATAAGAATAGCTTTATTTCAAAAGGCCAGCTCTTTTTAATAAAGCATTTGACTTGGGTTCCTTTCCTCTAAATTTTTTGTAAAGTATCATCGGTTTGTCCGTACCTCCTTTTGAAAGTACATTTTCTTTAAATTTATCGGCAACCTCTCTATTAAAAATTCCAGCTTCCTTAAAATATTCAAAAGCATCTGCATCTAATACTTCAGCCCATTTGTAAGAATAATACCCAGATGAATATCCTCCTTGAAAAATATGTGAAAATGCGGTACTCATACAGTTTTCTGCAACATCAGGATATAATTGGGTATTAGCAAAAGCATCAGATTCAAATTCTTTGACAGATAAAATGCTTTCTGGAGATTTACCCGAATGCCAATTCATATCTAATAATCCAAAACTCAATTGACGCATTGTTGCAGTTCCTTCTAAAAATGTAGATGCATCTTTTATTTTTTGTACCAATTCCATCGGAATAGGAGCTTCTGTTTCATAATGTCTTGCAAAAAGGTCTAATGCTTCTTTCTCATAGCACCAATTTTCTAATACTTGACTTGGCAACTCAACAAAATCCCAATGGACACTTGTTCCTGATAAACTTGGGTATGTTGTATTTGCCAACATGCCATGAAGTGCATGTCCAAACTCGTGAAACAAAGTTGTTACTTCATTAAAAGTTAATAATGAAGGTTTTGATTCTGTTGGTTTTGTAAAATTACAAACGATAGAAATATGCGGTCTAGAATTCTCATCGTTCTGAATCCATTGATCCTTATACGAGGTCATCCACGCACCATTACGTTTGCCATCTCTTGGAAAAAAATCTGCATAGAATATAGCAATAAAATCACCTTTGGTGTTAGAAACTCTATATGTCTTTACATCTTGATGATATTTGTCGATATTATTTATTTCTTTAAAATTTAAATCGTATAATTTATGCGCAATGGTAAAAACACCATTTAAAACATTCTCTAATTTAAAATATGGTTTTAACGCTTCCTCATCAAAATTGAATAATTCTTTTTTCAATTTTTCGGCATAATAAGAACCGTCCCATTTTTGTAAAAATTCAATTCCATCTTTTTTTGCAAAATCACTAAGTTGCTTAAATTCTCTCAAAGCTGCAGGTTTAGCTTTGAACATTAAATCATTTAAAAAAGAAAGCACATTCTCCGGATTTTCAGCCATACGTTCTTCCAAAACAAAATTGGCATGTGATTTATATCCTAATAAATTTGCTCTTTGATAACGTAACTTTACGATGTCTAAAACAATTTGTTGGTTGTCAAATTCATTTCCTTGAAAAGAGCGCGCTCCAAAAGCTTTTGCCATTTGTTCTCTCAAAGATCGATTTTTTATATAAGTCATGAATGGTACATAACTTGGGTAATCTAATGTAAACAACCAACCTTTTTTTTCTTTTTGTTTTGCAGTTAACTGCGCCGCTTCTTTGGCACCTTCTGGCAATCCTTTTAATTGCTTTTTATCGGTTATATTCAATTCAAAAGCATTGGTTTCGGCTAAAATATTTTCTCCAAATTGTAAAGATAGCTTAGAGGCCTGTTTATCAATAGTACGTAATTTTTCTTTATTGGCATCAGATAAGTTTGCTCCATTACGTACAAACATTTTATATTGATTACTTAATAAAGTTTTTTGTTCAGTAGTTAAATTTAATTGATTTTTTTGATTGTAAATTTCTTTTACTCTTTCAAAAAGTTGATGGTTTAAACGGATGTCATTTGCGAAATCTGATAATATTGGAGAAACTTCTTGTGCAATTTTTTGAATTTCATCATTGGTTTCGGCAGAATTTAAATTAAAAAAAATACTCGTTACACGTTTCATTTGCATCCCAACAAATTCTAAAGCTTCAATGGTATTTTGAAAAGTAGGTGCTTCTTTATTTGCGACTAACATATCAATTTCTTTTTTTGCTGATGTAATTCCAGCCTCAATAGCAGGCTTAAAATGCTCATTTTTTATAGTTGAAAATGGAGCAGTAGCATATGGAGTTGTAAAAGGAGTTAAAAGAGGATTCATACTTAATTGAAATAGTTGTGATGTTGAAATTTGTGATTTGTTTTTTGAAAATGAAAAAATTATTTTTTCATTTCTTCTGAAGCTTTGTTCACTTTTACTTTAAGACTTTCTTTATAAAAAATGATTTTATCTAAAACACATTTGTCTGATGTTCCAATAATTTGAGCTGCCAATATTCCGGCATTCGTAGCTCCGTCCAAAGCAACTGTTGCAACAGGTACACCAGATGGCATCTGAAGAATTGATAAGACAGAATCCCACCCATCAATAGAATTCCTCGATTTTACTGGTACGCCAATTACAGGCAGCGGACTCATGGCAGCTACCATTCCTGGTAAATGAGCTGCGCCACCAGCTCCAGCAATAATTACAGATATCCCTTTGGTGTGAGCATTTTTAGAGTAGTCAAATAATTTTTCTGGGGTACGATGAGCCGAAACAATATCAACTTCTATTTCTATATCAAAATTATTTAATATATCAATTGCTCCTTGCATAATTGGAAGGTCAGAATTGCTTCCCATAATAATTCCTACTTTACTCATAAATTCCAAATTTTAAAAATCAAACTCAAGATTGTCTCAATGAAATTTGATACTTGTTTATTGTTATTCCTTACTAATTACTCGTATCTTTTTCTTTACAAACTCAGCTGTTTTTCGAGCTTCATCAATATCTTTATTTACAATAGTAACATGTCCCATTTTTCTAAAAGGGCGCGTTTGTTTTTTACCGTAGATGTGTGGTGTCACTCCATCAATTTTTAAAATGTCATTCATGTTTTTGTAAATCACATCGCCACTAAATCCTTCTTCACCCACCAAATTTACCATAATTCCACCAACTTTACTTTCAGTATTACCTAAAGGTAAATTTAAAATAGCACGTAAATGTTGTTCAAATTGATTGGTGTAGGAAGCTTCAATACTATAATGTCCGCTATTATGAGTTCTTGGCGCAACTTCATTTACAATAATTTCATCGTTTTGAGTTTGAAATAACTCCACCGCTAAAAGCCCCACAAAATCAAATGTTTTAGCTGTTTTTAAAGCGATTTCTTGTGCCTTTTTTGAAACTTCATCGAAAATACGTGCAGGACAAATAACATATTCTACTTGATTTGCTTCTGGATGAAATTCCATTTCTACCACAGGATATGTTTTTGTTTCACCATTTTTATTACGTGCAACAATCACCGCCAATTCATTTTTAAAGGGAATTAAATTTTCAGCAATACACTCAACATTTGGTAGGTCAATTAAATTATCAGCAGATTTTATTATTTTAACTCCTGTACCATCATATCCAAATTGAGTTGATTTCCAAACAAAAGGAAATGTCAATTTATTTATGTTGATGGCTTCTTGTAGAGCATTCAAAGAGTCAAACTTTAAAAAAGGAGCAGTTGGAATTTGATGATCCACAAAAAATTGTTTTTGTATTCCTTTATTTTGGATGATGCGTAATGATTTTGAAGTTGGATAAACAACAATACCTTCATTTTCTAATGCTTCCAAAGCATTTACATTTACATGTTCAATTTCTATAGTTAAAACACTAACTTGTTTTCCAAAATTGTAAACGTCGTCGTAATTCATTAAATCACCTACATGAAATTCATTACAAATTTGTGAGCATGGAGCTTCTTTAGAACTGTCGAGAATAGAAGTGTAAATGTCAAATTTTTGAGTCTCGGTCAGCAGCATTCTACCTAGTTGACCACCACCAAGAACACCAAGTTTAAAATCTGAAGAAAAATAGTTTTTCACGTAAATTCTTTCGCACAAAAATAAACATTTAAAGGTTTACTCTAAAAAGAAAATATTGAAAAGAAATGTATTGATTGTGTTAATGAAATCACTAGAAATTAGTAACACTCAAAACGGTACTGCTCACCTGAGTTACTTTAAATTCGCAAACAGAATCATTAATACCCGAAGTTTGAGGAGATCCGTCTAAAATACTAAAAGTGACATCGTCACACGGGCAAACCATTTTTATATCATTTTCAACAACTAAAGCACTTGTACAAGTATTTAAATGTGGGCACTCTCTGCTAAATGCTTTAAAAGAACTTCCTGTATTATAAATAATTAAACCTCTTGGGCCGCCACTAGCATATGCCCATCCGCCTGGTATTAGGTTGATAAACTGTGGGTTCACCAAATTTATAGTAACAGGATTTAAAATATCACACCGACTAAAATTTTCATTGCTCTCACACCCTAAAAGTGTAATGAAGCTAATTAATAGAATAATTTTTTTCATTTATAATTGATTGTTTTTTTATAAACGAGTGCAATTTACAAATATTTTGTACATTTGTAGTAGGTCTCATACTGCATTGCAGTTTTGGGATTTTTTATTTAATAAAATGATGAGTTATGAGTGAAGTGTCTTATTACACGCCAGAAGGATTCCAACGACTAAAAGAGGAATTAGAACAGTTAGAAAATGTTGAAAGACCAAGAGTAACACAAGATATTGCAGATGCAAGGGATAAAGGAGATTTGAGTGAAAATGCCGAATATCATGCTGCAAAAGAAGAGCAATCTTTATTAGAATTAAAAATAGCCAAGTTAAAACAAGTTTATTCTGGAGCTAGAATTATTGATGAATCTCAATTAGATAATTCAAAAGTATTAGTGTTATCTAAAGTAAAAATAAAAAACATTGCCAATAAAATGGAGTTTAGCTATACGCTGGTTGCAGATTCTGAGTCAGATTTAAAAATTGGAAAACTATCAGTAAACTCTCCTATAGGGAAGGGGTTATTAGGGAAGTCTGTTGGTGACGTTGCAGAAATTCAGGTTCCAAATGGAATCATGAAATTTGAAGTAATTGATATATCTAGATAATGGCTTCTATATTTACAAAAATTATAAGCGGTAAAATCCCTTGTTATAAAGTAGCAGAGAATGATGACTTTTTTGCTTTCTTAGATATCAATCCAAATGCAAAGGGACATACTTTAGTTGTGCCGAAAAAGGAAGTAAATCGTTTGTTTGATTTGGATGAAGACACCTATTCTAAGTTGATGGAGTTTTCTAGAAAGATTGCAATTGCATTAGAAAAAGTGGTGCCTTGTGAACGTATTGGGATGTCGGTGATTGGTTTAGAAGTGCCACATGTACATGTGCATTTAATTCCATTGAACGCAATGGAAGATATTCAGTTTAAGAAAAAAGTATCACTGGCCCCAGAGGAATTTGGGAAAATTGCAAAGTTAATTTCTGAAGCCTTATAAAATATAAAAAGTCACCAATTGGCGACTTTTTAATTATTAACTTTTCTTTTTTAATTTTACATTAAAAATTATTCTTTTATTTGATATCTCCACCCAAAAATATCTTCAGCTTTATTGGTTTGAATATCAGTAATACGTTTTTTTAATCGCATTGCATAACTATCTTTAGCCTCAATTTGAGGTAGTTCATAATCCTTTCCTTTGAATCCAAATCCAGAAATTGGGCTAACTACAGCAGCAGTACCAGCACCAAACATTTCTAATAAGGTTCCGTTTTTAGCAGCTTCTTCAATTTCATAGACAGATACAGTGCGGACTTCAACTTTGATGCCTTCATCTTCGGCAACCTGAATAATACTTTTACGCGTAATTCCATCTAAAATTCTATCAGATGTTGGTGCAGTTAATAAAGTGTTACCCACTCTAAAAAATACATTCATTACACCTGCTTCTTCTAAAGATTCGTGTTTGTCTGCATCGGTCCAAACCACTTGTTGGTATCCTGCTTCTTGAGCTAAATGTGTAGGGTAAAACTGACCAGCATAATTTCCGGCAGCTTTTGCATAACCAACACCTCCATTGGCAGAACGACTAAATTTATCAGCAAATAAGACTTTTACTCCAGTGCCACCAGCTTTGAAATAAGCCTGAGCAGGAGAGAGTAAGAACATAAATTTATACTCATTTGATGGTGATGCAGACACACCCGATTCGGTTGCAATAACAAACGGACGAATATACATTGAGTTACCTTCTCCTTTTTGAATCCAATCTTTATCTAATTTCAGTAAAGTTTCCAATCCTTCAAAAAACAATTCTTTTGGAAATGCTGGCATTTGTAATCTTGCGGATGAGATGTTAATTCTTTTTTGATTTTCTTCTGGGCGAAACATCCAAATGGTATCGTCATCAGCTTTATAAGCTTTCATACCTTCAAAAACAGCTTGCCCATAATGAAACACTTTTGCTGACGGAGCCATCATTATAGAGCCATAGGGTTTAATAATTGGTGTTTGCCATTTGCCATCTTTAAAATCGCACTCATACATATGATCTGTAAAAACGCTACCAAATGCTAAATTATTGAAATCAACTTCGTTAATTCTCGATTTCGTCACTTTTTCTATGCTAATATTTTGTATTTCTGTGTTCATTTTTTGTGCTTTAGTCGGCTGTAAAGGTATAAAATTAATTATTCAATATTACTTTTTTAATTCACAATGGATTAATAAATTTGTATAAACTAAAAATAATTAATGATGAAAAAAGTAGGACTATTAATTGCATTTATAATTACAATTATTGCTTGTAAAAAAGAAGATGTAAAAGTGAATTACGCATCATTTGGCGAAAAAATTACAGCTGAAAAAGCAATTACTAAAGATCAAATGATTTCGAAATTTAAAGCATTAAAAGCAGGAGATACGATTGATGTTAAATTTGCATCTAAAGTTAATAAGGTGTGTAAAACAAAAGGTTGCTGGATGAAAATTGATTTAGGAGAAGAGCAAGAAACAACTGTTAAATTTAAAGATTACGGTTTTTTTGTACCGATGAACTCTGAAGAAAGAGAAGTTGTTGTAAACGGAAAGGCGTATGTAAGCGTAACCTCGATTGAGGAGTTACAGCATTTTGCTAAGGATGCGGGTAAGTCAGAAGAAGAGATTGCAAAAATAACTGAGCCAAAGTTTACTTATTCCTTTTTAGCGGATGGTGTGCTTATGGCAGAATAATTTAATGTCATGAAAATTATTTATCTAACAATTTTTTTGATGCTCTTTTTGATGACTTCATGTAAAAATGAAAAAAAAGAAGTTGTAGAAAAACAGCCATTTGACATGTATGAATATTCTGAATTAGCTGTGCTGATGGAGGAGTTTTATGTATATAATGATAGTTTAAAAACTCAAATTATAAATGACAAGACACTAACATCATTGCCGGTAAACTTTAATGAGCTTCATACAGCAAAAATGACAGATCGTTTTGAGCGTGATGAGAGCTTTCAAGTGTTTGCAAATCTTTTTGAAAAACATCAAAAATCAGTTTATGAGGTTTCAAATGATTCGTTGAAACTAGCGTTTAATTCAACAATTCATACTTGTATTGCTTGTCATAAAACAACATGTACTGGTCCAATCCCTAGAATTGAAAAGTTATTAATAGAATAAAGTGAAACATGAAATAATTACAACATCAGACGGTTCTACAACAATTCATATTCCTGAATGGAATGAACAATACCATTCTAAGCATGGGGCTATTCTAGAGGCATATCATGTCTTTATTAAAAATGGCTTAACCTTGTTTAAAGATCAAAAAATAAATATTTTAGAAATTGGTTTTGGAACTGGGCTAAATAGTTTTATCACCTTTATTGAAGCTGAAAAAAGAAATTTAAAAGTTGATTATGTTGGTGTAGAGAAGTTTCCTATTTCTGATGAAGAATTAAATCAGTTAAATTATGTGTCAGAACTGAAAGCAGATGAATTTGATTTCATTTTTAAAAAAATGCATTCATCAACTTGGGGAGAAAAATATTTTTTAAAAGATAATTTTTCTTTAAAGAAGCGTCTACAAGATTTTAATGATATTGATGATAATGAGACTTTTGATTTGATTTATTTTGATGCATTCGGAGCTAGAGTGCAACCAGAATTATGGACTGTCTTTGTTTTTAATAAAATGTATGATGCTTTAAGAGTTGGTGGTGTGCTCGTGACCTATGCTGCTAAAGGATCGGTTAGAAGAGCAATGATTGAAGTAGGTTTTAAGGTCGAAAAACTTCCCGGGCCTCCAGGGAAAAGAGAAATGCTTAGGGCTCAGAAATTATAGTTTTATTTGATATTAGTATCAAGCGTAGTTAAATCCAAGGGCAAATAGAGAGTATCCTTATCAATTAAAATAATAAGAAAATGGAAACGTCAAGATATAAAAAACAAAAAAAACCTAATAGAAAGAGATTGATAGTAATGTTGATTGTTTTATTAGCAATATTATATTTTTGGATGAATTCCGATGAAATTATTACAAGATTTTTGAATTAATTCATTACAACTTTCTTAACAATTCTTAGAGCTTCTACATATACCCAAACAAGAGTAACTAACAATCCCCAAGTAGCTACCCATTCCATATATCTTGGTACGTGATTTTTCTTTCTTTCAATAAAATCAAAATCTAGCATTAATGTAAATGCAGCAATTCCTGCAGCAATAACATTAAACCCTATTGCTAAATAAGATGTACTGTCTAATATTGTAAAAGGCGTATCAATATTAAAAAAATGCAATGCCCAACTCAAGACATAAATAGCAGAAATTATAGTGATTGCAACAATCAATACACTTCTAAATCGATCAGTAACTTTTATGATTTTTGATTTGTATAAAAATAACATTACAAAAAATGTTGTGATTGTAACACCAATAGCCTGCATTGGCATTCCTTTAAATTTACTTTCGGTGTAAATTGTAATTCCTCCTAGAAAAAATCCTAATGCTAAAGAATAAAGAGGAACTAATACGGGGGCTAATCGGTGAATGAAAGCAGTAATCAAGCTAAAGAAAATTGTTCCGATAAGACCACCATAAATAAATAAATTGGTGTTGTATCCTTTTCCAATAAATTCCCAAGTAATCCAAGTTGTACTTGCGACTAAAAGTATACAGAAAAAAGATTTTGCAATAATACCGTTTACGGTCATTTTGTTTGAGGTAGAGGCATAGCCTTTCCAAACATCTCTGCTAAACGCAGGGTTTGAGGTTTTGTAAGTGTAAAGAGCCATAATGTGGGGGTTGTGGGGTTGACTAGGCTCAAAGGTAGGGGTAATTTGTTAAATATCAATCAAAAATTACCATTTATTATTTAAATCGTGTAGTTTGTTTATGAATTACTACTATTTGTTTGAGTGAAAATTTATTCTTGTCCGCTTTTAAATATTAGAAGTAACACTGCTAAAGCAACAAAAACTAGTCCGATTAAGATATAGCTAAGTTTTTCTTTTTTCTTTTTCTTTTTTAATTCTTGTGCTTTTAATTTTTGATGTTCGGCGTCTAATCTGTTTTGATATTTGTTAATAAAGTCCGCTTCTAATTTTTCAATTGCTTGTTCGTACTCAGTAGTTTTATTGTCTTCTATTTTAGAAGTAAAAGAAAATTTAAAATTAGAATAGTCATCAAAGTCAGATGGCTTGTTATTATTTTTACTGACATCAATTTTGTCAAAAAAATATAAATGAGTTACATCCCACTGGCATTCTAGAATATCATCAATCTCTAATTTTTGAAGGATAGCTTTTACATTTTTTTCAATATTTCCAAAGTTAATAGTGCTTAAATCATAGTGATCATTAATAAATTCTTCAATCGCTTTTGGGTATATTTTGTAGGTAGTATGGGCTTTCATTTTAGTTAGTTTAGTAGGAATACAATAATAAGGAAAAATCAAGTATTTATTATTGTGAATTATGATTATTTATACAAGTCATATTCAACTATAATTAATCATAAATTTGACGATTCTTCCAAAGAACTGGTGTTTTTAAAATTGATAGAAAAGATACAAAAACGATAAATAATGGATGTAAAATCGCTATAAATGGATAAAAAAGAATGCTTTTTAGCTGATTTGTAAAACTCAGTGTTTTAAGAATTAGAATGTAATCAATAATAAATTTAGCTCCAAAAATCCAAAATAGATAATTTGACGAGGATATATCCAAAATACTTGATATCAATAAAATGATAGCCAGTAAGTTCATCAATAAAATCACCATTCCCACAAATTTTCCAAAGCCATTGTTTGTCATTGATGTTTTCGACGCCCATCTTATACGTTGTTGGAAGAGTTTGTTCAAAGTTATTTCTGGCTTGGTGATAACAATTGATTCATTAGATTTTATAAAGCGAACATCAATTGGGTATTTTTCGAAAATCTTTTCTAATAAAAAAATATCATCACCACTAGAAATAGAATTATTTCCTTCAAAACCTTTAACCTCAGAAAATACTTTTTTAGAATAGCACAAATTTGCTCCGTTACATAAAAAAGGTTTTTTAATTCCGAATGCTCCAATTGTTGTTCCAATCAAACTAATAAAATCAAGGAGTTGAAATTGTTCTAAAAAAGTATTTTTTACTTTATAGGTTACAGGTGCACAAATCATTTTGGGGTTATTTTCTTGAATGAAATTATCAAATAATAATAACCATGTTTTTGGCACATTGCAATCTGCATCAGTTGTAATAACCCACTCAAAGGTTGATTTTTGTATTGCAGTTTCTATCGCATCTTTTTTTGGAGACTTTGATTTGCGATCATTATTAAGTACGCGAATTGATAAAGTAGGATTCTGTTTATTATAGGTCTCAATAATATCGCTTCCATTATCTATAGATTCATCATCTACTAATAGCACTTCAAATAACGAATTAGGATAGTCAAGTTTTGATATGCTATTTAATAATTCAAGTAAATTTTCAGCTTCATCTCTAAACGGTATTATTATCGAAAATGAGTTTTCTGGAGTGTTTTTAGACCTGTTAAAACTTTTTATTCTAAAGAATCCAACAATAAAAGCCCCAATTAAAAGAGTGTAAATTGCTGTGATAAAAATTGTTAGTATGAGCATTGATAAGTATAAAAACTCAGTCAGAGTTTGTTTTTGATTTGTTGTACATTTACGACAAAGAAACAAAAATATTGTCCACAGAAAAAATCATATTAGGCATCGATCCAGGAACAACCATTATGGGTTTTGGTTTGATAAAAGTCAAAAATAAACAAATGGAGTTTATGTTGATGAATGAATTGGTCCTAAAAAAATATGATGATCATTATGTAAAACTAAAACACATTTTTGATCGTACTATAGAGTTGATAGATTCATATCACCCAGATGAAATTGCTATTGAGGCTCCTTTTTTTGGTAAAAACGTGCAGTCAATGTTAAAGCTCGGTCGTGCTCAAGGAGTTGCTATCGCCGCTGGATTGTCGAGACAAGTACCTATAACGGAATATGCTCCAAAAAAAATAAAAATGGCAGTTACAGGAAATGGAAATGCTAGTAAGGAGCAAGTAGCAGGCATGCTTAAAAACACCTTAAAGTTGAAATCCTTACCCAAAAATTTGGATGCTACAGATGGGTTGGCTGCGGCAGTTTGTCATTTTTATAATAGTGGTAAAGCGAGTGTTGGGAAATCCTATTCTGGTTGGAGTTCTTTTGTAAAGCAAAATGAGAGAAGAATAAAATAATGGCAGGAATCTATATTCATATCCCATTTTGCAAACAAGCATGTCACTATTGTGACTTTCATTTTTCAACTTCAATAAAACGAAAATCTGAAATGATTGCCTCGATTGCACATGAAATTAAACTCAGAAAAAATGAGATTTATGATGTTGTAGAAACTATTTATTTTGGAGGAGGAACCCCTTCTTTATTATCTATTGATGAATTGGAATTTTTGATTGATACGATTTATAGTAATTTTAATGTTACACCGAACCCTGAGATAACTTTAGAAACCAACCTTGATGATTTATCTGAAGAGAAAATACTTGAATTAGCTAAAAGCCCAATAAATAGATTGAGCATAGGTGTGCAATCTTTTTTTGAAGATGATTTAAAATCGATGAACCGAGCACATTCAGCAACTGAGTCAATAAACTGCTTGTCTGTGGCGGCTCGCTACTTTGAGAATATTACAGTAGACTTAATCTATGGTGTCCCCAATATGAGTACTGGTAAATGGAGGGAGAACTTACAAAGGGTTTTTGATTTAGGAATCAATCATATTTCAAGTTATGCTTTAACCGTTGAGCCCAATACTGCTTTAGCATCATTTATTAAAAAAGGGAAGTATCCACCTTTAGATGAAAAATTAGCGGCAGAACATTTTGATATTTTAGTAGAAGAAACAACAAAGCAAGGATTTGTGCATTATGAAATATCAAATTTTGGTAAAGAAGATTATTTTTCAAAACACAATACTTCTTACTGGAAAGGGGTGTCTTATCATGGTTTTGGACCATCAGCACATTCATTTAATGGCAAAGTTCGTAGTTGGAATATATCCAACAATGCAAAGTATATAAATTCAATTGAGCAAAATAAACTTCCATCTGAAAGTGAAACACTTTCGAAAAATGATAGGTTCAATGAATATATCATGACAGGATTGCGAACTATTTGGGGAGTTGATTTAAACAAGGTTAATGATGAATTTGGAGAAGAAGCACATGATTATCTCTTAAATGAAATAACAGTTTTTGTGAATCAAAATTTGCTAAAAGTAGAAGGTACTATTTTAAAAACTACCCCAAAAGGAAAATTCTTAGCAGATGGAATTGCATCAGAATTATTTATAATAAATGATTAATTTTAAAAAGTGAAAACCAAACTTACAATTGGCAATAAAGAAATGTCAGTAGATTTATCAAAACCAATTGACATTTCTATCGAGTTATCCGCATCAAAAGAAAATGTGAATGCGTGGTATTTGGATGCGCCAAAAATTAATCCAGTTGTTAACGAAAATTGGATTGGTAATGTTGCACAAGGTGGTTCAGTTAACTTTAATAACATTGCTTTTAATCCGCATGCACATGGTACACACACAGAGTGTATAGGTCATATAACTAAAGAGTTTCATAACATAAATGACAGCTTAAAAACATTCTTTTTTATAGCTGAATTGATTTCTATCTCTCCAGAAATTCATAAAAATAAAGATGCTGTTATTACAAAGAAACAGGTTTTAGAAGCGTTAAAAAATAATCGACCAGAGGCTTTGATCATAAGAACTTTGACAAACGATGAATCAAAAAAAGCGAAACAATATTCAAATACAAATCCACCATACCTTACAAAAGAATGTGCGGAATATATAAAAGAAATAGGAGTAAAACATTTGTTGATAGACCTTCCATCTGTTGATAAAGAAAAAGATGATGGTAGGTTAGAAGCCCACAAAGCTTTTTGGAATTTTGGTGTTGAACCTAGATTAGATGCAACAATCACTGAATTTATTTATGTTGACAATCAAATCAAAGATGGCAACTATTTGCTAAATTTACAAATAGCGCCTTTTAAAAATGATGCAACTCCAAGTAAACCAATATTGTATAAAATTGAATAATCGCAATTCACAAATCGTAATTTAAAAATGAATGTAGAACAATATAGAGACTATTGCTTATCAAAAAAAGGAGTCACAGAACACTTTCCTTTTGATAAAGTTACGTTGGTTTTTAAAGTCATGGGAAAAATGTTTGCCTTATGTGGGTTAAATCGACTCCCATTTGGTGTCAACCTAAAATGTGATCCAGAATGGGCTATAGAATTAAGAGAAAAATATGATGGTAACATCATTCCTGGGTATCACATGAGTAAGAAACATTGGAACACTATTGAACCTGAAGGAAATCTATCTGACCAGTTTTTCTTTGAAATGATAGATCATTCGTATGATTTAGTTGTTGCTTCGCTAACCAATAAGTTAAAGCAAGAGTTAGAGCGTCTGTAAGGTGTTTATTGGTGTCTTTTCATAAAACTACTAGGAGTCATTTTTTTAACAACTCTAAATTTTCTATTGAAATTAGAAATATTTTGAAACCCAGAGTGTAAAGCAACTTCTGATATTGAGATATCGCTTTTTTTCAATAACATTTTGCAAGCATGTTCAATTCGGACTTCATTCAATAATTGAAAGTATGTTTTGTTAGTCCGTTGTTTAAAATACTTACAAAAAGCATTGGTGGTCATATTTGCCACAGAAGCAATTTGTTCTAATGAAATTACTTGTTCAAAATTTTGAATGGTATATTCAAATACTGCACTCATTCGTTTTCCTTCAACATCTTTGTAATTTTTTTGATAAACAAATGAGGATATTTGCTCATTTTTAGATTTACTTATTAGCTGAATAATTTCGAATAACAAAATAAACCGATTGAGTTTGTTTGACGGGTTCAATTGTAAAAACAATTCCTTTAATTTTTCATGGTTTGATTGAATCTTTATACCGTAAGAAATTTGATTAAAAAAGTTTTTAAGAATTTGAAACTCGTTTAATTCGAAAAAATCATGTCCAAATGAATCTTTAGTAAAAAAAAGAGACATCATAAAACTTGGAATTTCACTTTTGGTATCCGAATTAAATACATGAGGTATGTTACTTCCAATAACAATGATGTCATTTGTTTTGAAATCTGAGATAGAATCTCCAACAACAAGGGTCCCTTCTCCACTTTTTATAAGGCTAATTTGAATCTCTTTATGTTGGTGTAGCCTATTGTAAAATAAAACTTCTTTATCTTCTTGATAAACCAATGCTTCGTTTTCTGGCTTTGGAATTTTAAACGGTAAAACTTTCACACTACAATAGTAGTTAAAAATTACCCAAATAATGAGCAATAATTTATTATGTGGATAAAATTGTATTGTTAATGGATATTTTCAACTAAATATTATTCAAATATCAGTAGTAATTTTACCAAAAAAAATATTTGATACAATGAGTATACAATGGAATGGTGTAATGCCAGCCGTGTTTACATGGTTGAAAGAATCTAAATCAGGTTCTCTTGAAATTGACCTTGATGCAACACAAAAACAGGCTGCAGGTATTTTAAAAGCTCAAGGAAAGGGCGGAAGCAGAATGAGCGGACTTGTCGGTTCTGGAACCTTGGGTGAGAATAGTTATCTGAGTACCAAGCAGCGTCTTTCTTTACTTAAATCCCTTTCTAAGGTTGCTAAAGAATACAATGTCCCGTTGATTAGCGGAGCAGCAGCGGAAACTAAGGAAGAACTTGCCAAAATTGTTGAAGGACTTGCAACAGTTGGAGTTGATACAGTCATGGTTATGCCTCCTAAAACTAAGGAGCTTCCTTCTGATGAAGAAATGTATGAGTACTATAAGCTTGCGGAGTCAACTGCAAGAGATGCAGGCGTTACAATTATGCCTTATAATAATCCTGATGCAGCTGGTTATCATGCACTCTCAGCTAGTCTTCTTTTAAGACTTTCTATTCTTCCAAATGTTACTGCTCTTAAAATATCGACTATAGATGTTTCAATTATTGAAACGATGATGTTAGAGAACAAAGATTTAAAAATTTTAGCAGGAGTAGACACAGTAACTGTACATGCAGGACTAGCAGGAGCATGTGGTGGAATTACAGGTGTTGGTTGTATCTTCCCAAAAGCGAGTGTTACTATGCAGGAGTATGTTTTAAATGGAGAATGGGCTGAGGCAAACAAAATTTCTCAGGCTTTAAATTCATTATCATATCTGGATGCTCAGCCGTTGCTTATGGAATATCTTAAGCTTGCTATGGGAATTCATCATAATGATGTTGCTGGTGGGCTTCGTACCTTTGGTAAGAAATTAACTCAACAGCAAATTGATGATGTCCGTGCAAGATATATTCTGGCAAAAGAAAGACTTGAAGTTCTGGACTTAATAGGTTAAGCCTTTCAAATATAAAAAAATAACTTACAAACCAGTAAATTTGAAAAAAACACTTAAAAAATAAGTAAAGATGATTACAGGGAAAAATTACATAGGCAACCAATTATCTGCCAACGGAAATAAAACAAAAGGATGCCGTTTCAATCCTTAACATAAATAGAAAATATGTTAGAAATACGACCAACATGCGAAAATTGCAATAAAAAATTACCCTTCGATTCTGATGAAGCAATGATTTGTACTTTTGAATGTACTTTTTGTAAAAGTTGTGTTGATGTAACATTACATGGTGTTTGTTCCAATTGCGGAGGCGGTTTTGTAGAACGACCAATTCGACCAAAAGCATTACTTAAAAAATATCCAGTATCAGCAAAAATTGTTCATAAACCAGTTGATATAGAAGCACACTTAAAAAGAATTCAATCAAAATGATTACAGGTAAAAATTATATAGGAAGTTCAAAATCATCAAAAGGAACTATTACTTTTAAAACATTTAACCCACAGTTGAATGTAGAAAACGAAAACACTTTTTTTGAAGCAACAAATACAGAAATAGAGGAAGCAGTTATGTTGGCGTCAGCAGCATACAAATCTTTCAGTAAAATTTCTGGAGTAAGAAAAGCAGTATTTTTAAATGCGATTGCTGATGAAATATTAAATTTGGGTGATGCCTTGATTGAAACCTATTGTTCAGAAACTGGATTGCCAGAAGGCAGAGCAAAAGGAGAACGAGGAAGAACAATTGGTCAGTTAAAATCATTTGCAGCTTTGGTTGAAGAAGGATCGTGGGTAGACGCAACGATTGATACAGCACAACCAGATAGAGTGCCAATGGCAAAACCAGATGTGCGTAAAATGTTGGTGCCGTTAGGTCCTATTGTAGTTTTTGGAGCGAGTAATTTTCCGTTGGCTTATTCAACAGCAGGTGGAGATACAGCTGCAGCTTTAGCTGCTGGTTGTCCAGTAATTGTAAAATCACACCCTATGCATGCAGGGACAGGTGAATTAGTAGCTTCGGCAATTATTAAAGCAGCGGTAACCACAGGAATGCCAAATGGTGTTTTCTCAAATATTAATAGTAGTGGTATTGAAGTAGGAACTCAGCTAGTTTCTCATCCAGGAGTGAAAGCAGTCGGTTTTACAGGAAGTATTAAAGGTGGTAGAGCTTTGTATGATTTGGCTTCGAATCGTGAAGAGCCAATTCCTGTTTTTGCAGAAATGGGCTCAGTGAACCCAGTTGTGATGTTACCAAGTGCACTAAAAAATAGAGGTGTAGATTTAGGAAAAGTCTATGCAGGTTCTATAACTTTAGGTACAGGACAGTTTTGTACAAATCCAGGATTAATCTTCGGATTGAAAGGTGATGGTTTGTCAGATTTTATAAATACTTTGGGCGAAGAGATTTTGAAAATTGATCCAATGTGTATGTTGCATCCAAATATTTTAGGTGCATACAACACAAATAAAGAAAAAGCAGTTTCACAAAATAACACAAACATTGTAGCCAACTACAGTTCAGATGTAAAAGACAATTATGCACAACATGGTGTTTTAACTGTTGATGGAGATGTGTTTTTGCAAAACCCAACATTACATCAAGAAGTATTTGGACCATTTTCAATAGTGGTACAATGTGATAGTACAGAACAATTAGAAACTATTATCTCTAATTTAGAAGGACAATTAACAGGAACAGTGATTGCAGATAATCAAGAGGAATTTAATTATAATGGTGTCATTGCGGCACTTCAAAATAGAGTAGGTCGATTGATATTTAATGGAGTGCCTACAGGTGTTGAGGTGTGTCCTTCAATGAATCATGGAGGGCCTTATCCAGCATCTACTGATAGTAGATTTACTGCGGTTGGGATTCATTCAATAAAACGGTGGGTAAGACCAATGAGTTATCAAGATTGGCCAAATGCTTTATTGCCAGTTGAATTACAAAATGAGAATTCAATGGAAATTACTAGGTTGGTGAATGGAGAATTATCAAATAATAATAGTTAAAAATGTAGCTTATGATTTTTGTGAACCGCTTCTTTAGTTTTTTAATTGTATTAGTATTATTTAGTTGGACTTCAGATGCCCAACAAAATTCATCTGAGTTAGATTCATTAATTGTAAAATATCAAAAGCATGAGGGGTATGACTATAAAGCCTACCCTTTAGGTTTGTATACTAAGGAGTATTATAAATCTGAGGCTGAATTTGCTCAAGATTTACTAAATCAATTATCCAAGATTTCATCAGATGGATTGAGTGAAACAAATAAAATTTCACATCAATTATTGACGTTTGTTTTAAATGATCAGATTGCATATTTCAAATTTGAAAGCTATTTAAATCCACTACTTTCTGATTCAGGATTTCATAGTAGTTTGGGGTATAACGTAAGACCACTCAATAATTATGAGTCTGTAAAAGATTACTTAAATATATTGAATGCAATTCCAGAATTTGTTGATCAAAATTTTGTGAATTTACGAGAAGGATTGGAAAAAGGAGTTTCGCAACCTTTGGTGATTTTTAAAGGATATGAATCTTCTTATGACGATCATATTGTTGAAAATTTTGAAGAGAGTTATTTCTATTCACCTTTTAAAAACTTACCTAATGATTTAACGGAAACTCAAAAGGACTCTGTGTTAATTGCTGCTCAGAATGCAATAGAAAATAATGTGACTCCACAGTTTAAAAGAATCAAAACATTTTTTGAGAAAGAATATTTCCCAAAAACAAGAACCACTTTAGGTGCATCAGATACACCTAATGGAAAAGCCTATTATCAAGATCGTATAAATTTTTATACCACTAGTACTCAATATACGGCAGATGATATTCACCAAATTGGACTAAAGGAAGTTGCTAGAATAAAAGCACAAATGGAGCAAATCATCAAAGAATTGAAATTTGAAGGAAGCTTTGAAGAGTTTTTTGAATTCTTAAGAACCGATGAACAGTTCTTTGCCAAAACACCAAAGGAAATTTTGATGATAGCAAGAGACATGGCTAAACGTGCCGATGCACAATTGCCAAAATATTTTAAGACCTTGCCTCGAAAACCATATGGAGTGGCACCTGTACCAGATGCTATTGCGCCAAAATATACAGGTGGCCGTTACGTGGGTACATCAAAAAACAGTACAGAACCTGGATATTATTGGGTGAATACTTATGATTTGCCAAGTAGAACATTATATACATTACCAGCATTGACGGTTCATGAAGCAGTTCCAGGTCATCATTTACAAGGATCATTAAATAATGAGCTGGGTGATAGTATCCCTCAATTTAGAAAAAATTTATACCTCTCTGCTTATGGAGAAGGGTGGGGATTGTATTCTGAATTTTTAGCTGATGAAATGAGAATGTACACAACACCATATGAAAAATTTGGTCAGTTGACTTATGAAATGTGGAGAGCTTGTCGTTTGGTGGTAGATACTGGAATTCATGCTTTTGGTTGGTCACGTGAGCAGGTAGTAGATTATATGGCTTCCAATACAGCATTGTCTTTACATGAAATTAATACTGAAACAGACCGATACATTTCTTGGCCTGGGCAAGCTTTATCGTATAAAATAGGCGAGTTAAAAATTAGAGAAATGCGACTAAAAGCGGAAAAAGAACTCGGAGTGAAATTTGATATTCGTGAGTTTCACGAAGTCATTTTAGAACAAGGAACAGTGACACTCTCTATTTTAGAAGAACGCGTAAATAATTATATAGACAATACTTTGAATGAGTAGAAAAACTTTTTTTTGTGTAGATGCACATACCTGTGGTAACCCAGTAAGAGTAGTTGCTGGTGGTGGTCCAAATTTGGTTGGGGCAAATATGAGTGAAAAGCGGCAACATTTTTTAAAAGAATATGATTGGATTCGTAAAGGGTTGATGTTTGAACCGAGAGGGCATGATATGATGAGTGGAAGTATTTTATTTCCGCCCCATAATCTAGAAAACGATTTTGGAATTCTGTTTATCGAAACTTCTGGTTGCTTGCCAATGTGCGGTCATGGAACTATTGGAACTATTACTATTGCTATTGAAGAAGGATTGATAACTCCTAAAATTCCTGGAAAAATAAATATGGAAGCTCCCGCAGGTTTGGTGAAAATTGAATATAGACAAACCGGTAAAAAAGTAGATTGGGTAAAATTGACCAATGTAAAAAGTTATTTGGCAGCAGAAGGGTTGACGATTGATTGTCCTGAATTGGGAGAAATTACGTTTGACGTAGCCTATGGAGGAAACTATTATGCCATTGTAGATCCACAACAAAACTTTAGTGGAGTACATGATTTTACTGCGAGTCAAATCGTTCAATTTAGTCAAGTTGTAAGAGATCTAATCAATGAGAAATATCTAGATATGTTTATCCACCCAGAGAATGATACTTTTAGAGATGTAACTCATATGCTTTGGACTGGAAATCCATTAGACCCAACATCTTCTGGTAGAAATGCCGTTTTTTATGGTGATAAAGCAATTGATCGCTCACCTTGTGGAACAGGAACTTCTGCTCGAATGGCACAATTACATGCCAAGGGTAAATTAAAATTAGGTGAGGAGTATATTCATGAGAGTTTTATTGGCTCAAAATTTATTGGGAGAGTAGAAGAAGAAACGACTCTTGATAGTAAACTAGCAATTATTCCTAGTATTCAAGGATGGGCGAAAGTATACGGTTATAACACTATTATTATTGATGAAGATGATGATCCATATGCTCATGGGTTTCAGGTTATTTAATTTAAATTCAAAAAAAAACATTTTAAATGAAGAGAAGATTTAAACTATTCACACTTTTATTATTTGTTGTATTAATTTCAAAAGCACAAGAGATAACACAAGACGATTACAAGCGAGCAGTTAGCTATTTGTATGCAAATAGCAATAACAAAACAGTCTTTAATCTAACGACTGAAGTTCATTGGTTTAAAGACAAAAGTGGTATTTGGTTTGTAGATTATTCAAAAGAAACTAAAACGTACAAAACGGTAAATTTTAAGAAAGGTAAGGTTGAATTGCTTTTTGACCATAACAAATTCGCTGATACATTTTCGAAATTTACCAAAGACACTATTAAGGCCAACTCCATTTCTATTGGTGCTATTGAATCTGTAAAAAACGGAATTCAATTCAGTTATAACAGCCAAAAGTATGAATTGAATTTAAAGGATTTTATTTTTTCAAAGCAAGAGGCAAAGGAGGAAGAACCAAAAAATGAGTTTGAATCTAAATCGCCAGATGGAAAGTGGATTGCATTTACAAAAGAATTTAACTTATATATAAAATCTGTTGATTCTGATAAGGAATATCAATTAACTTTTGATGGTAAAAAGGATTATGAATATGCAACATGGTATGGCTGGTATGATATTGTTGAAGGTGAAAATGGAGACCGACCAAAACACTTTTATGTTGATTGGTCATCAGATTCTAAATATTTTAAAACGAATGTAGTTGATTTTAGAAATGCTGAGAAAATGTATTTGTTAGATTGGAGCATAGATTCTTTGTACAAACCAAAATTACTTTCCTATTATAGAGGTTCTCCTGGAGATACAACCATGGTGCATCAAAAACCAGTGTTCTTTAATATTGATACTCAAAAGGAAGTTAAGACATCACTTCCAAAGCAAACCCATATCAATTCAGTAAGTACACAATGGACTGAAAAATCTGGTGAAGTGTTGGCTAGAATTCCTCAAAGAGGTTATCAAAAAGAAGAAATTGTTTTACTTGATTTGAATTCAGGTTCTTCTAAAAACCTAATTACTGAAACTTCTAAAACCAATATTGATGATTTTAGATTTTGGAATTTTGAAGGACAAAATAAACTAATATTCCTGTCACAAAGAAGTGGTTGGCGTCAGCTATACGAATGCGATTTTGAAGGAAATATTAAGCCTTTAACACAAGGTGATTTTGTGATAAACGATATTGAATACTTAGACGAAAAAACCGGAGAAATTTATTTTATGGCTTCGGGTGTTGATAGTACAATAAATCCTTACCATCAGCAATTATATAAAATTGATACCAAAGGGAAAATGGAGTTGCTTACACCAGAAATGATGCATCATGATGTTGATTTTTCAGAAGATGGTTCTTATTTTAAAGATTCGTATTCAACAATTTCTACTCCAACCAAAACCGTATTAAGAAAGTCAAAAGATGGAAAAATAATCACTCAATTAACACAGGCAGATATTTCGCATTTTACAAATAAAGGGTTTAAATCTCCAGAAGTTTTTGAATTGATAGCAAAGGACGAGAAAACAAAAATGTACGGAGCTTTTTGGAAACCATCAAATTTTGATATTTCTAAGAAATATCCAATTATTGATGCAACTTATACAGGGCCACATACACAGCGATTTCCGAAATCATTTAACTGGAGTTTTTACAATCAATCTTTAGCTGAACTTGGATTTATTGTTGTGCAAATGGATGGTTTAGGAACCAGTGGTCGCTCCAAAGAATTTTTGAATCATTCTTATAAAAATATGGGAAACAATTTGGAAGATCATGTTTTGGCAATAAAGTATTTGGCAAAAACATACAGTTATATAGATATTGATAAAGTTGGAATTTTTGGTCATTCTGCAGGTGGTTTTGACACGGGTCATGCATTATTGGCCTTCCCAGATTTTTATAAAGTGGGAGTAGCAAGTAGTGCCGATCATGACTTTAGAATGGAGAAAGCGTGGTGGCCAGAAATGTATATGGGTTGGCCTGTTGATGAATCGTATGAAGAAGTTTCAAATATAACAATGGCACCAAACCTCAAAGGGAAATTGTTGTTAGTTCATGGTGGAATAGACGAAAATGTAAATCCGTCTGCAACCTTTAAATTAGCAGAAGCATTGATAAATGCCGACAAAGATTTTGATTTATTAATTTTACCAAGCCAGCGACATGGGTATACTGGGAAAGCAAGAAGTTATTTTACCAAAAAGCGTTGGAATTATTTTGTAGAGCATTTAAAAGGAGAAACTCCGATTTGGAATTTTGAATGGAAGTAATATGAGTAAAAAAGTTGTAATTATTGGAGGTGGAATTATAGGATTGAGTTCTGCATATTACCTTCAAAAAGAAGGGCATCAAGTTACAGTAATTGATAAATCAGATTTTACAAGCGGAGCATCTTATGTAAATGCTGGATATATTACACCGAGTCATATCATTTCGTTGGCAGCACCAGGAATGATTACCAAAGGAATTAAATGGATGTTTAATTCAAGTAGCCCTTTTTATGTAAAACCTAGATTAGATGCAGAATTTTTAAAATGGATATGGGCGTTTAAAAAATCAGCGAACGCTAAAAAGGTAGAAAGTTCGGTTCGAATAATTAAAGACATCAACTTGTTAAGTAGAGACTTGTTCGAAGCTTTTAAAGCTTCAAACGAGTTCGATTTTCATTACGAACGAAAAGGGTTGTTAATGGCCTATCAAACAGAAAAAGTAGGAGAGGAAGAATGGAAAGTTGGTCAAAGAGCAATTCAAGAAGGATTAGGAGTAAAAAACCTATCTAAAAAAGAAGTAGAAAAATTGGAGCCGAATGCCAATTTAAATATAAAAGGAGCGGTGTATTATGATTGCGATTCTCATATGACTCCCTCACATTTCATGTCGCAAATGGTCAATTATTTAAAAACAATTGGAGTAGAAATTCTAGCACAAGAAGAAGTAAAAGATGTTGTTGTCTCTAACAATACAATCTCTAAAGTAATTACAGATAAAAGAGAGTTGAATGCAGATGAGGTTGTCTTGGCAGCTGGAAGTTGGAGTCCATTATTATCAAAAAAATTAGGATTGAATTTATTGATTCAAGCAGGAAAAGGATATAGAATAAACATTGAAAGAGAAACAGGAATTACTATTCCAACTATTTTGATGGAAGCAAAAGTAGCTGTCACACCAATGAATGGATTTACTCGATTTGCTGGAACGATGGAAATAGGAGGAATCAATCACACAATAAATCCAGTTCGTGTAAATGCAATTGCGGATGCAGGACAAAATTATTACAACGGATTAAAAATTACTGAAGAAGAAAAGAAAGAAGTTCAATGTGGATTGCGCCCTTGTTCTCCAGATGGACTGCCCTTTATTGGTAAATCTTCAAAATGCATTAATTTAACAATTGCTTCTGGTCATGCTATGATGGGTTGGAGTTTAGGTCCAGCAACTGGAAAATTAGTGTCAGAGATAATTTCTGAACAAAAACCTACATTAGATTTGAAACCGTTTCATCCAGATAGAAATTTTTAATATGAGATATACACCAATTCAAAGTTCATTTTATAAAGAGAACAGAAAGCGATTTTGTAAAGAAATACAAAACAATACGATAGCTATTTTAACATCTAATGATGTAAAACATACCAACTCAGATGATGTAATGGGTTTTGCACAAAACAATGATCTGTTTTATTTAAGTGGGATTGATCAATTTGAGACTATTTTAGTTTTATATCCTGATGCACTTAAAGAAGAAAACAGAGGAATTCTGTTTATAAAGCAGCGAAGTGAATTGGAAAAGATTTGGGATGGTGATGTGTTGACTAGAGAACAAGCCACAGAATTATCTGGCATTTCAAGAATTGAATGGGTTGATGATTTTGAGAGAATACTACAATACATGGCTTTTGAAGCAGATGGGTTTTGTTTGGGACACAATGAACATTACAAAACTGCAACATACGAGCAAGAAACTAGGCAAGACAGAATGATACAATGGTGTAAAAATAAATATCCATTGCATCAATATTATAGAGCGGCAAAAATCACGAGAGATTTGCGTACCATTAAATCTGATGATGAGGTTGCACAAATTCAAAAAGCAGCAAATATTGGGATAGTCGCTTTTAAAAGATTTCTTTCCAATACCAAACCCAATGTGTTTGAATATGAGTTAGAGGCTGAATTGACTTATATACTAACCAAAAAAGGCGCAACGCGTCATGCCTTTAAACCAATTGTTGCTTCTGGTAAGAATGCTTGTGCATTGCATTACAATACGAATGATGCTAAATGCAAAAATGGAGAAATGATATTGCTAGATTTTGGCGCATGTTATGGAAATTACAATAGCGATACTACGCGTTGTATCCCTGTAAATGGAAAATTTTCTGAACGTCAGAAGCAAGTGTATCAAGCAGTTTTACATTGTTTAAAAGAAGGAAGTAAATTGCTGAAACCAGGAGTATTATCTTTAGATTATGAAACGAAAATGGTAAAATTGGTTGAGGCAGAAATCATAAAATTAGGCTTGTTGTCACAAGCAGATGTTGACAGGCAGGATCCTAAAAAACCATTGTATAAAAAATATTTTATGCATGGTACAGCTCATCATTTAGGCTTGGATGTACATGATGTAGGCTTGTATTCAAAACCTTTTGAAGTAGGAAACGTATTAACTTGTGAACCTGGAATCTATATTCCGGAAGAAAATATTGGATGTAGGTTAGAAGATGATTTTTTAATTACTGAAAATGGAAACATAAATTTAACCGCTAACATGCCGATTGAAATTGAGGAAATCGAAGCATTAATGAATCAATCAAAATAAATGATAGGAATAGGAGGCTCAACAGCAGCAGAAGAATTGGCTAAAATTAAGCCAAAAATAAGTCATGTACAACCAATTCAAAAGGAGGAATTTAAACAGCGTGTTCAAAATGCGATTAGCCTTATGAAGACTAATAATATTGCTGCAACCTATTTACATTCTGGCACAAACCTTTACTATTTTACAGGAACTCGATGGAATCCGAGCGAGAGAATGGTTGGAGCAATGTTACTGCCAAATGGAGAAGTTCATTATATAGCTCCGAGATTTGAAAAAGGAACAGTGTTAGATTTTATGGTGGTTGAAGGTGAAGTTCATTGTTGGGAAGAGCATGAAAGCCCATATCAATTACTGCTCGATGTATTGCAAAAAAACGGCATTGAAAGTGGTCAGTTAGCAATGGATGAAATGACGCCTTTTTTTATGATTGATGCTCTTGTAAAATGTGATTCTAGATATTCTATTACAAATGCAAGCCCGATTACATCGGGTTGTCGCATACAAAAAACTAAAAATGAAATATCAATTATGCAAGCTGCGATGGATATTACCTTGGAGGTACAAAAAGCGGCTGCACGGATATTATATGTTGGTATTTCGGCAAACGAAGTAGTTGATTTTATAAACGAAGCACATATTCGTTATGGAATTCCAACGGGGTCATATTTCTGTATTGTACTCTTTGGTGTAGATTCTTCTTTTCCACATGGTGTGAAGAATCCAAAGAAGTTAGAAGAAAACGAAATGGTGTTGATAGACACTGGTTGTGTCTTACATGATTATATATCAGATATTACAAGAACTTATGTGTTTGGTGAAGCAAATGAATTGCAAATAAAAATTTGGAATGTTGAGAAATCAACTCAATATGCTGCTTTTAATTCGGCTCAAATTGGTGAAACTTGCGGGTCGGTAGATGATGCTTCTCGAGTTGAGTTAGCCAAAAATGGTTTAAGTAAAGATTATGACCTTCCTGGTCTTCCGCATAGAACAGGACATGGAATTGGTCTGAATATTCATGAATCGCCATATATAGTTAAAAACAATGAAACCACTTTGAAACCTGGAATGACCTTTAGCAATGAACCTATGATTTGTGTACCGAATAAATTTGGAATCAGATTAGAAGATCATATTTATATGACAGCAGAAGGGCCAAAATGGTTTACAGAACCAGCACACTCGATAGAAAATCCATTTAATATTTAAATATCTAGGTCTTCAACATCCAAACGCATTTGTATCATGTGTTTGGTGAAACCAACTTTTTCATATGCTCTAAGTGCTGAAGCATTAGCATCATAAACATCCAACCTGATTTCATGAATGTTTTTGATTTTACACCAAGCTAGAAGAGTATGTACAATTAATTTATTATAACCATTTCCTCTATGTTTCTTTGGAACATACATAAAACCAAGATAAGCATGCTTATTGTGTTTTAAATAACTTTTACCAAGCTTTATTTTAGCATAACCAGAAGCAACCAATTCGTCATTTAATTCTACAACATATAAAACTGCATCCTCATTAGTGATAAAGTCTTCTAAGTCGTAATAAATAACTTTTCCATCTTTAATAGTAACATCCATAGGTCGTTCTGCATCAACCAAACCATCCATAAATATATCTAGGGTTGGTAGGTCTTTTTTTGTAGCAGCTCTAACAATTGGTTTCATAGAAAAATGATTGAATGTGAATTAAATATAACAATGTAAATTTAATGTTTTGAAGGTGTCAAAAAAAAGTTTTTTTAACTTGATAAAAGAGTAGTGACTAAGTTGCGCAAATGCGATGCTGCTTTTTCGGCTGTAATATCACGTTGAGGTGTACCAAACATTTCGTAACCCACCATGAATTTTTTTACCGTTGCACTTCTTAACAAAGGCGGATAAAAACTCATATGCCATTGCCAATGATTATTATCTTTTCCATTTGTTGGTGCCTGATGGATACCACTAGAATAGGGAAATGAGCAATTAAATAACTTATCATATGCTTTTGTTAGCACTGAAATAGCTTCGGCAAAAAAGGTGACATCCGAAGTTGACATTTCCACAATACTCTTTTGAGGTTTTTTCGGTATAATCATTGTTTCAAAAGGCCATATCGCCCAAAATGGGACTAGTACAACAAAAGCGTCATTTTCAAAAATGACACGCTCATTTTTATTTAACTCCTGTCTTAAATAATCGCTTAGTAAGAGGCTGTTGTTTTCTTGAAAATAGTGTAGTTGTTGACTATCTTTTTTAACCACTTCATTGGGTAATGTAGATTGACTCCATATTTGCCCATGAGGATGTGGGTTACTACATCCCATAACAGCACCTTTGTTTTCGAATATTTGAACATAATTAATAGTATCTATTTCGCCTAACTCGAGATATTCATTTTTCCAAGTTTTAATTACTTTTTCAATAGACTTCGTTTCCATTTGCGCCAAACTTTTCGAGTGGTCTGGACTAAAACAAATGACTTTACAAATACCTTGTTCACTCGCTGCTTTAAATAGATCTTCGTTTAAAGAAAATGTACTAGAATCTTTTTGAAGCGCCGCAAAATCATTTGTAAACACAAAAACTGAATCGTAATTCGGATTTATTTCGCCATTAATTCTAGTGTTTCCTGCACACAAATAACAACTTTCATCATGAGATGGTCTAACACTTTCGGTTACCTTTTCCTCTTGCCCTTGCCAAGGTCTTTTAGCGCGGTGTGGCGAAACTAAAACCCATTCTCCAGTTAATATATTAAAGCGTTTATGTGAAAATTCTTGTAAATCGTGATTCATAATTAAGTGTTTTCAACAACTCGTGTGCCTTCTGAAAGGTTTACGATATAAAATGAACAATTGGTATTGAAGTTTTTGTAATATGCCTTGGCAATGTTTTTTTTGAATATATCAAGAGCATCCTTTTTTATAATATTGATTGTACAACCACCAAAGCCACCACCCATCATTCTTGCACCTAAGGCATCAGGATAGCCTTTTGCTTTTTCTACTAAAAAATCCAACTCATCACAACTTACTTTATATTGTTTTTGTAGCCCTTGATGAGATTCATATAGCAAGGCTCCAAGTGTTTTAAGATCATTTTTTTGAATAGCATTAGAAGCTTTTATCACCCTCTTATTTTCTTGAATAACGCATAATGCTTTTTGATAATCTTCTTCAGAGATTTTATTTTTTATATTTAGTAAGTCATTTTCAGATGCATCTCTTAAAGCAGAAATTTGAAGTAAGTTTGCTATTTTTTCACAGACCAAACGCCTCTCATTATAAGCACTTTCTGACAGATTGTGTTTTACATTAGTGTTGATAAATAACAATTGATATTCAGAAAAATCAATTTTATAAGGAGTGGATGCAATAGATCTGCAATCTAATAATAAAGCGCTATTTTTTTGACCGAACATACTTGCATATTGATCCATAATACCACATTTTACACCTACATAATTGTGTTCTGCTTTTTGCGAAATAGCAATCATTTCGTTTTTTGATAAGTTCAAATTAAAAAGTTCATTTAAACTAAAAACAATACTGTTTTCTAATGCTGCGGATGAGGACATGCCAGCTCCTCTGGGAATATCTCCACCAAAAGCAATTTCAAAAGGTTTTAGGGTAATTCTTTTTTTTTGAATTTCTGAAATAACTCCTAATACGTAATTTCTCCAGTCCCCATTTTCAATAGGTTTTATAGTCTCTAATAAGAATTTGAATTTTTCATTTTTATCAACTGCAAGTACGGTACAGTATTTTGACTCACTTTTTTGAATTGCAGCGACAATTCCTTTATCAATTGCTGCTGGAAAAACAAAGCCATCATTATAATCGGTATGTTCACCAATAAGGTTGATGCGTCCAGGAGCAAATACTAGTATAGGGTTCGTATTAAACTCAACCTTAAAGGCTGAATTTATATGTTTAATTAAGTCTTTATTCATTAAGCAAAATATATATAAACTCCTATTACTATAATACAAATAGCGACCCCAGTTTGTTTTACATATTTCCAAGGTGTAATGTCAACTTGCTTTGTATATTCTTGTATATATGCTTCTTTTCTTGGCTTTAATTTTCCAATGATTAACATAATACCAACATTTAATACAAAGAGTATCGCCATTATATCTAAAAAATGAGGATAGGCTTCAGCCTTAACAATGGCCAACGCTGCGGCATCAACAATACCTGATGCCTTTGCTGATTCTAAAGCTTCATTTATAAAATAGGGTTGCATTACAAACTGGCTCAATATATATAACAAACAGCCAGAAGCTAATCCTATTTTTGCTGCAATTGCAGGCACACGTTTAGTTAAGTAACCAACTACGATAATAGTTAAAATAGGAATACTATAAATACCATTTACTTCTTGTAAATATTTAAATAAACTTCCTGCATTTGCAATTTGAGGGGCAATAAACATTGCAGCAATTGCTAATAATACTCCAAAGGTTTTGCCGTACTTTACAACAGTGCGTTCGTCAGCATTTTTATTAATATGTTGTTTATAAACATCAAGTCCAAACAAAGTTACCGAGCTATTTAGTACACTATTAAACGAGCTTAAAATCGCTCCAAATAATACTGCGGCAAAAAAGCCAACCAACGCAGGAGGTAACACTTTATTCACTAACATAGGGTAAGCATCATCGGGGTTTTCTAAACTGCCATCAAATAAATGAAAAGCAATTAAACCAGGTAATACAACAATAATTGGCCCTAATATTTTTATAAAAGATGCTAATAATAATCCTTTTTGCCCTTCCTTTAAATCTTTTGCTCCTAAAGCTCTTTGTATAATTTGTTGATTCGTTCCCCAGTAAAATAATTGCACTAACATCATTCCTGTAAAAATGGTGTAAAATGGAACAGGGTCAGTTTGACCTCCCATTGATTTAAATTTTTCAGGATTTTCAGTAGTTAAAATTGAGAGTCCATCCATGATACTTCCATCACCAATCGCCATAAGTCCGAAAATTGGAATTAAGATACCACCAACTAATAAGCCAATAGCATTAATTGAATCAGATACAGCAACTGCTTTTAATCCGCCAAAAACTGCATAAATGGAGCCTATTATACCAATTCCCCAAACACAGATCCAAATAGATTGTGTATGGGTAATTCCTAATTTTTCTGGAATATTAAACATACCACTAATAGCAAGTGATCCTGAATATAAAATTACCGGTAATAGCACAACAACGTAACCTGTTAAAAATAAAACGGAAGTCCAGGTTTTTGTTGCAACATCAAAGCGTTTTGATAAAAACTGAGGGACTGTCGTCAGTCCACCTTTTAAATATCTTGGTAATAAAAACATTGCAGTTACAACCATAGCAATGGCTGCTAATGTTTCCCAAACCATAACTGATAAGCCACTTTCGTAGGCAGAACCATTTAAGCCAACAATTTGCTCGGTAGAAAGATTGGTTAATAATAAAGAACCAGCTATGACACCAGCGGTTAGAGTTCTACCTCCCAAAAAATAACCATCCGAAGAAGTTTCATTCGTTTTTCGGGTTGCTAAATAAGAAATGATTGCAACTATTAAAGTAAAGCCTAGAAATGTTAAAATCTGCATGGTATTTATTGTTTAGGATTTATTGTGAATGAGTAATTATATGTTTTGTTAGCAGGAATGGTATATTCTTTATGAACCAATCTTCCCCAAGAAGTATCACCTCCAAGACCCATTTGCATAAAATCGATATTCCATTGAACGGTTTCGCCAATTTTAATATCAGCGCCATGTTTTTTGGTGACAGGTACTAATCCCGAAGCAGATTCTCCAGCATCCTTACTATTAAAATCTATTTCTTTCATAGAAAATGGCCAAATACTAGTGTTGAATAAAATATTAGAATTCACCAATAATTTTAAGTCATTTGAGCTGATTTCCATCCAACGAACTTCTGTTTTATTACCAGTTTCCTGAGGGCGAGAATAACGCTCAAATTGATCTTCAACCTTTCCTGAATACAAACCGACTTTTTGACCTGTTTTTCGATCCCAGTAGCTTTCTTCAGGGCCTTTTCCATACCAAGAAACATTTGTGTAACTATTGGGAATAGTCATATACATTCCTAATCTTGGAAGGTTTGGTAAATCCTTTTGATTTGGTTGAAATCTATAATCGAGCTGTAAGTTTCCGTTGTCTGCAAGATGATAAGTTACTGTAACAGTCGCTTCATTATTTGGCAATTCATAATTCACTTTAAATGAAACTCTATTAATAGATATAACTGGTTTTTCAATCAAAGATGCCGTATAGTTATACGAAGCATTTTGCCAAATTTTAGCCCATTTATCCATTCCGTTTCCTAAGTCATTATCGGTAGGAGGGCGCCAAAAATTAGGACGAATTGGTTGTTTGGTTATTTCTTTTCCTTCAAAGTGCCATGATTTAATTTCTCCAGATTTGGAATTGATTTTAAATTCAACACTTTTATTCTTAATAAGAATCTCTTCAGGAGAATTTGTAATGATAAATTCACTGGTATGATTTTCATCTCCAAGAATAGAGGTGGGACTATTTAATGCAAATTGATCCCAAGCAATTTCATATCCTTTAGAAATCAATTCAGTAGCTGTTTTTTGAAGCAGACTTATTTCTAAAATATATTCACTTTCAGAAATGAAAAATTCAGGGATTTCAGAAACAACTAGTTTTGAAGAGGATTGAGCTGGAATCTTTAATTCTATATTGTCTTTTTCAAATGCTACAAGTCCATCCATTAATACTCGTACATTTATTATCTTATCTGAAAAATCTGCAAAGAAATTTTTATTCTTAACCTCTATAGTTTGACCTCCTAAAAAAGAGAATTGTACAGGTTCATATACTTTCTTCACTTCCGATAAATGAGGATGAGGATTCCGATAAGGATCCACCAATCCATTATTTAAAAAATTACCATCGGTTGGCAAATCAGGATGGTAATCATGACCATAAGCCAAATATGGATTTCCGTTTTCATCTTTATATTCTAAAGACTGATCTACCCAATCCCAAATATATCCACCTTGTAGATTTGGGTACATTTCAATTATATCCCAATAATCCTGTAAATTCCCTACCGAATTGCCCATGGCATGTGCATACTCAATCATTATGGAAGGTTTATCAGAATTGGATTTCCCATGGTTGATTAAATATTGTGGTTTTGGATACATAGGGCAATAAATGTCTGTATAATTATCTTTTCCTGCAGGCTCATATTGCACAATACGATTATCATCTTTTTCTTTTAACCATTTATAGGTAGTTTTAAAAACCTCACCTTCACCAGCCTCGTTACCTAATGACCAAGAATAAATAGAAGGATGATTTCTATCACGATAATACATTCTTTTAGTTCGCATTAAATGTGCAGGAAGCCAACTCATTTCATTACCAATTTGAGTATCTTTATCTATAGCCAAAGGATGGCTTTCGATATTGGCTTCATCGATTACATACAATCCGTATTTGTCGCATAAATCTAACCAATAGGGATCGTTGGGATAATGTGCTGATCGCACTGCATTGATGTTGTTTTGCTTCATTAATTTGATGTCTTTCTCCATAGATTCTCTGGAAACTACATGACCAGTAAAGGGATCGGTTTCATGTCTATCCACTCCTTTAAAATAAATTGCTTGCCCATTAATAAGAACTTGTGCATTTTTGATTTCTACGCGTTTAAAACCAATATTTCTTTTAAGGAATTGATTGCCATCCAAACTAATTGAAAGAGCATATAAATTCGGAATTTCAGCCGACCATGATTTTATATTTTTGATGATTTTATCTACTTCAACTTCTATTGTTGAATTTGCTGGAATCGAAACCGTTTTGCTTTCTTTAAATTCATCTTTTAATGAAAGGGTAATTTCTTTAGTTACCTCTTTTTCTGTTTCATTCGATATAGAAACCGTTCCGTTAAATATTCCGTTTTTATAAGAATTATCCAAAGTAGTATTGGTATGATAATCTGAAATAAATACTTTAGGGCGACTATATAAATACACATCACGCTCTATGCCGCTCATACGTAACATATCCTGACTTTCTAAATAACTGGCATCGGACCAACGGAACATTTGTAGCGCAATTAGATTTTCTCCTTCGGTTAAATAGGAGGTGATATTAAATTCAGCGGGTGTTTTACTTCCTTGAGAATAGCCAACAGAAGTACCATTAACATAAACATACATTGCTGATTTTGCTCCAGCAAAATGGAGGATAATATCTTCAGATAAAAATTCTTTGGTTAAATTAATTTCTTTACGATACGTTCCAACAGGATTATAATCGATAGGTGCATCTGGCCATTTGGTAGTAAAAGGATAGCGTTCGTCCAAATAAATAGGATGTCCAAATCCTTCCACTTCCCAATTAGAAGGAACAGGTATTGTTGTCCAATCTGAATCATCATACTCTTTGTTTTGGAAAGTAGTTGGTCTTTGTTTTGGATCTTTTACCCAATGGAAATTCCAATCTCCGTTTAAACTTAAAAATCGTTTTGAATTTTCTTTTTCTGAAATAACATCTGATTCAAAATTGAAAAAGGAAGCTCTTGGTGCTAATTTATGCTCTTCAAATATTTCATGATTATAATGAAATGTTTGTTCCGCAATATTAGTTAAGGGTTCTTGTTTGCAACCTATAAAAAGGATAGCTAAAAACAAGGTTAAGATAAGTTTTTTCATAATTAGGTAATTCATATTATAAAATAGACATCATAAAATCTTCAGCAAAGATTTTACGTAAATAGAATATTAATTCTTCGGCGTTCTCTTTTGTAAAAACGATCGGAGGTTTAATTTTTAATACATTATGATCAGGACCATCGGTACTCATTAAAATCCCGTGATCTTTCATTCGATTGGTTATATAATCAGTTTGAGTTGCTAATGGATTTAATTGAGTATCTACCAATTCAATTCCAAGAAATAATCCTTGACCACGAACCTCTCCAATAATTGGAAATTCCTTCGCTAATGTTTTTAACTCTTCCTTTAAAAAGTCTCCAATAAGCAAAGCATTTTCTTGTAATTTATCGCGTTTTACAGTTCGTATTACTTCCGTAGCAATTGCGCAAGAAACCGGATTTCCACCAAAGGTGTTAAAGTATTCCATTCCGTTAGCAAATTTATCTGCAACCTCCTGTGTACAAGCAACAGCAGCTATAGGATGTCCGTTTCCTAGAGGTTTACCTATGGTCACAATATCAGGAACGACATCGTGTAATTGGAAACCCCAAAATGTTTTTCCCAATCGCCCACAACCCGTTTGTACTTCGTCTGAAATACAAATACCTCCAGCATCTCTTACTAACTGATAAGCTTTACTTAAAAACCCTTCTGGTAATTCAATTTGCCCACCACAACTAATAATAGGCTCAATGATAAATCCCCCTACATTTCTTCCTTTTTCCTGAATAGTTTCAATTTGCTTTTGAACTTCGGTTGCATAATCCTCCGCAGTATGGTCTCCTCTATATTTTCCTCTAAATGCATCTGGTAAAGGAAAAATATGAGTGTGTTCTGGCGCTCCTTTTCCATCAAATTTATACGAACTAATATCGATACACATATTTGCATTTCCGTGATAACCAACTTCAGAAGCAATAATGTCTTTTTCGCCCGTAACTGCTTTTACCATTCGTATGGCTAATTCATTGGCTTCACTACCTGAATTCACAAAATGCAATACATTTAATTCTGGTGGTAAAGTTTCAATGAGCTCCTTTGCTAAGGCATTGATGTTTTTATGTAAATAGCGAGAATTGGTATTGATTAGAGCCATTTGTTCCTGTCCAGCTTTTACAACGTTATAATTCTCATGACCTACGTGAGCTACGTTATTTACGGTGTCTAAATATTTTCTTCCGAAGGAATCCATTAAGTATTGACCAGCACCACGAACCATTTCAATAGGAACTTTATATTGTAAACTTAAACTTTTGCCTAAATGCTTTTTACGATAATTAATAAGGTCTTTTTGACTCGAATCTTCTTTTTTCTGAAGTGCTTCAGAATTGAATAATAAATTAGGGTCTGGGCAGATACTTTTCCATACATCAATTTCTGAATAATGAGCAACTCCTGGATAATCAACTTTATAATCTAATAGGGATAGCATTACTTGAAAATGAAGATGAGGTGCCCAATTTCCGTTTTCTGGATAATTACCAAGCTCCCCAATTCTAGATCCTTTTTTAAGTATATCTCCCACCTTATTTTTAGTAGCACTTTCTACACTTAAATGTCCATAAAGGGTGTAAAATGTTAGGGTTTCAGTTTGATGTTTTAAAATAACTAAGCCTCCGTATTCTTTATCTCCAGCATCATTTATAGCAAGAATAACTTCACCTTCTGAAATCGCATGAACTGATGTTTTTGAAGGCAACCAATAATCAATTCCTAAATGAATACTCCTGCTTTCTCTTCCGTTATTTCCTATTCGGTCATAGGCAGAAGAAATATAAATGGGTCTAGGTTCTAGATATCCGCCAGCAATTATTTTGGTAGGAACTTCCTTTTGTAGTTGGTTAATTTTAAACTCAAACCACTCCAAATTATTAAACTCTTCCTGATGTCCCATCCAAGTACTAGAAACACTTAAATCTATTGGATGTACTTCATTTGTATTTATGGAAGGAAATAATTCTGAAAGTTGAAATTTATTTTTAGCTGCCCATTGGCTAAATAGTTTTTCTTTTGGATGTGGGATAAAACCACAAGCCCCTCTAAAACTATAATGTGCAAATTCGGGAGAAATTTGATACCATTTTTTTAGTACTTCCCAGGCGGGTTTTTCACTAATAAGTAAATATTTATTATTGGGTTCTTCAATTTTATTGATGGCCGATTTAGTAACCGAAATCACCAATCGCATTGCGATGGTATTGTATAGATGTTTCAACTCAATTTCTTGTAAAGGAAATGTAGAGTGATACCCTTTTATAATTGGCAATGCTGAATCTAGTGCGTTGTTATGGTTCATTATGGCATATGCACAAGCAATGGCTACATCATTAATAATTTGGGTATTTATAGCATCTCCATAATCAATGGCTGCTTGAACTTTCGGGTTTATTAATTCTGAAGAGACAATAACATTGTTGTCATTTGCATCATTGTGGACAGTCGATTTACGAAGCGTTGAATAAGTTTCTTGTGATGCTTCAAATCGATTTTGAAAATATTCGATAATTTCTCTTTCATCTTCTTTGAACAATTTTACATGTGATTTTGTCCAAAGAGATTGAGCTATGTCCCAAACAAATTCACGATGGGCTTCTGGATGGTCAAAACCCTGTAAAGATTGAGTTAGTAAGCCACACTGTTCACCTAAACTAAAACGCAAGTCATCTAATTGTGGATTTACACTCCTCCATACGCGTCCAGACACCCAGCTTAATAAACGCACCTTCCGTTGATAGCCAAAGTTGTCGGTAATTTCAGAGGTAGCGCTTCCATTAACATCGGTTATAACTTTAGGCGCTATTAAGTTTTGTCCGTTTACTTCAACATATTGTAATAGTTTTTGTTGAAAATCTAAATAACCTTCATCTTCATTAGGTCTAGATATTTTTAAAATATATCCTTCTTCATTGTCAATTTTAATTCTAAAATTAAAATCAACTTCTCCTGGAAGTACTGATACACTTCCTTTTATATTGAATATTTCGAAGAGAACATCTTCGGCTTGCTGTGTTGATATTTTTAAGCTATTGTAATTCATTCAGTCTTCCATTAATAACATAATAACATGTGCGGCACTCCAACTAAAGTTTTGGGCATGTAAGCCTTCCCCAGTTAATGGATGATAATTTTCTCGTATAGATTTCCCTTTTCCTAAAAGCCCTTCCGCGCCTTCAAAAATTTGAGTTGTTGCCATATCTGCTTCTTGATTAAACCCATAATTACGAAGTCCTTTTACTCCAAAATAAGCTTGATCTAACCAATTGGGGCCTCTCCAATATCCTTTTAAAGGAGCAAATTTTGGATGATCTGCGCTCATAGTTTGAAACGGAACTTTTGTATAAAATTTATTTGGATTCATCATTTTATTTTTTACGGCTTCAGCTTGTTCTTGTGTTGCTGCATTTGCCCAAAGTGCTGTCCAGCCTTCGCTTCCTTCTCCCTTTATAAATTCAGTTCCTTCATGATTGGTGTCATAAAACCAACCATCAGTATCATCGTAAAATTGCTTTTGAATTTTTGACTTTAAGATTTTAGCTTCAGATTTATAATTTGAAGTATCATCTAGGTTTAACATTTCTGACAATTCTGCTAAAAACAATTTTTCGGCATAGAGGTAAGCGTTTAAGTCCACACTTTCCTGGTCTAAAGAATAAGCTCCTTCACTGTTTTTTAAAATTTTAGAATTGTCAAAACGGATGGCATTGTCCATACCACTTTCCCATTTGGCTGCAATCAAACTTCCGTCTGTCGAGCCATATTCACATAAACCATCTTGATCATGATCACGTTTATTGTACCACCATTCATGGTATTTTTTCAGTTTAGGGTACATATATTTTACGAATTCTAAGTCGTGGTCTTTCTCAAATATCTTGACCACAGCCCAAGCAGAAAGAGGAGGTTTGGTATCTCGGTAATTATGTTCTTCAATAGAGTTATCTCGATAGACACAGTCTGCTACAAAACCATCTTTATTTTGAAACTCGAACATCAATTTCATTTGTTTTTTTGCTAAATCAGTATTGTAATAGGATAGACCTGCTGCATGCTTCCAAGAATCCCAAGACCAGAATCCATTAAACCATCTATAGTGATAACTCGGAAATAAGCCTTCATGTTTGATTTCTCCAGAAGGTATGCGCCAATTATTTTGAAGTGTTAAGTGTGCTTTTGCTAAAACCTTGGCATACTTATCTTCTTTAAATTGTGCTTTTCTACTTTTAATTATGGATTTTAGTTGGTTGTTCTTTTCTAATTTTCTGGCAGATAGTAAAGACTCAAAATCAATGCTAGCGATTGTCTTTTGCTCATCTTCCCAAGAATATTCAGGAAAAATAAAAGTTTGAGAAATAGTAATTTCTTTAGTTTCCTTAGGTTTTAATTGTATTGTTTCTGCAACGGTACTATAGACACTATCGTTGTTTTTTATCACGATTCCTTTTCCAAAAACAATATGTCCTACAGCGTTGCTTTTACTAGATTTAATGTTTAATAGATTTCCATTAGAAGAAAAGCTTAAGCCCTTTGCAAATGTTGCTTGACCCTTCCATTCTATAAAAATTTTTATAGGAAGTTTACTTTCATTTGTAATTATAGACTTTATAAGTGCTGTATGCCCAGAACTGTAAACAAGTTCTTGCTTTAGGCTTAGAGTCTTAGATTTAAAAACCTGTTCTAAATGACTATTATAGCTGTTTGTTTTTGTAGTAGACCAAGTAGTTTTTTGGCTGTTTTCGTTCTTTATTATAAGTTTAGAAAGTGAGGGGCTAATCCAAATACCATTTTGCTGGGTCATTAAAAAAGGGCCAGAAAAGCCACCGTAATTTGCAATAGAATCAGGGAAGCTATAAGCAAACCAAGCTCCTTGATCTGAAAACATAAGTCCATTTTTATCGAACCTGTGTTTGGGTGTTATTTGATAATCTAAAATATTTTCGCTCTTTAAAAGAAAGTTTTCAGCAGGTATTATGTGTTTTTTATTACAACTCGTAAAAATCAAACAGACAATAGTAATGTATAAATAATATTTCATGTGTCTTTGTTATTTTTTAAATCGGTCACATGCTGTTCGTTTTTAGTCAACCCTTATGGTGATAAAAATTTGAACAAGCTCGATTCATAATTATTTTAATTTAATATTCCAGCTAACGGTATAGTTTTCATTTGGATTTAAAATTTGCAATCCAATTTTATTGTTGAAATTATTGGGTAAGCCAGTCATTGGTTCAATTGCTAATGACACTCTATTTTCTAAGGTAAATAATTGTAAATAATTTTCTTTTGAAGTTGAGCTGATTTCAATTTTGTAATTTGGGGTTTTAAAACAAACCTTATTGTTTTTTAATTTAAAACAATCGTCAAATTTTTGATCTTTAATTTGTAATTCTTTTTCTGAATTAAAATCTAACGTTTTATTAGGAATCATATCATCACTAAAAGAAAACCTTTTGTCACTTGCTATTTTTATACAACTATTATAGAGGTCATTTGTATGAAAATATGGGTGCCACCCCAAGCTAAATGGGAACGGAGTGCTGTCTGTGTTTTTTATGTTTACTGTTAGTTTTAGCCCTTGTTCGGATAAGATGTAATGAGCCTCAATATGATATTTAAAAGGAAAGCCTTGATTTTTTTCCGTTTCAAGATATTCTAATTTTAAATGAGCATTATTTTCAATCACTTCATTTTGTGTTATGTGAAAGGATTTATTATAGATTAAACCATGAATGGCATTTTCTTTATCTATATGATTTAATTCTAATTGATATTCATTTTTTAAAAAAGTATAATTTCCATCTTTAACACGTCCAGTAAAAGGAAACAATATTGCCGAAGAAAAAGATTGATGATAGTCAATTACATTTTTGTTTTTTAGTATTGTTTTTTTGTCTAAAATTAGCTCTTGTATGCTGGCACCTAGATGCGGGTAAATTTTAGCATATGAATTATTTTTAGGATTTTTTAGTTCTATATAGTCCATATCATTTTTTCAGTAGTTTCAGGTTTTATCATGCTGTTTTATGATATAATATTAAAGAGAATTTCTTAATATTAGTTTGCTTGGATTTTCTATTTGCTGACGCTCTTTTTCGGTTATCATTTGCGCTAAACGTTGTCCCATAGTTTTAAAATCTGTTGATATAGTCGTCATACCACCCTCAACGATTTCCTTTAAGAGTGTTTCGTTGTATGAAATTATTCCAATATCCTTTGAAATGATGAAATTATTTTCTTTCATTTTCTTAATGATAAGAATTAAGTTTCTATCACCAGGTATCAAATAAACTTCTCCTTTCAAAATAATTCGCTCTTCTACATTTGAAACAATTTCAGAGTTGATCTGATGCTCTTTACAAAATTTATTAAACCCCTTCAACATTCCTGGAGGCTGTATACTTTCTTGAAAGATGAAAATCAATTTTCTATAAGTGGATAGTGATTTTTTACATTCAACTAAAGCGTTATATATATCTTTTTCGAAATTTTGGAAGATTCCGGGATATTTTGTTAACTCCTCGTGAGTTTGATCTAATATATAAACTTTGCTTATTGGAAGCTTATCAATTGCAAGATGTGTATCTCTTAAATTGGCGGGCATAATTACATAGTAACTATAGTTGCCAATACTATCATATATTAGTTTGTTAAAAACATCTTGATTAAAATGATGAAAGTAGATATCCACTTCTATACTAGGGTCGAGGTTCTTTTTAAATGAATTGTATATGTCTTCCTTAAATGAATTTAATTCATCAAAAAGTAAAAAGACTTTTTGAGTTATATGAATATTTTCACTTTTAACATAGTAGCCTTTTCCTGCAATAGATTGAACAATCCCTCTAACTTTTAATTCGTTATATGCCAAAAGAACAGTGTCTCTTGAAAGAGAAAATTTATTACGAATACTATTAATAGAAGGTAACCTATCTCCTTTTTTTATAACTCCATCCAATAGGCCATTTTCTATAGATTGAATAATTTGCTTGTACTTGGCAATCCCCAATTCGTCTTTAACTGATATCAAACCCATGTGGCAAATATATAAAAATATTTTAATTAACAAACTGGTAGGTACTAGTAGTAGAAAACAAAAAATTATTTCTATGTTTGTGGCATAACATAGTTTGATTGTGTCGTAATAAGATAAAAATCAAGTAATTGAAAACTAAAATTAACTCAAAATTCAAATTAGTATGAAAGTAAAAAAAAATAAAAAACACTATTACAACGTGCTTTTTCTTTTTTCACTAGTTTTTGTATTATCTAGTTTTACAGGTAATACTTATGCGCAAACTAGTAAAGTAAACGGAAAAATTTTTGATAGTAATGGAGAGCCTTTACCTGGAGCTTCAGTTATTATTAAAGGCACCAATAATGGTACACAGGCAGATTTCGATGGAAACTATACAATTGATGTTACAGATTCAAATACAATCTTAATATTTGATTTTATTGGCTTTGTTAGCCAAGAAATTGTAGTTAATGGTCAAACCGTCATTAACGTAACCTTAATTGAAAGTAATGAAAACTTAGATGAAGTTGTTGTTGTTGGATATGGTACTCAGAAAAAGTCAGATTTAACAGGTGCAGTTTCTTCTGTAAAGGGAGAAGATGTTCAAAAATTTGCATCTAGTACTGCTGCAGATGGATTACAAGGTAATGTTTCTGGATTGGTTGTTAGAAGAAGTTCTGGTAATCCAAGAGCGGCATCAGAAATTAATATTAGAGGGTTTAGATCTATTGGCGGGAATTCACCGTTGGTAATTATAGATGGAGTTCAAGGTAATTTTGATTTGTTAAACCCAGATGATATAGAAAGTATTGAAGTTCTAAAAGATGGTGCTGCCGCTGCAATATATGGTTCGCTTTCTGCGAATGGTGTTGTGTTAGTTACTACAAAAACTGGTAGTAATGACGGAAAATTAAATATTGACTATAGCTATTATTATGGTATTGATAAAATAAGTAATACGCTTGATTTTGCTAATACTTCTCAGTATATGGAAATGGCTAATAAAATTGAAGCTTCTTCACCAGGATCAGCTCCAACTTATATTAATGAGAACTTTTCTACAGACACGAATTGGATGGATGAGTTGTTTAGTGATGGATCTATTCAAAATCATAACCTTACAGTTAGTGGAGGTACATCAGATTTAAATTATTTGGTTTCAACAGGACTTAATAAAAGAGAAGGTGTCTTAATAGGCGAAAGCAGAGATAAGAAGCAATTAAGAGTAAAAGTCAATGGTACTAAAGGCAGGATAACTTTGGGTGCTAATGTATATTATGTGCAAACAGATGATAATATTTTTGGAAGCCTTTTAAATCGAGCTTATCAATTAATGCCTATTATACCTGTTAGAGATGCAGCTAAAGTTTCAGGTTTTGGTTATATATCAGATGATGATTATAATGGTGTGCCAGATCATACGAATCCAATAGGAGAAGATGCTTTTAATGATAATACAAGAAAAGAAAGAAATTTAGTTACAAATTTTTCAGGATCAATAGATATCATAGATGGGCTTAAATTAACAGGAAGAGCCGGTATTGAAAGTGCAAATGTTAGCACTTATGATAGAGTTAGACCTCATCAGGTTTCTAATAAAAGAGAAGTAGAATACCATTATGTAGAGGAGTATAGAAGTGAATATTTACAGACTAACTACGAGGGCTTTCTTAATTATGATAAAACTTTTGAAAAGCACACTCTTGGTTTGTTAGCAGGGGTTTCGAAACAGGATATTTCACTTGATTGGATTGGAGCATCAGTAGAAGGTAAGAAAATATTAGATGACGGATCAGAGGTGTCAACAGGATTTTTAGATTCGGCTTTTAATACTCTTGATGCCGGTGCTGATGGTATTCGTAATAATTATGGTTCTGGTTGGGAAACTGCAAGACACTCCATTTATGGGCGTGCAAATTATAGTTATGATGATCGTTATTTCTTTCAAGGTACCGTTAGACGAGATGGTTCATCAAGATTTGGAGAGAGCAATCGTTATGGAGTATTTCCATCAATTGCAGCAGGATGGAAAATTAGTAATGAGAACTTCTTTGATATTGACGCTATTAATTTCTTAAAGTTAAGAGGCTCTTGGGGTAAACTAGGGAGTGAGTCCAATTTAGGAGCCTACGACTATGCGGTTAATACAGTTTCTGGATATAGATATCCTTTTGGAACTAACGAACTTCAATCTTTAGGTATTACATTTAGAGACTTTCCAAACCCATCATTACAATGGGAAACAACTGTTAATATTAATGTAGGTTTAGATTTCGGCCTTTTAAATAATCAATTGACTGGAGCTATTAACTATTATCAAAGAAATACAGAGGATATGATTATTCCTGCAATACCACCTAACTCATCAGGATTCAATCCAATTTTTACAAATGGTGGAGATGTTGAAAATAAAGGAATAGAAGTTGAACTTAATTATAGAAATAACTCTGGAGAGTTTCAGTATGATTTAGGCTTAGTTTTTTCTCAAAATAAAAATGAACTTACCAAAGTTAATAAAGATACAGATGTCTATACAGGAGATGCAACAACGCTAGATGGTAGTCCAGCAAATATTTCTAAATTAGGATATCCAATCGGAAGCTTTTGGTTATACCAAACAGATGGTATTTTTCAAAACCAAGGAGAAGTTGATGCACACAATGTAGATGGCAATTTAATTCAGCCACTCGCAGCACCTGGTGATATCAAATTTAAAGATGTTAATGGTGATGGACTTTTAAATGATGATGATTTAGTGTATTCTGGATCAGGTATTCCTAAAGTAACTCTTGGTTTTAACATGTCTGGAACATATAAAGGATTTGATGCTTACGTTCAGTTTTATGGAGCATTTGGTCAAAAAGCGTACAATACCATTAGACAAAATTATGAAGCGAACGATAACTATAGAAATTATCTAGTGTCTGGTTTAAATACTTGGACTCCAACGAATACAGATACAAATATTCCAAGAGCAGTATTAGGGGATCCAAACCAAAATAGTTCTAGAAACTCAGATAGATTTATAGAAAACGCTTCTTATTTGAGACTTAGAAATGTTCAGTTAGGCTATACATTGCCAGAAAATATAACTGATAAATTAAGCATTGGTAAGCTAAGATTATATATGAGCTTACAAAACCTTTTTACTATTACGGACTATTCAGGTATTGATCCAGAAATTGGAGGGACACTAAATGCAGGAACCGATTTTGTAAGCTATCCAAATATTAAGACCTCTTTATTTGGGGTTCAAGTTAATTTTTAAAATAAAGAGAAATGAAAAATTACAAAAGCATAATATTTCTATCAATGTCAGTTTTGGCATTGACTTTTACAGGGTGTGATGAGGATGATTTAATTAAAGAATCACCAGATCAACTAAACTCTTCCAATTATTGGGAAAGTGAAACAAATGCAAATTTAGCATTAACGACAGCTTATCAAAGGCTTAGTGGTGGTACGTGGAGTCATACTGAAGTTAACTATGTAGTTGAAAATTTTAGATCAGATATGACAAAAGCTGGGGCAGATGTGGTAGCAAATTATCCAGACCAGAATGCATTTTCTACATACAGTGTAGCAGATAATAATACTAGAATGCAAACCTATTGGAATAAAAGTTATGACGGAATAGCGGCGACAAACCAAGTTATCCATAATGTGAGTTTAATGTCTGAGGATCAAATTTCATCTAATGCTAAAACACGTATAATAGCTGAAGCTAAATTCTTAAGAGGATATTTTCACTTTAGACTTTTAATGAATTGGGAGCAAATAGTGGTATTCGATTTCTTGCCACAGTCTGGAGATCAATTAGCACAACCATTATCAACAAGAGAAGAAGCCTGGACTGCTATCGAGAAAGATTTCTCTGAAGCTGCTGCTGATTTGACAATTAATCACGCTGATGCAGATAGAGGAAGGGCAACAAAAGGTGCTGCTTTGGCTTTTCTTGGAAAATCTCACTTAAACCAACTTGATTGGGCTAGTGCAGTTACAACGTTAGGAGAAGTTATAGGCCTTAATGAATATGAGCTGTCAGCAGATTTCAGTTCGTTATTTGATGGCAGTAATGAGGCTACTAACGTTTTTAACGATGAAACTATTTTTGATGTAGCCTATACTTTTAATGAAGTAAATGGAGGTAATGTAATATATGCTGGTATTCCAAATTTTGCAGCAAGCGAAATGGGTGGTTGGGAAGCAATGTTACCAACCCAAAGACTGCTTTCTGAATTGAAGTCTGAAGGACGAGCATCTTCTGAGATTGGAGCGGTTACAGGATTGAATAAATATGACGATCGTAGTTATGGATCTATATTCTTTAATGATGATGATGTAGATATTTATGGAGATACTTATGAAGGTTGGTTTGGTGTAGGCAACACAAAACCTGGTTGGAAAAAGTATTTACATAGAGATGAATTGTATCCTAACAGTTGGAGATCAGATATAAATACACCACTTATACGTTATGCTGATGTGTTGTTGATGTATGCTGAAGCTCTTAACGAATCTGGATTAGGAGATCCTATTCCATTTATAGATGAAGTACGGGCTAGAGCATTTTTACCAGCAACAACTGCTGGTAATCAACAGGAAATTCGTGAACAGATAATGCACGAAAGAGCAGTAGAATTTGCATTAGAAGGCCAGCGATTTTATGATTTGAGACGTTGGGGTAATGCAATTATGACAGATGCAATTTTAAACTCTGGTAAAACAGGAGCTAATAATTTTGTGTTTGAAGATGATGCTTTCTTACCGATACCAGCCAGTGAAAAATTAAATAATCCTCATATTGATTAGTTTAAAATAAATTATTTTGATTAGTTTAAGAGCATCCCAACAATAGTTAAAAAAGTTGGGATGTTTTTTAAATTTTATAATAATGAACAATTGTAAATTCTTATTTTTTATCGTAGTAATTATTTTGATGGGGTGTAGTTCTAAAGACTCAGAAACACCATCAAATCTTTTTACTTTACTTACTCCCGAAAAAACAAACATTAATTTTAGTAATGTAATTACTGAAGGTGTTGAAATGAATAGTATGGAATATGAATATTTCTATAATGGCGGTGGTGTAGCTGTAGGAGATATTAATAATGATGGCCTTTCGGATATTTATTTTACAGCCAATATTTATAAAAATAAACTATATCTCAATAAAGGAGATTTAGAGTTTGAAGAAATTACAGAAACCGCTGGTCTTTTAGGAAAATCAGGATGGACTACAGGAGTTACTATGGTAGATATTAATAATGATGGCTTACTTGATATTTATATTTCAAAATCTGGAAAATTTGGGGCTAAAAAACGAGAGAACGAACTATATATAAATAATGGTGATTTAACCTTTACTGAAGAAGCAGAGAAATATGGCTTAAATACAAGTTCGTACACAACGCAGTCAACATTTTTTGATTATGATAATGATGGAGATCTAGATATGTATCAATTAAACCATAGTATTAGATTAGAAGAAGCAGATGGGGATCCAGTTTTAAAAATGAAATATGACGCTTTAGTTGGCGACAAACTATTTGAAAACGATAATGGGTTCTTTAAAGAAATTAAAAATATGGGTATCGCTTCTAACCCCATAAGTTGTGGATTAGGAGTGGTTACAAGTGATTTAAATGGAGATGGTTGGCAGGATATTTATGTCTCAAATGATTTTTTAGAACATGATTATATGTATATAAATCAGGGTGCAAAAGATGGTGTGCATCAAGGTTTTAAGGATAAAATAAAAACGAGCACTCAGCATATTTCTTATTTCTCAATGGGATTGGATATTGCCGATTTCAACAATGACGGAAAAAACGATATATTAACTGTAGATATGGTTTCTGAGGATAATTATGGTATGAAAACCAGTATGAGTGGTATGAACGTAGAAAAATTTGAAAATTCAGTTAAGAATGGTTTTCATAGGCAATACATGTTTAACTCACTACAACTAAATAACGGTTCTGTTTCTAATGAACCCTTTTTTAGCGAAATATCTCATCTGGCTAATATTTCTAATACAGATTGGAGTTGGGCCCCTTTATTTGTAGATTTTGATAATGATGGTTTATTAGATGTTTTTATAGCCAATGGCTTAAAAAGAGATTTTATGAATAATGACTATAATCGCTTTAAAAAGGAACGTGTAAAAACGGCTCATGACAATAAAGAAGATTATTCATCATTGGTTTTAGAATTAATTGACAAAACCCCTAGTCGAGCATCTATTAATTATTTCTATAAAAATAATGGAGATTTAACATTCTCAAATATTGGAAAACAGTGGGAACTTAGTAAACCTTCTTTTTCAAATGGTGCAGCCTATGCTGATTTTGATAATGATGGAGATATGGATATAGTAGTAAATAATATTGATGAACCTGCTTTTATCTATAGGAACAATGCAATGCAAATGGCTGCTAATAATTTTTTAAAGATTACACTTGAGGGACCTCAAGAAAATAAGATTGGAATTGGTACAAGTATTACACTTTGGGTAGATGGAAAAGAAATGACAAGAGAGCAGCAATTAACAAGAGGATATCAATCTTCCGTGTCAGAAGCTATTCATTTTGGACTAGGAAAAAGTAAGCAAATAGATAGTTTGCTAATCCAATGGCCAGATGGTAAGAAGGAAATCAAAAAGAATATTCATGCAAATCAAAAGTTAGTCTTAAACTATTCTAATACCGATAATCTATTTTTGACACCAAAATCTATACAGCCAATGTTCGAAGACCAGACAGATGTTTCGGGTATTGGTCATGCACATATTGAAAATGAATTTGATGACTATAAAAGAGAAAGCTTATTACCTCATAAAATGTCAGAATTTGGTCCAGCACTTGCTGTTGCAGATGTAAATAATGATGGTTTAGAAGATTTCTATGTTGGAGGTGCTATTGGATATTCAGGAAAATTATATATACAATCTAATCAAGGAAAGTTTTTAGCTAGTAATTCAAATTTAATCTGGGAAAATGGCAAAGCTCATGAAGATGTAGATGCAGAATTCCTCGATATTGATAATGATGGAAATTTAGATTTATACGTGGTAAGCGGAGGAAATGAATACTTAAATGGAAATAAGTTATTACAAGATCGATTATACTTAAATAATGGAAAAGGTGATTTTTCGCTTTCCAAAAATGTACTGCCAGAAATTCTGGTTTCTGGTGGAGTCATTGAAGCATCAGATTATAATAATGATGGATATATAGATATTTTTGTAGGAGGCAGACAAATGCCTGGGAGTTATCCTTCGGCTTCTAAAAGTTATTTATTAGAAAATAAAAATGGCCATTTTGTAAAAGTTACGAATAATTTAATTCCAGAACTAGAGGAAATTGGGATGGTTACTGATGCAGTTTGGAGCGATTACAATCAAGATGGCAATCAAGATTTAATAGTTGCAGGAGAGTGGATGGGTATTGAGATATTTAAAAATAATGGCAATGGTGCTTTTGAAAAACTGGACAACACATCTATTAGCAATAGTATTGGATGGTGGAATAGTATAGTTGCTGCAGATTTTGACAATGATGGCGATGAAGATTTTATTGCAGGTAATTTAGGATTGAATTATAAATACAAAGCAAGTTTAGAAGAACCTTTTAATATTTATGCTAATGACTTTGATGAAAACGGAAGCTTAGATATTGTTTTAGGTTATCATAATCAAGGAAAACTTTATCCGTTAAGAGGAAGAGAATGTACGTCAAACCAAATGCCTTTTATAAAAGAAAAATTTCCAGATTACGACAGCTTTGGTAAGGCTAATCTAACAGAAGTATATGGTGAGCAAGCGCTATCTGAAGCGTTACACTACAGTGCAACGAATTTTGCTAGTGTTTATATCGAAAACAAAGGAGATGGAAGTTTTGTTTTGTATCAACTTCCATTAAAAGCGCAATTTTCAAGTATTAATAGCATTATTATAAATGATTTTGATAATGATAAAAACTTAGATGTTTTAGTTGCCGGAAACCTATATCAATCTGAGGTTGAAACAGCAAGAAATGATGCTGGTTATGGGTTAATATTGAGAGGTGATGGAGCAGGTGGTTTTATACCTTTAGAATATGAAGAAAGTGGTGTTTATATAAAGGGAGATGTAAAAAAAATGGAACCTATTTTAATGAAAAACAAACCATCAATACTGGTTGGTAAAAATAACGATTATCTAAAATTAATTTCTTTTAAAGAATAAGGAGTAAACAAGTCTAATTATTGGTTAATAATTAATTAGACGACAAGAATTAATTTAATTTGTTTCATACTTTACATTTTGATTTAGTACTAAATGCTGCTTAGAGAAGTCACTTTTTTTATTGGGATAGGATTTGAATGAAATTATATTACCTCAAAATAAACCCATCTTTCATTGGGTCATTAGGATCAATCACAAAAGTTTGCATACCAGTAATATAAGCCGTTCCTTCAACTTGTGGGATAACGGCTTTAAACAGGCCATAATCTTCCTCAGAAACAACAGAGCCTTTAAAAACAGAATCTGTTATACTTTCAATAGTCATTGTTTCTCCAATACTTATTTCTTTTCGTGTATGGTGAATGGCCATACGTCCTGAAACTCCTGATCCCGTAGGACAACGGTCAACTTCGCCTTCAGCAAATATGCATACGTTTCTGCTGTCATTTCCTGATGACTGTTTGTTGTTATCTATAAAAATGGTTCCATAGAGATAACTTAAATCATCTTCAAATGGATGCAAAATTTCTTTATCTTTTTTCATTACTGCATGCTTAATTTTCATGCCATTTGTAATTAGTTTTCTATAAGAATCTGTATTTAAATCGAAATCAAAATTATTTTTTGCCATATCTATGTAGGCATAAAATGCACCTCCATAGGCAAGATCATAAGTGACTGTACCTATACCTCCTATTTCAATTTTTCGATCTAATCCAACAACAAAACTTGGGACACAATGAAATCGAACTCCAGTTATTTTTCTGTTTTTCACATTAGTAAATGAGATTATTCGACCACAAGGAGCATCAATTTTTAAAATATTTTCGCCTTCTTGTACATCAATCCAATTCAATTTTACTGCTAAAGTAGATATTGCAATAATGGCATGACCACACATGGTTGAATAGCCCTCATTGTGTAAAAATAGAATTCCGAAATCTCCATCGTCATCATTTGGTGGAGTTAAAATACATCCATACATATCAGCATGACCACGGGGTTCAAACATCAAAGAGGTTCGTAAAGAATCATAATTTTTTTTACAATATTTCCTGTAATCTAAAACAGAATTACCTTTCAATTCAGGGAATCCATCTAATATAACTCGTAGCGGTTCACCTCCCGTATGCATATCAATGGTTTTGATTTGTATCCAATCTTTATGTGGTTTAAAATCTGTTTTTGAAAGTATATTTTGATAAGTGCTATTCATTTGTAAACTTGTTATAATAATAATCAGCTGCAGTTAAATCCTCTAAAGCATGACCTACAGATTTAAATAAAGTGATTTCAGACTTTAACTTTCTTCCATGTTTTTTGCCTGAGCATAAATCAAATAAGTCAGCCTTGATATTTTTCTCCTTTAAAACACCACTTTTTAGTGGGATAAAGATATCTCCACTTTCTTTTAATCCACCTTGAAAAGTATCAACAAAGACATTTGCTTTTGATATTGCTTCATCATCTGATTCGCGCATATCCTTTTTATAGGCGCCCACTAAATCTATATGTTGTCCTTGATTTAGGTTTTTGCCTAATACTAATGGAATTTTAGATAGAGTTGCACAAGAAATAATGTCAACACCTGCTATTTTTTCTTCTATAGCTTTTATTGGAATGCAGTTAAATGATTCCTTTTTAAATTGGTTGCATATGGCCTGTGCTTTTTCAAAATTCCGACCCCAAACATACACTGTTTTTATTGGACGAACGCATGCATGAGCTTTAATTAGATTTGGAGCTAAAGCACCAGTCCCAATCATTAGAAGTGACTTTGAATCTTTTTTTGATAAATATGATGATGCCAAAGCTGATGTGGCAGCAGTTCGTTTTACAGTTAAGCTTTTTGCTTCTAATATGGCCTTTACAGTTCCTTTTATGGCATCAAAATAAATATAAGTACCTTGAATTGATGGTAAATCAAATTGCCCATTTTCTGGACTTACAGTTACTATTTTAACACCAGAATTTTTACTTGGGTTCCATGCAGGCATTAATAATAACGTTGAATCTGCTTCGACTTTTGGATTAGGAAAGTCGTGATGATGTCGCATTGGAACTATAACATCATTTGAGTTGAAACTCGATTTTAAAGCAGAAATAAGTTCTCTAAAATCAGTATTTTCTTCAACAAATTGATTGTTTATTTGTACAATTTCATTCATATAGGTAAAGATATATAAAAAGAAATTATAATGATAAATTAATCAGATATTGGTTAAATAAGTATCTAAGTCTGATAATTATGTATCTGAACTATTTGATTTTTTAGCTAATACTTTCTAATAATTTGGAATGCTCTTTTCTAAAGATGTAAACCGCATTCTGTTTTAGGACTGTTATTCCAACGACCTTCTCTTCCTTTTCCTGGAACAGTACAATGCGTACATCCAATTGAGCTGTAGCCTTTTGAAATTAATGGATGAAAGGGCAAATTATTTTCAGAAATGTATTTTTCACGTTCTTCTTTAGTTACATCCAACAATGGGTAAAACTTTAGGATTCCGTTGCGTTGTTCAAAAATGTCCAATGATGCTCTATGGTCACTTTGCCACTCCATCAGTCCGGATACCCAAACAGTAAATCGCTCTTTTATTAGTTGTAGAGGTCTTACTTTATTAATATCACAGCAAAATTCTGGAGATTTTTCCCATGTTTTATTTCTGGTTGTAAAATCATTATCAACTTTGCTGGCGCCAATACATTCAACCTTTAATCCATACAATTTGGTAAGTTGTTTTTTGTATTCCATGGTTTCATCAAAATGATACTTTGTATTGATAAAATACACTTTTTGCTCTTTATTGACTTTAGAAATTTCGCGAAGTAAGAAAGCAGAGCTTGTAGCAAATGAACTTGTGAGCATTATTTCGTCAACACCAAAATCATGGTACAATTCTGTAACCCTTTCTCTTATTGAAAGTTTGTGATACTTCTTATTTAAGACAAGTATCTCATTTGAAGATAGCATTTTTTTATCTAAAGTTGAGGTTTCCATTTAGGATTAATTTTAAAACCTAGCAAATATATAGACTTAATGTGTTATCAACTAATAATTTCTGGATTATATCCTAAAAAGGGAACTTTTTTCTCAGTAAAGATAACTCCGTGATTTTCCAATTCTTTTAAAATTGGTTCATACACATCTTTGTTGATTGGAATAATTACCCCTTTTGTTTTAATACCTCCATTTAAAATTTTAAGTGTAGCAATGGCTACAGGAAGCCCAACTGTTTTAGCCATAGCAGTATAAGTTTGGTCATCACCCAAAACCACTAGTTGTGATTCTATTTGCCTTTTTTCTCCTTGATATTCGTAACCAAATTTATGTTGCATCACAATCATATCTTTGTCGTCTTCTTTTAACGTCCAGCTATCCATCAATATTTTTTGAAGTATTTGAGCAGGAGTAGCCTTTATAAGTCCAACAATTTTTGACTTATCAAACAAATTCAATTCTAACAATTTCGCCCACACTGCATCATCTTGATCAATTTTTAAATAGTGACGCAATTTAAGTTCTACCGAATCAGTTGGGTTGTAAGCTAAAAAAGAATTGATAAATTCTCGATAGCTCATATTTTCAGATCCCTCCATGATATAGCTGTCATCAGTCATTCCTAATTGAACAAAAATATTCCAAGCTCTTGAAAAACCAACACGCCTAATTGTGCCTCTATATAAGGTAGGAATTTCATCTAAACCATAAATACTTCTATATTTTAGAGAATCTCTGTTTGCATAGGCCTCAAATTTTCCATAACCATCAATATTTAAAAATTCAGTTCTTCTAAATAATTTTTGATAGGGTATGTATTTGTATTTATGCTCTTGAATAAATTTAGCCGCACCACCTTGTCCAGAAACCACTACATTTCTAGGGTTCCACGTAAACTTGTAATTCCATAAATTATCATCACTTTCAGGAGCTACTAAACCGCCAGTAAATGATTCGAATAACAAAATTTTTGCGCCATTATCACGAATACGATCAATGACTTGCATTGCGCTCATGTGGTCAACACCAGGGTCAACACCAATCTCGTTTAAGAAAGTCAAGCCTTTTTCTTTGACAGCCTCATCCAACTCTTGTAATTCTTTAGACACATAAGAGGCAGTTACCATATTTTTTCCAAAATACAAACAGTCATTTGCAACTTCTAAATGCATATGCGCAGGTAGCATAGAAACAACAATATCAGCTTTTTTAATGGCGGTTTTACGTTCATCGTCTTTAAAAATATCTAAAGCTAAAGCCGTTGCATTTTGATGTTGATTAATTTTTGATTTTGCAGAATCTAGATTTAGATCAGCAACAATGATGTGTAAATTTTCATCTGTTGATTTGTCTAGTAAATATTTTATTAAGGATGATGCAGATCTTCCTGCACCTATAATTAGTATGTTTCTCATTGTGAAATGGTGTCAATAATTGATTTTGATTTTTCAACATCAGATACGTCAACTTGTAATCTGTAGCCTTCGATAAAAGCGGTTCCTATTGTTGATGTAATATTTTCATCAATAATAAAACTTTGAATACCTTCGAGCTCTAGCTTGCTTTGTGCAATCTGAATTTCGTGTAAAAATTGTGCGTTAAAAATTGTAATTAGTTTATTAGAAGCGGTTTTCATAGTGTAGAATTTTAATCCTATTTTTGTTTAAAAATACTGATTAATTATGAAGAATAAAAATTTAACAATTGCATCGATTTTAGGAATGTTGACAATAATTTTCGGTGCTTTTGGAGCACATGCTTTAAAAGAAAAATTGGGTGTTGAGGATCTAAAAACTTTCGAAACTGGAGTTCGTTATCAAATAATTCATGTAATCGTTTTGTTACTTGTAAATATGTATGCTGATTTTTCACAGAAAGTTAAAAATATAATTAGTTTATTTTTCTTTTTAGGAATCCTCTTTTTTTCAGGATCGTTATATGCTATCACCGCTTTACAAATAGATCCTAATAATATTTGGTTTGTTACGCCATTAGGAGGTCTGTTTTTTATACTTGGGTGGGTAAAATTATCAATTTCATTTTTTAAAGCCAAGTAAAATATTACATTAATATTTTTTTTATCAAAAACTTTCATATTAGTAATTTTATTAAAAAAAGTTAATTAAGTTTGCTCCAATAAATTCAATTAACTTAATATAAAATGGTAACTAACAATATAATTCCTAAAACGATTTCGTTAAGCGCTTACGGTATTGATAATGCGGTAATTAAGTACAATTTAAGTTCAGAAAAATTACATAAAATTTGTCTTGAAAAAGGCCTGGGAAAAGAAGCAAGTTCAGGAGCTTTGGCTGTGAATACAGGAGAGTTTACAGGACGATCTCCAAAAGACAGATTTATTGTTAAAGATGAATTAACAAAAGATGAGGTTTGGTGGGGAGATATTAACATCCCTTTTGAAGAGGAGGCTTTTGATAAGTTATACTCAAAAATTACAAAACATCTTTCTGGCAAGGAGTTGTATGTGCGTGAGGCATATGCTTGTGCAGATTCAAGATATCAGATGAATCTTAGAATCATTACCGAATTGCCTTGGGTAAATTTATTTGCCTACAATATGTTTTTACGCCCAACGGAAAAACAATTAGAAAATTTTTCTCCAGAGTGGACAATTTTACAAGCACCTAGTTTTATGGCAGTGCCTGCTGAAGACGGAACACGTCAGCATAATTTTGCGGTGTTAAGTTTTAAAAGAAAAACCATTTTAATTGGAGGTACAGGATATACAGGTGAAGTAAAAAAAGGTATTTTTTCTGCATTAAACTTCATTCTTCCAGTACAAAAAGAAACCATGCCAATGCATTGCTCTTCTAATGTTGGAAAGAATGGTGAAACCGCTATTTTCTTTGGGTTATCAGGAACTGGAAAAACAACTTTATCCGCAGATCCAAATAGAAAATTAATTGGTGATGATGAACATGGTTGGACAAAAGACAATACCATTTTTAATTTTGAAGGTGGATGTTATGCAAAAACTATCAACTTAAAAGAAGAGAGTGAGCCAGAGATTTATGGAGCAATTAAAAAAGGGGCTTTATTAGAAAATATTGTTTTTAAAGAAGGAACAAATGAAGTTGATTTCGAAGATGTTTCAATAACACAAAATACACGAGTAAGTTACCCAATTGATTTTATTGAGAATATTCAAAAACCATCAATTGGTAAAAACCCAAAGAACATTTTCTTTTTAACGGCAGATGCATTTGGAGTATTACCTCCAATTTCTCGTTTGTTGCCAAACCAAGCTGCTTACCATTTTATATCAGGTTATACAGCAAAAGTAGCAGGTACTGAAGCAGGGATTGATGAGCCTGTTCCATCGTTTTCGGCATGTTTTGGTGCGCCATTTATGCCTTTGCACCCAGCAAAATATGCTGAGATGTTGAGCGCGAAAATGAAAGAAGCTGGTGTAAATGTTTGGCTGGTAAATACGGGTTGGACAGGAGGTCCTTATGGTGTAGGTACTCGTATGAAATTAAAATATACACGAGCAATGATTAATGCCGCTTTAAATGATGATTTGGGCGAATATTGTTACGAAAATTATCATGTGCACTCTGTTTTTGGAGTGGCACAACCAAGGTCTTGCCCTGGTGTACCGAATGAAGTCTTGAGCCCAAGAACTTCATGGGGCAATGATAAAGCATACTATGAAATGGCGTTTAAATTGTCAAATGCTTTTAGAGAAAATTTTGATAAGTTCGAAGCGATTGCCAACGAAGAAATTAGACGTGGAGGACCAGTAAGGTTTTCGAATTAAAAAAATCTAAATAGAAAATCACTAATAAAGTAGTTTTCAGTTTGAATATAAAATAGTATTGAGAAGTAATTTTACATTATTTAATCTCGGTACTATTTTTTGTAATGAAACAGTGTAGTTACTATTAAAAATAATTTTATTTCAATGCTTTATGAGATAAAATAATATTCCACTAAAATTCGTATTTTTACCCCTTATTAAAACAAATAGAATCACATGAATTACGGAGAAGAATTTAAAAAATTTGCAATAAAAGATCAAGGCATCAATAGTATGTACTATGATAAATTAATTAGTAATGTAACTCCATATATTATGGAAGAGCGTCAATTAAACATTACTCAAATGGATGTTTTTTCACGTTTAATGATGGATCGAATTATTTTTCTTGGCTCAGCAGTTGACGATTATGTAGCGAATATAATTCAAGCACAATTGCTGTTTTTAGAGAGTACCGATAGTTCAAAAGACATCTCAATTTATATCAACTCACCAGGAGGCGGAGTTTATGCTGGATTAGGGATTTATGATACCATGCAATTTATAAAACCAGATATTGCTACTATTTGTACAGGTATGGCTGCTTCAATGGCAGCTGTATTGATGTGTGCTGGTACCAAAGGAAAGCGTTCTGCTTTACAACATTCTCGTATTATGATTCATCAACCATTAGGTGGAGCGCAAGGACAAGCGAGTGATATTGAAATTACCGCACGCGAGATTTTGAAATTAAAAGGAGAGCTGTATGATATCATCGCAAAACATTCCGGACAAACTGTAGAAAAAGTGCATAATGATTCTGATCGTGATTATTGGATGAAAGCTGCAGAGGCAAAAGCCTATGGTATGATTGATGAAATTTTAGAAAGAAAGTAAATTAGGTGTCATTGCGAATCACGCTATTGCGTGATGTGGCAATCTCATAATATTAAAGAGATTGCTTTGTCAAAAACTCCTAGCAAAGACGTAATACAAAGATTATGGCGAAAGAAGAAATTTTAGAATGTTCATTTTGTGGACGTAAAAAAGCAGAAACAGATTTGTTAATTGCTGGTTTAGATGCACACATTTGTGATAAGTGCATTGAGCAGGCTCACGGTATAGTACTTGAAGAAGTTGCAGATGGTAAATCAGATAATTTATCTTTAGAGATTGAGCTAAAGAAGCCTGTAGAAATCAAAGCATTTATCGATCAATATATGATTGGGCAAACAGATGCTAAAAGAGTGATGTCTGTTGCTGTTTACAATCACTATAAAAGATTGCTTCAAAAGAAGAAAAAGGATGACGATGATGAGATAGAAATCGAAAAGAGTAACATGATTATTGTCGGCGAAACAGGAACTGGAAAAACCTTAATTGCGCGAACCATAGCGAGAATGTTAAATGTTCCGTTTGCAATTGTCGATGCTACTGTGTTAACAGAAGCAGGGTATGTTGGTGAAGATGTTGAAACCATTTTAACACGTCTTTTACAAGCAGCAGATTATAATGTAGAGAAAGCACAACGCGGAATTGTTTTCATAGATGAAGTTGATAAAATTGCTCGCAAGGGAGATAACCCATCAATAACAAGAGATGTTTCTGGAGAGGGTGTACAACAAGCATTGTTAAAATTATTAGAAGGGACTATTGTAAATGTTCCACCAAAAGGAGGTAGAAAACATCCTGATCAAAAATTTGTTGAAGTTGATACCACAAACATACTATTTATTGCTGGAGGTGCATTTTCTGGGATTGATAAAGTAATTAGTAAACGACTCAATAGACAAGCTGTGGGATATAGTGCATCGATTAGTACTGATAAAGTTGATGACGAAAATCTATTGCAATATGTATTGCCAACCGATTTAAAATCCTTTGGGTTAATTCCAGAGATTATAGGTAGATTACCAGTATTGACACATATGAATCCTTTAGATGAAGAGACTTTAAGAGCAATTTTAACCGAGCCTAAGAACTCTCTTGTTAAACAATATTTAAAGTTGTTTGAGATGGATGATATCACATTGAGCTTTGATGAAAAAGCACTTCATTTTATTGTAGAAAAAGCTGTAGAATATAAGTTAGGTGCTCGTGGATTACGCTCATTATGTGAAGCGATTTTGACTGATGGGATGTTTGAATTACCAGGAACTGATGTTAAAGAATTACAGATAACTAAAAAATATGCTGAAGCAAAAATATCCAAAGCAAAAATTAAACAGCTAAAAGCTGTTTCGTAAGGGTTGTATTTAATAGTTTAACAGATTAACAATTCCACGGATATAATTAATGATTTCTAGAAACACCATTGATAAAGTTTTTGAAACTGCTCGTGTAGAGGAGGTGATTGGTGATTATGTAAATTTAAAAAAAGCGGGTTCGAATTTTAAAGGTTTGAGTCCGTTTTCTGATGAAAAATCGCCTTCATTTATGGTATCTCCTGTAAAACAAATCTGGAAAGATTTTTCTTCTGGAAAAGGAGGGAATGCCATTTCTTTTATCATGGAGCAGGAACATTATTCGTATCCTGAAGCGATCAGATATTTAGCCAAAAAATACAATATAGAGATAGAAGAAACGGAGCAAAGCGATGAGCAAAAAGAGCAGGCTAGTGAGCGTGAATCGATGTATTTAGTTTCGGAATATGCCCGTGACTATTACCACGATATTTTGCTAAACAATCAGAAGGGAAAAGCTATAGGGCTTTCCTATTTTAAAGAGCGAGGTTTTACTGATGAAACTATTAAAAAGTTTGAGTTGGGTTATGGATTAGATGAATGGACTGCCTTTACAGATACCGCTTTAAAAAAAGGGTATGATGTAAAATACTTAGAGCAAACAGGATTGACAATCGTTAATGAAACGAAAAGATTCGACCGCTTTAAAGGACGTGTTTTATTTCCAATTCACAGTATGAGTGGTCGTGTTTTAGGATTTGGTGGTCGTATTTTGACTAATGAAAAAAAAGCTGCGAAATATCTAAATTCACCCGAAAGTGATATTTACCATAAGAGTAAAGTTTTGTATGGTATTTATCACGCAAAACAATCTATAGCTAAAGAAGATAATTGTTTTTTAGTAGAGGGTTATACAGATGTTATTTCATTTCATCAAAATGGAATAGAGAATGTTGTGGCATCTTCTGGGACGGCATTGACTCCAGATCAAATTAGATTGATAAGGAGGCTTACACCAAATATCACAATTTTATTTGATGGTGATGCTGCGGGTATTAGAGCATCACTACGCGGAATTGATTTGATTTTAGAGCAGGGAATGAATGTTAAAGTGTTGACTTTTCCTGATGGAGATGATCCAGATAGTTTTTCGAAACGTGTTTCTACTGATGAATTAAAAGAATATCTTGATAAAAACGCACAAGATTTCATCAACTTTAAAGTGTCTTTATTGATGGAAGATGCACAACACGATCCTGTAAAAAAAGCAGGGTTGATTCGAGATATTGTTGTGAGTATTTCTAAAATCCCTGATAGGATTCAGAAAGAAGTATATATTCAAGAATGTGCACGCATTATGAAAATTTCTGAGAATGTGCTATTTAGTGAATTGGCCCAAATCTTTAAAAAAGAACAACGAGATACTTCTAAAAAACCAACACATCAAATGCAACCTGTTGCCCCTGTGTTGCAAAAAACCCAAGCGGTTGAAGAAGTAAATGAGCTACTAAAATACGAGCGTGAAGTTATAAAAGTATTATTATTACACGGAAACAAAAAGGTTGATTTTACTGAAATTATAGAAGAAGATAATGTCCAGAAAAAGGAGACTTATAACAGCTTAGTTTCTAGAGAGATTTATTTGAATTTACAAGATGATGAAATTGAATTTACTAATGAATTGTTTCGGCAAGTCTATTTTGATATCATTAATCAATTGAATCAAAATCAAGAGATTAATATTGATATTTTTATTAATCATACTGATAATTTAGTTGCAACTTTAGTAACCAATATTTTAATGAATGATGAAGAGCATACCCTAAGTAACTGGACACGACGAGAAATTCATGTGAAACATAATACAGATCAAATCATTAGCAAAGCAACCACAGATAGCATTCTTAATTTGCGTAGAATTTTAATAAAAGAAAAAATAGAAGCCTTAAAAACAGAGATATCTTCTGACAAAAACAATGATATTCTAGAAATTGTTGTTGATTATACAGGTTTAAATTCGCTCATTTCTAAAGAGTTAAGTAGGGTTATCTAATTTTTTTAAGGGTTGTAATTTGTATTTTTAAGTGTGACTCCTTACATTTGACTTGCTAATGTAGTTTTTCCCCACAGGAATTGCTAAAAAAAGAAAATTGTTATGAGTGTACTTAAAAAGTATTCTAGAGTATTGCTATTATTTTTAAATATCCCATTTGCGTTTACAAATGCTGCAAAACAGCGTCTTCGAAAAAAAGCAAAAATTATTTTAAGTACAATTTAAAATACCCAATAACGGGTATGGTTTTTTGTTGTTGAATTGTTTTATTAGTAGACACTAAATAAAGTATTACAATGAAAAACTCAAAAAACTATTTAAAAGCATTACAAACTTTTTTACGTATTCCATTTTTTATTAATAATAGAATAAAACAACGTATTCGAAAAAAAATGCACGCTATTTTGAATGATGTAGAATCAACTTTTTAATTCATCAGAAATCTGGCAAACAGGAATCGGAACCATCTTATGTTGATTTACATTATTTAGGCGTTTATAAATATTGAACACTTCTAGTTTTCTACCTTCAAAATCAGTTGCTAGTTTTTTTTCTGAATCCATTTGCATTGCCCATTCTAATTCAGGGTATGACGCTCCAATTTGGTCTTCATCTGTTCGATCATCACCCCACAATCCATCAGTTGGTGCTGCCTCTAAAATTTCTTTATTGATTTTTAAATACCCCGCTAACTCAAAGACTTCAGATTTTAATAAATCAGCAATTGGACTTAAATCTACACCTCCATCACCATATTTTGTATAAAAGCCTACACCAAAATCTTCAATTTTATTTCCTGTTCCTACAACTAAATAACCGCGCAATGCTGCAAAATAATACAAGGACGTCATACGCAATCTGGCACGCGTATTTGCCAAGGCCATAAAACGCTCATCTTCATTTTCTACAGTAGGGAAAGCTGTAACTAAACTGTCAAAAACAGGAGTTAAGTTTACTTGCTCTTTGGTGACTTTTTCAAAATTTTCTTGTAACCAGTTGATGTGATTTACGGCTCTTGATACCTGATTGTCTTCTTGATGAATCGGCATTTCTATACACAATAATTCTAAGCCAGTTTTGGCACACAAAGTTGATGTTAGTGCAGAATCAATTCCTCCAGAAATCCCAATTACAAACCCTTTTACATTTGCTTTTTGAGCATAATCTTTTAACCAATTAACAATATGATTTATGACTTTTTCAGAATTCATGGAAAACTATTTAGTATTTTTGTGCGTTGTATAATCAAATGCAAAGATAAGAATTCTATGAGAAGTATTTGGGCGAGTTTATTGATTTTGATAGTGATTATTTCTTGTCAAAAAGAAATAGATAAGAAGATAGATGTTTCAAAAATTAAAATTGATGTAAAAATCAATCGGTTTGAAGAAGTCTTTTATTCGGGAACTAAAAATGACTTGCAAAGATTAAAAAAGGAGTATGCTATTTTATTTCCTAAAGAGGTGCACGATAGTGTTTGGATTGGGAAAATGGAAAATGACGATGAACTGTATTTGTTTAATGAATCACAAAAAATATTTGGTGATTTTAAGGAAGAGCAAGAAGGTTTAGAACAATTATTTAAGTATGTAAAATATTACAACCCTAAGTTTCGAGCACCAAGAATTATCACTCATATTTCTGATTTAGATTATCAATATCCTGTTATTTATGCAGATTCATTGCTCTTTATTTCGTTGGATATGTATTTAGGTGCAGACAATATTGTGTATAAAGGATTTCCGCAATACTTATCACAGAATTTTAAAAAGCAACGTTTGGTAATTGATGTTGCCAATGATATTATTGTGAAAAGTTATCCAAAGGTTAATGCTAGAATATTTTTGAATAGAATTATTGAAGAAGGTAAACATTCTTATTTACTAGATTGTTTTTTACCTGAAGTTTCAGATGATTTAAAAATGGGTTATTCATCTGAAAAATTGAAATGGGCACAAGACAATGAAATCAACGTTTGGAAATATTTTATAGAGAAAGAGCTTTTGTATAGCAACGATTCTAATTTGAATATGCGCTTTATTAACCTTTCACCATTTTCAAAATTTTATCAAGAAACAGATCAGGATTCACCAGGTAGAATAGGAGTATGGATTGGTTGGCAAATTGTACGATCATATATGGAAAATAATGATGTAGATTTGCAACAGTTATTAGTAACAGATCCTGAAGTGATTTTTAAAAAATCAAAATATAAACCGAGAAAATAATACCACTTTGTTATTCCTGCTAAAGCAGAAATCTCATCACAGGTACTAAATTTAACAAGATTCTTGCTTTCGTAGGAATGACAATTTTATAAAACATGGCAGTAAAACATACATCAAAAATAGAATTCACCATAGGCTTAGACGAAAATAAAGTTCCGGAGGAATTGCATTGGAATGCAGATGATGGTAATATAAAAAATGCTGAGGCAAAGGCAATGTTGATTTCTGTTTGGGACAACAATAAAAAAGACACTTTAAAAGTGGATTTATGGACCAAGGATATGCCTGTTGATGAGATGAAACAATTTTTTCATCAAACTTTAGTATCTATGGCAAGTACTTTTGAAACATCAACACAAGATGAAAAAATGGCAGCGACCATGAGAGATTTTTGCGACTATTTTGCTGAGAAGTTAGAGTTGAAAAAAGAGTAATGTCTTTCCGTCGAAAAAGGGAAACTAGAAAGGTAAATTAATCTCATTAATGTTAGAATTTAATTTAGCCTTTTATCTTAAAGTGAAGTGGTCTTAAGTCTTTCTTCTTTTTATTTATACTCCGAAATCTGATTAATCACCGTACGATAATCATCAGAACTGTTTACAAAATCTAATTCCGAAACATCAATAACCAAGGTGTTGAGGCCTTCTTCAGATTTTATGAAAGTAGAATACCCTGAATGAATTTTATCTAAATACTCTGGTTTAATCTCCTGTTCATAATCGCGTCCACGCTTTTTTATGTTACGTAATAAGCGATCTGTATTTTGATATAGGTACACATATAAATCGGGTTTTGAAATCTCTCTATACATCACATCAAATATCTTTCGATATAAGGCATATTCATCTTTATGTAAAGAAACTTGAGCAAAAATGAGCGATTTAAAAATATAATAATCAGAAACAATGAAGCTTTTGAATAAATCGAATTGCGCTAAATCTTCAGTGAGTTGGTTATATCTGTCAGCCAAAAAACTCATCTCAAGCGGAAAAGCATAACGCTCCATATCTTTGTAATATTTTGGTAAAAAAGGATTATCAGCAAAACGTTCTAACACCAATTTGGCATTGTAGTCATCACCAATCATTTTAGCAAGTGATGTTTTTCCTGCACCAATATTTCCTTCAATAGCAATATAATTGTATTTTTCGAAAAGTGAAATTGGCCGAATGATTTCTTCTTCAATCTTTTTTATATCACTTTTATCATCACAATTTTGAAGACACATTAAGATGGTTTGCTTCTCTATTGGATGCCTGAAATTGGCAGCGATTTCTGTTAAAGGAACCATTACAAATTTTCGATCTAACATTCTTGGGTGTGGAACAATTAAATCTGGTGCAAATATAATTTCATCCTCAAAAAGTAAAATATCAATATCAATTATTCGGGCATTGTATTGCTCATCATTATTTCTTTTTCTACCTAACGATTTTTCAATCCCTAAAAGTTTAGAAATCAGATTTTCAGGATTTAAATTTGTAGAAACTTCTATACATATATTGTAAAAATCATCACTGTCAAATCCCCAAGGAGCGGTTTTATAGACAGAAGATACTTTTTTGATTGCACCTGCTTTTTCATCTATCAAATTAACAGCTGATTGTAAGTTTTGCAACTTATTGCCTTGGTTGCTACCTAGGGACAAATATGTGGTTCTAACTATTTTCATTAAGGAATACAAAGAAAAGAAATGTAGGGTATAAAAGTGTATCTTTGTTTCTCTATTTATAAACAATTTTAAACTTTTTTAGTGTGAATTTTTTAAAAAATCTATTGGCAAGTTGTTTGAGTATTACAATTGCCTTCATATTATTTTTTGTGGTTTTAGTAGTGGTAATTTCTTCGTTAAATAAAGAGGAAGAAATTGTAGTAAAAAACAATTCTGTTTTAGAAATCACTTTGTCTGATGCTGTGAAAGATTATGTGCCGCAATCTGATAATCCGTTTGATGCAATGTTTGCAAAAAATTCATTTCAAATGAGTCAAATTATTAATGCGATTGAAAATGCTAAATATGATGATGATATAAAAGGAATAAGTATTGAAAATTTGATGGTGAATGCAGGGATTTCACAACTACAAACGATTAGAAAAAAAATAATTGAGTTTAAAGAATCTGGAAAATTTGTAACTGCTTATGCCGATTTATATACACAAAAAAATTACTACCTAAGTTCTGTTGCTGATGCTATTTATGTGACACCCTATGGTAATGTTGAGTTTAGAGGATTGTCTTCTGAACGTCTTTTTTACAAAGATTTTCAAGATAAGTATGGAGTGAAGATGGAAGTTATCCGTCATGGAAAATATAAAAGTGCCGTTGAAGGATATTTAGACAATAAAATGAGTGATGCTAACAGAGAGCAAATAACATCATTTTTAAATTCTATTTGGTCTGTGTTTTTGGAGGATATTTCTAAAAGTAGAAATATTTCAGTTTCAGAATTAAACAATATAGCGGATAATTTATTGGGTAGAAGTTCAGAATTATCTGTTAAAAATAATTTGTTAGATGCTGCTATTTATAAAGATGAATACACAACTATTTTAAATGAATTGGCCGGCGTTGAAAAAGTCAATAAAATTAGTTTAGAAGATTATATAGCTTATGGTAAAGGACGAATCAGATCAACATCATCAAACAAAATTGCGGTATTGTATGCCCAAGGTACTATGTTATATGGCAAAGGTGATGACACCTATATTGGTCAAGGAAGTATTATAAAGGCCATCAGAAAAATAAAAAAAGACAAAAATATAAAAGCGGTTGTGCTACGGGTTAATTCACCAGGAGGTGTTGCTTTAACAGGAGATTTAATTGGCAGGGAGTTAGCCTTGTTAAAAGAAGAAAAACCTTTGGTAGTATCTATGGGTAATCTAGCCGCCTCTGGTGGATATTGGATTGCTGCAAACGCAGATAAAATTTATGCAGAGCCAACAACTATTACTGGTTCTATTGGAGTTTTTGGAACCATTCCTAATTTTAGTGGCTTGGTAAATGATATTGGCATCAATGCTGAACAAGTTGCTACCAACAAGCAATCTTCAGGTTATAGTGTTTATGAGCCAATGTCAAAAGAATTTTACGATGAGCGAAAAGAAGGGGTTGAGCGTGTTTATACTACATTTTTACAACGTGTTGCTGAAGGTAGAAAAATGACTGTGGATGAGGCAGATGCAATTGCACAAGGTAGAGTTTGGACAGGTAAAGAAGCACTAGAAATTGGATTGGTTGATGAATTGGGCGGATTGGATAATGCTTTAGAAGGGGCAGCTACTTTGGCAGGATTGGTAGATTACAGAACAACTGATTACCCGAGATATAAAAAGGATTTAGAAGATGCATTTAAAAACTTCCCTTTTGCAATGAGTAAAGAAAATTTGCTAAAAAGCGAATTGGGTGAAAGAAATTATAGCGTTTATAATGAAATTCAAAGATTCTCAAAAATGGAAGGAATTCAGGCGTTGATGCCCTATGAAATAAACATTAAGTAATCGTCAGTTTTAAATGATAAAATTAGAAAACGATGACTTGCTTATTGAAATAAAATTAGCTGGAGCAGAATTAACTCGGATTTATTCAAAGTCAACAAAATTAGATTATTTGTGGGAAGGAGATACGAAATATTGGGGTCGTCAAGCACCTATTTTGTTTCCAATTGTTGGGTCTCTAAAGGATAAAAAATATGTAGTTGATGGTGTTGAATATGAAATGCCTCAACATGGTTTTGCTAGAGATAGTGAATTTAAAATCATCCAACAAAAGAAAGATTTAGTTACTTTAGAATTGCTGAGCACTAAAGAAATATTAAATATATATCCTTATAAATTTTGTTTGCAAATTAGTTATCGGATTGATAAAAACAGATTGCTTGTAAATCATAATGTAGTAAATATTGATTCAAAAGAAATCTTATTTTCTATTGGAGGTCACCCTGGATTTAGATGTCCGTTAGTAAACGGCACTTCATTTGAGGATTATTATTTTAAGTTTCCAGAAGAAGAAAAACCAACTCAGACCTTTATAAATATTGATGTAGGTTTGCGAAAAGATAAAACAGCACATGTTGATTTAGGAAATAAGATACCACTTGATTATCAACTTTTTGAAAATGATGCATTGATTTACAAAGGGTTAAAATCTACCGTAGTGTCTTTATTATCAACAAAACACAAACACGGCTTAACCTTTGACTTTACCAATTTTAAATACTTAGCTTTTTGGACAAAAGGGAAAGATGCTCCTTTTATTTGTATTGAGCCTTGGTATGGAATTGCAGATTCAGAAGTAGGTCAAAATGAATTTTCAGAAAAGTTAGGAGTTGTAAAATTACCAGTTGATGCAACTTTTACAATTAAATATTCAATGGATTTTTTCTAATATTATTTTTCTGTTCATAAGTAACAAAACTGTAATCATACTTATTTTTTTCATCAGTATTAAAAAATTCTCTACTAGTTTCCTTCCAAATATTAGTATCTATTTCAGGAAAAAACACATCGGCATCAAAAGAATGATGCACTTCAGTAATGTCTAATTTATCAGCAATTAAAATGGCTTGTTCGTAAATTTGAGCGCCACCAATTATAAACGGAGTCTCATCATTTTTTGCAACTTCTAGTGCTTTTTCTAAGGAGTTCACTACAATACAGCCTTCTTGTTTATAATTTGAGTTTCGGGTAATAATTACTGTTGTTCTGTTTGGCAATGGTTTGCCAATAGACTCAAAAGTATTACGTCCCATAATGATATGATGCTCTGTGGTTGTTTTCTTAAAACGTTTTAGATCGGCAGGTAAATGCCAAATTAAATCGTTGTTTTTTCCGAGAGCATTATTTTCTGCAATTGCAGCTATGATGGTGATGGTTTGTTTAAGGTTTTTCATGTCAGACCATTTTATTTCTTCTTACTTAAACCGAAACTTTTCCGCGAATCAAAGGATGAGGTTCGTACCCCACCAATTCAAAATCATCAAAAGTAAAACTAAAAATATCCTTTACATCAGGATTTAATTTCATCGTTGGCAATGATTTTGGATCGCGTGATAATTGCAAATCAATTTGCTCTTTATGATTGTTATAAATATGTGCATCACCAAAAGTATGGATAAAATCACCATAACCTAAACCGCAAACCTGGGCAATCATCATCACCAATAATGCATAAGAAGCAATATTAAACGGAACACCTAAAAAGATATCGGCGCTTCTTTGGTAAAGTTGACAAGATAATTTTCCGTTGGCTACATAAAATTGAAAGTAGGCATGACACGGAGGTAAGGCTGCTTTATTATTTGCAACATTTTTAGAAAATGAAACAGAAGTATCTGGTAATACACTTGGGTTCCAAGCAGCAACCATCATTCTTCTACTATCAGGATTGTTTTTTATAGTTTCTACAACTTCGGCAATTTGATCGATTCCGTCGCTATTCCAATTACGCCATTGATGTCCATAAACAGGTCCTAAATCGCCATTTTCATCAGCCCAAGCATCCCAAATTTTTACACCATTTTCTTGTAGGTATTTAATATTGGTATCACCTTTTAAAAACCAAAGTAATTCGTGAATGATAGATTTTAAATGGAGCTTTTTGGTGGTTACCATCGGAAAACCATCCTCTAAGTTAAAACGCATTTGATAGCCAAAAACACTTTTGGTACCAGTACCTGTTCTATCTGTTTTCTCTACACCGTTTTCTCTAACGTGTTTTATTAAGTCTAAATATTGTTTCATAGTTTCATACTAAGTTTCCAAAGGGAAGGGGTTTATTTCTTGTAAGAATTGATGATAAAAATAAATAAAAAGGCTCGACGTAATTGACATCGAGCCTTGAATTATATTAAAAGTTATTAACTAACTAAAGTAAAATACTTTATTCGATGCTAAACTTAATGTTTGATGTCTTTTAGTTCATCTGGATCATGCTTATGTTTAAACAGCACAGCAAACAAGACTGCAACAACTAAGGCGTAAATTGCAAAGGTTAGCCATATTCCATGCCAATCTTTTCCTGCATCTGAAGTAAAATATTTGTCAATTATAATTCCACTCACAACACTTCCAAAAATTGCACCAAATCCGTTGGTCATCATCATAAAAAGTCCTTGTGCAGAAGAACGTATTTTAGAATCTGTAGAAGTTTCGACAAATAAAGAACCAGAAATATTGAAAAAATCAAACGCCATTCCGTAAACAATACCAGACATAATAATCATCCATAACCCTGTACCTGGATCGCCATAAGCAAAAAGGGCAAATCGCAATACCCAAGCAACCATACTTATCAGCATTACTTTTTTAATTCCGTATCTTTTTAAGAAAAATGGAATTGCTAAAATGAACAAAGTTTCTGACATTTGAGAGATTGACATTATTAAGGTTGAGTATTTAACTACGATAGAATCTTTGAATTCTGCAATGTGTTTAAAATCATCTAAAAAAACATCGCCATAGGCATTGGTTAATTGTAGTGCTGCACCTAACAGCATACTAAACATAAAAAACAACGCCATTTTATAATTTTTGAATAGTTTGAACGCATCCAAACCAAACATTTCTACAAATGACTTTTTCTCAGTAGAATTACTTTCTTGTGGTGGGCATTTTGGTAAGAAGAAAGAATAAATTCCTAAACCAATGGCAACAACACCTGCAATAAGAAATTGGTTTGCAGAGTCTTTATTGCCAGTTAAGTTAGTTAACCACATGGCAGCGATAAAGCCTACGGTTCCCCATACACGTATTGGTGGATAATCTTTAATAACATTTAAGCCATTATTTTTTAAAGCATTGTATGATATCGAATTTGATAAGGCAATTGTTGGCATATAAAATATCATAGCTAATAATATAATCCAAAAGAAATCTGTTGGATTGTCAATGGTTGGAACTAATAATAATGTTAATCCGCCCAAAATGTGTAAAACACCATATAGCTTTTCTGCATTTATCCATCTATCCGCAATAATTCCAGCTATGGTTGGCATAAAAATAGATGCAATTCCCATGGTTGAGAATATGGCACCAAATTCAGCTCCAGACCATTCTTTGTTTTGAAACCAATACACACCAACAGTTATTAACCATGAGCCCCAAACAAAAAATTGCAAGAAATTCATTAAAGTTAATCTAAATTTTACATTCATATTACTATTTATTTCGTTTGTTAATTTCGTCTCTGATTTTTGCAGCTAATTCGTAGTCTTCATTAGCAATGGCATCGCCTAATTGTTTGTTCAGGCTCTCTATAGGTTCTGATGAATATGGAGTTTCATCGACTGTTTCAGTAATTAAATCACCTAGTATTAAATTTTCTTCGTCAATATCTTCATCCTTCAGTTTTAAATAGACACCTGCTTTATCTAAAATGTTTTCATAAGTAAAAATAGGAGCGTCAAATCTTGTAGCAAGTGCAATTCCATCTGATGTTCTTGTATCGATGATTTCTTCTATACCATCGCGTTCGCAAATTAAACTAGAGTAAAAAACACCATCTACTAATTTGTGAATGATTACTTGTTTGATGATGATATTAAACCGATCGGCAAAACTTTTAAACAAATCATGTGTTAAAGGTCTTGGGGGTTTAATTTCTTTTTCAAGTGCTATGGCAATTGATTGGGCTTCAAAAGCACCTATAACAATAGGTAGTGTTCTTGTACCATCCACTTCGCTCAATACTAATGCATACGCGCCACTTTGTGTTTGGCTGTATGAAATTCCTTTTATGTCTAATCTAACTAAACTCAAATCTGAATTGATTTTCTGAATAAAATTAATAAAAAAAGCTGTCTAATTTAAGACTTAAAGAAATCTAAATTAGACAGCCCTTCGAGGCACAATTTACTAAAAATTATGCGTTACTCGATTTAAATTTTTTCAGTTTTTCAATTAATTTAGGAACAACTTCAAAAGCATCACCAACTACACCGTAATCAGCAGCTTTAAAAAAGGGTGCTTCAGCATCGGTATTCACAACAACTTTTACTTTCGATGAATTAACTCCAGCTAAATGTTGTATAGCACCTGAGATTCCTAAAGCAATATATAAGTTAGACGAAACTGGTTTTCCTGTTTGCCCTACGTGTTCACTATGTGGTCTCCATCCTAAATCAGAAACAGGTTTAGAGCACGCAGTTGCTGCGCCTAAAACTTCAGCTAATTCTTCTACCATTCCCCAGTTTTCAGGGCCTTTTAATCCACGACCACCAGATACTACAATATCAGCATCAGAAATAGTAACTTTTCCAACAGTTTTATCGATTGATGCAACTGCGATACTACTTTCTAAGAGCGATGGCGAAAATTTTTCGGTAGTTGCATTTGTTTCATTTACAACCAATCCAAATGAGTTTTTTGCTAAGCCTATGACCTTTACTTGAGTTTTTATTTCTGTGTGATTGAAGGCTTTGCTAGAGAACGCTTTTCGTTTTACTGTAAACGGATTGGTATTACTTGGTGCTGCCATAACGTTTGATGCATATCCTGCATTTAAGTAAACAGCAACCATTGGCGCTAAGCTAATCCCGTTTGTACTAGAATCAATAATTATTACTTCAGAATTTTCTTTTTTAGCTACTTGATTTATGATATCTGCAACAATTTTTGAATTCAAATTTTGTAATGCATCATTTTGAACTGAAATTATTTTCTCGGTTCCATAAGCATTCAATGCAGAAGTATCATCTACATTAATAGTTAAAACAACAAGGTTGGTTCCTAGTTGTTCAGCAACTTTTTTTCCGTATGATGTTGCTTCTAAAGCAACTTTTTTAAATTTTCCTTCCGATGATTCGGCATATACTAATACTGACATATTAATTAGATGTTAAACGATAAGCAAAAGACAAAAGAAGTCTTTTTATTCGTATGTTAATTATTTTGTTATTCGACATTTGATATAAATACTAAATTTTAAAGTTATATAAATTAAGTCCTTATATTTTTAGTCATAAATCTCATGTCTATTTTAAATTACCTTTGCTTCATTGTGAAGTAAAGAAATTAGTTCATCAAGATTATCAGCGTCTACCATTTTACAAGCTCCTTTTTGTACTGGTTTTTCAAAGCTTGCTGATACTGTTGTTGCTTCAAAATCTACAGCTTCAACAACTGTCAATGGTTTTTTACGCGCCATCATGATTCCGCGCATGTTAGGTATACGTAAATCTTTTTCTTCAACTAATCCTTTTTGTCCTCCTATAATTAAAGGTAAATTAGCAGTTAAGGTTTTTTTACCACCATCAATTTCTCTTTGGATGGTTGCTGAGTTATCTTCAACGTCTAACCCAACGCATGCATTTACAAAATTATAATCTAAAATTGCAGCCAGCATACTCGGAACCATGCCACCATTATAATCGATAGATTCTTTTCCTGCCAATATTATATCATAGTCGCCATTTTTTACAACTTCAGCTAATTGTTTTGCAACAAAAAAACCATCAGTAGCCTCTGCATTAACTCTAATTGCATCATCGGCACCAATGGCTAAAGCTTTTCTTAAAGTAGGTTCAGTAACTGCATTGCCAACATTTATAACAGTAACAGTAGCACCTTGTTTTTCTTTAAACCACATGGCGCGCGTTAACGCAAATTCATCATAAGGGTTAATAACAAATTGGACACCATTACTGTCGAATTTAGTATCGCCCTCGATAAAATTTATTTTTGAAGTCGTGTCTGGAACATGACTTATACACACTAAAATTTTCATATGTACTATTTTAAAATATTTAAATATCATGCAAATTTGCATGGGTACGAATTTAAGACATTTTTTTGAAAAATACTATGCGCGCATAGTAAATGTTTTTACTCATTATCATTTATAGAATGATTTTGAGTATCTACTTAAAAATGTGAAATGGTATAAGTTAGATAATGAAAATGTTGAATAGAATCCTAAAAATAATTATTGAATGTTTTTGAGGGGATGATTTATATAGAATTCATTTTTTCTTGAGTTATACAATTTTGCTTCATGGTTTTAAAAACGATAAACTGCAGTTTATTTAATTTGATTTAACTTTAAATCTCCTAATATTTGAGTATTTTTGCCAACTCAAAATCTGAGCAAATGAAAACAATACAATTTAGAGAAGCTATCTGCGAAGCGATGAGCGAAGAAATGCGTAGAGATGAAGCTGTATATTTAATAGGTGAAGAGGTTGCTGAATACAACGGTGCTTACAAAGCATCAAAAGGGATGTTAGATGAATTTGGTACTAAAAGAGTAATAGATGCTCCAATTGCTGAAGCTGGCTTTACAGGTATTTCAGTAGGTTCTACTATGGGTGGAAATCGCCCTATTGTTGAGTATATGACTTTTAACTTTTCTTTAGTTGCTATTGATCAAATTATAAATAATGCTGCTAAAATTAGACAAATGAGTGGCGGGCAATTTAAATGCCCAATTGTGTTTAGAGGCCCAACAGCATCTGCTGGTCAATTGGGAGCAACACATTCACAAGCATTTGAAAATTGGTTTGCTAACACTCCTGGTTTAAAAGTAATAGTTCCATCGAATCCATATGATGCAAAAGGATTGTTAAAAGCTGCTATACGTGATGATGACCCCGTAATTTTTATGGAATCTGAGCAAATGTATGGAGATAAAGGTGAGGTGCCAGAAGGTGAATATGTTTTGCCTATTGGAGTTGCTGATATAAAAAGAGTTGGTACAGATGTAACCATAGTTTCTTTTGGTAAAATAATTAAAGAAGCTTATAAAGCTGCAGATGTATTAGAAAAAGAAGGGATCTCAGCCGAGGTTATCGATTTAAGAACGGTACGCCCTTTAGATATTAATGCAATACTAGAGTCGGTTAAGAAAACAAACCGTTTGGTAATTTTAGAAGAGGCGTGGCCATTTGCGAGTGTGTCTTCAGAAATTACTTTTCAAGTACAAGAGAATGCTTTTGATTATTTAGATGCTCCTATTAAAAGATTAACTACTGCTGATGCCCCAGCACCATTTTCTCCGGTTCTTTTAGAAGAGTGGATGCCAAATGTAAATGATGTTATTAAAGCAGTTAAAGAAGTTTTGTACGTAAAATAAAACTGTTAAAAAAATAGTTTAAAACCTTTCAAATAGTAAATTTGGAAGGTTTTTTAGTTGTTATGAAACGAGTATGTTAAAAGTTTTTTTGCTAAATAAATAGTTAATAGCGAACAGCATGTGACCATTAAAAAAAACAGTAAATATTGAGTATGAAAAAGAATTTTAGCCTCTTATTTTTATTTTTTAGCCTTCTAGTTTTTGGTCAAACAAAAATTAGTGGAGTTGTTATTGATGAGAATAACGAAACCATTCCTTTTGCTACAGTGGTTTTTGTCAATTCAACAGTTGGTACAGTTTCTAATGAAAACGGAAAATTTTACCTAGAATCAGATAATACCTACACTGAAATAGAAGTTTCTTTTATAGGGTATGAAAAGAAAAAAATTGCTGTTAATAGGCGCGACTTTAATTTGAAAGTTACTTTAATAGAACAAGCAGATCAGTTAGAAGAAGTGGTTGTTTATTCTGGAAGAGTAAGAGCTAAAGGGAATCCAGCCATCGCTATTTTAGAAAAAATATGGGCACGAAAACGTCAAAACGGAACACATCTTTTTGATCAGTACCAATTCGAAAAGTATGAAAAGTTACAATTCGACATGAACAATGTTGATAGTGTAACAATGGGTAGAAAATTGTTTAAAGGGATGGAATTTATCTTTGACAATGTTGATACGTCTCGTATTACGGGTAAAACATACCTCCCAATTTTTATCAATGAAGCAGTTTATAATACTTACGGAAATAATGAATCTAAAAAAGTTAGAGAAGATTTAGTTGCCAACAAAAATTCTGGTTTTGAATCGAATCAAACGGTGATTTCTTATATCAAAGATTTGTATTTAGAATACAATATTTACGATAATTATATCAAGATATTTGATAAGAGTTTTGTGAGTCCAATTTCAAAAACTGGCCCTTTAGCATATAACTATGTATTGGCAGATAGTGCTTTTATTGAGGACAAGTGGTGCTATAATATAGTGTACTATCCAAGGCGAAAAAGTGAATTGACCTTTAAAGGTGATTTTTGGGTAAATGACTCCACTTTTGCTGTGAAAGAAATCAATATGCAAGCCACAAAAAGTGCGAATATTAACTGGATAAAAGATATTTATATTGAGCAAGAATTTGATGTTTTAAATGACTCTGTCTTTTTATTAAAGCGTGATTATATGCTGTCTGATTTTAGTCTGGGTAAGAAAGATGAAAAGAAAGGGTTATATGGACACCGTACCACCATGTATCAAAATTATCAATTTAATATTGATAAAGGAGAGGCGTTTTATAGAGATGAAGCAGATAAATATGTTGATAGTATTTATAAGAAATCGGATGAATATTGGAGTGTTAATCGACAAGAAAAATTAGACAAAGACGAACTAGGGATTTACAAAATGTTAGATACCCTAAGTACGGTTAAAAAGTTTAAAAGGATTACCAATTGGGTAACAGTTTTAGCATCGGGTTATATTGAATTTCCTGGCTTTGATTTTGGACCGATTTATTCAACCATTGGCAAAAATGATGTAGAAGGTTTACGTTTACGCATTGGAGGTAGAACCTATTTTGGTCCCAACGACCTTTGGAGACTACAAGCTTATACAGCCTACGGATTTAAAGACAATCAGTTTAAATATGGAGCATCAGCCAAATGGATGGTAGATAGAAAACGTCGTATCATTTTAAGTGCTGGTAATAAACGTGATATTGAGCAAATTGGTGTGAGCCTAACCACTACTAATGATGTTTTGGGGCGTAGTTTTGCATCATCAACATTTTTCACTTCTGGTGATACTGGTAAATTGACTTCTATTAACTTGTCAAATGCTTTTGTATCGATGGAACCCAAAAAGAATTTTGCTTTTAGAGTAGGTACTTCTTACAGAACTTTAAAGTCTGCATCTCCTACGTTTAATTTAGATTATTATGATAATGATAGAGTTGTACATTCTGAAGTAAAACAATTTACTGTTGATCTTACCTTGCGTTTTACCCCTAAAAGAGAAACGATTGGTTATGGAGTAGAGCGATTAGACTTGAATAAAGATTACGCAAGTTTCTTTGTAAATCTTTCAAAAGGGATTAAAGGACCATTTAACAGTGATTTTGATTATACAAGATTGCAATTTTATTACCATCAACCCTTTTTAGTGGGTGGCTTTGGACGTACATTTGTTACTTTTGAAGCTGGGAAAATATTTAATGAAGTTCCTCTTGGGTTGTTGAGTATTGTACCCGGAAATCAATCTTACTTTTTAGCACGGAACACTTACAATCTTTTAGACTATTATGATTTTGTAACAGATACTCATCTCTCATTGAGAATGGAGCATCATTTTAATGGACGCTTTTTTTCGCATGTTCCTTTGTTGAGAAAATTCAACCTAAGAGAAGTTGTTGGGTTTAAATCTGTTTGGGGGCAAATATCTGAAGCAAATAAAAATATAAATGCTACGGGGACACCATACATTGCACCAGAAAACATTTATTTTGAATACAGTGCTGGAGTCGCAAATATTTTCAAAGTATTGCGAATAGATTTTATTTGGCGTGGGAGTTATCGCGATATGCCAAATGCTAGAAACTTCGGAATTAAAGGCTCTTTAGGATTCTATTTTTAAATTTACACAAGCAACAAATTAGTGATAAAAAATAATTAGTACCTTTAGCCTGCTATGATTAAGGTACTACAATTTGTCCCCGTACAAATTACTGTATTCCTGATATTGGGAATATATACAGGATATTATAGCCCAATCGTTTTTGAGAAATTTCTACCTTTTATTTTAATTGGTTTAATACTGTTACTTGGTCTTCAATATTGGAGAGCTAACAAGTCTTTTAGACGAAATTTATTCTTTAATAGCACTACTTATTTTCTTTCATTTTTTATTGGGATTAGCACAATTACAATTCATAATGACTTAAAAAATCCGAAGCATTATACTCATTTTTTGAATGATGATATTGCAATTGTACTGGTGGTTGAAAAAAAATTGAAACCTGGAAATTATTACAATAAATATGAAGCTTCAGTAATAAAAATAAATGATGAATCTACTATTGGCAATATTTTATTAAACGTACAAAAGGATAGTTTAGAAAAGTTAAAAGTTGATGATAAACTGTATTTAAAATCAACATTTAAAGAACTGATTTCACCCATGAATCCTTATTATTTTGATTATAAGGAATACCTGAAAAAGCAGAATATTTACCATCAGTTATTTACAAATAATCAGGAGTTTTTGAAGTTGAAGCCACGTCAATTTTCATTAAGAGGGTTGGCAGCTCGTATTAGAGAACACGTAAATATTGCATTAATAAAAAATAATTTTAAAGGCGATGAATTGGCAGTAATTAATGCATTGCTTTTAGGTCAGCGTCAAGAAATTTCTCCTAAGTTAATTCAAAGTTATACTGGCGCTGGAGCAATTCATATTTTGGCAGTATCAGGTTTACATGTCGGAATCATCCTCTTAATTTTAAATTTCATTTTCAAACCAATAGAACAAATTAAAAATGGAAAAACAATCAAATTAATTTTGGTTGTTACGCTATTGTGGGCATTTGCTTTTGTGGCAGGTTTATCAGCATCCGTTGTGCGTGCAGTTGCGATGTTTACTGCTGTGGCAATTGGTTGGCAAGTTAATCGACCTACAAATGTTTACAATACGCTGACAATATCGATGTTCTTTCTATTGCTTTTCAACCCTTACTTTTTGTTTGATGTTGGTTTTCAGTTGAGTTATTTAGCGGTGTTTTCTATTGTTTGGATTCAGCCATTACTCTACAATATTTGGAAACCAAAATTTAAGTTACTTGATTATTTTTGGAAACTACTAACAGTTTCGGTTGCTGCCCAATTTGGAATTATCCCAATTAGCTTTTATTATTTTCATCAATTCCCAAGTTTGTTTTTTGTGTCTAATTTGGTGATTATTCCATTTTTGGGAGTGATACTTTTAGGTGGAGTTCTAATCATACTATTATCGCTTTTAAATTTACTTCCTAATATTTTATCAGCCACATATAATTATTTAATTCATATAATGAATTGGGTGGTTGATTGGGTTGCTCGTCAAGAAGACTTTTTGTTTCGAGATATTTCATTTTCAATTCTGATGGTGATAAGTTCTTATGTAATTATTATTTTTGGAATTCGATTTTTAACTAAGAGAAACGCTATTAGACTTATCGGGTTTAGTTTGGCGCTCATACTTTTTCAATCAACTTTTATTTACGAAAAGCAACAAAGGTTGTTAGCTGATGAATTCATCATTTTTCATAAAAGTCGGAATTCAATGTTTGGAAAAAGAATTGGAAATCATTTTGAATTTTATCATTCCTTAGATAGTGCAACACTTGTAAAAGACAAAGTGCTAAAACAATATAAGGTAGGAGTGGGAGGTCTGGAAATTCAAGCAACAAATACAATTCCTAATATTATGCAATTCAAAACCAAGCGCATTTTAATTATTGATAGTTTGGGAGCTTATCAACTTAAAAGTTACACGCCAGATTTGTTGCTTTTACAACAATCACCTAGGCTAAATTTAGTTAGGTTAATAGATTCGCTCAAACCAAAAATGATTGTAGCAGATGGATCTAATTATAAGTCGTATATCAAACGTTGGGAAAAAACATGCGAACAAAAAAACACTCCTTTTCACTACACTGGGCAAAAAGGAGCATATATTTTGAAATAGTTAATGCTTAGTTTTATTTATCAATACCATGCATCAATCTTTTAATAGGTTTGTTTAGGCTTAAAATAGCTAAACCTGCAATAAATGGAATGATGGTGAATATCAAGAAAAAATAGGTCCAGCCATCTGTTTCTAAAATTGATTCTGAGTACTCAGCAAATATGGATGATATTTTTCCGGCCAACCCTGTAAATACATACCAAATACCAAACAAGAAAGCGAGCATTCTAGCAGGGGCTAATTTACTAACATAAGACAGTCCAACTGGAGATATTGACAACTCTCCCATGGTGTGTAATAAATAGGCTCCAACTAACCACATCATACTAATAGAAGCAGTTTCAGCTCCGTTAGGAATACTGCTTGCGCCTATCGCTAGCATACCAAACCCACCAGCTAACAATGTTAGCCCAATAAAGAATTTTTGTGGTCCTGAAATTGTAAACCGCTTCCAAAGGATAGAATAAATTGGTGCTAAAATCACAATGAAAAATGGATTTAAAATCTGAAACCATGATGTGTCTACCACAGCTGCTCCTGTAAACATTTCGCCAATACTAGAGTTTGATAAACTACTAACCACCTCAGAGACTGCTGCAGTTTTTACTCCTAATAATTTATTTAATACTCTAATGATTACTAAATACCAAATAATTAAAAAACTTATTGATGTAAAAACTATAGTTAGTGGATTTGTTTTCCAAATAGCTTTAAATAGTTTGTAGATAAATACTGTTAGAATTACCATTGGTGTAAATGACAAAATAAGATCGATGATTTTGTAAATCAACCCCCAATTTCCTTCTAATATTCTATTGGTATAATCTTTGGCAAAAACAGTTAAGGTTGTTCCTGCCTGTTCAAAACTTGCCCAAAAGAATATTACAAAAAAAGCGATTAAGAAAATTACTTTTAAACGATCTCTTTCTACTACTTCATATCTCACCAATCGCGAAAGTCCTAATTTTATAAATGTTAATAATGAAATTGTAAAAAACAGTTGAGATAAGTCAATAGACATATTTCCTATTGAAAATAGATTTTCAGTTAAAAAATGGTTCCCTCTTGTAATGGCAGAAAACAAGCCATCAATAATCCATGTGATAGCAAAAAAACCTCCTACTGCTGTAGTGGATAAATCTGTTTTAGTAAATGGAACCTCTTTGGCTTTTTCTTCTTTTGATACTATTACATCAGAATTTTTCTTAATTTCAGTAGCAGCTTTACCAAAAATATTGCGAGCGAAATAGAATTGTAATAGTCCGAAGAACATAAAAATACCTGCCAATCCAAAGCCATAAGTCCAACTAAAAGTTTCTCCTATCCATCCAACAAGTAGAGTTCCTATGAAAGCTCCAGAGTTAACACCCATATAAAAAATGGTATAAGCACCATCTTTTTTATCACTGTCTGGAGGATACATTTTTCCTACGATAGATGACATATTAGGCTTAAATAACCCAGTACCTAAAACAATAAGCAACAAACCTATATAAAAGACAAATTTCAAATCCATCCCAAGTTGTAAATCTGAAAGCGCCATAGCGCCGTGTCCCATTGTAATAATTGAAGCTCCGACTAAAACTGTTTTAACATGCCCCCATTTATTATCTGCTAACCAGCCTCCTAAAAGAGGAAGTAGATATACGAGCATGACATACCATCCGTAGAGGTAATAGGCTTCTTTTTTTTCCCAGCCCCATCCATCATCGTCAATTTTTGCAATCAAAAATAAGATAAGTAATGCGCGCATGCCGTAGTAGGAAAAACGCTCCCACATTTCGGTAAAAAATAAAACAAAAAGGCCAACGGGGTGTCCTAAGACTTCTGTTTTTAAAAATTGATCTTTTGTATTCATTTAAGTGTATTTAATTATAGTAATAAAAAACCTTTCAATTTAAATTGAAAGGTTTTGAGGTTGTTTTTTAAGATGTTTGCGCTTCTTTTGGTCTTATTACCATACGGTCATAAATAGTTAATGCAATAATTGTAACAACACCTATTGCAACAATTACATACCATATTTTATTTGGATTGTAGGTATCCCAAATAAGTTGTGTCATTTGTGTTTGTGTTATTTCTAATTTTTCTGAAGCTAAAGCGAAGTAGTCATTTTTGGTAAATTCACTACTAATCTCAGGCATATTTATTGCTCTTTTGCTCATTTCAGTTTGCAACAAACTTAATTTATCAGACCATGCTTGGTATAAGTTTCCAGAAACAAATGTGGTTAAAAAGTTACCTAAGAATATTGGTAAAAAGTAAGTCCCCATGTACAAAGCTTCTTTTCCTTTTGGAGAAATCAATGCAATGAAAGAAGAGAATGTTGGGTTGGTCATCATCTCACCAATGGCAAAAATCATGATACCTAAAATGGTGTACAATCCATTACCTGTATAAAAAGTAATTCCTATACCAATAGCAGCTATAATAAACCCAGTAATCATGGCACTTACATGTCGCATTTTTAAAACAAAGTAGGATACTAATAATTGGAATAAAATGATTGAACCTGCATCTAAATTAATAAGCATCTCAGGGTTTACAGAATCACCACCACCACTCATAAAACTAGCTAACCAAGGTGAAACCTGAGCAATAGAATCATGTAATGCTTTAGTGTCTACCCAATCTTCAATAAAAGTTGGCAGTGTATAAAACAGCTGATTAAACATAGTCCAAAAACCAACCATGATAACTAATAAGACGGATAGGCGACTGTCTTTAACAGCTTCCCACATATTTCTGAATGAACTGGATATAGCTTCTGATAAGGATTCTTTACTTTTTACTCTGTCTTCTTCTTTATAGAAAATTAGTAGAATAACTAAGTTGATTGCGATAACAATTGCAGCTTGTAAGAAAATTATTTTCCATCCATATTGAGTTCTTAATGTTGAAGACATTGCAGGGCCTACAAACCCTCCAATATTTACCATCATATAAAAAATTCCGAACCCTAAAGTAGAGTTAGATTCATCTGTATTTTTTGTGATAATTGCAGAAGCTACGGGTTTAAACATAGCAGCCCCAAGAGCTACCCATAAGAATACTAAAAATACAGATGTATAACTAGATACTTCTCCCATTAGGTAATAACCAGTTATCAGCAGAATATAGGCGATAGCTAATGAGAGTTTATAGCCAATTTTATCTGCGATGACCCCTGTAATCATAGGAAGTAAATATAGTATTGCAGTTACAATACCCATAATTTGTCCTTTTTCTGTATGTGTAAAGCCGAGTCCACCTTCATCAGTTGAGCCAGTTAAGTATAATGCTAAAACAGCAAATAAACCATACCATGCCCAACGTTCAAACAACTCCATTGTACTTGCAACCCAGAAGTTTTTGTTGTAGGATTTCATCACTCCAAAAAAAGATTTGTTTTCTGTACTCATAATTTTATTTTTTAAAAATAAAAAGGCCCAAGTAAAATAAATTACTTGAGCTTTTAGGTTATATTATTAAGATGTTTTCATTTAATTAATGACTTTCTTGCTGTTATTCTGCTAATTTAAAATCTTCATTATCATGCATTTCAACTTCATTATCTTCTGCACCGTGTGTTAATCGTTTTAGTGGTTTTAAGATTGCAATTACCAATAATCCAAATATTACGGTAAACAAAACGATACCTGTAAAAATAGTATACTCGCCAAATTCTGATGCTTTTTCTCCTAAGATTCCAGCAACTTTATTTCCTAAACCTGTTGAAGCAAAATATAATCCCATCATTAAGGAAGCATATCTTACAGGAGCTAATTTTGTAACAAATGAAAGCGATACTGGAGATGATGAAAGTTCGCCAATAGTATGGAATAAATAAGCCAAGACCAACCAGTACATCGCAGATGCGCCATTTTCATCAAAATCTCTAACAGCAAAAATCATAAATACAAACCCCATTCCCATGATGATTGTACCTGTTGCCATTTTAAATAATGAAGAAGCTTCTTTGTTTTTTAATTTTCTTTTTGCCCAAAAGTTTGCAACTGCAACCGCTAATAAAATAATAAATCCAGCATTTAAACTTTGGAACCATGTTGCCGGAATTTCCCAGCCTAACAACATTCTATCAGTTTTAGTTTTTGTATAAATACTCATCAAACCACCTGCTTGTTCAAAGGCTCCCCAAAATACAATTACTAATAAAAATGAAAGTAATACTACTAAAAAGCGATCTTTTTCAACTTGATTTTTTAAGCTTTTATAAATCATCATTAACATCCCGACAAGTAATGATAAGAATACAAATAAGGCAGCGTACCCCCAATGGTCAACCCCTGTTAAAACAAACCCACCAACATAAATTGAAAGTGTAATTAGAACTAAAACAATTACCAATTGAGTTGGAGATTTAGTTAAGTCTCCAAAAATTTGAGATAATGAAACTTGATCTTTCATTTCATCTTCTGTAGTTTTATTTCCTACATGAGTTAAGTATTTCTGTCCATACATATAAACAAAAAGTCCTAATAGCATTCCGATACCTGCTAAACCAAATCCATAATGCCAACCAATTTTTTCACCTACATATCCAACAATAAAAGTTGCTAGCAATGAGCCAAGGTTAATGCCAATGTAAAATATACTAAACCCTTTATCTCTTCGAATATCACCTTGCTTGTACAAGCCACCTACCATTGTAGAGATGTTTGGTTTTAACATACCAACACCAGCAATGATTAATCCTAAACCAGAATAAAATGCCCACATTTCTTCAATTGCCAAAATACTATGACCAATTACTAAAATGATAGCACCATACATTACGGCTTTCTTTTGCCCTAAAAACTTATCAGCAATCATTCCTCCCGGAATTGAAACTAAATAAACCAACATTGTGTACCATCCGTAAAGCATGATAGCTTCAGAAGATGTCCAGCCCAAACCTGGATTAATATCGGTAGTTACCCCAACTAAATACAATGTAAGTAAAGCTCGCATTCCATAATAAGAGAAGCGCTCCCACATTTCGGTAAAAAACAAGAAATAAAGTCCAACAGGGTGTCCAAAGAGTTCTCTTTGATGGGGTTTTAAAGCAGTATCTGACATAATAAGTGTGTAATTAATTTAAATTATAATTTGTTAAATTCCTTTTACAGAGCAGTTTTTTTATTTTATTGCTGATAAAAATAATCAATATTTTAAAATCCTTAATAAACAGTCCCAAGTTTACGGAAATTCTATCGATAATTAAGAAATTTGAAGCTAAACTTATACAGTCATTTTTTTACAATGATTTTAAATTATCTTTGCCGTATAATTAACTAGACGATAAAAATGAAAAAAACCATTACTGGATTTTCAAAATTTTCTAAACAAGAAAAAATTGATTGGATTGTAAATACTTTTTTTGATGACTCCAAAGTTGCTAAAGAAACATTAAGTCAATATTGGAATTCCAATCAAGTTCTACAAGACTTACACGATGATTTTATTGAAAACACCATTTCAAATTTTTATTTACCATATGGTGTAGCACCAAATTTTGTCATTAACAATCGCGAATATGCAGTTCCAATGGTTGTTGAAGAGAGTTCAGTAGTGGCTGCAGCATCTTTGGTGGCTAAGTTTTGGAGTACTCGCGGTGGATTTAAAGCTACGGTTTTGTCAACCACGAAAATAGGTCAAGTTCATTTTATGTTTGATGGTGGTGTAGAGGAATTGAAAGATTATTTTGAAACAACAAAATCGAGTTTAATTGCAGCAACGGATTCTATCACAAAAAATATGCGTACCCGTGGAGGTGGAATTTTAGATATTGAGTTACGCAATAAAACTTCGGAGTTAGATAATTATTTTCAACTGCACGTTACATTTGAAACCAAGGATTCGATGGGTGCTAATTTTATCAATTCGTGTCTAGAAGCAATTGCAGATGAATTCCGTAGAGATGATATACAAATTGTGATGAGTATTTTATCTAATTATGTTCCTGATTGTGTAGTGAGAGCTGAGGTGAGTTGCCCAGTTGAAAAACTGTATCAAGAAAATGCAGTAATGTATGCCCAAAAATTTAAGCAGGCTGTGGATATTGCAAATGTAGAGCCACACAGAGCAGTGACGCATAATAAAGGAATTATGAATGGAATTGACGCAGTGGTTTTAGCAACAGGAAATGATTTTAGAGCGATTGAATCAGGGGCACATGCATATGCATTGAAAAGTGGTAGTTATAAGAGCTTGACAAATTGTGAAATTGAAAATGGAATTTTTAAATTCTGGATTGAAATTCCATTGGCATTAGGTACGGTTGGTGGCTTAACAGGAATTCATCCTTTAGCTAAGTTGTCATTAGAGATGTTAGGAAACCCTTCAGCAAAGGAATTAATGGAAATTATTGCTGTGGCAGGATTGGCACAAAATTTTGCTGCATTACGCGCTTTGACAACAACCGGAATTCAACATGGGCATATGAAAATGCATTTATCAAACATCATTAAACAGTTAGACGCATCAGAAGAGGAAAAAACGTATTTGTTGAATTACTTTGAAAATAAACAAGTTTCTCATAGCGCTGTGGTAGCGACTTATGAGAAAATGAAGAAAAAATAATCTTGAGATTCGTACTTACACAGGAATAAGAATAAAAAAAATGAGAATAAAAGTTTGTGGCATGCGCGATGGCGAAAATATTCAGGAGCTAGTAAAACTTGCTCCTGAATATATTGGATTTATTTTCTACGACAAATCTAAAAGGTTTGTTGCGGATTTTCCAAAAGTTGCGATTCCATCAACAATAAAAAAAGTAGGTGTTTTTGTAAATGAGCCTAAAGCAATTGTTTTGGAATTAGTGAAAAACAATAAATTAGACGCTGTTCAATTGCATGGAGGTGAGTCGGTGGAGTATTGTAAAGAACTTGCAAGAAGTGCCACTTCGAGTGGAGATGATAAGTCCCATCACGTTAAAATCATTAAAGCGTTTTCGGTGGATAAATATTTTGATTTTTCAACCACCAAAAATTATGAACAGCATTGTGATTTATTTATTTTTGACACCAAAGGAGAAGGTTATGGCGGAACAGGGTTAAAATATGACTGGACTATATTAAGTAACTATAAAGGAAAAATCCCTTTTTTGTTAAGTGGTGGAATAGGACCAGACGATGTTAAAGCGATTTTGTCTTTCTTGAGTAAGCAGGAATCAAGCCAATGTATAGGTGTAGATTTGAATAGTGCTTTTGAAGATATTTATGGATTAAAGAATATCGAAAAGTTAAAAGAATTTATTGAAGAAATAAATTAATAAACAAAAATGAAATCAAAATTTCAAGCAGATAAAAACGGATATTACGGACAATTTGGAGGAGCTTTCATTCCAGAATTGTTATATCCTAATGTAAAAGAATTAGAAGATAATTATTTAAAAATTATTGAATCCGAATCTTTTCAAAAAGAATATAAAGGATTATTAAAAGACTATGTGGGGCGACCTACACCTTTGTATTTAGCTCCTCGATTATCAGAAAAATACGGAGCACATATTTATTTAAAACGCGAAGATTTAAATCACACAGGAGCTCATAAAGTAAACAATACTATTGGGCAGATATTGATTGCTAAACAATTAGGTAAAAAACGCATCATTGCAGAAACGGGAGCAGGTCAACATGGTGTAGCAACAGCAACAGTTTGCGCTTTAATGAATTTGGAGTGTGTTGTTTTTATGGGTGAAATTGACATTAAACGTCAAGCTCCAAATGTGGCTCGTATGAAAATGCTAGGAGCAAAAGTAATTCCTGCAACAAGTGGAAGTAAAACATTGAAAGATGCAACCAATGAGGCAATTAGAGATTGGATTGGTAATCCTGATGACACTTATTATTTAATTGGCTCTGTAGTGGGGCCACATCCATATCCAGATATGGTGGCACGTTTGCAAGCTGTCATCAGTGAAGAAATGAAATGGCAACTGAAAGAACATACTGGTAAAGAGAATCCTGATACTGTGATTGCTTGTGTTGGTGGAGGTTCGAATGCTGCTGGTGCTTTTTATCATTTTTTAGATGATTCAACTATAGAGTTAATTGCTGTAGAGGCAGCAGGGTTAGGTGTTTATAGTGGCGAAAGTGCTGCAACTTCTCAACTGGGAGATGTTGGTGTGTTGCACGGAAGTAAAACTATTTTAATGCAAGATGAGTACGGACAAGTTATTGAGCCATATTCTATTTCGGCAGGATTGGATTATCCTGGAATTGGACCATTGCATGCTTTTTTAAATGAAAGTAATCGTGCTAAGTTTATGAATGCTACCGATCAAGAAGCTCTAGATGCTGCTTATGAATTGACGAAGTTGGAAGGAATTATTCCAGCCTTAGAAAGCGCGCATGCTTTAGCAGTTTTATCAAAAATCGATTTTAAGAAAGATCAAGTGGTAGTTGTAAATTTATCGGGTAGAGGAGATAAGGATTTAGAAACATATATTAAGCATTTGAAATAATTATTTTTAGGGTTTTCTTATGTGTAAAGTAGATGAGATGTCATTCCTGCAAAGGCAGGAATCCATAGATAGTAAATAAATGAAGACTATACATCAATATTATGTTTAGATTTTAGCAAGTAAGATTAGAGGGACTTTGTATATAGGGGTCTCAAATGATTTGCAAAGAAGAGTTTATGAGCATAAAATGGGAATCAAAAAAGGATTTACTAAAAAATATGGAGTGAGTAGGTTGGTCTATTTTGAAACTTTTCAAAATATTGAAGAAGCAATTGATAGAGAAAAGAATATGAAGAAATGGAAAAGGGAGTGGAAAATAAAATTAATAGAAGAAAATAATAAACGATGGCTTGATTTATCTCATGATTGGTATGATGATATTTTGCTCGATTAGTTTAGATTCCTGCCTTTGCAGGAATGACAAAAAGAAATAGTATGAATTCACTTAAAGAAATATTTAAAAATAAATCCCAAAATCTTTGTTCTGTATTTTTTACAGCTGGTTTCCCGGGGTTGAATGATACCCAAAAAATAATTACGGATTTGGGTTCTAATGGAGTAGATTTTATAGAAGTTGGGTTACCTTATTCTGATCCTTTGGCTGATGGGCCGACAATACAACATAGTAGCGAAGTAGCTCTAGGGAATGGAATTAATTTAGATGTGATTTTTGAACAATTACAGTCTATAAAAGAAACCAATAAAACACCTTTAGTATTAATGGGGTATTTAAATCAAATTTTAAAGTATGGCGAAGAAAAATTTTGTGAGCAGTGTGTTGCTTGCGGAATAGATACTGTGATTCTACCAGATTTACCAATGATTGAATATGAAACACATTACAAACAATTGTTTGCCAACTACGGAATTTCAAATGTGTTTTTAATCACTCCTCAAACATCCGAAGAACGTATTATAAAAATTGACGGATTAACTGATGCTTTTATTTATGTAGTAGCATCTGCTTCTATTACTGGTGCAAAAGGAGAAATATCAAAAGAGCAGATTACCTATTTTGAGAGAATCAAAGCCATGAATTTAAAAAGCACGTTAATTGTTGGGTTTGGTATTTCATCCAAGCAAACTTTTAATACTGTTTGTAACTATGCAAATGGAGCAATTATAGGTTCTGCATTTATCAAGTTTTTGGATACAAATGGCGTTGATAATATTGATGAATTTGTTGAAGGTATTTTATAAAAAACAATCCAGCCAATCAGCAAGCATATGTAAGAGTAATGCAATGGCTACAATTCGTGTTTTCTTAAAAAACAATCCAACAAAATAAATTCCGATTGCTAAATAAGAATGCAATGGATGAAAATTTATACTACATCTATTAGGATCAAAAATTGGGTTTGCCAATAAATGATCTAAATCTACCAACATGGTCAAAAGAAAGATTACATACACTTTTAACCATTGTTTCCTGAAAAAGAAAAACGCAATAAAAGCTGGAGCAATAAAATGCAATCCGTAATGGGTAAAAAATTTCAGTGTCATTTGGCAAAAATAGGAAACCTTGTGATGAACATTAGATTTAATTTATATCTTTAACATCAAAGCCTAAAACAATTACAAATGAATTTACCAAAAAGAGCAGGAGATACTCCAATAGCGATAGAGTTAGAAGAAGGAAAAAAGTATGCTTGGTGTACTTGCGGCTTATCTGAAAGTCAACCCCTATGTGATGGGAAGCATAAAGGAACAAGCATGCGACCTCAAGTCTTTACAGCAGAAAATGCTAAAACGAAATATTTATGCGCATGTAAAGCAACAGGTAATGGTCCTTTTTGTGATGGTTCTCATAAGTAGTAGTTGTTATTGCAAAGAAGGAACGACTGAAGCAATCTCTTAGAAAAATATAATAAACAAATTCTTTTGCTGCTCTCGGAAAGACGTATTAAAACCATTCTTGATATTGCTCAACTCTAAAATCAAACGTATTGTATTTTGAGTTTAAGCTTTTCATTTTTTTATAATATGAATTACTTCCAATAGCTCTGTTTGCAGATCCTGATGGTGATGTCAGCGAAACGGTTTTGATGGTTCTGTCGTAATTGCGAGGAGTTTTTGACGAAGCAATCTCATTATCATTTAATTTTGAATCAAGAGATTCCTTCGTGATACTCGGAATGACGAACTGATGGACTCTTGGAATTTCATTAGAAATCAACTCTAATTTTAAATTATATTCTTTTATATGTTTTCGAAAAAAATATTCAGGGCCATTTTTTGAATTGCCGCCAGTAAAAAGTAGTGTGTGTATTTTAGGAAATTGTTTTAAATAGCCAATTAAATTTCTCAACTGGATGTTTTGCATTCCCAAATCTGAGGCATCAATTTTATCTCGTTCACAACTATCAACAATATCACAAACGCCAATTTTATGCCCAATTAAAAAGTTTTTGCGTTGTTCAATTGCCTCATTTGTGTTTTCGAAATGTAATCCTAAATCATGAATTTTATCAATATATAACCACAACGAATTGTAATAGCTACCATAACAAAAATCAACATCTTTTTCTAAAAGCTCTCCAGTTGTAAATCGAGGTGGAGGCAAAGTGCCAACAATTAACTTTTCAGTATTTGCGAAAATAAATGGTTTGTATGGATGTTTATGAAAGAACAATTAATTCACTTTTTCGCCAGCTAAATAGGTGGCAATAACTTTTGAATTTGGAATTTTTGGTAACTCAACCTCCATAATATCTTGATCTAAAATGATGAAATCTGCAAGTTTTCCTACTTCAATACTTCCTTTTTCGTGCTCTTCAAAATTTGAATATGCAGCCCAAATTGTCATCCCTTTCAACGTTTCTTCTCTTGTCAATGCATTTTCCATTTGATATCCATCTTTTGGATATGCTTCAAGATCTTGTCTAGCTGTAGCCGCATAAAAAGTTAAAAACGGACTAACTTTTTCTACAGGGAAATCAGTTCCTAACGCAATCTTGCCATGTTTGTTTAATAAATCTTTATATGCATATCCACCTTTGATTCTATCCGAACCTACTCTTTCTTCTGCCCAATACATATCACTCGTAGCGTGTGTAGGTTGTACTGATGGGATGATATTATCAAACGCATCAAAATCTTCTGGTGAAATAATTTGTGCATGTTCTATTCTCCATCGTCTATTTGTTTGACCTTTTAGCGACCTCTTGTATATTGTAGTTAGATAGTGATTTGTTGAATCGCCAATTGCGTGGGTATTCATTTGGTAGTCTGAAGCGGCAATTTGGGTTGCAATTTCTTCATAGCGCTTAGGTTTGTATATGAGTGCTCCAAAATGATTTTCTCTATCATTATATGATTTTCTCATGGTAGCACCTCTTGATCCTAATGCACCATCACCATAAACTTTAAAAGAACGAACATTCAATCTATCCGTTTTAATAATGCCTTTTGCAATGTAATAATCTAAATTCTCTTGGCTAACAGAAACCATAGCGTACACTCTCATCTTTAAATCGCCTGTAGTATGCAAGCTGTCAATAAGTTCAATAGTTTGTTTGCTTAAACCGGCATCATCAACAGTTGTTAATCCTAAATTGAAGCAGATTTTTTCGGCATCTTTTAGCCCCATAATCATTTCTGATTTTGTAGGTTTTGGTTGTACATTCCAAACAAGATCCATGGCGTTGTCTAAAATAACACCAGTTAATTTTCCATTCTTTTTGATAAATTCTCCTCCTTCAACAAATGAGTTTTCATTGATGTTAGCCAAATCCATTGCGGCTTGATTTATCAGCATTGCGTGTCCATCTACTCGTCTAACAGCAACTGGAGTGTTTGGAAATAAGATATCTAAAGTATCTTTTGTCGGAAATTCTTTAATACTCCAATCATTTTGATCCCAACCTCTACCAGTAATGAATGGAAGATTTTTTTCATTTTGAAAATCAACAATACGTTGTACAACTTCTGTAAAACTTTGAGTTCCTTCAAGCCTTATTTTTTGTTCGGCTAGGCCTAATCCATAGAAATGACAATGTGCATCAATCAGTCCTGGATACAATGCTTTTCCGTGTGCATCAACTGTATTTGTTGAATTGTAGTTTTTAACTATAGTTTTTGAAGTTCCGACAGCCACAAATTTACCATCCTTGATTGCTAGTGCTTCAACAATCTCAAAATCATTATTTACTGTATAGACTTTTGCGTTTGTAACAATTAAATCAACTTTTTGTTTTGTGTTACATGCCCAAAAAAATGGAAGAATTAAAAGGATATACAATGATTTCATCTGGCTATTGTTTTACGGTTGATACATCTAAATATTTATCCATCAAATATACTAATGATGTCATTGCTGCTGCACCCAATTGTAATTCGCGTCTGTTTACTTTATCAAAAGTGTCTGTAGATGTATGGTGATAATCAAAATAACGTTGGCTATCTGGTTTGTAGCCAGAAAGTGTAATAGTGCCATCTTTTAATGGCATAATATCTGCACCTGAATAACCAACTGTCCAATCATGTAAACCGTATGGTTCAAGCAAAGATTTCCAACTCAAAAACAACTCTTTGTTTTCTTCATTCCCGTCATAAGAAAACCCTCTTGGTGTAAATCCACCCGAATCAGATTCTAATGCTGCTACATGAATTTCTTTTTTAAATTTGGCTTCCTCAGCATATTTTTTTGCTCCACGCGTTCCGTTTTCTTCATTCATAAACAACACCACACGAATAGTGTGCTTTGGTTTTATTCCTGTTTCTTTTAATAAACGCAATACTTCTAAAGATTGTACAATTCCAGCACCATCATCGTGTGCGCCTTCTCCTAAATCCCAAGAATCTAAATGTCCACCAACGGTGATATACTTGTTAGGATATTGGCTACCAGTAATTTCTCCAATTACATTAAATGATGGAGCGTCTGGTAATGTTTCACAACTTTGCTTAAGGTAGAATTTTAGATTTGGATTGTTCTTTAAATCCAGACTCAATTGTGCTGCAGCATTTGTGCTGATAGCTGCTGTGGGTGTGTATTGATTAGCAGGAATATCACCATAACTCATAGTGCCTGTATGCGGATTATCATCCATACTCAGCGTCATTGAACGAACAATAACTCCCACTGCACCAAATTCACCACAAGTTTTAGCTCCAGAATAACGTTGATCTACACAACCACCATAGGCTTTAAATGTATTAATCAAAGTTGCATCAAAAGGACGATTAAAGAAAACAATCTTACCTCGTAATTCTTCACCTTTCGCTATTGCTTCTTCCAAACTTTTAACTTCAATTACTTCTGCAGTAATACCTTGGTTTGGAGTTGCAATAGAACCGCCTAGTGCACAAACAGGCACATCTCTTAATTCGTTTCCTATTTTATAAAATGCTTTTTCCTTTTCGCCACGAACCCAATGAGGTACCATAATAGCTTGTAAACGTACATTTTCAAATCCTTGGTCTTTCATTAATTGCTCTCCCCATTCAACCGCTTGTTGCGCTTCGGGTGAACCTGATAAACGTCCACCAATATTTTGGGTTAAATCTCTTAACCATTCGTAGGCTTGTCCTTCAGTTAAGGACGCATCAAAAACAGTTTTGATTTGTGTAGAATCTTGTTTGTTGATTGTTGAGGTTTCTACAGTTTTGTCTGCTTTTTTTTCAGTACAAGAAATAATTGTAAAAGCAATGATTAGGGTTAAGATAAGGTTACGCATATAGTATGATTTTTGTTTGCGTAAATCTACGGAAATAAATTTTTAGATGGATGCTTATACTTGTATGTCTAGTTTAGTAGTTGATGTATTTGTCTTAGTTAATTTTCAATACATTATTTATGTTACCAAAGTATAAATTTCTCTAATCCTTCAAGGGTCTTTTTTTTATCATTCCTCCTTTAGTGTCTTTTATGCTGTTCATAATGATAAAGGCATTCGCATCAATTTTGTCAATTTCTTTTCGAAGGTTTGCAATTTCTAATCGGGTGATAACTGTGTACAAGATATCGATCGGTTTTGAATTATCACCATCCTTTTGGTATCCGCCTTTACCGGAATAGATAGTTACTCCACTACCCAATTTTTCTGTTATCATAACTCGAATTTTTTCACTCTTATCTGAAATTATAGTAATGCCAGTATATTCTTCAATCCCTTCAATGACAAAATCAATAGTTTTTGAAGCCGCTATGTAAGTAAGAATTGCATATAGCGCAATTTCTATTGATAAGATATAGGCTCCGAACGAAAATATGATGATATTAAATATCAATATTACATCACCAATTGTAAGTCCTGTTTTCTTACTCAGATATATAGCTAAGACTTCAGTGCCATCAATGACAGCACCACCTCTGATAGACATTCCGATGCCAACTCCTAAGAAGAATCCACCAAATACAGCAATTAGTAATTTATCTGATGTTATTAAAGGAAAGGGAATAAAGTGTACAATTAATGCCAATCCAATAATGGCTAAAATACTCTTGAATGCAAATTGTTTTCCAATTTGTTTATATCCTAAGAGGATAAAAGGAAAATTAATTGCCACAATAAGTATAGATAGATCAATGCTGGTTGTTTCTGAAATTAAAAGAGAAATCCCCATCGCACCACCATCTATAAAGGAGTTTGGTAATAAGAACCCTTTGAGTCCAAAACCTGCAGAAAAAATACCAATAGTTAAAAAAATAGAATCCCTAACAAAATAAATTGTAGTAGCTTTTATTATACCAAACTCTTCGGAGAGTGAAGATGTTTTTATAGAAGGACTACTTTTTTTAAGGCGTTGTTTTGCCTTGGCTACAATTAATTTTCTAAAAAACCTAATCATGATATGACTTTGAATTTACAGTTTGTAATCAAAGTTAGGGATTTTTAGGGAATTGATTCAAAATCCAAATTCAAACAGAAGATCTATATATTCTTTCAAATCTTAGTTCTTAACTAAGAAAATATTTTTTGGAGCTTAAAAATCAAACTTGTAAATTATACCAGCTAGTACTTGAATACCTTGTACTTTGTAATTGGTGTATTTGTCGTAGTTAATACCCAAAACATTGTTAACTCTACCAAAGGCAGTTAATCTATCGGTAAAAACATACCCACCATTAAAGTTTAAATCTACATAGGGGTCTAAGGTGGTAATGGTACCATTTAGTTCACCAAAATTTTGAACTAAATCAAACTGTTCTCCAACAAAATAAAGGTCAGCACCTACATACCATTTTTTAGAATTGTAGTTGGCAAAAGCAGATGCTTTTAAGGTTGGAGTGTACCATGCTTTTGCTTGTACATCGGTTGTAAGATTATTGTATTCAATGTTTCCTCCAAACTTAAATTCTTTAGAAATATACACATCCAATTCTGCAAATAAACTCAAGGTCTTAACATTGTCATATACCACACCAAATGAATTTCCTGCTTGGAATGCAAAGGTTGGGTTTATGATTCCATTAGACATTGACGGGTTTTGAATATACAATGCTTTATTCTTTTCACTTTGATATGATGCTTTAAAATTATAACCAACTTTAGTTGATAATTTTCCTTTGGCTCCTAAAAAAGCGTTGTATTGTTGATCGGTTGGTAAGATGTTTAAAGTAGGTGATATAAATGGATTGTCATTGGCAAATTCACGATAACTATTTTGATGTAAATCACCGGTGATACCACCGTACCCAATTAATGTTTCATCAATTAATTTATAGGATGCCGTTACATTTGGATAGGCATAAAATTTATTTTGTTTGCTTTCTAAGTCAAAACTATAATAAACTCTTGCCCCAAGATTAACAGTTAGTTTATCGCGCAATATTTCTAAACTTGGACTTGCCCCAAGATTTACAAAACTGTATTCTACAGCAGTATTAGTTAAGTAATTTTGTTTGAATGAACCTGTTATGAACTCAATGTCAAAAGGTAAATCAATCAGCTCAGATGAAATTGGGAATTCTATTTCTGGAGTTATTTTAGCTTGAATTTCACTACTGCTATAGTTGTCAGAAAAATGGTCAATTCGAACTTTACCACCTTTAAAAATTCCTTCTTCAAAATTAAAAGATCCCCCACCAAAAATATTTAGATAGGTTTGTTTAGGGTCTATAGTATTTAAGAATGTTGGATCATAAGTGATTCCTTCTGGTAGTCCATACCAATTGTAAATTTGGTGTTGCGCTCCTAAATTAGCCTCCCAATTGTAATCTCGTTCAAATTGTTTGTAAAATAACGAGAGTTGGGTATCTGAATAATTATCATCAATCAAAATATCTTTGATGCCACCATTTGAAGATTGGTGTTTTATAAAAGCACCAAAATCATTACTTCTAGTACTACTAGAGTGTAAGAAGGCTTCTAGGTAAGGAGTGGTATAATTGCCAAATCCTACTGCTACAAAATTCTCATAAATTTTATCTAAAGGTTCTCGAACCACACTTTGAGCTTTTCCTTTTGTTGGGGTAAAAGTTGAAGCAACTGGCACAGAAAAAAAGGAGTAAGTAACACTGTCTTTTTGAATGTTTTCATTTTCTATTTGTGGATTGTCTTTGATTTTAAACGCATCAGAAATAGTAGGGGTGTATGGTTTTATCACCATAATTTCATCTGTATTCAAGGTGTCCTTTACTTTTTCTTGCCCCATTATTGTTGCAGTTGTAAGGATTGTTAGGGTTATAAAAATGATTTTTCTCATTTGATATTTTTTATTGAGACACTTTGACAAGCTCAGTGTGATATTGTATTTCTTTTATTTGTTTAACTTCTCGACCCTGCTCTAAATGACAACTTATTATCAGTTTGAGCTTGCCGAAGACTTAATTTTTTGGGTTGACTGAATCGTTTGTTTTTGCTTCTTCAGTTTTAATGCGTGTTAATTCTGTTTGAGCAGTTTCAATAATTTCATCAAACTGAGAAAAATTCTTAATCACTGATTCTAAAATATAGGTTGCTTGAAACGAATCTTTTAAAGCATAATTATTTTTAGCCATGATAATTAGGCTTTTGCCTCCCCAATATTTGTAATTAGAATAGGATGATGCAATTTTTTGAACTACTGTATTTGATACACGATAGCTACCATCATTATGCTCAAAATAGGCATCGTAATACAAAGCTTCGGCCATCAGTTCGCCGCTAGCAATTGTGGCTACTTTTTTATAAGCAGCTCTTGCTTTTGTTTCGTTATTCGTTTTTATAGCAGATCTAGCAATGATTATTTGCGCATCTGATTTCACAGTATTGTCAATTTTTGGTTGTTCTAAAACAGCTTCGGCATAGTCAACAGCTTTGGCATAGTCTTGTTGCGTATAATACCCTTTCATCAAATTAGATTTTGCAAAAATAGAATTCTGAGTTTCTGATGCTTCATTTTCTAATCGTTGTAAAACAGGAATTGCTAATTGCCAATCTTCAACTTCTAAATATGCCTGGGCTAGTTTAGAAAGCGATGGTTCAGTAAATTCATTTTGTGGTTGATTAATTACAAAAGAATAATAGCGGATAGACTCTGAAGTTTTATTTTCTGAAAATAAAGACTGTGCTAAATAAAAGTTTACATGTAATGCGTGTAATCCGTTCGAGAAATTGTCTAGGTATTGTTGAAAACCGCTAATTGCCTTTGGATGGTTTCCTTGCAGGTATTGTCTTTCGGCAGACTCATACATGTCATTATCTAATTCGGCATCCGTCACATTGATGTAATCAATTGTTTTTACCCAAGATGCGTATTCATCAACCCGTCCTAAATCTACATAAATTTGTCTAGCACTTGCAACAGCTTGTTTTGCCTCAGCAGTATTTGGAAATTGATTTACTATTTTTTTATAAGTGGATATTGCTCTTTCATTGGCATCGGTATTGTAATAAATTGCTCCTTTTTTAAGCATCGCTTTTTTTACTAAAGAACTCCGATTGATGTTATTAATTAGATAATCATATTTTTCTAGAGCGAGTTCAGTTTCGTTGGCATCAACATATTCATTTGCCAAAACATAATAAACATCATCTTTATATGCTGATTTTTTATAGCGTCTTAAAAAGGTAATTAGTTCTTCAATTTTTTGTTTGTCTTGGCCAATATAGCCATAGCTCACCGCTTTTTGAAATTGGGCATAGTCTGCATCAGTAGATTTATTTTGAATAATAATATCGTAAGCTTTTATTGCATTTTGATAATCGCTAGAGACAAAATAAGTATCAGCTAAACGCAAATAACTATCATCTAATTTCACTTTATTTTCGGGATGTTTATTGATGTAATTTTGAAACTCTATACTTGCTCTTTGATAATCCTTTTGTTTAAAATAGGTGTATGCCAAATTATAGTTGATTTCTTTAAATTCTGATGTTTCTTTAGATTGAGAATTGGCATAGAATAAATTGAAATCATCTAAGGCTAAATCAAAATTATTCATTCTAAAATTTGATTCACCTAGCCAAAATTTACTACGAACTGCCATTTTCTTATCTTGAGGGTTGCTTAGCGATTTTTCGAAATTAAGGATAGCATCATTATAATCTTTTTCATTAAAAACTTGAATTCCTCTATAAAAAGTTGCTTTTTGATAACGTGGGCTTTTGGTATCTTTCTTGTTTTCTAGATACAAAATTGCACCTGCATAATCTTGTGAAGTGATAAAAGAGCTGATGATTAATTCTTCAATCTGTTGCGAGTGTTTTGATTTTGGATATTTGTCTAAAAATGATTGTAACACTTCTGGTGTGCTCTTATAAGGATTACCAATATCATAACTTAATTTGGCATAATTTAAAAAAGCATCTTCCTGTAATTGGGGTTCAAAATCCATTTGTGAAGCATTTTTAAAAGCATTCAATGCCTCTGTTTTTTTGTTGAGTTGCAAATAGCATTCTGCCAAATGATAATAGGCATTTTGAGCTACCGCATTTTTTCCTCCAATAATTTTATTGAAATAAGAAATGGCATTCTCAAAATCGTCTTGTGCATAAAAGGCATAACCTAATAGGTAATAATCTGTGTTATTCCACTTACCACGAGTGCCTTTGTAGTTTTTTAAATGCGGAATTGCTTCACTGTATTGTTTAAGGTTAAAATAACTTTCGCCTACAATTTTTGATAATTGTGAAAATTCATCACGTTTGGTTTTTGCTAATAGAGGTTCTCCTAATTCTAAGGCTTTTTTGAATTTTCCTAATTTAAAATTCATGTCTGCCAAATAATAAGAAACATTTTTTTGATAATTGGCATCTGTCACTACTTGTCCTAAATAGTTATCAGCAGTTTCGTAATCATCATCTTGATAAGCAATATATCCGTAGTAATATTTTGCTCTAGAACCATATTCTGGAGAGTCTAATAATTGTTTAAAATACTCTTTAGATGCACTGTAATTTTTGGTTGCAAAAAGAGCATATCCGTATTTAAAATTATAATCTTCCCTTTGCTGATTTGGTAAGCTGTTTGTGTTTGCTTTTTTATACCATTTTAAAGCATATGGGTATTTGCCTACTTTGTAATAATACTCTGCAGTTTCTAAAAAAGCATTGTTTTGTTTTGTGCTTGTAGGGTATTTCTTTACAAAATCTAACATTAAGTTGTCAGCATTTTGTTGATTTAACCTAATGGCACAATTGGCAATATAATATTCGCAGTTGGCACGAATTTCGGATGTGTTTTCGTAATCAAATTTTATTTGCCCAAAAAGTTGTTGAGATGCAAGATATGACTTGTCTTGATACAACTCTAGTGCGTGTTTGTAATTTCTAAACTCGTTGGTGTAAGTTGCTGTTTTTTGAGCAAAAGTAAATAAGGTGACCGTTGATATACAGCAAGTTAAAATAAGGGTTTTTAAACTCATTTTTAATTTTTTTATGCAAGAAATTTGGTAAATTAGTATAGTACTAATAACGCATAAAATCTTTGAAATTGCCTAAGTGCTTGTTAATTTTATTAAAAAACAATTAACAGTCTAAAACGAAAAATAAAAAGAAATCTAAAGGTTATTCAACTAATAGCTCATCCATCAAAACATTAAATTCATGGACATAATCTAAGTAATAATCGCCTGTAGCAGGTCCTGAAAAACCAGTATGAATATTTCTCACTTTTCCTTTTTTATCGATAATGATTGCTGTAGGGAAAGACATAACGTGATTTAACATAGGCAGTGATTTTGCTGCATTGCCTCTTTCTGATGTTCCTGCAATAACAAAATCATATCCAATATTATACTTGTCTTTCATTTTTTGAACGCGCTTTTTGGCATAATCAAAATCATCTTTAACCTCATAGGCTAAACCAATAATTTCTACACCTCTATTTTTGTTGTTGTCATACCAACTGGTTAAGAATTTAGTTTCGTCCATACAGTTAGGGCACCAAGTTCCGAATAGTTGGAGTACGACTACTTTGTCTTGGTATTTTTTATCAGTTAAAGAAATTGGATTGCCATCTAAACCAGGAAACGAAAATTCCATTCCATTATAACCTTCCTTTAAATAGGTTAGTGAATTAGCATCTGGTAAAGTTGCATTTTCGTTTTTGATTGCTGTAAATTTTTTGTTTCCAGTTTTTCCTGACCAATATTCTCCTTTAAAAATAGAGTCATTTTCTAATTCGGCTTTAAAGATATAGAGATGGTTTCCGTCAAAAGCATACAATGTGAAATCTTTGTTTGTAGAAGTTCCTTCTAAAAATCGATAATCTCCTGTTTTGCTGAGAATAGAACCTTTTAGCAAATTATCATCAGCTTTAAATATTGCAACTTTTTTATTGTTATCATCATCGCCTTCAAATTTAAAAGACCATGTTCCATCAAAATTAGTAGAAGTAGATGGATTGTTGACACGGTCTTTTTTACCATAGGCTGCTTTGAATGGTAACACATAATTATCGGCATAATTTTTTGTGTAAGTTCCGCTTATATTGTTTTTTTTAATTTTTGCTTTTACATCAATATCAAAAATGTGTAAAGTAAAAAATAGCGAATCATTAACTACTGATACTTCGTCTAATTCAATGATGTTATCACCATCATGTAAATTGATTTTGTATTCATTATTACTGCTCAAAACTTCAAAAACAAAAGGTATTTGTTGTTTTTGTATAGTTATCTCTCCACGCCAAAAGCCCTTTTTTAAAGAAGTTGGTTTAGGTTCGGTTTGGCAAGAAATCAATATTAAAAAAGTAGCAGCTAATAAAAAGAAAGTTGAAAATGAATTTGTCATAATTAGAAATATTTGGGTTTAAAATTGGTCCTTTGAGAGGACACCAATTTAAAGTCGGTAATTTTTTTGAAAGGTTACAAAGAAAGCCTAAGTTTGTGAGTAAATAAAAAATTCTATGCAAAATTCCATTCTTTTTTTAAGTGATGCATCTATCTTTCAAGGCGAAAATTTAGTGCTATCAAATGTAAATCTTGAAATTGATGAAGGTGATTTTGTTTATTTAATTGGTAAAACAGGAAGTGGAAAAAGTAGCTTGATGAAAACCTTATATGGCGATCTGGAACTGCAAAATGGAGAAGGAACAATTGTAGGTTTTGATTTGCAAAAACTTAAAGAAAAGCAAATTCCGTTTTTAAGAAGAAAAATTGGTATTGTATTTCAGGATTTTAAGTTGCTGAATGATCGTAATGTTGAAGAAAACTTGTTGTTTGTTTTAAGAGCTACTGGTTGGAAAGATATCAAAGGGATGCAAGCCAAAATTAATGAGGTATTGCAAAAAGTAGGAATGCATACTAAAGGGTTTAAAATGCCTTTTGAACTTTCGGGAGGAGAGCAGCAACGAATTGCAATTGCTCGAGCTTTGTTAAATGATCCAGAACTTATTTTGGCAGATGAGCCAACTGGTAATCTTGATCCAAAAACCTCTATAGAAGTAATGGAAGTTTTGGAAGAAATTCATAGAAGCGGTAAAACAATTTTAATGGCTACTCATGACTATGCCCTAATTCTTAAATATCCGTATAAAACCTTAAAGTGCGAAGGAGAAGAATTGTTTGAGGTGGTAAAGCAGGCTAATACTACAAATTAATGATTTCAGTTTTAATTCCGGTTTATAATTATAATGTACAGCCACTTGTTGAAAATTTAATGAGGCAATTTGAAAACATCAATTGTAAATGGGAGCTATTTCTTTCGGATGATGTTTCTAACACATATTTTAAAAATTTAAACACTGATTATATTGAAAGTTTAAACCATCAAAATGTAAAATTATTTCAGCAAAATATTAATGTTGGTAATGCAGCTAATCGAAATTTTTTAATTGAAAAGGCTACAAGTGATTGGCTCTTGTTTTTAGATGTGGATGTTTTAGCAGTTGAAGATAATTTTCTTTCAGTTTATATTAGTGAAATGAAATCTACGAACAAAGGGCTTATTTCTGGAAATATTATTTATGACCATAAAAAACCATTGCCACATTTATTACGATGGAAATACGGGAAACAGAAAGAAGAAATTGGTTTTGAAAAAAGAAAAGCATATCCTATATTAAATTTGAGGGGTGCTAATTTTGCAATAAAAAGAAGGTTAGCAAAAGATAATAACTTTCCCTTATTAAAAGAAACCTATGGATTTGTAGATACACGATTTTTTCTCCAATTTAAGAAAGAACAAGTATTAGTAATTGAAAATCCGGTGTATCATTTAGGAATTGAAAATAATGATGTGTTTGTGAATAAAACTAAAAAGGCAATAGCTAATGCTCTGTTTTTAATGAATACAAATGATAAGTTAGCTAGAAAACTAACTTTAGTGTCTAGTTATAAAAAAGTTAGAAGTTTAAGGTTTGTAATGAATAAAATATATCATTCATTTGGTGAGCGGTTAAAAATGAATTTATTGTCTAAAAATCCATCTCTTATTATTTTTCAACTATTTAAAATACTTTACTTAAGTAGTTTAGATGTTTCTAAAAACAGTTAATAAAATGGCTTCTTGATTTTCCCAAATCAATTCTTTTGAGGCTTTCTCTAAATTTTGTTGATAATGGTTTTTCCCATTCTCTAAGACTTTATTTATAGTGCTCGAAATTGATTCTGGCGAGTGTGTTTCAATAATTTCTCCAATTTTGTAAGTAGTTACAATTTTTTTTATTTCAGGTAAATAGGTAGCTACAATAGGGGTTTTAGCTTGTATATAGTCAAATAATTTATTTGGAAGAGAGTAGCGATAACTCAATCCAAAATCTTCTTCTAAACTAATACCTAAAGTTGCTTCTTGTGTAATCTTAACTAGTTTGTCTGGATATATTTTTCCGATGAGTTTAACTTTGTCTGTTACATTACATTTAATAATTTCGCTTTCAATCTTTGATTTATACGGGCCATCTCCAGCAATGATTAATGTAATATCAATTTTTTGCATAGCTTCAATTAAGGGAATTAAACCTCTACCATCATTTAATGCTCCTTGATAAAGAATGTATTTATCTTCAGATTCACTCTTAAAAATATTTTTGTATTCAGGAAGGTTTTTTAAAACTAAGGGTTTTGTGCCATATGCTTTAAAATACCATTCGGCTATTGAATCAGAAACCGTAAAGAAATATTTTATTTTTGGGAGTAATCGTTTTTCTAAATACCTCCAAATATTTTGTGAAAACCTTCCTTGTACAGAGGGTAGTTCAGAAAACAGCTCATGGCTATCATAAACCAATTTCTTTTTTTGAAGACGGCTAATCATATAATTAGGAAGGAGTGAATCTAAGTCATTTGATAGTAAAATATCCTTTTTTGTAAAAAGTAATTTGATAAATAAACGAATGTTGTACTCGGCATAAAACAGGATTCCTTTATTAAAAAGCAATCGCATTCTATACGTTTTATAAGGTCTGTTAATTGACGGACTGTTTTTTAATTGCCTTCCAATTAATAGTATATCAAACCCAATTTTTTGCAAGGACTTGCAAACTTTATATACACGTTGGTCTGTGACCAAATCATTTGTTACGGAAACTACTATTCTTCTCAAAAAAAAGATTTTTGTGCAAGTTAACAATCTCTAATATATAAGCAATTTACTGAGATTGTTTTTATTTGAAATTACTTCACTTTACTATTATATCATTTCACTCATAAAATTAGTCACTTCACTTAAATAACAACATTTTATACAGAACAACCAACATATATTTGAATAGAGTTTAAAAGTAAAGCAAGACAATCGGAGTAGTTAACCGGTAGGTGTTTTCAAAGTTTTTCATAATAATAGTTTAGTTAGTTTTTTAGAAGCAGTCGAGACGTGGGTTTCGACTGTTTTGTTAAAGCACTACTTTATATTAGATTTTTAAAATAGGTATAGAGTATTACTCAATTAAAATAATGTAGATTTGTTTTCAATCCAAAAAATAAAAAATTATTATAAATTTATTGATATGAGATTTATACCAGTAAAGCAACCAGTAATTTTAAGTGTTGCAATTCTTGTAACCTTATTGGCAATATTTAGAAGAGCGATGTCTTTGTTTTTTGGAACGAGTATTCTAAATAGTTCCTTCACTCCAATTACAAATGAAGATATTTTAGTACGTGGTTTTTTTACGTTTTTATTTTCTTGGTTAGTATTACAATTCAATACTAATTGGAAATATAAATACTACAATTTATCAATAAGTATAAGAACTATTTTAACCATTGTAATTAACTTTATTATTGCAGTGATTGTTATTCAACTTCTCTTTGTTGCATATTCTTACATTATCGAAATGGCTTTACCTCAAGGAGAAAAAAACCGTTTTTATTTTGGCTATACTGTTGTTTTTATTATTCTGTTTTTTGTTGCAGGTTTTTTAAGATATCAAATTGTTAATCAACAGCAAGTAATTGAAAATGAAAAATTGAAACAAAAAAATCTTGAAAATGAATTGGTAGCATTGAAAAATCAAATCAAACCACATTTTTTATTTAATTCCTTAAACTCTTTAAACTCATTGATTAGAGAAAACAAGAAGGCCACTATGTTTGTGAATAAATTATCTTTTATGTATCGCTATATTTTGCAAAGTAGCGATCGAAATTTGGTAACTTTAAAAGAAGAGTTGAAGTTTTTAGATAGCTATATATTTTTAATTAGAACTCGTTATCGCAATCGTTTTGAAATTGAAATTGACCTCGATCGTGATTTATATGATGAAAAAGTACCTCCGTTAGCTTTGCAGCTTTTGGTGGAGAATGCGGTAAAACATAATGAAATTTCAGAGTCAAATCCCTTAACAATAAAAGTATATTTTGATAATGATTATCTTTGTGTTGAAAATAAAATTAGGCTGAGAGCTACTTTTGTAGATAGTACCGGAAATGGGTTATCTAACTTAAACAAACGATGTTTGTTATTAAAAGAGCGTAAAATTGAGGTAAGTGATACTGATGGAATTTTTAAAGTCAAATTTTTATTAAAGGAATAAATAAATAGACAAACTCTTAATTAAATGAAAGTAATTATTGTAGAAGATGAAATAGCGGCAAGTGAAAATCTTACTTATTTGCTGAAGGAAATTGACACCTCAATTGAGGTTGTAACTGTGTTAGATTCTGTAAAATCAGCTATAAATTATTTTTCTAAATCTATTGATGCCGATTTAGTGTTGATGGATATTCATTTGGCAGATGGAATTTCTTTTGAAATTTTTGATCAAGTTGCAATCGATATTCCTGTTATTTTTACAACAGCCTTTGATCAATATGCAGTTAGAGCTTTTAAAGTTAATAGTATTGATTATTTGCTAAAACCAATTGATGAGGAAGAATTGTCAGAAGCGTTGACAAAGTTTAAAAATCAAAAAAAGCCAGTTGAGGTTTCAAATAATCAGATTGAAGGAATACTCACATTGTTAAAAATACAAAGCGAACAATTTAAAACCACCTATTTAGTACGCACGCATGATGAGTTAAAACCAATATTGACTGAAAATATTGCTATACTATATATTGATACAGGAATAATTAAGGCAATAACATTTGATAATAAAATGTATACAATTGATAGTAAACTAGAAGATGTTGAAGCTGAATTAAATCCGAAATATTTTTATAGAGTTAACCGACAAATTATTCTTCAAAAAAAAGCAGTTGAAAACATTAAATTTTATTTTAATGGCAAGTTAGTTATCAATACAAAACCAATATTTAAAGAGCGTATTGTTGTGAGTAAAGCAAAAGCAACTGCATTTAAAAACTGGATGAATTCATAATGTTTTTTTTTTATCATAAAATTAATAGATTTAATTAATTTTTAAAGTAATTTTGTATTTACTGAAAAAACCAAAAGAATTCATGAACAAACTAATACAAACACTACTTTTTACGTTTTCACTTTTATTGATGATTGGTTGCGGATCAAATGTTAAGCTTAAAAAATCTTGGCAAGATGACAATATTGGTGTAATTAAAACTGAAAAAGTACTAATAATAAACAAGTCTAAAAGAGAAGGAATAAGACAACGAGGCGAACGCGAAATAGCAAATGCATTAAAAGTAAAAGGAGTTGATGCTGTTGAGTCTTTTGTTGCTTTTCCATATTTAAGCGTAAATGCTAATAGAACAGAAGAAGAGTTAGCTAAGGTTTTGCAGCAATTTCTAGATGCAGGTTATGAAGCTGTAATGATTACGAAGTTAAAGAACCCTTCAAAAGAAATGTCAGCTAATACACGTATTACTGATGAAGATAAGCAAAAAAGTGAAACAGATGAATTTTATGACACTTCATCTTATGGAAAATATCCTTTAACTTTTGGAGTGTATCTTAACGATACGGATGTTCCAAACAGAACGCCAGGGCCAGATGGTTTAGAAGAAACTACTGATAATTATTCAGAAGTTTTTGAATTAGAAACCGTAACCTATCATATAAAACCAGGGCAAGAAAAATTACTTGGTTCAGTTGCAATTGATATTACAGACCCAGAAGATATAATGGGCACATTAGAAAAATATGCCGAATTAGTGGCAAAACAATTAAAATAATAAATTAACAATTAAATTAAATTAAACATGAAAAACACAAAATTACTAGTTGTATTTGCAATACTGACAACTACTTTATTAGCATGCTCATCATCATTCGAAATTGCAGATAAATGGAAAAATGATAACTTTAATGATCTTAAAGATAAAAAGGTTTTAGTTGTTTATAAAACTGAAAATACAGTAACAAAACAACGTTTTGAAAATGACTTAGCTGAAAAATTAAGAGCAGAAGGTGTAGATGCAACAGCGGCTCATAAGGCATTTCCTAAATCATTACAACACAAACAAGTTAGAGATGAAGTTGAAATGGCAAAAGTTATTAAAACGATTACTGATGCAGGCTATCATGGGGTAGTGTTAACAGTATTAAAAGACCAATCACAACAAACAGAATCTACTACTACTGGAGGCTATACAACAGGAGGATATTATCCTTCTTACTATGGTGGCTACGGTGGATTTGGTGGTTATTATGGTAGTGTTTATGGATATGGCCATGGTTATGGTTACGGAGGCGGAAGCATGTATGTGCCACAAGAAACTACAACTAGAGTTGTAGATGTATATTTGTTTGAAACTGTAATTTATGATTTAGATTTAGCAGATGATAAAGAATTAGTTGGAGTTGTTTCAGTTAAATTAACTGACCCTGAATCTTATTCTAAAATTGCACCTAAATATACTTCTGCAATTGCAGCTCAGTTTACTGATGAAGTAAAATAAGTAACATTTAAAATAAAAAAAGCCGCTCAAAATGAGCGGCTTTTTTTATTTTATATAATTTATAGATTTCTTTTTACTAGTAAAAAAAGACAGTTCATTTACTTTATTGGTTACTCCACCTATTTATTCAGTTCAAGTACATGTTTTAAAAATACCTTTGAGGTAGCATTAAAACAAAATATCATGAAAATTTTAAATTTAGTAATACACAGAAGATTAATTATTTCGTTTATAGTCTTATTATTGGTGTCAATTATCGCATTTATTTCTTAAGCATTAATTCTTAAATTATAATCAAATGAAAACAATTAGTTATATGATAGATAGAAGTGCATTTGTAGCTGTGTGGATAACCATAGCATTTGTATCTACAGGATTAGCATCATTATTTATTTCGGCAGTTAAAACTATTGTAAGAGCTTAAATGATAAATTCTAAATGACTAATACTCTTTTTAAAGTTATGTTATCAGATTCATTTATTTTAAATAAATACATTCCTGGTTTTAATTGAGATACATCAATCTTATTATGAGTGTTACCAATTTTTTTGAATAAAATCTTTTTTCCAAGAGGGTCATATATTTCAACTTCAACTTCGTTAGTTAATCCAGAAATAGTAATGAAATCTGAAGTTGGATTTGGATATAAACTAATTGAAGATTCATTAAAATCATCAACACTTAGAGAAGAATTCCATGTAACCCCAATCGAATTTCCCCAAATATGCTCAGCTAATTCTGGATAATCAATAAAAGGGTTTCTATTATTTTGATAATTATAATAAATAATATCATTTCTATTTTCTTCCCAAGAATCCACAGGGTCATTTCGATGCCATTCTAAAAGCGTAGATAGTATTCCATGAAAGGGAGTTTTGTCTGTACTTGGTAAAATCGTTTCTGACAATTCTAAATCAACATAACCATCATAGCCTTCATATCGTACCGCCATATAGAAAATCATACGAGCTACATCTCCCTTAACCTCAGGGCGAGGTTCAAAAGAAAAGTCATTTGCATCTCTAAAAGATCCAGTATCATTCCCCCATTTATCATATACAATAATACAACTAGCACAGTTGTCAAACCCTCTATTGCTTCTTGTAGAGTTTGTGTTAGCATCTAAAGGTCTCAATGCATGTACATCCGTTCCTGGGCCATTATCAGTTCCAAAATCACCTCTAGATTTTGCCCAAATATGTTCGCGTGTCCAGCCATTGGTATTGTTATATTCTTGAGCAGCATTAATAGAAATTCCAGAATAAACAAGAATTATATTGTCTGGATTGTTAGGATCTTTATCAGTTTCTGATAAAATATCCCAAGTATCTGTACTAGAACTAGTATATGGAAAAACAGTATGATTGTCTATAATTTGATTTAACTCATACTTTAGTGCTGCATCTGCATTATTTTCAGCTGATAAGTAATAATTTGCAGGAACTTGTGCAATAGAAAATAAAGGGACAAGAAATAATATTAGGGTCTTTTTCATTAATAGGGGTTTAGCAATTTTACACTCAAAATTGTTGAGTATAATAATGTATAAAAATAAGAAATAAAACTCAACTCACTAAAATATAATGAGTTGAGTTTTGTTGGTGGAGATGGCGGGACTCGAACCCGCGTCCAAACAAGCGACCAAAGTGCTTTCTACATATATAGTTTTTGATTAGTTTTCGATAATAAGCTGACCAAAAACCGCCCACTTAAAACTTATTCATTTTAGTTTCGGAACAAAATCATGACCTTTTTATTCCTATGTCAACTTTTACGATGCCAAAAATTCGAACGCCGTTAACCAAGGCTTTCGAGAGACATAAAGCTTTCTGACCTTGTCAGACTAGGCTAATCCTACTATAATTCGGATTATGCAGCTAAAGCGTAGTTATTCTCGCCGTTTAAAATGTTGGAATGATTTTTACGAGTGCTATTCCAATGCTCGACATGCTTACAGTTTAATCGACCTTGCAGTCAAAACCAAGTCATCCCCAATGTTTCAAAGATCTTTATAAATCAGTTTGCGAATTTATGAAAAATCTAGCTAAAATCATCACTTGTATAATCCTATAAATTCAAATACCTTTGACACCCTTCAAATAAAAAATTATTTCATGAAAATAGGCATCATAAGAGAACGAAAAAATCCGCCAGATAAACGAGTTATATTTTCTCCTAATAAGTGTAGAGAATTATTAAACGTGTACCCAGATTTAATTATTAAAGTTGAATCTTCGGATGTTCGTGCTTTTAAAGATGATGAATATAGAAATTTAGGTATTGCTGTTGTAGATGATGTTTCTGATTGTGATGTTTTATTAGGAGTTAAGGAAGTGCCGATTGAAAATTTGATTCTAAATAAAAAATACTTTTTCTTTTCGCATACTATCAAAAAACAATCCTATAATCGTGATTTACTCAATGCTTTTTTAGAAAAGAATATTGAGATGTTTGACCATGAAGTTTTAACTAATTCATCAGAAAATAGAGTAGTGGCATTTGGTAAATATGCTGGAATAGTAGGTGCGTATAACGGGATAAGAACGTATGGTTTAAAAGTAAAAAGTTTTGAATTGCCAAAAGCAGAACAGTTGAAAAATCAACAAGAGTTGATTGATAGATTAAATAATATTGAGTTGTCAGCTATCAAAATTGTGTTGACTGGTAAAGGTCGTGTAAGTAATGGTGCTAAAGAAATGTTAGATGCAATGCATATTAAAGAAGTAGGTGTTGAAGATTATATTTCTAAGAAATTTGACGAACCAGTTTATGTGCAATTGAATGTATTAGATTATAATAAAAGATTGGATGGACAAGTTTTAAATAACAACGATTTTTATAATAATCCGCAAGAATATAAATGTAATTTTAAACGTTTTGCTGAAGTGTCTGATTTATATATTTCGGGTCATTTTTTTAAAGAAGGCTCTCCGTTTCTTTTTTCAAGAGAAAATATAAGATCGCCAAAGTTTAAAATAAAAGTGGTGGCAGATATCAGTTGTGATATTGATGGGCCAATTGCATGTACCATAAAACCTTCTACTATTGCAGACCCTATTTATGGATACAACCCAGTGACTGAAAAAGAAGATGATTATACCAAAGATGGTGTTATTGCTGTAATGGCTGTAGATAATTTACCTTGTGAGTTACCACAAGATGCATCAATTGGTTTTGGAAATATGTTTGCTGAGTATGTGATGCCATCTTTTTTTAACAATGATGAAAGTGGTATCTTACATAGAGCACAAATGACAAGAGAGGGAAAGTTGACTGATCGTTTTTCTTATTTGCAAGACTACGTAGACGGAAAAGAGTAATGTTACAAGACAAACAATTCTTACTTGATTTAGCAAAAGCTAAAATGCCCTTTGGTAAATACAAAGGGAAAGACTTAATTGACTTGCCAGAGCATTATATAGTTTGGTATCACGCCAAAGGGTTTCCTCCTGGTAAACTTGGGAAACAATTGGGTTTGGTATATGAATTAAAACTAAATGGTTTGGAGTATTTGATTCATAAGATTAAGAAAAGTTTGTAAGTCTATCAATGCTATAAATTACTGCTACCCCTAAAGTATAAGCGATCATATCTTCAATGCTAAAATTTGATCCCAATACCATTCTTGTCAGTGTATTTGATTTGATATTTAATATTTTCAAAATATTTATTAGTTGTAAAAACTCAATTCCATAGGCAACTATTAAAACTAAAATTGCAATATATTTTGGATTGGTTTTTATAAAGGATTTTATAAAACTATATAGTAATATTACAACTAAAAAATCCCCTAAAACAAAACGAATAAATTCATTGTTGTGGTAATTAAAAATCATCACCTCAGTTAATAATAGAAAAATAAATGTTGTGAGGTGGAATTTGTTGAGTTTAAAACCCAAGGAAGATTGTAAATAAAACATATAAATAAATTACTACGATTGGTATATTAATTAGCATAATTCCGGCTGTTATAAAAAGACGTTTTCTATACTCATGATTTTTAATTGCAAAAATGAGAATTGCTATAAGCAATGCTGAGTTGATTATAAGGGCTGAAAGAACAAATATTAATCCAATTTGAATCGATTGTCAAATTCTTCATTATTAAGGAATATGACAAAGAGAATTGTGCCAATAATAAAACTCAAACTAAAAATGATTCTACCTAATATTGAAAGTTTGTTTTCCATAATTTAATTAAACTGGATGATATATATCATCCAGTTTTTTTTAGTTAATATTTAGTTCCACTTAATTTTCCTAGATGCATACATAACAATTCCTAGAATTGTGAATAAACCAATGCTTCCAACCAAAAGAGCATAGCTTTCTAACTGAATTATGACATATATGAAAGTATATAGGGAGCCTAGTGATAAGAAAATGAAAAAAGGAAATTTGAAAGATTTCAATATAGACTTAGAGTATAAAGTAATGAGTGCAATAACAGATATACTAGCAATTATATATGCCTTAAAAAAATTACTATGTTCAGTAATAGAAATTAGTAGGGTATAAAACATGGTTAAAGCTAAACCAATCATCATATATTGAAATGGGTGTATGTTGATTTTGCTTAAACTTTGAATTAAAAAGAAAATTAAAAATGTAAGGCAAATTACGAGATAACCGTATTTTGTAGCTCGTTCACTTTGTAAATATTGATCGACAGGTATCATGAAGCTTACACCAAAAGCAAACTCATTTAAATTTGGTATTTTATAGAAGTATTGTTGAGAAAAGGGTCTGTTGATTTGTAATACTTTCCACTTTGCATCAAACCCAGTTAAGCTTTCACCTTTTTCAAAAGGTAAATAATTACCTATAAAACTTTTGTTATCCCAATTTGATATTACATTCATATTAGTTTCTTTACCAATAGGGACTATTTTTAAACTTTCACTACCATTTATATCTATATCAATTTTGAATGTAGAAAGCTCATTTGCAATGTCTGTTTTATTTAGTGTTACACTTTCAAGCCTATGTAACCTTATATCATCATTAAATTGATTCTGATTTTCATATTTTGGTTTAAAGAAATATGTATTCTTATTAAGTGTAATTTTAATTTGATTGTTTATTCCTTTTAAGTTGGAGGTTTTGATAATAATTTTTGCCTTATCCCATATTACATTCTCTTCCTTTACACCAATTGATTTGAAATCGGGTTTACTAAAATTCCCGTCAATCTCCATTTTAGTTTTATATACTGCCGTTTCATAAATTCCACGGTGTTTCTTTTCTGGATTAACAGTTGCTTTTGTGTTTAAGGATTCTGGAAAGAAAAATGCGTAGTTAATTTTTTCTTCTGTTTCAGTAGATTCGTTTTTCTTTCCTTTGTTATGAATTGTTTCAGTGTAAGTTTTATAAGGCACTTTTAATATTGGTCCATAGAGTAACACCTCTTTCCCCCATTTTTCATTAATTTCATTTACCACAGAAGTTTGTCTTTCAGCCCTTTCAATTATTAAGAATTTTATATAGGTAAGTGGTATCATTAATACTGCGATTAATGCCCCAACCATTAACATTTTAATTGTTGCTGAATTTTTTTTACTTTTGATTTCAGTTGTTTCTTGTTTTTTATTTGACATGGTGAAGTGTTTAAAAGTACTTTGAATTACAAAGCAAATGATTAAAAAAATAGTTATTGTTTATTAATTAATTTTTCGAGAGCATTGATATGTTTTGTAAATTCTAATTTACCCAACTTGGTAATACTGTATTTTGTATTTGGTTTTCGGCCAATAAATTGTTTTTCAATAGTAATATAAGCTGCCTTTTCTAATGATTTTAAATGACTCGCTAAATTGCCATCAGTAACTCCAAGTAGCTCTTTTAGAGTGCTAAAATCAATAGATTCATTTACCACTAAAGCCGACATAATCCCTAGCCTAACTCTATGATCAAATACTTTATTTATATTGTCAATTATTCCCACTATGGTTTTTTATTTTCTTGAGTATACATTAGAATACCATAAAGAACGTGCATCACACCAAATCCAAACATCCAAAACCAAAGGCCATAACCTGGTAGTGCAGCGCAAAATAATCCAAGAATAATCTCAACATAACCTAAATACTTAATATTCCCTAAGGTGTATTTGGAAGCATTAACTAATGCTAATCCATAAAAAATCAGCATCAAAGAAGCAGTAAGTCCATAATGTTGACTATTTAGTTTTATTGCAATATATATCCCTCCAGTCAATAGTGGTATAAGAAAATTAACTAGTAGTCTTTTAGTAGTAGTATCCCAAATTTGCTCATTATTTGTTTTTGCTTTTTTTAAAGTAAGAAGTATGGCAGATAGTACGCTAAGTGATGCAATTGAAAATAATAAAGCAATTACAATTTTGAAATGGTAACTATCAAAGATTAAATATTCCCTATGTTTTGGCATTAAATATAGTTGGGTGATAACCGCCCCAATGATAGCATAAATTCCAGCTAGTATCCCAGATAAACCACTCAAAGAAATAAAACGTGATGAACGATTCATCATATTTTTAATTTCAGAGATGTCTTTTAAATAATTTTTCTCACTCATAACAAAAGTACTTTGAAATGCAAAGTTAAAATAATTATTAACTTAAACAAATAAAATATAAATTTGTTTTATGAATCCAGCAGAACTACATATACTCAATCAAAAAGAGCCTTTCCAGTCTTTGATGCTTTATATAAGAAGTGTAGTTAAAAGAACTTTACCAATCATTGAAGAAAAGTATAATTATGGTATTCCTTTTTATCATTTCCAAAAGAGGCCAATGATGTATTTAAACGTGTTGAAAGGGACAAATTTTTTAGATGTTGCTTTTGTACAAGGAATTAAATTACAAGAAAATTTCCCTGAATTACAAGATTATAAAAACAGAAAAAATGTACGTTCCATTCAAGTTAAAACCTTAGAAGATTTTGATGAAGTGCAATTTATAGAACTTTTAAAAGCAGCTGCAAAACTTTCTTTAAAAAGTAAAAGTACTTGGAAAAATTAACCAAGATTATTAACCGTTTTACGAATAGCTACCAAATTAGTTAGCAAGTTTTCTAAATGTGCTATATCTAACATATTAGCTCCATCACTCTTTGCATTGGCAGGATCAAAATGAGTTTCTATAAACAAGCCATCAACATTATTAACTACCCCTGCACGAGCGATTGTTTCAATCATATTAGGTCGCCCTCCAGTAACACCACTACTTTGATTTGGCTGTTGTAATGAATGGGTAACATCTAAAACCACAGGTGCATAAGCACGCATTTCTGGAATCCCTCTAAAGTCAACAATCATATCTTGATATCCAAACATGGTTCCTCTATCTGTAATCCATGCTTTTTCACTGCCGCTATCTTTTACTTTTTGCACCGCATGTTGCATTGCCGATGGACTCATAAATTGCCCTTTCTTTAAATTAACCACTTTCCCCGTTTTTGCAGCAGCAACAACTAAATCAGTTTGGCGAACTAAGAAAGCCGGTATTTGCAATACATCAACATACTCAGCAGCTTTTTCGGCATCTAATACATCATGAATATCAGTAACAGTTGGTACATTAAAAGTTTCTGAAACTTTGCGTAATATCTTTAAAGCTTTTTCATCTCCTATTCCTGTAAAACTATCAATCCGACTTCTATTGGCTTTTTTAAAACTCCCCTTAAATACATACGGAATTTTCAAAGTATCAGTAATCGAAATTACCTTTTCTGCAATTCGCATTGCCATATCTTCACCTTCAATTGCGCAAGGACCTGCTAATAAAAAAAAGTTGTTGGCATCGGTGTGTTTTATGTTCGGAATTAAGTTTAAATCCATTTGTTAAATTTTTAGCAAAAATACAAAATATATAGTTGATTAATTATTGTAGGTCTCGAGTGATTTTAAAAATACCTAGGCGATTTTAATCTACTCGTGTTTGAAATATTAAAATCAAATAACAAAAGAATTTCGTGCGACCCTGAACTGTAATTTCCCAAGTTAGAAGTAGTGTAATCATAGGCATATCCAATCCTAAAATTTCGTGTAACTCTAAAGTTAATCAATCCACTTACTGCATCGTTAATACGGTATGCAACGCCTAACTCCACTTTTTCTAGATACAATACATTTGCTGTAATGTCTAATGAAATAGGTGCTCCGTTTACTGCTTTTGCCATAAATGCAGGTTTTAATTTGAATTGTTTGTTGAGCTCAAAAACATAGCCTCCAGTTAAAAACCAATGAGATTCCTCAACACCTTGATACTGTCCGTTAGATTCATCAAGATGTTTTGATTTGAGTAAATTAGGAATTGAAAGACCTACATAATAGTTGTTTGTATTGTAATAAATTCCCGCTCCGATATTAAAAAATGACTTATGTATATTTTGAAAAGCAAACCCAAAATCGCTAGGGTCTTCCAATTCAAATCCTGTAAAGTCTACATCAAACAACGTAACACCCGTTTTTATTCCGAAGGATAAAGTCTTGTTATTTTCAAAGTTTAATTTGTAAGCAAAATCACCGTAAAAATTATTCTCTTTTATTACATCGCCAACATTATCATTTGTAAAAGAAAAACCTACTTCAATGTTATTATTGATAGGAGTATGTAAAAATAAGTTACTCGTTTTTGGTGATCCAACCACACCAACCCATTGATTTCTATGCAACAATCCTACATTCATTGTGCCAATATCACTTGTAGTGTAAGCAGGATTAATCACACTCATATTGTACATATATTGAGTGTACTGCGGATCTTGTTGCGCAAAAATCACAAAAGAAAAAAAACTAAAAAGAAAGCTGAACTTAATCTTATTCAAGATTGATTATTTTCAATAAAGATAAATTCTTTTTTTAAATAGATTACTTACTTTTGAGATAATTAAATAACAGTTAAATGAATATACATTTTATAGCAATTGGTGGTAGTGCAATGCATAATCTTGCTATTGCATTGCACAAAAAAGGAGATATTATTACAGGAAGTGACGATGCTATTTTTGAGCCTTCAAAATCTAGATTAAATGACTATGGATTGTTACCAAAGGAAATGGGTTGGTTTGCTGATAAAATTTCTACAAACTTAGATGCTGTTATTTTAGGAATGCATGCCAAAGCTGATAATCCTGAGTTGTTGAAAGCTCAAGAATTAGGAATTAAAATTCATTCCTATCCAGAATTTTTATTCGAACAATCTAAATTTAAGACCCGCGTTGTGATTGGGGGTTCGCACGGAAAAACAACTATAACCTCTATGATTTTACATGTATTGCATTATCATGATATTGAAGTTGATTATATGGTGGGAGCGCAATTAGAAGGTTTTGATACGATGGTGCACCTAACTAAAGAAAATGAATTTATGATTTTAGAAGGCGATGAATATTTGTCATCACCTATTGATAGAAGACCAAAATTTCATTTATACAAACCAAATATAGCGTTGATAAGTGGTATTGCTTGGGATCATATCAATGTGTTTCCGACCTTCGAAAACTATGTTGAGCAATTTAAATTGTTTGTAGATTCGATGACTAATGGTGGGATAATGGTGTACAATGAAGAAGATATTATTGTAAATAATATTATTGAAGAAAGTACAGCACCTATTAAAAAGTATGCATACCAAACTCCAAATTATACTATTGAAAACGGAACTACTTTTTTAGACACTTCTGATGGAAAATTGCCGCTTGAATTTTTTGGAGCACATAACCTTCAAAATATGGCGGGTGCCAAATGGATATGTCAGCATGTGGGTGTAGATGAAGAAGATTTTTATGAAGCCATTGCATCTTTTAAAGGTGCAAGTAAACGCCTAGAAAAAATTGCTCAAAATGAAAATACAGTTGTGTTTAAAGATTTTGCACATTCGCCATCAAAAGTAAAAGCAACAACCGCTGCCGTAAAAGATCAGTACAAAGAAAGAACCGTATTGGCTTGTTTAGAACTACATACTTATAGTAGCTTAAATACTGAATTTTTGCATGAATATATTGGGGCATTAGATGCTGCAGATGTTGCGGTTGTATTTTATTCGCCGCATGCTGTTGAAATTAAAAAGTTAGAAATGGTTTCGGCACAACAAATTAAGGATGCTTTTAAGCGTGATGATTTGATTGTTTATACTAACCCAAAAGAGTTTAAAGAATTTTTGTTTTCACAAGATTTAAAAGATACTGCTTTGTTGTTGATGAGCTCTGGTAATTATGGAGGTTTAGATTTTGATGAAGTGGCTGATTTAAAAAATTAATGATTTGTTTTATCAAGATTTTTTTCTGCCCACAAATCTAATTACACTTCCCAAACCATTGTGAAACTCACCCTCTTGTAATTCGGTTTCAATTTCTTTTAATTCAATAATATCAAAATCATTAAAATCACCTTTAATCATTTTAGTTGTAAATAGCATATCAATATTTGGTGGACCACCAATAGCTGGATTTTTTTGGCGAAGCGCAAAATTATTTTTGCTAAACCCAGTCAAAATTAAATAACCCTTTGGTTTTACCAAAGCTCCTAATTTTTGATGTAATTCTTTTCTTTGATTGAGAGGAAAATGTGCATAAACCAAAGCTACAACATCAAAACTATTTTCTTTATAATTAATATTATCCAGCTTGCCAACTTGGTAATCAATCACTACATTTTCTGATTGCGCTAATTCCAACGCTTTCTTTTTACCTACGTCACTGATGTCAAAAGCTGAAACTTTCATTCCTTTTTTAGCAGCATAAACAGCATTTTTACCTTCACCCTCAGCTGGGAATAATATGTTACCTGATAATTTTAAAGTATCTAATGTTTCTTTTAAAAATAAATTTGGTGTGATGCCATATGCAAAGACTTTTTGTTGATATCTAGAATTCCAATATTCTTTCATGGGTTAGTTTCTGTTTTGTAAATCAATTAACTTTTAAGTATTTGTCAAACCATTTTACAAATTCTTGTCTGTCAATATTCATATTTTCCCAACAATGATCTGCTCTAGGTTTTGTGAGATATAGTTTTTACCCTGGTACTTTAGGGATTTTTTGTTTTAATTCTCCTATTCCTTTCCCAAAGGAAATATTTATAAATATAATCCAATCTTTTTTTGATTCTAAATTGAGTTCATTTAGGTCTAGTTCGGACACTTTTAGAACCAAAGCAAGGGCTTTATGAAGTGTTTGAATCTTGTTTTCTTCAATTTCAATACTAAGAGTTAATGCAAGGTCTGAGAACATATTGAAATTCATAATATATCCATCACTAGAAGAAATAGTATTCTTCAATTCTTCAATGACTTTGTTTCTTTTGCCATTTGAGAATGCCTCCCAATTTAATTTCTTTTGCATGTAGTTTTTAATTTCGATATAATTTTCTGTCAGTTATTTTTTCATCGTATTTTTCGATGAAAGAGTCAATTTTTTCATTATCCAACTTTCCGTCCAAACTCAATACATTCTGTTCAATAAGCCACTTAATGAATGAACTATTCCAATAGCCTAATGTAGTTTCTAAACTTTTTTTAGACTCAGTAAAGATTATTTTTTTGTATCCTTCGTTTACATTACTAACAACATTAATAATTTCATTTTTAGTATTAAGTTCGTAAATCACATATTCGTTTTTATGTGATTTTTTTTCGAAGCTTAAAACTTCTTTGCCATCAATAAAGATAACTTCCTTTTTAAGCTTTACTTTTTGAGCATGACATATTCCAGAAAAGGATAAAAAGAGACAAATTAAAAGTAGATTGTTTTTCATATAGTTTATTAAATTATTTATGTTTTTTATTGTGTCTAATGGTATTGATTGTGCTTTAGATTGACAGGTTTTATTTTGCTTTTATACTTAGTGTGCAGAAATCTGACCTCGAGGGTGAGGCACTATTAAGCGCCAAATAAAAATGTGAAAACGAAATTGTCATAGCGTGTTTTATAATTCTTTTAATTCATTCAGTTTATATAGCTTAAAATCAACACCTTTTTCTTTAGCATATTGCTCGATAGATTGCTCAAAACCAGCATTTTTTCGTAAAATATTTACTGAATCAACATTTTTTATTGGCCATAAGTAGTAAATCCATTCACCTTCTTTGTTTGCTTGCCCTTTAATTTGAGTCCCGTAAATTTGTTCAACCCCTTTATACATTAAATTTCGATCTTCCATTTTTGCTAATGAGGTTTTGTCTATATCCCCATTTTTAGTTGCTTTCCTAATTAAAGGAAGGTATTCATCTACCTTATTAGAATGTTGAATTACATAAAAAATTGCTTTATTGGCTGGTTCTCCAACTAGTGATTTACTTGGGTATCCATATTCTTTTATGATATTTTCTACTTCTAATAAATTTGTACTATCAATTTCACGTATTAAGTCAAATATTTTATTTCCTTCGATATCAGATTCATTAATATTCATTTCAGTAAGTAATTCAATTTTTCTTTTATCGGATAAATTTCCACTTACAATTTTTCTAATGCCTTGGTCTTTTAGGAAAATGGTTTCGAGTTTATCTTTAAGTTCAATATTAATCTTAACTTGTTCAGAACTAACCTTATTATTGTCCTTACAAGAACTTAAAAATATAGATGATACTAAGAAAATTATTTTAGCGTATTTCATTTTTTTTAATTTTTTACAGCGACCTGCTAAACGCAGTTCTGCCTTTTTTGAGTAAATATAAAGAATTTGTATAACAATTATAAGAGAATAGGACTTCCGATTAATCTCTTATAATAGTTCGTCAAATAGATAATGTAGTTATCGTCATTTGTCAAATTCTGATTATTGCGAACAAAAAAGGCAGATCCAAATTGCCTTTAGCAACTGTTGTCACATCGTTTTGGCTGGATGCCCAGTCTAAAGCTGTATCTTTATAAAAATGATGTCTTTCAATTTGGTTTAGCAGGTCGTTGGTAACACATTTCTTTTGGGGTGGGAGTGCGAAGCACGTAGCAACAAAATCAGCTTTAGCTGAATGTGTTACCAACGTTTGGTATAAAGATAGTGCGGTTTTGTGTGCGAGGATTTTCCGCAGGAAAATCAGAAGTTAACAAAAGAGCACGACCTCTTGATTAAGTACGAAACTACGCATTATTTTTATACGGTGTTACCCAACGTTTTTTATTCAGTTTCAAATTCCCATTCCATATTTATAAACTCATAAATAAGTCTTGAAGAATATTCAAAAGGAGTTTTACTTTCAACTTTGGTTCCTTTTTTTATCGACTTTCCATAATTTTTAATCAATTTATCATTAATGGAATTCCTCTGTTTTAAAGTCAATTCAGAATATTGTATATCATTTTGTTTATTAGTATTGCCTTTAACTAAAGTTGCAACTAATCCCATTGATATTTCCCTAAAAAATCCAGAAGCAAATTTATTTTCCATCATTAAGGATTCAGATTTTTTCTTTAATTCCGTTTTTGTATATTTTGAATTAGTTACAAAATTCAGATAATCATAATTCATTTTAACCAAATCAGTAATTACATTTCTTAAATCAGTAGAAACTTCTTTAATGTTTTTGTTTTCACTTTTTGAGTGCTTTAATAGTTTATTCATAGAGAACATAACTAAGGCATCGTTGTATTCAGCAATTGCTTTTTTTAATTCCTCAGGATTCGTGCTGTTTTCAAGAGTTGAATGAAATTCTGTGGTCGCAGAATTTAGTTTTACATAAACATCAATACAGTCATTAACAAATTCAAATTGGTCATTGGCTAAGGTTGTATTTCCAATTAATAATCCGATTATTAATAAGATATAATTTGTTTTCATTTTATCGTTTTTTTAATGTTGGGTAACTTTTTATATCATTCTATTTAGTACCGTTATCTTTGATTTATAAAATTAATTTTTTTTCCAAAAATAGGGGGTTAATAAAATTAGTACGGTAAATAATTCTAAACGTCCTATCAACATTAAAAATGAGCAAAACCATTTAGCGGCATCTGATAAGTTTGCGTAATTATCTACAGGACTTAAACTACCTAAAGCAGGACCAATATTACCAATTGAGGATGCTGCAGCGCCAAGAGCTGACGTAAAATCTAATCCTAAAAAAGTGAGTATTATTGAACTTAAAATAAAGATAAGCATGTACAAAACAAAAAAGGAAAGGATGTTAAATACAATGCTTTGGTGTACTGCTTTCCCTCCATATCTTACCGGTATGATTGCGCTTGGGTGTAATAATTTTTTTAATTCTAGAATACTACTTTTTATCATAATAATATGACGTACTACTTTAACACCCCCAGATGTAGAACCTGCTGAGCCCCCAATAAAAAACAAAGCAAACATAATCATGGTGGCAAAGGAATTCCACATAGTGAAATCGGCAGTTACAAAGCCAGTAGTCGTAATTATTGCAATTACTTGGAAAGAGGCATGCCTAAAAGCACTTTCGGTTTCGCCCCTAGGCATTGGGTGATTGACACTAGTTTGCAAATTTGGATCTTGAAAATTTACAATTAATAGTGTGATGGTAATCACTACAGCTAGCGTCCCTAAAAAGTACCATTTATACTCTTCGTTTTGTAGTATTTTTTTAAACCTTCCTTTAAAAGCAAAATAAGTAAGAATAAAATTAGTCCCTGCAATAAACATAAAAAGAGAGATAATATATTGTACCAGAGGTAACCCGTTCCAATACGCTACGCTAGTATTTTTAGTTGAGAATCCACCGGTACTCAAAGTTGCCATAGCATGATTAATAGCATCAAACCAATCCATTCCTACAATTTTTAACAAGAGGAATTCTGCCATTGTCAATGTAAAATAAATCAGCCATAAACGTTTTGCCGTTTCGGTAATTCTAGGGTGCATTTTGTCGGCAGATGGTCCTGGAGCTTCGGCCATAAACAACTGCATGCCACCAATTCCTAACATTGGTAAAATAGCTATTGTAAGTACGATAATTCCCATACCTCCAATCCAATGTGTAGCAGAACGCCAAAATAAAATACCTTTTGGCAATGCTTCAATATCATTTAAAATAGATGCACCCGTTGTAGTGTACCCTGACATGGTTTCGAAAATAGCATCGGTAAAATTTGGAATGGCACCTGTAAAAAGATAGGGGAGTGTACCAGTTATAGATAAAATCAACCACCCAAAAGTTACAATAATATAGCCTTCTTTTTTATGTAGATTTTTTGGTGCATTTCTATTAGTAAACCACATGATAAAACCAATAAAGATGGTAACCAATCCTGCAGTTAAAATTCCTGAAACAGCATCTTCTTTATGATAAAGGCTAAACGGAATAGCCAGTAGCATAAACACCCCATTGAGCATTGAAGTGAGTCCGAGAAAACTAATAATGATTTGGTAGTTAAGGTTTTTCAATATTGATTAAGGTTCAAAGGTGTTATTTTAGTATTAAAATAATTTCTCAACATCTTCAATAGCATCAGGCAAACAGAAAACGACCACTTTGTCATCAGCTAGTATTTGAAAATTACCAAAGGTCATTAGGGCTTTTCCACCTCTAATAACACCGCCAAAAACAGCCTTTCTAGAGAGTTTAATATCTTTAATAATATTTTTTGTGACTTTAGAGTCTGCAGATACTTTAAACTCCAGCACTTCAGCATCTACATGTTTTAAATTTGCCAAGGCAAGAATATCGCCTTTGCGGACATGTTTAAAAATCTCGCTTGCTGCCAATAATTTTTTATTGATAAGTGTGTCGATTCCGATGGTTTGTGAAATGTTGATATAATCCATGTTCTCAACTAATGCAATCGTTTTTTTAACTCCTTTAGACTTTGCTACTAAGCAAGACATGATATTGGTTTCAGAATTTCCAGTCACTGCAATAAATGCATCCATTTCTCTAATATTCTCTTCTTCTAGCAATTCTAAATCTCGCCCATCACCTTGAATAACAAGTGTGCTTTCTAGTTTTTCAGCTAAATGAAAAGCCTTGTCTTTATGCTGTTCTATAAGTTTGACTTTAAATCGTGCTTCACATAATTTTTTTGCAGATTTCTCTCCAATTTTGCTCCCACCTAAAATCATCACATCTTTGATATGAACAGATTCTTTACCGATGAGTTTATTAATTTTTACAATACTTTCTTTTGGACAAGAGAAATACACTTCATCACCCATATTAAAAACTGTATCGCCACGAGGGATAATGGTTTGAGATTCATCAAAGCGCTTTATTGCAATGATGATAAAATCAATATCAGAAAATTTATTTTTTGCTTGTTGAACTGTCAAGTTTAAGATAGGAGAGCTATTGCTCAACGTGCTCCCAACCATATTAAGCACTCCTTTTTCAAAAACAATAGAATCATTAAATGCGGATTGATTTAACAAGATGTGTATTTCTTCAGCTGCCAATTCTTCAGGAGAAATAACAGCATCTAGCCCTAATTCTTTAAAATTAATACTAGAATTGTTGATGAATTCTGGGTTGTTGATACGTGCAATTGTTTTTTTTGCCCCTAATTTTTTTCCTATCACAGCCACTGTAAAATTAGTATTTTGAGAATCGGTAACAGCAATGAGTAAATCTGTTTTTTCAATACCAATATCAGTTAAACATTTAATAGAGGTGGCATCGCCTTTAGTGGTGATTACATCGAGGTGAGAATCTAAATAATTAAGTTTATCACTATCTAAATCAACCACATAAATATCTTGTGATTCATAAGATAAAAGTTTTGCAAGGTGAAATCCGACATCGCCAGCACCAGCAATTATAATTTTCATGAGATAGAAATATTTAACACAAATATATAAAACTTATCTTTGGTAAAAAAAGAAGATTTGGATGATAAATCACATTCTTTTTCCATTAAATAAAGGAATGAAGATAATCTCCCTAGAGAGAAATTATTGAGCAGAGGAAAGTCAATTCTTTTAGGTGCTGAGTTGGTTGCAATACTAATTGGATCGGGTAGTAGTGAGTCCGTTGTAGATTTATTGAAACAGAAATTAGTAACAGTTGTAATGATTTTGATTGAATAAGAGTTTGACTACTTAAGGCCTTAAAATATAAATAAATATTCTTATTTAGTTAAAAATTTGTATTTTTGTGTATGTAGCAGAAAATTAATCTTAAAATCAATTAATTAGCCCTAAATCTGAACCCCACGTGATGTCCAGGTCAAAAATAGTAAACCTCTTAAAAGTCGCCACATTTCTTATATTTATTGGAAGAGCCTATCAATACATAATATATGGTGCTCCATTTAGGGCATTGTTATGGGATGAAGGGTTATTGCAGCCTATTGTTGAGGGGTTTTTTAACACTTCTTGGAATGAATACGCAACTAGTAAAAAAGTAGATGTTTGTATTGAGAATGCTACACTGATAAATGGTGTTTTCCTAGCTATAGCGGCTTTTTCGGCATTGCTTATTAACCAAAAAAATAAAAAATATTTAAAGTATTTCATTTATTTTGGCTCCTTTTCATTATTGATTTTATCAGCATTATTAATGAAAGATAAGTTTTTTCATAATGCACAATTTTTTGAACATGCCATTCAAGTAGTAACACCTTTAGTCTTATTATTAGTTATAGATAAAAAACCTGACTTTTTGCAAATTAGTAAAGTGTTAAAAATAATAGTAGCTATAACATTTATATCTCATGGCTTATATGCTTTAGGCTATTATCCTATTCCAGGAAATTTTGTAGATATGACAATTCTCTCACTTGGGATTTCAGAAGATAATGCCAAAATATTTTTATATGTAGCTGGAATATTAGATATTATTCTTTCAATTCTAATTTTTATTCCAAGAGTTTCAAAATATGCATTATGGTATGCCTTTATGTGGGGTACAGCAACAGCTTTAGCACGTATAACAGGTTATTTCAATTCAGACTTAATTGCAATGTCATTAGAAAGTTCTTTATATAAAACAATTTACAGAATACCACATGGTTTAATTCCATTGGTAATATATTTTATAGATTTTAAATTTTTACCTCAAAAAAGAAATTATTAAAACCCCTTAAATCAAATACTATGAAAAAAGTTTACTTATTAATCGCACTATTTATTTGTATAATAAGTTATGCAAATAATGATAAATACAGGCTCATCTTAAATTCTGACCCTGCAACAACAATGATGATTGCATGGAATCAAATTTCAGGAAGCAATCCTACTGTATATTATGATACCGTAGATCATGGAAATAGTGATCATACACAATACTCTTTTTCTAAAACGGTTGATAGATCAACTACATATAAAGGCATGGAGAATCAATTTGCAAACTTAACTGGGTTAACACCAGATACAAATTATTATTTTATCATTAATGATAGTCAAGGTAATAGCCAACGTTTTTGGTTTAGAACAGCTCCAAGTGATTTAAGTAGGTTATCATTTATAGCTGGTGGAGATTCTAGAAACAATAGAACGCCTAGACAAGCAGCCAATTTATTAGTTTCAAAATTAAAAGCTCATGCAGTGATTTTTGGAGGAGATATGACTAGTGGTAGTACAGATACAGAATGGCAAAATTGGATGGATGATTGGCAGTTAACAACAGCAAGTAATGGACGTATGTTTCCAATCATACCTGCCCGAGGTAACCATGAAAACACCAATAATATTTATAATTTATTTAATACCACATCAAATTCAGATGCTTATTACGCATTAACTTTTGGTAACGACCTTTTTAGAATTTATACTTTAAATTCAGAGATATCAGTTTCGGGAAACCAATTAACTTGGTTAGAAAATGATATTGTAGCAAATAGTTCAGTACTATGGAAAAGCGCACAATATCATAAGCCAATGCGCCCTCATTATTCGGGGAAGTCTGAAGGAATAGATAGGTATAATGCTTGGGCTCAGTTATTTTATGATAACGGGGTGAGATTGGTAATGGAATCTGATACACATACTGTAAAAACAACTTGGCCGGTAGAACCATCTTCTGGAGTAGGAAATGACCAAGGTTTTATTAGAAACGATCTTAACGGAACCACATATGTTGGTGAGGGCTGTTGGGGAGCACCTACAAGAGCCGCTGATGACGGTAAGGACTGGACCAGAAACATGGGGCAGTTTAATCAATTTAAATTAATTTTTGTAAGTGAAACTGAAATTGAAGTAAGAACAATAAATGTAGATAATGCTGCAAGTGTTGGTGAAAATTCTGACAATGATCCTTTTACCTTACCGTCAAACTTAAATGTTTGGAGCCCATCAAATGGTGATGTTGTAACAATATTGCCAGCAAGTTTACCAACAAAACCAGTAATAGAATTTGTGGCAGGAACTAGAACTAATTATAGTAATGGTACAAACTTAACTTTTAATATAGATGTGTTAGATGCAGGTGATGGAGTTACTAAGGTAGATTTTTATATTGACGGAGCTCTAACTAGTACAGACATATTGAGTCCATATTCATTTACAAATTCTTTTGCAGATGGTAATTATGTTATAGAGGCAATAGCTACAGACAACAGTGGTGGAGTCTCATTAACATCTCAAATTATTATTAATATTGGCGACTATACAAGTAACAAATTTGCAACCATTATTACTGGTAATGATGATATTGAAGAGCGTCAAGACCAAAGCGTTTACTTTGATAGTAGTGATTTAGAATTGATTTATGATGGTTCAACCAATGGGTATCAAAAAATTGGCTTACGTTTTCAGAATGTAAACATACCACAAGGAGCCACTATATCAAATGCTTATATACAGTTTATGGCAGATGGTGATTGGGGAAATGCTGATGCAGAATATAATATCTATATTGAAAACACCAACAATGCTGAAACTTTTGAGAACAATTCTAGTTCTAATTTAACCGGAAGAGATTATGTAGGTTCAACAATAAATTGGGCGCCTCCTTCTTGGACTGATGATGATATTACAAGTAATCAACAAACTCCAGACCTAACCTCTTTATTACAAAATATAGTGAATTTAAATACATGGCAGCAGGGAAATAATACAGTCTTTAAAATTGAAGCTGCTGGTGCAAGTCAAACAGATATAAATGCAAAAAGAAGAGCAGAATCTTTTGAAGGTAATTATGCACCAAGATTATATTATAGCTATTCATTTAATGCAATTGCTCCAGTAATAGAGTTTAATTCAAATACTGAGATAAGCTATATAGATGGGTCTAATATTACCTTAGATGTAGATGTTTTAGATAGTGGAGCAGGCATCACAAAAGTAGATTTTTATGTTAATGGAACATTGTCAAGCTCAGACACATCAGCACCTTATAGTTTTACAAATGCATATTCTGATGGCTCATATTTAATAGAGGCAATTGCTACTGATAGTAATGGTGTAACAGGGAACACATTGATTTATATCAGCGTTGGCTCATTTATAGTAAATGATACTAATATTATTATCGAAGGAAAAGATGATATTGAAGAACTTGAAAATAAATCTGTTTATTTTGATAGTAGTGATTTAGAGTTAATTTATGATTCACAAAATGGTAATGGATTCCAAAAAATAGGATTGCGCTTTCAAAATCTAAACATACCACCTGGCGCTACAATATCAAATGCTTATATACAATTTATGGCAGATGGAGATTGGGATGCAACTAATTCAGGTGCAAAATATGAGATTTTTATTGAGAACTCTGATAATACCATGCCTTTTGGAAATAACCCAGTTGCAAATCTTTCTGGTAGATCATATATTGGAGCTTCTGTTATTTGGTCTCCTCAAGAATGGAATGATGATGATATTGCAGGTGATCAACAAACACCTAACCTATCAGTATTGTTGCAGGATATAATAGATTTAAATAATTGGAAACAAGGTAATTCCACGGTATTTAAGATAGAAGGAGCAAATGCTAGTCTAACTAATGTTAATGCAAAAAGAAGAGCAGAATCTTTTGAAGGAAATTATGCGCCAAGATTGTATTATACCTATTCCTATAATGCAGTTTTAAATACTGATGATGTTCTTTCTGTAGGAATTTCAATTTATCCCAACCCAACTAAAAATATACTAAATATTGTTAGTTATCAAGATAAAATATTTACTGTAGATGTATATGATGTTAGAGGTAGAAATATTAGAGTATTAAACTTTAACGAACAAGATAGCTATCAATTTAATATGACCTCACTAGATTCTGGGTTATACTTTTTAAAGTTTTATACAGAAAGAGGGATTTTTATTGAGCATATTATAAAAAACTAAACTAGCTTACAAAGCTATATTTTGTTAAAGGATAATAAATAACATAAGTTCAAATGATATTCAATAAAAAATCATTTGGACTTATTTTTTAAAGCAATAAAAGGTTTTAAGCAAATTGATAAAAAATCAAAATATCATAATAGACGCAAAAGTTAAGCTTATAAACTATATGTTATATACCACAATTAGGATTTAGTTTACTTATCAAAATAGGTATGAGCTTTTAATTTTTTACATTTACTAAAATTTATTGTAAATGAAAAATGAAAATCACCTCACAATAAAGAAATGGAATGAGGACGACCGCCCTAGAGAAAAATTATTGAGCAAAGGGAAGTCAGTTCTTTCGGATGCAGAGTTGGTAGCAATACTAATTGGATCAGGTAGTAGAGATGAATCTGCTGTAGATTTGTCGAAAAGAATTCTAGCATCAATTGGAAATAATTTGAACGCTTTGGCAAAGATGTCAGTCAATAACTTAATTGAATTTAAGGGGATTGGAGAAGCCAAAGCTATTTCGATAATTACGGCCTTAGAATTGGGAAGAAGGCGTAGGTTAGAAGAAGCCTTGGCGCAACCTAAAATGAATAGTAGTAAAACAGTATTTGAAATTATGCAACCTATACTTGGTGATTTGCAGCATGAAGAATTTTGGGTATTATATCTCAATAATTCCAATGCTATTGTAGATAAGATACAGTTGAGTAAAGGCGGAATCACGGGGACATTGGTAGATACCCGCTTACTATTTAAAAAGGCAATGGAGCTAACAGCAACTTCGGTAATATTGGCTCATAATCACCCTTCAGGAACATTAAAACCAAGTAAAGCAGATAAAGATTTGACTAAAAAAATAAAACAGGCTGGAGCAACTTTAGATATTAAAGTTTTAGACCATTTGATTATTACCGAAAAAGCGTATTTTAGCTTCGCAGATTCTAGAGAAATTTAGTTTTTATTTAAATATGGAAATAAGAAAATCTGAAATTTAAAAAGTCTATATGTTTTTAAAGAAATGGTCACTTCTTTTTTTTAGTATTCTTTTATTGGCGTGTTCAACGTCAGAGCACTCAAATCCTATTATAAAAAGAGATCTTGGGGCTATATTAAAAGATGGGAAATTACGCGTTTCAACTTCATACAGTAGCACAAGTTATTTTTTATATAGAGGAGAAACTTTAGGTTTTGAATATGAAATGTTAAGTCGTTTTGCTAAACATTTGGGGGTTGAATTGGAAATTGTTGTTGCAACAGATATTGATAGTTTAATTCCGAATTTAATTGTTGGTAAAGTAGATTTGATGGCACATGGCCTAACCATTACAAAAAACCGACAGCAACAAGTAGCATTTTCAGAGCCTATTTATTTAACACATCAAGTTTTGGTTCAAAGGAAACCTGAAAATTGGCGTAAAATGAAATTACACGAAATAGATAAATATTTAATTCATGATGTTGTTGAGTTAGAAGGTAAAACGATTTCTGTTAGAGCAAAAACTTCCTATTATGAACGCTTAAAAAATTTATCTGAAGAAATAGGCGCATCTATAACAATTGAAAAGTTAGATGGAACTTTAACAACTGATGAAATTATAGAAATGGTTGCTGAGGGTCAAATTAAATATACAATTTCTGACGAAAACCTTGCAAGTTTGTTGGCAGCTTCGTATCCAATATTAGATGTTAGAGTTCCTGTCGGTTTATTACAAAAAAGCGCATGGGCAGCAAGGAAAAACTCTTCAAAGCTCTTAAGCGAATTAGACTCTTGGTTGATTGATTTTAAAAAGACAGTAGATTATAATGTTATTTATAAAAAGTATTTTAAAAATAAACGAAGTTTTAGAAAAAGAGTAAAAAGCGATTTTTATAGTTTAAAAACAAACTCAATTAGTAAATATGACGATTTGATTAAAAAAGAATCTGAAAAACTAGATTGGGATTGGCGCTTGGTGTCAGCTTTAATTTATCAAGAATCACAATTTGAAATTCATGCAAAATCATGGGTAGGAGCTGGAGGCTTAATGCAAATGATGCCTGCAACGGCCAAAGAGATGGGAGTGAAAAATAGATTTGATCCAGAAGATAACCTCGCTGGAGGCACAAAATATTTAAAAGTTTTATTCAATCGATTTGATGAAATAATTGATGAAGAACAACGCATAAAATTTGCAATGGCATCATATAATTGTGGATATACACATGTCTTAGACGCACAAAAATTAGCTATAGAGAATGGATTAGAATATTTAAAATGGGATGATAATGTAGCTGAGATGATTGTGGCTTTAAGTTCTCCAGAGAATTACAATAAGCCATTCATTAAATATGGGTATGTTAGAGGTATTGAGCCTTATACCTATGTTAAGGAAATTTATGAGCGTTATGCACATTATCGAGGCTTTATAAAAGAATAATTTGGTACTAATATTTACACATATAATAACACCTAGAGTAAGCTATATCTGCAAGCATTTTTTTGTTAGAATTTTAAAGATGCAAGTTAGATTCACAACAAGTGTCGAAGAATTTGTGGCTCATAGCGGTCCAAAACTCACCTATTCAAGAGCTGCTTTGGGTAATGAGTTTTTTATAAAAAGTCATGACTTGCTTTTTGAACAAGGCATCAATGATATAGAGATTAAAATAGAGCAATGGGATGAGCTGCCTTGTTTTTTTGGAACAGGGAAAAAAGCAAGTATTCCGTTTGATATTTTTGCGGCAAGTTTTTATTTGCAAAGTAGGTATGAAGAATATTTGCCATATGTACAAGATGTGCATGAGCGATTTACAGCTACAGATAGTTTAGCATATAAGCATCAGTTTTTAGACAAGCCATTGATTGATGTTTGGGCACTTAAATTTTTAGAATTGTTTAAAGAGAAGTTTCCTAACTGTGTACAAGGAAAACGTAAATTCGAGTTTATTTCAACTTTTGATATTGATAATGTTTTTGCATATAGACATAAAGGGTTTATCAGAAATATTGGTGGATTCTTTAGAGATTTATTCCGATTTCAGTTTCGTAATTTAGTAACTCGTGTTATGGTATTGTTGGGCTTAAGTAAAGACCCGTACGACACCTATGAAATGATTTTGTCTTTGTCAAAAAAGTATCAGATTAAAACTATATTTTTCTTTTTAGTAGGAGATTACACAACTTATGACACTAATGTTTCTTCATCAAATACTAAGTATAAATCGTTGATTAAATCGATTGCTGACTATGTCGATGTTGGTTTACATCCATCTTATTTTACAATGAAAAATGCTGAAAAAATAAAAAAAGAAAAACAACGATTAGAGCAAATTGTAAACATCCCTATAATAAAAACAAGACAGCATTATCTACGGATTAAACTTCCCGAAACCTATCAATATTTAATTGATTTAGAAGTAGCTGAAGATTACTCAATGGGCTATGCAAAACACTATGGGTTTAGAGCAAGTACTTGTACTCCTTTTTATTTTTATGATTTAGATTTTGAAATACAGACACCACTTAAAATTGTTCCGTTTGCTGTAATGGACACCACTTTGAATGATTATTTGAATTACGTACCTGTAGTGGCAAAATCAAAAATTGAGAAATTAATAGATGAAGTAAAAGCTGTTAGCGGCACGTTTGTTTTATTGTTTCATAACGAAACGTTGAGTGAAACTGATAGATGGAAGGGTTGGAGTAAAATGTATAAAGAAATAGTTTCTGATCTCGATGATTAAATATATTAAAAGAGCCGACCTTGATGCAGCAAAATACAATGCTTGTTTAGACAATTCTCCCAATTCTAGAATCTACGCATATTCATGGTATTTAGATTTAGTTGCGACAAATTGGGATGTTTTAATATTAAATGACTATAAAGCCGTAATGCCTTTGCCATGGCAACAAAAATATTTTATAAAATATGTTTACAAACCATGCTGGGTACAGCAGTTGGGTGTTTTTTCTCCTAATATTATTGATGAAAAATTAGTTAGAGCGTTTATAAGTTCTATTCCAAGAAAGTTTAAAAAAATTAGTATTCAGTTGAATTCTGGCAACCCAATATCGGGTAATGAAATAACCGAAAAAGTAAATTATATTTTACCTTTGGATAAGAGTTATGAAGAGCTGTTTGATGGATATAAATCTGTTAGACGAAGAAATAAAAGATTATCGATAAAGAATAAACCACAAGTAATTAGAACAGAAAATGCTGTTGAGTTAATAAAATTATTTAAGACGCTAAAGAAAAATAAAGTATCAACTGAGGAAAAGGATTATTTAAAGTTAGAACAATTGATTCATTTTTTAATAGAGAAAAATAAAGTTGATGTTATAAAAGCTATTGATAAAAATGGAGAATTACTAGGGGGCGCGTTTTTTTTAAAAGATACTAAAAGAATTACATATTTATTTTCAGTAGTTTCAAAAAAAGGAAGAGAGCAAAATACAATGTCTGATATTATAGATAGTGTTATTGAAAAATCCGCCAACAAAATGTTAACTCTAGATTTTGAAGGATCTATGATAAGCGGTATTGCTTTCTTTTTTAAAAGCTTTGGAGCTTTAAATGAAGGGTATTATTTATTTCAAAAAAGAAAAATTATTTAAACTAGAAATAAAATATATTATTTAGCAAATGTTTGGTTTTAATATTATTTATGATAATTCTATTTCGTTTCCATTAGGTGGAGATGATTTCTTAAGCTATATGAGTGAAAAGAAAAGGAAACGAATTTCTTTTAGTTACCCCCGTTTTGCTAAGTTTAATAATGATAAAATGTTTAAAGAAGATAAGGATTTTATCTTTGGTATAGATGGTGTTATTTTAAATCTAAACGAGTTAAAAAACAGCCATGGAATATCAGATTATTTTAAACTAATTAAACACCTGTGGCATAAAAGATCTTATTTGTTGCCAAATGATTTTAAAGGGGAGTTCTCTGGTTTTATTTTTGATAAAAATTCAGAAAAGTTATTTGTGTTTTGTAATCAAACAGCAACAAAACCAGTTTATTATAGCAAATGCAAAAAATCGTTTATCATTTCTAATGATGTCTCTAAGATTGTTGATTTTAAAACGAAAATGGGAGTCGATAACGACCTAAATAAGGATGCAGTTTACTCAATGTTTACTTTTGGAGCAATGTTTGAAAATGAAACGCTTGTTCAAGGGATATCGAGGCTCAATGCTGGTGAGTATATTGTACTTAACGATTTAAAATTAGTTATAAACAAGTATCAAGATTTTAACGAAACACCTTATTCTGTTTTTAGAAAAAAACAAGGTATTGATTTATTAGAAAATTCTTTTGAGCACGCATTAAAATTAGAATATCATAAAGATTTGGAATATGGGTATGATCATATAGCTACATTAAGTGGTGGGCTAGATTCTAGAATGAATGTTATGCTAGCAAATAATATGGGATTTAAAAATGATGTTTTTTGTTTTTCACAATCCAATTATTTAGATGAACAAATCTCTAGAGAGCTATCAAAAGATTTAGATTTAAATTATCAATTTATACCGTTAGATGAAGGTAACTATTTTAAAAATATTAAAGATAATGTTAAGATTGGTAGAGGAACGGTATTTTATTTATCTGCTGCACATCTAAATTATTCGCTAGAAAAAATTAATCTAGGAAACTATGGTTTGGTGCATACAGGATTAATTGGTGATGCAATTCTAGGCGGGTTTATATCAAATAAACCAAAAGACTACTCCTTAAAAAAAATGTCAACTAAATTTAATCATAAGGTTAAAATTAGCCATGATTCTTTTAAAAAGTACGCATCAGAAGAAACTTTGAAACTTCAGAATCGAATTTTTAATTTGATAAATATTGGTGCATTTACTGTAGAAAATCATCAATCCTATTTAGTATCTCCGTTTATGGATGTAGATTTTATTAACACATGTTTATCTATTTCTCCAGATTTTAAAAAAAATGGAAAGTTATATTTTGAATGGATAAATAAATACCATCCAGAATTAACTAAATATAAATGGGAGAGAACAGGTTTTAAACCTACACATTTTTGGAAAACAAACTTGAGTAGGTATTCTAATAAAATTAAGTTAGAGTATTTTAGACTATTAAAAAAGGAGAATAGATTAAGCATGACCCCAGTTGAGTTTTGGTATAGGAATAATGAAAAGATTCAATTACTTTACAACAGCTATTTTGATGAATGTATTTTATTAATTGATGATAGTAGCTTACGAAAAGATTTCAAAGAGATGTTTGAAGGTAATGTTTTTGAAAAAGCAATAGTGATTACAGTACTAAATTTTATAAAAGAAAATAACATCTCAGTTTGACAATTTTAGATTTTGTTTTAGGTTTTTTTAAACGCAAAGGAAATGCCGTTTTTACAGCTTTAGCTCTTGAGAAAGCTGTAGGATTCTTATTGGTAATTATAGCCACTCATTTTTTAACTAAAAACGATTATGGAGCCATTACCTATGCAAATACATCTTTAACATTTATTTTGCCTTTTATAGGTATGGGTATTCATCAAGGGTTGATTAGATATGGATCTATTTCTAAATCACAGCAAGAAAAAAAAGTTCTTTTTAATATGGCATTAAAAAAGGGGTTGTTTCTTTCTATTGGTGTATGGATTGTAATACTATTTTTTGCCCCTTTTGTAACCCAAAAAATGGAAAACTCATTGCAATACCTGTTAATCTTGAGCTTTCAAATTTTTAGTTTGTACCTGTTGGGAATTGTAAAAATTTATGCGAGGCTTATTAATAGAAATTCGCTCTATGCCAAAATTGTAATTACAAATACTGTTTCATTGTTGATTTCGGTATTTTTATTGACTTTCTCTTTTGACGGAATAGGGTATGTAATAAGTTTAGCAGTGGTTCCTTTTTTGGTGTCAATATGGTACATTTTTACTTTGAAATTAACAAACTATAATAAATTATTTGTTTCTGAATTTAAGGTAAAAGAACTCATAAAATATGGTTTACAGCTGTCTATTGCAAATGTTATCTCTCAGCTATTGTATGCTGTAGATATTTTATTAATTGGAAACATTTTAATGGATGAAAAGTTAGTCGCACAATATAAAGTGGCAAACATATTACCATTCAGTTTTTTGTTTTTGCCCATAGTTGTTATGACATCAGACTTTGTTTTATTGGCAAAAAAGTCTAAAACTGACAAGGGATATATTAAAAGTTATTATCTTAACTATTTAAAAATATTCTTTGTGATATCAATTGCAATGCTATTGTTTTTCTTCTTTTTTTCAAAAGAATTATTTACACTTTTTGGAAAACAATATTCTAATGACAACAATTTGATGTTTATTTTTTCAGTTGGAGTAGCTGGAGCTTTATTGTTTAGAGTTCCGTTAGGTAATATAATGTCAGCAATTGGGTGGCCAAAAGTTAATTTAGTGGTGTCAATATTAACATTGGTGGTAAATGTATTTTTAAGCTATTATTTACTTAATTTATATGGAATTGAAGGTGTTGCTTTTGCGACAGCTTTTTTAATGTGGTTTTCTGGATTATTATTTTTAGGAGTTTTTATTTTTTATATAAAAAAAAGATAGCTTTATAACAATCTTATTATTTCTTTAAACATTTATAATAGAGTTCTGAATATTTAGAACTAACGGATTCAAAACTAAAATTTTCACTTGCATAATTTCTCATAGAAGTTTTATCTACAATTAAATCAGAATTATAAATTTTTAAAATTTCTTTCTCTAAAGAACCCAGATCATTTGGGTTAACTAAATACCCATAATCTTCTGGAAAAAATTCGTCTATACCGCCAACATCTGTAGAAACAACTGGAACACCACATGCAAAAGATTCCAAAATAACACAAGGTTGATTTTCATAATTACTAAATAAAACAAAAACTGAAGAGTTACTTAAATGTTTTGCTATTTCATCATTTTGAATTTGATCAATAATAATATAATTTTTAATATCTAACTCATTAATTAAATTAAGGTATTGTTTTGAGTTATCACCAATTAAATTGAAATGTATATTTTGATGAGCAGATTGGAGTTTAGCAACAACTTTAATAATGCCAATAACATTTTTATGTTCATTACCCATATGAGAAATATGAGTTATTGTAAAAGGAATAACATCATCAATAATATCTTGAGCAAAAAAAGAAGGTGCAACAACATTTGATACTTGATGATAATTTCCTTCTATGCCAAACATTGTCATTGATTTTTGAAGCTTGTGTGAAACAGGACAAATAAAACAAGCATGTTTTGTAATAAGCTGTGTAACTTTTTTTCTCAGAAACCCTATAGATTTATTACGTGGAAACTGATATCCAGTCCAATGTTCTGTAATAATAAATGCTTTGTTTTTAAACCATTTTAAATACAAAGCAATAACGCCTTTTGGATATGTTACATTTAAGTGAACAAGGTCAAAATTATCAATTGAATCAAAACACTTTTTATATACCCTTATAAAATAAAAATATTTTAATATTGGATTTTTAAACTTTTTAATATAACCAATAATAACCTTAATATTATTTATAGTTGTAATCTCAATCTCAATATTTTTTTTCAGATTCTTATCGGTTATAGCATGTATAACAGTGACTTTATGCTTTGTAGAAATTGCTTCAGCATGCCTTTGAACAAAATCGCCACTAGTAGGTTTTACTTTTGAAGGAAACCAGCTGCAAAGAAATAATATATGGAGTTTTTTAGCCAAAAAAATGTTTCCCCAAATATAATACAAAATTAAATCCTCAACTTTTTAAATCACATTTATTAATTAGTATTTTTACTCAATGAAAATAAAACACATATTTTTTGATTTAGACCATACACTTTGGGATTTTGAAAAAAACTCAGCCAAAACCTTTGAGTATATTTTTAGTTTAAATGAAATGTCAATTGATATTCAGAAATTTTTGAATTACTACAGTATAATAAATAGAAGTTATTGGCGCTTGTTTAGAAATGATAAAGTGACTAAAGAAGATTTGAGATATGGACGTTTAAAAGATACTTTTGACAAGATTAACTATCCAATATCAGATGATATTATCGATAAGATATCTGTAGATTATATTCAGCATTTATCCAGTTTTAATTATTTGTTCGAAGGTGTCTTTGAAGTATTGGACTATTTAAAACCAAATTATCAAATGCACATTATTACCAATGGATTTAGTGAAGTGCAAAACCGAAAACTTGTAAACTCTAAAATTGATAGTTATTTTGATACTATTATAACTTCAGAAGAAGTTGGAGTTAAAAAACCAAGTCCAAAAATATTTGAGCATGCTTTAGAAACTGTTAGCGCAAAGAAAAATGAAAGTATCATGATAGGTGATAATTGGGAGGCAGATATTATGGGGGCAAAAAACTATGGAATGCGTGCAATTTTTTGCAATTTTGATAATCAAAGTGTAGATGATTCTGTTGCGAGTATTCAACATTTATTAGAATTGAAGAAGTATTTGTAAATTTGTAAAAAAACAACATGTTAAAAATTAGAATCACATTAGCCTTTATTTTTTTATGTGCTATATCAACCTTTGCACAAAAGAGTTTAAACGATTATAAATATGTAATTGTTCCTATTAAATATGAATTTCAAAAAAGTGAGTATAGTTACAGAATAAACTCTTTAACAAAATTCTTATTCGAAAAAGAAGGCTTTATTGTTATAATGAGTGATGATAAATATCCATTGGATTATAGCACTAATCATTGTTTAGCGTTAACAGCAAACTTAGTTAACAAGTCTAATATGCTGACAACAAAATTGTATTATGATTTAGTTGATTGTAATAACAACATTATTTATTCTACAAACTTAGCTAAGACAAAAGAGAAAGATTTTGAAAGAGCTTATAATATTGCAATCAGAAAAACTTTCGAAGGTATTATAGCACAAAATTATAAGTATGAGCCTAAAGAAGTAACTCCAGAGGTAGTTGCTGAAGTAGCTGTAGCAACAACGCCAAAAATTGATGTACAATCAACAACAATGGCTGATTCTAAAGTTGAAAATAATAATGCTATAAAAACCGAAGATGTTGTGGTTTCAACTGCATCAAGAGTTGAGAATACAAGTAAAAATGTGTTATATGCACAAGAAGTAGCGAATGGATATCAATTAGTTGATAGCACTCCTAAAGTGGTTTATATTGCTTTAAAATCATCAATTAAAGATGTATACTTAATAAAAGACACAAACGGAATTATCTATAAAAATGATGGTGTTTGGATTGCAGAGTATTACGTGGGTGGTGCTTTAATTCAAAAAGAGTTGAATATTAAATTGATGGAGTAGTTAATACTTATATTTTTCCCAACGCTTTTTTAAAAAATCTCTAAAACTATTTTCCCTCGGATTATTACCAGGATTATACAATTTTGTTTTGCTGATTTCATCTGGTAAAAATTCTTGTTCTACAAAATTTTGGTCGTAGCTATGAGCATATTTATAGTCTTTACCATAGTCTAAGTCTTTCATCAATTTAGTGGGTGCATTCCTTAAATGCAACGGAACTGACAAGTCACCTGTATCTTTAACCAATTTTTGTGCCATACCAATAGCTTCATAAGATGCATTGCTTTTAGGAGAGTTGGCTAAGTAAATAGCACATTGACTCAATATAATTCTAGATTCTGGATATCCAATTGTGGTTACTGCTTGGAATGTATTATTAGCTAAAATTAATGCAGTTGGATTGGCATTTCCAATATCTTCTGATGCTAGAATAAGTAATCTCCTTGCAATAAATTTTACATCTTCACCACCCTCTATCATTCTTGCTAGCCAATATACAGCTCCATTAGGGTCACTACCTCTAATAGATTTTATAAATGCTGAAATGATATCGTAATGCTGTTCTCCAGTTTTATCATAACGTGCCATATTTTTTTGAACACGTTCCATCACAAAATCATTTGTTATCGTAATTTTTCCTTTTTCTGACGCTACCAGTAATTCTAAAATATTTAACAGCTTACGAGCATCACCACCAGAAAGTCTAATTAATGCATCTGTTTCTTTGAGAGTAATTTTCTTTTTTGATATAATTTTATCTTTAGTGATAGCTCTATCTAACAAAGCCAATAAATCTTCTTTTTCAAAAGAATTTAAGATATAGACTTGGCAGCGTGATAGTAGGGCAGGAATCACTTCAAAACTGGGATTCTCGGTAGTTGCACCTATTAAGGTTACCCATCCTTTTTCTACAGCTCCTAATAATGAATCTTGTTGTGATTTGCTAAACCGATGAATTTCGTCAATAAATAAAATAGGATTTTTTGTGGTAAAAAGACCGCCACTTTGTTTGGCTTTATCAATTACATCACGAATATCTTTTACTCCAGAATTTATAGCACTTAGAGAATAAAAAGGACGTTGAGATTCTGTCGCAATTATATTGGCTAGGGTAGTTTTACCAATCCCTGGAGGTCCCCATAAAATTAAAGAAGGAATGATGCCATTTTTTATGTGCTGGGTTAAATAACCGTTTTTTCCAACCAAGTGTTGCTGACTGATATAATCGTCTAAAGTCTTCGGTCTAATGCGTTCTGCCAATGGTTCATTCATCCCATAAAAATAGTTGATTTATCAGACAGAAAACAATTGAACTGACAATTTTTCATAAGATTTTATTTTGGATGTATATTTGTTTATTACAACCTATGGAAGATTCAAAACTTTTTAAATATCACCGAGCAGTTATTGTTGTACCATTTTTAGCAGTATTTTCAATTTGGTTTGTTTATTGGGTTGAAATGAGGTTTGGATTTAACTGGACTAAATACGGTATTTATCCTCAAACTATTAAAGGGCTCAGAGGAATCATCTGCTCACCTTTTATTCATAGCGGGACATCACATCTATTTAATAATTCTGTTCCTTTAGTAGTTTTATTAGCAGCATTGTATTTTTTTTATCGAAAATTGGCCTCTAAAATTCTTTTCTATGGATTCTTCTTAACTGGGATTCTCACTTGGAGTTTTGCAAGAGCATCTTATCATATAGGAGCTAGCGGAGTAGTATATATGCTTTTTAGTTTTATTTTTTTTAGTGGAATTTTCAGAAAACATTATCGGCTTGTAGCATTATCAATGATTGTTATTTTTCTGTACGGAAGTATGGTTTGGTATGTTTTTCCAATTAAAGAGGGAATCTCTTGGGAAGGGCATTCATCAGGGTTTATCGTAGGATTTTTATTAGCTATTATATATCGTAAAAAAGGACCACAAAAGAAAGAAATGGAATTTAAACAAACTTCTTTTGACCTATTATTTGATGAGGATGGTAATTATAATCCTCCTGAAGTAGAGAAGGAAGAAAAAAAGGCAATTGAATATAATTATGTTTATAAGAAGAATTCAGAAGACTAAGATTACATTCTTTGTCTAATTGCTTCATATAAAAAAGCACCACAAGCCACAGAAACATTTAAAGATTCTATCTCTCCAAGCAAAGGTAATTTTGCTTTAGCATTTACCATTTTTAAAATAGAAGGATTTACACCTCTATGTTCAGATCCCATGATAATAGCTGTGGGTTGGTTAAAATCAACATCATATACTGTGTTGTTTGTTTTTTCAGTTGCCGCCACCATTTTAATATCGGATGCTTGTAATAAAAACATAGCATCTTTTAAATGATTAACTCTGCAAATAGGAACTTTAAAGGCAGCACCTGCTGATGTTTTAATTGCATCGGCATTTAAAGGAGCAGAACCTTGATTTTGAATTACAATTCCATTTACACCAGTGCATTCGGCAGTTCTAATAATTGCTCCAAAATTACGTACATCCGTAATTTGATCTAATAAAAGAAATAGGGGAGTAGCATCGCTTTCTAAAACTTTATTCACTAAAGTTTCAAAGTCATAAAAATCAATAGGTGAAATTGTTGCTGCGACACCTTGATGATTACTATTTTTTGACAAGTGATTTAACTTCTCAACAGGTACAAAGCTAGTAGAAATATTATTTTCTTTAATCAATGAGCTCAGTTCTGAAAAAAGATTTCCTTTTAAATCTTTTTGTAAATATATTTTTTGAATAGTAGCTCCAGAATTGATTGCCTCAATAATTGCTCTTATCCCGAATATTTTACTTGATGTATTTTCCATGTTGCAAAAGTAGGTAATAAAAAAAAACCATCTGTCTTTGACGGATGGTTTTTATGAGTGCAAATTTCAAGTTATTTTTTAATAATTTTTTTAACTCCAAAATTATTTCCAGAGCGAATTTTGGCAACGTAGATACCAGCTGCCAATTTTTCTATATCTATGCGTTGATTATTTTTTTCAGTTTTAATTAATTTACCATAGATATCATATACTTCAACAAGGTCAATGATTAGATCTGTATTAATATTGACAATGCCTGTTGTTGGGTTTGGGTATAAATTAAATGCATCAGAAATATCAACTTCATCAACAGAAAGAGTACATCCACTAATGTCAAAATTAAGCTCTATCGGGTCCCCTGGGCTTAAATCTCTCCCATCAAATGCAGAGTAATCTTCAGCAAATCGAAATGCTCGAAATACTGGATTTGCAGATGGAACAACTCCCTGTGTTAAAATCCCATTTTTAGAATCTGGATTTATATATTCCCAAACTATGATATTATTAGCGTCAATTTCAAAGAAACTCCCGTATAAACCTTCACATATGAGGGTGTTGCCATTTGGTAATCGCTGTCCACTTGAAAGTATTGGCGAATAGAAATTAGTTTGATCTACCGGATCGGTATAGGTCCAGTCAGCAGTTGAAGGTAAATATCCATTGCTATAGCTGTAAACTCCAGGTGATGTCGTTGGTGGGTCAATTATATTAATTGCAGAGTAGTTATTGTTATCATTGTCAATAAGTGCATTGTTGTAAATCATAACCTTGCCTGCGTCCGGATATCCGTTTGGTATCCAATGTGGGTAATGTTGGCCAAATAGAGTTCTATCCGCACTTGTACCGTGATCATATGATTCTGGATTTCCCCATCTATATAATATATCACCACCCTTTCCATAAGTACCCCCAGAATGAGTTTCAGCTTCAGATGTGGTTGTGGAATGATCAATAATATATATTTCACTCAAGTTTCTTGAACTGATGAATATTTGATCCAAATCTTCGTTGTACTGAACAGAGTTAATATGTAACCAATTAGCCTGCCCTGTATCCAATGGGTTTTGGATATAATTGATATCTAATAATTGTTGATTATCTGCAACTACTCCATAATTGTCTTTTGTAGCATCAAAATCTTGAATCAGATGATCATTAAAATTCCACTCCCAAACTATATTTGCCTGATTTGTTCCTATAGGTTCAAGTTCAATTAGTTGTTCATTATATAGTTTGCCATCAATTATTTTTGAGGGGTCACGTCCAGCCTGAATAGCTTCGGCTTCTGTCATAGTTGTAACCGCTAGTAATAAAAAATTTCCATTTGGTAAAGGGTAAATGTCGTGGTGTTGACTCACAAGATTAGTTGAGTACGTGTATTCCCACAGCAAGTTTCCATCCCAATCATATAATTCTGCCTTACCACCAGTGCCTCCAAGTGTTATTTCAGTATTATCTATTTTTACGGTGGTTAATAAGTTACCGTTTTCAAGTAAGTACACAGCTGCCGCTGGTTGATTGCTCGAAGTCCATTGATTTATAACCTGACCACAATTATTGATTAAGTAGGTGTTTGGTGTTTGAAGAGGAGAAAATAATGTGTAACCATTAAATGATCCAGAATCATTTCTTAAAACGCCTAATGTATTTTGGCTAAACGAACTTACGCTAACTAAAAAAATGATAAGTATAAAATATTTCATTTGAGATAGATTGAAAAGAATTAAAAAACCCATTCTTTTCAAAAGAATGGGTTTTAATATTATAATAGTTAAAATTAACTATTATAAATAAATTATGGACAAATATTTCCACTTGATACAACAACACCTTCAGTTGGACTTGGCCCATCTGCTGTTTGAGATCCATCAGGTGCAGTAATTACAAACGAATGTTCGCTTTCGTAATTACCAGCAACATAAGTGATACTGAAATCTACAGTACCTTCAGGAACAGTTACAACTTCTATAGTCTGTGAACCAACACAAGTATAACTAGTTTCAGTACCATCAATGTTAACAACAAATTGGGCACCATCCCATCCATCTCCCCAAGAGTCATCCATTTGTAATGTCCAATCTCCTTCAGGGTTTAAAGCATTATCTTCACCAACTGACATGATATCATAATTTGAACCCATTTTGGTAAAGCTTGCTAGTACAAAGAAATTATCAGCGCAAGTTTGTTGAATATCTAATGCATCAGCGAAATCATAAGATAAATGATTGATTGTACCTTGTTGGTTAAATTCAACATTTAAACTAACGTATCTTTCATAATCTTCTGCAGCGTAAAAGCTTGCTTCAACAGTATAGTCTCCATCAGCTTCAGTTCCTTCAAAAACTAAAGTTTCAAAAGATCCACCATCTGCTTGTGCAACAAGCATATCTGAAGAATCATATACAGACAAAATCATATCAGCTAAATCTGTAGCACCAATTTCTTCAGCATCATCTGCATCATAAACAGGTTCGGCAAAAGACCAACTCATATCAATTACTAAATCATCTGCTGTAGCATTTAAAATAGTAAAGTTTGCAGTAGCTGGAGTCATTGAAGTATTAGCTGTTCTTTGGTCACCAACTTGTAATACCAAAGTTTCAGTATCTTCAATTAAATCATCTTCTAAGATTGTAATTGTCCCTGTACCAGAAGTATAACCAGCAGGAATTGTAATTAAACCAGTAACTGTATAATCATCACCATTAGCATCACCACCAACTTGTTCTACATACAATTTTGTATCAACAATATTAGCCGAACTTATTGTTACTGAAAATGTGAACTCTTGATCTCCTTCTACAACAAGTATAGGATTTACAAAATCAAAAGTAATGGTTGCATTTGGGTTTGTAGGTGTTAATTGACTATCACCTACTTGATCGTCTCTATCACAACTAATTATTGCTAAACTTAAAGCAAAAAGCAATAAAGTCTTTTTTATAAAATTTATTTTCATTTTATTATCGTTTTAAATTTAACTTAATTATAGTTTGATGAAATCTTCAGAGTAAAATGTAGGGGCACCACTAAACATAATGAAGTAATTAGTAAATAAATTACCAGTTACACCATCAACAGTTCCTGCATCTCCACCACCAACTTCATTACTAAACATACCTTGAAACAATTGTTGGTCAAGAACAGTTAATTCACCACAAACATCAGTAAAATCATAACCCATATTATCGCCATATTGTCCAGGAGACCAACCACCAGTTACAGTTGTTCTATATTCACCAACACCTTCTTCTGTAACAATCTCACCTGGTCTAGACCATTGAGAACCGTCATCTCTAGTAACTGTTTTGTTATATACTCCAGCTAAATTAGAAGAACAACTAATTGTAACAGAATAAGTACCATCATTAGGGCCAGCAAATTCTACTGAACCATCTGTGCGTACTATTTTTGTTCTAAAAGTAATTACATCACCAATTCTTAAATCACCTTCGTTAACACCTAAGCCGTCTAGAAAATCTTCAACAGTGCTGTAAGTTAATGTCATTGGTAGAGAAACATTTGTTGCAACAGTAGTTTCTAAACCATTATTAAGTGATTTTGTAATTTCATATCCGTTAACACTATTGCCACCAGACATTAAAATTACTTCCATATATAATTCAACCTCAGCAAAAGCAACAGTTGCAGTTTCAAAATCTAACGATGATGGAACTCCTAAAAGTTTACCAACAGTAGAATTATGTACGGCAACAATAGCGCCTCCTTCTTCAGCAGTACCAGTTAACTGGTCATCTGTATCGAAATCAGAGTTGTTATATTCACAAGAGTATAGTAATACTAGTGAAGCTACAACTAATAGATTTAATATTTTTTTCATGTTTTTAAATTTAATTTATTAAGTTATTAATTCATCCACCAGATTGGTGTAGTTAAATTATCAGCACCTTGAGAAGCAACAGCAGCATCATAATTTGCAGCATTAATTGATTGCTCAATTTCAGGATAATTAATTCTTGAAGGTATTTCACTTATATTCGCTTCAAGTGCCGGAGCTAATACAGGATACCCTGTTCTTTTTTGTTCAATCCAAGATTCTAAACCTTGAGCAAATAACGCTAACCATTTTTCATTACCAATTTGCTCTAAAGCAGTAGATGTTTGTAACATATTAGCAGCAATGTATCCGTTATCAGATACTTCGTTTGCGTCAAAAGATGCAGCAATACCAGCTTCATAATATGTAGATGCTGAACCAGAAATTAAACTTTTCTGTGCAGCTTCGGCCATTAAGAACTGTAATTCAGCATTAGACATATAATATCCTGGTGTTTCTGGTTGTAAGTAAAATTCACCAATAGCAGAAACATTAGTATAGCTATAATCAATACTAGGAACGTTAACTAACCCAGAAGGTTTACCTCTATATATATCAGCATCATTTTTTTGAGCATACTGCGGTAATCTAGGGTCATTACTACCTAACATCATATCAACTAAAACTGAATTTACTTTCCACTCACCTCTAGTTCCAAATACGATAGTTTCATATAATGGATTAGCGTTTGGATCAGCACTTAAGTAAATTAATTTTGCTTCATCAGCATTAGAAGAGAACATATTTCCGCCATCTACTAAAGCTTGCAATTGAGGGCCTACTGGTTGTACATCAGATATTCTCATTAAAGCTCTAAATTTTAATGAGTTTGCCATTTTTTTCCATAAGCCAGCATCACCACCATAAAGGATGTCTGAACCAGAATCAATAGTTCCGTTAGTTCCTAATAAAGCAGATGCTTGTGTAAGCATATCAATAATACCACTATAAACTCCAGACTGAGTATCATAAGCGGGAGCAATGATACCCTCATCAGCACTAATTGCTTCAGAAAATGGAACATCACCATATAAATCTGTTAAAATTGAATACCCATGAGCTTGTATTACCAAGGCAACACCCATCATATTATTGTTTTCTTCAGCTTCAGCTAAATTGTACATAGCATTTGCTTGAGAAATGACATTTGCGTAAAATGTGCTCCAAACACGAGCAATAATTGCTTGACGAGGAATATATCTTGCCTCATCATTGTATTGCACTTTTGCAAATTGTTGAGACCAACAAGATCCCATATCACCACCAGTAAATGTACTGTACATTTCATTCATCCCGTTTCTAATTGCCGTTGGCATAATTAAATGCGAAGGCAAACTAGTTGGGTTATTTGGATCTTGATTTATTTCTTCAAAATCTTTATCGCAGCTTGAAACAACAAGTAAGGCTGCAAATAAGATTAGTGTTATTTTAAATCTTTTCATTTTATTATTTTGTTTTAAATTAAAATTTAGAATTATAGTTTTATTGTTACATTAAAACCTATACTTCTTGCTGATGGTTGCTGACCAAATTCTTGACCTTGCTCAGAGTTAGCATCGCTAAATGAACTTTCAGGATCAATATGTGGAGCGTTTTTATGTAAAATTGCAAGATTACGACCTACAACAGATAATGTTACGCCATCAAACATTGAATTTTCTAGCATGTGTGAAGGTAAATTATAACCAAATGTCATTTGCTTTAACTTAACATAAGAAGCATCAAAAACAGACCCTTCTACGATACTGTTAGAATAAGCTCTTTTGTTATAATCTTCAGAAGTTCTTACAACATTATTAGGAACAAATGCTCCAGTAACTGGATCAACCATAACACCATCACCAACAATACCAGTTTCTCTACCTAATATGGTTTCTTCTAATACACCTGCATAACGACCCCAAGCTGTAGTCATTGAATAAATATCTCCACCAATTTTAGCATCAATTAAGGCGCTTAAATTAAGGTTTTTATAAGTAAAGCTAAAGTTAGCACCACCTGTCCAGTCTGGAGAAACATTCCCCAATACTTTATTACCACCATCAATAGCTGGTAAACCATCTTCAAATACAATTTGTCCATCAGGAGCTCTTCTGTAAGATGAACCTACTATATCTCCCCAAGCATGACCTTCTCTAGCTTCTAATGTCATTGACCATTGTCCACCAAGAACTAATGATTCTAGACCACCAAGAGAAACAACTTCATTTGTATTTTTAGCAAAGTTAATATCTAAATCAAATTTAAAGTCTCCTTTATCAATAATAGTTGACCCTAATTGAATTTCATAACCTTTATTATTAGTTTCACCAACATTTCTTACAGCGCTAGTATAACCAGAAGCAGCAGAAATCTGAACTGGTACAATTGCATCAGTTGTTGTTTGATCGTAATAAGTAGCATTAATTCTTAATCTACTATTAAATAACCTTAAATCAGCACCAGCTTCAATACCAGTTGTAGTTTCAGGTTTAATATTAGGGTTGTTTAGTTGTGTAGGTAAGAAACCTGCAGTTACTGTACCCCAAGGATTAGTTGATAAAGCATATGTTGGTGCTAATTCGTACTCGCGTAACGAACCTATACCACCAACTTCTGACCATCCACCGCGAACTTTTAAGAACCAGTCATCAGCTCCAATCATGTCTGTAATTACAGCACTCAAAGAAACAGAAGGATAGAAGAAACTGTTGTTATCAAGAGGTAATACACTTGCCCAATCATTTCTTCCAGAGAATTCTAAGAACAAGTAATTTTTAAATGAGATTTTACCAAATCCATAAAAACTATTAATTCTTTGTTCTCTAGTAGTATTTGTTAAAGAATAATTTACACCAGCTCTTAAGTTATTTAAGTTATATAATCCTGGTAATTGTAGTTGAGGAGCATCTGCAAAATTTAATTTACGATCTCTCTTCATCAAGTTACCACCAACACTTAAGTCAAATCCTATATCATCAGTGATTTCAGTTGTATAACTTAACAATAGCTCTGCATTAGTTTCAGAGAATGACCTGATTGTCTCAGAATAAGATCCATTAGGAGCATTGTTTGAACCAAAAGCACGTCTTTGAGTTGAAATTGAATTCCAATGATCTAAACCTACTTTTGTAGAAACTGTAAAGTGTTCGTTGATTTCATAAATTGCACCAATGTTACCAATGATTCTATCTTTATCAAAATCTCTTAAGTTAGTGTCTAGTACCCAAAAAGGATTGTTTTGGAATACAGTATTCCAGTTAAGAGGAGTTCCTTCAGCGGCAGTTCCAACTGCAGCTAATGGTAAGCTTCTCCAATCTCTTAAAGCGTTGAAATCAACATTTCTACCAGACCATATAAATTGTTGAACTGGATTTTCATTATCATATCCAACAAAAGGTAAGTTATCACTTCCTGATTTAGTATATGTAAAGTTAATAGATGTAGTTAATTTATCTCCTATTTTTTGAGAAGCACTTGCACCTACATTAAACCTTCTATAATCAGTATTTGGCACCATACCAGTTTGTGAAAAATTACCTACAGACAATCTGTATGTTAAAGTTTCTGAACCGCCAGTAAACGAAATATTATTTGATAATTGGATACCAGTTTCATAAAAATCTTTGATATTATCTGGATGCGATACCCAAGGAGTAGCAGCGCCACCATACTTATAGTTGTCCCATTGTACAAACTCTAAACCAACATCTAAAGGAGGACCCCAAGATTCATCAACACCACCATCACCGTTTTGACCATCTATAAACTCAAAAGTATAAGGGTTTGATCCTTGTCCATAAGAATTTTGGTAGTCAGGTAAAATTAAAGGATTGTCGAACTGAACATTAGAACTAAAAGTAATTCCTAAGTTTTTGTTGTGCTTTCCTTTTTTAGTAGTAATTTCAATTACACCATTAGAGGCTCTAATTCCGTATAAAGCTGCCGCAGCAGGACCTTTTAAAACGTTCATAGTTTCAATGTCATCAGGATTGATATCAGAAACACCATTCGGCATATCTCTACCACCACCACTACCAGCATTACCGTAGTTGGTATTGTCAATTGGCACACCATCTATAACATATAGAGGTTGGTTGTTACCAGTAATAGAACTTGCTCCTCTCAATATTACACGAGAAGAAGCACCAACAGAACCAGAACTTGCTGTAACTTGTACACCAGCAATACGACCTGCTAATGCATTTGAAATGTTAGCTTCTCTAGCAACTGTTAAGTCATTACCTTCTAAACTTTGAACTGCATAAGTAGAACTTCTTTTTTCTACTTTACGCCCAAAACCTGTTACGATAACCTCTGTTAAAGATTCAGCTTCTGCAACCATTTCAACATTAATAGTATTTGCAGTACTTACTGTTCTTTCAGAAGTCACCATTCCAATAAAGCTAAATTGAAGTACATCTCCAGTATTAGCAGTCATAGAATAGTTACCGTCAAAATCAGTTTCAGTACCAGTTGTAGTACCTTTAATAATAACACTTACTCCAGGTAAAGGGCCCGATTCATCAGAAACGTTACCAGAAATAGTCTTTGATTGTGCAAAAGTTAATTGCACTACAAACGCCAATAACAGCGTTAAAATTCCATTAAACTTTGTTTTCATTATATAATTATTTGAATTAATTTGAGCCAAAAGTCTTAAATAATACTTAAAAAACCAACTTTTTAACATAAAAAAAGTTAAAAAAGTTAAATAAAAGTTAAGAACTTTTGTGGATATCCTAATTATAAGATGCAATTAATTAAAATAGGTTGCGTGAAATTCAAATATTATTTTGTGAATTATATAAAAAAGATTGAAGCTAAGCTTGTAGTAGTCTTATAATTACTTTTATTTAGTAAAAAATTGAAGAATCTAAAAATATTGTAAAAGTCTTATATGAAATTTTGAGTTTTGGAAGTCAACTGGAAAATCAGATCGTTTGCCAATTGCATAACTAATATCAATTGCGCCATTTTTTGTATTAAATACATATCCGAGTCCAAAACCAAACAATTGACCATTATCATTTATAATGTCGTTTTGGATATAAGCGAAATCAGTAATTGAATATATGTAAGACCTTTGAGCGATGAGGTATCTATATTCTAAATTTAAAATACTGTAAGCAGATGCAAAAATACTCTCTTGATCAAACCCTCTGATAGAGTTTGCACCACCTACTCTAAATAGCTCATTTGAAAATAAATTTTCAGAAATCAATAAACCACTTTTGCTTTGGATGAATAAATTACTCTTTTGATTTAGACTCCAAATGTAATAAACATGTAAATTATATTTTTGTTGATTGCTCCTTAAAGTATTTTCGGCAAGTGTTCGTTTTCCCCAAAGGGCATTTATGTTAAAGTAAAATTCGTTTTGAAAAGGTTTTTCTCTGTCTGGTTTACTGTAATTGTATGAAGCCCCAAAAAACGTACTTTTATATCCTTCAATATTATTTTGTGTATTTTCTGAATCTAAGTCATTCGAATTTTCTGATTCGAATTCTCCTGCAATTCCACTGAATTGATTTATAGTGTATGCTAAATTTATTTTAGTATGGATGTTTAAGAAAGTAGAGTCCTGTTTATAAAGATTAAAGTTAATACCCAATGTAATAGGTGATTTAAAAACATATGGCGCGGTAAAAGCAAGATTAAATAGTTTTCTGTCATCGCCATTGCTTTTCCATTGTATAGAAATGGACTCTCCTTTATTCAACACATTGTTTAGTAATAAATCAAGATAACCATTGAATTTTAATTTTCCTTCTTCGTCAGTAGCAAAACCAATTAATCCATCAAATCGGTTAGCTTTAATTTTTTGTAAGTATAAATAAATAGATGTTGAATCATTCGTAAATAAAACTTCTGGAGACTTTATTTCTGACACAAAAGTAATGGCTTGAATAGCATCAGAGGATTTTTGTAGTTTTTCTTTATTGAAAACAGTTCCTTTTTTTAGATTTAACCGATGCCTAACAAAAGATTGTGGAAATTTCTCATATGCTTTAATAATTACATTATCGATAGTTCTTGATTTTGTTGAGTTGATATTTAGCTCAGCGATTAACTCATTATTTAACTTCTGAATGTTTTTTAAAGAAATTTCTGTAAATGACTTTCCATCTGTTTCAAATTGTTTAACTAAATCGTTCATTAAATTTGAAACATCATGCATTTCGAGAGTAAAAGAAGAATTTGTAAAATTGACTGTGTATTTTTTGATAATATTTTCATCAACACTATTTGAGTCAAAAAATATTCTTATTGTTTTTGTATTTTCTCCTAAAACTAGATGAGCAATAAAAATTGAGTCTTGTTTTTTGATTGTGTCAAATTGAATATTCAAATATCCTATTCTGCGAAGTTTTGATTTTACAGAATCAATTTCAGTATATAATGAATTTTCTGAAGAATGAACATGTTTATATTCAACCAAATTAAATATCGAATTATTCATTGAATCTTTATCAACTATTTTTAATTCAATTTCTTGAGATATTGCCGATTGAAAAATAAGCAATAAAAAAAGGGTATATATATAAGGAGTAAAAAAAAATTTCAATTAAAGTAAATAAAAGATTGTAAATACGGTGTGAATATAGTGGATTCTAATGATTTAATAATGAGTATAAAAAATAAACTATTTGGCGTTTGAATTACTAGAAAAATAGTGTACATTTGCACTCTCTAAAAAAGAGATGTTTAATTATAAAAACGTAAACAATAATAAATTAGTATGCCAACTATACAACAATTAGTACGCAAAGGAAGAACCAGTATAACTAAGAAGAGTAAATCGGTGGCTTTAAATTCATGTCCTCAAAAAAGAGGAGTATGTACCCGTGTTTATACAACAACACCTAAAAAACCAAACTCAGCAATGAGAAAGGTAGCAAGGGTTAGGTTGACAAACGGTAACGAGGTAAATGCATATATCCCAGGAGAAGGGCATAATTTACAAGAGCACTCGATAGTATTAGTTAGAGGAGGAAGAGTAAAGGATTTACCAGGAGTTAGATACCACATTGTACGTGGTGCATTAGATACTGCAGGTGTTGAAGGGAGAACTCAACGCCGATCTAAATACGGAACAAAACGTCCAAAGTAAATTTATAACACTTTTAAAGTAAAGACATGAGAAAAAGAAGAGCGAAAAAAAGAATTCTTTTACCAGATCCAAAATTTAATGATCAGTTAGTTACACGTTTTGTAAATAACTTAATGTGGGATGGTAAAAAATCTACAGCTTTTAAAGTATTTTATGATGCATTAGACATTGTAGAGGAAAGAAAACAAGACGAAGAAAAATCAGCTTTAGAAATTTGGAAAGATGCATTGACAAATGTGATGCCTCAAGTAGAAGTACGTAGTCGTCGTGTTGGTGGCGCAACATTCCAAATTCCAATGCAAATTAGACCAGATCGCAAAATTTCTATGGCGATTAAATGGTTAATTTCTTATACAAGGAAACGTAACGAAAAAACAATGGCTCAAAAATTAGCGGCAGAGATTTTAGCTGCGGCTAAAGAAGAAGGTGCAGCTGTTAAGAAAAGAGTTGATGTTCATAAAATGGCAGAAGCTAATAAAGCATTCTCACACTTCAGATTTTAAGAAATGGCAAGAGATTTAAAATTCACTAGAAATATTGGTATTGCTGCACATATTGATGCAGGGAAAACAACTACAACTGAGCGTGTACTATATTACACAGGAGTTTCTCATAAAATTGGTGAAGTACATGATGGTGCTGCAACAATGGACTGGATGGAGCAAGAGCAAGAAAGAGGTATTACAATTACTTCTGCAGCTACAACTTGTGAATGGAAATTCCCAGTTGAAAATGGGCAACCAACTTCCGAAACGAAAGGATATCACTTTAATATTATTGACACTCCGGGTCACGTTGATTTTACTGTAGAGGTAAATAGATCGTTACGTGTATTAGATGGTTTGGTGTTTTTGTTTAGTGCCGTTGATGGTGTTGAGCCACAATCTGAAACTAACTGGAGATTAGCTGATAATTACAAGGTGCCAAGAATTGGTTTTGTAAATAAAATGGACCGTCAAGGATCTGATTTTATGATGGTTTGTCAGCAGGTTAAAGACATGTTAAAGTCAAACGCGGTGCCAATCGTTTTGAACATAGGTGATGAAGAAGATTTTAGAGGCGTTGTTGATTTAGTAAAAAACCGTGCTATTATTTGGCATGATCAAACTCAAGGAGCGACTTTCGATATTGTCGATATTCCTGAGGATATGAAAGAAGAAGCTCGTAAATATCGTGCACTTTTAATTGAAGAAGTAGCAAGTTATGATGAGAATCTTTTAGAGAAATTCATGGAAGATGAAGATTCTATTACTGAAGAGGAGGTGCACAATGCATTGCGTGCTGCAGTAATGGATATGGCAATCATTCCTATGATTTGTGGTTCTGCATTTAAAAACAAAGGTGTACAGTTCTTATTAGATGCTGTTTGTCGTTATTTACCATCACCTTTAGATAAAGAAGGTATTGTTGGTGTAAATCCAGATACAAATAATGAAGAAATTCGTAAGCCAGATGTAAAGGAGCCATTTGCTGCTTTAGCATTTAAAATTGCAACAGATCCTTTTGTTGGACGCTTAGCATTTTTTAGAGCATATTCAGGTCATTTAGATGCGGGTTCTTATATCTTAAATAATCGTTCAGGTAAAAAAGAGCGTATTTCTAGAATTTACCAAATGCACTCTAACAAGCAAAATGCAATTGAGTATATTGAAGCTGGAGATATTGGTGCTGCTGTTGGATTTAAAGATATTAAAACTGGTGATACAATGTCAGACTTAAAGCACCCTATAGTTTTAGAATCTATGGACTTTCCTGACCCAGTAATTGGTATTGCTGTTGAGCCTAAAACTAAAGTTGATGTTGAGAAATTAGGAATGGCTTTGGCAAAATTAGCTGAAGAAGATCCAACTTTCCAAGTAAAAACTGATGAAGCTTCAGGGCAGACAATTATCTCAGGAATGGGAGAATTGCACTTGGATATTATCGTTGATAGATTGAAGCGAGAATTTAAGGTTGAAGTTAATGAAGGTGAGCCTCAAGTAGAATACAAGGAAGCTTTAACTAGAATGGCTGAACACAGAGAAACTTATAAAAAGCAATCTGGTGGTCGTGGTAAGTTTGGTGATATCGTATTTGAAATGGGTCCAGCTGATGAAGATTTCAAAGGTCCAGGATTGCAGTTTGTTGATCAAATTAAAGGTGGACGTATTCCAAAAGAATTTATTCCTTCAGTAGAAAAAGGTTTTGCAGCGGCTATGAAAAATGGTCCTTTAGCAGGATTTGAAATGGATACAATGAAAATCACATTGAAAGATGGGTCGTTCCACCCTGTGGATTCTGATGCTCTATCTTTTGAATTGGCAGCAAAGCTAGGTTATAAAGCAGCAGCGAAAGCAGCAGGTGCTGTAATTCTTGAGCCAATGATGAAAATGGATGTGGTAACACCTGAAGATTATATGGGTGATATCGTTGGAGATTTAAATAGGCGTAGAGGTCAAGTGAATGCAATGGATGACAGAGCAGGAGCAAAAGTTGTAAAAGCTGATGTGCCATTATCAGAAATGTTTGGATATGTAACTACATTAAGAACATTATCTTCTGGTAGAGCAACGTCAACAATGGAATTCTCTCACTACTCACAAACTCCTTCAAATATTTCAGAAGCAGTAATTGAAAAAGCAAAAGGTTAATTACTAAATTATAAAAGATGAGTCAAAAAATTAGAATAAAATTAAAGTCTTACGATTACAATTTAGTAGATAAATCTGCTGAGAAAATCGTAAAAACAGTGAAGAGTACTGGTGCGGTTGTTAATGGTCCAATACCATTACCAACAAACAAAAAGATTTTTACTGTGTTGCGTTCACCACACGTAAATAAAAAATCTAGAGAACAATTTCAATTAAGTTCTTATAAAAGATTATTAGATATCTATAGTTCATCATCAAAAACGATTGATGCACTAATGAAACTTGAGCTTCCTAGCGGAGTTGAAGTTGAAATTAAAGTTTAGTTAGCATGATGTGATTTTTCACATCTTATCTAAAGAGAACATTCGATTATAGAATCGAAGTACATGTCCCGAGCAGTTGTCGAGGGAAAAACGGTAAAAAAACATCAGGGTTGAAGTTTTTTAACCCTGTTTTTTTGAATAATAAATGAGTATTAATAATAAATTAAATTAAAATGTCTGGGTTAATAGGAAGAAAAATCGGAATGACCAGCTTATTTGATGACAACGGGAAAAACATTCCTTGTACAGTTATCGAAGCTGGTCCATGCGTTGTTACCCAAGTCAGAACCGAAGAGGTTGACGGCTACAATGCGTTGCAGCTTGGTTTCGATGACAAAAAGGCAAAGAGCTCTAATAAAGCTTTAGATGGTCACTTTAAAAAAGCAGGTACCACAGCCAAGAAAAAAGTCATTGAGTTCCAAGGGTTTGAAGAAGAGTATAAATTAGGTGATTCAATTACTGTTGAGCACTTTAGCGAAGGAGAGTTTGTTGATGTATCAGCAACATCTAAAGGTAAAGGTTTTCAAGGGGTAGTTAAAAGACACGGTTTTGCTGGGGTTGGTCAAGCCACTCACGGTCAACATAACCGTTTAAGAGCACCAGGTTCTATTGGAGCTGCATCATATCCTGCAAGAGTGTTTAAAGGAATGCGTATGGCAGGTAGAATGGGAGGTGATAAAGTGAAAGTTCAAAATTTAAGAGTTTTAAAAGTAGTTGCTGATAAGAATCTGCTTGTTGTTAAGGGATGTGTTCCTGGTCATAAAAACGCTTATGTAATCATTCAGAAATAATGAAAGTAAAAGTTTTAGACATACACGGAAAAGATACAGGTAGGAAAGTTGAGCTTTCAGATGGTGTATTTGGAGTAGAGGTAAATGATCATGCTGTATATTTAGATGTCAAACAACATTTGGCAAATAAAAGACAGGGAACTCACAAGGCTAAAGAAAGAGCTGAGATTACTGGATCTACAAGGAAGATTAAAAAACAAAAAGGAACCGGTACAGCTCGTGCGGGAAGTATTAAGTCTGGTGTTTTTAGAGGTGGAGGAAGAATGTTTGGTCCTAGACCAAGAAATTATTCTTTCAAATTGAATAAAGGTTTGAAAAAACTGGCACGTAAATCTGCCTTAAGTACTCAAGCAAAAGACAGCAATATTATAGTGGTTGAAAACTTCAATTTTGAAGCTCCAAGTACTAAGAATTTTATCTCTGTTTTGCAAGGTCTTGGTTTAGAAAACAAAAAAACTTTATTTGTGTTGGGTGATTTAAATAATAATGTATATTTGTCATCACGAAATTTAAAACGCGCTAAAACCATAACAAATTCAGGTTTAAGTACTTATGAAATTTTAAATGCTAATAAAGTCATTCTCTTAGAAGGCTCTTTAGAAGGAATTAATCAATTATAAGAAATAGGTATCACGATGAATATTTTAATAAAACCTATTATAACGGAAAAAATGACAAATGATAGCGAGCTAAATAATCGTTATGGATTTGTTGTAGATAAGAATGCTAACAAAGTTGAAATCAAAAAAGCCGTAGAGGGAACTTACGGCGTTTCTGTTGAAGCAGTTAGGACTATGAATTATCCTGTTAAAAGAACAACGAAGTTTACAAAAACTGGTGTTGTTTCTGGCAAGAAAGGAGCTTATAAAAAAGCGATAGTTCAAATAGCAGAAGGAGATAACATTGATTTTTATAGCAACATCTAATTAGAATAAAATGTCAGTTAGAAAATTAAAACCAATAACACCAGGTCAGCGTTTTAGAGTAGTAAATGGGTTCGACGCCATAACTACTGATAAGCCGGAGAAAAGTTTACTTGCTCCGAAAAAAAGATCTGGAGGTCGAAACAACAGTGGAAAGATGACCATGCAACACATAGGTGGTGGTCATAAACAGAGATATCGTATTATCGATTTTAAAAGAGATAAGTCTGGTATTCCAGCAACTGTAAAATCAATAGAATACGATCCAAACCGTACAGCTTTTATCGCTTTATTAGTTTATGCTGATGGAGCAAAGAGATATGTGATTGCTCAAAATGGATTGGAAGTTGGTCAAAAAGTAGTATCAGGTGATACGGTTGCTCCAGAAATTGGAAATGCAATGTCTCTTGGTAACATGCCTTTAGGAACAACGATTTCTTGTATTGAGTTACGTCCAGGTCAAGGTGCTGTTATGGCGCGTAGTGCTGGTTCATTTGCTCAGTTAATGGCAAAAGACGGAAAATATGCTACGGTAAAGTTACCATCAGGTGAAACAAGATTAATCTTGTTAACATGTATGGCAACTATCGGAGTTGTATCTAATTCTGATCACCAATTATTAGTATCTGGTAAAGCAGGTAGAACAAGATGGTTGGGTAGAAGATCTAGAGTTAGACCAGTTGTGATGAATCCAGTTGATCACCCAATGGGTGGTGGAGAAGGTAAATCTTCAGGAGGTCATCCAAGATCTAAGAACGGAATTCCTGCTAAAGGATTCAAAACTAGATCTAAGACTAAAGCGAGTAATAAGTATATTTTAGAACGTAGAAAAAAATAATAAGATATGGCACGTTCATTAAAAAAAGGACCTTACGTTTTCCATAAATTGGAAAAGAAAATTTTATCAAATGTAGATTCAGGTAAAAAATCAGTTATCAAAACATGGTCAAGATCATCAATGATAATTCCTGATTTTGTGGGTCAAACAGTAGCTGTTCATAACGGACGCCAATTTGTACCAGTATACATTACTGAAAACATGGTTGGTCATAAATTAGGAGAGTTTTCACCGACACGTTCTTATAGAGGGCATGGTGCTGATAGAAAAAATAAAGGTAAAAAATAGTAGGTAATCATGGGAGTTCGAAAAAAATTAAGAGCACAACAAATTAAGGAAGAGAAAAAGCAGATTGCTTTTGCTAAACTTACTGGTTGTCCTACATCACCAAGAAAGATGCGTTTAGTTGCAGATTTAATTAGGGGAGTTGAAGTTGAAAAAGCACTTCAAATCTTAAAATTTAATGCAAAAGAGGCTTCAATTAATCTTGAGAAATTATTGTTATCTGCCATTGCAAATTGGCAAGCTAAGAATGAAGATGCAAGTATTGAAGATGCGAATTTATTTGTAAAAGAAATTTTCGTTGACAGCGCAGGTATGTTAAAAAGATTGAGACCAGCACCACAAGGGCGTGCTCACAGAATTAGAAAACGTTCTAATCACGTGACTTTAGTGTTGGGTAATAAAATTGTTCAAAGCAAATAATCAAAGTAGAATGGGACAAAAGACAAATCCAATAGGAAATCGTTTAGGAATTATCAGAGGATGGGAATCTAACTGGTATGGTGGAAATGACTATGGCGATAAATTAGCTGAGGACGATAAAATAAGAAAGTACATACGTGCTAGATTATTTAAAGCAAGTGTATCTAGAGTAATTATTGAGCGCACACTTAAACTTGTAACCGTTACTATCACTACTGCAAGACCTGGTATTATTATAGGTAAAGGCGGACAAGAGGTAGACAAGTTAAAAGAAGAGTTAAAGAAAATTACAGGGAAAGATGTTCAAATTAATATATTTGAAATCAAACGCCCAGAGTTAGATTCACATCTAGTAGCAGCAAGTGTTGCACGTCAAATTGAAAGCCGAATTTCATATAAGCGTGCTATCAAAATGGCAATTGCTTCTGCAACCAGAATGAATGCTGAAGGAATTAAGATCCAAATTTCTGGTCGTTTAAATGGTGCTGAAATGGCACGATCTGAACATTTTAAAGAAGGACGAATTCCGTTATCTACTTTTAGAGCAGATATTGATTATGCATTTGTTGAATCTAATACTACCTATGGGAAATTAGGTATTAAAGTATGGATTATGAAAGGTGAGGTTTATGGTAAAAGAGAACTTTCTCCATTAGTTGGTTTGTCTAAAAAACAAAGCGGTGGTAAAGGTGGTAAAAGGCAACAACCTCGAAGAAGAAAATAATTTTATTCAATTTAGAAAGAACTATAGAAAATGTTACAGCCAAAGAGAGTAAAATATCGTAAAGTACAGAAAGCAAAAGGAAATATGAAGGGGAATTCCAATCGTGGAACGCAACTTTCAAATGGAATGTTTGGTCTTAAATCATTAGACCAAAATTTGCTTACTTCTCGTCAAATAGAGGCAGCACGTATTGCAGCAACGCGTCATATGAAAAGAGAAGGTCAATTGTGGATTAAAATATTTCCGGATAAACCTATTACTAAAAAACCATTAGAAGTACGTATGGGTAAAGGTAAAGGAGCTCCAGAATATTTTGTTGCAGTTGTGAAACCAGGTAGAATTATGTTCGAAGTAGGTGGAGTGCCTTTTGAAGTAGCAAAAGAAGCATTGCGTTTAGCAGCTCAAAAATTACCGGTTAGAACAAAGTTTATAATCGCAAGAGATTATGATAACGCTTAATCGATAGAACGAATGAAACAGTCAGAAATTAAAGAATTGTCAACTGAAGATTTGCAAGAGCAATTTGTACAGTTGAAAAAAAATTATACTGATCTTAAGATGGCACACGCTATATCTCCATTGGAAACTCCAATGCAGTTAAAGGGCCTTAGAAGAACTGTTGCTAGATTAGCTACAGAATTAACTAATAGAGAAGTACAATAGAGTAGTAAAGATGGAAAAAAGAAATCTTAGAAAAGAGAGAATAGGTGTTGTTTCTAGTAACAAAATGGATAAGTCTATTGTTGTTGCTGAAGTAAAAAAAGTAAAACATCCTATGTACGGAAAATTCGTTTTGAAAACGAAGAAATACGTTGCACACGACGAAACTAATGATTGTAACATTGGAGACACTGTTAAAATTATGGAAACACGTCCGTTGAGTAAATCTAAACGTTGGAGATTAGTAGAAATCTTAGAAAGAGCTAAATAATATGTTACAGACAGAATCAAGATTAGGAGTAGCTGACAATACTGGAGCAAAAGAAGTTTTAGTAATTCGTGTTTTAGGAGGTACTAAAAAACGTTATGCTTCAATTGGTGACCAAATTGTTGTGAGTATTAAACAATCTACACCGAACGGATCAGTGAAAAAAGGACAAGTTGCAAAAGCAGTTGTAGTTCGTACCAAAAAAGAAATCAGAAGAAAAGACGGTTCTTATATCCGTTTTGATGATAACGCATGTGTGTTAATTGATAGTACTTCTGGTGAAATGAAAGGGACACGTGTTTTTGGACCAGTAGCAAGAGAACTTCGTGATAAACAATTCATGAAAATTGTATCACTAGCACCTGAAGTGCTTTAATAAACTATAAGAAACGATGGCAAAATTAAAGATTAAAACAGGAGATACAGTTAGAGTTTTAACTGGAGATCATAAAGGCGAAGAAGGTAAAGTTGCACAGGTACTTATAGCTAAAAACAGAGCAATTGTTGAAGGCGTTAATATGGTATCTAAACACGCTAAACCTAGTGCTGAGAATCCACAAGGAGGAATTATCAAAAAAGAGGCTTCAATCCATATATCAAACTTAGGTTTGATAGAAAATGGTTCGACTGTTAGAGTAGGATACATAATGGAAGATGATAAGAAAGTAAGAGTCTCTAAAAAAACAGATAAAGCAATTTAGTTATGGGATATTCACCAAGACTTAAAGAAGAATATAAGGGTAGAATTGTTTCTGCACTTACAGAAGAATTCGGTTATAAAAACGTAATGCAAGTTCCTAAATTACAAAAAATTGTAATTAGCAAAGGAGTTGGTGCTGCAATAGCTGATAAAAAATTAATTGATCACGCTCTTGAAGAGTTATCAAAAATTACTGGTCAAAAAGCAATAGCTACAATGTCTAAAAAAGATGTTGCATCGTTTAAATTACGTAAAGGAATGCCTATTGGTGTAAAAGTTACGTTAAGAGGAACAAAGATGTATGAATTTTTAGATAGATTGGTTACTGCATCTTTACCACGTGTAAGAGATTTCAACGGAATCAAAGCTACAGGTTTTGATGGTAGAGGTAATTACAATTTAGGTATTACTGAGCAAATCATTTTCCCTGAAATTGATATTGACAAAGTAAACAAAATTGGAGGTATGGATATTAACTTTGTTACTACTGCACCAACCGATAAAGAAGCAAAATCATTATTAACTGAATTAGGTTTACCTTTTAAAAAGAACTAAGACATGGCTAAAGAATCAATGAAAGCCCGCGAGGTTAAAAGAGCAAAAACAGTTGCAAAATATGCTGAGAAAAGAAAAGCTTTAAAGGAAGCTGGAGATTTTGAAGGATTGCAAAAGTTACCTAAGAATGCATCACCTGTTCGTATGCACAACCGTTGTAAATTAACAGGTCGTCCAAAAGGATATATGCGTCAGTTTGGTGTTTCACGTGTAATGTTCCGTGAAATGGCTAATAAAGGTTTAATACCTGGAGTTAGAAAAGCTTCTTGGTAAAAATTGAATTATAAATGGTTTGAAGTTTATTCTCAACTAATTGAGATTAAAAACCAAAACCGCAAATTAATATATATGTATACAGATCCAATAGCAGATTATCTAACAAGAGTTAGAAATGCTGCAAGTGCAGGACACAGAGTAGTTGAAATTCCTTCTTCGAATGTGAAGAAAGAAATCACGAAAATCTTGTTTGATCAAGGTTTTATTTTAAGCTATAAATTTGAAGATACTACCGTTCAGGGAACTATCAAAATAGCATTAAAATATGACAGAGCAACAAGAGAACCTGTAATTAAGAGTTTAGAAAGAGTAAGTACACCTGGTTTACGTCAGTATGCCGGAGCTTCAGAAATGCCAAGAGTATTGAATGGTTTAGGTATTGCAATTGTATCAACTTCTCACGGAGTGATGACAAACAAGCAAGCTATTCAAGAAAATGTTGGAGGTGAAGTTTTATGTTACGTTTATTAAAAATAAGGAGAGATGTCAAGAATAGGAAATAGTCCAATAGCAATTTCTGAAGGAGTAACAGTTGAGTTGAATGACAACGTTGTTACCGTAAAAGGAAAGTTAGGAGAGTTATCTCAAGAGATTAAAGATGTAACTGTAAAGGTAGAAGATGGTGTAGTAACTATTGAAAGACCTTCAGATAGTAAAGATCATAAAGCAAAGCATGGTTTATACAGAGCTTTGATTAATAATATGATTACAGGAGTTTCTAAGGGATGGACAAAAGAATTAGAATTAGTTGGTGTAGGATATAGAGCATCTAATCAAGGTCAAAAACTTGATTTAGCTTTAGGATTCTCTCACAACATTGTTTTAAATGTTGCTCCTGAAGTAAAAGTAGAGACAGTGTCAGAAAAAGGGAAAAACCCGATTGTTAAATTAACTTCTCATGACAAACAATTAGTTGGTCAAGTTGCTGCAAAGATTCGTTCTTTCCGTGCACCAGAACCATACAAAGGTAAAGGAGTTAAGTTTGTAGGTGAAGTATTAAGAAGAAAAGCAGGTAAAACTGCATAATTTATAGAAATTATGGCATTATCAAAGCTAGAAAGAAGACAAAGAATTAAGTACAGAATCAGAAAAATCGTTTCTGGAACTGCAACTAAACCAAGATTGTCTGTATTTAGAAGTAACAAAGAAATTTATGCTCAATTAATTGATGACAAGGCAGGTACTACTTTAGCATCTGTGTCATCTAGAGATAAAGGAATTGATTCAGGATCTAAAGGAGAGGTAGCAACAGCAGTTGGAAAAGCAATGGCTGAGGCAGCAACAAAAGTAGGAATCGAATCGTGTGCTTTTGATAGAAATGGTTATTTGTATCACGGTAGAGTTAAAACTCTAGCAGAAGCTGCAAGAGAAGCAGGTTTAAAATTTTAATTAGATTATGAGCAAATCATATAAAAACGTAGAAACAGTTAAGCCAAGCGGTTTAGATCTACAAGATCATTTAGTAGGTGTACAACGTGTTACCAAAGTAACAAAAGGAGGTAGAGCATTTGGCTTTTCTGCAATTGTTGTTGTTGGTGATGGAAATGGAGTTGTAGGCCACGGTTTAGGAAAATCTAAAGATGTTGCCTCAGCAATTGCAAAAGCAATTGAAGATGCAAAAAAGAACTTGGTGAGAATTCCTATTTTAAATCAAACATTACCTCATGAACAAAAAGGTAAGTTTGGTGGAGCAAGAGTTTTCTTAAAACCAGCTTCACACGGTACAGGAGTTATTGCAGGTGGTGCAGTGCGTGCGGTATTAGAATCAGTTGGAGTGCATGATGTACTTTCAAAATCACAAGGTTCTTCTAACCCTCATAATGTAGTAAAAGCAACTTTTGATGCTTTATTACAATTACGTAGCGCTAGCACAGTAGCAAAACAAAGAGGAATTTCTTTAGATAAAGTGTTTAAAGGGTAAAATCAAGATTACGATGGCAAAAATTAGAGTTACACAAGTTAAGAGTAAGATAAGACGTCCTCAAAACCAAAAGAGAACGTTAGAAGCATTAGGCTTACGTAAGATTGATCAGGTAGTAGAACACGAAGCTACACCTACAATCCTTGGAATGATAAAAACAGTTAATCACTTAATTTCTGTAGAAGAAATTAAATAACAGATATAAAGTAGTTATGGCATTAAATAACTTAAAACCAGCTGCAGGTTCAGTAAAAGGAGCTGGAAAAAGACTCGGTAGAGGACAAGGATCAGGTAAAGGTGGAACAGCATCAAGAGGTCACAATGGTCAAAAATCTCGTTCTGGATATTCTAGAAAAGTAGGATTTGAAGGAGGGCAAATGCCTTTGCAAAGACGTGTGCCTAAGTTTGGTTTTACAAATATCAATCGTAAAGAATACGTTGGTGTAAACTTAGACAAGTTACAAGAATATGTTGATAGCGGAAGAATTAAAGATACAGTTGATATGGCTGTGTTGGTAGAAAACCGTTTGGCTCGTAGAAATGATTTGGTAAAAATATTAGGTAGAGGAGAGTTAAAAGCATCATTGAATATTACAGTTCATAAATTCACTGCAACTGCAAAAGCGGCTATTGAAGCAGCTGGCGGTTCAGTAACAACTCTATAATATTTTTTATAAATGAACAAATTTATACAGTCAGTTAAGAATATTTGGTCTATTGAAGAGCTTAGGAATAAAATCATTATGACCTTAGGTTTGATGGTTGTTTATCGTTTTGCAGCGCAAGTTACGCTTCCAGGTTTGGACGGAGCAGCGATTGCAGATGCAATGAATAACAAATCAGGAACAGGAGGATTGTTAGATATCATCAACATGTTTACAGGTGGTGGTTTTTCTAGTGCATCTGTAATGGCTTTGGGTGTGATGCCTTATATTTCAGCTTCGATTGTAGTACAGTTAATGGGAATTGCAATTCCTTATTTACAAAAACTACAAAAAGATGGTGAAAGTGGTAGAAAGAAAATCACACAAATTACACGTTGGTTAACCATCGGTATTACTTTAGTTCAGGGACCAGCATATATTGCTAATTTAGGTAATATAGGTATTCCTGAAAGTGCGTTCTTAATGGGGCATGGTGGAATATTTTGGTTCACATCATTAATATTGTTAACTACAGGGTCTGTATTTGCAATGTGGTTAGGTGAAAAAATAACTGATAAAGGAATTGGTAATGGTATTTCATTATTAATTATGATTGGTATTATTGCACGTTTCCCAGGAGCATTTATGTTAGAGTTTGCTGCTAAAGTAAATGGTGCAGGTGCTGGTGCTAGTGGTGGTGCAGGAGGTATGATGATGATTTTGATTGAAATAATTGTTTGGTTCATTGTAATTATGTTGAGCGTATATTTAGTAACCGCTATCAGAAAAGTAGCAGTACAATATGCAAGAAAAACAGTTGCAGGTACGGTACGAGATGTTGCAGGAGCAAGACAATACATTCCGTTGAAATTAAATTCAGCAGGTGTAATGCCTATCATTTTTGCACAAGCAATTATGTTTGTACCTTCTGCGATTCAAAATGCAAGTTTTAGTTCTGATGGAGTAAAATCAGTAGCAGGATGGTTTAGTGATTTTAATGGATTGGGTTATAACTTATTGTTTGCCTTTTTAATTATCATCTTTAGTTATTTTTATACTGCAATTACAGTTAAGACAAATGAGATGGCAGCTTCATTAAAAAGAAGCAATGGATTTATTCCAGGTGTTAGACCAGGAAAAGACACTGATAATTATTTAGATAGAATTTTATCACTAATAACATTTCCAGGATCAATATTTTTAGCATTGTTAGCAGTATTACCTGCTTTTGTAACAATGTTTGGAGTATCACAAGGTTGGGCAATGTTTTATGGAGGAACATCTTTAATCATTATGGTTGGAGTTGCAATTGATACCATTCAACAAATAAATGCTCACTTATTAAATCGTCATTATGATGGCTTAATGAAAACTGGAACTAAAAGAAAAACTGGACTATAATGGCAAAGCAACCAGCAATAGAACAAGATGGTACAATTACCGAAGCATTGTCTAACGCAATGTTTAGAGTTGAACTAGAGAATGGACATATAGTAACTGCGCATATTTCAGGAAAAATGAGAATGCACTATATTAAGTTATTACCAGGTGATAAAGTAAAGTTAGAAATGAGCCCTTATGATTTAACTAAGGCAAGAATTACTTATAGATATTAAAAAATAAACGATGAAAGTAAGAGCATCAGTAAAAAAGAGAAGTGCCGAGTGCAAGATTGTGCGTAGAAAAGGCAGATTATATGTAATCAACAAAAAGAATCCTAGATTTAAACAAAGACAAGGATAATTATGGCAAGAATAGCAGGTATTGATATCCCGAAAAACAAAAGAGGAGTTATTGCATTAACTTACATTTTTGGAATTGGAAGAAGCAGAGCAAAAGAAGTTTTAGCAGCTGCAAAAGTTGACGAAAGTAAAAAAGTTCAAGATTGGAGTGATGAAGAAATCGCTGCAATTAGAGAGCAAGTAGGTACTTTCACAATTGAAGGTGAATTACGTTCAGAAACCCAATTAAGTATAAAACGTTTAATGGATATTGGATGTTATAGAGGTATTCGTCACAGATCTGGTTTACCATTAAGAGGTCAGAGAACAAAAAATAACTCTAGAACTAGAAAAGGTAAACGTAAAACTGTTGCAAACAAAAAAATAGCAACTAAATAATATATAGTATTATGGCAAAGACAAGCAAAAAACGTAAAGTTGTTGTTGAGGCAGTTGGTGAAGCACATATCACTGCATCGTTTAATAATATCATTATTTCTTTGACAAACAAAAGAGGTGATGTAATTTCATGGTCATCAGCAGGTAAAATGGGTTTTAGAGGTTCTAAAAAGAACACTCCTTATGCAGCTCAAACTGCAGCTGAAGATTGTGCAAAGGTTGCACATGAAGCTGGTTTAAGAAAAGTGAAAGCTTTTGTAAAAGGACCAGGTAATGGACGTGAAAATGCGATGAGAACGCTACATAATAATGGAATTGAAGTAACTGAGATTATCGATGTTACACCAATGCCACATAATGGATGCCGTCCTCCTAAGAGAAGAAGAGTATAATTAAATTTAATTCTAATAAATAGGATAAAGATTATCGAAGGAGTTTAAGCCTTAATTCATAATCCCTATTATATAAACAAAGAAATGGCAAGATATACAGGACCAACAACAAAAATTGCTCGTAAATTTGGCGAAGCAATCTACGGAGCAGACAAATCTTTCGAAAAAAGAAACTACCCTCCAGGACAACACGGTAACAACAGACGTAGAGGAAAAAAATCTGAATACGCAACTCAGTTACAAGAAAAACAAAAAGCAAAATATACTTACGGTATTTTAGAACGTCAGTTTAGAGGCTTGTTTAAAAAAGCATCAGCTAGTAGAGGAATTACTGGTGAGGTGTTACTTCAATTATGTGAAGGTAGATTAGACAATGTAGTATTCCGTTTAGGAATTGCTCCAACGCGTAATGCTTCGAGACAGTTAGTTTCTCACAGGCATATTACTGTAAACGGAGAATTAGTAAATATTCCTTCTTATGCTTTAAAAGCAGGTGATGTTATTGCTGTAAGAGAGAAGTCTAAATCTTTAGAAGCAATTGAAAATTCATTAGCTAACTCTAGCAATGTATTCGAATGGTTAACTTGGAACAGTGCTACTTTACAAGGTACTTATGTTTCTGAACCAGAAAGATTGCAAATTCCAGAGAATATCAAAGAACAATTAATAGTAGAGTTATACTCTAAATAATAAATTAATCATATTGGTATTTGGCCAAAGGGGAAATTAGGACTTCTTCAAACTTATAGACCGCGCAACTAAATATCAATTAAAAACGAAGAAAAAATGGCAATATTAAATTTTCAAAAGCCCGATAAAGTAATAATGATTGATTCTACCGAATTTGAAGGTAGATTTGAATTCAGACCTTTAGAACCAGGATTTGGTTTAACTGTTGGTAATGCTTTGAGAAGAGTGTTATTATCATCTCTAGAAGGTTATGCAATTACTTCAATTCGTGTTGAAGGTGTTGAACATGAGTTTTCAACTATCAAGGGAATTGTAGAAGATGTAACTGAAATCATTTTGAATTTAAAACAAGTTCGTTTTAAAAAGCAAATTGATGATACAGATAGAGAAACTGTAAATATTTCATCATCTAATCAAGAGCAATTAACTGCTGGAGATTTGCAAAAACATATTTCAGGTTTTCAAGTATTAAATCCAGATTTAGTTATCTGTAATATGGAAAAATCTGTAAACTTACAGTTCGAGCTTACTATTGAAAAAGGAAGAGGATTTGTGCCGGCTGAGGAAAATAAAAAACCAGGAGCTGCATTAGGTACTATTTTTACTGACGCAATTTTTACACCAATTAAAAATGTAAAATATGCAGTAGAAAACTTCCGTGTAGAGCAAAAAACAGATTATGAAAAATTAGTTTTTGATATCGTTACTGATGGTTCTATTGTACCACAAGAAGCATTGACCGAAGCAGCTAAAATTTTGATTCACCACTTCATGTTATTCTCTGATGAACGTATCACTTTAGAATCTGATGAAATTGCTCAAACTGAAACATATGATGAGGAATCATTACATATGAGACAATTGCTTAAAACAAAATTAATTGATATGGATTTATCAGTTAGAGCATTAAATTGTTTAAAAGCTGCAGAAGTAGATACTTTAGGAGACTTAGTATCTTTCAATAAAAATGACTTGATGAAATTCCGTAATTTCGGTAAGAAATCTTTAACAGAACTTGATGAATTAGTTCATAATAAAGGCTTACAGTTTGGAATGGATTTAGGAAAATATAAATTAGATAAAGAGTAATCTTTCATATTTTGCGCCCCTAGACTAGGGTTGATGCAAGATGAAAGCTAAAAGAAAATGTCATGAGACACGGAAAAAAATTCAATCACTTAGGAAGAAAAACAGCGCACAGAAAAGCGATGTTATCAAATATGGCTTGTTCATTAATTGAGCATAAACGTATTAATACAACTGTTGCAAAAGCAAAAGCTTTGCGTAAATATGTTGAGCCATTAATTACAAAATCTAAAAATGATACTACTCATAACCGTAGAATTGTATTTAGTTATTTAAGAGATAAATATGCAGTTACTGAATTGTTTAAAGAAATATCAGTAAAAGTTGCAGATCGTCCAGGAGGATACCTTAGAATTATCAAGTTAGGAAACCGTCAAGGAGATAATGCTTCTATGGCAATGGTAGAATTAGTTGATTATAACGAACTCTACAATCCTAACGGTAAGAAGAAAAAGAAAACTACTCGAAGAGGTAAAACTAAAAAAGTAGAGGCTGTGGTTGTTGAAGAAACAACAGAAGCTCCTTCAACTTCTGAACCAGAAGCGACTGAAGAATAATGAAATTAAATAATTAATTTATAACAAAAAAGGATAAACTAGTAGTTAGTTTGTCCTTTTTGTTTATTACAAAATATATGAAGAAAATAATTTTAACAATAATATTTAGTTGTCTAGTAATAGTTCCTGCTATTAGTCAAGCTCTAACAATTCAAAGAGTAGAAACAAAATTAATTACTAACCAAGGATTAGAGTTTTTTGGTAATGTTGCTGAGAAAGAAAAAAATGATATTTATCTAAACCCTACTTGGAATAATAAAGGAGAGTTACTTGTTGATGGAAAGAAACATACCATAAGAAATATTAATTTTAATATTTCTAGAAATGAAGTAAGTTGTAAATTGAAAAATGGAAAATATTTTGTATTTAATAGTGTCGATGTTCGTGAATTTTCAATTAACAATAAGTATTTTAAGAAAAATGGGAGGTCATATTATGAGGTGCTAGTAGAGGAGGATAATACCTATTTTTACAAACGCTATGATGTAAGGTACCATGAAGGTGTAACACATCGTATTGGTGGAGGAACTGTTGGTTCAGGAAGGATGTCTACATCTTTTGCTTATTTGATTAAGAAAGGAAATGAATCTAAAACGATAGAACTTAGTAAGAAAAGTATTTTAAGCCTGTTTGAAGATCAACAAGAAGAGTTAAAAAGATTTGTAAAAGAAAATGACCTTTCTTATAAAAGAGAAGAAGACTTAATTACTATTATTAGCCATATGCTAAAATTTGAAAGTAAACTATCATAACCAAATTATTAGTTTAAACCATGAATTATTCTAATCGCAAAAAAGCCATTTTATTATTAGAAGATGGAACCATCTTTGAAGGGAAATCTATCGGAATTGATGGTACTACATTCGGAGAAATTTGCTTTAATACAGGTATGACTGGGTATCAAGAAATTTTTACAGACCCTTCGTATTACGGGCAAATGATGTTGACAACCAATGCTCATATTGGTAACTACGGAGTGAATATAGATGAGGTTGAATCTGATTCTATCAAAATTTCAGGTTTGGTATGCCGTAATTTTAGTTTCAATTACTCTAGAGAAAGCGCAAATGATTCGTTAGAAAACTATTTTGAAAAGCAAAATTTAATTGCTATTTCTGATGTTGATACAAGAGCAGTTGTTAGATATATTCGAGATAAAGGAGCTATGAATTCTATAATCTCTACTGATGTAGAAAATTTAGAAGATTTAAAAAAGCAGTTGGCTTTTCAACCAAATATGGACGGATTAGAATTGGCTTCAAAGGTATCAACTAAAGAGCCATATTTTGTAGGTAATGAAAATGCAACCTATAAAATTTCAACCTTAGATATTGGTGTCAAAAAGAATATTCTTCGCAATTTGGTAAAGAGAGATTGTTATATAAAGGTATTTCCTTACAACACATCTTTTAAAGACTTGGCTTCTTTTAAACCTGATGGATATTTTTTGTCAAATGGACCTGGAGACCCAACACCTTTAGTTGATGCTCAAAAAGTAGCACAAGAAATTATTAAAAGAAATTTACCATTGTTCGGTATCTGTTTAGGACATCAAGTAATTGCCTTAGCAAATGGAATTGAAACCTATAAAATGCACAATGGACATAGAGGAGTCAATCATCCCGTTAAAAATTTGTTGACAGGTAAAGGAGAAATCACTTCGCAGAATCATGGTTTTGTAGTTCGTAAAGAATCACTAGAAGCAAATCAAGATTTTGAAATGACGCATCAGCATTTAAATGACAACACTGTTGCAGGTATGCGTATGAAAAACAAGAATTGTTTTTCCGTTCAATACCATCCAGAAGCAAGTCCAGGGCCACACGATTCATCTTATTTATTTGATGAATTTATAGAAAACATTAAAAAAGTAAAGTAAAAGGTAGAGGGTTAATAAAAATTAACCCTCTTTTTTTATATGTAATTCTTTTGGAATTTTTTGCCTTTGTATCCGAGGAAATAAAATTCATACAGCAGTAAATAGTTCCTGCTACCCAAAATCGTTTTCGTAAGTAACTCAAATAAAATTACATAAAGATTTCTATATTTTGTAAATTGCGCTTTCATAAAAAGACATAATAATCCATTAAAAATTTCTTCTCTAAGTGAAGAATATGATGGGGAAAAACAAAAAACAATGAGCATTATAATTAACATTCATGCAAGACAAATTTTTGATTCAAGAGGTAACCCAACTGTTGAAGTTGATGTAATAACCGAAAACGGAATTTTAGGAAGAGCTGCAGTTCCTTCAGGAGCATCTACCGGAGAACATGAGGCAGTTGAGCTTAGAGATGGCGGTGATGATTACATGGGAAAAGGGGTTTTAAAAGCCGTTAAAAACGTAAATGAAATTATTGCTCCTGAATTATTAGGAACTTCAATTTTTGAGCAAAATGCCATAGATCAATTAATGATTGATTTAGACGGTACGCCAAATAAAGCAAACTTTGGAGCCAATGCAATTCTAGGTGTTTCTTTAGCGGTTGCTAAAGCTGCAGCAAATGAATTAGGGATGCCATTGTATAGATATGTTGGTGGTGTAAGTGCAAATACATTGCCTGTGCCAATGATGAATATTGTTAATGGAGGTTCGCATTCAGATGCTCCAATTGCTTTTCAAGAATTTATGGTGATGCCTGTTGGGGCTAAAAGCTTTTCGCATGCTTTAAAAATTGGATCTGAAATTTTCCATAATCTAAAAAATATTTTACACTCGCGTGGTTTAAGCACTGCTGTTGGTGATGAAGGTGGGTTTGCTCCAAAATTTGATGGAACAGAAGATGCTTTAGATACTGTTTTAGCGGCAATTGAAAAAGCAGGTTACAAAGCAGGAAGTGAAGTAATGTTAGCATTAGATTGTGCTGCTGCAGAATTTTTTGTTGATGGTAAATATGATTACAAGAAATTTGAAGGTGATAGTGGAGTTATAAGAACATCAGAAGAGCAAGCAAATTATTTAGCTGAGTTAGCTGCAAAGTACCCTATCATTTCTATTGAAGACGGAATGGATGAAAATGACTGGGAGGGTTGGAAGTATTTATATAAAATTTTAGGTGATAAAATTCAATTAGTAGGAGACGATTTATTTGTTACTAATGTAAAAATATTGGAAAGAGGGATTAAAGAAAAATCAGCAAACTCTATTTTAATAAAGGTGAATCAAATCGGGACGTTAACTGAAACAATTGCTGCTGTTAATATGGCGCATAATGCCGGATTTACTTCTGTAATGTCTCACCGTTCTGGTGAAACTGAAGATAATACTATTGCAGATTTGGCAGTAGCATTAAATACAGGACAGATTAAAACTGGTTCAGCTTCTCGTTCAGATCGTATGGCAAAATACAATCAATTGTTAAGAATTCAAGAAGAGTTAGGAGATACTGCCTATTATCCTCAAAGAAAAGCATTTAAAATTTAAATATAATTCTACTATATTTATGAAATCCGACTCGTTAGAGTCGGCTTTTTTTGCTTGTAACTTACTAAAAACTAGTGTGTAACAAATGTTACATTCGCTATAACATGATAAAAATCAGTTTTAAATTTTCTCTTTGGTTGTATATTTATATCGTCAAATTTTAAAGGATACATTATGAGCAAATTAAAAGAGAAATTGTATAACAAGATACAAAACCACAGACCTAGAACAACCAAATTATTGAAAGAACATGGTGATAAGGTTATAGATCAGGTAACCGTTGCCCAAGCTTTGGGAGGCATGAGAGGAATTAAAAGTTTGGTAACAGACATCTCCTATTTAGACCCAATGGAAGGAATTAGATATAGAGGTTTTACATTGCCTGAAGTTTTAGAAAAATTACCAAAACCAGAAGGAGCAGAGATGCCATATGTCGAAGGTTTGTATCATCTCTTATTAACTGGTGATATTCCAACGCAAGATGAAGTTGAAGAACTCATAATAGATTTTAATAACAGGAGAGGAATTCCAAAGTATGTTTGGGACGTAATAGATTCTTTCCCTTCTGATAGTCACCCAATGGCAATTCTTTCGGCTGCAGTTATGAGTTTGCAAAGAGAATCTGTTTTTAATGTCAAGTATAAAAAAGGCATGAGTAAAATGGATTATTGGGATGCTACTTATGAAGATTCAACTAATTTATTAGCAAAAATGCCGTTGATTGGAGCTTACATTTATAACAAGTTATACAATCCAGAAAACGGTCATCGTTATCCAGATTCAACCTTAGATTTAGGAGCTAATTTTGCTTATATGATGGGTAAAGATAAACCTTACGATGATGTATCTCGAATGTATTTTATCATTCATGCTGATCATGAAAGTGGAAATGTAAGTGCTCATACAGGCCACTTGGTAGCAAGCTCATTATCTGATGTGTATTATGCAACATCAGCTATGATTAATGGTTTGGCGGGACCATTACATGGATTGGCAAATCAAGAAGTACTACGTTGGTTACAAGGATTGAAAGAAAGAATGGGAGGAAAATTTCCAACTGAAGAAGAATTAAAGAAATATGTTTGGGGAACCTTAAAACGAGGTCAGGTAATTCCAGGATATGGACATGCGGTATTGCGTAAAACTGATCCACGCTATTCAGTGCAAAGAGATTTTTGCTTAACACATATGAAAGATGATGAGTTATTTAAATACGTTGATGCACTTTACAAAGTAGTTCCAGATATTTTAGTAGAACAAGGTAAAGCGAAAAACCCTTGGCCAAATGTAGATGCACAATCTGGCGTAGTGCAATGGCATTATGGAGTTAAAGAATTTGATTTCTATACAGTATTATTTTCTATTGGTAGATCTTTCGGTGTTCTTTCTAATATTATTTGGGATAGAGCTTTAGGGTACTCCTTAGAGCGTCCAAAATCCGTTACAACCGACATGTTAGAAAAAATGGTTGGAGTTGATAAAGAAAACTTGATAGAAACGCATTAGGTTTTTTAGTTTTTAATAGTTGATTAGCCCTCATTATTTATCTTTTAAATAGTGAGGGCTTCGTTATAAACCATGTTAAAATACTTTTAAAGAACATTTAAAAATTGTAAATTTGATGGCGAAAAAAAAATAAAATAAACACAAAATATAATAAGATTTAAATATGGCAGATATAGCAAGATTAGAGGTGAATAGTGAAGTGTATGAATTTCCAACATACATTGGTACAGAGAATGAAAAGGCCATAGATATTTCTAAACTTAGAGGCAATACAAATGGTGTAATTACCATAGATCCTGGATACAAAAATACAGGTGCATGTTTAAGCGGAATTACTTTTTTAGAAGGAGAAAAAGGAATCCTGCGCTATCGCGGATATTCTATCGAAGAGTTAGCTGATAAAGCTGACTTTTTAGAAATTGCTTATTTATTAATTTTTGGTGAGCTACCTAACCAAGAACAGTATGATAAATTTCATAGCGATATTAAAAAGAAATCAATTGTTGATGAAGACGTTAGAAAAATTATAGATGCATTTCCAAAGACCGCACATCCAATGGGTGTCTTGTCTTCTTTAACAAGTGCATTAACTGCTTTTAACCCATCTTCAGTAAATGTTGATTCAGAAGAAGATATGTATAATTCAGTTGTAAAAATATTAGGAAAATTTCCTGTATTGGTCGCTTGGACTATGCGTAAAAAACAAGGACTACCTTTAGATTATGGAGATAGTTCCTTAGGTTATGTTGAAAACGTTTTAAAAATGATGTTTAGACAACCAAATGAAGAATATGTTATTAACCCAATTCTTTCCAACGCCTTAAATAAATTATTAATCTTACATGCAGATCATGAGCAGAACTGTTCTACATCAACCGTAAGAATTGTAGGTTCATCTCATGCTGGTTTATTCGCTTCTTTATCAGCAGGTATTTCTGCTCTATGGGGGCCATTGCACGGTGGTGCAAATCAAGCGGTATTAGAAATGTTGAAAGATATTCAAGAAGATGGAGGTGATACAGCAAAGTATATGGCTAAAGCAAAAGATAAAAATGATCCTTTCCGTTTAATGGGATTCGGGCATAGAGTTTATAAAAACTTTGATCCAAGAGCAACTATTATTAAAGTAGCAGCTGATGAGGTATTAGCCGATTTAGGTGTGGACGATCCAATTTTAGCCATTGCAAAAGGTTTGGAACAAGAAGCATTAAATGATCCATACTTTGTAGATCGTAAATTATATCCAAACGTAGATTTCTATTCTGGTATTATTTATCGTGCTATGGGGATACCAACAGAAATGTTTACAGTAATGTTTGCACTAGGCCGTTTACCAGGTTGGATTGCCCAATGGAGAGAAATGAGATTGATGAAAGAGCCAATTGGTAGACCAAGACAAATATATACAGGTGCTACATTAAGAACTTTTGTTCCTGTAGAAAAAAGATAAATATTTATAATGATATGTTGAGTTCAATTAAAATAATTAAAAACAGATCCGATATAGGAGCTGGAACTAGAGGTTCTGATATGGGTATTGATGCGATAGAAATTGCGGCAATAAACAAACAAAATAATTATTTTGAACAATTTGATTTTGTTGATGTAGACACTGAGAATGAATCAATTTATAACAAGGTAAACAATTCATTTGCTAAAAGGATTGGTAAAGTTTTAAGGCAATGCACTAGATTGAGTAATCATGTAGAAGTTACTTTACAAGAAAAAGTTTTTCCTATAGTTATATCAGGAGACCATTCATCAGCTTTAGGAACTATCAGTGGAGTTAAAGCCGCATATTCTAATAAAAGAATTGGAGTTGTATGGATTGATGCTCACGCAGACATTCATTCACCATATACTTCTCCCTCAGGAAATATTCATGGAATGCCTCTAGCTGCTGCTTTATCTGAAGATAATTTAGATTTTCAAATAAATGAAATTGATCGTGAAACATCGGAGTTATGGGAGCGCATGAAAAATATTGCTTTACCAGGTGTAAAAGTTTTAGCAGAAGATGTAGTTTATTTTGGAGTACGAGATACTGAAGAACCAGAAGATAAACAAATTGAAAGTCTAAATATTAAAAATTATTCGGTTTCAGAAATTAGATATAGAGGATTAGAGAAATGTGTAGATGAAGCTTTATTAAAGCTAGATAATTGTGATGTTATTTATATTTCTTTTGATGTAGATAGTATGGATTGTGATATGATTTCTTACGGTACTGGGACTCCAGTTAAAAAAGGATTTGATCAAGAAGAAGCAACCCAAATTATGAATCAAATTATAAAATCTAATAAAGTTGTTTGTGTAGAGTTTGTTGAGGTAAACCCACTTTTAGATTTAAAAGGTAATAAAATGGCTGAAACAGCCTTTGACGTTCTTGATTGTATTACTAAAACAATAAAAAAATCGCTTAAAAATTAAACTTCTCAAGAATAGGTTTACAGTTATTTATATGTTATATGTCGAAATGCCTCCCCAGTTAGCGTGTAGAGATATTAACGATTAAACAATCCTTTAATTCTCTTTAAAATATAATTGGGTTCTTCCTTTTTGTAATCACCTTTATTGGCATGTGGGAAATCTTCTGTCGGAATATCCTTTCCTAAAAATCCGCACAGTTCTTTCCACCCATCACCATCTTTCCAATTTAAAATTAGCAGGTCATTTGGTCTGTCTTTAAAATATTCTTTTACATCTGAAACATGCTTATCATAGCGTTCAATCAATTGTTCTTCTGTTACATTAGGAAAAGGTAAGCTGTAAAGAATTGTTCTTATTTTGTTCATATGTCCAGAAGCCCTACCCTGAGTTTTTAGCATGTTTTTATAACTTTTTACCCAACCAGTTTGCTCTCTTGTGGTTAAAATAAATTTACTATTTGGATATTGGGCATCCATTTCTTTGTAGAGCAGTAACCACGGCCAATCCTCAAAAGTGTCATGCGCATCAACACTTGCAAAGATTCTAGAAAAATCATTTTTTTCTAAATCTAAAGTTAGTTTTAAATCTTGTGTTTGATGATTGTAGCCTAATAATTTAAAACAACTACCCAAGGTTGTAGTTCCTGTTTTTGCCCATCCAATTCCGAATACTTTGCTCATAGTTAATTTTTTAAACAAATATAGAAGTTATCACGAAAGAAAAAAGTGATATGTATCTTTTTTGTATTTGAAGGTTAATAAAATCAACTAAATTTGTAAAAAAATGAAAGTGCAACAAATAACAAATACTATAGTCATGATTCGTCCTGTAAACTTTAGGATGAATGAACAAACGACTGTAAATAATTATTATCAAAAAGTATTTGATGATGTATTGCCTGCGACTATACAGGCTAAAGCCTTAAAAGAGTTTGATGATTTTGTTGTAAAATTAAGAAGCGTTGGAGTAGAGGTTATTGTTCTTGAAGACATGCTAGAACCCAATACACCAGACTCTATTTTTCCTAATAATTGGATTTCTTTTCATCAGGATGGTACGATTGCTATTTACCCAATGTTTGCTGAGAATAGAAGACAAGAACGAAGAGAAGATGTTTTAGATGTCTTAGAAGAAAAAGGGTTTGTTATTGAGAACGTGGTTGACTACACTTCAGCAGAGGATGAAGAAATTTATTTAGAAGGCACAGGAAGTTTGTTGTTAGACAGAATTAATAAGAAAGCATACTGTGCTTTATCTCCCAGAGCAGATGAAGATTTACTAATCGAATTTTGTGAGGACTTTGAGTATACACCTGTTCCTTTTGTCGCAAATCAAACGGTAAACGGAGAGCGAATGACAATTTATCATACTAATGTTATGATGGCATTGGCAGAAGATTTTGTGGTGATTTGTTTGCAAACAATTGATGATAAAAAAGAGCGTAAACAGTTAGTGAATTATCTAAAAGAAGATGGAAAAAAAATCATTAATATTACCGAAGAGCAAGTGATTCATTTTGCAGGAAATATGTTGCAAGTTATCGGATACAATAATCAAAGATATACAGTAATGTCATCTTCAGCTGATAAAATCCTCACCAAAGAACAAAGAGCTACAATTGAATTGAGTAGTATTATTTTATCAAGCTCATTAGCAACTATCGAAGCATGTGGTGGTGGGAGTGCACGTTGTATGATGGCAGAAGTTTTCTTACCAAAGAAATAGAATATCTTCATTTTTTCTCAGCTACTAAACTAAACAAAAGATCCGGAAATAAATTCAGAATAAAAAAAGCAGCAACGCCTTTTAACAACAAAATAGACGTTACTGCAAAGATTGGTTGTTGTTAATTAATCGATTTTAAAAGAGAATCATGTTTTTTAAAATGACTTTGAATATAACTTTTATTCAACCAAAATTTAAACACTGCGGTTAGTTAGTGTTTAGATATACTTCCTCCAGAAGATTTAGATTTGTTTAAGCTGGGGTTGCCTTCGTAGCTTATATTTCCGCCACTGCTAGCACGAGCTGTTAATTCGTCAGTAACATGAACATCAATTCCTGCTCCGCTAGATACACCGACATTGCCATTTTTGGCAATTAAATCGCTAGCATCAATTTCGCTACCACTGCTAGCATTTCCATTAAAAGATTCTGTAAACCCGCTCACTTCAATTTCAGAACCACTAGAGGTAGATGCTGTAACCGAAAGCGCTTCAACAGTTGCATTTATTTCACTTCCGCTAGAAGATTTTAGAACAATATTTTTTGATTTAATAACCCCATCAGCCCTTACTTCAGCACCACTACTTGTTTTTATACTATTGATTTTTTTGGCACTTAAATAAACATTTTTAGCTTTTGCTCGCGATACGTTTTTGTCGAAATAAATTTTTAATACATCTCCTTCAACTTCGGTTACCAATAGATCAATGATATTTTCATCGGCTTCGACTCTCATTTCAATATCATCAGATTGAGTTAAATAAACTGTAATTCCTTGACTGACTTTAATAGTTTCGAAATCTGAATTTATTTTTCTGTCTTCAGAAACGACATTTCTGTTTCCTTGAATTCCAAACCCGTCAAACATACAAGATGTTGCAGACAAAAGAACTAGGAGTAATAATGTGATTTTTGTTGTTTTCATAATAATAGTATTTAGTTTGATCAAATGTATGTATTCAGTCTTGCTAGGAATATTTTAACTGACTCAACTGTTATATTTATTGGATGAACTGTTTATAAAACCAATCTTATTTTATTGTAACCCCATTTTCGTCAATTTTAACTTCGGCATCTCCATCTTCAGAATTGATTTTTAAATTTACACTGTCATCATCAATTTTGAGATAAATATTTTCATCGTCGGTGTTAGAATCACTTTTATTGCAATCCAAACAATCCAATTCGCTATCGGTCATTATATAATGATGCTTTACCATTTTAGTGTCATAAATATTTTGAACATTAGCTACATCGTCTAAATAATATCTTGTCGATTTGTCTAAGTAAACAGTATAGCCTTCTGGTAAATAAATAATTACATCAATGTCTTGATCAAAGAATCCATTGGGGAAATCATTTAAGAAAAAACTATTTAATTGAAGGTTTTTATCTGTTAAATTAAATTGATATTCTATTTTTCTAGCATTCTCTTTAGCTTTTGTTCTACTGCGTCCATGTGCATATTTTCTGATTTTAATATATGGACTACCTGTATCACTGTTTCTGATATCAACATCTACATTATTAGAAAACAATTGTTTTTTACCATCGGTATCAATAATTCTGAGGTTGTTATTTCTATAATCGTCAAAATCCTCATTTTTAATCATCGATATTTTTAAAGTATCTAATGGAGAAATGTTTAATTCGTGTTTTGTTGTATCAGTACCAGCATTTTTGTAGCGGCTAGAAAAGTCGATTCCTGAAAATGTTAAGCCTAATATTGCAACAATCCATATAGCTAACAGTGTAAGTCCAGTTACTTTACCAAATGATTTTGAGTTGTTAGATAATATTTTAAGACCCAACATAAACAATACAATAAACGGAATGGCAATAGCCATAAACACAAATAGGATAATTAGCCAGTATGGTAATGCCGTATTGAAAAAATGTGGAGATACCTGTAGCCATTCTGTTTGAATTCCTAAAGCTTCAATGCTACCCCAAGAAAAGAAACCAATGATTAAAGAAATTAACGTGATAGCAGCAATAAATACAATTAAGGCTCCAATAAACTTAGCAAATACTTTTAATAATACCATAATGATATTACCAATTGTATCTAAAAATTCTTGCAAACCAGATTTTGCTTTTGTTTTGTATTTTTTATAATCGGCACTTGATATTTTTTCGCCCATATCATTGGCGCCATCCTTTACCTTTTGTGAAATTTCACTAAACTCTTCACGAATTTTTTTTTCGATGTTGTCAATATTTACTGACTCTCCTTCCATCTCTAATTTCTCAGCAGTTGTTTTTGCTTCAGGAAGTAAAATCCATAACAAGATATAAGCAAAGAATCCGACACCTGTACCAAAAGCTAAAAGCAACCAGATAATTCTAGACCAAATTGGTTCAATACCAATATAATGTCCTGTACCAGAAGCAACACCACCTAAAAATTTATCATTGCCATCTCGGTATAATTTCTTGGTTGATTTGCGAGTTCTTTTAGTATAAGGAGTTTCGTTAAACAACTCTTCATCGACGTTGTAATCTTCAGGTTGCCCCATAACGTTTACAATTTCGTCAATATCATTTTCACTAACCACTTGACGTTCATCAACAATTCTGTCAGATAAAAGTTCGCTGATGCGCATTTCAATATCTTTAATGATTTCGTCTTTACCTTGTGGGTCATCACTCAAAGATTTACGAATTGAATTTAGATATCGGTTTAGTTTTTGATATGCAATTTCATCGATATGAAAAAACAATCCTCCGAGATTTATGTTTATAGTCTTGTTCATTTTTTTGTTGGTTTTTTAGTTGTTACCAGGTCAACGGCTGATACTAAGTCGCTCCAAGTTGTGTTTAATTCTTTTAAAAATAGTTTACCGGTTTCTGTTAGTCCGTAATATTTACGTGGTGGTCCAGAGGTAGATTCTTCCCAGCGATAGTTGAGCAACCCCGCATTTTTTAAGCGAGTAAGAAGTGGATATACTGTGCCTTCTACCACCAGTAATTTAGCGTCTTTTAGGTGTCCAAGAATTTCGGATGTATAAGCATCACCACCTCTTAAAATAGAGAGGATGCAGTACTCTAAAACTCCTTTTCGCATTTGTGCTTTTGTGTTTTCAATCTTCATGTTTACATGCTTTAATGCGTTATTATTTTATAAATTTAATTGTTAGGGGATATTTATAAAGCTCTCCGTTATTAGCTTTTACAGCTGCAAGAATGATAAGTGCAAATCGTATAACTCCAAGAATTCCAATAAGAGAGATCCCTCCCATAAACCCAAACATACTTGTCAAATCAAAATAGAAATCATCACGCATGTGATCTAAATTGTTGATATTATTAAATATCGACCTAATAAAAAATGGGATAAATGTTAAGCCGAGAATAAATATATAGAGTATAAAACTCAAGTTAAAATTTACAGCTTCTTTGCCATTTGCATCTAAAAATTCATTTTCATCCTTTTTTACTTGCCAAAAAATTAAGGGAGCTATGATACCTCCTAATGGAAAAAAGTAACCTGCAAATGCAGAAATATGAATTAAGAATGCATTGTTATTTGTATTTTTATTATTCATAATATGTTATGCCTTTTATTTTACTATGCAAAGATATGTATAAAAAAAGGTAGTATGCAAGGCATAGTACTAAAATTAACAAACTTTAACATTTGTAAAAATGATTTATGTAGTAAAATATTATTAAGAATATCAATAATATTAAGTGATTGGGATGTGTTTTGGTCTAGAAGCTTATTATTGTTATTTTTATAAAAAAAATGTAAAACAATCTTTGATATGAAGTTTACGCCACAAAAATTAAATTTATTTTTACTCACTAAATTACCTTCGGCTTATTTTTCTGGAGTGAGACTGTCATCAATTTCTGATAATGAAGTTATTGCAAAAGTAACACACCGCTGGATCAATCAGAATCCATTTAGATCACTTTATTGGGCAACACAAGGAATGGCATCTGAATTGACTACAGGCATTTTGGTTATGAAAGAAATTGATACGTGCGGAAAAAAAATTTCAATGTTGGTAACTCAACAAAAGGGAGTATTTACAAAAAAAGCTAGAGGTAAAATTTTATTTTCTTGTAAAGATGGTAGTAAAATAAAAGATGCTATTGCCAAAACTATAGCAACAGGTGAGGGACAAACTATCAATATGATATCTTCTGGAGTTGATGAACAGGGTGAAGTAGTTTCAACTTTTGAATATGAATGGAGTATAAAGGTGAAAAACTAATTAGCTTCAGTTTCTTTTATTTCTTTGATAAAATCATCTAGTGCAATTCCGTATTTACTTGCTTTTACTTTTTTAGATAATGAATTATTAACAGTATCTAGTAATGTAATGTGAGCATCAAATAATTCTGTTAAAGCCAAATAAGGAGCAACTTCGCTTGTGCTATTTCTTAAAGCAAAGCTGGCTGTATAACGATACCTGTTTTTAATTAGACGTTGTAAATCTTTATCTAATTTTTCAATTTCTTCGTCATCTTTTGCAGATTGGGCGTCGAAAGTTGCTTTTAGTAAATCTAAACGTTTGCCACTAAATTGACTAGCCATTTGTCGATATTCTATTAATAAATCATGCGATTTAGAACCAGTAACTTTAGCTGAAGTTACATACTTATCTAACTTAGAATTAATAGTGATAGTTCCTTTTTCTCCAAAAAAGTCAATTTTATTATCACCGTTTTTATCTAATTTTAAGTAATACATTTCAGGATCTTTTAAATCATCAACAAGTATAAAATTACTTTCACCATTTAGATGTATAGAATCTACAGAAACTAAAAGAGTGTCTTGAAATTTTTGTAAATACAAGGTTCCTTTTTGTAGGCCAATGATGTTTCCTTGAACAGTCATAGCGCCTTCTTTTTTACTACAAGAAAAAATACTAATTGCTATAATGGCTACTAAAATGAGGCTTTTATTCATGTTTATAACTGTCTAAGTTTTCGTTTGCAAATATGCGCAATTTCATTTTATTCTAATAGATTATCATTAGAAATGTTAGCTTACCCATTTCATCATTAAGGCACAGGCAAAGGCTCCATAAGTGCCTAATGCATATCCTAAAACGGCTAACAATACACCAACTGGTGCTAATGATGGGTGAAATGCCCCTGCCACAACTGGTGCTGAAGCAGCACCTCCAATATTTGCTTTTGAACCGACTGCTAAGAAAAAATAAGGTGCTTTAATAATTTTTGCAACTAATACTAGTAGCCCAACATGAATAATCATCCAAACAAAACCAATTGCAAATAGACTTAAATTTTGGGCAATAGCGTTTAAGTTCATTTTCATTCCAATCGAAGCGACTAAAATATAAATAAATACAGTGCCTATTTTTGAGGCGCCAGCTCCTTCAAAACTCTTGATTTTTGTAAATGACAATATAATTCCGATGGTTGTTGCAGTAATAATAAGCCAAAAGAAAGAACTTCCTAGCCCAAAGTCAACAAGAGTTTGAACATTATTGGTGATATATTTTCCTAAGTTATCTCCAACAAAATGACCTATTGATGTTACGCCAAAAGCAATACCTAATAATATCATGAGATCGTTAAAAGAAGGTATTCTAGCTGTTTCTGTTGTAAACTTTTCCATCTTGTTTTTTAATTCTGTAATTGAAGAATTATCTGCTTTAAGCCATTTATCAATTCTGTCAGATTTAGCAACACCAATTAATAGGAAAGCCATCCAAACTTCAGCAACTAAAACATCTACTACTGCCATGATACTAAATAGGCTATCGCCAACTTCCCATTGCTCTTTCATTGCTAATTGATTTGCTCCTCCACCAATCCAACTTCCAGCAACTGTAGATAATCCTTTCCATAATTCTGTACCTTCTACCTGAACTAAAATATCCGGAGACACATAATGAAAAAATAAAATAGCAATTGGACCACCAATCATAACTCCAATTGTAGCGGTTAAAAACATAATTAACGCTTTTGAACCTAGTTTAAAAACTCCTTTTAAATCAATGCTAAGTGTTAGTAAAACTAAAGATGCAGGGAGTAAAAATCTTGAAGAAACATAATACAATTTGCTGCCATCAACAAACTGTTTATAGTCAGATTCTCTTATATTATTCTGAGCAATATATTCTTTTAGTGTATCTAAATTGGTTACTCCATTAAGGTTTCCATATAAATTGTTTAAATGTGCAATAGTCTCTTGAACATCAATCCATTTATCAGCAATTATTCCTAAAGAACTAAATATAGACGGAATAAAATAGCAAAGGAGTAGTGCGGGTACAATACTGTAAAATTTTTTAAATTTTGGTAATTGAGAAGAGTAAAAAATTACGGCTAAGATGACACACAAAACCCCAAAAATTGTGGTGTCTCCAGTAAAAAATGGTATGTCACTATTGATTTCAGAAATGCTCATAAATAAGTTAAATTTGATACCGGCGAATATAACAATATAAACATAAATCAAAAAGAAACCAAAGAACTTAGTTTTCTGCTTTCTTTTTTGGTTGCCGGTTAGCATCTTTTAGACATTTGTTTAGCATCCATTCCAATTGCCCGTTGGTAGATCTAAACTCATCTGCAGCCCATTTCTCAACTGCTTTGAGCATTTCTTCGTTAATGCGTAATGCGAATGCCTTTTTCTTTGCCATCCTAATTTATAATTTTCAAATTTATTTTTTACAACTCTTTTTCTTATATAGCAAGTTGAATGCAGTTCCTATTGCAATACCTGCACCACTTCCAATTGAAAATCCAATTGCGAAATTATCGAGTGCAATGCTTAGCGATGTGCTTAGGCTAAGACCAACACAAAATCCAATTATAAGGCCTAAATTATTTTTCATTTAATATATATTTTGATTGATAGGTTTTTAAAACGGACTCAGCTTCTTGATCTTTTTGAGTGCCAATTAAAATTCTTTTTCCAGATTTTAATTCTAATTGAATCCCGAATTGACCACCAAGATTCATGACCAATCCTCTTTTGCCAAAAAAGCACATTCTGTAACCGTAACCTCCGCTACCAAAAATACCTGACTTTGAATTTTTGATATAACACTTATCAATTTTATCCCAAGGAATAAATTTTTCGCTAAAATTATTTGGGATAAACCGATAGTAAACTCCTTGTTCATTTATTTTTGTTCTTAAGCGAACAGATAGAATTAAAAGGAATACTAATGAAATAGTTATGAAAGTAATTGTGAGTCCCCAGAATCCATCTGAATTAAATTCTGGGATATCGTTTTCTGCTAGAATTAATGGAATAATTCCGCCAACAAGCGGAATCACCATAACAGATATTAGTATCCATCTTTTAAATCGTTGCTCTTCTACAAAAACTTTCATTTTTCTATTTTTTATCTCTAGATAAAACGGCTTTAATAACTCCTCTGTGATTAAACACATTAATTACCGACCAACCCGTTTTAGCATAGCTGTTTAATAAGGCTTCAAAATCTTCGTCCTTTTTAATGGTTGTTGCTTTTTGCCTGATTAATTTATATTCTTTCATCTCTTTAATTTTATATTACAGTTTATAATTGATGGTGTTTTTGTAACTGAAATTGCTATAAATACAATTCCAATTGCTTTGGTACTACCATCAACATTCGAAGCCAAGATAGCCCCAAAAATTAATAGTACAAAATATAAATATTTAGATAAATTTTTCATGTTAAAAGATGATTTCTAAAAGGGTTATTATTAAATTGAATAGGATCCAAATCATGACAAATTTTTATTTATTACGTTCAAGAACTGCTTTAACAATGGCTCCATCCATCGTGTATCCAAAACTCATTGCTCTCCAACCATTTCTTGCTTCGTTGTTAATATCGTCTAAGAATGAAGCTTCTTTCTCACTCAAAAGTTTTTCTTGATAGTATTTTATATTCAGTCATGATTTTAGTGATTTAAAGTTCCTGTATTTAATACGGGTGCTACTTCTTTATCAGAGCATAATATCACCATTAAATTACTTACCATCGCTGCTTTACGTTCCTCATCTAGTTCAACAATTTCTTTTTTGCTTAATTCGTGTAATGCCATTTCTACCATGCTTACAGCACCTTCAACAATTTTATGTCTTGCTGCAACAATTGCTGTAGCTTGTTGACGTTTTAACATGGCATTTGCAATTTCTTGTGCGTAAGCTAAATATCCAATTCTGGCCTCTAAAACCTCAATACCTGCCATTGATAATCGTTCAGATAATTCTTTTTCTAAAGCCTCACTTACTTCATTTACACTTGCTCTCAACGTAATTTCTTCTTCATGACCATCATCAGCAAAATTATCATAAGGATATAAGCTCGCTAACTTTCTAACTGCTGCATCAGATTGCACTCTTACAAAGTTTTCATAATTATCTACATCAAATGCTGCTTTAAAAGTATCTTTTACTCTCCAGACTAAAATGGTGCTAATCATAATAGGGTTCCCTAACTTGTCGTTTACTTTTACACGTTCACTGTCAAAGTTACTTGCTCTTAATGAAATACTTCTTTTTTTATAAAAAGGATTTGCCCAATAAAAACCATTTTGAGTAACCGTACCAATGTATTTTCCAAAAAGCAACAACACTTTAGAGGTGTTTGGTGCAACAATAATAAACCCAGGAATAACGGTAATCAATACAATAATTGCGGGTACTATAATAAATGGATTAGCTCTTGTAATTCCAAAAATAATGGTAACAATTAAAGTGAATAATACAAATAGCATTAAATAACCGCTTGGTATTTTTATAATTTTTTCTTCTTTCATAATATGTGATTTGATATGATATTAAAATGATATCACAAATATATCAAATAATTTTTGAGATTTCCAAATGTTTTGCAATATTTATTTTTAACTTAGCGAAAAATTATAGTAGTATGAGAACAAAAATTATTTATGTTATGGTGGCTTTAATAGCTTTTTCATTCAATGCAAATGCATCGAAAAAATGGGGGCAAACGGGGCATAGAGTAGTTGGTAAAATTGCGGATGAATATTTAACCAATAAAGCAAAACGAGAAATTAAAAAATTATTGAATCAAAAATCTTTAGCATTTGTTTCTACTTATGCTGATGAAATTAAATCAGATAAAAGATATAATGAGTTTTATACCTGGCATTATATTAATATGGATTTGGATGAGAATTACGAAGATTCTGAGAAAAATTCGAAAGGAGATTTAGTTACAGGAATTGAGTACTGTAAAAAAATTATTCAGGATGAAACTGCAAGTGACGATGACCGTGCTTTTTATTTAAAACTTTTGGTTCATTTAATTGGTGACATGCATCAACCAATGCATATTGGATTAAAAGAAGACAAAGGAGGAAATGATTTCAAGGTGAAATGGCATTATAAAGATACTAATTTACATCGTGTTTGGGATTCTGATATGATTGACGGCTATCAAATGAGTTATATTGAGTTGGCGGCGAATGCCGACTACCTTTCAAAAAATCAAGTAAAAGCAATTCAAGAAGGAACTGTAGTTGATTGGGTTAATGAGGTACATAAACTGTCAATTGAAGTTTATGCCTCAGCTGAATCGGGTGAAAATTTACGCTACAGATATTCTTACAATTATTTTGCTGTAGCAAGAAAGCAATTACAAATAGGAGGCATTCGTTTAGCAAAAGTGTTAAATGAGTTGTTTTAGAATTTCTGATTAACAGCTCAAAAGTAAAAATGCATTTTGATTTATTTCAAAATGCATTTTTTAGTAAAATAAATTGACGGTTATTCTTTGTCTAGATTTTTGGTTAAATGAAATCCAACAAATAGCCCAATACCGGCAGTTAAGAAAATAATTCCTGCAATGATACCTTCATTTTCAAAATGTAAGAATTCATCTAAAATAGTACTTATAAGTGTTCCAGCTCCAATTCCCATTAATAGTACGGCAACGTTTAAAATGAATACTTTCCAAATAGGTGCTGTTTTACGTGCTCCTTTATTAAATATTTCTGCTCCAATACCTTTTTCAATCAAAGCCATACGTTCTTTGTTACGTGTTGTAAAGAATAAATAAACGATTCCGAAAAATATTCCAAAAATGATTGGTACTATGATTACTTCTGATCCCATGATAAATTGTTTTAAATGATTATTTTTTAATGTGTTTCAGTAATAAGACTTGTGGGTTTATGTTTAGGTTACAGAAAATCACTTTTTTTTTCTTGAACACTTTACTTTTTGCTTTTAAACTAATCATTCATTGGATTCGTATTTTTTTAAATAAGAGTTGTATTATTTTAATAATACAACTCTTAATAAATTATTGAGTTTAATTAATATTATTTTTCTGGAATACTAATGGTTACATTATTTACATATCCAGTAAATTTAGAATCTTTAACATCTTTAAATACTAGGTCTGCTACTTGTGTTGCATCATCTTTACCTACGTCTGCAGTTTCATCAGCAGAGAAAACAGCTGGCTGTGTTTTGTCAACTCTACCTTCTCCAACTTGTTCACCATCAATAAACAATTTGGCTAAACCGCCTTTACCAGTTCCACCTCCATCATAAGTAAACTCTAGCTTTATTTCAGCATTTTTATTAGAAATAGCCTTTGAAGATTCAATTGTATAGCGCTTCAATCCAAAGTAGTTATATGTGTAGGCTGGTTTGCCATTGTTCATATATAAGGCCCATCCACCAAATTTACCGCCTTGGCAAAGAATTATTCCTTTATCTTTTCCTTCTAGGCTTACATTGGCAACAATTGATTTTGAATTATTTTTGATGTTCAAGAATGTATTTTCTAAAATACCATCCATACCATCAGCAAGTGTTAAGGAAGTTCTATCGCCCATTAAATCTGGTCGGCCTGCTATTGCTGCATTGAATCGTTCATACAATCTATCATCTAATGGATATACATTATTTGCAATTGCTTCTTTTTCAAATAAAGTTTTTAACTCATTCAATTTATCAGGGTTCTTTTCAGCCAAGTTATTGACCAAACTGAAATCCTCTTCTATATTGTATAATTCCCATTTTTCTTCTTGAAATGTAGCTCTTGGCTTACCAACCCATGGTACCATATGAACAACACGGGCCATCCATCCTTTGTCATAAATTGCTCTATTACCAAACATTTCAAAATACTGAGTAGGGTGTCTTTCAGCAGCAGTTGCATTATCCACAGCATATAACATACTCACCCCATCCATAGGGATTTGATTTACACCATTAATTGATTTTGGTGCTGGTAAATTTGTAGCTTCAAGTACTGTTGACGCAATATCATTTACATGATGCCATTGTGTACGAACTTCACCTTTTGATTTGATTCCTACTGGCCAGTGCATTACCATTCCGTTTCTAGTTCCACCAAAATCAGCTGCCATTTGCTTGGTCCATTTAAATGGAGCATCTGTAGCAACTGCCCATGCAGCGCTCATATGTGGAAATGAATTAGGCCCTCCCCAGTCATCAGCATGTTCTAACATGTTTTCTACAGTTTCTTCATCAAAAATTCCGTTAAGGTGAATCAATTCATTATAAGTTCCTTCAAGACCGCCTTCGGCACTAGAACCATTATCCCCCATAATATAGACAAATAAGGTATTGTCTAACTCGCCAACTTCGTCTATGGCATTAACCAATCTTCCGACTTCATTATCAGTATGTTCTGCAAATCCAGCAAAAGTTTCCATTTGCAAAGCAAACAATGCTTTTTCATTTGTGCTTAATGACTCCCAATCTTTAATATCAGAAGGCATTGGAGCTAACTGAGCATTTTTAGGAATTACCCCAATTTCTTTTTGTTTTGCAAAAGTTTCTTCTCTTAATTTTAACCATCCTTGATCAAATTTACCTTTATACTTTTCAATCCATTCTTTTGGTGCATGATGAGGAGCGTGTGTTGCCCCTGGTGCATAATACACCATAAACGGTTTGTCTGGTGTCATTGCTTGTTGGAACTTTACCCACTCAATAGCCTCATTAGTCATGTCAGTTGTGAAGTGATAATTAGGATCATCCTTTTTACTTACTTTCGTTACACCATCAAAAATTACAGGATCCCAAAGGTTCGTTTCACCGCCAATAAATCCATAGAATTTATCAAAACCAGAGTTGGTTGGCCAACGTGTAAATGGACCAGATACAGACACTTCCCAAGTAGCCGTTTCATGCCACTTACCAAATGCGGCAGTACTATATCCATTTTGTCTAAGTGTCTCAGCGAAGTATTTTGCATTATCGGGTCTGATACCTTGATTGCCAGAAAAACCAGTTGCAATCTCCATCACAGATCCAACATTTACATTGTGATGATTTCTACCAGAAAGCAAAGAAGCTCTAGTTGGTGAACATAAGGCTGTTGTATGAAAGCGGTTAAATTTTAATCCATTATCAGCTAAACGATCAAATGTTGGAGTTTCTATTGCTCCGCCAAAAGTACTTGTTGCTCCAAAACCAATGTCATCAATTAATACAACAACAACGTTAGGAGCTCCAGAAGGAGCTGTTATAGTAAAAGCTTCTGGTTTATCAACATTCCTAGCATCCATTTCGGTGACTAATGCAGTTTTAGGTGGTTGAATCGGCAAAACAGTTCGGTCTATTTTAAAGGCTTTATCTGTTTCATTGTTTGATACATTCTCTGGAGTAGTGCAGCTTACTAAAACTCCGAGTATGATAAGAATGGAGGTGAATTTTGATTTCATAATTTTGATTTTAATTAGATTAACTTAATACTTGAGTGTAAAAATATTTTTAAATTAAAGGATTAAAGTTAAGTAAAAAGTTGGAAACATGATAATTATCATGTTTTTTGAATTATTACAATTAAAATAAATTGTAAATTTCGTAACCTTTACAACTTCTTATAGGTCTTATTGGTGATGGAAAATAATAATGACGATTATTATATAGCAAAAACGCTTAATGGAGACACACAGTCTTTTGGAACTCTTGTGGAAAATTACCAGACGATGATATTTTCTTTAGCATTTAAAATGTTAAAACACAGAGAGGAAGCGGAGGAGGTTGCTCAAGATACTTTTATCAAAGCTTATAAATCGTTATCAAAGTTTAGCGGAAAGTCTAAATTTTCGACTTGGTTGTATAGAATAGCCTACAACACTTGCTTAGATAGAATTAAAGGAAACGCAAAGTACAATCAAAATATTGAGATAGATAAAATTTCGAGTAATGAATTGTCATCTGTAGAATCAATTTTTGAAGGCATTGAACGCCAAGAACGGAGTGAAATCATTCAGGATTGTATGAATCAATTACCCGATGATGAGCGTATTATTTTACACCTTTTTTATTTTGAAGAGCAAAGTTTAAAAGAGATAAAAGAAGTGCTTTCGATATCTGAAAGTAATATTAAGGTGAAATTATTTAGAGCACGTAAAAAATTATTTACTATTTTTAAGAATTCTGTTGAACATGAAATATATAGCGATTATGAGCGACAAGCAAACGGATAGGTTAGATGCTTTGACCAGTAAAATGGTTAAAGAAACACCACAAGAAAAGCCATCAATCAATTTTTCTAAAAATGTGATGGATGCAATTTATACTCTAGAAGCTGAAAGTGAATTGAAAAAGAATCAGCCATTAATCTCTAAAAAAGGGTGGGCTTTATTTATAGGCATACTAGTTGCCGCTACTTTTTACCTTTTAAAAAGTACTGAGCTTTCTAACAGCGGAGTCTTATCAAAAATTAATTTAAGCAGATTTACAAATACTTTTTCAGTTGATATGAATCTTGGTTTTACAGTTTCAAATATCACTGTTTACGGATTTATATTTTTAGCAATTATGGTAAGTATCCAAATAGGGTATATTAAAAATTATTACAATAGACAGTATAATTAAACTAAACGTTACTGATATAAAAAGAGGCTGATTATCAGCCTCTTTTTTGTTGAAGCTTATTCTAAGGTTAAAATTAGATCGTCTTGCATCACCATTTCACTTTCATTTAGATGTATAAATTTTATTTTTCCAGACTTTGTTGCAGTGACGGTAGTTTCCATTTTCATTGCTTCAATAATAAATAAGGCATCATTTTCTTTTATTTCCTGACCATTTTTGACCAATATTTTATAAAGTATACCTTGTAATGGTGCTCCAATTTCATTATCGTTTTCAGAAGTTGCTTTGTTGTTTTCTGTTTTTTTAATATCTAGAGATGTATCTTTCACTTCTACTGATCTGTTTTCTCCATTTACTTTAAAGAATACAATCCTCAAACCTTCTTCATTAGCACTGCTCACGGATAATAATTGGACCAAAACTGTTTTTCCAGGTTGAATCTCAACCATAATTTCTTCGCGAATATCCATTCCATAAAAGAAATTTTTTGTGGGTATTGTTGCTAAATTTCCATACATTTTATAAATTACATGTGCCTGCTCAAAAACTTTTGGATATAAACTATACGATAAGAAATCTTCAAATTCAATGGCTCTTGTAAACCCTTTTTGAAATTTTAATTGAAATGACTTGTAAGCTGTATCAAAATTTATAGGTTCTAAATGTGCATTTGGCCGATTGGTATAAGCCTCTTTATTTTTTAATACAATCTTTTGAAGCTCTTTTGGAAATCCGCCAACAGGTTGTCCTAAGTCTCCTTTAAAAAAGTTGATGACAGATTCTGGAAATGAGATTTCATGTCCGCGTTCCATCACATCTTGTGGCAATAAATCATTAGTTACCATAAAAATTGCCATATCTCCAACAACCTTTGAACTTGGTGTTACTTTTACTAAATCACCAAACATAGTATTTACTTCGTGATACATTTTTTTTACTTCATCAAAACGATTTCCAAGCCCTAAAGCTGTTGCTTGTGGTCTTAAATTTGAGTATTGTCCACCCGGAATTTCATGTTGAAAAACTTCAGCAGTACCTGATTTTAAACCAGATTCGAAAGGATAATAATATTCTCTAATATCTTCCCAATAATTAGAGAATTGATTTAGATTGTTTAAATCAAAATCCTGATGGCGGTCATGGTATTTTAACATTTCAACGATAGAATTAAAGTTGGGTTGAGATGTTAAACCAGACAAGCCACCTAAAGCAACATCTACTACATCAACACCAGATTCAATGGCTTTTAAATACGTTGCAGATTGCAATGATGAAGTGTCGTGCGTATGCAAATGAATAGGAATATTGACTGCATCTTTAATTGCTGGAATCAATTCTGCTACGGCAAAAGGTTTTAACAATCCGGCCATGTCTTTAATGGCAATCATGTGAGCTCCAGCATTTTCTAAATCTTTTGCCAGTTGTGTATAGTAGTTGAGATTATACTTAGAATTGTTTTTATCTAAAATATCTCCTGTATAACTAATAGCCGCTTGTGCAATTCCTCCCGTTTGATTACGAACATATTTGATACTTGGCTCCATTGCTTTTACCCAGTTTAACGAATCAAATATTCTAAAAATATCAATACCGTTTTCCCAAGATTTGACAACGAATTTTTCTATCAAATTATCTGGATATGCAGTATAGCCAACAGCATTGGATCCTCTTAATAACATTTGAAACAAAATATTTGGCATTGCAGTTCGCAATTCGCGTAGTCGAGTCCACGGACTCTCATGTAAAAACCGAAGACAAACATCAAAAGTTGCGCCACCCCAAACTTCTAAGCTAAAAGTATTGGCATGGTTTTTTGCAAAGCTCTCTGCAACTTTTAGCATATCAAATGTACGCATGCGTGTTGCTAATAAAGATTGATGTGCATCGCGTAAAGTGGTATCAGTAAAATGGATTTTGTTATCGTTCTTTAACCATTCACAAAATTTATCAGCGCCCATTTCGGTGAGTAAGTCTTTAGTCCCTTTTGGATAATCTGATAATGCATTATAATTTGGAATTTTCGGAATTCGGAATTCTATATTCTTGTTAATAGATTTAACATCAGGATTGCCATTTACAATGATTTCTCCTAAGTATTTTGTGAGTTTACTTGTTCTATCTTGTGGTAGTTCTATGTTAAATAACTCTGGTGTGTTTTGAATAAAATTCACATTTACTTTTCCATCTTTAAAGGTTTCATGTTGAATCACATTCTGCAAAAATTGCATATTGGTTTTTACTCCACGTACTCTAAACTCTTTTAAGGCTCTCACCATTTTACGGATAGCTCCATCTAAAGTTCTGCCTTGAGCAGATACTTTTACGAGCATCGAATCAAAAAATGGACTGATTTTAGAAGACTGATAAACAGAACCTGCATCTAACCTAATTCCCATTCCTGCAGCTGATCTGTAAGTTGAGATGGTTCCGTAATCTGGGGTAAAGTTGTTTTCAGGATCTTCGGTGGTGATTCTACATTGCAAAGCATACCCATAAGTTGATAAACTTTCTTGCTCGTATATTTTAATTTGCTTGCTATCTAATTTATAACCTGCAGCAATAAAAATTTGAGTTTTTACTAAGTCAATTCCAGTAACCATTTCGGTAACGGTATGCTCTACTTGAATACGTGGGTTAACTTCAATAAAATAAATTTCATCATTTTGACCTACTAAAAATTCAACAGTACCAATATTATTATAGTTTACTTCATTGGCAATTGAGAGTGCATATTTGTATAAACTTTGTTTAACTTTTTCTGATACATTATGTGAAGGCGCAATTTCAACAACTTTTTGATGTCTTCTTTGCACTGAGCAATCACGTTCAAATAAATGGCGAATGTTGCCATGATTATCAGCTACAATTTGTACCTCGATATGCTTAGGGTTTTCGACATATTTTTCTAAAAACATAGTGCCATCACCAAATGCGTTTAGTGCTTCATTTTTAGCTCCATCAAAAGTGGATTTTAAATCTCTAGGAATTCGTATAATTCGCATACCTCTACCACCGCCACCAGAGGCAGCTTTTAGCATTAAAGGATAGCCAATTTTTTCAGCTTCGGATAAAGCAATTTCTAAAGAAGTGAGATCTTTTTTATTTCCTTCAATGATTGGTACATTACATTTTTTAGCAATTTTTTTGGCGGTAATTTTATCGCCTAAGGCATCCATCACTTTTGGGTCTGGACCAATGAAGATGATATTATTTTCAGCACACTTGCGTGCAAATTCAGAATTTTCTGATAAGAAACCATACCCTGGATGTATAGCATTGGCATTTTTAGTTTTTGCCAAATTGATAATTTCATCAATGTCTAAATAAGGTTTTAAAGGTTGATTGTCTTTTCCTATTTGATATGATTCATCTGCCTTGTAGCGATGTTGAGAGTAGCGATCTTCATAAGTGTACACAGCAAGGGTTGGTACATTTAGTTCGGTACATGCTCTTAAAATTCTGATGGCAATTTCACCGCGATTAGCAACTAATACTTTCTTGATTTTCATGCAATTGTTTTTTATTGATTAATCTAAAGTTTTTTGTTAACTGAAATCCTTTCGTAGTAAGAAACTGAAACTTCAAGATGATGAGATTCCTTCTCATTCTTCACTCGGAATGATAATAATTAATTAAACCATTAATCACATATATTAATCAACAAATGCTCACCTAATAATATACGGATTGATATTTTTATAATTCCGGATAATAAAGTCTAAAGCTGTGTTTAGAATATCACCCATATTATTTGATTTTTTAAAATTAACATCGCCTGTTAATTCTAACAAACCAGTTTTTAATTCTTGGACTTTTTCTGGAGTAGAGATTTTGTCATGCCGCATACAATTTAACAATTTATTGAGTCGGTCTATATCACTACTTGCCCTTTTGGCTAATAATGATCTTTCTTCCTTTTTATACTGCTCAATAGATTCTTCTTTCAAAATTTCTGAAGTCATTTTTACCAAAACATTATTTTCTTTTAAAAATTGAGGCTTGTATACTTTTGGGTTTCCTTCAAAACTTTGTTGATCAAAATCAATTGCCCTAATGCGGTATTGAATTCTGTCAAAATCATGAGTCAAAACTATTACGTAATTGTAAGAACGCATATCACCTAATAATCGAGTAAAACTCCGCTCATTAAATTTTACAAATTCTTTAACAATGGCCGTTTTGTCTTGTAGTGAGCATTTTTCTAATTGATCAGTAATAAAAGCATCACCAGGTATCCCAGAAATATGCTCTTCGATGAGTGTGTTTTCATGAACTAAGAAATTGATGAGGTTGGGAGATAAAAGATGCTCTAATTCCAATCCATAAATACGTGATGCGTCTGCAATTTTCACATACAAGTAAATATAATTATCGTTTAAAATATTTCGGACTTTTACTCTAAAAGGTTTAGAATTTCCAAAAGTACAAAAGTCAATAGTGTCAATATTTAAAAAGGGTAGGATGCTATCACTACCATCGGCATGTAAGATGGTGTACATTTGTTTTAAACGTAAATCTATTTCTTGTCGTTCGTGTTCAGCATAGTAAGTGCTTACCCAAAGCGTGTCGTTTCCGTCTTCATCGTAAATTTCTATAGCACCTTGAAAGCGTAACAAATCATCATAAAAAATTGGAATTTTTATATTTCGACTATGTTCGGTTAGGTAGTTAGAAAGCTGCTTTGTAATAGGGAAAGCAGGTTTTTTTTTTGACATCAATTTTTTGTCCATGTGCGCTTTTATAGAATCTTTTTAAAGGTACTAGGAAATGATTAATAAAACAAAATTTTTTGATATTCCTGTTAAAATAGGAATTGTTGAATTGTAAAACCGTTGAATTGTGGAGGTAAGAGTAAGTTAAAATATATTGAATTTTTTAGAGGCTTGTTTATCGACCTGCTAAAGGCAGATCCAAATTGCCTTTAGCAACTGTTGTCACATCGTTTTGGCTCGATGCCCAGTCTAAAGCTGTAACCTTGTAAAAATGATGTCTTGCAATTTGGTTTAGCAGGTTGTTGGCAACACATTTATTTTGGGGTGGGAGTGTGAAGCAGGTAGCAACAAAATCAGCTTTAGCTGAATGTGTTACCAACGTTTGTGTATGAAACGTAGCGTGTTTAAAAGTACGAATTTTTGTGTTAGCACTCGTTATTTTTCTTGATTTAGCGTCCATATTAAAGCTGTTTCTTTTGTTGCTCTGAATATGGTATTGTGTTTTTCATTTGGTTTGTTTTTATATTTCCAAACTAATTCACTTCTATTGTCTTTTAATTTCTGCTCTAATTCTTTTGTGAATGGGGAAATATCTGTTGCATTTGAACCAGCAAACCAAAGCTTATTATCTTTATAAATATTATCTTTTGTTAATGTATCGAAATTTTTAACTAAGTATTGTTCATTAAACCACAATGCTGGATCCATTGCAATAAAATAGTCAAACATATTTGGGTCTAAAATAAATGTTTCGATAACAAATAAACCAGCTGCTGATTCGCCAATAATTGCCTTTTTACTAGTTGTTCTATATTGCTGATTTATTAATGGAAATAATTCATTTTTTATAAATGCTCTAAAATTATTGGCTCCGCCTGCATTTGGCATATGTTTCAAATCATATTCAACTTCTGTTGGACCAATTAAATCTCTTCTCCTTTCTGTATTTTCAATTCCAACCAATATAATTCGAGGGATTTTATTTTGTTTAATTAATGTATCCAATGTATTTGCGATATGTGGAAAATCCTCTTTTATTCCTCCATCAGGCATATAGAGTACAGGTAAACTATCATCAGAGTTGTCATAATTTGGAGGTGTCCATATATTTATTACACGTTCTTCATTTACAATTTTTGAATTTATTCTTAAACTGTCGTGTTTCGGAATTGGATCGTTATAAACGATTACATTGTTTTTACAACTAACAGTAATTGCTATAATTAAAATGTAGAAAAATATTCGTGTCATAGGTATTTTGTTTTTAAACAACTGTTTTTTATGAGTGCAAACGCACCTGCTAAACGCAGTTCTGCATTTTTTGAGTAAATATAAAGAATTTTATAACAATTATCGGAGAAAGGTACTTCCGATTTATCTTCGATAATTATTCGCCAAATAGATAATAAGGTTATCGTCATTTGTTAAATTCTGATTATTGCGAATAAAAAAGACAGATCCAAATTGCCTTTAGCTGAATGTGTTACCAACAATAAGTATAAAGGCGTTTTTAATGCCCTTTATACAATGCTGTATGCCGTACTTCACTTTTTCATTCTGTTCAGAATTCACTTCAGGCAGCTATACAGCATATTGCATTTTATTATTCATTAGATACTTCCTTCATAAATGGTACAAGGCGGTAATCATCCTCAAAGACTCTTTTTGATGGTTGATAATGACGCACAGCAATGTTAAATACCTTCGATGGGTTTGCAATCTCAATATTGTTTGGGGCATTTGCATCACAACCAAAACTTATAGTGTACGTTCCATCGGCATTTGCCTGAGCTGTATTAGAACTAAAGTTGGCAAGGTCATTAAACATAAAACCTGTTTTGTCATAAACTGTGATAGACCAGAACGCAAGATTTTTAGGATCTTCAAAGGTCAATTGATAGCAGCGATCTTCCGAATAGTTTCCTGATAATTCATAAATATTATCAATCATTTGTGCACCACCCCAACCAAGAGCAGCACCTAATTCGTACTTCTTTTGAGTGAATAGTTCATTAGATGAATCACGAGGGTCGGTGAACATACCTTTTAAAGCAACTACTCCGTCTCGCTTTATAACAGATGGCATTTTAGCTTTTAATGAATTCTCTACTGCGGTAAATGACTCCTCATCCACGGGCATTGCTGTAAATGAATTATCCGAATTCGCATTAATGCTCATTTTAGCATGAATTTCTTTTGCCTCTGCTTCGGTAAAAGTAGCATCAAGGCGAGCCACTACATATAAATGTGTACCAGTATGTGTTGTTAAGTCAAATGTGCCTGCACCATATTGCATTACTTGAATTCGGTGATCTTCGGTTACCGGTTGGATAGACATATATTTTCCTTCTGGAATTTCGGGCATTGTTATACTTGCCCCTTTAGATACATCAATAACCGCCATGGAATAGTAAGTGTCCCTATTCATACGTACAACCGGTTGCTTATCGGTAGGTGTTAATTGGGGTTTATGATTAAAAATATTCACGCCTACCAAGTCTTGGCTCTTTAGTATTTGCCGTGATGTTTCGTCTGTAGGGTACGATTCTGGAGTAACAATTCTTCCATTTTTAGCAAAAAAAGCTTCTTCTGTGGTTGCTATTTGGCTTGTTGCTACTTGCTCTGTTTTTGTTGATTCTGCTTTTTTGTTTGATTGGCAGCTTGCTAGAGCAATAATCATTGTTACTGCTAAGACTGTGTTTTTCATAATTTAAATTTTGATTAATTCATTTTGTTGGTTATTCTTTCTTTAGTTGCCCACAATGGCATACAACTTTAAGATATGAATCGTTTAAATGACTTATATCGCCTGATAAACAAATTTAGCTGTTTTTTATGAGAAAGTCAATACTAAAAAAACCACTCCAAATTAGTGAAATGGGTTTATGAATTGAATAATTAGTATTACTTTTGAAATATTGAAATACTTCATCACCAGTTTTTAGCTTATGCCGTACCAAGATGTGTTTGTTCTTTTTTGGGAACAAGTAAAAGAAAGTGTCCAAGAAGGCCGCTTTGCTAAGTTAACTATGGCAAAGACCATTGGCAAACCTAACTTGAGAAATATATTTGTTAGACCAGTCTATTCTGAAGATGGCTTTAAGGTCTTAGTAAAATTGCGTTACAGATCTAGAGATACCGAGGATGAGGAAGATGAACTTACATTAGAAGAAGCTTTTGTGGTCATAAAATCACATCTCAGAAAGTCTTTTTCATCTGTGTTGTTATTTACCACAGTAAAGGATGTTACTTTCAAAATTAATAAAAAGGGTACGGGCAGTATTACCGAGAATTCGCCAACATTTCATTACGTTACGCAAGCTAAAAATGATACGGGATAAACCAATTAAGCTATTGGTTTGTTTATTGTCTGATACTGAAACAAGTTCAGTACAGGTAAACGAAGTTAGTTGTTTTTACAAGTGTAACGAAGCAACCTTATGTTCTTTAAACAGATTACTTCGTCACTTCATTCCTTGTAATGACATTAACTATTTTTTACCTTTATAGTATAGGTAGCAACTATATCATCGTCAATTTTTAAATGAACATCATAAAAACCCAGCCATTTAAACTTACTTTTAAATTTAATAATTCCATTTTCATTTTTGATATCATAAATTGGGAAATCACTTTCATTATTTTTTAAAAATTGGATTAGGGATATTTTATCAGAAGTATTTTGTTTAAGCGTTTTAAATTCAAAATTAACCGCTGTGTTTTTACTAACTTCAATATTCATTTTAGATGGACTAACGAGGATAACTTTATGTTTGAATGTCTCTGCATATACAAGTGGAGAATCAACAAAAATTGAGTTTGATACTATTGAATTTAGCAGCCATTTTTTATCAATAGGGTAATGGCTTTTAGAAAACAATATGGGGTTGGCTAAAAAATACCCATCATTATAATCGCTTACAAAAGAGTTGTTAGAATCCGTATATCCGCTAGACCAAGTGGCATCACACAGATACCACTTGTTATCTAGTTTTACAGCGTTCCACGAATGGTTAGCCATGTCTAATTTTTCAATATTAGAATTTACAGTTCTACCATATCCATCAACAATTACACACTCAATGTTTGCCAAAAAAGCAAGTTCTTTGATTAAATAAGCATAGCCAGTACACATTGTTTTGTTGTGTTTTAGCAACTTTTTAAAAGCGACAATTTTATATTCATTATTCCATTTAATAAGTTGAACACTATCGTTTTTAAATTTTTTACGCTTTCTAGCAACTTTATTATGTTGATAAACATCTCCTTCAATATTATTACAAACCCATGTGTAAATTGCTCTAAATTTCTCAACTTCTGTATGGAGTTTTGAAGTTAGTTTATGGCTGAGCAGTGCTAAATTTTGTAAACTTTCACCTTCATTTAATTTAGCAATATTGTCAGCTATAGTAAAATCAATATTTTTAAAATCGGATACTTGAGCATTCGATATATTAAAAAATAGAATTGAAAATAGTAGGATAATTATTTTCATAAAAATTACCTTTTAGACTTGTAAACTTTATTAACTGCAACTTTACCCATTATAACACACGTAGGTAGAATCATATCTACTTTTAATTCAATATCTGAAGCAGAATTGCTATTGGTAATAACCACTTTTCGAGACTCTAACCCTAAAAAACTAAAAACTAAAACATCTCCATTTTTTAATGGTTTAGGAAACTCAAAGTTACCATCAAAATCAGTTTCGGTACCAATTGTTGTACCTTGTAAAAGAATGCTAACTCCTGGCAATACAGTGGTATCATCAGAAACAGTTCCTTTGACTATAATATTCGATTCTTGTTGATTTGTTATTGTTTTTGAAGATTCTTGTTTTACAATTTTGGTTTGTGCCTGAACTGTGTTGAATGTGAAAAGAGATAAACAAGCTAAACCTAAGCCACTCCATAAGTTAAACTTTTTTCTTTGAAAATTATTTTCTGAATAAACTTTTAATTGGCTTTGTTTAAATTTTCCACATGTATTTTGATGGCTGTTGTTTTTAAAGAAATTCGTTATTTCTTCTGAACTCATTTTAGAAAAGTCAATGACTTCTTTTTCGCAATTACCACAAAACCCGCCATTTGAAGTTGGTGTGAATTGATTAAAATTTTCTGAACAAGGGGTGTTGATTTGTAAGCTGATTTGATTTTTCATAATAAAAGTATTTATAAGATTAAACATGTTCAAACTTATAATTCATTATTAAATTCAAAAATCAATGTTGAGTAAACAGTACGTTTGGTTGAGTGTAATTATGTTTTTAGTTAGTTTGAGAAAAAGAAAAGCCCTTTTGTGAATACAAAAAGGCTCTTTATTATAAAAATTTTGTTGATACTATTTAATTAACTCATAACTACGTTTAATGAAGTTTGTTAACTCCTCACCATGCAATAGATTTTGAGATAATTTGGCTAAATCAAAAGTTTGTTTAATTAAACGTTCTTGCTTTTTAGCAGTTTTGGTATTTAATATTTCACCTACCAATTCGTTATTGGTATTTACAACCAAATTATACATGTCTGGAAAATTACTCATCCCCATCATGCCACCACCTCCAGTCGCTTGCATTTCTTTCATTCGACGCATAAATTCTGGCTGAGTAATAATAAACGGATTTGCGCTAGAATCCATTGACTCTAACTGAATTGTATATGTTTCTTTTGGAATGTTAGATTCCAATACTGTTTTTAAACTCGCTTGTTCATCTTCAGATAATTTACTAATTTTAGTATCATCTTTTTTGATGAGGTTATCTATATGATCAGAATCAACTCTTACAAATGAAACATTTTCATTGCTTGTTTCTAATTTCTGAATTAAGTGAGAAATGATAGGAGAATCTAGTAATAATACTTGGTATCCTTTATCTTTTGCATCTTGTATAAAGCTGTGTTGTGCTTTTGCATCTGAAGCATATAAAATTACTGTTTTGTCATCTTTGTCAGTTTGGTTGTCTTTGATTTTTTCAACCAATTCATCCCAAATAAAATACTCACTATCTACAGTAGGGTATAATGCAAATTTGTTTGCCTTATCAAAGAATTTATCTTCGGATAACATACCGTATTCGATGATTATTTTAATATCATCCCATTTTTCTTCAAAAGCTTTTCTGTCGTTTTTAAACAGACTTATTAATTTGTCAGCTACTTTTTTTGTAATGTAACTTGAAATCTTTTTTACCGCACCATCAGCTTGTAAATAACTACGTGAAACATTCAGCGGAATATCTGGAGAATCAATAACACCTCTCAACATTTGTAAGAAATCTGGTACAATACCCTCAACATTGTCTGTTACAAAAACTTGGTTTTGATATAGTTGAATTTTATCCTTTTGTGGATCTATATTTTTGCTGATTTTTGGAAAATATAAAATTCCTGTCAAGTTAAAAGGATAGTCTACATTCAAATGTATGCTAAACAATGGCTCTTCAAACTGCATTGGATACAACTCTCTATAAAAAGATTTGTAATCCTCATCTTCTAATTCACTTGGTTGTTTAGTCCAAGCCGGAGTTGGATTGTTGATGATATTATCAACTGTAACTTTTTTCTGTGGTTCAGTCGTTTCTTTTCCGTCTTTATCTTTAGTTGTTTTTGGAGTGTGCGTTGCATCATCAACCTCTTTGGTTCCAAACTTAATAGGGATTGGCATAAACTTGTTATACTTAGTTAACAAGCCACCAATTTTTGCTTCTTCTAAAAACTCGACAGAATCTTCGTCAATATGTAAAACAATTTCTGTACCTCTTACGTCTCTATCTGTATCTTCTAATGTGTATTGTGGACTTCCGTCACATTCCCAACGCACCGCTTTAGAATTTTCTTTAAATGATTTTGTAAAAATTTCTACTTTTTCTGCTACCATAAAGGCTGAGTAAAATCCAAGGCCAAAGTGACCGATGATCCCTGTATCTGCATCTTTATATTTTTCTACAAATTCTTCAGCTCCAGAAAAAGCAACTTGGTTGATGTATTTTTCAACTTCTTCTGCTGTCATACCAACACCTTGGTCAATAATTTTGATTTGTTTATTTTCTTTGTCAATAATAACCTCAATCATTGGGTTGCCAATATCTCCTTTTACCTCACCTAAAGTAGATAGATGTTTTAGTTTTAAGGTTGCATCAGTTGCGTTTGATATTAATTCGCGTAAAAAAATTTCATGATCAGAGTACAAGAATTTTTTAATTATTGGGAAAATATTTTCGGCTGTTACATTAATGTTTCCAGTTGCCATAATTATATGTATTTTAAATTTATATAAATCTCTTAGTCAAAAAAAATACCAATTGAATCTTTGTGACAAGATGACAGAAGAAATTCTAAATGACAAATTCAAAAGTTATAAATCACTTTCAGAAATTTAAAAATATTATTCAAAGCATAACAAATATATATTTAGTAATTTTGAATTAACTTTTTAGAATAGATATATATATGTACAACTCAAAGATAACAGGAATGGGATATTTTGTTCCAGACAATGTGGTAACCAATGATGATTTATCTAAAATGATGGATACCAATGACGCATGGATTCAAGAAAGAACCGGTATTAAAGAACGTCGTTGGATAGAAAAAGGAAGTAGTGAAACGTCATCATCCATGGGTGCAAAAGCAGCAAGAATTGCAATTGAGAGATCTGGTTTAACTAAAGATGATATTGACTTTATTGTGTTTGCAACCTTAAGCCCAGACATGTATTTTCCTGGTTGTGGTGTTCAAATTCAAGATATTTTAGATATGCCAACCATTGGTGCTTTGGATGTTCGTAACCAATGTTCAGGTTTTGTATATGCCATGTCAGTTGCCGATCAATTTATAAAAACAGGCATGTATAAAAATGTTTTGGTGATAGGTGCTGAGTTTCATTCTGGCGGATTGGATTTAACAACACGGGGTAGAGGTGTGTCTGTTATTTTTGGAGATGGAGCAGGAGCGGCAGTATTGAGTAGAACAGAAGATAATAACAAAGGAATTTTATCTACACACTTACATTCTGAAGGGAAACATGCTAGAGAATTGGTTGTTGAAGCGCCTAGTATTGCACACTGGGTTCCTCAAATTTTAGAAGATAATGATCCGGATGATGAATCTTATTATCCTTATATGAATGGAACTTTTGTATTTAAAAATGCTGTAGTTCGATTTTCTGAAGTGATCATGGAAGGGATAAAAGCAAATAACTTAGAAGTATCTGATATTGATATGTTAATTCCTCATCAAGCTAATTTACGGATATCACAATTCATTCAAAAGAAGTTTCAGTTAAGAGATGATCAAGTGTATAATAATATTATGAAATATGGAAATACGACTGCGGCTTCTATTATTATAGCTTTGACTGAAGCATGGGAAAAAGGAAAAATTAAAGAAAATGATTTGGTAGTGCTTGCTGCTTTTGGTAGTGGCTTTACCTGGGGTAGTGTAATTATACGCTGGTAGTTTAAACACTAATCTTTAAAATAATAAAAAAAACCATCTGCATAAGCAGATGGTTTTTCTATTTAAATAATTTAATTAAGTCCCCACTTTCTAAATTATATTGTGCTATTAATTTTTTCCGGATTATCAATAATAACACTACAAAGATATACGTGATTTACATTCTGTGCAATACCCAGTTTCCGTGATTTTTATCTAACGGTTTTCCGGGAGTTTTATAAATTAAAAATCCACCAGCAATGACACCAGTGGATTTCAATTAAATAATTTAAAGAACCCCAAACACTTCAAATTATTTTTTTTTGATAATTATACTTGTTTTATGACGAACAAAGATATTTCAAAGATACATCACTATTGTTATTAGAACAATACCCATAAACCGTGATTTTAGTTTCACGGAAAACCGTTAGTATTTACTCACGGAAAACCGTTAGTAAGCGGTTGAGGTTGGTGCAATAAAAAAGAGGTCTTGATTATAAAAAACCAAAAACCTCTTTTCATCAACTTAAAAAAACTGCTTTTATACTAATTAGAAATTAGATTTTATAGAAATCCACTTCCTGAAGTTTCGTTATCATCTCTACTTTTTCTTTTTCTAGCTTTATTTTTTCCACCACCAAATGAGTATTGAAATCCAAGATAAGCTGTTCTGCTTTCCCAATTAAATTCTCCTTGAGATGGGTAAGGATTTTCTGATTCAAAGGCGAATTTCATTCCTTCAAAAATGTCATTCACTCTAAATGAAATAGTTCCTTTACCTTTTAAGACATTGTAACTTGCGCCAGCATTCATCATCCACATTGGGTCAACTTCAAATTGAATACTTTTACCACCACCTCTATACATTGTAAATAATTGCAATCTTAAATCTTTTGTAACTTTAAAATTGTTGCTGATTCTTGCATTAAAAGCGTTATTCGTAATTTCTAATTCGGTTCCATTTGCTACTCCCGCTTCTTTTTGTACATACAAATCAGTACTTGCATTTATCCTCCACCATTTAGTTAAACCGTAGTTGAAAGAGGCTTCGAATCCGTATCTGTTATTACTATCAGTATTTGCATAGGTTAACAAAACTTTATTCTCATCTAAAGGGTCAAGATTTAAAATTCTGGTAATGTTATCATTTACTTTACGGTAAAAAGTTCCGAAAGTAACTGATCCTTTTTCTAATTGACGCGTATAATTAAATTCATACGAATTTGTAAATTGAGGATTCAAATTTGGATTACCAACTGAAGTGATTCTAGGAGTACTCCATTGTCTGATAGGATTAATTTGTTGTAGTGATGGTCTATCAACTCTTCTACTAAAACTCACTTGAAATTGATTTTTTTCACTTGCATTATAAGTAAAGAATGCTGATGGGTATATAGAAAAGATTTCATCGGTCACTGTTTCATTTTCACTCCCTTGAACAAATTTACCGTCTATTTCATATTGTTCAATTCGCGCACCGATTTGCATAGTCAATTTTTCAAATTGATGGCTATATGTAGCATATCCAGAATAAATATCTCTTTGATAATCAAAACTTGAATTAGGTGGTAATGGGTCGGTTAAATAATATCCAGGATTTGTAGAGTCAGGAATCATCTCGCCAGTAATATCATCATATTGATATTGATGTTGATCTGTCAATTGCTCGTTTTCAGAGTGGCTTCCTCTAATTTCAAATCCTAGTTCTAATTTGCCATTTTCTGATAATGGATTCACATAATCTAAATTGTATAAATGACTATTGCGCTTGTTATCAATATCAGTAAAATAATTATTGACTTTATCTAAAGGAAATAGGAACTCTCCATTAATTGCATCTTCAGGGCTTTTGTAATTGGCAATAGAAGCTTCAAATTCAATATTGTGTCCTTCTTTTTCAAAATCTAATTTGTAGTTTAAATTATATGAAGCATTTTTACTATCTGTCTTAGAATTATTATAGCTATCTATTGCTAAGATTCCATCATCAGAAATTTGAACGATTCCATCACTACTATTGTCGTATTGATTCTGAGTTGTATAAAACGAAACTGTATTTTTCTCATTGATATAGACATCAGCTCCAATTTTAAGCACATTTGATTTGTTATCGCTATCAAACTCAAACTCTTGGTGAGAGTTATTGTCTGATCTATTTACAAATCCTTCATTATCACTCTTGCCATTATTATGTCCATAATTGGCAAAGAAATTTACAATTCCAGTTTTGTAGTTTAAATCTAACGACCCGTTAAAACGTGTATTAATTCCTTGGGTAACACCTAAATTAACAGAGCCGTTAAATCCTTGATTGGCACTTTTATATAATACAATGTTTATGATTCCGCTCATTCCTTCAGGGCTATATTTTGCAGATGGATTTGTAATTAACTCAATCTGTTTGATTGATGTTGAAGGAATTTGTTTTAGCAATTGTGCAGCACTAACATTAGTAGGTTTTCCATCTACCAATACACGTACATTTTCATTTCCACGTAAACTGATATTTCCAGATTGTGAATCTACAGTTACAGATTGTACATTGTTTAATAGCTCTGCAGCTGTTGTACCTGCTGAAGTTAAATCTTTACCTACATTGATTACCTTGCGGTCAATTTTTTGAACTACGGTTGATACTTCTGCTCTAACTTCAACTTCATCTAGTTGTGCGGCATCTATATTTAATGCAACAGCACCTATATCATGTTTAGCATTGTCTTTAGTGAAATTAATTTTACGAGAATCTGTTTTATATCCAATAAATTGAACCTCGATAGTTTGTTCTCCAAACGGAATTTTTTCAATTATAAATTGGCCTTTATCGTTCGTAATACCTCCTGTTAAGATAGTGTCTTCGCTGTCTTTAATTACGATAGATACATAAGGTAGTTTTTCGTTGGTAGTTGCATCAGTTACAGTACCAGATATAGTTCCAGTTTTTGCGATATCAATATTAGAATTGTTAATGGCATTTAGTGTAATGCCTAGAAATAATGCACAAAGGCATAATAATTTTCTCATTGTTAGTTTTGTTTACAAATGTTTGACCATATGACGATGACAAAACTAACTTGTTACCCATTTACGGGGCTTTAACATGACTTTAACAAAGAGAAAATAGGATACTCTTGTTATGAATTGATTATAAAATTTCAAAGGTTTTTCCTTCTTCGGCCAATTGAGTGTTATTAAAAATAACTTTGGACTCTATCAAGAAGTCATCTTTAGATTTATATCGATTAGAATAATGCCCAATAATCAACTGACTTACTTTGGCCATTTTGGCAATAGTTGCTGCTTGTGATGCCGTACTGTGTTTTGTGGTTTTCGCCAATTCAATTTTATCATCTAAAAATGTTGCCTCGTGGTATAATAAGTCTGTGTTTTTAATAATAGGCACAATAGACTCTGAGTAAGCAGTGTCACTACAAAAAGCATAACTTAAAGGTTTTGTTGGCTCAAAAGTGAGTGAATCATTTGTAATGAGTTCACCATTTTGTAATATAAAATCTTTTCCATTTTTTAAATTTTGATAATCGCAAATTTCAATTTCTGGATATTTTGAAACAGCACTCATATCAAGTTTACGCTCTCCTAATTTTTCTTTAAATAAAAATCCGTTTGTGTAAATCCTATGATTTAGAGGGATAGTATACACTTCTACTTTTTTATCTTCAAAAATCACTTCACTTTTTTTGGAAGTTAATTCATGAAATTTTATTGGGTAGCCAGCATGTGATTCGGTGAGCCTAAGCTGAGTAACAATTAATTCTTTAATTCCTTTTGGTCCATAAACATTGATTTCTGTCTCTCTATTTAACAATCTAAAAGTTGAAACTAAACCAATCAGCCCAAAAACATGATCGCCATGTAAATGAGAAATGAAGATGTGTTTTATTTTTGAGAATTTGACTTTATACTTTCTCAGTTGTACTTGGGTGCCTTCACCGCAGTCAATTAAAAAAGTGTGATTTTTTATTTCTAGAACTTGTGAAGTAGGATTCGCTGACACTCTTGGTGTAGCGCTGTGACACCCTAAAATTGTTAACTTCATAAGGTTAATTTACAATCCCATTAAATCCCGTTCAATGGCATCCATTTCTAAAATATCTTGTGCTTCATTGAGAGTAGGGGCAACAATTAAATTGTCAGGAATTTCATCAATTGCTATTCCAGATGCAACAAGAACAAATGAAGTATGTTTAGCTCTTTTTTCTATAGCGATATCAAAAAACTGAAGAAGGTCATCAACTTTAATAGTACCTAATGTTGAAAAATCTATGATGAGATGTTCCTTAGAAAAATCAGCAATTTGTTTTTTAAGCGAACTAAAAAAGCGTTGATCGCAATCATCTTCAGGTCTAATAATAGTATGTGTTTCTTTTTTTTCTACTTGCATAATTAATTGCGTTTTATTTGTTGGGCTAATAAGTAAATCACCGCCATTCTAATAGCAACACCATTTTCTACCTGATTCAAAATAATTGATTGGGTTGAATCTGCAACATCACTTGTAATTTCTACACCACGATTAATAGGACCTGGATGCATGATGATAATTTCTTTATTTAATGAATTTAGTAGCGCTTTGTCTATTCCAAAAAGTTGTGTATACTCTCTTGTAGATGGAAAATAGTTTACATCCATTCGCTCATTTTGTACTCTTAAAACATTGGCTACATCACACCATTCAAGTGCTTTTTTAAGATTGAGTTCAACTTCAACTCCTAAGCTTTTTATATGTTTAGGGATGAGTGTTGTTGGGCCACAAACTTTAACTTCTGCACCTTGTAACTTCAAAGCAAAGATATTTGATAGTGCTACCCGAGAGTGTAAAATATCTCCTACAATCACTACTTTTTTTCCTTTTACGCTTCCTAGTTTTTCTCTGATAGAGTAGGAGTCGAGTAATGCTTGTGTAGGATGTTCGTGTGTGCCATCACCTGCATTTATAATTTTTGCATCTATATGTTGGCTTAAGAAAACTCCAGCACCAACATTTGGATGACGCATCACAACAATATCAACTTTCATTGATAAAATATTGTTTACCGTATCAATTAAAGTTTCTCCTTTTGTAACCGATGATTGGCTTGCTGAAAAGTTGATAATATCTGCTGATAATCTTTTTTCTGCTAACTCAAAAGAGAGTTTTGTTCGTGTACTGTTTTCAAAAAATAAATTGGCAATGGTAATGTCTCGTAGTGAAGGAACTTTTTTAATGGGACGGTTAATGACTTCTTTAAAATGGTCGGCAGTTTTAAAAATTAAATCAATATCATTTTTATTGAGATATTTTATTCCGATTAAATGGGCTACACTTAACTGACTCATTTTATTCATTTTTTATTAGATAAATAATATCTTTTCCATCATTCTCTTTCCAATGCACCAATACCTTTTCATTGTTAATGGCATCAACTTGACTACCTTTATAATCAGGCTGAATAGGTAAATGTCTGCTAAAGCGTCTATCAATCAAAACCAATAATTCAATAGTATTAGGTCTGCCAAAAGATTGAATTGCAGATAAAGCAGCACGAATACTTCTGCCAGAATACAAAACGTCATCGATAAAAACAACATTTTTATTCTCTATCATAAAATCAATTTCTGTTCTATTTGCTTCTAAAGGGGCATCCCTTCTTCTAAAATCATCGCGATAAAAAGTAATATCTAAAGTGCCAGAATTAATCCCTTTAATTTTGTAATCATGGGTAAGCATTTGTGTCAATCTTTCCGCTAAAAAAACACCACGTGGCTGTAAACCAATGATTACGGTATTAGAAAAGTCATTGTGATTTTCGATTAACTGGCATGCCAATCGATGTAAAATGATGTGAATTTCTGTTGAGTTAAGTAAAATTTTTCGACTCATAAGATAGTACCAAAACGCTCTATTGATGCACAAAGATAGGCTATTGTTAATTAAATTGTTAAAAACAATTAATTTTTTTTATAAAAACCGAGGCTTCTTAGATTACTTTTAAAATGTCAATGAACAACCGTTTATGCACGAAAACTCCTATAATAAAATGTCCCTTTCAAAATTTGAATCGATGCTGAAAACTAATAGCGTATTCTTTTTTGACTCCACAGAGTTCGAAAGTATTATACAACATTATTTAGATGTAGGTCGACAATCATTAGCCGAAAAAGCAATTGCCTTAGGGCTTGAGCAACATCCAATATCGGTGAGTTTGAGGTTACTAAAGGCAGAGTCTTTAATATATATCAACAAATTAGATGAGGCAGACATTATATTGAATTCATTGTATTCATTAGAGCCAAACAATGAAGAAATTTACATTCAAAAAGCAAGCCTTTTTTCTAAGCGAAATGAACATCAAAAAGCAATTGATGTACTAAAAACAGCATTGGCTTATACAAAACACAATGCCGATATTTTGGCAATGATTGGGATGGAGTATTTGTATCTCGATAATTTTGATGATGCACGTTTAAATTTTGCAAAGTGCCTAACGGTCGATTTTGAAGATTACTCTTCTTTATACAATGTGGTGTATTGTTTTGATATGCAAAATCAGCACAAAGAAGCAATTGATTACTTGAATGATTTTATTGAAAATGATCCATATTCAGAAGTGGCATGGCATCAATTGGGACGACAATATTTTATTTTAGAACAATACGATGAAGCTTTGAGAGCTTTTGATTATGCGGTGTTAATTGATGAGTTTTTTGTGGGAGCTTATTTAGAAAAAGCCAAAACACAAGAGCAGCTAGAGCTTTACGAAGATGCCATTGAAAATTATATATCAACCACTCAATTAGATGACCCAAGTGCTTTTGCATATTACAGAATTGGTCGTTGTTATGATAGGTTAGATAAAAAAGATCAAGCATTACAATACTATAAAAAAACGGTGAATGAAGACCCGTTGTTAGACAAAGGATGGTTGGCTTTGACCAATATTTATTTTGAAGATAAAAATTATCAAAAGGCACTTTATTATATCAATAAAGCAATTGCAATTGATGAGTCAAATACTTTGTTTTGGAGACGATTTGCCGAAATAAATTTGAAATTAAACTTTTACGAAGAAGCAATCATTGCTTTTAAAAAATGTTTGAGTTTTAAAGATAAAGAGTTAGATATCTTCATAGGATTGTCTGACGTTTTAAATTTTATTGGAGAGTTTAAGGATTCTTCTAAAATATTAATGAAAGCATTGAGATTGTTTCCAAATCATGCAGAGGTAGAATACAGGTTGGGGTGTGTTTATTTTGTTTTGGGAGATGAAATAAAAGGTGAAAAACTCTTAAGAAAAGGATTTAAAACCGATTATGAATACTACACAATTTTCAAAGAAATTTTTCCAACAGTCTTTGATTTAGAAATTGTGAATAAACTAATTAGTGAATATAAAATTTAGTTTTCATTCCTCTTTTAAAAGATTACATTTGTGCAAATAACTATTTGACAGATGCAACAACGAACTTTTCTAGACTATTTTATTATCACCTTAAAAGGAATTGCAATGGGAGCAGCAGATGTTGTTCCGGGTGTTTCTGGAGGCACTATTGCTTTTATTTCAGGCATTTATGAAGAGCTTTTAGAGTCTATAAGTTCAGTTAATTTTAATACAATTAAACTGCTTAAAACTGAGGGAATCAAATCTGTTTGGAAACAAGTCAACGGCAATTTTTTAGCAGCACTTTTATCAGGAATAGCTATCAGTATTGTTTCTTTGGCAAAATTGATTTCATGGTTGTTAGAAAATGAACCTATATTATTATGGTCATTCTTTTTCGGATTGGTTTTGGCGAGTATATTGTTCATAGGAAAACAAATTACCAAATGGAAGACATTAACAATAATCGTCTTTTTAGGTGGAGCAATATTGGCTTATTATGTTACAACACTAACACCTTTAATAACTGAAAACACATCACCTGTTTATTTATTTTTTGCAGGGTCTTTAGCTATTTGTGCTATGATATTACCTGGAATTTCTGGAGCGTTTATATTAGTTTTATTGGGAGCATACAAGCCTGTATTGGATGCAATTCATAATAAAGATTTTAAAATTATTGCGCTTTTTGCAGCAGGAGCTATAGCTGGATTACTCACTTTTTCTAGAGTTTTAAAGTGGTTATTTCATAATTATAAAAACTTAACTTTGGCTGTATTAGCAGGTTTTGTATTTGGCTCACTTAATAAAATTTGGCCTTGGAAAGAGACTTTAACTTGGCGCGAGAATTCTCACGGAATCAAAGTGCCATTGAATGAACAAAGTATTTCTCCCTTTTCATTTGATGGAGAACCGCAGTTGTTATTTGCGATTGCATTGGCAATAGTTGGATTTTTAGTTATTATTCTATTAGAAAAAATTGCTGTAAAAAATGAGTAAAGAGCGCAAGTTTATGGACAAAGTTTGGCTCTTTTTCAAGGGTTTGTCTATGGGTGCCGCAAATAAAGTTCCTGGGGTTTCGGGAGGTACAGTTGCTTTTGTGCTCGATTTTTATGAAGAGCTTATTTACTCATTTAAGAAAGTAAATTTAAACGCTATTAAATTGCTTTTCTCTGGGCGTTTCAAATCTTTTTATCAATATACCAACGCCACATTTTTATTTCTTGTAATGGGTGGGAGCATGTTTAGTTATTTTAGTATTTCCATTGTTTTAGATTATTTGATTCAGAATTATGAACTCTATGTATGGTCTGCATTTTTTGGTATGATTCTAGGCTCTATTTATTATATAGGAAAAGATTTTAATGACTTTTCTGCCAAAAATATCATTTCAATTATTATAGGTGTTATTATCGGAGTTTCTATCAGTTTAATGAGTCCAGCCAAAGAAAATGACAATCTATGGTTTGTCTTTTTTTGTGGAATAATTGGAGTTAGCGGGATGACATTACCCGGGTTGTCAGGTTCATTTATTTTGATTCTAGTAGGGAACTATGTTTTGTTGCTAGTAGATTCTGTGAACATGCTTTACAAAACAATCATCGATATTTTTTCTGGTAATTTTGATTTTATTCAAGATGTAGTTAGAATGCGCTATCTTAAGATTGTTGCTGTTTTTACAGGCGGTTCAGCCTTTGGATTGGTAGTTACATCGCATATTCTAGGTTATGTTTTAAAAAGGTGGCATCAAATAGTTACTGCTGTTATTATCGGATTTATTATGGGGTCACTTGGAATTGTTTGGCCTTGGAAAAGAGAAATTTATAAAACAGAGAACGGAAAGTTATTGTACGATTTTAACGGAGATGAAGTTATTGAAAATTACCAACGTTATTTACCTGATGTAACCATGCAAGAAACTTGGATTGCTGTAATTTTTATTTTATTAGGTGTTGGTTTATTATTAGTTTTAGATCAATATTCAAAAAGAACAAAAACAAGTTAGTATGAGTGAAAGAACAAAATTAGGATTAGTGGGCAAAAATATTTCCTATTCTTTTTCTAAAGTATATTTTTTAAAAAAGTTTGAGGTTTTAAAATTGTCAAACCTTACTTACCGTAATTTTGATATTCCAGAAATTTCAGAATTTCCTTTTTTGATTTATCAAAAAGAAGAAGAATTCAAAGGCTTTAATGTGACCATTCCTTACAAGCAATCAATAATGTGTTATTTATCAGAAATTGATGCTGATGCTCAAAAAATTGGAGCTGTAAATACAATTAAAGTGACAGATAAAAATGAATTGATTGGTTATAACACTGATATTTATGGATTCGAACACTCTTTGTCTCCTTTGTTAAAACAGAATCATAAAAATGCATTGGTTTTAGGAACAGGTGGTGCATCAAAAGCAATTGCTTTTGTGCTAGATAAATTAGATATTGGATATCAACTTGTGTCAAGAGTAAAATCTGAACAAGCCATTTCTTATGCTGACTTGTCAAAAGAAGTAATAGAAAATCATCAACTCATTATAAATTGTACGCCGTTAGGCACACATCCTAACATAGAAAATTACCCTGAGATCCCATATCAATTTTTATCGGATCAACACTTTTTATACGACTTGATTTACAATCCGTCAGAAACCACTTTTCTTAAAAAAGGAAATGAAAGAGGGGCAATCACAAAAAATGGATTGGAGATGTTAGAATTGCAAGCCGAAAAATCTTGGGAGATTTGGAACTCTTAGTTAAAGAATTCAAAATAAATCTTTATTTCAGTTTATACCACAGATTGTACGCAACTTTTTGCTTAAGTTTGTATCTAATAGTATAAAGCTTGATTGAACTGTAAGTTAATATCAATTTTTAGACTTAGTGAATATTGGACCTTTAAACATTACAAAAAATGTTAGACGAAAAAAATAATAATCTTCCAGAAGAAAGTGAAGATGTACAATCAACCGAATCAGAAAACAATTCTGAACCAACAAACAAAGAAGAGGTAACTGTTGCTTTAGTCAACCTGAAAGATACAACAGAAGAAGAAGTTGTAAATCAAATTGATGATGATATTGCCCAAGCTTCAGAGAAGTTAGATGATGAAGAAGAGCATCAAGAAACTGCTAAAGAGTCACTTCCTGAGTATTCTAAAATGGGACTTGAAGATTTAGTTTTGAAATTTGAAAAGCATATAAAGGAACTTCCTGTTCAAAAAATAAACAACCATTTTAATGCGATTAAAGATTCTTTTAATTTGCAATTTTCAAAAATATTAGCTAATAAAAAAGCAGCATTTTTAGCTGATGGTGGTGAAAGTATCGATTTTAGTTATTCCAATCCATCTAAGATAAAATTCAATGAATTAAGTAAAGAGTATCGTGATAAGCGTACAAAATATTACAAAGATTTAGAATCTAAACTTAACGGTAATTTAGAATTGCGATTTATTTTAATTGAGCAATTAAAAGATTTGATTGAGGATGCAGAGCCTAAAACGATGTATAATAAGTTTAGGGATATTCAAGAGCGTTGGAGGAAAATTGGTCCTGTTGCAAGAGAAAAATACAACGGAACATGGAGAACATTTCATCATCACGTTGAGCGTTTTTATGACCTTTTACATTTAAGCAATGATTTTAGAGATTTAGATTTTAAGCATAACTTAGAAGAAAAACTAAAATTAATTGAGCGGGTTGAGGCGTTATCAGAAAGCAATGATATCAATTACTCTTTTAAACAATTGCAAGTAATCCATAAGATGTGGAAGGAAGATGTTGGTCCTGTTGCAAAAGAACAGCGTGAAGATGTTTGGAAAAAGTTTAGTGCTGCTACAAAAAAAATTCATGATAAAAGGCATGATTATTACAAAGGGCTTAAGGAGAAATATCAAGAGAATATTGCTAAGAAAAATGAAATTATTGAGCAGATAAAAAATATTGATTCCAAAGGGAATTTGAAACATAGTGATTGGCAAAAGAGTATTAAAGAAATTGAAGACTTACGTCAACAATTTTTTAAAGCTGGAAATGTTCCAAGATCAGAGAGTGATAAAATTTGGGGAAAATTTAAAGAAGCAACTAAAAGTTTTAACCATGATAAAAATGCTTTCTACAAAAATATAAAAGGAGAGCAGCAAGAAAACTTGACCAAAAAGTTAAAACTTATCGAGTTAGCAAACCTTAATAAAGATAGTGAAGATTGGGATGCTACAACAGAGTTGATGAAAAAGATTCAATCAGATTGGAAAAAAATTGGTCATGTACCAAGAAAAAATTCTGATAAAATATGGGGTGAATTTAAAGCAGCATGTAATCATTATTTTGATAGATTCCATACTTTTAAAAATCAAGGTTCAAAAGAAGATCAAGAAGCGGTTAAGGCAAAGAAAGAGTTTCTTAACAAGATGAAAGAGGAAGTTGCTACAATTGAAAAAGTAACCATAGAAACGGTTAAGAAATACATGGATGATTGGAAAGCATTGGGTAGTATTCCTTTTAATTTAAGACATATTGAAGGTAAGTTTTCAAAAACATTAGATAAGCTTTTTTCTCAACTTTCTGTGAGTAACGAAGAAAAAGAAATGATGAAATTTGAAAGTCAAATGGAAGGTTTACTTGCTCAAAAGAATTTACGTAAATTAGACACAGAACAGATATTTTTAAGAAAAAAGATAGATGAATTAGCACGAGAAATTCAGCAGTTAGAAAATAACATGAGCTTCTTTTCAAATACTGATTCGAAAAACCCATTACTTAAAAATGTGATGAATAATATTGAAAATCACAAAGAGAACTATGCTATATTAAAAGCAAAATTGAGTTATATAACTCACCTAGATTATTAAAACTAGTTGACTATTTTAAAAAACAAATGCCCTCAAATTTTGAGGGCATTTGTTTTTTAAAGAAGCTCTATAAATTATTTTAACTCAGAAAAGCTTATGTGTATTTGAACAGTATTCCAGGTTTTACTAATTCCGTCATCGCCTGTGTGTAAATCGAAACAAGCTTTATTTAAACTTTCAATAGCATCTTGACCATTCCAATTATCTAAATTCAATTTTCCTTTAATAGCAGTTCCATTATTGTTACTATCATACTTAATAGGTAAATCATGTGTAATTCCGTTCATATTTAAATGGATAACCCCATCATTAGCATTGGTAATTGAAATAGATCCAGATAAAAGCTCAGTATTATCCATTACTCCAAAAAAGAATTTTTGAAGTTTGCCATCACGTTCTTTATTATCAGTAAAAATACTGCTAACTGGAACTGAAAATTCTAAATCATTTAAAAAATCAATTGCTGATGTACCTGAAGTTTTGTTTAGCTCAACATTTTTAAATAACCCTTTTACAGGAACTTTATCTGTGGTTTTAAAAGCAACCCAGTTTATTTTTATTGAGGAATTGTCAATGGTATAATCTTTTGTAGCTTCAATAATTTCATCAACTTTCTTTTGTTCTTTTTTACAAGAAATAGATATGATGCTAATTGTAAATAATAAGAGTAGAATATGTATGTTTTTCATTTATTAGGTTTTAGATATTTGTTTACTAGTTTTATATACCCTTTTTTGGCTTCTTCTTCTGTTAAGTGATTCAATTGATACCAAGCATGTTGTTTAAAGGCATTTCTTAGGGGTTCTTCACCTTCTTCTAATTTTCTTCGATATTTATTGCCTCTTGTAGCTTGTTTAAAATGGGCATAAAAATGGAGCATTATGTCCGGAGGTAATTTAATATCCGTTTCATTAGCTGTTTTTAATGCCTCGTCGAATTTTGTATTTAAGTCTTTCTTCATTTAACTATTTCAAAGTTATAAAAAAGAAATTATATGTTGGCAATTATTTGTTCACCACCTCTAACCTTTTGGTTTAACACAACATCAATTTTAGTGTTTAAAGGCAAAAAAACATCAACTCTAGATCCAAACTTGATAAAGCCTGCATCAGATCCTTGTTCAACTACACCACCTTTTTTAGCATAGTTTACAATGCGTCTTGCAGCAGCGCCAGCAATTTGACGGTATAATATTTTTCCAACAGTTTTGTTTTCAACCACCACAGTTGTTCTTTCATTTTCTGTTGATGATTTGGGGTGCCATGCTACAAGGTATTTACCTGGGTGGTATTTGCTAAAGATAATATTACCACTAATTGGATATCGGGTAACATGTACATTTAACGGCGACATAAAAATAGAAAGTTGTAATCTTTTATCCTTAAAAAATTCAGGTTCAAAAACTTCTTCTATCACTACTACTTTGCCATCAACAGGAGCAATGATATGATGCTCATTAAGAGAGGTGTTTCTTTTAGGATTTCTAAAAAATTGTAAAACTAATACAAAAAGGATTAGAAATATAGTTGAGGTAGAAAGTCTTATCCATTCAATTTCAATAAATTTGTCAATTGTTATAACGGCAATTAATAAGATGATTGAGGCAATTAAAATAATTTTATACCCTTCTTTATGAAACATGTTCTTCTAAATTTGATTCTTTTTTGTAGTGATTAAAGGAGCTTTTTTGAACTAATGAAAATCACTCTATACAATTTGTAAATAAATAAATATGAATGGAGCTGCAAATATAACACTATCAAATCTATCTAAGAAACCTCCATGACCTGGAATTAAATTACTACTATCTTTAATGCCCGCTTGCCTTTTAAACATTGATTCTATCAAATCTCCCAGAACTCCAAAAACACTCACCAACAAGGCAATAACTAGCCATTGTATTAGAGAAAGCTCTGTAAAATAGTGTGCTATAAAATAACTTGCCACAAAGCAAAAAACCATACCACCTATAAATCCTTCAACGGTTTTATTGGGTGATATTATTTTAAATAATTTAATACGTCCAAAATTTTTACCAACTAGATATGCAAAAGTATCATTTGTCCAGATTAAAATGAAAACTCCTAAAATAACAGTTTTAGCATAATTAAAATCATTGTGTAAAAAAGGTATTTGCGCCATTAAAACAAAAGGGATGACTATATATACTATTGATAAAAATATCTTTCCTAAATGGCTTACAATCTCTTCTTTTTTTGCTAATAATATCCAAGCAAATGAGCAAAATACTGTTAGGAAAAGGGAAACCCCTACATAAATAAAAATGGTTCTCGAGGGGACATCTTCAACATTTAAAATGTTCCCGAAAATAAAAGCTTGGATTCCGATGATATATGGAAATATGCTTTTAAGCTGAATCATTTTGGTAAATTCATATAAGCAAAAGAGCATCACGATAAAAAAGAGGCTTAAAAAAGTAATTTTACTGTAAAGAATCGAGAAAATTAAAACACCTAAATAGATGCTTCCAGAAATTAAACGCGATAAAAAATTACTCATTCTATAAATTTTCTAATAAAAGCAAATATAAGTTTTTAGAATTGTTTGTGCCGTAATTTAGAAAATTATCTTCGGTGGTATTTGGATTGTAGTTTTTAATTGGGCTTATGTTTGTAGGTAAGTCAACGCCATATTTAACTTTGATTCCTGTTAAGCTTTCATCTTTACTCTTAACAATTTGACTTGTAGTTGCAAAGACAATAAAGTTATTTGAAAAGGTAGCTAATTTTTTATCCTCTATTTGATTTGATGAAAATAAAAGGCTTCCATTTTCAGCAATTAAAAACTCGCAACTTGTAAAAAATGGTAATTCATTATTGAATTCATCTTTTATTTTCACTTTCAAAGTGCTGATAAAAGGTTTTAGGTCAGCATTTTTAGTAGAGATAGTACCCCAATCATTTTCCTCTAAAATATGGTTTAAGTTTTTCGTAACATCTTTGTTGTTTTGACAATACAAAAACTTACCTCCCAATTTTATAAAATGATGTACAAAAGAATCGTCTAACGATAACGCCACAGGTTCATCTTTAACCTTTTCTTGTTGTTTTTCTTCAAAACTTTCAAATAATTTTTTTAAAAATTTCATTACTAGCTAGGGTTGATTTAACGAATATATAAAATTTTATTTATTTTCATCAGTTGATTCTATTTCAGTCTCAGCTTTTGTTTCAATTTCTTTTTCTACAGTTTCTCCTATATTGTCTTTTGGCTCATGCTCATTCTCTATTTTCTTCGAAGTTGCCTTTTTATTTTTAACTTTTGCTTCAACTACAAAAGGACGTTTTCCAAAAATGGTTTCCAAATTGCCTTTAAAAATAACTTCTTTTTCTAATAAAATATTTGCCAATTCTACCAATTTATCTTTGTGCTTATTTAGAATGTTAATAGCACGTTGGTATTGCTCTTCTATAATTTTTGAAATTTCTGTATCAATTATTTTGGCTGTTTCTTCACTATAAGGTTTTGTAAACCCATACTCATTTTGACCTGAAGAATCATAATAAGTAATATTCCCAATCCTTTCATTTAACCCATAAACAGTCACCATTGCTCTTGCTTGACGTGTGATTTTTTCTAAATCATTCAGTGCTCCAGTTGATATTTTATTAAAGATAATTTTTTCAGCAGCTCTACCTGCAAGAGTTGCGCACATTTCATCTAACATTTGTTCCGTGCGTACAATTTGACGCTCTTCAGGTAAATACCAAGCGGCACCAAGAGATTGTCCCCTAGGTACAATAGTCACTTTTACAAGAGGTGCAGCGTGTTCTAAAAACCAACTTGCAGTAGCATGTCCAGCTTCGTGATAGGCAATTGTTTTCTTTTCAGTTACCGTCATGATTTTATTTTTCTTTTCTAACCCGCCAACAATCCTATCAACTGCATCTAAGAAATCTTGATGATGTACTGCTTTTTTATTAACTCTAGCAGCAATTAAAGCAGCTTCATTACATAGGTTTGCAATATCAGCTCCAGAAAATCCTGGAGTCTGTTGAGATAAGAAATCTAAATCAACATCTTTACCTAATTTTAAAGGTTTCATATGCACCTCAAAAATTTCTTTGCGCTCATTCAAATCTGGTAAGTCAACATAAATTTGTCGGTCAAATCTACCAGCACGCATCAAAGCTTTGTCTAAGACATCAGCTCTATTGGTAGCTGCAACAACAATTACGTTGGTGTCTGTGCCAAAACCATCCATCTCAGTTAATAACTGATTTAGGGTGTTTTCACGTTCGTCATTACCACCAGTCATATTGTTTTTTCCACGGGCTCTACCTATAGCATCAATCTCATCAATAAAAATAATTGAAGGTGATTTTTGTGCAGCTTGTTTAAATAAATCACGCACACGCGATGCGCCAACACCTACAAACATTTCAACAAAATCAGAACCAGATAATGAGAAGAAAGGCACGTCAGCTTCACCAGCTACTGCTTTCGCTAATAAAGTTTTTCCTGTTCCTGGAGGGCCAACTAGTAACGCTCCTTTCGGAATTTTACCACCAAGTGACGTGTATTTTTTTGGATTTTTTAAAAAGTCAACAATTTCTTGCACTTCTTCTTTTGCTCCTTCTAAACCTGCAACATCTTTAAATGTAGTTTTTACTTTTTGATCTTTATCAAATAATTTTGCTTTTGATTTACCAATATTAAAAATTTGACCAGCACCGCCGCCACCTCCGGCTCCACCAGACATACGACGCATAAAAAATATCCAAAGTCCAATTAGTAGTATAAATGGTAACCACCCTAATAACTCACCTAAAATATTTGGCTTGGTATCATTCTTTCTATCAAAGTCTAAGCTTAACTCAGATTTTTGAGAAGTCAAATAATTCTCAAAATTTTGTAAATCTCCAAAATCATAGGTGTAATGTGGTGCATTTGCATCTTTTAATAATGAAGGTTTGTTGACGTCTTTATATTTTTCTTTCGTAAGCGCATCTGCTTTTAAAGTAATATAGGCAACATCCTTATTAATAATTGCGATTTTATCAATTTCATTATCAGAAAGCATGGTATTGAAATCATTTTCTGATAATTCATTTGAAATATTACTAGCCCCTTTCATTAATTGAAACCCAATAAATAGTGCAAGCACAATTCCGTAAATCCAATATGAATTGAATTTTGGCATTTTATTTATTGGTTCTTTGGTGTTTTTATTTGGTTTCTTGTTACTCATCTATATATTTTAAGAGGATGGTTAGTCGGTTAATTAGGCTGTGATTACAGTTATTTTTGCATCGCCCCATAGGCTTTCAATATCATAAAACTCACGAGTGCTTTTCTGAAAAATGTGTACAACTACATTTACATAATCCATCAAAACCCATTCGGCATTAGCTTCTCCTTCAATATGCCAAGGCTTATCTTTGAGGTCTTTACTTACTAATTTTTGGACTGAACTAGAAATGGCATTTACTTGTGTGTTAGAATTTCCTGTGCAAATTATAAAGTAGTCTGTAACGGTATTTTCAATTTCTCGCAAATCAAACAACTGAATATCTTGACCTTTTACCTCTTCAATTCCTTTAATTATTACAGTTATTAATTCGTCTACGCTTACGTTTTTTTTTGTCATTAAAAAATGTTTAATTTTGCTGCAAAGTTATTCTTTTTTTATGTTAAAATACATATAAAAATAACGATTGTAATATAATCTTTTTATGCATATTGTCAAAGTTGATGCCACCGAATCTACCAACACTTTTTTAAAAGAAATGTGTCAGCAAAACACCTTAGAAAATTTCACGGTTGTTATTGCTGAAGAGCAAACAAAAGGGCGTGGGCAAATGCATACAAGTTGGCAGTCTGAGAACGGTAAAAATCTAACATTTAGTGTATTAGTTTATTTTGGTGATTTGAAAATTGACCGGCAATTTTATATAAGTAAGATAATTTCATTATCAATTCATAAGGTTTTATCTGATTTATTATCTGTTAATATTAGTGTTAAGTGGCCTAACGACATTCTGTCAGCGCATCAAAAAATATGTGGTGTTTTGATAGAGAATTCCGTCAAAAAGACACAAATAAATTATTCGATAATTGGTGTTGGGTTAAATGTAAATCAACTTGAATTTGAGAATTTGCCAAATGCTACTTCTATGAAATTGATTTCAAATACTTCTTTTGATTTGGAAACAGTTCTTCAAGATTTGGTTGAGTCTATGAAAAAATATGTTGAAATACTATATACAAAAAATTATCAGTTAATAGACGCTCTGTACATTAAGCATCTTTATAAGTTTAATAAACCATCTATGTTTAAAAGTGGTTCTAGAAGTTTTATGGGGAAAATTGTAGGGGTGTCTTTACAAGGTAAACTGCAAGTTGAACTTGAAAACGAAACAATAAAAGAGTTTGATTTAAAAGAAATTGAATTTGTAAATAATCTGATTGATTAATTTTTTTCTTCTATATTTTAATAAAGGAATAAATTAAAGGTTCTATTCTATTTTTAATAATTTTTCTACTTCAAAGGTGCCTAGAATTTTTGGGAGTAAGTTTTAAATAATTTAAGCGTCTTAGTACTAGAAATTATTTACTTATGAAAGTTACAGTTGAAAATAGAGAGGCTCAAAGAATTGAGAGAAGCTTAGAAAATGGACAAAGTTATGGTGAGTTTATCAGTTTGATGAATACCTTGGTTACTAATGGTTCTACCACTGGTAAATATGAATCAGAAGCATTAGTTAATTATACTATGTTGAATCAAAGAAGATTCAAACGCTGGGATAAAACATTAAAAATATCAGAGGATGCAAAAAGTAGAATTCATAAATATGATAAAAAAATAACATGGTTAGTATTGACTGAAAGTTGGTGTGGTGATGCTGCACATATGTTGCCAGTATTAAATAAAATGGCAATCTTGAATGATAATATTAATTTAAAAATAGTGTTAAGAGATGAGAACTTAGCATTAATGGATGATTTTTTAACGGACGGGAACAAATCAATACCCAAACTAATTATGATTGATGATACTACAAAAGAAGTCTTAAATTCTTATGGTTCAAGACCAAATAAATTAACTCAAATAGCATTAGAATATAAAAATAAGCACGGAAAATTAACCCCCGAGTTTAAGGAAGAAATCCAAAAGTGGTATAATAAAGATAAAGGAAATGCGATTGTTGATGATATGTTGTCTTTATTAAAATAGAAATTAAAAATCCATCAGAAAATTAATTTTGATGGATTTTTTAGAAGCTCTATTTGATTTATTTATTGTTAATGACCCTTACAGAATCTAATTCTAATCTTATTTTTAACCAGATTCTCAATTTTTCTTCTTGTTGTTTTGTGTTGGGGATAGAATCATACCAAGTTGCCCCAAAAACAGAAATAGTATCTGTGCTCTTGAAATTTGTAGTCATCACATTACCATAACTCAATGTTCTTAGGCCAGAGTAATTAGCTCTAGCCTCAGCACTAATTTTTGTAAACGGAACGCGATAATATTTGTGTAGTTCATTTTCTAATTCCTTAATCTTTCTTCCTCGTTCTTCAATTTTCAAATCTCTAGAAGAAATTATTTCTTGATTTTGCGAATATAGTTCTGTTAATTCTTGTACTTTATTTTCTATATCAGTACTTGTACTTTGCTCAACAATGAGGTTAGCATCAAGCAAATCATATTCTCCTAATTTATTCTTCCAAAAATTAATCTTTTCTTCTTGAACGGTATTTCCATATAAAATTAGTTTTATTGTTTTTGTTTTATAATCTACATTTCCTTTTTCAACTTCAAAAATATGAATTCCGCTTTTTTTCATATCAGCAATTAAATGTTTTGCATTATTTTTAAAATGACCTTCTTGGTATAGTTTAGTAAACTCATATACACTAAATGAAAAAATTAAAATTGCAACTATTGAAGCTAATTGTGAGATACGTTTTCTTTTTGCTGAATTAATATATTTAACCATTGGAAAGCGCAAAAATTTAACAATTAGAAAAGTAGCTAGCGCAATAAAAATAGTATTGATTGTAAATAGAAACATCGCACCAAAAAAGTAATCAAATTCCCAAACGGCCAATCCGTAACCTGCAACGCATAAAGGAGGCATTAAGGCTGTTGCTATTGCAACGCCAGCAATAGTGTTAGTTTGTTTAGACCTTCTGCTCAAAGCCATTATTAAAGCTAAACCACCTGCTATTGCTATAAAAACATCACGAACATCTGGTGCTGTTCTTGCTTTAATTTCAGGTGTAATATCTTGAAATATTGGAATTTTAAAGAAAATAAAAGAGGTTAAAACACTCAACCCAATCATTACACCAAGATTTACAAAAGAACGTCTTAATGTGTCAATATCATTGATAGCAATTGATAAGCCTACTCCTAGTATTGGCCCCATTAATGGAGAAATTAACATGGCACCAATAACAACTGCGGGCGAACTAATATTTAAACCAATAGAGGCTATTAAAATTGAGAAAATTAATACCCATGCAGTATGACCCTTCATGGAAATACCATCTTTTATATCTTGTATGGTCCCTTTTTTATCGGTATCAGATCTAATTTCCATGATACCAGTCATAATAAGTTTAAAATCTTTCCAAATACTGCTGAATTTTTCTGAATTGTCTTGTTCAGTAGTTTCTTTTTCTGAAGATTGATGGTCTGAGTTTACTTCCATACTTTTTAATTTTTATACAAAATTATCACCAAAATCTATTTTCACCTGAGCAGTAATTTGTTTGATGTCTTGCTCATTTTTTTTAGGACATATTAGTAATACATCTTCTTTTTCTACAATTATAAAATCACTTAATCCTTGAATAACAACTCGTTTTCCACTTTGTGTACGTACCATATTGTTGGTAGAATCTCTAAAAATAACTTCACCACCTACCGCAGCATTCTGTTGTTCATCTTTTGGTAGCTTGTTGTATAACGATCCCCATGTTCCAAGATCATTCCAGCCAAAATCTACAGGTAAAGTATAAACATTGGTAGCTTTTTCCATAATACCAAAATCGATGGAAATATTTTCAGAATCACCATAGAATTGATCAATGAAGGTATTCTCATTTGCAGTATTGTAATCATCATTTCCTTTACTAAAAAGGGTATACATTTCTGGTAATTGTATTTTGAAATTCTCGATAATGCTTTTTGCGCTCCAAATAAAAATGCCTGCATTCCAAAGATATTCACCGCTATCAATAAAAGTTTTTGCTGTTTCCAAATTTGGTTTTTCGGTAAACTGCTTTACTTTTTTAATAGATGAATTGTTGTTGTCAAATTGGATATAGCCATAGCCTGTGTTTGGCGAATCTGGTTGAATCCCCAAGGTCATTAAAACGTCATTTGTACTACAAAAATCAAATGCTTCTTCTATGTTAGTTGCAAAAGTTGCTTCATCATCAATCCAATGATCGCTAGGAGCAATTATCATAACAGCTTCCGGATTCAAAGCATAAATTTTTAAAGCGGCATATAAAACACAAGGTGCTGTATTGCGCATACTAGGTTCTAATAAAAGTTGATTTTTAGTAACCTTTGGTAGTTGTTCTAAAACCAAATATTCATATCTTTTGTTAGTAGATATTAAGATGTTTTTACTTGGAATTGTAGTTGATAATCGATCAAATGTTTTTTGAATTAAAGATCTACCGGCTCCAAGCATATCGTGAAACTGTTTGGGGTTTTCTTGGGTACTCATTGGCCAGAATCGAGAACCGACTCCACCAGCCATAATAACTGCGTAATAATTATTGTTCATATTTTTATATGGTAATTACCAATTTAACTTCAGCGTTTTGGTTGAAGAGGTAAAGTTTTTTTGAATCTATTTCGAGGCACTCATACCTTGTACGTCGTTTATTTCCTCGCCGAAAGATACGATTTTTAAAGAGGAAATTTGCACCAAATGGAATTTCAAAGATAAAACTATTATCTGATGGCTCGCTGTACCTTTTCATAGCTAGTGCTAATTGAACATCACTATCTGTACTTGCTTTAGGATTTTTTAAATAATTAGCAAGATGTGGTAAAATATCATTAGGAAATATTGTGGGATTTACAAATGGTAACATTAAATGTTGAAAATTTTGTTTCCATTCCTTTCCATGTGGTTGCACACGTTTATGATTTAGATGTGTAACCAAATGAGCGATCTCATGAATCAAAGTCAATAAAAATTGATATGGATTTAAATTGTTGTTAACTGTGATTTGATATTTTTTGTTTTTTGTTAATCTAAAATCACCATGCTTTGTTTGGCGTTTATTGACAATTTTAAGGTGATGAGGATACTTATTAAGTAACTCAATTACCAAATCTATCGATGCTTCAGGAAGGTAATTAGTTAGAGTTTTGTGCATTTAACAAAAGTAATATTTTTAATATTAACATTGCTTTATTATTTATAACTGTAACATATAATATTAAGAGTCGTCATATTATTATATGACCAAAACTTATTTTAATATTATTTTATGTGTTTTTGCATTTAGCAACGCAATGGCAAGTGGAAAAGATAATATTGTTTTGAAAGCCGAAATTTTAAATGAAAACACTACTCGTATTCCCTTTAAATTAGTTGGTCATTTAATTGTTGTTGAAGGTGAACTTCTCGGAAAAAACGGAAACTTTATTATTGACACTGGCTCAGAAAAATTAGTATTAAACAGCGTACATTTTCCTGTTAAATCAAATCGAAAAAAAAAATCAAATGTATCAGGAGTTAATGGAAGCATTGATAATATAGCTAGAAAAAAAGTTGATACTTTTCAATTACAAAATTTAATTGTTAAAAATGTTAACTCAGATATTATTGATTTGTCTCATATAGAGAAAAGCAAAAATTTTAGATTACTTGGAATTATTGGCTTCAATATTTTAAAAAACTATGAAGTTTTTATTGATTTGTATTTAAATCAAATTACCTTATTTAAAGTAGATAGATATGGAAATAGATTAGATAAGCGTGAGCTTCTTGAAAAAATTGGTGATAGTATTGATTTTAAATTACGAAAACATACAATTGTTTTAAGTGGAACAATTGGAGATAAGAAAGTGAAGTTAGGACTAGATAGCGGAGCAGAGCTCAATCAACTTAATAAAAATGTAAATAAAAAAGTATTACAATACTTTACAGGGTTTAGAAGGATGTTTGTAGTGGGCGCAAGTAATAGAAAGGTTGAGGTTTTGGTTGGGAAGTTAAATAATGTAAGTATAAAAAAATCTTTTTCATTGATGCCCATGAATACAGTTCTTATTAACTTTGACGGAATGCATGATGCATATGGTGTATTTTTACACGGCGTTTTAGGCTATGAATTTTTACGCCAGAAAAGAACTATTATCAACTATAAAAAAGAAAAATTATACTTTGTAGATTACCCTAATGAATAGTATGAAAATTAAGAATATACATATTAGTTATTTTTTGATCCTTTTTGTAGCAATAATTGGATATGCTCAAAATGATGCTATTCAAGGCTATAAAATTGATGGCGATGAAGTAGTTTTTACATTTGACACAAGAGACTACAATCTTGTAACAAATCTTAATGGGTATAAAAAAGATTTTCGAGATATTGATATAGATGAAGTATTGGTTGCTGGTGAATTTAATAATTGGTCTAAGAAGAGTTGGAGGATGACTAAAGTAGATGAAAATAAGTATGAACTTAGAAAAGAAATAAAAGAGTTTAATGATAAATTTACTTGGGAATTTAAGTTTGTAATCAATAATATATATTGGGCAGAACCTTCTAAAGATGAGTTAAATAGTGTTCCTGTAAAAGAAGGTTGGTATGATTTAGAAGTTTATAATTTAAGAATGTTTACAGCATATCCAGATAAAGAAGGAAACCTAACTTTTACACTTAATGGATTTAAAGATGCAGATAAAGTGGTGTTGAGTGGTACGTTTAATTTATGGGATGATAAAGCATTTGAAATGTTTAAGACAAAAACAGGTTGGGAATTATCATTAAATATTAAACCTGGAGAATATGAATACAAATTTATAGTTGATGGTCAATGGATACATGACCCTAAAAATTTGGACAAAAGAATGAATGAATATGAAGGCTATAATTCTATTATTGATATAAAATCAAAGGAGACCTTTTTGTTAAAAGGAAACTTAGATGCTCAAAAAGTAATTTTATCTGGCAGGTTTAATAATTGGTCTGAAGATGAATATAGAATGATAAAGACAGAGACAGGTTGGGAATATACAGTTAAATTATCTGGAGGTAAACATCATTATAAATTTATTGTAGATGGTGAGTGGGTAGTTGATCCAAATAACCCAGTGAAAGAATATGACTATGGAGGTAATATAAATTCAGTTAGAATGGTGAAATAACTTTTACTAAGGAGTACTAGAAGAAACTTGCAACACTTTACCGTTATAGAATTTATTTCCTGTTAATGAAAAATTATAAATATACTCAGCCATCTCTAAAGCAGATGTTGGAGCCTTATAATCTGGAAAAGCTTCTGCTAACATTTCAGTTTGTACTGCTCCTAACGCTAATACATTAAAAGAAATTCCGCTTTCTTTATATTCTTCAGCTAATAATTCTGATAGAGTAATTACGGCGCCTTTTGATGAACTGTATGCAGATAACCCCGGAAATTTTACACTTCCTTGAATACCTCCCATACTACTTATAGTAACAACATGACTTTCTTTGTTAAAGAATGGAATCATTAAACGAGTCAGTTCCGCTACAGCAAAAACATTCACTTTATAAACGTCTAAAAAATCTTGAATAGAAGTTTTTAAAAATGGTTTGTTGGCTAATTTTCCAGCATTATTAATTAGAATATCTACTTTTTCCCAATTAGATTTAATAAAATCGGTTACTTTATTAAAGTCTGCTTCTAAAGATAAATCAACAGAAAGTGCGGTGATATTTTGGTTTTTCAAGTTTTCGATTGGTTCAGTATTTCGTGATATTGCTAATACATTGCATTTGTTTTTAGCAAAGAGTTGAATCAATTCAAAACCAATTCCGCGACTTGCTCCAGTAACAATTATATTTTTCATAATATTTGTGTAGTTTTACTCAAAAATAATGTGCTGATATGCACCAATATCTGGCATAGAAACTCTATTAGCTCCTAAAATATCTAATGGCACTTGAGTTGCAGCAGAGTCATCTGCCATATTATTTCCTGCGGATTCCTCGCCAATGATTAAATCATTTTCAAAAGGTTCTTTAAAATTAGGATCTTCGTTAAAAATATTATTTTGATAATGTGCTAGGTCATCAAAATCATATTCAGGTATACCATCAAAATTATTATTGAAATCATCAAAACGGATGAGGTTGTTTTTAAAGTTATAATTGAAAAGGGAACCATCTACTTTGTCAACAATCAACTCAATATTATTACTGCCATAAACCATGCAATTGGTAAAATTGGCCGCTACTAAGTCTCTAGTTTCTACAACTTCAGAACCGTTATCAATGTAAGTAAAAAAATTGTTGATTAGTACAGTTGGAAATTGTCTTAAGCTGTTGTTCCAATAATTAGCAAATGTAGAATGGGTGAAGTTATATGTGCCACCAATTGTACACGCTAAGGATGAAAATCCAGCATTGTTTATAACCAAATTTTCTCCTAATATATTCGTTTCTCTACCTAGAATTCCATAGTTGGCAAAATTGTATAACTGAGAATTTTTAATAGTCAGCGTTGGTATTGAATTACTACCGATAGAATCCAAGATAATTCCGACACTAGCATTTTTTATGGTAGTAAAATTGATGTTGTGATCTTTGCTTCCAGCACGTAACCAAACTGCACCCCATTGTCCAGGAATATCACTAAAACTAGGTTCTAATCTATCGCCTTCTAATACAACTTGATTGTCTAATTCTCCATCAATATTTAGGGTTGCACCTTTGTCAACTATCAAGCCAGAATTGGCATGAAAATGAACTTTTGCTCCAGCTTCAATTGTCAAAGTTTTTCCCTCTGGCACAGCACAATATCCATAAATAACATAAGGTTTTTCATCTGTAAAAGTAGTGTCGTCATCTAGATAAAAGCCTTGAATTTCTATGCTGCCCCCATTGCCATCAACTCCAATAGGGATAGTCGCAATAATACCTTCTGAATCTCTGGATGGAAATAAAAAATAAGCATCTTGTACCAAGGTCACCAAATCAACATCTTGCTGGTTGATTCCGTTATCAAATAAAATTTTATCAGTATATAGCGGATCGGTTTCTTGTGTAATATCAATAGTAGTTTCTATAAAAATGTAGAGACTGTCTTTGGCTAAAATCTCAATATTTTGAAATGTTTTTCCAGGAATTCCATCTACATTTAAACGGTAATTAGATTGCTCTCCTTGTTCTAATCCAATATTCGGAATGTTAATATCTTTACTACTTTTATTATATACTTTTAGACTGTATGTGCTCGAGCCAATATTTGTAAAAACAGTATCTAAGTAAACAGTGTCTTTTGAAAAAGCAAGTTCGCCATTACTAGGGATTGTATCGAAATCATCGCGACAAGAAGATAAGATAACAATAAAAATAAGTGGGAGTAAAAGCCAATAATTCTTCATAAAATTCATTTGGTATAAAAATATAACAATTATTAGAGGTGATTATTGTTTTACTCTTTTTTTATCAATTCTATTTCAAAGAGTTTGCTCCAGTTTTTACCTGTTACATATAGTCTTTTGTTTTCTTTGTCATAGGCAATACCATTTAGAACCTCTTCTTGTGGTACTAACTTTTGAGTCTTCTCCATTTCTTCTTTTAAGCCATTTAAATTGGCTACACCCTCAACTTTTCCATTTTTAGGGTTGATGATTATGATGGAGTTTTGCTGATAGATATTTGCATAAATTTTTTCGTCAACATATTCTAACTCATTTAGGTTTTCTACTTTTCGTTTGTTGGTATATGCTTCAATAAAACTTTCTTCTGTTTGAGTTTCAGAATTCAAAAACCAAATGCGTTCAGTTCCATCCGTTTTTATTAAGTGCTCACCATCATTTGTCAATCCCCAACCTTGAATACTGTTTTTATATTTAAAGGTTCCTTGTTGTTCAAAGGTTTCAAAATTATAAATGAGGCCAATTCCTTTTTGCCAAGTCAGTATAAAAATTTTATTTCCAAATCTAGTCATGCCTTCACCAAAATATTGATTGTCTAAATCTATTTGCTGTAACACTTTCCCTGTTTTAAGCTCAACTTTACGTAATGATGATTTTCCGTTTTTACCCGTACTTTCATATAAAAAACCATTGTGAAATTCTAAACCTTGTGTGTAGGCATTTTTATCATGAGGGTAAGTGTTAATAATTTTATAGGTGTAAATATCTGGCTCTTTATCTGCTAAAAAGATAACAGTATTACTCAGTTTTTTTGTTTTTTTGGTGTAAAACACAAGCGCAGAAATGGTATGCCTTCCCAATTTATAGCTATTAATATCAATCGTTGCGTTAAAATTTTTATCAGATTTTATTGATTTACCATCAATAGAAATTTGAACAGAATCTATTGGATTGTTATTTTTATCAGCAAATGAAATTGTTAATTCTTGTGTGATTTTTAACTTTTTTGGAGTGGTTAATTTAAACTTGTAATTGTCATCACAAGAAATAAAAAGTAATGAAACAAAAATGAAGAGGAGGCTTTTTCTAATTAGCATTTGATTGATTTTTATAAACAAGATTTGATTCTACAAATAAAGCGAATATATTATTTGAAATGTCAAAAATAGTCTTAAATTTGCACACTCAAAAATAGCTACGTCAAAAAGCGTGGTAATAAATATTCTAAAAATGAAAAAAGGTATACACCCAGAAAATTACAGAATGATGGCATTCAAAGATATGTCTAACAATGATGTATTTTTAACGCGTTCAACAGCAGACTCTAAAGAAATTTTAGAAGTTGATGGTGTTGAATATCCATTAGTGAAGTTAGAGATTTCTAGAACATCACATCCATTCTACACAGGTAAGAAAAAATTAATTGATACTGCAGGACGTATTGATAAGTTCAAAACTAAATATGCTAAGTTTAAAAAGTAATATTAGTTTAATAATATTTAAAAGCCTCAACGAAAGTTGAGGCTTTTTTATTGGGTAATGTACAACTGTCTGTGAATTAATTCATTATTGTAAAAATGACCTAAATTTACTATATTGCAATAAAATTATTACCTATGCCACTTTTTATGGATCGCCACGATATCCCCAAAGAAATATCTGCTGAACATGTAGCCGAAATGCATAAAGTAGATATGGAAGTTGAACATTTATTTGGATGTAAAGGGAGGACTTATTGGTGTGATGACAAAAGACATACAGCATTTTGTTTAATTGAAGCACCAAATAAGGAAGCTATACAAAAAATGCACGATCATGCGCATGGTGAGTTTCCTCATAGTATAATCGAAGTTGATGAAAATTTGGTAGCCTCTTTTTTGGGGCGTATTAAAGATCCTAAAAACACATCGAAATCCGAATTAAATATTATTGATGATTCAGCTTTTAGGGCAATTATGCTTATTGAGACGAATAACTTTTTTAATAGGGCAGAGGCAAATCAATTAAGTATTTTTACTCAAAAGTTTCATCGAAGTGTGTTGAAAACCTTAAAGAAGTTTGAAGGCACAGTTGTAAAGCAAGATGATTGCTCTTATTTGGTATCTTTTGAGACAGTATCTAACGCTGTTTTTACTGCATTGAAGTTAAGATCTAATATTAATTTTGTTACACCTAAATTTGATAAAAAGAACAGAGTACTAAATATTGGTATTGGAACAGGAACACCTGTAACTTCTAAAAAGGGACTGTTTGAAGAAACAATATCACTTGTTACAAGAATGTGTGAAATAGTAAAAAGTGAGATAGTAATTTCTAACGATGTACACCATTCGTTTATAATTGAGAATAGAAACCTTAAGTTAGATGATCGTTTAATTAGAACCTTAACTCCAAAAGAGGAGAAGTTTATTACCAAGTTGATGAATCATGTTGAAGGTATATGGAGTTCTCCTAATATAAAGGTTGAAACTTTAAGTCAAGAATTAGGACTTAGTAAATCTCAATTGTATAGGAAATTAAAACGATTAACTGATAAGTCTCCAAATAATTTTATAAAAGACATTAAGCTAAATAAATCCTTAAACTTATTTCATGATAGACTTGGAAATGTATCAGAGATTGCTTTTGAAGTAGGTTTTAACAGTCCAGCATATTTTACAAAATGCTTTTATGAAAAATTTGGAATTTTACCTTCAAAATATACACAGCAACATATTTATTAAGTATTTTATTTGTTATATTCTATAATGGTTCAATATTGTTATTTTTTGAACTAAATGTATAAGAGTGCTCTTTTTTTACTTCCTAAATTTGGCTAACTAACCTAAAACTATAATTTTATGTCAAAACTAGTAAAGAATTTAGAAGCTTCAAGTCTTAAAGAATTTGCTTCAAGTTTAAGAGGGAACATTGTAATGCCCCAAGATGCAGACTTTAATGAAACACGAAAAGTGTATAACGGGATGATTAACAAATATCCAGGAATGTTTGTAATGTGTGTTGATGTAGCTGATGTTATGAATGCTGTTAATTTCGGACGAGAGAATAATTTACTTGTTGCAGTTAGAGGAGGAGGTCATAACGGAGGTGGTCTCGGGCTTTGTGATGACGGAATGGTTATAGATTTATCTGGATTAAAATTTATTCGTGTTAACACTTCAGATAATACAGTAAGAGTAGGTGGTGGAAATCTGTGGGGAGAAGTGGATCATGCTACTCATCCATTTGGGTTAGCGGTTCCTGCAGGAATTATCTCAACTACCGGAGTAGGTGGTTTAACACTTGGTGGTGGAGTTGGTCATTTATCTCGTAAGTATGGGTTGACAATTGACAATTTATTAGAGGCTGATATGGTTTTGGCAGATGGTTCTTTTGTAACTGTAGATAAAGAACAGTATTCAGATTTGTTTTGGGCTATAAGAGGTGGAGGTGGAAATTTCGGAATTGTAACTTCATTTAAATTTCAAGCTCATCCTGTAAAAACTGTTATTGGCGGGCCAACATTATTTCCTATAGAAAGAACTGAGGAAATTATGGAATGGTACCATGAGTTTTTAATAAATGCCGAGGATGATTTAAATGGTTTTATTGCGACTATGATAATTCCAGGGCCACCGTTTCCAGATTTTTTACATGGAAATCAATATTGCGGAATCGTTTGGTGTTATACAGGCGACTCAGATAAGTTTGAAAAGTTATTTAAACCAGTTAGAGATCTAGAACCTGTATTTGAACATGTGGGCGAAATGCCTTATCCAGCAATTCAAACCTTATTTGATGGCTTAATGCCCCCAGGAATGCAATGGTATTGGAGAGCGGATTTCTTTAATGAATTAGGCCCAGAAATTAGAGCTCAACATTTAAAATTTGGATCTAAAATTCCAACACCATTATCTCAAATGCACTTGTATCCTATTAGTGGTGTGGCAAGTAGAGTTGGAGCAGAAGAAACTCCTTGGGCATATCGCGATGCAAATTATGCTGGTGTTATAGTTGGTGTAGATCCAAACCCGTCTAATGCTGATAAAATTACAACATGGTGTAAAGACTATTACAATGCATTGCACCCATATTCTTCAGGAGGAGCTTATTCTAATTTTATGATGGATGAAGGACAGGAACGAGTGATGGCTAGCTATAAGCATAATTATGAGAGATTAACTCAAATTAAAGCAAAATACGACCCTACTAATTTCTTTAGAGTGAATCAGAATATAAAGCCGAAATCTTAATTAATAAGAAACAATAACTAAAATTATAATAAAAATGAAAGATTTAAAAATTCTGTTCGTATTAGTTTTACTAATTTTTAGTGGAGCATGTGAAAAAGCAAAAAAACAATCAGAAAGTAAAGAAGTAAAAATTGATTTGGTAAATGATGAATTTCCCGAAGCAAAACAGGAAGTAATGCAAACCTTTGGAGAAATTGCTCAAAGTATTAAAGACGGAGATTTAGATAAACTCATTGCTTTTCATGCTTATAGTCCAAAATTTACCGAATTTAAAAGTGGTGAGCCTCGTAACGGAAGTGAAGCAAATGAAGCTCATGAACGTAATGTTTTTGGTGCTGTAACCGAAGTGGTAAAATTTGATGCAAAAGATTTACAAATTGCAGTATATGGTGATGTAGCCAATCTAACCTTTCACTCAGATTTTCATTTAAAATTTGGGGAAGATTTAGTAATTGTAAATGATCAAATTACGTTGTTATTTGTAAAGACAGATACTGGATGGAAAATGGTTCACGAGCATCACTCTCCTTTAAAGAAAGGATAATAGAGAATAAGTTAATAAATATAAAATCCCATCAACTTTATTGCTGATGGGATTTTATATTTATTAAAGTAATTCTAATTAAACTAACATCGTTACAGGGTTTTCAATAAATCCTTTTAATGTCTGTAAGAATAAAGAACCTGTAGCGCCATCAACTGTTCTATGGTCACAAGCTAAAGTAAGTTTCATAGTATTTCCTACAACTATTTCACCGTTTTTCACAACTGGTTTTTGTACAATTGCTCCAACAGATAAAATAGCAGAATTTGGTTGATTGATAATCGAAGTAAAATAATCAATACCAAACATGCCTAAGTTTGAAATGGTAAAAGTGCTTCCTTGCATTTCTTCTGGAGTCAATTTTTTAGTTCTAGCTCTTCCTGCATAATCTTTTACAGCAGCACCAATTTGTGGTAAGCTTTGCTCATCTGCAAATTTTACAACTGGCACAACTAAACCGTCATCAACAGCAACTGCAACTCCAACATGTACATGGTGGTTTAACACCATTTTATCATTAAACCATTGAGAATTTACTTGAGGGTGTTGTTTCAATGCTTTTGCTGTTGCTTTTACAATGATGTCGTTGAATGAGATTTTTGTGTCAGGTATAGAATTGAATTGTGTTCTAAATGCAATCGCATTGTCCATGTCAAATTCTACAGCTAAATAATAATGAGGTGCAGAGAATTTAGAAGTTGTTAAAGCCTTTGCAATTGCTTTACGCATTTGTGAGTTTTTAATTTCCTCAAAATTTTCAACTCCACTTGGTGCAAATTGCACAACAGCTACTCCAGCAGTAGTAGATGTATAATTTTCAACATCACGCTTTATGATTCTGCCATGATCTCCAGTTCCTTGTATTTGCGATAAATTAATTCCTTTTTCTTCGGCTAATTTTTTAGCTAAAGGAGATGCAATCACTCTTTCGTCAGATGATTTTGCCGTTGGTATAGAAGATGCTTCAACTTTTACAGGCGTAATTTTTTGCTCAACTTGCTTTGGGGATTCTTCTTTTTTATCTGTACTACCTACAACTTTAAAGTTTTTAACGATGTCGTCAACATTTGTTCCGGCATCACCAATAATTGCTAATAGAGAATCTACTGCAGCGGTATCTCCTTCATTCAATCCAATATATAATAAGGTACCTTCATTAAAAGATTCAAACTCCATTGTAGCTTTATCTGTTTCAATCTCTGCTAGAATATCACCTTCATCAACTTTATCACCAATCTTTTTTAGCCAAGAGGCAACTGTACCTTCGGTCATAGTATCACTCAAACGAGGCATAGTAACCACAACAACCCCTTCAGGAATCTCAACTGAATTTGTTTCAGTAGTAGTATCTTCAGCAGTTTCTTTTGATTCTGACTTTTCTTCTTTTGCGGTTTCTTCTTTTGGAGTGGCTTTACCCTCAGCTAACAATGCTGAATAATCTTCTCCTTCTTCACCTATGATTGCCAATAGAGAATCAACAGGAGCAGTATCGCCTTCTTGTAAGCCAATATATAAAAGTGTGCCTTCATCAAAAGCTTCAAATTCCATTGTAGCTTTGTCTGTTTCAATTTCGGCAAGAATATCTCCTTCTTCAATTTTATCTCCTACCTTTTTCAACCAACTAGCTACAACTCCTTCCGTCATTGTATCACTTAATTTGGGCATTGTTATAATTTGAGCCATAAAAATTTAATTTTTTAAATTAAATAAATTCCAATTTTCAATTTTCAATAGAAGGTGTCTATTTAATTGGTGTTTGGAACACTTGTATTTTGTTACTTATTTTATCATCGGTGTTTTACGAATGGGTAATCCTCCTGTTCATAAACCATATCATACAATTGTTGTTTTTCTGGATATGGAGAATCTTCGGCAAACTTGACGCATTCCAGAACTTTCTCTTTTACACCTTTATCGATGACATCAATTTCATCTTGCGATAAATATTTTTTTTCTTTGATTACATCCAAAACCTGAGTAATAGGATCTAATTTTTTATATTCGGCAACTTCATCTTTGGTTCTATAATGCTGCGCATCAGACATCGAGTGCCCTCTGTATCTATATGTTCTTATCTCTAAGAAAGTTGGCCCATCACCACGTCTAGCTCTAGAAATAGCTTCGTCCATTGCTTCGGCAACAGCAACAGGATTCATTCCGTCAACTGGACCTGAAGGCATTTTATAACCCAAACCTAATTTCCAAATATCAGAGTGATTTGCAGTTCTTTCTACAGATGTTCCCATGGCATATCCATTGTTTTCTACAATAAAAACTACAGGTAATTTCCATAACATTGCCATGTTAAATGTTTCGTGTAATGTCCCTTGTCTTGCAGCTCCATCGCCAAAATAAGTTAAGGTAACACCATCGCGTTCAAAATATTTATCAGCAAATGCAATACCAGCTCCTAAAGGAATTTGGCCACCAACAATTCCGTGACCACCGTAAAACCCTTTTTCTTTAGAAAAAATGTGCATAGATCCTCCCATACCCTTTGAGGTTCCAGTAACCTTTCCATACAATTCGGCAAATATTGCTTTTGGGTCAACCCCCATACCAATTGGTTGTACGTGGTTACGATACGCAGTAATCATTTTATCTTTGCCTAATTCCATTGCATGCAATGCGCCCGCTAAAACGGCTTCTTGACCATTGTATAAATGTAAAAATCCTCTTACTTTTTGTTGAATGTAAACTGCAGCAAGTTTGTCTTCAAACTTTCTCCAGAATAGCATGTCCTTATACCAATTTACATAGGTTTCTTTAGTTATAGGCTTCATAAATATCTAACTATTTTTAAGTATGCAAAAATACTATTTTAATAAATATGTTTGTAAAAATTAAACTTCTTTTTTTGATGAAATCGTTTTCGGAATATTTATTAATTAGATCAATTTTTTGTTGAAATGCTAATTAATGTTTTTTTTGATTTAAGAATTATTGAGACTCTCAAGGTGTTTTAAATCAATTTGTTGATTTGTGCATATTGCAACAACATAATAGTTTTTCCATCTGAAATCTCTCCAGTTTCAACCATTTTTATTGCTTCGAGAAAAGTAACTTCTAGCACTTCAATATTCTCGTGCTCAGATTCCAAACCACCGCCATCGCTTACTTTCATATTATCATTATATTCTGCAACAAACATTGAAACAATTTCTGTTACAGCACCGGGAGACATATAGGCTTCTAGCACTTTTTTAACCTTTGTAACTCTGTAACCAGATTCTTCTTCGGCTTCTTTTATCACACAAGTTTCAGGGTCATCGCCATCTAATAAACCAGCACAAACTTCTATTGACATTCCATCGTCATTACCATTAACATAGGTAGGCATTCGAAACTGTCGGGTTAAAATAACTGTTTTTTTAGTTGGGTTGTAAAGTAAAACTGCAGCACCATTGCCGCGGTCATATGATTCGCGATGTTGCATTTCCCAAACGTCATTATCATTTAAATATTCAAATGAAATTTTGTTTAAAGTATACCAATTATCAGATAATAGTTGTGTACGAATATTTCTTACTTTGTTGTTCATTAAAAGACAGCGTATAAAGATGCTTGATTAATAGGAATGTAATTTTACTTCACAGTAGTATTTACTACTTTAGAAATTTTTGGAGCTGTATACTTATTCATTTGCGCAATTAAATCTTCAATAGTTTCACTAACCAACACCATATCTTTATTTACTTGTTTTAGAAAGCCTTCTTTTACCATAACATCTAATTGCGCTAATAATGGATTGAAAAATCCAGCTGTATTTAATAAACCAATAGGTTTGTTTTCAATTCCTAATTGACCAAGAGTTAGGGCTTCAAAAATTTCGTCAAGGGTTCCAAACCCACCTGCCAAAGCGATATAGCCATCAACCAATTTGCTAATTTTTACTTTACGCTTGCTCATGGTTTTCGTAGTAATTAATTGTGATAAATCAGAATGTACTACTTCTTCATGAACTAGTAAATGCGGAATGATTCCGATAACTTCCCCACCTTTTTTTAGTAGTTCATCGGCAAGTGCTCCCATCATTCCAATTTTGCCACCACCATATACCAAACCAATGTTTTGTTGTGCAAAATAAGCACCAACGCGTTCAGCATCATCTTTGTAAACAGTATTAAATCCGATACTCGCACCACAGAAAACAGCTATTTTTTGCATAAGAAAAACTAAATTTTTTAATTCGTTAAATTTATCCGAAATTTACGCAAAATAAATAGTTTATATGCAGATTACCTCAAAACAATACGATGCTGTTATTGAAAAATGTCGCTCGTTGTTTGTCAATAAAATGAAAGATTATGGAAGTTCATGGAGGATATTGAGATTACCATCTTTAACCGACCAAATTTTTATAAAAGCACAGCGAATTCGTCAGTTACAAGAAAATGAAGTAAGAAAAGTTGATGAGGGAGAAGCATCAGAATTTATTGGAATTATAAATTATTGTATCATGGCGTTGATTCAGCTGGATTATGGAGTTGGTAAATATCCAGACTTTGATTTAGAAAAATCTACCGAATTATATGATAAGCATGTAAAGATTACCAAAGATTTAATGGAAAATAAAAATCATGATTATGGAGAGGCGTGGAGAGATATGCGTGTTAGTTCTTTAGATGATTTGATTTTACAAAAATTATTACGCGTTAAGCAAATTGAAAATAACAAAGGGAAAACTATTGTATCTGAAGGGCTAGATGCTAATTATCAAGATATGATTAATTATGCAGCTTTTGCTTTGATTTTGATGAATGAGTAAAATAACTGACTTAAAAATAAAAGCAAGAATGAAAATATTAGTACACATAGCCCGCTTATTTGTAGCAGTAACATTCCTGTTTTCGGGATTTGTAAAATTGGTAGATCCGTTAGGGTCAGCTTACAAATTTGAAGAATATTTTAGTGTTGATGTTTTAAATATGGAGTTTTTAATTCCCTATGCATTGCCATTTTCTATCGTTTTAATTATTATTGAAATCATGTTAGGCGTTATGCTGTTGATTGGTTTTAAGCCAAAGGTTACTACTTGGAGTTTGTTTTTAATCACCCTCTTATTTTTATTTCTTACTTGGTATTCTGCCTATTATGACAAGGTAACTGATTGTGGTTGTTTTGGTGATGCTGTAAAACTGACACCTTGGGAAACATTTAATAAGAATGTGTTATTAATTATTTTGACAGGATTTTTGATTAGACAGGTTAAAAATATCAACTCATTATTTAATAAAAATTTATTGAAATGGATTTCTTTAGGGTCATTGTTGGTGTTTTTATACATCACATCACATGTGCTTACTCATTTACCAATCATAGATTTTAGACCTTATGCAATTGATAAAAATGTACAAGAAGGGATGAATGAAATTGCAGTTGATGGCTTGCCAAAAGTACATGACTTCTTTTTAGAAACTGAAGACGGAGAAGATTTAACAGATGCTTTATTAGCGAGTTCAAAAGTGCTATTTGTAGTAGCATATGATATTGATATCTCTGAAGAGACAGGATTTGAAGCTGTAAAAAAAGTAACAGACTTAGCTGTAAAAAACGGTTATACTGTTTACGGATTGTCAGCATCATATATTGATGATTTAAAATTATTGAATGAAAATCAAGGCTTTAATTTTGATTGGCTGTTTGTTGATGGTACCGTATTAAAAACAATTATTAGAGCAAACCCAGGAATTATAACTTTAGAAAAAGGAACCGTAACAGGAAAGTGGAATTGGATTGATGCAGAAGATTTTAAGCCTTAATTATCTATGAAACAAGTATTCTTAGTTTTTATTGGTGGAGGCGTTGGTAGTGTAGCTCGTTATTTATTAGGTAAGCTATTAAATAACCCAACAGATGGAATTCCGTTTGGGACTTTTCTCGCCAACATACTCGGTAGTTTGTTAATTGGTTTTATTTTAGGCTTGGCTGTTGAAAATGATGCTTTAACTGAAAATCACACGTTGCTTTTAGCTACAGGTTTTGCAGGTGGATTTACAACCTTCTCAACTTTTGCTTATGAAAATCATGTCTTATTAAAATCGGGTGATTTTATGAATTTTGCAATTTATACCATTGCAAGTTTTGTAGTTGGTTTTTTTGCTGTGTTTTTTGGGATGTATTTGGTAAAGTTTTTTGCTTAATAAAAAAACTAATGCTTGCCAAAAGCTAAAACTCCTGCTTTAATTTCTACATCTAAATTATTTTCTATTGGAGGTATTGGGCAAGAATATCTTTCATTATATGCACAATAAGGATTGTAAGACTTATTAAAATCAATTACAATCGTATCAGTTTCAGGAATCTTTAAATCAATATAGCGTCCAGCGTCATAGGTTTCATTTCCGTTTGTTAAATCATTGAATGGCAAAAATAAATGTCCATCATAATCTGGTTCTAAAACAGATTCTTGCGCTTGATATATTCTTAATGACAACTCTTTTCCTTCAATATTAAAAGTTGCAATTCCGTATTGGGTGTATATTGGTAACCTATCAGTACTGGTTTGCATTTCAAAAGAAGGCTCGTTTGGAGTCCTCTCAAATGCAGCAACTATTCTATAGTTTTTGTTAGTAGAGAAAAAATCTAACTGCTTAAAATTTTTTAAATCTTCCTTTTTTAAAGGAGATGTTTTTTTGTCAGAATAAAAAACATTCAATTCATATTGGTAGGCTTCAACTTCATCAGCATAGGTTTGCTTTTTCTCTTTTGAGCATCCAATAATAATGGTCAATAAATAAATCAGAAGGCAGCTCTTTTTCATTGGTGGGTAAATTTTAATTCAAATGTATGCTTTTATTTCGTAGTTTTGAAACTTCAATAAAGAGAGAAAATTAAATGATGAATTGTTCAACATATCAAAAGGTCAATAAGACGAGTATTAAAACTACTTGCCGTTATTTGTATGTGTTGTAATTATATCTAAATAAAATATATCAATATAAATCAAATCCGGCTTTTAGTCGGATTTTTTAATTTTATACTATGCTAAAAAAAATTACATTATTGTATGGAGACTCCTTTAAAGGGTTGTCTAAAGATATTTGGTGGTTGGCCTTGGTTACTTTTATCAATAGATCGGGCACAATGATATTACCATTTTTATCAAAATATTTAAAAGAAGATCTAGAATTTACCTACGGACAAGTAGGTTGGGTGATGGTATTTTTTGGCGTAGGGTCTATGATTGGTTCTTGGTTAGGAGGTAAGCTAACAGATAGAATAGGGTTTTATAAAGTCATGGTTTGGAGTTTGTTGATAGCAGGGTTCCTTTTTATAGGCTTACAGTATGTAAAGACATTCTTTGGATTTTGTATGGCAATGTTACTTATTATGAGTGTTGCAGATATGTTTAGGCCTGCAATGTTTGTGTCATTAAAAACGTATAGTAAACCAGAAAATAGAACACGTTCGCTAACACTTGTTCGTTTGGCAATAAACTTGGGGTTTGTTGTTGGTCCATCTGTTGCGGGTATCATTATTATTGCTAGTGGTTACGAAACGTTGTTTTGGATAGATGGTATTACTTGTATTGTTTCAATACTATTTTTCACATATTTGGTAAAAGAAAAGAAAAATACGGCAGAAGAGCAACAAAAGAAAAAAATGGAATTATTAGATGCCAAAGCAACTGTTTATAGTGATAAACCTTATTGGATATTTTTAAGTATTTGTTTTTTAATGGGGATGATTTTCTTTCAGCTATTTACAATCTTACCATTGTATCATACAGAACAATTTGGTTTAAATGAATTTCATACAGGACTTCTGTTCTTTTTAAATGGACTGATAATTGTAATTCTAGAAATGCCAATGGTGAATTGGATAGAAAAGAAAAAAATTGCAGCAACAAAATTGATTTATTACAGTTCAGTTTTAATGGCTTTGAGTTTTGTAGTGCTGTTATACAATGCTTGGGCAGGTATTTTGGTTATAAGTATGCTAATTATTACGGTTGGTGAAATGATAGGCTTTCCATATACAAACACTTTTGCTTTGAGTAGAGCAAAGAGTGGAAACGAAGGACGTTATATGGCGCTTTATACGATGTCTTTTTCTTTGGCACATATTATTGGTCCAAAATTAGGTTTAGATGTAGTATCTATGTTTGGGTATCAAGTCAATTTTGCAATGGTATCTCTATTTGGGCTTTTGGCTATTGTACTTTCTTTATGGTTGCAAAAAGAAGTTGAGAATGAAACTATTTTGAAAACAGCAGAGACAAAAACATAATACAATCAAAAGATGTTGTTTTTATCTGCAAATCTTACAATCTTCTTTTTCTTTATGTTCTCCCACTAATATTCCTTCGGAATTTAAAGTATAATCACAGCACTCCATATAGCCTTCGGTAATTTTTTTTCGTGCTCGTTGAACTCTAGATTTAATTGTAGAAAGTGGCATGTTTAATTGTTTTGCTATTTCGATTTGTTTTACGCCTTTGATGTCTGATAAAAACAATGGAGTTCTGTATTTTTTGTCTAAGTTTAGGATATGAGCGAATAAGCAATCTTTTTCTGAATGTGAATTGATTTCTTCTTCAGTAAAAGTTTCAAAGGGAGGAAATTCAATAGGTTTAGAATTTAATTTAAAATAATCTAAAATAGTATTTCTTGCAATTGAAAAAACCCAGGATTTTAATTTTGAATGGTCTCTTAAGGTGTCAATTTTAGTGTGGATTTTAATGAAAGTTTCTTGTAAAAGGTCATCAGATATACTTTTGCTTTTAACTTTGCTAAAAATAAAATATTTGATGTCTTTGGCATATAACTTCCAAACGTATTGTGTGGTCATAGGTAGTTATTTAAGCATACAGAAATTATGTAATCTCTGTATGCTATTTTGATGATTAACAATTACAATTAGAACATGAGCAATTATCACATGTACAGTTCTTACATTGTCCATCTTTACAAGATTGACAATCACAAGTACATTCTGTATTTTTCATAATGTTTATATTTAAAATTCATACAGTAGACGTACAAATTACAAAAAAGATGCATGAGAATTCAATTATTTTTTTTAATTGATTTATTCTTAAAATAAAATTTCTGGAGTTTTCCAAGAAGTAGAATCTCCAAATATTTTATGCTTCTCACTGATTAGATTCAGTTTTATTGGTATAAATTGTATTAATAAATAATCTGTAGTTCTATTTTTGTAAAAATTCTCCCATTCTTTTTTCCACAAGTTTTCTTTTACCTCTTTAGAATTAACAAGTTTGGCATGACCTTGAATAGTAACATAACCACCATTTTTCTTATCAAAATAATATAAAGTAACCTTAGGATTGTTTTTTATCTGATTGACTTTACTGCTTTTCGGATTGGTAGCCATCCATATATTAAAATTTTCGTCTGGAGGAAACGGATCCATCGCTCTTGCTTGAGCAATTCCTAAAGAATCAATAGTAATTAAAGCGCAATTTTCTGAAGAAGTAATTATTTTCCTTGCAATGCTATTTAAGTCAGTAGTAGTTGATTCTTCAGTTACTTTATTTGTACATGTAATTGAAATAAAGAACAAAAGTAAAACTGAAAGTTGTCTCATTTTTTTACTGGTTTAATAATGTTTTACCCTTACATATTACGTCTGTATTGCCCACCAACATTAAATAAGGAGTTCGTAATTTGTCCGAGAGAACAAACTTTAGTTGCTTCCATTAATGCTTCAAAAATATTTTCATTTCTAATAGCTTTTTCTTGAAGAATTTTTAATTGTTCTGAAGCTGCGTCTTTATGTGATTGATGTAAATTGTCAATAACATTTATTTGATATTGTTTTTCTTTTTCTGTTGCACGAATCACTTCTCCAGGAATAATAGTTGGAGAACCTTTACTACTTAAAAAGGTATTGACACCAACAATTGGAAATTCTCCTGTATGTTTCAAAGTTTCATAATACAGACTCTCTTCTTGAATTTTGCTTCGTTGATACATTGTTTCCATTGCACCAAGAACACCACCACGTTCTGTAATCCTATCAAACTCTAATAAAACGGCTTCTTCAACTAAATCCGTCAATTCTTCAATAATAAATGCACCTTGAATTGGATTTTCATTTTTGGTTAAGCCTAATTCTTTGTTTATAATTAATTGAATAGCCATTGCACGCCTAACACTCTCTTCTGTTGGTGTTGTAATTGCTTCGTCATATGCATTTGTGTGTAATGAATTACAATTGTCATAAATGGCATATAGCGCTTGTAAGCTTGTTCGGATATCATTAAAATCAATTTCTTGAGCATGCAAACTACGGCCAGATGTTTGAATATGGTATTTCAACATTTGCGCTCTTGGATTAGCACCATATTTGTTTTTCATCGCTTTTGCCCAAATTTTACGTGCTACTCTACCAATTACTGCATATTCAGGGTCTATTCCGTTAGAAAAGAAGAAAGATAGGTTTGGTCCAAATTTATTGATATCCATTCCACGACTTAAATAATATTCAACATAGGTAAATCCATTTGCTAAAGTAAACGCCAATTGAGAAATTGGATTTGCACCTGCTTCTGCAATATGATATCCTGAAATCGAAACAGAATAAAAATTACGGATATTATTTTCAATAAAATATTCTTGAACATCACCCATTAAGCGTAAGGCAAATTCAGTAGAGAAAATACATGTGTTTTGAGCTTGGTCTTCTTTAAGAATATCTGCCTGTACAGTTCCTCTAACTTTTGAAATTGTTTCAAATTTTATTTTATCATAAACCTCTTTCGGTAAAACTAAATCACCAGTTACACCTAATAAAAATAGACCTAGTCCATTATTTCTGTTAGGTAAATTACCCTGATATTTTGGTCTTTCTGTACCATTTGATTTATAGATTGCTTTAATTTTATTTTCAACCTCTTTATCTAATCCATTTTTAAAAATATATTTTTCACATTCTTGATCAATTGCAGCATTCATAAAAAAACCAAGTAACATGGGTGCTGGACCATTTATGGTCATTGATACTGATGTCATCGGATCAGTTAAATCAAATCCAGAGTATAATTTTTTAGCATCATCTAAACAGCAGATAGAAACTCCAGCATTCCCTATTTTACCATAAATATCTGGACGAATATCAGGGTCATTTCCGTATAGTGTTACGCTATCAAAAGCCGTAGAAAGCCTTTTAGCTGGCATATCTTGACTAACATAATGGAATCTTCTATTTGTACGCTCAGGGCCACCTTCTCCAGCAAACATACGTGTTGGGTCTTCTCCTTGACGTTTAAAAGGATATATTCCACCAGTATACGGGAATTCACCAGGAATGTTTTCTTGTAAAGTCCAATATAAAATATCTCCCCAAGCTTCATATTTTGGAAGTGAAATTTTTGGTATGTCTAGATGTGATAAAGATTTTGAATGTGTTTCAATGCTAATTTCTTTATCTCTAACCTTAAAACTAAAAACGGGGTCTTTATATTTTTTCTTTACACTTTTCCAATTATAGATTGTTTCCCAATTATGAGGATTTAAATCCATTTTAATTCGATCAAATTCTTTTATTAATAATTCTAAAAAGACCTTGTCATTTTCATCTTTGGCGTGTTTAATAATCTCATCAGCATTAATTCCTGTTTTTGTAAGTAATGAAGTTTCAAGTTTAGAATCAATATTTAAAACAGAACATATAGTTTTAAATATTCCGAATAACTTTTGGGCGATTGAACGTTCATTAATACAATGTTCAGCGTAGTTTTTATTGTCTTCAGAAATTTCAGATAAATAGCGAACCCTACTTGGAGGTATCACAATTTGTTTAATACTTTTTTGGTGATTATTGGTTTTAAAAGAACTGTTGAAAGAGGCTTCAGTTTTTGTGTTTATTTTATCAATAATTGACTCATATAATTGGTTTGTTCCAGGGTCGTTGAATTGTGATGCGATAGTTCCGTAAACAGGCATGGAGTTAACATCAATTTCCCATAAATTATGATTACGTTGGTATTGTTTTTTTACATCACGTAATGCGTCTTCTGCACCGCGTTTGTCAAATTTATTAATGGCTATAATATCTGCAAAATCTATCATGTCAATTTTTTCTAATTGAGTTGCAGCACCATATTCAGGAGTCATTATATATAAAGAAACATCAGAGTGGTCTAATATTTCTGTGTCACTTTGGCCAATACCTGAAGTTTCTAAAATGATAAGATCAAAATCAGCAACCTTTAAAATATTTAAGGCGTCGTTGATGTGTTTAGATAATGCTAAATTAGATTGCCTTGTTGCTAAAGAACGCATATAAACTCGGTTATTATTTATTGAGTTCATTCTAATTCTATCTCCAAGCAATGCGCCTCCAGTTCTTCGTTTTGATGGATCTACAGATACAATAGCAATTGTTTTATTTTTAAAATCTTGCAAATATCTTCTAACTATTTCATCAATAGAAGATGATTTTCCAGAACCACCAGTTCCTGTAATTCCTAAGACTGGAACTTTAGATTTTGTTGCTTCTTTTTTAACATCAGAAATAAATGTTGAATGCTTTTTAGAAAAATTTTCAGCCGCTGAAATAGCAATTGATAGCTGAGAATCATTTTTTTGTTTCAAGTCTTGGGGGCTAAAATTCACTTCTTCACCAGTTGGAAAATCACATTGCTGAATCATATCATTAATCATCCCTTGCAGTCCCATTTCTCTACCATCATCAGGCGAATAGATTCGAGTAATTCCGTAATCCATCAATTCCTTAATCTCTTGAGGAAGAATTACACCACCACCGCCTCCAAATATTTTAATTTGTGATGCACCTTTTTCTTTTAGTAAATCATACATGTACTTGAAATACTCATTATGTCCACCTTGATACGAGGTTAGTGCAATTGCATTAACATTTTCTTGAATAGCAGTATTAACAACTTCTTCTACACTGCGATCATGCCCAAGATGTATAACCTCTACTCCTGTTGCTTGAATAATACGGCGCATAATATTTATTGCGGCATCATGCCCATCAAATAAAGAGGCAGCGGTAACAATTCGAATTTTATTGTTTGGTATATAAGGCTTAGAATATTCCATCAGTAGTATCAGATTTGAAGGTGCAATTTACTTATTTTTTTTTCGAGATTAGTCAATAGGAGCTTTCAAATATTGAGATATGTGATATAGCTCTAGTTTGTTTGAAAAAAAGATAATTTATTAAACGAAAAGGTTTGTTTTATTGCGAAATATATAATCAGTAAATAAAACATGCAAGCTGTCAAAATTCTATTGTTGGTATGGTTTTTGTAACATTATGATTATTCAAAAAAAGGATTAAAATGAGATTTAAAATTATACTACCTATCGTTTCTTTACTTTTCTTAGCTTCATGTGCTACTATAAAAGTAGAGGCAGATTATGATACTACAGCAAACTTTAGTCAATACAAAACTTTTGCTTTTTATAAAAAAGGAATTGAAAAAGTTGATATTTCTGATTTGGATAAACGAAGAATCATAAAAGCGATTGAACAAGAATTGTTAGCGAAAGGATTTACAGTTTCTAGTAAACCTGATATTGTAGTCAATATTTTTGCAAAAGCTACTAAAAAAGTGACGGTACATAATAATACTTATTCTCCATATTATTGGCAGCCATATTATTATCATGGCCCTTATTACGGCATGAATTATGGTACTCATGTTTCACAATATGATGAAGGAACTTTATTTATTGATTTTATAGACAACTCTAAAAAAGAATTGGTTTGGCAAGGTGTTGGCAAAGGGGCTTTGAATATGAACAATGCTAAAAAGAAAGACGAGATTGTAAAAGAATTTGTAAAACAAATTATAGCACAATATCCTCCTGGGGCAGAAGAATAAATTAATTTAAAAATTTATAAATAACAAACGCAGCGAAATTTCGCTGCGTTTGTTATTTTTGACAATTATGAATTACAACAATTTACCTGAATTAGAACCAGATGATTTTTATTATAATGATAAAGGTTTTCGTGTTTTTACTGAAAAGTATCATTTAAAAAGAGGTCATTGTTGTAAAAGCGGATGTGTGCATTGTCCATTTGGGTATGATAAAAAAACAGATTCTTTTAAATAGCTTCTAAAATAGTAGCCATTTCTTGTTGTAACTCTAACGCTTTTTCTTGAGATTTTTGAGCAAAGTCCTCATTGTTTCCAGCATAGATAATTCCTCTTGAAGAATTAACCAATAACCCAATATCTTTAGTAATTCCAAATTTGCAAACATCTTGTAGGTTTCCACCTTGAGCTCCAACCCCAGGTACTAATAAAAAGTGATTAGGTACAATCTTGCGGATACTTTTAAAATATTCAGCTTTAGTTGCGCCAATAACAAACATTAAATTGTTGCTATTTTTCCATGTCAAAGCAGTTTGTAAAACCTTTTGATATAACTCTTGATTCTCAACTTTTAACCCTTGAAAATCGAGTCCACCTTTGTTAGAGGTTAAGGCAAGTAGTATCGTAAATTTATCTTTAAATGCTAAAAATGGTTCAACAGAATCGCTACCCATATATGGGGCAACAGTTACCGAATCAAAATTTAAATCTTCAAAAAAAGCTTTGGCATACATGTTAGAGGTATTTCCTATATCGCCACGTTTTGCATCAGCAATTGTAAAAATTTCAGGATACTTCTTATTCAAATAATTAATAGTCTTTTCTAATGACTGCCAGCCTTTAATACCATAGGCTTCGTAAAAAGCAGTATTAGGTTTGTAAGCAACAGCTAAATGATGGGTTGCATCAATAATTTGTTTATTAAACTCAAAAATTGGATCGTCTAATAGTAATAAGTGTTTCGGGATTTTACCTAAATCAACATCCAAACCAATACACAAAAATGAGTTTTTTAGTTTGATTTGTTTTATGAGTTGCTGTTTTGTCATTTTAGATGATTAATGCGTTAGCAAATGTAATCATTTTAATAGTTTCACGTATCTTTGTATAAATAAAACACAACTTTTTAAACAAAAAAAATGAGAGCAAAAATAGTAGCAGGAAACTGGAAAATGAATAAAACTTATGGTGAGTCTAAGTCATTGGTGAAAGAATTGAAAACAGCATTAAATGGAGTTAAATTAAATAATACTCGTGTAATAATTGCACCTCCTTTTACCAACCTACAAAAAGTGTCTAAGAGAACAAAGGATACTGTGATTGAGGTTGCAGCACAAAATATGTGTGCAGAAGAAAGTGGTGCTTTTACAGGAGAAGTATCTGCAAGCATGATTAAAAGTGTACATGTAGATGTTGTAATTTTAGGACACTCAGAAAGAAGAGCTTATTTTGGAGAAACAAATGAGTCTTTAGCTAAAAAAGTAGATACTGCTTTAAAAAATAATTTAGAAATCATTTTTTGTTTTGGTGAGGTATTGGAAGATAGAAAAAGTGGGAATCATTTTGAGGTTGTTGAAGAGCAAATTAAAAAAGCGCTATTTCATTTAACTTCTGATGATTGGAAGAAAATTGTTTTAGCATATGAACCTGTTTGGGCAATAGGAACAGGCGAAACTGCTAGTCCAGAACAAGCACAAGAAATGCATGCATTTATTAGAGAGTTAGTAGCAGAACGATATATAAGTGATGTTGCCGAAGAAGTTTCAATTCTATATGGAGGTAGTGTAAAACCATCAAATGCTCAAGAAATATTTTCAAAAGTAGATGTTGATGGTGGTTTAATAGGGGGCGCTGCATTAAGCGCTGCAGATTTTTCTGGAATTATTAAAGCGATTTAAATTTTATTAAAAAAAACCTAATTGCAAATCTGATTTTTGGAGTTTGTAATTTTATTATTTTTTTAACTAAGGGTATTCTCTGAATTCTAAAATTCAGAGAATACCCTTAGTTTTTTTTTGATATCTCATTCTACCTTGCAATCGTTAAAATAGTATTCATTTTTAAAATTTAATTATTATGAAAAAAATAAGTGTAGTAGTAAGCCTAGTAGTTTTATTGTTTGTAAGTGCAAGTTGTTGTAAGTTATTTAATACTTGCGATAATGATAGTAATCCCAGTATTACTGTTTTAAGCCCAAATGATGAAGCCATTTTTTATATCTATGATACCGATCAAGATATAGCAACTTTAAAAGCAGATTTGTCTGATGATACTGGTTTAGAAGTTGTAACAATAGGTGTTTATAATAGTGATAATGAATCTGTGTTTTTTGATAGAATTTTTATTAATGATAATGATCCAGACACCTCTGAAGTAAAATCATTTACAGTCACAAGAACCTTTCAAACTGACATTCCAGGAATTTACAAAGTTAAATTTACATTGACAGATTTAGGAAATAACCCTGCAGTAGAAACATTGTTTATAGAGTTTGTAGAAGTTGGGCCTGGAGAAGGTGATACCGATGGGCCAACCTAAAAAAAATATAAAGAAAAAGAAAGTAGGGTTTAACTTAAAAGATCAAATTTTAAATTTATGAAATCAAAAATCACAATTCTAGCAGCATTATTTTCTTTGTTGTTAAACGCACAACAAGGGGTTAATTATAAGGCTGTTATTTCAGAAAATGGAGCTGTTATACAAAACCAAATAATAGCGGTCTATTTCACAATTTTAGAAGATGGCACTACCAATGTTTTTGAAGAGAACCATACTGTAGCAACTGATGCTAACGGAATTATCATTCTTAATATTGGAGAAGGTGTTGTTACTAGCGGTGATTTTACTTTGGTAGATTGGTCTAAAGAGCAATTTTTAAAAGTTGAGGTGAATGCAGGCTCTGGAATTACGAATATGGGTACTACTATGTTCAAAGCTGTGCCTTATGCTTTGTATGCAAAAAAAACGGAAGAAACCGTTTTTACAACAACTAATAATGTAACGAGTAATATTCGTGGAGATATTACTACTGATGGCTTTGTTTTTGGTGATACCCAATTAGATGGTAGTGGTACAAAAATGTTCTTTAATAAAACAAAAGGTGCTTTTAGAGTTGGTAATTCATATTCAACTGATTGGGATGATGTAAATATTGGGCAATATTCCTTTGCTACAGGTGATGATGTTATTGCAAGAGGAACAAATTCTGTATCATTGGGTTTTGGGAATCAATCTAATGGAGATTACTCTACAACTATTGGTGCTGGGAGTTGGGCTAATGCGGATCATTCTATAGTTATTGGTACTCAATCATTTGCTGAAGGATATTTATCAATGGTCTTTGGTAATTCATCAAATGCTATTGGACTTGAATCAATTGCAATAGGATCTTTAAGTAAATCACACGGTGTAGCATCTATGGCCATTGGGTTCGATAATGATGCATATGGCGATTATTCTTTAGCCATTGGGCAATCAACAGATGCGCATGGAGAGAACTCAATTGCTCTTGGTCATCAAACTTATGCTTATGGATTCGCTTCTTTAGCTACAGGTCGTGGATCATTAACTAATGGTAATTTTTCATCTGCATTAGGGTATGCACATACAACTGAATCATATGCACAAACATCGTTAGGAATGAATAGTACAGAAGTTATGGGCACAGTAGATTCTTATGTTGCAACAGACAGATTGTTTGTAATTGGTAATGGTACAAGTTCAACTAACAGAAGTGATGCAATGGTAGTTTTAAAAAATGGAAACACAACTCTAAATGGCAATTTAGATGTAATTGAAGTGAACGCTTTAGATTCTGGCGATGCAGATATGAAAGCCTATATCTATGGTTTAATTACAGGCGGTAGTGGAGCTATAAAATCTGCTTCTTCTGATGGTTTTACCGTTAATAAAACAAGTACAGGTACTTACCAAGTTATTTTCGCTAATCCGCCTTCTAGTTTTACAGAGTATATGGTTGTGAGCTCTTTACACGGAACAATTGGTTTTGTAAAAACAATTAGAAATACTACCAATATAGCAGTAAATACCTATAATACTTCTGGAGTGTTATCTGATAGCGATTTTAATTTTGTAGTCTATAAAAAATGAGATTAATTATGAAAACGAAATTAACCATTCTATTTATTTCTGTGATATTCTTCGGGTACTCTCAAACAGAAATATTAAAAAGTAGTATTAGTTGTGGTGGTGTAACTACTGCAGTTGGAAACCTGAAGTTGATATACAGCATTGGCGAAAACGCAATACAAGAAAGGGTAGTAGGTAGCTTACAACTATCTGAAGGGTTTCTAAATCCAATTCCTATAGGAGTTGTTTTGGGTACTGATGATTTTTTGGAATTAGAGGGAATTAGAGTTTATCCAAATCCTACTGTTGATTATGTAAATCTGAAGTTTGACTCAGTTTCTGATTATGAAATAGCACTTTTTGATATAGTTGGTAAACAATTAGCTTCTTATAAATCAAATAATATTGATTTTAAAATTGATATGAATCCTTTTACTAGCGGAGTTTATTTTATCAATATTAAAGACACTATAAACAAGCAATTTAAAGTCTTTCGAATTTTAAAGAAATAGCGGTTCGATAAATATCCTTATTTTTAAACAAAAAAACAGCAGCTTGAAACTTAAAATAACTTCAATTTTCTTATTTCTTTTTACACTTTCTTTTTTTGGACAAGTTGATAGTTACTACACTATTGTTAAAACTTCAGAAATTGATTCTGTTAAAGCGAATGCGCATTATGAATTAGGTTGGCTACTTAAATTAAATGATTTACCAGCAGCAATAAAGCATACAGACTCTGCACTAATTATTTATAAAGGTTTGAATGCTACAAGAAAAGTGGCGTTGTGTCAATTTCAGATCTCTACTTTATATCGGCTTTCTGGAGACTTTAAAGAATCACTTGTTAATTTAGATAAATTTCAGCAGTATGTAACATCAGTCAATGATGTGGATAATATGGCTTTTGTTTTTTATGAAAAAGGAGTTATTTATACCCAAATGGGTAATTATGAACAAGGGTTAGCTCAGTTCTATAAAGCGATTGGCATAACTGAGAAAAGTGGAAATATTGGATTATCTGGGAGTGTTTATAATAGTATTGGCGTTGTATATAATGATCTTGAAAGATATCCAGAAGCAATCGAGTCGTTTGAAAAAGCAATTGATTTTTATAGCAAGGTGGAAGCTTCAGGAGAATTTTTAGGTGATGTGAATAATAATCTAGGCGATGCGTATAAGCATCAAGGTTATTATGATAAAGCAAAAGAATATTATATTTCTGCATTACATTTTTATAAAGAAGTAGAAAGTGAATGGGGAATCTCTCTAATAAATATGAATCTTGGTGTGCTGTATACCGAAAAAAAAGAATATAACAAAGCATCACTTTATTTAGAGAAAGCATATAAAACTCAAAAGAAAAATAATTTCAAAACAGATTTAGCATTGACATTATCAAGTTTAGGGATGCTATATATAGAGATTGATAATTACACTAAGAGTGAAGCATATCTAAAAGAAGGGCTAGCTTTAAAATCGGACAATAAAACATCAAAAAGAGAATTGTATTTTGAGATGTATCGTCTCAATCAGAAAAGGAGTGATTATAAAAACGCATTATTTTATCATAAAAAATATGTGCTTTTTAAGGATAGTATTTTTAATGAGGAAAACACAAAAAATGTTCATTGGATAAAGACAGAGTTTGAATCTGAAAAGAAAGACAAAGAACTGGCGAAACAAGAATTAGAGATTCAAAAAGCAACAACTCAGTTTAATTATTTAATAGGTTTATCTACCTTTTTATTAGTGTCAATTTTACTTTTATGGGTCACTTTTAAACAACGGCAAAAAAGAAAAAATCAAGAAATAGTTACTTTAAAAAGAGAACATCAAATTAAGACATTAGAATCGTTGATAGAAGGAGAGGAAAAAGAAAGATTCAGAATTGCAAAGGAGCTACACGATGGAGTTAATGGAGATTTATCGGCTATTAAATTCAAGCTTTCATCTTTGTTAGAGATGAATAATAAAGTAATTAAGGAAGCTATAACAATGATTGATGATAGTTGTCAACAAGTAAGAGCAATATCACATAATTTGGTGCCGCAATCTTTAGAAAATTTTAATTTAGAAGAGGCCATTCAAGAATATTGTAATCATATGGATGCTATTCATATCCCTAAAATTTCATTCCAAAAATTAGGGGAGCATATTAAAATTGGTAAAAAATCAGAGGTAAATATTTTTAGGATTATTCAAGAATTAGTGACTAACAGTATTAACCATGCCGAGGCTTCTGAAATAAATTTACAAATAAGTTGTAGAGATCATTTAATGCATATTACTTTTGAAGATGATGGAAAAGGTTTTGATTCTGATAATATTGAAAGTGACGGAATTGGTTTAAAAAACATCCAATCAAGAATTGATTACTTGCACGCAAGTATGGATTTAATTTCAAACCAAGATGGCACATCTTATACCATAGAAATTGATACTCAAAAACTAAATGACCACTAAAATAGCAATTACCGATGATCATGTTATGGTGCTAAAAGGCATCGAATCTATGTTAGAAAACACCCAAGAAATTGAAGTTGTTGGTTTGTATAACAATGCCGAAGAAACGCTAAGTGGAATTGCTAAAAAGAAGCCAGATGTTTTGTTGCTAGATATCAATTTACCCGATGTCAACGGAATTGATTTAAGTAAGCAATTACTTAAAAAACATGCTGATTTAAAAATAATTGCATTGACAAGTCATGATGATATTTCATTTGTAAAACGGATGTTAAAAAATGGGGTTCATGGTTATTTACTTAAAAACACAGATAAGTTAGAATTAATAGATGCCTTAAAAACAGTGCTTTCTGGCGACTTGTATTTGCAAAAAGACATACATAAAAAAATGCTAATGCAAACATCGGCAAAGAAGATTGACAACGGACTAAAACCTAATTTAACAAGAAGAGAGAAAGATGTTTTGGTTGCAATTTCTGAAGAATTAACTACCCAACAAATTTCAGAAAAACTATTTATCAGCCCAAAAACGGTAGAGACACACCGTATGAATATTATGAGTAAACTTGGTGCTAAGAATAGTGTAGGTATTATAAAAATAGCTATTGAAAAAGAGCTGTTGTCATAATATCATGTAAATTTGTAATTTAAAATCTAGAAGTCAAATGTCAGTTTATATATCCTATAATTTTACCGTAACTCCAAAAGAACCAGCTTCAGAAATTTTAATGGCTGAACTTGGCTATGCAGGATTTGAAAGTTTTGTAGACTCCGAAAATGGCTTTATCGGTTACATTCAAAAAGCTGAATGGAATGAAGGTATTCTCGAATCTATTTTTGTGTTGAATAATGATGAGTTTAAAATATCTTATAATATTGAAGAGATTGAACAAGTTAATTGGAACAAAGAATGGGAGAAGAATTTTAATCCGATTCAGGTAGATGATTTGGTGAGTATTAGAGCACCATTTCATGATGATCCAGATTTAAAATATGATATAGTTATTGAACCAAAAATGAGTTTTGGCACAGGGCATCATGAAACTACTCACATGATGGTGCAACATTTAAATCGATTAGATTTAACAGGTAATAAAACATTAGATATGGGTTGTGGTACCGGAATTTTAGCAATTTTTGCTGAGATGAAAGGAGCTAAGCCAATTGACGCCATCGATATTGATACTTGGTGTTATGAGAATTCAATAGAAAATGTTGAGCGTAATAAATGCGAACATATCAGCGTTTATGAAGGAGATGCTTCTTTATTGAAAAACAAAAAATATGATGTGGTTATAGCGAATATAAATCGTAATATTTTATTGAATGATATGAAAACTTATGCCGATTGTCTAAACAAAGAAGGCATTTTATTATTAAGCGGTTTTTACAAAGTAGACATTCCGATTATTGAAAAAGAGATTTCTAAATACGATTTAAAAATAGAGTCCGTTATTGAAAGAAACAATTGGGTTTCCCTAAAATGTGTGTGTTAAAAATGAGTGGTAAGGAGAAAATAAAGGAAGATGTTGGGGTGCTAGAGCAAGAAACTCACAAGTACGAAATTGTGTTGCACAATGATGATGTAAACACTTTTGATCATGTAATAGACTCGTTGATATTAGTGTGTGACCATACAGATATTCAAGCAGAACAATGTGCATGGTTAGTTCATTTAAAAGGAAAATGTGCTGTTAAAACAGGCGAGTACGATTTTTTGAAACCTAGGTGTTTAAAATTATTAGACTTAGGGTTATCTGCTGAAATTGTTTAGATACATCTGTCATTTCGAAAGTCCGGATAGCTATCGGGATGAGAAATCTTATATTTTTATTTTTTCCGTGTAAATGTGAATCCAAGCTAAAACATATTCTGAAAATCACTCCTTATAACTTTGTAGAAAATTGATGTTAAAATTTTTAACATTTTTTTTTATTTTTTTAATACTCAAAAATCTAAATTTGTTTGATTTTTAAAAATCATAACCTTAATTCAAATAAATTTTATCTAAAAATGAAAAAATTAATTACCTTATTTACAGTATTACTTACAGGATTTTCATTTGCACAAACTGCGCAAAATGAAACAGCAATGAAGTATGCTGAAACGATTACCATTGATGACATGAAAGAAGATTTAACTATTTTAGCTTCTGACGCTCTAGAAGGAAGAGAGACTGGTAAAAGAGGTCAAAAAATGGCAGCAGCTTATATTAGAGCACACTTTGAAGAATTAGGATTGACAGGTCCTGTTGTGGATGGACCAAATCCATATTATCAAAATGTTCTACTTAAATCATCTAAACCTGGAGATATCTATATTAAAATTGGTGATACTAAACTTAAAAATTTAGATAAAGTTTTGTATTACGGAAGTCTAGCGACAGTAGGTGAAGTTACAACTGAAATTGTTTTTGTTGGCGCTGGTGCAGAAGAAGATTTTAATAGTGTTGATGTTAATGGGAAATCAGTTCTATTGCTTAATGAAAGTAGAGCAGAAAGAGGTAAGGCAATGAAACTTGCTTATCAAAATGGAGCAAAAATGGTTTTTATACTTAGAACTACTTCAGAAGAAGATTTTGCTAAAATGTTTAAAATGTTTGCTAATTATTTTTCTAATGGATCTTTAGGTTTAGCAGATAATAATAGCAAAGATGAGAGCAGTACAGGTGCTTTTTATATTAGTCCATCTCAAGCAGAAGAGATTTTTGGAAAATCAGTAGATAAACTTACAAAGGCAATTGCTGATAAAGAGAATGGTAATAAAAAAGCACTTAAGAAAATTAAACACGGAAAAGTTAGCTTTAAAGTTGGGTTTAATACAAAAGATATTATTTCAGAAAATGTTTTAGGATTTTTAGAAGGGACCGATTTAAAAGATGAGATTTTAGTTTTGACTGCCCATTACGATCATTTAGGAGTTGGTAAAGATGGTCAAATATATAATGGTGCCGATGATGATGGTTCTGGTACCGTTGCAGTAATGGATATTGCAGAAGCATTTATTAAAGCAAAGGCTGATGGTAATGGACCAAGAAGAAGCATTTTATTTATGATGGTTACCGGTGAAGAAAAAGGACTGTTGGGTTCTGCGTATTATGCAAATAATCCAATATTTTCTTTAAAGAGTACAGTAGTTGATTTAAATATTGATATGATTGGTCGTATTGATGATAGAGAATTAGAATCTGAAAATTATGTTAGTTTAGTAGGTGCTGATAAGCTATCAACAGAGTTGCATGAAATAAGTGAAAGAGCAAATGAACTTTATACAAATATGTTTTTAGATTATACCTATAATGATGAAAATCATCCTGAGAGAATCTATTACCGTTCTGATCATTGGAATTTTGCTAAAAACGGAATCCCTGTAATTTTCTATACAACAGGGTCACATCCAGATTATCATAAATCTTCTGACACAGTAGATAAAATTGAATTTGAGTTGATGACCAAAAGAGCAAAATTAGTTTTTTATACAGCTTGGGAAATTGCCAATAGAGATGGTCGATTAATTGTTGACAAAAAAATGGACCCAACCGCAAAAAGATAATAGTTATTTTTAAAATATTTAAAGCCTGTTTCAATCTTGAAACAGGCTTTTTTTTGTTAAAGGTTTCATAAAAAATACTTCAATTTTAATTGTTAGTATTGGTTGGCATTCTATTTGTATTTCTAAAACTATAAAATTATTTTAGAGATGAAGTCGGTAGATAATATAAAAGAAAGAGCATTATTTGTGTTTGTTTGGTTGGGTATAGCATTTGTTTCTACAGTAATAACTTTTGTTTTTATCATCGGATTTAAACAAATTTTAGGAATTTAGTTTTGATTACGTAAATGTTAAAACTGTCCTAAATCAAAATAATTGAGCAATTTTTAAGGTAAGGTTCCGTTCAAAAAGAGAACAAATATTAAAACCAACAAGCATTTGAGACACTAGTACTTTTATTAATCTTTAAATTCGATAGTTTATGAAAGCTCCAAATAAAATGGTAGATAAAAGTATGTTTGTTTTTGTATGGTTTACCATCACAACTATTTCAATGGCGTTACTAGCAGTATTTGTTGTTGGGCTAAAAACCATTTTTGGCGGATAAATTTTTAGGACTCCAAAACAATTATTTATATAATAAAAAAGAGATTGATATTTGTCAATCTCTTTTTTTGTGACCTCGATAGAAATGAAACCGCTTATATTTGTTTTCAAAGTAAATCAAATATCATTTGGCTGTAATATTAGAGTAAAATAGTACGTTATTAATTCTATGGTGTGAATGGTGAGTGGTGTTCATGAACCATTTTCCATTGACCATTTGTTTTAACAAATAATAAAGTAATTAGATTATTGACTATATATAGATTTCCACCAATCATTAAATGAAAATCTGAGATAAAGGTTAAATTAGCTACATTCCCATAATATACAGCAACTTTTAAAGTTCCTTCTATAGCGGCAAATTGCACAACTCCTCCTGGGTCTACTGTTTCACCAAAAAACGTACGTTCATTTTCTTCATTACCCGCACTATCATAAGCATGACCATCATTGAATTCAGTAAACTTGGCTCCATAGGCATGAAAAGAGATAAGTTCGTCCATATATGGGTCGTCATGTCCATTTCCAGCTCCGGCTGTTATACTTGCTGCAATGGCCCCAAAAGTTTCTAAGACCTCTTGCTGTTCTTGGGGATAAGTTTGGGAAATCGATTCCAAATCTTGAACATCTTGAACATTGTCCTCATTATCTGAACACCCTGTAAAAATTAATAAAGATGTTAGAATTACTGTTAATACTAGTTTTGTTTTCATAATAATTTGATTTTATGTTAGTTAGTCAAATTTATGAAGTGTAAAAAGAACACACTTGTACATTTAGTTCAAAAAATTACAAAATTGAACCATCCCTACTTAAATAAAAAACATCGTAAGGAATATCGTCTTGTTAAAGATTGCAGAGGTCTTAGTTTTTTTTATTCATCAATTAATAAAGTTACTCTTAAGGGGGCAAATGATAAACGAAGAACCTTATGTAGATAGAAAGATTAATTGACACTAATACAGTGCTTTAATTTTAAAATAATCTGCAAATGGCAAAATAAAAAAGGCTTCAATCTCTTGAAACCTTTATAAACATTAGTGACCTCGATAGGATTCAAACCTATAACCTCTTGAGCCGTAATCAAGTGCGCTATTCAGTTGCGCCACGAGGCCATTTTGAGGGTGCAAAGATAGTAACTTTTATACAATCACAAACTATTTTTTGTGACAAAATAACGCCAACCAATTATAGCAAGCTGCCATTTTTTAGCTTTACTCATATCCAATCGTTTTTTTGTATATGATGGAAGTAATGATTTGTTAATTTTTGCGAAAATTTTGAAAATTGATTTTTTCATAAAACAAATATAATCAATCTAGAACCATTTATTTTACCATTATAGATTTGAATATGGCTTATAATTAATTGGAAGCATATTTGAAATTCTCTTTATTCCAAAAACACCACCGAATAGCATACTTGATGGAGGAGAATGATTGCCATAGTTGTCAATATAGAATACATTTTCGTTTTCAGAAATAGGTTCAATCGATGATTGATCAAAATTATTATATAAGATATTTAGTTTGGTAGTGTTTATCACAACTTTTGTTTGTCCATTTTCAGTAGTAATATCAAAATATTTATATGGATGGGTTGGAAGACTTTCAAAATATATTTGAAATTTATTTTCATATAGTTGTTTTGATGCTAGGGAACGCATAAAGTGAGTGAGTGACCCATGAAACTCTTTTTTACGATTTTGTAATATTTTATTTTTCGGTTTCTTTTTTATTTCTTTAAAAAAAGTTGTTCCGGCATAATAGACTTTATTGGTAAGTCTAAACCCTTGGAGATTTATGATAAATTGGATTTCGAAATCAACTATATTGTAAGATAGTTCATATCCTAAATAGTTGTTTTTTATAATAATTGGTTTGTCAGCATAAGCGCTTAATGTATTTAATGCTGAATTATAAATTAAAACAATATCTTTTTCGTTCAAAATTTTACAAGCTAGCGAAGATTTCTCTTTACCAAGAAACTCAGATTTGAAAATGCTCATTTTTTTTTCTCTACTCCATATGTCTAAGCCAAGTGTAACCTCGTTTAATTGATTACTACTTTCTTCTAAATAGATTTTTTTTAAATTGATGAATTCGGATAATGAAAATAGTTGTGTATCGTAGCCAACGAAACTAATAATTAAAGCAGCATTTTGGGATGTATTGATTTCAAGTTCAAAATATCCGTTTATATTAGTAGTAGTTCCAAGTGTTGTTCCATCTATATAAACAGATGCTCCCGGAAGAGATTTACTTGTCTTTTTGTCAAAAACAAATCCAGAAATAGTTTGAGAATATGAGAAAAAACTTAAAAGGAAAAGAATTGAGAATAGGCAATTTCTAAACATAATTTATACTTTAAAATAAAAAAAAGCAACCAATAAGATTTTTCTTAGTGGTTGCTTTTAAACAAACAGTTTAAACAATTATTCTTTTTTAGTAGTTATTAATATAACACCATCTTTTACCTTAGTACCATATTTTTTAGTTGCTTTATCACCTTTTAAAACTTCCATTTTTTCTATCATATTCGGATCTAATTTTTCCAGTTCTTCTTTCGATGCTTCTTTTCCATCTATCATATATAAAATGTCATCATCTTCATCTTTTATTACTTCAACGGTTTTATTACCATCTTCAGTAACCCAAACAACTTTGTCGTTCTCATCATGAGTTTTAATGTCAATGACTTTATGCTCTCCGTCATGTTTACTTTCATGAATTTCTCCACCATTTTTTATAACAAATACATTATCTTCATTACTTTTAATTTCAATAATTTCGTGTTCTTCATGTTTACCATCATTAGAAACAAAAACAAAATTTTGATTTCCTTTTCCACTTGTATGTACTTTATGATTACCATTCTTTGATACGAAAAACATATCCCCATCTCCATGATGTATCTCTCCGTTGCCAATTGAAATGTTTCCACCTTCGTTGTCGAATGAAATTTTTATTGGGTTAATTGGTGAATCTGAATTCGTGTTAAAATTTGCATTAGACTGTTTTGAGCTTACATCAATTTTTATAGCAGTAATTTCGTTGGATTTGTTGCGTTTTATTCCTTTGAATTTAACTTTAACTCCTTCTGTAGTAAATGATTTTTTAATATTATCTAAATCAGACTGCTTAGAATCTTTTGTAATGATTCCCATTTGTATATCCTCATGAATTTCATCTAGAATGAGGCCTCTATTATTATCTTTTGTATTGACTTTTTTTACAGTTGTTTGGGCAATTGTTTTTGTATTGAAGGTAAAAATAAAGGCTGTTAATAATGGAAGGATAAATGCAAACTTCCAATGATTAGTATTTTTTGAACGGTTTTTGTGTAACATAATGATTCTTTTTTTGATTAATGAATTATAAAAATTATTGGTTAATGTAAATTGATTTGGAGCAGTGCTTTTTTTTAATAGTAAGTGTTGATAGCTTTTTTCGCAAGATGATTTTTCTTGTGAAATAGCATCTGCTATAAATTCTAAATTTTGCTGTAAAGTTATTTTATACAACCATGAAATTGGATTAAACCAAAATAAAATTGTTACTATCTGAGAAAATAAAACATCAAAAGAATGCCATTGATAAGCATGTACTTTTTCGTGTACTAAAACCTGTTCTAATTCTCGATGCTCAAATGCTTTTGGATTGTAAACGATATAATTAAAAAATGAAAAGGGTGAATCATTATTTTCTAATTTTATGAAATAAAAATCTCCAATTTTTTCTTTTTTACTTGTGATTAATAATTTACATAATGAGGTTATTGATAGTAAAAATTTAATGCCAAAAATAGCGACGCCTACAAGATAAATAAGGCTAATTATTTGAGTCCAGTTTATGGTTTTTGGAATTTCTGAGATGCTTGACACCTGTGAAATTGTAAAATTATGAATTGGCGATATTGTTTGCTCTACGTATATAGGAATCACAACTAAAGGTAGAATAAGACTAGCAATAATTCCAACCAAAAGAAATATTCGATTCGATTGAAAAAAGGTTTCTCTATGCAATACAATTTTATAAAACAGATAGAAAATAAATAAAATTGCCGATGCTTTTAGTAAATAATCCATAGTGCTATTTTTTATTTTCTATAAGATCAATAATTTCTTTAAGCTCTTTTACACTTATTTTTTCTTCATTGGCAAAAAAGGAAACCACATTTTTATAAGAGTTCTCAAAATAATTATTGATGGTTTTATTCATAAAGTTCTTTCGATACGATTCTTTAGAAATTGCTGGGTAATATTGATGTGTTTTCCCAAAAGCAATATGCTCAACAAATCCCTTTTCTTCCATTTTTCTAATAGTTGTAGAAACAGTATTGTAATGTGGATCATTTGGTAGTAGACTAACTACGTCTTTTACAAATCCTTTTTTTAGTTGCCATAAGGCTTGCATAATTTCTTCTTCTTTGTTGGTAAGTTTTTCCATATATACTTAATATTTCTACACAGCAAATCTATAACTATTTTTATAGTTATACAACTATTGTAGTAGTTTTAACAAAAAATTAAGGGAATCTATTTTTTGATTGACACATAAAAATTCAACTATATTTGCGCAAAACTTTTGTGAATGGATTATATGTATATAGGTACAGGATTAGTGTTGCTTATTTTAGGAGGTAACTGGTTGTTAAAATCAGCAGTAGGTTTTTCTTTACGATTAAAGATTCCAAAAATTGTGATTGGGATGACCGTGGTTTCCTTTGCAACTTCTGCTCCAGAATTAATAGTGAGTATAAAAGCGGCATTGAATGGACATGCTGACTTATCTTTAGGAAATGTTATAGGATCTAACATTGCAAATTTAGGATTGGTTTTAGGAATCACAATTATACTATCAACAATTACAATTCAAAAAAGTTTTTATAAAACAGATTGGCCAGTAATGATGATTTCATCTTTGATTCTGTATTTTTTTTTAGCTTTTGATGGAAAAATAGTACAATACGAAGGAATTATTTTGGTTAGCTTATTAATTGCTTTTTTAATTTATTTATTGCGATTTCAAAAAGCAGCAGTTATTGATGAAATGCCAGAAGATGATGAAGAACTACCTTTATATAAAGATGTGTTATTTATGGGGATTGGTGGTGTGGCACTCTGGAGTGGTTCAGAATTGTTGATTCAAGGCGCTACAGATTTGGCAATTGATCTGGGAGTTAGTACAAGAATTATAGGAGTAACGATTGTTTCGGTTGGTACGAGTATTCCAGAATTAGCAACATCGATTGTTGCAATTTTAAAGAAAGAAAAAGCAATATCCTTGGGAAACCTTATAGGTTCAAATATCTTTAATATACTAGCTGTACTAGGAATCACTTCTATCATTACCCCATTGTCTGTGAGTGATCAGGGATTATTAACTAATGATATTTTTTGGATGCTAGGTTTTGCCTTTTTGATTTTAATCTTGGTGTTTTTCCCATCTAGAATGAAATTGGGATGGAGAGATGGTATTATTCTCTTGGGCTTATATAGTGTTTTTATTTTTCAAATGATTTACTGAAAAAAAGTATAAAAAGAGCCTTCAATTGGAGGCTCTTTTTAAAACTATGAACAGTTTTATTCTACAGATTTAACTGTTTTAATAATTCTTCCAGCAATTTTATATGGGTCAGCATTTGAAGCTGGCCTTCTATCTTCTAAATATCCTTTCCAGTCATTGTTAACTGTTAAAATTGGGATTCTAATTGATGCTCCTCTATCAGAGATGCCATAACTAAAATCAGTAATTGCTGCAGTTTCGTGTAAACCTGTTAAACGTTGATCATTATACTCTCCATAAACATCAATATGCTCATCAACAACGGGTCTAAACGCTTCACAGATTTTCATGTACGTATCTTTATCTCCACAAGTTCTCAATGTAGTGTTAGAGAAGTTTGCATGCATACCAGAACCATTCCAATCTCCTTTAATTGGTTTAGGATGGTACTCTATGTAGTAACCATATTTTTCAGTCAATCGATCTAATAAATAACGTGCAACCCAAATTTCATCTCCAGCAAGTTTTGCTCCTTTAGCAAATAATTGAAATTCCCATTGTCCAGATGCAACTTCTTGGTTGATTCCTTCAAAATTTAATCCAGCATCAATACATAAATCGGCATGTTCTTCAACTAAATCTCTTCCAAAAGTATTTTTTCCACCAACTGAGCAGTAATACATTCCTTGTGGCCCAGGATATCCGCCAATTGGGAATCCTAGAGGAAGTTGCGTAGCCGTATCCATTATAAAATACTCTTGTTCAAAACCAAACCAAAAATCATTATCATCATCATCAATAGTTGCTCTACCATTACTAACGTGTGGAGTGCCATCTACATTTAAAACTTCATTCATTACTAAATAGCCATTAATACGATCAGGGTCAGGGTAGATTGCAACAGGTTTTAAAACACAGTCTGATGATCCGCCTTCAGCTTGTTTTGTAGACGAACCATCAAAAGACCAATTTCCTAGTTCTTCAATTGTTCCTTTAAAGTTTTCATGCTCTTCAACTTTTGTCTTGCTTCGCATATTTTGCGTTGGGAAATACCCATCTAACCAAATGTATTCTAATTTTATTTTAGCCATTGTTGTGTTGTTTTTATTATTAATACTATTAAAAACTCGATGCAAATATAATTTAAATGTTTTATTTGATTAAGGCAAAACATTGTTTTTGAATTTTAAAAAGTAATTTTTATGAATCTCTTATTTTTTCATATACTAAATTTTTGAAACACTATTTTTTAATCTTTTAATATCTATGTTCGTAAAACACTATGTCAAAATTCAGAAGTGTTTATTAGTTGTTAGATGTATTTATAGGGAAATAAAGATGTATAGAATCAATAACTTTGAATTTGCATTTTGTTGATTTTCTCTTACTTTTTATTGTTAAAAGTGTGTGATTTATTAGAAACTAAAAATTAGTTAGATTATTACTCTATAAACCTTGTATCTTTGTACCGTGCAAGTAAAGTATTCAGATACTTTTTTTACCCCCAGCACAATTTTTCCCAATTGTCCCCCACAATTATCAATTTATTATACCCCGAGTAGAATTTATTTGAAATGCTTGTGTCTCCACGATTTTAAGTATTTAAAATAAAAGTTATTTGTGTAATTTTTAACAATTTATGTTAAGCAAAATTAAAACTATGAAGAATCAAGTTCTAAGTTTAGTGTTTTTTATGCTAGCGACAACCCTGATGGTAGTTCAAGGGAGTTCGAAAAAAATTGAGACAACAAACCAAACTGAAGTAAGTGAGTTTACTAATGTTGCTCAAATTGACGAAAGTCATCAAAATGTGAAATCGATTAAATATAATTAATATTTAATAACTGCTATGTTAAGGTTGTGCTAACTTAAAATTAGTTCAATTTATATTAAATTTATCTTTTCCTATTAAAATGTAAAATGCCGAGATTTATCTCGGCATTTTTGTTGGTAATATATCTTCTATTTTGAGAAGATTTTAATAAAGTTCAATTAAATTTGTCCTTTAATAATTTTTACACCTATCCAATGAGTTCAGAGATTAGTAAAAGGTATAGCCAACGCGGAGTTTCGGCTTCTAAAGAAGATGTTCATGCTGCAATAAAAAATGTTGATAAAGGTTTGTTTCCACAGGCATTTTGCAAGATTGTGCCAGATTATTTAACTAACAATGATGATTACTGTTTGATAATGCATGCTGATGGCGCAGGTACAAAAAGTTCTTTAGCCTATATGTATTGGAAAGAAACAGGAGACGTATCTGTTTGGAAAGGAATAGCTCAAGATGCTCTTATAATGAATATAGATGACTTAATTTGTGTAGGAGCTACTGACAATATTTTGCTATCTTCAACTATTGGCCGAAATAAAAACCTGATTCCAGGTGAAGTGATTTCTGCAATTATTAATGGTACAGAAGAATTAATTATTGATTTAAAGAAGTTCGGAGTTAAGATTCATTCAACTGGAGGCGAAACTGCTGATGTGGGTGATTTAGTCAGAACAATTATTGTAGACTCAACAGTTACTGCAAGAATGAAGCGTAGCGATGTTATTGATAATGCAAATATAAAAGATGGTGATGTAATTGTAGGATTAGAATCTTTTGGTCAGTCAACTTATGAAACTGAATATAATGGAGGGATGGGGTCTAACGGATTAACATCTGCAAGACATGATGTGTTTGATAATTATTTGGCAAATAAATTTCCTGAAAGTTTTGATGCAGCAGTACCAGAAGAGCTAGTATATTCTGGAGCAATGAAATTGACAGATACTGTTGATGATTCTCCAATCGATGCTGGTAAATTAGTATTGTCTCCTACAAGAACATATGCCCCAATTATAAAAGCTATTTTAGATAAATATAATTCTAATGATATCCACGGAATGGTGCATTGTAGTGGAGGTGCACAAACTAAAATTTTACATTTTGTAAATAAATTGCATATTATTAAAGATAATATGTTTGCTGTTCCACCGTTATTCAAACTTATTCAAAAACAGTCAAACACAGATTGGAAAGAAATGTATCAAGTGTTTAATTGTGGTCACAGAATGGAAATTTATCTTAGTTCAGAAATAGCCGATGATATTATTTCAATTTCAAAATCGTTTAATGTTAATGCTCAAATTATTGGCAGGGTAGAAACTTCGGAAAAGAAAAAACTGACAATAAAAAGTGAATACGGAACTTTCAATTACTAGCAACTAGATGCTTTCTTATTCAATGCGATTTATATATTCTTTTCTTTTTTTTCTTTTTTGTATTGTAGCATCAGCCCAAATAGATTCTGTTACAGTCAAGAATGTTGAAACAAATGATATATACAAAGTTTCTATTTTCGATTTGGTAGATAATCCAAATAAAATTGTAATTGACTCAGCTTTTTGGGAAAGAAAAAATAGGGTAGGTATTGATATTAGTGAAGTAGCCTTTGTAAATTGGAATGCTGGTGGCACAAATTCTATCGCAGGGTTATTAAATGCTGAATTTGAACGAAACTACAAAAAAGGAAATTTAGTTTGGGCTAATAGGATGATTGCCCGTTTTGGTGTGAATATGCAAAAGGATACAGATGTCAGAAAAACAGATGACATATTAGAATTTTATTCAACAATAGGATATAGAAAAGATACTTTATCCAATTGGTATTCTTCGGCAAATATTAGTTTTAAAACTCAATTTGCTAATGGTAATTCCTATGAAGGAGATGATAAAAAGTTGCTATCAACCTTTATGGCACCAGCTTATTTGTTTGTTGGTATAGGTACTATTTATAGTCATAATGTTGAGAAATTCAACTTTTACTTATCTCCCTTAACTTTAAAATCTACCTTTGTTTTAAATGATGAATTAGCAAATTCTGGAGCATTTGGGGTTACTAGTGGGGTTTATGATGATGATGGAAATCTAATTTCAAAAGGTAAAAAGTCTAGGCATGAATTGGGTGTTTTACTGACAAACACTTATGAAAAAGAAATATTTAAAAATGTTTACTTTAAAAATAGATTAAGCCTTTATACTGATTATGTAAATGATTTTGGTAATGTAGATGTAGATTGGGAATTCGTTTTTAATCTTCAAGTCAATGATTATATTAGAGCTGTTTTTGGCTCACACCTTAAATATGATAATGACATTAAATTTACAGAAACGGTTAATGATGAAGAGGTTCAAGTTTCAGGGGCAAAAGTGCAATGGAAACAAATTTTGGGTGTAGGGGTAGTTTTTGATTTTTAAACTTTCAAAATTGATAGAATACAAGCTATAATTTAATTTTCTTCAAATAGTGTATGCAAACAAAACAATAATTAATTCGTAAATTTGCAATCCAAAGAAAAAATATGTTAGACAAGTTACATATAGTAAAGCAAAGATTTGATGAAGTGTCAGATTTGATTATTCAACCTGATATTATCATGGATCAAAAGCGTTATGTCAAACTCAATAAGGAGTATAAAGACTTAAATGCGATGGTCGAGAAAATCAAGGAATACGAAGTTTTGCTTAATAATATTACTGAAGCTAAAGAAATTATAGCGGATGGTTCGGATGCCGAAATGACCGAAATGGCTAAGATGGAAATGGATGAAGCTAACGAAGCTATTCCGAAGTTAGAAGACGATATTAAATTCATGCTCATCCCGAAAGATCCTGAAGATGCCAAGAATGTAATTGTCGAAATTCGTGCAGGTACAGGTGGTGATGAAGCAAGTATTTTTGCAGGGGATTTATATAGAATGTACACTAAATTTGCTTCAGATAAAGGTTGGAAAACAGAAGTTGAAGATATTAGTGAAGGTACAGCCGGCGGATTTAAAGAAGTTGTATTTAGTGTAACGGGTCCTGATGTGTATGGAGAATTAAAATTTGAGTCTGGCGTACATCGTGTACAACGTGTGCCGCAAACAGAAACTCAAGGGCGAGTACATACAAGTGCTGCTACAGTAATGGTGTTACCAGAAGCTGAAGAATTTGATATTGATTTAAAACAAAGTGATATTCGTGTAGATTATTTCTGTTCATCAGGTCCTGGAGGGCAATCAGTAAATACAACCTATTCTGCTGTAAGACTAACGCACGTTCCTACAGGGATTGTAGCGCAATGTCAAGATCAAAAATCGCAGCATAAAAATAAGGACAAAGCCATGAAAGTATTGCGTTCTCGTATTTACGAAATGGAGTTGGCTAAAAAATTAGAAGCAGACGCTGCAAAAAGAAATACGTTGGTTTCAAGTGGAGATCGTTCTGCTAAAATTAGAACCTATAATTATCCTCAAGGTCGTGTTACTGAACACAGAATTGGGTTGACCATTTATGATTTGCAAAATGTAATTAATGGAGATATTCACAAAATTGTGGAAGAGTTGAAATTGCATGAGAATACAGAGAAATTGAAAGAATTGGGAGAGGTGCTTTAAGTAATTACCAATCAGCTTCGAACCCTAAATTTTTTTCAGTCAATTGTTTTTTTAGATAAACATCGATAATATCATATCTGTCAGTTAAAAATAGAGTGTCTCCATTAACTCTTGCTTTGTGTTTTATTTTTCCAAATTGGTAACTGGAATTTGCCGGCGCATAAAAATCAATTAATGTATCTTTCTTTTTCACATATGACATTCCTCTGAATCCATGCACTATTGGATTTAAAAGCCTTTGGTCATTAATTTTATTTTTATCAATACCAAAAACACTAACACATCCATTAGTATAAAATTTTATTCCATTAATAAAATCGTTAGATCCACTTCTTAAATCAAATATTCCGTTATCACTAATAGAATAACTTTCAATGTAAATGGCATTGAAATCCACTTGATTTAAATTAATAACTTCATGCTTTTCTCGATATCTTTTATCAAAGAAATCCTTATTAAAAGGAACATCTGTCATTCCGTCTTCTAGCTCGTTCGTTTTAATAAAGCTAAAACTGCAAGATGTAAGAAAAAGGAGAATTATCAGAAATTTTATTTTTTTCATAGTCAAAATTAGTAGCCCTAAAAATACTCGAATTATTATATAAAACAAAAAGACCTGAACTTTCGTTCGTGCTAGTTTTTTGTTTCACTGTCTTTCCCATGAAAATGGGAATCCATTTATACTGAATTTTGGATTCCCGCATCTGCGAGAAAGACAAAGCAGTAAACTTGGAAGTATATAAAACAAAAAGCCTCGAACTTTCGTTCAAGGCTTTTAATTATAAGCAAGGTATTAACTATCTCTATTTTACTTTATCAACAACAGCCTTAAAAGCTTCTGGGTGGTTCATAGCTAAATCTGCAAGAACCTTACGGTTCAATTCAACATTATTAGCTTTAACTTTCCCCATAAACTGAGAATAAGACATTCCATGTAAACGTGCTCCTGCGTTAATACGTTGAATCCACAATCCACGGAAGTTTCTTTTGTTGTTTTTACGGTCTCTATAAGAATATAACATTCCTTTTTCAACCGCATTCTTTGCTACTGTGTAAACGTTTTTACGTCTTCCAAAGTAACCTTTTGCTTGCTTCAATATCTTTTTTCTTCTAGCTCTTGAAGCAACTGAATTTACTGATCTTGGCATAATTTCAATGTTTTAATTTTATGATGGGCGTTCTAAAATTATTCTAGACTCTTATACGAGCACCATCATATGGTTAAACTAATTCCTAACTTCTATTTCAAAGTTAATTGTTGTAAGATGTTACTCTTGTCTGATTTGTGTACCAAACCATCGTGAGTAAGTCTTAGCTTACGCTTTTTAGATTTTTTTGTCAAAATGTGACTCTTAAAAGCATGCTTTCTTTTGATTTTTCCAGAACCCGTCAACTTAAAGCGTTTCTTGGCACTAGATTTTGTTTTCATTTTAGGCATTTCTCTTCGTTTTTAACTTGCTTAATATTTTCATACTGAAACTTGTTTCAGTATTAATTTTACATCTCTCTATTTCCTTTTGAAAGGGGTAGGAGACAGGTTTTTATTTTTTCTTAGGAGAGAGATACATAATCATTCGTTTCCCCTCTAACTTTGGCATTTGTTCTACTTTACCATATTCTTCTAACTCTTGTGCTAGACGTAATAATAAAATTTGACCTTGATCTTTATAAATAATAGATCGTCCTTTAAAAAATACAAATGCTTTTAACTTAGCACCGTCTTGTAAAAACTTAACAGCATGTTTCTTTTTAAATTCGTAATCATGTTCATCAGTTTGCGGGCCGAATCTAATTTCTTTTACAATAACTTTAGTCGCTTTAGATTTTAATGCTTTTTCTCGCTTCTTTTGTTCGTATAAAAACTTTTTGTAATCAATTACTTTACAAACAGGAGGTTTTGCTTTTGGAGATATCTCAACTAAATCAAGTTCAAGCTCTCTAGCAATCATTTTTGCTTTAATTAGTGAGTAAACACCAACTTCGACATTCTCTCCAACTAAACGAACTTCATCTACAAATTTAATGTGCTCATTAATTCTGTGCTGATCTTCTTTAATTACTCTCCAGGGTTTTCTAGGACCTCTTTTTCTACGTATTGCTATGACTGAAAAATTTAAATTAAACTAAAATTGTTTTAATGTACTCTTTATTTCTGTTTCAATTAAAGAGATAAAGTCTTTAATTGTAAAGGTTCCTTTGTCACCTTCTCCATGTTTTCTTACAGATACAGTTTCGTTACCTTCCTCATTTTCACCGACTATAATCATGTAAGGTATCTTGCTCATCTCAGCATCACGAATCTTCCTACCTGTCTTCTCACTACGGTCGTCAATGAGGGCGCGAATTTCGGAATTTTCTAAGACTTCTGAAACTTTTTCGGCATATTTTTGATATTTATCACTGATAGGCAATATGATAACTTGCTCAGGCGTTAGCCACAGTGGGAAATTACCACCTGTGTTCTCTAACAAAATAGCAATAAATCGTTCCATGGAACCAAATGGTGCTCTATGAATCATCACAGGTCGGTGCATTTGATTGTCAGCTCCTTTGTATTGTAAATCAAAGCGTTCAGGTAAATTATAATCTACTTGAATTGTTCCTAGCTGCCAACTTCTACCTAAAACATCTTTTACCATAAAGTCTAATTTTGGGCCGTAAAAAGCTGCTTCTCCATATTCAGTTACCGTTTTTAAACCTTTTTCTTTGGCCGCATGAATAATTGCGTTTTCAGCTTTTTCCCAATTTTCATCAGAGCCAATATATTTTTCTTTATCCTCCGGATCACGTAATGAAATCTGTGCAGTAAAATCTTCGAAACCTAGAGACCCAAAAACATACAATACTAAATCGATGACATTCATAAACTCATCATGTAATTGATCTGGAGTACAGAAAATATGAGCATCATCTTGGGTAAAACAGCGTACACGTGTTAAACCATGTAATTCACCGCTTTGCTCGTATCTATATACGGTGCCAAATTCTGCAAATCGTTTTGGTAATTCTTTATATGAATAAGGCTTTACGCGATAAATCTCGCAGTGATGTGGACAGTTCATTGGTTTTAACAAAAACTCTTCATCGTCTTTTGGAGTGTGAATTGGTTGAAAACTGTCCTCACCATATTTTTCATAATGTCCTGAAGTTACATACAGTTCTTTTTGGCCAATATGTGGAGTCATTACCAATTCGTATCCTGCTTTTTTCTGTGCAGCTTTTAAGAAGTTTTCTAAACGCTCACGTAAAGCAGCTCCTTTTGGTAGCCACAATGGTAAACCTTGACCAACTCTTGTTGAGAATGCAAATAACTCTAATTCTTTTCCTAATTTTCTATGGTCACGTTGTTTTGCGAGTTCTAATTTCTCAAGATATTCTGTCAGTAACTTTTGCTTTGGGAATGAGATTCCGTAGATGCGTGTTAATTGCGTATTGTTTTCATCGCCCCTCCAATATGCACCAGCTGTACTCATCACTTTTACAGCTTTAATGATTCCAGTATTTGGAACGTGTCCTCCACGACATAAATCAGTAAAATCAGCATGATCGCAAAATGTAATATCTCCATCCGTTAAGTTTTCTATCAACTCAACTTTGTATTCGTTGTTTTGTTTTTTATAAAAATCTAATGCAGCTGCTTTTGAGACTTCTCGCAATTGGAATTGATGTTTTTCACGAGCGAATTCAATCATTTTATCTTCAATTTTTTTGAAGTCTTTTTCAGAAATAGTTTCTGCACCTAAATCTAAATCATAATAAAATCCATTTTCAATAGCAGGGCCAATTGTCAATTTTGCACTGGGGTGGAAGAATAAAATAGCTTGTGCCAATAAGTGAGCTGATGAATGCCAAAAGGCTTTCTTGCCATCGTCATCATTAAAAGTATAAAGAACCAAATTACCATCGGTGGTTATAGGAGTAACGGTTTCAACGGTTGTGTTATTGAACTTTGCAGAAATCACGTTTCTCGCAAAACCACTACTAATACTCACAGCAACATCCATTGGAGTGCTTCTATTTTCAAATTCTCTTACCGAACCATCGGGCAATGTAATTTTTATCATTATTATAAAATTAAGAATGCAAAGGTATTAGAAAACTTAATGCTATGCAATAGGTTTTAGTTTACTTTATAGTTGATTTTTAATGCAAGATTGATTTTACTATTTCGGGGATAATTTTAATAGAAGATATAGTCGTTGAATACCTTGCTTTTCTCGAATAAGAAATACAGCATGTATTGAAATTCAAATTTTGATAGATTATCATTTTGACCAGCTTGTTTAATTTGTTAATAGAATTTATTAGAAAAGTAGCCTTGAAATTTTTTATAAATGTTTTTTTTGAAATCACCTATAATATATATAGGTGTGTATTTTCTTGAAATCAACATTAAAAATCTAATTCTTTTAATGTTCTATTTGATAGTGTGAAGCTCTAATTCAGTTTAAATGCTTTTCTATTTGATTATATGCCAAAAGAAAACAAATTAGCTAAATCTTTTTTATATTTTTTTAAGCTATAATTAGTTCATATTTAGTTTGTTAAAAGCACAAATAAAATATATTAAAAAAACAGTAAAAATTCCCTTGTTTAATTACAAATACCATGTATATTTGCACCCGCTAACGGAGGGCATAAGTAGTTTGTAAGTTGGTATAGTTCTTTGGGATTTTTGGATGACAATTAAGTGCAAATAAAATTAATATTTTTTTAGTTTTAAAGGATTAAAAAGTATTACATTTGCACCCCGATTAATTAGTTAATCGCGTTCATTCAAATTTTGTTTTAGTGGTGTAGTAAAAATAAATAAAAAAAAGATTTATTTTTACTTGTTAGGAATAAATTTAGTTTTATATTTGCACCCGCTAAGAAAAAGAATAAAGAAGAAGTTCATTGAAAATATTGAAATTGACAGCGTAAATTGAGTAAAAGACCGGATGTTTTTTTATTAAGACATTCCAAATTTTTTTGAGACTATTCACATTATAAATTATTTAAAATTTATACAATGAAGAGTTTGATCCTGGCTCAGGATGAACGCTAGCGGCAGGCTTAACACATGCAAGTCGAGGGGTAACAGGAATAGCTTGCTATTTGCTGACGACCGGCGCACGGGTGAGTAACGCGTATGTAACCTACCTTTTACTGGAGAATAGCCTTTAGAAATGAAGATTAATACTCCATAATATTATAGATCGGCATTGATTTATTATTAAAGTTTCGGCGGTAAAAGATGGGCATGCGTTTTATTAGTTAGTTGGTAAGGTAACGGCTTACCAAGACTACGATAAATAGGGGTCCTGAGAGGGAGATCCCCCACACTGGTACTGAGACACGGACCAGACTCCTACGGGAGGCAGCAGTGAGGAATATTGGACAATGGAGGTAACTCTGATCCAGCCATGCCGCGTGCAGGAAGACGGCCCTATGGGTTGTAAACTGCTTTTATACAGGAAGAAACCGCCCTACGTGTAGGGTGCTGACGGTACTGTAAGAATAAGGACCGGCTAACTCCGTGCCAGCAGCCGCGGTAATACGGAGGGTCCAAGCGTTATCCGGAATCATTGGGTTTAAAGGGTCCGTAGGCGGACTATTAAGTCAGAGGTGAAATCCCACAGCTTAACTGTGGAACTGCCTTTGATACTGGTAGTCTTGAGTTATATGGAAGTAGATAGAATGTGTAGTGTAGCGGTGAAATGCATAGATATTACACAGAATACCGATTGCGAAGGCAGTCTACTACGTATATACTGACGCTAATGGACGAAAGCGTGGGGAGCGAACAGGATTAGATACCCTGGTAGTCCACGCCGTAAACGATGGACACTAGTTGTTGGATTATTTCAGTGACTAAGCGAAAGTGATAAGTGTCCCACCTGGGGAGTACGATCGCAAGATTGAAACTCAAAGGAATTGACGGGGGCCCGCACAAGCGGTGGAGCATGTGGTTTAATTCGATGATACGCGAGGAACCTTACCAGGGCTTAAATGTAAGTTGCATGATTTAGAGATAGATCTTTCTTCGGACTACTTACAAGGTGCTGCATGGTTGTCGTCAGCTCGTGCCGTGAGGTGTCAGGTTAAGTCCTATAACGAGCGCAACCCCTATCGTTAGTTGCTAGCAGGTCAT
>JADGEL010000001.1:1082576-1104731 GCA_016744415.1 Flavobacteriaceae bacterium | reverse complement strand
CATTGCCGGTACGTCATCGATACATTCAACAGTAATGTCTGCTGGGGAAGCTTCTATAATTGGAGCTTGGGTGTCACTGATCGTAATTACCTGTGTTCTTGTCTCTGCTACATTTCCACAAGCATCTGTGATGTTCCAGGTTCTTGTAATTGTGCCTCCACAACTATCACCTACTTGTACGCCGTCAACTCCTAGTACCATTCCTGATGTATCGCAGTTGTCTGTGTAGTTTAGACTTACCATTGCTGGTACATCATCTATACATTCAACAGTAATGTCTGCTGGGGAAGCTTCTATAATTGGAGCTTGGGTGTCACTGATCGTAATAATCTGTGTATGTTCAGTAATTAAATTACACTCATCAGTTGCAGTCCATACTCTAGTCAAGGTATAGCTATTTGCACAACTACCATCTGTTCTTGTTTCGTTATAGGTTACATTCGCTGTTCCACAGTTATCAGATGCCGTTAAAGTATCTGCAGTTGGTACCGCGTCACATTCTACTGTTTCATTTGTAGGAAGTGATTCGTTAAATGTTGGTACAGTCGTATCTTGAACTGTGATTGTTTGAGTGTCAGTTGCAGTATTACCACAACCGTCTGTTATAGTAAAAGTTCTTGTTACAATTATAGGACAAGCATAAACACAAGTATCAATATAAGTAATAACAAAATCATTTGTATCGTCAGATGCAGTTCCATTTCCTCCTAAAGCACCTTCTAAATCAGTTAAAGATATAGTCAATTCATAGGCACTAGCTATCAATCCAGAAATATCATTAGTACTACATCCTTCTATAGTATAATCATCAGGGGCAGTTATTAACGGATTTTCAGTATCTATTGTATTAATTATAATATCAGTTGTAGTTACATCACATCCATTTGAATCAGTAACAGTAATTACATAAGTACCATCAGATAGGTTAGAAAAAGAACCATTATTTTGTGAAGTAATTCCTCCATCAATAGAATATGTATACGGTGAAGCTCCATCAACTCCAGCAATTACAATTTCTCCTGTATCACTTCCTGAGCAATCTTCATCAGTTTGCGAAATAATTGTATAGCTAAGATTTGTTAATTCCAAATCTAACATCGCAACTGGTGAAGCACAATTATCAACATTATTATAATAAAATGCGTAATATGTCCCTGGAACACTTACACTTGTATTTGAAAGATGCGCTGAAACAACTAATGGATCTACATCTGTACTCCATGTTAATACTGAACCTCCAGGGCCAGAACCTAAAATATAATTATTCAACTCAACAGTAGTTGGATCACAAAATACTCTTGAATAAGTAGTGCTTTCGATTTGTAAAGTAGGGGGTGTTGCATATCCTTCAAGACTTAATCTAAGTCCATCGACTAAAACAACAGATCTACCTGGGTCTCCAGTTTTATAATAAATATTTACTTCTCCAGAATTATCAGTTTTAAAGGTAATACAAACTGTTTCCCAATATGGGTTTATCTCAGTCCAGCCATTTGGATTTTGAAAAGCACCTGAAGTAGCTGTAGAAAGTTCGGTTGGAAAATCAGATAACGGGTGTATATTTAAATTGGAATGTGTATATTCTAATTGATTTCCACCTGGAATTTGGATTCCACCAGATTCTATTCCAAATTGAAGATTAGGCTCAAATTCTACAAAATCACCATCATCATTACTATATCTTGGAATCACCGCAATTTCAAAACAAACAGTATAGTTTGCATTTGGCAATACTGTTAAATCTTGATTAATAGATTCATTCTTATAAGAAAAAATTGAAAAACCTCCACCATCTGGTGATGAAGAAATGATTGCAGGAGTATCTATATTTGCTTCCGAGTTTGAATAGGAAATATACTGCCCTTCCGAATAATCGACAGTTCCATGATCATACCAACAGTCATATTCTACATTCGCTGAATAAGTACTTCCGTCAACAGCTGTTCTAAAACCTCCCCAATCATTATCTGGGTCTGTATCTCCAAAATTAAAAGATCCGCAAGAAATCACATTACATGTTCCTACAGGACTTGGTGTAATTAAATTTGATTGATTTACGGCTCTAAATTGATTATGGACAATTGCTCTTTGCTGTAGCTTAGAATTAAAGCTATCAATATATTCTTTTGAATATTTTTCGGTAAGCAATGGTGTTTTTACCAATTCCTGACCATCAATTTTTTTAGAGCTCTTATTTTGACCCAATACAACATTTGGCCAACTTATAAAAAGGAAAATTGATATAACCGCAAGTAGTTTAAAGTCTTTCATAATTTCTCCCACCTTTTAGTTCATAAAAAATGCTGACCTCCTTTTAGTGGGATAAAGTCTCAGCAATTAAATATCGAGATAAAACTCAATACTATTTATAAAAGGGGTTATATAGGAGAAATTTTGCATAGCACAAAACTTCAAGACAAACATACTACGATTTCTGATATGAGCAAGTTTTTTTCTTGTTTTTTTTATAAAAATCAAGCAGATAGCACATTTATTTTAACAAATGGATAGTTTTACTTTCTAAACACCAATTTAATTACAAAACCCATAATGTATGTTAATTCACCTCTGTTTTTCTGACAAAATATCTTATTTTTGCCCTCCAATCATTTAAAGAAAATTATGAGTAATTACGATGTAACTGTTATCGGATCTGGACCAGGTGGATATGTAGCTGCAATACGCTGTGCACAATTAGGATTAAAAACTGCAATCATTGAAAAATACAATACACTTGGTGGAACCTGCCTCAATGTTGGATGTATCCCTTCAAAAGCTTTGCTAGATTCATCTCATCATTACCACGATGCAATTACTCACTTTGAAAAACACGGAATCGATGTTGCTGAAGTAAAAGTAAATTTCACTCAGATGATTGAGAGAAAAAATGAAGTTGTTTCTCAAACATGCAGCGGTATTGACTTTTTGATGAAGAAAAATAATATTGATGTTTATAAAGGATTTGGTTCTTTTAAAGATGAAACACACATTAATATAACATCAGAAGATAAAGTTGAAACGATCGCATCAAAGCATACCATTATAGCTACTGGCTCTAAACCATCAACTTTACCTTTTATTGAGATTGATAAAAAACGAATCATTACTTCTACAGAAGCTTTGAGTTTAAAAGAAATCCCTAAAAAAATGATTGTAATTGGAGGTGGTGTAATTGGTTTAGAATTAGGACAGGTTTATAATAGACTTGGAACTGAAGTTGTTGTGGTAGAATTTATGCCAAAAATTATCCCTACCATGGATGGAATGCTCTCTAAAGAACTACAAAAATCATTGAAAAAACAAGGAATTAAATTTTATACAAGTCATAAAGTTTCTTCTGTTTCTTCGGATGGAAAAACAGTTACCGTAACTGCTGACAATAAAAAAGGAATTCCTGTTGAATTCAATGCGGATTATTGTTTGGTTTCAGTTGGTCGTAGACCATACACTGACAAATTAGGTTTAGAAAATATAGGCGTAAATGTAACTGACAGAGGTGTTATTGAAACCAATAATCACTTACAAACCAATATTTCAAACATCTATGCTATTGGTGATGTTGTTAAAGGAGCAATGCTTGCACATAAAGCAGAAGAAGAAGGAACTATGGTTGCAGAAATCATAGCAGGTCAAAAACCTCATATCGATTATAATTTAATTCCGGGAGTAGTTTACACATGGCCAGAAGTGGCATCAGTTGGCAAAACCGAAGAGCAATTAAAAGAAGCCAGTGCAAACTACAAAGTTGGTAGTTTTCCTATGCGTGCTTTAGGTCGTGCTCGTGCAAGTATGGATATTGAAGGGCAAGTAAAAGTTCTTGCTGATGCTGAAACAGATGAAATATTAGGTGTTCATATGATTGCTGCTCGTGCCGCTGATATGATTGCCGAAGCTGTAATTGCTATGGAGTTTAGAGCATCATCAGAAGATATTGCTCGTAGTTCTCATGCGCATCCAACATTTACAGAAGCTATTAAGGAAGCATGTTTAGCGGTAGACAATAGAGCGATTCATAGCTAGATACCCTCTTTAATTCTAACAGCTTTTATCTTTTTAAAATAGCCTTTTTTTGGTTTATAGATTTCTAAAAAATAATCTGATTTAATAATCAGAAATTCATAATCGTATATTACTTTTGTACCGTTCTCATAAAGGGGTGCTAATCCTGAATTCTTAAAGCAATTCAGGATAAGGCTGAGATCATACCCATTGAACCTAGAACAGATAATGCTGTTTAGGAAGGCGATAATCGCCAATTATTAAACAATTAATTATTCAAAATATCGAGTAATTACCTCTTTTTATTCGTTTTAAATTTATTTAAAATGAAAAAAATATCATTTATTTTTTTAATGCTTCTTGCAATTACTATCAATGCACAAGAGAAAGTCAAAAAGGATTCTATCAAAGTAGATAACGTTCTAGATGAAATTATTGTCAAAGCGATTCGTGTTAATTCAGAATCACCAATAACACACTCAAATCTTTCAAAAGAAGACATTGTTAAACGTAACCTTGGACAAGACATCCCTGTGTTAATGAATTATATGCCCAATGTTGTTACAACATCAGATGCTGGTGCTGGAGTTGGGTATACCGGTATTCGAGTTCGTGGTAGTGATGCAACTCGTGTAAATATTACCATCAACGGAATACCGTATAACGATTCTGAATCTATGAATACTTTTTGGGTAGACTTACCTGATTTCTCATCATCAGTAGAAAGCCTACAACTACAGCGTGGTGTTGGAACGTCTACAAATGGAGCCGGAGCTTTTGGGGCAAGTGTTAATTTATTAACAGATGCTATTTCAGAAAAACCTAGAGCTGAAATTGCAAATTCTTTTGGCTCTTTCAATACACATAAACATACCTTAAAGTTTACTACAGGTAGATTGAATGACCATATTGAAATTGCAGGTAGAGCCTCAATTATTAAATCTGATGGATATGTTGACAGAGCAAGTTCTGATTTGAAATCCTATTTTTTACAGGGGTCTTATATCGATAATAATACCTTAATTAAAGCAGTTGTATTTGGTGGATTTGAAGAAACTTATCAATCTTGGAAAGGGATTACAGCTGATGATTTAGAAAATGACAGAACAAAAAATTATTACACCTACAACAACCAAGTAGATCATTACAATCAAGATCATTATCAATTACATTGGAATCAGAAATACAACAACTTTTGGTCTTCAAATATTGCAATTCATTACACATACGGTCGTGGTTATTACGAACAATATAAAGAAGATGAAGATTTTGCTGACTACGGATTTGACGAAATTAATATAGGTGGAGAAATTATAAACACTACAGATATTATCCGTAGAAAATGGCTCGACAACAATTTTTACGGAACAACTTTTTCTCTATTATATTCTAATGGCACTAATTTCGATTTCACTTTTGGAGGTGCATGGAATAAATATGAAGGCGATCATTTTGGTGAAGTTATTTGGGCAAGATATGCTAGTGATAGTGAAATAAGAGATCGCTATTATGAAGATTATGGAAATAAAACAGATTTTAATGCTTTTACTAAAGCTAATTATCGCCTAAATGATAAAATAAATTTGTATGGTGATTTACAGGTTAGAACAATAAACTATAAGGCTAACGGAGTTGCAGCAAATGATGTGGATGATTCATTTACCTTTTTTAATCCAAAAACAGGAATTACTTATAGGGTGAATGAAAATAATAGTTTATATACTTCTTATGCTAGAGCAAACAGAGAGCCTAACAGAACAGATTATGAAAATGGAAATCCAAAACCAGAAACATTGAATGATTTTGAATTGGGATGGAGATTGAAAAACGAATCGTTCTATATAAATTCAAACATCTATTATATGCGCTATAAAGATCAATTAGTTTTGACGGGGGAGTTGGATGATGTAGGTTCACCTATTCGTGCTAATGTGGGTGATAGTTACCGATTAGGAATTGAAATTGATGCTAATTTTAAGTTAGGAAAAAAGTTTAGTATACAACCAAATATAGCATTGAGCACTAATAAGAACCTTGATTTTACATCAACCTGGGATGGCGAAGTAGTTGATTTAGGAAATACTAATATTTCATTTTCGCCAAATATTGTAATTGGAAACATGTTTAATTATATGCCTGTTGAGAATTTGCAGTTTACCTTACTTTCAAAATTTGTAGGAGAACAATTTATGGGTAATATTGATACTAATGGTTCAAAACTAGACAGCTATTTTGTAAATGATTTAAACATCAATTATGAAATCAACCCTAAGAAAATTGTGAAATCAATTATTTTTAGCGGATTGGTAAATAACATTTTCAATGTAAAATATGTTTCTAATGGTTTCTATTATACTTATGACGATACTTGGTCTGTACCTGGAGAAACCGCAACATTAGAAGGTGCTGGATATTATCCACAAGCCACTACTAATTTCTTGTTGGGAATGACGTTGGTTTTTTAGAACACATATATATTATACCGTCTTGATTATTTTTTATTATCAAGGCGGTGATAATAGTATTTATTCAAAATTCAAATCTCTGAATTATAATTTCTGATTTTACTTCACTCAAAATAGTTTCTAAAACATCAACATCTGTATTTATAAAAAAATGATGTACGCCTTTTTTTACGGAATTATTTTTTATTTGATATCTTTCTAAAACTGCTTTAGTTTGTTTAGCCACTGCCAAACCCGAATCGATTATTTGAACTTTATTACCAATAATGTTTTGTATCTGCGGAATCAAATATGGGTAATGTGTACATCCTAAAACGAGGTAGTCTATATTATTGACAAGCATCGGGCTAAGATATTTTTTTAAGAGCTCATTCATTTCGTCAGAATGCAATTTACCATTTTCTATAAGTTGAACCAACCCTTTTCCTACTTGCTCAACAACTTTAATGTTGGTCGCAAACAATTCAGATGTTTTAAAAAACAGCGCACTACTTAAAGTTCCTTTAGTTGCTAAAATTCCGATATTATTAGTTTGGGTTTTTAATGCTGCAGGTTTAATAGCAGGCTCAATTCCGATAAAAGGCACATCATAGGTGCTTCGTAAAAATTCAATGGCATTTGTAGTGGCTGTATTGCATGCAACGACAATTAGTTTACATCCTTTATTTAAAAGTAGTTCAGTATTTTTAATACTAAATTCAATAATTTTTTCAGGAGATTTTTCTCCATAAGGTGCGTTTAAACTATCTGCTAGATAGATCGTATTTTCGTTTGGAAGTAATGCAGCAATCTCTTTCCAAATAGAAGTGCCGCCAATACCAGAATCAAAAATACCAATGGGAGAATGCATACACCAAAAATAAAAAAAATTCCGCCCTGAAGATATCAGAACGGAATTTAATTTTTTGAGGATTAAAAATAAATTATAGACCTAATTTAGTTTTCACCATTACAGAAATATCTGTCCCTTCAGCTACAATTAAACTAGTAGCATCTAAAACATACTGAAAATTCATTTCTTTAGCAACGTCTGTTACTGCTTGACGCGCTTTTATAATAATAGGTTCCATCATGTCATTTCCTTTTTTGTTTACGTCTTGCTCAGCAATTTGATAACCCATTTTAATTTTGTAATCTTCTTGTTGAACTTCTTGAGCTCTCTTTGCATTTTCCTCGTCAGTTTGATTTGGAGCTTCAGCAGTATATTTGTCTGTCATTGCTTTTAATGCAACATCTTTTGCTTTTAACTCATCTTCATAAGTCTTGCTCAATTTCTCTAATTCCGCTTGCATTGTTTTAGTCTCTGGCATTAACTTAATGATCTCACCTAAATTGATATGAGCAACATTACTTTGCGCCTGCATTGTATTAATTCCTAAAGCAACTACTGCGATTAATAAAAGTGTTTTTAAATTTTTCATTTTTGTAATTATTAATTATTAATTGTTGTTATCTTCCTCTTCTTTGTCTTTGTTCTTTTCTTCTTTGTTCTTTTCTTCTTTGTTCTTTTTTAGTGCTTCTCTAGCTTCTTCTTTTTGCTTTAATCGCTCTAATCTTTTTCTTTCAATTTCTGCTTTTTGATCTTCACGCTTTTTTAATCTAGCTGCTTTTGCATCGTCAGATTTTTTTACAGCTGCAGCTCTTTTTGCTTCTCTATCATCCAATGCTTTTTGTTCTTCCTCCGTCAAGTCTCTTGTAACTTGAGTTGATGTTTCAGCATTTTTCTTTTTTACTTTTTCTTTACGATCATTTGTTTTCTCAGTACGTACAATACTCTTTAAAACTAGATCACTGATATCTGCTTTTTTACTTGTATATAGCATAATTAAGTCTGATGATTTATCAAAAATAATTTCGTATCCTCTTGCTTTTCCAATTTCTTGTACTGCATTGTAAACCTGATCTTGAATTGGTTTTACTAATAATTTACGATAGAAAAACAGATCACCATCTGAAGAGAAATAAGCCATTTCTGTCTTTTTAAACTCCTCTTCTATTATAGCAATATCTTCAAGCCTTTCTTCAATAAGAGCATCAGTCAATAAAGCTTTTTCATTGCTCAAATCAATTTTCATAGTTTCAATTTCAGCTTTTAACTTATCTAATTTTTGCTGCCATTTTACTACTTTTTGATCTAACTGAGTTTGAGCTTGTGCGTATTCAGGAATATTCTCTAAGATATACTCCAAATCTACATATCCTATTTTTTGTCCTCTTTGCGCAAAAGAAGCGGTACTTACAAGAAGTACAATTATAGATGTTAAAAGAACTTTTTTTATCATAACTAAACTGTTTTTAGAAAAAATCGTGCCATATAACTATTAAACGCAAATGTAATCAAATTATTAAAATTGTTGCCCAATAATAAAGTGAGTTTGCCAACCTGAAACTGGAAGCCCTGGTCTAATAGGATCAAACCCATATGCAAAATCAATTCCTAACAATCCAAAGGCTGGCATAAATATTCTTACGCCTGCTCCAGCCGATCTTTTTAAATTAAAAGATCTTAAATCTTCAAAACCTTGGTATGAATTACCTGCTTCTAAAAATCCTAATAAATAAATAGATGCTGATGGTTTTAAAGTTACAGGATAACGGATCTCTAATTGAAATTTGTTGTAAATCATATCCCCATCAATAGATGAAATACTAGAATTCTCATACCCTCTTAATCCAATAGTTTCTCTACCATCTAATTGGTAAGTTGCCAATCCATCTCCACCTACATAATATCTTTCAAATGGTGCATACCCTAAATCTTTATTATAATATCCTAAAAAGCCCATTTCGGCATTAGACATTAATACAAATTTTCCGAATAATGAAGTATACCACTTTCCTTTAAAAGTAATCTTGTAATATTCTAACCACTTGTATTTTTCTTGGTCTGTTAAATCTGGATCTGAATAATCTGTTCCATTTACTAGTGAATATGGGAATGTTGCTTTAAACCCAACATTAAACTCCGAACCATAGGTTGGGAATACTGGATTTGCTCCTGATGAATTTCTAGATAAGTTTATTGCATATGATAAGTTATTTGAAACTCCTGTTGAGAATGAGAAAGTAGCAATAGGATAATTCTTTAAATTATAACTTTGCAAACTTATAGTCTGCGATAATGAGAAAAAATCATCTGGCCATTTCAATCTTCTCCCTAAACCTACAGAGGCTCCAATAATATTTAATCGCTGGTCTTTATCAACATCTCTTGTTACAGCATTGTACCTAAATTGCTGTGATAAATAGAAAGAGAATGATAATGATTGTGGTTTTTTACCACCCAACCAAGGCTCAGTAAATGAGAAACTAGATGTGGTGTAATACCTGCTTTTTTGTAAGCGCAATGATAGTGATTGTCCATCACCCATTGGTAAAGGCTTATATGCTTTTAGGTTAAATAAATTACGAACAGAAAAATTATTGAAAGACAATCCTAGAGTCCCAATAAAGGACCCTCCACCATAACCACCTTGCAGTTCTATTTGACTTGCCCCTTTTTCAATCACCGTATAATCAATATCAACAGTCTTGTCATAGTAATTTGGTTGTAAATTTGGAGTGATACTTTCTGGATCGAAAAACCCTAATTGCCCCAATTCTCGCAATGTTCTAATAATATCATCCTTACGATATAAATATCCTGGTCTTGTTCTAATTTGACGGTAAATTACGTGGTCATAGGTTTTGTCATTTCCATTTACAGTAACTTTTCTAAGTGTTGCAGGCTCATCTTCGTTAATTCGAATTTGAACATAGATTGAATCATTTTGAATTTTCGTTTCAACAGCAGTTACGTTAGAAAATAAATAACCACTATTTTGATATAAAGAAGCTATGTCGTCAGATTCAGGAGTGCCATCACCCTGCACACGTTCTTTTAATATTTTAGAATTATAAACTTGCCCTCGGTCAATTCGTAAAACACGTTGCAATTGCTCATCAGTATAAACAGTATTTCCTAAATAAGTAATATGTCCAAAGTAATATCTTTTCCCTTCATTCAATGCAATATTTACATCAATAGTACCATCATCATTTTTAGAAACTGAATCGTTTAAAATACGTGCATCACGATATCCTTTTTCAGCATACTTATCTAATAATGATTGTAAATCTTCTTCATAATCATCCTTAATAAATTTTGAAGATTTCCAAAAACGACCAAACATTTTCTCTTTGGTGTTCTTCATTGCTTTGGTCAAAGACTTATCACTAACCTTATTATTCCCATCAATATTGATGTTCTTAATTTTTACTTTCTTTCCTTTGTCAACATAAATCATCATGTTTTGGGCATTGATAAGCGTTGTGTCAACTTTAGTGGTAAGTGATACTTTGGTATTTAAAAACCCTTTTTCTTGATATTTTTTACGAATGTAATTCTCAGTTGTTACCAATAAATTATCGGTAAGCATGGTACCCATTTTTAATTCAGTTTCTTTTCTAAGCTCTTTAGCCTTTGATTTTTTCACACCGCTAAAAGTCAAATTGTTTAACTGTGGTAACTCTGTAACATCAAATTCTAAATAAACAACATTGCCATCAATTTTAGAAATATAAACATCTACTTGGCTAAATTGTTTTTGCTCATATAATTTTTTAATGGCGCTTGTAAGTTTATCTCCAGGAAGTCTAATTTCTTGCCCAACTTTTAAGCCCGAAAAAACTTTTACAGCTTCTTCACTAAACTTTTGAAGCCCAGTTACAGAAATTCCACCAAGCTCATAGGCCTTATTTTTTTCATAAATAATCGGCCCAACTGGTTGCGGAATAGAATCCATAACTCTTTCAACATTTTTGATAGAATCAGAAGGTTGAACAACCTTTGTTTCAATTGTGCTGTTATTGTCTTGAGCTAAAATATTTATCGTAAAAAATAATAAAGGAAGTATTATTATAGGTAATCTATATCTCATTTGTTTTTCTCAATTTGATCGCTGGTTTTCCCGTAGCGCCGTTCTCTGTTCTGATATTCTAATAGTGCGTTGTAAAAATTATCCTTAGAAAAGTCGGGCCATAACACATCAGTAAAGTGTAATTCTGCATAAGCTATTTGCCATAACAGGAAATTACTTATCCTTTTTTCACCACTCGTTCTTATCATTAAATCAACGTCGGGCAAAGTAAATGTATATAAATGGTTATTTAAAATATTTTCGTCTATTTCTTCTATGCTAAGTTCTTTATTAACAATTTTTTTAGAAATATTTTTGACTGCATTTACAATTTCTTCTCTTGAACCATAGCTGAGGGCAATTGTTAGTGTTAATGCATCATTGCTTTTTGTTTGTTCAATTACTTTGTTTAGTCCTTTTAAAACAGATGATGGTATACTCTCAAGATTGCCAATTACTTGTAATTTGATATTGTTTTTATCTAACTCGTTTGCTTCTCTTTTAAGAGAAGTTAAGAGCAAAGTCATCAAAGTTTTAACTTCGGCCTTTGGCCTATTCCAGTTTTCGGTAGAAAACGCAAAAAGTGTCAAAGCTTTTATGCCTGCATTTCCTGCTGCATCAATAGTTTGTCTAACAGCCTTCACTCCATTTTTATGACCAAAAACACGAGGTTTACCCTTTTGTTTTGCCCAACGCCCATTACCATCCATAATCACAGCAACATGACTTGGAACTTTATCGGTGTTTATTTGAGTAAGTAAATCCATCAATTAAAAAGTTCTAGTTACATAACAAGGTTGTCGCCCAAAAGTGTAAACAAGGTTAACTCCTGTAAACATGTACCAATCATTTACATTTGGATTTCCGAATTGCAAATCAGAAATTGAATGATGGTTGTAATCTAAATTATCTTGAAATGTATAGCGCATACCCAATTCAAAAGACATTGCAAATTGACCAAAGACTTTGGTTTTATACCCTAATCCAAATGGAATTGAAAATGTATTAAATGGTTTATAACTGTATTCACCAGGGGCTATTTCTTTATCAGTCACTTTGTAATTTATCAAAGCAAATTCAAGTAAAATATATGGTGTACTTGTGTGATCTTGTGAACTTACATTGTAATCGAACCAAGAATATTCAACCCCAACAGCAAACTCTTTTATAGTATTTGAAAAATGCAGATTCCGAGATTTTCTTCCTTCATTTTTTGAATCTGCATCATCAGATTTTATATCAAAATATGTGAAAGTCCCTCTCAAGGCTACTCTAGGGTTTAAATTGTATTTGTAAATAACACCCACGGCATAGCTATTTGGCCAAATATAATTCGCGGGACCAATGTCACCGATGTAATTGCTCCCTCCCAGCTGAATTCCAGCTTCATGAATTTGTGCAGTTGCAAAAGTTGACATCAAAATGAGTGTACTAAATATAAACTTTTTTATCATAATAAAATAGCGTGCAAATATAGTTATTTCTATTCGTTTAGAATAAGGGTTCTAGCACTTTTTTGATAACTGATATTCTGCTAAAATATTGTAGTTAAACTTACTATAATTTTGAAGAATGCATTGGTAAAATGTTAAAAGAAAGAAAGTGAAAAATTAATTTTTGATTAATTTTCAAAGTTACTTATTACGAGTATCTTCTCCCCACAACAATTTTTCGCGAAGTGTTTTTATAAAACTATGATTTTTCAATTCAATCATTTTTAAAGTAAAAGGTGCTTTCTCTATAAAAATTTCTGTTTTAGAATTGATGGTTGCAATACGCGAATCTAACGACATAAAAAACTCATCCCCGCGCCCAGCAATACACATCCTTATTTTGGTATCATCTGGAATAACAAGTGGTCTTGCATTTAAATTATGAGGGGCAACTGGAGTTAAAACAAAACTCTTTGCTTGCGGTGTAATTACTGGCCCTCCACAACTAAGAGAATATCCTGTAGACCCTGTTGGAGTTGAAGTTATAAGCCCATCTGCCCAATACGAAGTTAAGTATTCATCGTCCAAATAAGTTTCTACTGTTATCATTGAAGCCGAATCTTTTCTGCTCAATGTAATTTCATTCAATGCAAAATTAATATCGGAAAGCTCTTCGGTCTTTGGGCTTGTTTTTACCGATAACAAAACGCGCTCTTTGATATTGAATTCTTTTTTATACAAGGCATCTACTGCCTCAAAAATTGCTTCCTTTTTTACAGTTGCCAAAAATCCAAGTCGCCCAAGATTTACACCAATCACAGGAATATTTGAATCTCTAATGTACGTTATTGAACGTAATAAAGTACCATCTCCACCAACCGTAAACATCAAGTCAAAAGTAGTATCTAGTTCTTTATAACTGCTGAAAGTTTTATAATTAACAGAGGCTTTTAAAATTGATTTATTTAATTTTAAAAAACTTTCTTCAATATAAATATCCGTATTTTTAGCATTTAAGGCATTGAGCAAAATTTCAACATATTGCTCAGCTTCTTGATTAAAATAATGTCCGTAAATGGCAATTTTCATGACTTATATATTTAGGTATTTTTGCAAATAATCCGACCGATCTTTTAACTCTTCTAAAAACAAATCTTCTTTGTGTTTGGTCAATAAATTATAGCCATACCTCCTAAATGTTTGAATAATTTCATTGATATCTTCTGTAGTAATTTTTAAGGTAATACGTACCAAATCATTTTTGTATCCAGACACAAATACTCCTACCAATTTAGCATCGGTAGATTCTACTATCTGAACAATTTCGCTAAAAGAATAATCATGAATTCCTTTTTCTATCACCAAGAAAAAACCTTCGTTATTTAATAACGGAGTGTCATTAAAATAATGTAATACATCTGCCAATTCATAAAATCCAACATAGTGGTTTTTATCAGATAGCACTGGTAATATATTTGTTTCATTGGTTGCAAATGATTTTAAAATCTCCATCCAATTATCTGAAATACGTGTAAAGAAATCATTCAATAAATATTTATAATCCCCTATGATTTTTTCATTCTGGTCAATAGAATTTACATCGCTGCTTAAAATAGAGCCTAACAAATGCTGACCTTCAACAATAGGCAAATGAGAAAAACTGGTATTACTAAACAACTCTTTTGCATCACCAATAGTATTACTCAGGGCAAGTGCATTGATGTCTTTTGATATGTATTCTGTAATGTTCATCAATATTAAAATCGCAAATTTCTACAATACAAAGATACACTTTTCTTAGTGATTCTTTTCAAAAACAAATCCTTCAATCCAAATTCGTCAATCATAAATTATAAACTATTTTTGTGAAAAATTTATAAAATGACAAAGTTAAGTGTAAACATAAATAAAATTGCAACTCTCCGAAATTCACGAGGAGGCAAAACACCAAATGTTGTAAAAGCAGCATTAGACATTCAACAATTTGGAGCAGAAGGAATTACAATTCACCCTAGGCCAGATGAACGTCATATTAAATATCAAGATGCATATGATTTGATTCCAACCATTACCACCGAGTATAATATTGAAGGTAATCCTATTCAAAAATTTGTCGATTTGGTGCTAGACGTAAAACCGACGCAAGTTACTTTAGTACCAGATGCAGTTGATGCTGTAACCTCAAATTCAGGTTGGGATACCATTAATAATCAAGCTTTTTTACAAGAAGTTATTTCAGAATTTAAACGTAATAATATAAGAACATCCATTTTTATAGATTCCGATTTAAAGATGATTGAACATGCGGCTAAAACGGGTGCTGACAGAATTGAACTCTACACAGAATCTTATGCAGTGGGTTTTGAAAATGGAGATAAAGAAGTAATAAACCCATTTATTGATTCGGCACAATTGGCACATGATTTAGGAATGGGCATAAATGCTGGACATGATTTGAGCTTGGACAATATTCAGTTTTTTGCACAAAATATTCCGCATTTAGATGAGGTTTCTATTGGACATGCTTTGATTTCTGAATCACTTTATTTAGGATTAGAAAATGTGGTAAATATGTATTTACGAAAATTAGAAGCTAGGAGTTAATGTCACATCTATTACATTCAAAAATACTCGGCCAAGGAGAACCTTTTTTAATTCTTCATGGATTTTTAGGCATGGGTGATAACTGGAAAACTTTAGCTAACAAATTTTCCGATAATTATGAAGTACACCTCATAGATCAACGTAATCACGGACGCAGTTTTCATTCTGATGAATTTGATTACGAATTATTAGTATCAGATTTACACTATTATATTGAGCATTATAATTTGAAAAACACAACCTTGCTAGGGCATTCGATGGGTGGAAAAACAGTCATGTTATTTGCGGTTGAATATCCAGAGTTGGTAAAATATTTGATGGTGGCTGACATTTCACCGAGGTATTACCCGCCACATCATCATGAAATTTTAGAGGCGTTGAATTCAGTGGACTTCTCAATTCAAAAATCAAGAAATGAAATTGAAGAAGTAATAAAAGAGTATGTTCCTCAGTTTGGAGTGCGTCAGTTTTTAATGAAAAATATCGTGCGTAAATCGCAAAATGAATTTACATTCAGATTCAATTTAGAAAGTTTAATTGAAAATTACGAAGAAATTACTGTTCCCCTACCCTCTTTCGCACAATTTGATGGTGCAACCTTGTTTTTAAGTGGCGAAAATTCTGGATATATTAGCAGTGAAGATCATTCTTTGATTCATGCGCATTTCACCAATGCGAATATTGTCACCATTAAAAATGGTGGACATTGGTTACATGCCGACAATCCTACAGATTTTTATAATGAGGTCATTCAATTTTTAAAAAAATAAAATTGTAACTTGTTCACTTCAAATTTAAAACAAAAAATCATGAACCTTATTTTAAGAATACTTTTAACAGCAGTAGCTGTACTAATTTTACAAAAAATACTACCTGGCATATCAGTAGATGGGTACGGAACAGCTATATGGGTAGCAATTTCTCTAGGAATTTTAAACGCTTTAGTAAAACCAGTTTTAATAATTTTTACACTACCTGCAACTATCCTTACATTAGGGCTTTTTCTTTTTGTAATCAATGCAATTATCATCATGCTGGCCGGTAATTTTGTTGATGGTTTTACCGTCAGCGGATTTTGGTATGCACTGCTATTTAGCATACTTTTATCCTTTTTACAATCAGTACTTTATTCCTTTATTGGCAAAAAAGAATAAGTGTAAAATTTGCACATTCACTAGCTTGTAAAATTCCCTAATAAATACTATTTTTGCACCCGCATTTATTGAAGAATAAATGCGACTATTTTAATAGATTATTTAAAAAAGAATCAAATGAATATTACAAAGGAAAGCATCGATGCATTAAATGCAGTTGTAAAAGTTGAAATATCTGAAGCAGATTATCAAGATAAAGTAACCCAAGTTTTAAAAGATTACGCTAAAAAAGCAGATATTCCTGGATTTAGAAAAGGGAGTGTTCCTTTTGGAATGGTTAGAAAACAATACGGAAAATCTGTAATGATTGATGAAGTAAACAAACTGATTCAAGATTCATTAAATAAATTTTTGACTGAAGAGAAATTAGATATTTTAGGAAACCCTTTACCTAAAGTACAAGATGGTTTTTCTTGGGATGAAAAAGATTACAAATTCGAGTTTGAGTTAGGATTATCTCCAGAATTTGATGTAAAATTAGATACAAAGAAAAAAGTTACAAAATATACAATCGTTGCTGACGATGAGTTGATTGATAAAGAAGTTGAAAACCTACAACAACGTTTCGGAAAAATGTCTGCTAAAGATGTTATTGAAGCTGGTGTAAATGTTACAGGTACTTTTGTAAATGAGGAAAAAGAAATTGAGAAAAAACACAGCTTTGTATTAGAAGACATTAAAGGAAAATCGAATCAAAAGAAATTAATTGGGTTTAAAGTAGGGCACATCATTACTTTAAAATCAAAAGGATTATTTACTGATGATCATAAATTAATGGGTGCAACTGGTTTGGGTCATGATGAAGTTCATGGCTTAGATATTCCGTTAACATTTACAATCGAAGATATTACTTTTACTGAGTTGTCAGAATTAGATCAAGAATTTTTTGATAAAATTTTTGGAAAAGACACTATTTCTACTGTTTCTGAATTAAGAGAAAAAATAAAAGAAGATGCAGAGAAACAATTCGAATCTCAAGCAGATCAACAATTGCTAAATGCAATTACTGAGTATTTAATTGACAATACAAAGTTTGATTTACCAGCCGAATTCTTAAAAAAATGGTTAGCTGTTGCAGGAGAAAATCCTTTGAGCAATGAGCAAGCATCAGAAGAATTTGAAAAATCTGAAAAAGGATTGCGTTACCAATTAATAGAAGGCAAGGTAATTAAGGATAACAATTTACAAGTATCTTTTGAAGAATTAAAAGAGTACGCTAAAGGGTTTATCAAAACTCAAATGGCACAATACGGAAACTTAAATCCTGAAGAAAAGGAATTAGAAGATATTGCAACAAGAGTTTTAGGGAACCAAGACGAAGCAAAAAGATTACAAGAGCAATTAATGAGTTCTAAATTGTTAGATTTTTACAAAGAAAAAATGACATTTAAAACCAAAGAAATGACCTATGAAAAATTTGTAAAAGAAGTTTACAAATAAATCAAAAACTGTCATTCCTGCGAAAGCAGGAATCTCATCTAAATAAAACTAAAAACGTCTTGATTTCTCAAGGCGTTTTTAGTTTTATACAAGCAACATCTCAAAAGGGTAAATTATTCACACTATTTTCCGTAAATTGCTGACTTAAAATCTTTAACCCATACACATGAAAATTATCCATAAAATGATGTTACTAAGTATCGTTATACTTGCATCATGTCAATCAAACAAAAAAGAAGTGATTACAGATTCTACAGAAAACCCATTGTTATCAGAATGGAATACCCCTTTCGGTGTCCCACCGTTCGATAAAATTAAAAACGAACATTACACCCCAGCATTTGAAACTGCATTAAAAGAGCATAAATCAGAAATTGATGCTATTGTAAACAATAGTGAAACTCCAACTTTTAAAAATACCATTGTGGCTCTTGAATTGAGTGGTGCATCATTAACTAAAGTAGCATCTGTTTTTTATGCTGTTAATGGAGCTAATACCAATGATGAACTAGATGCCGTTGCAAGTAAAATGGCACCAATTTTTTCTGCACATTATGATGATATCAATCTAAACAAAGGATTGTTTAAGAAAGTTGAAGCTGTTTATAACACTACTGATAAATCAAAATTATCTGGAGAACAAAACAAATTATTAGAAGATACCTATAAAGGTTTTGTCCGATCAGGAGTTGCATTAGAAGGCGAAAAAGAGGAGCGACTAAGAGCTATCAATGCTCGTTTAGCAGTATTAGCAGACTCATTTGGTAAAAATGTTTTGGCAGAAACAAATGCTTATGATATGCATATCACTAACAAAGAAGATTTAGGAAATTTATCTTCTAGCTTAGTGGCTTTAGCAGCTGATGAAGCAAAATCAAGAGGACATGAAAATGGTTGGTCAATCACGGTTCAACGACCAAGTATCAATCCATTTTTACAGTCATCACCAAATAAAGAACGCCGTCAAGAAATTTTTGATGCCTATGCAATGCGTGGAGATAATGACAATGCAAATGACAACAAAACAATCATCCAAGAAATGGTTGTATTGCGTACTGAAAAAGCTAACTTATTGGGATATGAAACTCATGCCAATTTAATTTTAGAAACGAGTATGGCTAAAAACCCTGAGGCCGTTTTTAATTTTATGGATCAACTTTGGAGTCCTGTGCTGGATATGGCAAAATCTGAACGTAAAGCCATGTCTGACTACATGAAAAAAGAAGGTGTTGAAGGTGCTTTTAGCGGAAGTGACTGGAGACATTATGTTGAAAAAGTTCGTAAAGAACGTTATGATTTTGATGAAGATGAAATGCGCCCTTACTTTGAATTCAATGCAGTTAAAAATGGAGCGTTTGAATTGTCAACAAAATTATTTGGTTTGACTTTTAAAGAATTAAAAGACATCCCAAAATGGCACGAAGATCAACAAGTATATGAAGTGTTAGAAGCCGATGGCTCGCATTTAGGAGTTGTGTATATGGACTTCTTTGCCCGTAGCAGTAAACGTGGAGGCGCTTGGATGAACGAGCTTAGAGCACAGTCTAACGTCAACGGAAATTATGTGACACCAATCGTTACAAACAATTTCAATTTCCCAAGACCTACAGAAACAGAACCTTCATTATTGTCATTTAGCGATGCCGAAACAATGTTCCATGAATTTGGTCATGCATTACATGGGCTGTTTTCTAATGTAACCTATGAATCACAATCAGGAACAAATGTACCAAGAGATTTTGTTGAGTTTCCATCACAAGTAATGGAAAACTGGATGAGTGAACCTGAGGTTTTAAAATTGTATGCAAAACATTACAAAACAGGTGACGTTATTCCAGATGCTCTCATAAAAAAAATGAATGATGCAAATAGTTTCAATCAAGGATTTACAAATGTTGAGTATATGGCAGCTGCATATTTAGATATGTACTGGCACACAATTAAAGATATGGAGCCACGCGATGCTCGTGTTTTTGAAAAAGAACAAATGGATAAATTAGGATTGATTGCTGAAATTGTTCCACGTTACCGCTCAGGCTATTTCAATCATATTTTCTCAGACCCAGTTGGATACTCTTCTGGGTATTACAGCTACAAATGGTCTGAGGTTTTAGATGCCGATGCGTTCCAAGCATTTAAAGAAGCAGGTAGTATTTTTGACCCTGCTACTGCAAAAAAATACCGTCATATGTTGAGTCAAGGCGGCTCAAAAGAAGGCATGGAATTGTATGTAGAGTTTAGAGGAAGTGAACCAGAAATTGATCCATTATTAGTTAAACTAGGGATTAAGAAATAAGAAAAAATTTATTACCATATATTAAAACCCCAAGGCTTATGCTTTGGGGTTTTGTGTTTTAGAGTTGTCTTTTCCTCGAAATCTGGATTCCCTTGTACATGGGAATCCATTAAAAAGAGCAAAAGAGATTAATTGCAGTTGTCTTTATCGCAAAAGCGGAAATCCAAAAAATAAATAAGTATAATCAAAACCATCCCTCATTGACACACTACATATTATCTTAAAAAAATGTTAAGAAAGTACATATTAAATGTATATTAGCAATCTCTATTTTCCAAAACCATGCATACTTTTATAAAAAATATCAAATTCCTCATACTAACATTATTAATAACAACTATTGGTTTTTCACAAAACCTAGTTCTTGGCGATGTAAAAGCAGGAGATGATGTAACAGTAGATTGTACTTCAGGGCCATGTACAACATTATCTGCAGATTTTTTGGAGTCTCATGAAACAAACTCAAGATACACTGTAGAATCGATACCTTTTGCAGTCGTTCCTGTTTCTACTGACTCACAAATAGATGAAGATGATGAGTTTTCAGGTATCATTACCTTACCTTTTGAGTTTTGTTATTTTGGGGATGTTACAGATCAAATTGTGATTGGTGATAACGGAAATATTTCTTTTGACACTTCTTTAGCCGGGGCATTTGACCCATGGAATTTCAGTGCTTTAGTTCCAAGTCCAAGTTTACCATCTGGAGGAATTTTTGGAGCCTATCATGATATAGATATCCAAGCATCAAATGGAGGCTCAGGAGAAATAACACATGGAGTTATTGGTATTGCACCATTCAGAGCTTATATTATTTCGTATAGATCATGTTCTTTATATGGTTGTTATAGTGATCTTACAACGCAACAGATTGTATTGCACGAAACCTCAAATTATATAGACGTTTATATTACCGAAAAACCATCACCATGCTCTGGAGTAGCAAATGGAAATGCAGTTATTGGAATTCAGAATATTGGTGGTACCGAAGGATATACAGCCCCTGGTAGAAATACTGGTATTTGGTCAGCCACAGATGAAGCTTGGCGATTCGCACCAGAAGCAACAGGTACAGAAACATTTGCTTTCGAATGGATAAATAATACAACAGGAACAGTTATTAGTAATTCTCCAGATTTTGAAGTATGCCCTACGGAGACCACAGAGTATACAGCACATGTAACTTGGATAAATTGTATAGGAAACACTGTAGAAGATTCTGATGAAGTTACCATCACTGTTGATTTACCTTTTACCTTAGCTATTGATGGAGGCGATCAAGATTTTTGTCTAGGAGATCCAGCCTACAATATTACAACAACCATTGTTACAGCTACAACTACAATTACTGGTTACAATTGGTACGAAGCAAGTGACCCATCAACATCATTAGGAACAACAGATAATTTAACCGTAAGTACTTCTGGTATTTATGTGATTGAAGTTACAGATTCTGGAGGCTGTGTTTTAACCGAACAAGTTGTTGTTAATTACAATCCTGCCCCAAATGCTGGGATAGCAGATGTAATTCCTGATATGTGTGACACAGATACAATTAATCTGAACGATGTGGGATTAACAGGTGAGGATGTGGGTGGTACTTGGACCGAACTTACAAGTTCTGGCGGAACCATAAGCGGTACAGATAATAATGAATTTAATGCAACAAATGTTGCAGCAGGAACCTATAATTTTGAATATACAGTAACACTAGGAACTTGCCCTCCAGACACAGAAATAGTACAAGTTACTGTGGTTAACTCACCAGAATCAGGAACAGCTACAGCAAATCTAGAAGTTTGTTCTACAAGTTTAACAGGACCAATTAATTTAGAAGATGGGTTAACAGGTGCAGATGCAGGAGGT
>JADGEL010000001.1:0-1082476 GCA_016744415.1 Flavobacteriaceae bacterium | reverse complement strand
GTATCAGCTACCAGTCCGTGTACCGTTGATACTACAGAAGATGTTGATATTACAGTAATTAGATCTCCTGAATCAGGAACAGCTACAGCAAATCTAGAAATATGTTCTACAGATGGACTGTTGAATTTAGATTCAGGATTAACAGGTGCAGATGTTGGAACTTGGGCAGATGATGATGCTACAGGACAATTATCAGTAAATATGTTTGACCCAACAGGATTAGCAACAGGTACATATAATTTCACCTATACAGTTGTAGCTTTAGGACCATGTCCACAATCAAATACAACAATTTCAGTAGAAGTTATGGCACCGCCAAACGCAGGGTCAGCAATAGCTATCGCTGATATTTGTGATACAGAAACATCATTAGATTTAGGCTCAGGATTAACAGGTGCAGATCCAGGAGGAACATGGACAGATGATGATGGCTCAGGAGGCGTATTATCAGGAACAGGAAATAGTAATTACAATGCAAGTAGTGTTACAGCTGGAACTTACAATTTTACATATACAGTTGCACCAGCAAGTCCGTGTGCTATTACAGCTACTCAAACAGTTCAAGTTACCGTAATTAGATCACCAGATGCGGGTTTAGATGCTGATGCTTTTTTCTGTATGTCAGAACCAACAGTAGATTTATTTACCTTCTTAGGAGGCACACCTGATAGTGGTGGAACTTGGTCTCCAACTATGGCAAGTGGATCTGGAGAATTTTATCCTTCAACTGATGCAGCAGGCGATTATACCTATACTGTGTCTGGGCAAGGAGCTTGTGCAGATATAAGCGCAGTAATTTCGGTTTCGTTATCAGAATCGCCAAATATCACAAATGTTGAAATATCAGACTTTTCTGATAATAATATAGTAACTGTTACAGTTGAAGGTTCGGTTAGTGGCACAACATTCGGTATTGGAGATTACGAATATTCTTTAGATGGAGTTAGTTTTCAATCTGATAATATTTTTGAAAGAGTTGCTCCAGGAAATTACGTTTTAACTGTGAGAGATGCCAATGGGTGTTTGCCTCCTGCATTTAGAAATATTTCTATCATAGGTGCGCCTAAATTCTTTACACCAAATAATGATTTTGAAAATGACACTTGGCATGTTATTAATTTATCACAGGATTCTTTGATGAATCCTGATGATGGAGTTTCAATTTTTGATCGTTATGGAAAAATGATTACAAAACTATACGCAAATTCTGATGGATGGGATGGCTACTATAACGGAAACGCTTTACCTTCAGGAGATTACTGGTTTAGTGTATTAATTAAAGATTCTAGTGACAATCCTGTTTTAAAAAGAGGTCACTTTAGCTTGATAAGGCGCTAGCATAATAAAAGTGTTAAATTAAAGTTTAATAAGAAGCAATATCCTATATTTGGAATCGCTTAATTTTTTTTGGGGAGAAAAATGAATATAAAAAATATAATTACTGGGGTAGTGTTTTTACTTGGAGCAATCTTTGTAAATGCTCAAGAAACACTTCCAATTTATTCGGATTATTTATCAGATAATGTTTACTTAGTGCATCCTGCTGCAGCTGGAATTGGCAACTGTGGTAAAATCAGATTTACTGCACGTAACCAATGGTCTGGAGTAACTGATGCACCTTCACTGCAAACCTTGAGCTTTCATACACGTGTTGGAGAAAAATCAGCAGTTGGTGGAATTTTATTTAACGATAAAAATGGATTCCATTCGCAACAAGGAATTATTGGCACCTATGCCTATCACATAGAGTTAGGAAGAATAGACGATGTTAATTTACTTTCTTTTGGCTTGTCTGTAATGTTGGTTCAAAACAGTATTGACGAATCTACTTTTGTAATTCCAGATCCAGTAATCACACAAATTATTCAGAGTAGAAATTATGTAAATGCCGATTTTGGAATGGCATATCACAACAAAGGATTTTTCTCTTATTTTACTGCAAAAAACTTATTATTATCTGCACGTAATTTATATGACGATGATTATGAGTCATTAAACTTAAGACGTTATTTAGTAACTGCAGGGTATTATTTTAACTGGGATAAAATTCAGTTTGAGCCATCTGTAATGATGCAATTTGTTGAACGCACAGGAGAAAAATTTGCTGATTTCAATGCAAAGGTTTACAAGCGTTTTGACAATGCACAAGTTTGGGCAGGGGTTTCATATCGTCAAGGTTTTGATGGAAATAATATTGAAGAACTTCGGTATATTTCTCCAATCGTAGGTGTTAACTACAAACGATTTATGGTAGGATATACCTATACTAAACAAACAGGAGATTTCTTATTTGATGATGCTGGTTACCATCAATTATCTCTAGGATTTAACCTATTCTGTAAAGAACCACGTGGTGCAGGATGCCCTAATATTAATAATTCTTTTTAAAGAAGATAATAAGATTTATATAAAAAACCGAGAAGTTAGTCTTCTCGGTTTTTTTATGCTATTAACTCAAGATTCAAATTACTCCCAAGTATAATTTTTATTTTCAGCTTGTTTCTTTATTGCCTTAATCATGGCACTATCTAAAGTTTCTGTTTCACTTTTAGATTCCTTTTTCTTTTGAGCAATGTAGACAGTTCGTTTTTTATTTACTTCCTGAATTTCTTTTTGAATCGCTTCGCGTTCTTTACTTTTCATTTTTACATACGCCTCAATTTCTTTTGTCGATTTGTTTTGCAATTCGGCAGGTAAGGTTTTTTTATCCAAATTACCATATTCAAAATCTTCTTCTTTTTCAGCATCTACTAAATCCCAAGTAGTATTTTTATAAGCCCTCGTGCTTTTACTCACCGTTCGTTTTACAATTACTTCTTCTGCTATTTCTACTGCATTAGAATCTTGCATTGTTTGATTTTTATATTTAGCATATCCTTGTTTTCCGTAACGAACATAAGTCTTATTCAATTTGTTATTTAACTGAATGATGATTTCATCGTAAGGAGTTTTAATGTGTACAATTGCTTTGTTATGATCAATAGTCATATAATCGCCTCCTGTTAATTGTGCTCCATGTTGCCACTTTCCGCTGATACCATTTTCATAATTTCCACAAAAAATTGTATTTACTATCACATCTTTTTCATTGGCATTTGTGGTAGCATCTTTATAGCTGAGTTTACCTTGTGTAAAAGGTTCATTACCTGCAATAAAAATAAGTTTTAAATCTTTTTTGTTATTACCCCATTGCAAATCATTTAATGAAGTCTGAATTACTTTACCGCAATATTCGCTTCCGCCATTGGTAGTTAGTGAAAATAGTTTCTCAGAAATTTCGTCAAGGTCATCACTAAAATCTAGTACCTGTCTAATAAACCCATCTGATGTTTCTAAACCATCATTTCCATATTCATACAAGGCAATTTTTAAATCAGGATGTTGGTCGTCGCATTTTGCATACGAAAGTTCATTAATAATTTCCCATAACTGAGCTTTTGCTTGGTCAATTAATCCATCCATAGAGTTACTCGTATCTAATAACAAGGCAACCTTAACCGTACTTTTTGGGGCTATTTCTGTAATTGTGTTAACTGCAATTATATTTTCTTTTTCAGATTTTTTTGTTGATGCATTACAAGAAATTGTTGCAAAAACAATTAGTACCATTAATGTTTTAAAAAGTGTTTTCATGATTTTATGTTTTAAGATTATTTTAGTTTTTATTTTAATTCAAATCGGGCTAAGATCGTTGCTGTGATGTTGATTTTTGAAAATTGAATATTTTGATAAGATTCTTGTTTATCATTTGACATAGAAGCTGCTCCTCTTATCCGAATTCCAGGTATTCTCCCCTGAAGATAATTTGTGACATTAGCATTAAAGCTTTCTTGTATATACATTGCTTTTCCTACGGTTTGATTAATTGCTAAGGCATAGTCATTTGCTTTTCCCTTAGCAATTTTTAGAGCTTCAAATTTTGCTTCTCTTCTTAAGTTTTCTAAATCAGAATGATCGGTTCTTTCAATTGAAACATTTGAAATATCAATTTCATCTAATGCTTTAAAAATTCTCGGTAGTAACGTTGTTTTGTGAATTAAAAGTTCATATTCTTTATATTTTACAACTTCATTTTTACGTAAAAAATATTTAGAATAATCACCAGTAAAATCTTTGATTGACAATTTTTCATCCACATTTACCCCAACTGCTTTTAATTTTTGAATCATCAACTTTTCTTGCTGTTCTACAGTTTTATCACGTTTGTCTTTTTCATTGATTGTGATACTGATATAAATTTCATCAGGTTCAATTTCCATTTCCATAGTTCCTGTTACTTCAATAAATGGTTGGTCTATAAAATTCTTTTGGCTAAAAGCTAAGAGTGGTAATAAGGTGATGATGATAACAATTTTTCTCATGATTTATTTTGATTTAAATTCAGTGTAAAACTAAAATCATCTTATTTTAGAAAAAACTTAAAATGAGTGAAAGGGGTATTTCAATGCGTAAAAATGTCAATTGAATTTGTTAAGTGGAATAATGGATAGTAAAAAGTAGGACACAGCCACAAATATTGACAAAAGGCATTTTTTCAAACCAATTTTAGTCCGTAGTTTAGCGATGTTAACTATTGCGTATAGAGAAATCATAAAATGAGACGAGCATGTTTAAATTTTCATTCCCCATCAGAATAACTAATAGCGAACTACATTTGACTACTTAAAAAAATAGTATAAACACATGAAAACAAGATTTATCATCCTATTATTACTACTCATTAGTTTGTCCTTTTTTGCACAAACAACTATTGAATATAGCTCTACTATTATGGATGACAATGGTGTGCCAATGTCTAATGTAACTGTTAGAGTTCGAGGTACAGGAGAAACCGTTTTAACTGACAATAGTGGTGAATTTACAGTTAAAGCCAAAGCTGGTGATGTACTTATTATTAGTAAAGATGGTAAACGCATTAACACTGTCACTCTTAATAATAGTAATTTTTATCAGATAGAAAATGAGGCTGAAAAGGCAGATTTTAGAAGTAAATCTACACGTAAAACAAAACAACCTTCGGTGAATCAATTAATTGATTCTGCTCATTTTTATAAAAATACCAATCCAGAAAAAAGTATTGGATTTATCGAAAGTTCTTTGAGTCTAGTTGGAAAATCGCGAAAGAACAACCAACAATTATCAGAGGTATATACTATTTTGGGCGATGTATATTTGAATTTAAAGCAATATGATTTAGCTGTTTCAAATTATGAAACAGCATTAAATTTTGTCAATTCTAATTCCCTTAAATTTAAGCTGGCAAAAGCATATACCTTAAATAATAATTTTATCGAAAGCACTGAGATGTATCAAGAGTTATTAAAAGATGATACCATTAGTACACAACAAAAAATTGTTATTTATGAAGGTTTAGGGGATAACTCATCCCAAAAATTAAATGAATTAGATGAAGCAATTGAACATTATGAAAAAGGATTAGAAATTGCTAGACAACACGACATTAGACCAAAAGTGACTGAGTTAAATTCTAAAATTGGTGAAACATATTCACAAAAAGGAGAGCAGCAAGTCGCTGAAGGGTATTTACAAGAAACCTTAAAATTATCGGAAAATGAAGATGTAAAATCGAGAGCTGTTTCTAACAATTCTATTGCCGATTACTACAGAGATAATAAGGAATATGATAAAGAAATTAAACTGCGAAAAGAAACGCTTAAAGAATTAGAAGATGAAAAAGCAAAAAAGAATGACACCGTAAGTAAACCTATTATATCTTCACAAAAATTAAATTTTGATATTGGGAATGCCTATTTAAACAAAGGTGATTTAGGTGAAGCTGTTCCCTATCTAGAAAAAAGTATTATTGAAGCAGACGCTGAAGATGATTTGGAAACTCAAAAAGATGCTCTGCAACGTTTGTCAGAATTGTATCGAGCTGCAGGAAAATCAGATAAAGCTTTAGAAAAATATCAAGAGTATGCAAAGTTGGTAGATGTTATTTATCAGCAAAAAGAACAAGAAATTAAGGATGCTGTTGTTTTGGGTAAGGAATTGACCAATAAGCAAAACAGAATTAATAGTTTAGAAAAAGACCGTGAATTATCAGAAAGTCGCTATGATTTTTTTAGCTCTCAAAAACAATTGACTCAAGAAACGTATAAAAGACAGCGCTTAATTATTTACTCTTTAGCGGGTGGATTACTACTACTTATACTCTCCCTCTTTTGGATGTATAAGAGCAACAAGCAAAGAAGATTGGCTAATAATTTACTGGCATTAAAATCACTGCGATCTCAAATGAATCCGCATTTTATTTTTAATGCTTTAAACTCAGTAAATAGTTTTGTTTCGCAAAATGATGAGCGAGCAGCCAATCGATATTTAACCGATTTCTCAAAACTAATGCGAAGTGTTTTAGATAATTCTGAGCAAGATTTCATTCCCTTATCAAAAGAAATTGAGTTATTAGAATTGTACATTAAATTAGAGCATTCGCGTTTTACAGATAAGTTTGACTATACAATTACAATCGATAAAAAATTAGAGGTCAGTGAGTTTCAGATTCCTCCAATGTTACTACAGCCCTATGTAGAAAATGCCGTTTGGCATGGGTTAAGATATAAAAAGGAAAAGGGATGTTTACAAATTAATATCCAACAAAAAGATAATGAAACTGTTGAAATTATTATTACTGATGATGGTATTGGAAGAGCAAAATCTAAAGAATTAAAAACACAATATCAGCAAAAGCAAAAGAGTCAGGGAATGGATAATATCAAAAAACGTATTATTATTTTAAATGAAATGTATAGCGACCGCTTGGATGTGATTATTACAGATTTAAATAAGGACACTTCAGGTACTGAAGTTGTACTAACGCTTAAAAAAAATTAAAACAATTCATCTATGAATTTAAATACCATTATCGTAGAAGACGAAAAAACGAGTAGAGATATACTCAAAAACTATTTGGCTAAATACTGCCCTAATGTGACGGTTGTAGGTGAGGCTGAAAATATTGAAGATGCATTGGTGTTGATTAGAAACAATAATTTAGACTTGGTGTTTTTAGATGTAGAAATGCCTTATGGTAGCGGTTTTGATTTGTTAGATAAATTGAGTAACATCAGCTTTGAAACTATTTTTGTAACTGCTTATGACCATTATGCAATTGATGCTTTAAATAAACATGCATCCTACTATTTATTAAAACCAATTTCTATTGATGACCTGATTAAGGCAGTTGATTTTATCGTAGAAATTAAGAAAAAAGAAAACGAATTACAACACGCAGTTTTAAAACCAAAACTCACTACAGTTGAAGATAAAATTACGATTCCAACACAACATGGGTTCGAAGTTTTGGAGATGAAAAATATTTTGTATGGAAAAGCCGATGATAATTATACCCAGTTGTTTTTAGCTGATAACAAGGTAAAGTTGGTGAGCAAAACTTTAAAGTATTTTGAAAATATTTTGTCAGAGAATGGTTTTGTCAGAATCCATAAGTCTTATTTAGTTAATGTTAATTTTATTAAAACATATAAAAAAGGTAAAGGTGGTACGATTGAATTGTTAAACGGGAAAGAACTTTCAGTTGCTCCGTCAAAAAAAACAACCTTGCTTTCTTATTTTAGTTGATGCTGAGATTTATTGCTTCTACTCAAAATGGTTAAACAAAAAAAAAGAGTGCAATGATGTGCTCCTTTTTATATTATGACCGCTGTTATACACTGTTTATTTTCCAATTGCTTTTTCAGCACGATCCAGACTAGAGAAAAAATCACTTAGTTCACAAAATCCATCACTAAAAACACGATGCCCAATTCTCTTGAGTTCAAAATCGTAAAGCCCATTAATATTCTTGTCAGGCCCAAAAACAAATATGTCGATTCTAAAAACTTCTTCCAGTTTCGATAAGTCTATTTCGTTATTAGTCCAAGGAAAATTTTCTTCAATTTCAATAATTTTTATGACCTCTTCATCCTTTAAATAAAATGTAGTTTCTAGTTGTCCATATGAAAAACCTATTTCTTCTTGAACCTTTAAAATTTGATCTCCCCTCCTCCAAACTTTTATAATCCCGTCACCATCAGTTAAAATACCCGACAGTTCAGATAGGTTAAATTCGTTTAGTACAAGAGTTGTGTCAGACTCAATCGAATCTACTTCTTTTATTATTCGGTCAACTTCGGTTTGCTGTCCATATGCTAAAAATCCAATTAAAGTTAATATGATTGATAATATTTTTTTCAAATACATTACAACTAGGATATAAAATAAATATTAACCTCTTTTCATCATCGATTTAATTCGAGCTTCAAAAATTGTTTCTTCTACTGGCATATGAGCTTCTTTAAACAATTTCATAAACCTATCGGCGTGTTCGTGCGTACGCTGAGTTTTCATATTGTAATGCACAAATTTTGACCACATCACAGACTTAAGCTCTGACTTGTCTTCATTGTACATCCGTAATTCTACTTGTAAGCTTTTGGTTGTATAACTAATTACTTGTGATTCTATAACCACATTTTCCATCATTAAAGCAGGTCGTAAATAACTAATTTGATTCGATGCTACCACCCAACTTACACCTTCTTTCAAAGCCATGGTATAAATATCTAGGTTATAATTTTCTAACAAATGATCTTCACGAGCATTGATAAAATAATCAATGTATTTTGAATTGTTTAAATGATTAAAAGGGTCACAATCTTGAAACCTAACTTTTACTTTATTAACTAATATTCTATGCATTATTCCTCTTTATTCATTTTGCCAACTGCGCAACTCACATATGACTTTGCTTTTTTCAATACCGAATTTGGATCGCCCACTTGTGGATATCCCATACTAGATAATTTCTTGATAGCAGATGCAATTACTTCTTCATTTTCTGATGGTATCGTAATCTCTGATGATTCTATTGCTATATCAACAGATTCGATTCCATCTAGCGAAATCAATCCTTTTTTGATGGTGCTAGCACAACCACCACATTTTAAATTTTCTACTTGTATTGTTTTCATTTTCCTTTTATTTATTCTGTGTAACGGGCTTGTCTTTTTTTCTCCAACCCTTCATACCAACACCTAGGTCATACACTTTTGTAAATCCTGCATCTTCTAGTTTGTCAGAAGCACTACCACTTCTACCACCACTACGGCAATAAATATATAAAGCTTCATCTTTGTTTAACTTAGACATTTGCTCCATAAAGTCATCATCAAAAAAATTGATATTGATAGCGTTTTTAATGTAGCCATCATTGTATTCTTTAGGAGTTCTAATGTCGATTAACTGAACTGAATCTTCAAGATTTTCAAATACTTCGATTCCTACAACTTGAACTACGGCATTTGTATCAGTCGTTTTTTTCTGCTGACTATTACAACTAGAAATTGACGCTACTAAGAATAATATTAAAATATATTGTATTGACTTCATGGTTAGTTTTTAAATAATGGTTAGTGTGGTTTATTTTTGAATTTATACCTGAGCTTCTGATTTCTACTAAAATAGTTCGCCAGGTCTTTGTTTTAATTTTCCTAAATGCTTGTATGCTGCTTCGGTAACTTCGCGCCCTCTTGGGGTGCGCATAATAAACCCCTGCTGAATCAAAAATGGCTCATATACTTCTTCAATGGTTTCACTGCTTTCTCCAACCGCTGTTGCAATGGTTGAGATTCCGACAGGGCCTCCTTTAAATTTATCTATAATAGTCGTTAGGATTTTATTATCCATTTCATCTAAACCATGAGCATCAACATTCAATGCTCCTAAAGCATATTTTGAAATTTCGATGGTGATATTACCATCACCTTTAATCTGTGCAAAATCACGAACTCTACGCAATAAGGCGTTAGCAATTCTAGGTGTACCTCTACTTCTACCAGCTATTTCAATTGCTGCTTCCATAGAAATAGCCACATCTAAAATTTGTGCACTTCGCTGAACTATGGTCGTTAATAATTCTGTTTTGTAATATTGCAAGCGACTGCTAATTCCAAAACGTGCTCGCATTGGAGCAGTCAATAATCCTGAACGTGTCGTCGCTCCAACTAGCGTAAATGGTTCTAAATCTATTTGAACAGAACGCGCGTTGGGTCCAGATTCAATCATAATGTCAATGCGATAATCTTCCATCGCCGAATATAAATACTCTTCAACTATTGGACTTAACCGGTGAATCTCATCAATAAACAACACATCGCGTTCACTTAAATTGGTTAACAATCCAGCCAAGTCTCCGGGTTTATCTAACACAGGGCCAGACGTGATTTTTAAACCAACATCTAACTCGTTTGCTAAAATATGTGCCAAGGTTGTTTTGCCTAACCCTGGAGGACCGTGAAACAACGTATGATCTAAAGCCTCTCCTCTTTGATTCGCTGCCTGAACAAATATTTTTAAGTTTTCTAAGACTTGTTCTTGTCCTGTAAAATCAACAAAAGATAAAGGTCGTAGTTTTTTTTCTACGTCCAATTCTTCGCTAGATAAATCTATATTTTCTGGATTTAAGTTTTCGTTCATCAATTGAAACATCCTTTTTTATGAGGTACTGAAATAAATTCAGCACAGGCAAATATACGGAAGTTGGCACAAAAAAAATCAATAGTAAGAAAAAATGGATTCCCGCTTTCGCGGGAAAGACTAGTAACAAAAAACCTTTCTAAATCAATAGAAAGGTTTTTGAATATTTTATTATGAGATTCTGAAACAAGTTCAGAATGACGTTCAAATTAAATTTAAACTTATGACTCTTCTTCGCCTTCCTTTAAAGGAACTGTTTGTTGAATAAAGTCTTCATCTGCTCCTGGTTTACTATAATCATATGCCCAACGATGAACTGCAGGAATTTCTCCTGGCCAGTTACCATGTATATGCTCAACTGGTGTTGTCCACTCTAATGTTGTAGCATTCCAAGGATTTTGACTTGCTTTCTTTCCTTTATAAATACTAAAGAAGAAATTTGATAAGAATAAAAATTGAGCCAATCCTCCTAATAGTGCAAACATTGTTATTACCACATTAATATCTGATAAATCATCAAAATATGGGAATGCAGTATTCATATAATATCTACGAGGTAAACCTGCTAAACCAACAAAGTGCATTGGGAAGAATACCCCATAAGCTGCAACTGCTGTTAACCAGAAATGCCAATATCCTAAAGTTTTATTCATCATACGCCCAAACATTTTTGGGAACCAATGATAAACTCCTGCAAACATACCAAGTATAGCTGATACACCCATTACTAGGTGAAAGTGAGCTACTACAAAATAGGTGTCATGAACATTGATATCTAAAGCAGAGTCTCCTAAAATCAATCCTGTCAATCCACCAGAAACAAAAGTAGAAACAAATCCGATAGAGAATAACATTGCCACATTCATTTGAAGATTACCTTTCCAAAGTGTTGTAATCCAATTAAATGCTTTTACTGCAGATGGTATTGCAATCAACAAAGTTGTAAATGTAAATACAGATCCTAAGAAAGGATTCATACCTGTTACGAACATATGATGACCCCAAACTATTGTAGATAAAAATGCAATTGCGATTATAGATCCAATCATAGCTCTATAACCAAAAATAGGTTTACGAGAATTGACAGCCATAATTTCTGATACAATTCCCATTGCTGGTAAAATAACAATATAAACTTCTGGGTGTCCTAAGAACCAGAATAAGTGTTCGAATAGTATTGGGGACCCACCTTGGTAATGTAATACACCACCATCAATAAAGATATCTGACAAGTAAAATGATGTTCCAAAACTACGGTCAAAAATCAACAATAAAGCTGCTGATAATAATACCGGAAATGATACTACACCAATAATTGCAGTTACAAAGAACGCCCAAATTGTCAATGGCAAACGCGTCATTTTCATTCCAATAGTTCTCAAATTCAATACTGTTACGATGTAGTTCAACGCACCTAATAATGATGAAGCAATAAAGATAGCCATAGACACTAACCATAAAGTCATACCAACTCCTGAACCAGGAATTGCTTGTGGCAATGCGCTTAAAGGTGGATAGATTGTCCATCCTGCTGATGCAGGTCCTGCCTCAACAAATAATGAAATCATCATGATAATACTTGATAAGAAAAATAACCAGTAAGAAATCATGTTTAAGAATCCTGATGCCATGTCACGTGCACCAATTTGCAACGGAATTAACAAATTACTAAAGGTACCCGATAATCCTGCTGTTAAAACAAAGAATACCATGATTGTACCGTGTATAGTTACCAATGCCAAATAAATATCTGGGCTCATAACTCCACCATCTTGATGCCTTCCTAAAAAGGCTTCAATAATACTAAACGAATGCTCTGGCCAAGCAATTTGCAAACGAAATAACATAGACATAAACACTCCTATAACTCCCATGAAAATACCTGTAATTAGGTATTGCTTAGAAATCATTTTATGGTCTTGGCTAAAAATATATTTCGTTACAAATGTTTCTTTATGATGATGATCTGACATAATCTATACTATTTTTTTGTATGTTTTTATTTTAAAACTTCAGTAATTGATTGTTGAGATAGCATCCAATCTTCGAATTCATCTTCAGTCTCAACAATAATTTTCATTTGCATGTTGTAGTGAGATGCTCCACAAATTTTATTACATAATAACAGGTAATCAAATTCGTAAGTGTCTTCTCCTTTTTCTGCTCTAATCTTATTGATGTTCTCAACCTTTGCAACAATTTTATCATTCAAACGCATTTCTTCGGTAGTCATTGTAGGCGTAAATGCCATTTGAGTGACCATACCAGGAACACAGTTCATTTGATTTCTAAAATGAGGCATGTAAGCTGAGTGCAATACGTCTTGTGAACGCAATTTAAAAATAACCGGTCTTCCTTTTACTAAATGTAATTCACGAACGGGAATATCATCAGCCGCATTTAAATCGGTCATATCAACACCCATTGTGTTTTTTCCTTTAATAAAACGAACATTTGCTCTACCTAAGGCGTTATCATCACCTGCATAACGAGCTTCCCAAGAAAATTGTTTTGCATAGATTTCAATCACCATTGGATTTTCCATATCAGATACATCTGTAATATCAACCCAAACTGACAATCCGTAGATAATCAATCCTGCTAAAACAACAGATGGAGTGATTGTCCAAATAGTTTCTAGTTTATGGCTATCAGAATAGAACAAGGCTTTTCTTCCTTTTATACCTCTATATTTATAAGCAAAATAGAAAATTAAAAATTGCATTATAGCTTGTACAATCAAGATTAATCCCATTGTGTACATGTACAAATTGTCGATTCTAGCACCTTCACGTGATGCAGCTTCTGGCAATAACACAGCGCTATATTTCCAAAAACAAAAAATCATCAATGCATAAAAGCCAACCATAAAGGCAAACATTAATTTTCCTTGTTGATCGTTATCGCTTTCATCAGCAATATCTGTTTTAAGGTTAAAGATATTGGTCAATTGCCAAATAACACTCGCAATAGATATTCCTATTAAAATATAAAATAATGCTAACATACTTTTTTATTTTCTTAACTATTAATAGTGAAATTGTTCACTTTCTTTCATAAATGGATTTCCTTTTACTTTCAGCGGAGCCTTTGTTAATGCGTTAAACACAACAAAGATAAACAGTCCTAAAAAGAACAATGCTGACCCGATTACTTCTGGAGATATAAATTTCCACTGTGCACCAACAGAACCTGGTGTTATTAAAACGTATACATCAATATAATGTCCTACTAAAACGATAACACCCGCAATAATGATAAACCAAGGTAATCTTTTATAATCACTGTTCATCAATACCAAAATTGGGAATACAAAGTTCATCACTACCATTGCCATGAATGGTCCTTTAATCTCTTCGAAACGTTGTGCATAATAGGTTACCTCTTCAGGTATATCAGCATACCAAATCAACATGAATTGAGAGAACCATAAGTACGTCCAGAAAATACTAAACCCGAACATGAATTTTGCTAAATCGTGTAAATGGCTATCATTTACATATTCTAAATACCCTCTAGATTTTAAATAAACAGTAACCATTGCAATTGTTGTGATACCAGATACAAACATACCTGCAAATACGTACCATCCGTATAATGTACTAAACCAATGATGATCGATAGACATTAACCAATCCCAAGACATCATAGACTCTGACACCAAAAAGAATACTAAGAATGCTGCTGAAGCACCCATCATTTTTTTATAGTGTGTTAAGTTTCCTTCAACTGCTTTGTCTAAAGCTAAGGTTTGTTTACGTGCATATCTTTGATATAAAACCCAACCTATAATATAAATTGCCGCTCTAATTAAAAAGAATGGTACATTTAAATAACTTGCTTTCTCAGCTAATAGATGATCAAATTTTGGACTTGTAGGATCTAACAATTCTGGATTCATCCAAGCAAATACATGATTCATGTGCATACTAGACAATACTAAAAACACAAATAAAATTACTGCGCCAATTGGCAAGTAAGCGGTAATACCTTCCATGACTCTAAAGAGTACAATAGACCATCCTGCTTGTGCTACTTGTTGAATTGCATAAAATGCCAACACACCTAATGATAACATCATAAAAAAGAAAATGGCAACATAGATTGCTGACCAAGGTCTATTTTGTAATTGATGAAATACGTGCTCGTCATGCGATGCATCATGATGTTCTGCAGCTGCTTGATGTTCACCATCAGGTGTAGTTACTGCAGCATGTGTATCATGACTTTCGTTATGAGCTACAATTTCTTTGGCTTCTTCAACTGAACTGGGTGCATTTAAAAATCCCCATGCAATTCCTACCAAACCAACAATCATCAATGCAAATGAGAATGTTTTTAATCTTTTTGAAAACGTGTACATATCTTTTAAATTCTAATTAAAAAGAATTATTAATTGTTTCTTAATTCTTGAACATAAGCGACTACTTGCCAACGTTCTTCTTCTGTTAATTGTGATGCGTGAGAGCCCATCATATTTTTACCATACATAATTGTGTGATAGATACTACCTTCTGTAATATCTCTATCTTTATAATTAGGTATTCCTAAAAACTTTTCTCTCTTTGGTAATTCTCCTTGACCGTCTCCTTTGGCTCCATGACAACCTGCGCAGTAAATTACATACAAGTCTTCTCCTTTTTCATCATCAATAGTAAGGATGTCTAATGGGCTTTTCAATTCTGCTTTTGCTAATTGATATCCTTCTTCAGTATTTTCATATTCGAAAGGGAATTCTGCTCCACGAGCAATTGAACCAGTAACTGGTAAACGCTCTTCCATACCAACAGTATAGTTTGGATTGTCACCGTAAGTTTCATAACTTACGGGCTCGTACATATTAGGAAAGTATTGTAAGTTGGGTGCTCTTTTACTTCTATCGCAAGAAGATACAACAATTACAAGTGCTAATAATATAATAGTATTGATAACTTTTTTCATCGAGTTAATGCTTTTCAGTTATTTTAATTTCTATTGACCCTGTTTTCTCAAAAAACGAAATCATTTCTTGTTCATCACCATCTAAAGCAACTTCCATTACAAATTTATCATCTGTAGTTCTAGGATCTGGATTTTCAGCTTTTTTAAATGGCCATAATTTGCTTCGCATATAAAATGTAATTACCATTAAATGCGCTGCAAAAAACACAGTCATCTCAAACATTACTGGAACGAATGCTGGCATATTAGCTCCCCAAGAAAAACTAGGTTTACCACCAATATTCTGCGCCCAATCATCAATCATCGTATACTTAGTCAACCAAATAGCAAAAGACAAACCAAGCAAACCATACATAAAAGATGTGATGGCTAATTTTGTTGGTGCTAACCCCATCGCTTTGTCTAGTCCATGAACTGGAAAAGGTGAGTATACTTCTTCTATATGATGATTTGCAGCACGTGTTTCTTTTACTGCCGACAATAAAATGTCGTCATCATTATACATTACTTGTATTACTTTAGAACTCATAACTGCTCTTATTTTTTATTAAATGTATCTACAGGATTCTCTCCTCCTGCATCTCTAAACTTCTTAAAGTTTTCTCCTGATGACTTCAAAATTGTTTTTACCTCTGCTTGTGCAATAACAGGAAATGTTCTTGAATACAACAAAAATAACACAAAGAAAAATCCGATGGTTCCAACAAATATCCCAATATCTACAAAAGTTGGTGAAAACATAGTCCAAGATGAAGGTAAATAATCTCGGTGTAATGATGTTACGATAATTACAAAACGCTCAAACCACATTCCGATATTTACAACAATCGAAATAAAGAAAGAGAACATGATACTTGTACGTAATTTTTTAGACCACATAAATTGTGGCGAGAATACATTACAAGACATCATTAATAAATATGCCCACCAATAAGGTCCAGTTGCTCTGTTTAAAAATGCATATTGTTCATATTCTACACCAGAATACCAAGCAATAAACAACTCTGTGATATATGCACAACCTACAATAGACCCTGTAATCATGATTACGATGTTCATCAATTCGATATGTTGTATGGTGATGTATGCTTCTAAATTTGATACTTTACGCATAATAATCAACAAGGTGTTTACCATCGCAAATCCCGAGAATACTGCCCCTGCCACAAAATATGGAGGAAAAATAGTTGTATGCCAACCAGGAATAACAGCCGTAGCAAAATCCATTGATACAATAGTATGCACAGAAAGTACAAGTGGTGTTGCTAAACCCGCAAGAACCAAAGATACTTCTTCAAAACGTTGCCAATCTTTTGCTCTACCTGACCAACCGAAACTCAATAAAGAATATATTTTCTTTTGAAATGGTCTTACTGCTCTATCACGAATCATCGCAAAATCAGGTAACAAACCTGTCCACCAAAAAACTAATGATACAGATAAATAAGTTGAGATTGCAAATACATCCCATAATAAAGGAGAGTTAAAATTTACCCATAAAGATCCAAATTGATTTGGCATTGGTAATACCCAATATCCCATCCATGGTCTACCCATGTGAATAACTGGAAATAATCCAGCTTGAACTACAGAAAAAATTGTCATGGCTTCTGCAGAACGATTGATACCCATTCTCCATTTTTGACGGAATAATAATAGTACTGCCGATATCAATGTACCTGCATGACCAATACCAACCCACCATACGAAGTTCGTGATATCCCACGCCCAACCAACAGTTTTATTCAATCCCCAAACTCCAATTCCAGTTCCGATTGTATAAATGATACATCCAACTCCCCAAAGGAAAGCAGCTAATGCTATACCAAATACTATCCACCACTGTTTGTTTGCTTTTCCTTCTATAGGAGCAGCAACATCCACAGTAATATCGTGGTAGTTTTTGTCTCCAATGATTAAAGGTTGTCTTATAGGTGCTTCGTAATGCGACGCCATAGTCTATATATAATTATCTAATTATTAATCTAGTTTTATTCTTAAGCATTAGTCACTTTTACTTGATACACCACATTTGGCTGTGTACCAACGTGCTCTAGCAAGTGATATGCTCTCTTATCTTCTTTCAGTTTTGCAACTTGACTTTCTTTATCATTGATATCTCCAAAAATCATTGCTCCAGTACCACATGCATTTGAACAAGCTGTCTGGAATTCTTCATCCTTCACAGGTCTTCCTTCTTTCTTTGCTTTCAAAATTGTTGCTTGTGTCATTTGGATACACATAGAACATTTTTCCATGACTCCACGAGTACGAACTGTTACATCTGGATTCAATACCATTTTACCTAAATCATCATTCATATTGAAATCAAATTCAGAATTATTAGCATAATCAAACCAGTTGAAACGACGCACTTTATAAGGGCAGTTATTTGCGCAATAACGAGTACCTACACAACGGTTATACGCCATGTGATTTTGACCCTGTCGACCATGTGATGTTGCCGCTACTGGACAAACTGTTTCACAAGGTGCATGGTTGCAATGTTGACACATGATTGGTTGGAAAGCTACTGTTGGGTTTGCAGATGGGTCTTCCATCTCTGCGAATTTTTGTTGTACTCCAACTCCTTCTGCTTCTGCTTTCTCAGCAGTCATGTCAGATGAATAATATCTATCTATACGCAACCAGTGCATATCTCTTGATGTTCTAATTTCTTTTTTACCTACTACAGGAACATTGTTCTCTGCATGACAAGCAATAACACAAGCACCACAACCGGTACATGCATTTAAATCGATTGATAAATTAAAGTGATGCCCAACTGAGCGATCAAATTTATCCCATAAATCAACACTTGGATCTGTTACATCAACTTCTTGGTGTTTTAATGAAACAACAGGCATTGGATTCCAAGTATGTTTAGGATCTAATGAATGATCATTAAATGTATCTAATGTAGTTTCTTTGATGATATCTCCACGTCCCATCATTGTGTTTTGCAATTGAGTACAAGCAAATTTATGCTCACCAGCAACAACTTTTAATGACGCTCCGTATTGTGAATTATTAAAGTCAGAATAAAAATGGTAAGCATTCTTACCTGTTTTCATTTCTTCTTTCATTCCTGCTTTACGACCATATCCTAAGGCCAAACCAATTGAACCAACTGCCTGCCCTGGCTGAATTAAAGCTGGTAATGTAACTGTTACCCCACCTAAAGTCAATTCAACCAAACTACCGTTTAAACCACCATTAGCGACATTCCAATTTTCGATTCCGAAACCTTCAGCATCTTTTTGTGATACAGTTAAATAGTTATCCCAAGTAGTTCTCGTAATTGGGTCTGGTAATTCTTGCAACCAAGGATTGTTGGCTTGCTGACCATCACCTAAGCCAGTTTTTGTATATAATTGTAGTTGCAATCCGCTGTCAGCCTTTGGGGCTTTATATCCATAAGACAAATCGAATTCATTTGCAACAACTTCATCAGTTACAGCTACGGTAAAAGCACCATCGTGCAATGCTTGGTTCCAAGAACCTGAAGTACCCATATCTGTAAAAGACATTTTAATATAATCGTAATAAGATTGATCGCTACCAGACCATTTTAAGATACTATCTTGAAACTGACGTGTATCAAATAATGGTTGAATTGTTGGTTGCATTAAGCTAAACTGGCCTTTTTTCATTTCGATCATTCCCCAAGATTCTAAATAATGAGGTGTTGCCAATGCATATTCTGTAGCGTTTGCTGTTTCGTTATCTGACATTGAGAATGACACAGATAAATCTACTTTACTTAATCCATCAACAAAGTCAACAGAATTTGGTAGGGTATAAACTGGGTTTGCATTGTTGATAAACAAGGCTCCAATTTTACCAGCTTTCATATCAGTAATTAACTGCATTACTTCAGCATCATTACCTTGGCGTGTGTTGTTAGTTATTACAACATCCATCACTTCACTTTGAATGTAATTGTTGATTGCCAACGCGTATGCCTGCATATTTGCATCTTGAATTCCTGTAACTACTACAGCATTCTTTCCAGCTTTTTTAATTTGAGCTGCGACTTTTTGAACTGCAGTATTTAATGGTGAAGCTTCACGAGTTGAGATTCCTTTTACAACTGCTTGATATAATTTAGCCATTGCTAAATGTTGCTCAGCAGGTGTAATCATTACTCTAATATCAGCATTTGCACCAGTCAAAGTCATGTTAGACTCAAACTGTACATGATGCGACATTTTCCCTTTAATAGGAATACGTCCTTTTGCATATCCGTTTTCAAAATTACCACCTTGCCAATCTCCTAAGAAATCTGCACCTACACCAACAATTACTTTTGCTTTAGAAAAGTCATAAGAAGGCAAAGCTCTGTTGCCATACATTGTTTGGTATGCATCTAAGGCTGCTGATTCTGAAACAGCATCATAAATTACGTGACGAACATCACCTAAAGAAGCTATAATATTTTGAGTAGATGGGTTTGCATCTGTACTCGATAAGATAGCGACTGTTTTACCAGTAGCTTGAATGTCTTTTAGTTTTTTACCAATTTGAGCATCAGCTTCAGACCAAGAAATAGCATTCCCTTTTTGCTGTGGGCTTTTCAAACGCATTCCATCATATAAAGATAAAACTGAAGCTTGAACACGTGCATTAGTGCTTCCATTTGCTTCTTTGTTTGGCTCAATTTTAATTGGACGCCCTTCACGAACTTTTACTAAAACATTTGCAAAATCAAAACCATCAGCAATTGCCGTTGCATAATAATCTGCAACTCCAGGAATTAATTCATTTGGTTTATTAAGATAAGGAATTGCTTTTCTAACAGGGCCTTCACAAGATGCTAAGGTAGCTGCTGCAGTTGTAAAACCAACATATTTTAAAAAGTCACGACGTGTTGTTGAAGACTCTTCTAAGGATTCTTTATTTCCTAAGAATTCATCAGTAGGAATTTCTTCAACAAACTCATTTTGTCTTAACGTATCAAAAATAGAGCTGTTTTCGTTTAGCTCTTCAACACTTTTCCAGTATTTTTTGTTTGATGCCATATTGTATATTTAATGATTCAAAATAATTAAATGATTGAAGAATTCAATGACTTAATAAGAATCTTTTAATTTTTTAATTTTCAATTAATAGTGGCACTTACCACATTCCATTCCGCCCATTTCAGCTTCAGTCACTTTTTCTACACCATACTTATTTGCTAACTGTTCATGGATTTTTTTGTAGTATCCATTTTCAGTCATATCAATTTCTGTTTCTCTATGACAATCAATACACCATTCCATTGTCAACGGAGAGTATTGATATACTTCTTCCATTTCTTCAACAGGACCATGACATTTTTGACATTCTAAACCTGCAACCGTAACGTGTTGCGAGTGATTGTAATAAGCAAAATCTGGTAAGTTATGAATACGCACCCATTCTATTGGTTGTTTTTCGTATCCTTCTATATATTGTAATTTATCTTTATCCCAACCAACTGCATCGTAAATTTTTTGAATCTCACCGTCATAAAATTCTTTTGAATGTTCTTCAGTAGCAGTTGATTCAGCTACCTCTGAAATATTCATATGACAGTTCATACAAACGTTTGCAGATGGTATACCAGATGTCTTACTATGTTTTGCTGATGTGTGACAATATTGACAATCGATTTTATTATCTCCTGCATGAATTGCATGTGAAAAAGCAATTGGTTGAATTGGCTGATAACCTTCATCTAAACCAACTTGCATTAACCATCCAAAACCAACATATGCTGATGAAAGCAAAAAGAAAATAACCAGTAAGAAGTGTAAGAATTTATTTCCTTTAAATGCTTTCCAAATACTGTTAAGGCTATCTGCTATAGATTTACTCTCAACACCATCTTTTAGAACAGTCATTGATCGGTATAAATTAAACACCATCAAAACTAATACGATGACAATAGCTGTTAGTATATATAATAAGGTGTTGTCTTGTTCTTGAACTACAACAGGAGCTGTTGCCCCGGCACCTCCGTCATCAACAACTTCAACAGGAATTGTATATTCTAAAATATCATCAATTTCTTGATCTGATAAAAAAGCAAAAGCGGTCATTGAAGCTGGACTAAAATTAGCTGCTTCTTTTGCATCTGTATCTATTCCTTGAAATGTTGCATTGTCTTTAATCCAAGCGCTTAACCACTCAGCAGATCTAATATCAGTAATCCCCCCTAATTTAGGACCTACCATATCCTTATCTAATTTATGACATGCAGCACAATGCATATTGAATAGTTTTTTACCATTCGCAGCATCTCCTTGGGCTGATAAGTTTAAAGTAAAAATGAATAGGAAAGCAATACTACTCAAGGTTAATTTTGAGATAAGACGTTGTTGTTTCACGCTTTTCATATAATTATAAGTTTTCTTTCTAGTTGAATACAATAATTTTCAACCAATTACGTAATGATTAAAAATGTGGCACAAAAGTAGCATTAATTAGTAAGATTCAAAATCTAAAAATAATGTTAAATGCAATTTATATCAGTTCTAAATAGTTGCGAGTATTCTTTTAATAAAAACAAAAGTATAGATTTGCAAAATGGTTAACAACTAGAAATTTAGAAGGATTTAGGTATTATTAAAAAACATTTTTATCGCTTTTACAACTTATAAATAATATATAAAATATGAATATTAAAAGAATAATATTTTCCAGCTTAGTACTTTTCTTTACTTTTTTAGCTACCGTTTCTAGCCAAGAAAGTAAAAAAATAAATGAAGTTTTAGAACAAAAAAGAGTTTATAATAAGCAAAATCCAACAGGTATTGGCTATAGAATTCAGCTGTATAATGGCAATGAAACTACTGCTTATAAAATCAAAAATGAATTTCAAGTAGAGTTTCAATTAAAAGCTACCTTGCTTTATGAATCTCCTGAATGGAAAGTAAGAGTTGGCAATTTCAAAACACGATTAGAGGCAGACAGAGCTTTACTAGAAATATCTAAAAAGTTTAGTAGCGCCGTTGTTTTAGAAACTGAAATTGAATTGTAAGGAAATACTATTAAATAGAAAAATAAGAGATATTAAAAAACCGATACAATTATGTATCGGTTTTTGATTTTATAACTTCCCCTTTTCCTGAGAAAGACAAATAAGAAGTCTTTGAAATTTATTTCTTCAACTTTTTCTTAACTGCTACCTCTTCGTAAGATTCGATAATATCTCCTTGCTTAATATCATTAAACCCTTTGATTTGAACCCCACAATCGTACCCTTTTGTAACTTCTTTTGCATCATCTTTAAAACGTTTCAATGCTTCAAGTGTACCTGAATGAACCACAACACCATCACGAATAATTCTGATTAATGAGTTTCTCATAATCTTACCACTCATCACCATACAACCTGCAATATTACCAACTTTAGAAATTTTATAAACTTCTCTAATCTCAACATTACCAATAATTTCTTCTTTAATTTCTGGCGATAACATACCTTCCATTGCATCACGCAAGTCGTTGATAGCATCATAAATAATTGAATATGTTCTGATATCGATTTCTTCCTTATCAGCAACCATTCTTGCATTACCTGCTGGTCGAACATTAAAGCCTATAATAATTGCTTCAGAAGCCGAAGCTAACAATACATCAGATTCAGTAATTGCACCAACTCCTTTATGGATGATATTCACTTGAATTTCTTCAGTAGATAGTTTTTGGAAAGAATCCGTCAATGCTTCAACCGATCCATCCACATCACCTTTAAGGATAATATTTAACTCTTTGAAATCACCTAAAGCTATACGCCTTCCAATCTCATCAAGTGTAATGTGTTTTTGAGTTCTTACAGATTGCTCACGTTGCAATTGAGATCGTTTTGTTGCAATTTGCTTCGCTTCTCTTTCGTCTTCAAATATATTGAATCTGTCTCCAGCTTGTGGCGCACCATCCAATCCTAAAATTGAAACTGGCATTGATGGTCCTGCTGTTTTCATAGCATTACCTCGCTCATCAAACATTGCTTTTACTTTACCACTATTTTTACCAGCTAACATGTAGTCACCTATTTTCAAGGTTCCTTCTTGCACTAAAATTGTTGAAACAAATCCACGACCCTTATCTAAATAAGCCTCCACAACCGTACCAATTGCACGTTTATTTGGATTTGCTTTTAAATCTAACATCTCAGCTTCTAACAATACTTTTTCTAACAACTCATCAATTCCTTGACCTGTTTTAGCAGAAATATCCTGTGACTGGATTTTGCCTCCCCAATCTTCAACCAATAAATTCATGGCTGCTAATTGTTCTTTTATTTTATCAGGATTTGCTCCTTGAACATCCATCTTATTAATTGCAAATACAATTGGTACACCTGCTGCTTGTGAGTGACTAATAGCTTCTTTTGTTTGAGGCATTAATCCATCATCAGCTGCAACAACAATAATTACCAAATCGGTAACTTGCGCACCACGTGCACGCATAGCTGTAAACGCCTCGTGACCTGGTGTATCTAAAAATGCAATATGCTGACCATTTTCTAACTCAACTCCATATGCACCAATATGCTGTGTAATTCCACCAGACTCACCGGCAATTACATTTGCTTTACGAATATAATCTAGTAATGATGTTTTACCGTGATCTACGTGACCCATTACCGTAATGATAGGCGCTCTTGCTTCTAAATCTTCTATTGCATCTTCAACTTCAACAATAGCATCTTCAACTTCGGCTCCAACAAACTCTACTTTATAGTCAAATTCTTCAGCAACAATTGTTAAGGTTTCAGCATCTAATCGTTGGTTCATTGTCACCATCATACCTAATGACATACATGCTCCAATAATATTTGTTACAGGAATATTCATCATAGTTGCAATTTCACTTACCGTAACAAATTCTGTTACTTTAAGAATTTTGCTTTCAGCTGCTGCAATTTCTTGATCTATCTCTGTTTGCTCTCTGTGAGAATCTCTTTTTTCTTTTCGGTATTTTGCTCCTTTGGATTTTTTACTTTTTCCTTGAAGTCTTTCTAAAGTTTCACGCACTTGTTTTTGCACGTCTGCTTCTGAAGGCTCTTCTTTAACAAGAGGTCTTCTTACTCCTGGTTTTCCTTTAAATCCACCCTTTCTGTTTCCTGCTGCTTGACCGGGTTTAAAATCTTTTTTGATTCTTTTTCGCTTCTTTTTATCAGCAGATGTAGTTCCTGGTTTAGCCCCAGTTTTAGCTCCAGGTTTTGTTTCAGGCTTTTTCTTTTTAGGCTTAGCAAATTTTGACAAGTCAATAGTACCAGTCACCTTTGCTCCTTCTAATTTTTTGTATTCAGTTTTGATTAATTCTGGTTCTGCAGGAATTTCTTCAACTTTAGCTACTGGTTTCTCAACAGTTTTTTCTTCTTTAACTTCCTTTACAACCTCCTTTTTCTTAACCTTTTTAGGTTTTGGGGTAACATCAATCTTACCAACTTCTTTAACTCCAAGCTTTTTAGCTTTGGCAGTTATCACTTCTTCTTTTGGCTTTTCAACTTTTGGCTTTTCAACAACTTTTTCCACTACAGGTTCTTTTGCGACTTCTTTAACCGGTTTTGGATCTAAATCAATTTTACCAACTTGTTTCAGCTCAAGCTTATCAGCTTTCGCTTTTAAAACTTCTTGTTTTGCTTCTTCTTCTAAACGTTGCTTTTCTAGTTTCTGCTCACGAGCTAAAGCAATTGCTTCTTTCTCTTTACGCTTTTCTTCACCAACTTCTTTAGATTCTGCTTTCTTGCTTCTATCCGTCTGAAAACCATCTAGCAGTACTTCGTACTCATCACTAGATATTTTAGTGGTTGGACGAGGCTCAATTTCATGTCCCTTAGATGCTAGGTGCTCTACAGCCCTATCTAACGAAATATTGAGTTCTCGCAAAACCTTATTCAGTCGCATTGTTTTGTTTTCAGACATACTCTCTTTTTGTTACTCTTTAATATTTATAGTATAAAAGCTAAATGGTTTAGCCTTCAAATTCTGCTTTTAAAATGTTTTGAACTTCTACAACAGATTCTTCTTCTAAATCTGTTCTCTTAACCAATTCAGCTACAGATTGTGCCAATACAGATTTTGCTGTATCCAAACCAACTTTTTGGAATTCATCGATAATCCACCCTTCGATTTCATCAGAAAATTCTGACAATTCAACATCATCATCATCTTCTACACCTTCTCTTTGAACATCTAAAACATACCCTGTTAAATCACTCGCTAAACGAATATTTACACCATTTCTACCAATTGCTTTTGATACTTCTTCTGGTTTTAAATATACATCTACTCTTCCTTTCTTACCATCTTCACGATCTTCCTCTTCATGAATTTCTACCGATGTTACTTTAGCAGGACTCAAAGCTCTTGCAATAAATAATTGCTCGTTTTTAGTATAGTTAATCACATCAATATTTTCGTTTCCTAGCTCACGAACAATTCCGTGAATTCTAGATCCTTTCATACCAACACATGCCCCAACAGGGTCAATTCTATCATCATATGAATCTACTGCTACTTTTGCTTTTTCACCTGGAATTCTCGCTACTTTCTCAATGGTAATTAATCCATCAAACACTTCCGGAATTTCTTGCTCAAATAATTTCTCTAAAAATCTTGGTTCTGTTCTAGATAAAATAATTGCGGGTTTGTTACCTCTTAATTCTACAGATTTAATAATCCCTCTAACAGATTCTCCTTTTCTAAAATAGTCAGAACGAATTTGCTCACTTTTTGGCATAATTAATTCGTTACCATCATCATCTAACAAAATAATTGCATTATGTTTAATGTGGTGTACTTCGGCAGAATAAATATCACCTTCTAACTCTTTAAAGTGTTTAAAGATATTTGTGCTATCGTGCTCATGGATTTTTGAAATCAAGTTTTGACGTAATGCTAAAATTGCTCTACGACCTAAATCCATCAACTTAACCTCTTCTGATACATCTTCACCAATTTCAAAATCTGGTTCAATTTTACGTGCCTGAGTTAATTCAATTTCTTCGTTATCATCTTCAGACATTCCGTCTGCTACAACAACTCTATTTCTCCAAATTTCTAAATCTCCTTTATCTGGATTTATAATGATATCAAAGTTATCATCTGATCCAAACTTTCTTTTTAAAGCCGCTCTAAAAACCTCTTCTAATAAGGCCATAAGCGTTACTCTATCTATACTCTTGTCATCTTTAAATTCTGAAAACGAGTCTATTAATGCTAAATTTTCCATCTATCTAATTAAAAAATAATCTTCACTTTTGCTTCTTGTATATTCTTAAATGCTACTGCTGTTGTTTTTACAACAGTTACTTTTCCTTTACCAATTGGTTTTGGCACTCTTGCCTTCCACTCTAGTAAAATTTCGTTATCATCAACATTTTTCAATGTTCCTTCAAACTTTTGATTATCAACTTTTTTCACTTTTAAAGTCTTACCAATATTCTTTAAGTATTGACGTTTTACTTTTAAAGGCTTGGTAATATCTACTGTTGTCACTTCGAGTTCAAAATCTTCTTCTTCTCTATCTAAATTGTGCTCAACATGACGACTAATTCTCATACATTCTTTAAGGTTCACACCAATATCGCCATCAATCTCAACAAAAATTTTATTATTGGCTAAAAAAGAAAGTTCAATCAAATAGAGTTTTTCATTCTCTTCTAATGCTTCATCTACCAACCTCTTTATAATCTCTTGATCCATTTATTTGTATAAAAAGAGGGGACTTTACGTCCCCTCCACTTTCCAATTATTCTTTGTTTTCGAGTGCAAATATATAACTTATTTTTAAATGATAAAAATCAATTATAGATATGTATATTTTTTTCTATATTTACAAAATCGACTCACAACTAAAATTAATTAAGATGAAAAAAATCCTAGTACCAATTGACTTTTCAGAACAAGCAAAATATGCTGCTAAAGTTGCAGCCAAAATTGCAAAGCAAACAGGGTGCGAGCTACATTTATTACACATGTTAGAGTTACCAACAGAGGTTATTGACCCTTCTAATTATGGGAATGCAGATAACTCTCCAACTACGCTGCTCTACATGAAAAAAGCGCAAGAGAAATTTGAAAAATTAATGAAGAGTTATTTCTTAAAAGATATAAAAGTTAAGAAATCTGTATTTTTTCATAAAACTTTTGATGGAATTATTGAAGAAAGTAAAAAGGAAAAAGTTGATTTAATAGTCATGGGGTCAAAAGGAGTTTCTGGTTTTAATGAAATTCTTGTAGGGTCAAATACAGAGAAAGTTGTGCGTAGATCTGAGGTTCCTGTCTTGGTAATTAAAAATGAAATTGATGATTTTAAGATTAAAAATATAATTTTCGCATCTAATTTTGCACCTGAAAACAAAAAGACTTTCCCAAAGATTGTTGAGTTTGCAAAAAAGTTTGATGCAAAAGTTCATTTATTAAAAATCAACACTGTTCAAAAATTTGAACCAACTTTAAAAACACACCTTAAAATAAAAGAATTTATTAAAGGGTTTGATGAGAATGACTTTACTATTAACATCCATAATGATGATTCTGTTGAAATGGGAATCAGAAATTTTGGCGATTTTATTGAAGCTGATTTAATAGCTCTAAACACACATGGCCGTCGAGGGTTGATGCATTTCTTTAATGGAAGTCTAACTGAAGATTTAGCAAATCACGCTATAAGACCTGTAGTTACTTTTAAATTGGATGATTAATTTCTTTTTAAAAAAACTAATTAAAACAAAAAAACCCAGCCTTATCTGGTTGGGTTTTTTAATTATAAAAAGGAAATAATTATCGTCTTATTATTTTTTTTCTAATGGTATTACCTTCAGCAGTTTCTAATACTAAGAAATATACCGCAGTATGTAATTCTGAAATATCAACAATATCAGCATTAGAATTTATATTTTTTACTTGCCTACCCATAGTATCAAAAATTGAAAGATTGTAGTTTTGATTAGAGGTCAGACCTTTGATATTGATTTTGTTTTCGAAAGCAAAAATATTAATTGATGAATCTAGAAAGTCATCTGTACTCAAAATAATAGATGACAATTCTGAAGTTGGTTTCCAGTAAATATTTTCATTTGCTGTACCATTCCAATCATCTGCAAAATAAACCGAGTAAGCTGTTATATTAGTATTGTTCAGCGTAATATCAAAAGCTTCAGCTCCATCATTTATAGACACATTCATTGTTGTAGCTGTACTTAATGTAAATAAAAATTTAAAATCTGCATAAGAAGTAGAGCCTCCTATTGAAGACGCATTAACGACACCTCCTGTAGATACAACTTCCCAAGGGTCATTTGCACCACCGTTGCCATTTAAATTAACTTGTACAGCATAATTATTTTTTCTATCTGCCCATGTTGCAGTAGCTGAAGGGCTGGAGAGTAATGAAATACCTATTTCCCCAAAAGAAGCTTGAGTTGCAGAAACAGTAATTGTAAAGCTATCTCCAACACCTAAGGTATATGCATTTCCTCCAGTTGTACCGTCTTCTGTAAAATTTCTCCAAGCTACAGATTGTTTGGCAGTTCCACCAGCGTTTGCCCACATACCAAACTCGGTTGTTCCACTATCAAAGTTCCCTCCTCCGTCGGTGAAAAATGAATCATAGTTAGTCACTTGTTGTGGGTAAGGAATAACAACCTGTGCCGTGACAACACTTGCCATTAATACTGTAAAAAGAATTGTGTAAATTTGTTTCATACTGTTTGTTTTAAGTTAAAGTTAATTTTTAATTAATCGTTTTGCTCCTGTGCCTTCTGAGGTTGTTATTTTTACAAAATAGATTCCGTTAGATAAGCTTGAAATATCTAAAGGAGTATTAAATACTGTGTCAGAAAATGTTTTAATTTGTCTTCCTGTCATGTCATACAACTCAACTTTTGTAGCTGCTTTATTCAAAGAAAAAGTCCCATTTGTTGGGTTTGGATACAATCTAATAGCATCAGAAATATCAATATCATCAACGCTTAATCCTTGCGCAACATGGTTACCGTATATTTTAAATTGTCCTGCTGCAATGTTTATTGGAGTCGTTGTATTTGTAACATTTATAGAAGTGCTTCCACTTGCATCCATCAAATCATACCAGATACCTGTATATGGAAAGTCTGGTGTAATATTTTGAGTAGTCACATTAAAGTTAGCAAGTATTACCACATTTTTTAATTCGGTAACTGGTATAGCATTATCCCAAACATAAATTTTTGGAGTTAACGTATTTGTTGTGATAGAATAATTCCCTTCAAAAACATCTTCATTTGTTTTAATAAAATTGATTCGTGCCCAGTCATTATAAATTTGACTCCTTTCAGGATCACTTAACCAGTTATTTATCCATTGCGGTTGAGGCTTGGTATCTAACTTACAATCAGGATTATTAACAGAACCATTATTACACGTAAAAATAGAATTCTCCATCCCTAAATCTGCAAAATGCCAAATCATTTTTGGACCAGGTATTGTTAATGAAACAGCACCTAAAGCAGACATACGCGATAAAGAAATACTCAAATCTTTTACATCATGAGCCGCATTTGTACTATTTCCGTATTGTAGGTTTTTATACATTAATCGTTCTTCATCATGACTTTCAGGGTAACCCATTACACGCTTTCCTGTAAACCCATGAGCTGTATGCCCCATTCTAGAAATATCTGTACCACCATTTTGGCCCATAGTAAGTTCGTTATATGCATCGGTCATTTTCCCCCACATCATAATTCCTTTACCTTCGCCCAATCTGTAATCTGCCCATTGTTTTTCTTCTGTATCTCCTCCTAAATGCTCAAATATTACATAATGATCTGTATCTAAACTCCATGAATAATCTGCATATTGTTTTAAAATAGCTACCCGATCAGCTTGTTCAGAATTTGTACAACCCTCATTACCTGTACAATTTTGAGTAAACCCTTTAGTTAAATCCCAACGAAATCCATCAATTTTAAAATCTTCGATCCAGTGTTTAATCACACGCTCAACATAATATTGAGTTCTAGATTGTTGGTGATTAAAATCTGATCCCACACTATAACTGTGTGTTGCAACTTGATTCATATATGGGTTTTCAGAACTCGGTTCTCCCCAACCATCACCTTCAGGGTCATTCATCCACATTCTATTTATTGGATTTCTTCCGAAAGCATGATTTAAAGCAACGTCTAAAATGACTGCTATTCCGTTCTGATGAAAAGTATCTACCAATTCTTTAAATTTATCTTCGGTACCATAAAATTTGTCTAATGCCATATGGAATGACGTATTATAACCCCAGCTTTCATTGCCTTCAAATTCCATGATAGGCATCAATTCAATAGCATTGACATTTAAGTTTTTGAAATAATCGATTTTATCAATTAAATCTTGAAAGTTACGATCTGCGTCAAAATCGCGAATCAATACTTCATAAACGATTAAATCTTCTTTTTTAGGTTTTGAAAAATTGGTGACTTGCCAATTATAATCAGTTTGACCAGTTTGTAAAACAGTAACCTCACGTTCTTGCCCTGCTGGATAGGTAGGTATATTTGGATACGTTGTTGATGGAATATAAGGATCATCAAAAGGAGATAAAACTAATGTTGAAAAAGGATCAGCAGTTTTAACAACTGTTGGTGAATCTGCAACAGGGTTTGTTGCATACACCCAATATTGATAATTCTCTATTTGGCCAGGTGTTAAACCAGTTAATGTTAGCCAAAATTTTCCTGTACCTGGATCAGTTTTCATAATATCTAAAGCAGTTGGAGTGTAGCTATTAAAACTGCCAGCTACATAAACAAAGTCTTTTAAAGGAGCATCTAATACTAAGGTTGCTACTGTATCATCAGTAGCATCATAATTGATTCCGTTTTCCATTCCTGCAGGTATAGCTTCAGAAATAACTCCAGGATTAACAATTACATAAAAGTATTTTGAAATGGTAGCTCCACCTTGAGTTACTTGCAATTCATAGTTTTGATTTGCTGTTATATTTGAATGTGTAAAAATATAAAAAGAAGTAGTTGATGTATGAATACTAACTCCATTTGCTAGTAAATTATAATCTGCAGATCCATTGGTATTACTTGCCACAATATTTAAACTGCCGCCAGAATTAATAATTGTAGTTTCTATTGTTGGATCTATTAAAGTTGCTTGAAATGCACCAACTGGCAAAACTAAATCTGTTGTTTGTGTTCCTGCATCAGTACTTCTTACAACAATGTTAACTGCAGTTATTGTTCCTGCAGGATTACTATAAAAACTGGTAATACTTGGAGAAAGTACTAAGTGATAAATATTTCCAGAAATTAAGGTGAATGAAGGGTTCACTCCATTATCTCCCCAACCTCCAATAACATTTTGCCAATCATTTGTGTCATTAATGGTAACACCAGTGTGTGCATAAAAAGTACCCGTAGTATTTTCTAAAGGCGTTCCAGTAGCATCAAAAACAATGGTTGCAGATTGTGCCTCTTCAGGTGTACCAGCTAGCCAAGTTACCTGAGAAAATGTTGTAAGTGTTGTTACAAATAAGAATAAAAAAAGTAGTGTTTTTTTCATTGGATTTAAAATTAAAAAGGTTGCTCGCTGCAAGCAACTAACAACCTTTTATTGAAAACTAATTTAATTTAACTATTCAATTGTATACGTTGGGTTGTCTGGATCAGCAAAGTTTAATCGTATCGTATAAGTTCCAGCAGTTGCAGTCATATTATCACCGCCCATTTCTAAAACTCCATCTCCACCTGTATCACCATAATTAACACCCCAATCATTGTTAGCTCTAATTTTCCATTCACCATCAATAAGTGTAACTCCATTTAGTATCCATACTTCATCACTAATACTCCAGTCACGTGTAAATTGAGCATCTGGAGTTGCACCCCAATCATTATAGGCCGAACCTACAACACCCCATACATAACTAATAGGTTCTAACGTATAAGAGAAATCATTGAAGTTTACAGTTACAATATAAATACCAGCAGTAACAACAATATTATCACCATCTTGATCTAATATACCATCTGCTCCAGTATCTCCATAATTTGTACCCCAATCATTATTTTTTCTAATTTTCATTTCGCCATCTAATAAGGTATAAATTCCTCTCCACTGATCAGAATACGGATCGTATGTTAACATAGCATCTGGAGTAGCACCCCAATCATTATAAGCAGAACCAACGATTCCCCAAGATAAAGGAGCCATAGTATATGTTAAGGTATTAAGGTTCATAATGATTTCATAAGAACCAGCAGTAACAGGAATATTATCTCCTCCTTCATCTAAGCTTCCATCTAAACCAGTATCTCCATAATTTAATGCCCAATCATTGTCTTTTCTAAACTTAATTTCACCATCAATCAAAGTAACATAGGCTACTAAAACACCATCAGCACCAGTTGTGTAAAATGGCAAATCTGGAGTAGCTCCCCAATCATTTGCAGCAGATCCAACAACACCCCAAGGAGTAGATTGGTCTAACAAATCTTCATAAGCAGTTGCGTTTAAAATTGAAGATTCTGAAACAATTGAATTGTAATCTCCCAAACCAGCAACAACTCTAATTTCTACATCAGCAGGAACATCTTGTTCAAAACCGAGGTTTATAAGAATTCCGTTTAACTCACTAACTGTTAAAGATTTTTCGAAATCCATACCTGCAGACACTGATTGTGCATTGCTAAAATCACCACCTGCATTATCGAACTTAATAGTATAAATAGCCGCTTCGCTATAACCAAAATCTGGTTGTAGCCAAGAAACCACTAAAGCCTCCATGTCAGCCATATTAGGATCTAAAACAACACTAGATGTGGATAAACTAACATCTACCGTTGCATTTGGATTAAGTACTGTTAATACTGGATCATCATTGTTACAAGCAACAAACAGTAAAGGAGCTACGAGTAACAGTATGAATTTATTTAATATATTTTTCATGTTTTTAAATGTTTAAGATTAGTAACCTTGATTTTGAGTTAGGTTTGGATTTGCATTGATATCTGTAGCAGGAATTGGATACAAATCTAAATGCGCAGATGTTGACACACCATCTGGTACATTTCCTTTCCAAGGCCAAACATAACTTCCATCAGTAAATCTTCCGTATCTAACTAAATCAGTTCTACGGTGCCCTTCCCAATACAATTCTCTTGCTCTTTCATCAAGTATCATATCTAAATTAAGAGAAGAAACAGAAACCGGGTTTCCAGCTCTCGCTCTTAATTCATTAAAGTAACCTACAGCGGTACCTTCGCTACCTCCGCCACCTCTAAGAGTTGCTTCAGCATACATTAAGTATATATCTGCAATTCTGAATAATGGAAAATCGGTATCTGTAAAGTTACCTGATGTGTCTGATCCAGGAGCTCCATTTTGATCAACATTTTTAAATTTAGCAACTGCATATCCTTCAGTAAAAGTTGGAATTTCTGCAATTTCTTTATTTTGTCCATCAGTATGGAAAATAGCTCTAGAGTCACCTATTGTTTGTACAGTATACGTTAATGTATTAAAATCTACAGTAATTTTATATGCACCAGCAGTAATTGGAATATTAGACCCTCCTGGTTCAATAGTTCCATCAAAGTCATTATCGCCATAGTTATTACCCCAGTCATTGTTTTCTCTAAATTTAAATTCACCATCTCCCATTGTTGCATAGGTTTCAAAAACATTTGCAATTCCTGTTTGATGTAATGGCATATCAGGTCCGCCCCAACCATTGGTTGTTGCATCACCAACAAGCCCCCAAGTAGAAACCGGTCCTAAACCAGCTTGCAAGTCAGTAAGATCTATATCAAATAAGTTAACTAAAGCACTGGTAGTTCTATTACCACCCCAACCTCCGTTGATGCCAAAATCTGCAGGAACCATTGAGCCTCCAACAGCAGCATGAATTAAGAACGTTGTACCTCCATAAGATTGTGTACGTAACCCATCAAAAGCGATTGGAAAAATAACACCACTTGATGTGTGATTATCAGCTAAAAATAAGTTTTGATAATCATCTTCTAATGAATATCCAGCATTGATAACTTTAGTTGAATACGTAACACATTCAGTATATTTACTTTGACCAGTATAAACTTCAGCATTCAAGTATATTTTAGCTAACAATGTCCAAGCAGCAGCTTGATCAGCTCTAGCATACTCATTTGCTCGAGGAGCAACTAAATTATTTTCGATAGCCAATAGTTCAGATTCTACAAAAGAAAACAAATCAGTTCTAGTAATTTGCTCTGGAAAGAAGTATCCTACTTCATCTGCTTCAGTTACAAAAGGAACGTTACCAAAAAGGTCTAAAGCATGCGCATAACTCAATGCTCTTAAAAAACGAGCCTCTTCTCTATACAATTCTACATCCGTTCTTAGTTGTCCAGTTACTCCACGGTCATCTAATAAAGAAGGTGTTGTTTGTCTTAAAAAGGCATTACATGCAGTAACTTGATACATAATACGATCATATAATGCTCTAACAAATTCATTTCCTGAATTCCAATTCTGAGCATGATAATCAGGTAAACTACCATCTGCCCATCCAATAACAGCCTCGTCGGTTGTTACTTCTTGTGCCAACCAATATTGTCTTAAATATTGACTAAAGCCTTCATCGATACCTTGAATATCAGGTGAGCCAGCAGGTCCATCTTGACCACTAATAGCAAGTCCAGCATATAATTTTGCCAATACTTGTTTGTATGCAGCAGGGTCGTTAAATATTTCATCAGCTAATACAACATCAGGATCATTTGGAACTGTATCCAAATCATCTAAACAAGATGTTAGTGTTAGTAAAGCGATGAATACACTTACGAATATTATTTTAAAAGAATATTTTTTCATCTTTATTTAATTAAAAAGTTAAGTTTAAACCAAATGTATAGGTTCTTGGTCTAGGATATAAATTGTTATCAATTCCATTGAATACCTCTGGATCTAGCCCAGTATAATCAGTAATTATTAAAGCATTTTGAACTGAAGCGTTCAATCTTAAATTTGCATCTTTAAAAATCTCGCGGAAATTATATCCAATTCCAATATTGTCTAATTTAATAAACGAAGCATCTTGTACATAGTAATCAGATAAATATCTTTCTGTACCACCATCAACAAAACCTGTTTCTAAAACATTGTGCACCCCATTTGAAATTACATTTGGAAATGAAGTGTTTATCAATTGTTGATGAAATCCTAAATTAGAATCTACATTGTTATATACATAGTTTCCAATTACACCTCTCCAAGACATGGTAAAATCAAAATCTTTATAACTAAAGTCGGTATTAAACCCAATAGTTACATCTGGTGCCGGATTTTTATATTGGTATTTATCATTTAATGTAATCTCACCATCACCATCTCTATCAACATAAACGTCTTCTAATGGATTTCCATTATCATCATACACTTGTTGATATACAAAGAATGATGACGGGGCATACCCAACAGAGTGAATCTGAACTCGATTACCTACTCCCCCTGATATATCTCCAGTTGGAATTCCAGGATAATCAGGATCATCGTTTGTAGTTAATTTTGTAATCTCAGATTGGTTATAAGTAAAGTTAACACCTAAATCAAGATTCATATCATCGGTTTGAATAGCTGTTCCAGTTAAAGTAACTTCAACTCCTTTATTCTCCAGATTACCTACATTTGCAATATCTTCATTAGAAAGTGATGAGCCTGCTGGGAAAGGAATCTCATTTAACAAATCTTTAGTCTCTCTAAAGTATCCATCTACGCTACCGTACAATCTGTGGTTAAAGAACCCGAAATCAACACCAGCATTATAAGTAGTAGTTTCTTCCCATTTTAGAGTAGTATTAAAAGGTTCAGCTCTAAAAGTATTGTAATACGCATTTCCAAATTGATACTGTGCAGTATTTGTTCCTAACAAATAAGTTGCTAATGCAGGATTTAACTGTCCAGGTATTTCTTGTTGACCTGTAATACCCCAACCTAATCTCAATTTTAAATTAGATAACGTTTTTGAGTCTTGCATAAAGTCTTCGTCAATAATTTTCCAACCAAATGCAGCCGAAGGAAATTGCCCCCATTTATTGGCTCCTCTAAATCTTGAAGATCCATCTGTTCTATAAGTCAAAGTTAACAAATACTTATCAGCCAATTTATAATCTAATCGACCAAAGAACGATTGTAAGTTTAATAATGTTGCATAATCATCTCTAAACTCTAAACTTGAATCTTGGATATCTGAAATATTGTAACCTGTAGTTTCAAAGTTTTGGTAAGAATAACCCGCCATTACATCAAATGAGCTATTGATTGATTCAACATCTTTTACATAGTTCAAATAAAAATCTAACAATTTATTTTCTTTGTCTTCATTATACTTAAAAATGTTTCCTGGATTTGATCCATCTGCTTGAACAGTTGTTGCAGAAGCAAATATTTTGTTATCACCTGAGATACTAGAAGTATCTATACCTAAATTAAGATTTGCTCTTAATTCTGGCAAGAAATGGAAAGAATAGTCAAATTGAACATTTCCAACAAAACGAGTTACATCAGATTCATTATTTCTTTGTTCAAGCAAAGCTACTGGGTTTCTAGGTGCTCCAACAGCAATTGGGTTTGCAGTTCCTGCTTGCAACCATTCAAAATAACCTCCAAAATTTTGAATGTTCATTGTTAATTCTTGAGTTGGGTCAAATGCAATTGCATTACCAATTGCACCACCATCAGCAAAGTGATTTTTTAAAAATGCAGATTTTATATTTAAATCAATCTTTAAATGATCATCTAATACTTTGGTACCTAAACCAACCGAAATGGTTGTTCTTTTTACATTGTCTGTTTTTAGAATTCCATCAAAATCAGAATATCCAATAGAAGCACGGTAGGTTAAAAAATCTGTACTACCTACAGCACTAATATTATTGTCGAAAGTCAAGGCGTCTTGGTAAATTTCATCTTGCCAATTGGTACTTGCTGTACCCATTAGAGCAATATCAGTTGGTAATCCGTAAGTATTGATAAAATCTCTAAATTGATCTGCAGATAAAACATCAACTTGATCAATCAATTGTCCATAAGAAAAGTTAGAGGTAAAGCTTAGTTCTAGTGGCTTACCCTCTTTTCCTTTTTTAGTTGTAATAATGATAACACCATTCGATGCTCTAGAACCATAAATTGCAGTTGCAGAGGCATCTTTTAATACGGTATATGAATCAATATCATTTGGGTTTACCAAGTTTAAAGGATTCCTCATTCCTGCTACACCACCACTTTCAACAGGAATTCCATCAATAACAATTAATGGATCGTTTGAGGCTAATAAAGATGAGCCTCCTCTAATTCTAATAGTACTACCAGCACCTGGAGCACCACCGTTTGTTGTTACTTGCACACCTGCAATTTTACCAACTAATAATTGGTCTGCAGATATTGTTGCCCCTGTGTTAATATCGTCAGCCTTTACAGCAACTACTGCACCCGTTGCATCTTTAACCGATGTGGTACCATAACCGATAATCACAACTTCGTCCAATGCTTCTTGGCCCTCTTCTAATTCTACATTAATCGTGTTACTACCTGCAACAACAATTTCGATAGTTTGATAGCCCATGAAAGAAAATGAGAGGACATCGCCTTCATTAACATCATCTAGACTATAGTTACCGTCAAAATCTGTAGACGTTCCGCGTGTAGTTCCTTTAATAATAACATCAACTCCTGGCAAAGAGGAACCTGTTGATTTTTCTGATACCGTACCACTGATGGTTTGTTGTGCAAAAGTGATTAGAGGTAACACTAAAAGAACTATAAATATTCTTAAGTTTTTCATTTAATTTGAATTAATTTAATTTGAGTTTAAAGATTAAACAATTGTACTAAATTTCGAATTTCACAGGATAAAGCTATGAAAGGCACTTCTCCTTAACAATTTTTTAACATTAAAAAAATTACGAAAACGTTGTAGTCCTATTGTTTTTTTTACGAAAACGTTTGAGTAAAAAAAGAGAAAAAGGTCTACTATTGTTAAAAGCTTCGATAAACAGTTTGATCAGAAATTTAATTTAGTCAAAACATTGACATCTATAGATAAAAGAGTATTTTTGATTCATTCCTGTTTTCAACAAAAAAGATGAAGCCAAAAATTACCTTAAAAAATATAGCTAAAGAATTTGATGTATCAATATCAACAGTCTCTAAATCTTTGAAAAACAGTCATGAAATTAGTATAGATTTAAAACAAAAGATTCAGGAATACGCAAAAAAACACCATTACAAGCCAAACAGTTTGGCTGTCCGATTACAAAATCAGCAAACAAAAACGATAGGAGTTGTATTGCCAAATATTGTTCATCATTTTTTTTCAACTGTGATCCAGGGAATTGAAGAAGTTACTAACCAAAGAGGTTACAACGTAATGATATGTTTGTCAAATGAATCTTATGAAAAAGAAGTACTCAACATTGAAATGTTTACAAGCGGAAGTGTTGATGGGTTAATTGTTTCAATTTCTAAAGAAACTCAAAAAAAGAATGATTATTCGCATTTTAATGATTTGATTGAAGATGATTTTCCGATAGTAATGTTTGACCGTGTTAATGATAAATTTGAATGCGATAAAGTAATCATTGATGACGTTAGTGGATCTATCAATGCCACCAATCATTTAATAGAAATTGGTTGTAAAAAAATTGCTTTAATTACCACTCCAAAACACATTACTGTTGGCACCTTGAGAAGAAGAGGTTATGTAAAAGCCATCCAAAATCATGGACAAGAAGTAGATATTGACTTGATTGTTGAGGTAGATGAAAGAGAGAATATTAAAGAACAAATTGAAGATTTATTTGACAATGAAACTCCTGACGGAATTTTTGCAGTCAACGAGGTGTATGCTGTAAGCGCCATGAATGTTGCACGAGAAAGAGGCTTTAAAATTCCTGAAGATATTAGCATTATTGGATTTACAGACGGCCCTCTTTCTAGATTAGCGCTACCGCCTTTAACAACAGTTGTTCAACATGGATATAGCATGGGAAAAAAAACTGCAGAATTACTCATAAATCGCATAGAAAGCAAAGAAGAATTTAAACCTCAAAAAGTGGTATTATCTACAAATTTAAAAATCAGAAAATCTACAAAAAGTTTGTAAAAAATTTTAATTTAAAAAATTAATTCTATCTTTGAGCCATCAAAAGTAATTTCACAATTTACTAAATTTCGACTTCGCACCATTGAATAATAGGCATTCGGCCTTCATTTATTCAATAAATTTATAATACATTTTTACGATGAAAAAACAGAAACTTAGTTTCTGGGATATTTGGAACATGAGTTTCGGTTTCTTGGGAATTCAAATGGGTTTTGCATTACAAAATGCCAATGCCAGTAGAATACTACAAATTTTTGGAGCTGATGTACATGAGCTATCCTGGTTTTGGATTGTAGCTCCATTAACAGGTTTAATTGTACAGCCCATTATTGGATATTATAGCGATAAAACTTGGACTAGATTAGGCAGAAGGCGTCCATATTTTTTAACGGGTGCTTTGTTAGCCTCAATGGGATTGATTTTAATGCCCAATGCAGATTTGTTTACAGCATTCATGCCTGCTTTGTGGGTTGGTGCAGGTATGCTTATGATAATGGATGCTTCATTTAATGTTGCAATGGAACCATTTAGAGCATTAGTCGCAGATTTATTACCTTCAGATCAAAGAACTCTTGGATTTAGTATTCAAACTGTTTTAATTGGTATTGGAGCAGTAATTGGTTCTTGGTTGCCTTATACGTTAACTAATTGGTTTGGAATATCAAATAATACAGTAGAAGGTGAGGTGCCTTTAAATTTATTGATTTCATTCATTATAGGAGCTGCAGTTTTAGTTATTAGTATCCTAATTACTGTATTTACAACCAAAGAATATTCTCCTGAAGAATTAGCTCAATTTGCAACTAAAGAAGGTGAAGATGACCAAGTTGAGGAAGAATCTAGCTTATTAAACATTTTTTCTGATTTTAAGAAAATGCCATTAACTATGAAGCAATTGAGTTCAGTTCAATTTTTCTCGTGGTTTGGCTTGTTTGGTATGTGGGTATTCGCAACTCCTGCAATTGCTCATCATGTGTATGGTTTGTCATTAGACGATCACGGAACTGCGTATCAAAATGCAGGTGATTGGGTTGGAATCTTATTTGGAGCGTACAACGCTGTTTCAGCAGTATATGCATTCTTTTTGCCAGCAATAGCTAAAAAACTAGGCCGAAAAATGACATATTCAGTTGGTTTAATAGCTGGTGGTTTAGGTCTTGTTTCAATTTATTTTATGCCAAATGAAAACTGGTTATTCTTATCCATGTTTGGAATTGGTATAGCTTGGGCTAGTATCTTAGCAATGCCATATGCAATTTTGGCAGGTTCTATTCCAGCAAAAAAAATGGGAGTTTATATGGGGATTTTTAATTTCTTTATTGTTATTCCTCAAATAATTAACGCCATTATTGGTGGGCCAATTGTAAAATATATTTACGGTGGTAATCCAATTTTTGCTTTAGTAATTAGTGGTGTTTCATTATTAATTGCAGCAATGTTAGTAGTAAGAGTTAAAGATGTTGATGACGCAATAAATTAATAAATGAGTAAAAAAGCTTTCATATTTGATTTGGACGGTGTTATTGTAGATACTGCAAAATACCATTACAAAGCGTGGAAAAAATTGGCAAACGATTTAGGGTTTGATTTTACCGAAACTCAAAACGAATTACTTAAAGGAGTGAGTAGAGTTCGCTCTTTAGAAATCTTATTAGAGATTGGAAATGTAAGTCTCCCAGAAGGTGAAAAAACAAAAATAATGCAAGATAAAAATGAGCATTATTTGCAATACATCACTAAAATGGGGCAAGAGGAAATCTTAGAAGGAATGTACAAAGTATTGTTATACCTTAAAAAAAATAACATTCCTTTTTCATTAGGATCAGCAAGTAAAAATGCACGATTAATTTTAACACAATTAGACTTAATCGATTTATTTGATGCCATTGTTGATGGTAATGATGTGTCAAAAGCAAAACCAGACCCTGAAGTATTTTTAATTGCAGCACAAAAACTAAATGCCAATCCAAAAGATTGTATTGTTATTGAAGATGCCATTGCAGGAGTTGAAGCTGCAAATATTGCGGGCATGACAAGTATTGGGATTGGAGATAAAAAAGCATTAAATGCAGCAGATATTAATCTTGATTCAACTGCAGAGCTAACGATTGACATGATAAAAGAATTGATAAAAAACTAAAATGAACTTAAATTATATTATACCTAATGAGTGGTCGATAATTGAAGAAGGTTTTGATAAAACCCAAGCCACCGCGTCTGAAAGTATTTTTAGCATTGGCAATGGTGCCATGGGCCAACGTGCCAATTTTGAAGAACACTACTCGGGCAAAACTTTTCAAGGAAGTTATATAGGTGGAATTTATTATCCCGATAAAACACGTGTTGGATGGTGGAAAAATGGCTATCCAGAATATTTTGCAAAAGTATTGAATGCGCCAAATTGGATTGGAATTGATGTAAAAATTAACGATGAACAATTGGATTTAAACTCCTGTTTGGCTCAAGACTTTTATCGTGAATTGAATATGAAAGACGGTTTCTTAAAAAGATCTTTTAAGACTACCTTGAAAAATGGAAACCAAGTCGCAGTTGAATCTGTTAGGTTTCTTTCTTTAGATATAAATGAGATTGGAGCTATAAAATATAGTGTTACTCCATTAAACTTTTCTGGAGAAATTGAATTCACACCTTATATAGATGCCGGTATCAAAAATGAAGATACTAACTACGATGAACTTTTTTGGGAAGTTTTAGATATTGAAGATCGCGATAATGATGCCGTTATTTTATCTAAAACATTAAAAACAAACTTCTATGTTGCTACAGGAATGCGTTTTAGTTATGAACTTAATGGGCAAACTATTAAACTTCCACATACAGTAATAGAGGGCGAAAAACGAATTGATTATACCAGCAAAAAATTAATAGCTATAGGTGAGACTTTATCGCTTATTAAATTTGGTGGTTATTGCCAATCTATGAACCACACAGAAGATGAATTAATTTCTTGTGCACAAAATAATTTATCTAACGCAGCAACTATTGGTTTTGACGGACTCCTTAAAAAGCAAAAAGAAGCCTGGGCAAAAATTTGGGAAACATCAGACATTATTATTGATGGAGATGTAAAAGCGCAACAAGCTATTCGCTTTAATATTTTTCAATTAAATCAAACCTATTCGGGTGAAGATTCTCGTTTAAATATTGGTCCAAAAGGGTTCACAGGAGAGAAATACGGAGGCAGTACCTATTGGGATACTGAAGCTTATTGCATCCCCTTTTACATGAGCACCAAAGACAAAGAAGTAGCGCGTAATTTATTATTATATCGTTACAATCAATTAGATAAAGCAATTGAAAATGCTGAGAAATTAGGATTTAATTCCGGAGCAGCTCTATACCCTATGGTGACTATGAATGGTGAAGAATGCCATAATGAATGGGAAATCACCTTTGAAGAAATTCATAGAAATGGCGCCATGATTTATGCCATTTACAATTATGTAAATTACACTGGCGATTACAATTATATTCCAGAATTTGGTATGGAAGTAATGATTGCTGTAGCTCGTTTTTGGCATCAAAGAGCAACTTACTCTAACGCCAAAAATCAATATATGATTTTGGGAGTTACAGGGCCTAATGAATATGAAAACAATGTCAATAATAATTTTTATACCAACTATTTAGCAAAGTGGTGTATTGAGTATACAGCTGAAAATTTAGAAAAACTTCAAAATGAATTTAAGGCTGATTATGACCGAATAATAGAGACTACAAAATTATCTGATTTAGAAATAGAAGCATGGTTAAAAGTAGCTAATCTCATGTATTTTCCAATCAGTGAAAAGCACAATATCTATTTACAGCAAGACGGGTTTTTAGACAAAGAAATTATTCCAGTTTCAGAACTTTCAAAAAGAGATAGACCCATCAATCAAAAATGGTCATGGGATAGAATCTTGCGTTCTTGCTATATAAAACAAGCAGATGTTTTACAAGGGATGTATCTTTTTGAAAATAATTTTGAAAAAGAAACCATCGAAAAACATTTCGACTTTTACGAACCAATTACAGTGCATGAATCTTCATTATCGCCTTGTATTCATTCAATTTTAGCCGCCTCTTTTGATAGGATGCCGAAAGCTTATGAGCAATATTTACGCACATCGCGTTTAGATTTAGACGATTACAATCATGAGGTACATGAGGGCTTACATATTACAAGTATGGCAGGTACATGGTCTGCAATTGTGCAAGGTTTTGGAGGAATGCGAAATTTTGATGGACAACTTTCTTTTCATCCACAAATACCAAAAGAATGGAAATCATATTCTTTTAAAATCAATTTTAGAGGAAGTACTTTAAAGGTTTATAAAAATCAAACAGAATGTGTTTTTACAAACGAATCTGAAATTCCAGTACAAATTATTGTTGATGGAGTAGAAAAAATCATTTCAAAAAATGACCTTGTAACAATTTAAAATTAGCTCAAAACTATTTATGGAAATCTAAACTCTTAATTATAAGAGTTCCATACTTCCAGTTGCTTTTAATAAAAATATAGTATTAGCATGAAGCATTATTTAGTATTAAATATAAAAGTTGTCTTATTGGGGTTTGTGCTCTCAACTTTTTTTCTTGCTTGCACTAAACATATTAATGACGAAACAAGTGAGGAAGAGTTTGTGCCTCAATGGGCAAAAACAGTGGTGTGGTATCAAATATTTCCAGAGCGATTTAGGGATGGAGACCCAAGTAACAATCCAACCTTAGAAGAACTTAAAGGTGCAGACCCTCAGGAGTTGCCAGAATTCTGGGAAGTGCATCCTTGGGAAAGCGATTGGTATCAACTACAAAAATACGAACAAAAAAATGGTGATTCAGAAATGTGGAAACACATTTTAAGAAGAAGGTATGGGGGAGATATCCAAGGAATTATTAATGAGTTAGATTACTTGCAAGATTTAGGAATTACCGCTATTTATTTAAACCCAATTTTTCAATCTCCTTCGCTACATAAATACGACGGAGAGAGCTATCATCATATCGATCCAAATTTTGGACCAGATCCTGAAGGAGATCGAAAATTAATTGCTTCAGAAAATCCATTAGACCCAAATAGCTGGGTGTGGACAAGTGCCGATGAATTGATACTAGAGCTTATAAACGATGTACACTCTAGAGGAATGAGAATTATTTTTGACGGAGTCTTTAATCATTTAGGAGTCAATAGCTTTGCATTTAAAGACGTATTAAAGAACCAACAAGAATCACCCTACAAAGATTGGTTTATCATCAACTCTTGGGAGGATCCAAAAACAGGAACTTCTTTTGATTATGAAGGATGGTTCGGAGTAAAATCACTTCCAGAATTTAAGGAAGATAGTTTAGGAATTGTTGCAGGCCCCAAACAATATATTTTTAATGCAACCAAAAGATGGATGAATCCGAAAGGGAAAGGATCTGAATTTGGGATAGATGGTTGGCGCTTAGATGTGGCATTTTGTATTGGGCATCCGTTTTGGAAACAATGGAGAAAACACGTAAGAGCTATAAATCCTGAAGCGTACATGACTGCCGAGATTGTCGACACCCCGAACAAGGTAAAACCCTATATGCAAGGTGATGAATTTGATGGCGAAATGAATTATAATTTTGCATTTACAGCATCAGAATTCTTTTTTAATCCAAAGGTAACGAGCATATCTCCAACAGAGTTTGATGTAAAACTAAAAGAGTTAAGAGAGTTATACCCTAAAGGTGTTGCTGCAGTTTCTATGAATTTATTTGGCAGCCACGACTCTAACAGGATTGGTTCTCATATTGTAAATAGAGGGATTGAAAATTATAGAGATTGGGGAACGTATTTTAACACTTCTATTGCGCTAAATAATCCCAATTACTCAACTCAAAAACCAAAAGAAAGCGATGTAGAGCTTCAAAAATTATTTGCAATTATGCAGATGACCTATGTTGGTGCTCCTATGATTTATTATGGAGATGAGGTTGGCATGTGGGGTGGCAATGATCCTGATTGTAGAAAACCAATGTTGTGGAATGATATTAAATATGAAGATGAAATTTTCAATGCAAATGGCTCTAAACACAAACCAGAGAGCGTAGAAATAAATACCCCTTTATTTGAGCACTACAAAAAATTGATTCATATTAGAAATGAAAATAAAGCCCTACAATTAGGTTCATATAAAACAATATTGGCAGATAATGAAAAAAATGTTTTTGTCTTTGAAAGAGAATATAAAGGTGAAAAAATAGTTGTCGTAATCAATAATAGTGCTACTGAACAAGAACTAACTGTTGAAGATTTAAATGAAAAATGCTATACCGATTTATTAAGCTCAAAAACATTTTCTAACAATAAAAAAATAACAGTAAACAGGAAATATGGACTCATTCTAAAACCTTGTTTGTAAAATTATAGATAGATATGAAAAAATTAGTTTTTGTTTTAGTTGTTTTTTTAGGTATACAAATCTCTGCTCAAACTATTTCTAAAGTTGAGCCACCTTTTTGGTGGACAGGTATGAAAAATACCCATTTACAATTGATGGTGTATGGGGATGATATTTCAGAATTAACACCAAGTATTTCTGATGTTGAGATTTCAATTTCTGATATTCAGGAAACTAAAAATCCAAACTATTTATTTATCGATTTAGATTTGTCAAATGCTAAAGTTGGTGATTTTAAGATTGACTTCTCAAAGGATTCTAAAATAATATTGACACAAGCTTATGAATTAAAAAAGCGTGAAGAAAATTCTGCAAATAGAAATAGTTTTGACAGTTCTGACACGATGTATTTGATTATGCCGGATCGATTTGCTAATGGAAATCCAAATAACGACTCTACCGATGATACTCTTGAAAAAGTGAATCGAAAAGAAAAAGGTGGGCGCCATGGAGGTGATATTCAAGGTATAATTAATCATTTAGATTATCTAAATGACTTAGGAGTTACTACATTGTGGGGCACACCTTTGTTAGAAGACAATGAACCAGTATATTCATATCACGGGTATGCTCAAAGTGATTATTATAAAATAGATCCGCGCTATGGCACAAATGCAGATTACAAATTATTGGCAGATGAGTTGCATAAACGCGATATGAAATTAATCATGGATTATGTAACCAATCATTGGGGTTCAAAACACTGGATGATTCAAGATTTACCATCCAAAGATTTTATAAATTATTGGGAGAATGGTGAAAATGGATTTCAACGTAGTAGTTATAGAATGACAACTCAATTTGATTTGAATGTCTCTGATTTTGATGCTAAAGCCTGTATGAATGGATGGTTTGATACAACAATGCCAGATATGAATCAACGAAATCCGCTAGTATTAAATTATATGATTCAGAATGCAATTTGGTGGATAGAATATGCCGGATTAGATGGTTTACGCGTTGATACCTATTCATATAATGATAAAGAAGGAATTACTAAATGGACGAAAGCAATAATTGAAGAATATCCAAATTTCAATATTGCAGGTGAAGTTTGGATGCACGATCAAGCACAAATGGCTTATTGGCAAAAAGATAGCAAAATTGGAGCAATTCAGAATTTTAACTCTCATTTACCAACAGTAATGGATTTTACTTTATACGAATCTTTTCAAAGTGTATTTATGCAAAAAAAGTTAAGTTGGAATCAAGGTATGATTCAAGTGTATGATAATTTTGTAAATGATTTTTTATATCCTGACATTAATAATATTTTAGTATTTGCTGGGAATCATGATACTAACAGAATTAATGAAATACTAGAAAGTAATATTGATAAATATAAGTTAGTGATGTCTTTAATTTTAACTATTCGAGGTATTCCTCAGTTATATTACGGAGATGAAATAGGAATGTTAGGAAACAAAGATAAAAGTGGAGATGGTGACATTCGTCGTGATTTTCCTGGTGGATGGGAAGGAGACACCCAAGATGCATTTATACAAATGGGTAGAACCGAGTTACAAGAATCTTATCATACATTCACAAAAAAAATATTGAATTGGCGTAAAGATAACAAGGTAATTCATAAAGGAAAAACGATGCAATTTGTTCCAGAAAATAATGTTTATGTCTATTTTAGATATAATGATGAAGATGTTGTAATGATAGTGATTAATAATAATCCTAAAAAACAAAAGTTTGATTTAGATAGGTTTTCTGAAATTATTAAAGGTTCTAAATCAGGTAAAGAAATTATTACCGATAAAACTATATTATTAGAAAGAACTTTAATAATTGAGGGTAATTCATCAATGATTATAGAATTAAATAAATAAATATTATGGTAAGAAAACTCCTATTTTATTTATGTTTTCTATTAGTACAAGGTGCTTTTTCACAAGTCACTTTTATTATTAATAACTTACCTGATAGTACTCCAAAAAATGCCTCTATTTTTATTTCAGGTGATTTTGAAGGATGGACTGGTGGACAAGAGAAGTATAAGCTTGAAAAACGTGATAGAAACTATTCTATTACAATTCCAAAACAAGTTGAGAGCATTCAGTTTAAATTTACTCAAGGTTCTTGGGACTTGGTAGAGGTTGATGAAAATGATAACCCAATAGCCAACAGAACTTATACCTTTAATGATAAAATTAAGACTGTTATCATAAATATAACTAAATGGTCTGTTAAAAAAGTGGCCACCTCAACAGCATCAAAAAATATATCAATATTATCAGAGGGCTTTTTTATTCCTCAATTAAATAGAACGCGAAAAATTTGGTTGTATTTGCCACCTGATTATAAAACATCAACTAAAAAATACCCTGTTATATACATGCATGATGGTCAAAATTTATTTGATGGAGCCAATTCGTTTTCTGGTGAATGGCAAGTTGACGAAACTCTTGATAAACTATTTGAAGAAAATGGTTTTGGTGCTATTGTCATTGGAATTGATAACGGTGGCGTAAAAAGGTTAGATGAATATTCGCCCTGGGTAAACGAAAAGTATGGAGGTGGAGAAGGCGAAGCTTATACTCAATTTATAGTAGAAACTTTGAAACCATATGTAGATAAAAACTACAGAACTAAATCAAATAAGGAGAATACAGCAATCATAGGATCATCTATGGGCGGATTAATTTCGTTTTATGCTATTTTAAAAAATCCAACTGTTTTTGGAATGGGTGGTGTATTGTCTCCATCCTTTTGGTTTTCAGATGAAAGTTTTGAATTTGCAAAAATCAATGGAAATTTAAATACCACAAAAATCTACTTTTTGGCAGGCGCAAAAGAAGGTGGAAATACAACTTTTAATGAAATTAGCCATACAGCTAAAGATTTATATAAGATGGACGACCTTTTAAAATCACAAGGGTTCAATATTAAAAATACGTCAATTAAAATTATACCAGAAGGAGAACACAATGAAAAATTGTGGAGAAAAAATTTAGAAGAAACATTACTCTGGTTGTTTAAAAAATAAATTATCGTAGAAATGAAACTATTAAAATTGAGTATCCTATTTATAATATTCAGCACTGCTTTTTTTGCTCAAAACAAAGACAGAACATTTATCAGTTCTGAGATGAGTGCCCATGGTGATATTACAGTTATTGTGAGTGATGGTACCTATACCATAATACCTTACAACGATAAAATTATTGAAACGACATTTGTACCAAAAGGTGACGTTTACAATCCAAAGTCACATGCTGTCGTATTAAATCCAAATGCTTCATCTCAATTTATTAAAGGTGATAATAAGGACATTATCAAAACTTCAGGTATTACAGTTAGCATCCAAAAATCACCTTTTCAAATTTCTTATTCGTATTTAGGAAAACCAATTATATCAGAAAAAGAAGGCTATTCAAAAAATGAAAATGGAGAGCAAATTCAATTCAACTTAGAGGATGATGAAATTTTATATGGTGGTGGTGCCCGTGTTCTAGGGATGAATCGTCGAGGCAACAGGTTGCAATTGTACAACCGTGCACATTATGGTTACGAAACACATTCTGAATTGATGAATTTTACTATGCCTATAGTTTTATCTTCAAAAATGTATGCAGTTCATTTTGACAATGCACCAATTGGCTATCTAGATTTAGATAGTCAAAAAACAAATACCTTGACATATGAAACTATTAGTGGACGAAAAACGTATCAGATAATTGTAGGTGATGATTGGCAAAATTTAATCTCTAATTATACTGACTTAACTGGAAAACAACCATTGCCTCCACGTTGGGTTTTTGGAAATTTTGCCAGTAGAATGGGCTATCATTCTGAAAAAGAAACTAGAGAAACAGTTCAGAAATTTGAAGAGAAAAAGATTCCTTTAGATGCAGTTATTATAGATTTGTATTGGTTTGGAAAAGACTTGCAAGGAACAATGGGAAATCTTGAATTCTATAAAGATTCCTTCCCTACTCCTAAAAAAATGATTGCAGATTTTAAAAAGAAAGGAGTGAAAACGGTATTGATTACTGAGCCTTTTATTTTGACCAATTCAAAAAAATGGAAGGAAACTTCTGAACAAAATCTATTAGGAAAAGACAGTATTGGAAATCCATATACCTATGATTTTTATTTTGGACATACAGGAATTATAGATATTTACAACCCAAAAGCCAAAGACTGGTTTTGGAATATTTACAACGATTTAATTACTGATTATGGTGTTTCAGGATGGTGGGGAGATTTGGGCGAGCCCGAAGTACATCCATCAGATTTGTTACATGAAATTGGCACTGCCGATGAAGTTCATAATATTTATGGACACGATTGGGCTAAGTTAGTTTTTGAAGGTTATCAGCAAAATTTTCCAGAACAAAGACCCTTTATTTTAATGCGTGCTGGTTATTCAGGATCGCAACGTTATGGCATGATTCCGTGGTCGGGAGATGTAAACAGAACTTGGGGCGGATTACAAGCACAACCAGAGATTTCTTTACAAATGGCAATGCAAGGAATGGCCTATATGCATTCTGATTTAGGCGGATTTGCAGGCGGCGAAGTCTTGGATGCTGAGTTATATACCCGTTGGTTACAATACGGTGTTTTTCAGCCCATCTTTAGACCACACGCACAAGAAAGTGTTGCTCCCGAACCTGTTTTTCATGATGTAAAAACCATTGCTTTGGCAAAAGAGGCTATCGATTTAAGATATCGATTACTCCCATATAATTACACTTTAGCTTTTGAAAATAATCAGAATGGAACTCCATTTATGCAACCATTATTTTTTGAGGAACCAGATAATATTGAGTTGCTAAATTCTGCTGATTCCTATTTTTGGGGAACTGTTTTTTTGGTTTCTCCAATTCTTGAACAAGGCCTAAAAGAGCAAGAAGTATATTTTCCAAAATCTAGTAATTGGTTTAATTTTTATACGGATAAAAAATACCAAGCGGGGTCAACATCTAACATAAAAGTACACGAAAATTACATTCCTACATTTGTAAGAGCAGGTGCTTTTATTCCGACAATTGAACCCATTCATACTACGGATTTATATTCTTTAAACAAGTTTGAATTACATTATTATTTTGATGAATCTATCAAAGAAAGTAACGGGAAACTATACAATGACGATGGTACAACACCCAATGCTTTTGAAAAAGGCGCGTACGAATTGCTAAAATTTAAATCTACCAGCAAAGGAAAATTCCTTATTATAGAAATTGATAATAAAGTAGGAGAGATTTATCAACCTAAAGAAAAACAAATCAAAATTATTATTCATAATATCGAATCAAAACCTAAAAAAGTAAAGGGATTTGATACTATATGGAATTCCGAAAACAATACTTTAGAAATAAAACTGTCATATCAAAACAAGAGACAATCGATTAAAATAAAACTTTAAAAATGAAAATACGAATCAGCATATTACTTTCAATTTTAATCTTTTCGATTGTTGGGTGCAACAATGCTATAAAAAACAATCCTACAGCTCCCTTTGTTTGGGAAGGAGCAAATATCTATTTTTTATTGACTGACCGATTTAACAATGCAGATCCTATCAACGACGTAAATTTTGACAGAACAAAAGAAACAGGTGAATTAAGAGGGTTTAAAGGAGGAGATATCAAAGGAATTACGGAAAAAATAAAAGAAGGATATTTTACAGATTTGGGGATAAACGCTATATGGTTTACACCTGTAGTAGAACAAGGTCATGGTAATGTTGATGAAGGTACAGGTATTACTTATGGTTACCACGGGTATTGGGCAAAAGACTGGACAGCCTTAGATCCTAACTTTGGCACCACTGAAGATTTGCATGAATTGGTAAAGACTGCACATGCCAACGGAATTAGAATTGTGTTAGATGGAGTCATAAATCATACGAGCCCAATAACAGATGCTGATCCTGTTTGGCCTGAAGATTGGGTTAGAACGGAACCGAATTGCAACTATAAAAATTACGAATCAACGGTATCTTGCAACTTGGTTGAAGGGCTTCCAGATATAAAAACGGAGAGCAATGAAGATGTAAATCTCCCTATTCAATTAATTGAAAAATGGAAATCTGAAGGCAGATACAAACAAGAAATGAAAGAGTTAGATGCCTTTTTTGAAAGAACCAAGTATCCACGAGCACCAAAATATTACATCATTAAATGGTTGACAGATTACATCACCGAGTTTGGAGTAGATGGCTACAGAGCAGACACTGTTAAGCATATAGAAGAATCTGTTTGGGAAGATTTTAAAAGAGAATGCGATTATGCTTTTGCACAATGGAAAAAAGATAATCCAACTAAAGTATTAGATGACAATGATTTTTATTTGGTTGGTGAAGTGTACAATTATGTAATTAGTAAAGGTCAAATTTACGATTATGATGGTGGAGTAGTTAAAACAAATTTCTTTGAAAATGGATTTAATAGCTTAATCAACTTTGAATTTAAATACGATGCTACCAAAAATTATGAAGCAATTTTTTCTAAATATTCAAATCTGTTAAACAATGACTTAAAAGGATATGGAGTGTTAAATTACGTTACCTCACACGATGATGGAGCTCCACTTGATAAACAGCGAACAAAACCATTTGAATCTGCTACTAAATTACTTTTATCACCCGGAACTTCACAAGTTTATTATGGAGATGAGTTTGCAAGAAACTTAATTATTGATGGCGCTATCGGAGATGCAACATTACGATCTATGATGGATTGGACACACTATAATATAAATAAAAAAGAGTTAATAATTTTAGACCATTGGCAAAAATTAGGAAAATTTAGAAGAGATCATCCAGCTGTGGGAGCTGGTGTTCATAAGATGATATCTGAGTCGCCTTATGTATTTAAAAGAACTTTTTCTAAAGGAAGTTATTCAGATACCGTGATGGTTGGTTTAGGCTTACCAAAAGAAAAGAAAACACTAGATGTCTCTAAAGTTTTTAAAAATGGTATTACACTACACGATACTTATTCGGATAGTTATGCTAAAGTAATAGATGGAAAAATCACTATACAATCTAACTATACTATTGTGCTATTAGAAGCATTTAACAACTAAAAAATATAAAGATGAAAATTAAAGGAGTCTTAAATTATATACTGTTTTTTACAATAATTTTATCAGTAAGTTGTACTAATACAAACGAATCAAAAAAAGAAATTTCAGAAACTGAAGAGCGAAAAGTAGTTATTTATCAAGTTTTTACTCGCTTGTTTGGCAATACAAATACAACCAACAAACCGTGGGGTACTATTGAAGAAAATGGAGTTGGAAAGTTTAATGATTTTTCAGAAAAGGCTCTTCAAGAAATAAAAAAATTAGGAGTTACACATATTTGGTATACAGGTATTTTACATCATGATCTAATTACAGATTATACAAAATTTGGAATTTCTAATGACGACCCAGATATAGTTAAAGGAAGAGCAGGATCACCTTATGCTGTGAAAGATTATTACAATGTAAATCCAGACTTAGCTGTAGATCCAGCAAAAAGATTGGAAGAATTTAAAGCACTATTAGATCGATCTCATAAGGCAGGATTAAAAGTACTAATTGATATTGTTCCTAATCATGTTGCTAGAAATTATCAAAGTTTGTCAAATCCAGAAGGCGTAGAAGATTTTGGAGCAAGTGATGATAAAACGGTTGTTTATGATGTCAATAATAATTTTTATTATGTGCCTACTAAAGACTTTCAGGTTCCTGTGTGGGAAAATGGATACGAACCTTTAGGTGGCGAAAAACATTTACTTGCTGACAGAAAATTTGATGAGAATCCTGCAAAATGGACAGGAAATGGATCGCGATTAGCACAACCAAATATGTATGATTGGTATGAAACTGTAAAGGTTAATTATGGTGTTAAACCAGATGGAACAAAAGATTTTGACGAATTACCAGCAGGGTTTGAAAATGAAGATTATAAAAAACATTTTGAGTTTTGGAGCAATAAAACAGTTCCAGATTCTTGGATAAAATTTAGAGACATTGCTTTGTATTGGACTGCAATGGGCGTGGATGGATTTAGATATGATATGTCTGAAATGGTTCCGGTCGAATTTTGGAGCTACATGAATTCATCCATAAAAATGAAAAATAAAAATACCTTTTTGTTGGGCGAAATTTATACACCGAGTATTTATAGAGATTATATACACAAAGGAAAAATAGATTATTTGTATGATAAAGTTGCTTTGTATGATACTATAAAACATATAATGCAAGGGCATGGATTAACCGATAATTTACCTCAAATTCAGAAAGATTTAGAAGATATTGAACACAACATGATTCACTTTTTAGAGAACCACGATGAGCAGAGAATTGCGAGTCCAGATTTTGCTGGTTCAGCAGAAAAAGGAAAACCAGCAATGGTGGTTTCAACCACAATTAGCTCTTCACCTACTTTGGTTTATTTTGGACAAGAAGTTGGAGAACCTGGAAATGAGCAAGCGGGTTTTGGGGCCCCTACAAGAACATCGATTTTTGATTATATTGGTGTGCCAAATCATCAACGTTGGATGAACAACCACCAGTTTAATGGTGGACAATCTAGTAATGAAGAAAAGGAGTTAAGAGATTTTTATCAACGCCTTTTAACCTTTACAATATCAAGTTCTGCTTTGATGGGCGATTATGAAGAAATTCATACATATAATAGAGAACACACCAAAAATTACAATCACAGAGTATTTTCATTTACCCGTTGGTCTGATGATGAAAAGCTTATTATTATTTCAAATTTTGATAATGCTGACAGCTATGAATTTGATTTAAAATTGCCAACATCTGTAATAGAATCTTGGAGTTTGGAAAATGGAATTTATAAAGTTACAGATCAAATTTATGGCAAAATATCTTCTGAATTAACCGTTAAAAACAATATCGGAATTATCCAAATGAAATTAAAACCATTAGAATCTTTGATTTTAAAATTAGAGAATTAAAGCTTAGGAATATCAAATTATAATTGAAAAATAAAAAGAACTTACTAGTCTTCTCTTTAAAAAAAATAAGAAAGTCCCATAAAAACAAACAAAATGGGACTTTCTTAGGCTTAGAAAATAATTATTGAATAATAATTTTTTGAGTTCCTATTCCTGCATCTGTTACTGTTTTAACAAAGTAAATTCCTTTGCTCAAATTATTTACATCAACATTTAATTGAGTAGCTCTTTCTGATACCTCAACCACTTTTACTGATTTTCCTAAAACATCAAATATCTGTACGTTTTTAATACCTTCATTTGCATTGATTACAAATGTTTTTTCAGTCACTGGATTTGGATAAACACTAAAATCGATAAGGTTGTTTCTATCTACAGACAAAACTTCACTATCTGTCCAAGTTGTATTTAACTTGTGATATTTAATAAAATAACCGTAACCGCTACCCGATTTAACTTCAACCTTTGCAAAATTATCTACAGGGTCAAACTCAATTATATTATGATCTAAATCTAATTGAATTTTTGTATCAGCATCTACAGTAAATACTGCTCCCTGATCCGGAGTAAAAGCAGTTGGATATCTATCAACTGTTGATACTCTAACATTATCAAACGCTCCTTTATAAAAGTTCATATTAGATCCTCTCCACATATAATTAAAACCCATCCATTCATTACTATTAGCAACCTGAGCCCAAAGAGCATCTGAACTTGAATCAATCAAAACCCCGTTAATATAAAATTTTGCAATTCCATCACCTGAAGAACGTGAAATAGCAACATGTACCCAATCACCAAATGATAAGTTTTCAACTGCTGCATCAGACTGCATAGTACCTGTAGCAACTGTATCATCTGTTGCATCTAGTCTATTGTATTTAATAGCATAATCTGCATCTGCATCGTCAATAATATACAATTCGAAGTCTTTTCTTCTATTCATTAGAGATGCACCATTAGCAGTAAATCCTGTTGCTTCAGTTCTATCTCCAATCAATGCAGTTGCATCTACTTTAATCCATACTTCAAAAGTATAGTCTGTTCCAGACATGTCGCTCATATCTGTAGCACTAGCTCCATTAAATGCATAAAACCTGTCATTACTCGTAGAGGCTCCGTCAAAGTTTAAATAAGTAACTGTTTGCGCATTTGCAGTAAATGCCATTACAGTGATTGTTAAAATTGTTAGTAATTGTTTTTTCATAATAGTAAAATTTAGTTCCGAAGTATTTCGGAGATTAATAATTGATTATTGATTTATTGTTTTAAAAATTTCGATTTAAATAGGTCTGTTTCTGTTTTAATAGTGATAAAATAAATTCCGTTTTTAAGTTTTGAAACATTCATTTCAATAGAATTGATTCCTTTTTTAAGCTTGATACTTTTTGTTAGTTGAAGCTTTCCAAAACTATCATATATCAATACTTCTCCAGAGGTTGCTTCTTTTACATTTATTGAACTTGTAATTTTATCTTTAGCTGGATTAGGGTATAAATTGCTAATTGATTTTGCTTCTTTAATTTCTTTATCTTTAACAAATAGTGTAGCATTTCTAGCACTTTGAGATTCATCATCAACTATCCAGTTTGGTTGGTTAGGTGATGATCTTAATTGTACTGATGAAAAATTACTTGCACCATCATTCAAAATCGTTCCAATCCCCTCATCTAAAGCAAGCAACATTCTTGTATTGCTGTTTGTTGTATATTTTTCTTTTCTATTAGGAGTAAAGCTTCCTGTGTAAGTAGCATTATCCGTAATTCTTATTTTATCAATTTTACCATCTAAATACCTTCCATATCCACTCCAATATCTCGCTCCAATATTTAATGCATTTGATGATGCTGATAATGAAAAATCACTATCTGTAGAATTTCCTACTTGTGTTCCATTAATAAAAAGTTTTGTTGAATTTCCACTTCTTGAGACTGCAACATGCACCCAATTACCAAAGTTTAAATTTTCTGAAGAATTATCAGACTGTACCGATGCAATAACGCTACCTGAACTATTTCTAGCAACAAACTTTACCGCATAATCTGCATTTGAATCGCTAATGAGATACATAGAAAACACCGTTTTACGATCTAAAATTACTGGATAGGTCCCGCTTGTTCTAGAGTCAACTTTAACCCATGTTTCTATGGTATATGAGTTAGAAATATCTAAATCATTGTTTGAATTCTCATACACAAAAAATGAGTCATTACCATCAAAATCTAAATATGTATAATCATAAGGCACGGTCACATTAATAGATTCTGAATAACTATTAGAGTAAAAATTACCATCAACTTTAGAGCGCACTCGGTATTTATAAGAACCTCCTGTTGCAACAGTTCTAACATAAGTTGTATCTACAATTGCATTGCTTAAAGTAGTATAGTTAGAACCCCCATCGGTACTTTCTTGCAATTCAAAAGCATCCCAGTTTAGTGTCTTACTTGTTCTCCAATTCAATGTAAATGTTTTACTAGTTGCTTCAATAGAGTTTTCTGTAAATATTGGCTCTGGCAATAAATCAAATACTGCAGCACTTACACTTGTATAACCACCAGCACTAAATGAACCCCTTATTCTATACCAAGCATTACTTGATCCATACCAACCCATATTTAGGTGGTAATAATAATCACTTTGTGCATCACCCACATTGTAACGGTATCCATCAACAGCAGGAGCATGACCCGAACCATTAGTCGCATCTATAGCAATTGGAACTGGATGTCCGTTTTGTAAATTTTCTTGCATTCTAGTCCAAAAATTTGACCAATTTGAATATTGGTGGTGTCCAGAAAATCTAAAATAAGAACCAGCAGCAGATGGTATTCTATTGATATTACTTGTTGACCCTGTTGACTCATAATCCATATCTAATGCAGTAGCTGTATGGAAAGATATATACCCCATTGCCTTTTGCTCAGTTAAGGTTGATGATTGGTTTTGGTACTCATCTAACATATTATCCCAATCATAGATTGCTGCTCCAAAATTTGCAGACCAACTTGTTTGAGAACTTCCCGAGGTGTCATAATTGGTGTGTGAACCAACACCAGTTTCTGGCCAACGATAATAATGTAAAATCATACTCAAAGTTGTTGCAACACAACCTGGCGAATAGTTATTTGGCGTATAATAATTACCTACATTAACACCATTTCCTAAATCATCATAACAATTTACACCTCCCCAAATACTGGTAAAATGTGCACCATATTGTGTAAGAGTTGCTGATCGATTAGAATTACTATTTCTATCTGTATTATTTTTTAATTTGTCCCAAGCTTTATTATTTTTAACAACCACTTTTTGATTATCAACACTTAACTTACTTTTAATAAGTTGCAACTCATTTTTGGTATCGCTTTTAATCATATTCAAAAGAATATTCTCTTTAGATTGGCTAAAATCAAAATCAGCTTCTGTTGAAAAAGAAATAACTGGCGCTAACTTTTTTGATGAGGAGAAAACAATGAACCCTTTTGGTTCAAGGTTAATTACATTAGCATAAACTTCCCCTTTATTATTTATTAATGGTTCTAAACTTTTAGGTGTTACATTATTTAATTGTTGCTGCGTAATAAAGTTCTTACTATATTCTATTAATTCGTTTTTATTGAATTGTGAAAAAGTAGTTTTAATACTAAAAAATGTAAATAATAATAAAAGAAAAAGTTTAGTTCTCATAATATTTAAGTTTAGGTTAGTGATATTAGTTTTATTCCATAAAAAAAATTGTAGGAGTTTGTTTTGTTTATATGTTATTGTATAATTAATTTTTTACTTGCTGTAAAACCATCGCCAGAAATTTGTACAAAATAGATTCCTGTAGGAGTGCTATCATTGATAGAAATTTCCCATTGATTAAATGCGCGTTGGTTGTTGTTAAAATTGATTTGCTTCCCTAGTAAATCAAAGATTTGAATTTGTACATTTTCTAATTGAATATCATCTTTAAAAGAAATTTGAAAATGGTTCTTACTTACCGGGTTTGGGTAAAGATTTAGCGATGATTTTAGCAAATCATAATCATCAGTAGATAATGAACCAGAAGTTCTCTCAAAACTCCATTCAACATTATTGGTTGAATTACTAACTCTAAAACTTAATCCTGAAGCTTCATCTTTTAAGCGCACTCCATGAAAATTTTGAAAAGTAAAATAAGAAATAGTATTAGCATCAATAGTGAAAACCTCTTCTCTATCTGGAGTAAAATCTGAAGTATATCTAGCAATTGTAGAAATTCTAAGTTGATCCATATCAGCTTTAATTCTACCTTGATAACCATTTCTATATTTTTCTCCTAAATTCAAGGCAGAATTTGAAGAAGCCAAATTAAAGTTGCTACTAATATCAACTGCTTGTAAAGTTCCATCAATATATAATCTTGTAAATGTACCTGTATGAGAAACAGCTATATGATGCCAAGTATTTGATGTTAACTTAAACCCATTTGTGTTTGAAATAATTGATGCTGAACTATTATGTGCTGTAAACTTCACATCGTAAGTTGCTGCTTGATCATCAACATTTGCAATATCAATTCCGAAAGCATATTCTTCATCTAAAATCACATTTCCATCAATATTTCCATCTTTTAAACGAATCCAAGTTTCGAATGTATAATCATTTGTAAAATCTAAATGTGTATCTGGAGTTTGATACGCATAAGCATATTGATTTCCTCCAAATTCACCATAGCCATTAAAATCTCCAGTAACAGCATGAATTTCTGATTCTGACCAAGAATTTGCATAGTATGATCCTTGAATCATAGCTTTGACTCTAAACCTGTAAACTTCGTCTTGTGGGTTTGTAATGGTATATTCTGTAGCTGTAATACCTGATGCAACTTCTGTCCAACCAGCGTTGTTGATGTTTTGTTCTAAGGTATATTCATCTGGAGTAATCTTCGCGCTTATTTCCCAAGTAACTTTAAAATCGTTACCAGACCCAGTTTCAGTAATATCAGTTATTTGTGGATTTGGCAACAAATCAAAAGAAGCCCCAGTAACTCTATTATATCCTGGTGATGCATCTGTCCAAGCTTGTATATTATACCATGCATTTATATTGTTATCATTATACCAACCCCAGTTTAAATAGTAATAAGGTTCGCCTCCTATTTCCTTATACCCGTTTACAACAAATACATGCCCATCTTCAGTTCTACTTGCATCTACTGCCATTGGAACTGGACGTCCTTGTTGAATATTATCATATAATCGTGACCAAAAAGAACCCCAAGTTACATCTTGATAATTACTAGTATAACGGAAGAAATTTTGATAAACAAAAGGTGTTGTATTAATGTTAGAGGTTGAACCTGAAGGTTCAAAATTCATTTGTAAAGCACAATCTGCGCTGTAAAATAATTCGCCAATAGCTTTTCTACTTTCATCTGTTGATGCAACACCTTGATATAAATCTTGCATGCTCGCCCAATCATATTCAATAGCATCAAAATGCCTTGAATGGCGAGTTAATGTACCATTATAATTATCTGAATAAGTATTGCTACCCATACCTACAATTGGCCATTCGTAATAATGTAATACTTGAGACATTGATATTGCCACACAACCTGCCGAACAATGAGAAGGTGTATAATAGTTACCTGGATATACCGCTTGCCCATTATTATCAAAGCAATTAACTCCACCCCAAACATCTGTCATAAAGGGATCAATATCTCCAGCTGGGTTATTGTTTGATGAATTGTTCGTTCTAGCTAATATTGTATTTTCTCCAGTAAAAGAGTTATTTTCAAAAGTTCCTTCAATTACTTTTTCTAAAGGACTTCCTTCAATGCTGAATTCACCAACTTCAGAAAAACCCATTATTTTGTTTCCAGATGCCGTTTCTTGTAAAATCACATAACCCCCGCTTTTATAATTAATCACAAAGGTTTTAAATGCTTCATTTTTATTTAAAGTAACAACACTTTTAATTTCACTAAAATTACCAGTTAAATCATTATAAAAATTTGCAGTTGCCTCTTTAACATTTCTATTTAATTCTTGACTATAAGTATTTGAGCTCAATAAAATTGTTAGGGTTAATACAAAAATATTTTTAAGGTAATTTAGCTTCATCATTATAAAATTTTAGTATTGAGTAAGTTGCCGTCAAATGGGCAACTTACTCTTCAGGTTATTATTAATTCAAAAAAAACAAACTATGTTGTAGGTATTACAGAATCTTCGCTAGTCCAAAATACTGTGTTAATTACCTTTATATAATAAGAGTAAACTCCCTTAATTTCAACTTTGTCAAAATCAGTAACCGGGTCAAAAGGAGTTAAATTTTCATCCAAATCCATTTGCAATAAAGTATCACCATCAACAGGTAAACGCTCATGCTGAATTGGCTCAAAATCAGATGAATATCTTTCTACATAAGACACTCTAATATTGTCAAAAGAGCCTTTAAAGAAATTTATATTTCCACCACGATACATATAATTAAAATCTAACCATGTATCATTTACTGGTTGAATCCATAAATCATCATCACTAGACGCTATTAAAACTCCGTTAATAAAAAACTTTGCAGTATTATCACTCGATGATCTTGTAATAGCAACATGTGCCCATTCATTAAAACTTAAATTGATTCCTGACTCATCAGACTGCATAGTACCAATAGCTTCATTACTGCTGTCTAATCTGTTGTATTTAATGGCAAAATCTGCATTAGCATCATCAATTAAATACAATTCAAAGTTTCTACCACGTTCCATAATACAAGCACCACCTGCATCAGCACCTTGTAATGCTGTACGATCACCAATCAATGCATCAGCATCTACTTTAATCCAAGTTTCATAGGTCCAATCAGTCGCTGATAATGAACTTAAATCTGTAGCACTACCACCACTAAAAGCATAAAATCTATCATCGCCTGTATCTGAACCAGTAAAAGTTGGATATGTAACATTAACTCCTTGAACAAAAACAGTATCGATTTGTACGATTACGTCAGGATAAACTGGTAATGGATCTGCTTCACAAGAAGTAAAAACGATGCTCAATAAAAGAGCGATTGTTGCGATTGAATATTTAAATATTTTCATTTTTATATTGTTTTAAAAGTTGTTATTGTTTTAATATTATGGTCTGTACCAACCATCTATAGCTACGTCTTGCCCTGGAACTCCAAATTGTGGATTCAAACCTCCGTAGGTATAAAATGGTTCTAGAATGGTTTCTAATTGTTGTGCAGGAATTGGGAAATGTAATAAAGAACCGTCTTGTAAAAGATCATTTCTACGCATATCAAAATATTCGATTCCCATACCTGTTAATGGCAATTCAATAGTACGTTCGTAAAAGATAGCATCTCTAATTGCAATTTCTTCAACTGCTACATTAGGAAGATTTCCTCTTATAACTCTTGTTCCTGTATTAATTACGGTTGCTGCTTCTGATAAACGTCCTAACCTTAACAAAGCCTCTGCTTCGAACAAATCAATTTCTGCTGCGCGCATCATAATAACCGGTGCAAAAAAGTTAGCATTAAAGTAAGAGTCTAATCTAGAATAACGATAGGTTGACCACCTGTACAAACCTCTTTCTGGTCTGTTATTAGCAGTATTGTATTGAAAATCGCTCAATACTCTTAAATCGCTAGAAATAATTCTACCATCATGCGGTAAATCTGCTAGCCCCCCTTCTGGCCAGTTAGGAGGAATGGTATTGTCTAATACATTTACCACTCTCATATCAACTTTACCCCAATTTGGTCTTGCCATATAGTATTTGTACCATGACATCCAATTTCTTGTAGTTCCATTTCCATCTCCTTCAATATTAAAATCTTGTGTGATTCCGTTTTGTGCGTGCATCAAAACCTTATTCCAATCTAATGCATCTGTTTCAGCTTCGTTTCTTGGCCCATACACCATCAATCTTGCGATAAATGAATGTGCCAACTGAGACATCTCAGTATTAGAAAAGGAATTTCCATTCATCCAATCAGCAGGAATATTAAAGGAGTTGTTATCAAAAACAATGATGGCTTTTTCTAACTGTTCAATGGCAATAGCAATTGAAGTTTGATAATCTGTCACTTCAATTTCACCTTCAGTTGTTTCATCTAACGGGTATGCTTTGTCATATAACAAGCCTATATATCCGTTAGAAAGCCCTTGCATAAAATAAGCCATTCCTTTTACCTTCATTGTGTCCTCTCCGTTGTCGCCTATTTCAATTCCATTACCTTCAATTCCAATTATAACACTATTTGCAGTTGTTAATACGGCATACATTTTTTGCCAAAAATTACGGATGGTTGCATGGTAGCCATATGATGGGTTGTTATCCATAAAAATTCGTGGTTCTTCACTCATATCTCTGGTTGCGTAGTTGGCAAAAGTTACCGTTCCCCAATCAGACATTACCCACAATGCTGGACCTGGTGATCCAAAATTATGTTGCTCTTGTACAAACCATGTATTAAATAAACTTGAAGTAAGAGAATACAAGCCATCAGGGTCTGCCAAAGTTTCTAGCCTACCTGGGTCATTTTTATTTTCGATATCTAATACATCATCTGAACATCCTGAAATATTAATGCTTATTACTAATAATAAAATGTATCGTTTTATATTTTTCATCATCATTCTTAAAATTTTAATTGCACCGTTGCGGAATAAGTTCTAAAGTTTGGATATCCAAAATTATCAAAGACAAAACCACCAGACCCTGCTTCTGGATCATAACCTGTATAATCTGTAATAGTTAATAAGTTTCTACCTATAACTCCAAGTCTTATTTGATTAATAAATTTATTAACTTTTCCTAAGTCTTCACCATTTAAGGTATAGTATAATGATGCTTCTCTTAGTTTTACAAATGATGCGTCTTCAACCCAAAACCCATTTAAGGCTTGTGCATCATAAAGAGCCTGGTAATAATCTACCGTTTTCTTTTCTCCCGGAGCATTGTGGATTTGATCTATCATTACATGACGATTGTCTCTCACCAAATATTGGCCAGTTCCGTTATAAATATCTCCACCTTGTTTCCAATTCCATAACATATAAAATGAAAATGCTTTATAACTAAAGTTGGTATTTAATCCCAATCTGAAATCAGGATTGATATCTCCAATTTTTACATTTGCTCTGGCTCCAGTTTCATCTAAAAGGATGTATGGTTTTTCATTGACAGAACCAATATCACTTGTTAAAACAACTACACCATCTCTGTTTACAGAATACTCTGTAATATCAGTACCGCTTGGCAATTGTTCTTCCATTTGATCTAATGTCCTTACAAAATCAGACCCGTACATACCTCCATAAGCCTCACCTTCACGGATTTTAAAAGCACCTCTTGGTCCTGTTCTGTATTCAGGGATATTTAACTTTGTAATTTTTTGATCAATTTTATCAAAGGTTAATGTAACATCCCATTTAAAGTTTTCGTTATTAATAATGTTGGCATTTAACATCGCTTCAATAGACTTGCTTTGAAGTTCTCCTGCATTTACCCATTTATGTGGAAAACCACTCTCCCAAGCTGCCAAAGGAGCATTTACATATTGATCTAAAACTTGAGTAAATGAGTAAGTAGCTTCGAACCTGAATCTGTTTAAGAATGATGCTTCTAAACCTATTTCTAATTCATTAGATTGTGAAGGTGTTAAATACGGGTTTCCTTTTTGAAGTGGCTCAGTCCCTGTTTGTGTAGCTGTAAAAATATCATAAATAGCACCATCAGGTGGCCTCACACCAGAACCACCATAAGCCCCCCTCAATTTTAATTCTTGAACCCCCAGTATTTCAATATCCTTAGAAATACGATAAGCTCCCGAAACTCTAAAATAGTTTTGACTTCTTACTTCAGAACCAAACAATGATGAGTTATCATTTCTATACAAGGCATCAAAAATATAACGGTCTTTATATACAAATGAAGCTATCACAAAATAATTATATGTAATATCTTGAAAAATATAATCAGTTGCGGATATCGTTTCTTGATTTAAAAAATCAAATGACGGATAACCTTCTAAAGAAAATTCTGACCCTCTTGTTGTAATTGATTCAAATTGATTGTTTTCATATAAATAACTCAGTTTTCCATTAAAGTCTAACTCTCCCCAACTCTTTTTAAAATTAGCTGTAGCTCTAAAGGTTTGATTGAAAATTGTAGAATTATATTTACTTAATGAACCATCAGAATATTGAGGGTTAATAGGATTGTTTGGATCAACAATTGGAACATTTGCGTTTGGATCTAAATAGTTTGGTTGTAAATCAACTATGGTTCCTTTTGGTGTATAATTAGTACTGTGGTAATCTTGTCTTTCAAAAGCATAAGAAGTCTCAAAATTTAACCAATCATTGGTTTTCCATTTTAAGTCAAAAGCACTCATCAATCGAGATTTATCTGAACCACTTTCTTTTTTCCACAAATCATAGATTGGATTTGCAAATTGTGTGTTCCAATGGTTTGGATAGAAGTTGTATTTCTGTCCATCTACATTATCAGCAAATAAATCTACATCAGGCTCAGTCATTAATACTTCAAAAAATGCTGCAGTACCACCTCCCAAGAAATCATTAGAAGTCTTGATATAATTGTTACTTGCAGAGAAGCTAACATTTTCAGAAATATCAAAGTCTACATTTAACCGTACACTTTGCCGTTTATAACCTCCTGTTTCTATCACTACCCCTTGATTTTCATTATTCTCAAAAGAGGCATACACATTTGTTTTGTTGATAGATTTAGAAAAGCTGACAAAATTTGTTGAATACAAACCTCCAGTAAACATTTCCTTTTGCAAGTTTCTGTTAACTCTAAATGGTAAATCTTGATAATGGTTTGGCTTTTCAATTCTATTGCCATTAATTCTAGGATCCCATCCAGAAACATAATCTGCAGGGTAATCAACAAAATAATAATTAGTATAGGTGTCATTCTCTTGCCACTCTGGTGATAAATAATAATGATGCGAAGTTGACAGGTCTAAATATTTAGCTACCTCTTGAAATCCAGTCTCACTTCTAACAGTGATTGCAGCATTTCCGTTTTTTGAACTTTTACCTCTTTTTGAAGTAATAACAATTACTCCATTTGCAGCTTCCGAACCATATAATGAAGAGGCTGCTGCTCCTTTTACAATTTCCATATTTTCAACATCATCTACATTGATATCAGCTAATGAACCTTGCATAATAACACCATCAATCAAAATCATTGGGCTATTAGATCCTAAAAAACTTGTTGCTCCTCTTAGTACAATTTGGTCACTAGATCCTGGAGAACCACTTAATGAGGTTGAGGTAACCCCTGCAATTTTTCCTTGTAATGCAGATGAAACTGAAGTTTGCGGTACTTTGTTTATATCATCTTCATTTAATCTAGCTACAGAAATAGATATTTTTTTACGAGATGTACCAGCAGCAACACCTGCTATAATTACCTCATCTAATACATTGTCTTCTGGCGACATTGTAATTTTAAAATTGGTGTTTCCGGCTACTTTTACTGTTTGGCTTTTAAAGCCTACAAAAGAAAACGTCAAACTATCATCATTAGAAACTTCTAAAGAAAAAACACCATCAAAGTCTGTTGTTGCCCCATCTTTAGTTCCAACAACTAAAATATTTACACCTGGCAAGGTTAAACCTAAATCGTCATAAACAACTCCACCTACTGTTTTAGTTTGTTGCTGTGTATTTGCTTGTTTTTGTCTAATAAGAATATCATTATCATTGATTGAATATTCAATATTTAAATTATTGAAAGCTAAATCAAGAATTTCATTAACTATAGCATTTGATAAATTGATTGTTACTCTATTAGATAACTCTTTTAAATTACTATTGTAAAAAAAGCTGTAATCTGTTTGATTTTCTATTTTCATAAACAACTCCTTTATAGATAGCTCTTCATTAATAGAAATTGATTCTTTTTGTTTTACTTCTAATACACTTTCATCATTTATTGGGACGACCGCATAAGAGAAAGAAATACAAAAAGACAAAATGAGTGTGAGTAAACTCTTACTCAACCATTTTTTAAAATACATTTTAAAATATTCTTTCATTCGTATTTGGGTTATTGATTTTGAATTATTGCTAATTCAAAAAAGGATTAATTGATTTTTGTTAACTATTTAGTTAGTATTACTTGGTTATTTTTAATAGTATAATTAATACCCTCGGTATACTCTAACATTTGCAAGAAATGGTTAAGGTCATTATCTCTTTTAAGAGTTCCTGTAAATTCAAAATTATTAATGGCAGCACCTTCAATTTTAAATTCTACATTAAACCACTTGTTGAGTTTTGGAAGCAAGTTTTCTAAATTTTCGTTGTTAAATATCATCCTGCCTGTAGTCCAAGCAGTAATGGTTTGCACATTTGCAACGTCTACTTTTATGGCATTTTGATTACGAAATAGCTTTGCTTGATACCCTGGTTTTATAATCTGACTTTCGTTTTGTGGATTGAATACTTTAATAGACCCCTCAACCAAAGTTGTACTTGTATATTCTTGATCTTGATTGTTAGAAATATTAAATTCAGTTCCTAAAACCTCTACCAACATATCTGACGATTGTACTTTAAATGGACGATTTTTATCTTTAGCTACATCAAAAAAGGCTTCACCAATTAAAGTAACGTTTCTTTCATTTGTAGTTGTTGCGTTGTTAAAAGAGAATGTACTATTTGAGTTTAATTCTACTTCAGTACCGTCAATTAATTTTAATTGATAATTTTTACCATTCGGCACAACAATCTTAAAATTGCAATAAGCATCTGCATCAATTTTATCTGAAGCTGTAAAACTAATTTGCTCGCCATCTATATTTACAAATACTCCGTTTTTTGTCAACCATTTCTGATTTGTTTCATCAGTAATTTTATAATATTCTTCTGATGCAGATTGAATTAAAATATCTGAATTGTTAAATTCAACTTTTGCTAAATGATTTTCGAATGTACTTTGAGTGCCTGTAAAAAAGAAAGCACTTGCTGCTATAGCAAATACTAGTACAATTGCTGCAGCATATTTGTAATATGATTTTAATTGAATAACTTTAATAGTCCCTTTTTGTATTTTAGAGAAACCTTCTAACAAGTTGATGTATTGCTCTTGAATAAATTCTGGCGATTTATTTGAAGCTTCATCATCAATAGCTAACATATTTAATTTTTGAAGTATGGTAATTGCTTTTTCAAATGCTATTAAACCATCAGCATCTAATTCACTTTGGTAATTTTCCCAATAAGCAGTGAATGATTTTTTATCTGAAGATACCCAGGCAATAAATTTGTTGTTGTTAAGTAATTCGTTTGTTCGTTCGTTTTTAGACATAACTCTAGTTCGCTTATTTATTAGTGAAGAGTTAAAAAAGAGAAATTGTACTATGCTAAAAAGAATAAATTTTTATTATTTTTTAGTTAAGCTCATAAAAAAATCGCAACCTTCTTTTTATAAGATGATTACGATTTTAAAAAATTTGAATTTATTTTTTAAGGGACTCTTATAAATTGTCCAAAAAAGATAGCATTCATAAATAATTTATTTGTTCCGTACCAAGCTCCTCTAAAATTAGGATTGTCAGCAAATAGAACAACGCGTCCTTTTCCGATCTGGCTAACAATAATCGAAGCTGATTTATTCATGTACTTTTCTAAATTTTCTTGTGTTATATATCCATCAATATGTGGATCTTTAGTATATTTTGCTACCGTAGAAAAATTATTTTTACTCGGTGACAACCAAACACGATTGTTTTTATAAATAGGTAACGTCCGCTCATGATACCCATACCCAATAGGATGTGTGATGTCTAAGTCAACTTCAAAAATGGCACCTCCTATACTATTTCTCCCAATATGCTCTCTTGCTTCTCCATAGTTTAATCGGGGGCTTTTTGTAGAATCTTTTTTAGTACTAATCAATGTTTCTTTTACAATTTTATTTTTGAGAGCCCAAGAACTTGCAGCTCTAGAAGTAATCAGTGTATTTCCATCAGCAACCCAATCTTTCAACTTGTTTCTTGTAGATTCATTTAATAAAGAATAGCTTCCTGACACTAAAATAATTGTATTGTATTTACTTAAATCCGCTCTATAAAAAATACGTTCTGGAATTTTTGTTATTGGCATTTTCATACGCTGCTCAAACAAATGCCAAACTTCACCAGCTTCATAAGATGATACGCCACCTTCAACAACCATCATAACTTTAGGTTGTTTTATTGCTTTAAAGTTTGAACTACCTAAATCAATACCACTAATACTAATTCCGGTTGCAACAGGATACGCCTGAATATTAAATTCGGCACTTGCATTTTTTACAATTTCAAATATTTTATTTGAAGTTTTATTTTGAACACCTACAGAAATTAAAAGCGATCCTCTATCAAAACTTTCATTCTTTCCGTTGGCGTTAACCGTAAATTCTTTTGTTGCAACTTTTACAATTACACCTTCATCTTGAAGTTTGTATAACAATGCTGGTGCATAATAATCATCCCAAGAAACAACATAGGCATAATTACTTTTTTGCAGACTGCTGATTTTTATTTTATTTGAATCCTCAGAAATCACATCAGCATGTGCAGGTGTTTTTTTTACTTCTTCATAATTCATATTATAAAAATTAACCAAAGACCAAGCCGACGCATCGTAATAAACACTATCGCGATATTTATCATAGGTTTCAAATATGGTTTGCACCATATAATGATTATCCTGTTCTGTTGGTACAAAATATCCTGATTCTTTATTAAATATTTTATTGTTGATGGTAATTTTATCATTGATTGGATAGGCTTCAATCTGATGCTTTAATAATAAGTCGATAAACTCTTTTGTCCTATTCTTGTCATAATTATCGCCAAAAACATATCCTTTTAAATTGCTTTGTTCAGCTTTCTTTCTTGATTCTTTATAAAAACGCTGCTGATAATCATATAATACATTCTTATTTTTGATGGCTGCAGTTATCGTTGAAAAACTAGATACAAATTGATTTTTAATCGCAAATGAAAAACTCATTTCACCGGTTGGGGTTTCTTGCAGATGCCCTCTTGCACTAGCTTGCTCAAATAACAAAGCCAAAGAACCATGTAAATCTGCATAGGTAGAACCGTAACCAGGATAAGTAGCATCATATTTTTCTTTCGTAAAATACAAAGAACCTATGGCGTCTAAATCTTTTGAATACTGCTCTGCAAATAAATCATTTAAGATGGTATAATTTTCTTCAGGAGTAATAGGAGTTAGTGATGCTGATAATTGTTTTGGCTCAAAAAAGTAAGTACTACTTGTTCCCATTTCGTGGAAATCCGTCACCACATTTGGATGCCATTCGTGAAACCATTTTAGCTTTGCATTACTTTCTGGCTGTACCGCCAATAACCAATCTCTATTTAAATCGAACCAATAATGATTGGTTCTTCCCCTTGGCCAACCCTCGTTGTGTTCAATGTCATACGAATCGGCAATTAAAGGAGTGCCTCTAAAAGTATTTGCCCAATTAGAATGACGATCTCGACCATCAGGATTAATAAGTGGATCAATGAATACAATAGATTCTTCTAAATATTTTTTCACTTCACTATTTTCTGAAGCCACCAAAGTATAGGCTGTTAATAATGCAGCTTCGGTACTAGATGGTTCATTTCCATGCACACCATATCCCAGATTTATAAAGATTGGGAGTGATGAAAAATCAGTAATGTTATGAGTTCCTTCAACTACTTGTTGATGTTTTTCCTTGTAGCTTTCTATATCTGAATGATTCTTTTGAGATGTTACCGTTAGCATAATTAACTTTCGGTTTTCATTAGATTTACCATAAACTGTGATTTTTGCTTTATCAGACAACTCAGCCAACTTATAAAAATAAGCTACAACCAAATCGTGACGTGTGTGATAATCACCAATTGAGTATTCTAAAAATTCTTCTGGAGTTGGGATCTCAGAATTAAAAGGTTGGTATGACTCGTAATAATAGTTTTGGGCTTGGGAGGTGAATTGGCATGAAATGAAGATCAAAATAACCAATACTTTAAATATGTTTTTCATGAAAAATAATTAAGACTGTCTTTGGACAGGAGTATGAATTTAAACTTTGTACTATATAAAAATGCAACTATTTATTTAAAAAGTAAAAACAACAATGGTATGATATCTTCTCCTAAGACTCTTAATTTAATAATTGCATTTGCTAGAATATTTCTAACCGTTTGGTATTTAATCCCTAACAAATCTGCAATCTCTTTATTATTAAAATGTTGAAAATATTTTAAATAAACAATCTCACGCTCTCTCGGGCTCAGTTGCTTAATGATTTTTTTTAATTCAATCAGGGCTTTTTCTTTATCATGAGTTTCAACATCACTTTGAATTGTTCCTTCAACCAAACTAAACTCAAGTTTATTACTTTTTTTTATTTTAAAAATTTGATTTCGCAAGCATTTAAATAAATATGCTTTTACATTGTTTACCTCATTAAGTGATTTTTTGTAATTCAATAAATTTAAAAAGGTGTCGTGAATGGCATCTTCAATTTCTGAAGGCGATAAAAACTTAACACCAAAATTATGCAACATTTGATAATGGGTACTGTAGATTAAATTAAAAGCGTGCATGTCGCCATTAATAAACAATCTCCATAATTGTTCTTGTGATTTATCTTTTAAAATGCTTGACACTTTACCCAAACCTTGTTGCGAATTTTATACAACTTATATCCGTTGCGAACGTACAAATTTACGCTAATATTTACTGTTTAGATAATTTTAAATTTTTAATCATGATAAATAGCATTTGATATTTAATAATTAAAATGTACTATTGCCTCTTTATTTTTGGCCAATGAATTATCAAAAAATAATAAACGGAATATTCAAAGAAGTGAGCGAATGTAAAGATAACGGAATCGTTGCATCCTATATTCCTGCTTTGAAAAAAGTGAATCCAAATAAGTTTGGAGTGAGCTTATGCACTATCAAAAATGATTGTTTTGGTGTCGGTGATTTTGAAGAAAAATTTTCGATTCAGAGTATTTCAAAAGTTTTTACACTCACTTTAGCCTTAAAATTAATTGGAGTGAAATTATGGAAACGTGTTGATGTTGAACCATCGGGCGATCCATTTAACTCATTAGTTCAACTAGAATTTGAAAAAGGAATTCCAAGAAATCCTTTGATTAATTCTGGCGCTTTAGTAGTCTGTGATGTTTTAATTAGCGAATTAAAAAATCCTAAAAAAGAATTGCTACAGTTTGTACAAAAACTAGCAAATAATAAAAATATCAATTACAATTTAGAAGTGATGCAATCTGAAACTGAACATGGGTTTAAAAATGCAGCACACGTAAATTTGATGAAATCATTTAACAATATTGAAAATGATGTTGATGAAGTTTTAGATTTATACTACCACATGTGTTCTTTAGAAATGACCTGTTCAGAATTAGCAACTTCGTTTTTAATTTTTTCTAATGGCGGTAAATTATCTTATACCAACGAGCAAATAATTACTCGCAGTGCTTCAAAAAGAATCAATGCTACTATTTTAACTTGTGGATTTTATGATGAATCTGGAGAGTTTGCATTTAGAGTAGGTTTACCTGGAAAAAGCGGTGTAGGAGGTGGTATTGTTGCTATCTACCCAAACGAATATGCAATCACAGTTTGGAGTCCTAAATTAAATAAAAACGGAAATTCTTTAAAAGGAATGACTGTTTTAGAAAAATTCACAACCAAAACAGCTTCTTCTATTTTTTAAAATTTACTGCTAAAAGCTAATTAAAAATTATATTATGGTCTCTTTATTTATTTTTCAAGAATTTAATAGATTCCTGAAAAATTGTTTTAGTAAGTGAATCGTTTTCATCCTTTAAAGCTATTTCTAAATCTGGTAACGCATAAGAATACTCTGTTTCCTTTAAAGTTTTTGCTGCCAACCTTCTTGTTTCTGGGTGCGTGCTCCGCAATAGCCCAATATTCCATCTTACAGCTGGTCTTGATCGGTAAGAATACAATGTATTTATTGCCTGAGATTGTTCTTGTGGGTTCTTGCTAAACAAAAGCCAATAATTCTTCTTTTCTTCTTTTTTGAGCGCATTATCAAAAATAATTGCTTTGTTATTTATTTGAGGTCTTACCCATTTTTGATTATAGCTCACCAGTTCACTTCCACTAACCCAACGTACCATTCGAGGTACCATCCAACGCATTCCTGGTGTTGATTCTGGGTGACCCGCAATTAAAAACACTTTCCCTTTTCCTACTTTTTCTCTAAGAATAAATGTTTTACCTGGTGTTATTCCCTCAGGTGCAAAATCATCAGGGTGTATATCAGTTATGTATTTTCCTAATTCTTCAAACTGTACTTCTGCATTATCATTTTTTACTAAAACTGGCCCATCATAATATTGAGCAAAAAGGCGATTACTTTTTAATTCTGGAAAAACTTCAAAACCCGATTGTGTTAACTCAAATTCAACCAATCCACGGCCTCTATTATAATGTGCTCTATCAATATGAATTGAACTTGCTAATTTTAAGTTAGGATAACCTTCTGTTGACGATAGTAAATAAGCTCCTGCACAAATACCAATTACTCCATTTCCTTGCTTTTTAACAAAATCTATTACAATTTCTTGCCCTTTTTTACCAAGGTTTAATAATTGTTTACTACCACTTCCGCCAGGAAATATCAAGACATCAAATTCACTTAATTCTCCTTCTTGAATCGCAGAAGCACTTAATGGCATCGCTATAATTCCAGTATCTATCTTTAAGGCTTCAATTGTTTCAATAACTGAAACTTCTCCAGCACCATTACCACTAAAAACAGCAACTTTTAACTTTTCTTGATTCTCATTAGATCTTAAAGTATCCTCTTTTTCATTTTGACATGCAAAAAGAGATAACATAGAAATTATAATAATTGCAAAAACTCTCATAACTCTAATTTAGATCAATTTCAAATTCTTCAATGTACATTTTCAATAGCATTTTATTGAGCTCGTTATAGTAAGATTTTATATCCTCTTTTTTCATTTCATTAGACCTCCATATATCTAACTTATCATTGGTATCTTTAAAAACCTTATTTTCATAAGGTTGAATTTTTTGATGAATACCTGTATTATCATCATTTATCAAAGCATTGATATTTACATAATATCTCATTGCCCATCTTCCCCATCTAATTGAAAAAAATTCTTTTTTAAGTTCTAATGCCGCAAAACAAATTGGCGCATCATTAAACTCCTCATTACGCTTTAGCACATTAGGAAAATCATTTTCGCCTTTAACCCAAGTAGGTATGGCTATTGATGTAAGAGGAAAGCCAACAACAGACCATAAAGTTGTAAACTCTGGATTTTCTCCTTTTTTTACACCTTGAACAACGCATGCAGAAGATGTGCTTTTACGTGGAATAAAATCATGGAAAAATGAATATGTAGGTGTATTTTCAGGAATCCCAGCATAATCTCTATACAAATCATCTTTTGTTAATGAGTGTTTTAAGCTACGTGTTACATCTTGAATTATAAATTGGGCATCAAAAGTATTTGTTGCCATTGCATTATAAAAAAGCTCATTTGTTGTATTATAACGAAGGTATCCACTACTCTCTTCTCCAAAGCTTCCCATAAAAGAATAATTTCCTCTAATAATATATCCAAATGGTGCTACTTTAGCATCGTTTGCATCAAATTTCACATATCCATTGTTATTTAACTCATACATTACTGCACCTCCTTGTGCATCAATAACACCAAAGTTAGCTTCTAACCGTGTTGGTATTGGCAAATTATTTAAATACTCTTCAAAATCTTGAATACTAGCACAAGTAGCTAGCGCTTCCTTTATAATTCTTCCTTCTAAGCCACTAAGTTTTGTATCATCTCCTATATTTAAGTTATAAGAAGCGGAGTTCATAATAGCAAAACCTGCGCTATTTTGACCTATCCAAACGCTTTTCCCGTGAATATCCTTAGAATTGACCAACCCCATGTAACTATATTTTCCATCATTAAAATACATAATTTGGTTATTGATGTAATTAGTATCACGATTTTTCCATAATAATGGTCGACCATCTTTTGTATACTTTCCAGAAATTACTGCAACTGTACAAGCATTTATCTGATAACTAGATAACAGAATACTTAGCGTTAAAAAAAATATTTTTAAATGTTTCATAAATAATTATGCGTAATAGATTTGACTGAATGAAATACTAACTATTGTATATCGTCAAATAAAATTGAACTTTTAGAGTTAAATTTCAAGAGTATATTTTACAAATTCAACTTATACTTTAAGCTGTTTTTTTATAATACTGTTTCAGGACGAGATACATAAAAAAGAGAAGCATTTTGTATTTTGTACTATAAGGAATCTGTTAAAAAAAATGAAGAGCTTCTTCTCACAAAGAAATATTCCCATTTTTACGTTTAGACCTACCTACCAGTCTACCCTCCAGCTATTTGAAAAATTTTAATTAATTTTACATTTTAAGAAGAGTCTGTTAAGGAGTCTAAGTTTTTATTAATTGGTCTAATTGATTTACTATTGAAACTTAATACACAGTTCCGTTAACTTTTACACCATCTAAGTTAAGAACTTCTTTTTCAGCAATATCATACACCCATTTAGAATTTACCTTTACTTTAAAATTGTTTTTCATATTCTTAAATTTTATTATTAGCGATAACGTATACTCTTTTCTTTTGATTCTTGTTTTTTCATAAATCAAAATATTTCAAAGCAATTTAACTAAATATATTCTAAACTTCTATTTAACTCTTATTCATTTTATACCATTAATTCATATGCCAAATTATTATGGTTAATATTTTAATGAAAAAATTTGAAATACATGACAGATGTCATCATTTAAAAAACATATCTAATCTAATTTTATCTTTTTATTTAAGAATTAAATACACCTTAGTTATGAATATTTCACATATAGAACACTTAGGAATTGCAGTCGATAATTTAGAAGAATCAATCAAATATTATGAAGATGTTTTAGGAATGAAATGTTATTCGGTAGAGGAGGTTGTAGATCAAAAAGTGAAGACAGCCTTTTTTTTAGTAGGTAATACAAAAATTGAATTACTAGAAAGCACATCTCCAGATGGCCCTATTGGTAAGTTTATTGCTAAAAAAGGACAAGGCATTCATCATATAGCATTTGCAGTAGACAACACCACTGAAGCTTTAAAAATGGCAGAAGAAAGAGGTGTAACACTAATTGATAAGCAATCTAGAAAAGGAGCCGAAGGATTAAACATTGGCTTCCTTCATCCAAAGTCAACATTAGGAGTGCTAACAGAGCTTTGTTCAAAAAAAGAATAATATTGAATAAGAGTAGATAAGTAATAATATAACTTATGACAAATCAAGATAAAATAAACGAACTCATTGAAAAAAGAGTTAAAGCTAAGTTGGGAGGCGGCGAAAAACGTATAGATTCCCAGCATGCTAAAGGAAAATTAACAGCTAGAGAAAGAATAGAGTATCTATTAGATGAAGATAGTTTTGAAGAGTTTGATATGTTTGTTACTCACAGAACAAAATCATTTGGCTTAGATAAACAAATTTATCTTTCAGATGGTGTTGTAACGGGACACGGAACTATTGATGGTAGAATTATATACATTTTTGCACAAGATTTTACAGTTTTTGGAGGTTCTCTTTCAGAAACCTATGCTTTGAAAATTTGTAAAATTATGGATATGGCAATGAAAATTGGCGTACCTGTAATTGGTCTTAATGACAGTGGTGGAGCTCGTATTCAAGAAGGTGTTAGATCGCTAGCTGGATATGCAGAGATTTTTCAAAGAAATATTATGGCATCTGGTGTTATTCCACAAATATCTTCCATTTTAGGACCATGTGCTGGTGGCGCTGTTTATTCCCCTGCTTTAACTGATTTCACTATTATGACCGATAAAACTAGTTACATGTTTGTAACTGGCCCAAAGGTTGTGCAAGCGGTAACTGGAGAGGTTGTTACCACCGAACAATTGGGAGGAGCAACAATTCATTCTACAAAATCTGGAGTGTCTCACTTTTTAGCAGAAGATGATGAAGAAAACTTGATTCTTATTAGAAAATTATTAAGCTATTTACCTTCAAATAATCTTGAAGATCCTCCAACAATAACAACATCCGACCCTATTGATAGATTGGATGATGTTTTAAATGATATTATTCCAGAAAATGCGAATCAACCTTATGACATTTTAGATGTTATTTCAACCATTACAGATAATAGTGAATTTTTAGAAGTTCACAGAAATTATGCTCGAAATATTGTTATTGGATTTGCTCGTTTCAATGGACATTCTGTTGGTATTGTTGCAAATCAGCCAAAATACTATGCAGGGGTTTTAGACTGTGAAGCTTCAAGAAAAGCTGCTAGATTTGTTCGTTTCTGTGATGCTTTCAATATCCCTATTGTCACTTTAGTTGATGTACCAGGATTTTTACCAGGAACAGGACAAGAATATGCTGGTATTATTTTACACGGAGCCAAATTATTATTTGCTTACGGAGAAGCTACTGTACCTAAAGTAACTATTACGCTTCGTAAATCGTATGGTGGAGCTCATGATGTTATGAGTTGTAAACAACTACGTGGCGATCTAAATTATGCATGGCCAACTGCAGAAATTGCTGTTATGGGTGCAAAAGGAGCTGTTGAGGTTTTAGAAGGTGCTAACATTCGTAAAATTGAAAATGCCGATGATAAACAGCACTACATTGAAGAAAAAGAAAATGAATATAATACCAAGTTTGCTAATCCTTATGTAGCTGCTAAGTATGGTTTTATTGATGATGTTATTGAGCCAAGAAATACAAGGTTTAGAATTATTAGAGCTTTAGAATTATTAGCTAATAAGAAAGAGATAAATCCCCCTAAAAAACACTCAAATATCCCACTATAATGATACATTTACTATTATACATCGATACATTAAGCGAAGGGTACGTTATCCTAGTTACAGGCCTCACAATTGTTTTTAGTGGGCTACTGCTTTTAACTTTAGTTTTTAAATTTGGGTTACCCCTGATGCTTTATGTCTATAAAATAATTTCTAAAGGGCCTGACAAAAAAGTTACAGAGATTTCACCAGTAGTTAATCATGAATTTACTGGAGAAATAGCGGCAGCAATTTCAGTTGCCATTCATATGTATCTCGATGTACAGCATGATAAAGAAAATGCCATACTAACCATAAAGCAGGCACGTAAATTATATTCTCCTTGGAGTTCTAAAATATATGGAGCATATAGAAATAGACTTTAGAGTTCGGATTTTTTTTAAGAACCTTATAAGAAATACAAAACCATGAAAAATTTCACATTCAAAATAAATGAAAACAATTATAGTGTTAAAATTGTTTCACAAGAAAATGGCACCATACAGTTAGAAGTAAACGGAACTAAATATTCCGTAAAAATGAAAGAAGAAATAAAAGCACGAAAAACACCAATACTTGTTCGTAGGCCACCTAAAACAGCACCTGTTGAGCCAGTAAAAGTAAATCCGAGTTCTTCCGGAAAATTAAAAATTTCAGCGCCAATTCCAGGCGTTATACTATCTCTTAATGTAAAAGTTGGAGATATCATTAAAGAGAATGATTTATTATTAGTTTTAGAAGCAATGAAAATGGAAAACAATATTGTTTCAGAAAAATCTGGAGTTGTTACAGCTATAAATGTTAACGTTGGACAACAAGTTTTGCAAGGTGAAGTCATGATAGAATTAGAATAAATTAGGCAACGTCATTCTAAGTAAAAAAACATCAAGTCTTTTTACATTTCGAATTGACCAAAACAGAAAAAAATGAAGAAAGTAATATTAATATTTGGAATTTTATCACTACTTATTTTTGCAAGACCAGTTTTAGGATTGATCTCAAATTCTGCAGATGCAACAGAGTCTACCAGGGTTGTGGATGCCGAAAGTGCTGTTGAAGGAAGTTTTATTTCAGAAGCGATGGATGGGGTGCTGCAATTTTACCAATATACAGGTTTTGCAAATGCGGAATGGGGAAATATGATTATGATTTTAATAGGGATTATTTTTATTTATCTTGGAATTAAATTTGATTACGAACCACTCTTGTTAATACCTATTGGGGCAGGAGTTATTATTGGTAATATCCCTTTTGTGGCAGGGAACCAAACGGGAATTTATGAAACAGGGTCGGTTTTAAATTATCTTTATTTTGGTGTGGTAAAAGGAGTCTATCCACCTCTTATATTTTTAGGAATTGGAGCAATGACAGATTTCTCATCACTTATAGCAAATCCCAAGTTGATGCTTCTTGGTGCTGCCGCTCAAATTGGTGTATTTGCCACATTTTTAGGAGCCCTTTATTTAGGGTTTAGTCTTCCAGAGGCAGGTGCTATTGGTATCATTGGTGGTGCAGATGGGCCAACAGCTATATTCTTATCATCAAAATTAGCCAATGGTGTTAATATATTGGCAGATGGTACAACGGTTAAAAATTTAATAGGCCCAATTGCTATTGCTGCCTATTCATATATGGCATTAGTACCAGTAATTCAGCCTCCTTTAATGAAGCTGTTAACCTCTAAGGAAGAAAGATTAATTAGAATGAAACCTCCTAGAGCTGTTTCGCAAAAGGAAAAAATGATTTTCCCTGTTGTAGCTTTGTTGTTAACCACTTTTATATCACCTAGTGCTTTGCCATTGTTAGGGATGTTATTCTTTGGAAACTTACTAAAAGAATCAGGAAGAACAGAACGACTTGCAGATACTGCTCGTACCAAATTAATTGATATTGTTACCATTCTTTTAGGTCTTACAGTAGGAGCATCAACACAAGCCGATATTTTTATAACTAAAGACTCAATAATGATATTTGTTTTAGGAGCTATATCATTTGTAATAGCAACTTGTGGAGGGTTACTGTTTGCCAAATTCATGAACCTGTTTCTTAAAGGTGATGATAAATTAAATCCACTTATTGGTGCAGCTGGAGTTTCTGCTGTTCCAGATAGTGCTAGAGTTGTACATGCAGTAGGACTTAAAGCCGACCCCCAAAACTACTTGTTAATGCATGCTATGGCTCCAAATGTAGCAGGGGTTATTGGTTCAGCAATTGCAGCTGGAATTATATTAAGTTTTCTAGGATAGAAAACGGACTATTAATTAAAATAAAAATTCTAAACGTAATCTCAGTTCTCGAAGCTGTCATACTAATAAATAAGGAGATAGAATGCAAATTCAAGGAGGATCAGCTACACCTCAAACTTTAATTGGTCATCTAGCCTAAACATAAGTTGTTGTTTGCTAAAGGTAATTTGGACCTGCTTTCTGCACGCAATAATTGAATTTAACAAATAACGATGTTTAATAGGCTATCAGTCTTCATTACGGAACATCATAGACGGAAAATCGAAACTTAAAAACACTACATTTAAATAACATATTTGATAAATTTATAATTAAGTACAGAATCGTATACAGTAAATTATTTAAAGTTAAATCAACTTTATTTCAAAACATAATTATAGATTCTTCTCTACTTACAAGTACCCCTACATCATCCGCAATAAATTCATAATAAAACACCCCTTATAAGGAACAGGGTAAAAAATGGATGTTTAAGTAGTAAAGAAGATAAAACCCTAATAAACATCGAAGTTCCCGAGTTACATTTACCCCATAAAAAAAGAGTAACCATTTCTGATTACTCTTACTTTGTAGCGGGAACTGGACTCGAACCAGTGACCTTCGGGTTATGAGCCCGACGAGCTACCTACTGCTCTATCCCGCGATTTGGACTGCAAAGATATAACTAATAAATGAATCTGTAAAGCATTTATAAATAAAAATATTTCAATTTTTAGTCATTATTTTGACCGTTGATTTCTATAACTGTACCTTTGTAACTTAATACATTATAAATGACTCATAAAGCAGGTTTTGTAAATATTATCGGTAATCCAAACGTTGGTAAATCAACCTTAATGAATGCTCTAGTTGGCGAGCGCTTGTCAATTATTACTTCAAAAGCTCAAACTACGCGTCATCGTATTTTAGGAATTGTAAATGGTGATGATTTTCAAATCTTATTTTCTGATACTCCAGGAATTATTAAACCCGCATATCAACTACAAGAATCGATGATGGATTTTGTAAAGTCAGCTTTTGAGGATGCTGACGTGTTAATTTATATGGTAGAATTGGGAGAAAAAGAATTGAAAGATGAAAAATTCTTTGAGAAAATTAAAGCCTCAAAAATTCCTGTATTGCTATTAATCAATAAAATTGATACGGCTAAAGATCAATCTATTGTTGAAGAAAAATTAGCTTATTGGCAAGAGAAAGTCCCAAATGCAGAAGTCTTTCTAATTTCGGCTTTAGAGAAATTTAATGTTGAAGGTGTATTCAATGCTATTTTAGACAACCTGCCGGAATCTCCAGCTTTTTATCCAAAGGATCAATTGACTGATAAACCTGAACGCTTTTTTGTAAATGAAGCTATCCGTGAGAAAATATTAATGCACTACAAAAAGGAAATTCCATATGCTGTAGAAATTGAAACAGAAGAGTTTTTTGAAGATGAAAAAATTATCAGAATTCGTTCGATTATTATGGTAGAGCGCCAAACGCAAAAAGGAATTATTATTGGACACAAAGGGTCTGCCTTAAAACGTGTTGGCACAGAAGCTAGAAAAGACTTGCAAAAATTCTTTCAAAAGAAAATTCATCTAGAGTTATATGTTAAAGTGAATAAAGATTGGAGAAATAATAAGAACCAATTAAAACGTTTTGGGTACAAAGAGTAATTTATCTTCGTCTACCACCAGAGTAGGTCATTGCTTCTCCTTTACCAAAACCATAGCTTAAACCAATAGAAACAAAACGGCCTCTTTGCCTTTTGCTATAAATATAATATTCTGGTTGGCTTACAGTACTTTCTCTAATACGAGAGTTAAATACATCTCTAACGCTTGCAGTTATAACTAATTTTCCTCTTGCTACTTTTTTTCTTAATCCTAAATCTGCATATAAATTTTGTGTTATTTCGCCCTGTAAAGTTTTATATTTAGACTGGAAATTACCTGTTAATTCAAAATCAAAATCAGCTGGCAATTTAAATTTACCCGTCATTCTAGATGTCCAGCGTTCTCCTGTATAATCGAAATTTTGATCTTCAAATTCTCCTTTTCTATCAAAATAACTAAAGTTAAAATCTCCTGTTAATGTAAACCAACTCCAAGGGTTATATTTTGCATTCAGCTCTAAACCAGTTGTATTTTCTTGACCAATATTTTCTGGTCTAGAGACACTAACATTATCTTCAAAATAAGTTACGCGCTCAACAACATCAGTAGTGTATCTATGATACATCCCAGCATTTATTGAAGCTTTTGGAATAATAAAAATACTCGTCAATTCAAATGAGTCTGTGTATTCTGGTTTCAAATTAGGGTTACCAACTCGTACATTATAATCATTTCTGATATTAAAAAACGGATTTAAATCCCATAATCTTGGTCTAAAAATTCGTTTAGAATAACCTCCCTGTAAAGATATTTCATCATTAAATTTATAGGATACATGCCCACTAGGAAAGAAGTTTGTATACTTCTGTTGGCTCTCTTCATTTGTATTAGTTAGCAAGGTGTTTAAATTTGTATTTTCTAACCTTAAGCCTAATTTTACACCCCAAACATCACCTTCATAAGATCCTGTACCATATACTCCAAGTACTTTTTGAACGTATTCAAAATTGTTTGTTAAATTAGGGTCTGTTACCCACTCATCACCAATATAATCTCTAACAGTATAATCATTCCCAACGTCATTAATTACATATTGCGATCCGGTTTCCATAGTTACTCTATCAGAAAAAGGTTTGGTATAATCAAATTTTAAAGTGAAATCGGCTTGTTTAAATTCTGTTTCAGTTTGCTGATTGTCAAACTCAATATCGCCAAAAGTTGGAGTAATCTCGAATTCCGATTCTTGATCTTTTCCAAAAAACCTCCCTAAAGCACTAAATAATAAATCATGATCCTTATGGTCTTTAAAATCTTTCTTGTATTGCAATTCGTATTGCCATTTAGGATTAGTAGCTTCAGTTGTTTCGCTACGATTCCACTCAGAAACCAACGTATTAGAATTGTCGTAATAACTAAAATCTGTACTAGATGGTTGATCTTCTATTTCATATGCAAAATTACCAGATAAGGTAATAACATTAAGATCATTTATATGATAATCTGTCCCTAAAATAATGTTGTAATAATTTTCATTTCTATATTCCTTACCAATACTATTTACTGTTGTATTGTTTACCAAATCTTGATTACTGTTTTCTAAATCATTTGGCTGCTCTCTGTAACCAACACCCAATTGAGCAAATAAATTAAATTTTTCAGACCTTCTATTTAAACTCAATCCTACACTATAATTTGTAGGAGTTCCACCATTTAAAGTAACTGATCCGTTTAAACCTTTTTTATCATTCTTTTTTAATACAATGTTTAAAATTCCTGATGTACCTTCTGCATCATATTTAGCTGAAGGGTTCGTAATAACCTCAATCTTTTCAATCATTTCTGCAGTAATTGAGCTCAATGAATTACTAGGGTCATCTGCTAAAATTGATGGTTTTCCATCTATCAAAATTTGAACTCCAGAACTTCCTCTTAAACTTACCTCTCCTTCAATACTAACATTTACAGAAGGCACGTTATTCAACAACTCTAACGCTCCCATACCGGTAGAGCTTAAATCTTTCCCAACATTAAATACACGTTTATCCAATTTGAATTCTGTGGTTGATTTTTCTGCTCTAACAGTTACCTCATCTAAGGTTTGTCCTTCATTTATTGTAATCACACCTAAATTTGCTTCACCTGCTGAAAAAGTAATAGGTGAAATAATTTTTGTGTCAAACCCAATAAAACTAATTTCTAAATAAACATTAGCAGAATTGGATCCTACAACAAAAGAGCCATCATCTATTGTAGTTGTTCCGTTTAAAATTTCTTTTGATTCTTTATCAATTAGTACAACAGTTGCAAAAGCTATTGGGGTTTTACTTGCCTCATCAACTACCTTACCTGATATTTTGTTTTGTTGATTTTGAGCTACAAAATTGCCTTGAAAAAGTAAGATAAGCGCTATTGATATAAAATATAAATTAAATTTCATAAGTATCTGATGCTATTCATTCGAGCTCAAATTAAAACCAATTTATGCTAATAAAAAATACATTTCTTTCAACTACCATTTCATTCCTTTAAAATACACCCTCTGTTAAAATATCATGTCATTGAACAGAAGAAAAGTGTCGATTGCAGATAATTATTACATCTATAATATGATTGTATTTATATTTGTTATATGGGAACACTCAATAATCAAAATAAGAACCTAAAAGAATTACTATTCTATGGTGTTTTTATTTTAGTTACTTTTCTATTTTATTCTTTTGATAGGAAAAAACCCTTTATTGAACTTCATGAAATTATTTTCTTCTTAAATTATACGATTGCTGCACTAATAATTAGCTATTTCTTATTCCCTAAATTTATTTATAAGAAGAATTATTTTCGTTTTATTATTTATTTTATTCTACTCATTTCTGCAGTCATATTAATAGAAGAAGGGGTAATCGAACAACTCTTTTTTCCGGACACAAGAGGAAGTCATTTCTCAAACATTTTATATACATTACTAGATGTTCTACCTCCAATAATTATCATTTCTGGCTTTAAACTGGCTTGGGATGCTACTACCAAACAACGTCAACTAGACGAATTAAAAGTGATGGTACAAGAAAGTGAATTGCAGTTTTTAAAGTCGCAGATAAACCCTCATTTCCTATTCAACAACATGAATAATTTATATGCTCATGCTGTTGAACAATCACCAAAAACTCCAGAAATCATATTAGCACTTTCATCTATTTTACGTTATATGCTTTATGAATGTAAGGTAAAATATGTTTCTCTAAATAAAGAAATTGAACAGCTTCAAAACTTTATTCAATTAGGAAATCTTCAAATTGAAGGCAGAGGAAAAGTAAATTTTACCCACGAAATAAATACTGCTGGTTTTCAAATTGCTCCACTTGTTTTAATGGTATTTGTAGAAAATGCTTTTAAGCATAGCTCTTCTAGCCTTACTGAAAATATAGATATAGAAATTGATTTAAAATTAGATGATACTGGTTTGCTTATCTTTAACTGTAAAAATTCTTTTCAACAAGAATCAAATACCGAAAATCTTTCAAAAGGAATTGGTCTAGAAAATGTAAAAAAAAGACTTGATTTACTATATCCTAAGGAATACATTTTATCAATTACTGACACCAATAACATATACAGCGTACAATTATCATTACAATTAAAAAATAATCTTATATGATGAACTGTATTATTATAGAAGATCAATTACCTGCACAACGTATTTTAAAAAAATACATTGAAGACGTTGGCTCATTAAACTTACTAGGTGTTTTTTCTAATGCAATTTTAGCATTAGATACTTTGAAATCTTATGAGGTTGATCTCATTTTTTTAGATATTCACTTGCCAAAAATATCTGGAATCGATTTTTTAAAATCCCTTACAAATCCACCAAAAATAATTCTTACAACAGCATTTACAGAATATGCTTTAGAGAGTTATGAATTAAATGTTGTAGATTATTTATTAAAGCCTTTTTCTTTTCAACGCTTTGTCAAAGCCGTTTCAAAAGTCACTGAAAGATTAAATAAGATATCAAAAAATACTACTGAAAATAATACTAATCATAAGTATAATATATATATAAAATCAGGGCATGAACATTATAAAATAAATATCAATTCAATTTTATATATTAATTCTGATGCAGATTATACCGATATCTATTTGGATAATAAAAAATATATTTCGGGAGAATCTTTAAAATATTGGGAAGAAAAATTAAATAGCTATGGCTTTATTCGAGTACACAAATCCTACATTCTAAACACTAATAAAATTATCAAAACATCCTCAAGTTTTATCTTCTTAAAAAACAATCATAAAATCCCAATTGGGAGAACCTATAAAAATGATGTGCTAAAGAAGCTAATGAAGTAAACTTCTATTTTAAACTACGTTTACACTAAAAAAATCGATAGTTTCTCAGCAAATTAACGTCTTGTTAATTGATTGTGTATATATTGATTATACAAATCAAGAGTTCTAATAAACCACAAGTATCTAATCCAATTTTTAGTTGTTACTTACTTAAGGTTTTTAATAAAAAAGAATGTAATTCTTCCATTTGCTCTTTCCCTTGCCTTCTTCCCCATCTGCCAAAAACATAAAGAATTAACCATATAATTGGGAGTGTAATTACCATAATTGTAGGAAAAACCATACTAGATTCAAACGCCCATCTTACATACAATAAGGTTAAAAATATAAGGAATGTAATTCCGACTACAAAGTGCAAAAACATAAAAAAAGTCCAAACTTGAGGCTTTGGACCAAACAAACCTTTTACAATACTTTCACTTGATTCACCTTTTACAATTTCGATATTTAATTGTGGCGACCAAAAATGATCTTCATCAAAAGGTACATCAATCACAATATGTTGATCTACAATTTTACTGCAATATTTACACTCACCATCATTCAAATTATTTTTGAATCGTTCAATCAAATCCTTTTCACTTTCTTCAAAATCAATTCTGAAACGTGGCCTAAGAAATACCTCACTATTTTTTTCTTCACTCATAAAAAATCAACACTAAATTATAAAGGATTGTAATATACTATTTTTTAAATATTTATAGTAATCGAATCGCTAATCACTATCTTTGCAAAAAATATATCAGAAATGAATACCATTGTAGCAATTGTTGGGAGACCAAATGTCGGAAAATCTACCTTGTTTAATAGATTAATTCAACGTAGAGATGCTATTGTTGATTCCGTTAGTGGAGTTACCCGAGATAGACATTACGGAAAGTCTGACTGGAACGGTAAGAATTTTTCAGTAATCGATACTGGTGGATATGCTGTAGGGTCTGATGATATTTTTGAAGAAGAAATTCGCAAGCAAGTAGATTTAGCGATTGATGAAGCTGATATCATTGTTTTTGTAGTGGATGTTACTGAAGGTATTACACCGATGGATACTGAAGTTGCCAACTTATTACGCAAAGTAAAAAAACCTGTTTTTATCGCAGTCAATAAAGTTGACAATGCAATGCGAGAAGAAGAAGCTTATGAATTCTATAATTTAGGTTTGGGTGAATATTATACTATCTCTTCTATCAACGGTAGTGGCACAGGTGAATTGTTAGATACAGTTGCTAAAATTATTCCTGAGGATGCTGAACAAGAAGCTGATGATCTTCCTCGTTTTGCTGTGGTTGGACGCCCTAATGCTGGAAAATCTTCTTTTATAAACGCTTTAATTGGAGTTGAAAGAAACATTGTAACTGATATTGCTGGTACTACTCGTGATTCTATTGATACTAAATACAACCGTTTTGGGTTTGATTTTAATTTAGTTGATACTGCCGGAATTAGACGTAAAGCAAAAGTAAAAGAAGATTTAGAATTCTACTCCGTGATGCGTGCTGTACGAACCATTGAGCATTGCGATGTTGCCATTGTAATGATTGATGCTACTCGTAGTTTTGAAGGGCAAGATCAAAGTATTTTTTGGTTGGCTGAGAAAAATAAAAAAGGTGTTGTTGTACTCGTAAACAAATGGGATTTGGTAGATAAAGAAACCAATACCATGCGAGATTACGAAGCTATGGTTCGCAAAGAAATTGCACCTTTTACTGATGTACCAATTATTTTTACATCGGTTTTAACTAAACAACGAATCTTTAAAGCAATTGAAACGGCGGTACAAGTTTTTGAAAATCGGAAGAAAAGGATTCCTACTAGCAAGTTAAATGAAACGATGTTAGAGATTGTAAAACAAAATTCTCCTCCAGCATGGAAAGGTAAATTCGTAAAAATAAAATACTGTATGCAGTTACCAACACCAACACCTCAGTTTGTGTTTTTCTGTAATCTTCCGCAATATGTTCGCGACCCTTACAAACGATTTATTGAAAACAAACTCCGCGAAATTTATGATTTTAACGGAGTACCTATAACAATTTATTTTAGACAGAAGTAAGAATTAATTTCTTTATATCTTTTTCTATTTCATTTGAAAAATGAAAATATTCTTTTACGATGATACCGTTTTTGTCCAAAAGAAAATAAGTAGGAAAACTGTTTATCTCATATAATTTATGGAGTTCATTTGTTCCAATTAAATTTAAATAATCAATGTTTTTTGCTACCAACATTTTCTTAACACTTTTTTGGCTTTCCGTTGTAACCCCAATAATATGGACATTATTTTTATACTTATGATGGAGTGAATTAATTTTAGGCAACGAACGAATACAAGGTCCGCACCAGACTTCCCAAAAAGAAATTAGAGTTGGTGTATTTTCTTGAAGATGTACTAATTTATTAGTATTGATATTTTGAAGGTTTTTCAAATAGAACTGCAGTCCAATTTTCGAATTTTTCTTTATTTCTATAACCTCTTCCATCACAAAGTTTTGTAAACTATTCTTATATATCTCAATTGAGTTGTCAACCTGCTCATTTATTTTTACATCTTCAATGATAAAAAACTGTGAGTGTTTTTCACCAAATCTTTCAGAAGTCTTTACAATTTTGAATGGTATAAAAGTCTGCTTATTTATAAAAATTTCTTTTCTGATATTTGAAATATTGTAGACAGTGTCGTTTTCAAATTGATAATTGAGCTTATAACTATTTTTAGTTTCTATTAAACTAACAGATTTATAAACAGTATCTAATCGAATTAAATTTTCAGATATCAATTGTCCTCCAGGGCTTCCTAAAAAACCATAATATGACTTTTCCACTTTATATGATTTATTTTCTTTTGAAATTTCAAAGGCTCTATTATTATCATGTAAATATTCCTTGTTAGTTGAATTTGGAATTGCATAGAATGACATTCCAAACAATTTATCATTCTCATTTTGTTCCAATAAAACTAAGCCACCTCTATTCATTGTTGATTCTTGGCTAAAAGTATCAATTCGAACTACTTGATATTCTATTTTTTTATACGAATCTGCATTTTTGTTAAATTCTTTAATTACAAAATCAGAATTTAATTGATTTTGACAACCAAAAAACAATAACATTAAAAAATATAATTTAAAATGATTCATGAAAAACTAATTAAAAAAACCAACTAATACTAATATTAGTTGGTTTAGCATTAAAATTTACTAACAGCCAGACATACAAATATATTCGCTACTTATTTTGCAATTATTAGGGCTTTCACATCTATAGCCCTTATGATCAGGAAGCAAAAGATATTCAACTCCAAGAACAGCCCAAAAAATCTCTTGATCTTCTTTTGAAAGTTCTTTTTCAATCCCAACATATTTTGCAGTTGCAAGCATACCGCCATCACCAAACATCAAATTATTAATAAAATCTTCTTTAACTTCTTCACTTAATTTATTAACAACAGAGGTTTTTTCAAAAGAAAAAACTTTAAAATCATTTATTGAAAATATTTTTTGAGCTTTTCTTGCTCCATTTAAATCCATACCCCCAATTACAATAGATTCATTATTTGAAATATCTTCTGCAATTGAGTTTGTACATGAAATTGTAAATACAAGAATGGTTAATAATAGTAATAAATATGGTGCTCTTTTCATAATCGTAAAATTTAATAAGTTAAAATTTAGGCATTATTGCCCATTAAAATTTGTTAATCCTACGAGGTGTCTTACTTTTGTAATACTTCCTCTGTTTGTATTTAAATAGCTATATCATTAGTTGTTGGTTTTAGATTAAACATTTATTAGATCATTTGTATTCTTAAAATTTTTACAAACAGAGGTTTTCTATACGCTCTATTTTGTATATACAGTATTTACACACATCAATAGTAAGTAATGCGTATAATAGATTCCTGCCAACACAGGAATGATAATAAATTTTTTTGGATTTGGGGTCCGAAATTTTTCTTTTACAATAGTAAATCTAAAAAAAAAAAAACCTATTTGGGCAAGAATTTGTAATTATTTTTGAAATATCACGGTAAACCGCGAGATATTAATTTTGTAATCAACTTACTGTCTGACATTTGAGTGTTTTGATATTTTTAAACTCTCCTCTTTAAACTAAAAAAGCCAAATCAATTGATTTGGCTTTTTTAGTTTAATATTTTTATTGGGCTTTACCATCCTCCACCAGCACCGCCACCGCCGAAACCGCCACCTCCACCGAAGCCTCCAAAGCCTCCGCCAGAGCTACCACCAAAACCGCCAGAACTACTTCCTCCTCCAAAACCGCCACGTCCCAAACTGCTCAAAATAAGTACATCTAATAAAGTGCTCGCTGCTGAGTGTTTACCTCCGTTTTTTCCTCCACCTTTATTGCGACGAGAAATAATAATTATAATAATGATAAAAAAGATTACAGGTATAAGTCTAAACAATCCTTTATCATCATCTTTTGGATTGTCATTTTGATACTCACCCATCATGATTTGAAAAACAGCATCGGTTGCTTGATCTAATCCTTGATAATAGTTTTGTTGCTTAAAATTTGGAACAATTATATTTCTATAAACTCTACTTGTTAGCGCATCAGTCAATAAATGTTCAACTCCATATCCAGCAGAAATCCAAACTTTTCGATCATCAATTGCTACTAAAATTACAATCCCATTATCCTTTTCTTTTTGACCGATTTCCCATTTATGTCCTAATTCTACGGCATATGAACTTACTTCTGCTCCATACAATGATTTACGAATCATCACAAACATTTCTGTCGAAGTTGAATCGCTATATCTTTCTAGTTTCCTTGAAAGCGCATCAAATTGAACTTGATTTAATATTTTTGCGCTATCAATTAGTGCTGGTATAAACGATGGTTTATCAGGAATATCACTCTGCGAAAACCCTTGAAAATTGATGGATAATAATCCGACAAAAAAGATGAAAATTAATTGTTTAGCTTTCTTCATTATCCTTTTGATATTTCGTCTGATAATTCATTGGTGTCATCTGATTGATATGGAAAAAACTCTTGTAGCTTTTTTCCAGCCTCTAAAATTGCTAATTCTAAACCTTTTGCAAATTCTCGCTTTTTAAAGTGCGATAAAGCCAATTCTTTTTCGGTATCCCAAAAACTATCTGGCACTAAATCATTGATTCCTTTATCACCCAACACCGCAAAATGATGACTCTCTGTTGCTACATAAAATAAAACGCCATTTTGCAATTGTGTCTCATTCATTTTTAACTCATAAAAAACCTCGGTTGCTCTTACTAGGGCATCTTTATCAGTCGCCTTTTCTATATGTACACGAATCTCACCAGACGTATTTGTCTCAGCTATCTTTATGGCATTTATTACTTGCTGCTCTTCATCAGCAGTAAAAAAATCTTCAATTTTTGGCATTTCTAAATTTTAAAATTCTACTGTTGGGGCAACATCACTACCTTCAGCAGCTTTAAACAAAACCATTGGTTCAAAACCAAAAATACCAGCCAATAATTTACCTGGGAATTTACGAATCATAATATTATATCCTTTAACCATTCCGTTAAATCTATTACGCTCTACATTAATTCTATTTTCCGTTCCTTCTAATTGACTTTGCAATTCTAAGAAGTTTTGATTGGCTTTTAGATCAGGATACTTCTCTACCACCACCATCAATTTGCTCAATGCACTCGACAAACCTGATTGATTTTGTTGAAATGAAGCCATTTGCTCTGGAGTAACATTTGAAGGATCTATTGTAGTGCTTGTTGCTTTTGCTCTTGCATTAATTACACCTTCTAAAGTCTCTTTTTCATGACTTGCATAACCTTTTACGGTATTCACTAAATTAGGAATTAAATCAGCTCTACGCTGATAAGCTGACTCAACATTTGCCCATTGCGCTTTCGCCGTTTCTTGTTTTTCTACTGCTCCATTATTGAACCCAACTGCCCAACTGTATATTCCAAAAGCTACTACTGCTATAATTATTAAAGGAAGCCATTTTTTCATGATAATTGATTTTTAATATTGGTTAATTCTTGTTTTATTTTTTCTAAATGCAAGATGATTTCATGGTTATTAACTACACCATTTGGGTTTTGTTTCATCTTCTTTTTTGCACCATCTAAAGTATATCCTTTTTCTTTTACTAAGTGATAAATCAGTTTTAAATTTTGCAAATCAATAGCAGTAAAAAGACGGTTCCCTTTTTTGTTCTTCTTTGGTTTTAAGATGTCAAACTCTTTTTCCCAAAAACGTATCAACGAATTGTTTACATCAAAGGCTTTGGCAACTTCGCCAATTTTATAATAGCGCTTTTCTGGCAAATCAATATGCATATTCAGTTCAGTTTTTTATCAAATACGAAAATACAAAAAAAGGAATAGCATCCTGTATTGAAGAATATATATTTATGAATGCTCTCAACAAAATCTTAATCCAAAGACTGCCCTTCAACTTGAGCTGCTTTTTGCATCACCTCAAACTCTTTTGGTGATAAATTTCCGTAATAGAAATTAATTGGATTGATTCGTTCTTTGTTTTTGTGCACTTCATAATGTAAATGTGGCGCTTCAGATCTTCCTGTATTTCCAACAAATCCAATTAAATCTCCACGTTTTACTTTTTGCCATTTTTTAACATTGTATTTACTCAAATGTGCATACAACGTAATATATCCAAATCCATGATCTATCCTAATATGCTTACCAAATCCTGAAGCTCTAGAATCTACTCGAATCACTTTTCCTGGTCCAGTAGCATAAACCGGAGTGCCACTAAGCGCTGTAAAATCCATTCCATAATGTCTTTTTCTTGCTTTTGTAAATGGATCTGTTCGCCATCCATATCCAGATGCCATACGCGTTAAGTCATCATTTCGTATTGGTTGAATTGCTGGAATAGCAGCTAATAAATCTTCTTTGTTTTTAGCATATTTTACAATTTCATCTAAGGATTCAGATTGTATTTTTAGTTGTTTAGAAAGAATATCCATATTCTGAGTAATGTCAATAATCATTTCAGAATTCTCAAAATTCTCTAAAGATTTATACCTGTTTATTCCTCCAAATCCTGCGGTACGCTGTTCTTCTGGTATTGGGTTTAATTCAAAAAAAGTGCGATAAATATTATTATCTCTTTGTTGTAAGTCATTTAACACAACCTCAAACTGTTCAATTCTTTTTTTGTGCAAATTTTCATTGAGCTTTAAAAACTCCATTTCACGCTTCAAAGCTTTTTCACTCGGAGTCTCAAATATTGGCGAAAACACTACAAAACCCAGAAGCATTGCCAACCCAAAAGCTCCTATCGTTGCCAGTAATTTTGTGAAAACTGTTCGCTTTTTCCTCAGTATTTTTTTATACGACAATGTTTCAGTATCGTAATAGTATTTAACTTTCGCCATAAGACTAAAAAATGTTAGTTTTGTAGTTTCAACGGAAAACCAATTAGAGTTATTGTTTTCTGTCAAAAAAACAAAATTACAAAATGTTTCTTTACTGCTTTGTTTGCAGTATTTTTTTAGACATTAATTAACATTTTTTATGAAATATCTATAATTAAAACTTGATTGACAAGGAAATGATTAAATAGATATTTCATGTGACTAATAAATATAAACACGTGAAATCACAAGAAATTAGACAGCAATTTTTAAGTTTCTTTAAAGAAAAAAAACACAAAATCGTTCCTTCATCTCCTATGGTATTAAAGAACGACCCCACTTTGATGTTTACCAATGCAGGTATGGTTCCGTTTAAAGAATTCTTTTTAGGACAAAGAAAAGTAACCGATTCTAGAGTTTCTGATACTCAAAAATGTTTGCGTGTTTCTGGTAAGCACAACGATCTAGAAGAGGTGGGTATGGATACCTATCACCATACCATGTTTGAGATGTTGGGTAACTGGAGTTTTGGAGATTACTTTAAAAAAGAAGCTATAGAATGGGCATGGGAGTTGCTAACTGAAGTTTATAAAATTGATAAAGACAGCTTGTATGTAACGGTTTTTGAGGGTGATAAAAAAGATGGATTAACATTTGACCAAGAAGCTTATGATTACTGGAAAAAAATTGTTCCCGAAGAACGAATTCTAAATGGTAATAAAAAAGATAACTTTTGGGAAATGGGTGTACAAGGTCCTTGTGGGCCATGTTCTGAAATCCATGTTGATATTAGATCTGATGAAGAAAAAGCCAAAGTTCCCGGAAAAGATTTAGTGAATCATGATCACCCATTGGTAATTGAAATTTGGAATTTAGTATTTATGGAATTCAACCGAATGACAGATGGGTCTCTCGAAAAGCTACCCAACAAACATGTTGATACCGGAATGGGGTTTGAGCGTTTGTGCATGGTAGTGCAAGGTGTACAATCTAATTATGATACTGATATTTTTACACCTTTAATTCGTGAAATAACCACCATCACCAATACTAAATATGGCGTTGATGAAAAAACTGATATTGCCATTCGAGTAATTGCTGACCATGTTCGTGCTGTAGCATTCGCTATTGCAGACGGACAGTTGCCAAGTAACAATGGTGCAGGTTATGTAATTCGTAGAATCTTGCGTAGAGCTATTAGATATGGGTTTACTTTTTTAGGTCAAAAAGAAGCTTTTATTTATAGATTGGTATTTGTTCTCAGTAAACAAATGGGTAAAACTTTCCCTGAACTAAAGAAACAAAAACAACTTATTGAGAATGTTATTAAAGAAGAGGAGCAATCTTTCTTGCGAACTTTAGATCAAGGATTAAATTTATTAGATACTGTTATCAAAAACAATACGTCTGATAAAATTTCGGGTAAAAAAGTATTTGAATTAAAAGATACATTTGGTTTTCCAGAAGATTTAACCAAATTAATACTAAAAGAAAATGGCTTAACCTACGATTCTGCTGAATTCTCAAAAGAATTAGAAAAACAAAAAGAGCGTGGTAGAAAAGCAACTGCTGTTGATACTGATGATTGGCAAATATTATTTAATGACGACATCCAAGAATTTATTGGATATGACACTTTAGAGGCAAAAGTTAAAATAGCTCGTTACAGAAAAGTTTCTTCAAAAAAAGAAGGAACTATGTATCAATTGGTTTTTAATATGACCCCTTTCTATCCAGAAGGTGGTGGGCAAGTTGGTGATAAGGGCTATCTAGAAAAAAGGAATGGTGATACCATTTATATTTTAGATACTAAAAAAGAAAATAATCTCATCATCCACCTAACAAAAGGATTGCCTAAAGACCCTACTGAGCTTTTCACAGTTAGAGTTGATGAAAGTCAACGTTTTAGAACTTCATGTAATCATACAGCTACACATCTATTACATCAAGCATTACGTAGTGTATTAGGAAAACATGTTGAGCAAAAGGGGTCGGCTGTACATTCTAAACATTTACGTTTTGATTTTTCTCACTTTTCTAAAGTAACAGAAAAAGAATTACAAGAAATTCAATTTTTTGTCAATGCGCGTATCCGTGGAAAATTAGATTTAAAAGAGCATCGGAATATTCCTATGGAAACCGCTATTAAAAAAGGAGCGTTAGCATTATTTGGCGAAAAATATGATGATACAGTAAGAATGGTTGAATTTGGAAAATCTAAAGAATTATGTGGTGGAACTCATGTACAAAACACTAGTGATATTTGGCATTTTAAAATTACTTCTGAATCTGCAATTGCTTCAGGAGTTAGACGTATTGAAGCAATGACTTTTGATGGCGTTGAAGATTTATATATTCAGCAAGAAAAGGATTATAAGTTGCTAAAAATAGCTATGAAAAACCCACAAAGTCCTATTAAATATATCTCACAAATTCAGAATGAGAATGCTGAATTAAAAAAGCAAATTGAAGGATTGATGAGAGATAAAGCCAAGAGCTTAAAATCAAGCTTAAAGGATAATATTGAAACTATAAATGGTATAAACCTCATTTCTCAAAAAATAGATTTAGAACCAAATCACATTAAAGATTTAGCTTTTGAATTGGGTAATGAAATTGAAAACCTCTTCTTTTTTGCCGCAACTCAAAATGGTGACAAAGCAATGCTAACATGTTTTATTGCTAAAAACTTAGTGTCAGAAAAAGAATTGAATGCAGGACTTGTGGTGAGAGAACTAGGTAAACTAATTCAAGGTGGCGGTGGTGGACAACCATTTTTTGCAACTGCTGGTGGTAAAAATCCAAATGGTATTCCTCAAGCTTTAGAGAAAGTGAAGGAGTATTTAAATTAAAATGTCATTGAGGAATAAAATGACAAAGTAATCTTAAAATAAGATTGCCACAGTAAGTTTATAATTTACTGTAGCAACGATAAAATGAATTTCAGAACTCAAATACCAATAAACAAAACTCACAATCAAATTGATTATGATTCTAATTTGTTATTACTGGGCTCTTGTTTTACAAAGAACATTGGAAGTAAATTTGAATATTTTAAATTTCAAAACTTCATAAATCCATTTGGGATACTTTTTCATCCAAAGGCAATTGAAAAATTAATTACTGATAGCATTAATCAAAAAGAATATACCGATGCTGATGTGTTTTTTCATAACGAACGCTGGCATAGTTTTGATGCGCATTCTGATTTGAGTAATCTTTCAAAAAAAATGCTGTTACAAAATCTAAATGATGCTACAGCAACCATGCATCAGCAGTTAAACAATACAAGTCATCTTATTATTACTTTTGGGACTTCATGGGTATATCGACAAATTGAATCGGATACTATTGTTGCAAATTGTCATAAAATAACCCAGAAAAAGTTTTTAAAAGAACTCCTAACTGTTGATGAGAATACTGAGAGTATAGAAAATATCATTGCGCTTGTAAAAAGTGTGAATCCAGCAATAGAAATTATTTTTACAGTTTCTCCAGTCCGTCATTTAAAAGATGGATTTACCGAAAATTCATTAAGTAAAGCGCATCTCATTTCTGCCATACATCAAGTAATTGGACCAAGAAACCATACGCATTATTTTCCCTCTTTTGAAATAATGATGGATGACCTACGTGATTACCGTTTTTATAAATCAGATATGATTCACCCAAATGAAACTGCGATTGAATATATTTGGAATCAATTCAAAAACACTTGGGTTTCTGATAATTCATTTGAATTAATGGATAAAATTGATACTATCCAAAAAGGATTAACACATCGTCCTTTTAATAAAGAATCTGAACAACATCAACTGTTTTTAAAAAATCTACAACTAAAAATAGAAGCCCTAAAATCTCAGCACAACATCACTTTTTAAAATATACGTAATTCATCGTATTGTTTCACAGTAGTTTATTATTGATTTTTGACCTAATCATTAATCTATAAAAAACTTATTATGAAAAAATCAAAAATCAAAATTTTACTAATTACTTTTTTAACTGTATTTGCATTTACTAGTTGTAACAATAATGACGATGATGAGGGAGGATCTGGTGGCGACGAGTTTTTAACTGCCAAAATTGATGGTGCAGATTTCGCGGCTTCTACAAGTCCAGCAACCATTATCGGTGCCACTATTACCAACGGATTATTAGTTGTACAAGGGGGAGACAACTCTGGCAACACCATTAGTTTTCAGATTTTTGGCTACACAGGTATTGGCACTTATGCAACAGCAGATGCTTTAACTAGTACTAACGGAATCAGATATATTACCATTAGCCCTGTTGCTACTTGGGATTCATCTGGTGTTACTTCTATAACAGGTATAGCCCCCGGAACAATTGAAGTAACCATTGATGATGGCGTAACTGTCGAAGGTACTTTTTCTTTTGAAGGATACAATGCTTCTGACATGTCAACAAAAAATATAACTCAAGGAGAATTTAAAGCAATGTTACAATAAACTAAACATTGAATTGGGAAAATTGCTAGAAAAAGAAATTAATAAAATTGAAACCTAACTCTTATGAAAAAATTAATCATCCTAACATTCATACTCTTTTTATTTGTATCAATAAACGCACAAGAAGTTGGAAAAATTGAAACCAAAATAGAATCAGGTTTTGGTATGAAAAAATTTAACGATGCTCCTAAAAAGATTTTTATTCAACATTTTTTTATCAATTATCAAATGATGTTTGATCAAATTGAAATTGCAAAAGGAGGTAGAGAATTTGGTGGAGGGCAGCGAAGTGATGCCAAAGCACAATTAGTTTTAGGAGTACAGGGAATTGATGAAACAGATTTACAAGAGATGACTAACAAATTGTTTAAAGAATATAAGTCAAAATTAGAAGCTGCTGGATTTACTATTGTAACAGCATCAGAAGTTGCCAATGAAAAAACCTTTGATGGGTGGCAACTTTTAGAAGGCGGAACTCCTGGCAAAGCACAATTTCCAGGTTTTATTTCTACAGCACCAACAGGGTTTGAATATCTAGTAAAAAAAATAAACAAAAAAGGTAAAAAGAAATCTACCAAAAATATTTTTGATAATGGCATGTCAACTTCAACTGATTTGGGAGGTATTATTATTGCCCGTGTCAACATATCAATTCCGTTTATAAAAGATGCAGAATCACAAGCTAGTAAAGCTTTAACAAAATCGTTTGGTGGCGTTGCAAAAATTGTTGTACGCCCAGAGTTAAGCGTTATTAAAAATGTAGCTGTTAAAACCAAAGGGGCATTTGGAGAAAAAACAGAAATTGTAAATACCTCTAGTTTATTTGCTTATAAAAAAAGTTTGAAATATCAAGCATCACTTAATGTTGTTCCAAAAAAAGTAATTGAAATAAAGGGTGTCTTTGAAGATAAAAAATACAAAGCGATAGAAAGTGCATCGCAAGATTTATGGGGCTCTGATTATGGCGCAGTAACTGTATTTAATGTTACCGACCAAGTATTATTAAAAATGCAAGCAATACCCTGTGATAAAGAAAAATATGTAAATGGTGTTCTTAGTGCTAGTAGCGGATACCTCAACAAATCATTAAGTGAGTTTTTAAAACATATTAAATAGGATGGTTAATTAATAAATTTAATTAGCTAAAACTGCGCAGGTGTCCTCTTTAAACCTGCGCGGTTGATTTTGTATTATATTAAACCTGATAAAATAAATACTATGAAACTAAAACTAACTACATCGCTTGTCTTACTATTCTTGATTTCAATATTAAGTACTAAAATGAATGCTCAAAATAAGGACCTACAAAAGTTAGTTGATAATACAGATAAACTTTGGGCGGGAGTACAATATACTTATGGAATTGGTCAAGTAAAAAAATGGCAAATAAAAAAAGGGTTTTGTACAGAAGACGATTATAAAATTCCGAAAAAAGTAGGATTAATTACCTTTTATATCAAAGACGATGATTATAGAACTTACGATGATATTTTTGTTACCTCACATAAAGCTACCAAAGAGAAAGTAAATGTTGTGGCACAACGAATTTACGAACAATGTATTGATGATATCAAGAAAGAGTATACAACTTTAGGGATGGAGTTATTAACTCCATTTGAGTTTCTTGCTCCCATAAACCCAAGCACTGGTAAAAGAGTTATTGATGAAAAACTGTACGAAACATATACTAATTATCCTTTACCAACATTAGAAAATAAAGCTTCTAAATGGGGTCTTGGAGGTGATCAATCTGCTGTTGCCGAAGAATTTAGATTATTACCCTATAACAACATTTTAGTATCAGGAGCAAAATTTGCAAATGAACGCTTTGATTATTTTTCGGCACTTGGTATGGATGCCTACTTAATTATTGCAATAGATATGACTGCTGCTGGAGAAGGAGTCCTTAAAAGAGTTTCGGCTACATTTCATTATAAAAATCCAGCTTATGGAACAAAAACAGCCTATGGTGCTTTTATTGAAATACCAACTGTAAATATGATTTTTAAACCTCCTTTTAAAGGTATTTATTTAACTGAAGAGCAAGAATATACTAACAAAAAAGGGAAAGTAAAAACCAAACAAGTTCCTGTAGATCTAGATCCAAACGTAGCCGTTTTAGTTAAAACATCTGCAGTAGCAGTTGGCCATCATTTTGTAAACACACTAAACAAATCAAAAAAATAACAACTCAAAAAAAATAATTTATTGATTAATGATTCCAACATATTAGACACTTGGACATTCACTTCAAAAGAATGGAATAATTTTGTGAACATTGAAAAAGGAAACAAAAAAGAAGATAATATCTATTTCGGAATTGGCATTTTAATCCTTTGTATACCTGGACTAATGCTTTTTAGAAACGCAAGTTTTTTAATCGCTTTAATATTTTCTATACCCTTTGCTATTCTTTTACCATTTCTTAGAATTCGTTTTTCCAGTACTCATTTAAAAAGTAATTCTAAAGGAGCTGTCATCGAGATTTATCCAAAATATTTACTTATCAATTCTAAAAAAATTAATTTATTCGGAAAAAGAAAATGGATTGTGGATATAAAAATTGTAAATACTTCTTCCAATCTAAAACTTTTAGAATTTACTATTGAGTGGTTTACTCATAAAGGAAACACGAACGACGAAACACGCATTCCTATTCCAAAAGGAAAAGAAGAAAAAGCCTTAGAATTAATTCAATTTTATAGAAACCATTAAACTCAATATTATGAAAAAAACACTACTCGTTTTCGGATTGTTCTTAATGACTTTAATCTCTTCTTCACAATGTATAAGTGGCGATTGTAATAATGGCTTCGGAGCAATGAAATTTACTGATGGCGGAACTTATGAAGGCTCTTTTAAAGAGGGCGTTTTAGATGGCTTTGGCTATTATTATTATCCTGACGGAAGTAATTATACTGGCGAATTTAAAAATAATCAAATGCAGGGTTCTGGTGCTATATTTTATACTGATGGCTCGCTCTATCTAGGAGCAATTGAAAAGGGTAAACAACATGGAATAGGAATTTTTGAAAACAAAGATAACTCGTGGGCACATGATTGGGAAAATGGAGAAGCTAAAACTGAAATATCTCAAATAACTGCTACTAACAACCCAATAAATTGTGTTGGGAATTGTGTAAATGGATATGGAAGAATTACAAATGCTGATGGTAGTTTTATACAAGCTGTTTTTAAAAATGGTATTGCATACTATGGAAAAATTGTTACATCAACTTCTAATTATGCTGGCGGTTTAAAAAATAACACTTACGATGGTTATGGAATTTTAGTTACAGCTAGCGGGCAGTATTCTGGCTATTTTAAAGATGGTAAAAAACATGGTAAAGGAATTACTGTTGATGTAAACAGTACTAAAACAGCAGGCGATTGGGTTAATGGTGATTTAATAGACCCAACCAGTTTTAAGTTAAACCAAAATGAGTTTGAAAAAGAAATAAAAGAATTGATTGCCTTAACAAAAACAGAAAGAAGATCTCTAAAATATAATGAAACGGAATTTACATCATACCTCTTAGAACAAAAATTTTTAGGTTTATTCAAAATGAAGTATGACCTGGGACTTTTTGCTGATGAAAATATTAATATAGAATTTCCAAACAAATCCAAAAATATCCTAACAATTACCAAAAAAGAATTAGAAGCCGCCTTAAAAAAATGCAATTTCTTAACTTATAATGGTTACACTTTTAAGCAGACCGGAATTAGTATTTCTGTTTTTAGTGGTAACGCTTTAGACACAAGTTTAATTATAAGTTACGAAAGTGATTACTGCCTTTCTGGGGATTGTGAAAATGGGTTTGGTAAAAAACGTTTTGAAAACACCTACACAGACGAGAATGGAAAACAACATTTTGATGAATCAATTTATGAGGGCAAATTTGTAAATGGCAATAGAGAAGGAAGTGGAAAACAAAATTTTACAAATGGTGATTTGTATCAAGGCTCCTATAAAAATGATAAACGAAATGGACAAGGAATATACCATTGGAAAAACGGAGATACTTATAATGGTCAATGGATAGATAATAATAAAACTGGGGTTGGCATTATGACCTGGTCTAATGGAAATGTTTATGAAGGTAAATGGGATAATAATAACAGAACTGGTATTGGAAAATTTACTTGGGTTGAGGGTGATGTTTATGAAGGTGAATTTACCAATGGTAAGTTTAATGGTTATGGAATATATTATGCTAAAGATGGACAAAAACTATACGAAGGCAATTACTTAAATGACCAATTTAACGGACAAGGAACAAGATATTATTCTGACGGAAAATATGTTGGAGAATTTAAAAATAATAAAAGAAATGGTGCTGGAAAAGTTTATGATAAAAATGGTAAGCTTATAGAAGAAGGATACTATAAAGATGATAAAAAAATAGAATCATAAACCTGCTAAATCAATTACGTGAAACCTAAGCCAAGACTTGCAAATTTGTAAGCCTTGGTTTTTTTAGTAACTTAGACCAAACTTATTTTTTGATGAAAAACATTTGTGTTGCTCTTTTTCTTTTTGTGCCATTTTATTTAATTGCACAAAAAGGCAATTATGTTGATAGTGTTGAGGTTTCGATAAAAAACATTCCTAAAAGTCAACAACTTGAAAGAATTTTAAAAATACCCTACGATAAATATGTTGGTCAAATTTCAATCTCAGAAAAACTAACCACAAGCGCAATTTCAATTGCGTTAGAATTAAACGATTCTCTTTCCTTAGCAAAAGCATACTCGCAGCTCTCTACCATCTATGCCTACAAAGATAATCGTGAAAAAAAAATAGAATACAGTTTAAAATCCATCTATCTTTTTGAAGCAATTAATGAATTTAAATTGGCAGGAAAAGAATACGGAAATTTAGGGTTTATGCTAAAATATGAGGATATTGATATTTCTTTATTTTACATGCGAAAAAGTATTAAGCTTCTTCAAAATTCCTCATCAAAAAACATTGATCCTATTTATGATAACTACGGAATCTTACAGAGTATTATCCAAAATAATGATAGTGCTATTTACTATCACAAAAAATCATTAAATATTAAAAAGAAAAATCAAGATAGTATCGGGATCCCTTATGGATATGCACATATAGCCACTGTACACATTCTACAAAAAAACTTTGATATTGCAAAAAAATACATCGATAGCTCGTATGTAATTCGCTCAAAAAGAAATGATGTTTATGGCATTGGAGATGTGTATGCCTATTATGGCGACCTTTATTTTGAACAAGAAAAATATACAGATGCCATCACTTATTTTAATAAAGGCTTAAAATTAAGCAATCAAAATAGTTTTTATAATTTAGAAAAATATTGCGCAGAGAAATTAACTAAATCCTACATAAAACTAAACAACTATAAAAAAGCATTTGAATATAATACTGTTTTTCAATCATTAAAAGACAGTACACTAAATGCCAGAACAAATGCTAAAGTTGAGTCCTTAAAAATAGAATTTGAAACTGAAAAAAAAGAAAAAGAAATTTTAACGCAAAGAGCCGAATTAGCTGAGCAAAAATTGACTATAAAAACTAAAGATTTTATCACCATTATTTTGGGAGCAAGTATCTTAGTTTTAGGGCTAATATCTTTTGGCACTTATCTTTATCAAAGCAATAAACGTAAACAATTACGCACGCAATTGCTCTTAAAAGATGAGTTGGCAAAAACGAAAACTCAAAACAAGTTGCAAGACCAACGTTTGAGAATCTCTCGTGATTTACATGACAATATAGGATCGCAATTAACCTTTATTATTTCGTCTATTGACAATCTAAAATTCCTCACAAAATCATCAGACCAAAAACTTAAATCTAAATTAACCAACATCAATAGTTTTGCTGCAAATACCATTTCTCAATTAAGAGATACCATTTGGGCGATGAATAAAAATGAGATTCCGTATGATGATTTTCACGCAAGAGTTTTAGCACTTATTGAGAAAGCAAAAATTGCAAAAGATTCTACAGAATTTAGTTTAAACAGTAAAGTACAAACGAAAATTATTTTTTCTTCTGTTACTGGAATCACAATTTTTAGAGTACTACAAGAAGCAATAAATAATGCTATAAAATACTCAGAAGCCTCACGAGTAAAAATTGAAATTGTTGAAAAGAATGACCAACTAAAAATAAAAATTACTGACAACGGAAATGGTTTTGACATCAATACTATTAAAATGGGTAATGGTTTAGAAAATATGCAAAGACGTATGGATGAAATTGATGGAAAAATCAACATCAAATCAAAGCTTGCTGAAGGCACCTTTATAACCCTGACAATAAAAAATACGTAAATTGGCGTATTGTTTTTAATTAATTTGATTTGTAGTTTTGACTATTAACAAAATAAATTCTTATGAATTTAAAAATTGCACTTGCCGAAGATAATAGCTTTTTAGCCAAAGCCATTATAGAAAAATTATCATTCTTTGAAGATTTAAATTTTAAATACCGTGCCTCTAACGGCGCTGCTCTCATAGGTAAATTAGAAGAAAATCATAATATAGATGTTATTTTGATGGACATCCAAATGCCAGAAATGGATGGCATTAAGGCAACAGAAATTGTAAAAAGAAAATACCCACAAATTAAAGTGATTATGCTTACAGTTCATGATGACGATGAATATATTTTTAGATCTATAAAAGCAGGCGCCAATGGCTATTTATTAAAAGAGATTGATCCTGAAAATTTACACAAATGTATTTTAGAAGTCATTAATGGGGGTGCCCCCATGTCGCCAAGTATTGCATTAAAAACATTAAATTTATTACGAAACCCAAATCAATTTGAAAATAAGAGCGATCAAGAAAAAGTAGAACTCACAAAAAGAGAAACAGAAATTTTAGAGCAATTAAGCAAGGGTTTAAACTATAATGAAATTTCTAAAAACCTATTTATTTCTTCGGGAACTGTCCGTAAACACATCGAAAATATTTATAAAAAATTGCAAGTTCACAATAAAATGGAAGCTGTTATTAAAGGGAAAAAACATAATTTGATTTAAATAATCAAACTTTTAAACCATAAAAAAAGAGGAGCAATGCTCCTCTTTTCAATTTTATATCGTCAAATTATTTTACAAACTGATCCACATTTTGCCACGGCCCTCCGTTAATAACATCCAAACCTTGGTCACATAAAAAATCTGCTGCTGTACCACTTCTAGCACCAGACCTACAAACGGCAATAAGTTGATCTCCTAATTTTTTAAGCTCTTCTACTCTTGTAGGTATAGTATCTAATACAATATTTAATGATCCATCAACATGTCCCATTCCAAACTCACCTACAGTCCTAACATCAATTACAACTGCTCCATTTTTTAAATACTCTTGTATTTCGTCATTCATACTATTCTTGCTTTTAAACAGATTCAAGATTCCCATGTCAAAATTAAATTTTGGCAAAAATAATAAAGATTTCTTCAACCAATGTTACATAAGTTACAATATTATTAAAAACAGTTTTAAAATTAAGACCTCCAAAAAGCTTACGATATCGTAAGCTCTTTTTGCACTTATATTTTGATTAAAATTTTTATGAATTCATTGCTGCATTAATCAAATCATAGCTTTCGGTAGCTTTTGATATTTCAGCATAGTCTAAAGCGGTCATCCCGTTGTTTGATTTAGTTTTTAATTTTGCATTTCTTGATAATAATAATTTTACAATTTCTATTTTGTTTTGGCGTGCAGCAAACATTAGAGGTGTCATTCCCATTGATTTTTTGTTGATGTTTGTGCCATTATTAATTAGATTCTTAACCCCATCAATATCTCCTAATTGAATTAGCTTACAAAGAGTGCTTAACGCTGAGACTTCAACAGCTGATGTTTTTTGATTAAATTGATTGTTTGTAGCAAAAGAACTGAATACAACTGCTACTAGTAATGACGATGTTAAAAAAAAGTTTTTCATGATTTAATATTTTTAAATTAGTATTTGTATTAAAGACGCTCACAAATACAACTCCGTTACATGGTTTAACATACTTTAACATTACTTTTATTTTTGTCGTGTAAATTCTTTAAATTTAAAATAGAGTATAAAAAAAGTGCTTGCAATTGCAAGCGCTTTAATTTATTGATATTTCATATTTCTTACATATTCATTGCATTCTTAATTAAATAATAGCTCTCTGTTGCATGTGACCTTTGTGCATAATCTAAAGCTGTAAGTCCATATTGAGACTGTGATTCTATTTTTGCACCTTCATCTAAAAGTAACTTAACAATAGCCACTTTGTTTTGTCTTGCAGCATACATCAAAGGAGTCATTCCAATTGATTTCTTGTTAATCTCTGCTCCCGCTAAAATTAGGTTTTTGACCGCATTGTAATCATTTAACTGAATCAACTTTACAAAAGGATCTGTTTTTAAATGTCTAATGACATTGTAGTAATTCAAACTTTCGGTAGTCAAAGTTAAAGCTTCTGTGCTTGTGGTGTCAGATGATACTGTTTCAACAGCTGTTACTGTTTCGTTCGTTGGGTTTGTTTTGTTGTTGGTAGCAAAAGAATTAAATACAACTGCTACAACTAATAACGATGTTAAAAATAAATTTTTCATGATAATAAATGTTTTTAAATTAGTATTTGTATAAAAGACGCTCACAAATACAACTCCGTTACATGGTTTAACACTGTTTAACAGAGTTTAACTTTCATTATGTTAAATTCATATAAACTGAAGTTATTTTAACATAAATATTATTTTACTGTTTTTTAATTAAACTATCCTAAAACCTTTTCGGAAGTATTTAAAGAAAATATCTCTACTCATTTTGTATCTTTGTAAAACACATTTTAATTAGTAATTACCATGAATAAAAAAGTAATCTTGATGATTTTAGACGGATGGGGGACTTCTCCCGATCCTAAAGTTTCTGCAATCGACAATGCTCAAACTCCGTTTATAGACTCTCTTTATAATAACTACCCAAATGCCGCTTTAAGAACTGATGGTTTAAATGTTGGTTTACCTGATGGACAGATGGGAAACAGCGAAGTGGGTCACATGAATCTAGGTGCTGGTAGAATTGTATATCAAGATTTAGCAAAAATAAATATGGCGGTCAAAGAAAATACGTTGGCAAAAGAACAAGCATTGATAGACGCTTTTAATTATGCAAACAAAAACAACAAACCTATTCATTTTTTAGGTTTGGCAAGCAATGGTGGTGTTCATTCTCATATTAATCACATTAAAGGATTAGCTGATGCTGCTAATGATTATGGAGTTCAAAATTCTTATATCCATGCTTTTACTGATGGGCGTGATGTAGATCCAAAATCGGGTAAAGGATTTATTGCAGATTTAGAAAAGCACATTGCAAATACCAATACTAAAATTGCATCTGTTACTGGTAGGTATTACGCCATGGATAGAGACAATCGTTGGGAAAGAGTGAAGTTAGCCTACGATGCATTAGTAAATGGAATTGGTACAAAAGGAACTAACGCAACTGCTGCAATTCAACAAAGCTATGATACAGGAATTACTGATGAATTTATAAAACCAATCATTATTACTGACAATACTTATCAACCTTTAGCAACTATTAAAGAAGATGATGTAGTCATTTTTTTTAACTTTAGAACAGATAGAGGGCGTGAATTAACCGATATGTTAAGTCAAAATGATTTTCACGAACACAATACACATAAGCTAAAGTTGTATTATGTAACTATGACAAATTACGATGAATCATTTAAGAATATAAAAATCATTTATACCAAAGATAACTTAACTGAAACCATAGGCGAGGTTCTATCAAAAAATAATAAAACACAAATCAGAATTGCCGAAACTGAAAAATATCCGCACGTTACATTTTTCTTTTCTGGCGGACAAGAAGAGCCATTTAAAGGTGAAACCCGCATTTTAAAAAATTCTCCAAAAGTTGCTACATACGATTTAAAACCAGAAATGAGCGCCTATGAATTACGTGATGCTTTGGTTCCTGAATTACAAAAAGGCAAAGTTGATTTTGTATGTTTAAATTTTGCAAATGGAGATATGGTAGGGCATACCGGTGTGATGAAAGCTGCCATCAAAGCATGTGAAGCTGTAGATGTTTGTGTAAAAGATGTTGTTACAACTGCCTTAGAAAATGATTATACTACCTTATTAATTGCTGACCATGGTAACTGTGAAACTATGATAAATCCTGACGGATCACCTCATACAGCACACACAACCAATCCTGTCCCTATTATCATGATTGATAAAGATTTAAAAGAAATAAACAATGGTGTCTTGGCAGATTTAGCTCCAACCATTTTAAAACTGATGGGCGTTGAGCAACCAAAAACTATGACTAGACACTCCTTAGTTTAATGTGATAGATGATAATATTCCTTGTCAATAGCTTCTCTATGATCTGGATGAGCAATAGACACCAATGCTTTTACACGGTCTTTAATTGTCTTGCCATACAAGTTCGCAATACCGTATTCTGTTACTATATAATGCACGTGAGCCCTCGTTGTTACAACTCCTGCTCCAGGGTTTAAACTAGGTACAATTCTACTAACCCCTTTTCTAGTTACAGAAGGTAATGCAATGATTGCTTTCCCGCCTTCACTTAAAGATGCTCCTCTAATAAAATCCATTTGTCCACCAACACCTGAAAATATTTTTGTTCCAATTGAATCTGCACAAACTTGCCCACTTAAATCTACTTCAATAGCAGAATTAATTGCTACCATTCTAGGATTTTGCTTAATAATAGACACATCATTTGTATAATCTGAAGCTCGCATGTCAATGAAAGGATTGTCATCTACATAATCATATAGTCTTTTAGATCCCATTAAAAAAGTCGCTAATGAACGCCCTGGATTAACTCCCTTATAATTTCCATTTATAACATCATTCAAAATCAAATCAATGACTCCATCAGAAAACATTTCTGTATGTAAACCCAAATCTTTATGATTTGTCAATTTTGTTAAAACTGCATTGGGGATTGAGCCAATACCCATTTGTAATGTACTTCTATTTTCTATTAAGCTTGCAACATAATCACCTATTTTCTGTTCATTAGCAGTAGGTTCTGCCATAATATTTGCTGGTATTGGCGAATCATGTTCAACAAACAAATCAATCTCTGTTATATGAATTATTCCATCACCATGTGTTCTTGGCATTTGAGGATTTACCTGCGCAATAACATGTGTAGCATTATCTATTGCTGCTAAAGTTGCTTCAACAGAAACTCCTAATGAACAATAACCATGTCTATCTGGAACGGATACATGAATCAATGCCACGTCTAAATTGATAATATTTCGTTTAAACAATAAAGGCAATTCTCCTAAAAAAACTGGAGTATATGAACCATTACCCGCAGCCAAGGTATGGCGTACGTTTTTTCCTACAAAAAAGGAGTTTACATGAAAACTATCTCTCAATTCAGGGTTAGCATAAGGTGCTTCTCCTTCAGTATGTAACTGACAAACCTCAACATTTTTGAGTTCTTCATGACGGTTGGTCATGGCATTTATTAAAATTTGAGGTGCCGCAGCTGCTGCCTGGATATAAACTCTGCTATTTGATTTTATAACTTTTACTGCTTCTTCTGCACTTACTGGTTTATACATTTCTTACAATTTTATTGATACAAAATTATTGATTATAAAGTTATAAAAAACTGCTAAATATCATGTAATAAGAAAATAATTAGCTTGTAATTTTTGAGTATCTTTGCCATTATATTTATGAATATGATTGTTATAAAAACTAGAGAAGAAATTGAATTAATGCGAGAAAGTGCACTCATTGTTTCTAAAACATTAGGGATGCTTGCAAAAGAAGTAAAACCTGGGGTTACTACCTTACAACTTGACAAATTAGCTGAAGAATTTATTAGAGATCACGGGGCTATCCCTGGTTTTTTAGGATTGTATGATTTTCCAAATACACTTTGCATGAGCCCGAATGAACAAGTAGTTCACGGATTTCCAAATAAAGATATTTTGGTTGAAGGCGATATTATTTCTATTGATTGCGGCGCTCTAAAAAATGGTTTTTATGGAGATCATGCCTATACTTTTGAAGTTGGGAAAGTGGATCCTGAAACAAAAAAATTATTGGATATTACCAAAGAGAGTTTGTATGAAGGTATCCGCAAATTTAAAGCGGGCAATAGAGTTGGTGATGTGGGGTTTGCTATTCAAAATTATTGTGAAGCACACGGTTATGGAATTGTTCGTGAGTTGGTAGGTCATGGTTTAGGGCGCGAAATGCATGAAGACCCTGAGATGCCAAACTACGGAAAACGAGGCCGTGGAAAAAAATTTAAAGAAGGAATGGTGGTTGCTATTGAACCAATGGTAAATGCAGGGACTCATAAAATAAAACAACACAACGATGGTTGGACAATTACCACGCAAGATAAAAAAATGAGTGCTCATTTTGAACATGATGTTGCTATTGTAAATGGAAAACCAGAAATTTTATCGACCTTTAAATATATCTATGACGCATTGGGAATTGTGAGTGATGAGGAAGATGAGTTTAAATCGCTTTAATATGAAAATAAAACATTTTTTAAGCCTTTTTATTATAGGTTTTTTTATTTCTATTATTGGAGCTTTATTTAAAATTCTTCATTGGGGATTTGGATTTGAATTAGCCAATATTGGTTTTATTATAAGAATTGTAGCTGTTATTTTAATTTTTTGGAAACTCACTTCAAAAGATAAATTAAATGAGTTTTTAAATTGGTAATCCTCTGAGAATTTTTACGCAACAACCTAATTAATGGGAATATTCAAAATTGTTTTAAATAAAATTCCAAGACCACTCTTAATTAAATTGAGTTATGTTGTAAAACCCTTTATTGCTTTAGCTTTAAAAGGAAACAATTACACTGACCCAATTGACGAAAAAAGTTTTAGAAAATTTTTACCCTACGGATATGAAACACAGCGAGAAAACGTACTCTCTCCTTCTACCCTTTCATTAGAAAGGCATCGATTGTTGTGGTTGTATTTAAAAAACGAAACTGATTTTTTTACTACCTCAAAAAAAGTGTTGCATTTTGCACCTGAGCAAGCATTTTACAAACGGTTTAGAAAAATGAAAAATCTGGATTATACCACTACCGATTTAAATTCGCCCTTAGCCGATGTAAAAGCTGATATCTGTAATTTACCTTTCAAAGACAATTCTTACGATGTCATTTTTTGTAATCATGTACTAGAGCATATACCTAATGATACTAAAGCAATGCAAGAATTGTTTCGTGTATTAAAAAAAGGTGGAATGGGTATTTTTCAAATCCCCCAAGAACTGGATAGAGCAATAACTTTTGAAGATGATTCCATCACTAATAAAAAAGAGCGGGCTAAAATTTTTGGACAATACGATCACGTTCGTATTTATGGTCGTGATTATTTTGACAAATTGAGAACCATTGGTTTTAAGGTTAATGAAGTAGATTATTCTGCAACATTATCCGAAGAAGAAATAAAAAAATATTGTTTACAAAAAGGTGAGATTATTCCTGTAGTTTATAAACAGAAACAAATTTCACAAATTTTCACAAACTCAATGCAAACCCTCTAAAATGCAAAAAAGAGAAGCCAAAATTGACTTCTCTTTTCTTTTCTCAAAACAAAACTACATTCTATTGCTTTACAAAATGTTTGGCAATAAAACCTCCTTTTTTATTCGCTATTTTTATCATATAAACTCCACTTTTTAAATTTGACACATCTATTGTTTTAGTGGTGCTTTCTAACACTTTTTGACCTAATAAATTATATATTTCTGCTTTTTCTAAAGCTATATCTATTTGTATATGCAAGGTGTTTCTAGTAGGGTTTGGAAATAATATGAAGTTTAATTTATCTTGATAATTTTCTACTCCGAGTGAAGGTGCACCAAATTCATAAACTCCCATATCTACAGTAGTATTATAAATACGTTGGTTACCTAATAAATCTGTGATGATACCTGAAAGAATTTTAGAGTTATCTCCTGTATCTATTGCTGGTGAACCAGACATTAATGTAAAATCATTATTGGATGCATCTGTAAACATTGGGTTTGCATTACTTGTATTTGTTAAATAGATTAGATTTGAAAAGTTATCTTCACCAATTGAATTATTTACCAATGTTAGATTTGGTAAAGAGGCATGACCTTGGTTTATAGAAGCTGTTGTATTTGAGCTAACTCCTTCATTATTATAAAAAACACTATTATTTATAGTAGCATTTAGTGTCGCATTACCATCAACACGTCTACTTATAGCTAAAGCTCCTCTTAAAGATCCTGATTGCGTACCAAGGTCCATATTATTAGCAAATGTACAATTAGTAATTGTTGCAGTTAAACTAGAGGCTGTTCCGTTAGCTCTTAACCAAGCAGAACTTCCTGTATAACCTTTATTAGTCGTGTTTTGATCTTTAGATGTATTATTAATAAATAAACAGTTAGTCATTTCAAGAGTTACTGTTCTGTTATTATTAACCAAAAAGTACAAACCTCCTCCATAACGACTAACATTATTATTAAATATACAATTCTCTATTGTGGCACTTGTGTTAGTATCATAATAAACTCTTACAGCTCCTCCTGTTAAACCTGTATTATTATTAAACTCACAGTTTTTAATAACTACATCATTTGCTGTATCTGAGATATACAGACCACCTCCATAAGTATTAGATGAAGATCCATTTGCATGACCATCTTCTATTTTAAATCCGTCTAAGACAACATTATTTGCTGTAATACGAGTTACATGATAAGCATTATCACTTCTTGATGCAGTTGCTAAATCTACTCCTGTATCATCTGCATTTAAATCACCTGATAAAATTGTTGGGTTTGCTAAAACATTTCTTTCAGACAAATATGTTTCTGTACCATCAAAACCTCCATAAATTTGTAGGTTATCAATTTCAAATTCAAAAGTTTTATTTCTACTTGATCCTGGTTTGTATATTCCAGATGCTACCCAAATTTCAGTTGTTGCATTCCCTGCATTAAATAGAGCATCTTGCATATTAGTATGAGCATCTGCCCAAGAAGAACCATCATTATTTCCTGTTGCATTGGCATCAACATAATATTTAGGTAAATTTGTAGGAACTGGAATAGAATACATTTTCACAGAAAGTCTTGTTCCATCTAAATACAAAACATACATATTTCCATCAACAGCATTCATACTCATTTTTGGATCAAATGAAACACTGTTTAAGTTTAGTCCTACTAAAGGTAATGTTTCCCATACAGAATCTATAGTATTATATTTTTCGAAAGTTAAGTTTTCTGAGGCATTAGCATACATTAAATACAATTCGTTATTATTAACATCTTTTCTAAAATGTACAATATCATTCGTAATATTACTTACATATTTTATTTCTGTAAGGTTTTCAAATATGTAAATATGATTATTTCCAGATTGAATATTGTTTACAGCTAAATAATTTTCATCTGCAATACCAGAAATATTTTTGAATCGATATGCGCTTGACCAAGGTGTATTCCAAATATTTACATTCCCACCAGCGCCAACATTCTTTTTAGCAGCGTTTCCAGAATATTGTCCAGCATACGTATTTTCTAAACTTCTATAAAAACTATTATAAGATGTAAAATCGTAACGTTGATCTGAATTTCCTCCTGTAGGCTGTAATACTTGATCTGAAGTTGTCCAGGTATTTGTAGAACTATAAGTGAAAATTCGCAATCTTTTATTAGTTACTCTTGCTCCAACTCTTGCATTACCAGAAGCATTAAATTGAATTTGCACTCTATGGTCACTTAAATTACCTGTTCCTATAGCTATTCCTTCTGCTATCCAACTCGTTCCATCATATCGATAAACGTCCAATTTATTATCAGAAGTTCTTCTGTAAGCAATCCAAGGTTCATTAGTCACTGGATTAAATTTAATAGCGTGATTTATAGAAAATTCAGATGAAATCACACCACCAACAGCAACCCAATTGGTGCCATTAAATTTCATTACATATGGTTTACTACCATCTACTAAATTGTCATGAACCACATAAGGCTCACCAGATGATGGATGAAATGATATTGCGCCATCACTAGCAAAATTTGTAAATTGTGTTGCTCCAACCTGAGACCAGTTTTGAGCAAATGCGTAACTACTAATAAAAAGTAGCATATAAAGTAATTTTGTTTTCATAATAAATTTGGTTTATTGATTATGATGCAAAAATCACTATTAAACGACTTGGTTTTATGACGAAATTTCTGAAACTCGCATTTCAGCTTCTAAAGCATTTTTTAGATATTTTGAACTATGGTTAGAAACGCTTCTTTTTTATCGTTTGAAATAGAAACGGTTTTATCGTTCTCCATTACAATATAACCACCATCTTTTTTGATGTATTCTTTAATGTATGAAAGATTAATAAGGTGTGAACGATGTGGACGATAGAAGGTGTTTATATTTTGAAGTATTTCTACAAAGAATTTTAAAGGTTTACTAACTAAAATAGCACCATCATTAATGGTAGATACATTGGTGTACATACCATCGGCTGAAAGCATAATAATATCATTAAAATTCACAAACTTAATTCCATCTGCATTGGGCAAACCTATTTTTTTAAAGTTAGAATTTTGAAGACTTTCCTTTAATTCTGAAAGGCGTTTATTAATTTGAGTGCTGCCTAAAAAGGTAATTGCTTTATCAACCGCTTCTTTTACCTGACTTGGTCTTACAGGTTTTAATAAATAATCTATAGCAGACAACTGAAACGCTTGAATAGCATATTCGCTATAAGCTGTAGTAAAAATAATTTCGAAATTATGAACTTCTTTTTCTATAAAATTTAATATTTCTAAACCAGAATGTTCTGGCATTTCAATATCTAAAAACACAATGCTTGGTGCTTCTTTTTTTATAAGCTCAACACCAGAAAGCAAATCACTTGCTTCAAAAATTTCTGTGACTTTTGGGCAATTTTCTTCTACCAAAACATGCAGTACTTGTCTTGCTTTTTTTTCGTCGTCTACGATTAATGCTTTCATAATTATGTATTAAGAATTGGTATAGTTAAAATCACTTTGGTTCCTGTTGCTTTATCATCGTCTTTTAAATCTATTATCTCTACGCCTATTTTTTTGTCCTTGCCGTAGTTTAATAAATCTAATCGCTCTGTTGTTGCTTTTAAGGCGAAGGATTTGTGCTGTGCTTCTCGTTTTTGGTTTATTTCTTTAGATTTTTCTCTACCAACACCATTATCTTCAATCACGCATTCTATAAGTTTATCTGAAACTTTAGACACAGAAATATGCAACTTTCTATTATCCTTTTTATGAAGTAAACCATGTTTTAATGCATTTTCTACATAAGGCTGAATAAGCATGGTTGGTATGTTTAGCATTTCGGAATTTGCGTTATTATCGACTTGAATACTGTAACTTAACTCTTCTTCAAAACGTAGTTTTTCTAATTCTAAGTAGAGGTTTAAATTGTGTACTTCGTCTGGAATAGAAATAAAACTTGTATCGCTAAAATGAAGATAATTACGAATTAAATCGGCAAACTTTCCTAAATAATCACTTGCTAAATTTTTCTGATTTAATACAATATAATCTTGAATAGAATTAAGGGCATTAAATATAAAATGCGGATTCATTTGCGCCTTTAAGGCTTTTAATTCGGAATCTTTATATTGCTTTTCTATTGCTAAACGTTTTTGAGTTTCTTGAAGTTCTACAGCAATTAATTGGGCTTTCTTTTTGGCTTTTAATCGTCCGAAATAAAATAATGATGCTAGAAGTAATAATCCTGCTATAACAATAGACCCTAAAAATAAATTTCTGTTTTTATTACTTTCTAATTTTGCTATTAGTACTTGTTGTTCTGCAGCTTCCTTTTCTCGTTTTGTTTTTTCTGTTTCGTATTTTATTTCTATATCTACTATTGCTTTTTGCTTTTCAATACCAATTACAGAATCTCTAATTACTTCTCTTTTTTTATAATAGCTTAACGCTTTTTTAAAATCTTTTTTTCCTTCATAAAGTTCGGATAACACAAAATAGCTGTCAGCGAGTACTGTTCTATCATTTTTTTGAAAAAACGCATTGGTTTTAAGCAAATAAGGTTCTGCTTCTTTATATTTCCCAAGAACCATTAAATCATTTCCTATATTATGATAAATGATTTGCATACTGTATAGCAGTCCTATTTCTTCATATATTTTTAGTGCTTTTTTATAATATTTATCTGAAAAAGTATAATTTTCTAAACCTGAATAAAGCGATCCAATTGTGCTGTATAAATTAGCCGTTGCTTTTGGGTTTTGCTCAACTCCTTCAACTTCTAATGCGTATTTTAAGCCTTCTTTATGCTTTTCTAAATGCATATATTCACTTGCGATATTTGTACAGAGGCGTGCAAATCTTTCTTTATTTGAATCTGTTTTAAGTTGAGCATATAAAGCAAGGTTTATTTTTAATCCTTCCTCTAATTGCTCCATGTCATCATAAAGCGATGTCAAATTCATTTTTGTAAGTATAACTTTCGACGCTTCTTTTTCGCCTTGTTTTTCAAAAAAAGAAATAACTTCATTATAATACTTAATAGACTTTGTATACTCACCTAAATCTTGCCAATATTGAGCTAAACTACTTTTTACAAAATGTGCATAATAGTCTTCATTATTAGCCTTATAAATCGATAATGATTTGTTTAAATAGTAGTATGTTGAATCTGAGTCGCCTCTAGCTTCATGATAAAAGGCCAATTCTCGAGTCCAATAAGCATACTTAATTTCATCTTTATCGTTTGTACTTTTCCTTAATGCCTTTTTAATAAAGTATAAATTTATTTTTGGGTCTCTATATCTATACCATTCAATTGTTTTCTCTAACTTTAAATTATACAAACTATCATTTTTAATTTGAGAGAACATGTCATTTATACTATCAATCTCTTTTTGTTGAGAAAAACTTAGCTGTGAGCTTATTAAAAGTAATAAAAGTAAAATTTGGGTTTTCATATATAATTAACTGTAACTACAAATATTATAAAATAGAATTAAATTAAGATGGTAAACTTCTTAAAGTTGGATTTGAATTGCTAAAGCAAAATTATTCTGGAAATCCGTTTAAAGCTAAGGTTTCAAATTCATTCTTATCATTTTCAAAAATGATAAACACTTTGAGTTCTGGATGTGTTTTTAAAAATAATTTCACCTTTTCTAAACCCATAGCCATAAATGCAGTTGCATAACCATCAACATCAGCACAATCTAAATCAGAAATTACGGTTGCTGCTAATAAATTACTTTCTGTGGCATATCCAGTTTTTGCGTTAATAGTGTGCACAAATTTATTTCCTTCTTCATCAACTATAAACTTTCTATAATTGCCAGAAGATGCCATGACCTTATTCTCTAAACTTACAATTTCAGAAAAACTCCTTGTCCCATCCGTATTTGGATCTTCTATTGCAACATTCCAAAACTCTCCAATATCATTCACACCTCTTGCTCTTATTTCTCCACCCAGTTCAATCAAATAATTACTACAATTTCGACTTTCTAAGTAACGACCAATCTCATCAATTCCATATCCTTTTGCTATGGCGTTAAAATCAAAATAGATTGCTGGATGCTCTTTTTTAATTTTACCATCTACTATTTGCACCTTTTCAAACCCAACAAATTGCTTAAGTGAATCAATTTTTTCATCATCCAAATTTGCGATTGCATTACCTGGGCCAAAGCCCCAAGCATTGACTAATACCCCAACTGTTGGATCAAAATAGCCGTCAGTTTCTTTAAATATTCTCTGAGATTTAAAAAACACTTCTTTAAAGTGATTGTCGATTTTAATGGTTGTGTCTCCTTGGTTTATTTTTGAGATATCAGAATTTGTCATATAGGTTGACATTGATTTATTAACAACATAAATCAAACTATCAATTTGTTTTTCAAAGTTGCTATTGTCAAAGTCTTGATAAATAATATTATACGTAGTTCCAAAAGCATTGCCACTTATTTTTTGGTGTTTTACTTCATTATCAGAACAAGAAATCAAAAATAGAATTGATAAAAAAAGGGTTGCCTTTTTCATATATATATTTATTTTTTAAATCGTCCACTTGTTGTTCGCTATTAATCATTCCATTGGGTGATAAAAATTTTGAACATACTAGTTTATAATATGCGGTGTACTATTGGACTTCTCAAAATTACGGTTAATTCTTTGTTAAAAGAATGATATTCTGCTAATATCTTATGTAGTGCGCTTGTTTTTTTTTAACTTTGTGCATCTAAAATTTTACATAAATGAAAAAAATAGCTCTATTCGGATTAACAGCGGTTTTCTTATCATCGTGTGTGTCTCAAAAACAATACACTGACCTAGAAAATGATTACAAATCAACAAAACAAGAATTGGTTGACACCAAAGCAGGTTTACAAGAATGTTTAATTGAAAAAGACAGAAATGCTAATCAATTAGCTTCATTAGAAGGTCAAGTTACTTCATTACAAGAAGACAAAAAACATGCTTTAACTCAGGTTGAAAACTTAACGGTTTTAACGCAATCATCATCAGATAACATTAAAACAGTAATTGATCAGTTAAGCGAAAAGGATAAATATATTAATGGAGTGCGTGATGCAATGACCCAAAAAGATTCTATCAATTTGGCTATCAAATATCAATTAACAAAAGAATTAGCGAAAGGAATTCAAGATGAAGACATTACAATTGATGTTGAAAAAACAGTTGTGTATATTACCATTGCCGATAAATTATTATTTAACAGCGGTAGTTCAACAGTATCTGAAAGAGCTAAAGAAATTTTAGGAAAAGTAGCTACAGTAATTGAAACACGCCCAAATATGGAAGTGATGGTTGAAGGGTATACTGATGATGTGCCAATTAACAGAACTAGCATTAAAGACAACTGGGATTTAAGTGTGAATCGTGCAACTGCAGTTGTAAGAGTTTTACAAAATGATCATGGTGTAGATCCTAAGCGTTTGGTTGCTGCAGGTAGAAGTGAATATTTACCTTTAACCTCTAACGATACTGCTGCTGGTAGAGCTGCAAATAGAAGAACAAGAATTGTTATCTTACCTAAGTTGGAAGAATTCTTCGAAATTTTAGAGCAAAAACCTTGAGACAAGATCAAATCATAAAACATAAAAAAACCGCTTATTAAGCGGTTTTTTTATGCAATCAATTTTTGATTAAAATTGAAAATAAATAAATTGCTCTCCAGTACCTTGAGCAATTACGATTAACACAAACATGATTGCCCAAATAACTCCTAGTAACCACGATGGTATTTTTTCTGACACCGATTTTACTGAAGTGTTTCTCATAATCCAGTGACATAAAAACAGAATTGTAATCACGGTAAATACTTTAATAATGTCGAATGATTCTAACACTTTTTCTCCCTCTGGATTTATATAAAATAAAGAACCTACCATGTTTTTAGCTGTAACAAAATCCTTTGCTCTAAAAAACACCCATGTAGTATTAATACAAGCGTAGGTTAGTATTGCTAAAAAGAATCCATTAAAAGGCGTTATTTTAAATGGTAAATATTTCTTTTGAATTCTTTCCAAAATTAAATACGTTCCGTGTAATGCACCCCAAACTACAAATGTCCATGCGGCTCCATGCCATAATCCTCCTAACAACATTGTAATCATTAAGACTACATACGTTTTTATCAACCCATTATGGCTTCCTCCAAGCGGAATATATAAGTAATCTCGCAACCAAGTTGATAAGGAAATATGCCACCGTTTCCAAAATTCTGAAAACCCTACAGAAGCATAAGGATATTTAAAGTTATCCGGCAAAATGATTCCAAGCATTAATGCGATTCCAATAGCACAAGTAGAATAACCTGCAAAGTCAAATAAAATTTGACCAGAAAAGGCTAAGGTTCCTGCTAATGCATCCCAAAAACTCAATACATTTCTAGAATCAAATACTGTATCTGAAGTTTCTGATAATAAAGTATCTGCCAAGACAACTTTCATAAATAATCCTAAAGTCAATGAAAACAATCCAAATAAAAATTGATTAATGGTTGCTTTTTTAGGTTCATAGAATTGAGTGATTAAGTCTTTTGCCCTCACAATTGGTCCAGCAACTAGTTGCGGGAAAAACGTTACATATAGGGCAAAATCTAAAAAGGTATTTGCTGGCTTAATTTTCTTTTTATAAATATCAATAGTATAAGACATGGTTTGGAAAGTGTAAAATGAAATCCCCATTGGTAATATAATATCCATTGGTTGTACGTGGAATTCGACACCGATTGCATCCATAAACATCACAAAGTTTTCTAATAAGAAATCTCCGTATTTAAAGAATGCTAAAAACCCAAGATTGACAAACATACTCAACAGCAACCAAAATTTTCTTTTGTTTTGATTTTCTTCTTTTGCTAATTTATTACCCGCTGTCCAATCAACAATAGTAGAGATCCAAAGTAATAGTATTAACGGTGGATTCCATAAACCATAAAAAACATAACTAGACAAAAGAAGTATTCTCTTTTTGTTAGCCCAATTAAAAAGTGGAGCATAATACAATGCCAACACAATAATTAAAAAGACGGCGAAACTTAGTGAATTAAATAACATAATTAGTTGGTTTTAGAATTAGTTAATACACTATCTTGAATCATTATTTTTGTCAACTCAGTAGTAAAAATTTGTGCGTCTGGACCTGACAAGTGTGAGTCTTCTGGGCAAATAAATTGATTTAATTGATCATAATCTTCAAAATGATAACTTGGCACATTTGCTTGAGTAACTAAATCATCCCATAATTCTGTACGTGGTAAATCCATATTTTCTCCCATTCTATCTCTACCACTAGAAGGGCACCTAAGCAATACTAAACTGCCTCCTCGGTCTTTAAATTTTTTAGCATCCTTCAAAAAAAAAGTCATTGTTGCTTCTTTTTCTGGTGGGTGTGGGTCTTGCTGGTAAAATGCCCAAACAGCTTTTACAGTATTAGCAAACGCAGTATCTGTAGCTGTTCTATCTTTCATTTTAGTGTTTCTATCTAAGGCAATATTGCTAAACTCATGAAACGGTGGCATCATTTTATTTCCAGTTCTATTACCAATTCTAATTCTCTTTAGTAATCCATTTAAGTTAATTTCATCTGCATAACCTTTCTCTTCAAAACTCACCATAAAAGCTAAGTTGTTTTGAAAAGGCAAAGATATTTGATGATTTAAACGTTGAGCAAACGTTCTATCCTGATAATAATTAACACGTGTTTGTACTCTTTTCCAAGGAGGAGCCATTGGATATGTTGTAGAAAAAAACAACCCTGGAGTTACACCAACTACAACAGTTCCTGTGTAATCTGAATTGTTAACGATATCGCTAAAAAGAGGCAGTGGTGTTGCTCCTGCTGAAGCTAGCTGAATTGGCCTTTTGCCTGTTTCGGCTTCCCATTCATCTAATTGAATATCAAAAAGAACTCTAGACGATCCCATAAGCACGACATCATTACTTGTAGCTTTTGTTACTTTACTTCTTTGTACAGCCCAAAGGTCTTTATTGTCATCTAAAGTTGGATAATATCCTTGAGAACGCCAATAGGTTTCCCAAGATCCGAGTACAATAAAACTTATAGTTATTGCAATTAAAAGTGTTTGCTTTAAATTCATGTAGTTAGGTTTAAGTTAATCATTCTTCTAAAAAAAAGCAGCCTAAAATAGTATTTTAGCCTGCCTTTATTACACATTTATAAACATTGTTTTAGTTAGTAAAAAAACAAATATCGTTTAATGAAAATACTTAATTCATAGCGGCAAAATAAGTTTCCATTTTCTTTATTTATTATAAACATGTTTGTCTTAATTATTTTTATCTTTTTTATAAATATTACTATTGATGTGTAGCATCATTTAGTTGTTTGGTATCTACATATTGTTGAAATGAAATTACTTTTCCTTTTTTGAGTGTCCAAAAATGTGCCGCCTGTGCGTCAATAATAGCCCCATTCATTTTTAGTTTTGCTTGATATCGTAAGGTTGCTAATACTTGGTTGTTAGACATTTCGTGAAGTTGAATATCTACAAGTTGAAAATATTCATGCTCTGCTCCTAAACGCTTAAAAACTCCATTTAATACTGCCTCTTTCCCCATATAAGGGTTGCCATCAGCTAAGGCATTTCCTTCAGCTTCATTCCATACAATATTTTCATCTAAAACAGCAATTACGGAAGGGATGTCTCCATTGGCAAAAGCCTTATATGCTTCATCAATAACATTCAAATTATTTGGATTAGAAGCTAATCCTAATTGTTGCATAAATAACATATTGTCCATAAAATCTCTTTCTTCGGATATTTTTCCATCTTTCATTTTTACCAGCGTAGTACCATCAATATCAACTGTATTTCCTGTAGCTGGAATCCCGAAAAAATTACCTGTATGAATTCCTTTAAAATTCCAATGTTTTACAATTTTATCTCCTTGACCAAAAACATCAACAATTGTAAATTCTATTTTCGAAAAACCAGTGAGGTAATTTTGATAAAATTCTCTTGTAGCTTCAATACCAACCACATTTTCTGGGCTCATATGAATAATGACATTTGGGTCAAAATTATCTTCATTAAACAACTCTAAGTTTTCATTGTTTATAATTTCATCCCAAACATTCGTGTACATTTTAATGTTCTTGTCTGTATTGACTTGCGTGCAAGAATTGCATAAAAATGCAAGTGCAATACTCAATATAAATGCTGTTTTTTTCATGATGATTAAATTTGAATAAAAACTAACACCTAATTTTAATTAGAATGTTAGTTTTTGAAATTGGTTAGTATTTAAGAATCCCTCTCCTGATTCTTACTTATAAATTTCTAACAATAAAAACAAACAAAATATATAATTAGGACGAATACACTCTGTTATTGTCCGAATGTGTCATTTTATTTATCGAATGATTTTTAATGATTTATCTATTTATTTAGTTGTATTTTAGTCATTATAATTTATTGAAAACCAATCATTAAATGAAAATTAAGTCTATTATAATTTTATTTTTACTGACATGCACTATTTCATCTGGACAGATTTTTGACTTAAATAGTAAGCACCCTTATAAAAAAGTGTTTCTAGAAACCGATAATTTTGAATCCTCATATTTAGATAGTTTAGAGCTTAATCTAAAAAAAATTAAGCAAGATAGTATATACTTTGATGTGCTAAATGATTTAGCTTACTATTGGCATACAAGAAACTTAAACACATCTTTAGCGCTTATCAATAAAGGATTACAGCTTACATCTGCAAAAAATAACAGTTTATGGAATGGTCGTTTTCAAATTACACAAGGAGCAATTTTATTACGAATGGAAGAATTAGATAGCGCTTATGCTGTTTTAGAAGGTGCTAAAATAAAAGTAAAGAAAAAAGATTTACCTTTTCTAAATACTCAATTAGGGTATGTTTTTGAACGTAGAGGTGAGTTAGACAAAGCCGCTGATTATGCTTTAAAAGCTATGAGTATTGGTGAAGAATTGGGTGATAAAAATGCTCAAGCAATTGCTTATAGTGATTTAAGCAATCTGTTTTGGAAACAATCAAAATTTGAGAAGGGTCTAGAATTTGGGTTAAAGTCTCTTGAATTATTTGAAGAAAATGGTATCAATAATTTAGATTTAGATTTTACCATATATGTAGTTGGCAATAATTATTTAGAATTAAAAAAATATCCTGAAGCACTTGATCATTTCGAAAGGTCCATAGCTATTGGAGAGCGTTATGGATTTTACAACAATCTGAGTGATGTTTATATTTCTTTAACTGATTTATATTCCTACATGGGCAATTATGATTTGGCTGAAGAAGCTGGTGAAAATGCAGTAAAATATGCTGAACTCTTAGAAAATAATTTTATGATTATGCGTTCTTGGCTAGCGATTGGGAAATCAGAGCTCAAGGCAGAAAATCATTCCAAAGCAATTGAGAGTATAAAAAAATGTATTGATGTTGCTACTGTAAATTTTGGAGATGAATACTATTTAAGTAATGCTTATAAAACCTTAGCCGAGGCTTACGCCGTTGCCAATGATTTTGAAAATGCATATCATGCTTATTCAAAATATGAACACCTTAAAAATAATATTTTTACTGCAGAATCTGATCACAGAATATCACTCTTACAAACCGAGTTTGATGTTTCTTTAAAAGAAGATACTATCAAATTTCAAAACAATGTCATTGAGCAACATCTTGCTAAACAAAAGTTTACCCTTATTATTGGGAGCTTGCTTTTTGTATTACTAATAGTACTATATGTAACTTTTAAAAAAGATAAAAACAAAAATAAGTTGCTAAAAAAACAGCATGATGAAAATATTTTTTTACTAAAAGAAGTTCACCATCGTGTAAAAAACAACTTAGAAGTTGTATCTAGTTTACTGTCTCTACAATCTGAAAAATTACAAGATAAAAATGCAAAGCACGCTATGCTAGAAACTCAAAATAGAGTACACTCTATGAGTATGATTCATCAACAATTGTATAAAGGAAAAAAAATTTCAACCATAGAGATGAAAGAATATTTTATCAATTTAGGGAATCATATTTTAGACTCTTTTGGTGCTACAGAAAAAGTAACTATAGAATATACAATGAGCAAAATAGAATTGGATGTAGATACTGCCATTCCTCTAGGTTTAATTGTGAATGAGCTTCTTACGAACTCATTAAAACATGCTTTCACAGGTGGCAATAAAGGTCACATAAAAATAGTAGTAAAAAGAATAGGTGATGAAATTCTTGAACTAAAAGTTGCTGATAATGGAGTTGGTTTGTCTAAAGATAGTAGCGCTGGGTTTGGTACACAACTCATAAAATTACTGATTCAGCAATTGGAAGGTAAATTACAGCAAAGCTCAGAAATTGGCACATCGGTTTCTTTTAAATTTTAATGTTCTAAAATTGTTTAGAGGGTTTGTAATCTACTTAACAATTTGCTTTTTAAAGACTTGCTAATCGGCAATGTTTTATTTGATATAACTAAATAATTACTAGCTACTTCATCAATTTGAGATAGGTTGACCAAATAAGATCTATGAATTCTAATAAAGTGAGATGAAGGTAATTTTTGCCCTATTCCTTTTAATGTTGTTACTAATAAATACTCGTTTTTCTTTGTAAAAATTTTACAGTAATTTCTATCTGCTTCAAAATACAAGATGTCTGCCAAAATCAACTTTACCATTTTATCATGGTTTCTAACAAAGATTCGATCACTTAAAGCCATCGCCTTAAATTCTTTCCTTGAAGATGTTAAAGTATTTGCATTATCACCCATCGCATAATCTGCCGCCAATTCAATTGCGTGCTGTAAATCTAATTTTTTAAAAGGCTTAGAAATATAAGCAGATGGCTTGGTTTCTTTTGCTCGTTTAAAATGAGTATCATCTGTATTTGCTGTTAAATAAATTATTGGAATGTTATATTTTTCTTGAATTAACTCAGCAGTTTCAATACCATCCATTTCTCCTTTTAAATTAATATCTAACAAAATGATATCGGGTATACTTTCTTCAATATGTGCTAAAACGACTTCGCCTCTTGGCACTATTCCTGTTACTTCATAACCCAAATTAGTTAATTGCAGAGAAATATTCGCTGCAATAATCATTTCGTCTTCTACGATAAATATTTTTATTGGCTGCTCCATACAATTTTAATTCAACACACTAATAATTTTTGTTTTATAGACCTCGAAACTTGATAAATTATTGTGTATTACTTTTTCTATTTCCACAAACATAGTCAATTCTTTATTAGCATGAGCGTCTACTTTTTTTAGCAATCTTTAAAGAAACTAGCCTATCTTGAGATCTATAAAAATAAAGAATGACTCTTTTTAGTTTAAATTACTGTCAATAAATTGTATACCATCGTATTGTAATAAATACTCTTGATCTTTTAAAATCGGTAAATGATTTCCTTCTAAATTTCCAAGACCAACACCTGCATATAAAACTTTAGCTTCGTGCTTTTGAGCATGCACCTTAAAAGTTTCCATCCATACAACATCATAATTGTTAGGGTTATCTGGCAACATAATAACTTTAACAATTACAAAATAACGTTGATTGTTTTTATCGACACATACAAACTGAGGCTGTTTCTGTAATTTACTTTCAATAGCGATAAACTCAAAACCCCGTTTTTCTAAATCTTTACCCACAATATTCATTGCCAAATAATGTAGTTCTTGTTTGGTCAATTCTCTCGGCATCTATTTTTTCTTATTGCGCATGTTGTAGTTTTTATCGCCTTTAGTTTTTGGTTTTTTATACTTCTTGGCAATCTCTCTTCGGTAAGAACCCCCTTGGTTTGTTTTACTGTTTTTTTCACTCTTTTCGTGAAAAGCTTCTCCAAAAGTTTCTCTATTTTTTCTTTTATGCGGATTGTTACGCTCTACTTCTTTTGGTGTTTCTTCTGGAGTTAACTGTTCTGATATTTCTACTTCCGATGGAAACTCTAACAGCGGAATCTCAGTATCCATTAAAACCTCAACATCTAATTTAGCAGATTGCTCTGCATCTGTCGAAAATAAGATAGTCTTTCCTTCCTTTTCTGCTCTACCTGTTCTACCAATACGGTGCATGTAATTTTCTGGAAAATTTGGCGTATCAAAATTGATTACATGACTCACCTCGTCAAAATCCAATCCACGAGCCATCACGTCGGTAGCAACCAGAATCCTATTTTCACCTTTATCAAATTGATTGATAGAACGGATTCTATAATTCTGTGTTTTATTTGAATGGATGACACACAATTCAGAATTATAATATTCATCCAACGCTTCAAAAAGCCTATCAGCACTTCTTTTGTTTGACACAAAAACCAGTACTTTACTAAATAGACCTTTATCTTTCAACAAATAAGTCAACAGGTTTACCTTCGTATAAAAGTTAGGAACATTGTACGATTCTTGTGAAATATTATCAAGCGGTGTACCACTCACCGCAATCGAAACCTTTTTTGGGCTTGTAAAATAATCAGAAATCAACATATCTACATCTTCAGTCATTGTTGCTGAAAACATAATATTTTGACGACGCTCAGGTAAAATTTCAAAAATATTCATTAGTTGAAAACGAAAACCTAAATCTAACATTACATCAACCTCGTCAATCACTAATTTCTGAATAGATTTCATTTTTAATGCTCTACTCAAAGCCAAATCATATAAACGCCCAGGAGTTGCAACAATAATATCTGTGCCTTGTGCAATTGCCTGTTTTTGAGTATTGATATTAGTGCCTCCATAAACGCCTAATACTCGAACGTTGATGTACTTCGCCATCTTTTCAATTTCTTCAACTACTTGTAATACCAATTCACGTGTTGGTACCATTACCAAAACTCTAGGAGTTTCTTGCTGCGAGAATTTTAAATCACGAAGAATCGGTAACATATAGGCAAAAGTTTTACCCGTACCTGTTTGGGCAATCCCTACCATATCTTTACCAGAAAGTATCACAGAAAATGATTTTTCTTGGATAGGTGTTGGATTTTGAAAACCTAAATCATCAATTGCATATTGTAATTGATTGCTAAGATTTAATTCTTGAAAAGTAGACATCAATATAAATTTTGTGCAAAGATACGGTTATTTGTCGATTGATTTTAAAAGATTATATTTGTTATATGTATGAAAATCAATTGCTAGAAATTGTTACAATTTACTTTAAAGAGAAAATTTTTGAGAATCACAAAATCAATTCTTTAAAAACACATTCTAAACTAAAATCATATAAGATAAATCCAATTCTAGTAAAATATCTCTCTAAAATTTTAGAAGATGATTTTTCTCCAATCGGAATTGCCAAAGCTTTATATTACCCAAGAATTTTAGGAACTTCAATAAACACCTCTTTTGGTACTCGAATTCAAAATATGTTTGTTGAATTGAATTTAGCAGAAGGCTCTTTAATTAAAGGAATGGATATTGAATTTATAGATAAAATTGATGGTAGAAAAAAGTGGTGTCAATTAAAATCTGGACCAAACACCATCAATTCTGAAGATGTGAATCCTTTGATTCGCAAATTTACAACTGTTACAAATCTGGCAAGAACCAACGCCATGAATCTTAATAACTCAGATTTAATTTTAGGAGTTTTGTATGGTAATGAAGCTCAATTAAGCCAGCACTACAAAAAGATTGACCAACAGTTTCCTGTTATTATTGGAAAAGAGTTTTGGCATCGAATTACTGGATTCTCAGAGTTTTATGACAAATTAGTTTTGAACCTAGATGAAATGATATTAAATTTAGATACCGAAGATTTTTTCAAGAAAGGTTATATGGCTTTAGCTAAAGAAATTGAATCTTCCGATTTATTTAAATTCGAATAATAGTCATTCAAGAATTTCACAATTGAATAACCAATTTCCTCTCCTAAATTACAAGGTACTGCATTACCAATTTGTTTGTATTGTTGTGAAACTGAACCTATAAATTTCCATTCGTCTGGAAAAGTTTGAATTCGTGCATATTCTCTCACTGTAAATGGACGCGTTTCATCAGGGTGACATCGCTCTGTTTGCTTTTGAGCAGGACTACACGTCAAAGTCAAACTTGGCTCATCCCAACCAATTCGTCTAGCCATACCAGTTTTTCCGCCTCCTAAATAAAAGCTTTTACCCATATAAGATTTTTGAAGGTCTAATGGTAAATCTCTCCAATAGCCTTTAGGAGGAATCAAATCTAAAATTTCTTTTTTATGATCTGGGTATTTTGCTCCTTCTGATTTCGGAACTTTACTGTTGAACAATCCTCCTTTTTTCAACGCATCGGATAAATTATAAATCGTTTGATGAGGTTCTGGATACTTATATTTTATGTCAATATCTTTCCGAATGCCCACTAAAATTATTCGCTCTCTTTTTTGAGGAACTCTATAATTAATTGCTTTTAGCACTTTCACTGGAACTACATTATATCCTATTTCATCTAAAATAGAAATCATTCCTTCCAAGGTTTTACCTTTTTCGTGAGATAATAAACCTTTTACATTTTCACCAATACAAATCAAAGGATTTACTTCTTGCACAACCCTTGCAAATTCATAAAACAAGGTACCTCGTGCATCTTCTAAGCCTAATTTTTTTCCTGCATAACTAAATGCTTGACATGGAAATCCACCAGTAACGACCTCTACTTTATTATGATATTCATCAAAATTAATCGCCCTTACATCTCCTTCAATAACATTCCAATTAGGTCTATTTTCTCGTAATGTTTGACAAGCCCATTTATCAATTTCATTCAAGGCTGCGCATTTAATTCCAGATTTTTCTAATCCTAAAGCCAAACCTCCTGCACCAGCAAATAATTCCAGAACGTTATATTGCTTTAAAGGATTTACAAAATTATCTACTGTATCATCTAACTTATTATTTATCAAATCTGAAAATATTTCTAATTGTTCTCTTTTGTAAATACGGTATTCACTTATAGGTTCTCTTGTGGCTGGAAGTTTACCATCATTATCCCATCGTCTTAAAGTTTCTTTACTTTTTCTTAATAATTTTGCCGCTTCTGAAAGCGTATAATACTCTTTTATAACCATGTTACACAACCTTATACATTGGTTATAAATATAATAATAAAACCGATACAAAAATGTATCGGTTTTAATTTTTTATGCGATACTGAAACAAGTTCAGCATAACAATTAAAATTTATCCTCCAAAATCATCAAATCGAATATTCTCATCGGCAAGACCAAAGTCTTCACCCATTTTCTGAACTGCTTTGTTCATTAATGGAGGCCCACAGAAATACAATTCTAAGTCTTCTGGCGCATCATGTAGGTCTAAGTAATTTTCAATCACACAATTGTGAATGAACCCTACAAAACCATCACCTGCTTCATCATGAATGTCATTTTTCTTTTTCCAGTTATCTACCTCAGCAGGGTCTGATAGTGCTATAAAAAATTTAAAGTTTGGGAAATCTTTTTCTAAAGCTCTAAAATGTTCTACATAAAACAATTCTGCTTTAGAGCGACCACCATACCAATAGGTTACTTTACGTCCTGTTTTTAAGGTTCTGAATAAATGATATAAGTGTGAACGCATTGGCGCCATACCTGCTCCACCACCAACATATAACATTTCTGCATCAGACTCATTGATAAAAAACTCACCATAAGGTCCTGAAATTGTTACTTTATCTCCAGGTTTTTGATTGAATATATACGAAGATGCAATTCCTGGATTTACATCCATCCAACCATTTTTTACACTATCAAATGGGGGAGTTGCAATACGCACATTCAACATAATTTTTCTTCCTTCAGCAGGATAAGAAGCCATTGAATAGGCTCTTTCAACAGTTTCGTTATTTTTCATAACCAAAGACCACAATCCAAATTTTTCCCAATCTCCTTTAAATTTATCTGGTTCTCCTGGATGTTCTTCTGGATGTGCTGTTACATCCATATCAGTATATTTAACTTCAGTATTCGGAATTTCTATTTGAATATATCCACCTGCTTTGTACCCCATATCTTCAGGGATTTCAACAATAAATTCTTTGATAAATGTAGCAACATTGTAATTAGAGACAACTGTAGCTTCCCATTTCTTAATTCCAAAAATTTCTTCAGGAATAGAAATTTCCATATCCTGCTTTACTTTTACCTGACACGCTAAACGAACTCCATCTTGCAATTCTTTACGAGAAAAGTGTGGTGTTTCTGTTGGTAATGCCTCACCTCCACCAGAAGTTACATGGCACTCACATTGAACACATGTTCCACCACCACCACATGCCGATGGCAAAAATATTTTTTGATTACCTAAAGTAGTCAACAAAGAATCTCCTGATCCTACTTCGATTTCACGTTCGCCGTTAATCATAATTTTTACCGGACCTGAAGGTGATAATTTTTGTTTTACTACTAATAAAAGTATAATTAATAACAATGCAATCAATAGAAATACGACTACTGTTACTAACATTGTTCCTCCTGTGCTTGCTGCTAATATCATCTTATTCTACTGCTTTAGTGTTATTTGCAATTTCAGTTTGTTGCTCTGTAGAAACTTGAACAGTTTCTACTTGTGCTGGCTCTTCTTCATCACCTCCGGTTAACATTCCACCGAAACTCATAAAACCTATCGCCATTAATCCTGTAATAATAAATGTAATTCCTAAGCCTCTTAATGCTGGCGGAACGTTTGAGTATCTAATTTTTTCTCTAATTGCTGCAATAGCTAGTATTGCTAAGAAAAACCCTATTCCTGAACTTACTCCATAATTAAATGCCAATCCTACTGATTGAATTTCTCTTGATTGCATAAATAATGAACCTCCTAAGATGGCACAGTTTACTGCAATTAATGGTAAGAAAATTCCTAATGAGTCGTACAATGCTGGGGAAAATTTCTCGACTACAATTTCTACCAATTGTACCATGGTTGCAATGGTTGCAATAAACATGATAAATGATAAAAAGCTTAAATCATACGAAGCGTATTCTGGTCCTAACCATGCTAAGGCTCCATCTTTTAAAAGATAGGTGTCTAATAACCAGTTTAGGGGAACTGTAATTGCCATAACAAAAATTACTGCTGCTCCAAGACCTACTGCGGTAGAAACTTTTTTAGATACTGCAAGGTAAGAACACATCCCTAAGAACGTGGCAAATACCATGTTATCTATAAATATTGATTTGAAAAATAATTCTAAATGTTCCATATTCTATATAGTTGTTTGTTGCTTGTTGCCAGTTGTTGGTTAATTATTATCAACCACAAACTATCAACCTTCAACCAATTTTAATGATCTTCTACTAATGCTGTGTTTCTACTACGTTGTACCCAAATAATAATACCAACAGTTACTAATGCCATAGGTGCTAACAACATAAATCCATTATTTTCATATCCAAATGCATAAACTCCTGTTTTTTCGATTGGGTCTCCTAAAACTTGAATTCCTAATAAAGTTCCAGATCCTAATAGTTCTCTAAAAAATCCAACGATAATTAATATCACTGCATATCCTAATGAGTTTCCAATTCCGTCTAAAAATGCTTTCCCTGGTGCATTTGCTAAAGCGAATGCTTCAAAACGTCCCATGATGATACAGTTTGTAATAATCAATCCAACAAATACTGAAAGTGTTTTACTTAACTCATAAGCAAATGCTTTCAATACTAAATCAACAATAATTACCAACGTTGCAACTACAATTAATTGCACGATAATTCTAATTTTTGAAGGAATGATATTTCTTAATAACGAAATAACAACATTACCAACACTCAAAACAAACAACACTGCAATAGACATTACAATAGATGCTTCTAACTCAGCAGTAATTGCTAATGCAGAACAGATACCTAATACCTGAATTGTAATTGGATTGTTATCTGCTAATGGGTCTGTGATTAACTTTGCGTCTTTTTTTGATAAAAGTCCCATCTAATTTATTTATTTAATATTTGTAAATAAGGCATATACATTTTCAAGTCTTTCTTGATCATTGCCGTTAAACCATCTCCTGTAATAGTTGATCCTGCAATAGCATCAACTCTAAAATCTTCTTTACGTTCATTCTTAGGATCTGCATTACCCTTAGCAATCGTAATTCCTTTAAAAGTATTACCATCAGTAATATGTTCTCCAGCAAAATCATCCATAAAAAAACGTTGGTTAATGTTTGCTCCTAAACCTGGTGTTTCTCCTTTGTGATCAAAGAAAACTCCTTTAACCACTAAGTTTTTATCTAAGGAAATATAGCCCCAAACAGCATCCCATAAACCTTTCCCTAACATTGGAATGATGTAGTATTTCTCTCCATCTTTTTCTCCAATAAATAAAGGTAATCTTCTTTCTGCTCCATTTTTAGCCAGTGCAGTTTCTTTTTTCAAATCGATTAAATAAGCTTCATTATCTTCTGTAACCTTATCTCCTTGAATCACGATTTGTTTTGTGATATACTTATCAAATTTTTCAGCTACTTCATTTGTTGAAATAAACACAACACTTTTTTCATCGTTGTCATTTATTCCCATAGCGTACAAAATATTTTGTTGTTTTTCTAAACGCTTATTCTCGTCAATTCGTGGTTTCAAATAAGTTGCTAAAAACGCTAACAAGGCTCCCACAATAATTACCATCACTGTGGCAAAAATTATTGTATACGAATTTTTGTCTGTTCTTTTTTCCATCGTTATACCGTTTTAACTTTTAAACGTTTTTGTCTTCGTTTTACATTTCCTTGAACAACATAATGGTCAATTGTTGGTGCAAATACATTCATCAATAAAATGGCTAACATTACACCTTCTGGATATGCAGGATTGAATACACGAATCAAGATTGAAATAAACCCTATTAAAAATCCATAAATCCATTTTCCTTTATTTGTTTGTGATGCTGTTACTGGATCAGTAGCCATATAAATTGCACCAAAAGCAAATCCTCCTAATAGCAAGTGTTCCCAAAATTCAATATTCATTAAGTCATAAAACTTACTGCTTTCACCAATCCATCCTAATGCTATAACTTGGTTAAAAATGAATCCCATCACCAAAGCACCAACTACAGATGACAGCATAATTCTCCAACTTCCAATTTTTGAAAAGATTAAGAATAATGCTCCCAATAATATTAATAATGTAGATGTCTCACCTACTGAACCTGGTATAAATCCGTAGAACATATCCCAAGTTGAATAAACAACTTCTTGTCCTTGCGCTAAGGCTCCTAATATTGTTTCACCAGAAATGGCATCGAGTTGTGCACCATCAGCAATTTCTTTGGTTCTTTCAACAGCTCCTGTTACCCAAACTTTATCTCCACTCATCCAAGTTGGATATGCGAAGAATAAAAAGGCACGTATTAATAAGGCAGGGTTTAGAATATTCATTCCTGTTCCTCCAAATACTTCTTTTCCTATTACTACACCGAAGATGACAGCAACTGCCAACATCCAAAGTGGAATATCAATTGGTACAATTAATGGAACTAAGATTCCTGTTACTAAATATCCTTCTTCAACTTCATGTCCATTTTTGGCTGCGAAAAAGATTTCGATTCCCAAACCAACGACATACGACACAATAATTAATGGAAGAATTTTCCAGAAACCAATCCAAAAATTTGATAGTGACCAAAACTCTGCACTAAAAAAACCGCTAGATACCATTTCAACTTCACCAGTTGCTATGTGATGTTGGTACCCTGCGTTGAACATTCCAAAAAACAACAACGGAATCAAGGCTATAATAACCATGTTCATTGTTCTTTTTAAATCATCAGCCCCACGAATATGACTACCACTTTGGGTAGTATCGTTTGGCATATATAAAAAGGTATGAAACGCTCCAAAAACTGGAGACATCTTTGTGCCTTTAAATTTTTCTTTAAGGTTGTGTAAATTATCTTTTAAAGCCATAATTATCCTATTTCTTTAATCATTAAGTCTAACCCTTTTCTAATAATATTTTGATGTGGTTGTTTAGACACGCATACAAATTCTGTCAAAGCAAAATCTTCAGGAGCAACTTCGTACATTCCTAATTGTTCCATTTCATCTAAATCTTGATACATACAAGCTTTTAGTATTTGCATTGGAAAAATATCTAAAGGGAAAACTTCTTCATACTGTCCCGTCAAAACAAATGCTCTATGCTCACCGTTGGTATTTGTATTTAAATCGTATTCCTTATTCTTGTTCATCCAAGAAAAAGTCAAAGCTCTAGTAGTAGATATTTTTTTGAATACTGGTGTTGTCCATCCGAGCAATTCGTAATCGTTACCTTCTGGAATCGCAGTCACACAATTGTCATAATATCCTAAGAACCCATCTGGATTGATAGCACGACCCGTAAGTACATTACCAGTAATCAATCTAAAATTATCACCTTCAACTCCCGCATCATAAATAACACTCGCTATTTCTGATCCAATAATTGTTTTATAATATTTCGGCTTTTTTACTATTGCACCACCAACAGCAACTATTCTCTCTGCATTGAATTTTCCAGTTAATAACAACTCGCCAATAATTACCAAATCTTGAGGTGTTACTGTCCAAACAACTTCACCTTTATTAATAGGGTCTATTTGTGCGATTTGCGTACTTATATTTCCTGAAGGATGTGGTCCAGAAACCTTGTGCAAGTCAATTCCGTTTAAGCCTGCTAAAGACGAATTTGATTTTGCTCCTACTGAAACATGTACCTTACCAGAAGTCAGCTTACCTAAAGCGGTAACTGCAGCTTGCAACTCTACTTCTTTACCAGCCAAAACATAATCGTAATCGGCGGTTAAAGGAGCACTTGCATAAGCAGAAATGAAAATAGCTTTTGGTGATACGGCTGGATTTGCAATTACATCATACGGACGTTGTTTTACAAATGGCCAACAACCAGAAGACAATAGCAAACCTTTAATATCATCAGCAGATGCCGATGCTAAATTTACTGTTTTGTTTTCTTGATAGCTCTGTTCTTTATCCGCAGTTATTTTTACTGCTAAAATTTTTCTTTTTTCTCCACGAATTACTTCAGTAACTTCTCCACTCACAGGCGAAACAAATTTGATATCCTCATTTGTTTTGCTATAAAAAACAGTTTCACCTGCCTTTAATTTAGCTCCTTGTTTTGCGATAAGTTTAGGAATAATTCCGTGAAAATCTACGGGTAGTAAAGAATAAACATTACTGGCAACAGCTTTAGTAGTAATTTTTTCTGCTTTGCCTTTCAATTTAATGTCTAACCCTTTTTTGATACGGATGTCTGTTGACATATTCTAAATTTGAATTAAATTTTTACTTATAAAAGCGATGCAAAATTAACCAATTTAGATGTTACAAATATGATATAAATCAATTTATTGTTTATTAATTTTTATTTATAACAATTCTAAATAGACTGTATGAAATTGAAGAAATATTAGCCCTGTTTAATTATAAATAATGAAGCTAAAAAAAATAGAGTAACTGATTATTTAACAATCATCTTTTCTGTTTTTACTGCATTGTCCGAAAATAATTTAATAATATAAACTCCAGGTGAAAAATCTATATTAATAATTGTATCGACATTGAATATTTTGCTAAATAATTTTTGCCCTTGAATCGAATAAATTTGAATTTCAGTATTCTGATTGATTCCTTTTACAATTAATTTATCAGTTGCTGGTTTCGGATATAATTTAATATTTGCTATGTATTGGTCAGCAACACTTAATGAGTTACTCCATGGCTGCCCTACCATATTACCCCAAATATATTCTACCAAATCAGGTTTGTCAATTAATGGGTTTCGATTGAATTGCCAGTTATAAACAATATTGTTACGATTCATTTCAAAATCATCTGGCGGGTCGTTTCTGTGCCAATCTAATAAAGTAGATAAATAACCCATCTCGCCAACCGCAATAGGGTTTTCAATTACACTCAAACCATTAAATCGCAATTGCATGTACAAAACACTTCGAGCAACATCACCTTTAAAACTCCCGACAGTACCAACAGGCCCAACATAATCTCCATAATATTGATTACTTCTTGAACTATTTTCCGGTCCATCCGCAGCTCTTAACGCATGTGCATCTGAATTTCCATGTCGTAAAGAATCAGCATTTGTATTCCAAAAAGTATTAATTCCATCTGGAATATCATCAGCTTCTATACTATTAAACCCACCTCTAGAACGCGGAAAAGTATGTTCTCTATTCCATTTACCAACACTATTAGAAGTAGTTTGATAATCTAATTTTGCACGCCCTTGCTCTGTATATACTAACCAAACTTGATTGCTATTGGCTGGGTTTTGATCAGCTTCTTTTAAAATATCAACAACATCGGTATAGGTTTGTGCTCTCACAACTCCTTCTTCGGCAATGATATCTTGTATTGCCTGCTCTAGAGCAACATCAGACAACCCTTCAATTGGATCATAATAGTTTGATGGTTCAGTGCTAGAGACTAAACCAAAAGTTGGGCTTAAAGGTGTTCCCCAAGCTGCTACCACAAAGTCATTATCAACTACTCTAATCTCAATTAAATTATTCAACGCCAAATACTCTGCAGGTAAACTTGCCATATTTATTTCCAAAACCTCATCACCTTCATCATCTATATCATCAGTCAAAGTTATTGTTGAGGTCACGGAATTCTGTCCGTTTAAAATAGTAACTGTAGTATCTCCTGTAAAATCAGAATTATTGAACGTTCCCTTATTTAATGAAAAAGTAATTGATAAATCACTCGATACATTTTGTTCAGTAGTAAATGTGATATCAAAAATTTCTCCCTCATTATACTGTGTCGCATCAACAGAGATAGAAACTCCGTTCAGCACAACTCCACTACCGTCATTTAACGCTCTTGGTGTTGGTGCTTTCACCTCATACCCTCCTCCATTTAATCGCTGAATAGAATTTGTATTATTTCCAGAACCTTCACTTATTTGTTCAGTCAAACCAAGTAACCCCATTAAAACAGTATCATCAGAATCTGCAGTGTCATAAGCAAGTGCATCAATAAGATTAGTCATTGTTGCCAAAGTACCATCCGGAAAATCGGTATCACTGCCCAAGTAAACTCCAACAGCATCTGCTCCGTTTTGAATAAGACTTTCTGGAATAACATATTGAGGCAATGGTGACACACTAGAGCTACCAATTAGTAACAATCCGTTTATGTCTGTAATATATCCATCTAAATCAAAAGCTAGGTAACTACTGTCTGCACCACTTGAAGAGCCATTAAAAAACACTACTACATATCCATCTAAACTGAAATTTGGAGTATCTGATTTTAGTTCTAAGAATTCTACAGTATCTGTACTTGGGGTGTCGCAATCAAGTTCGTTAATTACTATTTGTGAAAAAGAAAATTGCACAGATAGCACAAAAATCAATGTGGTAAAAAATAATTTCATAAAATATGTTTGGGTATTCTCAACAACAAAGATGCTGCTTTTTTAACTTAAAAAGATATTAATATTGTTAATTTTTTCAATCACAAACCTAAATTTTACTATCGATAATTGCTCTTTAATTTCTCACAAGAGTTATTTGACTTAAATAGTCTTTCAAAATTATATTTGTTTCATGTATCTTTGAAATTCTGATAAATTATAAATACTAAACTAATGAAAGATTTTTTCAAATTCGATTTCTCAAATTTTAAAGGTGATATTTTTGGCGGTATTACTGCAGGTATTGTTGCCCTACCTTTAGCTCTTGCCTTTGGGGTAAGCTCTGGGCTAGGCCCTAGTGCTGGATTGTACGGCGCTATATTTGTTAGTTTCTTTGCTGCTATGTTTGGCGGAACCAGTACTCAAATATCAGGACCAACAGCCCCAATGACAGCAGTAAGTATGGTGATGATTGCAGGATTAATTGCTGCAAATGATGGTGACTTAGAGCGGGCATTACCAGCAATTTTGACCGTCTTTATTTTAGCCGGAATCATGCAAGCTTTATTAGGAGTGTCAGGTCTAGGAAAATATATAAAATACATCCCCTATCCAGTAGTGTCTGGATTTATGACCGCTATTGGATTGATTATTTTAATCACTCAAATCTTACCATCATTAGGATATTATCCAGAAGAAGATATAACTTATGTAGATAGTTTTAAACCTCATGCCGAAGAAATAATTCTTGACAATATTTTAAAAGAAGAAGCAGGTAAAGGCCTTTTGGTATTAGAACATTTTGAAGAAACCGTTAAACGAGCTGATTTAATTACTGATGAACAAATAATGCAAGAAGCTAAAACCTTAGCAGGCGCAAATGCCTCAGGAGTTATAGGAGCTTTAAAAGTAATACCAAAAGCAATCTCACATATAAACTGGTTAGAGCTAGTTTTGGCTTTAGGAACCATTATCATCATTTATGGATTTAAAAAAATTACTACTGCAATACCTAGTACACTTGTTGCATTAATAGTAATGTCACTTATTGCAATCGGATTTGGTTTAGATTATCGACCAATTGAAGAGATCCCTGGAGGTATCCCAATTCCGAATATGGGTGTATTTACCCAATTCGATCTGGGCGCCATATCCCCTTATATATTTACTGCTTTGACTTTGGCTTTATTGGGTTCTATCGACTCATTATTAACCTCAGTAGTAGCAGATAATATGACCAAGACAAAACATAATCCTAACAAGGAATTAGTGGGTCAAGGAATTGGAAATAGTATTGCTGGATTGTTTGGCGGAATTCCAGGTGCAGGAGCAACAATTAGAACAGTTGTAAACATCAATGCAGGAGGTAGAACGCGACTGTCTGGTATGATGGCGGGTCTATTATTACTTGCAATTCTAATGGCAATTGGTCCAATTGCCTCAATGATTCCAGCAGCAGTATTGGCTGGTATTTTAATCACTGTTGGTATTGGAGTGATGGATTACAAAGGATTAAAAGCAATACCACACATGCCAAAAGCAGAAGTTGTTGTTTTAATTATTGTAATGGTATTATCTTCCGTTTGGAATTTGGTTTATGCTGTCGGAATTGGAATGGTACTCGCGTCATTAATGTTTATGAAAAAAATGGGTGATTTAACGGCTGAGCATTCTGATGTAAAATCGTTAAAAGAAGAAAAAGCGTGGGCAGACGAAAAGAATTTTTCAGAAAAGTTAAAAGGCGAGGTCTTTGTAAAACACTTAAAAGGGCCTTTATTCTTTGGTTCAACTAGCGATTTTCAACAACTATCAAAACAAATACCTGACACAGCGTCAACTATCATTATTAGGATGGAGAAAATGCAGTATATAGACCAGTCTGGTTTATATGCCATGGAAGATGTACTGGTTGATTTAGTTAAAGAAGGAAAAAATATCTTAATGGTAAATGTGCTAAACCAACCAAAATACATGCTAGAAAAAATTGATATTATTCCAGATTTAGTTCCTTTAGATCAGCAATTCAAATCTTTTGATGATGCTATTGTTTGGGTAAAAGACAATGTTGCCGTTAACTCATAATGGATTTTAAAAAATTTATTTTATCAAAAAAGTACAGGTATAATTATTTGTGCTTTTTTAGTTAATGAAAGAATCTCGTTGCATAAATGGCTATAAAAAACAGCATGCGATTTTTATTCTTTGCAATGCACACATATTTTTCGTAAATTGCTTGACCCCCAATTGTTAACTTAATTTTTTTAGTTATGAAAATCATTAAAAAACTAAACAAATGGGCAAATTCACACGCTTATTATCCTATTGACATTTTAAGAATTGTCTTAGGGATATTTTTAATTATTAAAGGAATATCTTTCATAAAAGATTCAAGCTATCTTGAAGAACTATTAGTTGGTCTCGATGATTTCTCTGTAATGATTTGGATGGTTCATTATGTTGGTATGTTTCATTTTGTTGGTGGTATCATGCTTGTTTTTGGATTACTAACACGATTAGCGCTCATTATTCAACTACCTATTTTTGTTGGTGCTGTTGCTATCAACTTTTTTGCCGTTTTTAATACTCAAAATTTTACTGAAGCTTCAATAGTTTTATTCGTCTCCTTCTTTTTTATTTTATATGGGTCCGGAAAACACTCGATTGATTATGATTTAAAAATGCAAGCCTAAAGAATTCGTATTAGGAATAGAAGTCCGATTGATTTATATTTGTTTCAATAAATAATTCTTCTTTATGAAAGAAATTGAATTAAAATTGAGTGATAAATTAGCCATTGAAAGAACTCAATTAGCAAATACCAGAACTTTTTTAGCCTATTTTAGATCTAGCGTATTCTTTTTAGCGACTGGATTGTCTATCATTAAAATTAACTTTTTTGATGACGTCTCTTATTTAGGTTGGGGGTTTGTAGTGATTGCACCACTTTTATTTTTTCTTGGTTTGTATAGAAGAATTTCCGTTCGTAAGTCTATCAATAAAATGATTGACAAATCTGAAAATTAATCTCACTTTTTTTCGTTATCAAATCAATGAAACAACTAATTCTTCTTATCTTAATCTTTTTTGGAAACAATCTTTATTCTCAAGCATTGTTTGACGTTATTGAACCCAACTATATTAAAACGGTAATTTTACAACCATCAAAATCTGATTCTTATGTACCTATTATGCGTTTAGGAGAATCGTTTATTTTATCTTTTGATGATTTAGAAGCCGATCAAAAATATTACTATTACAAAATTCAACACTTTGATTTTAATTGGCAACCCTCAGGATTATCAGAACGAGAATATATCAAAGGATATGATGGGGATCGCATTAGGAGCGATGAAAACTCTTTTAACACCTTACAGTTTTATACACACTATTCAATTTCATTTCCAAATAGGAGCACCCAACTTTTATTGAGTGGCAATTATATGATATCAATTTTAAATGAAAATGAAGAAGTCGTTTTTACTCGTCGATTAGTACTGTACGAATCTTTGGTAGATGTAGGGGTAAGCGTACACAGAAGTAGAGAAATTGCAGCAATTGACACCAAACAAAATGTACAGTTTGTAATCAATCATCCAAATATGTTAATCAATAATCCAAAAATAGAAATTAAAACGGTATTGATGCAAAACAACAATTGGCAAACAGCAATTTACAATTTGGTACCTCAATTTTATCGCGGTTCGCAATTACTCTATAAATATTTAGATGTCACTAATTTTTGGGCAGGAAATGAGTTTCTCTATTTTGACAGTAAAGCAGTTCGGTTTTCAAATGTATATATAAGACGTGTTGATTCTGGTCCAGAATTGTATCACACCATTTTATATACTAATGATGAACGAATTGACAAACCGTATGGAATAAGCCCCGATATCAATGGGAATTTTGTTGTAAGAAATGTTGATGGGCTTGGAGATTCTAACATCGAAGCAGATTATACTTGGGTCTTCTTTTCATTAAATACATTAGAAGATTTAAGAGGAAAAAGAGTTTTTGTAAATGGCAATTATAACAATTGGAGGAATGATACTATGAACGAACTTTTTTACAATGAAGAAACGGGATTATACGAAGCACAAATTTTAATAAAACAAGGCTTCTACAATTATCAATTTGTAACCTTAGATAATGCTGGTAATTTTAGTAATCATGATATTGACGGATCTTTTTATCAAACCGAAAACGATTATACTATCTTAGTTTACTATCGAAAAATTGGAGATAGATATGATAGCGTCATCGGAATTGGAGAAGCTAATTCCAGAAACATATTGAATTAAACAACTGCGAGCCATATATTTAAAAAAAGCATACCTTTGCAATCACAAACAACCTCAACATTGTTATGGTTCAGCAGGTCACAAATGGCATAAAAATTTCAGTTAAAACCAAGTTCATTGGTACAAGTTATCATGATGATCGTTTACGATATGCTTTTAGTTATCGTATTTCTATTGAAAACCAAAGCAATGACTCTGTACAACTATTAAATCGCCATTGGGAAATTTTCGATTCTCTTAATACTATTGAAATTGTTGACGGCCCGGGTGTTGTAGGATTAAAGCCAATTCTAAAACCTGGCCAAAAACACTGCTATTCTTCCAATTGTATTTTAACTTCTCATATCGGTGCGATGAATGGTTATTATGAGATGGTAAATTTTACCTCTACTAAAACCTTTAAAGTACACATCCCAACCTTTCAGTTAATGGTATCTGGTGCCTTAAATTAATTTCCTTTTTTTATTTTTCATTTTGATTGACTACTTTAGTAGCAGATTAACTTGCATGAACAAACTACAATTTTTTAAGAAAAAGGAAACCACACTTCGCCAAATTTTACCAGAGTGTCTTAATTGTGGCAAGCCTTTAGCATCTGATGATGTTTTTTGTTCATACTGCGGTCAAAAAAATATAGAAAAATTAAACTTCGGCAGTTTTATTGGACAACTAATTTCTGGGTTCTTTTCATACGATTCTCGATTTTGGACGACATTTATGCCGCTGCTTTTTAAACCTGGTTCTGTTTCTAAAAATTACATTGCCGGTAAAAGAAAAAGATATGTAAATCCGTTTCAACTATATTTACAAGTATCTATTTTATTCTTTTTAATTCTTGGTTTTACAAGCGATTGGGATAACATCATTCCGACAGCTGATATTCCTGAATCACAACAAGTATTAGATTCAATTTTGACAGATGATGTCAAAACCCAGATTTTTAAAGAAATGGATACGGTAGACCAAAGAGTAATAACCTCATTTTCCGATGGCATACAATTTTCTGATATGTTGATTGACTCTACCTACCAATATAAAATTCAAAATGATACTATAAAAGAAATCTCCTTTACAAATAAAATTCAAGATTTTTATGTTTACCAACACCGTCACCGTAATGAAGGCTTTACTGAAACAAGGCTAGCTTTAACCGAAATAGGATATCCCACAACTTTTTGGAATCGTTTTTATTTCGAACAAGTGCAACGGTATCGTAAAAGCTACAAAGAGATTACAGAGAGTAGAGGCAAAGGTTTTATAAAAAAAATTATTGCAAAATTATCCATAGCTCTCTTTATTTTCTTACCACTATTTACACTTTTCTTTAAGTTAATTTATTATAGAAAACATATGAATTATATGGAGCATTTGGTCTTTGTTTTTCATACACAAACCGTGTTCTTTTTGCTGATGATTATATATATACTCATCAACTATTTTACAGGCTATGAAAATATAGGGCTATTTATGTTCCTCTTTTTGATATACTTATTTATGGCATTAAAAAAGTTTTACCAACAAGGAAAACTTAAAACCTTTGTAAAATTTATTCTACTAAATATTGTTTATACAACCATTGGTTTTTTTGCAGCTATCATTTCTGGATTCATTGCTTTTATGTTTGGTTAATTTATTTAGTTGGCAGTCTTTAGTCTCAGTTTGTAGCTTCCCATCATTATGCATGAAACGAAGTAATCTCGTTTTAAATCCTAAAAACAGTTTGTATAGACATCAACTATTAACCAACAACAAACTAAATCTCAGACACTTTATGTGTAAACATATCTTCATAAATTAGATGAAGTTCAGCATTTTCTCTACTGATAGATGTAATACTCACTGTACCTCCTTTTTCGCGTTTCATTAAAACATCAGTTTCAGAATTTCCTTCACCTGCAGTTTTATGAAAGTTGATAATTTGCTCTTTTGAATAGTCGTGATTTTTTGAATTCCAATCAGTAAACCATTCTTGACGCAACTTTTTAATTGAATCATCATACAAAGTAGATGATGACCATATATGCGGAACTTGAGGAATATTAATCAAATGTTTCTTTTCTCCTGTCCATACAAATTCAAATAATTCCAAACCATCATTCCAATCTACAATCACCAAGGTAAAAGGTTCAATATCTATTAAATCAATCTGAGTCAAAGCTTCAGAAATCACATCAGACTTTAACAAGTCCTTTACAATAATTCCCCTACTTTTTCTATAACTCTCTTTTGTTGTGTGATTTTTATATCCACCATTCAACAAACAAATTAATCTGTTTTTAGAACTCGTTCCAATCCAAGACCCACCAGCTTCACCATCTTTTGGATAAATCAATTCTACACCATCTTCAATAACTTTTTTAGGAGCCTCTGCACTTTTTCTTGCAAAAGGAACATCTCTACTCGATGTTAAAATAAACTCGTTTTCACCTAAAGAAAGAAAGGTAACGGTGCACATATTTTGAGGATTATTTAATTAATTAACCTATAAGGTTTGCGTGTTAAACTATTCACAAATATAAACCCTAATAATTCAAAATCTCTCGAAAATATCGTAATTTTGCAATCCTAATAATTAAAATTATTTAGTCATGGCAAACGCATTTTTTAACGTTCCTAAAGCAGTGAACGAACCTGTAAAATCTTATGCTCCTGGTACTCCAGAACGCAAAAACGTATTAGACACCTATAAAAAAATGTACAACGAAACAATTGATGTTCCGATGTATATTGGTGGTGAAGAAATCAGAACCGGTAATACCGCAACAATGTCTCCTCCTCATGATCATAAACATATTTTAGGTACATATCACAAAGCCGAACAAAAACATGTTGAGCTTGCTATTAGCAGTGCTTTAGAAGCAAAAGATGCTTGGGCTGCAACACCTTGGGAACACCGAGCAGCTATTTTCTTAAAAGCGGCTGAATTGTTAGCTGGACCTTATACAGCAAAAATGAATGCTGCAACAATGTTGGCGCAATCTAAAAATGTATTTCAAGCAGAAATTGATGCCACTTGTGAGTTGGTTGACTTTTTGACTTTCAATGTGCAGTTTATGACTGAGATTTATCAAAATCAACCAATCTCTGAAAAAGGAATTTGGAACAGAATGGAATACCGTCCACTAGAAGGATTTATCTACGCCGTAACTCCGTTTAACTTTACAGCAATTGCAGCTAATTTATTTGCTGCTCCGGCAATGTTAGGAAATGTAGTTGTTTGGAAACCATCAGACAGTCAAGTATACTCTGCAAAAATTATTGTTGATTTGTTTAAAGAAGCTGGTTTACCTGATGGAGTTCTAAATGTAGTGTATGGCGACCCTGTTATGATTAGCGATGTGGTTTTAGGTCATAAAGATTTTACTGGATTGCATTTTACTGGATCAACAAATGTGTTTAAACATTTATGGGAGCAAATAGGAAACAACATCAACAACTACAGATCATATCCAAGAATTGTTGGTGAAACTGGAGGTAAAGATTTTATTTGGGCACACCCTACTTCAAATGCAGGTCAAGTTGCAACGGCAATGACAAGAGGTTCATTTGAATATCAAGGACAAAAATGTTCAGCAGCTTCTAGAGCTTATATTCCAAAAGGAATTTGGGAGGATGTCAAAAAACAAGTTGTTGAAGATGTAAATTCTATGAAAATAGGATCTCCAGAAGATACTTCTAACTTTATCAATGCTGTGATTCATGAATCTTCTTTTGATAAAATTTCATCGTATATAGATGCTGTTAAAAATGATGTTGATGCAGAAATTTTAGTAGGTGGTGGTCATGATAAATCAACAGGTTATTTTATTGAGCCAACGGTAATTGTGACTTCAAACCCAAAATACACAACGATGTGTACTGAATTATTCGGCCCTGTGTTGACAGTATTTGTTTATGAGGATGCTGACTGGAAAGACACCTTGAAAATTGTTGATGAAACATCAGAGTATGCATTAACAGGCGCTATATTTAGTGGCGATCGATATGCCATTGATTATGCATCAAAAGCATTAGAGAATGCTGCTGGTAATTTTTATATCAACGACAAACCAACCGGTGCTGTTGTAGGACAACAACCATTTGGTGGCGCTCGTGGTTCTGGAACAAATGACAAAGCTGGTTCTATCTGGAACTTACTACGCTGGGTATCGCCAAGAACAATAAAAGAAACATTGGTTACACCAACAGATTATAGATATCCATTTTTAGGAGAGTAATCTGTTATATAAATAATTTATAAGCCACATCAAATTGATGTGGCTTTTTTAGTTTTATGATTTCTTTAATTAAATTTATACTCTAAATTCAGTTGTAAAACTGAGTTTTTATATTTTCGAAAAATAAATCCTGTCAAATTTTCTTTTCTCTCAAAACCATAAATATATCGAATACCAAATCCTAATGTAGGTGAAACATTATATTTTAAACCTGCTGCAATCCCCCAATTAATCTCATTTGACAATTCATCCAATACTTCTTCTGGGTATTTAAAGCCTTCTTCTTGTTTAATCGCAAACAAATAATTAATCTGTGGACCTAATTCAACACCATAGTTTTCTAAAAACTTATAATTGAACATTAATGGAAGAGTAAAATAAAACTCATTCGTATTATAATAGGTTCTGTTTATCAAGTTATAGATTTTTGTTCCTTGTAAGGAAAATAGAAGTTCTGGTTGCAGATAAAAATTTCCTTTCAATTTAAATTCAGCAAATCCACCAACTTGAAATCCAAGCTTATATTTAAATATTTTATATTCATCATCTCTACCTGCTATATCATTAGCGCTGCTAAATTTTGACATATTTACTCCTCCCTTTAAACCAAAAGATACATTTTGAGCTGTTAAGCTTTGAATAGAAAATACAATGAATATAACTAGGGCTATTTTTTTCATAGAATAAGTTTTCTCAAAAATAATGTTCTATAAACTATTGAGAAAGAGATAAAGCAACTAATTTTTATCTTAGTAATAAATTAGTTCAACTTGACGACTTTAGTATATTTGATACTTCTTAAAAAACCCTAAACCATGAAATATTCGCTTTTAGCTTTTGCATTTATCTTTTTAATTTCTTGTGCTGATGATGATAATGATTTAGTTGACTATACTGAAGTCAACGAACAAGAAATTCAAGCTTATATTACCGCGAACAATTTAGATGCAACACGAAGTAATTCTGGATTATACTACGTAGTATATGAAGAAGGAACAGGAACAAGACCAACAGAAATTTCTAATGTAACTGTTGCTTATACAGGTTATTTTATTGACGAAGAAATTTTTGATGAAAGTAATTCTAGCGGAGTCTCTTTAAACCTCAATGAGGTTATTGAAGGATGGAAAGAGGGAATACCACATTTTAAAGAAGGAGGTAATGGTATTCTTCTTATCCCTGCTCATTTAGCATATGGCATTTCTGGAAGTGGTAGAATTCCTGGTGGAGCTATTTTAATTTATGAAGTGAATTTGATCTCTGTCAATTAAGCTCTTTAAAACTTACAGTTTGTATTTCTACAAAATATGCTCCAATTTATTTGAGTGAGACAAGTAATCTAAAAATATAATATAGATTATTTCTTTACAGAAGAAGTATAAACTTTACCAGCACGTAAATATTTAACTTCGAAATTTGTGTTTTCAAAAATGATCATTTTCTTTTTAAGAAGGTCTAATGATTCTGCATTTTCTAATTTAACACCTGCAATTTCTAATAAAATATCTCCCCCAATTAGTAACGGACTTCCTTCAATAGTTACATTTATATAACCTCCACGAAGCCCTAATTTATTTCCTAATCCTTTAGATGTTACTGATAAGACTAACAATCCTGCTTCTTGAGGTAGGTTAAAAATCTCCGCCATTTCGCCTTCTAGAAAAGCAAATTCCATCCCAGACCAAATACTTTTTTGATTCATTAAAATTTTAGTAGCAACATTTGAGGATGCTCCAAAACCAAGACCTACAAAACCTCCAGATTGTGACATGATAAAACTTGCAATTCCAATAACCTCACCACTCATATTAAATAATGGCCCACCAGAATTACCAGGATTAATTGCCGCATCTGTTTGGATAAATTCTACTGGAGAAAAACTTTCATTCAAATTTCCCTGCGTAATCTTACCACTTACAATCCCTCTTGTAAGTGTTTGTTCAATACCAAGTGGTGAACCAATCACAAAAATTTCTTGACCAATAGTTACTTTGTCAGAATTGCCAATAGAAGCAACATGCTTATTTTTTAATTGAAAATCACCAATTATTTTGATGAGTGCTACATCAGCAGACGGACTAGAACTTAACACTTCAGCTTCATAAATATCACCATCAGTAAATTTAACAGCTAAATTCTCAGTACTATGAACTACGTGAGAAGCTGTCCAAATTAAACCGTCAGCAGAAATTAATACTCCAGATCCTAAACCTTCTTGAGTGTTCACTTTTTTCTTGTCGCCTAAACCTGCACTTGTATTGTTTTGAGTTTTAATGACAACTATAGAAGAGTTTACTGTTTGGTATAATTCTGACAAAGATTGCGCATTTGTAATTGTACAGATAAATAGTACAATTGCTAAGGAGATGATTTTTTTCATGTGATCTATATTTTGAGACGTAAAAATAACTAAAAATTAAAAGCCGAATATAAAATATATTCGGCTTTTAAAAATTCAGAAATTATTCTTCTTTAATGACTCATCAATGCTCTTTTTGCTTCTGCCTCTAAATTTACATAAGGTGTACCTTCAACTGTTACACCTACAAAATCAATTGTTCCTCCGCTAAATTTACTTGGACTTGGGTACAATTCACTTACAGCATCTGCACTATCATAGCCAACGCATAAACCATCTCCAGACAATGTGAATTTGGCAGGTTGTGTTCTCATTGGTCCTTCAGCAACTAATTTATCATCAATATAAAGTTTTGTTGTTCCTACTGATTCTCCTTTATCACCTGTTTTTTCTCTTATAAATTCCATACCTATAGTATGACTTCCAGGAGTAAGGGTTATATTAGATTCAAAAACTTGCTCTGGCTTTATTCCTAAGAAATTATATACATAATACAATTTTTTGTTTTTGATAAACAACGTATGTCCTCCAAAACGTGAACCGTGTGCAAAGACTACTCCTGATGTTTTATTAGTAACCTCTACATTCGCTAACATTTTATAAGAACGTCCTCTAACATTTACAGCATTACCCTCTGGTACAGCTGCTGCAAACGGATAATAAACATATCTATCTCTTGCAGGCTCTTGTGATGGTCTTTCTATACCAATAATTTCAGCAGCACTTCTGTCATCTAATGGAAGTACATTATTTTTTTCTGCTTCAACAAACCAAGCGTCAATTAATTCTTTTAATTTTTCTGGATTTTCTTTTGCAAGATCATTTGATTCAGACCTATCAACAGCTACATGATATAATTCCCAATCATCTTCATCAAAGTGTCCTGCTCCAGATAAAGGCGCATGAATAGCTGCTGCTTTCCATCCATCTTTCCAGATACCACGAGAACCAAGCATCGCAAAATATTGTACTTCTTTTTTAGTTGCATCATTTGGTTTTGCATCAAAAGTATAAGCCATAGAAACTCCAGATAATGGAACTTGTTTAACTCCGTTATGAACTTTTGGCATTTCCAATCCGATTGCTTCTAATAATGTAGGAACAATATCTACAGAGTGATGGTATTGATTACGAATCTCACCTTTTGCTTTAATTCCCTTTGGCCAAGAAATTACTAATGGATCATTTGTTCCACCTGCATATTGCGAGTAACGCTTAAACATTTTAAATGGAGCTGAAAAAGCAGATGCCCAACCCGTTGGGTAGTGCTCATACGTTTCTGGGCCACCCAAAACATCTAAATATTTCATGTTTTCAGATAATTCATCTGGGTATCCATTAAAGAATTTATTTTCGTTTACTGAACCATTAGGACTTCCCTCTCCAGAGGCTCCATTATCAGCAGCGTACATTACAATCGTGTTTTCTAATTGGCCACTTTCTTCTAAATAGTCTATAACTCTCCCTGCTTGTGCATCGGTATATTCAGAAAAACCTGCATACACTTCGGCCATTTTTGCAAACAATTTCTTTTCATCATCATTTAAAGTATCCCAAGGACGTACATTATCAATAGCTTGAGCCATATCTTCACGCATAGGATTCATCGGTGTGTTTACTGTACCTTCTGGTAAAATTCCTTTTTCAATCATACGTCCAGTAACCCAATCTCTGTATACATCATACCCAGCATCAAATTTGCCTTTATATTTTGCAATGTATTCTTTTGGAGCATGGTGAGGTGCGTGATTTGCTCCTGGATTGTACCACAAATACCAAGGTTTTGATGGATTGGTAGCTTGTTGATCTTTTAACATTCCTAAAGCATGATCTGCTAAATCTTTTGAAAGGTGATACCCTTCTTCAAATTCTTTTTCAACAAAATGATTGTCTTCAATTAAGTCTGGATACCATTGGTTTGTTTCACCTCCAATAAATCCATAAAAACGATCCCAGCCCATTTGTAATGGCCATTGTTTTTTACTTCCTCCTGATGCTACATCTTGTTCTGGTACATTATGATTTTTTCCAATCCAAAAAGTACTGTAGCCATTCTCTTGTAAAATCATAGAAAGCGGAGCTACTTCTGGCCCCATTCTTCCATTTGCTCCAGGGAAACCATCAGCAGTTTCTGTAATTGCAGCCATACCGTTAAGGTGGTGATTTCTTCCTGTTTGAATTGTTGATCGAGTTGGAGAACATAAAGCAGTAGTGTGCCACTGAGTATAAGTTAAACCATTAGCGGCCAATTTATCCATAGTTGGCATATTGATACCTCCTCCGTATGGCGACCAAGCTCCTAACCCTGTATCATCATACAAAATAAATAAAATATTTGGAGCTCCTTCAGGAGCAGACTTAGGCGTATAAGCTGACCAATCTGATTCTGAATCTCTAATATCTAGAGCGATTTTTCCTTTAAATTCAGGTTTTGAATCGTTAGTAGAATTTGAATCAGTAGCTTTTTGATTACAACTTGTAAATGCTGTAATGGCTAATCCAACTAAAACTGACTTTAGAAGGAATGTAAATTTTTGTTTTTTCATCTATTTTAAGGATAATTTATTAAAAAGCTCGTACAGCACGAACGTTATACAATTCATCTTCGCTAACTCCAAACTGATTTCCTGCTGTAAAATGTTGCACAAACACAGAATTGTTATTTTGGTGGGAAGAAGACCAGTATTCAGCATCCTCTAGTTGAGCACCTCCATTTTCTATTGAAGTGGTATTGACTATATCACGATTTTGATACAATTCGTTTAACTCGTCTTTACTTGGTAAAAACCAATCGTTAAACTCATTCAATTCAAGGTTCTCACATAACTCTGCAGCAAATCCAGAAATGGTAGAACTACAACCGTTAACGATATCGGTTGTGTTTTGAGCACCTGTCCCAATTTCTTCACCGTTAGCTCCGTTTACGATTAATGGTGGACAACCCCATACTGCATCAAAACTTTGATCTGAAACAGCAGAAATTAGACCGTGTTCGCCAGTTGCATCAAGATAAAAAATAACACCTCCTTGGTAAAAATCTCCAATGGTATGGGTTAATGGTACAGGTAGAGGATCATCATCATCACAAGATTGAAATGTGATAATTGAAATAATGATTAATAAAGGGTAAATGAATTTTTTCATATTTTTTTTTAAGTTTTGGCAAAGATAGAAGATCTAAATAGTTAAAAAAATATCATTTGATAGGTTTTAAACTTTTTTTTATCCTATGTAATGTTATTGGCGTTATTCCTAAAAAACTTGCAAGGTGTTTATCAAAAGTAGTCTCTAACAATATAGGATTCCATTTTATCAAATCTAAATATCGTTCTTCTGAAGTCATAGTAACAAAAGTATTTAGTCGATATGAAAGTGTGAGAATAATTTCTTTTAAAAAGTCTAAATAAAATTTCATGATTTCAGGAGAATTATAACCTAAAGCTTCTAATTTACTAATATCAAATTTTAAAAAATGAATTTCACCAATAGCTTCAGTGTTAAGAAGTTGAACATCATCTCCAAATGCTTTCGCATCTCCCATTAAATGCCCTTGAGCTCTAATAAAATTATTTAATTCTTGCCCTTTATCATTAATACAATAAGCGCGTGCCACTCCTTTTAATATAAAAACTAGATTTTTATCTGTTTTACCACTTTTAAGAATTATTTCTTTATTGTTTGCAGAGTAATATTTAGTTATTGATAAGAAAATATCCACATCTTTTTCCTTTAAATTTGGAAAGTAATTGGAAACTAAATTTTTTATAGCACTTTGGGATAATTTCATTTATTGGTTAAGGGATTTTAATTCTAGTTGATATAATTATTGTTTATAAAATAATTTTCCAGTTATCAATAAACCAATAAAAGTAAATACCGCAAAAACAAGACTACTCAAAGAAAGTTGCATACCTCCAGAAAGGATATGTCCACTAGTACAACCACCTGCCATTCTTGCTCCAAAAATTAAAACAAAACCTCCAAGAAATGCCCAAATTACCCTTTTTGTTTTTGATGTTCCTTTAAATCTCTGCCAATTTTTATAAATAAGTTTAAATTGAAATTCTTTTTTTATCAATGATATTATTAGTCCAGATAAAAAAGCTCCTCCTAAGAATAAAACTTCCCAATAACCATCTGATTGGATGGCTTTATAATAATCATTATCTGTTATGCCTGATAGAGCATCAGCCACATAAGGAAATGATGTTGAAGCTCCGATTGGACGGTTGGATGTAAAGCTCGAAAAAATAATAGCGTTTAAAATTGCTAACGCTATACCTGAATATATCCACTTTTTGCCTTGTGTTTTATCTTTTTTATTTAACCAAAATGAAATATAAATAAATGACATTCCAATAATAAAAATAAGAATATAATATATTGTTTTTGATTTAATTAATGTATTCAAAGAAATAGCTCCTAAATTAGGATCCAATACACTTTGAATTGATGGTAAAATAATTGTAAAAGCTAGACCTCCAAAAAGACCTCCTATAATTCCGATAAGGGCATCTAAAGAGCCTTCTCCTAAAGAAATAGCTAGTGTTCCTGGGCAATATCCCAAAATTGCCATTCCTACACCAAATAAAAGACCACCTAACAGAACACCTCCAACCAAAAATGGTTTTACATGGTATGAAGCAAGTCCTAAATCAATCTCTATACTGAGTATAATAACTCCTAAACCTATTGCTAATGCAATTGTTTTTACAACGGCTAAATCTTCAAGTATTGCTAATCCACTAATGGTATTGTATTTATTTAATTTAGCATAAATAAGTATAGCTCCAAATAAAAATCCAAATAGTACTATTTCCATATTAATTAAGTTCAAAAGGGTAAATAACTTTCCAGTCTTTTTCCATATCAATCACTGTCCATCCATCATTTAGTGCTTGGTCTAGTCCTTTATCTAATCTTCCAATATGCGATTCTCTGTCGTAAGCCCACTCTCTAATAGAATCAGTATGGTGTACATAGAGCATAAAACTTTTATATTCGTTTGAAGCAGCGTACTGCATCATTTGTAAATCTCCATCAGAATTACCAGATGAAAAAACAGGTTTTTTTCCTATAATTTTTTGAATGTTTAATGGTTTTCCTTCTTTGTCATTATTATAATCTAGTTCAGGGAGGTGCACTATTTTAGGATTTCCATTATTGTACTCAAATTTTGTTTTAATTCTTGAACCTAAGATTTGTTCTGACGGAATCCCATAAATAGGAGAAACAAATGCTCTCATAAAATCAACTCCTCCACCAGAAACAATATAGGTTTTAAAATTATTAACTCTAAGATATTGTAACAGTTCTAGCATAGGCTGATAAACTAATTTATCATAACCAACATTTTTAGTAGGATGTTTAGCAGTGGCAATCCAATCTTTAACATCAGTATCGAACTCTTCAATTGTTTTACCAGCATGTGTAGCCATTACTAGTTGAACTAGACCATGTTCTCCGTGTTTTTTTAATTCCTCCATATCATTTTCAAGGACAGCTTTAAATGGTTGCTCAACTTTCCATTCAGGATGATCAGCAGCCATCTCTTTTACTCTATCTATAGCAAAAAATAATTGAAAATAGGCTGGTTGTTCTGCCCATAAATTTCCATCATTATCAAAAGTTGCAATACGATCTTTTATTGGAATAAACGTTTTGTTTTCTGGGTTGGTTACTTCATTTACATAAGCAATAATATTGTTTTTTGATGCAACATCATTCCAAGATGGAAGAGGGTCTTTTTTTATAGTTTTATTTTGGTCTTGCTCATTATTATTAGGTGATACGCACGATAAAGCTAATATGCTTATGAACAATATTATTGCTGTGGTGTTACTAAAGTATTTCATAATTATTATTTTTAAATTTTTCTTGCAATTCCGAAGCCAATGCTCCAAGAATTATAGGTGTTAATTTTTAAGTCGTTTGTTATATTAGCAATAAGTTCCCAATTGTTATGGATTAGGTAACCATATTCAATCCCTGCTCTAATTAGAAATAAATTTTCTTCTTTAGAAAATTCACCACCCGCTCCCAAAACCAAACTAAAATTTTTAATTGGCTTAAACATTCCAACAACGGCACTTGCAAAAGGAGAGCTCCGTTCTATTTCTGTACCATCATTATGTTCTACCACAAAACTTTCTACAACAATATCGTTGTGCAAGCCAATTGCCCATCGCTCACTAATTTCGTAATTATAATCTATACCCCAAGAAGGTAGTGAAATCCATTTTTTTTCTCCATTTTCTACACCTTCTGCAATTTGCGTATGACTAATTATTAATGCTATAGAATGTTTTCTCTCTGGATACTCTTTTTCTTCATGGTCTTTTTTTTCTTGTGCATTTACAAATGTTATACATAATAAAAGGATAAGGTTTAATAATAATTTTTGTGCCATAGTAAATGAATTAGTATAAAAACAAAAGCTAAATATATAAAATATTTAGCTTTTGTTTTTTTCAGTTATCTCGATGATAAAATTAATTTTGTGGTCTTGCTTTTAAAGCTTGCATCACACCATCAATACCTAAAGAACTTCCTGATACTGGTGGAAACTCTTGAAATGTTTTTAGAAATTCACCTACATAAGCTTGAGCTGGTACAAATAACCACATATTGTCTGCCATCCAACGTGTATACATTGAAGATTTCCAAGATACCTCAAAAGGGTCAGCTCTTAAATTAATAAGAATTGGCCATGATGGAGTCTTTCTATAGGCTTCATTAATTGCTCCTTCCATAATTGTAAAATGTATTTTCCAATTATCATAACGCAATGCATTTAAATTACCTCCTGCATCAAAATAAAAGATTTCATGTCTTGGTGATTTATCAACTTCTCCTTTTAAATAAGGCATCATATTATACCCATCTAAATGAACTTTAAAGTTTTTACCATTTGCTTGATATCCTGTTAATAGTTTTTCTTTTACATCAGGAACTCCAGCAGCAGCTAATAATGTTGGCATCATGTCTTCGTGAGAAAAGATATCATTATATTTTGTACCTGGTTCTATAACCCCAGGCCAACGAATTGCACATGGAGCTCTAAATCCACCTTCCCAAGTCGTTCCTTTTTCACCTGCAAATGGTGTAGTACCTCCATCAGGCCAAGTAAACTTTTCTGCTCCATTATCGGTAGAATACATGATAATTGTATTATCCATAATTCCTAATTCTTCTAACTTATCAAGTACAGTTCCAATTGCTTTGTCATGTTCTACCATACCATCTGGATACAAACCAATTCCTGTTACTCCTGTGCTTTCGTCTTTTAAATGAGTCCAAACGTGCATACGAGTTGCACTTAACCAAACAAAGAAAGGTTTTCCTGCTTCATGTGCTCTTTCAATAAAGTTTATTGCTGCTGCAGTAAATTCTTCATCTGCAGTTTCCATTCTCTTTTTTGTTAATGGGCCAGTATCTTCAATTTTTCCATCTGCATACGAATGCAAAACTCCACGAGGTCCGAATTTTTTATGAAATTCTGGATCTTTAGGATAATAATATCCTTCTGGCTCTTCTTCAGCATTTAAATGATATAAGTTACCATAAAACTCGTCAAAACCATGGTTGGTAGGTAACATTTCATCTCTATCTCCTAAATGATTTTTTCCGAATTGTCCAGAAGTATATCCTTGATTTTTTAATAATTCTGCAATGGTAGGTTGGTCGTCTTTTATTCCTTGTTCTCCTCCAGGCATCCCAATAGTTAATAATCCAGTTCTAAAAGGGTGTTGGCCTAAAATAAATGCAGCCCTACCAGCAGTACAAGATTGTTGCGAATACCAATCTGTAAACATAGCACCTTCATTAGCAATACGGTCAATGTTTGGAGTTTTATAACCCATCATTCCGTGGTTATACGCACTAATGTTGTCCCATCCAATGTCATCACCCCAAATTACGAGGATGTTTGGTTTGTCTTGGGCAAAGATTGCACTTGCCATTAAAAAGGCAGTTGCAAATAAAAATAAATTGCTTTGTTGTTTTTTCATAAAATAATTTTAAAGTTAATAATAGATATAACGATCTTTAAAAAGGGTTAAATCAAGGTTAAATAATATTTTTAATATACAATTTTGGTATCTCAAAAATAATAAATTTAAATTAGAAAATAACTTTCACACCAGTATAAATTAAATAATCATTTGCAACAAAATCATATTCTGGCTCACAAAAAACATAAGTTGTGAATGATTTCCCTAATATGGTTTTACCAACCCCAACACCTGCAGGAATTTCATTTTTGCCAGTATCCAAGTTAAAAAGCATTCTTGGATGCGACCTAACTTCCCACAATCCATTTTTCGAAATTTTATAATACACTCCATACTGAGCCTCAATAGTATTATTAATTTGATACGTAAAAAGTTCTACAAATTTCCATTTTTTATAAGATTGAACGCCTACGAAACTAATACCTCCACTAAATCCATTCAATTTTGAATCAGAAACAATTGCTCCTACCCCTATTTGGACTTTCCATAATTCGTTATCAGGTGAAAACTTAAAAAGTCTAGAAACAAGGAAACTTGATGCTCCATAATTAAGACCTCCAGAATGAATTTTATTATAATCAATAGACCCCCTAATAAACCACTTACTAGTTGTGTAGTTTACAATATTCTGCATATCAAGTACATTTGGTTTGATACGAAAAATCTGATACGCATTCAACCCTTTTGAAAGTGGATTACTTGCATCTACTACTTCTTTTGGAGCCTGAGACCAAATAATAATTGGAATAAGAAAAAAACACGTTGTTATAAAGTTTCTCATGTTGCTATAAAGCTTAATTAAAACCAGCAAAAATAGGGGCATTTATTTTTACTGCAAATATCATTTGATGCTTTTATATTTATTTAATGAAAAGTTTCGCCAAATTTTAAACTTCGACTTTAAGACAAATCGAATATAAGTATTTTTTTTATACGCTCCGTTTCGTAAACAAGACCGTTAAGAGCAAGTGTTTTTTATGGGTTTATCCATAAACTATTTTGAATTTTGATATTATTTTTTTGTCTAGAAATATATTTTTTGCGTGCCAAGACCCACTCTTTTTCATTGATGATTTTATCTTCTATCATACTTTCTATACCATATGTTTTAACAAAATTGGATATAGTTGGTTCATCTAAATGCAACATGTCAATCCAGCGATACAACGTTTTTTGAATTTCTTGCTGATTTTTAGAACGAATAGATTTGATAAACAAATCAAAATAATACTTTTCTGAATTCAAGTAAACCGCTCTTTTACGTTTATATGATTTCAATACAAGTAGCATCAACTTAATTGATAAGTAAAGTGATAGTAATCCAATTGCCAACAAAATTAAAAATTGTTTTATTGTAAGTCCTAATATTGTTAATGCTTTTTCCTCTTGACTTTCTTCTGCGGTTTTTGACTTTTCCAACTGTTCTTTAACAGTGGCTAACATACCCAAATCAGGGTTCGGTTGTACATTTATGATTACCTCTGGCATCGTTTTTTTGTACAATTTATTTTTGTACGGATTGTACCAGGTCAATTCCATTTTTGGAATTACCACCGTGCCTTCATTTTCGAATAAGTAGCGAGTACCCTCTGATCTTGTTGCGCTTATTGATGTTTTGGTTTTGTTATTACTAACAGAAGATCTGGCTGGATACAAACTCACATTTGCAATGGTATCCCATTTTATTGGCGGAATCAATTCTGAAACCGTATTGGAAGCATTTCTAGAAATATTTCGCTCTAAAACATCACCTACTTTTACATTTTTTAAATCTCCATTCCAATTTTCAGTAGCCGACATCCATGAGGTTACTAACCAATCATCTGCATCAAAATTTGCCGGAATGGGTTTTACATTGATAGTTCTTGGATTTGTTTTAACAATATGCCTAATACCTTTATAACCTCCAAAATCAGGAGTTTCGACTTCAATATCTAGAGGTGGAAATTCAATAGCGCCATCTTCATGAGGAAATACATTAAAGAACAATTGAACTCCTGCAATCGTTTTTCCATTGACTTGCTTGGACGTGCTTAGCGATCTAAAATAAACCGTAAATGCTCCATTTACTTTTATGTTTCCAGGGTTTACTCCTTTTGTAAACCACGTAGATGTAAATACCGAAACCGTTACTTGCACAGGCTCTCCTACATAAACACTATTTTTACTCAAGGATACAGAGCTGGATAAATGTTTTTGAGAAAACACAGATACAGTCATTAAAACAATGATGAAAATACTGATATGTTTTTTAAAAACAATTACCATTTTTTTACATTTGTAGGTTGTTTTAATTGCTGTTCTTTTACCTGATGTTTAAATTTTCGTTTTAAAAATAGGGCAGGATCGTCATCAACTTTTCGCATTAATACTTTTTGAGAAGGATCTCCTTTTCCACTTTCAAAATTATCTGGAACTTCTTCTAACTCTTTTCCTTTTCTTACATCTGTATTTACCGTCTCTTCTAAACGTTCCTTTTCCATTTGTTTTTTGGTGGCTTCTTGACCTCCTCCACTTAAGTCTTCTGGACTCTTATTTTGCTCATTTTGTGCTTGTCCTTTTTCAGGCGCTTCTTCTGCATCTTCAGGATTTACTTCATTCTCGCCTCCTAATAAATGTTTAGAAACTTGCATATTATTTTTAGCGTTTTCCATTTCTGGATCTAACTCAACAGCGTTTCCAAATGCCAATTCAGCCGCCGCATAATCTCCATTTGCAAAATAGGTAACTCCTAAGTTATAAGCACCCATCGCTGTTGTGTCTTTACTAAAAGCAGCAATAGCAGCATCGTAATTTTTTGCTTTATAATATGCCACTCCACTTTGTAACGGATCATCAAAAATATCTCCAGCCATTGCAAATTCTCCGTTGTTTAACAATTGTTGACCTTGATAATCTTTTGTGTACCATAGATCTTTGAAAGAAGTGTTTTCAGAACAAGAAGATAATGTCATCATAAAAATCAATGAATAAAGTACCCACCCTTTTCTGAATGAAATAAGTACTACAATAACAAATGGAATAATTAACACCAAACCATGATCTTCCCAATCGTCTTCTTTTTCTTGATCTTGTTCCTTGAACTCAATATTATCAGCAATCTTTTTCGCTAATAATTCCATATCAGAATTGTCAAGCGTGAGTGAATGCACAGTAATATTCTCGATAGCGTCTAATCTATTTAAGATATCAGTATTTAATTTAGAATGTACATTCTTTCCTTTATTTTTTAAAAACCCCTTTCCATTATAACTTGGAACATTAGCACCGACAATCGTATTGAAAGGCATTATTTCAATCTTGGTTGTTCCTGAATTGGCAAATGTTTGTAGGACATCAAAAGTAGACTTGTCAAAATCATCAGAGAACAAAATCAAAGTTGCAGGCGCACTTGTTACATTTATAATCGTGTCAGTTAAATCTAATGTTGCTTCTAAATTTGACCCATAGAAAGGCATCACATTTGGAGTTAAAGTACTCATGTGTGATTTAATAATTTTATAATCGTTGGTCAGTGGAACAATTGTGTGTGCTGAGCCTGAAAAACCAACAAGTGCAATTCGCGCTCGAGGATTGGCATCTATAAAATCGGATAATTTGAATTTGGCGCGTTCCAACCTGCTAGGTTGTATATCAGTCGCCATCATACTTTGCGATAAATCTAACACAACTACAATTGGAGTTTCTAAAATTTTCCCTGGCACTTCAACTTCTTTCCACGTAGGTCCTGCCATTCCTAACACTGCTAAAGAAAGCGTAATCATTGTTAACAATTGCATCCATTTCCGTAAGCCTTCACTTCCTTTTTGAATCACGTATTTTCTTAAGTGTGGAGCAATTACAGATTGCCATTTAATTTGATTGCGATTGGTAACGATATTCAATAATAGAATGATGGCTACTGGAATTAGTATCCATAAAAATACTGGTCTCAAAAAATGAAACTGCTCCCAATTTATATGTGCAAATTCCTTAATTGAGTTCATCTTTCTTGAATTGTTTAAAAAATGAAATAAAACTTAAAACTAGTCCGTGAAAAATAGATAACCCTATGGCAAAGCCTAGCGGATAATGATACAATAGTGTTGTAGGTTTGTAGGATTCTTCTTCATATTCTATAGGTTCTAGTTTATCTAATTCGCTATAAATTTCATTCAATCGTTCAGAATTAATTGCTCTAAAATATTGGGCATCGGTCATTTCGGCAATTTCTTCTAAAGTGGTTTCATCTAAATCTGAATTGGCAATATTTGGATCACCAATACCTATAGTATATACTTTTATAGAGTCTTTTTTAGCCATATCTGCAGCATCTAAAGGTAAAATATCTGTTCCTGCATCCACACCATCAGACAGCAGCAACATCACTTTAGTCTTAATGGTGTCTTGTTCAAAAAGTTCAATCCCTTTTACAATAGCTTTCCCAATATTGGTCATTTGTCCTGCCATACCAACATCTGCTTCTTCCAATAACTGATCTACTGTTTCAAGCTCGGAAGTGAAAGGAGCCTGAATATAAGCACTAGACCCAAAGAATATCAACCCCATTCTGTCACCTTCTCGTTTTTCAATAAAATCATGCATTACACTTTTTACCGCATCCCATCTTCTCACTTTTTTTTCATCAATACGCCAATCTGTTTGTGCCATACTAAAAGAGATATCTGCAACAATTAAAAAACTTCTCGAGGTTTTAACTTTTAATTCGGGTTTTGCAACAATCTGAGGAGATGAAAGGGCTACCAATAAACAGGCCCAAACTAGAATTAGAAAAACCCATGAAACACTATTTCGTCTTTTTATTTCTGCAGATTTCCGTGCTTTCTCTCCTGTATATTTTTGTGCTTTATCAAAGTCTGGCAATAATAAGGAAGCGCTTTTTAAGCGTATAGCTGGCAATATCCAATATAGGATGAATGGTAATGGGAAAAACCAAAAAACAAATTTATATGCTATCTCAAAATTTTCAGGCATGTGTTTTAATCCATTTTTTTGAATAAGTTAAAAATTGAGTTGTTTGTTCTAAATCTTCTTGATTTTGATACAGGCTTTTCATTAAAAAAGAATCCAAATTATCAAATTCGAGATGCTTAATTTTTGATTGTAAAAAGGAAGCCCACTCTTTTCCAGTTAAGTGTGCAACTATTTCACGACCGTAAGATTTAATAGCAACTAATTTTAATTGCACAGCAATGTGCTGATTGATTTCTGTTGAACCATCAATAGTTAAGCCTTCTAAAATTTTGATAGCATCACGTTTGTATTTGTTTTTTTTATAAAAAATAATGCTTCTAATGGTCAGTGATAAAACCAAAATTATCATAAGCCATAGTAAAATACTCCAACCAATAGTTTCGAAAGAAAACACCACAGAATCTGGTTCCATAAGAGGTTTTATGTTATTTACATCGACAGAATCTTGATTTTGAAATGGTGCAAATATGTATAAGTAATAAGTCATTATCTTTTTCTTGAAAACATATTTTTTAATTGCTCATCAACAGGGTTTACTGTGTCAAATTTGAGAACAGGAATGCGATGCTTTTTCATTTCACTTTCAAAATCTTGAAATTCTTTATCGAACCCTTTGCTAAATTCTTGTTGAATATTTTGATTCTTACCATCTATATTTAATTGTTTTTGAGAATCGCCAATAACCATTTTTGTTTTAGGAATTTCACGCTCCATCGGGTCATAAACCTTAGCTAAAATAACATCATTATGTAGTGAGAGTTGTGCAATATTTTTAATAACAGCTGGAGAGTATCGTCTAAAATCACTAATAATTACAATTAAAAAATCATGAGTAACAATGTTTCTGATTTTTTTAAAAACAGTATCTGTTGCCTTTTCGTGATTTACAGGTTGAGAATGCTCTAATTCTTGATTTCTTTGCACAATATTTTCAAAAAAGTGCAAGATATTTTTTCTGTTGCGTTTCGGAAAAATAATATCAATTCCATTATCTGCATATACAACTCCACCTACACGATCGCCATCTTTTAAGATTTTAAAAGATGTTAAGGCTGCTAATTCTGCAGCTACCACGCTTTTCATTTTGTGTTGTGAACCAAAGAACATTGATTTAGATTGGTCAACAATAATTAAAGCTGGTTTTTCCTTTTCTTCGCTATAAACTCTTGAATGTGTTTTTTGAGTTCTTGCAGTTACTTTCCAATCTATATTTCTGATATCATCACCGGCCACGTAATTACGAACTTCTTCAAAATCGAGACCCCGTCCTCGTAATTTTGACGCATGTTTACCACCTAAAATACTACGTACTTTTTGTTTTTTAGCTAAAAAACTAAAACCTTGAGCTCTGTGTTCTTTTGCCAACAAATCTTGTAGCGTTACAAAAATGGAATTGCTGTTTTCAGGTGATTTTTTCATTAAATAAATATTACGTTATCCGATTACGGCAACTTGTTTAAGAATGCTATCTATGACTTCATTAGCAGAAACACCTTCAGCATTTGCTTCATAACTTAGCATTATTCGATGACGTAAACAATCGTGAACTACGGCTCTCACATCATCAGGACTTACAAAATCGTTACCATTCATCCAAGCATGGGTTCTCGATGCTCTATCAATGGCAATAGTACCTCTCGGACTTGCTCCAAAATCTAACCAGCTAGCAAGTTGCTCATTGTACTTTGAAGGATAGCGGGTTGCTGATATAATATCAACAATATATTTCTCAATGTTTTCAGAGATAGTTACATTACTAATTTCATCACGAGCATCAAAAATGATTTTAGGAGATAGTTTTTCCTTTAGCTCTTTTTTTTCTGAACTCATCTGTTCACCACGGTTCAAACGCATAATTGCTAATTCAGAAGTATCATCAGGATAATCTATAGTTACATGCATTAAAAAACGATCCATTTGGGCTTCGGGTAGTGGATAAGTCCCTTCTTGTTCTACTGGATTTTGTGTTGCCATTACCATGAACAATGGTTCCATTTTATAAGTTTTACCAGCTACAGAAACTTGACGTTCTTCCATGGCTTCTAATAAAGCAGATTGTACTTTGGCTGGTGAACGATTGATTTCATCTGCTAAAATCAAATTGCTAAAAATAGGCCCTTGCTGAAAAATAAATTTTTCTTCTGTTTCTGGTTGATAAATTTCTGTTCCAGTTATATCAGAAGGTAATAAATCTGGCGTAAATTGAATTCTACTTAATCCACAATCTAACTCTTTGGCTAAGGATTTAATGGCTCTGGTTTTGGCCAAACCAGGTAAACCTTCTAATAAAACATTTCCATTGGCAAGTAGAATTAAAATCAATCTACTTACTAGCTTGTCTTGCCCTATGATGGATTGAGACATGCGCTCTTTAAGCGTATTTATCTGATTAAGTGTTTTCATAAATTCATTTGAAGTATTAGGATGTTAATTACAGCATATTTTTTATCAAAAATAATAAATTACAACTACTTTTAACCTTTGATTTTATTCTTATATATTTGTTTATAAAAAAACTAAACAAATTATGAGTAAAAAAGCTATCATGCTTATTGTAACGTTGATGCTTGCAAGTGTCACATCTCAATCTCAAGTTCTTATTTCTTTATTATTGGGTGATAAATTAAACTCTGACAAACTTGAGTTTGGTTTAGAAACAGGTTTAAATTTTGAACAAATTGAAGGCTTTGAATCTAACGATAGAAGAACCTTTTTTAATATTGGATTTTATTTTGATTTAAAATTAAAAAACCCAGATTGGTCTGTTTATACAGGGGTGCTAGTTAAAGCAAATCAAGGGCTAGATAATTTAACAGACAATGATCTAGATTTTTTGGGTATAGACAAACAAAAGGAAAACGGAGTTGTTATTGATGGTAGTTACAGACAAGTAATAAATACATTTATGGTTCCAGCTTTGTTAAAATACAAGTTTTACAAAGGATTTTATGCCGAAGGTGGAATGCAATTTGGTTGGCATACAAAAGCTTTTGTAGAGTTTAATAGTGACAATGATGATATTGAAGAACGTGTGCGTTATAAAAACAAAGATGCTATTCAAAAAATTGATGCAGGATTTTTAGGAGGCGTTGGGTACCAGTTTAAAAAAGGCAGAAAAATGTCTGTTGGTGCTAAATACTATCACGGATTGGTTGATATTTATAAGGAAAAATCTGGAACTAAAAGTAACTCCTTTTTTGTAAAAGTAACATTTCCTGTGGGAGTAACAAAAGCGAAAGAAAAAGCAGAAAAAGAGCAAGCAGAAAAAGATAAAGAAGCATTGGAAAAAGAAAATTTAGAGCTCCAAAAAAGAATTGAAGAACTAGAAAAATAATAAGCAAAATTATAGAAAATGAAAAACAATTTTCAACTATTTATAATTCCAGTTATATTTTTGATGTTACTCCCAGAATATGGTAGTGCTCAATATTCATCAAAAAAGATTAGAACTAAGAATGAAAAATATACAGATAGTTTAAAACAAGTTGAATATAATTACAAATTCCCTATTTGGGGACAAAAAGTATATCAAAAAGGATTTGATATTCCATACCCTGCTGGAATAATGGCTAATTATATGTGGATGGAACAAGGTATAGATATTACCAATATGCAATTGGGTTTAAAAACTAACAGCCTTGATATTCCACTAACCTCTGTTGATTTTATTCAATTTGGTGAAAACTCTAACACATCATATACTTTTAATGTAAGACCCGATTTATGGGTGTTCCCATTTTTAAATGTATATGGTATTTTGGGTTATGGAAATTCAAATACCGAAGTTAATTTAGTTGCTCCGATTGAGTTACAATCGGTTGTAGAACAAGGTATAACAACCGCAGGTTTTGGTGTCATGGGAGCTGGTGGCATTGGACCAGTTTGGTTTTCTGTTGATGCAAATTTTACATGGAATAAACCCGAGTTGTTAGACAAATCTACAAGAGTTAATGTAGTTGGTATTCGCTTAGGAAAGACATTCACCTTTAAAAATAAACCGGAAAGTAATATTGCGGTTTGGGCAGGAGGAATGTCTATAAATATGAGTTCTGAAACTAGAGGGCAAATTACATTAAGTGAAGCTATTCCTGGTTTAGAAGAAAGGACAGATCAAATTGTTGCAAATTATAATGATTGGTATGATAATGAGGCTACAATACCACAAAAAGTTATTGCTGATCAAGTTCTTGCTCCTATTATTGAACGTATTGATGCTGCAGATGGTAGTGCTATAATTAGATACGGAATGGACAAACAAGTGTCACAAAAATGGAATGGAATTATTGGTGTTCAGTATCAATACAATAAACATTGGATGTTGCGTTCTGAAGCTGGTTTGATTGGAGATAGAAAGTCTTTTCTACTTTCATTAAACTATCGATTCTTGATGTAGTTGATTAGAATAATATAATTGTATAACAAAAATGCCTGAAATAAAATTTCAGGCATTTTTGTTTAATACTGTGCTTGAATTAACTAAGCACCTCTTTAATTCTTACAATTGCGGTTCTAATATTTTCTTCAGATGCTGCATATGAAATTCGAATACAATTTGGAGCACCAAAAGCTTCTCCTGTTACAGTAGCAACATTTGCTTCTTCTAACAGTAACATTGAAAAATCAGACGCATTGTTAATTTTGTGTCCTTTAATTGTTTTTCCAAAAAATGCTGACACATCTGGGAAAACATAAAATGCTCCTTTTGGGGTATTCAATTTTAATCCGTCAATTTCTTTTAATAAACCTAAAATAATATCTCTTCGTTTTTTAAACTCCGTAACCATATACTGAATTTCAGAAACAGGTGCTTCTAAAGCAGTAATCGTAGCGCGTTGTGCAATACAATTAGCCCCTGAAGTAATTTGCCCTTGCATTTTTGTACAAGATTTTGCAATCCATTCTGGCGCACCGATATATCCAATTCTCCAACCGGTCATCGCAAATGCTTTTGCAACACCATTAACGGTAATTGTACGATCATACATGCTCCTAATTCTAGCAAAACTAAAATTCTTAGCACCATAATTAATGTGCTCGTAAATTTCATCCGAAAGGATGTAAATATTAGGGTAATTTTCTAAAACTGCTGCCAAAGCTCTATACTCTTTCTCAGTATAAATTGTACCGCTTGGGTTGTTTGGCGAATTAAAGAAAATCATTTTTGTTTTTGGTGTTATTGCCGCTTCTAATTGTTCAGGAGTAATTTTAAAATTAGTATCAATACTAGATGGTATCTCAACAAATTTTGCCTCACACAATAATGCAATTGCCGAATAACTCACCCAGTAAGGAGCAGGTAATAAAACTTCGTCACCAGGATTTAATAATACCTGAGCAATGTTTGCGATAGATTGTTTTGCACCTGTAGAAACTACAATTTGATTTGGTGTGTAATCTAAATTATTATCACGTTTAAATTTTGTACAAACAGCTTCTTTTAATTCTTGATACCCATCAACTGGAGTATAAGAATTGTAATTTTCTTGGACAGCTTTAATCGCTGCTTCTTTGATAAACTCTGGAGTATTAAAATCTGGTTCACCCAAACTTAAACCAATAATATCTTTACCTTGTTGTTTTAATTCTCTGGCTTTTGCAGCCATAGCCAAAGTTGCCGATACAGGTAAACTTTGAATTCTGTCGGATAATTGTTGAGACATTTTGATGTTGTATGTTGTTTGTGAAATTTATGCTAATTGTGGTTGCTTACCTAAGATGTTTAATTGGTGGTAATGCTCTTTTACTGCTTTCCACATCGTTTGGTATTCGTTGTAAGGAAGATTAAATTCTTGTGCAGTTTCTTTTACAATTTTTGCCAATTTATCATAATGGATATGACTAATATGTGCGAATAAATGATGCTCTACCTGATGGTTTAAACCGCCTGTATAAAACTCTACCAACCAGTTTTTTGGTGCAAAATTAGAAGTTGTATACAATTGGTGTATTGCCCAAGTATTTTTCATGTTTCCATTTTCATCAGGTGTAGGCATTTCTGTATTTGGCATTACGTGTGCCAATTGAAACACTACACTTAAGATGATTCCTGCTGTATAGTGCATGATTAAAAAACCAATTAAAACTTCATACCACGCAAAGCCTAAATACAAAGGAAGCACTACCCATAAGGCATAATAAACAATTTTTCCGATAATCAATTTTGTCCATTGAGTAGCTGGATTTGGAAACTTACCATAAGATAATTTTCTTTTTAAATATTGATAGGTTTGTTTAAAATCAGTTGTAATTGCCCAATTTACAGTTAACAGTCCGTATAAAAAGAAAGAATAATATTTTTGAAATTTATGAATTTTCATCCATTTAGTGTGTTTAGAAAAACGGATAATCCTACCGGCATCAATATCTTCATCATGCCCCTGAATATTGGTATATGTATGGTGTAAAACATTGTGTTGTACTTTCCAGTTATAATCGTTTCCTGCAAGGATATAAATACTAGATCCCATTAATTTGTTAACCCACTTTCGGCTAGAGAATGATTCGTGATTAGCATCATGCATTACATTCATACCAACACCTGCCATACCAATACCTATGATAATCATACCTAAAATATTTGCCCAAGTTGGTAAATCAAATACTAAAATTGAAATTAAAGGAAGCAATAATAATGAGAACATTACAATTGCTTTTGAATACAATCTCCAGTTTCCTGTACGTTTTATATTGTTATCTTTAAAATAATCATTGACTCTCTTGTTCAATGTTTTAAAAAATTTTGCGTTGTCTATTCTAGAAAATTTTATCGTCTTCATTTATTGAGGATTTTTAAAGTGGCAAAATTACACCAAAATTCTTTTTGATAGCTAACAATTATCATATTTTAGTGTTAATTATAAATCAATTAATTTAGTTGTTAACTAATTAACGAATCTTTGAAGATTGTATTTTAGTTAACTTCATTTTATTATTTGTCATTTCTACAGAGAGAGGAACGAACGATGAGAAATTTAGTAACCTCAAAATAAAGAAATTTATTATTGCTTCTTTCGTTGTATCTTCAGAATGACAACTCTTATCTTAAAGATTACAAAATAAGACAAATTACTGTAACTTTACAGCCATCAATATGAAGACAATAAAAAAATATTTTCCGGAGTTAACAGCATATCAAATTAAACAATTTGAGCAATTAGAAGATTTATATAAAGAATGGAACGCTCAAATAAATGTGGTGTCCCGTAAAGATATTGACGAGCTATATGTACGGCATGTACTACATTCGTTAGCAATTGCAAAAGTGCAACCTTTTTTAGAAGGATCTTCTGTTTTAGATATTGGCACAGGTGGAGGTTTCCCCGGAATTCCATTAGCTATTTTATTTCCAAATACGAATTTTCATTTAGTTGATTCTATTGGTAAAAAAATAAAAGTTGTAAATGGTGTAGCTGAATCTTTGGAATTAAAAAATGTTAAAGGAAGTCATTTACGAGCTGAAAAAGTAAATGGTCAATTTGATTTTATTGTTAGTCGTGCAGTCACCAATATGAATGATTTTGTAAAATGGACCAAAGGTAAAGTCAAGAAAAAATCAAACCATGAACTTAAAAATGGTATTCTTTATTTAAAAGGAGGTGATTTAACTGAAGAGTTAAAGAACTTTCCTAAAGCAACATTATATGATTTGCCAAATTACTTTAATGAAGATTTTTTTGAAACCAAAAAAGTTGTCCATATCCCGCTAAAGTATAAACCTTAATTTAATACAGTTTCTTTGAGCTCATCACTCTTCTATGAGAAAAGTATAAAAGCCTAGACAATACTAATTAATTTCCCTGACTCAATTGCTGATAAAGCTGTCTGTAATCCTTATTATTTGGTGCTATCTCCATTAACAAAATACAGGTAGCTTTAGCATTGCTAATTAAATTAGTGTTTGCTTCTCCCAACAACTTAGCATATAACAATCGTTCATTAAAAGGAGCATGCTTTAGCCCTCTTTCTAGTACTACAATAGATGCAGCATAATTACCAATTCCTTGTAATTTTAACGCATAATTATAATATGCATTTTGATTGAAAGGCAGTTTTTCAGTAGCCAATTTTAAATATTCTAATGCCTTCGTATTATCGCCTAATTCGTTATACAACAACCCTAACATATAATATGTATAACTGAATTCAGGTTCTTTTTCTATCACTTTCAAATAGAGGTTTTCACTTTTTTTTGTCAATCCTTGATTGTAATAAATCAGTGCTAAATTCATGCGAGGTCTATTATTATAGCCATCAATTTCAATAGCTCGTTTATAAGCTTTTATCGCAGCCTCTTCATTTCCTTTTGATTGATAATACAATGCTATTTGGTGTTGACCAGAAGAGAAATCGGCATTGAGATGTAGCGCTGTTAAAAACTCTTTATCTGCAGATTTATAATTTTCAATTGCAGCAACATCTTGGTTAGACATATTAAAATAACGTGCTGCCGAAATACGAACCATCCGCAATGAATCTTTCAGCATTGGAGCTATATATTTTGCAATAACTTCATTTTGATATGGCTCTAAAGAAACTACAACTTCATTTCTTACCAAGGCAGATGAATCTCTTAAATACAGCGTTAATCTACTCAATTGCTCTGATGACAATGGTTGGCTTCCATACATGTTAATTGCAGTTGCACGCGCAATATCTGGGTACTTATGATTTGCCATTAAAATTTCAAATGCTGATGGATCTTCATAATAACCCTTTAATAAGTAATCCGAAAAATGATCAGCTCTTTCACTACCAAATTTTTCGATAATAACCTTACTCGCCCATTCATCCGGTTTATCTGTATGACAGCCTGTACATGCATTTGGGGTGTTATATTTTACACTTTGATCTGGTCTTGGAACTCTAAAACTATGGTCCCGTCTAAAGTCATTTCCCATATACGTTTTACCAGTCATATGACAGTTGATACATTGAGCTCCTTTAGAGTTTAAAGTGTGGAAATGATGTTCTTCAGTATTATAACTTGGCTCATGGCAAGTCATACACAAATTATTTCCTTGCTTTTTCAATTTTAACGAATGTACATCATGGCAATCATTACACGCCACTCCTTCGTGATACATTTTACTTTGAACAAATGAGCCATATACATATACCTCATCATCAATTTGCCCATCTAACTCATACAATCCGTTTACCAATAAACTCGGTACGTAATGATCCATAAAATCACCTTTATAATCAAAATACTCTGTTAATTGAGATCTTCTAGAATGGCAACGAGCACATTTATCTACAAGTTCAGTTGACTCCATTTCGGTATGCATATACATTATTGGAGGAGTTCCTTTTTTTGGTGGATCTTGATAGTATGCTTCATGTTTACTTGCTGCGCCATGGCAAGATTCACAGCTCACGTTTATCAAACTAAAAGTAGTATCATAAGTGTCTGTTTTACTATCGTAATTTTTATGGACGTTGGTTGAGTGGCAATCGGCACACATCATATTCCAACTCATCGCGCTTCCTGTCCAATGCAATCTATCATCATGATTGATATCTATACTTGGTTGTAATAAGCTAAACCACTTATTGTTTTTAGAATCCCAAGCCGTGGTTAGGCATTGATATTCTCCGTTATCAAATTTTATCAAATATTGTTGTAAAGGAGTTACGCCAAAAGCATATTCAATTTTAAAATCGTCATAGTTACCGTCATGACCTTGGGTGTTCACATAAAATGCGTTTCCTTTTTTAAAAAAGGTAGATTTAATCTTTTTAAAAACAATAGTCTTATTATCAAAATTACCTAGAACCGAAACTGAATCGGCAACTTGCATTGCCAAATCATGATACGACCCTTCCCAATCACTAAATTCTTTTTGGTGGCAAGATTTACAAGATTCAGAACCTATAAATGTTGATTTAACAGCAGTTGTATTTTCTTTTATATCGCTATATTTTTCACTTTTATCTTGCGAACATGAGCTTATAAGAAACACAAAAATTAAAAAATAAATTGGTTTGACAATTCGCATTTATTAAATCTATTGAATATAATTAATTGATTTGCTAAAATATAAAAAGAGCTACAATTAATGTAGCTCTAATAGTTTAATATTTAAAAAGACTAAGCTTTAGTCTCTGTCTTTTTTCCAAACAACTCATCAATTTGAAAAGGAGTTAAAAAAGCGGTATTCCCTATTTTACTATTTGCCAAATTATTGTGGACTATTTTTACAACCATCTTACCATTCATTCTTTTGTATTCAAACTTGACAATAGTATATTTATTCATTTGCACATATACTTGATGATTGCTTTCATTTCGAAACCCATCCATAATAATGGAATGAATGGTTTCTTTATTTGGAAAGACAAATGATCTTTTAGGGAACAGTATATTTGTATTTACATCAGAATACAAACAAGCAAATTTATTGTTGGTTTTAATCAATGAAATGGTATGTTCTCCATTTTTTACACTTCCAATCTCTTGGCAATAAATTGATGCCGACAACAGAAAAGTAACCACCAAAAAAAGTAATTTTGTTCGCATACCAATAATTTAAATTAAGAGGCTAAAATCTGTGGAGATAAATCCAATTAGAAAACATTTTTTATGATCTATCAAAACAAGTCGTTTTCTAAAGCGGAAGCCAAATATAATAAAAAAAGTTAACTCACGAAAAAAACCTTAAAATACATACGTTAATCTAAAATTTAAACCTGAAATTTCATATTTAGCATCTAGTGAAACAAGTTCTGTACTAGATTCTATAGGCATTTTTAATTTTGGTTGATACGCAATTAAAAAATCAAATTCTTGATTAAATGCTTCTATTGTCGTTCCTACATTTAAATTATATGCTATTTGACTTTTACCATCATAGTATAATGATGGGTTTCCAGAACTGTTTGCTATTAAATTAACTTCTGAACCTGCATCAAAAAGAAATCCAGCTGAAACTCCAAAATAAGGTTTAAATATTGAGTTTAAATCGCTCAAAACATAATTTACACCAAACATTGTATTTACAAAAGAAGTTTTACTTTGAAGGTTGTACAAGTCACTCTCTATTTGTTGCTCAACACCAAGTGCATAGTCCACAGAAAAGTTAAAATCTACTCTGTTCTTTTTTAACCAGTTAGTGCGAAAATACAATTTAGCTCCAACTGTAATTAAACCTATACTTGTTTCATCAACATCTAAAACATTACTGTAATCAGTATTTAAATGTAAAAAACCCGCTGTTAGACCAAACTGTAACTTACCATCTGGTCGTAAAGATTCCTCTATTACTTTATCTGCTATTTGAATATCCTCTTGTAAATTACAGGAGTTATAGGTTTTTACAACTTCTTTCAAATTCTGAATTGTTAAACTTGATGCTTTATTTGATAATAAATTTACAGCTGATTTACAATTATTAATAAATAATGAAACGGTCCCTGAATTAAAAATTTTAGAACCAGTAATGTCTCTTTCTGGAATCTCTCTCAATCCGTGTTTTTCATTTTCTAAGTAATAATTGCTTTTCCCTTTATATAAAGATAGTGTGCCATTTACTATTTCTTGAAATAGGTAATTTTTACCCTCTATATTTTTTATTACATAAACATTGGTGCCTGATACCACTTTATCTATATTCTCTGACTTAAAGGTTTTGTTTTCGGAACGCACTGCTTTTATAAAATCATTTTCATATTCAAAATTTCCTTTTACTTGTATTTGTGTTTGATCTGATTTGTAAATAGTCATTTCTTTTGCTCTTTGTGCATAAAAGTTTAAGCTAAAAACTGTAAGAACAACAATAAGGATTGTAGATTTTTTCATAGGTGTTTTTTTAAATTTTTAAAATTCGATGGTAAATATATGCCAACATAATAAATTCACCTATTAGAAATTGAAATAACTAATAGGTAAATTCTTTTTTAAAAATTAATTATTTGATAGCGTGTAAATAATACTACTATTTATCTTTTGAAACTTTTAAAGCATCACTTGGTTTAGGTACAAAATGCCCCTTACCTCCGGCTCTATCATCATCAAAAGTAGTTGGAACATCATCATTTAATGTACGTTCATTCCAAGTAATATGTTCAGTACCATCATCCGTTTTTACCATAGTAATACAATCTTCAACAGGGCAAACCAACGAACATAAATTACAACCTACACAATTGGCTTCAATTATACTTGGGATTCTATTATTGGCATCACTAGGCAAAGAAATTGCTTGGTGAGCACCATCATCACATGCTATATAGCACAAATCACAACCAATACATTTATCCTCATTAATTTCGGCAATGACTTTATGCTTTAAGTTTAAATGCTTCCATTCTGTTACATTTGGTAACGCTTTACCAGCAAAATCATAAATAGTAGTATAATTTTTTTCTTCCATAAACTGTCGCAAGCCAGCTTCCATTTCTCGTACAATTCCGAATCCATAATGCATAACAGCAGTACAAACCTGTACAGATGTAGCTCCTAATAAAATAAACTCTACAACATCGCGCCAAGTTTCAATACCACCAATACCTGAAATTGGAACTTTTGATATTTCCGGATGCTGCGCCAAATCTTTTAACATGTGCATCGCTATTGGTTTTACAGCTGGCCCACAATACCCACCATTAGAACCTTTACCATCAACAACAGGGTATGGAGCGTAAGAATCTAAATCGATACCCACAATACTTTTAATAGTATTGATTAGCGAAATAGAATCTGTACCACCTTGAACAGCGGCTAATCCTGGATCTGTAATATGAGAAATGTTAGGCGATAATTTTGTAATCACAGGTATATTAGCAGCCTCTTTTACCCAACCAACTATCGTTTTTAAAACTTCAGGTTCTTGACCAACTGCTGAACCCATTCCGCGTTCACACATACCGTGAGGACAACCAAAATTAAGCTCTATACCATCTGCTCCTGCATTCTGAACATCTTTTATAATCTGCTCCCATTCCTTTCTGCTTTCCACCATTAACGATGCGATTACTGCATGATCTGGAAAATATTTTTTTACTTCTTCAATCTCACGAAGATTGTCTGCCAAAGGTCTATCGGTAATCAATTCTATATTATTGAAACCCATCATTTTTGTATTTCTATAATCTACTGAACCATAACGACTAGATACATTTACTACAGGTACTCCCAAGGTTTTCCATACAGCTCCTCCCCAACCTGCTTCAAAAGCTTTCATTATTTGATATCCAGAATTTGTTGGTGGCGCAGATGCTAACCAAAAAGGATTTGGTGCTTTAATTCCTGCAAAATTTATTGATAAATCGATCATAACTTACTGTCTTAATTATTTAAAAATTGATGAATTCCTTGTGCTGCCATTTTACCATCATAAGCTGCATTTACTACTTCTGCTCCTCCATTAATAGCATCACCTCCTGCAAAATATTTTGGATTTGATGTTTGAAAAGTAATTTCATCAACAACAATTCTAGTTTTAACATCCAATTCTAAATCATCAATTAATTCATAAAAATCACCTTGCTTTGCTTGCCCTGTGGCTTTAATAACCATGTCACATCTCACAATAAAAGTATTATTCATATTGGTTTGTAATTTACCTTCAACCGTTTCTGTTTTTGCAAATTTTACACCTTCAACTTTTCCATTTCCAACAATGGCAATAGGTGACACATTAAACAAACTATCTACACCTGCGCTGATTGCTAAATCATATTCAAACCCGTAAGCGCCCATTTTTTCTTTCGAATTTCTATAAGCTAAAACTGTTTTTCTTGCTCCCATTCTTGCAGCTTCAGAAGCAGCATCCATAGCAGTATTACCCCCACCAATAACTACCACTTTCTTCGGAACTTTTGTTTTCTGATGATTCATTCTCAAGTTTTCGATGAATTCTACAGCTCCTATCACGCCTCCTTTATTTTCACCATCCAACCCTAAAGTTGCAGTTTTACCCAAACCTACTCCTAAAAAGATTGCATCATATTCATTTTCTAATTTAGATAAATCTTCTTTTGAATTTATAGCAGAATCATACTTAATATTGAACCCCAATTGATTTTGTAAATAATCAATCTCTTTCAACACTTCTTCATTGGTAATTTTATATGGAGCAATTCCATGAACCATTAACCCTGATGGATTACTTTTTGCTTCAAAAATATCTACATCATAACCTAAAGTTCTTGCTTCACAAGCACAAGCAATTCCTGCTGGTCCTGCTCCAATGATTGCTATCTTCTTTTCGTTAGGTACACCAACTTTAAAGATTACTTTTTTTGCATCAATTGTTTTGTTTGTTGCATAGTTCTGAAGTCTACCTATTTGAATTGGTGGCACATCTTGATGATTATAAACACATGCTCCTTCACAAAGTACTCCTGTTGGACATACAACTCCACATGCATTACCTAACCAATTGGAATCAAAAATAGTTTTGGAGGATCCTGTAATATTATCAGTATGAATCTGTTTAATAAATAAAGGAATATCTATGTTTGTAGGGCACGCCTGAATACAAGGCGCATCATAACAAAACAAACATCGAGATGCTTCGTAATACGCTTCGGTATCATTCATCAAGGGTTTTTTCTGTTTAAAATTCTTATTGAATTCCTCTTTAGTAGTTGGTTTTTTATATTCTGCCATATCTTAGTATCTTGTATTAAGTAATTGGTATCAGGTACTTCTACTTTAATGATTTAATTAAACTGTAAATCTTTTTCTGAATTATAGTCAACTTCTCTGTAATTATTGTTTTTTGTTTTTCTAAAATAAATTTCAGGTTATTTGATATTATCAATTGCGTATCTAACTCAAAACTTGATGTCAAAGCATACCCCAGAAATAATGAAAATTCCTTTTTAGATGATCTACCAGCTCCTTTAGCTATATTTGATGGAATTGAAACTGCACATCTATTAATCTGACTAATCAATCTAAATTTTTCTTTATCAGGAAAATCATTAGTCAAAAGATATATTTATGTAACCAAGCTAACTGACTCTTTCCAAACGTCTAATTTTTTATAATCATGCATTAGTCCATATACTTTTCACTATCTACTTATAAATCTGTTAAACGTCCATAAGTTTCTGGTCTTCTATCTCTAAAGAATTGCCATGTAGAACGCACTTCATCAATCATATCCAAATCAAATTCTGCTACCAAAAGTTCATCATTATCACGAGAAGCCTCTGCAAAAATTTGCCCTCGTGGATTCACAAAATAAGATTGTCCGTAAAACTTACCTAGATTCCATGGTTTCTCTTCTCCAACACGATTGATACATCCCATAAAATAGCCATTTGCCGCTGCATGAGCTGGCTGCTCAAGTTTCCAAAGGTATTCGCTCAACCCTGCAACGGTAGCAGATGGGTTGTAAACAATCTCTGCACCATTTAAACCTAATGCTCTGGCACCATCGGGAAAATGACGGTCGTAACAAATGTACACACCAACTTTAGCATATTTAGTTTGAAATACTGGATAACCTAGATTCCCTGGTTTAAAGAAGAATTTTTCCCAAAAACCTGTGGTATGCGGAATGTGATTCTTTCTGTATTTTCCTAAATAAGTTCCGTCAGCATCAATCACAGCCGCTGTATTATATAAGACTCCCGCTTGCTCTTTTTCATAAATTGGCACAATAATTACCATGTTGTGCTTTTTTGCCAACACTTGCATTTTTTTGGTTGTTGGTCCAGGAACTGACTCTGCTGATTCGTACCATTTTTTGTCTTGGCCTGGACAAAAATAAGGAGTATTAAAAATTTCTTGTAAGCACAAAATTTGTACTCCTTGCCTTCCTGCTTCTTCAATAAATGGAATGTGCTTATCGTACATTGCATCCATAATTTCTTTGATGGTTCCTTCTCCCTCCGTCATTGGAAGGCTCATTTGTATCAATCCTGATTTTACTTTTCTCGACATAGTTTTATAGTTCTAAATTACTGTTTTTGATGTTTTTCCTCTAGAGATAAACTGACCGAAGCCAGCTTTTAATTTACATTCATTATTTTCAATTGCAACTTTACCTCGTAAGATAACCGCTTCTGTTTTTCCTACTACTTTCTGACCTTCATATCCTGAATAATCACAATTCATATGATGAGTTTCTACAGAAATAACGTGTTCTTTATTTGGATCAAAAACCACTATATCTGCATCAGAACCAATTGCAATTGTTCCTTTTCTAGGATACATTCCAAAAATTTTAGCTGCATTCGTTGAGCTTACTTCAACAAATTTTGTCAATGATATTTTTCCTTGATGCACACCTTCTGAATATAAAAATTCCATTCGATGTTCAATAGCTGGGTGCCCATTCGGGATTTTAGAAAAATCGTCTATTCCCATTTTTTTCTGTTCCCACATAAACGGACAATGATCTGTCCCTACTACCTGAATTAATCCTTGGTTAATCCCTGACCACAATGCTTTTTGATCTTTCTTTTCTCGCAATGGTGGACTCATTACCCATTTTGCTCCTTCAAAATTATCTTCATATAAAGAAGCATCTAACATTAAATATTGCGTACAAGTTTCAACAAATATTTTCTGATTCCGTTGTGTTGCTTTTCTGATAGCGTTCAATGCTCCTTCGCAAGTCATGTGTACTATATAACCTGGGCAACCTGTATATTCTAACATATCTGCGAATCTCCCCGATGCTTCTGATTCTGTAACTTCTGGTTGAGATAGATAATGATAAATGGGAGCCATATTTCCTTGCGCTTTATTTTTGGCTATCAAAGAATCAATCATGTCTCCATTGGTCGCATGAACAGTAACTATTCCTCCATATTCCTTTACAACTTTCATCAATTGCACCATTTGTCCATCATCAATCATCAAGGCTCCTTTATACGCCATAAATGTTTTAAAAGAAGAAATTCCTTCTTCTTCAATCATCTGCACAACTTCTTTAGCTACATCATCATTAAAATCGGTTACCGCCATGTGGTACGAATAATCACCAATCGCTTTTCCATTCGATTTTTCCTGCCACGTTTTTAATGCATTGTGTAAAGTATCACCTTGTGTTTGTAAAATAAAATCAATTACCATCGTAGTACCTCCATGCAAAGCTGCTCGAGTACCAGTTTCATAATCGTCGCTAGAATAGGTCCCCATAAATGGCATATCTAAATGCACATGAGGATCAATACCTCCTGGAAAAACTAGTTTGCCAGATGCATCAATAACTTTATCTGCTGTATAATTTAAATCTTTACCGATAGCAACAACTTGTTCGCCTTCAATATATACATCAGCAATATATGTTTCAGCTGCTGTAACTATTTGTCCATTTCTAATTAATATTGACATCTATTATAATTATGAATTTTTAATTTTGAGTGATGATTTATTCTTTTTCATCATCAAATAATAAATAACTGATGATATGATAAATCCTGTAAACCAAGAGAGTGAATATAAGAAATTTAGGGCAGGTACCCAAAAGCCAATTAGAGCTAAAAACACTCCGATAAATAAGGCTATAATTGCCGCTTTGTTAAATCCTGTTTTACCATAAGAATAAATTCCTTCTTCTTTATATAATTCAGCAAGTTCAATTCGTTTCTTTCTTATAAGATAGTAGTCGGTGATTAAGATTCCTAAAACTGGTCCGAGCAATCCACTAACAAAAATTAGGAAGCCTGAAATTTCATTAAGTAACCACCAAGGCGCTATTATAATTCCGATGATTCCGGTGATAATTCCTCCCATTCTAAAACTAATTTTCTTCGGAGCTAAATTTGAAAATGAATTTGCAGGTGCAATTACATTAGCAGCAATATTGGTACTCAATGTCGCTATCAACATAAAAATCTGTGAAATTACTACTACTACTGGACTCTTAAATTTAGCTATTAATGAAACTGGATCCCAAGGAGCATCTTCAGCAATAAGTATATCTTTAAAATTGATAACCGCAGCACAGGTGACGAAAATTCCAACAAAAGAGTACAACATCATCGTTCCGGGTAATCCAATAAATTGACCCGCCATTTGATCTTTTTGAGTTGAGGCATAACGTGTAATATCTGCAATACTGATAGACATAGTTGCCCAAAAACCTACCATGGCTGTTAGCCATAAAAGATAACTCCACAATTTAGAGCTTTGTTCAGATGCACTTACAATTGATACAGTAACAACACTTGATTCAACAATTGGATTTACATCAGAGTTTCGAAATTGAACTTTTACGTTTTCAGAAGATGAAATAGAAATTGGTTGACTTGTGTATGTTAACCAATCACTATTTTCACTTGAAACAATCTTATAATCAGTTACTTTTAGCTCTCCTTCTTTATCATGTAAAGCATTTAAATGAAGATAAAAAGCGTTGCTATCTTGTGTTATTTTCGCGGCAGTTTTCTCTAATTGTTGGCTTTGATTTAACACGATTGAGAATCCATCTGCCTTGGCATAACTCCACCAAATTAAAGCGACACCCATAATAATTAAAATAGGAGCTGAAAAGGTTTCTAACCATTTGATACTCTCTGTACCTTTCCAAATAAAATAGATATTGATAAACCAAAAAATTCCAAAACCTACAAATTTTCCAACCGACAGTCCCAATTCACCGGTAGATCCAGTTACAGCATTAAAAATGGCATAGATTGCCAAACCTCCAATCCAAGTTTGCACACCAAACCAACCACAAGCAATAATACCACGAGAAACAGAAGCTATATGAATTCCTTTTGTTCCAAAAGCTGAACGACCAATTACTGGAAAAGGCACCCCATATTTAACACCTGCATGTCCATTTAAAATCATCGGAATGGTAATAATTAAATTGGCTAACCCAATAATGATTAATGCCTCATACCAATTTAATCCTGTCTTAATCATATAAGATGCCAACAAATAAGTAGGAATACAGACTGCCATACCTACCCAAATTGCAGCAAGATTCCATTTATTCCAAGTTCTATTTTCTTTAGAAACTGGAGCTAAATCTACGCTATATAAGGGTGAATTTGAAACGTCCTCTTGTAATTCTACAATGTCTTTGTTCATATTCTAATTAATGGGCATTCTTTATTATTGATTACTATCTCTGCTTGAATGGTATTTAATTACAATACTCATCGGCAATTTCAATTGCTTGTGAGATAATTTTCAAGCCTTCATCAACTTCTTCTTTGTTTACATTTAATGGTGGTGCTATAAAAATGAAATTCCATCGTACAAAGGTGAACATTCCGAGTTCTCTAATTTTGGCTGCCATTTTATTAGTAACCTCCATTTCATCCTGTTTTGCATTCCAAGGAGTAATAGGTTCTTTGGTCTTTCTATTTTTAACGAGCTCTATACAACCTAACAATCCTGTATTTCTAAAATCTCCAATCGATTTATGTTTTTCCTTTAGTTTTTCAAATTCAGCTTCAATATAGATTCCCATTTCAGCAGCACGAGCTACCATATTTTCTTCCTCAATCACTTTTAAATTTTCTAAAGCTGCAGCACAAGAAACTGGATGCGCAGAATATGTGAGCCCTAATAAAAACGGATTGTCATTAAAATAATCGGCAATAGTATCTGTAACAATCATCGCTCCTAATGGTAAATAGCCAGAGGTTAAACCTTTTGCCATTACCATAATATCTGGTGTTACATCATGATGATCTATCCCAAACATTTTTCCTGTTCTACCAAAACCACTCATCGTTTCATCATCAATAAATAAGATTCCGTATTTCTTACAAAGATCACTAACTCCCTTTAAATACATCGGTGGATATTTAATACATCCTGATGATCCTGATTCTCCTTCAAATAGAATTGCAGCAACACTTTCTGGATTTTCGAATTTTAAAACACGTTCTAAATTCGCTAAAGAACGTTCTCCACATTCTTCAATGGTATCCGAATTCCATGGACATCGATATGCATACGGGTTTTCGACATGTACCACATTTGGCATTGCTTGAGAATCAACAGGAAATTTTCGCGGATCACCACCAGCAGTAATTGCTCCGTAAGTTGCTCCGTGATATGATCTGTAAAAGGTCACTATTTTATGACGTCCTGTATAAATTCTTGCCAATTTAATAGCATTCTCAATGGCTTCTGCTCCACCCAACGTAAAGAATGTCTTTGTTAAATTTCCAGGAGTGATTTCAGCAATTTTCTTACCCAATTTACCACGAACATCTGTCGCCATACCTGGGTATACATAACTTACTTCCTGCATTTGTTTTGCAACAGCTTCCGTAATTCTCTGATTGCCGTGACCTATATTTACATTCATCAATTGCGAAGAAAAATCGAGGAATTTCTTTCCATCTCTATCAAATACGTAACTCCCTTCTGCATGTGAAGCACTTATAGGATTTAGATTTCCTTGTTTAGCCCATGAAAAAAGGGTATAGTCAAGATTATTTTTTATGATTTCGTTATTCATTTTTTCTACGTTTTAGCTCATCCAGTTCGTTTGAGCTTGAGGATTCCATTTAGTAGTTGTCTTTTTATTTTGTGTCCAGAATTCAATTGAACTACGTCCTGTTATATCCCCAACTCCAAATTTTGATTCATTCCATCCTCCAAAAGAAAAAGGTTCTCTTGGTACCGGAACACCAATATTAACTCCAATCATTCCCGCACTTGCTCTATCCATAACTTGTTTTGCTAAACCTCCACTTTGTGTAAACACAGCTGCAGCATTTCCATAATTAGAACCGTTTTCAATTTCAATTGCCTCATCTAAATCTTTCGCTCTAATAATTGAAATAACTGGTCCGAAAATTTCTTCTCGTGCCACAGACATATCTGTTGTCACATAATCAATAATCGTTGGACCTACATAAAAACCTCCTTCTTTCCCAGCAACTATTGTGTTTCTACCATCAACTAAAATTTTAGCTCCATTAGATTCGGCTTCACCAATATATCTTTCGATACGCTCCTTTGCAGCTGCAGAAATTACCGAACCTAAATTATCTCCAGGAATTAATTTCTTTGTTTCATCTACCATTTTATCTATTATATGCTGTACCTTATCCACGCCCACCATCACTGATGCCGCCATACAACGTTGACCCGCACAACCAGACATAGATGCCACCACATTTGAAGCTGTCATATCAGGATTTGCATCTGGCAATACTAATAAATGATTTTTTGCACCTCCCAAAGCAACACATCGTTTTAATGTTGATGTCGCTCGTTTATATACAATTTTAGCAACCTTAGTTGACCCTACAAAAGATACTGCTTTAATATCTGGATGATCACAAATAGCTTCTACAACTTCTTTCCCTCCATTTACCAAATTAAAAACTCCATCTGGCAAACCAGCTTCTTTTAACAATTCAGCCATACGAACCGTACTTAACGGAACAACTTCTGATGGTTTCATTACCATCGTATTTCCTAAAATGAGTGCATTCGGAATAGTCCAATGTGGCACCATATTAGGAAAATTAAATGGTGAAATACTCGCAACTACGCCTAAAGGTTTGCGTTCAATTCTACATTCAACACCTTTGCTTACTTCTTGCACTTCATTCACTACGATTTGTGGTAATGAAACCGCAAATTCACAAAGTTCCATACTCTTTTCAACTTCGGCTTTTGCTTCTCCATAAGTCTTTCCGTTTTCTAGTTGCACCAATTTTGTTAACTCATCCATATCTCTTTCGAGCAAAGCACGGTATCTAAAAAATATTTGAACACGTTCTTTTAAGGTCATTTTTGACCAACCTATAAATGCTTTTGCGGCAGCCTGAACTGCGCCGTCAACATCTTGACTGCTCGATAAAGGAACAGTAGAAATAAAACTTCCATCTGCTGGGTTTAACACATCTAAAGTTGGTTGATTATTTTTTAAAAATTTTCCATTGATAAAATTTTCTACTGGGGTTTGGGTTGTAATATCTGACATCATACAATTGTTTATCTTCATTTAATTTTTAAGCAAGACCATAAATATAGAAAAAATATACAAATTTTTTACTCTTATCATAATTAAATCTAACAACAATTACTTATATCTTATTATGGTCATTTCAGTACTCTAAAAAAATAACTCGCTTTTGCTTTTGTTTTCTATATTTGTAGTCTGACAAAAAATCACTTAAAAAAATAGTAGCATGACAGAAAACGATATAAAATTTATGAAAAGGGCTATTGAATTGGCGCAAGAAGGAATGAATTCTAATGCTGGCGGCCCATTTGGTGCTGTTGTCGTAAAGAATGGAGAAATTATAGCAGAAGGTTTTAATCGTGTTACTTCAACCAACGACCCAACTGCTCATGCCGAAGTAACTGCGATTCGTGCTGCTTGTACAAAATTAGGAACCTTTCAGTTAGACGATTGTATCATTTACACTTCATGCGAACCTTGCCCGATGTGCTTAGGTGCCATTTATTGGGCAAGACCAAAAGCAGTGTTTTATGGCTGTGATAAAGTGGATGCTGCTAAAATAGATTTTGATGACCAATTTATTTACGAAGAATTAGATAAAGAAATTGGAGATCGAAACATCAAATTTGTTCAAATATTGCAAAAAGAAGCAAGGGTTGCGTTTGACAAATGGGAAGAGAAAGAAGGAAAAACGGAATATTAGAAAAATAATAAAAGGTTATCTCATCGATAACCTTTTATTTTTGAAGCCCTATTATCTCCACTTTTTCTTTCATAGTATTTTCAACATCAAAAATATAAGATTCCCTAATCTCTCACAATACTCAATTTGAGTATTATAAAATAAATTTATGCGATTTTATTAATCCAATAAGTTCTCCTGTAGATGAGATATTAAGCTTTTTTAAGATATTTCTTCTATGTGTATCAACAGTATTTGAAGAAATAAACAATTTATCTGCTATTGCCTTACTTGAATAATTTAACACTAATAATCTTACAACATCACGCTCTCTATTAGACAAACCTCTAGTGAGTAGTTTTTGTGAAAAGTTGTTAAAATAAACCGTTTCATACTCCATTTCTGAATTCATCAGTTTTGCTGAAGCTGTAATATCTAATTCAATTGACCCATTTAATACGGTATAATGAGCTAAACCAATTATTGGTTTGTTTTCGTTGTCAAAATCTAAAGGTGTTGTGTTTTGCACTATATTTACATAATTTCCACTAGCGTTTTTCATTCTATAATTCCAAACATAAGTCATTTGACGCCTTTCTTTTACTAAAATTTCTTTCATTGTAAATTCCATTAAATCATTTAAAGCCTTTAACCAAAGCTCTATATCTTCTGGATGAATTTTACTCCAAAAAAACTTCATTCCCTTCTCCTTAATGTTTTCAGAATTATATCCTAATAGGGAATAAATGTTTTTACTTACATATTCAAAAGATAAATTTTGAGTATTGGTAACGCAGAAAAAAGTAGCATTATATGGAAGAAATTGATCTAGCTCTATGATTTTTTGAATTCTATGATTTAAATGCTTAACACCATAAGATTCAAAAATTTGTTCATAAATTCTTTCAATATTCATCTTATAAAAAATTCTAATTTGTCTTTCTTCCTTTTAAAATCTTGGCAAAAGATCGTGTTCTAATTTCATCCAATGTCAAGCCTGTTGCCAACACTTCTTCTTCAGTAATTGCTCCACTATTTAGAGCCTTTAAAAAGTAATTTAACAATCCCTGTCCAGTTGCAGCATCATCAAAAGTATCACCTATTAAAGTAGCTCGAGCCGCTTTTTCTACAAAGGTTTTTAATCGGATAACTGCGTCGTCATAACTTTCTAAAAAGAAGGCATACACTGCTGCATAACGCATTGGTAATTGTGCTGGATTTAAATCCCAACCTTGATACAACCCTTTGTATAATGAGTGGCGAATATGTTGATATCCTTTTAACCAAGCTCGATGTACAACTTGCTTATTTTCCAACTCCTGTTCAGCAGTTAAATCTCCTCTGTGTGGACCAATAGGCATTGTATTTGTTGCGCCATCTGACAACCAAACTCCAGTATGATTCAACGCAACTTTGGTCATGTAATGAGCAAAATCACAAACATCATGATCCATTTCTTGATAGCGAGCCGTAATATTATTTGATGCTGTATAATCATAGGTTCCAAAATGAGTTGCAATACATCGTCCTTTACTTGCCAAAATAAAACGATATAATGGGTTTGTTCCTGAATGATCGATAATAGATTGCGTAGTTTCTACCATGATTTCCATATGTAAAGAACCAGTTTCAAGATTGAATTTTTCTTCAATGATTTCAAAAAAGGAAACCAATGCGATGATTTGTTCTGGAATGGTAACCTTTGGCAACATCACCACAAAATTATTAGGCAATTTTCCGTTGGTTTCTGTGAGTAAAGTTGATAGAAAAATATCGAGTGTTCTTAAACCACGGTCTTTTAACTCCTCGGTAAATGGTTTGATTCTGATACCAATAAATGGTGACAATGTTTTATCATTCATCCCTTTTGCAACTTGTTCAGCAGCATTTACAGCAGTTTCATCTTCTTCTTGATCAGATCTATTTCCAAATCCATCTTCAAAATCAATTCTGAAATCCTCAACTCCTTCAGACTCTAATTTAGCAATTACTTTTTTATAAATTCTATATGAAAATCCTGAAGAATGATTTTTTAAATCTTCATCAGAAAGTCTATTGAGCTCCATAAATAATTCTTCTTGAGCTTTTCCATCTGAAGGTAACAATTCGTGTCCTTGTAATTGAAATGCCTTTCCGAACTCCATAAAGTTTGGCGCATAATGCAAGAGTGATTTTAAGGCAACCCCACCTAAAACATCTGTAGTGTTGGATTTAAAAAGGTTTGCGCCACCATACACTGTGTGGATAGGTTGACGGTCTTCTCTATCTCCTCTGTAAATTTTATTAAATGTTGTATTCGCAATCTTTAAATCGCCGAATATATTTGCTTTTTTATTTTCTGATATGCTTAGTTTCATGTTCTTGTATTTATGTCATTGCAAGGACATAGGACGTGACACTCTATTTAAAAGATTACTTCGTCGTTTTACTCCTTTGTTATGACGGAATTTTATTTTTTTTAACTTCCTCTATAAGTTGAATACCCGAATGGGGTTATCAATAATGGTATATGATAATGACTTGCATCAAATACCTCAAATTGAATTGTCACCCCTGGATAAAATCCTTTTTGATTGTTACTTTTATAATAAGCGTCAGTATCAAATGTCATTTTATAATTTCCTGGATTTAAAAATTTACCAGCTGGCAGAACATCACCAATACGTCCATCAGAATTTGTAATTCCAACACTGATTGGTTTCCATTCATTATTTCTCAAACCTTTTAAAACTATCATCATGTTTGAAGCTGGTACTCCGATGGATGTGTCCAAAGCATGAGTTGTTATATGGCTACTTAAATCAGCTTTTTGAGCTAAGCCAGCAATCATTTTTTGTAGTCTGATAACGGTAATTTTATGCTGCTCATTCATTGCGACAAATAGTTCGTCTTCATCTGCATGTTGTAATCGATTGTTGATAATCGCCAACATTTCTTTTGCCGATTTACCACTAGCACTTACAATAAATATATACCCAAATTTAGTTTCGTAGTCAGAATTTGCCACAGACAATGCCTTAATCGTTTCTTCATCTGCTTCATCCATTTTTGACTGCTCACCACTTGCCCAATCTTTAGTATGTGCAAACTTTTCTTTTAAACTTTCTACATCTCCTATTTTTGGATGCCCTGTAAATGCTTCTTTAAAATCATCATCAGAACAATCATTAAACCAACTAGTAGCTGCTTTTTTTATCAAATCATTTTCGGTGGAAAAAGGTCTACTATCCACCATTGCATCTACCCAATTTTTTGAAACACAACACTGCTCAAATTTGGTAAAGGCATCAGCTTTTGACAAAGCATTTAAATTTTCTAATGTTATCATATCTATTTATTTTGACGCACCTTGGTTAATCCAACAATTAATTAAATCGCGTTCTTCTTGGGTCATCTCCGTTTGATTATTGTTAAATGGCATGTTTTTACTCACAACCACTCGTTGAAATATTTTATCCTTTAAATTATATATCTGTTCTTGCGTATCATATTTAACTCCGTTAGGAGCAACTTTCCAAACAGCATCCGTTGGGTTTTCAGAATGACAAGTGGTACATCTGTTTTGAATGATAGTACTTACTTGTTCTAATGTCACTGCTTCTTTACAATCTTCGTAATTAGGTTTTGCAGGTGCAGTTCCCAAAGCAACAGCCAATAAAATTAACACAGAAATTGGGAATACCCAAACAGAAAGTTCTCCTTTTTCTCTTAAATTTAAATAATGTTTTATACCAGCACTTCCCAAGGTAATTGCAATTAAAACAACCCATTGGTATTCGTTTCCGAAAGTGCTTGGAAAATGATTGCTTATCATTACAAACAAAACTGGTAATGTAAAATAGTTGTTGGTATAAGAGCGAATAAATGCTGCTTTTCCATCTTCAGGATTTGGTGCCAATCCTTTTTTTGCTGCAGCAACCATCCTTTTTTGTCCAGGGATAATTACAAAAAACACATTGGCTGCCATTAAGGTTCCGATGAAAGCACCAAAGTGAATATAGGCTGCTCTACCACTAAATACTTGTGAATAAAACCACGCAGACAATACCAACAACAAAGTAATTAATAATGTAAAGACAACTTTGTTATTTGCCAATTTTTTACAAATTTGATCGTATAAAATCCAACCAACAATCAATGAACCAATACTAATTGCAATTGCTTGGTAAGGAGTTAAAGCCATTACCTCAGGATCAATTAAATATGATTTTGCATTGAAATAATAAACTATTGCTAATAAACAAAATCCTGAAAGCCATGTAAAATACGCTTCGTATTTAAACCAATGTAAATCTTTCGGGATTTCTTTTGGTGCAACTTTATATTTTTCGACATAATAAAATCCACCACCATGAACTGCCCAAAGGTTTCCTGCTAATTCATCCCTAACATCTTTTGTTCTATTTAAAGCATTTTCTAAAAAAACAAAATAGAATGAGGCACCAATCCACGCAATACCAAAAGTAATATGAATCCAACGAACCGCTAAATTCATCCATTCGAAAAGATGACTTTCATAAATGGTTCCTTGTAATAACATATATATAATAAAGACTCCACAGATCGATGACAAAACAATCAGCACATAAAACCAATTTTGTAATGTTTGTAATCTTTCAGCTTTTTCATCCTCATTTTTTTCTTTGCAAGATTTAATATGATGATGCATTTTATAGGTCATCGCAACAATCACTACAAAACTTATAAAAAAGGCGCTAATTAATATTATTTCTAGCATTTTGATTATTTAATTGTTCCGAAAATTCGCAATCTACTGATTCCACCATCAGGATAAATTTTCAATTTGATATGCGTAATTGGATTGTGATTCTCAATTGAATTCCCTTCAAAAATATGTTCTTGATTAGCCTCTAATTTTTGCTGTGATAATAAAGGTTTCCATTCAGTTCTATCACTCAGCACATCTTCATCATTTGAATTATTGCAAGCTTCAATTGAGCAACTATCAGGATAATTTCCTTTAAAATGTTTTGTGTCTACAATTATTTTTTTAACCAATCCTTGGTGGCCCAATCGTAACACAACCCAATCTACATTATTGGGAGTACGATTGCGTTTGGTTTCCCAACCATCACCCATATTTTTCCCAGTGGTTGGAGCAATTAAATTATCCATGGCACTAAAAAACATGTCATTACAATTTAATGCCTTTCCACAATTAGTTGCCAAAGCTAAATCTATGAGTTCATTTTCATTTACTGAATTCCAATCTTTATACGCTTCTCCATATACTCTAAAACGTGCGACACCACCATCTGGATATATGTGTAATCTAATATGAGTATATATTTTATCAGAATCTATTTCAAAAAAATGCTGACTCCCAGGATCTAAAGATGATTTTTCTAGAACTTCATCCCAATTCAAATCATCTGCATTTGCCCAATCGGAAAAATCATCTTCTAAATGAATTGCTTCTACGGACGCGTGTGGCGGATGGTTGCCCAAAAAGTGATTGGTGTCAATATCAAAACCTTTGATATTTCCTTCAACGCCTAGCTTTAGTATTGCCCAATCATGACCTGGAGTTCTTTTTCTTCGCGATTCCCAGCCGTCCATCCATTTACCATGGTCCGTATATTTATCTTCAATAAAAACTCCGCGACCTTCTTTAATAAGGTTTTCTTTTTCTGCAAAAAAATCGTCTGTTGCGTACAAGACTTTTCCTCCAATTTTTTCAGAGGCTAGATCTATATATTTAGTTAGTTTTTCTTTCATTTTATATTTTATTCTGGATTCTCGCTTTCGCAGGAAAGGCATTTATCCTTTTAGTAATAATTCTCCAGCATTTCTATTTTCTAATTCTCCATTCTCCACTACATGAACGCCATTAACAAATGTATGAATAATTTTGCCTTTTAATTTATGACCCAAATAGGGTGTTGCTTTATGCTTATGAGCAATCATATTTTCTACAACTGTAAACTCTATATTTTCATCCCAAATAGTAATATCGGCATCATATCCTTTTTTAATCTTTCCTTTTCTTTCATCCAATCCTAAAAACGTTGCTGGATTTAACGTTAACAGCGGAATCAGTTTTTCTAAAGACAATCCCCTTTTCTGCCCTTCAGTCCAAATAACTGGTAAAGTAAATTGCAATCCTGCTATTCCTCCCCAAGCATCAAATAAATTCCCTTCTTCCAACTTTTTAATTTCTGGAGGAGCTGGTGAATGATCTGATGACAAGAAATTGAATCCATCATTTAAAAGATACTCCCACAACAAATCATTGTTTTGTTTCTCTCTAATTGGTGGTGCGCATTTATAGATTGGAGAAGCATCCGGAATTTCTTCTGCATTAAAATACAAATAATGCGCACAAGTTTCTACAGTCAAATTATCAGTTACACTCTTTCTTTTTTTTATCTGGTCAATTCCTTCTGAAGCCGACAAATGCACAACATGAACCTTAATATCAAACTTTTTTTGGATATCCAATGCCAAATCAATCGCATTGGTTTCCCAATGTTGCGGACGTGATTTTAAATACTCTTGATAACTTTTTGGATTGATAACTTTAGGCACATCATCATCCGTTAACTCACAATGCAACAATAATGGGCAGTTATATTTCTTTAAAATCGGTGCGATTTTTTCTAACTCTTTTCGAGTAACATTTGGAAATTCATCAATACCAGAATGGGTTAAAAAACCTTTAATTCCAAAAACTCCAGCCTTTATTAATCCTTCAATATCATTTTCACTACCAGGGATAATTCCACCATAAAATCCGCAATTAACATTTAGTTTATTTTTTGCAGCAACTTGTTTTATTTTAAAAGCATCAGAATTTGTTGTAACCGGATTTGCATTTAATGGCATCTCTATTAAAGTGGTTACACCGCCAAGAGCAGCAGATTTTGTTGCTGTTTCAAACCCTTCCCAATGCGTTCTTCCTGGTTCGTTAATATGCACATGGGCGTCAATAATTCCAGGTATTACGATTGAATCATTTACATCTAAACATTCTATTTCATCAGCTTGAAAAACACCTTTAAAAACATCATTAATTTTTTGATTTTTTATATGCAGTGTTGCTTCAATAAATTGGTTGTCAATAAAGCAGCGCTTGCTATGTATTAAAAATTCTTTCATTAATTAATTGTTTTCTGATTCGCTATGTCTGATTGAAGTAATGAATAAATCAGGCTATCGAGATACTTCCCTTCAAAGAAATAATTTTCTCTAAAATGAGCTTCCAATTTAAAACCAACTCTCAATAATAATTGCTTAGAATTTTCATTTTCTGTATTTACATTCGCCTCAATACTATGAAGATTCAATTCATTAAATCCAAAACGAATTAAAGTATTCATAGTCTCTTTCATAAATCCAAAAGCCCAAAAAGAAGGGCTTAACACATATCCTATTTCACCTCTATTATTAATTTTATCGAATCTCCAAAAACCAAAATCGCCTATTAAAGTATTTGATTTTTTTTCAACAATTGCCCAAGTAATTCCTTTTTGCTCATCAAATGCTTTTTGAATTTCTACTATTTTTTTTTCAGAATCTGTAATCGTTTTTGGAGTAATGCTATCCATATATTTCATTACTCTTTTATCAGATCGAATTTGAAGTATTGCACGAGCATCCTCTTTTGTATATGCTCTAAAAATTAAGCGTTCGCTTTCCAATATCGGAAAATTATCAAAAACAGCATCGTTTATTTTCATATTCATTTTATAAAGCACATTTTATTTTTGGTACAGTGCCATCAATACTTTTTCTGGTGTAAATGGTGAGTTAAACTTTGGTATATAGCTTTTATTAAATGCTTTAACTGCGTTTTGAATGGCAAAATATGTTCCGATTCCATACATCAACGGAGGCTCTCCCACTGCTTTCGATTTTTGAATTGCAAGCTCATGACCTTCTGTTTCTAACGGAATTACATCAATCGTATTTGGCCCAGAAAAAACATCTGGAACTTTATATGTTGATAAGGCATTTGATAATAAACGACCATCTTCACTATAAGCTATCTCTTCTAAAGTCATCCACCCAATTCCTTGAGCTAGTGCACCTTCAACTTGCCCAATATCAATCCCGATATTCATACTATTTCCAAAATCGTGTACAATTTTAACTGCATCAATTTCATATGTCCCGCGTAAACAATCTACTGTAACAGTTGATATTGCAGTACCATACACATGGTAAGCAAAAGGGTGTCCCTTCTCTTTTGTTTTATCAAAATGGATTATTGGCGTAGCATAATGTGCATTTTCAGAAAGAGCAACTCGCTTTAACATCGCTTGAGCAACAACATCTTCCCACAATAAATTTGATTTTTTATTCTCAACAAAAACAGTATCATTTTGAAATGAAACAAAACTTATATCAACCGATAGCATTTTAGATACAACTTTTTTCAATCTACCAATTAATGAATTACATGCCATCAATACTGCTTTCCCATTTAAATCGGCAGTTGAACTTGCTGCAGATGGCGATGTGTTAGCTACTCTAGTAGTGTTGGTCGTTTCCAATTTTACTTTTGATGGGTGGATCCCTAAAGTTTCTGCTGCAACTTGCAACATTTTAGTATTTACACTTTGCCCCATTTCTACAGCTCCAGTACTTACACCAACACTTCCGTCTTGATAAATATGTATCAAAGCACGAGCATGATTCATTGAGGTATTCGTAAATGAGATTCCAAAACAAATTGGCATTACCGAAATTCCTTTTTTAAATTGATTATTTTCTCGATTAAAGCCATGTACTTCTTGCTCCAATTTTTCTAATTCAAATTTTGATTTAGCAGCAATCCAACTATTTTTAGCCTCAACTTGAGTAGCAATTTGACCATACGAAAATTCATCATTTTCTGACAACAAGTTAGCTTCTTGAATCAATCTTTTTTCAACTCCAATCTTATCTGCTGCCTGTGCAATTGCAGATTCTATGACAAACATTCCTTGCGGCCCACCGAAACCTCTAAAAGCGGTATTGGGCGGTAAATTTGTTTTGCAACTGAACACCTTAGTTTTCACATTTGGCACAAAATAACTATTGGTAGCATGAAACAATGTTCTTTCAGCAATTGCCGGAGATAAATCTGCAGCGGCACCTGAATTTTGTAAAAATTCAGCTTCAAAAGCCATGATCTTAAAATCCTTATTCAAACCAATTTTAAAAGTTGATTCATACGGATGACGTTTCCCTGTCATGCGTAAATCATCATGCCTATTTAAAATATGTTTTACTGGTTTTTTTAAATGTTGTACCGCAACAGCTGCCATAACTGCCCATGGTGTTGCTTGGTCTTCTTTACCCCCAAATCCACCACCTAATCTGGTAACATCTATCTCAATTTTGTGCATTGGCACTCCTAAAACTCGTGCAGTTATTTGTTGTACAGAAGTAGGGCCTTGCGTTGAAGAAATCAATTTTATATTTCCATTTTCTTGGGGAATAGCATAACAACCTTGTGTTTCTAAATACAAATGCTCTTGTCCGTTAGAAAATGTTTCTCCTTCAAAAACATAATCACACTCTTCAAAAGATGCCGTTGTATTTCCTAAATTAAAAGATCGCGGAGCATTTATAAAGCTCCCTTTTTCTTTTGCTTCTTTTGCGGTTGTGATTACAGGTAATTCATCAATTTCTATCTTAATAAGCAATCTTGCTTTTTTAGCAATTGCCTCAGATGTTGCAACAATAAATGCAATGGGCTGTCCCCAAAAATGAATTTCATCTTCTGCCCAAAGTGGCTCGTCAGGAAGAATCCCACCAATTTGATTCTCTCCTTTTATATCTTTATATGTAAATATTTTTACTACTCCTTCAACTTTTTCTGCTTCAGAGTAATCAACAGAAATAATTTTTCCATGTGCTTTTGGCGCATCGAACACCAAGCCATATAATGTATCTTGACGTACAATTACATCATCTACAAAAAGAGACTCACCCCTAACGTGCCCATAAGAGTCTATGTTTTTCATTGTCTTCATGAGGTGATTAAATTTTGGAATGAAACGTTACTTGGAAACAATTCAACAAAATGAGCAAAAAATAATTGTCGTGCTAATAAGCGTTTATAATCTGATGCTCCTCTTACATCGCTTATTGGCGATATTTCTGATTGCAAAATTGATTCTGCTTCAATAATTGTTTTTACAGATAATGATTTACCAACCAAAAATTGAGTTGTCTTTTTTAAATATTTTGGAATTGGAGCTACACCTCCTAAAGAAATATGTATCTTGGAAATTATGTCATTTGATATTGAAATTTTCATTGCTGAATTCACACTTGCAATATCTAAATGAGTTCGTTTGCTTACTTTTTCGAAATTGAAAAATGTAGTTGAATCAGGAATTAGAAATGAAATAGAATGCACTACTTCGTCATTTTTTAAATCGTACTTTTTATATCCCTGATGAAAATCAGAGAAAGGAAATTTTCTAACACTTCCATTCGAATCCATAATTGATAAGGAACTATTTAATGCTAAAAAGAAAATTGACATATCACCAATTGGTGAAGCATTTACAAAGTTCCCTCCCAAGGTTCCCATATTTCTGATTTGTTCAGACGATACGAGTTTTAAAAATGCTTTTAGTTTTGGGAAAATTGTATTTAACTTTTTATGCTCGAACATTTCGGTTACTGTAGTATTTGCTCCAAGAGTACAAATAGTATCGGTAAAGGAAATTCCTTTGAGGGAATCATCGCCAGCAATTAAATTGACATTTTCTTCTGAAAGTTTATCAGCATTGTGTACATATAAATCTGTTCCATTTGCAACAATCTTTGATTCTCTACTATGAGATTGCCACGTCATTTGTTCCTCTCTCCTCGCAATGACAAGATGTTTTAGTTTTTCTGGAATTGTCTTAAAATAATCTGGAACAAATCCTTCATTAATCAACCATTCCATTTTATTATTGGCGTTATTCTCTTCTAATTTTTCAGTTACGCTAGTTGCTGCTTTTTCGATAGACTTATACCCTGTACATCGACAAATATTTCCACTAATAGCATCCGTACAATTACTTTTACTTGAATTTTCTTCGACAGAATTTATAGCATACCCTGTCATTGACACCACAAAACCTGGGGTACAAAATCCACATTGTGTGGCATAATTATCTGCCATGGATTTTTGAACGGTATTCAACTTTTCAGGAAGGTTAATTCCTTCAACCGTAACTATATGTTTTCCATTGGCGTTACCAAGAGGTGAAATACAAGAAGTAATACTTTGGTAAGAAATTTTGGCATCTTTTAAATTTCCGACTAGTACCGTACATGCACCACAGTCTCCTTCTCTACATCCTATTTTGGTTCCTTTAAGCTGTTTGTTTTCTCGAATAAAATCGAGCAAAGTCATTCCGACATGTGCTGAAGTTTTAACAACTTCATTATTTAAAATAAATTGAATCATAGGCAAGAAGCAAGATAGAAAAAAACTTGACATATTTCCAAACAAAAAAATAAATCAATTAACAATAAGAAAAAGACTTGAGACCGATTTGCTGAAAGACAAGAGACGGGAGGCTTCTGTTAGTTATAAAATTTAGTTAGATTGAATTACTAATAGTATTACAATTTTTCAATATATTTATAAAATTCAAAAAAATCTAATATTAACGCTACCTTCAAACTATGGAAGACTTCGGATTTCTATCAATTTTACCACCTCTTATCGCCATCATTTTAGCCCTTAGAACAAAACAAGTTTATATTGCTTTACTTTTCGGGATCTGGTTTGCGTGGATTATAATGAGCGATTGGAATTTCTTAACAGGAACTTTAGCCACTATCGAAGGACTTGTCAATGTTTTTAAATCTGAAGGAAATACGAGGACAATCATGTTTAGTGCCTTGGTTGGTGCATTGCTATTATTTATCCAATATTCGGGTGGAGTCGAAGGATTTGTAATTCAAATAAATAAACTCATTGATTATTTTGAAAAAAAACAAAAAGGATATAGCAGAGTTATCGTTCAAGTTTTAGCTATGTTTACGGGAATATTACTCTTTGTAGAAACGAGTATCAGCTCCTTAACTGTCGGAACTTTATACCGTCCTATTTTTGATAAACTAAAAATTCCAAGAGAAAAATTAGCCTATATCGCTGATTCAAGTTCAGCACCTTCTTCTATACTAATTCCATTTAATGCATGGGGAGCTTTTATTATGGGGCTATTATTAACTCAAGGAATTGAGCGCCCATTTTCAACTTTGCTCTCATCAATCAAATATAATTTTTATCCTCTTATTGCAATAGTAATTGTATTCATTGTCATTTTTTCTAAGAAAGATATTGGAGCAATGGCAAAAGCCGAAAAGAGAACACGAGAAACTGGAAAGCTGCTTAATGACAATGCAACGCCTATGATTTCAGATGCCGTAACATCCTTGGCAACCAAAGAGGGTGTTAAACCAAGAGCTTTTAATATGGTGATTCCGTTAGCAACGATGGTCTTTATGGTGCCCATAAATTTAGCCTATACAGGATGGGGAGAAGTTGAAACATACACTTCATTCTCTAATCATTTATCGCAAGCAATAGGACAAGGATCAGGATCTTCGTCGGTTTTATATGCTGTTATTACATCCATATTTATAGCAATGATTTTATACCGATCGCAAAAAATTATGAAAACCAAAGAAATGGTAGAAATGGTTTTAAAAGGGATTAGTGAATTAATGCCGTTGGCCTTATTAATGTTATTAGCTTTTGCAATTGGTGACGCCTGTAACCAATTAGGTACTGGTCATTTCGTTGCCAATTGGTCAAAAGAGTGGTTGTCTCCAGAGTTTTTACCCGCAGTTGTTTTTGTAATTAGTTCATTCATTGCATTTTCTACCGGAACCTCTTGGGGTACTTTTGCTATTATGTTGGCAATTTCAATTCCGATGGCGACGATTCACGGCACAGACCCAACTTTGGTTATCGCTGCAACTTTAGGTGGTGGAATTTTTGGCGATCATTGTTCTCCCATATCCGATACTTCCATTATTTCATCCATGGCATCAGCCAGCGACCATATAGATCATGTTAAAACACAACTTCCATATGCCTTAATTGGAGGAACAATTACAACATTACTATATTTAATTATGGGTTTTATGGCTGTTTAATTCAATAATGATGCTAAAAAAAATACTTTTATTTATCGGATTTGTTTTGATGTTGACAGGTTGTAAATCAACAAAAATAAATAAAGAGCTACACCAACATTTAGATACTGATTTTTATAAAAATCAATTTACAGGAGTATTAGTTGTTAATTCTAAAACCAACGATACTATTTTCAACCATAATGCTGATAAGTATTTTTCACCTGCGAGTAACACAAAAATTGTAACGCTTTTTACTGCTTTACAGATATTACCTGATTCAATTCCTGCTTTTAAATACTCAGTTGAAAAAGACACAATTACTATTTTAGGAACAGGAGATCCTAGTTTTCTACATTCCTATTTTCAGGATAGCACAGCTTTAAACTTAGCAAAAAATTATGCAAAAGTAAATATCCTAATCAATAATATTACTGATGAAAAATTAGGCCCAGGTTGGGCATGGGAAGATTATGATACTTATTTTAGTCCTGAGAGAAGTAGTTTTCCAATGTATGGAAATGTGGTAACCGTGAGCAATGAAGATAGCCTACAGGTTTATCCGTCAGTTTTAAAAAGTAAGGTAAGTTATTCTGAAAATGAACGTCCTCGAAAATTAAACGAAAATGATTTCTATTACAACTCAAAAAGAAAGGGGAAACGAGAAATTCCTTTTGTAACAGACTCCACATTGATTGCTGATTTATGGCAAGATTTATTACCAAATAAGATTACTGTATCTAACTATCAAGGAGAGAAAATGGAGGAGATTGCATACAGTATACCATCAGATTCTTTATACAAAAAAATGATGCATAAAAGTGACAATCATTTAGCTGAACAACTATTATTAGTGGCATCTTCAACTTTATCAGATACTTTGAGTTCTAAAAAAATGAGAAAGTTTGTTTTGGAAAATCAATTGGAATATTTAAAGCATCAACCTCGTTGGGTCGATGGCTCTGGTTTAAGCAGGTATAATCTTTTTACACCTATGTCATTTGTCCAAATACTCTCAAAACTGTATGCAGAAATTCCGCAAGAAAGGTTGTTTCAACTATTTCCTGTTGGAGGTGAATCTGGCACTCTCAAAAAGTATTATCACGGAAAAACAGCTCCATATATTTACGCAAAATCAGGAACCTTTAGCAATAATTATTCGCTGAGTGGTTATTTAATTACAAATTCTGGAGAGGTACTTATTTTCAGTTTTATGAATAATCATTACCAAAAATCATCCACAGAAATTAAAAAGCAGATGCAAGTTGTTTTTGAATATTTGAGAGATACTTATTAGAAAAAATGTATAACCGTTTTGCTATTAAATTTAAGATACAAGACTTGATGCTAAATGGACTCTTGCCTTCTTGAGAAATGCGAAAGCAAACTACTTTTAAGGAGTAGTCTTAAAATGATGTCTTTTAGTTGCGTCTTTAACAGCATTTAAAAACTCTTTTCCTGGGTCGGTTTTTTCTGTTCTATAGCCATCATCAACTTCTAGCCATAGCTCATGACCCTCAAAATTTGTGTACTCATAATGCCCTATTAAATAATCAATGGCATATTTATCGGACAAATAATCTACTAACCAAATATTTGCTTTTAGTTGTGCATCGGTAAGTGGTAGCGCATCTGTACCTCCTACATTTTCAATACCAATAGCACAATGGTTCAAACCAATAATGTGTCTTGCCATCGTAGTCTCCGGAAGTAAACGATATATGGTTCCATCTTGATCTACTAAAAATTGCGCAGACACATTTAGTCCACTTACACTTTTTATATCTGGTCTCCAATTTGGTAAGGTAGCATCATTAAATGCATTGAAAGATTTTTCTAATGTCGGTATCACTGTCCAATGCAATACAATCATTTTTGGGGTAATGAACGGATCTACTTGTTCTAACCCATATCGTTCTGATAAATACGCTAAGGTTAGTTCTTTTCGTTGCTTATCAAACACTATCGGCTTGTCAATTATCTTAATTGAATTTCCGCAAGAAACCAATAATAAAAAGCTGATGTAAAAAATCATATTTTTCATAAAATAAAAAATTTTATTTGCTATATTTTATTGCAATTTAGTTAATTGTCGTGTAATTTACTGCAAATTATTCAGTAAATTTATCGATCTTAAAAACCAATTATTATGGAGCTCATTTTAAAACCTTATGAACTAAAGTTAAAACATACGTTTACCATTTCTAGAGAATCTATTGATGTGCAACCAAGTATGATTGTTGTATTGAAAGATGGCCATTTTTCTGGATATGGAGAAGCTACTTCTAATCCGTATTACAAAATTACGGTTCCTGTAATGATGAATGATTTGAATACTATTAAAGATATCATTGAAGAAAATTCTGATTTAACCCCCGAAAATTTTTGGTCAAAAATGCACCCACATTTAAAACACAATATGTTTGCTTTGTGCGCCCTAGATTTGGCTTATAATGATTTGTATGCCCGTAAAAAAGGAAAAAAATTATATGACTTATGGGGATATGACATCAGCTCAAACCCCATGACAGATTATACAATTGGTATTGCATCTATTGAAAAAATGGTAGCGAAAATGAAAGAATTTCCTTGGCCTATTTATAAAATAAAACTCGGCACTAAAGAAGATATTAAAATTGTAACAGAATTAAGAAAACATACTGATGCTGTTTTTAGAATTGATGCCAACTGCGGTTGGGGTGTTGAAGAAACACTTAAAAATGCAATTGCATTAAAAGAATTGGGTGTTGAATTTTTAGAGCAACCAATGAAAGCCGATGTTTGGGATGATCATAAGGAGGTTTACCAAAAGTCTGTGTTACCTATTATTGCTGATGAAAGTTGTCAAATCGAGGCTGATGTTGCAAAATGCTACAATCATTTTCATGGTGTAAATATAAAGTTGGTAAAATGCGGAGGTCTAACAGCTGCGAGAAGAATGCTGAATCAAGCAAAAGAATTAGGAATGAAAAGAATGGTGGGTTGTATGACAGAATCGTCTGTTGGAATTTCAGCAATTGCTCAATTATTACCCCTTCTTAATTATGTTGATATGGATGGTCCTTTATTATTAGCTAAAGACATTGCAACAGGCGTAACCATTAAAAATGGTATTATTCAATACAGTGAACTCAACGGAACAGGTGTTATTTTAAACTAATTTTACTCCCAATCAACACATTGAGACTTGAAGTAATTAATTTTCATTTTGTTTAAGTAAGGTGTCTGATTTGCTAATCTCACTTTATAGTTTTCCCAATTTCTATTTTCTTCAATACTCCACCCCAACTCTGCAACTCCAATTAATCTTGGAAAAGCCAAGTATTCTAATTCTTGAATATTAGAAACTGTTTCTGACCACAACGGAGCTTCAATACCTAATATTTGATCTTTAGAAATCCCATCAATATATTTCTCTGGTATCCAATTATAAGAACTATCTACAGGCGTATAACCAATCCATCGATTCCCATATTTTGAGAGCGAATCATATTTAATATCTAAGTAAATTCTTTTGGCTGGAGACAAAATTATCTTCATCTTTTTGTTGCTAGCTAGCTTTGCATTCTCTTTATCATACCAAAATTGAACAACTGTATTTATACTTAAATTCGCTTTAGAAATCTCGTCCCAACCGATCATTTTTTTGTTATGTTTAGCAACTGTTTTTTCTATCCTTTTTAAAAAATAAACATAATCATCATGTTTGGTAACCTTACTTTCATCACCCCCAATATGGATATATTCACCAGGAGTTATTGCTGAAAGCTCTCTAATCACATCATCTATAAATTCATAAACTTTTTCTTCTCTAGTTTTAAATGTACTAAACCCAACTTTCATACCCGTATATAATGCAGCTTTTTTTTCTGATAATGATGCTCCGGGTTTTAATGTAGCATCTTCTTTTCCATCTAAAAAAGGATATGCCGTAGAAGCTGCATGTGAGTGCCCTGGCATATCAATTTCTGGAATAATTGTGATATAATTTAGAGCTGCATAAGCCACAATATCTTTGTATTGTTCTTGCGTATAAAACCCTCCTTTAGTTCCTCCAACTTCTGTAGATCCACCAATTTTTGTTAATTCTGGCCATGATTTAATTTCTATTCTCCACCCTTGGTCATCTGTTAAGTGTAGGTGAAGAACATTCATTTTATAATATGCCATTATATCAATATACTTCTTGACATCCTCTACATCAAAAAAATGCCTAGCAACATCTAACATAGATCCTCTATACTCAAAATTTGGTTTATCAATAATTGTTCCTGTAGGTATTACCCAAAAATTACTCTTTGGAGAATAATTATTATAAGGAATTAATTGTCTTATAGTTTGAATAGCCCTAAAAGCACCTTCACCTGTTTGAGTGTTTACAATTATCGAATTTTCAGAAATGATAAGTTCATAACTTTCATTATCAATGGTAGCGCCTTTCTCAACTTTATTGATAATTATTTCTCCTCCTTTATTTTTTGATTTACCTAAATTTACTTCAATTTCTAATTGTGTTTTATTTTTTATTTTTTTAGATAAAAAGTTTCCGACAGATAAAAATACTTCTTCGCTTGAAGTTGAAATTCTTGTATTCTCATCAAGAATAAAACTAGAATTAGTTGCAAGAATTGATAATGGTTTTGGAATTAAATTCTCCTTCTCTAAATTTGTTACAGGTAAATCATAGGATTCATTATGACAAGAATGTATCAAAAGACTTAGAAGAAAAACAAGACTAAACTTAAGATAAATAGTTTTTTTCATTAAAAATGATGTCTCACAAACGCTTCCATGGCAGCGTAATTTGCCAATCCAAGTGCATGATATTTATCAGCAGTTAATCTATTTCTATCTTCAACACGTACCCAAAACTCTCTAGAATCATCTCCTTGAAACATCACTCCATCTTTTTGAGATTGATGATAAAAAATAGCATGGCGCTTTTTTAATACTTGGTCAGGACTCATAGGAACTGCCATTTCAATTTCATGTGACTCCCATTCATGCCAAGCGCCACGGTATAGCCACACCCAACAATCATCCATAAATGATTTTGACTTTAAATTATCGAGTGCCATAAAAATTGCATCCAAACAAACTTTGTGTGTACCATGTGGGTCTGCTAAATCACCTGCTGCATAAATTTGATGTGGTTTAATTTTTTCAATCAAATTGGCAACAAGATTAACATCTTTATCAGATAAATTATTCTTTTTTACAGTCCCTGTTTCATAAAAAGGTAAATCTAAAAAATGGACAAGTTCGTCCTCTAAACCAACATATCTTGTAGCCGCATAAGATTCTGATCTTCGTATCAAGCCTTTTAAATTTTGAACTTCTAAAATATCTACCTCATTATTTTTCTTTTGATTCAGAAAATCAATAATTTCATTCGTACTACTTGAGTTGTTATTTAATGACCGGGCAATTTCAGCAAACTTTAATGCCTCTTCATCAGACACTGCAATATTTCCTGAAGTTTGATATGCTATATGCACCTCATGTCCTTGCTCTACCAATCTATCAAAAGTACCTCCCATAGAAATGACATCGTCGTCTGGGTGTGGACTAAAAATGATTACTCGTTTTTTTTCTGGAATTGATCTTTCTGGCCTATTAGAATCATCTGCATTGGGTTTACCTCCTGGCCAACCAGTAATGGTTCTTTGTAATTTATTAAATATTTTAATGTTTAAATCATAGGCTGTGCCTTGGTCAGACAACAAGCCAGACATTCCGTTTTCATTGTAATCTGTGTCTGTTAATTTTAAAAATGGCTTGTTTAACAGCTCACTCAACCAAACAATTGCTCTTGATTTTAATGTTTCTGTCCAAATAGGAGAAATAACTAACCACGGAGTTTTAATTCGAGTTAACTCTGATGATGCTCCCTCATCTAAAATAAACGTAGTATTAGGATGTTCTTGCAAATAAGTTGCAGGAACTTGCGAAGTAATTTCACCTTCAATCGTTTTTTTAAGAATATCAGCCTTATTAGCACCCCAACCAAGCAATACAATTCTCTTTGCTTTTTTTACAGTACCTATACCCATCGTAATTGCTTTTCTGGGCACATTATCAATTCCTAAAAAAGCAGGAGCAGCATCAACTCTTGTAATATGATCTAAAGTAATATTTCTAGTTCCGGAATTTTTGTGAGACCCTGGCTCGTTAAAACCAATATGACCTGTTCTGCCAATTCCTAATAATTGAAAGTCTAAACCACCAGTGGCTTTAATTTTTAGTTCGTAGTCAATACAAAACTGATAGAGTTCTTCATTGCTGATTTTTCCATCAGGAATATTTACATTTTCCGATAAAATATCTACATGATCAAAAAGGTGTTGATGCATAAAATAATGATAACTCTGGATGTTATCTTTATCCATCGGCAGGTATTCATCTAAATTAAATGAGATCACATTTTTAAAACTCAAACCTTCCTCTAAATGCATTCTTACAAGCTCTTCATACACTTTTATTGGCGAAGAACCTGTTGCTAAACCCAAAACGCAATTCAATTTTTTTGCCTGCTTTTCTTTAATAAGTTTTGCGATTTCCTGCGCCACCAAAATCGAAGCTTCGTTTGATGATTTAAAAATGACATTGTGAATTTTTTCAAAGCGAGTGTCTTCAAACATTCCCGCAGCTCTGTAACTTATGTCTTTTAATTTATTCTTAGCAGTCATTATATTTTGCTTTAATTGTATTGTGCTGTAAATTCTAATCCGTGTTCTGTTCTAAACTCTTTATTTAGTGATGCAGGTAATTTTCCTTTTACACCTGTCATTCCTAAAATTATTTCTGCTGCCACTATTTGAGAAACTTCACTATTTTCATAAGCAATTAGTGCCACTTCAATGTTAGAAAATGAAATGTTAGAAGCACTATACAAACTTGCAAAGTCAACAAAAACAACTTGATGTTTTTTGGCTATTTTCTCAATCAGTTGAATATCTTCTTGTGAAATGGAATGTGTTTTTCGTGCATTTTTTCGATGATAAGATATTAGCACCAAATTATTTTGATTTATTTTTTGATACTGATTTTTATCTAAAACCGTTATTTCAACCTCTGCTTTTAAAGTATTTAAAAATGTATCATTCTCTCCATCACCCAAAGAAATAGAAACAATTTTTTGCGTTGATTTTTTAACGATTGGCAATGTTTGATTTTCGTTTTTAATCAATGTAATTGCATTTTCAATAGTTTCTTGATAAAGCAATTTATCAGCATCCGTATTTAAATCAGCTACCAAATTTTTAATTTCTATGGGTTGATAATCATTCAATCCTACCTCATATTTTGCTGCTAATATTTTCTTTACAGAATGTGCCAATCGCTCTTCAGACACTTCTCCATTGCTATATGATTCTATAATTTTAGTCATCCCTTTTTTGACATCCTCAGATAACAATAATACATCAGTACCGGCTTTAAAAGCAAGTAAATCAATAGTTCCTGAATCCCCAAAATTCGCTGCACCTTTCATGTTGAGAGCATCGGTAAAAATCAATCCCTCAAAATTTAATTTCTCTTTTAATAATTCTGTTGTTATTTTATAGGATAATGAAGAAGGCAATCCATCAATACTTTCTAAGCTAGGAACATTTAAATGCGCCACCATAACACTAGCAATTCCATATTTAAAAATTTGTTTAAACGGATATAACTCTACAGAATCAATTCGCTGTGCGTCGAAAGAAACCATCGGCAGTGTTTTGTGAGAGTCAGTTGCTGTTTCTCCATGCCCTGGAAAATGTTTAGCGCATGCCAAGACACCTTTGCTTTGCATGCCCTTGGTAAATGCAATTGCTTTTTCAGAAACATTGTATTTATCTTCACCATAAGAACGCACACCAATAATCGGGTTTTTGGGGTTGGTATTAATATCAACTACTGGTGCAAAGTTGACATGAATTCCCATTCTCTTACAATGTCTTCCTACTTGCTCTCCTAATTTACTGATGATACTGTTGTCAGAAATTGCACCTAGTGTCATGTTGTACGGAATTTTAGGTGTGCTATCTAAACGCATCCCTAAATCCCATTCGGCATCAATACTCATTAACAGTGGCACTTTAGAAATTGATTGAAATTGATTGGTTAATTCAACTTGACTTATTGGGTTTCCTTGAAAAAAAGTCAATCCTCCTAAATGGAGGTTATTAATCATTTTTTTTATTGATTCGGTATAGGCATCATCTTTATTAGAGTAAACTCTAATCATAAATAATTGTCCTACTTTTTCTTCTAAACTCATAGTTGAATAGATGCTATCTACCCAAATAGTTTTGTAATCTACAGGTGGTTTTTCAGTTTTCTTTTGGCAAGAACCAAAAACCAAAACCAAACTCAATAAAAGTAATCCTCTATTCATCTAAATATTTTTATATGCGGTGATTGCTTCCCTAACATTTTGATGCTTTTTTAATAAATTGATTGCAGTTAACTCGTCTAAACCTAGCTCATCAATAATCATTTTAACACCTCTATTCACTAATTTTTTGTTAGACAATTGCATGTTAACCATCTTATTCCCTTTTACCTTTCCAAGTTTAATCATTACCGCAGTAGAAATCATATTAAGGGCTAATTTTTGTGCAGTTCCTGCTTTCATACGTGTACTGCCCGTAACAAATTCTGGACCTACTACCAACTCAATAGGATGATCTACTTCAAATGATAACGGACTTTGGCTATTGCAAGTAATACATGCTGTTATAATATTATTCTTACTTGCTTTTTTTACACCACCAATGACATATGGTGTAGTACCTGAGGCTGCAATACCAATAAGTACATCCTTATCTGTAATATTATATTCCTTTAAATCTGACCATGCAAGATTTGTGTCGTCTTCAGCATTTTCAACTGCTTTTCTCAAAGCTCCATCGCCTCCAGCAATCAAACCTATTACCAAATTATCTGGCACGCCATAAGTTGGTGGGCACTCAGAAGCATCTAAAACTCCTAATCTCCCACTAGTACCTGCGCCAATATAAAATAACCGTCCTCCTGTTTTCATTTTAACGACAATAGTATCAATTAAAATTTTAATTTTTGGAATGGATTCTTCAATAACTTCGGCAACCGTTTTATCTTCTTTATTAATGTTTTTTAGCAAATCAATGGTACTCATTTGCTCCAAATCATCATAATATGATGCCTGTTCTGTGGTTGATTTATTTTTCATTCGGAAGAATTTTATTAGTTAGTAGTAATAGTAAAATTGTAAGCGTAGCATTCACAAATATGTTCATAAAACCTAGATCAAAATTAAATTTAGCAAGTAGAAAATAATTAAAATAATAGGTTGCTACAGGTGCTATAATACAAATAAACGGAACCGTTTTATCTATGATTTTTATCTTGGTAAAAATGCCCAACATAAACAATCCTAATAAAGGCCCATAGGTGTAACCTGCCACTTTAAAAATTGTTGAAATTACATCTCCTTTGCTATTTGCAAAAAGCATAATAATTAAAAAAACAATCACAGAAAATCCAAATAGCACTCTGTTTTTAATCTTAGTTTTTTCTTTTCCACTTTTGTGTTCAACATCTAAAAAATCATACGTAAATGAGGTGGTTAATGCTGTTAATGCAGAATCTACACTAGAGAATGATGCTGCTGTAATTCCTAAAATAAAAGTAACGCTTGCAAACATTCCAAAGTGTTCTAATGACAACATTGGGAAAAGTTTATCAGTGTTAATGAACACTCCATTTTCAGTTTCTAATGTAATTCCATTTTGTTCAGCATACATGTATAACATAATTCCTAATCCTAAAAATAAGAATTGCGTAATTGCTAATATGATACTAAATACTAAAGCATTTTTTTGCGCGTCTTTTTTGTTTTTGCAAGTCAATGTTTTTTGCATGATGTTTTGATCTAACCCCATCATTGCAACTGCGATTAAAATTCCTGAAATAATTTGTTTAAAGAAATTACTACCTGAATTTATATCCCAATTAAATACTTTAAAATATTGATGGTTTTTAATGCCAGAGATTGTATCGGTAAATGAAAATCCGAGTGAATTTTTAACTACTACAATAGCAACAATTGCAGCGAGAATTAAAAAGGTAGTTTGTAATGTATCGGTCCAAACTATGGTTTTAATTCCTGATTTGTTGGTGTACAACCACACCAATAATAACATAATAATTACGGTTACAGGAAACGGAATATTGTAACTGTCAAAAAGTGCGTATTGCAATATTTTTGCAGCTAATAATAATCTTAATGCTGCTCCAAATGATTGAGAAATTAAAAAGAAAAGCGATCCTGTTTTGTATGATTTTTCTCCAAACCTTGAAGAAAGATAAGTGTAAATTGACACCAAATTTAGTTTGTAATAAATTGGAATTAACACATAAACGATAAAAACATAACCAATTACATTACCAATTACAAATTGAAAATAATAGAAATAATTATTGGAAACCATCCCTGGAATAGAAACAAAAGTAACACCTGATAATGCTGCACCTACCATACCGTAAGCAACTAATGCCCATGGTGATTTTCTATCTCCTGTATAAAAAGATTCATCACTATTTCCTCTTGATGTAAAATAAGAGATAATAAGCAACATTATAAAATAAATTGCAATAATTGAAAAAACTAATATTGGACTCATCATTTATGATATGTATTCATTTGCATTAATAAATTTTAATTTCCTCAAATTGCATTTTATAATCCGAATGGTCTTCAAATATACTTAGTTTTTCTATAGGTTCATTTTTTTCAATCCAATTCCTAATCTTGTCTGTTCCGTTAATAATGTCAAATGGATTTTGCTTGAAATTATATTCATAAGGAGTTGTTTTCCATTCAAATTTATCTCCTAAATGATGATATAATTCTTTCATTAAAAATTGACCAACGCGCCAAGGTTTAAATGTTTTCTTGTTTGTAATATGAATTTGATATCCGCCACAAACCTGATTTTCAAATTTTTGAAATGTAGGTAAAAAAGTAATTGGCCTTAAGGTAAAACCTACTAGTTTTGATTCTTTTACGCTATTTTTTAATTTTTTATCATAAAATGAAAAAGGATCCAATACAGGATGGCCAATAATTTCTAAAGGTTGTGATGTACCTCTTCCTTCACTAATCATAGCCCCTTCAAACAAAACAGTGGCAGGAAAAGTACAAGTACTTTCTGCTCTTGCTAAATTAGGCGAAGGTAAAATCCAAGGTAAATTTGTATCTTCAAAATACATTTCACGATCCCAACCCTGCATTTTTATAATTTTAAGTTTTACTTTTTCTTTGGCCCAATATTTTTGATGCATCAAGGCAACTTCGCCAATCGTCATTCCGTGTCTCATAGGTATTTTATGTAACCCTACAAAAGAGGCAAACTCTGGTTCTAAAATATTACCTTCAATATCTTTTCCATTAATAGGATTAGGGCGATCTAAAATAACAATTTCAATATTTTTACCAATACATTTATCTAGTAACAATGTAAGTGTCCAAATGTAAGTGTACACTCTACAGCCAACATCTTGTAAGTCGATAAAAAGATGATCGATTCCCTTTAACATTTCATCCGTAGGAATACGTGTTTCAGAATAGAGTGAATAAACAGGAATATTAAAATATGGATGTGTATAATGATCAGATTCTACCATATTATCTTGTACGTCAGTTGCAAAACCATGTTGAGGTCCAAACATTTTAACAAATCTATCAGAAAACATTTCTTTAAACCTTACAGCCGCATGTGTAAATGATGCATCTACTGATGCGTTATGGCTTAATAATGCAACAGTGCCTTTAAAATTGTTTTGCAAGTTAACATCACTGATTAATACATCGAGCCCTGTAGCTACCTTCATGTTAGTTTTTTTTTTATAGATTTTATAAGTCACAAGTATTCTGCATTAAGTATTTTCTTTAGTAAAGAGAATATTAACTACTACTTTTTATTAAAGTAATTTTAAAATAGCGTTTAGAGCAACAAATTAAATTGCTACTCTAAACACCTAAGGAAAACTAATTCAAAATACTACTTATATTAAATAGATGGGTCTGCTGGGGTGTTAGGGTTGCTATTTCTTTCAGTATCTGGAAAAGGATAAAAATTTCTATTTCTTTCTTCTGAATAATTCATTGCAGTACCACTTGGTTCTGGTCTATTAAAACGTCTACTATCTTCTAAACTTGTTCCGATTAGGAACAGCTCTGATCTTCTGTTTCTATAAACTTCATCTAACAAAGCATCAACAGTATTAAGGCCTGAATATGGTGCAACATTTGCGTTGATACCAAAAACATCATCTGTATCTGTCAATACATTATTGATTGCCGTAGTTGCAGCTGCTAAATTTGGAGAGGTTTTTCTTAAATTAGCCTCTGCAATAATTAACTGCATTTCATCTGGGATATAAACTGGTATTGATTTTGTAATTATATCAAAGAATCCTGCTAGGTTTTCAATTGGCAATCCATTTTGATTTGTTTCATTTAGAGGAATTAAATAGAATGACAATCTACCATCGGCTGGGTCAAAAACAAATTCTGCTGGTAAACCAAAATTATCTCTTGGTTTAAAATTAGGGTTATTATTGTTTACTCTATCCCAAATAGGATTAACATTTTGAGTATCATAAGCAAAAATTGAAATTGATGTATCATCAACATTATTTGCTGCTGCCATTGCAGCATCATAATTTCCCGCAAACAAATTAAATCTTGCCAACATTGCATTGATTGTATTTGGCACATCAATATTACCTAAAGTGACTTGATTAATGAAATCATCAGAAATAGGATTCGCAGCAATCAAAGCTTGTGCTTCAGTTAAAAGTGAAATTGCCGTTTGCAAAGCCTCTGCTCTAGAAACAAATTCAGCTTGATTTTCATTATTTGTTTGCACTATAACTTGATCGTAACTTTGAGCCAAATTAGCAATACACATTGCTTTAAACAATTTTGCATAAGCAATCAGTCCACTAGCTGTACCAGCTTCAAACTCAAGCCCAGGAGTACTTGCTTCAACCTCTTCTGCAATTCTCATTACGCTCAACATTGTTGACCATAAACCTTGCACGTTAGAATTAAAGTTTGGTAAGCTTGTGCCACCATCTTCTAACTCAATCATATTTTGAAAGGTGGTTGTTATACCTCCTTCACGAGTTGTAATAGCCGGTGTTTCTACTATCCATCTAACTCCTGATGTTGCATATACTTGTTGCATTCCAACAGCAGTAGCAATTATTCCTTCTCTAGAAGAAAAAGCATCTTCTTCAGTTACTGCATTTGGGTTGTCAAAATCAGTTTCACACCCTGTCGCAAATAACATTACTGTTAATGCAAATACAGCATATTTTATTTTATGTTTTAATATATATATCATGATTTTATCTTTATTGTTTTTATTAGAAACTAACATTTACACCTAATTGGTACGTACTTGGAATTGGAACAGCCGCAAAGTCAAATCCACGAACTCCGTTACTTTGACCAGCAGTATTTACTTCAGGATCCCACCCAGAGTAGCTATCCCATGAAATTAAATTTCTACCAATTAAACTAAAAGTAATGGCATCAACAGATTCAAAAGGCTGAACTAATTTATAGTTAAACGCTAATTCTCTTAACTTAACAAAAGATCCATCTTCTACAAACTCTTCAAAAATACCTGCTTGCGCACCTCCGTATCCTTTTATCTGATTTCCTAGTAGTTCTTCACCAGCACCAGCACCACCACCGAAAATTTTGTTATCCATCAATCTTCTATTCCAGTTAAACACATCAAAACCTTGAACTGCGTCTAATTGAATTCTAAGACCAAAGTTTTTATAAGAAAACTCATTTGTTAAAGAACCAAACCAGTCTGGGTTAGGATCTCCAATCACTTTTTTCAAAGCTGTTCCATTGGCATCTTTTGCGGTAAACGGATACCCATTCGCATCTAAAGAAATACTTCCATCAGCTTCTCTTGCATAGTATTGACGATAGAAAACCCCTAAAGATTCACCTTCAATAACATAGTTTGTTGCAAAACTACCTGGCAAGGCAAATTGGCCACCACCTGCAACTTTGGTTACCACATTCTCGTTTTGAGAAAATGTTGCAGTAATATCCCAAGTAAAGTTTTCGTTTCTTACAGGTACACCTCTTAATAAGATTTCAATTCCCTTATTTTCAAGATTCCCTACATTTTCAATTCTTGTAGCAAAGCCAGTTGAAGTTGCTAGCTCTCTTGGCAACAATAAGTCAGTTACCTTTTGTTTGTAATATGTAAATTCTAAACCTAAACGGTTATTAAAGAAACCTGCATCAAAACCGATTTCAAATTCATCCATACGTTCTGGCGCAATATTTTCATCCCCTTGTTCATCACTCGGAATGTAGCTAACAGACCCATTGATTGCTGATGGATTTAATAGAGTAAATCTTTGGAATGGATCTAAAGCAGTTAGGTTCCCTGCTTGCCCCCAAGATGTTCTAACTTTAAATGTATTAAAAGTATCTCCAAAAGTATTGTCCCAAAACTCTTCTTCAGACACAATGTAAGAAAGACTTGCTTTTGCGTATAATTGATTCCTCTCATCCAAACCAAATGATGACGCCCCATCCATTCTTAAGGCAGCGTTTAAATATAATTTATTCTTAAAACTGATAGATTGTTGTAAGAATCCACCCCAAAAAGAAATTTGAGTTCTATTCTCTCCTTGACTATTTATAGCTCCTTGAGCTATTTCTACAAACGGTGTTAAACCTGTAGCACTAATACTAACCACATCCGTTTCTTGATATTGCCAAGAACCACCTAAAACAGTAGTAGATGTAATATTTTCATTAATATCGAATTTATAAACTAAATTCAAATCACTGTTGTATTGAAAATTATTTAACTCCCCTCTTTGAGCAAATCCATCCGTTTGTGGTGATGTGTTATTTGGAGGGATATATCCTGTTGCAGATTGATTAAAATAATCCATTCCAAAAGTGTAGTTAGCAGATAAATGCTCTGTAATCTTCGCATCCAAACCAACACTTGTTATCACTCTATTTACTTTTTGTCCAAAATCAAATTCGTTTACAGCCTCTAAAGGGTTAGTTCTAGCAACTAACAATGAAGTTACTGGATAAACTCCTAATTCGTTTGGCTGTGGATTTACTGAGTTTTCACTAAAAACATATCCTGTAATTGCACCGTAAGCTGAGTTAATACCACCATTAGGTATGTCACTACTATTACTTCTTGTATAGTTTAATGAAGCGTTTACATCTAACCAATCTGTAGCTTTTTGTTTAATGTTTACTTTAAAGCCATATCTTTTAAAGTCGGTATTTTTAATAATACCTTGGTTACTCAACTGAGAAGCTGAAACATAATAAGATGTTTTTTCAGTACCACCACTCATAGATAAGTAGTTTTCTGTTCCAAAACCAGTATCAAAGAAATCATCTTGATAATTATAGCGAGTAACCGGTACAGTATTTAAGTTCGTATTATCAAATGGGTCTTCCCAAGCTACAGGAGCTGTATTATAATCAATCTCTTTTCTAAGTGTGTTCATTTTAACACTTGTAGAAAAGTTGAATTTAGTTTCACCTGTTTTTCCTTTTTTAGTAAAAATTTGAACCACACCATTCGATGCTCTAGATCCATAAATTGCAGCAGCAGCAGCACCTTTAAGAATCTCAATTCGTTCAACATCATTAGGATTGATATCAACCAATCTATTTTGTGAAGTTCCACCTAAATCTACTAATTGAGCACTAGAGTTACTTACAATAATACCATCTATAATATATAAAGGATCTGAGCTACCCATAATTGTACTTGCTCCTCTTAACCTAATACTGATACCCCCTGCAGGGTCACCTGAATTTTGCTGCACCAATGCCCCAGTAACTTTACCAGAAATAGCTTGGTCAATTTGAGTTGCGGCACCATCGGTAATATCATCTGATTTTAATGTAGAAATAGAGTTTCCTAGAGTTCTCTTATTTACACCAACACTACTACCAGTAATTACAACCTCATCTAAATTAAGTAAATCGGCCATCATTTCTAAATCAACAACATCGCTATCGCTTGTTAAAGCAACTTTAACTGTTTTAAATCCGACAAAACTAAACACTAGTGATTTGTCAGTAACATCATCGACTTCAAAGGAATACATTCCGTCAAAATCGGTTACACCCCCAATAGAGGTTCCTTCAATAATTACACTTACACCTGGTAATGGTGTATCAATACCTTTCTCGGTAACTGTTCCTGAAATTGTTTTTACTTGTGCAAAAACACCTTGAGCAAAAAACACCATCAGGAGTGTTAATAATAGATAATAATTTTTTTTCATTTGAGTAATAATTTTATTAGTTGCATCAAAGGTAGAACAATATATTTATTTTGCAACTTTTTATTGCATAACATTTAAAATATTGCCTATAATTATTCAGGTAATCTATTTTTTGCCTATATTTACTGCATTCTCTTAAGAGATTGGAAATCAGCCTTCTTTTTCATAATATTGTAAGCACAAAAAATTAATCACTTGAAAAAACAACAACGACACCAAATTATTTTAAATGAAGTTAACATTCATAACAGGGTTTTACTTACTGACCTAGCCGGAATCTTAAATGTATCTATGGACACAGTACGAAGAGACATTAAAGAACTTGATGACATTAAGAGTCTCAGAAAAGTTCATGGTGGGGCGGTATCAAATGGTTTTAATATTTACTCAGGAAGAAATAGAGAAGTCTATGAATTAGAAAACAAAACGGTGATTGCAAAAAAAGGCATTTCTCTATTAAGTAGCGGAGACATTGTACTAATGAGTGGTGGGTCAACCAATATTGAACTTGCCAAACTACTTCCTCAAAACTTGAGCCTTACATTTTTTACCCCAAGCTTACCTATGGCAATTGAATTGCTCAATAATGCTTCAGAAAATGATAAGGTTATTTTTATTGGCGGGAAATTATCGCGAAGTTCACAACTAACAGTTGGCGGTAATTCTATTGATGCACTTTCTGAAGTAAAAGCTGATATTTGCTTCTTAGGAACAGGCTGGTTAGATATTAATGAAGGAATTACTGCTATTGATTGGGAAATTGCCCAAATGAAGAAAGCAATGATCAAAGCATCTAAAAGAATAGTTTCATTAACCATTTCAGAAAAATTAAATACACATAATAAATTTAAGATTTGTAACATTGAAACACTAGATACACTCGTAACAGAATTAGATCCTAGTTCAGAGGAGTTAAATCAATACCGCAGTAAAAATGTTGAAGTCCTATAAATCAAGAAGCGCACAATATTTGGTTAAAAAATGGGTAGAAATAGTCGATCAATCTAAAACATGTTGATCGAAAGAAGAATGGGAGCTACTAATTTCTTGAAAATAAAAATTGAATCTTTAGAAAAACTAAAAGATAAGGGAAAAGACATTTCAAACGGTTTTGAACTATAATAAGCTGTTTATCAAACAATATTTAAATTAAAACATCTTTAAGGGGCAATGCAAAACTAAAAAAGACCTACATTTTCATGTAAGTCTTTCTTTAAAGTTGCTCCTCCTCTAGGGCTCGAACCTAGGACCCTCTGATTAACAGTCAGATGCTCTAACCAACTGAGCTAAGGAGGAGTGTTTCCGATTTTATTTTCGGTGTGCAAATATACTAGTTTTTATACTTCTGCCAAATGTTTTTAAAAAAATATTTAAAGTATTTAATTCTATAAACAAACCCCCATTTTCTTAAAAATTGTATTTTTGTCAACATTAAAATTAAATCGTTTTAACACGAAATAATATATGGATAGATTTTCGTTTTTAAATGCAGTACATTCAGGATTTATTGCCGACTTATACGATAAGTATTTAGTAAACCCAGATGCGATTGAACCTAGTTGGAGAAGTTTTTTTCAAGGCTATGATTTAGCCAATGAAGATTATGATTTTGATGGTGAAGAAATTCATGCTAAGGTCCCTGAGCAAGTTCTCAAAGAATTTAAAGTACTCGATTTAATTAATGGTTACAGAACTCGTGGCCACTTATTTACTAAAACTAATCCAGTAAGAACTCGAAGAGCCTACAAGCCTACTCTTGAACTCGAAAATTTCGGATTGTCAAAAGATGACTTGGACACTAATTTTGATGCTGGTGAAGTTTTAGGATTAGGGAACGTTTCTTTACAAAAAATACTTTTTCATTTAGAGCAAATATATTGCGATTCTATCGGAGTTGAATATATGTATATCCGAAATCCTGATGTGATTAAATGGTGGCAAAGTAAATTGAATACCAATGATAATCATCCTAGCTTTTCTGTTGGTGCAAAAAAATATATTCTTTCAAAACTAAATCAAGCTGTTACTTTCGAAAATTTTTTACAGACCAAATATGTTGGTCAAAAACGTTTTTCATTAGAAGGTGGTGAATCTTTAATCCCGGCAATTAGCGTTGCAATATTCAATGCTGTTAACGATTATGAAGTTAAAGAATGTGTTATTGGTATGGCACACCGTGGTAGATTAAGCACCTTGATAAATGTGTTTAGAAAACCTATTCGTGAGTTGTTTAGTGAGTTTGAAGGCAAAGATTTTGATGACGCTAATATTGATGGTGATGTAAAATATCACCTTGGATTGACTCTTGATAAAACCTATCAAAACGGAAAAACCATCAAAATGAATTTAGTTCCAAATCCATCGCATTTAGAAACAGTTGCTTCTGTTGCTGAGGGGATTACTCGTGCAAAAATAGATGCTGATTACAATGGAGATGATTCTAAAATCTTACCAATTATTGTACATGGTGATGCTGCGATTGCAGGACAAGGAATTGCTTATGAGATTGCTCAGATGAGTCAATTGAGTGGTTACAAAACTGGTGGAACTATCCATATTGTTGTCAACAATCAAATCGGATTTACAACCAATTACCTCGATGCCCGTTCAAGTACTTATTGTACTGATGTTGCAAAAGTTGTTTTATCTCCGGTGCTACACGTAAATTCTGACGATGTAGAATCTGTAGTACACGCCATAGAGTTAGCCTTGGATTATAGAATGAAATTTAAAAAAGATGTTTATATCGACTTATTAGGGTATCGTAAATATGGGCATAATGAAGGTGACGAACCTCGATTTACCCAACCAAAATTATACAAATCGATTTCGAAACATATTAACCCTTTAAAGATATATACTGATAAATTAATTACTGAAAACACCATTGATGATACTTATGTTAAAGGTATTATTTCTGAATTTAAAGAAATGATGGAAGGTGAATTTATAAAATCTAAAGAAGAAAAATCTTCTAAAGTGCGTGAATTTATGCAAGAGCGTTGGGTAGATTTTAAACGCGAAAAATTGGAAGGGATGTTAGTTCCGACGGATACATCTTACGCTAAAAATAATTTAGAGAAGATTGCAAAAATTGTTTCGACAGTTCCTGAAGGTGTAAAATTTGTTCGCAAAGCTGAGCGCATTTTAAACGGTAGAGCTAAAATGGTTTTTGAAACCGATAAGCTAGATTGGGGTATGGCCGAGACCATGGCATATGGGAGTTTGTTAGAAGAAGGGTTTAATGTTCGTATTTCTGGGCAAGATGTAGAGCGTGGAACTTTTAGCCACCGACATGCAATTTTACGTGATGAAATTTCTGAAGAACGTATTAACTTGCTAAATACAAATCCTAATAATAAAGGAGAGATGCAAATCTACAATTCTTTGTTGTCCGAATACGGAGTCTTAGGTTTTGATTATGGTTATGCTATGGCAAATCCAAATACCCTAACCATTTGGGAAGCTCAGTTTGGTGATTTTAGTAATGGTGCTCAAATTATTTTTGACCAATACTTATCTGCTGCTGAAGATAAATGGAAAATGCAAAACGGAATAGTAGTGTTACTTCCCCATGGATATGAAAGTCAAGGTTCTGAACATTCATCGGCACGTATGGAACGCTATTTACAAATGTGCGCCAAAGACAATATGATTGTGGCAGATTGTACAACACCTGCTAATTTCTTCCATTTATTGAGACGGCAAATGAAACGAACTTTCAGAAAACCATTGATTGTTTTAACTCCAAAAAGTTTGTTACGTCATCCAAAAGCAATTTCATCGATTAGTGAATTATCAGAAGGAACATTCCAAGAAGTAATTGATGATACCATCAACCCATCAAAAGTAAAAAAATTAGTTTTCTGTACTGGTAAATTCTATTATGATTTACTAGCAGAAAGAGAAAAACTAGAAAGTGAAGATGTTGCATTAGTTAGAATAGAACAGTTATTCCCACTACATCTAGAAAAAATTCAACAAGTTATTGACCGTTATCCAAATATCAAAAATTATGTTTGGGCACAAGAAGAACCTAAAAATATGGGTGCATGGTCATTTATGCTACAGCGATTAAACTTGGTGAAATTAGAAGTTTCAGCAAGAAATTTTGCAGCAGCACCAGCACCAGGTTCTAGCACAAGAGATAAAAGAAGACAACAAAGAGTTATTGATAGTGTATTTAGCACTGATAAAATATAAAAATTATATCGTCAGTTTTATTATATAGAAGAAATTGTTTGGAATTATATGTTTAGATATAATAAATTAGATAAAAAGTTTTTATATAAGTTTGATATAGGAATTGAACAAATTAAAATTTTGAATTAGTAAATAAAGTAAGTATTTATGTTAAAAAACAATAAATTCCCTATGTGGGGTGCAAATAAATGGACTAAGTCAATGTTTAAGAAATATTGGGGGTTAGCATGTTTAGTTATTGTTGGGTATATTTTAATTGTAATTACTGCAAATAGTTCTATATAAAAGATAAAATATCATGATTTTAGAAATGAAAGTCCCATCACCGGGAGAGTCAATTACCGAAGTAGAAATTGCCACATGGTTGGTAGAGGATGGTGATTATGTAGAGAAAGATCAAGTCATTGCCGAAGTAGATTCAGACAAAGCAACCTTAGAACTACCCGCTGAAGAAAGTGGAATCATCACTTTAAAAGCTGAAGAAGGTGACGCAGTTGAAGTTGGTGCCATAGTTTGTTTAATTGATTTAGATGGTAAAAAACCGGAAGGAGCTACCTCTACAAAATCAGTTGAGAAAACCGTGTCTAAAGAAATTGAAAAACCAGTTGAATCTACTACTACCTATGCAACTGGATCAGCATCACCTGCTGCAAAAAAGGTGTTAGCTGAAAAAGGCATGGATGCTTCAACAATAAAAGGTACTGGTAAAGATGGTAGAGTTACTAAAGAGGACGCTATAAAAGCAGTACCTTCTATGGGTACGATGCCAGAAAATGGTGAGCGCAAAACTGATCGAAAAAAACTATCGATGTTGCGACGTAAAGTTGCGCAACGATTGGTATCTGTTAAAAATGAAACTGCTATGTTAACTACTTTTAATGAAGTAAACATGCAGCCTATCTTTGATTTACGCAAAAAGTATAAAGAAGACTTTAAAGCTAAACATGGTGTTGGTCTAGGCTTTATGAGTTTCTTTACATTGGCAGTTGTTAGAGCTTTAAAAATGTATCCTGATGTAAACTCGATGATTGATGGCGATTTTCAAATTACTAATGATTTTCAAGATATTTCAATTGCAGTATCTGGGCCAAAAGGATTGATGGTTCCTGTAATTAGAAATGCCGAAAAATTAACTTTTAAAGGTGTTGAAAGCGAAGTAAAGCGATTGGCAATTAGAGCAAGAGATGGTCAAATTACTATTGATGAAATGACCGGTGGTACATTTACTATTACCAATGGAGGTGTGTTTGGTTCTATGCTATCTACACCTATTTTAAATCCTCCACAAAGTGGAATTTTAGGAATGCACAATATTGTAAACCGTCCAATGGCAGTTAATGGTGAAGTTGTGATTCAACCAATTATGTATGTTGCTTTGTCTTATGACCATCGAATTATTGATGGCCGTGAATCTGTTGGTTTCTTAGTTGCTGTAAAAGAAGCATTAGAAAGCCCAATTGATTTGTTAATGGATAATGACATTAAGAAAGCATTAGAAATGTAGAAATAGAAATTAGAAAAAACTCCCGAACCATAAGTTCGGGAGTTTTTCATTTAACAACAATTCAAAAATAATTAATCCATATCAAATCGGAGTCCAAGAGAAATATTTTGTTGGTCAACTGCCTGATTTTTAAATATCGTATTTAGGTCATACTTAACATAAAGAGCAGTATGTCCCCATGCTAAATACCCACTCAAACCATACACTGTATTGCTCGTATTATAACTATTCTTGTTTTTTTCTTTCACTTTTTCTCCGTCTTCTTTGTATTTTAATTTTTGATACACACCTGTTTTAAATCCAACATACCCTCCTAGTCCGAGTTTAAATTGATGATGGGTAGAGTATCTAAAATGGGTTGCATATTCGCTTTTTTTAGAAGGGCCAATCTCAAAATGTAAAGGAAAAACCAAATTTGTAACATTCAGTTTTGCTTTTTTCACATCATGTGGATGTAATTCTAAGGTTGTAACATCTCCATTCTGAACAAAATACATATTGTCATCAGCTCTTAAACCATTAAACTGAAAAGAGAATCCGTATTTAATTCTTAAAAAATTTGATTCTTTAAAAACTCTCGTTTTCCAAGCCCAACCTAATTCAAAGAAATGAGAGCCACCAACTTCATAGGGAGTATCATCAAATTTTTCTCCTTCAATAATCGCATTATTAAAGCCAATCGCCATTACTAAAGCTGTTGTAGTACGTCGATCATATTTTATAGGCTTATTCTCTCCTCTAACATTAATTCCAATAAAAGTTCCTTCATCAGAAATAGTGAATCCTGCAATAGATGGTTCTCCATCATTTGGCTTATACCCTTCTTTATTGCGTTCCAATAAAGCTATTTTATTATCAATAATTGCGGTTCTATTTTCAATATTCAAAGCGCGTTTTTCAGCAGCTTCTTGTTTTAATTTATCTGCTTTTTCCTTGGTAATTTCACCTTCTGTCAATCGGATGTTGATTGCCTCAACTTCAATCTTTAAATATGAGCGCTCTTGAGTTGTAATTTTTTCTCGTTGATCTTTTAAACCTTCAATTCTCTCTGTATTGTTTTCTTCCTGAGCAAATAATTGTAGCCCAAAAATTAAGGCAATAAATAGGGTGTAATGTGTAAGTTTACGCATCATTTTTTAATTTTTAATTTGTATGATTATTCTTTTTATTCGTTGCGTTGAGCAACTGCATTTTTTACAGAACTGTAATTTTCTGAAAGTATTTTAAACACTTTATCTTTAAAGGTTGGATCCAATTCTTCTTCTACTTCAAATAGCAAAGCGTAGGCACTAACTGACATTCCACTTTCCTTAATTTTTTTATCTGTTATTTTTTGTTGAGCATTTTTTAGAAGTAAATCAATTTCTGCATCAGTAGCATTTTCTTTTTCTAAAACAGCTACTTGCGCCGCAACTTCTTGTAATTGCATATCTTCTTCTGAAATACTCTTTGGAGATTCAATAGACACTTTTGTTACCAAAATTCCTTTCTCTACTTCTTTATTCTTGTAACTCTCAATTTCAGGAGCCTTCCCTTTTTTAGATATTCTTGATGGAGCTTCAACAGCTATCAAATCTTCATTTACTGGTTTTTCAATTGCAACTACTTGCTCAATTTTTTCTTCTTCATTTATGTTTTTTGTGAAGGGAGTAGAACTATTTTCTTTAGGAGTTTCAACAATAATTGGTTCAACAATCACTTCTCCTTTATTAAAAAAGGAAATTGAAACCCAAAGTATTCCAACAACACTTGCAGCAACCCCGACCCACCAAAAACCCTTTTTTTTGTTAGGTTTTGAAGTTTTTTCCAATGTTTTTTCCAATTCATTCCAACCTTTTTTTGATGGAGTAATGGTTCTTTTTTCCAACACTGATTTTATGTCTTCTTCAAACTTAAATGGTGCCATAATTTATTTTATTTAATTCAATCACTTTTTGTTGCAATAATTTTCTAGCTTTAAATAATTGCGATTTTGAAGTGCTCTCAGTAATATTTAATTCACTCGCAATCTCTTTATGTTTGTATCCTTCAATAGCATACATCACAAAAACAATTCTATACCCATCAGGTAATTCATCAATTAATTTCTGAATCTTAGCTACATCCATTTCAATATTAATATTGTTAGAATGACTCTCTCCGATGGTAACTTCGTCTATTGAAAACTCTAGATTTTTCTGAAACCTTAAAAATGAGATGGACTCTCTCACCATTATTTTTCTCACCCATCCTTCAAAAACCCCATCACTTTTAAAAGTATCTAACTTTGTAAATACTTTAAGAAACCCGCTTAGCATTGCACTTTCTGCTTGTTGAACATCTTTTATATAATATCTACAAACACTCAACATTTTTGGAGCATGTTTTTCATATAAGGCATGTTGTGCCTCTCGATTATTTTGAATCGCTCTTTTAATTAATACTGCTTCGTTTGTATGAAGTTGAATAATTTTCAAAAAAAATTAAGTTTCGTTTAGTCTTCTATTTATAAAGACGCTTAGTTTTGTAAAAAGGTTGCCTGAGATATAAAATATTTTTCTTATATATTCTAAAGACGGGTTAAGGGACTTTTAGTTACAGCACATAATATCAAAAACATTTGCTCTAATTTTTTGGTAATCAATATTTAAATACTAATTTTTTTAAATATAACCGCTTCTTTTTATAATCGATAATCGCTTCGCCAAGATCTAAAATATCTGCACCAATAATTCCTTCTACCGTTTTTGCACCATGATTTTCTAATGCAGTATTTACATGTGTTAAATCGAACAGCACTAAATTAAAATTTTTAAATTTCCAGTCTCTTATTTTAATCTTATTTTTTGACGCTTGCTGAGTATCCATTGATGACGCCCCTGCACCAGCAGCCTTTACTTTTGAGTCTGTAGCTTCTAATTTAAAATGATCAATCATATCAAATCCAACACAAGAACTCGACGCACCTGTATCTAAAATAAATCGTCCTTTAACACCATTAATTTTGGCTTTCAATTCAAAATGATTGGTGGCAGTTTTTGTCAATTTTATTTTGATGTATCCATTTCTAGATAAGATACTTTTTAGTCGCTTCATATTGGTAATATAAAATAGTATTTTTACCAAAAGTAAATAAACTCGATGAATATTACGGATACACACACCCATTTATACAGCTCACAATTTAACGAAGATCGTAACCAAATGATGCAACGGTCTTTGGATGCTGGAGTTACTCGTTTTTTTATTCCTGCAATTGATTCTGCATACACAGATTCGATGTTGTCTTTAGAAAAAAACTATCCTGAAAACGTATTCTTAATGATGGGTCTGCATCCAACATCAGTAAAAGAAAATTACAAAGAAGAATTGGCTCACGTAAGAGAAATGATTGACAAAAGATCGTTTTATGCTATAGGAGAAATTGGGATTGACTTGTATTGGGACAAGACTTTTTTAATACAACAACAAGAAGTTTTTAAAACTCAAATACAATGGGCTAAAGAAAAAAAAATACCAATTGTGATTCACTGTCGAGATGCTTTTGATGAAATATTTGAAGTATTAGAATCTGAAAAGGATGAAAATCTCTTTGGAATTTTTCATTGTTTTACAGGAACTGAAGAACAAGCTCAACGCGCCATTTCTTATAATATGAAATTAGGTATTGGTGGAGTTGTCACTTTTAAAAATGGCAAGATTGATAAGTTTCTAAATCAAATTCCGATAGAACATATTGTGTTAGAAACTGACTCGCCTTATTTAGCCCCAACACCCTATAGAGGTAAACGAAATGAAAGCCGCTATATCATCAATGTAATTGACAAACTAGTTGATATTTATGGATTGACATTTGATGAAATTGCAAAAATCACAACACAAAATTCAAAAGAAATTTTTGGAATATAACCAATGCATATGAAGAAAAAAGTAATAATTGTTGGTGCCACTTCTGGTATTGGAAATGAACTTGCAAAAATTTATGAAAATACTAATTGGCTTGTTGGAATTACTGGAAGGCGCATTAAAAAACTTAAAGAGTTAAAAGCGACAAACCCTTCAAGGTTTTATATTAAAAATTTTGATTGTACCTCTGATAATAACTCAGAAAAACTAAAGGAGTTAGTTGATGAATTAGGCGGATTGGATTTACTTATCTTGAGTTCTGGAACGGGCGAATTAAATCCGGATTTAAATTATAAATTAGAAAAAGCTACCATAGATTTAAATGTTAGCGCATTCACAGAAATAATAGATTGGACATATAATTATTTCGACAAACAAGGTGTAGGTCAAATTACGGCAATTAGTTCTGTTGGCGGATTGCGAGGAAGTGGCATTGCACCTTCTTACAATGCCTCAAAAGCTTATCAAATTAATTACTTAGAAGGCTTAAGACAAAAAGCAAAGCAATCAAAAAAATTGATTTATATAACTGATATTAGACCTGGTTTGGTGGATACTGATATGGCGAAAGGCGATGGTTTATTTTGGATAGCTCCAAAAGAGAAAGTGGCAAAACAAATTTATTTTATTATCCAAAAAAAGAAGGAAATTGGATATGTTACCAAACGTTGGAAACTTATTGCTTTATTACTAAAAATAATCCCTAGCTGGATTTACAAAAGAATGTAATACTATGGAACTTGAAACCACACACATAAATACTCCTATCGGAATTGCCAAAATTACTGGTGATGAAAATGGACTCACTGAAATTTCCGTTTTGGATGATGACGCTTCAACTCCACTTAGTGTTCAAAACGAAATACCTGAATGTTTATTAGATTGTGTTACTCAATTAAAAGAATTCTTTGACAATACACGAAAAGAATTCGATTTAAAATTGAATCCCCAAGGCACTGTATTTCAACAATCTGTTTGGAAAGAATTATTGAATATCCCATTTGGAAAAACAAGAAGTTATTTAGAACAGACCAAAAAAATAGGCGATGTAAAAGCGATAAGAGCTGTTGCATCGGCCAATGGAAAAAACCCACTGTGGATTGTTATTCCTTGTCACAGAGTCATAGGCTCTGATGGTTCATTAACAGGATATGCAGGGGGCATCTGGCGCAAAAAATGGTTATTAGAACATGAAAGTGGTGTAAAACAACAATCGCTTTTTTAGAAAACTGCCTCTTACAATCTTAATTAAAAAACTGGATTCTCGCCTACGCGGGAAAGACAAGTAAATTAGATTTCTCTTTTACGACGTTTTTCTTTTTGCATTGACTTTTTTAATTGGTAATAAATGATTCCGATATCATCGCGCATTTTGTTTTTTAGTATAGCAACGGAATTCATATCATACCCATATAACTTTCCGTCATCTATATCATCATCGTCTTTTCTACCGCGTAAGCGCAATTCTCTATCAACAATAAAAGCGTAGTCAGATCCAAAATTATCATTTAGCATATAAGGCGTATCAAAGCTGTTAAAAATAGCTACAATGTTTTCTTTAGTAGTTATAACAAATTTCCATTTGCTAGCATCTGCATAAGTTCCTAATCTATTTTTTATCTGCTCAATTTCATCTTCTTCTCCAGGAGCAACAATCACTAATGTTTGAAAATATAAACTCTTATTATACCTTTTATAAATTGTTTCATTCAAATTAAAGAGTTGTCCTTTAGTTTTTGACAGGTCATCTCCTAAAAAACATACGACAGTAAAATGCTCTTCAAAAGTGGCATCTCCACTAATATCAACAACATTTTCTGTTAAGATTGGTAAATTGGCATATTTATAAATTCCTTTAGACAAGAAGATATAAAAAAGTAAGGGTACTATAAAAAGTGTAAAAAGTACAAGAAATTTTTTTGTCTTATTCATTTGTGTTAATATCAAAAAAAAGGTGGAAAAATCCACCTTCTTGTTTACCATTTTATTTTATTAATAATCCCATTTTACATAGGGAGTCATCACTTCGTTTAAATAACTACCTTCAATTAACAGTAAGGCTGTTAAATAACAAATTAAAAAGATACTTGTCCAAACTACTGCTCTACGCATTGAGGCTTTTTCTTCTTTCATGTGCATAAAATACCATGTAATTCCGTAGGCTTTAACCAAGGTTAAGATTAAGAATATCCAGTTTAAAGGACTTGTTCCTAAAATTGATGAAAGGTGTAAAGATGCTGGTTTGTATATACCCAATACAACTTCTACCAAAGTAATTATAGAAAGGAAAATAAATACTTTCCAGATTAATCCTGTGTGAGATTCATGTGCTGCTTCGTGTGCCATTTTATCTAATATTTTTTTGATTAAACTAAGTAGAAGAATGTGAATACAAATACCCAAACTAAATCTACAAAGTGCCAATACAGTCCAACTTTTTCTACCATTTCATAACTCTTACGCTTCTCATAAGTCCCAATAATTACATTAAAGAAAATGATAATGTTGAATGCGATTCCTGATAAAACGTGAAACCCGTGAAACCCTGTAATAAAGAAAAAGAAATCAGCAAACAATGTTGTACCATATTCATTTGCTTTTAAATTTGCCCCTTTAACAATAGCTTTTCCTTCGGCTAAATAATTAAGAGAAGATTCTCTAGAAAGAATTTCTTTAGACTTGGTAGCCATATCTATTTTCTCAGTTCTAACTCTTATATCTGGATTTGCTTTAAACGCTGCTGTAACTTCTGCAAGAGTAAATTCTGGTAAGGCAGTTTCTGAAACAAACCACAATCCATTATTGCTTTCGTGTTGAGCTCTTTCACTATGATTTGCTAAAACAAAACTTTCTAAGGTAATTTGATGCCCTGTCTCATCAACAAACTGCAATATTTTTCCGTCATGCATTTGAACTGCACCGTAAGAACCATTGATAAAAGTTTTCCACTCCCAAGCTTGTGATCCAACGAAAATGATACCACCAATAATAGTCGCTAACATATACCAAGCAACTTTATTTTTTTGCATTCTGTGTCCTGCATCAACAGCTAACACCATTGTAACTGAAGAAAAAATCAGCACAAAGGTCATAAATGCTACATATAGCATTGGGAAATTTCCGTGTATAAAAGGAATGTGTGTAAACACTTCATCGGCAATCGGCCAAGTTTCTAAAAATTTGAAACGCATTGCGCCATAAGCGATAATGAATCCTGAGAACGTGAGTGCATCAGATACGATAAAGAACCATATCATCATTTTTCCATAACTCGAACCTAAAGGTTTCGAATCTCCGCCTCCCCAAGTTTGTTCTTTAGTAGTAGCAACATTTGCTTCCATAAAAAGTATATTAGTTTTAAGTTTTTTTTAACTCGCCAAATTTAAACAAATTATATTAGGTAATAAAATAGAAAAATAAAAAGAGTAATACCCACAAAATATCTACAAAATGCCAAAAGACACCACCCAACTCTAAGCCGAGTGTTTCCGTAGCATTGTATCGTTTTTTAAAATGATTATAAATAACAACAAGTAGTACAATATAGCCTGCAAGTACGTGTACTAAGTGCGCAAACGAGATGACCATAAGCATAGATGCCGAAACAAGACTTCCTTTTCCTGATAAAAATATACCCGCTTCGTTTAACTGGTAAAACCCTTCTAGCTGAAAATATCCAAACCCTATACCTAATGCTAAAGTTACTAATAAAAATAGTGTTACACTTTTTCTATCATCTTTTTTGATGGCTTTTTTTGCGAGTAAAAATGTAATGCTACTCAAAATAATAAGTAATGTACTTATAAATAATGCTGATGGCATTTCAAAAGATACCCAATCTTCTCTTTTACTACTAACAATATAAGCACTTGTTAACCCTATAAACATCATGGTCATACTTACCATTGAAATCCACAACATTGGCTTTGCTGATTTTTGTTTTGCCATTTTATAGTCTAGCTCTAAATTTTGATTTTCCATTAATGTAAAAATTTATCTACAACGTAAATGATTTGAATTAAAGTAATATATAATACACTAGACAACATTAATTGTCTAGCAATTTTATCTGTTTGGTATTTGTATAATTTCACAGCATAGTATAGCATTAAGCCTCCTAATAAAAATATTATAACCGCAGTTGCTGGATAAATCCAAAAATCGCCCGTAAGTTTTAAAACTGGCACAATAGAAACCAACATCATCACCACTGTGTATAAAATAATCTGACGAATTGCTGCTTTGTCCTTCCTCCCCATTGGCATCATGTTGAATCCTGCCTTTTTATATTCATCGAATTGCAACCAACCAATTGCCCAAAAATGCGGGAACTGCCAAAAGAATTGAATCAAGAATAAAGTTCCTGGTTCAATAGAAAAGCTACCAGTTGCAGCAACCCACCCTAACATAAAAGGAATCGCACCTGGAATGGCTCCTACAAAAACAGATAAAGGAGTCACAGATTTTAATGGGGTATAAGCACTTGTATATAAAAAAATAGAAATGGCTCCAAACAAAGCGCATTTAGGATTGATATAATAAAGTATTGCTATACCTATAATTGTAAAGACAATTGCAATAGTCATTGCCGTAGAAATTGTCATTCTATTCGTAGGCAACGGTCTGTCTTTAGTCCGCTTCATTAAGGCATCTGTATCTTTCTCTATAATTTGATTGAATGCATTTGAAGCCCCTACCATTAAATAACCACCGACAGCTAATAAAAGTAGAATCGTGTAATCAACAGTTTCAACTGCTAATAAATATCCTGCTATTGATGAAAATACTACACTCAGTGATAAGCCAACTTTAGTAAGTTGCTTAAAATCACTAAACGCACTAGAAAATGTTATTGCTTTATTTTGGGTTTCCAAAAGTTGAAATTATTTGTGTTTTAAAACCTTGCAAAGATATTTTATTCTACCATATTATCTAATGGATTTTATTAAAAAATAATTTACAAAAAAGCTTTGCGATTTATATAAATGTTTTAAATTTGCCGTCTCGTTTAAACAACTAAACGAACGTTCTTTAAAAAAACGACTGCGAAAGTAGCTCAGGGGTAGAGCATCACCTTGCCAAGGTGGGGGTCGCGGGTTCAAATCCCGTCTTTCGCTCAACTCATTAAAATATACCAATGATTGCAGTGCGCAATCTAATGCTGAAGTGGTGGAATTGGTAGACACGCCGGACTTAAAATCCTGTGCTCTTTGGGGCGTGCGGGTTCAAGTCCCGCCTTCAGTACTAAAACAGCTCCAAATATTGGAGCTGTTTTTTTTTGTAAAAAACTCAAATAGCTTTAAAAATTATTACAACAGCCAAACACTATTTAAAAAAATACAGGGGAATAATGTATCTTTGCATTTATCAAAAAACAAACCTGTGGCATTCATTTTAAACATAGAAACAAGTACTAAAAACTGTTCGGTATCATTATCAGAAAATGGAAAAGTTATCGCTTTAAAAGAAATTAATGATGGTAATTATTCTCACGCCGAGAAACTTCATGTTTTTATTGATTCCGTTTTAAATAAAGCAGGTGTTAATATGCAACAACTCGATGCTGTTGCAATTAGTAAAGGCCCTGGCTCTTTTACGGGGTTGCGTATCGGAGTTTCTGCGGCAAAAGGTTTGTGTTTTGCTTTAGATATTCCATTGATTTCTATTAGCACCTTACAAAGTTTGGCTTTACAAAGAGATCTTGAAAATGGATTTGTCATACCAATGTTAGATGCAAGACGGATGGAAGTATATTCTGCTGTTTTTGATATAAATAATAATCAGATAAGAGAAATTGAAGCGCAGATTTTAGATGAATTTTCTTTTCAAGATTATTTGGAAAAAGGTCAAGTTATTTTTATTGGTGATGGAGTCCCAAAAACCAAGGAATTGATTTCACATCCAAATGCAGTTTTTGTTGAGGATAGATTACCATCAGCAAATGAAATGGGAATGTTGGCTTTTCAAAAATTACAGCTAAGTGATTTTGAAAATTCTGCATATTTTGAGCCTTTTTACCTCAAGGATTTTGTAGTGAATAAAAAGAAATAACCTCTTCAAATTTCCTCAAATAGTTTTTAGAACTCACAAATGACCGTGAATATATTTAAACTATTTTTGTTTTTATTTCGTTGATTAAATAAATGAAGAAAGTTTTACTTATATGTGTCGTTTTTTGGGGTTTATTTGCCCAATCTCAAACTGACAATACTAACTTTCGATCTAAAAAAATATCCATTAAAAAGGATTCTGTTTATATTGATTCTGTCAGTATCAATCCATTTATTTTTAGAGTTTTTGATGCAGACAAAACCCTTATTGATTCAACAAACTACAGCATTGACTTTTCCAAATCATTATTGATTATCAGCAAAGAAAAATACCCAACAATCGAAATTGAATATTATGCATATCCAGAATTTTTAACCAAAACCTATTACAAATTCGATAAAAAGTTAATCGTTCCATATGCAACACCAAACGCAACTTTATATTCTTACTCTACTGATAGAAAAAATCAATTTTTTAAACCTTTTGATGGCCTAAATACATCAGGGAGTATTAGTCGTGGATTAACGGTTGGAAGCAATCAAGATGCGGTTGTGAATTCAGCACTCGATTTGCAAATTGCTGGAAAATTATCAGATAAAGTTACTTTAAGAGCCTCTATTACCGATAGTAATATTCCAATTCAAGAAAACGGATACACACAGCAACTCAATGAATTTGATCGTGTATTTATCGAATTATTTACTGACAATTGGAGCATCAAGGCTGGTGATGTAAACCTGCAAACCTCTAATACCTATTTTGGTAATTTTATGAAAAAAGTATCTGGTATTTCTGTTAACGGGACTATCAATCATGCCGATGCTAAAACTACTATTTTTGCTTCTTGTGCTTTGGTAAGAGGTAAGTTTACCAGCTATGAATTTGTGGGGCAAGAAAGCAATCAAGGTCCCTATCGATTATTTGGCCCAAATAACGAGCAATACATCATTATCATATCTGGAAGTGAAACAGTTTATGTAAATGGATTGCCTCTAAAACGTGGCGAAAACAATGATTACATAATCGATTACAATACTTCTGAAATAACTTTTATGCCAACGTTTCCTATCAATGCTAATATGCGTATATCTGTAGATTTTCAATATTCTGATCAGAATTACACACGGTTTATCACCCATAATGGCGGAGAATATAAAGATGAAAAGTTTAGTATTGGTGCTTCCTATTATTTAGAAAGTGATGCTAAAAATCAACCTGTACAACAAGATTTAACGGATGAACAAAAGCAAATTTTAGCAGATGCTGGAAATGACAAAACTAAAATGGTAGCGCCAAGTGCGGTGTTAACTTCGTATTCTGAAAACAAAATATTATATCGCAAAGAAATTGTGGGTACCACCGAAACCTTTGTATATTCTACCGATTCTAATGACGAATTATATGCTGTAAGATTTAGCAATCTAGGAAATAATTTAGGTGCTTATCAATTAAGAGAAACCATAGCAACAGGAAAAATTTATGAATACATTGGAGAGAATATGGGTGATTTTGCTCCTGTCGTTCAACTAGTAGCTCCAAACAAATTGCAATTGGCAATTGTAAGCGCGGGGTACAATCCGTCAGACAAAACAAATATATATGCAGAAATTGCGCTAAGTCAAAATGATCAAAATTTATTTTCGGATATTGATAATAACACAAATGATGGTCTTGCCACCAAGGTAGGTTGGCAACAAACGATTGTTGATAATAAATGGGATTTAAAATCTAATGTTAATTTTGAATCAGTCAGTGAAAATTTTACAACGGTACAGCGTTTTCGAAATATTGAATTTAACCGTGATTGGAATTTAGAAAACCCAACAGGGAATCAACAGTTGTTTAATGCGGGCATCTCTTACGGAAACGAAGAAAATGGTGCCATAAATTATATTTTTGAATTTTTAAAATTTAGTGACTCTTTTGACGGAAACAGACATAATCTCAATGCCAACTTACATTTTGACAAGTTGAAAATTGATATAGTCAGCAGCCTACTTAACAGCAAAACAATTATCGAAGAAAATTCCTTTTTACGATTGTATTCAGTAGCAAAATACAGCTTTAATAACAGTTGGGTAGGTGCGAAAATTAATGCCGAAGATAACAAACAAACTGATATTGTAACTCATAACTTATCGCCTCTAAGCCAGAAATTTTCGGAATACGAAGGTTTTTTTGGAATAGGTGATTCTACTAAAGTTTTTGTAGAAGTCGGTGTAAACATTAGAGCAAATGACAGTGTGAAAAGTAATGCTCTTGAACGCGTTAGTAATGCTCAAACTTATTTTATAAATTCTCAATTAATTCAAAATAAAAACACCCGATTGTCTTTGTTTGTAAATTATAGAACTGTTGAAAATATCAATTTTGAAGACACCAAATCACTCAACTCTAGATTGCTATACAACCAACAATTGTTTAATAGAATGGTGAGTTTAAACACAGTTTATGAAACAGCTTCTGGTAATTTATCTCAACAAGAATTTACCTATATAGAGGTTGAACCAGGGCAAGGTTTTTATACCTGGATAGATTATAATGACAACGGAATTCAAGAATTAAATGAATTTGAAATTGCTCAATTCCCTGATGAAGCTACCTTTTTGAGAGTGGCTTTACCAACCCTAAATTACATCCCAACTCATCAAACAAAATTGAGTCAATCTATCAATATTAATCTGCAGCAATGGAGTAATAAAAGTGGATTTAAAAAAATAGTATCGCATTTTCAAAATCAAACTTTTTTGTTGATTGACAACAAACAAGAGCGCATTGGAGATAGCTTTAATATGAATCCATTTGAAACTGAAAATTTGTTAGGGTTGAACTCTAGTTTTAAAAACAGTTTGTTTTTTAATCGAGGTAAACAACGCTTTTCTACTAATTATACCATCATTAACTCGAGGGTTAAAACTAGTTTTACTGTAGACAATGTTGAGAATAAAATAAAACTACATCAATTGCAATTTGTACATAAAATGGGGGATTATTGGTTGTTAGATTTAAAAGGAACGGGAGCCAACAACAAAAACTCATCATCTAATTATAGTAATAGAAATTATGATTTGGATAGCTATTCTATCAACCCTAAAATTTCTTATTTATACAATAGTTTTACTTCGTTAGATGTGTTTTATGAATTTAAGAATAAAGAAAATACCATCGGAAGTTTTGAGACTTTAGATGCTCATAAAATGGGAATATCTTTTAAAGCATCTAACCAAAAAAAGACTTCTGTTAATGCGGATTTTAATTTCTATATCAACAATTTTGAGGGCAATCAAAACTCACCTGTTGCGTACCAAATGCTAGAAGGCTTACAACCCGGAAAGAATTTTACTTGGAGTTTGTTATGGCAACAACGCCTTACTAATTTCTTAGATTTAAACATTAGTTATTTGGGTAGAAAGAGTGAAACTTCTAAAACAATCCATACGGGTACGGTGCAATTGAGGGCTAATTTTTAAAATCATTTTCACTTCACGCAACCTTTTATTATATTCGGCATCTTATAAAAAACTAACCATGAAAAAACTAACTTTAATTGCAATTGTCTTTATTACAAGCCTTTCTTCTTTTGCACAAGAAAATGATACAAAAGAAAATGAAGAAAAAATAAAAAAGCATGAAGTAAAGCTAAACGCTTTTAACACTATCATTTTTAAATCTGTCGATTTCTCTTATGAATATTTATTAGATTCTGAATCCTCAGTAGGTATCTCTGTATTGATAAACCTTCAAAATAATGAGTCAGATTTTTTTGAAGACGGACCATATTACAATGAGTCATTTGCCATAACCCCTTACTACCGTCATTTCTTTTCAAGAAAATATGCTTGGGGATTTTTTATGGAAGCCTTTGCAATGTACAATCAACAAAAAATTTATGACACTTATTATATAGACAATGGCAATGACACAAATCTTGTTTCTAGTGACGAAAGCTCAAACAACTTTGCTTTAGGGTTAGCAGTAGGTGGAAAATTTGTAAGTAAAAAAGGATTTCTATTTGAGTTTTATGGTGGTGTTGGTAGAAACTTAGCTACATCTAACAATGATATTGCTTTTGAGTTTGTACCTCGACTTGGAATGTCACTCGGATATCGTTTTTAATCAGTTACCATATTCATAGAATTCTGGATTAATCCAATCCTTCATTTGATTTCTTTTTTTCCAGAAGTAAATGAAGGCTATTGCTATAAAACCTAGAACAATTAAAATAGCGCTTCCTTCAGGACCAAATGCTCCACCAGTTATTGGATTGTCTGTAACTTCTATTTTTAATAAAGCTCCCTTAGTAATATTTCCGCTATTGGCAAAACCGAATACAGCACTTTGAATAAAATTCCAAGCAAAATGCATTCCTATAGACATTCCTAATCTACCCGTTAATAAAAAAGGTAAACAAAGCGTTAGTATGTCCATGCTAATATTTAATGATGTATACCAAGTAGCATTGTCATTACCTATATGCATCAACCCGAAAAGTAGTGAATTAAATAAGATTGAAATTATAATACTTGTTTTTGCATTTATTTTAAATGACTTTAGCATTTCGTAAATAATAAAAAACAGAAAGGTTCTAGATAATATTTCTTCGTATATCCCAACACTTAACTGTCTAAATATTTCTGAAGTAAAACCATAGATAAATGAATGTTCTGAACTGCTAGAAACGTAATGATCTACAATTGTTAAATGCTGACTATAATATAAAATGGCAAAGAATACACTAAGTTGAACCAACGGAATGAAACAGCCAAATAAGAATTCTTTCATCCATATTTTGTCAACTTTTAAACCATACTTTTTAAAAGAACTTTTATCAAAATATTTTACCTGAGCATAAAGACTTAATATCATAGAAATTGTGACTATGAGCATTGCTATGTTACTTCTTGTTAAGCCTGGTTCTAGAACTTGCCTTATTCCATATTGTAACGGAAGACTTATTGTCATAAAAACAGCTATAAATAAAATAAAACGCCAAATGATTCTAAATTTTCCGGATGATGTAATAAATATTGTTTTCATTATTTGAATCGTTAGTTTCTAGTATAACTTGCTCATGATGATACTTGTTACAATAACTATTTTTATGAAATAAATTATAGGAAATTATTCTTTTTTATTTATAATTCCTATGACAATATATAGGGATTAAAAAAAAATACGAATACAACTATTTTCCAAAAACCAATAAATGAAATCATAATTACATTTTCAACAACCAATTTTTCATTGAAACTTCTTTACTAATAATATCTTTTAATTCTGAAATTTTTACACGTTGTTGTTCCATTGTATCTCTATGACGAATAGTAACTGAATCATCATTTAAAGTATCGTGATCTACAGTAATACAAAATGGAGTCCCATTCGCGTCTGCTCTTCTATATCTTCTACCCACAGCATCTTTTTCATCATATGCAACATTGAAATCCCACTTTAAATCTCCCATGATTTTACGAGCAATTTCTGGTAAACCATCTTTCTTTACCAATGGTAAAATAGCCGCTTTAGTTGGAGCTAAAACTGATGGTAATTTTAAAACGGTTCTTGTAGTTCCGTTTTCTAATTCTTCTTCTTGTAAAGAATTTGAGAAAACCGCCAAAAACATTCTATCCAATCCAATAGATGTTTCTAACACATAAGGAGCATATGATTTATTTTCTTCGTGATCAAAATATTGTAATTTTTTACCCGAATGCTCTTCGTGTGCTTTTAAATCAAAATCAGTTCTTGAATGAATTCCTTCCAATTCTTTAAAGCCAAAGGGGAATCTAAATTCAATATCAGCAGCTGCATCTGCATAATGCGCTAATTTATCATGGTCGTGAAAACGGTAATTTTCTTCGCCCATACCCAATGACATGTGCCATTTCATCCGTGTTTCTTTCCAATACTCATACCATTCTTTTTGAGTTCCTGGTTTTATGAAATATTGCATTTCCATTTGTTCAAACTCGCGCATTCTAAAAATAAATTGTCTTGCAACTATTTCGTTTCTAAACGCTTTTCCTGTTTGAGCAATACCAAACGGAATTTTCATACGTCCAGATTTTTGAACGTTTAAGAAATTTACAAAAATTCCTTGAGCAGTTTCTGGGCGTAGGTATAAATCCATTGCCGATTCTGCCGAGGCTCCTAACTTAGTACCAAACATTAAATTAAATTGCTTAACATCTGTCCAGTTTTTAGATCCAGATAGTGGGCATGCAATCTCCAATTCTTCTATCAAGGCTTTTACATCAGCTAAATCTTCTTTTTCTAAAGATTGCCCCATGCGCTTTAAAATTGCTGCTCCTTTTTCTTTATATCCTAGAACTCTACCATTGGTAGCTAAAAATTCTACTTTATCAAAAGCATCGCCGAAACGCTTGGTTGCTTTTTTTACTTCCTTTTCAATTTTAGCATCTAGTTTTGCAACATAGTCTTCAATTAAAACATCAGCTCTGTATCTTTTTTTAGAATCTTTATTATCAATTAAAGGGTCGCTAAAAGCATCAACATGACCAGATGCTTTCCACACCTTTGGATGCATAAATATTGCGGAGTCTAAACCAACGATATTCTCATTCATCTGCACCATCGCTTTCCACCAATATTCTCTAATGTTTTTCTTTAATTCCACTCCGTTTTGCGCGTAGTCATATACAGCGCTAAGTCCATCATAAATTTCACTGCTTTGAAATACATAACCATATTCCTTTGCATGTGAAATAACACTTTTAAATTTATCTTCTTGTTTTGCCATGGTGCAAAAATAACAAAGGAATTAATAAATCAATCATCTAAAAATAAAAATGTGGATGTCCTAAAAAAGAACATCCACATTTAAAAAATTATAATTATTAATATTACTTAAGTGTAAATCCTGATATGGCTACTAATTTATTATCAATATAAACATTAACTCGATAATTACCTTTTAGCATTGTTTTTCTATCTACTTCTAACATTGTAACAACTCCTAAATTATTATTTTCATAATCTACAGATGTTTCGTCAGAATAATCAAATTCTATATCCTCATCAGTAGTTGCCGAACCAATAGCATTGATAACTCCGCCTTTTGGATTTACTACTTGAATCTTAGCATTTCGTTTACTCTTGTCAGCCAATTCGTTTTCGGCAATTACAAAACTAATTCGCAAAGCATCAGTACGATTTGCTCTGGTTGTTTCTACCAACTTATCACTAAGCATACGCTTTTTCATTGTGACTGTCTTGATGGTATTTACTTTTAACTGAGCACCAATTCCGATTTTCTCATTCAATGCAGTGTTTTGAATATTCAGTGTGTCAATTTGAGTTGATTGCACAAAAATAGAATCTTGAGCTTCACCAAGATCTACAGCTAAAATATTATTTGCTATTCGCAACGAATCATTTTGTTTAAACAACTCTTGATTAGATGTTTCTAATGATTCAATTTTACTTCGATATCTTCTAATTAAACTATAATTAGTACTCTTTAAGTTTTTAACAGAATCTCTTAATAAAACAATATCTTCTCTTTCTAGTTTTAGTTCATCGCTTAAAGATGAATTTTCTGCAATAGCTGCATCGTATTTTGTAACCATTACATCTAAATCATTTTCAATATTTGCTTTTTCTTCTTCTAAAAAAGTATTAGAATCATTTAATTGATTGTTTTGATAAACGGTGTAACCGCCTAAAACGGCTAGTAAAACTAATAGTACAATTCCGACTATTACTTTTGTTGATTTGTTGTCATTCTCCATGATATTAAGGTTTTATAGGGTTGATTGTATTGAACGCGCAAAATTACGCTAAATTATTATATGTTAGTGTTTTTTCGACAAAAAGCAATCTAACTTACATTAACACCATTTAATTTAAACAACTCATTAGTCGCTATTTATATTGAATGGGTTTTGTCAATTCTAAAAAATTTTGATTAATTTTAGTCAAAATTGAAAAAGATGAATTCCTTAAAGAACCTCTTTAATTTATTCTTTCCAGATGTTTGTTTAAGTTGCAAATTGCAATTATCTACTAATGAAAAAACGATTTGCACAAAGTGCCGACATGATTTTCCGTTAACTGAATTCACAAACTATCCTAACAATTTGGTAGAAAAAAGTTTTATTGGACGCATCCCTATTATTGAAGCAACAGCCTTATTATATTTTCATAAAAAAGGGAAATCGCAACAACTTATTCATGAATTAAAATACAAAGGACAGCAAGAGATCGGAACTTTTTTAGGTAACTGGTTGGGCGATGAAATATTGGAGTCTGATCGCTTTAAGAGGTTAGATTTTATTGTTCCTGTTCCTTTACATCCAAAGAAATTAAAAAAGCGAGGTTACAATCAGCTTACAAAATTTGGCAAAATATTATCTAAAAAATTAGACATTCCGTTCATACCAAACAAGCTCATAAAAATTGGAGTGACGGAAACACAAACCTTAAAAGGAAAAATTGGGCGCTGGCGTAATGTGCAAGAATTATTTGAATTAAATGACAACTCTTATTTTGAAAACAAACACCTTCTTTTAATTGACGATGTTATTACAACAGGGGCTACCATGGAAAGCTGTTGTAATGAATTATTTAAAACTAAGGGAGTAAAAATTAGTATTGCGATAATGGCATATACGGAGTAAAGTATAAAATTAGAAAATATCTGCAAATAGAATACGTTGAATAAAAAAAATATATTGTTTCTTTGTGTCAAACAAAATTTAATGAAATTTAGAGTCCTTACATTTATTTCTATACTATCCGTTTTATTACTAACTGGAAGTTGTGCACGTAAAGGAAGACCAAGTGGCGGAGAAAAAGATTTAGATGCGCCAATCATTATTACTGCTAATCCTAAACATGAAAGCATCAACTTTAAAGCAAAAAAAATCAGACTTAATTTTGATGAATATATAAAACTTCAAGACATCAATAAACAATTGGTCATTTCTCCACCAATGAAACATGAACCTGAAATAACACCTGTTGGTACAGCAAGTAACTTTATCAATATTAAAATATTAGACACCTTAAAAGAAAATACCACCTATACTTTTAATTTCGGAAATAGTATTGAAGATAATAATGAAGGGAATATTTTAGAGCAATTTAAATATGTGTTTTCAACTGGCAACTATATTGATTCTTTGACCGTTTCTGGTACTATATCTGATGCTTATAATATTGAGGCTGATGAAGAAGTTAGCATTCAATTGTATGAAGTGACTGATAGTTTTACGGACTCTATTATTTTTAAGGAACGCCCAAGCTATGTAGCAAATGTACTTGATAGTATTGGGTTTGAATTGACTAATTTAAAAGAAGGTCAATATTTAATGATTGCTTTAAAAGATGAAAGTAACAATTATACTTTTGAGCCAAAACTAGATAAGGTTGGGTACTTTCCAAGCTTAATTACGCTGCCTACTGATTCTGTTTTTCACATCAAGTTGTTTAAAGAAGAATTATCTTTTAAGTTTATGCGAGCAACTGAAGTTAAAAAAGGACATATTTATTTTGCACATGAAGGTGACCCGAAAGGAATTAAAATTGACTTAATTTCTGACAAACCAGCTGATTATAAATCGAGAATTGTATATGAAAACATGATGGACTCTGTTAGTTATTGGTATACTCCTATAGCTGCAGACTCGTTACTATTTAAAGTTTCTCATAATAATTTAATAGACACTTTAACTGTTAAATTGCGATCAAAAGAAATTGATTCTTTAATGATAAATAATATGACTAGTGGCATTTTAAGTTTACGAGATACTTTTTCTATTGCTACAAATATTCCTATCCATACTATAAATAAATCACAAATTAGAATTATAGATAACGATTCATTGCCTGTGAATTTTACAACACATATAACTAGTTCTAAAAAAAGGTTAAAATTAGATTTTCATAAAGAATATAATCAAAAGTATCAATTGCAATTTTTACCAAATGCTATTGAAGATTTATTTGGAAATGTTAATGATACTTTAAAATACTCAGCGACTACAAAAAATTCTGATATTTATGGCAGCATATATTTAACATTAAAAAACATTGAAAGCTATCCGTATATTTTAGAGCTATTAGACAAAAAGGAAGAGCTTGTTTATAGAGAGTATGTTACAGACAAATCATATTTTAAATTAGAAAATCTAAGTCCAGATGAATATATTATTCGTGTGATTTATGATACTAATAGTAATAAAAAGTGGGATACAGGTAACTATTTAAATAAAACAAAGCCAGAAAAAGTATTGTATAGAAAAAGCATTATCGAATTAAGGGCTAATTGGGAGATTAATGAAGAATTTAATTTAAACAATGCCAGGTAATTTATCCTTAATTACACCGTTTAAAAAAACAGAATAATATTAATAATACTAAAGAAAAATTAAAATCTTTGTGTATAACATAGATTTTGTTACTTTTGTCTTTTAAGAAAAAGATTTATTTGATTAAGATTACAAAAATATTAACCCCAATATTTGTAATATTTTTATTTATTACAAATGCGTCTGCCCAAAACTGGAAAAAACATGGAAAAGTAACCCATGAAATAGGTTTCTTGGCAGGTGCAGCATTCTTCTCAACAGATTACGGCCAACGATTTGAATTTCAAAGTAGCGGTGGAGGTAATGTTGGTTTTGGTATAGGTATCATGCATTATCTAACTTTTGCTGATTATAGGTATCGTTGGAATCAACGTACAAATTATTTTAGAGATCACTTTAGATTTAGAAATGAACTTTCTTATTTTAATGCTACACTAGACCATTTCGGAATTTATGTTGATGAAAGTCAAACTTCTCTTGAAGCTGATAAATTAAGAGGAATGCACGGTAAAACTCAAGTAATTAATTTGGGAACACAATTAGAATACCATTTTGTAAATATTACCGACTTTGGCTCTAGAAGAAATCCACATTTAATTTTATCTCCATACATAAGTTTTGGAATGATGGGTGTGTATGCTATGCCATCTCTTTCTTCTGATTTTGGTGATGGTGATTGGGAAGCTGACCAAAGTATTTTGTATGAAAAATGGGCTGTTCCTGGTGCTGTTGACATGAACAATAGGTTTGTTTTTTCTATTACTGCTAGTGCAGGAACAAGGCTGAAATTGGGTGAATATTCTGATATTTTTATAGAAGCAAAATGGCAATATTACTTTTCTGATTGGGTTGACGGTTTAAATGCAACACAACCATATGGTGGTGATAATAGTGATCCAAATAACTTATTTAACGATTGGAGTTTGTTTGCAAATATAGGGTATGTCTTTTACCTAAATTAAAATGAACCTTCTATTTCGTTAATCTTTTTACAAGTTTTCCTACGGTTAATCCCTGACCAATTATTGAAAATACCACAACAATATAAGTAATTACTAAAAACAAATCGCGGTGCATTTCTTGAGTCAAACTCAATGCTAATGCTATAGATATCCCTCCACGCAATCCACCCCAGGTCATTAATAAGTTCGTGTTAGGAACAAAATCTAGTTTCTTTGCATACATTTTTATTGGAAGCGTAAGAGATAAAAAACGTGCAAATAATAGCAGTGGTATGGCTAATACTCCGGCTAAAATATAATCACCTTCAAAAGTCAATACTAATATTTCCATCCCAATCATTACAAACAAAATGGCATTTAAAAGGACATCCACCAATTCCCAAAATTTATCTACATATTGTTCGGTAACTCTACTCATGGCATTGTTACGAACAGTATCATTTCCAACCATCAATCCTGCAGTTACCATAGCCAATGGAGCTGATAAATGTAATCTTTGTGCCAAAATTGTTCCGCCCATTACAACAGCAATGGTAATAATTACTTCTGTATCATAGTCATCTATAGATTTTAAAAGACGATATGTAATCCATCCTAAAACCAGCCCTAAGGCGATTCCACCAGCAACCTCTACCAAAAACATTTCGGCAACATGGGCTACTGCAATATCAGCTCCTCCTTTTGCAATTTGATAAATAGTTAAGAAAATAACAACGCCAACTCCGTCATTAAACAACGATTCACCAACAATTTTTGTTTCTAATTTTTTAGGTGCATTTGCCTTTTTCAAAATTCCTAATACAGCAATGGGGTCGGTTGGAGAAATCAATGCCCCAAAGAGTAAACAATAAATAAAATCGATGTTTAAATCTAAAAACCGCAAGAGGTAATACACAAAAAAACCTACAATAAATGTAGAAAGCAAAGTCCCTAAAGTGGCAAAAACCAAGATGGGTTTTCGCTGTACTTTTAATTGCTGAAAACTAGTATGTAAGGCTCCTGCAAATAATAAAAAGCTCAGCATAACATCTAACAAAACAGTTTCAAAGTTGATTTGCATAATAAAATGCTTCTCTCTTTCTAATATCGTATCATCATAAAAGCTGATTACAAAAACGACAAGGGTAAATAAAATTGTAATGGTCATTAAACCAATAGTATTGGGTAGTTTTAAGAACCTCACATTGATATAACCAAAGATTGCCGACAGTACTACTAAAATTGTACTTACAAAAAATACGTCCATATTAAACTAGTTTTCTTAATGCCAAAATTACTCCTAAATGTATCCCCTCGTGAAAATTATTAAACGCATTTGCCGAATCAATATCAGTAAGCGTAACATTAACACTCGTTGTATAGTCCTCATATTCTTTAAATATATTAGCCTTATAGTCTTTTTCAAATTGATTGGGTAACGAGATAAACAATTCTTTAATTTTATCCACCTCTGCTTGAGTCACATCGCTATTTGGCTTAGTGCCTTTCATATACTTTGCTGCCATTTCATCTGAAATATGCATCGGTAATCTTGATAGTTTATAACACAGTATTTGCTGGACAACTGCTAAATGTGCTACATTCCAAATTATATTATTTCCAAAACTATTAGGTATTTTATTGAGTTGCTCAAGAGTAAAACCATCGATGACTTTTAAAATTAATGCCCTATTTTTTTTAAGAATTTCAAATGGGTTGTTCATTTTTATATTTTTTATAAAAATAATTAATTTTTCAATTTAAATCAGATATTTTTAACACATGAAAAAAATATACTTCTTAAAGACTTGCGACACGAGCATGCGCATTCTAAAATCAATCAACATTGAAGGTTTTCAATTGCAAGAAATTAAAACCAATCCTATCACTATTAACCAGCTCGAAGATATGCAAAAATTAACTGGTAGTTACGAGGATTTATTTAGTCGAAGAGCAAAAAAATACAAACAAATGGATTTAAAAAATCAAACGTTATCTGAAAAAGATTATCGGCAATTGATACTTGATGAATACACTTTCTTAAAACGCCCTGTGATTATAATCAATGAAAAAATATTTATTGGTAATAGCAAAAAAAATGTTGAAAGCCTACAAGCTGCAATCAAAGAAAATCAGTTATAATTATTTTATATATTTATAATTCTTAATCTGTACTATGGCAACAAGAAAAAACACAAAGAAAAAAGCCTTCATTTTTTTAGGAGTACTTCTCTTTATTATTGCTATCAACTTTACGATTTCATCAATCATTAAACAAAAAATTTCAGAAGTATTATTGCAAAATGAATCTGACTACTATACAGCCACAGTAGAAGATGTAAGCTTTAAATTGTTGAGAAGATCAATTACTTTAACTGATGTTTTTATCATTCCTAACAAAAAATCGATTGATAGTTTAAAGTCAAAAAAATCATCAAAAGAAAACTTAGAAAACATTACACTTTCATCTTTAAAATTAAATGGAATTGATTTATTTGACATCCTTTTTAATAAAACTATTGACATCAATTCAATTGTTTTTAATGATTTATTGATTCACAAATTCGAAAATTCACAAATACAGGAAAAGAAAAAAGAAAAGAAACCATTAAATATAGATTCAATTTATTTAGCCAAATTAAATGGGTTAGCAATCAACAATATTGTTTTCAATAATTTTCAATATGAAGTGTATGATTTTGCTAAAAACAAAACTACTTTTAAAAGTCAACCTTTAAGTTTTAAATCTTCAGGAATCGTTTTAGAAGATTTAGGTAATCATTATTTTAAATTAAATCCTGCAAAAGAAAAATTTGAAATAAATAACATTCAATTAAATTTTGAAGATGTTCAATATGATTTTTCTATCGATCAAATTTCATTGAATTTCAAAAAATGTTTTGTTGCCATTAACAACATCAAATTTAAACCTCAAATTGATCGACAAAAACTAGCTAATATCTATGAGTACAATGACCCTATTTATGATGTTAATCTTAAGCAACTAAAAATATATAACTTTCAATTACCCAAACTTATAAAAGGTGAAGGTTTGTTTATCGATAGTTTACAAGTAGCCAATCTAATCCTAAAAATATATAAAGATGACCGAAAACCCTTTAATGAAAATAAGCGTCCTGGACTGCCACATACTGGGTTAAAAAGAATGAAATTCCCAATGTATGTTCAAAAAGTTACTGTAAATAACAGTGACGTTTTAATAGAAACTCATATGGATAAATCTGATGTACTAATGAATATCCCTATCAGTAATTTAAATGCAAATATTACTAACATCACCTCCATAAAAACTTTCAGGGATAATCCAATGAAAGTTACTACAGATGGACTATTAATGAAAACCGGAGTGGCGCATTTGGATGCTTCATTTCCGCTTAAAGATCATCAAAATACTTTTTATTTTAATGGTTCTTTAGGACATTCTAAAATGAAAATATTTGATGCTGCCCTGTATCCCGTTTTAGGGTTAAAAGTTCTAGAAGGTGATCTTGATAAACTTACTTTTAGCGCAAGTGCAAACGAAACAGAGTCTAATGGTAAAATGACAATGCTCTATCATAATTTAGAAGCAGAAGTTTTTAAATCTAAATCAGCAAATGAAGGAAATAAATTTTTGAGTTGGACAGTAAACACGCTCATAAAAGAATCTAATCCTAAAAAAAATAAAACTCCAAGAGAGGTTACTTTACATACCGAGCGCATTATTTACAAAGGCCTTGGCAACTATTTTTGGAAGACTTTACAAAACGGAATCATCAATACTGTTTCTGGAAGAAATGAAACCGAAGCTTCGAAAAAAAAACGTAAAAAAAGACGTTAACTATTTCCAGTAATCTGCAACCCAAGGTGCGGATCTTACATATCTATACCATTTCCCACGACCTCCAACAATTGCTTTATGAGGATTTATCTCACCATGAAAAATAATAATTTTTGCAGCTTCAGGAATTGTTGGTTTTTTCCAAAAAGCTAAAGGAAACCTTGAAAGGCAATCGTATTTGTAGCTAGGACACCATTCTTTTGGCCAATACTGTAACTTTCCTTTATCGTTAATTGCATGAGTCAAATATTCTTGTTCATTGCGATGAATGGTTCTTATGGTATCAAAATTTTTGATAAATTCATCAAACACATAACCGTGTTTACCTATGTCAAATCTATAAACCGATGAATTTCCTGTAATTCGCCAAGAGCGCCAACTATGGTCTTTAATGATTCTGAATTCACCCTCAACATCAAAAAAACAATCAATATTATCTACGATAACAATATCTAAATCTAAAAACAAAGCGCGACCTTCTAAACCGTATAAATCTTCTTTTAATGTGGTAAGTTTTTTCCACATCCTCTCCGGAAGCTTAGAGTCTAAATTAATTTCGGGAATTGGATAACATTTTACAGCATCTATAATTCCAGTTTCATCATCAGTAAAACAGATCATTTTAAAATCATAAGTCAAGTTTTTACTGACCATTGAATAAAGTCTATTTACATATTCGGCACCATAAAGTGTGCCCCATTTCATACAGAAAATATAATTATTTTGAATCATAGAACTTTAAAATTTACGCTCAATCAAAGCTATCAAACGTTCTTCATACTCTTCTTTACCAGACCAATTATAATCTGGCTTCACCATTTTATTGATAAAATTTTTGGCCTCTTTTTCATTGTCAATCGAATTAAGTTGAGACAACACTCTGTTAAAATCTGCTTGACTATGATTGAATAAATGTTTTACAAATGCGATGCGATCATTTAAACCAACTTGGATATTTTTTTGCATCAATGTATCGTTCAAAGTTGTTTTTGTTGATGTAGTTTTTTCTTCTACTTTTTGAAATAAATCCTGCGTAACATCAACAGAAACAGCATCTTTAAATTCTTCTTCTAAAGACAATTGCTTCTTTGGGGGGTTAACAGCTTCTTCTTTTGACTCATCTACTATTACTTCAGTAATTTCTTCTTCTTCTGCTGCTTGGTTAGAATCAGTAAATACACCTTTTACTGCCAACTCAATCTTGTTAACTAGTATTTCCTCATTCGCTTCTTCTGATCTAAAATCAGATTCAATATCTTCATTACTTTCTTCAGCAATAGGATCTAACTCATCCTCTTTCGAAAATCCATCAACTTGTTCAGGAGTAGTAAATACACCTTTTACTGCTAATTCTATTTTAGAAACTAGCGTTTCACTAGTTTCGACCGTATCCGGTGTGATTTCTATATATTCATCAACAAAGGCCAAAACTGAAAGGCGCTCATACAATTCTTGTGCTTTATTTTTCAAAGCAACAACATCATTTTTATTTTTCATTTGCAAAATACTGTGTGCAATGCTCATCAATTCCGATTCCAGTTTTTTGTGCATAAGTTGCTAAATTTTATGAGTGTTGATTGTTTATTTTTGATACATTTGTAAAGATAGTATTGAATAATTCTTTACAAGAACCCTTACAAGTCCGAAAATTACAAAATGTTTCTTGAAAATACGGTAAATCATACAGAACAATTTGGTTGGATTGAAGTTATTTGTGGCTCGATGTTTTCTGGTAAAACCGAAGAACTAATCCGACGTCTCAAACGTGCTCAATTTGCGAAACAAAAAGTTGAAATCTTTAAACCTGCGGTTGATGTAAGGTATGATGAAGAGAAAGTGGTATCCCATGATGCCAATGAAATTCGCTCTACACCCGTCCCTTCATCAGCAAATATTAGATTATTGGCAGATAATGTAGAAGTTGTTGGTATTGATGAAGCACAATTTTTTGACGATGAAATTGTATCTGTTTGCAACGATTTAGCCAATAAGGGTGTTCGTGTAATTGTGGCTGGACTTGATATGGATTTTAAAGGTAATCCGTTTGGTCCAATGCCTGCGCTTATGGCAACTGCCGAGTATGTTACTAAGGTACACGCTGTTTGCACACATACCGGAAATCTAGCACATTATAGTCATCGTAAAACCGCAAATGAAGATTTGGTGATGTTGGGTGAAGTACAAGAATATGAGCCTTTGAGTAGAGCTGCTTATTACAAAGCAATTCTAAAAACTGAGGTTGCTAAAATGGATGTGGTTGAAGAAGAAATAAAAAATGAAAAATAATCATGTAACTTCTTTAAAAATCAATTTAAAATCTGTTGATTTTAACTTAAACTATTTTAAATCTAAACTTCAAAAAAATACAAAATTACTCATCGTTGTCAAAGCATTTGGATATGGTAGTGATGCTATTGCAATTACAAAACACCTACAAAACAAAGTCGCTTATTTTGCTGTTGCTTATGCCCAAGAAGGGATTGCTTTAAGAGCTGCCGGAATCAAAACTCCCATTCTTGTGCTTCATCCACAAGTAGAGAATTTAGAATTATTGGTTACCCATCAGTTAGAACCAAGCTTGTATAGCCATCGTATTTTAGATGCTTTTATAGCACTTGCAAAAAGCAAGAGTTTTATTGATTATCCAATACATATAAAATTCAATACTGGTTTAAACCGCTTAGGGTTTTTAGGGAACCAACTTTCTGAAATTACAACAAAATTAAAATCTAATACGACAGTAAAGGTCAATTCTATTTTTTCGCATTTAGCAGCATCAGAAGATAAAAATGAAACTGAATTTTCTTTAGAGCAAATCTCAATTTTTAAAAAGATAGTCGATGATTTTGAGAATCAAATTGGTTTTAAACCAACCCTACATATGTGCAATACTTCAGGGATATTAAATTACCCACAAGCTCATTTTAATATGGTACGGTTGGGAATTGGACTGTATGGTTTTGCCAATGAAAAAGAGAAAACTGCTGACTTAAAAAATGTGATTTCATTGCACAGTTACATTTCTCAAATTCATACTATCAACAAAGGGGGCAGTATTGGCTATAATCGAGGTTGTATTGCCAACAAATCTATGAAAACAGCTACCATACCAATTGGGCATGCTGATGGAATCAGTCGTAAATTAGGAAATAGAAATGGCTTTGTTCACATTAACAATCAAAAAGCTTTTATTGTTGGTAATGTTTGCATGGATATGATTATGGTTGATGTTACTGACATCAATTGCTCTGAAGGTGATAAAATTGTTGTTTTTGATAATCAAGAAACGGTTGAAACTTTAGCAAAAAATTCTGGCACTATTTCTTATGAATTGTTGACGGCAATTTCACAACGAGTTAAGCGATAAACTATTTTTTAAATCCAACTTTTATAAATACTTCTTTTTTAGTATATTGGTAACCAACTTAAAAATAAATTTATTTATGGGAATGCTAAAAGAGTTTAAGGATTTTGCAATGAAGGGGAACCTTGTTGACATTGCCGTTGGTTTTGTGATGGGTGCTGCTTTTAAAAGTGTAGTTACTTCATTTACTGGTGGAATCGTTTCACCTCTAATCGGATTATTATTTGATTCAGATTTCAAAGACATGAAATATATTGTAAGAGAAGGATTAGCAAATGCCGAAGGAAAAGTTACTGGAGAAGTAGCTGTTCTTTGGGGTGACTTCTTAACCAATGTTATTGACTTTGTTATTGTTGCATTTGTAATGTTTATGATTATAAAAGCAATAAACAAAACTAAAAAACCAGAAGCACCTACTGCTCCATCTGGACCAAGTGATAATGATTTATTAAAAGAAATTAGAGATGCGTTAAAAAAATAAAACTACTTTTTAGTTTCATACACCTCGGCTATTGTTGGGGTGTTTTTTTGTTTTTGAATAGGCTGAAGTGCATCGCCTGCTTTAACAAAACCCGTTTTTAAGACCTTAAAATAGATGCCACTATAAGATGTGTTCCAAAACTGTTTAACAATTTTTTGAGTACCAAATTTAATTCCTAATTTAGAACAAGGTTGCCTTGGCTTTGTTACTTCTAAAATACATTCACCCAATTTATATGTAGAACCTACGGTAATTTCTTCTTCGTTTAAATCATCAAAAGTGAGATTTTCACCAAGCATTCCGAACTTAAATTCTAAATCTGGGTATAACTTTTGAAAGTATTTATAGTGCTTAAAAGAATACCCGTAAACTGCTTGGTCAATTCCGCCATGATATTTTCTATCAACTACAGCGTCATCAACTACATCTTCTTCACCTAAAAAAATAGGTGTATTCGTTGCCTGTTTATAAATACCTGTTTCTACAGTTTTATTTTTCCAAGTAACTGTTTTACGTTCTCCAATATTTGTTGATAATAGTTTCATAGTAGTATTATATAGTCAAAAATTCTTTCAAAGCATCCGCAATTTTACGGTCATTAGATAATCTCGGAATTTTATTTTGACCACCTAGCTTTCCTTGAGATTTCATATACTCATGAAATCCACCTTTTTTAACAATGGTGATTTTTAGAGCTTGTAATATTTTTCCTGAAATCAAATCAAAATAATAAGAGTTTTGCTGCTGTAAGTTATCATCAATCACTTTAGAAAAAGCATCCATATCTTTTGGTGTTTCGTCAAATTCTACAAACCATTCGTGAAACGGTAATTCATTTACAGTATCAATTTTTGGTGCTACTGTAAACTCCATAATGCTTGCTTCAAATTTATCTGTTGCTGCTTCCATAGCACGCTCTACTTCTTTACTTATCACATGCTCTCCAAAGGCTGATATGAAATGTTTAATACGACCTGTAACCAAAATACGGTGAGGTTTTATCGAAATAAATTCGATTGTATCGCCAATATTATATCCCCATAATCCAGCATTAGTGTTAAGAATAATAACATAGTTTACACCCAACTTAACATCGCCAATACTAAGACGTGTTGGGTTTTCATCAAAGAATTCATCTGCAGGAATAAACTCGTAAAAGATACCCGCATTCAAAGTCAATAACATTCCTACTTCATCTGTATCTTGGTAAGCAATAAATCCTTCAGAGGCAGGATATAATTCTACCGAATCAACACTGCGTCCAATCAATTCTTCAAACTTTTTACGATAAGGTTCATAATTCACTCCTCCATAAACAAAGAGGTTAAAGTTTGGAAAAACATCTCCTACTTTTTCCCCAGTCCGTTCTACTATCCGTTCAAAATACACTTGCACCCACGATGGAATTCCGCCAATCAATCGCATATCCTCATTGATGGTTTCGTCAATGACTTTTTCTACTTTAGTTTCCCAATCTTCAATACAATTGGTCTTGTAACTAGGTAATCTGTTTTTTTGTAAATACTTAGGAACAAAGTGAGCTGAAATCCCAGAAAGTCTTCCAACCTTGATTCCGTTTTTCTCCTCCAAAGCGGGGCTTCCTTGTAAAAAAATCATTTTACCATTTACAAAATCTGCATTCCTTTTTCGGTTGATATACATCAATAAGGCATTTCTTGCAGCCTTGATATGCTCAGGCATTGACTCTTTAGTTAACGGAATATATTTTGTGCCAGATGTGGTACCAGAGGTTTTACCAAAATACAAAGGTTTCCCTTTCCATAAAACATTTGGCTCGCCAGCTACAACTCTATCTGCATAATTTTTTAAACCCTCATAATCTCTAATTGGAACCTGCTTTTTGAAATCTATATAAGAATTGATTTTATTAAAATGATGATCCTTTCCAAAAGCAGTATTCTTAGCCTCTTTGATTAATTTTTTAAAAACTTTTTGTTGAATTTTTTCTGGATTTGCTGCCCATTTCTGAACACGTTTTGCGATACGATATGCATAAGGTTTGGCAAGAATCGACTTAATCATAATTATTCAAAATCAATAAAATTAATAGGATCTACAGGATAACCATCACTCCACAATTCGAAATGTAAATGAGGCCCTGTAGTGAGTTCTCCTGTAGAACCTGAACTTGCAATAACCTCACCCGATTTTACCAAATCGCCTTGTTGCTTTAGCAAAGAACCATTGTGTTTGTATATAGAAATAAAGCTTTTCGCATGCTCTAAAATAATCACATGCCCAGTAGCCGCAGTCCATTCTGCAAAAATCACAGTACCCTCTGCAACCGCTTTTACCGGTGTTCCTGTTTTTACAGCAACATCTACCGCAAAATGTTTTTGGTTGATATCATAATCAGCAGTAATAATTCCTGAAATGGGAGCAAAAAAAACAATTCCCACATCTTTTTTAGCTTCTTCAAAAAAACTATAACGATCTACCCTATCAACCTCTAATCTAAAAAGCGAGTCGTTTGCTGTAGCATCAACTAGTAAAAATTCATCTGAATTGATTGTTTCTAAAACAGAGTCACTATCAAATTTAAAACTAGAAACATCTCCTAATAAAGCATCTTTAATATTGTTGATGTAAATATTGTTTACCTCTAATTCTTGCTCTAAAGAATCTATTTTAATTGCTAAATCTGTTGCTTTTTTTTCTAAACCAACTATTTCATACCCTGGTATATACTCTTTTAATGGAGAAAATGCGATGAGTAAAATCGTAAAAACAATCAGTAAAACAGAAAGCAGTCCACTAAAAACAAATACATTAAGGCGGCTTAATTTAAAAGTAACTTTTTCTTCAAAAGTATCTTCATTAATCACTACCATACGGTATTTATGGGTGAGTTTTTTTTTGAGTTTCTTTTTGTCTTTTTTGTTTTTTGCCATCTTTTGCTAGTAAGCAAATATACAACGGATTTTTATTTGAGGTAGTACAATTTGTTAATTGGATTTGTTAAAAAACTATATTTACTAGAAGCATGTGTAAAACACATATTCAAAAAAATTGAAGTAATAGATGGAATTTCCATTTCTATCATCCCAATCAAATGCACTACTTTTTGTAAAAATTCATTTCATCTAAGTATTGCCAAACATTTTGTGGTACTAATGGGCGAATCTCTTTTTGTGTTGCAATTCCTTTTCGGATGGATGTAGAAGTCAATTCAACAATTGGCGCATCTATTTTATGAATATGTTTGTGTTCTAATAATTCTGGGTTAGCGATTTTATTTGCAACTCTTGGATATACATATATTTGATGATTTTCTAAAATTGTTTCATAATTTTTCCACTTATGAAAACTCTTTAAATTGTCTTCTCCCATGATCAATGAAAACTTATGTTGAGGAAATTTCTCACTAATATGTATTAAAGTATTTACAGTATATGATGGTTGTGGTAAATCAAATTCAATGCTAGATACTTCTAAATTCGGATAATCTTCTACTGCAATATTTACCATTTGTAGCCGATGATGATCTGCCAATAAAGTATTCTTTTTTTTATGTGGATTGTGTGGTGTTACCACAAACCAAACTTTGTCTAAATCAGAAAATTCGGCCAAATGATTTGCAATAATTAGATGCCCTACATGTATAGGGTTGAAACTACCAAAAAATAAACCGATGTTCATTACTTAACTATTTACAAACTCTTTTACTAAATTATATGCTACTTTTTGAGCCGATTCTAAATCTTCATTTACAACAATTATATCAAATAAAGGTGCAGTCGCTAATTCAGCTGAAGCTTTAGCAACTCGCATATTTATTTTGTCTTCACTTTCGGTTTGACGCTTTTTAAGTCTAATTTTTAATTCGTCAATACTTGGTGGTTTTACAAAAATCGCCAAAGTTTCTTCAGGAAATTTTCGTTTGATTCTCAAGCCTCCAGAAACATCAATATCAAAAATGACATGTTTCCCTTTTGCCCAAATTCGCTCTACTTCGGTTTTTAGTGTTCCGTAAAAATTATCGCGATACACTTCTTCCCACTCTAAAAACTCTTCGGCTTTAATTTTATTCTTAAACTCTTGAGTTGATAAAAAATAGTAATCTTTTTTGTCAATCTCCTCTCCTCTTTTTTCTCTTGATGCAGCAGAAATTGAAAACTCTAAATTCAATTCTGAGTGTGCTAACAAATGTCTAACAATAGTTGTTTTACCTGAACCCGAAGGTGCCGAAAATACAATCAATTTTCCTTTCATATTTAAAGAACGTTTAAGTTTTGTTCCTTTATTTTTTCTAATTCATCTTTCATTTGAACTACCAATTTTTGCATTGCTGAAAAATTAGCTTTAGAACCAATAGTGTTAATTTCTCTTCCTATTTCTTGAGTAATGAAACCCAGCTTTTTCCCGTTTGATGTTTCAGAATTTAGTTCTTGTAAAAAGTAACTTAAGTGATTTTGAAGTCGTACTTTTTCTTCAGTAATATCCAGTTTTTCTAGATAATACATCAATTCTTGTTCAAAACGATTTTCATCAACTTTGGCTTCTAATTCTGAAACTGATCTTCTCAATCGTTCTCTTACATTACCAATTCTCTCAGGGTCAATTTCAACAACATCTTTTAATCTGTCTTCAATAATTTTCAATCGCGTTTTAAAATCTTCTTTTAAAACAGCCCCCTCATCACTGCGGTAGGCTTTAATTTTATTGAGAGTTTCATCAATCCCATTACTGATAGATTTCCACTCATTCTCATCCAGCTTCTCGCGACTTGTTTGCATGGTTTCTGGTAAGTTAATTGCCATTTGCAGCAGCTCTACATCTGATGCATCAGAAACCCCCTTTAGCTGACTCATATAAGTTTTTATGGCTTGGGTATTAATTTCTGATGATAAATTTTGACCTATCGATTCTACATAAATAGAAAAATCAATTTTGCCTCTTACCAATACCTTAGCAATTTTCTTACGAACCTCAAGTTCTTTTTCTTTATAGTAAGAAGGGGTCCGAACGTTTAAATCTAAGTTTTTACTATTGAGAGATTTGATTTCAATAGTCACTTTTTTTGTTGGCAGTTGTAGTTCGGTTTTGCCATAACCTGTCATCGATTGTATCATCAGTAAAAAATAAAATTAGGCAAAGATACATTTTTCTATTTGGTTCTTTGACTGATTATACCTGCCGATTTTAGAATTTACTTTTTAGATATCTTGAAATTACTCTTAGGTGGTTTACTAACCAAATACACTCCTATAAAAATAAAAACAACTGCTATTATTTTAATCACATCTATTGAATCGCTTTTAAGAATAAGCGCAAAAGCTGTTGCTACCACAGGTTGTAAATAAACAAAAGCACTAACTGTAGTTGGTTTTAATTTTGTCAAGGCAAAAAGGTTTAATATGTAGGTTAAAAAAGTTGTGCCTATCACCACAAATAAAATGCTGTGCCAAATACTTGTTGGCATCGAAATCCAATTAATTTCTAAAAAATCTTGGAAGCCAAAAGGAAGTACAATCAAAAACCCGATGAGATAAATCCATTTTACAAAAACCAACGGATTGTATTTTGAAATCAGTTTCTTAACGGTAACTAGATAGATAGAATAAAAAATGGCATTAAAAAAAACAAAAATATTACCGGTAACAATATCTGGGGCATTTACAGCAGAATCATGTCCATAAACTATTAAAACAATAGCTCCTAACAAACCAATCATAACTCCAATAATTCGATGACGTATCAATTTTTCTTTTAAAAAAATCACAGAAATAACAAAAACAATTATCGGCACCATAACCGTAATTACAGATGCATTGATAGGTGTTGTGAGATTGAGTCCCCAAAAAAAAGTGAGCATATTTAACCCTGCTCCAAATAATCCTGCTAAGAAAATATATTTAAAATCTTTAAGCTCTATTTTTTCTTTTTTTACAAAAATCCCTGCAATCCAAAAAAGCAATAGTGCTCCAGCAACTCGTAATAGAATAAACCCATTTGGTTTTACAAAATTGGGCATTACATCTTTAGCAATGGTGTAATTTAAACCATAGACAATCGTGGCGAGAAACGCTGCAAATAAAGCTACTTTTCTGTTATTCATAATTTATAATTGCGACTGCAAAGATGAGACTATTTCTAATTATAATCTGAAATAATAATATATCTTTGCTTAAATTATTACAACTATGACCATTCACAATTTTAGTGACGATTTATCAATTCTTAACAAATTTATTTCCGAAATTAGAGATGCAACCATCCAAAAAGACATGATGCGTTTTAGAAGAAATATTGAACGTATTGGTGAAATTTTGAGTTATGAATTGAGTAAAACTTTGAATTATAATAAAAAGGATGTAACGACTCCTTTAGGTACAAAAACTATGAATTTACCTACAAATGAAATTGTGTTGTGTTCTATTTTACGTGCTGGCTTACCTCTACATCACGGAATTTTAAACTATCTAGACGGAACGGAAAGTGCTTTTATTTCAGCCTACAGAAAACATATTGATGCAACAAATTTTGAAATTAAAGTAGAATATTTTGCATCACCTACTTTAGAAAATAAAACTTTGATTTTGGCAGATCCAATGCTTGCTACTGGGCAATCTTTAGTAGCTACTTATGAGGCAATTCTTAAAAATGGAACACCTAAAGAAACACATATTGTAGCTGTTATTGGTGCACAAGAAGGTGTCGATTTTATTCAAGATCACTTTCCAGAAAATACACATCTTTGGATCTCAACCATAGATGATACTCTTAATGATAAAGGATATATTGTTCCTGGTTTGGGAGATGCAGGTGATTTGTGTTTTGGTCCAAAATTATAAGATATATGCACTCAGTGATAACACTAAAAGGGTATAAACTATTATTTCTCTAAATATGTTTTTATTGAGTAATTGCAAGTAATTAGTTAGTATTATAGCTATTGGAAAAAACAAAAATATCATTTCCGAACCCTCTTTTGAAGATGCCATCAATATGATGTAAACTGCACATGAAAAATGAACAATTACTAACAACCAAGATTGTTTTAAATCATTTGATAAAGAAGCAGACCTAATACTTACCAATCCTATTGACATAAATGTTAGTACAAACAAAACCACTAATGGAACTAACATTAACATCTCTCTATATATATCAAAATCAAAGCTGTAAACAAAAGTTAGTTTTTGATAAAAAGTAACAATGTCATCGGTCACAAAAAAATAAGTAAATGCTAAAAAAAGTGGAGTTACAAAACCAACAATAGGAATTAGAATAGTCCTAATCGAATTCTTTTTATGCACCAAAGCAGTAGCAAAAACTAATAACATAAATACGGTACTCCAACAATAAAAAAAGGTAGCAATCCCAATCCAAAACCCACTATCAAATAATTTTTGATTTACACTTTTAAAAGTGCGGACACTGTAAATTCGTCTAAAAGAAAAAAGTAGCAAAAAATGAGCAAGGAATAAATTATCCATTTGCATTGTCCTTGGAAATGTGCCGAAAAGTATAACTAAAATCAGCAGTACATAGGCATTCATTTCTGAAAGGTAATTTTTTCTGTTTATAAATCGGATAAGAAAAAAGAGAATAAAAAAAACTAGTAGCAATCCTAACTTTTTTATAATCAATAAAAAAGAAAAGAGAGGTTGTTCTACAAAAATGATAGTAGCTAAAAAATAAATTAAAAACAACATGCTGATGATAATCGCATGTATAGGTTTTGTTTTTTGAAAAAAATTGGCAATCATCCTTAGTTTTTATACATTTGCAAAGTAAATATATTTAACAATGATTGCAAACAATATTTTTAGAGCTATAGGAGACTTTTTTACTAACGTTGCTTTTGCTCCGTATGATTGGATTCGTAACGATGTGGATAACTGGTGGCTTCAAAATGCTTTTAGCTGGGTACTTGCTTTAATTACCATGTCCTATTTTGTATACTGGATGCTTCAATTGAACAAATTCAAAAAAGAAGGAAACCAATAGTTTCTTTTTCTTCATTATTCTTAATATTATTTCCTAATGGGAAGCAAAAACAAACTGAAACGATTTCGTGAGAATGATACGTTTGCAAACGTAATTCAACCTACACGAGAAGAAGTTTTTTCTGGATTCTCTTACAAAGGGAAATGGAATGAATTCTTTAAAAATGACAATCCAATAGTTTTAGAATTAGGTTGTGGCAAAGGCGAATACACCTTGGCTTTGGCAGAAAAAAACCCAACTAAAAATTTTATCGGAGTTGATATTAAAGGTGCTCGTTTTTGGCGAGGAGCTAAAACAGCCCTAGAAGAAAATCAATCTAATGTTGGTTTTTTACGCTCTCAGATAGAATTGATTGACCTTTGTTTTGACAAACATGAAGTAGATGAAATTTGGATTACTTTTCCAGATCCTCAAATAAAATATACCCGTACTAAACACCGACTAACCAATCAAACTTTCTTAGAAAAGTATCATACCATTTTAAAACCAAATGGAATCATCCACTTAAAAACGGATAGCGAATTTATGCATGGCTATACTCTTGGCTTGTTACATGGTGAAAATCACGAAATATTATATGCCCATCATGATGTGTATAAAAATAATCAACATGCTCCGGAAGAAGTAATTGGCACGCAAACATTTTATGAAAGTCAATATTTAGAAACTGGGAAAGCGATTACCTATATTAAATTCAGCCTGAATTACTAAGCTCTATTCTTTAAGAAACAAGGATCTTAATTCGTCATTTCTAATGTATGTGAGAAATCTCAAAATGTTTTAAAGATTCTTCATCAAGCTCAGAATGACACTCATCTGAAAACTCATTGTTTTTTACTATTTTTATTCAATGAAAAAAACCAACGATAACTTCTTTGAAAAGTCATATGCAGTTGCAAGACTAATTCCATTTGGTCGCGTTACAAGCTATGGCGCTATAGCAACTTATTTAGGAGCAGCACGCTCAGCAAGAATGGTGGGTTGGGCAATGAATGCTACTCATAACGACGATACTGTACCCGCTCATAGAGTTGTTAATAAAAAAGGATTGTTAACTGGAAAACATCATTTTGACGGCACAAATCTAATGCAACAATTATTAGAAAATGAAGGTATTGAAATTATTGACAACCAAATTCAAAACCTAGAAAAAGTGTTTTGGAATCCTTCACAAGAGTTAATCAAATAATTAAATTTTTTTCGTAAAAAAGACTAATAATTCTTTTTTTACGTATCCTATTTGTGAGTCTAAATCTGTATATTTGCTGTTTAGAATCATTTTAATTTAGTAAGCATGAGTATTACAAAAAAAGATATATTAGGAGCACTCGAAAGTATTACTGCTCCCGGAGAAGGCAAAAGCTTAGTAGAAAGTAATTCAGTTAAAAATATTGTTATTTTTGACAAAGAGATTATTATTGATGTTGAAATTGGCAACCCATCTTTACAAGCAAAAAAAAGAGTAGAGGTTGACATCATGAAAATAGTTCATGAGAAAGTACATCCAAAAGCTGATGTTAAGGTAAATGTAAAAGCTGTAGCGGTTGAAAAACCAACAAATCAAATTAAAGGAAATGAAATTCCTGGAATAAAAAATATTATCGCTGTTGCTTCAGGTAAAGGTGGTGTTGGAAAATCTACCGTTACTGCAAACTTAGCAGTATCCTTATCAAAAATGGGATTTAAAGTAGGTGTTCTAGATGCCGATGTTTACGGGCCATCAATGCATTTAATGTTTGATGTTGCCTTAGAAAAACCTAAATCAACCAACGTAGATGGGCGCCCAAAAATGATACCTGTAGAAAATTACGGAGTAAAAATACTCTCCCTTGGATTTTTTACTGAGCCAAACCAAGCCGTTATTTGGAGAGGTGCGATGGCATCTAAAGCATTGAATCAATTAATTTTTGATGCAGATTGGGGTGAGTTAGATTTTTTAATTGTTGATTTACCTCCAGGTACTGGAGATATTCATTTGTCTATGGTACAGGCTCTTCCAATCACAGGAGCTGTGATTGTTAGTACACCTCAAAACATAGCCTTAGCTGATGCAGTAAGAGGAGTTTCTATGTTTAAACAAGACAATATCAATGTTCCAGTTTTGGGAATTGTAGAAAACATGAGTTATTTTACACCAGCAGAATTACCAAATAATAAATATTATATCTTTGGACAAGATGGTGCAAAAAATTTAGCTGATGAATTAGATGTTAAGTTTTTAGGAGAAGTTCCACTAGTACAATCTATTAGAGAAAGTGGCGATTTCGGAAGTCCTGTAGCGTTGCAAGAAGATACTGAGCTAGAAAAAATATTTAGTGATATTACTAAAAATATGACTGCTGAGTTGGTAAAAAGGAATGAACATTTACCACCTACTGAAGTTGTAAGAATTACAACCATGAGTGGTTGTAGCACAAAACAATAAGCCTATGACAGCGAGTGAACTCGAAATTAAAGTAGAAGCGGCTTTAGAAGAAATAAGGCCTTATTTAATTACCGATGGAGGCAATATTACGCTTATCGAAGTGAAAGATAATATTGTAAAAGTCCGTTTAGAAGGAGCTTGCGTTGGTTGTTCTGTAAATCAAATGACTTTGAAAAATGGAGTTGAAGCTACTATTAAAAGGTTCGCTCCACAAATAGAACAAGTTATTGAAATCGGTCAAAATTAATTCCTAATAAGTAGATGGAAAAAGAAGATATTCTTAAACAAATTGATAAAAAATACAACGATTTAGGTATTCCTGTCGATGCCATGTTAGAAGGTCTATTGCATAGTAAACCTGTAAATTATTGGGATTACATTCAAACAAGCCCTTTGCTTTCTTTGCAAACACAACGGACAACTTTACCTGATGAAAAGGTGTTTATCATGTATCATCAAATTAATGAATTATTGTTTAAGATGATTCTTTGGGAACTGACTCAAATTTCTAAAAAAGAAAATTTATCTGCTGATTTTTTTACTGCAAGACTAGGAAGGGTTAGTCGCTATTTTGATATGCTTACCACTTCATTTGACATTATGGGAGAAGGTATGGAGCCTGAGCAGTATTTAAAATTCCGCCATACACTGACTCCTGCAAGTGGATTTCAATCAGCTCAATATAGAATGATTGAGTTTGCATCAACCGAGTTAATTAATTTGATTGATTATCGATTTAGAACAACCATCGATCAAAATACACCTTACGAACATGCATTTGAACATTTATATTGGCAAGCTGCAGGAAAAGATCACAGTACAGGAGAAAAAACAATTCTCTTAAAATCGTTCGAAAAAAAGTACAAGGATCGTTTTATCCGGTTTATGAAGGAGTATAACCTAACCAATTTATGGAGCCGATTTAAAGAACTTCCGAAGGAGGATCAAAAAAATATAAACTTGGTAAATGCAATGCGACATTATGACCACACGGTGAATGTTACTTGGGTAATGGCCCATTATCATGCTGCAGGCAAATATTTGAACGCGGGTAAAAAAGACGTAGAAGCCACAGGCGGAAGTGATTGGAGAAAATACATGCACCCAAAATACCAACGCCGTATTTTCTTTCCTGAATTATGGAATAAAAATGAATTAAAAAATTGGGGCATTAGCAATCTTGAAGGATGTAAAACTCTGACTGGTCTTTAATTAATAAAATCAAAATATAATTTTCACAGAAGCTTAACGTTTAATCGTTGAGCTTTTTTTATTTTTGAAATTGTAAATTTTTAAAGGTTTTAAAGACCAAAAAAGAAACCTCACAAAGAAATTGTATGAGAAAAATAGTATTCCTTTTTTTAATAATTATTGGATTTAATTCAAACGCACAAACAGAAAAACCTGTTTATAAAAGTGGCGAATGGTTAAAATACCGAATGCATTACGGATTGGTAAATGCAGGTTATGCCACCATTGAAATTAAAGATACTATTCATAAATCTAAAGAAGCGTACCATGTTATCGGCAATGGATGGACAACTGGATTTATCAGTTTATTTTTTAAAGTTGAAGATAATTATGAAACGTCTTTTTACAAAGAAAACTTAAAACCTTACCATTTTAAAAGACGTGTAAATGAGGGTGGACATATTATTTCTCGCGATATTTATTTTGATTATAAAAATAATACTGCCGAAATTGAAAATCACAAATACAATAAAAAACAAACAGTAAATATTGGAAATGTTCAAGACATGATTTCTTCTTTTTATTATTTGCGAAACCAAGATATCGAAAACATGAAATCTGGTGATGAAATTAAAATTGATATGTTTTTTGATGCTGAAACTTTTGATTTTAGATTAAAATATTTAGGCTCTGAAACTATAAAAACAAAATTCGGAAAAGTAAAATGCCACATATTAAGACCTATGGTACAGTCTGGTAGAGTTTTCGAAGCTGATGAGAGTTTAACAGTTTGGGTAACTGCCGATAAAAATAAAATTCCGGTAAGGATTAAAGCCGAATTAGCAGTAGGATCACTAAAAGCAGATCTCGAAGCCTTCAAAGGATTGGCAAACTCATTTAACATTATTATTGACAATTAAATTGTATTTTTGCTTTTGTATTTCTAGTAACCCTTTAACGTATTCCTTTTGAAAAAAAATCTTGTACTACTCCTACTTGGTGCAATCCTACTGGTTTCTTGCAAAGAAGATAAACCACTTGATATTAAAGAAACTCCTGTTGTAAAACATGTTCCTATAATTGAATTTGGATTTAATTATGACGACTATATCGTTATTAAAGACACTATTAAAAAAGGAGAAAGTTTTGGCGAAATATTAGACAGGGGACATATAGAAGGACCCGCAATTTACAAGATTGCTGCAACAATAAAAGACACACTTAACATCCGTAGATTAAGAGCAGGAAAACCCTATACCGTTTTAGCAAAAAAAGATTCAACCGAAAGGGCTCAATTCTTTATTTATCAGCACAACAAAATTGAATATACTGTAGTTAGTTTAGGTGATTCGATTTATGCAAATAGAAAAAGAAAACCTGTAACCACTGTCGTTAAAACAGCATCAGGAGTTATTACAAGTTCATTGTCTCAAACTTTAGATAGTCAAGGATTAAGCCCGGTAATATCAAATGAGCTATCTACTATTTATGCTTGGACCATTGACTTTTTTAGACTTCAAAAAAATGATAAATTTAAAATAGTATATGAAGAACGTTTTATAGATGATACTATATCTGCAGGTATCGGAAGAATAAATGCTGCCTATTTTGAACATGGAGGCAAACCTTTTTATGCGTTCAAATTTACAGCAGATTCGACCAATATGATCGAAGATTATTACGATGAAAAAACCAATGTTTTACGCCGTCAATTTTTAAAAGCACCTATCCAATTCAACTATCGCATTTCTTCTCGTTACAACTTAAAACGCCGTATTGCCTATTACGGTAATCGTGTTAAACCCCATAAAGGAACCGATTTTGCATCTCCAGTAGGCACACCAATTATTGCAACCGCTAATGGTAGAGTTACAGAATCTCGTAGAAAAGGAGGAAATGGTAAATATGTAAAAATTAGACATAACGGCACATACAGCACACAATATTTACACATGAGTAAGCGAGCAGTTAATGTCGGTGACGTTGTAAAACAAGGTGAAATTATTGGCTATGTTGGAATGACAGGAAATAGTGGAGGGCCACATGTTTGTTATCGGTTTTGGAAAAATGGCAAACAGGTTGATCCGTTAAAACAAAAATTGCCTGCTGCAAAACCAATGAAAGAATCGCTAAAACCAATTTATCTCGAGTCTATTTCAGATTTAAAAACGCAGTTAGATGCAATTGGTTATACGGATATTTCTTCCGAAATTGCAACCCAATAAACACACAACTTAACATGGCATTAAAAAGCATCAATCCAACTCAAACAGAGGCGTGGACAAAATTAGCGGCGCATTTTGAATCTATTAAAAACACACACTTAAGAGATTTATTTAATAAAAATATAGATCGAAAAAACAACTTTACGCTTAACTTTTCTGATTTTTCAGTTGACTATTCTAAAAACAGAATTAATCAAAAAACAATGGATTTGCTAATTCAATTAGCAAATGAAGTGGATTTAAAAGATGCTATCTCAAAATATTTTGATGGTGATGAAATTAATAAAACTGAAGAAAGAGCTGTTTTACATACCGCTTTAAGAACTCAAAAAGAAAGTCCTGTTTTAGTTGATGGAGTTAATGTATTGCCCGAAATAAAAAATGCTTTATCAAAAATTGAAGCCTTCACAAACAAAGTAGTTTCTGGTGATTGGAAAGGCTATACTAATAAAAAAATTACCGATATTGTAAATATCGGTATCGGAGGATCTGACCTTGGACCTGATATGGTGGTAGATGCTTTAAAATATTATAAAAATCATTTGAATGTTCATTTTGTTTCTAACATTGATGGCGATCACGTTCAAGAGGTTATCAAAAATTTGAATCCCGAAACAACGCTGTTTGTAATCGTTTCAAAAACATTTACAACCCAAGAAACACTCACCAATGCGAACACTATTAGAACATGGTTTTTAGAATCTGCAGATAAAAATGCTATCAAAAAACACTTTGTAGCGGTATCAACCAATATCAAATCAGTTTCAGAATTCGGAATTGACAATGATAATATTTTCCCTATGTGGAACTGGGTTGGAGGTCGTTTTTCTTTATGGAGCACTGTTGGATTATCTATCAGTTTAGCAGTGGGATATGATAATTTTCATCAACTTTTAAAAGGAGCATCTGAAATGGATACTCATTTTAAAAATGAACCATTCGAAAAAAACATTCCAATTGTATTATCAATGTTGAGCATTTGGTATAACAATTTTTTTGGTGCAGAATCAGAAGTAATTCTTCCTTATTCACAGTATCTGAATAAATTATCAGCTTACTTACAACAAGCCATTATGGAAAGTAATGGGAAGTCGATTGATAGAAGTGGAAATCGGGTTTCTTACCAAACAGGAAATATTATATGGGGCAGTGCTGGTACTAATTCACAGCATGCTTATATGCAATTGGTGCATCAAGGCACTAAATTGATTCCGGCAGACTTTATTGGTTTTGAAGAATCTTTATACGGAAATGGAGAACATCACGCAAAATTAATGGCTAATTTCTATGCGCAAACCCAAGCTTTGGCTGAAGGGAAAACAAGACAAGAAGCACATCTAGATTTAAAGCAACAAGGTAAAGAAAGTAGTATTGAAAAATTATTGCCTTTCAAAATTTTTGAAGGCAATAAACCAAGTAATACTATCTTAATTAAAAAACTAACTCCTAAGAGTTTAGGGTCTTTAATTACCATGTATGAACATAAAATATTTGTACAAGGAGTTGTGTGGAATATCTACAGTTATGATCAGTTTGGGGTTGAATTAGGGAAGGAATTAGCGCATAAAATCTATGCAAATTCTTAATTTATACTAAAGATAACCTTTTCTTAATACACAATAAAGATGAGTGTTTACAATATGTTAATATCTAATTATCTGTATATCAATAATTAACATTTCATTTTATTATTTTTGAGTGAATCATAATTTTCTGTTAATTTTTTAATAGAAAATTAAATGTAGCTCCCAAAAAAGTTGCATATTTGTTCAACTATTCAAAACTTATATTAAAATGAAGAAAATTATGAAATTTTTAATGGTAATGTTGTTTGTAACATCAGCTACCATGTATGGTCAAACAGTTACTGGTACGGTGCTGGATGAAACAGATCAACCCTTACCTGGTGCAGATGTAGTGCTAGTAGGAACAACTACTGGAACTTCAACCGATTTTAACGGGGCATTTTCATTAGATGTAAATGTAGAAAATGGTACTATTGAAGTATCTTTTATCGGTTATACTACCGTTTCTATGGCATTTACAGGTACTACTGATTTAGGTGAAATTAAATTAGAACCTTCTCAAGAAGCATTAAATGAAATAGTTGTTGTTGGAACTGGAATTATCGATTTAGCTAATTCTAGAAAAACACCTATCGCTGTTTCTTCAATTTCTGTTAAAGAGATTCAAGCAAAAATTGGTACTGCAGATATTACACAAACATTGGTTAACACGCCTTCTGTATATGTTGCAGGACAAGCTGGAGGTTATGGTGATTCTAGAATTGCTGTTCGTGGATTTAAACAAGACAATACTGCTTTCTTATTGAACGGGCAACCAATCAATGGTATGGAAGATGGTAAAATGTACTGGTCTAACTGGTCTGGTATGTCTGACATTGCTAATGGAGTTCAAATTCAAAGAGGATTAGGGTCTTCTAAATTAGCAATTTCATCAGTAGGTGGTACAGTAAACTTTGTTACCAAATCTACTGATAAAGAAGCAGGTGGTGAATTTTTATTAGGTGTTGCAAATGATGGTTATATAAAATCAACTATTAGTTATAGCACTGGTGTTAATGAAAAAGGTTGGGGAGCAACTGTTATGTTGTCTCATTGGCAAGGAAATGGATATAATGAAGGTACTTTTGGTCAAGGTCAAAATTATTTTATCTCTATTGGTTATAAAGCAAGTGAAAGAAGTAATTTTAATTTCTTAATCACAGGTGCACCACAATGGCATGATCAAAACTTTTCTAAAGATATTTCAGATTACTTAGAATACGGAAGAAAGTATAATAATAACTGGGGTACATATAACGGTGAGTATATGACCGAGAGAAGAAACTTCTATCACAAACCTGTTGCTAACTTAAACTGGGATTTTAACATTAACGAAACTACCAATTTATCAACTGTATTGTATGGTTCATGGGGACGTGGTGGCGGAACTGGAAATAGAGGAAATAGAATTAGAACTGATGATGGACAAATTGATTATGATGCTATTTATGCTTTTAACGAATCTGTGCCTAATGGAGCCGGCGGTTATCGTACTGCTGGAGATGGTTATGTAACTCGTGCTTCTATGAACCTACATAGTTGGTATGGTGCCGTATCTAATTTAACTAAAAACTTAAGTGATAACTTAACTTTAAATGTTGGTTTAGATTTAAGAACATATTATGGTAAGCACTTTAGAGTTGTTGAAAATTTCCACGGTTTAACTTCATGGCAAGAAGATATTCGTTTAAGAGATCAAAACAATAATCATGATAGATATGGTGGCTATGGCGAATATAAAAATGTGATTACAACTAGAGATATGTCTGCTAATCCGTGGACAGCATTAACTTCTTCTTTTGATGAAGATGAAAAAATTGCTTATAGTAATGACGAACGAATTAGTTATGGTGGAGTATTTACACAATTAGAATATGCTAATGACAATTTTTCAGCATTCTTTCAAGGATCTCTTTCAAACCAATGGCATCAAAGATTTGACCATTACCAATATGCTGATCAGTCTTTAATTGATGGAACGAATCCTCAAGGTACTGGTACACCTTTGCCTTCTAATATTACTGATGGTGTTGATTCTGAAAAAGTATCAAATATTGGTTATAATGTAAAAGGTGGTGCTAGTTATAAGGTTAATCAAGAGAATAAAGTTTATGTAAATGCTGGATATTATTCACGTCAACCTTATCAAGACAACATTTTTAATAGTTACAATAACAAAGTTGATCCATATGCTGAAAACGAGGAGATACTCGGTTTAGAAGCTGGCTATAGCTATACTGGTGAATTTGTAAAAGCAAGTTTAAACCTTTATAGAACTAACTGGAAAGGAAGAGTAGAAAGTACAAGTAGGTTTGATAATGATTTAGGACAAATTGTTACTACTGTTAAATCTGGTCAAGAACAAACACATACTGGTGTTGAGCTTGATTTTGTAGCTAAAGCAACTCAAAATTTACGTATTAATGGATTTATTTCTGTTGGTAACTGGGAGTATGTTGGTGAAGTAGTTTCTAGTAAAAGAGACGAAGATCAAAATATTTTTGAGGAAACAATAGAAGATGTAGATGGTGGTAAAGTAGGTGATGCTGCACAATTTACTGCTGGTTTAGGTGCTGTTTATAATGTCATGGATAACCTTTCAGTTGATTTTGATTATAGATTTTATGATAATTTATATGCTGATGTAGGAGCGGTTAAAGAAAATCTTGAAATACCATCTTTTGGTGTTGCTGATATGGGAGCTTCATTTAATTTCCCTATGGATAATGGAACTTCATTTAACCTAAGAGCTAACTGTAACAATGTATTCAATAATATCTATATTGCTGAATTGCGTACAAATGATGCTGCTGAAGCTGGTGACGAAACTTATGATGGAATAAACGTTAGTAACCAAGGTTACTTCGGTTTAGGTAGAACTTGGAATTTCTCAGTGAGATACAAATTCTAATAAATTCTTAAATAAAATAGTTGAAACCGCCCACATAGTGGGCGGTTTTTTTATGCCTAAAAATTAGTACATTTACCACAAACAAAAACCTAACATATCATGATGCAAACGATACATTCTTATTGGGCATATTTAGTGCTTATCACTTTAGTTTTAGCAGTTATCAATGCCTTTTCTGGTGTAGCTTCTAAAAGAGTATTTAAAGACAAAGATTTACGCCTTTCTTTATTCACACTTATTTTCGCACATATTCAATTATTAATAGGATTGGGTGTTTACTTCTCATCTGTGGCTTATCAAAATTTAAAAGCAGTGGGTATTGGAGAGCTAGATGCACACTCTAGATTACTAGCTGTTGAACATCCTCTTATGATGATCATCGCTATTGCACTAATTACGATAGGATGGGTGAGACATAAAAAGAAAGCTCTAGATGCCAAAAAATTTATTACAATTGGTTTGTTTTATGGAGTAGCTTTACTAATTGTTTTAAGTAGAATTCCTTGGAGTAATTGGTTTTAATTTTACTTTACAAAAAAAATTAGTAGTAATTGTCTTTCACACGGAAGTGTGAATCCACTATTAACACCTAAAATAGATTCTCAATTCCATGAGAAAGACAAAATGTAACCTTATAATGAACCTAATAAAAAAAATAATTTCATACCCTTTATCAATTCTTTACTACATCAGTTTTGGATTGACACTATTGTTCTTCCATCCATTACAATGGTTGGGTTTAAAATTAGGCGGTTATAAGGGTCATCAATTTATGGTAGGCGGATTAAATTTCACATTAATTCGCTGCTTACATATATTAGGAACACGAATTTCATTTCGAAATAATTATCAAATTCCAAACGACAGACCTCTAATTATTGTTACCAATCATCAAAGTTTAAATGACATTCCAACCATTTCTTGGTACTTGCGAAAAAATCATCCTAAGTTTGTTTCAAAAAAAGAATTAGGTAAAGGGATACCAAGTGTGTCATTTAATTTACGCCATAGTGGTAGTGCTTTGATAGATCGTAATAACCCAAAACAAGCCTTGACTGTTCTCAAAAATTTGGGACAATACATCGAAAAAAACAACTATTCTGCAGTTATCTTTCCTGAAGGTACCAGAAGTAGAGATGGTAAGCCAAAACGATTTTCAGAAAATGGTTTAAAAATGCTGGTAAAATATGCACCCAATGCGGTTGTTGTTCCAATTACCATTAATAATTCTTGGCAGTTTTTAAAATATGGTGGCTATCCGATGGAAGTTGGTGTACATCTAACTTTTGATGTCCATGAACCTATTGAAGCTAAGTCTTTAAAGTTCCCAGAATTGTTTAAAAAAGTAGAACAAACCATAAAAAATGCAGTAATTTTGCAGTCCTAACACAACATTATATTATGTCTTTACACAACATACGATTAGAGGTAATGCAAACACTCGAAAAAAATATCGAAGTATTTGTAAGTAAATTTCTAATAGCTCCAGAAAAAATATGGCAACCAACCGATTTTTTACCAAATTCTCAAAGCGATAGTTTTATTGAAGAAGTAAAAGAAATAAGAGAGCTTTCTAAAGATTTAGATGACGATTTTTGGGTATGTATGGTTGGTGACACCATTACCGAAGAAGCACTACCAACTTATGAATCTTGGTTGCTTGATGTTGACGGTGTTTCTTCTAGAAGCAGCGATAGTACTGAAGACAATGGTTGGGCAAAATGGATTAGAGCATGGACTGGAGAAGAAAATAGACATGGAGATGTACTTAACAAATTATTATACTTATCTGGAAGGGTGAATATGCGTGAAGTAGAAATTACAACTCAACATTTGATTTCAGACGGTTTTGATATTGGTACTGCTCGTGACCCATACAAAAATTTTGTTTACACTAGTTTTCAAGAATTAGCAACCTATGTTTCTCATAACAATGCTGCAAAACTTGCACGTAAAAAAGGTTTTAAAATGCTAGCGAAAATGAACAAAATTATTGCAGGTGATGAAATGCGTCATCACTTAGCGTATGTTGAATTTGTACGACAAATTTTTCAACATGATGCAAGTGAAATGATGTTAGCTTTTCATCACATGATGAAACATAAAATCGTAATGCCTGCAATGCACTTAAGAGAATCATTTGAAGCAAAAGGAACGCTTTTCGATCAATTTTCAACGGTAGCTCAACGATGTGGTGTTTATACAGGTTTTGATTATGTTGATATTTTAAGGAAATTAAACAATGCTTGGGAGATTGATAAAATTACAGGCTTAACTGCTGAAGCAGAAAAAGCTCGAGACTACTTAATGAAACTACCAGACCGTATGGCGCGTATTACAGAGCGTATTGTAATACCAGATACCAAATATGATTTCAAATGGATAAACCCGATTTAAGGAAGAATTGATTATAAAATAAAAACGCTCATTTTAAAATTTTAAAATGAGCGTTTTTATTTATTGATTTTCCAATTTCTCGGGAAAGACAAGTAGTACTTATTTTATTTCAAAAGAATCCCGATCATTCAAAAACTGAAATTTATTGCGCGTTGCAATTAGCTCTTCTTTATTTAAAGTAGCTTCTATAATCATTTCTTTATTTTCAACAGAATCTGAAATTACATTTCCTAACATATCAATGGTTTGTGTATGACCAATATATTCTAATTTATTACCATCATTCCCTACTCTATTTACACCAATTGTATAGCACATGTTTTCAATGGCGCGCGCTTTTAATAATACATCCCATGCACTGATTCTTGGCTTAGGCCAATTCGCCATAAAAATTAAAATATCATAATCATTTGTATTACGAGTCCAAACAGGAAAACGTAAATCATAACATATCATAGGGCAAATTTTCCATCCTTTATGGTTGATAATGATTTGTTCATTTCCTTGTGTATAAACTTTGTCTTCACCTCCATACGAAAACAAATGTCGTTTGTTATTAGTTTCTATTTCTCCATTTGGATGTACAAAAACAAGTCTATTATAAAATGTGCCGCTTTCCTTAATTGCCAAAGTACCCATAATAGCAATTTGTTTTTTACATGCCATTTCTTGCAGCCAAGTTACACTTTCTCCATTCATTGTTTCAGCACAAGTACTTGGGTTCATAGAAAATCCGGTGGAGAACATTTCAGGCAAAACAACCAAATCAACATCTTCAGCAATTGAGTTAATTATTGTTGTATACTTCTCAATGTTTTTTTGTGGATTTTCCCAAATGATATCAACTTGGAGGCTTGCTATTTTTAACAAATTTTTCATACTCAAAAATAGTAAATATTTCATACCAATCACTCTTATTTACATACCTTTGACTCAATAATTAAATCTACCCTATCAATGAAAATTATCAAATTCCTCGTATTTCTTATTTCATTACAAATTGCAGCTCAACAAGGCGGTATGTGGATTCCTTCTCTGCTAAATGGAATGAATGAACAAGAAATGGAAAACTTAGGAAGCCATTTATCTGCACAAGACATTTATGACGTTAACAACTCAAGTTTAAAAGATGCAATTGCACATTTTAATGGTGGGTGCACATCAGAAGTTATTTCTTCTAATGGATTAATATTAACCAATCATCATTGTGGTTTTAGTCAAATTCAATCACACTCTTCTTTAGAAAACGATTATTTAAAAAATGGTTTCTGGGCAATGAGCCTCAATGAAGAGTTGCCAAATGAAGGATTGTATGTTGAGTTTATCAAACGAATTGATGATGTAACAGCTCAAGCTTTAAATGGTGTTGTGGATACTATGACCGAAATAGAAAAACAAGCTGCAATTGACAAAAATATTTATACCCTAAGAAAATCTGCAATAAAAGAATCTTGGCAAGAAATAAAAGTAAAACCTTTTTTTAAAGGGAATCAGTACTTTTTATTTATTACCGAACGCTTCGAAGACATCCGTTTGGTAGGTGCTCCTCCAACAAGCATTGGTAAATTTGGTTCTGACACCGACAATTGGGTATGGCCTAGACATACAGGAGATTTTTCTATTTTCAGAATTTATGCTGATAAAAATAACAAGCCTACAACCTATTCTAAAGACAATGTTCCATATCAACCTGCACATCATTTACCTGTTTCTTTAGATGGAGTTGAAGAAGGAGATTTTACTATGGTGTTTGGTTTTCCTGGGAGGACAAATGAATACTTACCAGCTATTGCCATAGAGCAAATCACTCAAAAAATAAATCCTAGTAACATTGCAATTAGAAATGCTGCATTAAAAATTATTGATGATTATATGAAAAATGATGATCAAATTAGAATCCAATATGCTTCAAAACAAGCGCGAATTGCAAACTCATGGAAACGTTGGATTGGTGAAAATCTTGGAATTGAAAAAAGTGATGCCATCCAAAAAAAGAGAGATTTTGAAGCAATATTTGCTGCCGAAGTTAAAAAACAAGGAATCGAAAATGAATATGGTTCTATACTTTCTGATTTTGATAAATTATATACCGATTTTGAAAGTATTGCTATAAAAAGATCTAACTTCTCAGAAGTGTTTAATACAAATAATGAGTTAATGAAAATCCTTTTAAAAGTGTATCAAATGGAATTGAAAGGAGCAAAATCAAAAGAAAGTTTTGAAAATGCAAGAGCCAATGTAGTAGAAAGTTTTAACACATTTTACAAAAACTACAATGCAACTGTTGACCGAAAAGTGTATGAAGCCACTATGCCTTTATTTACCACTAATGTTGATGAAAGCATTTATGACAAGACAGGATTTACATCTTTAGAAACTGCAACAAAACTACTAAATGGAAACTCTAAACAAGTTGTAAAAAAATTAAGTAAAGATGTTGCTTATCAATATGCTAAACCATTTTTTGATGAATATTACAAAACGATTGGTCCAAAATACAATCAATTAAAAACTGAAATTGCAGCAGTTCAAAAAAAATACATGAAAGCTTTAATGCAAGTAATGCCTGATAAACGCTACTACCCTGATGCAAATAGCACCCTCAGAATAACCTACGGGCAAGTTAAAGGATACGCGCCTAGAGATGCTGTTTATTACACACCTGTTACCTATTTAGATGGTGTTGTAGAAAAGTATATCCCTGACGATTATGAGTTCGATGTACCAGAAAAGTTATTAGATCTTTATCGAGAAAAAGATTACGGTAACTATGCAGATACCAATGGAAAATTACCTGTTTGCTTTATAGGAACAAACCATACAACTGGCGGTAATTCTGGAAGTCCAGCGATTGATGCTGATGGTAATTTGGTGGGTTTAAATTTTGACCGCGTTTGGGAAGGAACGATGAGTGATATGAACTATGACCCAGATATTTGTAGAAATATTATGGTTGATGTTCGTTATGTTCTCTTTATTATTGATAAATATGCTGGTGCTTCACATCTGATTGATGAGATGACTTTGGTGCATCCAAAAGCAAAAAGTAAAGATGAAACAAATTCTAACTTAGAATTACAAACTAACTAATTCTATTTAAAATTTCAGCAGCACGTTTTAACGTGTCATCAGTTTTAGCAAAACAGAAACGCAACATTTTATCATCTTGTTGATTAACATTAAAAACTGATAAAGGAATTGACGCAATTCCAAATTCAGTAACCAACCGTTTTGCAAAGTCTACATCATTTTCATTTGAAATATTCACATAGCTCAAATTCTGAAAATAAGTGCCTTGTGATGGAACAAATTTGAAATTAGAATCTTTAATCAGCTCTAGAAACACATCCCTTTTTTGCTGATAAAAGGTATTCAAATCTAAATAATTATTGGGTTGTTTTAAATAGGTAGCTATTGCAACCTGACTTGGATGATGTACACTAAACACATTAAACTGATGCACTTTTCTAAACTCATCCATCAAATCTTTTGGGGCACAACAATAACCGATTTTCCAACCTGTAACATGAAATGTTTTCCCAAAGGAAGCGGTAATAAAACTTCGTTTTTTTAAATCAGGAAATTTACAAACACTCTCATGCTGTAATCCATCAAAAATAATATGCTCATAAACTTCGTCACTCAATACAATGATATTGGTGTTTTTCGTTAGCATTTGTAACTGCAATAAATCATCTTTAGAAAAAATTGTACCATTTGGATTTTGAGGTGTGTTGAAAATAATCATCTTAGTTTTAGAAGTTATTTTATTTTCAACCTCTACCCAATCTACCTTATAATTTGGAGCGTTTAATTGAATCGGAATTACTTTACCACCATTCAATTCAATTGCTGGTTCGTAACAATCATAAGCAGGTTTAAAAACGAGTACTTCATCGTCAGGAAAAATGAATGCAGAAATAATGGTGTAAATTGCTTGAGTAGCACCTGCAGTAACTGTGATTTCATTTTCTGGTTGATATGACGAGTCATACAACAATTCATATTTCTTTGAAATCTCTTTTCGTAATTCTAATGCTCCTGCCATTGGTGCATATTGATTGTTGCCATTTATCATGGCGCTGTTAACCAAATCCAACAAATCAGCATTCACATCAAAATTTGGGAAGCCTTGTGACAAATTAAGTGCATTGTATTTTTGTGCCAACCCACTCATCACAGTAAAAATAGTAGTTGAAACGTTTGGGAGTTTAGATCTATGTTCCATTTTTAAAATCTTAAAATAAAAAAGTCCAAACTAAAATAGCTTGGACTTTAAATATACAATTAAAAACTAATTTTTAACCTTTGATACTCGCTTTTAAAAATTCACGATTCATACGAGCAATGTTGGTTAACTTAATTCCTTTAGGGCATTCTATTTCACATGCTCCTGTATTGGTGCAGTTTCCAAATCCTTCTAAATCCATTTGATGGACCATATTCATTACACGATCTGCTGCTTCTACTTTTCCTTGTGGCAATAAAGCATATTGCGAAACTTTTGCTCCAACAAACAACATTGCTGAAGAGTTTTTACAAGAAGCAACACAAGCTCCACAACCAATACAAGCAGCTGCATCCATTGCTTCGTCTGCTGCATGCTTAGATATAGGGAGTGCATTTGCATCTTGCGTGTTTCCTGAAGTATTTACAGAAACAAATCCTCCTGCTTGTTGAATACGTTCAAAAGCCATTCTATCTACTACTAAATCCTTAATTACAGGGAAAGCTGCTGCTCTCCATGGCTCAATATAAATAGTATCACCATCGTTAAACATACGCATATGTAATTGACAAGTTGTAATTCCTCTATCTGGTCCGTGTGCTTCTCCATTAATGTATAAAGAACACATACCGCAAATTCCTTCACGACAATCATGATCAAAAGCCACAGGTTCGTCTCCAGAGTTTACTAGTTGCTCATTCAAAACATCCATCATTTCTAAAAAAGACATATGCTCTGAAATGTCATTTACCTTATATTCGACCATAGCACCTTTATCCTGTGGTCCTTTTTGTCTCCAAATTTTTAAAGTTAAATTCATGTGTCTTTTTTATTTGTATGAACGTTGTTTAAGTTCAATATCTTTAAATTCTAATTCTTCTTTATGCAAAACTGCATCTGCAGGTTCTCCTTTGTATTCCCAGGCTGATACGTATCCAAAATCAGTATCATTACGTAGTGCTTCTCCTTTTTGTTCTCCTTCTTTCACAACGCTTTCTTCTCTGTAATGTCCTCCACAAGATTCGTTTCTATCCAACGCATCTTTGGCAAACAACTCTCCTAACTCTAAGAAATCTGCTACACGACCTGCTTTTTCTAATTCCAGATTCATTTCGTTGGCATCTCCTGGAACTTTAACATCTTTCCAAAACTCTTCACGAATTGCTTTAATCTCAGCCATGGCTTCTTTTAAATGCGGTTCGTTACGTGCCATACCTACTTTATCCCACATTACTTTTCCTAAGCGTTTGTGGAAATGATCTACAGATTTTGTTCCCTTATTATTCATAAAGAAATCGATTCTGTCATTTACCTCCTTTTCAACTTCATCAAATTCTTTTGAATCTGTAGAGATTTTTCCAGTTCTAATATCATCAGATAAATAATCACCAATAGTATAAGGTAATACAAAATATCCATCTGCTAAACCTTGCATCAATGCTGATGCTCCTAATCTGTTTGCTCCGTGATCAGAGAAATTTGCTTCTCCTAAACAATATAATCCTGGTACGGTAGTCATTAAATTATAATCAACCCAAACACCCCCCATAGTATAATGAGTTGCTGGATAAATCATCATTGGTGTTTCATACGGATTCTCTGCAATGATTTTTTCATACATCTGGAATAAATTTCCGTATTTTTCTTCAATAATACCTTGACCTAATTTTACTATTTCTTCTTTTGAAGGATTATGAATTCCGTGAATTTTTGCTTGCTCTTTACCATAACGTACAAAAGCATCTGCAAAATCTAAATACACCGCTTCTCCCGTTGCATTTACACCGTAACCAGCATCACAGCGTTCTTTTGCAGCTCTTGATGCAACATCTCGAGGCACTAAGTTTCCAAATGCGGGATATCTTCTTTCTAAATAATAGTCTCTGTCTTCTTCTGCAATTGCTGTAGGCCTTAATTTCCCTTCTTGTATTGCTTTTGCATCTTCAATTTTTGCAGGCACCCATATACGTCCGTCATTACGCAATGATTCAGACATTAAAGTTAGCTTAGATTGATAGTCACCAGATCTAGGAATACATGTTGGATGAATTTGTGTAAAACAAGGGTTTGCAAAATAAGCTCCTTTTTTATGAATTTTCCAAGCAGCTGTTGCATTTGATCCCATAGCGTTAGTAGATAAGAAATATACATTTCCATAACCTCCAGTTGCTATTACTACTGCGTGAGCAGAATGCCTTTCAATTTCTCCGGTAATTAAATTACGAGTAATGATTCCTCTAGCTTTTCCATCAACCTTTACAACATCTAACATTTCGTGACGGTTAAACATTTCAATCTTACCACGAGCGATTTGTCTGTTCATTGCAGAATAAGCTCCTAGTAATAGTTGTTGTCCTGTTTGTCCTTTTGCATAAAAAGTTCTTGAAACCAACACTCCACCAAATGAACGATTATCTAAAAGCCCACCATAATCACGAGCAAAAGGAACTCCTTGTGCCACACATTGATCAATGATATTTCCAGAAACTTCTGCCAAACGATATACGTTTGCTTCACGAGAACGATAATCGCCACCTTTTACGGTATCATAAAAAAGTCGATAATCCGAATCTCCATCACCCATATAGTTTTTAGAAGCATTGATTCCTCCTTGTGCTGCTATTGAATGTGCACGACGAGGCGAATCTTGATAGCAGTATGCTTTTACATTATACCCTTGTTCGGCTAATGTAGCAGCTGCAGAACCTCCTGCTAATCCAGTTCCAACAACAATAATATCAATATTACGTTTGTTGGCAGGATTAACCAAGTCAATCTTATTTTTATAATTAGTCCATTTATCTTTGATAGGACCATCAGGTACTTTTGAATCTAAAATTGCCATAGGTTAGGAAATTATGATAGTTGAGTGATGTAATGAAATAGTGCAATGAAAATAAATCCTAACGGAATTACAATCGCGTAGGCTTTTCCACAGCGCTTAACATATTTTGTATATTTATTATTCATTCCCATAGATTGGAATGCTGACTGAAATCCGTGTAATAAGTGCAAAGCTAACAACACAAATGCGATGACATAAGCTCCTACTCTTAACGGGTTTACAAATTTATGTTGTAACTCATGAAAATATCTAGTTGGGTCTTCAGGTAATACAGCTATGTATTTATGATTGATTTCTGGAATCCAGAAATCAATAAAATGCAATACAATAAAAGCTAAAATCGCAAAACCTGAAATTGCCATGTTTCTACTCATCCAAGATGAATTTGCTGCTCCGTTGTTTTTTGCATAGGATGATACACCTACAGCTTTTTTGTTTTTAAGCTCTAAAACAAAACCCATAACAAAATGAAATACTACTCCGAATATTAAAATTGGCTGCATTCCAAATTGTATCAACGGATTAATTCCCATAAAGTGCGATGCTGTATTAAAGGCATCTTCACTAAATATTGAAACTAAATTTACCGAAAGGTGTATTAATAAAAAGATAATTAAAAACAGTGCCGAAAGAGCCATAGCCACTTTCTTGGCGATTGAAGAGGATAAAATTCCGCTCATTTTTTTTGAAGTGTTTATTTAGATAACAAATATACCATTAAGTAAATTACTCAAAAAATGATTTAAGTCATTTTTTGAGTAATTTAGAAAGATTATAAGTAGAGTGTGTCTCTATGAAATAAAGTTACTTATTTAATAATAAATCTTTTAGTTGTTGAAGCATTATCAGAAAGGATATTGATAAAATATATCCCTTTTGAAAGTTGTTTTATATCTATAATATTACTTTTCGAAATGTCTCTAAACATCAACTCACGTCCACTTGCATCAAAAATAGTTACTGTTTCTAAGTTTAAAAATAAGTCATTTTTAATGATTAATTTATTGCTAGTAGGGTTTGGGTAGAGCCCTATACTCTCTGCCAATAATTGATCAGCAACACTTGCAGTACAATCATAAGCAGTCATGGCATCAGCAGGTGCGCAAGGAATATCAATCAAACTTCTACTTTGTACATCATTGCCCGCAGCGATATCATTTGCACTTAAGACTCTATTATTATCGCCAGGTGCAATAGACCAATGCATTAAAGCTCCTGAATCTATAACATGTAATAATTGGTGTCCATGCCCTAATTCATGAGCAGATACCGATTCAAAATCTATCTTAGGAGCCACTGCAGCAGTAGGGCCATATTCCCAATCTGCACCACTATCAAATACAATATCTAATTCAGATACAAACCAATACAAAATCACATCAGTTATACCGCAATCTGCAGCAGCATATGTGGTACATCTACCTAAAACACCCGGTGGTAATTCAGTGCCTATATCAAACCGAATCACATTGATACCATCTAGAGCAATAACGTCAGTTGGAGTTGCTGCTCCTATAGTCCAATTTACACCAGTTTCACATCTCCAAGTATCAAAAGATCTAACAAAAGATTCATTTGCAGCGGTATTTGCATCAAATCCAGTAAACATATTCCAAGTATAACCGCCACTTCCATTTATATCTTTGTGTCTGGTTTGATAAGCCTCTAAACCAACACCCATTCCCCAATCGTAATTAAATGTTGTTTCGGCATAAGAAATAGTCAATGTTGCTGAAGTTGCAGAAGTGGCATCAGTAGCATGGGACACCCTTACATCTCCCGTACCAGCTCTTGATGGTATCTCAACAGTAATTTCAGTATCTGTCCATGTATCAATTTGAGTTGGCAAAGCATCTATATAAGTAGCACCGCCGTCATCAGCATTTCTAAAACTAACTGTACCTGTTGTAGCTCCAAAACCCGTACCTGTAATTGTTAAAACAGACTCGGTACCTGCCGAAGAAGTCATTGGAGCAATAGATGTTATTGCCACTGCCAGTGAACTTTCATATTGAGTAAATACATTAATATCAAAATTAGTTAGTGAAGAATAATCATTGCCAACTAAATTTCTTAGCTCAGAATAAAAATTTGAAATACCTTGCTTTATATAAAAAGGATTGACAGCTGTATTTTCATATTTATTGTATTTATAAAAACCTTGGACACTACTAAATGGTTTAAATTTTGAATAATTTGATTCTGCATCAGAAGTCAATTGCTTGTCATTTTCATAAAGCATAAAAATGCCTACATCCTTTATTGCTAGCCCTAAACTTGGCGAAACCCTTTCGGCCTGAAAGCCTACTGTACCTCCTGGAGTGACGACTTCAATAGTTGCTAATAATTGTCCTTTAAATACCTTGTAAACTTCTACTTCGTTTACTGTATAAATGTTTTGATGATTTACATCCCAATAAGATTTTTTTGAGATTACTTTACCTTCAACTATGAGAGTTGATGATGCTACCTGATCTTCTAATGATACTTTGGAAAGCATTCCTTGTTGCGCAATTGCAATCGTTGAGGATAGGGTAATACAAAAAGCAATTGCGATAATTTTTGAAGTAATTCTTTTTTTCATGACTTAAATGATTAAAGATTAGCACTATATAATTTCGCAATGTGGATATAAATATACAAATTAATCTTTATAGTTTTTTAAAAACTCTTTACCTTTACATCAACAAAAAATAAAGACATGAAGTATTTTCCAATTGATTCGAACCTATTTATAAAAAATCGAAAAAAGTTTGTTAGCAAAATGAAATCCAATTCATTGGCTATCTTTAACTCGAATGATATTTATCCGATAAGCGCCGATAGCGCATTGCCTTTTGCTCAACATCGCGATATTTTTTACTTAAGTAATGTTGATCAAGAAGAAAGTGTATTGGTTATTTTCCCTGATGCTCCTAAAGAATCACACAAAGAAATATTATTTTTAAAAGAAACTAACGATCATATTGCTGTTTGGGAAGGTGAAAAACTAACCAAAGAAAAGGCTTTAGAAACAAGTGGAATCAAAACTGTTTATTGGTTACAAGATCTAGAAAAAGTGTTGTTTGAATTGATGACGCAAGCTGAGAATATATATATTAATACCAATGAACATTATCGTGCAAATGTTGAGACTGAAACCCGTGAAGCTCGTTTTATAAAATGGTTACAAGAAAAATATCCTGCACACACATATTTTAGGTCTCAACCTATTTTACAACGTCTCCGTTCAATAAAAGAGCCTGAAGAAATTGCATTGATTCAACAAGCATGTAATATTACCGAAAAAGGTTTTAGAAGAATTTTGAAAGCGACCAAACCTAATGTTTGGGAATATGAGTTAGAAGCAGATTATATTCATGAGTTTATAAAAAACCGTTCTAATGGATTTTCTTATACGCCGATTATTGCTAGTGGGTACAATGCCAATGTTTTGCATTATATTGAAAACAATCAACAATGTAAAACCGGTGATGTTATTCTAATGGATGTTGGTGCTAGTTACGCAAATTATGCAAGTGATATGACTCGCTGTGTTCCTGTTTCTGGAAAATTTACTGAGCGACAAAAAGATGTTTACAATGCAGTATTAAGAGTTAAAAAAGCAGCTGCTAAAATGTTGATACCAGGAACAATGTGGGCCGCTTATCATGTAGAAGTTGGCAATTTAATGACTCAAGAATTAATTGGTTTAGGATTGATTACTGACGAAGATGTTAAAAATGAGAACCCTGATTGGCCAGCATATAAAAAATATTTTATGCACGGTACTTCACATCACATGGGACTAGATACTCATGATTATGGAATCTTAACTGAACCTATGCAAGCTGGAATGGTTTTTACTGTAGAACCCGGAATTTACATTCCCGATGAAAATTTGGGGATTCGCTTAGAAGATGATTATGTGATCCAAGAATCTGGAGAGCCTTTTAATTTAATGAAAAATATTCCGTTAGAAATAGATGATATTGAAGCGTTGATGGCTGAGTAATTTTTGAATCGTCTTTGCTAGAAATTTTAATTTCGGAGCAATCTCATTAAAATTTTTATTAATGAGATTGCTTCGTTTTATTTTCTATTAGAAAGCAAATTTGTTTTATGACACCAAACTTACTGCTTCAAAAACATAGGAATGTACTTTTTTTAGTGTTGCGACTTTATCATCCATATGTACAAGAAGTGAAATATTGTTGTTGCTACCACCATAAGAAATCATCCTAATATTAACATCTTTCAGCACTTGAAACAATTTGTGTGTATCTTCATGAAAGATTATAGAATGACCAACCAAACAAACTATACTTTGATTTTGATCAATGGCAACCAGTGCAAATTTTTTCAATTCTTCAGTGATTGATTTTAGATAAGTAGCATCATCAATAGTTAAAGAAATTGCAATTTCTGAAGTCGTAATCATATCGATTGATGTTTCGTATTTTTCGAAAATTTCAAATACTTTTTTTAAGAAACCATGTGCTTGCAACATACGAGCAGATTTAATTTTAATCGCTGTAATATTATCCTTAGCAGCAATAGCTTTGATTCCATCCCCATGAATTTCACTATTGATTAATGTCCCATGAGCTTCTGGCGACATCGTGTTTTTTAAACGAACTGGAATATCAAATTTACGTACTGGCATCACCGTTTGTGGATGCAAAATCTTCGCACCAAAATAAGCCAGTTCTGCAGCCTCATCAAAAGATAAATTAGAAATAGCATGGGTATTTTCAACACATCTTGGATCATTATTGTGAAATCCGTCAATATCTGTCCAAATTTGCACCTCATCAGCATTGATAACCGAACCGATGATTGTTGCAGTATAATCACTCCCGCCACGTTCTAAGTTTGCAATATTTCCATCAGCATCCAAACAAATAAATCCTTGGGTGATGTAAATATCTGCAGGAAGAATTTCATCAATTACCCGATTTAAGTTTCGATGAATATAAAAATTGTCTGGATCACCATTTCTATCAATCCTCATAAAATCTAGTGCAGGTAGCAATCGTGCATTCAAACCTTCTTGAGTCAAATAATGGCTAAAAATAAAGGTAGATAATAACTCTCCTTGTGAAACAATTTTATTATATAATAATTCAGAATAAGATTCATTTACACGGCTTTTTAAAAAGTCAAAAACCAAGTTAATATAATTTCCAACCTCTTGCTTTAATTCTGATTTATGTAGTAACTCATCAATAGTTACCAGATGTTTTTGATACAAGGTGTCTATATTTGAAATGGCCATTTCTTTCTCTCCATTTTTAATGTTTTCTGAAATATTTACAAGCGCATTTGTAGTCCCAGACATAGCAGATAAAACAACTATTTTCTTGCCCTCTCCTCTAATAATATTCTTTACGTTTGTCATGTTTTCAACTGACCCAACTGATGTCCCTCCAAATTTTAATACTAACATTGCTATCGATTTAGATAACAAATGTATGATGACCAATCAATAACAGCATAGAAACAAAATATTTACACTACTTTTACACAAGTTGTTAAATAATTAACATAATGAGAACAATCGCATCTTGTGTAGAAGAAATTTTATTGATACAACCTTTTTTAGAAGAGGCCTTGTCTAGAAACATCATCAACTTTTCGGCATTGGCAGAGGAGTTGCAAAGACCAGTGAGTGTAATGTTACACAAATCAGTAAAATCAGGAGCTATTATGATGGCTTTGCGGAGATATAATCCCCCAAAAGATTTGGGCAGCTCTTTAAAATTAAGACGCGTTTTACAAAACTTAGGTGATATTACAGTGCGTTCAAATTTGAGTGATTTTACTTTTCAAAACTCTCGAACCTTGGTTGATAGCCATGTAAAGGTTTTAGAACAAGTGGGCGCCAGAACAAATATTTTTTATGCTTTTACAAGAGGAATACATGAAAGTACAATCATCATTTCTAGTTCTGAGAAAAAGACCATTGTAGACGGTTTTAAAAATGAAACTCAATTAGGATTACAAGAAAACTTATCAGCAATTAGTATAATTTTACCCGAAAATAACTCAAAGATTACAGGGCTCTATTATCAAATTTTTAAACGTTTGGCGTGGGAAGGTATTGCTCTCTACGAAGTAGTATCTACCACCAATGAGTTTACAATTTTAGTAGAAGACTTTTTGGTTGATAAGGCATTTGCGGTGATTAAAAAGTTGAAGAGTTAGATACCTACCTTTAATGGTAAACTTACGTCTTGAGGAAAAGGTTTACATAATGATTTATTGACTATTTTATTCCTCATCACTACTTTATCATTAAAATGTCTTGAAATATTTTGAACTATATCGGTATAGTTATCGCTATCTCCTTTATCATAATAATAAATTTTAATTGAACGGCAATTGTTATGTTCAAATACTGTATTTAATAATGTTCTATCTGATAAACCGCAAGAGTGTCCAATAATGTATACTTGAAATTTATCGCTATTAATATAGTCCATCAATGATTTGTAATTTCCATTTTGAAAGTAATTAAACGATTTAAAATTTTGTAAATACTCATTATCATTAATATTTTCAATTAATTTATAGTCTTCATCCATTTCATCTCCAAAACCAAAATTTATTGGATTTAACTCAGAACTTAGCCTCCCATGAATAAAATTACATTTAACGTTTAACTTTGCGTCTAATAATGGGTTAACATATTTAAATAGAGTATTAGTATAATTAAAATTTAAAAAATAAATATATGGTTCAAACTCACCTTCTAACCTTGGTCTACTAATAATATCATTTACTAATGCCTTATCTTCAAAATCGAAAAACTCATCAACTACTTTTGATTCATTATTATAAGCTGAAATTGGTTTAAACATTTCATAAATTTTCACCCAATCCCTATCACCACGTCCATAACCAGTATCAAAAACATTCTCAACATTAGCAACCAAATAACTTTCAAGCAAATTTTTAATTTGTCTGAACTCTTTATTCAATACTATAATTTTTTCTTTACGAGCATTGATGTTATCATCTTTCGTTTTAGTTATATCCAAGGATTTGTATTCAACTATTTTTTTTAGCTCATTAAAATATTCATTCTCAATATCTACCCAATTTTCAATTGATTTAATAAAATTGATTTGATATAAAAATTGATTTTTAAAATAAAATATTGCCTTACCATCATTAGTATAACATGTACAGTTTTTATCAGAATATCGATGATTATATTCTTCTGAATAATCAATAAGGCTCTTTTTGAGGTCATCGAAATTATTTATGGTTGAGTAATTTAAAAACCCATAATATTGTTCATTAACAAATATAATTTCAGCATATTCTTCTTTTTTATAATTGTTTTTAAAATTTTTCCAAAAATCATCAATAAAATGGCAATAAGAAGTTGGTAAATCGTGCGCAAGGTCAAATCCATTTCCAACAATAACAAGTCTATTCATTTTATATTTCTTTTTAATTCTTAGCAATCAATTCAGGAATTAATATCCTATAGTTTTCTTAATTTTACTCTTTCAAATAAAATAATAGCTAATTTAATCAAAAATTCTAAATGCCTGATTTCTCTTACCAAAATATCAACATTAATTATACTTCAACTGGTAAGGGGTCTGCTATTGTATTGCTCCACGGCTTTTTAGAAAATAGTTTTATGTGGAATGATCTAATTCCTGTTTTATCAAAAAGAAATAAAGTCATAACAGTTGATTTATTTGGGCATGGTAAAACAGAAAACCTGGGATATATCCATACCATGGAAGAGCAAGCAACGATGGTTCGGTCGCTTTTAAAAATACTCAACATAAGAAAATCTACGCTCATTGGTCATTCAATGGGCGGCTATGTTGCATTGGCCTTTGCAGAACTATTTCCTAAAAACACCAAAGGAATTTGCTTGATGAATTCTACCGCTTATCCAGATACTGCTGAAAAAAAAATAAACCGAGATCGAGCCATTGAAGTGGTAAAAAAAAATCATAAAACATTTATACTTTTATCAATTCCCTTGTTATTTTCTAAAGAAAATCAGACTACATTAAAAAAAGAAGTTGAGGCTGTAATTTCTGAGGCTTTAAAAATTTCAAAACAAGCTATTATTGCTTCATTAGAAGGAATGAAAATTAGAAAGAATAGAACAGCTGTTTTAAAAAATACTGGCTATAAAAAATTATTAATCCTTGGAAAAAAAGATACTGTACTCAATTTTGAAGAGCATCAAGAGCAAATTAAAAACACAGATACAGCACTAAAAATACTATCGCAAGGGCATATGTCACATATCGAAAATAACAAAGAGTTAACATTTGTCTTAGAGAATTTTATTAAATTGCAATAGCATATGAAAATGAAAAACAGCCACCATGAAAAAAGCAATACTCATCATCGCAACTTTACTTTTTATTGTTTCTAACCCTGTTTTAGCACAATCTAAAAAAGAATTAAAAAAACAAGTAGAATTAAAGGAATACACCAAAACTAAAAAATTAATTCAAGGGGGTATTTATACTTTTGAAGCAACATCTGCCAATACTCAAAAAGGAAGGCGGATTGATTTAACAACAAGTTTTAATTCCTTAAAAATAAATAATTCTCATGCCGCTGCCGATTTACCTTTCTTCGGATTTTCGCAAGTAAGCAGTTTTAAGGGAGATGGGGGAATAAAATTTGACTCAGAAAATGTTGATTATAAAATTGAGTATAACGACAAAAAGCACAGAATAACAATCAAGTTTAAGGCTAAGAACAAAGCTGAAACATTCGATTTGTTTTTAACCGTTTATTCTGATGCTACTGCAACGCTTAATGTTTCTAGTAGCCAACGAGATTTTATGAGTTACCGTGGTAATGTTAAAGAAGTGGCTTTAGAAAAATAAACTACTCTTCTTTTATCGCATTCCAACCTTGTGCAGTAATCTCAATTTTTTGATTTCCACGAGTTACTAAATGAACACCTTCGCTTTTATCTGTCATATGACCAATCACAGTTAAATGTGGATTACCTTTTATTTTGTCAAAATCATCTTGCGAAATAGTGAATAGCAATTCGTAATCTTCTCCTCCACTCAAAGCAATCGTTGTTCCGTCTAAATTAAATTCTTCGCAAGTAGAAATTACTTGTGGATCTAGTGGAATTTTATCTTCATATAAATTACATCCAACTTCTGATTGACTTGTAAGATGTAAAATTTCAGAAGAAAGGCCATCAGAAATATCAATCATAGAAGTTGGTTTTACTTCTAAATCTTTTAACAACTTAACAATATCTTTTCTTGCCTCAGGTTTTAATTGGCGCTCAACGATATAAGAATAATTCTCTAATTCTGGTTGCGCATTTGGATTTGCTTCAAATACTTGTTTTTCTCTTTCCAGTACCTGTAATCCTAAATAAGCACCACCTAAATCTCCAGATACTACTAACAAATCATTTTGTTTTGCACCATTTCTAAAGACCACATCTTTCTTTGGGGCCTTCCCTATTGCAGTGATGCTTATCAACATCCCTTTTGTAGATGATGATGTATCGCCTCCAACCAAATCAACTTTATAATTAGTACACGCCAAATGAATTCCGGCATACAACTCTTCTAACGCTTCTAAAGTAAATCGATTTGAAATCGCAATAGAAACTGTAATCTGAGTTGCAGTTCCATTCATAGCATACACATCAGATAAATTGACCATTACAGCCTTATACCCTAAATGCTTTAAAGGCATATAACTCAAATCAAAATGTACACCTTCTACCAACAAATCGGTAGTGACTAAAACTTGTTCATCTCCAAATTCTAAAACAGCGGCATCATCACCCACAGCTTTTTCGGTTGAATCACAATTGATTGTAAAATATTTCGTTAAATGTTTTATCAATCCAAATTCACCTAATTCAGATAATGATGTGCGTTGTTCGTTTTTATCTTTTAACATCTTAAACTTGTATATTAACTAAAGAAATTGATATTTTTGTTCAGACTGCAAAATTCTGTATTTTTTTTTGATATACAATAGGCTTTAAGTCACTAATTTAATTTAAAATTAATTATGAATATTAAACATTATACTCCTAAAACCCTTTTGATTGTTTTAGCTTTATTTTTTTCTATGCTAACTTTTCAAGCCTGTTTTGATGATGAGATTTCATTAGATTCTGATGGCGATGGCATCACAGGCACTGCTGATAATTGTCCAGATATTGTAAACCCAGATCAATTAGATAATGACAATGACGGTATTGGTGATTTGTGTGATGACGATGATGACAATGATGGTATTGTAGATACTCAAGATAACTGTCCGCTACATCCAAATCCAGATCAATTAGATACTGATGGTGATGGAGTTGGAGATGCTTGTGGAGGTTTAGATCCTGATAATGATGGGGTTTTCTCTCCTGATGACAACTGCCCAAACACTCCAAACCCCGACCAACTAGATACAGATAGTGATGGTTTAGGTGATGTTTGTGACGATGATGATGACAATGATGGTATCGATGATATTAATGATAATTGCCCTTTAATTGCAAATCCAAATCAAGAAGATTTTGATGGTGATGGCATTGGAAATTTTTGTGACGAGGATTATAAAATGCCAATTGAATTTTGTGAAAGCGGAATGGCAGGGATTTATCCTTGCAATGATTATGACTTAATGGGACATATACCTGTTGATGAATTAGGCGGAGCTGGAGCTGAAGGAAATGATTCTTGGGGATGGACTGACCCAACAACAGGAAAAGAATATGCTTTAGTGGGCACAACAACAAACACCGCTTTCGTAGATATTTCTGATACAGAAAATTTAGTAATTATTGGTACTTTACCAACAGCAACTTCAAATAGCTTGTGGAGAGATATTAAAGTATATAACAATTATGCTTTTATTGTTAGTGAAGCTTCTGGTCATGGTATGCAAGTATTTGACTTAACAAGATTGCGCAATGTTACCAATATGCCAGAAACATTTACAGCCGACGCTCATTATACTGGTTTTGGAAAATGTCATAATATCATGATAAACGAAGATACTGGATATGCCTATGCTGTAGGCACCAATACATTCAGTGGTAGTGCTCATTTTGTAAATATCCAAGACCCTTTAAACCCAGTTGCTGCTGGTGGCTTAACTATTGGTGGTTACAGTCATGATGTGCAAGTAGTAACCTACAATGGTCCTGATACAGATTATACTGGTAAAGAAATTTTAATTGGCAGTAATGAAAATGAAATTGTAATTGCTGATATTACTGACAAAGCAAACCCTACTTTAATTAAAACTATTTCATATAGCAATATTGGCTATACACATCAAGGTTGGTTTACTAATGATAAAAGGTATTTTATTGTGGGTGATGAATTGGATGAAAGAGATTTTGGAAATAATACGCGAACGTTGGTTTTTGACTTTTCTGATTTAGACAATCCTATTTTACATACTACTTATTTAGGACCAACTGCGGCAATTGATCATAATGGTTATGTTAAAGGAGATACTTATTATCTAGCAAATTATTCAGCTGGTGTTCGTTTTATTGATATCTCAGATATTGCTAACGGAAACCTAACTGAAGAAGGTTATTTTGATTCTTATGCTCCAAATAACTCAACTAGTTTTCATGGAGTTTGGAATGTATATCCATATTTTGAATCTGGAAACATCATCATCAATGATATAGATGGAGGTTTATTTATTGTTAGAAAAAGTGGAACCTAAATAATATTTACCTAAAATATTTAAGTTTAATAAAAAATTAAAAACAGATGAGTAAAAGAATACTACTCATAATATGTCTTTCCTTTTTTTTTAAAGGATGTAAAAATAATGACGAGACCCCAAAACCTGTAAGTCCTCAAATAGACTTTATCAAAACTTTTGGAGGTAGCTCTAACGAGTCTGCTCGTTCTGTCATTCAGACAACTGATGGCGGTTATGCTGTCTTGGGATATACTCAAAGTAATGATGACGATATTACAGATAAGACTGATATTTCTTTTGATTATTGGCTCTTAAAGTTCAATACTAATGACAATCTGCAATGGTCAAAAACTTATGGAGGATCTGATATAGACCAAGGATCAAAAATTATACAAACATTAGATGGTGGTTTTGCACTCATCGGCAGCTCATCAAGTAATGATGGTGACGTATCAACTAACGAAGGTTTTAATGATATTTGGTTGATAAAGTTAGATGCTTCTGGAAATATCACTTGGGAAAAATCATATGGGTTTCCGGGCAATGATCTCGGGTTCTCTATAATTCAGACTTCCGATGGCGGCTTTTTTGTAAGCGGCGTTTTAGATGTATCTGGTTCTGGTGGCGATGGAAATGATCGCTCACTACATGCTGGTGGCGATTATTGGGGATTAAAGTTAGATGTTAATGGAACCAAAATTTGGCGACGTTATTTTGGTGGATCATTTACCGATTCCGCTTTAGATATTATTGCTTCTAATGAAGGTGGGTTTATTCTTATAGGCTCTTCTGATAGCAATGATGTTGATATCACCAATAATAAAGGAGGATACGATTTTTGGGTTGTAAAAATAGATGCCAACGGAAATCTGATTTGGGAAAAATCTTTTGGAGGCTCTCAAATTGATGAAGCCCGAAGTATCACCAAAACCTCCGATGGCAATTACTTAATTGTAGGAGATAGTAGAAGTAGCGATCAAGACATATCAAACTCAAAAGGGGCCGCAGATATGTGGTTGATTAAAATTTCGGATACTGGAAATCTGATTTGGGAAAAATCTTTTGGAGGTTCTAGCTTTGATGTAGCAAGAAATATTTCACCTACAACTGATGGTGGATTTCTACTTTCTGGTAGCTCACGAAGTCAAGATGGAGATGTTGAAATCAACAAAGGTCAAAACGATGTTTGGTTAGTAAAAATTAATAATTCAGGAAATATCGAATGGCAAAAAACAATTGGCGGAAGCGATATCGATTTTGCATACAGTGCGGTAGAAATAGATAATGGTGATATTATTATTGTAGGTGAAAGTAATAGTAATGATGGAGATGTTATAGAAAACAAAGGATTTACAGATATATTAATTACAAAAATTAAAGTTGAATGAAAAATTTAAAACTCTTTTTAATAACAATAACTATTATCACAATGAATAGTTGTGATAACGATGATCCAGTTGCAACAACTGGTAGTATTCGATTTGATTTTACACATAATTGGGATGGCGATAATGTAACTACTGATGATTTTAATATTATCCAATTTACAAATGCCAATGGTGACCCTATGAGTGTTAGCAAATTGCGTTATTTAATTTCAAATATTTTTCTTCACAAAGCTGATGGTTCTTCCATCGCTATTGATGGTTACTTATTGGTTGATTTATCAACTCAATCTACCTTTGCTTTTGTATCTAACATTCCGTTTGATACCTACACTTCTATTTCTTTTACCTTTGGATTTAATGAAGCAGATAACACAGATGGTTTTTATTCAGATTTAAATGCTGCTTCATGGAATTGGCCAGAAATGTTAGGAGGCGGTTATCATTTTATGCAACTAGAAGGAAAGTATTTAGATACTACAGTAGAAAAACCTTACGCATATCACATGGGGACTGCAAGGGTTAGCCCTGGTGTTTTTGAAGCAAATCATTTCGAGATTTCTATAGATGGATTTACACATGCAAATGATGCCGTAATAGAAATAAAAATGAATATAGCAGAATGGTTTAAAAACCCATATACTTGGGATTTAGAAGTTTATAACACTACATTAATGCCAAATTATGATGCACAAATATTGATGAATCAAAATGGTGATTCAGTGTTTAGTTTAGGCGAAGTAAATTAATAGTTGTGGTGAAACATTGGTTAAAAATAATGGTTGTCGGTTTTTTGTTTTCCTCTTGTGGTGAAAACGAAATTGTGCTACCAAATACTTATGAACCAACACCGCTACCTCTAAAAATTCCCCCTTTATTTGCTGAGAAAATTTTAGATCCTGTTATTCCTTTTAACAATCCACAAACGGTAGAAGGAGTTGCTTTGGGTAGAAAATTATTCTATGACCCTATTTTATCTGGTGATGGCTCTCAATCTTGTTCTGATTGTCATGCTCCAGAAAATGCTTTTACAGATGCTGATCGTTTTTCAGTTGGGATTGATGGAGATATTGGTAATAGAAACTCAATGCCTATTTTTAATCAAGCGTGGAATTATGATGAAAATTTCTTTTGGGATGGACGCTCATTTGGTTTGGAAGGACAAGCATTGGAACCAGTAAAAAACCCGATTGAAATGCATAATACGTGGGTCAATGCAATGGCAAGTTTACAAAGTCATACAGATTACCCAGATTTGTTTTTTCAAGCTTTTGGCACTTCTACTATTGATTCTAGTTTAGTTACCAAAGCAATTGCACAATTTGAGCGCACCTTGATTTCTGGGAATTCAAGATTCGATAAACATTTGTTAGGTACGCTTACTTTAACTCCGCAAGAATTAAACGGATTTGATATTTTTATGGACGAAACCAAAGGTGATTGTTTTCATTGCCACGGAAATGCAAATAACCCACTTTGGACTGACAATATTTTTCATAACAACGGGTTAGATGCTGTCATAACTGATATCGGTTTGGGAGCAGTAACTGGAAACCCTGCTGATAACGGAAAATTTAAATCACCCTCCATAAGAAACCTGCAATTTACTGCACCTTATATGCACGATGGTCGTTTTGCAACTATAGATGAAGTAATCAATCATTATTCCGAAGGGCTACAAAACTCCCCAACTATTGACCCACTCATGAAAGCTATTGCTACTGGAGGTGTACAACTTACCAACGATGAAAAAGAAGCTTTAAAAGCCTTTTTATTATCCCTTTCAGATTCAGAATTTATCAATAATCCAAATTTTCAAAACCCAAATTAATTTCTCTCCTCACGGAAAACCGTTAGATAAAAATCACGGTTTCTAGGTATTGTTTTTTATTTGTTTAATAATAATATTGTTACAATTATTTTTTTAACTTTATACAACTGTTTTATGAAAAACCAAAAACCAAAAACCAAAAACCAAGCTAAACTTAGCTAAACTTAGCTACTTACTTTAAACCCTATTTAGTATTGATTTGCCTTTCCTTATTTTTATTTAATTGTGATACTGATGAGGTTATAGAAGAATCAGCACTTGAAGAAAGACAAGAGGATATTACACCAAATATTTCTATAAAAGTAACTGACTTTACTGAGATTTCAACAAACAATAAAGTGTTAGAGAAAATAGCGTATATAAAAGAAAGGAATGATAAATACAATATGCTATCACGAGATATACATAATGAAGAGTATGAATTCTCTTTTAATACTGATTATATAAAATATATTGAATATGGTGATTATCATTCTTATAGTTTCCCGTTAACTCGTGATGAACTAGAAAATGATAATCTTGAAAATTTATTTTTGTCACTTAATAATGACGGGGAATATGATGCTTTTATTGTAAAGTATGATTTTACATCTGGAGAATTAATCGATTTAACTGAAGAGGAACTTAACAATAGGACAACTCAATATATTCCTATTGATTTTGATGTTTCGTCTTTAAATTTAGCAGCAAGATTTATTTGTCTTGATACATGGATATTGGTACCTTCTAATGAAGGAAATAACGAAGGTTGTCCAGAAGGTGAATGTATACACTATGAGTGGGTTATGACTTGGAATTGTTATTGGGTAGCAGGCTCAGGAACTGGTAGTGCACCAGGAACAGGAGACAACACATCCTCTGGAGGTGATACTACAGCAGGTGGTGACGGATCTACAAGTTCTGGAAATGATGGAGACCCATATTACTATATAACTACTCCAACAGTAATCCCTATGAGCCAGAAATTAACCATTTATTTAGGCCCATTAACACCAGAACAAGAAGCATGGGCAGATGGATTATTAGGCATACGAAAAGCCCAAGAGCTGTTAGATTACTTATTGCATTGTGGACTAACAGCTGAAGGACGTGATTGTGTAGTTGATACTGATTTTGCTTTATTAGCTTTAGATGCGTTGATGGTAAACGAATTTGAAAATTTAAATGAAATTTTATATAATAGAACACGTCTCAATGGAAGTGAAACGGGCGATATAGATAATAATACTATTGGTGGAGAAGATACAACATTATACAATGATTTTAATCCAGCACAACAACCTTGGCCAACAATTAATCCTGTAATTCCGATTAGTAATTTTGTTGGGTGGGGTCAACAAGGTATCATTGAAAACTGTATGAACTATGCTAAAGAACAAATAGCAAAAAACGGATATGAAATATCAAACTATTTTGATCCCCAAGGAAATCCTTGGGATCAAACAATTCAAATATATACATCCCTAAACGGTGTTAATCAAACAGAATTACTATTAGGATTGAGCTATTTAAAATATGCTCTAGAAAATGGAATTCCTGTAATTGTTGGTATAGATGATCAAATTGGTAGTCCAAATCCAGATACTGACAATACTACTGATCATTTTGTAGTTATTGTTGGTATGGGTTCTGACGCGAGAGGTAAGTATTTCACATTTTATGATAATGCCTCTGGAAAAACTCCCTATCAAAACTTTGGTGCTAATCCAAACAATAAACTCTATTATAATACGACAACAGGAATAATTTCTGGAGTATCAAATACACGATATTTTACCTATGAAGCTGAGTATAATTATATTCTTTCACAAATTAGAAAAAGTAAATAAGATGAAGAAAGTAGTATTAATATTTTTAGTATTAACTAAATTTTACTGTCAAGGTCAGACTGATGATAAATCAGTAATTTATATTAGCAATAAGAAAAATTTTGAAATATCCTTCTTTTCAAAATTAAAATTAGACAAAGAAAAAACTAAATATTCTTTTGTTGCTGAACTTGACGATATTGGCAAATATCAGGATTATTCTAATCTAGTTCCAATAGTTACAAATACTCAAAGTAAACACTATACAACAGCTTTTAGCTTTATTATTGATGGGGATAAATCTATAATATATAGATATCCTATTTATAGTAAAAAGTTCAATTACAAATATTACAACAAGAATATACATCCGCCATCATCAATTAACTTAGCAAAGGTTAAAATTTATACATCTATTTATAAAACTGATTCTATACCAGTAATTGTAATTGATAAAATAAAGTTGATAAAATAATCAATGAATCAAAAAGCTGTTTGATTAACTTCAAACAGCTTTTTTAGTATCTCTTTCTGATTCAAAGTTTATCAACAATCTAGATTTTCAAAATCCTAATTAATCCCAATCTAGCAAGCGCTTTTGCCCTTCAAGTTTTTGAATTTCGGTAATATCCTGACTCATTTCTATGACGCCTTTATAGTTCTTTTCATTATCACGAATCGCAAAATAACGGATATGTATAACGCGTCCCTTAAAGTTAAACCAAAACTCAGCAACATCTTTTGTGCCTGCTCTAAACTCATCAACAATACGTAAAACCATCCCTACGCTTTTTGGTGGATGACAGAATTTTACTTCTCTACCTATAATTCCTTTTGACCTAGCAAAAACACGATCATCTCCACGGTTATAAAAAATCACTTTATCATTTTCATCAACATAGGTAATATCAATTGGTAAAAATTTCAATAACAAATTCACTTGTTCGGGAGTCATATACCCTTCGTCATAATGAAAAGTATTGTCAGTAGAAAAAGACAATTTACGCTCTGTAAAATCTTCACTTGGGTGAATATATGCTGGTTCTATTTTTGGATAAGGAGCAGGCTTCTCTTTTAACATCCAACCTATTTCTTCATCACCAATATAAAACTCTTCCCAATCTTCTTCTGATAATAAATTAAGAGAATTGGGGAATAACTTTACATCTTCAATAGACATTAGACGCTTTATACCTTCAATTAAAAATGGAATATTATCTGTAATTTTATCTGTGTTTTTTTCTAAATTATATCCGTTTAACAATCGAATTTGATCACGCAAATTATCATGAAAAGACCACATTCCTTGACTTGGCCCTTCCCAACCATGTTTTTCTAAATACGGAAATAATTGATTTTCTTTTCGTTTAAATCGCTTTTCTATAGTTGTTAACTGATTAAATATATTGAAATATTTTTCAAAATCCTCTGCTGGATCAGCATCATATAATTCTAATAAAATCTCTTGTATTAAGGCTCCTTCCTTGTAATAAACTTTTACTGGGTGCCCTTCTGGAAGTTTTGCTACTGTTGGCAAAAATGAATTCATTGTGCTATAATATTTAATGCTTTTGGTATTAATACATTTTTTTCAAAATGCATATATTTATGAACTTCATGCTCCAAATTCTTTAAATTTTTATATAAATATGTATATGAATTACATGCATCAGTTGGAATTAAGTAATTAGATGATAAATTGGATATTTGCTTAAATGAGTCTCCAATAATTTTTTGAGCTATTTCATTTCTTTCAATACCTTTTTTAAAAACTTCTAAATCTGCTATTGAAATCTCTTTAGATTTTTCACTTGCTTCTACAATTTCATTAATAACTGGATACAATTCCAATATTGAATCTTTAAAAGTTTTATTAATAACAAGTGCAACACTTTTATATAGCTCATTAATTTCAACTAATTCTTTATGCACAGTTCCATGTACATTTGCAACCTTTGCAGCATAAGGTGATATTTCATAAAAAGAATCGCTAATTACTGTATGATACTTATCCTTAACCTCATTAATCAAAGTTGGAATATCAAATTCTTCAATATTTGGAGACCCTGAAATTTTGCTATTTATTGTTTCTATTTCTTGTTTTAACACTTCAAATTTTACTCCACTTTCTTCACAAATTTTTTCGAGTGTATCTCCGCCTCCACAGCAAAAATCAATTTGGTATTTGCTAAAAACATGATCAGATCCAAGGTTTTTTGAAACGACCTCAGCTACTGTATTTTCTTTTGTTATTTGCATAATCATTAATTTAAAGTACAAAGGTATCAAATAAAAGACAATATTGTCTTTTATTATTAAACTTTAACATTTTTAATAAAAAAATGCTTTTAACGAACAAATAAATTAAGATTGATGTTTGATTTTTTCATACAACTTTACCAGAGATTGTAGTAATTCTACTGGAGTTGTTAATATTTGATAATGATTTTGCCCAAACATTTGGGGCAAATAATATTTTGCATTTGCCTCTATGGCTAAGGCATACGAATTTATTTGACGCTCATTTAATTCTCTCAAGGCTTGCTTTACATCATTAATTCCGTACTTACCTTCATACTTATCATAATCATTTGGCTTACCATCAGATATTAAGATGACCCATTTATTTTTGGTGCTTCTAGCATCTAACAAAGCTCCTGAATGCCTTAATGCAGCTCCGATACGAGTATATCCATTTGGTTCAACAGCACCTACTTTATATTTGGCACGATTCCAATCTTCGTCAAATTCTTTAACTGTTAAATAGGTTGAGTGGTTTCTTGTTTTAGAATAAAAGCAGTTGATAGAAAAATCGATATTGAACTCGTCCAAAATCTCTCCAAATAAAATAGAGACTTGCTTTTCAACTTCAATTACTTTATTTCCTGCAGCATAACCATCACTTGACAAACTAACATCTAACAATAGTAAAATGGATAAATCCTTTTCCTTTTTGCGTTTTGATAAGTATATTTTTTCTGATGGTGTATGCCCCGAATGCACATCTACATACAAATCAGTAATGGCGCATAAATCAAATTCTTCACCAGTAGTTTGACGTCTTTGTTGCTGAAATTTGTTGTTAACTGTACTCAACATTTTACGTAAACCAACCAAAGTAGAATTGTTTTTAGCTAGAGTTTTTTTGTAATACGGAACATCAGTTTCAATAATAGGTTTTGGATATACCTTGCAAAAACCCTCTTTATAAGCACGCTTTTTATAATCCCATTCGTCGTAGCTCAAATAAAAATTGGTTGATGTTGCTTCCGAACTTTCTGAGATAGTTGTGTTCTCAACAAAATCTGCTTGATAAACTGAATGTGCGGTATCATCAACACGAACAGTATATTTCATATTTAAATCTTCAAGAGCATTCTCGTGGTCTGCCAACTCATCATCACCATCCATATCTCGCCAATTGCCCCCAAACTCTTCAGCAGTTTCTACTTTTTCAAATTGATGTTGTAGTACTGCGTCCTCCAATTGTTTTTTATCTATCTGAACCGATTTAATTTCTTCAACTGCTTTGGCTTTTAAAATAGTTTTGATTTCCTCCTTGTTCGCTGTCTTAACTTTATCTGTAAAGTTTTTTAGTGTTTTTGATGATGCCTCTTCAGGCGAATTGTACATCCATTTTCCGTAAATAAACGAAAAATCAGGTGCTTCTTTTTTTGTTGATTTATTTTTATAATGTCCAATAAATCGATTGTAATATTCTTGTGTTATCGGAAATTGGTGAAACAAATTTTTTAAGACTTCGTTTGATTTTTCTTGAGCCATTTTTCTTGACTTAATTGTTTCATGATCTTGATCGTCCTCCCAATTTAAATTTAGATTTTTTTGAACAGATAAATATAAAACTCTGTACAAATAAAAAGAGATGTTTTCTTCTACAGTGTTAAACTCAGCATATTTTGATGGGAGAAAAAAGTTGTTGTTTTTGTAACCTCCCTCTCGTTCTGCTTCAAAAATTTCAATGGCATTCCCTGTTACTGCTCTCGCAAAAATAGTGAGCCTAGGTTTAATGTCAAGTAACTTTACCGCATGCGCAATATCCTCCTCTTTTGCCTTTTTACGTCTTTTAAAGTAATTGGCAAACTTGGTAAAAATATATGCGTCTGGTTCAAATTCGAACATTAAATTAGGTTTTTGTTGATGATTGGCAGTTGATGGTTTTGTTGCTAATAGCGAGCAACTAAACTCTACAACCTAATCATATCATTAAATCACATAAATCAGTTAAAGCATCAACAACTTCAATATCATCGGTTAAAGGTTCTACAACAGCTACTTTTACTGATAATCTTTTTGGCAATCCGCTTTTAATCAATTTTGCAGCATCTACTAACAATCTGGTAGATACGGTTTCTGTCAACCCTAACTCAGTTAAGTTTCTGATTTTTGTTGCAATGTTTACTAATTTCTTGGCGATGTCTTTTTCGATTCCTGTTTCATTCACCAAAACTTCTATCTCAATCTTTGCTTCTGGATAATCAAAAGAAATAGCTACAAAGCGTTGACGTGTTGATGGTTTTAATTCCTTAAATCCACGTTGATAACCAGGGTTAAAAGATGCCACTAATAAAAAGCCTTCATGCGCTTTGATAGTTTTACCAAGTTTGTCAATAAACAACTCTCGGCGGTGATCGGTTAATGAGTGGATAGCAACAATAACATCTGGTCTTGCCTCAGCAATCTCATCCAAATAGATTATGGCACCTTCTTTTACGGCAGTTGTTAAAGGCCCATCTAACCAAATAGTTTCTGCGCCTTTAATAATATAGCGTCCTATTAAATCTGTAGAAGAGGTCTCTTCATGACATGCAATGGTAATTAATTTTTTATCCAATCTATGTGCCATAAACTCAATAAACCTAGATTTACCAGTACCTGTTGGCCCCTTGAGTAAAAAGGGGAGTTTGTTTTTGTGTGTATGTTCAAAAACTTCAACCTCTTTATCAACAGGATAATAATAGGGTGCATTTATAATTTTTTCCTTCGTTTCTTTCATTTGTAGTTTTTTTGTTGTAACCATTGGTCACATATCTGCAAAAAAAAGAAGGCCTAAAAAGCATACTCAAGAAATAAAGTCATATTCTAAAAGAACATTACGTTAGACTTATAACTCATGAGGAAAATCTGCTTTTTAGACCTTCATACTAACCTAATCTTTATTAGTTTGTTCTTTCTAATGCTTCGTCATTTGGTTTGCCATGTTTGTAAAAATCAATCATGTAAAGTATGATTCCAGTTGCAAAAAAGGTAGCACAAACTATTAGTATCATAAAATGAACTTCTACCATTTTTTGGACTTCCATAAATTCAATTTTCATAATACGTTCTAAATACACTTGCGCAACACCTGCAACTCCAAAGGCAACTGTCATTCCAATCATCCCAATGTTTGAGAACCAAAATGCCATTCTACCTAATGAACTATCATATAATTTACGTCCTGTCATATTTGGCAAAGAGTAACTTATAATTGCTAAAACTATCATAGCATATGCTCCCCAAAATGCAAGGTGACCATGCATTGCTGTAACCAAAGTACCATGTGTATATAAATTTGTTTGTGGTAACGTATGTGCAAATCCTAACAATCCTGCACCAACAAAAGATACAATTGCAGCACCTAATGTCCAATACAATGCTAATTTATTTGGATGTTTCTTTTCACCTTTTCTGTACATGTTTACTGCGAATAACGCCATCGCTAAAAATGCAAGTGGCTCTAATGCTGAGAAAATTCCACCAACAATCAACCAAATTTTATTTACACCTATATAATAATAATGATGGCCTGTACCTAAAACTCCTGATAAAAAGGTCAATCCAACAATTACATATAACCATTTTTCAATAACTTCCCTATCAACACCAGTCAATTTTATCAATAAGAATGATAAGATACCTCCCATAATTAATTCCCAAACACCCTCTACCCAAAGATGAACAACCCACCATCTGAAGAAAGAATCTGTTACTTGACTATCAAAAGGTAACATCCCTGGCAAATACAATAAAGCTGCAAATAATAACCCCATTGAGAGTACAAGCGCTGTAGTAGTTCTACGTTTTCCTTTGTATAATGTTACTAAAATGATTCCTAAAAATAGCAATACATTAACTACTACTAAGAAATCGAGTCCTCTAGGAATTTCTAAAAACTTACGCCCTTCCCAAATATTAAAGTGAAAGCCAACAATTGCTGCAACGCCAACCAATGCTAAACTGATTAGTTGAACATAGGCTAACTTTACACTTACCAATTCTGTTTGTGCTTCTTCTGGAATAATATAATATGCGGCACCCATAAAACCAGATAGTAACCAAACTACCAATAAATTAAGGTGTACTGCTTTTGCTGTGTTAAACGGAATAAACTCATGGAGTCCATCAAAGCCTGCATGTGCAAATCCCATTATAAAACCATATATAATTTGTAGTCCGAATAGGAGCATAGAAAGCGCAAAAAACCAATATGCTACTTTTTGTGATTTATATTTCATCTTTGTTAGTTTAGTTAGTTATTTTATCTTTTGCTAATGGTGAAATTGTTCTGTCTATACCTACAACTTCTCCAAATCCATTTAGATCGATATCATCAATCCAATCAAAAAAAGCGATTATGTCTTCAGCTTGATCGTTACTAAATCCGTAGGCTACCATTTTTCTTCCGTTTGGCTCCCAAGAAACAGGAGTCATTAATACGGCTTTGATATACCCTTTTCCTCTTCGGTCAATCACTTTTGTTAATTCTGGAGCGTAATAACCTCCTTCGCCTAATATTGTATGGCAACCCATACAATTATTTGAATCCCAAAGATTCTTTCCGCGCACAACAGCTTCAGTGATGTTTTCACTGTTGGTTTGATCGACATCCTTTGATAAAGAAAAAATGGTTAATCCTATAAATGCTAGAAATGTAACCAGTGTTCCTCCCAGAAAGAAAGCCCTTGCTTGTTTCTTAGATAACATGTTTTATTGTTTTTATTAGTTAGTTTGTAAATATAACGAATTATATTTTTGCTACATAAAAGACCTTTTGGTCTTTTATACAAATTACGTTGATTAGATTTATATAGAATATGATAATTATCATGTTTTATAATTTGAACAGATAGACCTACTGGGTTTTAAAAACCTTATAGAATAAAATGAAATAATTATATCTTTTAGAACATAAAAAAGTTATTTCATTATATATATTAAGAGATTATTTTAACAATTAAACCAGCACCATATCTTTTTTTAAATCTTCTTTTTTAGAATTTTCAAAATGATAATGTCTTAGTTGATGCTCTTGCTGTCTTGGTGAGCTAAAACTCGACACCCGTTTTAAATATCCAATCACTCTTGTAGCATGATCCACATCATGTGAGCCACAACTAGAACAATGATATTCGGTACTTTTATCAATATGTTCACACTCATTACAAACCGTAATTTTGATATTAAAACAGAAATAATTGCATCCAGCTTTTGCTGTAGCATGAATCAATTTAATAAACCCTTCTTTATTTGGTGATTCTTCTAAATTTAGATGTAATGCAGAACCTCCATCTAAATATTTAATAATTTCATCGCCATGTAAAATTATTTTATCAAGCGTATTGGTTTGCTCATCCTCTACTTTATAGAAATATGAATTATAGCAATCTCTTGGCACTTCAAATCCGTCTGCTCTATCCCACTTGGCATTTTTAACTCCTAAATTTTCAGCGGGTACAAACTCGGTATTGAACATATAACCATATTCTTTTTTTGCAATTTTATTTTCGTCATAAATCACTTTTAAATATGAATTTACAAATGCCTTATACGAATCATTATTACTCACTTCAATACCTTTACTTTCAGCGGCTTCAACCATTCCATTAATTCCGATGGTTAAAAATTGCTTGTCTAAAGCGATAAATCCTGCTTTATAGACAGGTAACAATCCTGCAGCTTCATACTCTTCAATCAATTTTCGGTAGGCCACCTGATATTTATGAATTTTTTGAACTTCCTTTTTAATATCTGCTCCTTGTTGCACCAAACGATTCATATTTAAAGTAATCACATTGATGGAGCCCGTTGCGACTCCACCCGCACCTAAGGAGTAACTAAACGTATTGTCACTAATCTCACTTCTGAGGCGACAACAAGATGCTAAACTATCTGCATTTTCTGACTGATAGATAAAGAATGAATTGCCTTCACTTAATTCCTCAGACAACATTTCGGTGAATTCTGTATCAACGGGTTTACCTTCTTTTACCAACATTGCAGCAGTAACTACAGGAAAAGTCAAGATTGCTTTAGTACGCTCTTCATTAAACCACTTCATAAAAAAAGTTTGCAATCTCTTTAAGCTTTCCCAAGATGGTTTACTCATATCTGGATATACAAAATCTTCGAACATACTGATAAAATAATCTTGGTCATACAAGGAAATATTCCAAAAAACCGATTGATATCCACGTGCTGCAGCTGGTTGATTGATAGCATATACCACGTGTTGCAAGTGATTTTCAATTGTTTTTTTATTTGTTTCTAAATAGTCATCACCATAGTCTATTGATGCAAAATGATCAAAATACATTAAAAACTCTACCGTTGCCAATGCCCCAGCAAATTGAGAACTTATAGCAAAAACAAGATTTACAAACTCGCCACAAAAACTTTCTAAATGTTTTGGCGCTCTAGATTCACCACCAACTTTTGTCAATCCATCAAACAAAAAAGGGTACATACTTATTGATACGCAGTATGGCTTGAGTGATGTTTCGTCATGTACATAAATTTCATGCGACTCAATTTGTCGTACATATTCATTTGCTAAATCTTGTCCAAACAAATTTTCAATCTTCCGTTTTACAAGCGCCCTATTTACTTGAATATTGATATCTTTGTTTAGCTCAGCCTCCATCGTTGCAATGTTTTTAGAAGTTACATTGGCGTTAGCATCGACTTTTGATCCATCAGCTGCATTTTCTGAGTTGATGTAATTGTCAATAAATTCAATTTTTTTAGTTACTTGTTTTTCGGTAAGGCGTATCATACTTTTTAGTTTTTTATGAATAGATGATTTAGAGTTTTATTAGTCGATAATTCTATAAATTTTTGATTTGTAGTCGGTGTGTCTAAACCGCCAACTTCTTTTAACCATTTACCGGTTTTAATAAAAGTCAGCTCTGATAACAATTCATTTGAAACTGCTTCTTCACCAGTATACAAACAGGTTTTGAAATTTTTTTCTTTTGCTGTTTTTAAAAACTGTATCAATTTTTTCTCATGCCATTCGCCTCCCATAAATAACACACATGAAGCTAAATTTTGATATTGACTTAATAATTTGTCATAGTTTTTTTGTGTGAGTAATTTTCCGTTTTCTTCTTTCCAAAGAAAAGGAGAGTGACATCCTTCGCAATGAATTTTACATCCAGCTATCGAAAAACACAAGCTGATTTCTCCTGGCACCTCTTGCAGAGCAATTTGAAAATCGTAACAAAACATTTGATATTTTTATTAAAAGACTAAATAGTCGGATATAAATATAAAAAGTAATTTTATCCATTTTATAAGATTGAAAACGAGTTATGAAATGGTTATTAACAAGCATAAAAAAAGGGGTAAAATTTGACGTTTCAAATTTTACCCCTTTTTTATTTACATCATTGCAAATCGACAGACACAAAGAAATGCCTTGTCTATATTAATTATTTATAATTGCCCTGAAAGCCACTTATAAATATCGTTTCCGTTTGCTAAAAGCAATAAAGCCATCAGCAAAACAAAACCAGTTATTTGTGCATATTCTAAAAATTTATCACTTGGTTTTCTACCTGTAATCATTTCCCAAATAGTAAAAACTACATGCCCTCCGTCTAATGCCGGAATAGGAAGTAAGTTCATAAATCCGAGCATGATAGACAAGAAAGCTGTAATACCCCAAAAGGCTTGCCAGCTCCACTCTGCAGGAAAAATATTCCCTATGGCAATAAACCCTCCAACACTAGTTGCACCTTTAGCCGTGAATACATATTTAAATTGTGTGATATAATCTTTTAAGGTCCAATAGGCTTTATCAAAGCCAGCCGGAATACTTTCTGAAAAAGAATAACTCTTATGTGAAATATTAATTGACTCAGCTGCAGAAATATTTTGTGCTACACCAATTTTATTGTCTTCATTAGGAGTTACATTGATTGATTTTTTTGAACCATCTCTTAAAATAATAACCTCTAATTCTCCTTCACTATTTGCTACTTCATTTGTAAAATCATTCCAATAAACTACTAATTTTTCATTTACTGCAAGAATCTTATCTCCTTCTTTAAAGCCTGCTTTCGTAGCTGGCATATCTTCTGCTACTACATCAATTATAGGAAGGGTTCTTGGGATAAATGGTTTCATAACCCCTTGTTCCCACATTGTTTCCCCAATGGTTTCTGGAATATTAATTGTCTCAACCGATCCATTTAAATGCTTTACATCAACTGTTGAAACATCACGTAAAAACAGGTTTTTATTAATAGCCAATACATCTTCAGGAACTTCACCATTAATTTTCAAGATTAAATCTCCATCTTTAAAACCATACTCTTTAAAAATAGCATTTACAGCAAATCCATTTTTTACATCTTCCGATTTCACATTATCTTCTCCCCATACATCAAGTACCATCATATAGATTAAAAAACCTAAAACAAAGTTTACAATAACACCACCTAGCATGATAATTAATCGTTGCCACGCTGGTTTAGAACGAAACTCCCAAGGTTGAGCAGGCTGTTTCATTTGTTCGGTGTCCATGCTTTCATCTATCATTCCAGATATCTTTACATATCCACCTAAAGGCAACCAACCAATTCCATATTCTGTTCCTCCTTTTTTGAATGAGAATATTTTTTTACCCCAAGCATCAAAAAATAAATAAAATTTTTCAACTCTAGTTTTAAAAAGTTTTGCAGGTAAATAGTGCCCAAATTCATGCAACACAATCAGTAATGATAGACTCAAAATAAACTGTGATGCTTTTATTAATATTTCCATAAATAGTTAAGTCGTAATTAAAATCGCACAAATGTACGGTTTTATATAGAGCTGTGAAACTGTTGATTTAACGTGATAGAATCTTTTAACACTCTTTTATAAAATTATGTATTTAGATAAAACAATTTTGCAGCATCCATTTCAGTATCTTTACCCCACAAATGAACTTAAAAATGAACTTAAATTTCTTTAAAAAATCATTGCCAACAATCATCGTAATGAGTGTTTTCTCGGTAATAATGATTTTCGCTATCTATTCAATTTTAAATCCCGATAAACGATTACCTATATATAGTCCTGCTGATGTTAATCCTAGATTGGTTGATGATGAGGTGAGACATATCAGAAGAGGACATAAAATTTCAAATTTTTCTCTCATCAATCAAAATGGTAAAATCATCACCCAAAAAGATTATGAAGATAAAATATATGTAGCTGATTTTTTCTTTACACGCTGCCAAACCATTTGCCCTATTATGACAAATAATATGGTAAAAATTCAAGAAGCTTTTAATGACGATGATAACATTATGTTATTGTCTCATTCTGTAACTCCTGTCATGGATAGCATTCCTGTTTTGAAATCATATGCCGATATGAAAGGAGTTGATGATAAAAAATGGAATATAACAACAGGCGATAAATCACATATTTATGAGTTGGCACGCAAGAGTTATTTTGCAGTGGTTGATGAAGGTGATGGTGGTTTACAAGATTTTATTCATACCGAAAATTTTGTGTTAGTTGATAAAAAAAGGCAAATCAGAGGATATTATGATGGTACAGATGCTAAAGACATTGACCGTTTAATTGATGACATAAAATTATTGCAACAAGAATATTTGAAGAAGTGACAATTATCACACTTTAGAACGATTCTAATTAGTATATTTGCGCTCTAACTACAATTTATATATGTTAACGATTGCAACTTTAAAAAAAGGAGAAAAGGGTATTATCCAAGATTTTGATATTGATGCTATTCCTTTAAAATTGATAGAAATGGGTTGCTTACCTGGTAACACAGTAGAGTTGGTTCAGCACGCTCCATTTCATGATCCATTGTATATTAATATGAATGGTAGTTATGTTGCCATACGAGCAGATACTGCAATGAAAATATCAATTAAAAAAGCCATTTAACTTTTCCCAAATGAGTACTGAAATTTTAAAGGTTGCGCTAATTGGAAACCCGAATACAGGAAAAACTTCGGTTTTTAATCACCTTACAGGACTCAATCAACAAGTGGGTAATTACCCAGGTATCACTGTTGAAAAAAAAGTGGGTTACTGTAAACTTTCTCAACATCAAAAGGCAAAAGTCATTGATCTTCCTGGAACTTACAGTTTAAATGCATCGTCATTAGATGAAAGTGTAGTGATCGAATTGTTGATGAACAAGAATGATGATGATTTTCCTAACGTAGCTATTGTAGTTTCGGAGGTTGAAAATTTAAAACGAAACTTACTTTTATTTACTCAAATTAAAGATTTAGAAATTCCCACATTATTGGTTATCAATATGTCTGACCGAATGAAGCGCAAAGGAATTTCGATTGATGTACCTATTCTAGAAAAAGAATTAAACACCAAAATAGCTTTGGTGAGTTCTAGAACTAAAGATGGAATTGAGGACATCAAAGCCTTATTGAGAGACTATAAAAAAATTCCATCTGGCACTTGTTTAGATACTTCGCAAATTGATCAAGAGTATTTTAATGGACTCCAAAAAACATTCCCAAATCATTCGCTTTATAAATTATGGTTAGTGATTACACAGGATGTGAATTTTGGTAAAATCGAAAAAAAAACCATCAAAGATGCCACTTCTTTTGTTACAAAACCATCGTCAGAATTAAAAAAATTACAACATAAAGAAACCATATATCGTTATAAATTTATAAATGATGTTTTAAAGAAAGGCTATGTAGTTGATAAATCAAAAGCTACTGATTTAAGAAGCAAATTCGATCGGATTTTAACACACAAAGTTTTTGGATATGTAATTTTCTTTGCCATCTTATTACTCATTTTTCAAGCAATATTTGATTGGAGTTCGGTTCCGATGGATTTTATTGATGCCACATTTACATCGTTAAACTCTTGGGTCAAGAATACACTTCCTCCAGGTCAATTTACCAATTTATTGGCTGACGGAATTATCTCAGGTTTGGGCGGAATTGTAATTTTCATTCCACAAATAGCCTTTTTATTTTTATTTATATCGGTGTTAGAAGAATCAGGATATATGAGTCGTGTTGTCTTTTTAATGGATAGAATAATGCGCAGATTTGGATTGAGTGGCAAAAGTGTTGTGCCATTAATTTCTGGAACTGCTTGTGCAATTCCTGCAATCATGGCAACTCGAAATATTGAAAACTGGAAAGAACGACTAATTACAATTTTAGTGACCCCGTTTACAACTTGTTCTGCACGATTACCTGTCTATGCAATTATCATTGCTCTAGTAATTCCAGATCAACGTGTTTTAGGCATTTTTAATACACAAGGTTTAACTTTGATGAGTTTGTATTTGATTGGATTTGCATCTGCAATTATTGCAGCCTATATTTTAAATAAGACATTGAAAATTAAAAGCAAGTCTTATTTTGTAGTTGAAATGCCCAATTACAAACTCCCAATGTTTAAAAATGTATTTATTAATGTACTAGAAAAAACAAAAACATTTGTGTTTGAAGCTGGTAAAATCATTTTAGCAATTTCCATTGTTTTATGGTTTTTAGCATCATATGGTCCTGGAGAGAAGTTTAATAATGCAGAAGAAATAGTAACATCACAAGTTGTAAATCAAGAAATTTCTTCAGCAGATTTAGAACATCAAATAGCATCCTATAAATTAGAGCATTCATATATAGGTATTGTTGGTAAAACTATAGAACCTATTATTATGCCTTTGGGTTATGATTGGAAAATTGGAATTGCATTAGCAACTTCTTTCGCTGCTCGTGAAGTTTTTATTGGAACATTAGCAACTATTTATAGTGTAGGAAATACAGACGATGAGGCAACGCTAAAAAATAAAATGAAAAAAGAAACCTTCTTAAACGGAGGCAAAGTATTTACCTTTTCTAGCGGAATATCACTCTTACTCTTTTATGCATTTGCGATGCAATGTATGAGTACCTTGGCAATTGTAAAACGAGAAACAAATAGTTGGAAGTGGCCTTTGATACAGTTATTTGGAATGTCTGGAATTGCATACATCACTGCGCTGATTGCATTTCAATTATTGAATTAATCATCATTCCAAACGAAGTGAAGGAATCTGTTTAAAGCGATTGCCAAGTAGTTTCAAAATTCGAGACAACTTGCAATGACAAATAGAAAGAAATTAAAATAAAATCGACAAATATGTCAATGGAACTACTACAAGAAATATTGGTCTATACAACCCTTGCCTTTGCAATTGGGTTTTTGATTAAAAAATACTTCTTCAAAAAGAAAACTACAAAATCTTGTGGTAAAAGTTCTTGTGGTTGTCATTAAGGATTCTTGTTTCATAATTTTAGCCTAGCCTAGACCAACATCTAAAGTCATCATTACAATAAACCCTGCAATAAAGCCCATGGTGGCGATATCAGTATATTTATCTCTTTGAGTTTCTGGAATAACCTCTTCTACTACCACAAAAATCATAGCACCCGCAGCAAATGCCAAAGCATAAGGCAAAATTGGTTGAAAAGTAATAACCGCCCAAGCTCCTATAACTGCAGCAATTGGTTCTACCATCGCAGATGCTTGCCCGTATTGAAAACTTTTCCACTTACTAAAACCTTGCCTTCTTAAAGGCATTGAAACGGCAAACCCTTCTGGAAAATTTTGGATTCCGATACCTATTGCTAATGCTACAGCTCCTCCAATTGTCGCTCCATCAAATCCAGCCGCTACACCACCAAATAATACACCCACTGCCAATCCTTCAGGAATATTATGCAAGGTAATCGCCAACACCAATAACGTCGTTTTATGCCAAGGGGTTTTTACACCCTCTTTTTCTGTTTCTTTAAAATTCACATGCAGATGTGGTAAAATTTTATCTAGCCCAAATAAGAAAAGAGCCCCTAATCCAAAACCAACAACTGCTGGAATTACTTTAACAAAACCTTCACCAGGACTCATTTCTATTCCTGGTGCTAGTAAACTCCAAAAACTTGCAGCAACCATCACGCCACCAGTAAAACCTAACATTCCGTCAAATACTGCACGGTTCATCCCTTTGAAGAAAAAAACCAAAGCTGCACCAGCTGCGGTTAACACCCATGTAAAAAGAGTTGCGTAAAATGCAGCTAAAATTGGATCTATACTTTCAAAGTAGTTTATTACTTGATCTAACATAATTTATTTTTAGTTACTGTTTTTATTGGGTATAAATGTAATTAATATGATCTCAATTTAATGCCAAAATAAAAAGATCGTGGTAAAGATGGTCCAAAAACAAAATTGCTATCTCTATTTTTTCCGATATCAAAGTTTGTTTGATATTCATTAAAAATATTTTTTACACCACTATAAAATTCGATATTCGTTTGCATTTTTTCGACTTCAATAGTATATCCGATTTTTGTACTTAATTCTGAAAAGGGATCCGAAGTATAAATTTCATCTACTAATTGATTTGGAGCACCAGCAAAATGTGGAATTTCCATGCTACCTGTGTAAATATAATTTAAGTTAAAATTAAATTTTCCCTTTGGGGTAAACGATAAAGTTGTGAATCCATAGTTTGTAGGTGTTCTTATAAATTCTCTAATCCCATCAACACCGTCAATATATACTACTTTTTCATCAAATTTACTTGATTGTACAGTGAATCCGGTTTCTAATTGTACTAGTTGATCGTAATTTGCACGTAATTCTAAGGTAACACCTTGTACTGTTGCACTAGGTCCGTTTTGTTTTTCAAACAATTCTCCAAAACTATCTTGACCTACAGGTTGTAAAATAAAGGCATCATTTAATTGTGTATGAAAACCTTCTAAAGTAAAACCTGCTATAAAGTGCTCCATAGGCTTATCATAGTTTATTGAGGCACTAAAACTTTGTGATTTTTCTGGTTTTAAATCTGGTGATAATGACACTCTCGAAACACCGCCTCCGGCAAATGCAATATGCAAATCTGTATCAAATGCTTGTGGAGCTCTAAACCCTGTGCCATAACTTATTCTAAATTGAGTATTGGTTTTATACTTGTAAAGTAATGAAAGTCTAGGGCTAAATAATGGGGCTTCTATTAAATTATGAAGATCCATTCGTACTCCAGACAAAAGAGTTAAGGAAGGTGTAATTTCCCAATCACTTTGTAAAAACAGTCCGAAATTTTTTGTTGTTTGGTCTATTAAATAGTTATAAGTAGAAATTTCATCAAAAACAGTATCATATACATATTCACCTCCTAAAGTAAAAGTATTTGTTCCGTTTATGAAGTCATATAATTTATGATTAATCTGAAAGCCACCTTGTGCTGTTGTTGTATTAGAAGTTCCATAAGGTGGGTTTTCTAAGTGTGCTTGAATTTCTATAGGATCATCAGGGAAAATTCCTGTATAATGCTTCCTTTTCGTATTTTGAAATGCAAAATAGGTAATAAGAGATGAGTTGTCATTGTTAAAGTTGATCTGATAATCTGCACTTCCCATCCAAACATTGTGTGTTCTTTCTTCTGATTGTTGTGTTAGGTATGCAGGTTTTTCAACCATTTCTCCACCATACCTATATTCATATATTTTACTAATATTAATCTCTAATTTTTGATTATCATTAGGCAAGAAAAAGAGGTTAGTACCAAATGATGTGTTTTCTAGTTTTGGTAACTCAGAAAAATTATCGCCGTTGTCATCATATAAATCTCGATTTCTATTATTAAAAAAGAAAGAAACTCCAGAATTATTATTTTCTGAAACTAAGGATGCATTTCCACTAAATACAAAATCATCAGCATCACCATTTATATTTTGATAAAAAGAATTCAGTTCATACAAATTTTTTTTAGGGACTTTTGTAATTACATTTACAGTGCCTCCAATAGCACTTGAGCCGTATAAAGAAGAGCCTCCACCTCTAATAACTTCAATCCTATCTATCATGTTTGTTGGTAATTGTTCTAATCCGTATAAGCCTGTTAGTGGGCTAAAAATTGGACGACCATTTATAAGGATTTGAGAGTAACCACCTGCCAATCCATTCATTCGTAACTGTGTATAATTACAAGTTTGACAATTTGTTTCAACCCTTAAACCCGGTTGAAATTTCAAGCCTTCTGATAAATTACATGATTGGGTGTTGTCTAGCGTTTGGCTGTTAATAATACCTACAATAACTGAAGAGTCCGTTTGTCTTTTATTGGTTTTTGTTCCGGTTACAACAACCTCATTTAAGATATTTTTGTTTTCGTCTAGGTTAAATTGAACATCAATATTTTTATTATTTTCATTTATGGTTATCTGTTTGTATTTGTTTTTGTATCCAACAAAAGAAGCAGTAATAGTATAAGTTCCGAATGGAATACCATTTAAATGAAAATGACCTTTAGAATCAGTAACAATTCCTATTATGGGGGTTGTAGATAATGCAATAGTTGCATATTCTTGTAAGCTATTATCAACTTTTATGGTACCATGAACAACACCTGTTTGGCTAAATGAAAAGCTAAAAAACAGTAGTGATAAAAATGTAATTTTATAAGACATTATTGGTTTATTGTTTCAAAGTACAAATATAATAAGTTAGATTAGACTAACAAAAAATGTTTTATTATTTTATATATTTGCCAAAAAATTATTTTATGCCTACTCAAACCAAAGAAAACTATCTTAAAGAAATATATTTTATCAATCAAAAAAGTACAAGTATTTCTATATCAGAGTTAGCGAAGAACATGAGTGTTAGTAAGCCAACAGCTAATAATATGATAAAGAAAATGCAGGAAAAAGGTTGGGTATTATATAATAAATACAAACCTATAAAGCTAACACCTAAAGGAGAAACCCTAGGAGCTTTAATAGTTAGAAAACACAGGCTTACTGAAATGTTTTTATCGCAGGTTATGAGTTTTGGTTGGGAAGAAGTTCATGATATTGCCGAAGAAATAGAGCATATACAATCTATAAAATTTTTTGACAGAATGGATGAGATATTAGGTTTCCCAACAATTGATCCTCACGGATCTCCAATTCCGGATAAAAAAGGAAAAGTTTTAAAACCAGATTACTTAAATTTAACTGTGATTAACATAGGACAAAAGGTTAGATTATGTGGTTTAACTAAAAGTTCAAAAGACTTATTACTTTATTTAAATAAGAAAAAAATAAAATTAGGAACCATTTTCACGGTGCAGCAAATAGAAAATTTTGACAATAGTATTGAAGTTTTGTTTGAAAATAAATCAACAATTATTTTAACTTTTGAAGCTTGCCAGTGTCTTTTGGTCGAAAAATTATAATTTTAAATAAAAAATGAAAATACTTATTTACGGTACAGGTGCGGTTGGTGGATATTTTGGTGCAAGATTAGCCGAAGCAGGTAACGATGTTACCTTTATTGCAAGAGGAAAACATTTAGAAGCTATCAAAAAAAATGGCTTTCAAATTAAAAGTATTGACGGCGACTTTACAGTAAATTCTTGTAACGCTACAGATACTGTTTCAACTTTAAATCCTGATTTCGATTTAATTATATTAGGTGTAAAATCCTGGCAAATGTTAGATGCAGCCAAAGCTATTAAACCTATTTTAAATGTGAGTACTTTGATACTGCCATTACAAAATGGTGTAAATAATGTTAGCAAGTTACTTTCAGTAATTGATAAAAATCACATCATTGCAGGTTTTTGTAAAATCTATGCTAAGATAGATGGCTACGGAATTATCAATCATTTCTTTTATCCGCCAGAAATTAATTTCGGGGAAATAAACAACGAAAAAACAGCTCGTATTCTCACCTTAAAATCCGAATTTGAAAAGGCAAAATTCAAGACAGTAATTCCTGAAGATATTATTGCTGATATTTGGAAAAAATTCATGTTCATTTGTGCTGTAAGTGGTCTTGGAGCCTTGACTCGTGTGAGTATAGGAGCAATGGTTAAAAATGAAGAAACTCAAAATCTTCTTCAAAAAACTGTTGAAGAAATTTATGCAATTGCTATTGCCAAAGGAGTAAATTTACCCATAGGTATGGATAAAATGTTGATGGGTTTTATTGTAAATCAGCCTTATAATTCTACCGCTTCTACCCAGCGCGATATTATGGAAGGCAGACCATCAGAGCTAGAAAACTTTAATGGGTATATTGTAAAACAAGGAATAAAACACGGAATTGAAACTCCCGTAAATAAATTTGTTTACAATTGTTTATTGCCCCAAGAGCAAATTGCTAGAGGTAAAAAATAAGACTAATACCCCTCTATATTAAATGATATAAATATCTTTTATTTAGAGATAACTCGTAATTTTGCAAAAAAATAAATTATGCAGTATTGGAAAAAATATTCTAAAGAAGAATTGGCAAAAAAAATTGATACTTCTCTTAAACGCAATGTCGATTTTTCGAATGATATTTCTTTGGGTTATCCCGCATCAAAACTAGATGGAAACGTATTTTATGACAATGCCCCATTTTTAAAGGATGCCCCTTTATTAAGAGCCTATGTCTCAAACCCAAATCATATTGGGTGCCATACTTTGGGTGAATCTGAGCATGCTTTTAGCGGTACGCATGAATTAGAAAAAGAAGTTATAAATGTTTTAGCTGTTGATTTTTTTAACTGCGAACCTGACAATTTTGACGGATATATAGCCACTGGCGGTACAGAAGCTAACATACAAGCCATTTGGGTTTATCGAAATCATTATGTAAATAATGAGAATGCCAGTTTTAACGAAATTGCTATTGTTGCATCTGAAGATACACACTACTCAATCCCAAAAGGAGCTAACTTATTAGGTTTAGATCACATTATTGTTCCGGTAGATTTTGAAACGCGTTTGATTCAAAGAAAAGTTCTTTTTGATTTAATTAAAACTGCAAAAGAGCAAGGAAAAAAACATTTTATAGTTATATCAAATATGGCAACAACTATGTTTGGTTCTGTAGATAACCCTAACTTATTTGTTGATGTTATGGAAGAGCTAAATGTGGATTTTAAAATTCACATTGATGCCGCTTTTGGTGGATTTATTTATCCATTTAGTAAGGGTCGAGAAGATATTGGATTAAACAATCCACATATAAATTCTATTACCATAGATGCTCATAAAATGTTACAAGCGCCTTACGGAACAGGAGTTTTTATCTGTAAAAAAGGGCTAATTCAAAATGTATTAACCAAAGAAGCTCAGTATGTAAACGGTATGGATTTAACTCTTTGTGGAAGTAGGTCTGGAGCAAATGCAATGGCTGTTTGGATGATTCTATTTAGTTATGGCCCACATAAATGGTTTGAGAAAATTTCTGTACTATTGATGAGAACAAAATGGTTTTGTGATCAATTAGATAATTTAAACATTGACTATTACCGCAATCCTCATATGAATATTGTTACTATGAAATCTGAGGATATCCCTGTTAAAGTTGAGAAAAAATACGATTTAGTTCCAGAAACACATGACGGCAATAACAAATGGTATAAGGTGGTGATTATGGACCATGTAGAGGTTGATCACCTTGAAAAATTGATTGAGGAAATTAAAAGCTTAAAATCTAATTAACCTATTCTAGTGTTATTTTTTCTTCTTTTGGAAAAACAGTTTTGTTAAACACAATTAAAATTCCGACCCCACAAGAAATAGCAAAATCTGCTACATTAAAAATGGCGTTAAAGAAGGTGAAAGTTTGATCGCCAACAAAAGGAAACCAAGAAGGGAATACTCCATTTTTTATAAATGGGAAGTAAAACATATCTACAACTTTACCGTGAAACAAGGTACTGTAATTATCTCCAGCAAATAAAGTTGCAACTTCAAATCCACCGGGAGTGTTGAAAATTAATCCATAAAATACAGAGTCAATAATATTGCCTAATGCACCCGCAAAAATTAAAGCGATAGCAAATAATAGTTTTTTTGGGGCATTTTTTTTAATAGAGCTTACCAGCCAAAAACCAATCCCAATTATAGCAAACAATCTAAATATTGTTAAAAATAATTTCCCTGTTTTACCACCAAACTCGGTACCCCAAGCCATTCCATTATTTTCTACAAATCGTAATTGTGCCCAATCTAACCCTAAGATATTAATAGACTCACCATAATAAAAATGAGTTTTAATATAGATTTTTACGATTTGATCAATCAGTAAAATAATAAAAATAATAAAAATGGATTTTTGTAATTGGCTCATTTTTGTAGTTACAAGAAAACTTATCTTCAAAATATTTTGTAGATAAGTTTTCTAATTAATTTAAACAGTTTTTAAACTATTGCATTTTTTTAGCTTCAATGCTCAACGTAGCATGAGGCACTAATTTTAAACGCTCTTTCTGAATCAGTTTTCCTGTAACACGACATATGCCATAGGTCTTGTTTTCAATACGCAATAAGGCATTGTTTAAGTCGCGAATAAATTTCTCTTGACGTATTGCCAATTGTACATTTGATTCTTTACTCATTGTTTCAGAGCCTTCTTCAAAACCTTTAAATGTTGGAGATGTATCTTCAGTTCCGTTATTTCTGTCATTTTTAAAAGTACCTTTTAACAAATCTAAATCTTCTTGCGCAAGTCTAATTTTTTCTAAAATTATTCCTTTGAATTCTTCTAAATCTTTATCTGAATATTTTACGGGATTTGTAGTCATATTTTAAAATTTTTCAATTAATATTTTCGTTTTAACATCGTCAAAAACGATCTCTGTTCCTTTTTCAATAATATCAACAAAATTCAATTCGGTTGTGAGTGTTTCATTTTTGATATATTGCTCGTTAGCTTCAACTGCTTTAGCTAAAATCGAATTGTTTTCAATACTCAATTTTATTTTATCCGTAACATCAAGACCAGAATCTTTACGTAGATTTTGCACTCTATTTATCAACTCGCGTGCATTTCCTTCTTTACGTAAATCATCAGAAATAGTTACATCTAAAGCAACTGTTAATCCACCTTGATTAGCAACCAACCAACCTTCAATATCTTGTGATGAGATTTCAACTTCGTCGATAGACAATTTTACAAAATTATCACCTAATTTCAAATCAATTGCACCATCATTTTCAATTTTGTTAATATCTTCTTGAGTCAATGTTTGTATTGCGGCACCAACAAACCTCATCTCCTTACCATATTTAGGTCCAAGTACTTTGAAATTTGGCTTAATATTCTTAACCAATATTCCAGAAGCATCATCTAACAATTCAATTTCTTTTACATTTACTTCAGATAGTATCAAGTTTTCAATCGCTAAAATATCTTCTCTATCCTGATTGTCTAATACCGGAATCATCACTATTTGCAGCGGCTGACGCACTTTTATCATTTCTTTTTTGCGTAATGACAATACCATTGATGATATTTTTTGAGCCTTTTGCATCTTACGTTCTAAATCTGAATTCACCAAAGAAACATCGTGTTTTGGGAACTCTTCTAAATGAACAGATTCCAAACCTTTACCAGAAACAGCAGTTAAATCTTTATAGAGGTTGTCCATAAAAAATGGTGCAATTGGCGATGCCAATTTTGCCACTGTTAACATGCAGGTGTACAACGTTTGGTATGCCGAAATTTTATCTTGTTGATAATCACCTTTCCAAAAACGTCTTCTGCTCAATCTCACAAACCAATTACTCAAATTCTCAGTTACAAAATCTTGTATAGCACGAGCAGCTTTGGTAGGTTCATAATCATCATAAGACTCTTGAACCTGTTTTATCAATGTATTTAATTCTGATAAAATCCAACGATCAATTTCTAGCCTATCTTCAATTGCAACTTCATCTTCTGTATAAGAGAATTTGTCAATGTTAGCATATAACGTAAAGAACGAGTACGTGTTATATAAGGTTCCGAAAAATTTTCGTCGTACCTCATCAATTCCGTCAATATCAAACTTAAGGTTGTCCCAAGGGTTTGCATTCGAAATCATATACCAACGCGTAGCATCTGGTCCAAATTTATCCATCGTTACAAACGGATCAACACCATTACCTAAACGTTTTGACATTTTCTTGCCATGTTTGTCTAAAACCAATCCGTTAGACACCACATTTTTGTATGCTTTCGAATCAAAAACCATTGTTCCTATTGCATGTAGTGTATAAAACCATCCACGTGTTTGATCTACTCCTTCGGCAATAAAATCTGCGGGATAAAATTTCTTTTCATCTATTAGCTCCTTGTTTTCAAAAGGATAATGCCATTGTGCATAAGGCATTGAGCCAGAATCGAACCAAACATCAATTAAGTCTGCTTCACGCTTCATTGGTTTTCCTAATGGAGAAACCAACGTAATTTGGTCAACAATATTTTTATGTAAATCTAACTTCGCATAATTTGCATCGGTCATATTTCCAACTTCAAAATCAGCATAAATATCTTTTTCTAAAACTCCAGCATCAATCGCTTTTTTCATTTCAGATTTTAATTCTTCTACTGATCCAATCAAAATTTCTTCCGTACCGTCCTCAGATCTCCAAATTGGCAATGGAATACCCCAATAACGTGAACGAGATAAATTCCAATCATTAGCGTTTTTTAACCAATTCCCAAAACGTCCTTCACCTGTATTTTTTGGTTTCCAGTTAATTTCTTGATTAAGCTCATACATGCGGTCACGTTTTTCAGTGACTTTTATAAACCAAGAATCCAATGGGTAATATAAAATTGGTTTGTCAGTTCTCCAACAATGTGGATAATTATGTTTGTACTTTTCTACATGAAAAGCTTTATTTTCTTCTTTTAGTTTGATAGCAATTTCAATATCAACAGATTTATCTGGTGCAGCACCATCATCATAATATTCATTCTTTACATACTTGCCAGCAAACTCAGCCATGTGTTTTGTAAATCGCCCTTGCAAGTCAACCAACGGAACTAGGTTATCGTTATCATCCAACACTAACATTGGCGGAATTTCAGGAGTTGCTTGTTTTGCAACCAAGGCATCATCGGCACCAAAAGTAGGTGCTGTATGCACAACTCCGGTACCATCTTCGGTAGTTACAAAGTCTCCAGAAATTACTCTAAATGCATTTTCAGGATTTTGATAAGGTAAAGTATATGGCAATAATTGCTCATATTTAATTCCGACTAAATCAGCACCTTTACACTCATCAACAATAATAAAAGGAATCTTTTTTGCTCCTTTTTCATAAGATGATAATTCTTCAACAGTATCAACTTGCTTAAATTTTTTCCCAAATTGTTTTCCAACTAAGGGTTTTGCCAAAATTAAATTTGCTGCTTCGAACGTATATTGGTTAAATGTTTTTACTAAAACATAATCAATCTTTTTACCAACAGTCAATGCTGTGTTTGAAGGCAATGTCCAAGGGGTTGTGGTCCAAGCAAGGAAATGAGCGTCCTTTACTTCTTCACCAAAAGGAAGAACTTGACCTTTTGTCATTTTAAACTGTGCAACAATGGTAGTGTCTGTTACATCTTGATATGCCCCTGGCTGGTTAATTTCATGAGAACTTAAACCTGTACCTGCTTTTGGAGAGTATGGTTGTATTGTATAACCTTTGTACAATAAATTTTTGCTGTGTAATTCTTTTAACAACCACCAAACCGACTCCATATATTTTGGTTCGTAGGTAACATACGGGTCTTTCATATCTACCCAATGCCCCATTTGTTTGGTCAATTTTTCCCAAATATCAGTATAGCGCATCACCGCTTTTCTACACGCTGTATTGTATTCTTCTACACTAATTTTTGTGCCAATATCTTCTTTGGTAATTCCTAATTCTTTTTCTACACCTAGTTCAATTGGAAGCCCATGTGTATCCCAACCTGCTTTTCTTTTTACCTGAAACCCTTGTAGGGTTTTATAACGGCAAAAAATATCCTTAATCGTCCGCCCCATAACATGATGAATTCCTGGAAGTCCGTTTGCAGAAGGTGGTCCTTCAAAAAAAACAAATGGCTTTTTGCCATCTCTTGAGGTGATACTCTTTTGAAAAATAGAATTTTCTTCCCAAAAATTAAGTGTTTCACTTGCAACATTGGGTAAGTTTAATCCTTTATATTCTTTAAATTTTTTGCTCATTATTTCGATAATTCTATAAGATTGCAAAATTAATGAATTTTAGGAAAATAGTTGATGTAGCTCGGGTTAAATTATTGAGGACCTTTCTATGGTCAATTTAACTATAATTTATTGAATTTCAATGTTTAATAATAGGCTGATTATCATTATTAATAATAACAATATTAATGGTCATTACGAAAGAAGCATAACTGAAATAATCTACTTATAATTATACAGATTACTTCATTTCATTCGCAATGACTGAAAATTATTTCATCCCCCTTTCTTTCTGAATGCTTTCGTAGGCTTTTTGAATTTGCCTAAATTTTTCCTCTGCACCTTGTAAATGCTCTTCTCCTAAATGTTGTAATTTATCTGGGTGGTGTTTTTTTACCATTTTTCGATAGGCTTTTTTTACTTCGCTATCAGTAGCAGATTTTTCAATTTCTAATACCTTATATGCATTGTCAACTCCATCATAAAACATAGCCTTAAGCGATTCATAATCATGATCATTGATATATAAATAACCCGCAATTTTATGAATCATATCAACTTCATCCTTATTTACATGACCATCAGCATTGGCAATTCCGAATAAAAAGTGAATCAATTGCAAACGTGTAGCATGTGTCATGTGCTGGCGAATTTGCATACACACTTGACGGGTAGAAATTTTATCATTTTTAATGATTCCGCTAAACAATTTAAAAGCATGATTAGCACGTGTTATACCATACATTTGAATAAAATGATTGCGAACATAATCTAATTCTCTTTTATCTACTTTGCCATCCGATTTGATAACAACTGCAGCCAAAATTAACAAGCTCATTTCAAAATCTCCAGATTGTGAATTAGCACTAGATTGACTGAATCGTTTTGCGTTTTTTACATCTTCAGATGAAAACCCGTCAATGAAACTACCTACTACAAACCCTAAGATACCACCAATTGGCCCTCCAAAAGAAAAGCCTAATGTTGCTCCAAACCATTTTGTAAAATTTGCCATGTATTCTTTTTTTTAAGGAGACAAAGATAGTTTACTTTTAAACACTCTATATCACTCAGTTTTTAAATTTTTTGTTAAAATATTTTTTGATTCGTTTTTTTTTTTTTATACATTTAACCTCGAAAAAGAGAATAATTGCTGTGGACTCTCATTTCTTTTTAAATTTATCAAATCAATTATAATTATGTACAAATTAAAAATTTGCCCTATGAAATAGCTATGCTTAAAAATAGAGAAAGCCGCTACTAGGTAACGGCTTCTTAGTAAAAAAACGTAATCGCAAAATTAAGTTTAATTTACAATGCAAATCTATAAAATTTTTGTGTTGTAATAAAATTATTAACAATGAAAAATTTTAAAATTTACAGCTCATTTGCTGTAGCAATTAGTATGATACTTTTCTTTTCATGCACAACCGAAGACGATTTTCAATCGCAACAAATAGAAGCGCCTACAGAAGGTAGTTCGGCTTCTGGAATTCAATTATTAGAATACACCAACGCTTATGCAAGAGGTGGAGGTGGCTCCAGCAGTTTGTTGGTTTTTAGCGACCTTGCTACTTTTACAGCAACCGTTGCAACATTAGAAACCAATGTAGAAGCCCATGACGATGCTTTTTTAGCCTTATGGCCTAATAAAACAGCAGATGAATTGCACACCAAAGAGCAAGCTATAGGATTTGATACCTACAAGCCTTTAACAGATTTTGAAACCTTGTATAACTTTACAAACTCTATGCGTAAAGACCATAAAGTAGCAGAAGATGATTGGCTAAATAAGTCCAATTTAATTGAGGCTAATGACCCAGATAAGACTTTTTATGAATTAGACAAAGAAGAAATGACCGTGCTGAATAATGTAGGTGCTGTAAAAATTGGAAACTCTATTTTTAAAGTATTTGATGGTGGTGTAGCTGAAATTACAGATGCAGATCTTTTTACTCTAAACCGTGTCGCCTATTTTTTATGTGATGACTTTGCTAGAGAAACAGCAACTAATGTTGTGGTTTATGGCGGATGTACATCTACAGGTGGTGGTAATACTGGAGGTGGACATAACCCACCAACAAGCTCTTGTTTTTCTATTGAAAGAGATGAGACTTCTTGGAATACCGCTACAAGACGTAAAATGAAAGGGATTGTAAAAGCCGTATATAGCCCAATATGGGGTGTAAAGTTAAAATCTAGAACTAAGTATTATAAAAAAGCAGCAGGGATTTGGTGGCTACACCGCTCTGATTTAACTGCCGCTTTAGATGGTACTGTTGATTATGCTGGTGATAGCAATTGTGGTGATGATTTTCTTACACTTGATGAAACTGTTCATTTTAATTTTGAAAGCAACAAGAAAAGAGTCAAGTATAAATATGGTGGTGGCAATTATTATGCTGGTCAAAAATACTTGGTAGAAAACAACCATCTAAAAGGCGTACATAAGCAAAATGCTAACAGACGTGAGCAATATTTAAACAAATAATTTTTATGAAGTATTTGATAAATTTTAAAACAGCTATAAGCCTTGTGCTTATAGTTGTTTTTTATACCAAACTACAAGCACAAGAAAAACCTACAGATTTCTTAAAAGACTATTTTTTAGTAGGTGCTTTTGGACAATTTACCAATAACCTTAAAGGTGATGTTGTTAAAGAAGATTCTTCTGTAAACTATGATGTTGCATCTTATATTTCTGCTCAATTTGGGATAGTTGTAAATATTTACCAAACTACCCATTTTAATTTTAAAACAGGTTTGATTATCAAACCAAAAGTGGACAAAAATAATTATCATTTCACCAAGGAGCAAACTGGAGCAGATCATGATGTGTCATATTGGGCAAGCTCTAGTGGTGATGATAACATGTGGTCAATACCATTAATTGCAGAATATATAGTGCCCATTTCTAAACGAGTAAAATGGATGGTAGCACCAAGCCTTACATTGTCCCTATATCGTGATTGGGGTGGCTATGGAATTGAAGGTTTTGGTCCTCCACCAACAGCTAAAATAACGGATACTAATGATGACCGTTCAAGCCAATGGTTTCATACAAGTGCAGAAATTAGTACAGGGTTTTATTTTTTGTTTAAGCATTTTATGTTGCAACCAGAATTTAGATATAGCAAAAGTTTTAATACCTTAAAAAGCGGTAGTTATGTTACAGAAAACTATAGAACAGAACCAAACAGCTCAACAGGTACTTTTACACAAAGTGGAGATTATTGGGGTGTTTCTTTAACAGTGTATATTAAAAAGAAAAGAAAGAATTGAGATGTGAATTATTAATTAATTACCTCAAACAATTTCCCTTGTAGTGGTCTAATTACTCCTTTCATTTCCATATTAAATAACAGAGTTGCTAGTTTATAAACAGGAGCAGAACACTCTAAGGCGATAGAATCTATATGTTTTTTGCCTTCTTTCAACAAATAGTTATAGACCATTTGTTCTTCTTTTGGTAGGTCTATAAACAATTGTTTTTGAACTACTGAAGTTTTACTTAATTGCAACTCCCAATTTAACGCGTCTACTAAATCTTTTGCTGATGTTAAGATTCCTGCCTTATTGGTTTTGATTAAATTATTGCACCCTCTACTCAAACTATCTGTCGTTTTCCCTGGAACTGCAAACACATCTCTACTATAAGAATTGGCAATATCGGCAGTAACTAAAGAGCCGCCTCTTTCGGCAGATTCAATAATTATTGTAGCTTCAGACATACCTGCTACGATGCGATTCCTTTTTAAAAAATTGTTTTGCAAAGGATCTTCGTTGTGCCAAAATTCTGAATAAAACCCACCTTTTTCATTTAACTCATGTACATGTTTTTTATGAGGTTTTGGATAGATTTGTTCAAAGCCATGAGCCAAAACAGCAATGGTTTGTAACTTGTTTTTAACTGCTGCTTTGTGTGCCGTTATATCAACCCCATAGGCAAACCCACTTACAATAATTGGGTTATAAGGCTTTAATTCTTCAATAAATTGATTTACAAAATCGCGCCCATACAATGTCATTTTTCGAGTGCCAACAATACTAATGACTCTTGGATTGTCAAGATTTATGTTTCCATCTTGAAATAGCAGAATAGGGCCATCAATACATTGTTTTAATCGATTTGGATAATTTTCATTTTGATAATAACAAGCAGTAAGGTTGTTTTTTTGAATATAGTTGAGTTCTTTTTCGGCAGCTAATAAATTAGATTTATCAAATAAGTGATTTAATAGAGCGGAGCCTACACCATTAATTTTTTGGAGAATTAATTTTTTCTCAGCAAATACATTTTTTGCAGATCCACAATGTGCAATTAGTTTTTTAGCGATGATATCACCAACGCCTTTAGCTTTTTGCAAAACCAACACTGCAATTAATTCTTCTTCTAGCATTTCTAAGAAATTGAGTTTCAATATAACAAATCCTATCTAAATTTAAAATATCTAATTAAAATTTGTTGATAAGTAATGTAGGTTAGCGTTTAATTTTTAGCCTATTTTTCTATATTTGAATGAATGAATTTAGAAAACTACATCAGCGATTTATTATACAGATATGAATGTGTAATTGTACCAAATTTTGGCGGGTTTGTAACAAATGAAACTTCGGCTAAAGTGAATCATTTTACACACACTTTTTATCCACCTTCAAAAAAAATTACTTTTAATAGTCATTTAAAACACAATGATGGTTTATTAGCAAACTACATTGCATCGGTTGATAAAATTTCATTTTCTGAGGCTGTAAAAAGTATTGACACAGTTGTTAAAAAGTGGAAATCTACGCTATTAGTTGAAGCAATTGAAATCCAAAAAATTGGAAGTATCTCTTTAAATAAAGAAGGAAATCTATTGTTTGATCCTAAGGTTTCAGAAAATTATTTAACCTCATCTTTCGGACTGAATTCTTTTTCATCTCCTGTTGTAAAACGATTAGGATACAAGGAAAAGATACGTCAATTAGAAACAATTGCACCGGTACTTCCACCAGAAAAAAGAAGAAAGACTCCTGTGTTATTGAAATATGCAGCTACTGTAGCTGTTATTTTTGCTTTGGGCAGTTTTGGGTGGGATACTTACAACACTAATCAATATCAAGAGCAACTTTTAGCAGAGCAGAAACAACAAGATGCTGTTGAACAAAAAATTCAGCAAGCTACATTTGTTATTGAAAATCCACTACCAACCATTACTTTGAATGTTGCTAAGGAAATGAAAAATTACCATGTTATAGCGGGTGCTTTTAGAGATCCTTTAAATGCTGAAAAAAAAGTTAACCAACTTATTGAACAAGGGTACAATGCTCAAATTTTAGGTGTAAACAAATGGAATTTAACTACGGTTTCTTACGCGAGTTATGGTGATAGGTTAGAAGCGTTAAAAGGACTGAGAACAATTAAGAAAACCGTTACTTCAGAAGCTTGGTTGTTGATAAAAGAATTTTAAACTAACTTTTATTCGAGTTTAATTATTCCTTTTAAATTCTTCATTTAAAGTTATCTTTGCAAAAAATTCGATTCAAGATGCAAGCAAAAAATCCAAAAGATTCTTTAACAACTTTAACCGATATTGTTTTACCTGGAGAAACTAACCCTCTAAACAATCTTTTTGGTGGCGAACTGTTGGCGCGGATGGATAGAGCTTGTAGTATTGCAGCTCAAAGGCATTGTCGTAGAATTACTGTTACCGCATCTGTAAATCATGTGGCATTTTCAAAAGCAGTTCCTGTAGGAAGTGTAGTGACTGTTGAAGCAAAAGTTTCTCGAGCTTTTAGATCCTCCATGGAAATTTATGTAGATGTTTGGATTGAAGATCGTGAGACTGGTGAAAGTACTAAAGTGAATGAGGGCATTTATACTTTTGTTGCTGTTGATAGAACAGGAAGTCCGGTTAAAGTCCCACAATTAATTCCTGAAACTGACTTAGAAAAAGAACGTTTTAAAGGTGCATTGAGAAGAAAACAACTAAGTCTATTAGTTTCTGGAAAAATGAAACCAGATGATGCTACTGAGTTAAAAGCATTGTTTGGGAATTAGTTCTTCTTTTAAATTTAGGCCTTTACATTTTATAAATCCAAGAAGCTGGATTTAATCGTTGTGTGTTTTTCCACAACTGAAATTTCAAGGTTGTTTTTTGAGTTACTTTATCGGTATATACTTTTCCTAAGTCTTGTTTTACCTCAACATTATCACCTTTTTTTACCAATACAGTTTCTAAATTATTATAGATGGTAAAGAAATTTCCATGCTGAATAAAAACCGCTTTTTTACCACTCACCGATTGAATTTGCAATACAGTCCCTTTAAAAATTGCACGTGCATTTGTACCTTTACCAGTTCTAATTCTAACCCCATTACTTTCGATTGTTATTCCTTCTAAGGTAGGATGTTTTTGCTTTCCATAGCGACGAGAAACATATCCATTGTCAACAGGCCAAGGTAATTTATCTTTATTCCCTTCAAATTGTGTAGCTACTAGTTTTGCCTCAGCGGTTAAAGCAAACTTTGATGAACTTGTAGAGCTAGATCCAGAACCATTATTAGATTTTACAATAGCATCACGAATTATTTTCTCAATTTGTTGATCTATTATACGCTCTGCTTTTTGTTTTTTCTTTATTTCTGCAATATATTTTTTCTCTTTCTTTTTAATTTTTAAAACAATTGCTTCTTGTCCCTTTTTCTTTTCTTCTAATTTTTCTTGAGCTACTTCACTGTCTTTAACCAATAATTCTTTTTCTCCCTTTTGTACAATTAGAGTATCATTTTTTACATTTAATAAAATTGATTTTTTCAAAATTTGTTCGCCCTGAGCTTTTCTGAAATCAGTGTATTGTTTCATATATTGCACCCGTTTGTACGCTTGATAAAAATTTTGAGAAGACAATAAAAACATAATGCGGTTGTTTTGTGATTTACTTTTGTATGATCTGTAAATCATCTTTGCATAATCATCTTTTAAACTTATTAATTCAGCCTCTAATTTTTTGATTTCCTCTTTATTTGATGATATTTCGTTATTTAAAGATTGGGTTTCTGCATTAAGAGCATCAATCAATTTTTCTTGAACATCAATCCTTATATTTGTTTGGCTTAGTTGCGTTAACAAACTTTGCTCTTCTGTTTTTGTTTGAGATAATAAACTGCGGATTGTTTTTATTTCTTCCTGAATCTCTTTTCTCTGCTGCTCTAACTCCTTTCTTGTTTCTTGAGCATTGGTTTGCATGCCAAATAAAAAGCAGCATAAAATCAATACTAAAAAAGTAGGAGTTTGTTTATTCATTTAAATATATTTCTTGATATCCATGAGGAATCTTAAATGGAAAACTCAGTTTTCTATCAAACTCAACCGACTTATATTCTAAATCAATAAATGTTCGAGTGATCTTTTCTACAGCAGTAATATTTATAAGTCTTGGAAAAACCTCATCCTTTATTTTTTGATATTCAGCATAATTAACTGTCAATTTTTTTTGATCTTTGAGCTGACGAACTTCTTGTTTATTCATCTTAAAATTAACTGGGTTAATCCAAAACAAAATATCAAACAATTCCTCTTGCTTTTTTGGAACTAACATATATGTATTGCCCTGAACTTTTGCTGAATATTTCTTGTTATTTAAATCTAATATCGATTCGCCAATCAATAAATTTTGAATGATTTCAAAGTCAACATCAGTTCCTAAAAAATCACTTAACAAAGTAAAATCACCTTCAAAATAAGTCTTGTTTAGCTTTTCATAAAATAAAACTTTTGTTGGAGTTATCATTATTTTGGCAAACGGATAACCTAACATTCCACCACTCATCCAAATGATTTTATCTTTTTCTAAACGCAATTTTATAGTAATCGTTTGAAGGTTATCTTTGTCTTTATAAACAGCTTTCAACCGAGCACTAATCGTTTTTTTATCAAACTGATACTCGTAATGATTCTTAACAATGTTTTTTGAAGACATTGCAATTGCTGTAGAACCTTCAACAATTTTTGATTTACAAGAAATCAACAACGTGCTAATAAATAGAATATGAAAAGTTTTTTTTAGCATTTACCCATTTATTTATTTAATTTTTGTTGATATTTATCTACTGATTTTTCATCCGAAATAGCCTTATAACAAACTATCAATTCTCTATAAAATTCTTTTTCTTGAGCAACATCATCAATCAAAAAATCTAGTCCACTAACTAAAACGGGAATAGCCTTCTTATATTTCTTTTGATTCACTAAAGCTCTTCCGTTCATTAAATACATATACGATTGTGCAGGAAACAATTCCATTCCTTCTAAACTGTATTTATAAACTTCCTTAAAATTGGCATTATCGAATTCTCGTAATAGTATCTCACTTAAATCTTTAAATTCTTTTTTTAAAGCATATGATTTTTTTAATTCATCAAGGCCTACAATTATATATGCCTCAATATTACTGTCAAGGTCTTTTGATTGATTACTTTTTTTTAATACAGATTGATAATGCCTCAACTTTGAAGATGAAATTCCTTGAGAAGTTAACTCATCAATTAATTTCTGTGCTTTTTCTCGTTCGTTTGCCTGAATGTAAATCAAGACCAAATCATCAGTCAAACCAGGTTTTTGGAGAATTATTTTTTGCTGAATTTTGATTGCCTTTGCATAATTAAATTGTTTTAAATACACCTTCTTTGCCTGTACTAAAAACCAATAATTTTCTGGATCTGTAATCAAAGATTTCTCAATATACAGTTGCGATTCTAACAATTTATTGAGTGCTAAATAATTTTTAGAAAACTCAAAATCAATCACCACATTATCGGTAAATAACAGCTGACATTTTTCTAATTCGGAAATTGCTCGGGTATAATTTCCAATGGCTTTGTATTTTAACGCCTCGAAATAATGATTTTCAAATTTGATGAGTTTGTCATCATCATCCTTTAAAAGTAGTAGGCCATCATCTTGCCCATAAGACAAAAGAGAAGCGCAAAACAATGCTAAAAGTAGAAATGTATTTGCGCTTTTTTTAATCATTTATTATGCTAATTCTGAATAATCTCCAATACTTACTGATGTAAATTTACCATTGTATTTTGCATGATGTCCAATCATTGCATTGTCTAAATTTGCATTTGCGATAGTTACATTGCTTTGAATCAAGGAATTTTTGATGGTAGAGTTTTCAACTAGACTACCTTCTCCTAACGAAACATTTGGACCAATAGTTGTGTTTTTCAATCTAACCTTTTTACCAATATAGCAAGGTTGAATAATTTCTGAATTTTCCAAAACAACATCATCAGAAGTTAAATTAATACAGTCCGTTTGTAATAATTCTAACACTTTAGAATTCGTTGCTACTGTAACATTTTTGTTTCCACAATCCATCCATTCATCTACTTGACCTGGAATAAATTTCATCCCTTTTTGCTTCATGTTTTCTAAAGCATTTGTCAATTGATATTCTCCTTTATCCTTAATGTCGTTATCTAATAAGTACTGAATTTCATCTCTTAAAACTTCTCCATTTTTAAAATAATAAATTCCAATAATTGCCAAATCAGAAACAAACTCTGTGGGCTTCTCTACAAAATCAGTAATAAATCCGTCTTTCAATTTTACCACTCCAAACGCACTCGGATCATCTACTTGCTTTACCCAAATAGCACCATCAGCATTGGCGTCTAACGTAAAATCTGCCTTAAAAAGTGTGTCGGCAAACGCAACAACACAAGGGCCATCTAGCGCGTCTTTTGCACATTGAATGGCGTGTGCAGTTCCTAAGGCTTCGTGCTGTACAAAAACAGATCCTTTGGCATTTAAGTCCGAAGCAATTTTTAACAAACGTTCTTCTGTGTCTCCAGGAAACCCTTTGGCAACAGGGCCAATTATAAAGGCAATTTCATTTATTTTTTGATTTACAACCTGTGCAATATCTTCAACCAATCTTTGAACAATAGGCTTGCCAGCAATTAATGTTAAAGGCTTTGGAGTTGTTAATGTGTGTGGGCGTAATCGAGATCCGATTCCCGCCATAGGTACAATAATTTTCATTTAATAAATTTTAATGTTTTCTTTTTCGATTGATGCAAATATACAATTCTAATGTGATTGATAAACGATTAATTCTTTAAGGAATTGTATGAAGAAACGATTTTTGAGAATACTTATCCTTATCCTATTTTATTTTTCGTTCTTTGTACAAAATCAGCAAATATGAATTTCTTAACTGTAGAAAATATTGCAAAAAGTTTTGGTGACCGCGTGTTATTTAAAGACATCTCTTTTGGCATTAATAAAGAACAAAAAATTGCTTTTATTGCAAAAAACGGTGAAGGAAAAACAACTATCCTAAATATTATTGCAGGTATTGATACCGCAGATTCTGGAAAAATTGTTTCTAGAAAAGGATTACACATTGCTTATCTATCTCAAAAAAATGACTTAAATCAAGAGCTTACAATCGAAGCCGCAATATTTGATTCTGAGAATCCTATTTTAAAAGTGATTGAAAAATATGAGCATGCGCTAGAAAATCCTGAAAATGAAGACGAGTATCAAAAAGCCTTTGAATTGATGGAACGTCACAATGCTTGGGATTTTGAAACTCAGTACAAGCAAATTTTATCAAAACTAAAATTTGATGATTTATCACAACCTATTTCATCGCTTTCTGGTGGTCAGCAAAAAAGATTGTCGTTAGCTATTATTCTAATTCACAAACCTGATTTGTTAATTCTTGATGAGCCTACCAATCATTTAGATTTAGAAATGATAGAATGGTTAGAAAGTTATTTTAAAAAAGAAAAAATAGCCTTACTGATGGTAACGCACGATCGCTATTTTTTAGAGCGAGTTTGTAATGAAATCATTGAATTAGACCAAGGTAATATCTATAAATACAAGGGAAACTATTCTTATTATTTACAAAAAAAAGAAGAACGACAAATCCAAGAACAAACAGAATTACACAAGGCAAAATTGTTGTTTAAAAAAGAATTGGATTGGATGCGCAAGCAACCAAAAGCGAGAACCACAAAATCAAAATCTCGAACTGATGATTTTTTTGAAATAAAAGACAAAGCGCATCAAAGAAGAATTAACCATGTGGTTCAGTTAGAAATTAATATGCATCGTCTTGGAAACAAAATTTTAGAGTTGCACAAAATTTCAAAATCGTTTGGGAACTTGCAGATTCTAGATAAATTTGAATACGTTTTTAAACGAGGAGAGCGCATCGGAATCATTGGCAAAAATGGAACTGGAAAATCTTCTTTTCTAAATATTATAACAGATAAAATTCCACTAGATTCTGGTAAAATCATGGTGGGTGAAACCGTAAAATTTGGCTATTATACTCAGAGCGGAATCCATGTTAAAGAAGGTCAAAAAGTAATTGACGTAATTAAAGAATTTGGTGATTATATTCCACTAGCAAAAGGAAATAAAATTTCTGCAAGTCAATTATTGGAGCGTTTTTTATTCAGCAGAAAAAAGCAATATGACTTTGTTGAAAAACTATCTGGGGGCGAATTAAAACGCTTATATTTATGTACGGTCTTAATCCAAAATCCTAATTTTTTAATTTTAGATGAGCCTACAAATGACTTAGATATTATCACTTTAAATGTGTTAGAAAATTTCTTGTTAGATTTTCCCGGAAACTTAGTGGTAGTTTCTCACGACAGATATTTTATGGACAAAATCATCGATTCACTTTTTGTGTTCGAGGGCAATGCTGAGATAACACATTTTCCTGGCAATTATTCTGATTACAGAGTTTATGAAGATTCAGTTCCAACCAAAGAAGTAATGGTTAAAAAAACTGTAAAAACACAAACCAAGACAGTAACCAAAAATAAATTATCATACAAAGACAAACAAGAATTTAACCAATTAGAAAAAGAAATATCAAACTTGGGTAAAGAAAAAGAAGTCTTGGAAAATCAATTTGCAGAAGGAACAATTGAAGAGTCTAAAATTTATGATGTTTCCCAAAAATTACAAAAAATAATCAGTGATTTGGAACTAAAAGAAGAACGTTGGTTAGAGTTGTCTATGCTAATTGAGGGGTAGGTTTAATTGCTTAAACCCTTACAACTTCTTCAGCTACCAATAAATCATTATTATACAATCGTAAAAGTAATTGCGCAACAGCAATAGTGTCTTTTTCACAGTATGTAACAATCCGTTCAAGGTTCTTTTCTTTGTAATAAACACCTGCCACTTGACTCCCATCAATATCATCTTTTGGCGATGGAACCCCTAAAATATGTGTCATCAATTTTAGAGATGTGTAGTGTTTAAAATCACCAAATTTCCATAACTCCATAGTGTCTAAATGTGGAATCTCCCATGGTTTTTTTCCAAATAAATTCAAGCTTTTAGGCAAATCAATTCTGTGTATAATCATTCTACGTGCTATGTACGGGAAATCAAATTCCTTTCCATTATGCGCACATAATAAGTTGTTGGCTTTATCAAAATGGCTGTTCAACAAATCATTAAATTCTACTAACAATGAATATTCGTCATCACTATAAAAAGACTTGACTCTAAACACTCTTTCCTTTTCAAAAGACGAAAAAAATCCGACAGAAATACAGATAATTTTACCAAACTCTGCCCAAATTCCTGCACGATTGTAAAACTCTTCTGGGGTAAATTCTTCTTTTCGTTGATATTGGGTTTTTAAGCTAAATAGCTCTTGTTTTATTTCCGTTAAATCTTGGTAATTCTCTACTTCAGGAACAGTTTCAATATCTAGAAATAATATTTTTTTAAAATCAATTTTAGTAGTCATAGCTTTTTCTTTTGCTTTAAAGATACGAAAAAGAGTTCTCTTATACAGGTTAGCTCTTTTGCTAATGTTATCTTAAAATTATTAATCTACTTTCTGATATTAAATCAATGTTAAGGATGAACACTGTTTCATATTAATAATTATCTTTGAAAATCGTATCAAACTAAACAATGAAAAAAACTGATATAAAAATTCTTTTGGTTGATGATGAACCAGATATTTTAGAAATTGTATCCTACAATTTAAGAAATGAAGGCTATGCAATTTTCACCGCTGAAAACGGGATAAAAGCTGTTGAGCAAGCCAAAAAAATAAAACCTCATTTAATTCTGTTAGATGTGATGATGCCAGAAATGGATGGTATTGAAGCCTGCGAAAAAATTAGGAGCTTAGATGGGTTGGATGATGTCTTAATTGCATTTTTTACAGCTCGTGGTGAAGATTATTCGCAAGTTGCAGGTTTTGAAGCAGGGGCTGATGATTATATCACCAAGCCTGTAAAGCCTAAAGTTTTGGTGAGTAAAGTAAAATCTTTATTACGCAGATTAAAAACAGTAACCGACGAAAATATTGTTACCGTAGGATCAATAATTATTAATAGAGATGAATATTTAATTTCTAAAAATAAAGAAAAAATAACCTTACCTAGAAAAGAGTTTGAGTTGTTTTCCTTGTTAGCTTCAAACCCTGGAAAAGTTTTTAAACGCGAAATTATTCTAGACCAAGTTTGGGGAAGTGAAGTTGTTGTTGGAGGGCGTACCATAGATGTGCATATAAGAAAATTGCGTGAAAAAATTGGAGATGACTATATTAAAACAATTAAAGGCGTTGGGTATAAGTTTGTATCTGACGAAGTATAATATCTATTTGTGAAGCTTAAAAAAACATATTCTTTTGCCTTTTGGTCGGCAGTTATTATTACTTCATTCTTTGTGATATTACTCATTGTTTTACAGTATATATTCAATGAATCTATTCATTATAATATTATTTTTTCAGCGGCCATTATCAGCTTTATCTTTTCAATTATTATAATTCAAATTCGTGTTGAACGTTTTATTTACAAACGAATCAAAAAAATTTATGAAGAAGTCTCTTTATTGGATTTTGATGATTTAGAGAAAACTGCCCTCACTACCAACATGGAAACCCTTTCTGCAGAAGTAAAAAAGTTTGCAGAAGAAAAACAAGTTGAAATTGCAAGTTTATACGAACGTGAATCTTATAGACGTGAATTTTTAGGTAACGTATCTCATGAATTAAAAACACCTTTATTTACTGTACAAGGGTATTTGTTAACCCTTTTAGATGGAGCCATTGACGATGAAAATATCAGTGAAAAATATCTGCAAAGAGCCAATAAAGGAGTGGAGCGTCTGGTAGCAATTGTGAAAGATTTAGACATGATTGCTAAGTTAGAGTCTAACGAATTAGGTCTTCAAAAAGAAGAGTTTAATATTATTGAATTAATTCAAGGAGTGTTTGATTTATTAGAAATGAAATCTCATACCCGCGGAATTTCCTTAATGTTCAATAAACCTTATGATGTGCCATTATTGGTTATTGGCGATAGAGAGCGCATAGAGCAAGTTTTGATAAACCTGATTATGAACTCCTTAAAATATGGAAAGGTTAATGGTGCAACAACTATAAGTATTGAATCTTACGGACATAAAAAAATCCTCATAAAAATTACGGATAACGGCTTGGGAATTAAAAAAGAACACCTTTCAAGGTTGTTTGAACGTTTTTATCGGGTAGATCAAAGTCGCTCTAGAGAGCAAGGTGGTTCTGGATTAGGGCTCTCAATTGTAAAACATATTATTGAAGCACATGACGAAACCATTTTGGTAAAAAGCAAATTTAAAAAAGGATCAGAATTTTCTTTTACAATGAGTAAAGTGAAATAATCTAACAATAAATTATGCTTTTCATTTTGAACGAATTGAAAAATCTCTATTCTCAATTATTCGAGATTTTTCGTTTTCAACCAGAATGACAGTGCCCTTATTTCTTCTCAACTTTTACCCAAGAATCTCTCAAAGGAACCGTTCTATTAAATACTAAATTTTCGTTAGTAGCATCATCATCTACACAAAAATATCCTTTGCGTTGAAACTGAAAACGCTCTCCAACTTTAACAAATTTCAAACTAGGCTCCACAAAAGCAGTAACCACTTCTAAAGAGTTTGGATTTACAAATTCTAAAAAGTTTTTGTCTTTATGTCCATCCGGATCTTCATCGCTAAACAAACGATCATACAGTCGTACTTCAGCTTTTACTGCATGTTTTACCGATACCCAATGCAATGTCCCTTTTACTTTTCGTTTACTTGCTTCACTTCCGCTTCCGCTTTTAGAATCCGCATCATACGTACAATGTATCTCTGTAATTGTGCCATCAGCATCTTTAATACAGCCTTCTGCTTTTATGATATAGGCATTTTTTAATCGGACTTCCTTGCCCAATTTTAATCTGAAAAATTTTTTATTAGCTTCTTCTCTAAAGTCTTCTCTTTCTATATAAATATCTCTCGAAAAAGGAACTGGTCTACTACCAAACCCTTCTTCATAGTCATTATAATTAGCATCTAAAAATTCTTCTTCTCCTTCAGGGTAATTGGTAATAATCACTTTTATAGGATCTAAAACCGCCATCACTCTAGGTGCCGTTTTGTTTAAATGGTCTTTGATACAAGACTCCAACAAAGCCACGTCAGTAATAGAATCTCGTTTTGAAATTCCAGATACATCACTAAAGTTTCGGATAGATTCTGAGGTATATCCTCTACGTCTCAATCCAGATATTGTAGGCATTCTTGGGTCGTCCCATCCGTTTACAATTCTGTTTTCAACCAATTGCAATAATTTGCGTTTACTCATCACAGTATAACTCAAATTACGTCTTGCAAACTCGCGTTGTTTTGGGCGGATATTTTCTGATGACACTACTCGATCTAAATACCAATCATATAATTCTCGGTGACTCTTAAACTCTAACGTGCAAAATGAATGTGATATTTGCTCTATATAATCTGACTCTCCATGAGTCCAATCATACATCGGAAAAATACACCAATTCGTTCCTGTTCTATGGTGTGATTTTTTTAAAACACGATATAAAATAGGATCGCGCATGTGCATATTGTTGTGCTTCATGTCGATTTTTGCACGCAATACTACACTTCCTTCATCAAAATCACCATTCTTCATTTTTTCGAACAAGTCAAGATTTTCCTCAACCGATCTATTTCTAAAAGGACTATCAACTCCCACCTCTGTTGGTGTTCCTTTTTGTGCTCTTATTTCTTCTGATGATTGCTCATCTACATATGCTTTTCCATCTTTGATAAGTACAATTGTCCAATCATAAAGTTGTTGAAAATAATCTGAAGAATACAATTCTTTATCCCACTTAAAACCTAACCATTCAACATCTTTCTTAATAGCATCAACATATTCTTGCTCTTCTTTTGCAGGGTTTGTATCATCAAAACGTAAGTTTACGGGTGCGTTGTGTTGTAATCCTAAACCAAAATTTAAACAAATAGAGGCCGCATGACCAATATGTAAATATCCGTTTGGTTCTGGTGGAAAACGGAAACGTAAATCGTTTTTATCCAATCCGTTTTTTAAATCCTCAGCAACAATTTGCTCAATAAAATTCAATGATTTTTTTTCTTCGTTCATACTTTCAAAATGAGTTGCAAAATTATTGATTTTTTTTGGCAATACAACTACAAAAAAAAGCGTGAATTAGTATATTTGATGAAAAATAAGCAAGATGAACGATGTGAACTTAAATTATACTTGTCCGAAGTGTAAAAACCGAAGCTATGAAATTGGACAAATGAGAGCTACTGGAGGAATATTATCTAAAATATTTGATGTGCAAACAGAAAAATATACTTCTGTAACATGTGAAAAATGGAAATACACAGAATTTTACAAAGCTTCAACTAAAGCCTTGAGTAATATCTTTGACTTTTTTACAAATTAAAATGGGAATCATAAAAGTTGAAAATATTAGAATTTATGCCTTCCATGGCTGTTTAATAGAAGAGGGTAAAATAGGGTCAGATTATCGAATAGATGTAAAAGTAAAAGCAGACTTAAGAAAATCTTCACAATCAGATGAATTGAGTGACACTGCAGATTATGTTCATCTAAACAAAATTGTAAAAGAAGAAATGGCGGTTCGTTCAGCACTGTTAGAGCATGTGGTAGATCGCATTATCAACAGAATTTTAAAAGAGCTTTTGATGGTGCAAAAATGCAAGGTTTCAGTTTCAAAAATCAACCCACCAATTGGTGGTAATGTTGAAAAAGTCACGATCAGTCGAAAGAAGAAAAGGAAAATCTAAAAATACTTGCCAACAATATAAAAATAACTAAATTTGCAAACCTTAATGGCGTCGTGGCCGAGTGGCTAGGCAGAGCTCTGCAAAAGCTCGTACATCGGTTCGAGTCCGTTCGACGCCTCTAGAAAACCGTCCGCATTTTGCGAGACGGTTTTTTTGCTTTTTTTAACATAAAAAGTGAAAGATAATTAAGACCTTTACATCCCTTATTTGTATGGATGAAAATTTACCCTATTGAAACTGGAAATCTAAAGCTTGATGGAGGCGCTATGTTTGGCGTAGTTCCTAAGAATTTGTGGCAACGAACCAATCCTGCTGACACAAATAACATGATCGATTTAGCTATGCGATGTATGTTAATTGAAGATGGAAACAGATTGATTTTGATCGATACTGGGCTCGGAAATAAGCAATCAGATAAATTTTTTGGTTATTATTATTTGTTTGGTGATGCTACTTTAGATATTTCATTAGCAAAATTAGGATTTCATCGTGATGATATTACCGATGTATTTTTAACTCATTTACATTTTGATCATTGCGGAGGATCGATTCAATGGAATAATTCTAAAACTTTTTATGAACCTGCTTTTAAAAATGCAAAATTTTGGAGCAATCAAGATCATTGGAATTGGGCTACAAATCCTAATGACCGAGAAAAAGCATCTTTCTTAAAAGAGAACATCAATCCGATGCAAGATAGCGGGCAATTAAATTTTATAAATTTATCAGAAAATAAAATCCAAAAGAATTCCGAACTAGGCTTTGATATTTTTTTAGCTGATGGACATACTGATAAACAAATGATTCCGATGATTAAATATCAAGAGAAAACCTTGGTATTTATGGCAGATTTGTTGCCTACAACGGGTCATATTCCTTTACCCTTTGTAATGGGGTATGATACAAGACCTATGCTTACATTGAAAGAAAAAAAACAATTTTTAAATACTGCAGCAGATGAAGAATTCATCCTGTTTTTAGAACATGATACACAATCTGAGTTGTGTACAGTTCAACATACCGAAAAGGGCGTTCGCCTTAAAAACACATTTAAATTTACAGATATTTTTAATTAATATAAATCCCTAGTTCCCATGATCAAAAGAATAATTTTAGGCTTAAGCCTTGCCCTAATATTGACTAGTTGTAATACAACAAAGTCGATACACAACGTAGCAGTACCAAATGATAGCGCTGTAATTATTACAACTCCTGCAAAGAGAGGTAGTTTAACAGAACAAGAATTACAACAATGGCCACATGCCGATATTGTTTCAGATTCTATCCCCGGAATTAGTCTAAATATGGCGTACGAATTTATTGCAGACAAAGAAGGAACTACAGTGATTGTTGCTGTAATAGATTCTGGAATTGATATTGAGCACGAAGATTTAAAGGATGTTGTTTGGGTTAACAAAAATGAAATTGCTGGCAACGGAATTGACAATGATAAAAATGGTTATGTTGATGATGTTTATGGCTGGAATTTCTTTGGAGGTGCAGACGGAACAAACATTCCTGAGCAATTAGAAATTACTAGAGTTTACAAAAAATTGAGCGCTAAATATGAGATAATTTACGAAGGTGATATTCCCCAAAAGGATAAAACTGAATATTCTTATTATAAAAAAGTAAAAGAAGATTACAAAAAAGGATATCAAAAAGCTGTTAAAAAACTTAAATATTATAAAGAAAAAAAAGAGCTATTAATTGCTAGTGATGCGCACATTAAGAGTAAGTTAAACAAATCAACTTATACCTTAGAAGAGGTGAAAAACTTACCTGAGCAAGATCAAAACATTAAGTTGATGAAAGTGCTTTCTAGGGGCTTTACAATTGAAGAGTATATAGGAAAATTAGATGGCACCATAAATCATTATAAGTCTAGTGTTGAAATCAATTACAATGTTGATTTTGACGGAAGAGCTGTTACTGGTGATAATCCTTATAATATTAAAGACACTGATTATGGAAATTCTTTTGTAAGAGGATCATTAACAGAAGAATCTCACGGAACACATGTTTCGGGAATCATTTTAGCAGAAAGAGAAAATGGTAAAGGAATGAACGGAGTTGCTACAAACGTTCAATTGATGTCAATTAGAGCAGTCCCAAATGGAGATGAATATGACAAAGATGTTGCCTTGGCAATTAGATATGCTGTTGATAATGGTGCAAAAGTAATCAACATGAGTTTTGGTAAAAGCTATGCTACAAATCCAGAATGGGTTTATGATGCAATTAAGTATGCTGAAAAACACGACGTTTTATTAGTGCATGCAGCAGGAAATGACAACAGTAATTTAGCAACATATAACAATTACCCTACAGATGCTCCAGACAAATTAAATGAGATTACTGACAATTTAATTACGATTGGTTCTAGCACACGTCATTTTGATGAAAAATTGGTTTCTAGTTTTTCTAACTACGGAAAAAACAACGTAGATATTTTTGCTCCAGGATCAGAAATTTATTCTACTATCCCAAATAATAAATACAAAATGATGCAAGGAACTTCAATGGCTTCACCAGTAGTTGCTGGCGTTGCAGCTTTAATTAGATCATATTATCCTGAGCTTTCTGCAAGCCAAGTGAAACACATTATTATGAACTCTGGTACCAAAGCAAATTTTGATGTATTGTTACCAGGTGGTGAAGGAAAAAAAGTCCCGTTTAGCGAGTTGTCTGTTTCAGGAGCTATTGTAAACGCTCATAACGCATTATTATTAGCAGATAAAATGACATTAGTTATTTCGGCAAATATTAAATTACAAGAAATGAATTCGACTCCTTCTGAAAAAGAAGAAGCAGGATTATAAATTCAATTTTTATTTACTAGTTATACTATTTATCTTCTGATAAAAATTCACCCGCAAGGTTTTTAAATCTTGCGGGTGAATAAGTATATGTTTTATACTATCTTGTCGAACGTTTCCGATATTTATCAGAACAAATAACTATAAGTAACAAATTAACCAAAGAACCTAATACCCTTATGAAGAACACTTTTTTATTTTCAATTTTAAATCTGCTATTTTTTGTAGGTAATGCACAATCTAATTCAACCTATTGGCAGCAACATGTAGATTATACAATGAATATTGATATGAATGTTGAAAATTATCAATATGATGGAAAACAAAAATTAGTTTACACTAATAATTCTCCAGATGACTTAGAGCTAGTTTTTTATCATTTGTATTTCAATGCATTTCAACCAGGTTCTGAAATGTATGTGCGTTCACAAAATGTTGCAGACCCAGATAGAAGGTTTATAAAAAACATTACAAACCTTGCTAATTTGGATGAGACTCAAATTGGGTTTATCAAAGTAAACTCTTTAAAACAAAATGGTAAACCGGTAAAATATGAAGTAACAGGAACAGTTTTAAAAGTGTATTTAAACACTCCAATTAAAGCAGGCAAAAAAGCCACTTTTGAAATGGAATACCTTGCTCAAGTACCTGAACAAACTAGACGTTCTGGAAGAAACAACAAAGAGGGTATTGCGCTTTCAATGGCACAATGGTATCCTAAAATGGCAGAGTATGATATTGAAGGTTGGCATACAGATCCTTATATTTCTCATGAGTTTCATGGAGTTTGGGGTGATTTTGATGTAACAATTCATATTGATAAAAATTATACAATTGGGGGAACAGGATACCTTCAAAATCCGCAAGAAGTTGGACATGGTTATGAGGATATTTCAAAAAAAATGAAACTGCCAGAAGGAGATAAATTAGCTTGGAATTTTAAAGCTCCAAATGTACACGATTTTACATGGGCAGCAGATCCAAATTATACACATGATATTTTAGAAGGGCCTAATGATGTTAAACTTCACTTTTTATACAAGAATGATCTTATCAATAAAAGCAATTGGGTAAAGATGGAGGAAATGACGGTAAAGACCATGGAGTTTTATAACGAGTTGGTAGGAGATTATCCTTACAAACAATACTCTATAATTCAAGGTGGTGATGGCGGTATGGAGTACGGAATGTCAACTCTAATTACAGCAAATAGAACCTTAAACAGTCTTATTAACGTAATGCAACATGAGTTAGCCCATTCTTGGTTTCAGTTTATATTGGCAACCAATGAGAGTAAACACGCTTGGATGGATGAAGGCTTTGCAACCTATATTGATAATTTAGCAACTAACGAATTGGTAAGAACTGAAAAGCTAGACAATCCGTTTGCCTATTCATACCAAAGTTATTTTGGGTATGTAAAAATAGGCCGGCAAGAATCTTTGTCTGTTCACATTGATAGGTATAAACATGAACGTGTGGCAAGCTCTAATGCTTATCAAAAAGGAGCCATTTTTTTAGTACAATTAGGATACATCATAGGTCAAGACAATTTAAATAAGACCCTTAAAAAATATTATCAAGATTTTAAGTTTAAGCATCCGACACCAAATGATATTATGCGTACTGCTGAAAAAGTTTCGGGAATACAATTAGATTGGTATTTGAATGAATGGACCCAAACAACACATACCATAGATTACGGAATTAAAGTCATTGCAAATAACAATATCACTTTAGAAAGAATTGGCAGAATGCCAATGCCAATAGATGTTTTGGTAACCTATACTGATGGCACCTCAGAGGAGTTTTATATCCCTTTACGAATGATGTTAGGAAGCAAATCTACAAATGCAACTCAAATAAATAATTGGGCTTGGTCATTTCCAACCTATACTTTTAAAGCCACAAAAGAAATTAAATCTGTTGAGATTGACCCTTCTCAAAGAATGGCTGATATTGATAGAAAAAACAATCTAGTTGAAGTTTCTGAGTAATAAAATCAATTTTATGCGTAAATTAAAAAATAGCGAACTTGAAAGATTGGACGTAGATGGATTTAAAAAAACTTCTAAGATTCCACTGATTGTTGTATTAGATAATATTAGAAGCTTAAACAATATTGGGTCTGTTTTTAGAACAAGTGATGCGTTTGTGATTGAGAAAATTTATCTCTGCGGAATCACTGCGCAACCACCACACAAAGAAATTCATAAAACAGCATTGGGGGCTACAGAATCTGTTACTTGGGAGTATACTGAAGACACACTAGAGCTAGTTAAGAAACTGAAAGAATTAAACATTAAAGTGGCTAGTATTGAACAAGCTGATAATTCAATAATGCTTCAAGATTTTAATATTGAACCCAATGAAAAGTACGCTGTAATTTTTGGTAACGAAGTAAAAGGCGTGCAACAAGAAGTTGTTTCTGCTTCAGATTATTGCATTGAAATTCCTCAGTTTGGAACCAAACATTCCTTAAATATTTCGGTGAGTTGTGGTGTCGTATTATGGGATTTATTTAAGAAGATACAATTTTAACATCTATTTAAACACTCTAAACAACAATATTACATTAGAATACTTAACCTTAAGTGTATATTTTATCAATAAGACAACCTTTTTTCTTTTGCCTTGTTTACCGCTATTTAAATGTTAGCTGTGAATTTAAAGTGTTTATTAGATTTTTGAAAAAAGGTTTTGTGAGTTAAAAATATATAAAAGATTTATTGAATAGTATAGATTATTTTATCTACTTCACTCAATCTAAAATAACCTAAAACTTCTTCGTTTAAATTATTTTGATTTTTACAATTGCCAACCAATTGAACTGGGGTTGTTGAAAATGGACCACCGTCGCCAGATTGATTTTCGAGAATATTCATATAGGTATAGTAATTTTCTGAAATACCTAATAAACTAATTTCTAAGAGATCGCCAGCCTTAATATCTTCATCGTTATATTCAACAAATTTTTGATTGCCATCGGTTAATCTATCATTTAAGGCTTGAAAATTAATTAATGGAGAGTGTGAAGGAATAAATTCACCTAAATAAAAATTTTCAACACCTACAGGATCATCAAAATAGATAGTCACTGCAATTTCATCTTCTGAAAAACCAGAACTAGTATCTTGTTCAATTTCTGTTATAGAACTTACAGACATTAAGGTTTCATTTGCAACATAAATTCCGTCTTCATAAATGATTTCTAAGCTATACGATTGGTTTAATTCTGGCACAAAATTAGTTGTGATATAGTTTCCATTGTTTTGATCGGTAAAAACAAATTGCATTCCATCATCTTCTTTTGTTACAGTAACAATTGCCCCAGTAACAGGAGCCTCTGGATTACTCGTAAAATAGGGTGTAGAAGTACTCAATTTAATGGTTTGTAGTTGTCCCAAAGTGCCTTTCTCCCAATCAATGGAAGCTTCTATTACTAATCGTTCTCCACCATTTGGAACATCAACATCCACAACTTCTGTACAAGAGTACAGCAAACTATTAATTAAAATGAAAAACAAGGGTATTCTTATATAAAGTTTATGCATTATTTCTAAAATTTAAAATTATAAGTTATTCCAGGCATGATTCCGAAAATAGATGTTTTTGTTGCTTCGTTAATAGCTGTGTCAGAATTTTGACCAAAAGAAATGGAAGCTGCATTTTTTTGATTATAAAGGTTGTAAATTCCAAAAACCCATTCGCTTTTCCAAGATCTATTTTTGTTTTTTATAGGGGTTAATGTAGCAGAAATATCTAGTCTATGATACGCAGGTAATCTATCTGCATTTCTGTTAGAATACGTTGGTATTGATAAGCCGTTATATTGAAATTGCCCATTAGGATAGGTTACAGGGCGCCCTGTTTGGAATACAAAATTTGTGCTAAAACTCCATTTGTCATTTAAGGTGTAACTTCCTGTAATAGAGATATCGTGCGTTCTGTCATAGGCGGTATTGTACCACTCTCCATTATTTAAACCAGGGCCACCAGCTACCCCTCCAGGGGTTTTTTGTTCTGATTTAGAAAGAGTATATGCTAACCAACCTGTAAATTTTCCTCTATTTTTACGAAATAAAAACTCTAATCCGTAAGATCTAGCTTCGCCAATTAAAATTTGTGTTTCAATATTGCTTTGAGCAATTAAAGCGGCTCCGTCAATATAATCAACTCTATTGTCAATTGTTTTATAATAAACTTCGGTTTCTACAGAAAACATATCGTTTTTTAAATTTCTGAAATAACCAAGAGCATATTGATTTGCTATTTGAGGTTTTAAGAAGGTGTCACTTGGTGTCCAAATATCTAGTGGTGTTGCAGAGGTTGTATTTGAAATTAAGTGTAAATATTGACTCATTTTATTGTAACTAGCCTTAATTGAGGAGTCTTCATTTAATTGATAAGATAGCGCTAAACGAGGTTCAAAGTTATTAAAGGATTCAATTACATCTCCTTTGCCATATTCTGTTTCTCCAATAACAGTTCCGCTTTGATAAATTCCTAAATTTGAATTGTAAACAACGGGTAAGTTATTTTCGTATTGACTTATAGTTTGTTTTCCTAACTGAAGAAAATTACTATATCGTAAGCCGTATTCTGCTCTAAGTTTATCTGAAATTTTATGTTTTACGCTAACATAAACAGCACTTTCTAAAGCAAATTTATCATCTAGTTTTAATCGGTTAACTTCTGAGTTTTTGTTTAGGGGTTTTAAAAGACCTGGGTTAAAATCGTATTTAATTGTGCTAGCCCCAAAATCAAAATTAAAAGTATCATTTAAATAATATTTAAGATCGTATTTAAGGTTATAATTTTTGATATCTGAATCCCAATCAATACCGTTATCAACTATTTCTAAAGTAGTGTTGTATTTACTGTAGATTAAAGATAGGTTTGAAAATAATTTATCATTAAAAACATGATTCCAACGTAAGTTTCCTGAAATGTTACCATAGGTGTTTATAAATGCTGAAGAAAACTCCATTTTGTCTTTTCCAAAATAACCAGATAAATACAATCTATTATTTTCATTAATTTCATAGTTGGTTTTTAAATTAAAATCGTAAAAACTAACTCGACTGTCATTATCTGAAAGTTTTAAAAAAATATTAGCATAAGAAGATCTACCTGCTAACAAAAAGGATCCTTTATCTTTAAATGTTGGGCCTTCTACCGCAAGCCTACTTGAAATAAGGCCAACACCACCAGTTATGCCAATATTTTTACTATTGCCATCTTTTTGTCTTACATCTAAAACAGAAGAAGCTCTACCTCCAAAACGAGCAGGAATACCTCCTTTATAGAGATTGATATCTTTTATTGCATCGGCATTAAAAACAGAAAAAAAGCCAAATAGATGAGATGTATTGTAAATTATAGCTTCATCTAACATAACTAGATTTTGATCAACTGCCCCACCGCGAACATTAAACCCAGAGGCTCCTTCACCAGCATTTGTAACACCAGGAAAAAGTTGAATAGATTTTATTATATCTACTTCTCCTAATACTGTAGGTATCTTTTTTATGGTTTTAGAAGATAGTTTATTTACACTCATTTGTGGAGTTTTAATATTTACTTTTTTAGCACCACCTGTTGTAATAACCACTTCATCTAGTTGAGCAAAATCTTCTTTTAGTTCAAAATTTAGTTTTGTATCCGAGTCGAGTTGTATTTCTTGTTCTATAGCTGCAAACCCCATATATGTAATTACAATTGTATAACTACCTTTAGGTGCTGTTAATGAGTAGAATCCGTATTCATTTGTGGTTACCCCAATTGTTGTTCCTTCTAAGTATATAGATGCACCAAAAAGGGTTTCGCCATTAGATGCGTTTTTTAATGTTCCGCTAATGGTGTTTTTTTCTTGCGATACTACTATTAATGGAATTATTAAAAGTAGTGTTAAAAGGAGTTTCCTCATAAATCATTAATTTTATTTTAAGCAAATATAACGGAGTAAAGAATTAAATATTCTTAACAAAAAGTGAAAGTGGAGCGAATGGATGGTTTTAGGTGCAGAAAAAAAATATTTAACTTTTTATTAATAAAAAAGGCTAAAGACTAATTTAAAAAGAGGTCTTAAATTTGGGTAAGTTTCTCTTTAATATCCTTAAAATAAGATTTTGAAATAGGAATTTTTATCAAAAAATCTTTGCCTAAAATTAGTGTTGGACTATTATTGATTGAAGACAATGAAGCAACATTTTGTAAATTAATAGCAAATGAACGGTGACATCTTAAAATAGATGGAAAACTATCTAACTCAAACAATAATTTAGAAAATCTGGTTCTAATAGTTCTTTCAATTATTTGATTGTCTCGCTTAAATTTAATAACCACATATTGATTTTTTGATTCAATACTATATAATGAACTTAGGTCAATTGTAATTTTATGTTTATTATTTTCGTCACAAATCTTAATTAAATCATCATTGTTAGCAATCATTTTATATCGAACATTTACTAAAGAGATTTCTTTTTTAAGCACCTCGTTATTGAGGTGTAATTGTTTTAAATGAATAAATAGGATACTTGCTAAAGCGGGGTATAATAGAATTAAGAAATGTGCAGCATAAAGAAACAATAGACCAAATACTCCTTCAATAAAAGTATGCTCATGTATAAATGCCCTTCGATAAAAAGTTCATTAATCAAAATAGGTGTCGCAGGAATAATTACAATCAATAAAACTTCGATAGAAAATATAATAATTAAATTTTTGATAGAATTTTTATTCTTTTTTAGATATTTTCTAAAAAAGAACAGACTTAAGCTTAATACTGTAAATACATTAATTCCTTCAACTAATACGAAACTAAGTTTTTCAAAAATTGTAGTATCAATACTCAAAAAACTATCAGATAATCCAAAAGGTTTATATAAAAGTAGAAATACAACAAAAAATATAGAACTCCCAATAATATAAGTCCATTTTTCTTTTTGAGTTTTAAGATAGTCTTTTAGCACTAAATTTAAGATTGTATTAATTTGCATGTTAAAAATAAAATTTGATTGAAATGAACAGCTCCTTTTTTTGGCTTCTTTTTCTAAAAAATTAAACGATGAGAATTTATAGATAGTATGAAAAAATAAAAATAGTGAGCTTAATAAATTAGGCGCAACAAAATCTTTTACTTAATAATATTTCTAAGATGCACTAGGGTTAATCGAGAAGCTGAAAAAATAAAAGCGGCAAGCATTTAGCATACCAAAATGCGACAATGGTATAAGGTTTTAAAATTGATTACAATCAAAAATGTACGGTATTAAAAGCCTAATATTATTTTGGCAATATAAAAGAATAAGAAAATGCCGAATATATCATTACTAGTGGTAATAAAAGGGCCAGTAGCAATTGCAGGGTCAATACCTCTTTTATCTAAAACTATCGGAACAAAGGTTCCTATCAATGCAGCAACAATAATTACTGATAACATTGAAATGGCAATTGTTAAGCTAAAATTAATATCCATTTGAGTTACAAACCCGAAAAGAATTACAAGGAGTCCTAAAATTAATCCATTGATTAAACTCAGCCCCACTTCTTTTAATAATCGATGAAATAGACTTCCTTTTACAACATCATTTGCCAAACCTTGTACTATAATTGCACTCGACTGTACACCAACGTTTCCTGCCATGGCGGCAATTAGCGGTGTAAAAAAGAACAGTTGACGATATCGATCATCAGCCATAATATCTTCATAGCCTTCCATAATAAACACTGCTCCTAGTCCGCCAAAAAGCCCTAAAACCAACCAGGGTAAACGTGCCTTTGTCAACTCTAAAATACTATCATCGGCCTCTACATCTTGCGAAACCCCTGCTGCCAATAGATAATCTTCTTCGGCTTCTTCTTTCATCACATCAACAATGTCGTCAATGGTAATTCTACCAAGCAACACCTTATTATCATCAATCACAGGTATGGCTTCTAAATCATATTTCTGCATGATTTTAGCAACCTCTTCTGTATCTTCATTTACGTTTACAGAATCAACTTTTGGAATGTAAATTTTAGAAATATTTCCTTTAGGTGGTGCAATCAATAAATCTTTTAAAGACAGTCTCCCTATCAATTGCTCATCATCATTTACAACATAAATAGAATGTACCCGAGTAATTTCTTCAGCTTGAGCACGCATTTCTTTTATGCATCTTGGTAGTGTCCAGTTTTCATTTACTTTCACTAATTCTTTAGCCATCAATCCACCAGCAGAATCCTCATCATACGTTAATAGTTCTTGAATATCAGCTTTATGTTCATCATCCTCTATTTCAAAAATTACTTTTTCTTGACGTTCTTCGGATAGCTCACCAATAATATCGGCAGCATCATCAGTATCAAGCTCACTAACTTCTTCAGCAATTTCTTTAGCAGATAAATTTTTAAGAACACGTTCTCTTGTATCCTCATCTAAATCCATCAAAATTTCAGCAGTTAAATCACTATCTAATAATTTGATAATATAGGTAGCATCATCAAGATTTAACTCATCTAAAACCTCAGCAATATCAGCGTGATGTTCATTGCCCAACAAAGACAAAATAGCGGCATCTGATTGAAGTTCAACCAAATGTTCTATTTTTCTAAAAAGATTTTTGTTAATCTCTATTGCCATCGTTCTCTATTTTTGCGGTCAGTTCAAAAAAGGCTGAAACTGACAATTGCTCTGGACGCATCGCAAATATAGTCTCTTCTCTTAATTTATTAGATAAATTGAAAGATTTTAAACTGCCACGTAGCATTTTTCTTCGTTGATTAAAAGCTGTTTTGACTACTCTAAAAAATAATTTTTCATCTACAGGTAAGGTATAATTTTCTTTTCTAATAAGTCTGATTACACCAGAATCTACTTTTGGTGGTGGATCAAAAACTGTTGGAGGTACCGTAAATAAATACTCCACATCATAAAATGCTTGTGTGAGTACAGATAGGATTCCGTATTTTTTTGAGCCTTCTTTTTCTGCAATTCTCTCGGCAACTTCTTTTTGAAACATTCCTGAAAATTCTGGAATCTGACGTCTGTTTTCTAACGTTTTAAAAACAATTTGAGTCGAAATATTATATGGAAAATTACCAATGATTGCGAATTGCTCCTCTTTAAAAAACTCTTTAATATCAATTTTTAAAAAGTCCGCTTCTATAATTCTAAAATCTAAATTTTGAGTTGCAGCAGCAGTTTCAAGATATTCAACAGATTCTTTGTCTATTTCAATCACATGGGTGGCAATGTCTTTCTTAAGCAAATATTTTGTAAGCACTCCCATGCCCGGACCTATTTCAAGGATATCTGTATATCCATTTAAAGTTAAAGAATCTGCAATGTTTTTAGCAATTGATTCGTCTTTTAAAAAATGTTGCCCTAAATGTTTTTTTGCTCTTACTTTCATGATTGCTTTTTGAAATCTAACGTCTAAAGAAACTCTTTTATGATTTTTAATTCTGTCCTAAAAGCCACAAATTTTCCAAGAAACTGATTGCTATCATTTCTCAATTTATCAGCATCAAACTTATAATAATCATCTAAATTCTTTCTGGTTTTTGCACGATATTGAACTGAATAAGTAACGCCTCCCATTTCTTCATCCACCAAAACTTGGGTTAGTTTTGCGCTGCTAAACTTACCCGTAGCCAATACTTCGGGAATGTGATTGTGAATCCATTTTAGCCATTCGTCTTTTATGCTTTCATCAACATTTATGGTTACGTTGTATATGTACATTTTATTTCTGTGTAATTATTTCTTTGTTGAATTATGAAATCAATTTATAATTATTGAATTTCATCACCTCGTAACTTTCGATATTTTTTACGAGCATCGACCAAATGTATGCTCGTTGGAAAATCAAAAATAATCTTTTGATAGTATTCTTTTGCCTTTTCTCGATTATTTTGTTTGGTGTGTAACTCACCCAATCTATAATAAGCATCATCTACCAAAATATCAGTTGGATTAATTTCAATAATTTTTAAATAGTTATTTTTAGCTTTTTCATTAAGGTCTAACTCTTCAAAAATTTTGGCTTGTTTAAACAAGGCATCATCCTCAATGGCGTGCCCTTTAAATTTATTTAACAACACATTTAAAGAATCTATCGCTTGCATATTTTTATGTTGATAAGCTAACAAATCTGATTGCGCATATAATTTTAGAGCAGTTTTAAGAGAATCTTGAACAGTATTATCACTAATAATTAAACTCAACTCCAATGCATCATTGGCAATAAGTTGAGAAGTTGAGCTCTTTAATACTTTTAGTTGGGTTTCTGCCCAATCAAAATCACCTTTATAAAAACTTGTTTGCGCTACTTTAAACTGTGCCTCTTGTCCAAGAATATGATTCTTAAGACTGGTTTGAACTTGTGAATAATAAATCAATGCTTGATTGAATTTATTGTTAAAAACTAAAATGTCACCTAATTTTAATTTAATAGCTCCCTTTTGAAAATCAGAACTTCTGAGTTTTAAAGCTTCTTTTAAAATGTTGATTGCTTTATACGGTTCTTGTTTTTTAAAAGTCAAAAAATCAGCATAAGCAATTTGGATATTTATAGTTGCTGAAGTTTTTCCGTACTCTTTAAACAAGTCTTGAAATTGAGTGTCAATTACCTCAACATCATCTAAAGTTTCGATATCAACAAATAATAAATACAATTTTGAATCTATAATATAATGTTGGATTTCTGCATTTTCTAAGATAAAAGAAAAGACGGTTTTTGTAGCAGCATAATCTTTATCATTAAAAGCTAACTCACCTAAATTCACTATTCCATTCAAGCCTAAACTATCAGTGCGCTTGTATATTGCTTTTTCTTGAACAAATGCTTTATCATACTCTTTTTGCTGCATAAACAACCAACTCAATAATTGATTCCAACTATTATTTGGGTTGATTTGCAATCGTTTTAAAATAAGTTTTCTAAATAGTATATTGTATTCATTTTCGGCATCATCCGTAATGTATTTTCCAACATAACGCAAAATAGTGGTTGCATATCGTTGGTCTTTTTCAACCATATCTAAATAAGAATTAAACATGTTTTGTAGCTCTCCCTTTTCACCATAAATCTCTGCTACTTGAATTTCATAATTTGCGTTAGGGTTCAATTCCATGGTGATTTGATATGCCTGCAATGCATAATCTAAAAGGTGGTTTTTTTGAAAAGTACGACCAATAGTATATCCATAAACAGGTTTGGATTTTAGAGTATTGATAGCTTCTAAATAATAAAAATCCGCTTTTGTTTGTTGATGTTGCAACTCATAATTATAACCTAGCTCAACATAAAACTGAATTTGTGAAGGATATTTTGAAAGATGGTTTTCAATAAGATTTTTAGTCTCATCAAAATTTTCTAATTGCTGATGACAATAAATAAGGCGGCTTAAATAATTAGAGTTATAATTGTTTTGTTTATACAATTTTTGATAGATAGTTACCGACTTTTCATACTCTCCTTTTCTAAAATAATCATATGCCAACTGCTGATCTTGCGCAAAAAGAAGCGAAGAGCAAAAGAAAAAAAAGAAGATGAATATTTTTTGCATGTGAGATAAAACAGGTTAAACTCAGTTTCAAAGATAGGCAACAAACTGTTAAAATTTTTATAAAAGAGTAGCAATTAGATTGTAGGCCTGTAACATTTTGGCACAAATCTTGTCTTAATAATAAAACGAACTAAAACTTAAAAATTATGAACAACTTAATCAAGCAATACGAAACAACAAAAATGAAATCAAAGACCTATATGAAAAATGGGCAAATACACAAATACTTCGAAGCATTGTTAGAAATGAATAGATACAAAAAATTGATGGTAGCTGTAGTTGCTAATTAAATTTGGATTTCTATGCCAATAGCAATCGGAGTCATAGAAAAGACAGTTAAAAAAAGAGAGGCTTTGCCTCTATTTTTTGGCCAATAATTAATCAATCATTTCAAAACCACAATAAGGTACTAAAACTTCAGGAATTTTAATTCCCTCTGGAGTCTGACAATTTTCTAATAATCCTGCTAAGATTCTTGGCAATGCTAAAGAACTTCCATTTAAAGTATGTGCCAACTCATTTTTTCCTTCAGAGTTTTTAAAACGCAATTTTAACCTGTTTGCTTGAAAGGTTTCAAAATTTGAAACAGAGCTAACCTCTAACCAACGATCTTGAGCGGTAGAAAAAACTTCAAAATCGAACGTAAGAGCAGATGTAAATCCAAGGTCTCCGCCACACAATCTTAAAATACGATACGGTAATTTTAACTCTCGTAAAATTCCTTTAACGTGATTTACCATTCCATCCAAAGCATTGTAAGAATTTTTTGGATGCTCTAAACGAACAATCTCAACTTTATCAAATTGATGTAAGCGATTTAGGCCACGAACATGTGCACCATAAGACCCAGCTTCGCGACGAAAACAAGGAGTATATGAGGTGTTTGTAATCGGAAAATCTTCTTCTTTCAACAACACATCTCGGTAAATATTTGTTACCGGTACCTCAGCCGTAGGAATCAAATAAAGGTTGTCAACTCCGCAATGATACATTTGCCCTTCCTTGTCTGGTAGCTGTCCTGTTCCTTTTCCTGATTCTTCATTCACCAAATAAGGAACTTGCATTTCGGCATAACCTGCAGCAGTGTTTTTATCTAAAAAGTAATTGATTAAAGCTCGTTGTAAACGGGCTCCTTTACCTTTATAAACGGGGAAACCTGCACCTGTAATTTTGTTACCCAATTCAAAATCAATGATGTCATATTCTTTGGCCAATTCCCAATGTGGAATTGCATCTTTATGTAAAGCGGGAATTGTACCTTCTTCAAAAATAGTTTCATTATCATCTTCTGTAACTCCAGAAGGAACTGACTCATGAGGTACATTCGGAATTTGATATAACAATTCCTGCAAATCAATTGTAAATTGATTTAACTTCTCATTTAAGGTTTTAGAAGCTTCTTTTAATTGGCTTGTTTTTTCTTTTAACAGAGTTGCTTTTTGAACTTCTCCATTTTTATAAAGCATTCCTATTTCTTTTGACAATTTATTAGATTCTGCTAAAGTCTTATCTAATTCGGTTTGCGTAGAGCGACGATTTTCATCAATCAAAATAACTTCATCAACCAATTTTTCTGCATCAGAAAAATTTCGTTTTGCCAATCCTTTTAAAATGATTTCTTTTTGCTCTCTAATAAATGGTACTTGTAACATAGATCTAAAATTGTTCTTTTTTCAAAGGGCAAATTTAGGAAATAGAAGTCAGTTTTTACGATTATTTTAAGATTAGTGTTTCGCTAATAGTTGTGATAACTTGTGGCACCTCATCAACCTTAAAATCAATTGTAAGGTCATATGTGTTTCTCTTTATTTTTTTGAACGAAAATTGTCCTTTTGTAACTATATAAGATCCATAACTTCCTTTACAATAGCAAATCCTGTTTAAAATTAAATTGACTTGTTTAAGCTCTTTATCTTCTAAAATCAAGTCAGATAAGTCTGAATCAAATTCAGCAAATACTTCTTCAATATAGTGCCCATCAATAGCTTGTTGGTCAACATTTCTTTTAAATGAAAATTTAAATACTGTTTTATTTCCTTTTTCAATGGTTGTGTAAGACGGTGTGCCTTCTCTAACAACTAAATTTATGGAACTGTTTGAAAATAACTCAAATGAGCAACCTCCATCTTCAGGACATTTTGTGTTTGATGAAAACTCTTCTGTTTTGGTCAAGATTTCTGTGCTTTGAGCTTTACAGCTCAACAGCAAAAAGATAGCTATAAAGGATATATAAATTTTCATATTCAAATATACAATTTCTCTTATTAATAATTCATTGCAATTTCTTGAGCAGAGATTTTATCCTTTTGTAATTGTAATTTTAAATCATCTAGCGAATCAAATTTTTGTTCGTCACGAAGGAATTTTAATAATTCTATTTGAATTGTCTTTCCATATAAATCAGCATTAAAATTAAAAAAGTTAACCTCTATGGTTTGATGTTTTCCTTTAACCGTTGGTCTGTTACCTATGTTCAACATCCCATTATAACGAACATCGTCTAGGGTTGCCTTTATAGCATAAACTCCAGCTTTAGGAATTAACTTATATGATTCTTCAATTTCGATATTTGCTGTTGGAAAACCTATTGTTGAACCCAATTTTTTTCCTTTTACAACAACTCCGGTTAACATAAAGTGATACCCCAAATAATTGTTAGCCTTTTCAATATTTCCATTTAAAAGAGCTGTCCTAATTTTAGTAGAGCTTATAGTAATGTCATTTAAGTTTTGAGCAGGAATTTCTTCTAACTCAAAATCGAACATCGCACCGTATTCCTGTAATTGCTCAAAATTTCCTTCTCTGTTTTTTCCGAAATGATGATCATATCCTATAATTAATTTTGAAATATTAAGTTGATTTATAAGTACGTTTCTTACAAATTCAAAAGCCGTAAGTCTAGAAAAATCTTTGTCAAAAGGGTGAATAATCAATGCATCTAAACCAAAGTCTTCTAAGAGTTTAGATTTTTCATTTAATGTATTAATCATTTTGACTTCGTGGTCTTTTTGTAAGACCATCCGTGGATGCGGAAAAAAAGTGAGTATAACCGAAACCTCATGTTGTTTTTTAGAGGCTTCTAATAATTGAGCAATTATTTTCTGGTGCCCAATATGAACACCATCAAAAGTGCCAATTGTAATGATGGTTTTTTTTTTAGAAAAAAAATTAAAAAAGTTATGTATGGTTTTCAATTTAATAAAAAAACATTAGTTTCTTGAGCAAAGTTAATACATAATAGAATATTAACTCGTTAAAAAAACAGCTTTATTTTTGATAAAATCATAATAAAAGCTACCTTTGAGAAAAATGCATTAAATAGAGTTTAATTTCAAGTTTAATAACTAAGATTATGAAAAACTATTACACCGGCCACAAATCCATTTTTATTTTATTTTTTCTAATTTCTTCAACTACATTTTCTCAAAACTCTGGCAATATTTGGAGCCAAATTTCAAAAGAAGAGGTTACACAAGACAGACTGTTTAGTAAAACAGAAGTAACTACAGCTGTTTTTTATTCACTTAATTTAGATGTTTTAAAAACTGAGCTACGAGATGCACCATTAAGAGGAGCCTCTTTTCAAAATTCAAACCTGATTATAAAATTTCCAGACAGTCAAGGAAACTTGCAAGCATACTTTATTAAAGAAGCCCCAGTACTAGAAGAAAGCTTACAATTGCAATATCAAGAGATTCGTTCATATACTGGTGTAGCAATTAATAACCCAAAAGTTACAATGCGATTTAGTTTATCACAAGATGGTTTACACGCAATGATTTTTAGAACCGAAAGAGGAACTCAATTCATAGACCCTTATACTAAAGATAGAAATAGTTATATAGTATATGCTACTAAAGATGTACCATCAATTGAAAGTGATTTTGTTTGCGAATTTGAAAACACTACTGAAATTGACAGGAGTTTTGATACAGATGATGCATTAAGATTTAATGATGGTAACTTAAGAACATTCCGTTTAGCTTTGGCATGTACGGGTGAGTACGCTCAGTTTCATTTAACACAGCAAGGAGTGGGTTCTGGTGAAACAGATGCTGTTAAAAAAGCAGCAGTTTTATCAGCAATGAATACTACCATGACCCGTGTCAATGGTGTGTATGAAAATGAACTGTCTCTTACCATGATTCTTGTTGATAATACAAATATTATTTATTTAGATGGAGCTACTGACCCATATACTAATGATAATGGAGGGGCTATGTTAAGTCAAAACCAATCAACGTTAGATACAAATATTGGAAGTGCAAATTACGACCTCGGACATGTATTTAGTACTGGTGGGGGTGGTGTTGCCTATTTAAATAGTCCTTGTAATGCAAGCTCTAAAGCTGGTGGGGTTACAGGTTTATCATCACCTATTGGAGATGTATTTGACATTGACTTTGTGAGTCATGAAATGGGACATCAATTTGGAGCTAATCATACTTTTAATGGTGACGAAGGAAGTTGTGGAGGAGGAAATAGAAATAACCTGACTGCTTATGAACCAGGATCAGGATCAACAATTATGGGATATGCCGGTATATGTGGCTCACAAAATGTACAAAATAATAGTGACACCTATTTTCATATTGCTAGTTTAAATGAAATTTGGGCAAACATATCAGCAGGTGTTAGCACATGTGCTGCAATTTCTAGTACTGGTAATAATTCTCCAACAATCAATTCACTAACAAATTATACCATTCCAAAATCAACTCCTTTTGTATTAAAAGGAAATGGAAATGATGTTGATGGCAATGGAACATTGTCTTATTGTTGGGAACAAAAAGACAATGCAATAGCAACACAACCTCCTGTGTCTAGCTCTAGTGTTGGACCTGCGTTTAGATCTAGAACTCCAAGTAACACAGCTGATAGATACATGCCATCAATTGAAACTGTTTTAGGAGTAATTCCATCAACATGGGAAATGCTTCCGTCAGTTGCAAGAACTTTAAACTTTGATTTAACTGTTAGAGATAATGATACAAGAGGAGGAAGATTTGCTACAGAAAATATGGTCGTAACAGTAGAAGACGTTGCCCCTTTTTTAGTGACCGAACCGAATGTTGCAGTCATTTGGGGTGTAGGAACCACACATACCGTTTCTTGGGATGTAGGGTCAACAACCAATGGCACAATTAATTGTCAAAATGTAAATATTATATTATCTACTGATGGCGGATTAAGATACACTATTCCACTAGTTTCTAATACACCAAATGACGGTACTCAAGATATCGTAATACCTAACAATATGAGCACTACGTGTCGTATTATGGTTGAGGCTGCAGATAATATATTTTACAATATTACAGATGTCGATTTTACGATTGCTGCTGTTGACGGCTCTCCAGAATATTGCCCATCAACATACACAAATACTGGAGGAGAATATATATCAAATGTCACTTTTAATACAATTAATAATGACTCAGGAGAAGGTGCTAATGGATATGAAGACTTTACAGGAATAAGTACAGATGTAGAAATAAATACAAGTTACCAAATGAGTGTAGAAATAAATACTTCTGGAAATTTTACAGATAACTGTGAAGTATATATTGATTGGAATCAAGATTTTGTTTTTGATACCTCTACCGAAAAATATGTAATGGGGTCAGTTACAAATGTCTCTTCTGGCGTACTCTCTCAAAATATTACAATTCCTGCTGGGGCTTCAATTGGCACTACTGATTTGCGTGTGAATATGGAGTTTAACTCGAACCCAAATGTACCTGGACCTTGTGATATTGACCATGTCACAGAATGGGGAGAAACAGAAGATTATACACTCAACGTTCTCAATAATCTAGGAATTGATGATGAACTTTTTAAAAATTTTAATATCTTTCCGAACCCAAATGATGGAGAATTTACAATTTCATTTCAATCAGATAGCAATGAAAAAGTAAAAATAACGCTTTACGATGTTTTAGGTCGTACAGTAACAAACCAACTATTTAATAAAAACTACATGAATTTTACCCAACAAATACACTTCAATAATTTATCTCAAGGGATCTATCTTCTTAAAATTTCTCAAGAGAATAAAGTAACCTCAAAACAATTAATAATCAAATAACTTAATCAAACAAAACCCAATTTATTATGAAGATTAAATACTTTAAACTAGTATTTGGTTTGTGTTTTTTTGCAACACTTACATTGTTTTCTCAAACCAATCAAGGTTTGTGGACTCAAAAAGATGATTCGCAAAGGCAACAACAAGTCACAGAAAAGGAGTTTACACTTAACTTTTCAAATTTAAATCAAATTTTGAATAATGCTCCAATTAGAGGAGAGTTCACAGGAAAATCAAGCTTAATTATTCAATTTCCTAATGCCGAAGGTAATCTAGAATCTTTTAGAATTATGGAGGCATCTACAATGACACCTGAATTGCAAGTGCAATATCCAGAAATTAGATCTTATGTAGGTCAAGGAGTTGATGATACAACTGCTATTATTCGTTTTAGTGTATCACCACAAAAGGGATTAAGTAGTATGGTACGTTCTAGCTTATATGGAACAACTATTATCGAACCAAAAAGCATTGATGAACAATCTTATACAGTCTTTAACCGAGCTGATTCAAATTCAAGAAGACCAAAATTTGAATGTTTAACAGATGATATTGTTGATCAAGAATTGTTAGACAAAATAATTGCAGGCGCAGTAAATAGAGATGCTAATGATGGTATGCTACATACTTTTAGATTGGCAATGTCTTGTACTGGAGAATATGGTACATGGGCAGGAGGTGATGTTCCAAGTGTTATGGCGCAATACAATGCTACTATGACACGTGTTAATGGTGTTTTTGAAAACGATTTTGCTACAACAATGGTAATGATTGCAAACGTAGCTGACGTTATTTATTTTGATGCAGGATCAGATCCTTATGGGTCAAATTTAAATTCAGAATTGCAAGCAACTCTTACTTCAGTAATTGGTGAAGCCAATTATGATATTGGTCACTTAGTTGGTCAAGGTGGTTCTGGTGGTAATGCTGGTTGTATAGGTTGTATTTGTGTTGATGGCCAAAAAGGAAGTGGTTATACTTCTTTAGCCAACCCTTCTGGAGATAATTTTGACATCGATTTTGTAGCTCATGAAATGGGGCATCAATTTGGAGCTAATCATACGCATTCTCATGGAGGAGAACAAGATGTGTATAGCTTAGAACCAGGTTCTGGATCTACAATTATGGGTTACGCTGGTATTACGGGTGCAACAGATGTGCAACCACATTCTGATGCATATTTTCATTTCTTTAGTATAGAGCAAGCGACAGCTCATGTTGCATCTAGAACTTGTGATACAGAAACAGCAATAACACAAGCAACTCCAACTGCTAATGCAGGGAATGATTATACAATTCCTGCAACAACAGCATTTATGTTAGAAGGTGCAGGAACATCTGATGGTGCAACAACTTTTTGTTGGGAACAAAATGATGTTGCAGGAAGTTCAGCAAATACGTATCCAAGTGCCACCGATACATCTGGTCCATCATTTAGATCATTAATTCCAACTACTTCACCCAATAGATATATGCCAGCTTTTACTACAGTACTAGGCGGTTCATTAGGAACCCAATGGGAAATGGTAAATGATGTGTCAAGAACTTATAGTTTTAAATTAACTGTTAGAGATAATATAGCCGGAGGAGCTCAAAACTCTATTGATGACATGCAAGTAACTGTAGATGATGCTGCAGGACCTTTTGTAGTAACATCACAAACCACAGCTGTAACTTGGGATGCTGGCACAACGCAAACCATAACTTGGGATGTTGCTAGTACCGATAGCGGTTCTGTAAACACACCAAATGTAGATATTTTTGTAACACCAGATAATGGCGTTACATTTATTCAAGTTGCTGCTGGTGTAGCAAATAATGGTTCATACGGAATAACTGTTCCTGCAGGAGCAGTAACCTCTAATGCCAGAGTTATGGTAAGGGGAGCAAATAATATTTTCTACGCTATTAATAGTGCTAATATTACAATTCAAGAATCTGAATTTGTAATGAATTTTACTAGTACAGAAGTAGATGTTTGCGCTCCAGACGATGCTGTTTATAGTTTTACTTATAACACATTTTTAGGGTTTTCAGAAACAACAACATTTTCTGCAACAGGGAATCCAGCAGGAACTACAGTAACATTCAGTCCAACAACTGCTACTGCTGATGCAACAGCAGTAACAATGACAGTTAGCGGAATTACAGATGCAAATGTAGGTGCAAATACAATAACCGTAACTGGCACTTCTACATCAGTTACAAAAAATGCTGATGTAATTGCAAATGTATATAGTAGTACGTTTAGTGCATTAACTTTAGCTGCTCCTTCTGATGGAACAATTGATGTGATGCCTCCGGCTATGTTAAGTTGGAATGTTGATTTAAATGCAAATTCATATTTAGTTGAAGTTTCATCTGACGCTGGATTTTCAACTATTATAGAAACTGCAAATGTTACAACAACTAGTTATGAAACTACGATGTTAAATGTTGACACTATGTATTATTGGAGAGTAACTCCATCAAATGATTGTGGTACAGGAACTGCATCTACAGCATTTAGTTTTACAACTGCAAATATTGTATGTGACTCTTTTGCTTCAACAGATGTACCAGTAACAATAGATAACGGAGCTGCAAATACAGTTTCATCTACATTTACAATAGCTGATGGTGTTGAAATATCAGATGTTGATATTCAATTAAACATTACCCATACTTGGGATAATGATTTAACAATTACGATTACAAGTCCTGCGGGGACTGTAGTTGAATTAACATCTATTAATGGTGGTAGTGGCGATAATTATACAAACACACTATTTGATGATGAAGCAGGAACTTCAATTTCTTCAGCTTCTCCTCCCTTTACCGGAACGTTTATTCCAGAAGAAGCATTAAGTGCTTTTGACGGTGAATCTAGTTTAGGCGATTGGACATTAACTGTAATTGATGGTGCTGGTGGTGACGGCGGTTCTTTAAATAGCTGGACAGTATTTGCTTGTGGCGAACCTGTATTTGATGCTGACGGCGATGGAATTGATGATATTACAGATAATTGCCCAATGATTGCAAATGTTGATCAAGCAGATAATGATAATGATGGTATGGGAGATGTTTGTGATGATGATGATGATAACGACGGAATTTTAGATGTGAATGACAATTGTCCTTGGACTGCCAATGCAGACCAGTCTGATATTGATAGTGACGGTATGGGGGACATTTGTGATGACGATATGGATGGCGATGGTATTTTAAATGTTGATGATAATTGCCCAACTACAGCCAATGCAGATCAGGCAGATTTAGATGGAGATACTATAGGAGATGTTTGTGATGATGATATGGATGGTGACGGCGTGTTAAATGTTGATGACAATTGTTTAATTTTCGCTAATCCAGACCAAGCTGATAATGACAATGATGGTATGGGAGATATTTGTGATGATGACGATGATAACGATACTATTTTAGATTCGTCTGACAATTGTCCAATGACTCCAAATACTGATCAATCCGATGTGAATCGAGATGGTTTAGGAGATGTTTGTGAAGATTGTGATGACGATGGAACTATTAATTATTATGACACTGATACTTGTGAAATGGTAGCAATAGAAGGGTTCTCTCCAAACAATGATGGAATAAATGATACTTGGATTATTGATAACATCAACTTATTTCCAAATAATCTTGTTCGTGTATATAACCGCCAAGGAGGTTTGGTTTTCGAAAAAAGAGGATATACCGGAGATTGGGATGGAGTATCTGACAGTGCAAGCTCAAATGGATCTAAACTACCAGTTGGTTCTTATATGTATATTATAGAATCAAATGAAGTCGGAATTTCACCTTTACAAGGATGGGTTTACATCAACTATTAATCACTAAGAAAACAATTTAAAAATGAAAAAATTAAAATATATAGTAGTTTTCGCAGTACTAATAGCTAGCGGAAAATTATTTGCACAGCAAGACCCTTCATATTCTATGTATAGATACAATATGAATATTATAAACCCAGCATATGCTGGTAGCAATGGGCACACTGATTTAAATTTACATATAAGAAATCAGTGGGTAGATATTGATGGAGCGCCAGAAACTCAAACGTTTTCATTTACAAAACCTATAGGTGATAAAATTGGTATTGGAATTTCTATAGTAAACGATAGAATCGATATTACTAAAGAAACGAGTTATACAGCAGATTTTTCTTACAAATTACAATTATCAGAAAAAAGTAATTTGTTTTTAGGTGTTAAAGCAGGAGCATATTCATTAAATGTTGATTTCATATCAAAAGGAATTGGTTTTGATCCAGAATTTGATGAAAATGTGAGTAGGACTAACGGTATATTTGGAGCAGGAGCATATTTAACAGTAAACAAATTCTATGCAACTATATCAACCCCAAACTTTTTAAATGGGAAGCGAGTAGCAGAAACGGATAGCGATGGATATACTGAAGGAACAGATAAATTGCACATGTATGCAGGTGCTGGATATACCTTTGATTTTGGAGAAAATTTTGAATTGACACCAGCATTAATGGCGCGATTTGTTGAATCAGCTCCAACATCTGTAGATATATCTGCAACTGTAAATATGTATAAAATGGTTGAAGCAGGAGTTTCTTATAGATGGGATGAATCTGTTAGTTTCCTTGCGCTAATTAGAGCTGCAGACTGGTTACAATTTGGATATGCTTATGAAGCTGCAACTACTGATTTAAACGATTATAGTGGTGGAACTCACGAGCTAATGTTACAGTTTAGATTAAATTAAAATATATAATCTAAACCAATATTTAATAATTTTAGAGCCAGCTTTTGCTGGCTCTTTTTATTAACACTGTTAGCATTAAGAGAGTCTTTAGTCTTTATAATTTATTACTATAAATTATGATTCTAAAAAAAAAGATGTATTTTGCGCTATTGATAATTAATTAAACCCAAATTTATGAAAAATTTATTGTGCGCTATTGTGGTGTTGTGTACTACAACCCTAATGGCTCAAACAACAGTTACAGGAACTGTTACAGACGTAGCAACAGGACAACCAATTCCTGGAGCTAATATAAAGGTTATAGGAAAATCTTTAGGAACTTCAGCCGACTTTGACGGAAAATTCACTTTAAACGTTTCTCAAAACCCACCTTTTGAAATCGAAGTTTCTATTATAGGATTTGCAGCTTCAAATGTTGAAATTATATCTAACAATCAAGTTGTAGATGTTGCATTAGTAGAACTTGCAACCTCTTTAGACGAAGTAGTAGTCTCTGCTTCTAGAACGCCAGAGCGAATTATGGAATCTCCAGTAACCATTGAAAGAATGGATGCTCGGGGAATTAAGAATACCTCTTCTCCTACTTTTTATGACGGATTACAAAATTTAAAAGGTGTTGATATTAATGTTAACAGTTTAACAAATAAAAATGTAAACACTAGAGGGTTTGCAACATTTGCAAATTCTCGTTTTATGCAATTGGTTGATGGTATGGACAACTCTTCACCTGCTTTAAATTTCAATTTAGGAAATTTATTAGGAATGAGTGAGTTGGATGTAAATACTATTGAAGTATTACCAGGTGCTGCATCTGCTTTATATGGTGCAAATGCATTTAATGGTATTATGTTTATGACAAGTAAGAACCCATTTGAACACCAAGGTTGGACCATGTATGGTAAAACTGGATTAACTTCTTCTTCTAACGCAGGAGATAATAATTTTTATGATTTCGGATTTAGAGGCGCTTGGGCGTTTAGTGATAAATTTGCAGCAAAGGCATCTTTCTCTTTTCTTAGAGGTACCGAATGGTATGCAACAGATTATAGAGATTACGATCATGACAATGATGTAACAGGTTCTCCTACTCTAATTAACCCTGAAACTGGTCAGACTTCATTTGATCGAATGAATGTGTATGGTGATGAAGTTCAAGTGGAATTAGATTATGACGCTCTAGCAGGTACACCTTCTGGTACTTTTGGGAAATCTACAGTTTCAAGAACTGGATATAATGAAGTTGATTTAACAAATTATAATGCACAAAGTGTAAAGGCAGATTTCTCTTTAAACTATCGCCCAATGGGAGATGATTTAGAGCTTATTTTAAATGTAAAATTAGGTAAAGGAAATACAATTTATCAAGGATCTAATAGGTACAATATAAAAAACTTTATCATGAATCAATATAAGTTTGAAATTAGAAATGACAATTTCTTCTTAAGAGCTTATACTACTCAAGAAGACGCAGGAGATTCGTACGATATGCGTTTTACAGGTATCAATATGAATAAAGAAACAGCACCAGCATGGTATCAATCTTATGCCCAAACATATTTAGGTGCAATAACAGGTGCAATACCTGGAGTTCCTGGAGGTGATCCTGCTGTTGCAAATTCGTTAGCAAGACAGGTATCTGATGCTGCTTTTACACCACAACCAGGTTCTGCAGAATTTCAAGCACAGTTTGATAGAATTACATCAGATCCTAATTTAACGACTGGTTCTAAGTTTCAAGATAAATCTAAGATCTATCATGCAGAAGGTAATTATAATTTTGCACATTTAATGGAGTGGGCTGATGTACAAGTAGGTGGTTCTATGAGAGAGTATGAATTAAACTCAAGCGGAACGATTTTTACTGATTATGATGGCCCTATCACATATGGTGAATATGGTATGTACGCTCAAATACAAAAGAAATTTTTAGACAATCGTTTAAAATTTACAGGTTCACTTCGTTATGACAAAGCCAAAAATTTTGATGGTAATACATCACCAAGAGTATCATTTGTTTATAGTGCAGGAGAAAGTAGAAATCACAATTTTAGAGCAGCATTTCAAACAGGATTTAGAAATCCGACAACTCAAGATCAGTATATTGGTTTAGATGCAGGTTCGGCATTATTAGTTGGTTCGGCAGAAGATAATTTAGATAGATACACATCTGCACCAATTAATACAAGTGCTACAGCACAATTAATAGGATATCCTTCAACATTAACTGTTAACGGTAGAAATGGATATGAAAATGCCTGGTCTAGAACATCATTAGTAGATTTTAGTACAGCTCTTGCAACTGGAGTTCCAATACAAGATGCTGTAGGCCTTTTAGACTCTTCTCCAACCGCATTGGTAAAACCAGAAAAAGTAACTGCTTTTGAAGTTGGTTATAGAGGTTTATTAGGAAAAATAGCTGTCGATTTTAGTGCATACTATAATAAATACGAAGACTTTATTGGTAATAAAGTTGTTGTAGCTCCTTTATATGGTCAAGCAGATTTATCAGATATTACACCTTTACCTCCACAATTAGGTGGGCCACAACCAACTGCTTTAATTGCATTGAATAGTGGTGATTTAAGGGCGTTTTCTTTATATACAAACTCTAAAGCCGATATTTCATCGTATGGTTTAGGGCTTGGATTAAATACTAAGGTTTTTAAAACTTACAATATCGGTGTAAATTATACTTGGTCTGCATTTGAATTTGATCAAGCATCAGATCCAGATTATGAAGCAGGATTTAATACTCCAGAGCACCAAATTAAAGCATCATTTGGCAATCCAAACGCCATTGCAAACTTCGGATTTAATGTAAATCTTCGTTGGAATAATGAATATTTATGGGAATCTACTATTGCAGATGCTATTATTGATGCAAGAACTGTGTTAGATGCACAAATAAGTTATACGGTTCCAAATTGGAAATCTACTTTCAAAGCAGGTGGAGCTAACATTGGAGGTCAAGAATATTTAAGTGCACCAGGTAATGGATTAATTGGTTCACAATACTTTGTTTCTTGGACATTAAATCCATAAGACTTAGCTCTTATTAATATAAAAATAAACAAACACTCCTCATTTCTAATAACTGAAATGAGGGGTTTTTTTATGCTATAAAAATTAAAGAAATTCCTTTATTATATTAAATCAAAAAAACTATCTTTGCACCTTGAAATTGGAGAGCATTCTCCACAAGTTAACAATTAACAGTTAAGGTAATGACTAAGATTACAGGTAAAGTAGCACAGATTATAGGTCCAGTTATCGATGTAGAGTTTGCATCAGGTTCTGAACTTCCAAGAATTTACGATTCATTAGAAATCACAAAAAATGACGGTTCAATATTAGTATTAGAAGTACAATCACACATTGGTGAAAATACGGTACGTACTATTTCTATGGATTCAACAGATGGTTTAAGTAGAGGTGTTGATGCAGTTGCAACAGGCGCTCCTATTCAAGTACCAGTTGGAGATGATATCTACGGGCGTTTATTTAATGTAATTGGCGATGCAATTGATGGTTTAGGAAACTTGCCAAAATCTGGTAAAGACGGGCTTCCTATTCACCGTCAAGCACCTAAATTTGAAGAATTATCTACAGCAACCGAAGTTTTGTTTACTGGTATTAAAGTAATCGATTTAATTGAACCATATGCAAAAGGTGGTAAAATTGGTTTGTTTGGTGGTGCAGGTGTAGGTAAAACTGTATTGTTGATGGAGTTGATTAATAACATCGCAAAAGGTCACGGTGGTTTATCTGTATTCGCAGGTGTAGGAGAAAGAACTCGCGAAGGAAATGATCTTTTAAGAGAGATGTTAGAATCTGGAATTATAAAATACGGTGATGACTTTATGCATTCTATGGAAGAAGGCGGATGGGACTTAACCAAAGTTGATAAAAAAGGAATGAGAGATTCAAAAGCAACTTTTGTTTTTGGTCAAATGAATGAGCCCCCTGGAGCACGTGCTCGTGTAGCATTATCAGGATTAACAATTGCTGAATATTTCCGTGATGGAGCTGGAGATGGTCAAGGAAAAGATGTACTTTTCTTTGTTGATAATATCTTTAGATTTACACAAGCAGGTTCTGAGGTGTCGGCACTATTAGGTCGTATGCCATCTGCGGTAGGTTACCAACCAACATTGGCAACAGAAATGGGTGCAATGCAAGAACGTATTACATCTACAAAAAACGGATCAATTACATCTGTACAAGCGGTTTATGTACCTGCGGATGATTTAACAGATCCAGCACCAGCTACAACATTTGCGCATTTAGATGCAACTACAGTATTGTCTCGTAAAATTTCTGAGCTAGGTATTTATCCAGCGGTAGATCCATTAGATTCTACTTCAAGAATTTTAACTGCTGATATTTTAGGTGATGAACACTACAACACAGCTCAAGCTGTAAAAGAACTATTACAACGTTATAAAGAATTACAAGATATTATTGCCATTTTAGGAATGGAAGAACTATCTGAAGAAGATAAATTAATTGTTCACAGAGCAAGACGCGTACAACGTTTCTTATCTCAACCATTCCATGTTGCTGAGCAATTTACAGGAATACCTGGTGTATTGGTAGATATTAAAGATACAATTAAAGGGTTCAATATGATTATGGATGGTGAGTTAGATAAATATCCTGAAGCAGCATTTAACTTACGTGGTTCAATTCAAGATGCAATTGATGCAGGAGAAAAAATGTTAGCAGAAGCATAATTGGTTAATCGTTGCTGATCTTTATAATCAGTAACAAACAACAAACAACTAATATGAAATTAGAAATTGTAACACCAGAAGCAACACTATTAAACTCAGAAGTTAATTCTGTTTCGGTACCAGGTATTGAGGGTGAATTTCAAATGTTGAATAACCATGCTGCCATTGTTTCTATTTTGGTAAATGGAAATGTGAAGTTTAAAGGTGACGCTATTAATATTGATGAAGAATTTAAAAATAAGTTCATTCAAAACAATGACGAATTTATTTTAGCTATCAATAGTGGTACAATAGAAATGAAAGATAATAAAGTAATTGTCTTAGCTGATTAATTGCTCATTATTTTTATAATATATCAAAAACTCCAAGTAATTACTTGGAGTTTTTTGGTTAAAAAAATTTATCAACTTTTTATTTTTAATAATTTAAATAAAAAAGACTGTTTGGTCTTAAAATGATATATATCATGTTTTATGTAACCAAAGCTACATATTTTTGTACAGCATTATAAAAACTTATTTAAATCTAACTAAAAACAACTAACATGAAAACTAAATTTATTATTGCACTTATGGTGCTAGCTTTTGTTTCTTGCACAAAAGAAAAACAGACAGAAGTCAAAACAGATCAAAAACAAGAACAGGTAAAAAAACAAGGACAGGCTACTGTTGCTGCCGTTGAAGGTGAAGAGCCAAATGCCTTACAAGTCGCTATGTCTATAGATGATTTTTCTACACTTGTTGTAGCTATTCAAAAAGCAGGTGTTGAAGATTCTGTTGTAAATGCAGGTCCATTAACAATTTTTGCTCCTTTAAATAGTGCTTTTGCAAAATTACCAGAAGGAACAGTAGAAACTTTAATAAAGCCTGAAAACAAAGCACAGTTATCTTTTATATTAGTAAATCATGTTGCTCCAGCAAATTACCCTATCAAACAATTGAAAAAAGAAGCTAAAAAAGGGCGTAAATTATATATGGCTTCTGGTAAATATTTAGTTGTTGAAAATAAAGATGGTGAAATATATGTTGGCGGAACAAAAATTTTAAAATCAGTAAAAGTAAGTAATGGTTGGATCCACGTTGTAGACGACGTGTTAGTTCCAGCAGAATAAATAGTAACAAAAAAACCTAAACAAAAATGAGAATTAAATTTTTATCTATTGTAGCAATTGCTGCATTAATGACTAGCTGTAGTGGTGAAAAACCAAAAACAGAAGTAAAAGAAAAAGCACCCGTAAAAAAAGAGGTGAAAGCTGAAACTAAAACAGAAGCTTCTACAGTTGATTTTATAGATGATAAAGGTGTTGGGCCAGTTACAAGTCTTGAACTTGGAGAGCTTGATACTGCATTAGCCGGAAAAGGAAAGGCAGCATATAAATCAAATGGTTGTACTGCTTGTCATAAAATTAGCAAACGATTTGTAGGCCCAGCATTAAAAGGGGTTACACAACGTAGATCTCCAGAATGGATTATGAACATGATTATGGATCCAGAAGGAATGGTTGCAAATAACGAAGCAGCTAGACAACTATTAGCTGAATACAGTGCTCCAATGGCAAATCAAAATGTATCAGAAGAGGATGCTAGAGCAATCTTAGAATATTTTAGAACAAAAAATTAATCAAATTTTAAAAGAGAACTTATTATGAAAACACTATTTAAATCAATATTAGCATTATTTGCCCTTTCAGTTATAACGGTAGGTTGTGTTGATAATTCCTCTAAAAAAGGGGCTTTGGGTAACAGTGCTGCTGAAAAGGTATATGTTGCTCCGGGTGAACACGATGAATTCTATGCCTTTGTTTCAGGTGGATTTAGTGGACAGCTAGCTGTTTACGGTTTACCATCAGGGCGTTTATTTAAGGTAATACCTGTTTTTTCTGTTGATGCTGAAAAAGCATACGGATTTAACGAAGAAACTAAACCAATGTTAAATACATCACACGGATTTATTCCTTGGGATGATTCGCATCACCCAGATATTTCTCAAACAAATGGAGAATTAGATGGTCGTTATGTGTTTATCAATGGTAACAACACACCTCGTATCGCAAAAATTGATTTAACAACTTTTGAAACTACTGAGATTATTGAAGTGCCAAACTCAGCAGGTAACCACAGTTCATCATTCGTAACTGAAAACACTGAATATGTTGTTGCAGGTACACGTTTTTCTGTGCCTTATCCTCAAAGAGATATGCCAATTTCAGAATACAAAGGAAACTTTAAAGGGGCCTTGACATTTATTTCTGTTGCCCCTGAAGATGGAGCAATGGACATTAAATTCCAAATTATGATGCCTGGGTTTGATTATGATTTATCACATCCTGGTAGAGGTGATTCTCACGGATGGTTCTTCTTTACAACATATAATACTGAAGAGGCTCACTCACTATTAGAGGTTAATGCATCACAAAATGATAAAGATTTTATTGCAGCAATTAACTGGAAAAAAATTGAAGAATATGTAAACAATGGTGGTGGTACAAAAGCACCAGCAAATTATGCGCACAACGTTTATGATGAGCATTCACACACTGCAACTTCTACAATGAAAAAAGAAGTTACAGTAGTAAATCCATTAGATGTTCCTGGAGCAATTTACTTTATGCCAACACCAAAATCTCCTCACGGTTGTGATGTTGATCCAACAGGTGAGTACATTGTTGGTAATGGTAAATTAGCCGCAGAATTAACAATTCACTCTTTTAGTAAAATGATCAAAGCTATTGAAGATAAAAACTTTGATGGTGATGCTTATGGAATCCCTATTTTGAGTTACGAAGCTACTTTAGCTGGTTCTGTAAAGCAACCAGGATTAGGCCCATTACATACAGAATTTGATGGAAAAGGAAATGCATATACTACTTTCTTTATCTCATCAGAAGTTGTAAAATGGAAATTAGGAACTTGGGAAGTGATTGATCGTAAACCAACTTACTACTCTGTAGGTCACTTAATGATTCCTGGAGGAAACTCTCGTAAGCCATTTGGTAAGTATGTACTTGCAATGAATAAAATTACTAAAGACCGTTATTTACCAACAGGTCCTGAAGTAACTCAATCAGCTCAGTTATATGACATTACTGGTGAAAAAATGGAATTATTATTGGATTTCCCAACTATTGGAGAACCACATTATGCTGCTGGTATTCCTGCTGATTTATTGAAACCAAACTCTAAAAAATTCTACAAGTTAGATGAAAATAAACATGAGTATGCAATCCGATCTGAAGCTGAAGCAAAAGTAGTTAGAGATGGTAAAGAGGTTCATGTTTATATGACTATGATTCGTTCTCATTTTGCGCCTGATAATATTGAAGGGGTTCAAGTTGGAGACAAAGTGTATTTTCACGTAACAAACTTAGAACAAGATTATGATGTACCACATGGTGTATCTATGATTGGTGCTAATACTTCAGAGTTATTAATAATGCCAGGACAAACAGAAACATTTATATGGGAACCTAAACAAGTAGGTGTATGGCCATTCTATTGTACAGATTTCTGTTCTGCATTACACCAAGAAATGCAAGGTTATGTAAGAGTTTCTCCAAAAGGATCTAAAGTTCCTATTAGTTACACTTTAGATGATGATGCTGTAGACTCAGAATAATATAAAGACTTAGTGTTAGGTTTTTTTTGAAAAACAGATGGGTTTTTACTAATCTGTCTGTTTTTCTTATTTATTAAAACAATTAAAAGATGAGAAAGTCTAAAATACTTATGATAGTGGGATCACTATTATTATTAGGGTTATTTGTATTTCCTTTATGGAACATCACCCTAGAAGCTCCCCAATACCCTACTCCGTTAGGAATGGATATTCATATTGACAAATTTACCGACACACATGAATTTGATATCAAAAATATCAATTTAATGAATCATTATGTTGGTATGCAATATATCCCAGAAACAATTCCTGAGTTTAAAATATTTCCTATTGCAATCGGAATTATGGTAGCGTTAGGTGTATTGATTGGATTTACTGGTAGGTATAAACTATTTATAGTTTGGTTTGTTGTGATGAGCCTTATGGGGATTGCTGGTATGTATGATTTCTATTTATGGGAATATGATTACGGGCATAATTTAGACCCTAAAGCAATCATGCAATTTAAAAACCCTGATGGTTCGGTAATGGGATTCCAACCGCCACTTTTCGGAACTAAAGATATATTAAACTTTACAGCACATTCTTACCCTAGAACCGGAGCATACTTTATGTTTGCAGGAATGATGTTAACAGTTGTTGCCTTCTTTGTAGGAAAAAAAGAAGTTAAAAAATAGAATCCCAAAGAGATAATTGAGCATAATGATAAAATCATTATGCTCAATTTATACTACCTTTGTATTCCAAATTTTAAAAACATGAAAAAAAGTACACTCGCTATTTTTTTTGCTGCGATGTCATTATTATTTACAGCATGTACCATAGAAGCTGAAAAAATAAACTACGGAGCTGATGCTTGTCATTTTTGTAAAATGACCATTGTAGATCAGCAACATGCAGCACAATATGTAACTCAAAAAGGGAAACAATTTAAATATGATGCTATTGAATGTTTGTTAAATGAACTTTCTGAAACAGGTTCAGAAAATGTCCAAATCGCCTTAATTTCTGATTTTATGAATCCAGGAGTAATGACTGATGCTACGACTGCTACTTATTTAATAAGCGAAAGCATTAAAAGCCCTATGGGAGCTTTTCTTACTGGTTTTGCACAAAATGAACAAGCCAAAGAATTTATAAAATCTGAGAAAGATAAAACCTATACTTGGCAAAGTATCAAAGATAAATTTTCTGTAAAATAAGATGCGTATTAAAAATTTCCTTTTAATAATCTTACTCTTTTCAACAGCTTCTTTGTTTGCAAAACAAATTGAAGTTTGCTCTAGTTGTGAAATAACAACCATTAAAAAAGCAATTTCCTTAGCTGAAGATGGCGACGAAATAATAATTAAAGCTGGAGTTTACAAAGAACATGGTGTAATTTTGATAAACAAATCTGTTAAAATAACTGGTATTGATTTTCCTGTTATTGATGGTGAAAACAAAGAAACTATCTTGAGTGTTAGAGCTGATAATTTTTCAATTTCAGGATTAAAAATCATCAATGTAGGACAAAGTTATACCAAAGATTTTGCGGGAATATTAGTTTCAAAATCCAATCATTTTACAATAGAAAATAATATTCTAGAAGAAGTTTTTTTTGGGATTCTTATTGAAAAATCTCACAATGGAATTATAAAAAATAATACGGTTAGTGGTAGTGGAATTAACCAAGCAGGATCTGGAAACGGAGTTCATATGTGGCATAGCTCTAAAATGAAAGTGAGCAATAATACAGTTTTTGGTTTGCGTGATGGTATCTATTTCGAATTCGTAAAGCACAGTGAAATTTTTGACAATATAAGCCACAATAATTTACGCTATGGCTTGCATTTTATGTTTTCTAACAACAACGAATACCACGACAATATTTTTACAAATAACGGAGCAGGAGTTGCAGTGATGTTTTCGAAATTTGTAAAAATGAAAAACAATCAATTTATTGATAATTGGGGTTCAGCATCTTACGGATTGTTATTAAAAGAAATCTACGATGCGGACATTGAAGATAATCTGTTCTCAGAAAACACAATTGGAATTAGTGTCGACGGTTCTACCCGAATCAATTATAAAAGAAATACTTTTTTACGCAACGGATGGGCAATCAAAATTGTAGGTGCCTGTTATGAAAATGACTTTGCTCAAAACAATTTTTTACATAATGCCATTGACTTATCATATAATAGTAAAATAAATACAAATACATTTAATAACAATTATTGGAGTGATTATACAGGTTATGATTTGGATAAAAATGGTATAGGTGATGTGCCTTATCGTCCTGTAAAACTGTTTTCGTATATCGTACATAAAACGCCCGAAACAATTGTGTTACTCAGAAGCTTATTTGTTGACATTATCAATTTTTCTGAAAAAGTATCTCCTGTTTTTACGCCAGATAATTTATTAGATAACAACCCTTTAATGCAAAGAATTAATGATAAAAATTAATAATTTACATAAAAAATTCGGTAAGCTCGTAGTTTTAGACGGCTTGGATTTAGAAATAAATTCTGGCGGAATCTTTGCCATTTTAGGTCCTAATGGATCAGGGAAAACCACCTTAATTAAAAGTATTTTAGGAATGGTAATTCCAAATGCTGGTGATATTAAAATTAATGAACAATCCGTTTTAAAAAAGTGGGAGTATCGAAATCAAATTAATTATTTGCCTCAAATAGCAAATTTTCCAGTCAACCTTTCGGTTAAGGAATTGATTTCTATGGTTAAAAACTTACGCCCTAAAAAAGCGAATGATACTGACTTAATTAAGTTGTTTTCGCTAGAACCTTTTTTAGATAAAAAACTAGGAAACCTTTCTGGAGGTACCAAACAAAAAGTAAATCTCGTATTAACTTTTATGTTTGATAGTGAATTAATTATTTTAGACGAACCTACTACAGGTCTTGACCCTATTGCTTTAATTCACTTAAAGGAATTGATTCAAAAAGAAAAATCAAAAGGGAAAACCATTTTGATTACCTCACATATTATGAGTTTTGTTGAAGAGGTTGCAGGTGAAATTGTGTTTTTACTAGATGGTGAGATTTATTTTAAAGGGAGTATTGTAGATCTTAAAAAGCAAACCAATCAAGTAGATTTAGAACATGCTATTGCTAATTTAATTGCCAAAGAAAATGTTTAAAATATTAAAATATAGTTTTTATGATTTAATGCGTAGCCGATGGAGTTATGTGTATTTTGCTTTTTACTTAGCCTTGGGTTTTGTGTTGTTATTTTTAAATAACGACATCAATAAAGCCATTATAACCTTGCTAAATATCATCATTGTTTTAACACCGCTTATCGGTACCATTTTTGGCGTCATGTACTTCTACAATTCTAAGGAGTTTACCGAGTTGCTTTTGGCGCAACCCATAAAAAGAAGCACCATATTTATAGGACAGTATTTAGGGATTTCTATTTCATTGACCTTGAGTTTAGTTCTTGGTTTAGGGATTCCATTTTTAATGTACGGACTATTTAAATCATCTGCTATTTTCGATTTTGGACTCCTTTTAGTTGTGGGTTCTTTCTTAAATTTCATCTTTGTAGCCTTGGCATTTAATGTTGCCTTGTCTAACGTAAATAAAATTAAAGGCTTTGGATATGCTATTTTAATGTGGCTGTTTTTAGCAGTGATTTATGATGGGGCATTTTTAATTTCACTGATTGTATTTAACGAATATCCTTTAGATAAATATTCATTGTTTGCAACCATGTTTAACCCTATTGATTTATCGCGAATTTTAATTCTGCTAAAATTAGATATCTCCGCTTTACTAGGATATACAGGCGCAGTATTCAAAAAGTTTTTCGGCACCAACTTTGGATTATTTGTTTCTTTATTTGTAATGGTTTTATGGGTAATTTTCCCTGTTTGGAGAATTAATAGGAAATTGAGAAAGAAGGATTTTTAGGCGTTCTTCAATTGGTTTAAATAGAGTTATTCTTCTTCATTCATAACTAGTTTTGAAAAATTACTTTCAAGTGAGCCAGAGATACAAATACTTGTAAGAATTATTGTTTCCCTTTGGGCGAGTTCGTTCCACCTGATATAATCAAACATTAAATTCTTCGTATAGAATATATTATTGTTAAATTCTATTTCCAATGGTTTTATAAAGTTAGAGTCTGTTTCTGAAAACATATCTTCCTCTTCTGAGGGAGTTGAATCAATAAACCCGTTAACCTTTGAACCTGAAATAATATATTTTTTACTATTTCTAAAGTTTCTTGCACAATTTCCGACACCAAATTGGCTTATATAAATAAATTCAGATTTTAAATTTCCTTTAATTACTTTTTCAACCTTTATTATAACTTCAAAATAATGATTGTTCTTTTCCCAATATAAATCAATATTTTCATTTTCTTCTAGATTGATATTATCAACAACGGTTCCAATAAAAATATAATCAATGCTTTGTTTAAAGTCTTCAATATTTTCTTTATTTAATTCTTCACATTGACAAGCAAATAATTCTAATGAGAAAAATATAGATAGTATAAATAAAGTTTGTTTCAGTACCATTATAAAAAATCAAACCTTCTTAATTACATTGGTCACAACACCCCAAATCATAAAATCATTATCTTCGGTTATATGTATGAGAGGGTAGTCTGGGTTTTCAGGTTTTAGCCAAACCTTTCTACCTTCAACACGTAAACGTTTAACAGTAAATTCACCATCAATAACACATACCGCAATTTTGTTATTTGTAGGTTCAATACTTCTATCAATCACCAATAAATCTTTGTCATTAATTCCGGCATCAATCATAGACTGCCCACTAACTCTAGCAAAAAAAGTAGCAGATTGATTTTTAACCAATTCTTTATCAAGGCTAATACGTTCTTCTAAAAAGTCTTCGGCTGGAGAAGGAAATCCAGCAGAGATACCAACATCAACAAGTGGCGCTCCAGAGTTTTCAAAAATTTGAGGAGTATAAAAGGTAAGAGTTTGAGGTGTGTTCATGATTGTATCTTTTGCTTTAAACAAAAATACAAAGAAATATGTTACAAATATTTCTCTCTTTTGGTTGTTTGATATATTGTCCATTCCATAATAATCTTCACTTCGTTTTATCAATTTCATTTCTAAAAATTAATGTCAGATAACGTACCTTTGTTGCACACAAAACAACACACATGAATATTTTAATCATCGGATCTGGTGGAAGAGAACATGCCATTGCTTGGAAGTTAACACAAAGTGACAAGTTAGAAAAACTGTTTATTGCTCCAGGAAATGCTGCTACAAGCAAACTTGGAACCAACTTAAATATTGGAGTTTCTGACTTTGCTGAAATTAAAAAAGCTGTTTTAGAAAATAAAATTAAGATTGTATTAGTAGGTCCCGAAGTTCCACTAGTTGAAGGAATTCATGATTTTTTCTTAGCTGATAATGACTTAAAAAATGTAGCGGTTATTGGCCCTCAAAAACATGCTGCTCAATTAGAAGGAAGTAAAGAATTTGCCAAAAAATTCATGATGCGTCATAACATCCCTACAGCAGCGTATCAAAGTTTTACTAAAAACAATTTGCAAGATGGCTTTGCCTTCTTAGATAAATTGAATCCGCCCTATGTATTAAAAGCCGATGGTTTAGCAGCAGGTAAAGGAGTGGTAATCTTAGAAAATCTAAAAGCGGCTAAAGATGAATTGGCAGATATGCTGAGCAATGAAAAATTTGGAGATGCAAGTAGTACCGTCGTAATTGAAGAATTTTTAGACGGTATTGAAATGAGTTGTTTTATTTTGACAGATGGAAAAGGTTATGTGAGTTTGCCAAATGCAAAAGATTACAAACGAATTGGAGAAGGCGATACAGGATTGAATACAGGCGGTATGGGGGCTGTTTCTCCTGTTCCGTTTGCAGATGCTGAATATTTAAAAAAGATTGAAGATAGGGTTATAAAACCAACCGTTGATGGTTTGCAAAAAGATGGAATTCCGTATAAAGGTTTTATCTTTTTCGGATTAATTCGTGTAAACAATGAACCGATGGTAATTGAATACAATTGCCGTATGGGAGATCCGGAAACAGAAGTGGTTATGCCAAGAATAAAATCAGATTTTTTAGACCTGTTAATTGCAACAGCAAATGATGATTTAGAAAACGCAACTATAGAACTCGATGAGCGTTCTGCTACTACAGTCATGCTAGTTTCTGGAGGATATCCAGAAGCTTATGAAAAAGGGAAAGTAATTTCTGGAATTGAAAGTATTGATGATTCCATTGTTTTTCATGCAGGTACAAGTATTGACAAAAATGGCGATACCATCACCAATGGAGGTAGAGTAATTACAGTCACTTCTTACGGAAAAGATTTTAAAGAGGCGCTTACAAAATCATACGATAGCATTGAAAAAATAAAATTTGATAAAATGAATTACCGAAAAGATATCGGTTTTGACCTCTAAAAAAAATATCCTCATTGCACCTCTTAATTGGGGCTTAGGACATGCAACCCGTTGCACTCCTATTATTTATCAATTACTAGAACAAAGATTTAATCCAATCATTGCAAGTGACGGAGAAGCTTTAGAGCTACTTAAAAAAGAGTTTCCTAATCTAAAGTATGTTGAGCTTCCTTCATATAAAATTCAATATGCTAGCAACGGAAAGTTTTTAAAATGGAAACTCTTATCTCTGATTCCTCAAATTTTAAAAGCAACAAAAGCTGAATATAAAATTGTTAAGAACTTAGTTGAAGCTGAAAATTTATGTGGAATAATATCTGACAATCGGTTTGGCGTACGAAGTAATAAAGTACCATCCATAATTATTTCTCACCAACTAAATGTACTCTCAGGGATAACTACTTTTTTTACGAGTAAGTTGCATCAAAACATTATCAATAAATTTGATGAATGTTGGATTCCTGATAATAAAGAATTGAATTATTCTGGAAAATTATCACAAACTAAACATATCAAAAATCAAAAATATATCGGAGTATTAAGTAGATTTAAGAAAACAAGCCTACCGTTAAAATATGATTTATTGGTGTTATTATCTGGAGTAGAACCATCGCGAAGTCAACTAGAAAAAAAATTATTGTCAGAATTAAAAAATTACACAGGTTCCGTTTTATTTGTTAGAGGGAAAATAGAACCTCAACAAAAAACAGTCATAAAAGAGAACATCACTATCTGCAATTTTTTATTAACTGATGAATTACAAACTGCTTTAAATCAAAGTAAATTAGTACTTGCAAGATCCGGATATTCAACTATTATGGATTTAGCATCCTTGGGTAAAAAAGCATTTTTTATCCCTACAACAGGTCAAAATGAACAAGAGTTTTTATCTGAATATTTGCAAGAATTACAAATTACTCCTTTTGCAACTCAAGAAAATTTTCAAATCGAAATGCTACGTCAAGTAAAAGATTTCAAAGGTTTTACGGCCATTGAAAATCATCATCAAATTGATTTTAATTTGTTTTAGGTTTAACCTTCAACGTCTTTAAAACCGCCTCAATCTCGAACATGTAATTCCTTTTATTTACAGCTGGTGCGTAAGTAAACCCCTCAAAAACAAGTAAGCGATTGTTAACTTTATCAACCAACGTATAATTTAAAAATGGACCCGCCATAAAATCATTTTTCACCTCCCACTTACCGCGTGTTTCAAACCCTTCTAAACCTGCCAATTCAATTGGATTTGTCTGTGGAGTATAAGCTTGCTCGGTGATATAATAAGAGCCCTCAAACTGCCCAGGAATGAATTTTTTACCGATGGTGTCACGAACTGAATTGATGTTTTTTCCTGCTGCATCCTCCATCGAATTGATTGGCAATTCATAAATTAAAAGATTCATACTTTGCCCTTCGTGTAAATGTTGACGTAACCATAAAAAGTCTCCAGTATCATCAACCATTCTATATTTTGAAGGAATTTGTAAACTTATTCCAAGCCCATCTAAAGTTTTTAATTTTTTAGTATTGAATTGTTTTTTAAGCAATCTATATTGTGTTGCTTTGATATCAAAATCTCTAAAAGTTGTTAAAATTTCGTCTTTCCTATTATTAATTTCTTCTATTAAACTTTCACTATCTGTTGCGGTAATTGTGATAATTTTTTGAGGTCTTGCATACACATCCGTTCTTATATTAAACTCATTTTTATCTCCAATACTCACATGTAAAATACTTTTTTGTGATAAAAATAAATTCTTAAATGCCTCTGTCGGAATTTGAATTACATCTAAATGTGGCTCTTTTTGTGGCAACCCTACAACCGCTTCATTAACCACATTCTTTACAGCTTTTCCTTCAACGCCTTTCCATAAATCATAATCCATCACTACCAAAACTTGATTCATTAATCCGTTAGAATCTACCAACGTTATTTGTGTCTCTTTCGGTGCACAGCTAAATATCAATAATGTAAGAGCAAATAATAGAGTGTGTTTTTTCATTTGATTTATATTTTATAAATTTTTAATTTCATTCCTATTTTCAGAGATTTAGCACTCCAAATATTGTTCCACTCTTTTAAATTTTGTATTGAAACTTTTGAATACTTCTGAGATATCGTCCAAAGAGAGTCGCCAGATTTTACTGTATAAGTTTCATAATTTCCCGAAGGGGTTTTAGTTATTTTTTTTGTTGTAGCTGCTTTAGATTTTGAAGTTGTCGTAATTTTACGCGGGTAAATTGACAGTCGTTGACCTATTCGTAAATTATTGGTTCGCAAACCATTCCATCGTTTAATCGAGCTAACTGAAACTCCATACTTTTCAGCAATCTTTCCTAAGTAGTCTCCACTTTTCACTTTATATCGAATACGGTCACCCATCTCTATATATTCAGGTAAAGTCTGCTCTCTTTTTGCCTCCTCAGCATCAACAAAAGCGTACAAATCTTTTTCGTTACTTGTAAATTGTCCCACATTATATAAAGGCAAAGTGATATAATAATTGCGATCTTTTACATAGGGTATAATATCTAATTTATATTGTGGATTTAAAAATTGTAACAGTTCAATATCTACATCCAAATATTTGTTGATTTGTTCAAAAGTGACTTGTTTTTTAATGTGGATAGTATCTGTTTCAAATTTATTGATATATGCTTTTTTTGAAGTAATTCCATGTTCATCTGCATATTTAAATATATATAGAGTAGCATAAAACGCAGGAACATATCCTGCTGTTTCTCTTGGTAAAAACCCTCTGATATTCCAATAATTTCTATTGCCACCAGATCTTCGAATTGCTTTATTTACATTTCCGGGTCCTGAGTTGTAGGCCGCCAAAGCTAAATCCCAATCGTTAAAAATAGTATATAAAACTGATAAATACTTACACGCAGCTTCTGTTGCTTTAATAGGGTCTTGGCGCTCATCAACATATGAACTCACTTTTAAATCAAACTGTTTTCCTGTTTGATACATAAACTGCCACAATCCTGTTGCGCCTACATGAGATTTTGCTCTTGGCTTTAAGGCAGATTCTACAATTGCTAAATATTTTATTTCTAACGGAATATCATACTTATCCAAATGCTCTTCGAACATTGGAAAATAATATTGCGCTCTCGACATCAAGGTTGCAAAACCCTCTCTTCGGTTTTTGAGGTACGATTTTATGATACGCTCTAAGCTGTAATTGTACTCAACGTTAAAAGGTGTTTCGCTATCAATAATTGCCAAACGCTCTTTTAATAAAGCGGTTGGTAATTCTTTTAATTCAACCGAATCTAATTCAGCATCATTCATCACATATCTGATAGAGTCATACAATGGCGAACTATACATTTCTTGCAACCACAAGCTGTCGATCAATGTAGCTTCGACATGTTCTTGTAATTCATTTTGATGTGCTAGGATAGAATCATTCTCAGCAAATACTATTTTTTCATCAGTAGTTTTTATCTCTATTTGATGCACATCTTTTAATTCTACTTTAAGCGAATCTTGAGCATACATAAAAATTGATGTACAGCATAATAATAAAAGTAGCGTGTAATTTTTCATCATCATTTAATCAATTTCTACACCCACTGGGCAATGATCAGAATGTTTTGCTTCAGACAAAATAAAAGAGCGTTTCAATCTTTTTTCTAAAGGACTGCTCGCCATACAGTAATCTAACCTCCATCCTTTATTATTATTTCTAGCATTGGCTCTGTAACTCCACCAACTATATTGATCTGGTTCTTTATTAAAATAACGAAACGTATCAATAAATCCACTATCTATCATTTCACCAATCCATTTACGCTCAACAGGCAAAAACCCAGATGTGTTTTTTAATCCCTTTGGATTATGAATATCAATTTCTTCGTGGCAAATATTATAATCACCACAAATCAATAAATTAGGAATGGTTTTTTTTAGGTCATTTATATAGTCTAAAAATTCATCCATATAATTCAGCTTAAAATCCAAGCGCAAATCATTAGTCCCAGAAGGTAAATACAAACTCATGACTGAAATATTGTCAAAATCTACACGCAAATTGCGTCCTTCAAAATCCATGGTTTCTATACCTGTGCCATATTCTACATGATTGGGTTCTTCCTTACAAAGTACCGCAACTGAACTATATCCTTTCTTTTGAGCTGAAAACCAATAATGATATTTATAACCCGCATCTTCAAAAACAGAAAGATCTAATTGTTCTTTATGGGCTTTGGTTTCTTGTAAACACAACACATCAGGATTTGCAGCTTTTAGCCAATCTATAAATCCTTTTTTAAGTGCTGCTCTTATTCCGTTAACGTTGTATGAAAGTATTTTCATTTAAGTTCCTTTTTATTCCAAAAAAAATAGAAACACTCTTATTTTTTAATTAATTATTATTTTCTCTAACTCATCTAACTCTTTATCGATACTAGACATATTTAAAAGTTTTGAGGATTTTATATCATAAATAGCAAACCTTTGTTTTTTATGCTCTTCTCTTATGTTTTCCCTTTTTGTATATTTAATAAAAATTTGAGAGTTTGAATTTACGAATTCAAACCTATCAAGATTAATATTACTCGTTACTTTTTTAAGGTTTTTGCCATTTAAGTTTGAAAGGTATAAATCGTGATTATCCGCAGAATTTAACTTTCCATCTTTATTTGAGTCTTCAAAAGCAATTAGGTATGCTATATATTTTACAGTCTTATCAAGCATATTCTTTTCTAAATTATATCTTTTCCTTTGTGGTTCAATTTGAAGAATAGATGCTTTTTTTTCTAATAAAGAAGTTATAACCTGATAGTTTTCATCTAAAAAAATAACATTTACAAATTTTAAAAGATGGTCGTCTATAGCATTAGACACAGAAGCTATTTTATTTATTCTTTTTTCCTCTTCATAAGTTAATAAAGAAATTGGTAAGTATTTGTTTTTAGAATTGTAAAGATTTCTTGGGCTATTATATTTTAGGCCTTGTAAAACAATGCTATCTTTTTTTGACGCTTTTAATTCATCGCCAACATATAGACCTCTTTCAATATTATCTTTTTTCGAAAAAAAATCTTTACTTATTTGGTAAATACCAAATCCAACTAAAACTGGAAGCATTACACCATTTAGAATTATTAAAAACTTGATAAATTTATTGTTCATACACTCCTCTTTATAACTTCATCTCAGGAATCTCTCCTTCAACAATCAAATTACCTTCAGTTGCTTGTTGAATTTCTTCTACAGAAACTCCAGGTGCTCTTTCTAATAAATAAAAAGAATTATCTCTAACATCTAAAACAGCTAAATTGGTAACAATTTTTTTAACACATCCTACCCCTGTCAAAGGCAGTGAACACTCTTTTAAAATTTTAGATTCTCCTCGCTTATTTGTGTGCATCATTGCTACAATAATATTTTCTGCTGATGCAACTAAATCCATTGCTCCACCCATTCCTTTAACCATTCTTCCAGGAATTTTCCAATTGGCAATATCTCCATTTTGAGCAACTTCCATTGCTCCTAAAACAGTTAATTGAACATGCTGTCCGCGAATCATAGCAAAGCTCATTGCCGAATCAAACAATGACCCACCATCTAAAATGGTAACGGTTTGTTTTCCTGCATTTATCATATCAGCATCTTCTGTCCCTTCAATTGGGAAAGGCCCCATTCCTAACAATCCATTTTCAGATTGAAACTCAACATCAATTCCTTTAGGGATATAATTTGCCACTAAAGTCGGAATACCAATACCTAAGTTCACATACCATTTGTTTTGTAGCTCTTGAGCTATTCTTTGTGCAATTTGATTTTTATCTAACATGATTAATTTGAAAATTAGGCAATTTGAAAATTTGAAAATTATTTCTTTTTAGAGGATGAAATAATTTTGCTAATGATTTTTATAATCGATTTCAAATCTGTTAACATTTCTTTTTTTGGAGCTGGATAGTGTTCTGATTTCTCACATAACAATAACCAATACTCTAACTCATCTGCTTCTTTTGCAGAGATTTTAAACTTATGAATAAAGTCTGCTTTACTCTCAGCATTTTGGGCTTCTCTAATATTTGAGATGCCATTTCATATTTATGTAATATTCTTATCTGTTCTGAAAAATTGATAACCTCAAGAGAAAATTTAAATGTTAAGTTTACTATTAAGTTATCTTTATCATTTCTCATAATTGTCAAATCTTCAAATTAACATATTCAATTAATTAACGTACAGTTCGTTGCTCAATTCTCTTTTCATAATCCTTTCCTTGAAAAATTCGCTGTACAAAAATTCCAGGAGTGTGAATTTGATTTGGGTCTAACTCTCCAACCTCAACTAATTCTTCCACTTCTGCTACTGTAATTTTGCCTGCCATTGCCATCATTGGATTAAAGTTTCTTGCTGTTCCTTTAAAAATTAAATTTCCAGCTGTATCTCCTTTCCAAGCTTTAACAAAAGCAAACTCTGGATTAAATGCATGTTCTAACACGTGCATTTTCCCTTTAAAATCTCGTGTTTCTTTACCTTCAGCAACTTCGGTTCCATATCCGGCTGGGGTATAAAAAGCAGGAATTCCAGCTCCTGTTGCTCTACATCTTTCAGCTAAAGTTCCTTGTGGAATTAAATCTACCTCTAATTCTCCAGACAACATTTGGCGCTCAAACTCATCATTTTCACCAACATAAGAAGAAATCATTTTTTTAATTTGACGTTTTTGTAATAACTGCCCTAATCCAAAATCATCAACTCCGGCATTATTAGAAATACATGTTAAATCTGAAATTTCTCTTTTAACCAATTCAGAAATGCAGTTTTCAGGAATTCCACATAGCCCGAAACCTCCCAGCATAAACTCCATTCCAGATGCTACACCTTCCAAAGCTTCTTCAACATTTTTTACAACTTTATTTATCATAACTCTGTTTTTTAAAATTCTGGTTCTTCTTCAATAACTTTTTCTTCTTTCTTCTCTGGTTTTTTACCATCTTCTAATTCTTCATCCTCATCTTCCTCGCCATTACAATTTATTTGTATAGAAATCTCTTCTGGTTTTTCAAACTCTTTTAGACTAACCTTTAAAGAAGTGTCAGCATATAATTTTTTATAATATATTGCCCAAATTGGTAATGCCATCGATGCTCCTTGCCCTTGGGTAATAAACTCAAAATGTGTTGCTCTATCTTCTCCTCCAACCCAAACTCCTGTCGCTAAATTTGGTACCATTCCCATAAACCATCCATCAGATTGATTTTGGGTTGTTCCTGTTTTACCAGCAATAGAATTTGTAAATTCATACGGGTATCCTGTTGCAATATTATCTGGATAAGAACCCCATTTACCTCTCAACCTAACTCCTGATCCAAATCTTGTAACTCCTTCCAATAAATTTAAAATAACATAGGCAGATTCTTCACTTAAAACTTCTTCTGTTTCAGGAACAAATTGTTCTAAGATAGTCCCGTTTTTATCTTCAATCCGTAACACCATCATCTGATCTACTCGTAAGCCTTTATTTGCAAAGGTTGAATAGGCTCCCAACATTTCATACAAACTCAAGTCAACCGAACCTAAAGCAATTGCAGGTACTTCTGGTATGTCACTCTCAATTCCTAAACGATGTGCAAAACGCACCACGTTTTTTGGTAATGCCATATCTATCATACGCGCCGTAATCACATTCACTGATTTCGCCAAAGCATGTTTTAATGTTAACATTCCGCCATATTCTTCACCTGCGTTTCTAGGGGTCCAATCTTCTTCAGACCCATATTTTAGTTTTGAAATTGTATATGGTGTATTCGGGAAACTATCACAAGGTGATAATTTTAATTGATTAATTGCTGTAGCATACACAAACGGTTTAAAGGTTGAACCCACTTGTCTTTTTTGCTGTTTTACAGCATCAAACTGAAAATGTTTGTAGTCAATTCCTCCAACCCATGCCTTTACATGACCAGATTGTGGCTCAATAGACAATAATCCTGAGCGTAAAAAATGTTTATAATAACGGATGGAATCCAACGGAGTCATGATAGTATCAATATCTCCTTTCCACGAAAAAACTTTCATTTTAGTCTTTTCTTTAAATGATGCAATGATTTCTTTTTCAGATTTATCATGCAATTTCATTCTTCTCCAACGAGTTGATCGTTTCATTGCTTGCCTCATCAACCTCTCTTCATCTTCCTTTTCTAAATCGTAAAAAGGGGCTGTTTTATTCCGTTTTTGTTCTTTAAAAAAGATACGTTGCAAATTAGCCATGTGCTCTTGCATTGCTTCTTCAGCATATTGTTGCATACGAGAATCTAGGGTTACATAAATTTTTAAACCATCACTATGCAAATTGTATTTGCTTCCGTCAGGTTTTGGATTGTTTCTAATCCACTTTTTCATATAATCTCTAAGGTATTCTCTAAAATATGTGGCATATCCTTCGCTGTGTCCTTCGCGATGTAAATTTAAACCAAGATCCATTTGCTGTAAAGAATCTTTTAATTCCGTAGTGATAAACTCATTTTTCTCCATTTGTTTTAGCACCACATTTCGTCTATCTGTTACCATCTCTGGGCGACGAAGTGGATTAAATAAAGAAGAGTTTTTTAACATCCCTACTAACATTGCCGATTCTTCTTGGGTCAATTCCTTAGGCTCTTTTCCAAAATAAATTCTAGTTGCTGAACGTATTCCAACTGCTTGATTTAAGAAATCGTATTTATTCAAATACATAGCAATGATTTCTTGTTTGGTGTATTGACGCTCTAAACGGATAGCAATTACATACTCTTTTACTTTTTGAAAAACTCTCTCTATTAAGTTTCTTGAGCCTTCTCCATGAAAAAGTTGTTTTGATAATTGTTGTGTGATTGTACTTCCTCCTCCTCCACTTCCCATTTTAATAATGGCGCGGGCTGTAGATTTAAAATCAATGCCTGAGTGTTCATAAAATCGCTCATCTTCAGTAGCAACTAATGCTTTCACTAAATTTTCTGGTAAGTCTTTATAGTTTACTGGTGTGCGGTTTTCTTTAAAAAATTTTCCAAGTGTTTTCCCATCAATAGAAATAATTTCTGTAGCTAAATTATTTTCAGGGTTTTCTAATTCTTCAAAAGTAGGCATATGTCCTAAAGCGCCAATTGAAGCTAAAAAAAATGGTAGTATTGCCAATAAAGCACCTACTACAATAATACGCCAAAACCATTTTAGATAATTTGGAGTATCTGATTTTTTTTTCGTTTTTTTCTTTGCCATTCTGTGGGATTATTCTGTTACGGTTTCAATTCTTAAGCCAATATCGGCAATACCTTTTAACGAATCGAGACCGTGTATATTGCTGCTTTTTCGCATTGCTTGTTCTACTTTTAGAATGTGTAGTCCTTTGTTTTGAAAGCGTACGTTTTCTTTATAAAAGAGTTTGTTTTCTTTGATATCTGTATAGCCAGATCCTAAATAATTTCCTGCTTTATCAGTCATTTCATACTCTAGCGTATCAATAACTTTTAATCCATTCGGAAACTCAATACTAGCAACCAAAAACAAATTACTAAAATCGTATTCTTTATTGTTTCTAATATTGATATAAATATTGTTTTTAAAAATTGTATCTTCTACCTCAACTTGAAATTCAACAACATCATTTATAAGCCAACAATTATTTTCAACCGAATAGTATTCGTCAAATGTTCGGTTTGAATCACAAGAAATTAATCCTAAAACAAGTATCAGAATAAGAAATGATTTAAGCATCTTTTTGATTGTTTTTAGGTGGCCTTGGTTTGCGATTTGTATTTTTATTCTTTTGCTTATTTGGTTTTCCTCCAGAATTTTGAGATCGTTTTTGATTTCCCTTTTTATTAGAACCTTGATTTGACTTATTCTGATTTTGTTGTCTTTTTTTGTTCTGAGATTTTCTCTTATTGTTTCTCTTACGATTTCCTTTTCGTTTAGGCTGATCAAAACGTGTTAAGCTGTCTTCACCAACTGCATCTTCAAAATTTACTTTTTTGTCTGTTACTAATTCTAGCTCAAAATCTTCTAATGAAGAAACCACTTCTCCACCTTTATTGGTGTCAATAATTTCATTTAATTGTACTAAATCTAGCTTATACCACTTAAAAGAATCGTCTTTATAAGTGTACCAAAATTCTTCTTTAAAGATGTCCATTTTCACAAAAACAGCATCTCCTTTTTCTGTTTTTAAAATGGTTTCTTTTTTAGGGAAACTTTTAAGAGCATCTAAATAAGTGTCTAATTCAAAATTTAAACAGCACTTTAACTTACCACATTGTCCAGATAGTTTTTGTGGATTTAAAGATAGTTGTTGGTAACGTGCCGCTGCGGTATTTACTTTTCTGAAATCGGTCAACCATGTAGAACAACATAGTTCTCTACCACATGAGCCAACACCTCCAAGTCTTGCTGCCTCTTGACGCAAACCAACTTGTTTCATCTCAACTCTAATTCTAAAAGCACTTGCAAAATCTCGAATTAATTGACGAAAATCTACACGGTCATCAGCAGTGTAATAAAAGATGGCTTTATTACCATCACCTTGATATTCTACATCAGACAGTTTCATTTTTAAATTCAATCGTCCTAATATTTCACGTCCTCTTTTTTGAGTTTCAATTTCTTTGTCTCTAGCGCGTTGCCAAACTTCAATATCTCTTTGTGATGCTTTTCTATATACTTTTTTGACCTCCTCACTTTCAAGAGCAACTCCTTTTTTCTTCATTTGAATACGAACTAATTCGCCCGTTAAAGAAACAGTTCCAATATCATGACCAGGAGAGCCTTCAACAGCTATCACTTCGCCCATGCATAATTGCAGGTTCTCGTTTTTATAAAAATGTTTGCGTCCGTTTTTAAATCTGACCTCAACAATGTTAAAAGGCTCTTGACCGCTAGGGAGGGTCATGTTAGAAAGCCAATCAAAAACAGTAAGTTTATCACAACTTCCTGTTCCGCAACTTCCGTTGCTTTTACACCCTTTAGGAATGCTGTCAGTTTCAGTAGAGCAGCTATTACAGCTCATAAATGTATATTTTGAAATGTCTAATAAATTAATTTAAAAGACATTATAAGATTCGTATTCTTTTTTCACTAATTCGTAAAGGTATGGAAAAAGAAAAAGAGTTGGAAAAATATTTTTAAAACAGGATAAAGCTACGTTTGTTTTACTTCAATAATCTTAACGGGACACGCTTCTTTTGCCTTTACACTTTGGTCAAAAATTGTTTCATCACGAGATTTTATAGTAAAAAAGCCTTTTTTTTCTTGCGAGTGCAATAAGACTGATTTCCCATCTTTCTTTGACATTTGAAATTGCAATGGAGCTAACTCTACACAATAATTGCATCCAATACATTTAGCACGTTGAAGAGTGATGATTACCATTATACCTCAACAATATTTTCAACAATCTTATATAATTTATCTGAAGGTCTAATTCTAAATTTCAAAGGAATTGTAACCGAATCTCCTTTTTTTCCTTTTTCTCCTTTTACATCATTCACAAACATTTCGGAAACTTGCATCTCTTGTGCGCCTGTAGTTGGACCAGTAATTAAAATGGTATCACCAACGGCAATATCATAGGCTTCAATTTTGAATTCACCAATCTTTGGTTTAGGAAAATAGTGCATTCCTTTGCCTAAATAAACTTTCTTTTGTGTAGCATGAGAGCCAAAACCTTTGCTCCATTCTCCTAATTTTTGACCCAAGTAATATCCACTCCAAAACCCTCTATTATAAACTTTTTCAAGCTCTAACATCCAGTCAACTACTTTTTCTTTTGTGTAGGTGCCAGCTTCAATTTCATCAATTGCTTCTCGGTAACATTTAATTACTTTAGCAACATATTCAGGTGCTCTTCCACGACCTTCAATTTTTAAAACTTTGATTCCTGCATCTGCTATTTCATCTAAAAAATCAATAGTGCACAAATCTTTTGGAGACATGATGTATTCATTGTCTAGCTCCATTTCAAAACCAGTTTCTTGGTCTATCACCGTATATTTTTTTCGGCAATTTTGTTTACATGCACCCCTGTTGGCTGATGAATTTGCTGAGTGTAAACTCATATAGCATTTTCCAGAAACTGCCATACACAACGCGCCATGTCCAAAAATCTCAACCTCAACTAAATTCCCTGAAGGGCCACATATATTCTCTTTTTCTATCTGTTCAGTAATCTTCTTTACCTGACGTAAACTCAATTCTCTACTCAACACCATAGTATCAGCAAACATTGCATAAAACTTAGCCGTTTCAATATTCGTAATATTGATTTGTGTTGAAATATGAACCTCCATTCCAATAGCTCTTGCACTTGCAATTACCGCTTGATCCATTGCAATGACAGCAGTAATATCAGCGTCTTTTGCTTTTTGTAATAAAGTTTTTACAATTGATAAATCATGATCGTAAATAATAGTATTTAACGTAAGGTATGTCCTTACATTTTTAGCTTTACATCGATCAGAGATTTCTTGTAAATCATCTAACGTAAAATTAATCGACGCTCTCGCTCTCATGTTTAATTGCTCTACCCCAAAATAAACTGAGTCCGCACCGTTATCTAAAGCAGCTTGAAGTGACTCAAAATTTCCGGCAGGAGCCATTAACTCTATTTTCCCTGTTATCGTCATTCTAAAAATTTTTGCAAAACTACACTTTATTGTTTTATCTCATACTACTTTCTGAATTTAAGAGGGTGGTTTTAACTAATCTATAACCTAATCAACCTTTGATTGTTAAATATTTAACAATCTGAATTAATGTGATAAAATTCCTTGAAATCCTTTTTATCTATTCCTTTTTTCTGACCTTTGCTACTCAATAAATTTAAATAAAAAAATTATGAGGATTGCTGTTGTTGGCGCTACCGGAATGGTAGGAACTGTGATGTTAAAAGTTTTGGAAGAACGCAATTTTCCAGTGACTGAATTAATCCCTGTCGCATCGGCTAGATCTGCAGGAAAAAAATTAGTTTTTAAAGGTAAAGAATACATGGTTGTAACCTTAGAGGATGCCGTAAAAATGAATGTAGATATTGCATTATTTTCTGCAGGTGGTGACACTTCATTAGAGTGGGCTCCAAAATTTGCAGAGGCAGGAACCACTGTAATTGATAATTCTTCGGCTTGGAGAATGGATCCTACCAAAAGATTAGTTGTCCCAGAAATTAATGGAGATATATTAACTAAACAGGATAAAATTATTGCAAACCCTAATTGTTCTACCATTCAATTAGTGATGGCTTTATCTCCTTTACATGATAAATACAAAATGAAACGTTTAGTGGTTTCTACCTATCAATCTGTTTCTGGAACTGGTGTAAAGGCCGTTCAACAATTAGATAATGAAGAGGCTGGAATTGAAGGTGAAATGGCATACCCACACCCAATAGGAAGAAATGCATTGCCTCATTGTGATGTGTTTTTAGAAAACGGATATACCAAAGAAGAAATGAAATTGGTGAAAGAACCTAAGAAAATTTTACGTGACGATTCTTTTTCTATTACAGCTACTGCTGTTAGAATTCCTACAGCCGGTGGACATTCAGAAGCGGTAAACGTTCAGTTTGAAAATGATTTTGATTTAGATGATGTCCGTAAGTTATTGAACTCCTTTCCTGGAGTTGTTGTACAGGATAATTTGGATACCAATACCTATCCTATGCCGATTTATGCTCATGATAAAGATGATGTTTTTGTTGGCAGAATCCGTAGAGATGAATCGCAAGCAAAAACGTTAAACATGTGGGTTGTTTCTGATAATTTACGAAAAGGTGCCGCAACTAATACGATTCAGATTGCAGAATATTTAGTAGAAATGGGATTAGTGTAATTCTAAGATAATCAAATTAGATTACTTTGATTTTAGATATTTAAAACCTCGAATTAACTTCGGGGTTTTTTGTTGGTAACAACTAAAAAAATACCTTAAATTCGCAATTCACTTTTAAAATTTCCACCCTTGGCAAAGATAAAAAAAGTCACTCCTTTAATGAAACAATACAATGCCATCAAGATAAAATATCCTGATGCAATGTTACTTTTTAGGGTAGGTGATTTTTATGAAACTTTTGGCGAAGATGCAGTAAAAGCTTCTAAAATTTTAGGAATTGTTTTAACCAAACGAGGTGCAGGAAGTGAAACTGAAACTGCTTTGGCTGGTTTCCCACATCATTCAATGAATACCTATTTACCCAAGTTAGTAAAAGCGGGTTGTAGGGTGGCAATTTGCGATCAGTTAGAAGATCCTAAAATGACCAAAACAATTGTAAAACGTGGGGTCACAGAATTGGTAACTCCAGGTGTTGCCCTTAATGATGAGGTTTTACAAGCTAAAACAAACAATTTTTTAGCAGCAGTACATTTTAGTAAAAAAAATATTGGAATTTCTTTTTTAGATGTGTCAACAGGTGAATATTTAACTGCTCAAGGAAATACTGAATACATCGATAAATTATTACAGAATTTTAGCCCGAGTGAAATTTTGGTACAAAAGCAACACAAGGTAAAGTTCTTAGAATATTTTGGTGAACGTTTCAATACTTTTTATTTGGATGATTGGATTTTTCAGGCAGATTATGCACATGAAAATTTAACCAATCATTTTAAAGTAAAATCCCTCAAAGGATTTGGTATTGAAGATTTGTCTGAAGGAATTATTGCCTCCGGAGCTGTCTTGTATTACTTGTCAGAAACGCAGCATAACAACTTACAACACATCACTTCTATCCAAAGAATTACTAAAGATAATTATGTTTGGATGGATCGGTTTACTATCCGTAATTTAGAATTATATCATGCAAATTCTGCTGAGGCTGTTACACTTTTAGATGTGATTGACACTACTATTTCTCCTATGGGTGGTAGACTATTAAAGCGATGGTTGGCATTTCCTTTAAAAAATATTGACCAAATAAAAAGCAGACAAGAGATTGTAAAATATTTGATTGACCATGATGATTTCTTTGAAATTACTACCTATCAAATAAATCAGATTAGTGATATTGAACGACTCATTTCTAAAGTAGCAACAGGAAAAATAAATCCGAAAGAAGTGGTTTTATTGAAAGATTCTTTACAAGCAATTCTTCCTATTAAAGTTGAAGCTGAAAAAAGTAAAAACTCTTATTTACAAAATATTGGGAAGTCTTTAAATGATTGTAAATCACTAATTGAAAAAATTGCAATCACTTTACATGAAAATGCCCCGGTAAACATTAATAAAGGAAATGCAATTGCAAATGGAGTATCACAAGAATTAGATGAATTGCGAGCTATATCAAATTCTGGAAAAGAATATTTAGACAGCATGGTGCAACGAGAAATTGAGCGCACCGGAATTTCATCTTTAAAAATTGCCTTTAATAATGTGTTTGGTTATTATATTGAAGTTCGAAATACACATAGAGATAAAGTTCCTGAAGAGTGGATTCGTAAACAAACGTTGGTGAATGCCGAAAGGTATATTACGGAAGAGTTAAAAGAATACGAAACAAAAATTTTAGGAGCCGAAGAAAAAATAGATCAATTAGAACAACATCTCTTCTCCGTTTTGATTCAGTTCTTATTAAAATTTATCAGCCCTGTTCAAAAAAATGCACAATTGATTGCGCAAATAGATTGCCTTTGCTCCTTTGCATTGACAGCAAAAAACAATAATTATGTTTGTCCAATTATTGATGAAAGCACCAATTTAGACATTAAAAATGGACGTCATCCAGTCATAGAAAAACAATTACCAATTGGCGAAGAATATATTGCAAATGATGTAGTGCTTAACAGAACACAACAGCAAATAATTATGATTACGGGACCAAATATGAGTGGTAAGTCTGCTATTTTACGTCAAACCGCTTTGATTGTTTTATTGGCACAAATGGGTTCTTATGTTCCGGCACAAAATGCAAAAATCGGAATTGTAGATAAAATTTTTACACGGGTTGGAGCCAGTGATAATATCTCTATGGGCGAATCTACTTTTATGGTTGAGATGAATGAAACGTCAAGTATCTTAAATAATTTATCTGATCGTAGTTTAATTCTGCTAGATGAAATTGGTCGCGGCACCAGCACCTATGATGGTATCTCAATAGCTTGGGCAATTGCCGAATATTTACACGAACATCCTACCAAAGCAAAAACATTATTTGCAACACATTATCACGAATTAAATGATATGACCGAAACTTTTGAACGTATCAAAAATTTCAATGTATCAGTAAAAGAGCTCAAAGACAATGTCATTTTTTTACGTAAATTAGTTTCTGGTGGTAGTGAGCATAGTTTTGGAATTCATGTAGCAAAATTAGCTGGAATGCCATCTACTGTAATTCATAAGGCAAATAAGATGTTGAAGAAATTGGAAGAATCACATTCCTCTGAAGATATCAAAAATAAATTGCAGCAAGCACAGGATGAAGATGTACAATTGAGTTTCTTTAAATTAGATGATCCTTTACTAGAAGATGTAAAAGAAGAAATTCTATCAACCAATATCGATACGCTAACCCCTATTGAAGCTTTGATGAAACTCAATGAAATTAAGAGGATGCTTACTAAGAGATAGTCATTTATGTTAAAAAAATGTTAATTTGGCATAATACTTGTTAATAAAGCAACACCAAACTAACTGACTATTCTATGAAAAAATCATTACTATTAATCCTATTTATAGGATTAAATAGCTTCTCACAAACTAAAATTGAAGGGTTTATCTACGATAAACAATCGGATGAACCGCTCTCCTATGCAACCATTAAAGTTTTAAATAAAAATCATTATACAATTACTAACGAAAATGGTAAGTTTATAATTAATGAGAAATCAATCTCTAAAACAGATTCAATAGAAATACGCTTTATTGGTTTTGAATCAAAGACTCTCTCTCTTTCATATTTCGAAAAAAAGAAAAAACTCTCTTTAAATCGATCAATATCTAGACTAAATGAAATCGTATTGGATAAAGAGTCCAATAAAAAAAGTGTGAAGGAGGAAAAAAAACATATTTCGAATTTGCTCTATGATTTGATAAAAAAATATAGAAAAACCGACACAATTGTTAAAAGCAAGGCATATATCTCTTTAAAATCATCCGCTCGAAATACACCAATAGAACAAATAGAAGGGTTTTATAATAGCTCACAAAGTTTATCATTGGGGTTGAACGACTTAGAAGTTAAGAGTGGACGGTTTGGCCAAAATAAAGACTTTTCATTTTATAGCATTCACAATACTCTTATTTTAAAAGATTTTGATTTATTTAAAATTCGGGAGCAAATATTACCTCTATATCCCGGAAATATGAATTTAGCATCAATTAAAAGCAACTATAAATTAGAAGAGTTGCCTTGCAAAAATTGCAATATAAATGATGTCCTAATTTCATTTACTCCAAATAATGAAAAGGGAAAGTATTTTGGAGGAAGCTTTTTATTTGATCAAAAAAATCTTGTATTAAAAAAAATAGAATTAAAAATTGTTAACCCATCAATAAATAGGTTGGAATCTATTGTCGCAAAAGATATGATATCACCAAAATATTTGGAATTAAATGTTTTATTTAACCCTTTAGATTTTGAAAAGATTCAATCGTATGATTTTACTTTTAAAATGAATTATAATACTGGTTCGTCGACAGAATATATCACTACAAACTCATTTTTATACTTCTACGATTATGGCAATCAATTTACCGATGTTTACTATACCAATAAGATTGATTTTAAAAATGATTATGATAAAATTATTGCTCAGCAAGCTTCTGCCGAGTTTTGGAAATTAAACTATCAATTTCCAAGAAGTTTTGAAGATCAGAGCTCCATAACTTTTATGGAACATTATGGTTATTTAATTAATTACAATACAACTTTACCAGCAGATTATGTAAAATATATAAATCCTTCTGTTTTAGTATGGAGCAAAGACAAGCGGTTAGAGTGGGCTAGTATCAAAGAAAAAAAGAAAAAGGGAAAGAAAGAACAAAATAGCTATGATTATTTTTATAAAGATAAAGTTCAATTTGCAGATAAAAATGGCCATTCTGTTTCAGACTCTAGATTTGGTAAAAATGTAAAACGTAAAAAGGAAGAAGAATTAATTTTTAGTTATGTGGTAGATAAATACCTAAACATTGATAAAAATGTTTACTTAGTACAAACAATTTTTGATAGAAATTCCTCTTATTATAACAAAGAAACTTCTCGCTACAAATTAATCTATATAAACATCATTTTTGATATTTATGAATATTACCGCCAAAGTTTACAAACCTCAATAAATTCAGATATGAGTTTTGATGAAATTAAAAAGTTATGCCAAATAAAATTTGATGAAGCAACAATTACTGTTAAAAAGTTTAAAGCTGAGACTAAATTAGGGACAAACAAGGAAAAATTAAGCGTTTGGAATACTAAAATTAAATCAAAATTACACATAGATAATTACAAACTAATAAATCAAAAATCATGAGAATACTTAAATTATTAATATTTGTATTTACAACTAGTCAATTGTTTTATGGCCAACAGGATGTTAAATTATCTATTATAGATCCATTTCAAAAAGATGCTTTATATAGAGAAAAGGTTTTTATACATCTTAATAAATCAATTTACTTTTCGAATGAAAATATTTGGTTTACAACCTATGTTGTAGATGATGCATTGGATGTGTTATCTGAATATACAAGTAATCTTCATGTAAACTTATTGGATTTAAATGGAAATATAATTGACTCTAAAATTTTATTTATTAAAGGTGGTATTGGGAAAGGAAACTTTTTAATTACCAAAAAATATGCTCCTGGAACCTATTTTGTTCAAGGGTTTACAAAAAATATGTTAAATTTTGGTAAAGAAATTGTTTTTGTACAAAAAATAGAAATCATCAATTTAGATAAAAACTTAACTCAAAAGGATGTTTCATTAATTGAAAACTATGACATTCAAATTTTTCCAGAAAGTGGTTACTTACTTGAGAATACTGAAAATAGTATTGGGATAAAATCATTAACTAACGGTAAAGGATTGCCTTTTAGTGGAAAGATTGTAAATTCTAAAAACGAAGAGGTTTCAACCTTTAAAGGTAATCCATTTGGAATGTGCAAGAGCTCTTTTTTTTATGCACCAGATGAAACGTATACAGCCATCATTAATATAAATAATTCCGTTCAAAAAATTGAAGTACCAAAAGCTAAAAAAACCGGAGTTAATTTTAAAATTGACAATACGGATGATGAAATCTTAAAATTAACTCTTAACACTAATACAGAAAGTTTACCATCATTAGCTAGTGATCAATTATCAATTATTATTTACAGAAACACATTTATTTGTGATGCCATAACGTTATCAATTAACAATACTCAAAGTCTTAAACAAGACATTTATTTTGATAAAAAGAAATTATTAAATGGCGTCAATACTATTTCTTTGTTCAGAAATAACCAACCCATTGCCGAACGTAAAGTTTTTGTTGACAAATCTTATGAAAAAACAACGGTCTTAATAGACAAGTTGAAAGAGGAAAACGATTCTTTGAGTTTTAAACTTACAACTATTGATTCTGATTTTAATCCAATTGTAACTCAAATGAGCCTTTCGGTATTACCTACTGAGTCTGCAACTATCATAAAATCACAAAACATTAAAAGTGCTTTTCTTTTAACACCATACATAAAAGGGGTCATTGAAAACCCTTCTTATTATTTTGAGAACATTAATGAAACTAAAAAAGAAAATTTAGATATTTTACTAATTAATCAAGGATGGGTTACCTATTCACTTGAAGAAAAAATAAAAGAAATTAATCCGAAAAATCAATATGATTTTGAAAGTGGGTTTCTGATTACTGGGCAAATGAAAAAAACAATAAGTGGTTATGATATTGCTTTGTTATCTAAAAGCAACAAAATTGTTTCTTTTAGTAAATTTGATGAAAATGGTAATTTTACCTTTGACAATATCTTTGCCTATAAAAAAGATTCTATTAAAGTTGCTCTTGTTAAGAAGGGTATACCATTTAAAAAGCCTGTAAAAATATCATTATCAAATGTAAATAAAAAAAATTACAAAATTCTCACTGACCAGTATCAACATATTGATAATACAAAACCTCAATTTACTACCAATTCTATTTTAGGTCAGAATTTAAAAAGTGAAAATTTAGATGAGGTAATTTTAAAAAGTGTCAAAAATAAAAGAGAAGAAACTATTTATGATAAAGAAATTCAAATTGCTGAAAATCGTCGTGAAATTGCAGCAAGCTTTTATCAAAATAAAAAAGTAACTGAAAAAATTGAAAGGGATAACAAATCGGCACTTGATTATTTATCCTCATTAGGCTATGTAAAATACACTACGCACGGCAATATTTTTATATCATTAAGAAATGCTATAACAACTATTTCAAATACAGCAACAGGATTAAACCCTAATAATACATATCCGCCGAGAGTATATGTTGACGGCATTAGCATCATGTCTCCAAATGAGGGAGCGCCAAACCCTAGCACAGATCCTAAAACAGGTATAGTTATGACGGGTAATACTTCAAATTATGGAATTGAAGTGTTAAGAAATCTTGATATGACAGAAGTAGATGAAGTTCTAATAAATAAAACAGGAGCTGGTGGTGGTATGATGGGAATGGGAGGAACAATCAAATTTTATTTAAAAAAAGGTGACCATAAATATTATGAAACAATTACCAAAGACCTCTACGAGCAACTCATTTTAAATACAGGATTTGATAGAACAAAAGAATACTATACCCCATTATATAGCAACTTCTCAGAAAATATTTTTAATTGGATTGAAATTGATTGGAAAAACTCGATTAAAACAAATGAGGATGGAGAAGCAGTTATAAAAATTCCAACAAATAAAATATCTAATGATTTTCAATTAATTATCAATGGTGTTTCGAAAGAAGGATTACTTATTCATCACATTTATAAAACAAATCAAGAAGAATTTTAACTGTTATAGCCAATGAAAAGACTACTGTTTATAATATTATTTTTAGGATTAAATAGTTTCTCTCAAACTTTTGTTGAGGGCTATGTTCTCGACAAATCTAACAACGAAGCTTTACCATATGCAACAGTTAGATTGTTAAAAACCAATTATTACACAATAACCAATCAGGATGGAAAATTTCATTTTGAAACAAATAACGAAGTACAAGTTGATTCTATTGAAGTTCGATTTTATGGTTTTAAAACAGTCATAGTTTCTCAAACATATTTTGCTAAACACACTAATATTTATTTAGAACCAAGTATTTCAAATCTTGATGAAGTATATCTAATTACTGATAAAAGAGAAATTAAAAAGAATAAAAATAGAAATTACAACCTTTTATACTCACTAATTAAAAAGTACCGCAATAAGGATAATGAAACTAAAAGTAAAGCTTTTCTTTCTTTAACCTCTTCTGCTAGAAATACCCCAATTGAGCAAATTGAAGGGTTTTATAATAGTACACAATCTTTATCTCAAGGATTAATAAACTTAAAATTAAAGAGTGGTCGATTTGGACAAAATAAAAAATATCCATTTTATAGTATTGATAATACACTTATTCTTTCTGATTTTAATTTGTTTAAAGAAGCGCATCAAATTTTACCCTTTTACCCTGGTAATATGGGTTTGGGTGGAATTAAGAGTAAGTACAATTTGGAAATTGAAAATTGTATCTCATGTGATTTTGGCGATACTAAAATCTCATTTTCACCTAAAAAACAAAAAGGGAAATATTTTTCTGGCTCCATTGTTTTTGATAAAAAAGCATTAACTATAAAAAAAATAAACCTTATCATTATTGAGCCTGTTACCGAACGTTTAACTTCGATTGTAGAAAATGACATTATTATACCTAAAGAATTAACCCTACAAATAAATTTTAATCCGTTAGATTATAATAAAATTCAATCATATGATTTTAAATTTGTTCTGGACTATACTTCAGACATTTCATCAGAAACAATTACGTCAAATTCTTTTCTTTACTTCTACGACTATGAAACTTCTTTTGAATTGCCTTATTATATAAACCCTATCGAATTTAGAAATGATTATGATCAGATAATTGCGCAACAATCATCAACAGAATTTTGGAATTCTAATTATCAATACCCTAAAAGTTATACAGAAACAAGATCAATGGAGTTTATGAAACAACATGGGTTTTTAATTAACTATACTAATGAAATACCTACTGATTATATAAAAATTATAAACCCATCAGTAATCGCTTGGAGCAATGAATTAAGATTAAATTGGAACAGCATTAAGCAATCATCAGTAATTATAAAAAATGATAAAACAAATTTTGAAAAATTATCAAAATCAGCATCTACTCATTACGACAAACAATCTTACTCAATATCTAGTATGTCTAAAAGTAAAACAGAAAGCAATAATATTGGCAGAATAAATTTTAGTTATGTTATCGATTTTAACAAAATAGATCTTGGTGAAAATCAACATAATTCCAGAACAATTTTCAACAGAGCCACATCTTACTACAACGGTTCAGAATCTGACAACAAGCTAGTTTATTTCAATTTAATATTTGATATTTATGAATATTACAGACAAAAGATTGAAACTATCAATTTAAAAAACAGTTCGTTTGATAATATTAAATTAGAATATGAAAATGCTTATAAAGAGGCAACTGAAATCGTAAAACAACTAAAAAAGGAAACAAATAGAGGTGATAATTTTCAACAATTAATTAATTGGAACAACAAAATTAAAAGCAAATTAGGCATTGATAATTATAATTTAATTAAAAAATAAGATTTATGAAAAAAAGAAATGTAATCTTATTCGTTAGCTCTTTTTTGATTTATTTATCAATTTATTCTCAAAATATAGATATCAAAGTAATTATAGATTCTGTTCAAAAAAAATCTTTATTTAGAGAAAAAGTATTTGTTCACTTAAACAAGACAACCTATTTCGATAGTGACATCGTTTGGTTTAAAGCATATGTAACCGAAGACGCCACAAACATTCTGTCAGATTATACGAGTAACCTTCAGGTTAATCTCCTAAATAATGAAGGAGGTGTTGTTGATAACAAAATAATTTTTATCCAAAATGGAGTTGGAACAGGTGATTTTTTAATTGATGATAATTACCCTTCTGGAAAGTACTACATTCAAGCACGTACAAATTATATGCAAAATTTTGGTGCTAAAAATACGTTTGTTCAAGAAATTAATATAGTCAATTCAACATCAAAAAAGGAGCCTAGAAAGGGCTTAACTGTGAATGAATATGATATTCAATTATTTCCTGAAAGTGGTTATTTGCTAGAGGGAGTTGATAATACCATAGGAATCAAATCTCTGATTAACGGAAAAGGAAATCCATTTAAAGGCACTATTATCAATTCAAAAAAGAAAGAAGTAGCAATCTTTAATGGAAATTTATTTGGGATGGCGAAAGCTACATTCAACTGTGCTATCAATGAAACTTATACCGCAATTATTGACATTAACAATACAATTAAAAAAATAGAACTTCCAAAAGCTCTTAAAACAGGAGTCATTTTTAGCATTGACAATTCTGATTCTAAAAAAATTAAGTTAACACTTAAAACAAATAAAAAGTCACTAGACAAATTGAATAGTGATCAATTATCAATCTTGATTTATAGAAACAATTATGTTTGTGAAGCTGTTAATTTAACAATGAATAATAACAAACAATTATATCAAGAGTTGTTTTTTGACAAAAGCAACATGTTACAAGGTGTTAACCACATCACCCTTTTTAGAAATAATCAACCAGTGGCAGAACGAAAAATTTTTATTGATAAATTTGATGAGCAAACTGCAGTTATGATCGATAAAATAAATGTAAAGAAGGACTCCCTGGTTTTTAAACTAAATACCTTCAATTCTAAATTTAAGCCTATTTCTTCATCATTAAGTGTTTCAATTTTCTCTAAAGAAACAGAGGTTTTTAAGGAAACTCAAAATATTAAAAGTGCTTTGTTATTGTCACCTTATGTAAATGGACACATCGAAAATCCATCCTATTATTTTACAAATACCAATGCATATAAAACTGAGTATTTAGATTTATTACTATTAAACCAAGGATGGGCTGCCTATTCATTAACCGAAATGTTGAAAAAAACAAATCCTAAACAACAATTTGAATTTGAAAGTGGCTTTTCTGTAAAAGGGGTTTCAAAAAAAACACCAAAAGGGTACGATATAGCATTGTTATCTAAGCAAAATAAAATTGCTGCTGTTAGCAAAATAGATGATCAAAAAGGGTTTTCATTTAAAAATATTTTTGCATATAAAGGAGAATCAACAAAAGTGACCTTCATTAAAAAAAAGAAAGCACTAATAAAACCTACAAAAGTATCTTTTAATAAAATAGAAGATTACCCAAAAAATTATAGCTATTTAATAACAAATGAATCTGATATTTTAAAAACGGAATCTAATAGTAATTCAAAAACAACTCCCACATCAGATTATAACAAAAATTTAAAAGCAGAAGAATTGGATGAGGTTGTTCTTAAAAAAGTAACCATTAAAAGAAAAGAAACAATTTACGATAAAGAAACAAATATTGCTGAAAGACACCATGAAATTGCAGCTAGCTTTTATCAAAATAAAAAAGTGACGGAGGAAATGGAATTTACATTTAGAACGGCATTAGACTACCTAATGCAGCAAGGATATGTAAAAACCACAACTACAGGCGGGAATTATATTGCACTTAGAAAAGCCAGATATTCTATTTGGGATTCTGGAGACTCAAATTTAAACCCTGATGGATCAACCCCTCCAACAATTTATATTGATGGAGTTGTTATTTCTGGAGGTGATTCAAATATTATTGGAGGACAAGGCAGCTCTAGTATTCAATATTTAAAGAATCTTTCTATGGGTGATGTTGATGAAATTCTTATAAATAAATCTGGCGCAGGACAAGGAATGAACGGTATGGGTGGTGTAATAAAAATTTATCTTAAAAAAGGAAATCACAAATATTATGAAGTACCCTCAAAGGATTTGTATCAACAACTTATTTTAACAACGGGTTATGATAGGGCAAAAAAATACTATACACCGCTGTACGATAATCTTTCGCAAGAAAATTTAAATTGGATAGAAATAGACTGGAAAAATAATCTGCAAACAAATGAAAATGGTGAGGTAATTATTAAAGTACCTCGCAATAAGTTTTCTAACGATTTTCAATTTATTATCAATGGTGTTTCAAAAGAAGGGTTACTTATTCATCACATGAATAAAACAAATCAAGAAGAATTTTAACTAAATTGTATTTAAATTCAATGCTTACTTTTGTAAAAAAAATATTTTATTTTAAATAGAAATAATGATAAACAATCTAGAGCAAGGTTTTTTTGGAATAGGAATCCAAAATGGAAAGACTCCAGAAAATCTAGGAGTGCTTTGGCGTTCAGCTCAAAATATGGGTGCTAGTTTTATTTTTACCATTGGCAACCGCTATGCAAAACAAGCCTGCGATACGCACAAAGCTGTAGGTGCTATGCCTTACTTTCATTATGACACTTTTGATGAATTCTTTAAAAACTTGCCAAAAGGAGCAATGTTGGTGGGAGTTGAATTGGATCAAAATTCTGAACAACTAGAAATCTTTAAACACCCTAGACGATGTGTTTATTTATTAGGTGCTGAAGATCATGGCCTTTCAAAAACAGCCAAAGATAAAGCGCACTTCTTGGTAAAGTTCAAATCTCAATTGAGTTTAAATGTGTCTGTTGCCGGCAGTATTGTAATGTATGATAGACAATCAAAAAGTATGTAATCAAAACCTTTTAAGTTTATTAATTAGAATAATACAATTTTCAACAATCGCTCTTTATTGAATCTCAAAGCTCATTCATTTATTAATTGAAAAATAGTACTTTTGAAATTCAAATAAAACGAATATGAGTAACAAAGCTAAAATTGCTGTTTTTGGAAGTGGAAGTTGGGCTACAGCTATTGTAAAAATGCTGTGCGAAAATTTAGAAACTGTTGGTTGGTATGTACGAAGTGAGCAATCTTTAGAATATATCCAAGAAAATAAACACAACCCAAAATATTTAACCTCTGTAGAGTTTGACACAAATCAATTAAAAATGTCTAGCAATATCAATGAGTTGATTGATTATGCCGATTACCTCATTTTTGTGATTCCATCTGCTTTTGTAAAAAATGAGATTGATAAAATTACTACCTCTCTTGATGGTAAAATATTGTTTTCAGCTATCAAAGGGATTGTACCAGAATCTGGATTAATTGTGGGAGAGCATTTTCATAATAAGATGGAAATACCTTTTGAAAATATTGGCGTTATTACTGGACCATGCCATGCAGAAGAGGTTGCTTTAGAACGATTATCATATTTAACAATTGCTTGTAAAGATGAAAAGAAGGCTGTTTTTATTGGAAATCATCTATCCAGTGATTATATAAAAACCAAAGTTTCTGACGATATTATTGGTACCGAATATGCCGCTATGTTAAAGAATATTTATGCTATTGCAGCAGGCATTGCTCATGGTTTGGGATATGGTGACAATTTTCAATCTGTACTAATGTCTAACGCAATTAGAGAGATGAAGCGCTATATTAAAAAAGTGCATAAAATGAAACGTAATATAAATGATTCAGCCTACTTAGGAGATTTATTAGTTACGGGGTATTCTACTTTTAGTAGAAATAGAATGTTTGGAAATATGATTGGGAAAGGATATACTGTAAAGTCTGCTCAAATGGAAATGGTGATGATTGCCGAAGGGTACTATGCCACTAAATCAGCTTTTCAAATCAATCAAAAAAATGGCGCCAAAACACCAATTATTGATACTATTTACCGAATCTTATATGAAGGTAAAAATCCTAAAAAACAATTTAAAAAATTAACTGATTTGTTAGATTAACTAAATTACTTCAATAAAATTCCTTTTTTATCTAAAAGAGAAATCATTCTTAAAGCATCCTCATTTAGGGTGTTTTTTTTGAATAAAAATGTCTTATCAAACATCCTATTGTTTTCAAAAAAAGAAACTTTAAATTCGTTGTTTAGTTTAAAGAGTTCTGGTTGAATCAACTCTACTTTTGCAAAAGAATTGGCAGGGAGCTTGTCAATTTTATGACGCATTTTAGAAGTAGTATCATTTTCGTTATACCCATAAGAAACAATCAAGGCCATTTCTAAATCAATTATTTTATTATTGATGATATACACATTCCAATCTTCGGTTTTATAAATATCATTATACTCTTTTACAACCGCCATAAAAACGTCAGTAACTTCAGGAATATCAATGTCTTTTTTCATAGAAATAATTTTCGCTTTTGCCAAGTAAGTTAATTTACTGTGGCAAACTGATTAATGAGACTGTCGTCATTACATTCCTCGCAATGAAGCTTACAATACCGACTTAAACTGCTCTAAGAAACGCACGTCGTTTTCATAAAACATTCTAATATCTGGTATTTGATATAATAACATTGCGATACGTTCTATCCCCATTCCAAAAGCATATCCTGTATATTTTTCTGAATCAATGTTGGCATTTTTCAACACATTTGGATCTACCATTCCGCAACCCATAATTTCTAGCCAACCCGTTCCTTTGGTAATTTTATAATCAATTTCGGTTTCTAATCCCCAGTAAATATCAACCTCAGCACTCGGCTCTGTAAAAGGAAAATAAGAAGGACGCAATCTAATTTTAGATTTTCCAAACATCTCTTTTGTAAAGTATAAAAGTGTCTGTTTTAAATCGGCAAATGAAACATCTGTATCTATATATAAACCTTCTACTTGATGAAAAATACAATGTGCTCTAGCTGATATGTCTTCGTTTCTAAAAACACGTCCTGGAGAAATGGTTCTGATTGGCGGTTTGTTATTCTCCATATAGCGCACTTGAACAGAACTTGTGTGCGTACGTAGTAAAATATCAGGATCTTGCTCAATAAAAAAGGTGTCCTGCATATCTCTTGCAGGGTGATATTCCGGTAAATTTAAGGCAGTAAAGTTATGCCAATCATCTTCAATTTCTGGCCCTTCAGAAACCGTGAATCCAATTTTAGAAAACACCTCAATAATTCTATTTCTAACAATAGAAATTGGATGTCGAGAACCTAACTCTATTGGCTCTGATGGTCGTGTTAAATCGCCATAAAAACTTTGAGAAGATTGAGAGCCTTCCATAGATTCATTCAATTCCTTCACTTTATCAGTAGCTGCATTACGCAATTTATTTAAGGCTTGTCCTAAATCTTTTTTAATCGCATTGTCAACTGTTTTAAATTCAGCAAATAATCCTTTTAGCAAACCTTTATTTCCTAAATATTTAATTCTAAAAACTTCAATTTCTTCTTTTGAAGTCGTCTTAAATGCCTGAACATCATCAATTAATTTCGAAACCTTGTCTAACATATTCTTTCTTGAAATTAGACGGCAAATTTACATTTTTTTGTTGAGAAAGTTCATCAAAGAAAACAATAGAATTACCACTATAAAAATTAGTGCTTTTATAAAGGAATTAAAAGCTTAAAAAATATTTTGTAAATACCAAATTAATTATATTTGCACTTCAAATTGATAATAACTCAAAAAAAGTATTTCAAAATTATGGAAAAAGTAATTTCAGATTTTATGGACTTAGTAAAAGTTCGAAATCAACACGAACCAGAATTTTTACAAGCAGTTCATGAAGTAGCAGAAACTGTGATTCCTTATATCGTTGATAAGGAAATTTATTACGGTAAAAATATTTTATTAAGAATGGTAGAGCCAGAACGCGTTATTACATTTCGTGTGTCTTGGGTTGCCGATAACGGAGAAATTCATGTAAACAGAGGATATCGAATTCAAATGAATTCTGCGATTGGCCCCTACAAAGGCGGGTTGCGTTTTCACCCTTCAGTGAATATGAGTATTTTAAAATTCTTAGCCTTTGAGCAAGTATTTAAAAACTCTTTAACAACATTACCAATGGGTGGTGGAAAAGGAGGTTCTGATTTTGATCCTAAAGGAAAATCGGATGATGAAATCATGCGTTTTTGTCACAGCTTTATGTCTGAATTAAGTCGTCATATTGGATCTAATACCGATGTTCCTGCTGGAGATATTGGTGTTGGCGGTAGAGAAATAGGATTCTTATTTGGAATGTATAAAAAATTGAGAAATGAATTTACTGGTGTATTGACTGGCAAAGGAAGAAGTTGGGGAGGATCGCTAATTCGCCCTGAAGCTACAGGATACGGAACAGTATATTTTGCACAAAGTATGTTAAATACTAAAGGGCAAGATTTTTCTGGTAAAACAGTAGTAATATCTGGATCGGGTAATGTAGCACAATATGCTGCTGAAAAAGCAACACAGTTAGGAGCTAAAGTAATTACCCTGTCAGATTCATCTGGACATATTTATGATACTGACGGAATAGATGCTGAGAAATTAGCTCATGTAATGTACCTTAAAAATGAAAAACGTGCACGTATTTCTGAATACGTTGATAAATATCCATCCGCAGTATTTGTAAAAGGAGCAACTCCTTGGGCAAATAAATGTGATGTTGCATTACCATGCGCAACTCAAAATGAGTTAGGTGGTGATGACGCAAAAACATTGATTGCTAATGGATGTATTTGTGTTGCTGAAGGTGCTAATATGCCTTCTACACCAGAAGCTATTCACGAATTTCATACAAATAAAATATTGTTTGCACCTGGTAAAGCATCAAATGCTGGAGGGGTTGCAACTTCAGGTTTAGAGATGTCTCAAAACTCATTACGTATTTCTTGGACACGTGAAGAAGTTGACGAACGATTAAAAGCAATTATGAGTGATATTCACGATTCTTGTATCGAATATGGTAAAGAGGGTGATTATATAAACTACGTTAAAGGAGCAAATATTGCTGGCTTTGTAAAAGTTGCTGATGCAATGTTAGCACAAGGTGTAGTATAATAAAAGCTTAAAATACTTTAAAAAAAAAGGATGTAATTAAAATTACATCCTTTTTTTTATGAAAATTTAGAACTTACATTCCAATTAAACTCATCGCTTTTTTCAAAAGTTTTGGATTATTTTTAATGTAATCCATCGCCTTTTTCATTAACTCAGGATTGTCCTGAATGTATTTCATTATTTTATTTTTTGCTTCTGGATTTTTCTTAATCGCTTCAACCATTTGTTTTTTGGTCTCAGGATTATCTTTTAAATAATTGATTGCCTCATCTCTTAATTCTGGATTATTCATCAATTGCTCTTTAACTTGTTTTTGAACATCAGGAGAATCAAACATTTTTTTCATCTGATCATCACTAACCTTAACAGATTCAACAGACTTGGGCATTTTAATTTGTGCATTTACAGTATTTGTAAATCCAACAAAACAAACAATCGATAAAATAAATAGTACTTTTTTCATAATATGTGTTTTTAAATTAGCTGGCGAAGTTACATAAATAAAATCCACTTTTAGCTTACATTTGTTATGTGGTTGAAAATAAAAATACAGCTCGAAAAATTATTCATGTAGATATGGATGCCTTTTATGCTTCTGTTGAGCAACTTGACAATCCCGAGTTAAGAAACAAACCTATTGCTGTTGGTGGTGGTAGAGAAAGAGGTGTTGTTTCTGCGGCAAGTTATGAAGCTCGAAAATTTGGAGTGCATTCTGCCATGAGTGGAGTAATTGCAAAAAGTAATTGTCCTCAATTAATATTTGTTCCTCCTCGATTTTCTAGATATAAAGAAATCTCTAAACAGATTCGTATCATCTTTTTTGAATACACTGATTTGGTAGAACCTCTCTCTTTAGATGAAGCCTATCTGGATGTAACTATCAATAAAAAAGGGAATCCTTCAGCAACTTTAATTGCCAAAGAAATAAGAGAAAAAATTTATTCTCAATTAGGATTAAGGGCGTCTGCAGGAATTTCATATAATAAATTTATTGCTAAAGTAGCTTCAGATATTAACAAGCCTAACGGACAAAAAACAATTTCGCCAGAAGATGTAATTTTATTTTTAGAAAACTTAGACATTAAAAAGTTTTATGGTGTCGGAAAAGTAACAGCTACTAAAATGTATAACCTCGGGATTTTCACTGGCAAAGATTTAAAAGAGAAATCAGAAGAGTTTCTTACAAAAAAATTTGGAAAATCTGGGGGGCATTATTATAAGATTGTAAGGGGAATTCACAACAGTAAAGTAAACCCTAATCATATCACAAAATCAGTAGCTGCTGAACATACTTTTCCAAAAAATCTTTCTTCAGAAATTTTTATGATGGAGCGTTTAGAAAAAATTGCAGACGAATTAGAGCGCCGTTTAAAAAAATCTAAATTAGCTGGAAAAACAGTTACGCTTAAAATAAAATACAGTGATTTTACGCAACAGACCAGAAGTAAAACACTTCCTTTTTTTGTAAAAGACAAAGCTATTTTATTAGAAACAGTTAAGGAATTATTGTATAAAGAACGAATGAAAAACTCAGTGAGGTTGCTGGGAATTTCAGTCACCAATTTAAATGTGAATACCAAGAAAAAAGAGAAAGTAATCGATATACAATTAAAATTAGAATTTTAGTTAAATCCAAAAGTAAATTAGACAAAATGAACTATAGTTATTGGGAAATAAAATCATGGTTTACAAATGTAGATTTCACCATTATTGGTAGTGGAATTGTTGGCCTATCAACGGCCTTCCATTTAAAAGAAAAATACCCAAAAAGCAATATTTTGATTTTAGAAAAAGGGCAACTTCCAAACGGAGCAAGTACCAAAAATGCAGGTTTTGCTTGTTTTGGTAGTTTGTCAGAAATTGTAAATGATTTAAAAAATCATTCTATACAAGAAGTGATTGATTTGGTTAAAAAACGTAATGATGGCCTTAATCTTTTACGCAAAACTTTGGGCGATAGAAACATAGATTTTCAACAATTGGGAGGATATGAGCTTTTTAATAATTCGTCTGAGTTGTTTGAGAAATGTGCGCCAAAAATGCAAGAAATTAATCAATATTTAGAGCCGGTTTTTAAGGATGATATTTTTTTAATTATAGAAAACTCTTTCAAATTTGATAATATTAATCCACAACTTATTCTCAATAAATTTGAAGGCCAAATTGATACTGGAAAGATGATGGAATCATTACTTAAAAAAGTACAATCATCTGGAGTCAAAATACTAAATAATGCTGAGGTTTCATATATAGATGACTTCGGAACAATTTCAATAGAAAATAATTTTTCGTTCCAATCTGATAAAATCATTATTGCTACTAATGGTTTTGCAAAGGAGTTTTTAGAAGAAAACTTACAACCTGCAAGAGTGCAAGTTCTCATCACCCAACCCATAAAAAATTTACATATAAAGGGAACTTTTCATTTGGACGAAGGTTATTATTATTTTAGAAACATTGACAACCGTATTTTATTAGGTGGTGGCAGAAACCTCGATTTTAAAGTAGAAGAAACTACAACATTTGGGACTACTGAATTAGTTCAACAAAAATTAGAATCTTTGCTAAAAGAAGTTATTCTTCCTAGTCAAGAAGTAGAAATTGCGCATAAATGGAGCGGAATAATGGGTGTTGGAAATCAGAAAAAGGCAATCGTAAAACAAGTTTCTAACAATGTGTATTGCGGCGTTCGTTTAGGCGGAATGGGTGTAGCAATTGGCAGTTTAATTGGAAAAGAAATATCAGAAATAATCTAAATGAACATCAAACAAAAGCTATACAATCACTGCCAAGAATTTGTGAGTAATAAGTTACAATTGATTGAAAAAACGATTAAATCAAACAAAGAAGCATTGAATTCTGAAACCAAATCATCCGCAGGAGACAAGCACGAAACAGGCAGAGCAATGTTGCAATTAGAAATGGAAAAAGCAGGTCAACAATTAAAAGTTGTACAGCAAATGCAAGAACAAATCTCTAGAATTGATGTAAACTCAAAAAACTCAATCGGATGTTTAGGGAGTCTCATCACTACTAATTCTCACAATTATTATCTAGCAGTTAGTATTGGTAAAGTTGCCATTGATTCAGAAGATTACTTTGTGATTTCTTCAAGCTCACCCATCGGGAAATTATTATTAGGAAAGAAAAAAGGTGAGCACATCGCCTTTAATAATTCAAAAATTACCATAGAAAACATAGCGTAACTTATGTTACAATAACCAATGTAAGGATGTTGTAATTTTGATGTCTAATAAGAAGTTTAAAATAAAATATTATGACTGAGTTATTGACAAAAGAATCGTTTTTAGAAAAAGTTTTTAATTTCGAAAAAAATAAAGAGTGGAAATTTGAAGGTGACAAACCTGCAATTATAGATTTTTATGCAGATTGGTGTGGCCCTTGTAAAATGGTAGCTCCCATACTAGAAGAGTTGAGCGATGAGTACGAAGGAAAAGTTGATATTTACAAAGTAGATACCGAAGCTGAACAAGAATTGTCTGCTGCATTTGCTATCCGTAGTATTCCTTCAATGTTGTTTATTCCTGCAGGAGAGCAACCACAAATGGCACAAGGAGCATTGCCAAAAGTAGAGCTAGAACGTGTTATTAAAGAAGTTTTGAAAGTAGAAAAGCAATAAGCATACAATAATCCTGCTTTAATTATAAGTAGGATTATTTATTTTAAATATGTACAAATGAAAAAAGGAATATTAATTCTTGCAATTGCTTCTGTTTTATTAAACATAGCTTTAGTATATATGTTTATTTTAAAAGGAGCTACAATTGAATCAAACGATATCAGAATCAACATTGCTATGACTGAAAGCAACAGAGAGTTTGTAATGGATGAGATGCGTGTTTTTTTAGAAAGTATAAAAGATATTAATGAAGGGATTTTAAATAATGATCCAGAGCAAGTAATTAAAGCAAGTGAAATATCAGGTGGTTCAGTAATTGACCATGCCCCTCCTGGATTATTGAAAACATTACCTGTTGGATTTAAACAATTAGGGTTTTCTACACATGATTTGTTTGATGAAATTGCAAAAAATGCCAAAGAAAATTTTAACCCTAAACAAACTCAAAGACAATTAAATTCATTGCTTTATAATTGCACTGTGTGTCATCAATCTTTTAAAATACAAACAAATATTAAATAGTTGTTTGTAAAAATTGAAAGAGGTTATGCGTAACTTTTACTACAATACTTTCTCTACAAAATTTTATTGACTTCATGGTTTTTAACTTATCTTTTACATTTCATTGTTTCGATAGCACCTTGTGTTTTAGTAAAAAATATTAAATTAAAGGTGATCTAATCAAACGCTAATAAGGATTGTTTAAGAAATATGATTACCCATTGGCATTGCAATATAAAAACTTAAGAAGTTCAGGAATTTCATATAAATCGTTTCAATTAGTTAAATAGAGAGTTAAGTGAATTTTGTATTAAGAAACAAATCAACTAATTTTCTCCCTATCTTTGCCGCATGCAAGAACACAAACTTTCAGATTGGCTACCAACAACGAACAAAGAAGTAAAAATTCGAGGTTGGGATAAATTAGATGTAATTCTTTTTAGTGGAGATGCCTATGTAGATCATCCTTCTTTTGGGCCTGCTGTCTTAGGGAGAATTTTGGAAAACTATGGTTTACGAGTTGCGATTGTACCTCAACCGAGTGTTCATGATAATCTTCAAGACTTTGAAAAACTAGGTATTCCAAAATTATTTTTTGCAGTTACTGGTGGGTGTATGGATTCTATGGTGAGCAATTATACTGCTAGCAAAAAACGTCGCGATAAAGATGCTTACACACCCAATGGTGATAAAGGATTTAGACCAGATTATGCCACGGAAGTATATTCAAAAATATTAAAAGAAAAGTTTCCAGATGTTCCTGTTTTAATTGGCGGAATTGAAGCATCACTCCGTAGGGTTACACATTATGACTATTGGAGCGACGAATTAAAACCTTCAATTTTAGAAGACTCTAAAGCCGATATGCTAATTTATGGAATGGGCGAACAACCTCTGCGAGAATTGGTTGAATTGTTACAAAAAGGAATCCCATTTAAGAGTATCAAAACTATCAAACAAACTGCGGTATTTGTTAATAAAGATGAAGATATTCCTAAAAATAAAAATTGGGAAGATGTAACTATCAACTCACATGAAGCCTGTTTAAAGGATAAAAAAACGTTTGCATCAAACTTTAAAACCATAGAGCAAGAATCAAATAAAATTTTTGCAAAACGAATATTTCAAGATGTTGGAAACAAAACCTTAGTAATTAATCCACCATTCCCAACTATGACTGAGGATGAAATTGACGCTTCGTTCGAGTTGCCATATACTAGATTACCTCATCCTAAATATAACAAGCGAGGACCGATTCCAGCTTATGAAATGATTAAGTTTTCTATTAACATTCATAGAGGTTGTTTTGGAGGGTGTAGTTTTTGTACCATATCCGCACATCAAGGAAAATTCATTGCGAGTCGCAGTCAAGAATCTATTTTAAAAGAGGTTGACACCGTTGCAAATATGCCTGATTTTAAAGGATATTTATCTGATATTGGTGGCCCATCTGCCAACATGTATAAGATGAAAGGGAAGATACAATCCATTTGCGATAAGTGTGTTGCTCCCTCCTGTATATCACCCGTAATTTGTAGTAATTTAGACACATCACATAAACCATTAACCAAGTTGTATCAAGCGGTTGACAAGCATCCTAAAATAAAAAAATCATTTATTGGTAGCGGAATAAGACACGATATGTTGGTGCCAGAATTTAATAAAAATGCTGACCCAAAAGAATTAGATGATTACACCGAAGAGGTGATGAAAAATCATATTTCTGGTCGATTAAAAGTCGCTCCCGAACATACTTCTGATCCTGTATTGAAGTTAATGCGAAAACCTTCGTTTAACTATTTTCATAAGTTCAAAGAGCGTTTTGATAAAATCAACATAAAGAACAAATTAAAATTACAATTGATTCCTTATTTTATTTCAAACCATCCAGCATGTGAGGTTGAAGATATGGCAAATTTGGCTGCCGAAACTAAAAATATGGGCTTTCAATTAGAACAAGTTCAGGGGTTCACTCCAACACCAATGACCGTTGCAACAGTAATTTATTATAGTGGTTATCATCCTTATACGATGAAGCGTATGCACACGCCAAAATCAAGAAAGGAAAAAGAAGATCAGCACCGTTTTTTCTTTTGGTATAAAAAGGAAAACAAAGCGTGGATTAAAAACACGCTTAACAAACTTGGGCGAACAGATTTATTAGATATTCTACTTCCAGAAAACAATAGCTGGAAAAAAAATAAAGGAGACAAGGTCAGAAATACTTTTGATGAGACCATTACTGAAAAGAAAGCTCCAAGAAGAAAAAATAAATACAAGAGGAGAAATAAAAAGAGGTAAAAGAATTTAACAATAAAAGATTAAAATTAATCTACAACTTTTTCAAAAACGGAGTCAATATTCATTTTCTCAGGAGGTAAAAATCCTTTAGAGATAAGTGCAATTCCAAATAACATAAGTGCAATTCCCATTCCTCGTTTTATTCTGTGAATAACTTTTGGAGTTAGCTTATTTTTTAACTGTTTGGCAAGAATTATTTTACCTAAATCAGTAATAAAATAAGCTATAATTATAGCGAAAAAAAAACGAAAAATTCTACTTTCATCCATTTCTAATGAAGGTCCAATTCCGATTACTAGTAGCAACCAAAATGCTAACACTCCAACATTTATAAAGTTTAAAAAAAAACCTTTGGCAATAAGTCCGAAATAATTATTTTTTTCTGGGATATCTAATTTTTGCTTTTGATGGATTTGTTTTTCCTTTTTTAAAAACATTCCCAATCCATAAATAAAAAGAATACCTCCTCCAATAAAATACAAATTCGGATCGTCTTTTACTTGCATCAAAAATTGATGAGAACCATAATAAGCGAATAGAATAAAGACAATATCGGCAATGACAACTCCCAAATCAAAAACGATAGCGGCTCTTGCTCCTTTTAAAATACTTGTTTGAATAAGCATAAAAAAAACGGGGCCAATCATAAATGCGAGGCCAAAACCAATGGGGATTGCTTTGAAGAAATCTTCAATCATCCTGCTAAGATATGATTTTAAACATCATCAAAATCAATCTTGATTATTGGTGTAGTTGGATGTGCTTGACAGGTCAAAATTAATCCTTCTTCAATTTCATCATCAGTCAATATTTCATTTTTTTCCATGGTCACGGCACCTTCTGTAACACGCCCTAAACAGCTACTGCAAATTCCACCTTGACAAGAATAAGGTGCATCTAAATCGTTGTTGAGTGCAGCATTTAAAATGGTTTTCTTTTGAGACATTACAAAAGTAGTTTCTTCATCATCTAACATAATGGTGATTTTAGTATTTCCATCAGGAATATCATTTCTTTCATTTGCAGTTACAGGAACAGAAAACAATTCGTAATAAATATTTTCTTCAGCAATGCTACTTTTTAAAGCCTCGGTTAAATCGCGAATCATTCTTTCTGGCCCGCATAAAAAAGCTTGGTCAAAAGAAACATCTTTGTAGTTGTTTTTTAAAATATAGTTAATGTTTCCTGCATCACATCTACCAAATAATTCACCTTTTGTTTCTTTGCGACTAAATATATAATGCACATTTAATCGTGTTGAGTACATTTTTTTTAAGACTTCTAATCGTTCTTTAAAAATGGTATCTTCGGCAGATTTGTTACCATAAATTAATGTAAAGGTAGAATCGTCATGCAAGGATGCTTTCAACATTGCCATGATAGGTGTAATACCACTACCTGCTGCAATTGCTAAATAATTTTTACCGCTTTTGGGCTCCAGAACAAAACGTCCTTCAGGTTTAGACACTTCTAATTTGTCACCAGCATGCAGTGATTTTGTAGCGTAAATAGAAAAGGTTCCTCCATCAACAGCCTTCACGGCTACTTTAAGAATATCAGTATTTGGATCTGAACAAATAGAGTAAGCTCTACGAACCTCTTTACCGTTTAATTCCTTTTTTATAGTGATATATTGACCTGCTTTAAATTGAAATTCATTTTTCAATTTTTCTGGAACATCAAAGGTTATTGAAACCGCATTTGCTGTTTCTTTGATAATTTCTTTTATTGTAAGTTTATGGAATTGTGACATGTGATTCGTAATTAGACTGCAAAAATAAGAAATGCCCTATATCTTTTTGTAACAATTTGATAACTTTGTATACTAACTTCTTGTAATCAACTAACAAACTATGATCAAACATTTTCTTTCACTCGAATGGAAACAGTATTTTCGTTCTCCTTATTGGAAAAGAGGTATTGGATTAAAAATTATAATCGGCTTTTTTGGTCTTTGGATTATAGCTTCATTTTTAATTATGGGGCTTGCTATTTTTCCTGTTTTAAAAGATCAGTTTCCAAATAGCGATCCTTTTTTAATGGTAAATGGTTTTGTGTTTTATTGGATTTTAGTTGATTTAATGATGCGTTTTTTTCTTCAAAAACTACCAGTAATGTCTGTAAAGCCATTATTAACCTTGCCAATTAAAAGAAGTCAGATTGTAAATTATGTATTGGGTAAATCAGGAATTTCAGCATTTAACTTTTTACCCTTATTTGCAATAATTCCGTTTTCATTAATGCTTTTAAAAAACAAGTATGATACCTCTGTAGTTTTAGTATGGATTTTTACACTAATTATAATTACATTAATTACTAATTTCTTAAACTTTATAATTGAAAGTTTAACCTCGAAAACAGACTTATCTTTTTTACCTCTTATAGCTGTTATTGCAATTTTGTATGGGCTTAATTATTTTGAAATTATTTCTTTTTCTGATCTAATTTCAAATGGAGTTTTAAGCATTACAGAAAACCCTGTATTTATAGTAGCTCCAATTGCAATTTTAATTGGGCTCTATTATTATAATTTTAAAATTTTAAAAAGTAAATTATTTATTGATATTTCAGTGCAATCTAAGAGTAAAGATGCAAAAACAACCAATTTATCTTGGACTAAACGTTTTGGTGATATTGCTCCCTTTATGCAATTAGATTTAAAATTAATGATGCGTAATAAAAGAGCAAAATCTACCTTTTTAATTTTAGTAGTTGGGTTGTTTTACGGGTTGTTTTTTTACCCTCAACCAATGTATAGAGATATCGTTTTTATGTATGCATTCATAGGTATTTTCTCTACGGGTACTTTTTTAATCAATTACGGTCAATTTATTCCTGCTTGGGATAGTAGCTATTATAAAATGTTGATGAGTCAAAACTTTAAATATGAACAATATTTAAAGTCAAAATTTACACTGATGGCGATAAGTGTGGTTATTTTATTTCTGCTCGGAATTCCATATGTTTATTTTGGATCGAAAATTTTAATAGTACATTTTGCCGCAGCTATTTATAATATTGGAGTAAACACTCATGTCATTTTATTAGGTGGTTCTTATAATAGGAAAAAAATAAATTTAGATGAACGTGCTGCTTTTAATTTTCAAGGTACCGGTGCTGTACAATGGCTTATAGGTATTCCGTTAATGGTAATTCCTATGGGTATATTCGGACTCATAAATTGGCTCATCGGGTTTGAAATTGCTGTTGCTGTTTTGATTACTTTAGGTTTAATAGGGATTCTATTGCATAAAAAAATAATGACTACAATTACCAAGAAATATGTTGCATCCAAATATAAAATGATTGAAGCATTTAGTCAAGATAACTAATTAAAAAACTATGATACAAACATCAAAAATTATCAAAAAATACAACGAGGTTACTGTTCTAAATATAGAAAATCTAGACATTCCTAAAGGTCAAAGCTTTGGGTTGGTTGGTAATAATGGTGCAGGAAAAACAACCTTTTTCAACTTGCTATTAGATTTAATTAAACCATCTACTGGTACCATTACAACAAATGATATTCAGGTTGATAAAAGCGAAGATTGGAAACAATTTACAGGTTCTTTTATTGATGAAAGTTTTCTAATTGGATATTTAACTCCTGAAGAGTACTTTTATTTTATCGGAGATTTAAGAGGTCAAAACAAAGCTGATGTCGATTCTTTTATAAGTCAGTTTGAGGAAATTTTTAATGATGAAATCTTAGGAAAGAAAAAATACTTGCGAGATTTATCAAAAGGAAATCAGAAAAAAGCAGGTATTGTGGCTGCTTTAATTGGAAACCCTGAAGTAATTATTTTAGATGAACCTTTTGCTAATTTAGACCCATCAACTCAAATTAGATTAAAGCAATTATTAAAATCTCATGCCAATAATAAAGAGGTCACAATTTTAATTTCTAGTCACGATTTAGGGCATGTAACCGAAGTTTGTGAACGCATTGTGGTTTTAGAAAAAGGAGATGTGATTAAAGATATCAAAACATCACCAGAAACCTTAAAAGAATTAGAAGCGCATTTTGCATTGTAAAATTCGATGCTAACTCAACATCATTTTAGCCTTTTTTACTGTATTAACCAGTACATCAATTTCTTCTTTAGTATTGTAAAATGAAAATGATGCACGAACAGTTCCTGGAATTTTATAGAAATCCATTATAGGCTGTGTACAATGATGACCTGTTCTAACTGCAACCCCTAATTTATCGACAATGGTTCCGATATCATACGGATGAATTTTATCAATATTAAAAGAAATCACTGCTGTTTTATTGTTAGATGTACCATAGATTTTAAGCCCATCAATGGCAAGTAATTTTTTTGTTGCATAATTTAGCAACTCCATTTCTCGCTTTTCAATTTCATCAAATCCGATTGAATTCGCATAATCTAAAGCAACTCCAAAAGCAATACCCCCACAAATATTTGGCGTACCCGCTTCAAACTTATGAGGTAGATCTGCATAAGTAGTTTTTTCGAACGTCACTTCTTTTATCATTTCTCCACCTCCTTGGTACGGAGGTAATTTATTCAACCATTCTTCTTTTCCGTATAAAATTCCAACTCCTGTTGGTCCATAAATTTTATGAGCCGAAGCCACGTAAAAATCAGCATCTAATTTTTGCACATCAGGTTTAATATGCGGGCAAGCCTGAGCTCCATCTATTAAAACAGCAGCGCCTACATTGTGTGCTTTTCTAATAATTTCTTCGATTGGATTGATGGTTCCTAAGGCATTTGAAACATGATTTACAAAAACAAGTTTTGTTTTGTCAGAGAGAATTTTATCATAAGCTGACATAACTAATTCTCCTTCTTCATTCATTGGAATCACCTTTAGAATAGCTCCAGTTCTTTCGCACAACATTTGCCAAGGCACAATGTTAGAATGATGTTCTAATGCCGAAACAATAATTTCATCGCCTTTATCTAATAACGATGCAAACCCTGTTGCAACAATATTAATACTATGCGTTGTACCTGAAGTAAAAATAACCTCAAATGATTTTTTTGCGTTAAAATGTTTTTGAATTTTTAATCGCGCCTCTTCATATTTATCCGTCGCTTCTTGGCTCAATGTATGCACACCACGATGAATGTTTGCATTGTAATTGTAATAATAATCAACAATGGCGTCAATTACTATTTGAGGTGTTTGTGAGGTAGCAGCATTGTCAAAATACACCAAAGGTTTTCCGTTTACCTCTCTCTTTAAAATTGGGAATTCAGCACGAATTTTATCTATATCTAACATGTTCTTTTTCTTCAAAAATATTCTTGCTACAAAACTACGAAATAAGTGCTATTTTTGTTCTTATTAAATTCTGAAAGATGCTTTTGGATAATTAATCATTTATGAAAAATCAATTAAAAATCATTCTGCTATTCTTTCTATCCCTGGCTGTAATTGGCTGTGGAAATTATAAGTTAAAAAGCTATGAGTTACCAAATCCAAAGGACACTTCAACAAAAGAAATATCATATCAAGAAAAAAAAACATATACACTTGATAATCTTGTTTTTGCTGATAATGAATTTGATGCGGCTCGTTTAAATGGCTTTTTAAAGTTAAATGATTCTACTTATCAAATAACAATTCTACCAGAAAATGAACCCATTAATAATAGTCCTTATTTTGCCTTTCGAATTTGGTCATCAGAAGATAAAGAAATTAATTTACAACTAAATTATCCAACAACAACACACCGCTATTGGCCAAAGATTAGTGACGATGGTAAAAATTGGAAACCGATAGATAGCACCAGTTTTAAGTTGTTTAATGGAGATTCTATTGCTCAGTTAAAACTATCAATCAACGAAAATAAACTATGGATTGCAGCTCAGGAAATACATACATCTACCGATGCTAAAAATTGGGCAACTCAAATTGCAATCCATAAAGATGTGAAATATAGTGTTGTTGGTAAGAGCAAACAAAATCGTGATTTAATAGGGCTCGATATTTATAATGGAGAAGCTAAAGGAAAAGAAGTACTAGTCATTTTAAGTCGCCAACATCCCCCAGAATTAACAGGATATTTTGCAATGCAATTTTTTATTGATGAGCTGTTAAAAGACACAAAACTGTCTAATGATTTTAGAAAAAAATACCGCATTTTAGTATACCCAATGGTAAATCCTGATGGAGTAGATTTAGGGCATTGGCGACACAATACCGGCGGAATCGATTTAAACAGAGATTGGGCATATTACCGACAAACCGAAGTGAAGACAGTTGTAAATCATATTGTTGATACTGCTAACAAAATGGATAATCATGTAATTCTAGGTCTCGATTTTCATTCTACTCAAGAGGATTTGTATTACAGTTTTACCGATGATATTCATTCGGTTATTTATCCGTTTAAAGATTATTGGATGGATGGTATTAATTCGGCATTAGAAAACTACATGCCAAATGATAAACCTTATGCTATAGGAGACCCCATTTCAAAAGCTTGGTTTTATAATCAGTTTAATGCAGAATCAATTACTTATGAAATTGGTGATGAAACCCCGAGAGATTTTATCAAATTAAAAGCCGAAGTTGCTGCGAGAGAAATGATGAAATTATTAATATTAAAATAATAGCTACATGAAAAAAATTATCAAATTATTTTTACTTTTTTTACTTATAAGTATTATTTATGGGCTTTATTCCTATTACGGACGTTTAGACATTATCTCCGGATTTTCAGCAAAAAGTTCTGCATCTGTTGTGTTTTTAGCTCATCGATCTGCTGAATCAGCAGAGAAGCAAGACAATAATTTTCCGCCGATAAATTGGGCAGATGTTACAGTAAATAAAACTAGTCAATCTGCAATAGCAACAGTGGCTAGTTTTAAAGAAAACAAAGCTATTTATAGAGAAGGATTGGGTGCTGTCTTAATTAATGATGATTATGATGCTGACGCAAAATATTTAGTCCCACAAAGAAATTTTATAGATTCAAAGTTGCCATATCCTTATGGAAACCAACCGCAAACAGATACACTCTTTTCAAATATAGATTATAAAAAATTGGATGCGGCTATTCAAATAGCTTTTGATGTGGATGAAAAGGATTCGTTGAAAACAAGAGCAGTTTTAGTGATTTATAAAGATCAAATTATTGCCGAAAAAAATGCTACTGGATTTGATAAAAACTCACTGCATTTAGGATGGTCAATGACTAAAAGTGTGATGAGTACGATGTTTGGTGTTTTGGAGCAACAAGGTAAAATAGATGTACAAAAACCGGCGCCAATTGATGCTTGGAAAAATGATGAACGTTCTAAAATTACAATTACTAATTTATTACAAATGAATAGCGGCTTGGAGTGGGAAGAAAATTACAACACCATTTCTGATGTTACAAAAATGCTGTTTTTAGAAACCGATATGACTCAATCTCAAATTGACAAACCGTTGATTGGTGAGCCAAATAATAATTGGAATTACTCCTCTGGAACAAGTAATTTGTTGTCTGGAGTTTTAAGAAATCAGTTTGATACACATCAAGAATATTTAGATTTTTGGTATTCTGATTTGATCGATAGAATTGGGATGAACTCCATGGTTATTGAGGCTGATTTAGCTGGTAATTATGTGGCCTCCTCTTATGCTTGGGCAACCACAAGAGATTGGGCAAAGTTTGGGTTGCTTTATTTACATAACGGAAATTGGAATGGCGATCAGGTTCTGAATCAAGAGTGGATTAATTATGTAAAAACTCCGACTAATGGTTCGGATAAAAAATATGGAGCGCAATTTTGGTTGAATGCTGGAGGTGAGTTACCTGATGTACCAACTACTATGTATTTTGCAGATGGATTTCAAGGACAACGTGTGTTTATTTTACCAACCAAAGATTTGGTAATTGTAAGAACAGGTCTTACAAATATTGATTATAATGAATTGCTTAAAGGTGTTATAGAAAGTATTGAGTAATAATATATTCTGATTTGTTTGGCTATTGAATTAGAACAACCCCTTGGGTTTATTTACGTAGCCTTCATCCACTTTTAAATCCTTCTTTTTGGTTCCTGCAACTGCTAATTGATCGCAGCGTTCATTTTGCGGATGGTCGTTGTGTCCTTTAATCCAAACAAATTTTACCAAATGCTTTTTGTATTCTACTAAAAAGCGTTTCCACAAATCAGGGTTTTTTACATCCTTAAAACGCTTTTTTACCCATCCTAAAATCCATTTTTTTTCTACAGCATTTACTACATACATAGAATCAGTAAAAACAGTAATAGCAACATTATCCATCGAGATTTTTTCTAGAGCAACAATCACCGCTAACAATTCCATTCTATTATTAGTGGTTAATTTATATCCATCATAAAACTCCTTCTTATAAGGTTTGCCTACCCATTCCATTACAATACCATAACCACCTTTTCCAGGGTTACCGCTACAAGCACCATCGGTGTAAATATGAATTTGCTCTTTACTCATTATCAAACAAAACTTTTTTAATAATTTTTGGAAAATGTTTAAACTCTAACTCATGAATCTTAGCAACTACATCTTGGGGAGTGTCATTCTTTAAAACTAGAGTTGTTGCCTTAAAAATAATAGCTCCTTCATCATAATTTTCATTAACATAGTGAATGGTAATTCCTGTTTTTGTTTCTTTATTTTCGACAACAGCTTTATGAACATTCATTCCATACATTCCTTTTCCACCATATTTTGGCAATAATGCAGGATGAATATTGATGATTTTATTTGGAAAAGCAGCAATCAAATATTCTGGCACTTTCCATAAAAAACCAGCCAACACAATTAAATCAATATCCTTTAATATATGCTGGTTTAAAAACTCTTCAGATAAAAAATCAATCCTATTAAAAACAGCACTCTCTATTTGTAATCGATTTGCACGCTCTAGCACCTTTGCATTTTTATTATTGGTGAGTATCCCAGTAACCTCAACATTTTCACCATTAAAATAATGCCATATGTTTTCGGCATTAGAACCAGATCCAGAAGCAAAAATTACAATACGTTTCATTTATAAAAAAGTGTTATTATGAAAGAACAAAAAAAAGCATAATTATTAACAAAAGACAAGAATCATTTAAAAATTGAAGTGTTTTTTTTAACTTAGTCATCACATTTTTAATGTGAAATTATATTTAACTAAATAAGTTGTTTATTTTTGCATCAAATTTAAAATTTAAAATTAGAAAATTATGTCAGACATTGCATCAAGAGTAAAAGCTATCATCGTTGATAAATTAGGCGTTGACGAAAATGAGGTAACTACAGAAGCAAGCTTCACAAATGATTTAGGAGCTGATTCACTTGACACTGTTGAGTTAATCATGGAGTTTGAAAAAGAATTTGATATCCAAATTCCAGATGATCAAGCAGAAAATATTGGTACTGTTGGTCAAGCAGTAAGCTATATTGAAGAAGCAAAAAAGTAATCTAAAAATATATCATCTACGAGCTCAACGCTAAGTTTTGAGCTCGTAGTTGTTTTTAGTAAAACACACCAATTCACATGGAATTAAAACGCGTTGTAGTAACAGGTTTAGGTGCATTAACCCCTATTGGTAACAATATTGAAGAATATTGGAACGGACTAATTAATGGTGTTAGCGGTGCAAATTCGATAACTCATTTTGACGCTTCTAAATTCAAAACGCAATTTGCTTGTGAATTAAAAAACTTTGAGGTCACTGATTTTATCAATCGAAAAGATGCTCGTAAAATGGATAAATTTACTCAGTATGCTATGGTTGCCGCTGATGAAGCTGTTTTAGATGCAGGTTTTGATTTGGAGAAATTAGATAAAGATCGGGTTGGTGTTATTTGGGGTGCAGGAATTGGCGGATTGGAAACGTTTCAAAATGAAGTGTTGAATTTTGCTAATGGTGATGGCTCTCCGAGATTTAATCCTTTTTTTATTCCTAAAATGATTGCAGATATTGCCCCTGGTTATATCTCTATCAAATACGGATTTAGAGGTGCAAACTTTACAACGGTATCAGCTTGTGCGTCTTCAGCAAATGCTATTATCGATGCTTATAATTACATCCGATTAGGGCAAGCTGACATGTTTGTTACAGGTGGTTCAGAAGCAGCTGTTACTATGGCTGGAATAGGAGGGTTTAATGCAATGCATGCCTTATCAACCAGAAATGATGATCCAAAAACGGCATCAAGACCATTTGATAAAAATCGTGACGGATTTGTTTTAGGAGAAGGTGCTGGAGCATTAATTTTAGAAGAATACGAACACGCTATTGCACGTGGTGCAAAAATTTATGCCGAAGTTGGCGGTGGAGGTTTATCTGCAGATGCACATCATATTACAGCTCCACATCCTGAAGGATTGGGTGCTAAAAACGTGATGTTGAACTGCTTAAGAGATGCTAATTTAAAACCAACAGATGTTGATGCTGTAAATGTTCATGGTACTTCAACCCCATTAGGTGATATTGCCGAAACAAAAGCAATTACCGAAGTTTTTGGAGAGCATGCTTATACACTAAACATCAACTCAACAAAATCAATGACAGGGCATCTATTGGGTGCTGCTGGTGCAATTGAAGCGATTGCTTCTATTCTGTCTATTAAAAATGGTATTATCCCACCAACTATCAATCACTCTACTGATGATGATGCTATTGATAATAAACTTAACCTTACTCTAAACAAACCTCAAAAACGCAATGTAAAAGTTGCGATGAGTAACACCTTTGGATTTGGAGGGCACAATGCTTGTGTTCTGTTCAAAAAATTAGATTAATTTTTTAGTATGAATTTTATTCGTAAAATAATAAAGCCTCTTTCAAAAAAGGATGAGGATTTTTACGCTGAAATGAAGTTACTATTAGGGTTTTCTCCACACAATCTACGTATGTATCGCAAAGCTTTTGTACATAGATCTATTAAAGAACTAGATGACTCTGGAAACCCAAGAAATTATGAGCGATTAGAGTTTTTGGGTGATGCGATGTTAGATGCAGTTATCGCCTCTTACTTGTTTAAAAAAGTTCCGTCTGGTAACGAAGGTTATTTAACTCAAATGCGATCTAAAATAGTAAGTCGTGAACATCTCAATGAATTGGGAAGAGATTTAAATCTTATCAGATTTGTAAAGAGTAATGTGTCTAGATCTAAGTTTGGAGAAAATATTAACGGTAATATATTTGAAGCCTTAATAGGGGCAATTTATCTAGATAGAGGTTATAAATACTGCAAAAAATTTGTTCATAAAGCAGTCATTCTTCCTTATGTAGATATTGCAAAATTAGAAGGAAAGGTTACGAGTTATAAGAGTTTATTTATTGAATGGTGTCAGAAAGAAAAGAAAACTTTTGGATTTGAAGTCTATGATGATACCGGTAATGATAGTGTCAGACATTTTAGTGTTAAATTGTTTTTGGAAGATAGATTAATTGGCAAAGGTCGTGCCACTTCAAAGAAAAAAGCCGAAGAGATTGCAGCAAAGCGAGCCTATTTTGCAAATCAAAAAGAAATATCCAAAAAGTAAGTTATATACAATTATCGTCCTGTGTTTTTACACATATCACACCAAAAGATAACAAAACAATCCGTAAATTTGCAGCTTGCATTTAATTGTAGTTATGCTCTTAGAACTTGAAGAATTAGAAGATTACTCATTAATTGGAATTCATACTTCTGAAGAAGATTATCGTTTAGCATATCTTTTAAACAAAAATTTAAATACGTCATTTTCTAAACATCATCTGCATTTAGATTTCAAAAATAACAATGCAGCTTTTTCAATATATGAGTTTTTTGACGAAAGTAAACAACAAGATAACTTCTTAATTTCTAATAAATTTATTGGAAATTATACGCAAGTCGCAAATGCTAATTTATTTTCTGACAATATTTCATATAGCACAACGATCTATTTAATCCCTGAAAAGAAAAGAGTAGATTTTTTTTTAAAAATTGAAGGAGGCACTTTGCCAGACGAAATCAAAAAAATAGTAGAAAAACTGAATGATATTCATCAAATAATAACATCATATAGTATCAATCCGTCGGAATTAAAATCGAAGGATTTTTTAATATTTTAATTATGCCATTATACAAAAAAACAAAAATAGTTGCCACCCTAGGGCCAGCTTGTAGCGATAAAGAGAGTTTAAGAAAAATGATTTTTGCAGGAGTAAATGTCTTTAGAATCAATTTTTCACATGCCGATTATAGTGATGTGACTAAAAAGGTGAAAATCATTCGCGAATTGAATGAAGAAACAGGTAGAAATGTTGCTCTTTTAGCAGATTTACAAGGACCTAAATTACGTGTAGGAGTCATGAAAGATGCACATCTAACCAATGGTGATACCTTTATATTTACTACAGAAAAATGTACTGGAGACAGTAAAAGAGCTTTTATGACTTACCAAACATTTCCTCAAGATGTAAAAGTAGGAGAAAACATTTTGGTTGATGATGGTAAATTAATGTTTGAAGTTCTTAAATCAGACAACAAGACAGAAGTTACAACTAAAGTAATTCGTGGAGGTGAATTAAAATCTAAAAAAGGAGTAAACTTACCCAATACAAATATTTCTCAACCAGCATTAACAGAAAAAGATATTGAAGATGCCATTTTTGCAATGACTTTAGAGGTAGATTGGTTTGCATTATCATTTGTTAGAACTGGTGAAGATTTACAAATGTTGCACAATTTAATAAAAAAACATTCTTCTCATAAAATTCCTGTAATTGCTAAAATTGAGAAGCCAGAGGCTGTAAAAAACATAGATGACCTTATTCCTTTTTGTGATGGGTTAATGGTTGCACGTGGAGATTTAGGAGTAGAGATTCCGATGAACGAAGTACCAATTATCCAGAAAAAATTAGTTCTTAGAGCTAAGCAAGCCAGAATTCCTGTAATTATTGCTACACAAATGATGGAATCTATGATTGAAAATTTGGTGCCGACTAGAGCCGAAGTAAATGATGTTGCTAACTCAATTATGGACGGTGCTGATGCTGTTATGCTTTCTGGAGAAACTTCTGTTGGAATAGATCCTGCTAATGTAATTAAGCACATGTCAGATATTATTGTGAGTGTAGAAGATTCACCTTCTATTAAAGTTCCTCGCGTTGCTCCACATATTAAAACAGATCGCTATATCTCAAAAGCAATTTGTCATCATGCTGCTTTATTAGCAAATGATATTGATGCTAAAGCAATTTCGACACTAACAAATTCTGGATATACAGCATTTCAAATTTCAGCTTGGAGACCTAAACACGCACATGTTATCGCATTTACCTCTAATAAAAGAATTTTGAACATGTTGAGCCTTCTTTGGGGTGTAAAAGCATTTTACTATAATAATTTAGTTGATACAGATACGACAATTAAAGAAATCAATAAAATAGCTTGCGAAAAAGGATTCCTAGAAAAAGATGATTTTGTAATTAATCTTACCTCAATGCCTGTTAAAGAAAAAGGAAAGGTTAACACTTTACGCGTAACACAAGTAAATTAGATTTTATCTAGCATCATTATAAAAATACAGCTACCTTTATTGTTAAAATTTAGGTAGTTTTTTTAATGGATAAAGCTGATTTTAAGCCATTAATCTAAAAAATAAAAATAATTTACTATATTTAGAGTTCCTATAAAACCTACTACCATGGCAATTAAGAACTTTAGAGCAGCGAGAAAACAATCAGAAAAAGATACTACAAACCCTATTTTAGTTTCTGATTACATGACTAAAAAATTAATCACTTTTAAACCTGAGCAATCTGTTTTAGATGTAATGGCTGTTCTAATTAAAAAGAAGATTTCTGGTGGACCTGTAGTAAATAATAAGGGTGAATTAATGGGTATTATTTCGGAAGGAGATTGTATGAAACAAATTTCTGAAAGTCGTTATTTTAATATGCCAATGCACCAAACCTCAGTAGAAAAGCACATGGTAAAAGATGTTGAAACCATTGACGGTAATATGAATATTTTTGATGCAGCCAATAAGTTTTTACAATCTAGACGCAGAAGGTTTCCAATCATTGAAAACGGTAAATTAGTTGGGCAAATTAGCCAAAAAGACGTACTGAAAGCTGCACTAGATATGAGTGGAAGAACCTGGAAAATCAACTTTAAAAGAGCAGGACTTTTTTAAAAAATCACTCTCTTCTTATTAATAAATAATAGTCGTTTTCTAAAGCTAAATACCCTTGATCATATACATAATAGTAGGTGTTTCCTGTTTTAGTTGTATATATTGAAGTAAATAAATTAAAATCAAAATTAGCACTCAATAATTTTACACGTGTTACTTTTGTTTTCCCTGTCTTGTTGAGTTCACACAAAGATTTGTAATTTCTTCGTAAACGGTTATTTACATTCCGTATCATGTTCTTACTCTCTTTGTCAACTTTATTGTTAAACGTATTTCGACAATAATCTGAACAGAATTTTTTATCTATTCTTCCTTTAAACGAATCTCCACATTCCAAACACTTTTGACCTTCCATAGCTTTTACCTGTTTTTATATTTATCATGTAACCCCACTCCTGATAATATCAACGGAATTATTTTTTCTAATCGAATTAATTTAGTTGTATCACGTTTAGCATCTTCAATATAGTTAGAAAATTCTCGCTGTTTCGAGTTTGTGAATCCTTCAAAAGAAGTTTTAAATTCTTTATTTTCATTAAGTACTTTCTGCAATTCTGGTGGAATCACAACTGTTTTATTTCTAGAAATTTTGATTGTTTTCCCTGCTATTTGATTTTTAATGGCTTCATTTAAGTATTCTAAAATTAAAGCTTCATCCATTTCATCTAAAGATAAAAATCGCCATTGTCGCAAACCTTTTGTTTTACCCTCTTGGGCATTTATTAATTTTTTATGATGGTCTTTTAAAAAGCTTCCATTAAAAAACCACAACCCAACATAATTTTTAAAAGCTGCAACTCCAACAACATTTTTACCATTAATTGTGTAAGTAGGTACACCCCATTTAACGGTTTCGGTAAAACTAGTTTTTAAAGCAATGGCTCTTAAATAAGCTATTTCTCTTTTCCAATTTTGATGATTAGAAATGTATTCATCAACAGTTTTAGAACGCTCCATACTATTTTAAATTAAATCTAAAGATATATATTATATGAATGTAAACGATTTATACAAGCCAATAGATACTTTTTAGAGAAAGTTAAATTTTTTCGTATAACATCGAATTATTAATATCTAGGCTCATATAGTTCTTTGGGTTTTCTAAACTCATTTTAGGTTTTAACACACAAACAACAGTTACTTTTCCTTTTATCTGAAGCATATTATTTTTAGATTTACTTGACCATCTAAATTTTTCAATTGGTATTTTTAATTTATATAATTCACTTGCCATCTTATCATTTTCACTGATAAAATCTAATAAATCATCATTATTTTTAAATTTCGGGATATCCTCTAAATCCAAAAATTGAATATTCCATGTCACTGGCACATTGAACTTATACGAAAAAGATTCACCTATTTGTTCTTCCGTTTTTTTGTATAAGGCTGCTAACCATTTAACCTCAGTTTTTGGGTATTCTTTTTTAAACTCTTTTGATAAATCTACTTTGCCAGGAGAATTTGCTGTTGGATAATAACCATAATAAACATCTGCTAAATAATGCTTCGATTTATTTTCTCCAAAAACACTAAAGAGTTTTGATGCATATAATTTTGGGGGGAAATCTGCTGTGAAAACTGTTTTTAACGATTGCATCAACTCTTTATTTTTTCCTAGGCCACAGGCGTGAAATATGATTTTGGTCTCCTCAAAAAAAATATTTTTCAGAGTTGAAACTTCTTTTCTAGAAATTGATTTTTTTAAGGACTCTTCTGTAATTCTTTCTCCTGAAATTGTATTTTTTAATGACATTCCTCTCCAAGAATTACTATGACTTACAATATGAATATCCTCATAAAGTTGTCTGTTATAGTTGTTATTTAACCATATAATAATTTTGTTTAGCGAAGTTACATTTTCAACAATTACCGCGTTTTTATTTTTAAAATAACCCAAGGCATTTTTAAAATAGTTATTAGTTCCTTCATCTGTTCCTGTAATAAATACTATTGCTTTTTTAGGTTTTATGGGAGCATAAACTGTGATACTCATTGATTTTGTATTACCTGAAAATTTATGAGATGTTTGCTTTAAAAACTCAGTAGTAATAGTCTTATTTACTTTCCATTTTCCATCGTACATTTCCTCAACTGCATCTAACTCTCCATACTGATTAAAATAAATTTTTAAACTTTCTTTATGTTTTAAATAGTATGAAGCTACATCAGAATAATTTGCTTTAAACCAAATTTTAAACTTTCGCTCTGCGCTTTTAGAAATTTCATTTTCTACTGAAAACTCTAAAGTATATTGTGCCCTTGCAACAAATGATTCATTTATTTCAGCTGATGCTCCTACTGCAACATTTTCAACATTAAAAGGTAATGGTAATGGCTGCTTTACAGTTTTTGAATTTCCTTTTTCATTCACAAGTTCATCATCAACTGCAACAAATGATGTATATTTTGTTAATAGATTGTATTCTAAACTCAAATCGATTACTTGCTGCTTAGAATCTTTAGAATTGAGATTTAAATCGTCTAACAATTCAATTTTTTTCCTTGCCCATAAGTATTCCAAAGCCTTATTTGTTTTGGAAAAGTTCCCATTTACAACATTATATTCACTCTTATACTCTTCTAAACCTTGATTGCCTGTAATAATTATTTTTCCTGTTAGATTGCCTCTCCACTTACCATAAACCATGAGTGGCCTAGAAGCCAATATGTCCGAAATACTTGTTGGCGCAATATCATAAACATCAAACCCTTCTGTTTTAAAATTAATTTGAGTAAGTAAAGGAAACTCAATATATTTCTTAAATTTTTTAGCAACCTCGTAAGCTTCGGCTTCGTTTGTAGCAATAAAGCTTTCCGTATTTGAGACTTTCGACATTCCTTCAATTATATATCTATTTACACTAGAGCCTATTCCGAAAGTAAACACGTTTGCATTATGTAAGTTGGATTTAATTAATTGGAATGCTTCTTTTTCTACATTCACATATCCATCTGTAATCACAACCATTGAACGCGAGTTCTTTTTGTCTGTTCTTGGAATACTATAAGCGTTTAATAAAGCATCAAGCAAATATGTAGAGCCTCCTCCAAAATTTCCTGATAAAAATTTGATTGCTTTTTCAATATTTTCTGGATTAGCAACTACAGATTTTTCTTTAAAAATTGTAGAGCCTCCAGCAAATAAAAGAATATTAAAAGAATCTGTATTGCGTAAATTCCCAATCAGATTTTGTAATAATTTTTTTGATACATCTAATGGATATCCTGTCATAGAGCCAGAAACATCTAAAATAAATATGTATTCTCTTGGAGAAATTTGATTTTCAACTATTTTAGCTGGAGGCTCCATCATAAAAGTGAAAAAATTTTCTTTTTCTCCTTCATAAAGTAATAATCCAGACTGAATTTTATTTCCTCTTAAACTATACTTCAATATAAAATCTCTGTTAGAAGGGTTCTTATTTTCATTTGATAAAAAAATTTCAGCACTCTCGGCACTTGGGTAATTTATATCAATCTTATGTGAGTTTGAAGTAACACTCTGCAGCATTATCCCTGCATTAATGCAAACATTTAAATTAAAATCGAAAACTGTATTAACTCCCTTTTTAGTGTAGGGGGTATTAAACACTTTTTCTGATTTTACTGTTTCACCAACAAATCTAGGGCCAACAACAGTTGGAAAAACAAACTGATATTCACCTTCAACTGGAATTAGCATTTCAGTAAAATATATCTCAATTTTTATCTCATCATTAGGCATTACGTTACCAACATTCATCTGAAAAACATTTGGATGGTCTTGATCTAACTTCGCTGCTCGTTTACCTTCTTTGATAGCTTTGTTATATACTTTTTGAGCTTGGTTTTTTTCAAATATCTTGGCATGTATCGTTCTATTTCCAATACTCATATCCATTTTATGAATGGCAGCTTGTGTAGATAATGGGAAAACATATTTAGCCTCTATAGGAGTGTTTCCCTCATTTTTATATACTTGCAAAATTTTAACATGAGCAATAATTCCTGTTATTTGCACATCAACAGATGTTTCTTTTAAAGGAATCTGAGCATTTTTGGTGAGAACTTTTAAATACGGACTTTCTGTTTCTTGTGCATAAAAAGTAACAGAAAATAGGAGTGCAATAAGAATGTGAAATGATTTCATGATTGTGATTTTTAAAGATTGAATATTATTTTCTAAGTAAAAATACTTTCACTTTATTCTTTAAATAAGGTAGATTTAGAATTCGATGCTAACTAATTAGAATTCGTTTTAAGATTAAAACCAATCAACTAATTACTTATTTTTGCCTTTAATAAATTCCAATTCATTGAATTTAAAAAATCACAGTATAATTGCCTTAGGGTACTTTTTAATCATTGCTTTTTTAGGAGTGTTATTAAGACTATTTCATGTGGTTGATGTACCTGTTAATTTTAAACATATTGTACATACACATTCTCATATCGCTTTACTAGGTTGGATTTATACCGCATTAACAACTCTCATTTATTATGCTTATTTAAGAGAAAAACCAATTTCTAAAAAATATATAAGCTTATTCTTTTTTACACAATTTACTTTAATTGGGATGCTAATTTCTTTTCCAATAACTGGGTATGCCTTATTCTCAATTATATTTTCTACGCTGTTTTTATTTGCATCTTATTGGTTTTTTGGATTTGTCAACAAACATATTTCACCTGCTCAAAAATCCTCAAATTCTTTTAGGTTGGTTAAAGTGGGGCTATGGTTTATGGTACTTTCAAGTTTAGGACCATGGGCTCTAGGAATCATTATGAATACTTTAGGTGGAGCTTCCATTTGGTACCGAACCTCTATTTATTTTTACCTTCACTTTCAATACAATGGTTGGTTTATTGTTGCGCTTTTCGGAATCTTCTTTTACATTTTAGAGCAACATAATGTTGATGTTTCAAAAAAGCTATTCAATAAATTTTATTGGTTATTAACTGTAAGTATAGTCCTTACATTTTCGCTTTCTGTTTTATGGGCCAAACCCCATATCATTTTCTATATCATTGGCGCTTTAGGTGCAGTCTTACACCTCTTCTCTTTTTGGTGTTTTCTAAAAATCTTAAAGCCCATTAAGCTTGGTTCATTTTTTTCAAAACAATTTTTGAATTTATTAATACTCATTGGATTCCTATTTGTTATTAAAATAAGCTTACAACTTGTTGGTTCTATTCCTTTTTTTGCAGATGGTATTGCCACCAATTTAGATTTGGTGATTGGTTATATACATTGGACATTTTTAGGTGTTGTAAGTATTCCCTTGTTGATGTTTTTGCAATATTTTAAGTTTATTAGACTCTCAAAAATAACAATATCACTATATGTCATTGGGTTCTTTTTAACTGAAGGGCTTATTTTTTACAAAGGATATATCCGATGGAGGAAAGAAAATTTAATTGAAAATTTTGATTTATACTTAACAATTGCTAGTTTTTTTCTTCTGATTTCAATTATTTTAATCTTTTGGGTTCAACTAAAAATTAAATTTTTTAAAACAGTAAAATCTCCTAAAACATCTTAAATTAAAAGTAGTCTCCGAGTTTAAGACAAGAATCTCTTTTTTTATTATATTTGTTAAAAAGTTTTCTATGCTATCAAACGCTTGTAAATATGCCATTCGCTCAATTTTATATTTAGCAATTAACTCTTCCGAAGACAATAAGATTGGAGTTAAAATCATTGCCGAAGAACTAGAGACGCCTCAACCATTTTTGGCTAAATTGTTACAGCAGCTTACAAGAGATAAATTAGTCTCTTCTACAAAAGGCCCTAATGGTGGGTTTTATCTTGATTCAAAAAATAGAAAAAATGCCATTTGGGATGTTATCATTAGCATTGATGGAACAAGTAAATTTGACAATTGTTTTTTAGGATTAGCAAAGTGCGATGATCGAAACCCTTGCCCTGTTCATTTTATTGTATCTCCTTTTAAAGATAAGATTCTGAGTAGTTTTAGAGATAAAACGATTGATGAATATGTTGTTGAAATCAAAAATACAAACCGTGTAATTTCATTAAAAGATTTAGATCTTTTTGAAAATGAAGATTCTTAATGGAATTTCTAAAAAATTAATTCAAACAAAAAGGGGAAACATTTAGTGTTTCCCCTTTTTGTTTGAATTAATTTTATATATCGTTATACTGGAATAGCTTTCAACTTTGCTAATTCAAAATTTAGAATATATAAAACTTCTTTACTGTCTTCTAATTCTTTTAAAATATTACTTTTTATGCTACCCGAAATTTCTTTCATGTCTTCAAACAAATCAACATAATAAGAAATCCCTTCTTTTAAATTGTTTGTAAAAGTTGAAAAATATTTTTCTTGCTTTCTATTTAAAGCACCTTTTGTTTCGTCAATTTTATTTTTAAGATACTCTAAATAAATATCCAATTCTTTGATAAACATATTTGGTCTATCTTTTCTTAACATCATATTGGCTCTGCCATAAATATGATTTGTGATATCTTTTAAGCTCATTACGTCAGAATAATAAGCCATGTTTGGGCCTGGGCAAACGGAAACTCCTGTGCCTTCTATTTTGGTGTCTAAGTCATACGCCAATAAAGCCGAAGTCCCTAAACCTACACAAGTACAGGTCTTTTCAATAATCTTATTGTATTGAAATTTATGTTCATTTGAGGATAAATTCTGAGCTATTAATTCCTCAATTTTTTGAGTTTGGTATTTTCTAGATGCTGTACAAATTCCTTTTTCATTAAACTCTTTGTTTAGAGCAACAAACTTCTTTGGACACGCAGATCCAGGTTTACCATTGTTAATAGCAATTTCCTTTTCTATGTCTTTTGTATTCTTTCTAAGATTATTAAACGGAACTCCTAATGGCGAAATATCACTCAAATACAAATCTTCTTCTTTGGCTTTTGCCAATTGGTCTAAAGTTTTTTTATCAACAGTTGTTGCTTCTGGAACTAATAAAAATGGAGAACCCCAACCAACAGAATCCACATTGTAATGGTCAATTAAAAACTCATGCTCTTCATCGGTACCTACACCACCTTGTGCTGTAATATCTAATGACATTGTGTTTTTTGGTATAACTTTACCTAAGTTTTCTAATACTTGGTATAGCAATTCTTGGATAGATTGCTTAAAGTCATTTCGGTTTTGTTTAAATTCTTCCAATACGGGCCCTAATAAAAATCCGTCAGTTGCAAAAGCGTGACCTCCACAATTTAATCCAGATTCAATTCTATATTCCGAAACCCATAACCCTTTTTTAGCTAAAAATTTTCCTTGGATTAAAGCCGAACGATAATCAGAAACTTTTAAAATTATCTTCTTTTTAATCTCTCCTTTTGAATCTGGAAAGAAATCATCAAACTGAGCGATGTACGAATACAATCTTGGATTCATCCCAGCTGATAAAACTACTGAAGATGCCAAATTACTATTTGCAAAACCTCTCAATGCCGCGTGTGCATCGTTAAATTCTGTTGGCAACTTCTCACTTTTTTTGTAGTTATCTTTATCAACTTTGGTCATAATATTTACATCAATACTCCCCATTGAGAGGTTTTTTGATGCCCATTTTTTGATCTCGGCAAAACTTATTTCCTTTGCTGTTAATTTTTTATACTCCTCTTTAATCGTAGAGCTATCAGGTAACATGCTGATGTAATTTTTAAGTTCACTACTTTTTTCTAGGGTAGAATTCTTTAATGTTTCAAACTTTTGAGTTGCTAAATCATTCATCATATTTAAATATGATGTGATACGCTTTGCTCTAAAGTCATCCATCCTATTGGTGATTTCTTTATACGGCATCTCAAATTTTTCACTGTACATTTTTCGTAATTTTTCTAGTAAAATGTCATCTACCAAAGAGATTACAGAATCCATTCCGTATTGAGCCACCTTTAAAGGTGTATCAATTGTAAATCCAATTCCCATTACTGGAATATGAAATGAATGTGTTTTTTTCATGTATTTATATTTATCTTATTAAATCTTATTTATAAAGCCCGCAAGTTAGTTTGATTCAATTTTTTACAAGATGACATTTATCATGTTACTAAACAACTAATACCATAACTACCTATTTATCAGTGCTGTTATTTTTGTTTTGTGATTTATTTAACCTATTAAAAGGATTGAAGTAGTGAATATCAATAAAAAAATAAGAATTGCAACTTTCCAAAAAGTATGAGCTTTTCTTAAATCCATAAAAAAAAAGGTGACTCCAATAAATTTAATTATAGCAAAACCTATTAAAGCAAATACTGCATATTTCATTTCTAATTCTGATGTAACTGCAGCTATAACTGTTAGAAGAATTAATACTGATAATATGATATTTAGCTTTTTCATTTCTTAAAACAATAAATAGATTATAGGGAATAACAATAGCCAAATCAAATCGCACATATGCCAAAAGGCAGCACTAGCTTCAACATCTTCAATATTAGTGCTTGTTTTTTTCTTGTTGATTCCAATATGAACTGATACTAAAATCACTAAGCCTACTATGACATGAATTACATGAAAGAGGGTTAGCAACCAATAAAATGTATAAAAAGTGTTGTAGCCAATTGTTAATCCTAACTCGATTTTATGTGAATATTCAAACGATTTTAAAATCAAAAATAATAGCCCTCCTAGCATGGTGAGTTTTAAAAACAATGATGATTTTTTCACTTTATTGTTTTTAAAATAGCGAACAGATACTGCCATAAAATAACCACTTACAATTAAAAAAATAGTATTTACTGTTCCAATTGTACTATTTAATTGCAATCGAGAAGTATGAAAAACTTCAGGTTCTAGAGTATCATAATATACCATGGCAACCAATGCCATCCCAAAGGTTATCAATTCTAAAAAAATGATAATCCACAATAATATGCCTCCTGGAGGGTAGTAAATATTTTTATTCAAGATACTATTTATTATCATTTATTTAAAAAAATCAATCTTTAATATCTTTTAGATTGACTAAATAAATGTCTGTATTTATAAGGGGCAAAGATAATGAAGTTTTAATACTAATTAATCTTTTATTATTAAAAAAGAGCTTTAATATGAAGCCCTTTTTTAAAGTTAGTTAGTTAGTTAGTACCTTGTATAGATTGTAGGTAAATTTATTCAATAACTATCTTTTGAGATAAGTTTCCTTTAGCAGTTTCAATTGTTACAATATAAACACCCGTACTTAAATCATTAATTGGTAAATTAATTTCTTGTTGCAGATTTTTATGGGTCCATGTATTAATAGTTTGACCTAATGCATTATAAAGCATTGTTTTATTTATCACTGTTGATCCTATGTTCTTAATTACAATTTCAGATGTAGGGTTGTTCATAAATATCGCAATACTTTTTTCTGGTAATAGCTCATCATCAACACTTAAAACTTGTGCTTCTCTAAAAACTAAGGAAAATCTATTTTTATGTTCTCCTGCAGGTAAAGCTACTTCGTAATTAGATTGTCTTAGATTGTGTGTAATATTTGTAATATTATCTTTCAAGAAAATATTTTTATCGGCAGATATGTTTTCTAAACTATCTATCATAAATTTTTGAACCATTCCATCTTCATCTGTATCAATAATTACAACAATAGGTATTTCTCTTTCTTCATTAAAAGATTCGAAAGCTTGAATCACAAATCGCTTGTCTTCTTGCAAAAAGAAAGAATCATTTACTAAAGCACCAAAAGATGAGGCATCATAGCCAGTGTCAATTCCATCGGTTGAACCAGTAATAAAAGCAACCATTAATTGGCGGTGGTAATGATCTGGCGAATCAAACCCTATCCTTATTCTTTCAACAGGAACCGTTCTTGAAAAATTTGAATTTGGGTTACCTCCTTCAACCTCAAAAATTCGTTGACTATTTTTAAACACGACATCACCTCCTGTTGCGCTAGACGCTACAAAAAATCCCTGTCCGACAGGAATATATTGCCCTGGAAGAATTCCTCCAGAACCCGTTTGGTCAACATCTGGATGTGAACTTGCCAAGGTTGGAGTAGGAGTGCTACCTGCTTTTGTATAAGTAGAATAACCTCCCATGTATTCTCCTAAATTATGTGTTCCTCCTCCCCAATGCTCCCAAAAATAGATGGTTTGAGTTGTTGAAGTTGCATTATCATTTATAAATGCATTTGCATCAATAGCAGATAAAAATGGGTTTCCTGTTAATGAAATATAAGGGTTTGTTGGATCTGCAGGTACACCAAAAGTGGTATGAACTAATTCTGTAGCTCCGTTTAAAACATTATTCGGTTTCCCTCTAAAAACATAATTTTGTTTACTAGAAACTGCGCTTACACCAGAAGTTCCTTTCATAGTATATCCTTCTGTTACATTTAAATTATTTGTACTCCCTACAAATTGCCAATTGGCATACGCATTACCAAGGTTAACAAATTTCCAAATCCAAGTAGAAGCTATTTTACGCGGAGAGGTCAAAGCACCATCAGCATAATAATAATCAGAATCTGTAAGGTCAATATCTAAAGTGGTTGGAGTTGTAGCATTAGTACCATCTCTCAAAACATCAATTACATTAAATGCAAGATTGTTTGTGGTGATATTTCTCTTTGCAACGGGCGATGACCAATAGTTATATGTAAAAGCATTTTCTGTTCCTTGTTGATCTCTTTCTACATAACCACTACTATCAACATCTAACAAGCTTCCATCTCCTTGAACTAGCTGTGATTCATTTTCTAGATCAATTTTACCATCTAGTTTTAAATACCCAGAAACATTAAGTTCATAACTGTTTCCGTCTGCACCCATTGTTAATTTAGAATCTGTAATATTTTCATTTGTTGTTGATGTAAAAGTTGAGTTTGAAATTAAACCATGAAGTTTTACATTGGTATCTGCTGTTACATTATGAGAAGTCGATACAATATTCCAGTCAATTTTAGTAACACCATCTATTCCGACACTGTTAGGTGCGTCCCAAACAGAATCACCATACGTCCATGGTGTAGTTCCAGAAGTGTCCTCCCAATCACCATCTCTAATGGTAGTATAAGGTAAAGGGGCTGTTTGCACCATCAAAGTTGTGCTGTTTTTAGGAACACCATTATACGTATTTGAAGATATATCAATAGCATTATCTGCATTCATATTATAATAACCATCAGAATCTGCCCATTGCAAACCTCCAGTTATGTTATTTGGTACAACTAACCCGATAACAGCTGTTCCGTTTTGTTGAATCTCTTGATTCATCATTTGTTGCAATTGGTCTTCAGATAAAGCCGTTTTCCAAAACCTTACCTCATCAATAGACCCATCAAAAAAGTATTTTGGTAAAGTAGGAGTGCTACTGTCATACATCGCTCCGATTATTGATTTTTCTGTTCCTGTTGATGGTAATCCAGAAGGTGTTGCTCTTATGACTTCAATTCCGTCAATATACATAATTGCATCGCTCCCATCATAGACAAAAGCTAAATGATGCCATCTATTATTTGATATAGCATAAGGTGATGTCATATTTAATACTTGTGCTCCAGAGTTGTCATACCACATTACATTTGGCCTATTATCTGTGCGAATAGCCATATGATAGCCTCTTAAATTTCCTGCATTTACATCTCTTTTAGAAATAATTGTTCCGTATCCTGATAAAGGAGTTGCTTCCTGTAAAATCCATGATTCAAAAGAGTATGATCCATTAATTCTATGTTCATCTCCAAAATCTATATGGTCATTTATGCCATCAAAATCAAGATAGATTACTGTATATCTCCAATCTCTGTCAGTCCCTGCATCCACTATTGGGTGAGAAGAGGCATTTAAACTTCCGTTTGTTGAATCGAATCCTGCATCATTATTATCGAACCCATCATCTAAACCATCACCATCAGAATCAGTACCAACAAATACTCCCATATCTGAACTTGAACCAGCATCTGCTATACCATCACCATCAGTATCATGACCTTCGATAATATCATCCTCTTCTCCTTCATCTGAATTTGTATCTAAATAATCTGGAATTCCGTCAAAATCAGTATCAATTGGAGTTAATCCATTTCCGCCAAAACCAACAGGGTCATTGTCATAATTATCATCAATTCCATCTATAAACGCGCCACTATCTGTATCAGAATTTGCATGAGAAATATAAGAACCTGTAGCTTGTGCTTCTGTGTTGTCTGTAATTCCGTCATCATCAGAATCAATGTCTAAAAAATTTGGTAATCCAGTAGCATCGGCATCATCATTTGGATAAGAATTAGGAACACCATCAGAGTCTGTATCTGCACCGGTAATTAATATTCCTGTTGCTCCATCAAAACTATCGTGATATCCATCAGAATTAGTATCAACAAAAGCGTCTAGCTTCGCATTACCATCAGTATCAAGACCTCCTGCTTCTATTAAATCTACTATTCCATCATTATCACTATCTAAATCAATTCGGTTTTTAAATCCATCTCCGTCAAAATCTAAATCGGCTAAGGTTGTAATTTCTTCAGCAAAATATACATTTGGTGTGCTATCATACATGTCAACTAATCCGTCAATATCTGTATCGGTTAATACATCAATTATTCCATCACCATCAATATCAGTTCCTCCAGCTTCTACTAAATCTGGAATTCCGTCATTATCTGAATCAGAATCATAATAATCATCTACTCCATCACTATCAGTATCTAAACCACAAAAATGCATTGCTGCGATTCTAATGGTAGAGCCGTCAGGTTGATCTACAACAAAGTCAATTTTACTTATTGCAGTTGAAGGAAAATAGAAATATACCGATCCATAGGTATCACTTGCAACAACGTCTCCATTATTATTTGATGCTAATCCTAAAAAATGATCGTTAAATGTGTTACCAACTTGTGTAACATAAGTTCCTAAATGATATACGTTGTTGCTGACTGTTAAATCAATTAATGTATTTGTGCTATCATAAGCATTTACAGTATATGTTTCATTCTCATCAAAATCGACCAGTTTAAAAAACAAGCCTGTAACATCTGATGCAAAATCAAATGTTAATGTTCCAAGGGTGTTATTTCCTTTGGTTCTAACTGCCCATCCATGTTCACCAGCATAATAACTTGTAATACTATTAAAGGTTCCTGTAACGGAAAAGTTGATAACATTTCCATCATCCATTGTTAATGAAGTTCCGTTTAATGTTCCTGAGATTTCTTCTTCAGGTCCGCTAACTCCTCCAACTGTATTTAACCCTTCAAAATTTGAGGTATAACATCCTTCAATAATATCAGGCACTCCATCATTATCATCATCAGAGTCTATATAATCATCTACTCCATCGGCATCAACATCTGGTGCTGGTGGTGGCACAAATACATAATCATTATTTGTATACATTTCAAAATTGAAACTAATATCTGAACTTGAACCATCTCTTTGATGAATTTCAACTCCAATTTCATAAGTTCCTGGAGTTAAAAATGGGTTAACTATCTTGTTTGAAATCCATGTTGATTCATTTGCTCCACCTATTGTTCCTGAAGCATCTGTATCGTAGTTAATTATCCCTCCAGGCATATTGTTAGTCCAAATTTGAACGCCGTCAATATAAACTACCATACCATCATCTCTAATCGCATTCATTACTAAAGTTGAATTAGCCACATCAACTGCCGAAATAGAAAATGATTTTCTAAAATAGGTCGTTCTACTATTTGCATCATTGGTTCTACCATCATTTACTACAGTAACTTCATCCCCATCTCCATAGCCTAACTCAGCATTCCCTGTAACCCATCCGGTATAATTAAAGGCTGTACCATACCATGCAGTTCCTTGATTGGAACCATCATCTAAATAAGACCATACTCCACCTGAAGCAATTATTGTTCCTGTACCAGAAATGTTAAATCTATAGGGGTTTTCATCTGAATCATTATTTGCAATACTTACCATCGCAGACCTTGATCCTGTTAATGTTGGGCTAAAAGCAATAGAAAATGTTGTGCTTCCTGAACTTACAATTGTAGAATTTGGAATTGTTGATAAGATAAAATCACTAGTATCTCCTGTAATTGTAACAAAAGGGCTTAAACCTGTTAACAATAAGTTTTGTGAACCAAAATTTTCAATTGTAAATATATGGGTTGTAGGTCCTGAACCAATATCTAAAGTTCCAAAATTAGTGTCATCTAATACACTTGGTGTGTTTGTTGCATCGCCAATAATTGATATACCCAATCCAGAAATATTAATTTCTGGAGCAGGAGGACCTAAAAATCCTTCTATTAAAACATCATCTACTGCAAAATCACTTCTATAATAATCTCCAATATTTCCTGTTGTACCATGAAATCGAATTTGTATTGTGTCTCCAGTATAAGCTGATAAATTTATACTTTGATTCGTCCAAGCATCACCTATGCTTGTATGTTGCTCTCCTGATATTGTCAAAAGGTTTGTCCAACCACTTCCGTTATTAATTTCAATCTCTAAATCTCCAATATTATTTCCATACATATGGAAATAAAATGATAAAGTAGGGCTTGTATAACCTGTTAGGTTAATTAAAGGGCTTGTCATAACAGCTTCCTTTAAAAAAGTATTTGCTCCAGAAGATTCTACATATATATAATAAGTACCTGAATTTGGTCCGTTTGGTCCTGTGTTAGATGATGGAGTGTTGTTGTTATCTCCTTCCCAATTCATATTTCCTGTTGGGCTTGTTAAAGCCCAACCATTAGTATTTGAATCAAAATTAGTTTCAAAACCTTCGGTATAAATTGTAGTTTGACCTTGAATAAAAAGAGAAGCACTAAAAATAAATACTAGTACTAAAATTCCTTTAAAATGTATTACTCGTTCCATAACTAGTGGGGTTATTATGAATTGAATTAATTACTAAATTTAAAATAGTAGGGCACTATTATAAGTATTAGGGACTCTATTAAAAGACAAACATACAATATTTCATTTATAAATAGTTGATTTTTAACAATAAAATACACTTTTAGGGCAATAAATGGTTCTGGTTTGAGTTTGAAATATTTCATATTTACGCCCTAAAACAAAAAAGCTGTCAATAAAATTGACAGCTTTTTTGTTTATTTTTAAATTTAAGATTATTCAATAATTACTTTTTTAGTAACCATTCCCTTATCCGTTTCTAAATTAACAATATATACTCCCGTTGATAATTTTGAAACTGGTAGGTTGATTTCAGTCTTGAAATTAGTCTGCTTCCAAGTATTCATTGTTTGCCCTAAGGAGTTATATAGTATTACTTTTTCAACAATAGCATCACCATTATTCCTGATTTGAATTTCGGATGTAGCATTGTTCATAAATACTATAAGGTTGTCTTTTAATATTTCATCATCATCTACTGAAAGAGATTCTTGTACTTTAAACACCAATGAAAATCGCCCTTCGTGAGTGCCTGCTGCCAATTGAATTTCACAAGCTTCTTTTCTTAAATCATAATAAACATTAGTAATATTATCTTTAATATAGATATGTACATCCTCAGCTATATTGTCTATATCGTCTATCATGATTTTTTGTGTGCCACCATCATTTTCTTCATCTATTATTACTGAAATTGGAATCTCTCGTTCTACATCAAACTTTTCAAAAGCAACAATACTAAATGGTTGGTGTTCTTGTATAAAATAAGCATCATTTGGCAATAAGTCTATCATTCTCCCATCATACCCTCTATCAATAGCGTCAGATGCTCCTGTTATAAATCCAGCTAATATTTGTCTATGGAATCCTGTTGGTGATTCAAATCCTAACCAAATTCTTTTCTTAATATCTGTAGGTTCAAAAGGGTCTGACTTTGGCGGAGTATCCAAATTGCCTTTTGATGCCTCTAATCTTGTAAATATTGATTCTGAATTTCCGTTTTCAATCTCAAAAACACGTTGGCTGTTTTTAAATACTACGCTTCCTGACGATGGGTTTATTGGATTACTACTACCATCTAAATCATGTTCTTGCGTTACAAAAAATCCTTGTGCTACTGGAATATACTGCCCTGGAGCAGTTTTATTTCCTGAGCCTCCCTGATCAATATTTGGGTGTGATGTTGCGACAGTGCCCCCCATTTTTGTATAAAGAGCGTACCCCCCTTGATATGATGACAAATAGTGGGTATTATTACTCCAATGTTCCCAAAAATATAAGGTCCCTGTGATTGCATCCGTACCTCCAGCATCAATATTGTCATCAATAAATGCATCTGCATCTAAAGCTGAAGAATATGGATTCCCAGTCAAGGATACAAATGGATTTCCGTCAGTATCAAAGAATCCAGGAAAAGTTGTGTGCGTTAAGTCTCCGTTATTTGGTTTGCCTCTATACACATAGTTTTGTTCATCGGTAATGGCACTAGCGCCAGAGGTTCCTTTCATAGTATATCCTTCAGTTACATTCAGTATACCATCTTCCCTCACATGTTGCCAATTGGCATATTCATTTGATAGGTTTACAAACTTCCAAATCCAATAAGTAGAAATTTTAAGTGGGTCTGATAATGCTCCATCAGCATAAGAATATGAGTCGTTAAAAAGAATAGTTTTAGGTGTTGTTGGATTTGTACCTCCACGTAAAACATCTGCCACAGTAAATGCAGCATTGTTTGAGCTAATATTTCTTAAACTTACTGGTGATGACCAATAATTGTAAGTATAAGCATTTTCGGTTCCTTGTTGATCTCTTTCTACATATCCTTTACTACTAACATCCAATTGACTTCCATTGCTCTGAATTAGTTGTGATTCGTTTTCTAAATCAATTTTACCATCCAGCTTTAAATATTTTGAGACATTTAATTCATGTGATCCTCCAGCTGTACCAATAATTAATTGTGAATCTGTAATCTCTTCGGCTGATACTAATGCATCTGAATAAGAAATTAATGCCAGAGTGTTTACACTTACATCAACATCTACAATGTTTTTATTAATTACTACAATGGGCCAATCTACTTTAGTACTGCCATCAATTCCTAAACTATTTGGAATATCCCATACGGAATCGCCATATGTCCATGGTGTTGTTGCCGTATTGTCTGTCCAGTTACCATCTCTAATTGTAGTGTAGGGTATTGGAGCTGTTTGCGATTCAGTGGTTGTAATATTTCTAATTCTTCCATTTTTTGCATTGCTAGAATCATCTATTAAATCTCCAGAAGCTATATTATTGAACGTATAATACCCCTTAAGGTCATTTGTCCAATTTAATCCTAGAATATCGGTTGGCACAATTTTACCTTTTATTCCAGGTCCACTAATTTCAATTTCTTGATATACTGTTTCTCTTATTTGATTTTCGGTTAAGGCTACACTCCATATTCTAACCTCATCCATCCATCCTTTATATTGATTGGATAATTTATTTGTTAAATCTGCATCATCAAACTTAGCTCCAATTAAGAACGACTCATTAGTAGTGCTCGGTGCTTCAGTTACAGTATTATCTATGGCTACTTGAACACCATCTATATAAATTTTAGCTGTTGTAGAAGGCTCATCATAGGTTATAGAAAGGTGATACCATCTATCAGTTCCTATAGCATGTCCTGAGGTTAAATCTAGTATTAATGTGCCAGTATTATCATACCATTTAATATTTGGAAAATGACTTATTAAACTAAATCTATATCCTAAATTCATGCCTTTATTACAATCTGTTTTAGAGACTAGCATTCCATTTCCTGTTGAGGTTGCGTCTTGCTTTACCCAAGTTTGAAAGGTAAATGAAGAGGTCATATTATGGCTATCTGCAAAATCTATATAGTCATTTACACCATCAAAATCTATTAAATTATATTCTGTGCTTGGTTCTCTCCAATCTCTTTCATCAGTAGCTATGTCATCAATATTAGGGTGATCAGTTGGGGCAACTCCTCCATTAGAAGGGTCGTAGGAAATATTGTCATTGTCAAAACCATCATCTAAACCATCTCCATCTGTATCTGTTCCTACTATGTCTCCGTTATTTGATGTTATTGAAGATAAACATGCGCCTAAATCACTCACATTAATAACACCGTCTCCATTAGAATCATGTCCTTCTAAAATATCATCTTCCGCATCATTATCAGAATCGTCGTCTAAATAATCTGGTGTTCCATCTGAATCTGAATCTTCAGGAGTTAATCCATTCCCTGCAAAACCAACAAAATTGTCAAAGACGTCTAAAATACCATCATCATCTGTATCAACACCACTAAAACTAACAAAAGTTGCTGTTGTATTTTGTGCCTCTGTATGATCTGTGATTCCGTCATCATCTGAATCTATATCTTTAAAATTAGGGGCTCCTGTTAGATCTTTATTTGCATTTGGATATGAGTTTGGAAGCCCATCGGCATCTGTATCAGCTCCAGTTATCAATTTACTCCCAGCTCCATCAAAACTATCGTGATAACCATCATTATTGACATCTGTAAAACCATCAATTTGACCATCTCCATTAATATCAGGAAGGCTAATTTCTATAATATCTAGAATACCATCATTATCACTATCTAAATCAACTTGGTTGTTAATACCATCTCCATCAAAATCAAAATTGGTTAGTTTTCCTGTTTCTTCAATAAAGTAAGTGCTATCATCTGTATCATAAATACTAGAAACACCATCACCATCAATATCAACAAAAGTATCAACTTCACCATCACCGTCAGTATCTGTACCTCCTGCTTCTACAATATCAGGAATACCATCATTATCGCTATCTGAATCGTAAAAGTCATCAATACCATCACTATCCGTGTCTTTACTGCAATATTGGACACCCACTACTCTAATAGTGCCTCCTCCAGTATAATTTACTGTATAAACAACTTTGCTTACATTAATACTAGGAAAATAAAAATAGGCAGCACCATAAATGTCATCAGCTCTATTTTCAGGACGATTATTGTTTGGTGCTGCTGCATCATATTTATCTTCTATGGTATTACTTCCTATAAAATCTATATAGCTCCCCAAATGATAAATACCTTCTTCAGTACTTAAATCTACAATAACTCCAAATTCGTCATAAACATCAATTTTGATTTCCTCACTTTCGTCAAAATCAATCAATTTAAAAAATAGATTTGAAACTGGTGTTGCAAAATCTAAGGTTAACTGACCATCTGTAGTTGGCCCTCCTAAACGTAATCCATAACCGTGTTCACCGGCATCATAAGAATGGATATACCCAAAGTTTGAAAAGTTGTTTACGCTATAAGTAATGCTATTTCCATCATTTAATGGAGTTGTAATTGGAAAACTCGTTAGCGTTGTTTCTCCATCACCATCTGTTTCTAACGTTTCTGGTAATGAGGTATAGCAACCCTCTACAACATCTGGTATTCCATCATTATCATCATCTGCGTCTAAATAATCTTCGACTCCATCGGTATCTTTATCTGGTTTTATAGATGGCACAATAATAAAATCGTTATTCGTTTCAAGAGCTAAATTAAAACTAAGGTCACTACTTGTATTACTATATTGATGAATCTCTACTGCAATTTCATTTGACCCAGAAACTAAGGTATTTGCCACTTTATATATATTCCAAAAAGATTCAAAATCTTCAGTTACATCAGATACGTTTCCAAAAGCTGTTGTGCTATAACCAATTGTGCCTGTAGGCATGTTGTTTCTTAAAACCTCTACACCATTTACATAAATTACAATACCATCATCTCTTACTGCGCTTATTTGTAATGTAGAATTTGTAACATCTGTACCACTCGCTGTTATTGTTTTTCTAAAATAGGTTGTTATGTATTTATCCAAAGCATTGCCTCCGTATCCAATAATTGTAGTTTCATCCCCTTCTCCATATCCAAATTCCGCATTACCTGTTGGCCAAGATTCTACATAGGCCAATTCTTTCCAATTATTAGCGCCAACGTCTGCAGGTTCTGATCCTTGATCATAATAACTCCATACGCCATCTGCAGCAAGTATAATATTAGCTAATTCAATATCTAAATTAAAACTTATATCTGAACTAGTTGCAGTTCTTTGATGTATCTCTACAGCTATTACATTAGTGCCTAAAACTAGTGGGTTTGTCATTGTTGTTGTTGCAAAAGCATTGTCTCCACTATCTGCAGAAGAAAACGTCCCATATCCAATTACTCCTCCAGGCATATTTACTCGCCAAATTTCAATGCCATTTAAATATACTACTGCTCCATCATCATAAGTAAGGTCTAAAGCTAAATCAGTAAAAGTTACATCTGTAGCTGTTGCTATAAAGGATTTTCTAAAATACGTTGTTATTTGATTTACATCAGCAACAGTAGTTGTTTCATCACCATCACCAAACCCTAATTCAGCATCACCTGATGCCCATGTAGAGTCATCAAAAGCTGAAGCTTGCCAAGCGGTACCTTGGTCAATACCATCATCTAAATATTTCCATTCTCCCCCTGGACCAAAATTATCAACATTTGGTATATAGCCTTCAATTGTAAATGTATATGGCATTTCTGCTGGTGTACCATCATCATTATCAATTGATATTGTCGCTGTTTTTGTGCTATAATCTGTTGGGTTGTATTGTATGGTAAATGTTGTACTTCCAGAAGCTGCAATCGTTGAAGCTGGTGGCTGTACAGTAATTGTAAATTCAGGATCGCCACTTATATCAACTAAAGGAGTTCCTCCTGTTAAGTTTAATAGTGTAGTCCCTATATTTTGAATTGTAAAGGTATGAGTAATAGGAATCCCTATTCCTGTACTTGTAAACCTGGTATCATCTAAGCTAGTTGGTGTTACATCTCCACTTTGTATAGCTGTACTGTTACCAAGAAGATTAATTTCTGGCCCAATGGGTACTGTATATTCTATATGAAGTTCTAGCTTATGCCCTGCACTATCTCCGTCTTCAGCAGTACGTCTATTGGGGGCTCCAGAATTTGCCGAAAACACAAATGCCATTGCATTACCAGAACTCCATCCTCCTCTATCTACTATTTCTTTTACAATTGTACTAATATCTGATGTCCTTTGATCAAGCCCATTTGCCCCAATAGTATTCCAATCTGGAGGACTCCAACTGGTTGTAGCAGTTGTTGCAGAAGAAAGGGTGCCATCTGTACGGTCAGAAATATTACTATTGCTTGTTGTAAATTGAGCTGCGTTATCAACATCAATACCAACAATGTCAATTGTTACTAAACCGGTAGTTGATTCATCTACATCAAATTGAACATATGCATTGGTAATTATTGCCCCTTGTGGTACATTAACATTTTGAAATCTAATTCCAACCAATTGATTACCATTAACGCCATCGTCTATATCTTCACAAAACTCTAAATCTGAACTCCCAATATCCATAACTCCATCACTAATCCTCTGTTCTGCATCATCACCAAAATCAGCTGCAGCACTAGTAATAGGTATATCTATTATTGTTTGTGAAAATGAATTAAATGAAGCTAAATTTAAAAATATAAAGCATATTAAAACTTTTATACTTTTATTGGGGATAGTAGGTATCATAGCAATTAGGGTTATTATTAAAGCAAACATACTAAAAGTTATTAACAATTTCAAAATATATATTTAAAAATCAGCTATTTAGTATGTTTGCTTTGTTCTTTTTCTAGTTAAATTTTCTTTTTCTATTCAATAATAATGGACTTATAATAGGTGCTCTTATCAGACGTAATTTCTATCATATATACCCCTGATTTTAACCCATTAACATTAATTTGTTCTTTGGTACTTTGTTTAACTAAGGCACCAATAGTATTGTAAAACTTTACGTTTTGTAACTGCTCATTATTTGCTAGCTTAATGTTTATAAAACCATTTGTTGGAACAGGATAAATATTTACATCTCTACTATTATCATCGATAGAATCTACTGTTAATGCCGTTGATGGCTTGTGAATTGTAAAATAGTCATTAATAGCAAAAGTGTAATCGTGATTGTCATCACTTAAAAATTTGACATTCATATTTTGACCTCCTAAACCATCTTCTTCTATTTCTAAAATGGTAGAGCCAATATCTAATACTGAATAATACATGGCGGCATGATTAATACTTCCTGTAGTTGCTTTACCTGCTGATCCAGTAGTGATATAAACTGCTCCATCTGGAGATGCTGATTTTTCATAAGCACCATCTGCAGTATCTGCTTTACCAGATAAATTCCCATTTGCACCAACAGTAATTCCTGCTCCTGGCTGCCCAGAGTCTAATGCATCAGAATTAGTGCTACCAGTACGACCATTAATAAATTTTGAGCGTTCATATGAATGTGAATGCCCACTTAAAGTTAAATCAACTCCACCAGCTTCTAGAAGTGGTAAAAAGTTTTCTCTCATATACACCAACTGCGATTCTGTATCAGAATCATGTGATCCTTTAGTATATGGAGGGTGATGAAATAAAGCAACAATCCAATCTTGTGTAGTAGCAGCAATATCATTTGTTACCCAAGTTTCTTGAGCCCCTCTAAAAGTGCCATCTGTTGTTTGAGACTCTAATACAATAAAATGAATATTTGCATAATCAAAAGAATAATATGCCTCTGTTGATGATACTGTTCCTCCAGCTTCTGCAGCCTTAGGAAAAGAAAATATATCGTAATAAACTCCTGATTGACTTAGTGAATTTGCTGAACCTGCATCGTGATTTCCTAGGCAAGACCAAGCAACAGATTTTTTTAACATATCATCATAAATATTAAAAAGTCCTTTTTGATATTCTGTATCTGTCCCTGAATTGTATGCATTGTCTCCTAAAAACAACATCATATCTGTTTGATTTGGGAACTGAGCTGTATTTGAAACATAATTGTAATAAGCATCCCTCACTTCTTCCTGATCATCACCATACGTATCATTACCCGAAGTACCTGCATCTCCTAAAATCCAAGCTCTAACAAATTGTCTTGTCCCAATTGTTGGTGCAGTATAAATAAACATATTATTATTTTCTGTAAGATATACACCACCTGCATTTTCTAAGTTGTAATAATATTTTGTGTTTGGGGTTAATCCTGTTATTTGAATTTCGTGTTCCGTTGTTAGTGTAGGGTCAGAAACTGATGAACTTAAACTTACTAAAGAAGATCCATAATTTACTTTGGTGTCTGTAGCAACATCTGTTCTCCATCTTACAATTACACTTGTATCTGTACCCGATTGTAAGTATGGCCCTCTAGAAACACTATTTGATACTGGTGCTGCAGAAGCATCTAATTTAAAATCAAAACTAATATCTGAACTTCCTGCATTTTCTTGATGCACCTCAACTGCGATCACATTACTCCCCGTTACTAATACGTTTGAAAGAGATTGTGTAATCCATGCACCTTCGCCGGTACCGCCAACAACTGTATTTGCAAAAGTGCTGTATGAAACAGCCCCCGCATCCATATTGTCTCTCCATACTTCTGTTCCATTAATATAAACGACCATGCCATCATCTCTAACTGCTTCCAATGCTAAACTGTTATAAAGAGAATGGTCAATAACGTTAAATGTTTTTCTAAAATATGCGACCTCTGTACTTGCATTTATATTGCTTAAACCAACACCATTCATATCTCCATATCCTAAAGGTGCATTATCAGAACTCCATCCGCCATCATTAAAATCATTTTCTACCCAAGTATCTCCCTGCGCATCGTCTGGTGGTTGTTGACTACTATCGTAATAACTCCAACTATCACCACTAGAAATATATGATTGACTCAAATAACCCGTTCCTTGAACAGTAAAAGTATATGGATTTTCATCAGTATCATCATTCGTAATTGTAATTGTTGATGAGATCAATCCTGCACTTGATGGCGTAAACGTAATTTCAAATATAGAAAAACTGCTTCCTAAAATTGTTGTTGAAGGACTTGATGTAATTGCAAAGTCTGAATTAGAGCTTGATGGTGTTCCTATTGTTAAATCAGTAGTTCCATTATTTTCAATTCTAAAATTAACAGCTATAGGGTTGGTTGCATCTGTACCTCCAAATTCTGTACTATTAATAATTGATGGACTATTACCACCACCATCATTAATCGCATTCGAATAAGTGTCTAACACGTCAATTTCAACATCTGGAGTAACGCCTGTACCTTGTATATCAAAAGTATATGGATTTTCATCTGAATCATCATTTGTGATTGAAATTTGTCCGTTAAATGTAGCTGTTGTAGTTGGTGTAAATCTTATTGTAAAATCTAATGATTCTCCAGAAGACAGGGCTACTGGAACTATTGGAGGGTTTACTGCCGTAAATTCTGAATCTCCGGATAAAACAGAACCTGTAAGGTTAATTACTCCTGTTCCTTCATTTATAATTGTATACGTATGATCTCTAAATTGACCAACACTAACGGTTCCAAATTGTGTATTGTCTGCTAAGTCTGGTGTAGTATCTCCATCTGTGATTGAGACACTATTCCCGGTTATATCTATTTCCGGAGGACCTGTTAAGTATTCTATATGGAGTATTGCTCCTTCGTTGGCAACATCCCCATCTTCTGCATAACGTCTTGCAGGAGATCCTGAATTTGGCGAAAACACAAATGCCATATCGTTATTAGCGCTCCAACCTGGTCTATCGACAATTTCTTTAACAATAGTTGTTAAGCTTGATGTTTGTTGGTCTGTGCCTTGAGCACCTACTGAAGCCCAATCTACAGGACTCCAACTTGAAGTGGCTGAAGTACCAGAAGAAATTGTACCATCAACTCTCTGAGAAATATTAAAATTAGCCCCGGTAAATACCGAAGCATTATCAACATCTATTCCTTCAATATCAATTGTAATTGCACCTTGATTTATACTTTCATCCACTTGAAATTGAATATAGGCATTAGAGATGGCAGCACCCTGTGGCACATTTACATTTTGAAAACGAATACCAACTAATTGATCTCCATCATCATCAACACAAAATTCTAAATCTGAACTTGTTAAATCCATAACTCCGTCACTTATTCTTTCTTCTGCATCATCATTTTCACCAACATTTATTGCTGTATTAACAATTGTTTGTGAAAAAGAGTTTGTCACGATTAATACAAATAAGATTAATAATGAGGCTTGTAATTTTTTAATTCTTTTCATTTTTTAAAGGATTTTTCTAATTCGTTAATTTTAGTAGTTAATTTTTTTATTGTTGGTGTTTGTTGAAATCGTGGGTTTAATATTTGAATTGCCATTTTTGCTTGTTGTAGAGCAATATTCGCTTCTTGTTTTCTATTAATTTCTGACAAAAAAACTGCTTTTTTATAGTACCAATTTTCTTTCCTTTCTGAGTTCTCTATAAAAATATTATACTGCTCTAGGACTTTATCAGTTTCTCCAAGAGCAGATAAATACTCTATTTTTTTATCGAGTAAAACAAAGCTTTGAGGACCAATTTTTTCAAGGCCAAATTCAATAGTGTTTAAAGCATCCGAAAAGTTATTTGGATTTATTGCTAACACGATATTGCAGTATTCAATGATATTATCAGGTCTTAAATCAATCGTATTTTTTAAAACAAAATCATAAGAATTTAAAGCCTCCTTGTGTTTTTTTTGATTGACTAATATCTGAGCTTTTATTTTATGGATTTTAATGTCGCTAGAGTCAATCTCAAAATATGAATCTACAGCTTCCATTGCTTTATTATAATTTCCAATAACCTTTTGGGTTTCTGCAATTCTATAATAAATAACTTTATTGTTATACCCTAACTTTTTGGCTTTACTATAATCTTTTAATGCTTTTTTGTACTCTTCGTGCTGTTGGTACAAAAACCCTCTAGCGTAGTATAAATTAGAATTTTGAGGATCTTTAGAAATTTGAGATGTTTTTTCATTAATACGTGCTGTCAGTTCGCCATGGGCGAAGAGAGCATTTGAATTAAACAACAATATAAGTACATATACTGTAGCGCATTTGGGGTTAAAATATCGTATCAAATCAATGATTTCTAGGGGTTAATGAAGGCAAAACTAATGAAATTTATGAGAAATCAAAGTTTTATTACAATAACTAATTCTCTTTTACACAAAAAAAGTATAGGAAAAGGAACGAAATTTTGATATGTTAAAGTTTCGTTCCCTAATTATTAATTACTCAATAATAATAGATTGATAGTATTTATTTTTATCTGTCACTATTTCAACAACATACATTCCAGGTTTCATTTTATTAACATTGACCTTATCATGTTTGCTTTCTTTAACTAGTAAACCTGTTTTGTTATAAAAATTAACACTCATTAATTTTTCATCATTTTTAATTACAACATTCAAAATATCTGGTGTTGGAACAGGGTATAAATTAAATGATTCTTCATCATTTATATTTACATCATTCGCAGCTTCTCGACTAGAGCTTCCTCCAGGTTTATTAATAGTAAAGTGATCATTTATTGCAAAATTATAATCATGGTTGTCATCACTCAAAAACTTAACATTCATATTTTGACCTCCACTTCCGTCAGCTTCAATTTCTAAGATAGTTGAACCAATATCTAATACAGAATAATACATTGCTGCATGGTTTACATTTCCACTTGTTGCTTTTCCAGCAGAACCTGTTGTGATATAAACTGCTCCTGCTGGATCTGAAGTTGTTTTAATATATGCACCGTCTGTAGTATCTCCTCTACCTGATAGGTTTCCGTTTACACCAACAGTAACTCCTGCCCCTGGTTGTCCAGAATTTAAAGCATCATTATTATTGCTACCAGTACGACCATTAATAAATTTAGACCTTTCATACGAATGCGAATGTCCGCTCATAATTAAATCTACGCCACCAGCTTCTAAAATTGGTAAAAAGTTTTCTCTCATATATACTAATTGAGATTCAGTATCTGAATCGTGAGATCCTTTTGTATAAGGAGGGTGATGAAATATAGCCACTATCCAATCTTGTGTAGTTGCACCAATATCATTGGTTACCCATGTTTCTTGTATATTTCTAAACGTTGTGTCTGTAGTTTGAGAGTCAAGAACTATAAAATGAATGTTGGCATAATCAAATGAATAATATGCTTCTGTACTTGATGCTGAGCCTCCTGCTTCTGCCTCTTTTGGAAAAGAAAATATATCATAATATACTCCCGATTGAGAAGTTGAGGATGCAGAGCCCGCATCATGGTTTCCAATACAAGACCATGCCGTTGTTTTTCTTAATTGCGTGTCATAAATATCAAATAACCCTTTTTGATATTCTGTATCTGTTCCACTATTATAAGCGTTATCTCCTAAAAATAACATCATGTCTGTTTGGTTAGGAAATTGTGACGTAGTTGATACATAATTGTAATAAGCATCTCTTACTTCTTCTTGATCGTCTCCATACGTATCGTTACCAGATGTACCAGCATCTCCTAAAATCCATGCACGGACAAAAGTTGTTGCATCACCAGGAGTTGGTGCGGTTTGAATAAACGTATCATTATTTTCAATTAAATACACTCCATTAGTGTCTTCAATATTATAATAATATTTTGTACCTGCAGTTAAGCCCGAAATTTGAATCTCATGTTCAGTTGTTAGCGAAGCATCCGAAACTGAAGCACTTAAACTTGCCAATGAAGTTCCATAATTAACCTTCGTATCAGTAGCTACAGATGTTCTCCATCTTACAATTATACTAGTATCGGTTCCGGTTTGCAAATAAGGCCCTCGTACTACTTGGGTTGCACCAACAGGAACTGTAGATGTTGTTAGTTTAAAATCAAAGCTTGTATCTGAACTTGTTACTGATTGTTGATGAATCTCTACAGCAATCACATTGGTTCCTACAACCAAGCCCGATGAACTTATATTGTTGGTTATCCATGTTGTCTCATCAGTACCAGCAATTGCAGGAGAGGATGCCAATGTAGTGTTAGAAATAGTGCCCGTTGGCATATGGTCTCTCCAAATTTCTGAACCATTCAAATAAACAACCATACCGTCATCACGTATTGCTTCTAAATCAATACTAGTAAAGACAGAAGGGTCAGATATTGAAAAGGATTTTCTATAATAAGTAGTAACGTATTTATCACTACTATTCGGTCCAAAACTCACAACTGTGTTTTCTCCACCATCACCATATCCCATCTCTGCATTTCCTACTATCCAAGAACTATCGTCAAAAGCAGTTGAAGTCCAAGAAGTACCTTGATTAGATCCATCGTCTAAATATTTCCATAAATCACCCGCAACTATAGATGAAGGTTCGGGTGATGTTCCAGACACACCTGTTAATGTAAAATCAAAACTTATATCGGAACTTGTTAAATTAGATTGATGAATTTCTACTCCAATAACATTTGTTCCAACTACAAAACTATTTGTAATATTATTGCTAATAAAAGTCGATTCGTCTGATCCACCTATTGCACCATTGGCAAAAGTAGTACTAGAAATAGTTCCTGTTGGCATGTTATCTCTCCAAACCTCAACACCATTTAAATAAACTACCATACCATCATCACGAATTGCCTCTAAATCAATACTAGTAAAAATAGAAGGATCGGAAATTGTCAATTCTTTTCTAAAATAAGTAGTTATATATTTATTTGTACTGCTCGGGCCATAACTAACAACTGTTGTTTCTCCACCATCTCCATATCCTAATTCTGCATCTCCTTGACTCCAAGCCGAATCATCGAACCCGAGTTGAGACCATACTGTTCCTTGATTTGAACCATTGTCTAAATAGGTCCAAGTATCTCCAGAAGAAATTGATGAAGGAAAAATTGGTGTGTTATCAATTCCGGTTCCTTGAATTAAGAATGTATATGGGTTTTCATCTGAATCATCATTCAAAATAGAAATAGTTGCGGTTTTTATACCCAAACTAGTTGGATCAAAATCAATCGTAAAAGTTGTACTTCCTGAAGAAATAATTGGTGTAGATGGATTTGATCTCAATGAAAATTCTGAAGTGTCGCCTGTAATTACTACATAAGGATTTACACCTGTCAAATTCAAATCTAAAGCTCCAGTATTTTCAATAGTAAATGTATGAGATGCTAATCCTGTATTGAAATTCTCTGAGCCAAAGTTAGTATCATCTGAAGATGAAGGGGTGGAATCGCCATTAGCAATACTTACTCCAAGTCCTTGAATATCCATTTCGGTAGCAGGTACTACACCGGAAAGTTTAAAATCAAAACTTAAATCTGAACTAGTACCGTCTCTTTGATGAATTTCAACTGCAATTACATTTGTACCAACAACTAAATTGTTTTCAATATTTGTAGTAATCCATGTGGTTTCAGCTGCCCCAGAAATGATTGCTGAAGAAAAGGTAGTATGATCAAATACTCCTGGCATATTATCACTCCAAACTAGAACTCCATTTACATAAACTATCATTCCGTCATCTCTGATAGCTTCTAAGTCAATGCTCTCATAAATTGAAGGATCAGCAATAGTCAATTGTTTTCTAAAATAATAAGTAATGTGTTTATTATTGGCATCAGCTCCAAAACTAAGTGTGGTGCTTTCATCACCTTCGCCGTAACCTAATTCTGCTGATCCTGATGACCATGAAGAATCATCATAGCCAAGTTGAGACCATGATGTACCTTGATTTGAACCATTGTCTAAATAAGACCAATCATCACCAGCTGAAATTGAAGACGGATATATTGATGTGTCCACTCCTACTCCTTGAATAGTAAATGTATATGGATTCTCATCTAAATCATTGTTTGCAATACTTATTGTAGCGGTTCGTGTTCCAATAACCGTTGGATCAAATTCAACAGTAAATATGGTTGAACCTGAGGGAATAACTAATGAACTTGGATTTGCTGTTATAATAAAATCTGAGATATCTCCAGTTAATACTGGATTGCTCAATGTCAAATCTGCTGTACCTGTATTATTAATAGTAAATGTATGTGACGCTATACCTGATGCAACATCTAAACTTCCAAAATCTGTATCATCTGAAATGATAGGTGTTGAATCTCCACTGGTAATTGAAACACCATTTCCTGTAATATCTATTTCTTGTGGAAGGACTGTTGTAAACTCTACATGTAATGTAGGTGCTTTAGATGCCGATTTATTATATGATCTAGCAGTTCTATTCTTTGAAGTAGAAGAAACTGAGGAAGGTTTGTATAAAATAAAAGACATTGAGTTATTAGAACTCCATCCACCTCTATCTATTATTTCTTGAACAATAGCTGCTAGGTCTGGTGTTCTTTGATCTGGGCCCCTTGCATCAACTGGAGACCAATTAGGTGGAGACCAATTTTCGATAGAAGCAGAAGTTTTTGTTCTAGTAGAGATGTTAAATGATGCTGATGAAAACCCAGGTGAATTGTCTATATCTTCACCTGCTACACCTATCACTATCGCTCCACTTTCATTAGTCTCATCAACCGAAAATTGAATATATGCATTTGTAATAGTTGCTCCTTGAGGAATTGAAACATTTTGAAATCGAATTCCAATTTCTTGGTCACTTCGATCGTTGTAAATTTCTAAATCACTACTTCCTCTACTTATTTTTCCATTACTCAACCTCTCTTCTGCATCATCATTTCCACTAGATACTTGAACATCAATAATAGTTTGTGAAAAAATTGTGGTAGAAAATAAAAGTGTTAAAAATAAGAATAGTTGGTAATTTCTAAATAATGTTGAAACTCCTTTTTGAAAAAACATTTTAGTCATGGCAGATCGATATTAGTTAAGTTAGTTGGTTTATTTGTCACTAATACCTTGCACTAATTGGAGATAGTAATTTTCACTTTACTAATAAAATACTGTATTAAGCAAATATTATCAAATATATAAAAGAATATTTAAACTATCAATTGAAAATTGGTTGATGTTTTAACAATTTGAGATTTACTGTTTTAATTTTTATTACTCTAGATTTAAGAGAAAGTGTTGGGATTACAAATCTCTTAGTTTATTAAAATTGAAACTACATAATTACGCCCAGGGGCACTTACTCCTGAAGCAAATTCTTTGTAGTGTTGGTCGAAAATATTATCGACCATAAATTGAACAGCTATATTATTTGTTACTTGATATTTAGAATAAAATTTAAGGGTTTGCCATCTTGGTGTACCATAATATTCTCCTGTTGTTGGATTAATTGGTGTTTCTTCAATATTGTCAATCCCTTCTACCAAGTTATAATCTTCTAATTGCTTTGCTGCGTTGAATCTAAAATTTAGTGCTGTTTCAAATTTATTTTTAGAATAGCCAACCTCAAAATTCCCGAATAGAGGGGGAATAGATGATAAAGGTTTATTTGTATCATAACCTTCTCCCTTAGTAAATGTAATACTTCCAGATATATTCCAAAAAGTAGAAATATTTCCTCTCAAACTCAAGGTACTTCCAACAATGTAGGCATTTTTATGATTTACATTTGCATAGGTTTCAACTTCTTCTCCTCCATAAATAATGGTTGGGCTCCCGTTTATAGGAAAAGCTTCTCTAGTAATATAATTGTTCAAAAGGGTGTAATAAAGGTTCCACCCAATATTAAATTTTTTATTATTTAGATATTTTTGAATTCCTATTTCTGCATTATAAACATACTCAGGTTTTAAGTTAATGTTAGGTACGGTTAGGTCTCCCTTTTTTTCTCTAATTTTTCCAATATCATCTATATTTGGAGACCTGAATCCTGAAGATAGTATGGAACTTAGTTTCCAGCTTTCACCTGGTTTAAAAACATAGCCAACCGTTGCCGTTAATGCAGAATTTTTTAAATGAATATTCATATCTGAAAGGGTAATAAATGTGGTGTCTATCCATTTGGCGTTGAGGTGGGTATTTGTAAATCTTAAACCTGTGTTTAAAGTTGATTTTTGATTGATGTCTTGTCTATAACTAGCATATACTGCCGAACTTGTATAGGTACTGCCTCCGTCTGGATAACGAGATTGTACCACAAAATCTCCCGAAGAGCCAATAATTTCACTTCCGTTGACAGACAATGTTTTTCCATAAGCATTTGAATTTACTTCATTATGTGCTACTTCAAAACCATACGACACATTCCTATTTGATTTTTTTGAAAGTGGTACAAAAAAATCACCATTCATACTAAAAACATCAACAGCCTCCTTTTGATAGCTTTTGTCAAGACTATTAAATTTTCTGTCTATTCTTGATTCTTTTATTTTTTGATAAGCCACTGTTATTACTCCAGATTCCATCCATTTATTATTTGGATTAATGGCTAATTGGGTACTTAACAGTAATCTTTCTTGAGGCCCATAATACCATTCAGCATACTTTAAACTACCGTCTTTATATTCTGTTAACTTATCAAACCTTGGTACATCAGATGAATTAGAACGCTGAAAATTTAGAGTTAAATGTGTCTTTTTAGAAAGTTGAAAATAAAACTTTTGTAAAAAGTCGTATTGTTCATAACCTGTATTTTTTTGGATTGATGGATCTGTATTTAATACAGCGTTCGGGTTATAAAAATCAGGGGTGTTATTTGAATATTCAAATACTTTACCCCAATCATCAAATCTATGATTTCGGTTTTTTCCCATCTGTGTATCTCCAAATTTTGAATATGAAAAACTTGTATAAGATGCCCATTTTTTAAATGAAAATTCTATTCCGCCTTGATTTGTAAATTCATTGTTGATAGAACTATATCTTGATAAAAAATTTACGTAAGATGCTGCTTCCTCAGAAATTTTAGGAGTTTTAGTATAATAATGGATAACTCCTCCGAGGGCATCAGACCCATAGGTAACAGAAGAAGGTCCAAAAATAACTTCAGTACGCTCTAAAGTAGTAGGAGAAACTGTAATAGAATTTTGTAAATGTCCAGACCTGTATATAGCATTATTCATTCTAACACCATCTACAACTAATAAAACTCTATTCGCCTCCATACCTCTTAATACAGGGCTTCCTCCTCCTGCCTGAGATTTTTGCACTTTTATTCCAGGTAAGTTTGCTAATAAATCCGCTGAAGTTTGTGGCGCAATTTTTTTGATTTGATTTGACTGACTAATGTCAACATATTCGGCTACTCTACTCAAAGTCTCTTTATGTCTGCTCACTGACAAAACAACTTCGTCTAAGGATTCTGCCTTTTTATGAATAACAATTTGATTTTTAGCAATTTGACGTTTAAGTATTTCGACCTCTACATAAGATATATGATTGAAATAAATGACCTCATTGTGTCCAAAAACAGCAAGGTTTGCTTTTCCTTCTTTATCCGTTATTACAAAGCTGATATTATCTTCTCCATAAATCGTACAGTTTAAAACTGGATGTTTAGTATCAAAATCAATAACTATGACCTCCTGAGCCATTGTTAATAAAGTAAAAAAAGTAAAAAGTAAAAATATAATATTCCGCACCATCAATGAAATAAAGCTTTTAAAACCTCTAAAGATTTTGGTTTTCTAAATCCGTTCAAATGTAATTCATAATACTGAATTAAAATAGACAATACTTGCTGTCTGCTTTTTGAATTAAATTTTACAATATCTATTGTATCAAAATTTATGCCTAACAGCTTATTAAATTCTATTAAATCACCTCCTTTTATGAAATTAAATTTTGGCAATTGATTGCTGAAAATTCCTTCAGATAAATCAAAGTAATTATAATCTGGATTATTTAGCTCTGGATAAAACCCTAAGTATTTCGTCAGGTTTAATAAGAATACCAAATGAAAATTTGAAATACTTTTGTGAGTATCTAACCAAACAAAAGCTGATTCTAAATAGTTATATAAGTGTGTGTTTTCTTCCTCTTCTTGGATGGAATAATTTAAAACCTCTGATAAAAATAATACGATTGATTGTTTGTAAATATCAATTGATAAAGAAGTGTAATGATTACTTATTTCAACTTCTTTAATAGAATGAAGTGTTTGATTGGTTTTGTGATTTGCAACAATTTTCAATTGCGTTAGCGGTTGAAAATATGCTGCTTTTATTTGCTTTTTTTTGGAAGATAAAATTCCACGAAGTAAATACGATTTCGTTCCTTCCTGTTCAGTATAACATTTTACAATTAAATGGTTGTCGCCATATTTAATTGAACTAATTACAATCGCTTTTGTGCTAACAATCATCTCTTAGTTAATAATCGCGATTTTGGTTGATGACACTTCTTCATTATCCTTGGTAGTTAATAAAACAATATAAATCCCAGATGCTACTTTGCGTCCTGCAAGGTTTGTTTTATTCCAAACAACTTTACCCCCTTGCAACTCCTGTCCTTCTACAACATTAGTTTCATATACTAAATATCCTGCCGAGTCTAAAATCTTAACATTAGTGCCTTGTGGTAAATGAGTGCCGTTTCTACCATCAATCGTAATAAATTCATGTTGCTTTTTAGCAGGGTTTGGATAAGCATAAACCTCATCTAAAATATCACCATAAGCAGCAATTTTGTTGTTAAAAGCAACTATGCCTCTGTCTGTTGCAAAGTAAACTTTTCCTGTGCTGGTATCGACTTTTACTTTTAATATGGTATTTGAAGGAAGAGGTGAGTTAGATGTGTTAAAAATATTTAATGTTTCTCTTCCGTTTGGTGAAGCTTGTAATGCACCACCGCTTTCTGTACCAAACCATTTATTATCTGCTCCATCAACTGAAATAGAATTAATTACTTGATCTCCTAATAATTTTTTTGGAATTCCATCATCTAAAATAATAACAGGTTCGGCATCATAAATATCAGCATCAAAAAGTCCTGCGGCATTATAATATACTACCATTCCTGCTTGTGTACCAATCCAAATTCTATTGCTATTATCAACTGCAACTGTTCGTACATTTAAATGAGGTAAAGATCCTTTTGTAGCCTCAGTAATTAATGCTCGTTTTCGTTCTCCTCTTTCATTAAAAACTAATACTCCATTTCTTCTAGTTCCAATCCAAATACTCCCTGTTTTATCAATAATTAATTCGTTTAAACCTCTTGCTCCAGTAGTTAATAATTCACTAATATTAAAACTAGACCAAGCACCACTTGGTGACATTTTTTTTACCATATTATCAACCCATGCATTGGCAACCCATAAATTTCCTTCTCTATCAAAAGCAGATCCGTTAACTCTGACACTATTATAATTCGGATTATCTGGAACTGCATCTTCCAATTCGCTATTGGTTTGATCTAACAATACTATTGGCTCGTTATTTTCCACAACTAATATCCCACCATTTCCTGATAAAGGAGCACTATTTCCTGCTGCCCAAGAACTCAAATACACTTTATTTTCTTCATTTGGGTCAATTGTAGCATGTACTAAATTTTTTGCTGGAAAATTTGTATCATACTGAATGTTTACCCAATTTTCTCCATTAAAATGACTATATCCCAACCTATTATTCAAAGGAGTATATGAAGAAGAGTATCCACCATAAACTACCCATAAATTATCGTTTAATACACTAATAGAAAAGGCAATATTTGAGGTTGGACCATCTGGGTGAATTTCAACAAAAGGCTGTGTAGCTATTAAATCTGTTTGTAATATTCCGAATTCTTTTGTGCAGAGATATGCAGTATTCCCTTCTGTAAAAACTGCATTTAATTCGAAATAAAAATCTGAAGTATCATCAGAAATAATATTAGACACCAAATTCAAGCCTGTATCATAAATAAATGCTTCTCTTTTAATTGCTATTGATAAAAACTCGTTAGAAGCCTTTAATCTTAAAATTGTATTTGGCAGTCTTTGAATTAATTGCAAAGAACCTGTTGATATAAACCTATAAAAATTTCTTCCAAAAGAAATATAAATTTCATTGTCAAAAGTTACAATTGATGTGAAGTTTCTTGTATCGAATTTAGTCCAATTATTAAAGTCAATCAAATTTGGGTTGTTAACATCAGCAGAATAAATTCCATTTTCAGTTGCGGCATAAATCGTTTCATTAAAAACAATTGTTTCATTCACTTTTACCTCTGATGATTGGTCTCCTATAAAATAAGTGTCTCCAAAAACTAAGTTGCCAATATCATATACTACAATTGCAAAGGAAGTTGATAGATATAAAATATCATTGTATTCTGTAATGTTAGTAATTTCTTTTTCAGCAGCTAAAGGGAAATTGGCAATATCTGGAGCGATTGTAATCTCTCCATTTACGTCAACAATTTCGAGCAACCCATTTGCATACCCAACTGCTAACCTTTGAAAGGTTGCGTTGTAATGAATACTCGTGGCTACTTCTCCAGACAATCCATTAACAGAAGACATTTTATTAATTTCATTTGTAGAAACATCATAAATAAAAATGGCATTATCTACCAATGCATAAATTTTTGTGTCAACTTTCACAAAATCTTTAACATTATTATAAGAATAAAAATCTTCCCAATTGTTAGAGTAATCAGTTTGTGACCAAGCACCAATAAAAAATAAAAAAGTTACTACACTAATGATTCTCTTCATTCTTAACATTATTAATTTCGTTCAAAGATATTTAATAATAACGTAACAATAAAAGGTATTATTTTAACTCAAAAAATAATATTTATAATCAAATGCTAACATTTTTCTTTCATTATATAAATAAACTATCGTTAAAAACGATAATAGGTAGAAACTGTAAGTCACGCTTTTTGAAATTAATAAATTCAATATGGAAAATAGGGGCTAGTAATAGTCAAAGTTGAATTAAATTCAGATAATGAAACTTTTTAAAAACCAAATTAGTTAGTAGAAGAAGTAACGGAACCTCTTAAATATTACAATTCTAAATTGAGTAAAGCCCTTTTAAAAATTGAACAAAAAAACTCGAAGTCAACTTTCGTTAAATTCGAGTTATAAATAAATCAACCCCAAAGACTCATTTACACGACAAACATAATAGGTTTTTATTTACCAAATACTTCAAATTCAAAAACGGAAGTAAAAAAACAATAAATGGTTTGGTTTGCTCAATATTCTGATAGAAATAGTTTTTCAAAAACTTCATTCTTCTTTGTGTTTTTTGCTTTAAATATTTAGAACAAAAAAAACTCGAAGTCAACTTTCGTTAAATTCGAGTTATAAATAAATCAACCCCAAAGACTCATTTACATAACAAATATAAGTCTTATTCTAATTGCAATTTATTTAAATGTAAAAATGGAGGTAAAAAAACTACAAATGGGTGATTATGAATAATAAACGGTAAATAGGTTGTTAATAGAAATCTGTTAACTTGCTAATTCAGCACATAAAACTACTTCAGTAAATTTCCAAACAAGACCTTTCCTAAAATAAACCACTTCCTTTAATTGATTTTGATTATCAAATCGGTGTTTAAATGTTCTTGAAAATTTTATTTGATCTAGTTTTTGAGAAAAGGTTGCCGACCCAATAAATTTAATTGTACGAGATTCTTCGTTTAAGTCTTTAAGTATGTCTTTTTCTGTGGGGATAATAAATGAAATCAATGTCATTACAACTTCAGTTTTACTATCAATAATAAATTTAAGGGACTTGCGTTTGGGAACCCCAAAAATACAATTATTCGTTTGATTATTTTGTGTAAATAAATGATTGCACTAGAAAAATACACCTGTGGGTATTTTCTTTAAATAAATGGAAATTATCCCTTTAGAATATGTGGAAAAACAATTCTAACTTTTGTTCCTGAAGATGTTGCGTCTGATATATCTTTCACATCAATATCAACATTTGCTTTTTTATATAATAGTTGTATCCTGTTTTCGGTTGCCTGTGTGCCAAAAAACTTTCTTCTGTCTATTTTTTTATGAGATCGTGCTCTCGCTTTATCTATACCAATCCCATTATCAATTATCTCACAAATAATATTATCTGTCTCTTTACTAATTGTAAGAGAAATGCGTTTATCTCCTTCAATATGCGTTAATCCATGCCAAATTGAATTTTCAATAAACGGTTGTAAAAATAACGGTGGAACTTTTATTTCCTCTAAACGAATGTTCTTGTCAATTTTTACAATATATTCAAATCCACCATGGATTCTCATTTGCTCTAATTTTACGTATAGAGAAAGAATTCCTAGCTCTTCAGAAAACGGAACCGTTAAACTTGTTGAACTTTTTAAAATAACACGAATTAGTCTAGAAAATTTTGTAATATAGTCTGATGCTTTTTCAATTTCATTTTTTAAAACAAAATTGTTTATAGAATTTAATGAGTTAAACAGAAAATGAGGATTCATTTGACTTTGTAAAGCTGTCATTTTTAACTCTTCTAATTCTTTATATTTAAATGCTAATTTTATTTCAGCACTTTTATTTTGCATTTCTACTCTCTTTACGCTCAACCCTATAATATAAGCAAATGACATACTTTGAATAAATGCACCTATATATAGAAAAAATATTGGAATGATATTTATCTCAAAAAAAAGGTCTACTCCAATATAATATTGCATCAAAGTAGCAAGTCCTAAAATCGCAAATAAAAATGTTGAAACACTAAAATATATAGCAGATTTTAATTTTGTTTCTAAAACAACAAATGCCGTAATTATTACAAATAGATAATAAAATGGCCCTATAATTTTAACAAAGCTTAATGAGAATTTTGAACCTAAAAATAGTTGTAAAATAAAAAATAAGAAGGCAACACCTACAGAAACAACTGCAGCAATTTTAAAATAATGATCCCATTTCGGAATTCTAGATTTTGTTTCTAAAATAGTTCTTGTTAGTGCATAAAATGATGCGGAGGTTAGAAAAAACATGGGTATAGAAAAGAATCCTAATATCATATCATTTTCAATATTTTGAAAAAGACGTGAAGCAAAAAAAGCAAAGAATGTTAACAGGTAAAGGCAATAATATAAATATAGTTTTTTGCCATTCTGAAAATATAAAAGTAAGTGATAAATTGCTAAGATTAAAAGACCTCCACGTATCCAAGCAAAAATTTCTGAATTAAGATCGGTAAACATAGTTTAGTTAGTCTAAGTACAATTTCTTAAATAGTTCTGCTTTTTTATTTCTACTAATTGCAGCAGTATAGCCATTACTCATAATTAATTCTCCACCAAGCCCCTTTAGGTATTCCTTAACATGAGTTAGATTTATTAAATATGAATTATGTACTCTGAAAAACTGTGAGAATTGAAATTTCTTTTCAACTTCTTTCAAGGTTTTTGAAACTACTATTTGTTGGTCGTTAGTTAAAAACAGTGTTGTATAGCTTTTGTCTGACTTCAGCATAATTACATCATTCCTATCTAACAAATAAACTTTACCATCAGCTGATATATTAATTTTATCATTTGCTGTTTCATTTATATTCCCTAATAACATTTGAAGTTTATCTTCTAAAAGGCCACCTTTTTTCTGTTCTTGAATTTTATTAATCGCTTCCATTAATTCATCCTTATCAACAGGTTTTAACAAATAATCAATAGCCGAAACTTTAATTGCTTTTAATGCAAACTCATCATGAGCAGTGGTGAAAATTAAATTAAATTGTCGATTACTGAGGTTTTCTAATAGTGTAAATCCATCCATTTCTGGCATTTGAATATCTAAAAAAACAATGTCTGGTTCGGTTTTGTTAATTATGTCAATTGAAGCTAGCGGGGAAAGACATTTAATAATTTCTACATTTTCTATATATCTGTTCAGTTTCCACTCTAAAGCTTCTAATGCATCATTTTCATCATCAACTATAACAATTTTTAACATCTTAGTAGGGTTTAATTTAGTTACTTCAATGCAATTTACAACTTTTCAGTTGACTACCAAAAATTACGGTTAATTTTCAAAGAAATTGACTTGTAAATAAAATTTGTGATTTTGAAATATATAAGAAGTTATGTCCAATTATGAGCTTAGCATAAAAATCAACTTAACTCTCTTTTACCTATTTATTTAATTGGTAAAATGTGAAAGTATACCACCATAAAATGGCAAAAACTTCCTAGGAGAACAAAAATATGAAAAATGGCATGATTGTATTTTATCTTTGGAATACTAAATAAAACAGCTCCAATAGTGTAAAAAATTCCACCAGATAACAACCACAACAAACCTTCTGATGAAATATTATCTATCAAAGGTTTTATGGCAAATACAATAACCCAGCCCATTAACACATAAGCGATGGTTGATATTTTATCGAATCGCCCTATAAAGAATAGTTTTAAAGTGATCCCAACTATTGCAAGCCCCCATGAAATTCCGAAAATGGTCCAACCAACCCATCCGTTTAACACAACCAAAGTAAAAGGAGTGTAGGTTCCTGCAATTAAAACATAAATTGAGGCGTGATCAAAAATATTAAGCCTGTGCCTAAGTTTTGGTGTCTGTGAGTAATGGTAAAAAGTAGATGCGGCATACAAAACAATCAAACTTGCCCCATAAATACTAAAACTTGTAATATGCCAAACATTACCATAATAACCTGCCTTTACCAATAATAAGACTAATGCAATAATGCTTAAAACTAAACCAATGGCATGTGAAATTACATTGAGTTTTTCTTCTTTTTTATCATAAAAGGTTATGTTTTTTAAATCCATATCTTAAGACATGTCATTTATCAATTCATCGTAAATCACCTTAAATGTTTTACTATTAATTTCTTTTTTATCTGATACTTTTAAATTTTTTGTTTCAATAAACTGATGAATTTTTGTTCGTATTATTCCAGGGCTTCCGCTAAAAAAAGTGTATGAAAATCTTTTTTTACAATCATAAAATGTCATTGGTACAATCGGTATTTGATGCTCTAACGCCAAAATAAATGCACCATTTCTAAATTGATCTAACACTACACTCTCATCGTCTGGCACTTTACCTTCAGGAAAAATACAAACACTTAATCCTGAATTTAATCTTCTTTCAGCTGCTTCAAAAACTGCTTTTCTACTTTCTGGGTCATTTCTATCAACCAAAATACAAGTCCGTTTATAAAAAAATCCGAAAATTGGTAGCTTGCTTAACTCTGCTTTTCCAACAAAAACAAATGTATTTTTAACCACTGCTAGCATTAATAATATATCTATAATTGATGTATGATTGGCACAAAACATATAGCTCTTTGATTTTTCAATTTGTTGTTCAGTTTCAATTTTAACTCGAAATCCCATCACAAACAAAATAGTTTTTGCCCAAGTTCTAGCAATTTTAAAAAAATAAGGATAGCCACTTTCTCTAGCTGTTACAACAATTAAAACTGGAAATACCACAATAATAGTTCCTATCATCCAACCATAAAACCAGATGCGCCAAATTAAAATTGCTATGTTTTTAAATAATTTCATATAATGCCAAAAATAGTAATAATATTCGTTTCATTTCTTAGAGTATAAATTCCTATTTTTGCTATTCTTAAAGTTTAAAAAATGTCAAGAATTCTTACTGGTGTACAAAGTACTGGAACACCACATCTCGGAAATATATTAGGAGCAATTTTACCAGCAATTGAACTTGCTAAGAATAGTGAAAATGAATCTTTTTTATTTATTGCTGATATGCATTCACTCACTCAAATTAAAGATGGAAAAACTCTTAGAGAAAACACATATAGCACTGCCGCAACTTGGTTAGCTTGTGGGTTAAATGTAGAAAAAACTGTTTTTTATCGTCAGAGTGATGTCCCACAAGTTTCTGAACTGACTTGGTATTTAAGTTGTTTTTACCCTTATCAACGTTTAACATTAGCTCATAGCTTTAAGGATAAAGCCGACAGATTGGAAGATGTAAATTCTGGATTGTTTTCGTACCCAATGCTTATGGCTGCAGATATTTTATTGTATGATGCTGAAATTGTACCTGTGGGGAAAGATCAATTACAACATTTAGAAATGACCAGAGATGTTGCAAATAGATTTAACCATCAAATGGGAGAAACCTTGGTGCCGCCTCAAGCTAAAATTCAGGAAGGAACCATGTATGTCCCCGGAACTAATGGTGGAAAGATGAGTAAGTCGCAAGGAAATATTATCAACATATTTTTAGATGATAAGAAACTTCGTAAACAAATAATGAAGATTGAAACGGATTCAACTCCGCTAGAAGATCCAAAAAACCCAGACACATGTAACTTATTTGCCCTGTATAAATTAATTGCATCAGAAAATCAGATTGCAGAAATGCGTGCCAATTATGAAGGTGGAAATTATGGTTATGGTCATGCAAAACAAGCCTATTATCAATTGATTGTTGAAACCTTTAAAGAAGAGCGTAAAAGTTATCATTATTATATGAATAATTTAGAAGAAATTGATAAAGCCTTAGCAATCGGAGCAAAAAAAGCAACTGAAATTGCTGATGGAGTTTTAAAAAGAGTCCGTACTAAATTAGGCTATTAAGATTTTTTTATATTTGTATTTCAATCAACCTTAATGAACAAACTTTTTCTGCTTTTTGTTTTACTGTTTACTAATTATTTGATGTTTTCTCAAAACGATTCTATCATATTAAAAAACAATAATAGAATAGTAGGTGAAATTAAAAGTTTAGATAAGAGTGTTTTAACTCTTAAAACTTCTTTTAGTGATAAAGATTTTAAAATAAAATGGTATCATGTTAAAGAAATTTATAGTAATCGTTATTTTATTGTTTCATTAGAAAATGGCAAGCGTTTTAGCGCATCTATCCAAACAGATTCTATCAATAAGAATATCGTTTTATTAAATGCTGGCGGTTATATTTTGGAATCAGAATTAAATGAAATAATTTTTTTGGATGCTATAGGTCAAAATTTTTTAAGTCGTTTAACTGCTGAATTTGATTTAGGGATTACACTAACAAAAGCCAATAACTCAAAACAGTTTACTTCAAATGCACTACTAGGGTATGTAGCAAATAAATGGAAACTTACAGGTTCGTTCAATACTGTTTTAAGTAGCCAAGATGAGGTTGAAGATATTAGACGTGTTGAAGGGAATACAAACTTTCAATGGTTTTTACCAAAAGATTGGTTTTTATCAACATCTGCAAATTTTTTATCTAATAGCGAACAAAAGCTTAAATTAAGAACTACAGGTAAATTGGGTGGTGGATATAGCTTTATAAACAACAACAGTATGAATTTTTCTACAGGTGCTGGTTTAGCATACAACAATGAAACTTATACTGATCCGTTAATCGAAAGCAAAAACAGTATCGAGGCCTATTTTGGCACTCAATTTGACAAATATGAAATTGGCGACTTAAGTTTACTAACTTCCATATATGCCTATCCTAGTTTAACAGAAAGTGGTCGTTTTAGAGCAGATTTTAAATTTGATTTAAAATACGATTTGCCTTGGGATTTTTACATCAAAATGGGTACAACGTATAATTATGATAACCAACCTGTAGAAGGTGCAACTGAGGGGGATTATGTTTTTCAAACCTCTTTTGGTTGGGAACTAAAATAAAATGTTATTAAAATTTCTCAAAAATACCCAAACCAAACAAAGCAAAATCATATTTAGTTGGGTCAATTGGGTCTAACTTCCGTAAACTAAAATCCAATTCTTCTTGTGCTTTCCAATCATTTTGTTTTCGTGTAAGCAAGTTTAATTTCCGTGCAACATTACCAGAATGAATATCTAACGGACATGACAATTTTGACATTGGTATTTGTTTCCAAATTCCAAAATCGACTCCCATAGTATCATTACGCACCATCCATCTTAAAAACATATTGATACGTTTTGAGGCACTTCCTTTCATGGGATCAGCAACATGTTTTTGTGTTCTTTGTTGATGTGGTATTTCAAAAAATACCTTTTTAAATTGATGAATTGTTTGCTTATTATTATCGTCATTTTTGAATTGTGAAAACACAAACTCTAATCCACCATGATTTTTGTAAATATTTTTTAACGACTTTATAAAATGAATAGAATCAATACTGTTAAAAGTCCGGTGTACAAATGATTCAAACACTTTTAAATCTTTTTCTGTGTGATGCATCACAAAATCATAAGGTGAATCTCCCATCAATTCCATCATCTTATTTGCATTTCTAATAATCATTTTTCGATTGCCCCATGCGATAGTTGATGTTAAAAATCCAGAGATTTCAATATCCTCTTTTAAAGAAAATTGATGCGGAATTTGAATAGGATCTGACTCAATAAATTTTGGTTGATTGTACTCCAACACTTTTTCATCGAGAAATTCTTTAAAATCTTGCTTATCCATAATTATAAATTGAACCGTCATTCCTGCTTTTACAGAAATGACAACGCTAGGGTGCTGGGTTCGGAATTAGAGCATGTACAGCATTTATCTCATCAATAATTTCTTTAGATAGCTCTATATTTATACTATTAATATTTTCTTTAAGTTGGCTCAACTTAGTTGCTCCTATAATATTACTCGTAACAAAAGGTAATTGATTTACAAAAGCCAAAGAAAGTTCTGGTAATGTCAAACCGTGTTTGTTTGCAATTTCTAAATATTTACGAACTGCCGCAGCAGATTCTTCACTACTATATCTACTAAAATTAGGGAATAATGTAACTCTAGCACCTTCTGGCATTCCGTTTAAATACTTACCACTCAAAACTCCAAATGCTAATGGAGAATATACTAATAGTCCTATATTTTCTTGCATACAAACTTCAGATAAACCTGTTTCAAAAGACCTGTGAATTAGTGAAAATGAATTTTGTAGAGTAATCATTCTTGGTAAATTATGTTCTTCTGAAGCTCTTAAATATTTCATGATCCCCCAAGGTGTTTCATTAGATAATCCTATCTGTCTAATTTTTCCCTGTTTCACAAAGCCATCTAATGTTTCTAAAACATCCACAAATTGATCTTCTTGTTTTCTAAAATTTTCATGAGGAAAACTCCTTAAACCAAAAAGATTTACTGGACGTAATGGCCAATGAAGCTGATATAAATCAATATAATCGGTTCGCAACCTTTTAAGACTTCCTTCAATTGCTTCAGAAATTGCTTGTTTAGAAAAACCCTTATCTCTAATATGAGTCGTATATGGTCCAGGACCAGCAATTTTACTTGCTAAAATAACCTTGTCTCTATTACCTGTTTTTTTAAACCAAGAACCTATAATCCTTTCTGTTGCACCATAGGTTTCTGCTTTTGCAGGTACTGAATATAATTCGGCTGTATCAAAAAAATTAATACCTTGATCTAAAGCATAATTCATTTGTTCATGTCCTTCAGCTTCTGTGTTCTGTTCGCCAAAAGTCATTGTGCCTAAACATATTTTGCTGACTTTGATATTGGTAAATGGTAGTGTCGTATATTTCATTTTGTTTGATGTGTTAGGTTTTATTTTTTTGAATCTCAAAAATAATCAATAAAAAAGAAACCTCTTTTTATAAGAATAAAAAGAGGTTTGTATAAAGTTGTTTTCGATACAAATCTCACTCTTTTTAATCATGAAATTCACACGAACTGACGAGAAAATCTATTTCAAAATTGCTTCTATCCCTGGTAATGTTTTTCCTTCTAACATTTCTAACATTGCACCACCTCCAGTAGAAACATAACTCACTTTGTCTGCAAATCCAAATTGTTTCACGGCTGCAACAGAATCACCTCCACCAACTAAAGAGAAGCATTCGTTTTTTGTTGATGCCACAATTGAGTCTCCTAAAGATATTGTTCCACCAGCAAAAGACTCCATTTCAAAAACGCCTAAAGGACCGTTCCAAAGGATCGTTTTTGATTGCATTACAACATCATTAAAAATTTCTCTAGATTTTGGTCCAGCATCTAAACCTTGCCAGCCATTTGGTATTTCATTAATGTCTAAAACTTTTGTATTGGCATCATTGCTGAAATCATCAGCAGCAATTACATCTACAGGTAAATGAATTTGAACGTCTTTTTCTTTTGCTTCCTTTAGAATATTTAGTGCCATTTCATGTTTGTCATCTTCGCAAATTGAGTTTCCTATTTCACCTCCCAATGCCTTTACAAACGTAAAACTCATTCCTCCTCCAATTATTAGGTGGTCTACTTTATCTAAAATATTTTCAATTACCGTAATTTTAGATGAAACTTTTGCCCCACCTAAAATAGCAGTAACAGGTCTTTCGCTATCATTCAATACTTTTTTAATGCTCTCTATTTCTTTTGCTAATAACTTACCAAAACATTTTTTTTCTTCAAAAAATTGTGCAACTATTGTAGTAGAAGCATGTGCTCTATGTGCTGTGCCAAATGCATCATTAACATAAATATCGCCTAGTTTAGAAAGTTGTTCTGCAAAATCGATATCGCCATTTTTCTCTTCATTATAAAAACGTAAGTTTTCTAATAATAAAATTTCTCCTGATTCTAATTCTGCTGCTGCTTGTTCAACATTTTTTCCAATACAATCGGCAATAAATTTAACTTGTACGCCAATTATCTCACTCACAGTATCAACAATATGACTTAACGAAAACTCTGGAGAGACTCCTTTTGGTCTTCCTAAATGTGACATCAAAATACAGCTTCCACCATCTTCTAAAACTTTTAATATTGTTGGAGTAGCTGCTTCAATTCTTGTAGTATCTGTTACATTAAATTCTGCATTTAATGGTACGTTAAAATCTACTCGGATTAATGCTTTTTTATTATCGAAATTAAAATCATTTACTGTTATCATTGCTGTGTGTTTTTCAATTTAAAGGAATGCAAAGATAGTGATTATAGGTGCTCTTTGCTAATCCGATTTTGTTATATTTGTGCAATGCATTTCTCAGAAATTCTAGGGCAAGAACATATTAAAAACCATTTGCAGCAATCGGCAGAAAAAGGTCGAATTCCTCATGCACAATTGTTTGTTGGTAAAGAAGGTTCTGGAACACTAACAACTGCTATTGCATATGCCCAATATTTAATTTGTAGCACAAATGAGAATAGTAAGGCTTGTAATTTAAAGTGTGATAATTTAGCACATCCTGATCTGCATTTTGCTTTTCCTGTTACAAATAACGATAAGGTTAAATCTCCAAAAAAACCTATTAGTAATCTTTTTATTGAAGAGTGGAGACAGTTTATCAATGAACAACCCTTTGGAAATTTATTTAATTGGTTGCAATTTATTGGTGTTGAAAACAAGCAAGGTAATATTAGTGTCCACGAAGCAGAATCTATCGTAAAATCTCTACTGTTAAAATCATATGAAGGTGGATTTAAGGTGATGATTATTTGGATGGCAGAAAAGATGAATATATCTGCATCTAATAAATTACTAAAACTGATTGAAGAGCCGCCTGAAAAAACTGTTTTTATATTGATTACCGAAAATGAGGAACAAATTATTGGTACAATTCGCTCTCGTTGTCAAGTATTACATTTTCCAGTATTAAGTGAAAATGATATCGTTTCTGGGTTAATTGTAAAAGAAAATATTACAGAAAATGAAGCTCAAAAAATTGCACATCAATGTGATGGTAATTTTAATAAAGCACTTCATATTTTAAATAATGATTCCTCTGATTTTGTTTTTGAAGAATGGTTTATTACTTGGATCCGTGCCGCTTTTAAAGCCAAAGGAAATGCTTCGGTAATTAATGAGCTAATTGGATGGAGTGATAGCATTTCAAAAACAGGAAGAGAAACTCAAAAACGATTTTTAAATTACTGTTTGCAATTTTTTAGACAAACATTATTGCTAAATTATAAGGCAAACAATTTAGTGTTTCTTGAAACAAAAACTTCTGGTTTTAACTTAAACAAGTTTGCTCCTTTTGTACACGGATCTAATATTATGGAAATTGATAAGGAGTTAAACGATGCTATTTATCATATTGAGCGCAACGGAAATGCTAAAATTATTTTATTAGATTTATCAATTAAACTAACAAGATTATTACACGCTAAAGAATAAAATATGACACTACTACAAAACTATCCTGCTGAAATTTTAACCTTACTTTTTTTAATTGTTACTTTTTTACAATCTGGAATTGATAAAATTACTGACTGGAAAGGGAATGTTCGTTTTATTACCGATCACTTTAAAAATTCACCTTTAAAAAATATGGTGCCTATGTTAGTAGGAACAATTTTAGCAATGGAAATTATTGCAAGCCTGTTGATGGGATTCGGAATTTATGAGTTAGTTTCTGAAGGAGGAAAATCAATCGCTTTATTGGGTGCCGAAATATCTGCAATCTCATTAATATTTATGTTAATTGGACAAAGGTTAGCAAAAGATTATGCTGGTGCCATGACACTTGCCGTTTACTTTATCATCAATATTTTTGTCCTAATTTTACTACAATAGTATTTATTTATTAAAATATATTTGTTAATATATAATTTTTATTATAAATATTGTTTTTTAATGCTCTCTGCAGGCCTCTGTCTTTTTAAAGGAGTATTGTGTTGTAAAGCGCTTTTTGCATTAACAAGCGTTTCTTAAAATGATAATTAATCGTTTTTGATGATGTATTTTAGAGAAGAATACTCTGAAGTTTGTTTTGCCTTTAAGTTAGATTTCAACCCTACTAAAAAAGCTTTCAGTGGATTTGATTTTCCATTTTTATACTTCTCACTTAAAAGAGAAACATAAAAAGAATCAAACAACATTGGTTTGGTTTTAATCACTTTCATATTTTCTTTCTTAAAAAGTAGTTTTATAGACTTTTGAGAAAAATGCCATAAATGTCTAGGTACATCATAAGCCGCCCAAAACTTACCATAATAATTAGCGTCAAAACTTTTATAATTTGGAACAGCTACAATTAAGATTCCATTTGGTTTTAACAAGCTCTTTAATTTTGAAATATAATCGAATAAGTTTGGAACATGTTCCAACACGTGCCACATCGTTATGCAATCAAACTGTTCAGAAGAAATTTCAGAAATATCTTTATAAATTGTAGTTTTTAATTTGGAGCTTGTTAATTGTCTTGCCTTTTCATTTGGTTCTATCCCAACAACCGAAAATCCTTTTTTTTGACTCGCAACGAGAAAATCTCCCGTACCACACCCAATGTCTAACAGGGAATTATTAGTATCATTTAAATTCGAAAAATCTGTAATTAATCTTACCTTTTTTGAAATGGTAAAAATCTTCACAAATTGGTATACCCTATCAATAAAAGAGCCTTTAGAATCTGTATGAGAAATATAAGACTCACTTTCATAATACTTTCCTAGATTTTTGATAGAAGGCTGGGGAGTGGTAACGAGCATTTCTAAAGTTTCATCCAACAATAATTCAAATTCTTCATTCGAAACTGTATGATCTAAACATTTTAAATATAGCATTGAAAAATCAATATTAAAGCTATAACTTGTGTTTTTTATCATAAATTTAGTTGTCTATTTTATCTACTAATTCTACTTCCAACACGCCACTTAATTGTCTTGCTAAATACCTAGCCTCTTCATATTTTCCTGTTTTGAAAAGAGTGAATTTCTCACTTTCTTTAAATAATCTAACAACAAATTTATCTGCATTAGAGTTAGTGCCAATTGCAGAAACTGGACCCCAATCATTTCTTTTAGAAAAATTAGCTCCAAATACCGATATATAATCAGGATAAATAATATCCAATTTCATTATTATTAATGGTATCCAAAAAAGGGAAATAATTTTTTTATTGTTATAATCTTTAGAGATTCTATAAGATACTCTATATCCTAAAAGCAACAATGCAATTAAAAAAAGAAAAATAAAATCCACTAGGCTTGAGGTAGAAATTATTGAAAGTAATACTAAAAGCACTCCTAACATTATAACTGTTGTTGGCTTGTCTTGCTTAAAAATAACTTGTGTCATTGATTTCATTTAAACTTGTTCCACGTGAAACTTAACGCCCAAGATAAACTAATAAAACAGAAACATCACTTGGAGAAACCCCGCTTATTCTGCTTGCCTGTGCAATGGTTGTTGGTTTAATCTTATTTAGTTTTTGTTTTGCTTCAATTGAAACAGATTTTAGTTTAGCATAGTCGAAACTATCAGGGATTTTAACATTCTCTAAACGGTTTAGCTTATCAGCATTGTTCTTTTCCTTAGCTATGTATCCAGCATATTTTACGTGAATTTCGGCCTGTTCTTCTACCTCAAAATCAATATTATTATCTTTAATAAACTCTACAAGCTTTGGTAAAATTTTTAAATCAGAAAGAGAGATTTGAGGTCTAGATGCAATTCTAATCATCTTCATTGGTTGTGAAATAACCGCAGTATTTCTTTCCTCTAAAACTTGATTTACCTCCTCTGGTAGTACACTTGTTTCATTTAAAAATTGAGCAAACAAATCTGTTTTAAATTTCTTTTCTTCTACTCGATCCATTCTTTCCTGGCTTGCTAAACCTAATTTATATCCTTTTTTCGTCAATCGTAAATCAGCATTATCTTGTCTTAATAACGTTCTATATTCTGCACGGGAAGTAAACATTCTATAAGGCTCATCTGTTCCTTTTGTAATTAAGTCATCAATTAAAACTCCAATATAAGCCTCGTCTCTTTTTAAAATAAATGATTCTTTATTTTGAACTTTCAAAGCAGCATTTATACCTGCCATCAATCCTTGGGCTCCTGCTTCTTCATAACCTGTAGTTCCATTAATTTGGCCTGCGAAATAAAGGTTTTCTATCAACTTTGTTTCTAAAGTATGTTTTAATTGTGTAGGTGGAAAATAATCGTATTCTATCGCATAGCCATATCTTAAAAATTTGACTTTTTCAAAACCTGCAACTTTTCTTAAAGCTAAATCCTGAATGTCATCTGGTAATGAAGTAGAGAAACCATTCACATATATTTCATTCGTTTTCCATCCCTCAGGTTCTACAAAAATTTGATGCCTTTCTTTACTCGCAAAACGATCAATTTTATCTTCTATCGAGGGACAATATCTAGGGCCAGTACTTTTAATACGACCACTAAACATAGGAGATCTGTCAAAACCTTCACGTAATAAATCATGCACTTCTAAAGAAGTATATGTCATAAAACAAGAGCGTTGATTTGTCAGGGGTTTAATTTCTTTTAGATAAGAAAACTTGACAGGGTTTTCATCTCCTGGCTGCTCGATCATTTTAGAAAAATCTAACGATCTTGCATCCACTCGTGGTGGTGTTCCGGTTTTCATCCTTCCAGATTCAAATCCTTTTGCAACTAAATCTTCAGTAATTCCAGTTGAAGCACTTTCACCAGCTCTACCACCTCCAAAAGTCTTTTCTCCAATATGAATCAAGCCATTTAGAAATGTTCCTGCTGTTACTATTACGGTTTTAGATTTTATCTCAATTCCTAAAGCTGTTTTAACACCAATAATTTTATTATCATTAAACAATAATCCATTAACAGAATCTTGAAACAGATCTAAGTTGTCGATATTTTCTAATTGATAGCGCCACTCTTCTGCAAAACGCATACGATCACTTTGCGCTCTCGGACTCCACATTGCAGGTCCTTTAGATTTGTTGAGCATCTTAAATTGAATTGCTGTTTTGTCGGTTATAATTCCGCTATAACCACCTAAAGCATCGATTTCTCTTACAATTTGACCTTTCGCAATACCTCCCATAGCGGGGTTACAGCTCATCTGAGCAATATTTTGCAAGCTCATTGTTATTAATAAAGTGTGCGCTCCTAGATTCGCTGCTGCAGCTGCCGCCTCACTTCCTGCATGTCCCCCTCCAACTACAATAACATCATATGTTGTTTTATAAATACTCATAGTGTTCCACGTGAAACTTAGTTTTAAAATTTTCGCAAAGTTAAGTAATAATCCTCTTTACTACGCATTAAAGATTTGTCTTCGTCTGTTTTGTCTTTATACCCACAATAATGTAATACCCCATGAATCATAACGCGGTTTAGTTCATCTTGAAATGAAGTTTTGAACGAGCTAGCATTTTCGGTAACACGGTCTATAGAAATAAAAATATCTCCGGATATCAATTTACCCATTGTGTAATCAAAACTAATAATATCAGTAAAAGTATTATGATTTAAAAATTCTATATTTTTTTTTAACAATTGGTCGTCAGAACAAAATATATAATTCAATTCACCTGTTTTAAACCCCTCTTTATCAATTGTTTGAGTAATCCACTGGCTTAAATTATCTTGATTATCAAGCGTAAATTCTATTTCGTTATTGAATACTATCATTTGCTTTAAAATATTCTTGTACTTTCTTTTTATACTGAGCGCGCAAAGGTAGTGATTGTCTATTTAAAATTTCATTTTGATTATACCATAGTTTAGAAACATCTATCTCTTTTATGGTTCTGTTCTCAAACTGAGTCTGATTTGTATCTGATTTACGTTTTAAATCTATTCCTTGCTCTTGAGTAGCTTCTTGCAATTTTAATAATTGATGCTTCATCTGCATCATTTTTTGAAGTGTTTCATTTGTAAATCCCTTTTCTAAAAGATCTTGCTCTAATTGCTCCATCTGTTTCAAAGCTTCTTCCCCTACTCCCTTACCAATACTCTTTTTATCTTTTAATGTATCTTCTAAAAGCTGACGTAACTGAACTTGCTGTTTATATATTTCATACAATTCACCATTCATTTGTTCCCCTTGACTATTACTAGGTTTATTTCCGTTTTTGCCTTCACCTTCTTTCCCTTCCGCCCCTTTTTCTCCATTTTTATCCCCTGGTTTTTCTCCTTCCTTTAGACCCTCTTTCATTTTACCAATAGCATCTTCCTGCTTTTGTATAATATCAGGTAATCCGAAAGAATCGCCTTGACCTTGCCCCATCGATGGATTAGCATTTTGCATACTATTTAAAATATTACTCAATAAATATGCAATATTATTTGCAGCTGTCATCACAAATTGTTGATCAGAAATACCAACATCAAATTGATTTTCAGTAAAATGGTTTAAGGCTTCATCTAAATGATAATGAGCATCTGACAAATCCTTAAAAATCGTAGTTCCAATTTTTGGTTGACGCATAGACAGGGTATATAAACTGTCATCAATATGCTCAAAATATTCTTTTAAAACATGCTGTTGTTTTAATTTGTTCGAAAAATCGGGATGTGCATTATCAATCGCTGAAAAATCATTCATCAATTCTTCTTGTTGAAAAGAGAATGCTAATAAGTTTTCTAAAATAGCTCGTAACATTTCAATATCTTCATCCATACTCTCTCCCTGCATAGACTTCATAGATTGTTTCATTTTCTGGCTCATTTGTTTCATTTTTTGAGCAGCTGTTTTTTGCTTTTTACTTGCATATTTTTTATTCTCTTCTGATTTGCTCTCTGAATCCTTATTCTCATCATTTGATTCTGATTCCTCTAATTTTTCTATAGCAGACTTTTGATCTTCATCAATAGCTTTTTCCTCTTTCTCAGTTTTAGGTAAGTCCATCGGTTTTAGTAAACTTTCATTCTCTTTATCTAAAGCATCCAATTCCTCTTTTATATCTTTAAACTCTTCTTTCAGCTCTTTTTGTTTTTCTGACGAATTCTCTTTTTCATCTGCCAACTCATCTTGTTTTTTAGATAAATTTTCTAATTTTTCTTGAATCTGATTTGCTTTTTGTTCGACGTAAAATCGTTTAGTTAATTCTAAAATACGCTCTAAGTTGCGTTCGTTTTGGCAGTTATTTTCAGTAAGCTTTTTTAGCTTTTTAGTTAATTCTTCTTTATCTAATTTTTCAGCTAGCTTATTTAATTCTTCTCTAAGCTGTTCTTGCTTTGCTAATTCTTTAACTTCTTTTAATCGCTTCTGAATTTCTTCTTTTTTACTCTCTAACACCTCATTTTCACTCTTAGGTTGCTCCTCTAGGTTTTGATCAATTTCTTCAGTTTGGCGCTGCATCATATTTTCATATTGCTCCTGACGCTGTATAAAACTCTCTAATTTCTTTTGATCATTCCAATTCATCTCCGATTTATTATGAAGAGATTCTTCTAGTTTTTGAAACTCCTCTTTTACCTCTTTACTTTTCTCAATCGATTTTTCTAAATCAGAAATTGATTCCTTTTGATCTTCTAAGACTTGTTCTTTCAATTCTAACTCTGTCTTCTTATAATATGAAAAAGTAGTGCTCTTAGTCGATTTACTTCCATTCACTCCATCATTGTCAAAAACTTCAAAATAAAAATCATAAGCAACTCCTTCTTGCAATTCAATTCCCATAGGAAAAACATAATAAAATTCTTCAAAATTCAATTTTTGAATTGGCAACTCTAATTCTTTATGTATTAAAGATTTTTTTTTATCATAATATACTATTCTTAATTTTTGCAATCCATAATCATCAGAAAGTTGCCCAACAAACTGAACGGAACCTCTAGTAATTGAATCAATGTCTGACCTAACATAAATTTTAGGAAACCCATCTACTATTACTTCAAGTATAAAATTTAAAGACTCATAGTTCTGTAATTGACTGTTAGACGTAGCTATTTGATATTCTAATTTTTTAAATATTTTCTTTTCAAACTCAAATTCATTGGGTGATTTTAAATTAAATTTTCTTGATTCATCTGAATTAAAAGAAACAGCATCTGTATTTCTTCCTTTTAATTTCCACGTAACTTTTGTCCCTTGGGGCACAATAGCATTTCCGGTATTTTTTATCAATTCATCTTTCTTTTGAGTATAAGATGGATAATCTAACAGCATTTCAAAACCTATAATTATAGGAGTTGGAATTACAGTAATGTGATATTCTTTAGATCTAACCCCATTAGACTCAACAAAAAAAGAAATTGGTTTTTGAACAGAAGAAAACGAATATTCAAATTGACCCAATCCTTTATTCTGAGCAAAATAGTTCTGATTATTAAGATGAATTATTACATCTTCAGGAATTGTATTTCCTTCCGTTTTAATCTGAATGGTAAATGATTTACCTTCAATCACATTAAGATTATTATTTTGAATAATAAATATAAAAGGTGCTGGTGGCTCATAAGCAGTTTGATGATGTACCACACGGTCATAACTTTCAGTAAACAACGAACTGTTTCCAGAAATAAAAGTCAACAACCAAATAAAAATTGGTATAGATAAATACTTTAAATATTTTCTATTTGTTTTAAAATCAATCGCTTTTTTAAAAGGAATAGGTTCTAAGTTTCTTGATTTTTGCTCAATACTCGCCAACAATAAATCCGATTGACTTGTTTCTTGTTGTAGCTGTAAAACATTCAGCAATTTATCATCAACTTCTTTAAAGTGTTTTCCAATTATCAACGCGGCATCTTTGGTAGAAATCCCTTCTTTTAATCCTATCAATTTAGAAATAGGCAGTAAAATATATTTTACTAAAAACGAAAGCTCAACTAAAATAAAAAACCAAAATAATAAGGTTCTAAAAAGTGGTTGTAACCAAAAAATATATTCAACAAACAAAGTGAAAATAAAATACAATAACCCAAAAGCTGAAAATAAAATCAACCCTTTAATCAGTTCGTTTTTATAATACTTTTTAACGAATGCCTGTAATTTAGTTTGTATGTTTTGGAAATTGCTCATTTATTAATTGATAAAAATACTATTTTCAATCCCAAATAGTATCTTTGCACTTTATTTTAACAAAAAAATTCGTCGATGTCTAACATACGTGTTCGCTTTGCTCCTAGCCCAACTGGGCCTTTACATATTGGTGGTGTAAGAACTGCTCTTTTCAATTATTTATTTGCAAAAAAAAATAACGGAACTTTTGTCCTAAGGATAGAAGATACCGATCAAAACAGGTATGTATCAAATGCTGAACAATATATAAAAGATGCGTTAGAATGGTGTGGAATTTCGCCTGACGAAACTGTTGGTAAGAATGAAAAGTTTGGCCCTTATCGTCAGTCAGAACGCAAAGAAATCTATAAAAAATATGCCAAAGAATTAATTGATTCTGGTAACGCATATTATGCTTTTGATACTGCTGAAGATTTAGATAGAGAGCGAAAGGGACATGAAGAGCAAGGGAAAACATTTATTTATAATTGGCACAATCGTGAAAAAGGACGTTTGGTAAATTCCTTGGTTTTATCTGCTGATGAAGTTAAAAATAGAATTGATAACGGTGATAAATATGTTGTGAGATTTAAAATGTATAAGCCAGAAGAAGGCTCACATGGAACAATTATCACAACAGACTTAATAAGGGGTCATGTTTCTTTTAAAAGAGAAATTTTAGATGATAAAATTTTGTTTAAATCTGATGGGATGCCAACCTATCATTTAGCAAATGTTGTGGATGATCATTTGATGGAAATAAGCCATGTAATTCGTGGTGAAGAATGGTTACCTTCTGTTCCATTACATATTGCTTTATATCAAGCTCTTGGTTGGAACGCTCCGGAATTTGCACATTTACCATTGATTTTAAAACCAACAGGAAAAGGAAAATTAAGTAAACGTGATGGTGATAAATTAGGGTTTCCGGTATTTCCATTAGCATATTCAAACGAAGCAACTGATGATGTTTCTCGTGGTTTTAAAGAAGATGGGTATTTTCCAGAAACCGTAATTAACTTCTTAGCATTTTTAGGTTGGAATCCCGGTACAGAACAAGAATTATTTTCTTTAGATGAGCTCATTAGCTCTTTTGACTTAAGTCGCGTAAATAAAGCTGGAGCAAGATTTGATTTTGATAAAACTAAGTGGTACAATCAACAGTATTTACAACAAAAATCTGATGAAGAATTGGCTGAGTTATTTGTTTTAGAAAATATTCCCTTCGACTTCACTCAGGGAACTACTAAAGAATATATTACTAAAGTTGTTTCTTTAATTAAAGAGCGCGCAACTTTTGTTGCTGACTTTTGGGAGTTGAGTAGTTTCTTTTTTGTTGCTCCAACTGAATATGATACAAAAGCATCTAAAAAGCAATGGAAAGAGGCGACGCCTCAAATAATGCAAGACTTGATTTCGGTATTAAAACCAATAACAGATTTTAACTCTCAAAATATTGAAACTATTGTAAAAGAATGGTTAACTGAAAGCAAATTAGGCTTTGGTAAAGTAATGCCTCCTTTTAGATTGGCTTTGGTGGGTGCTATGAGTGGCCCACATTTGTTTGATATTGCAGAAATGATTGGTAAAGAAGAAACAATTAAGAGAATTAAAAATGCAATAGAAACACTTTAATTATCCATTTCTAATTTTACATTATATTCTTTTAAAATTTCAACATAATCATTCGAAATAAAATTAGTAGAGCTAAATATTTCTTTGCGCTCTTTTCGCATTCGTAGGTGTTCTATAGATCTTAAAAAACGACGTAAATCATTTTGTGTTTTAATAACTAACCCAAGAACTTTTATGTTTTTTCCTGAAGTGTCTTTAGCAATCATAGTGAAATAAGAAGAATTGCAATGTTTGATTTCACCAGTTTGGATATTTTGAGATTCTACACGAATCCCTACAACCATAGAAGAATTACCAACATAATTTACTCGAGATCTCAACGTAACCAATTCTCCAACTTCAATTGGGTTTAAAAAATCTACTCTATTTACCGAAGCCGTTACACAATATTGGCCTGAGAATTTAGAAGCAGAAGAAAAAGCTGCTTTATCCATCAATGATAAAATAAAACCTCCGTGAATTTTACCACTAAAATTAGAATGTGATGGTAACATTAATTCTGTTAAAGTAATTTCTGAGTCTGTAGCACTTTTATAAATCCTATTCATGGTTGTCTTATTTAAAAGGTAATTGCATTGCTAAAATAATCAATAATTTATATGTTGATATTCATTGCTATAACTAAAAATATTCTTACCTTATAAATCAATTATTTTTAACTTTTAAAACTAAATTTCTATGTCTTTATTATTTACTTATTGGTGGGTAATCCCTTTAGTATTACTTATCCTATCAGGATTTTTTATTGTGAAACAACAAACTATTGCAGTTGTGGAACGCCTAGGAAAATTCTCAAAAGATTATGGTGCGGGTTTCAACTTTAAATTTCCTGTTATTGATAGAGTTGCGGGTCGTGTTAGCTTGCGTATTCAACAATTAGATGTTATTGTTGAAACAAAAACATTGGATGATGTTTTTGTACATTTAAAAATATCAGTTCAGTTTCAAATTCAACGCGATCATGTGTATAATGCATTTTATAAACTACAAAATCCACATGAGCAAATCACCGCATTTATTTTTGATACAGTAAGAGCAGAAGTTCCTAAAATGAAATTAGATGGTGTATTTGTAAAGAAAGAAGAAATTGCAGTCGCTATTCAACGTGAGTTAAAAGAAGCAATGCTAGATTATGGATATGATATTGTAAAAGCATTGGTTACTGATATTGATCCTGATGAAAATGTAAAAATAGCAATGAACCGAATAAATGCTGCGGAGCGTGAAAAAGTAGCGGCACAACACGAAGGTGATGCACAACGTATTTTAATTGTTGAGCGTGCTAAAGCAGAAGCTGAAAGTAAACGTTTACAGGGTAAGGGTATCGCAGATCAACGAAGAGAAATTGCACGTGGATTAGAAGAGAGTGTAGATGTTTTAAATAGCGCTGGAATTAATTCACAAGAAGCATCTGCACTAATTGTGATTACACAGCATTATGACACATTACAAAGTATTGGCGCTGATACCAACTCTAATTTAATTTTGCTTCCTAACAATCCAAATGCTGCTAGTAGTATGCTAAATGATATGGTTACAAGTTTAGTGGCAGCTAATAAAATAAATGAATCTTCTTCTTCTGGTAGAAAGAAAAAAGAATAATGCCATTGCTATTTCTAAAAACAAAAAATCCTGCTAATTAGTTAGCAGGATTTTTTATTAGTTCTTGTATAAATAAATTGCTTCGTTCCTCGCAATGGCTATTTTTTTTCTTCTTTTTTTTCTTCTTCTAGCTCCTCATCTTTAGAGGCGTTTTTAAACTCCTTAATTCCTCCTCCAAGACCTCTCATTAACTCTGGAATTTTCTTACCTCCAAAAAGTAATAATACTAAAACCACAATAATTGCAATTTGCCAAGGGCCAACCATTCCTAAAAAAATTGTTTGTAAAATCATTAATTATAATTTAGAGAACAAAGATATAAAAGTTATTTGTTTTAATGATTAAAGGCAATAAATTAATCTTTAGATTCAATCGTACCACCAATCACTTTATTTTTTATAACTTGAGAAGGTCTTCCTTTGTAATAAATATTTCCTCCAAAGCGTACGGTTGCATCTAATACATCAATTATATTTACTTTAATTGTTGCTCCTGACGCAGCAACTGCAGTTGTATTATTTGACTCTAAATAATACCCATCATAAGACCCTCCAGTATTTGCTTCAATATCTTGATTATCTACCTTTCCGTTCACAGCAATAGATCCTCCTAAAACAGATCTAATAGTTAAATAAGTAACATCAATAGAAAGCTTAATATAAGCACCTTCTTGAGATTTTAGCTCCATTTTATCTTGCTTAAAAATTTCTTTTGAAGTAATTACACTTCCTTCATTTACATCAATTAAATGAATAGGTTCAGAGTAATATACAATCACATCAACATCGCTTGCATTAAACGTTTCTGGAAAACGCATCGATAATTTTAATCGTCCATTCACATTTTTATACACTAAGTCTGATGATTTTTCTCCGCTGATTTCAATTTCAGCAACATCAGCTTTTATCAATGTAATTTTTAATCCACTAAAAACTTTAATTTCATCAAAACTTCCTAATTTAGCTCTGATTGTTTCTTGTGAAAAACTTATAGTGGTAGATAGTAATAATACTAAGATTGTTAATTTTTTCATTTTTATTGTTTTAGTTTTTATTATTAAAAATGTGTTTCATTATAATAAAACATATTCTTGATTGTATCTATTTCAACACGAGCATTTGCATAAGATGGTTTAATTAAAAAATCAAATTCGTATCCTCTAAAATTCTGCTTTAAATTAAAATTCTTTTTTGAATGTTTAATATCATCTAATACTTTGTTAAGGTCTTTTTTATTAAACTCTAATTGTATTTTAACAACGAAATCAATTTCCCCTTCGATAGTATCTTTTATTATTTTATAATTATTTGGAAAATTAATACCTAAATCCCTTTCTAATACCGATATATTATCACAAGAAAATAAACATAAACTAATAATTATAATAATAAATATCTTTTTCATTAAAGTTGGTTAATTATCTATAATCAGTGTAAAATCTAAATGCTTACGCTCTAAATCGGTGTGTTTTACTTTTACCGTAACTTCATCACCTAGCTGAATCATGTTTTGAGTTGATTGACCAATAATAGCATATTGCTTTTCATCAAAAATATAATAATCGTCTTTTATATCTCTGATACGTACCATCCCTTCACATTTATTTTCAATTATTTCAACATAAATTCCCCATTCAGTTACTCCAGAAACCACCCCATCAAAAACTTGATCTTGATGATCTTGCATGTATTTAACTTGCATGTATTTAATAGAATCTCTTTCAGCTTTAGAAGCAAGTTGTTCTCTTTCAGATGAGTGTTCGCATTTTTCTTCATAAACAGCTGATTTAGGAGATTTACCACCGTCTAAATAATATTGAAGTAATCTATGTGTCATCACATCTGGATAACGTCTAATTGGTGATGTAAAATGACTGTAATAGTCAAATGCTAATCCGTAGTGACCAATATTATCAGTTGTATAAACCGCTTTGCTCATTGATCGGATTGCTAAAGTTTCTATCATATTAGATTCTCCTTTACCATGTACATCTGACAATAATTGATTTAAGGATTCGGATATTTTTTGACGGTTTTCTGTATTAATCTTATATCCAAACTTACTGATGATTCCTTGTAATGCGGTTAACTTATCAATATTTGGTTCGTCATGAATCCTATAAATAAATGTGTTATTTGTAGCTTTTCCTTTTTCAAAACCAATGAATTCAGCCACTTTTCTATTCGCTAATAACATAAATTCTTCAATCAATTTATTAGCGTCTTTAGATTCTTTAAAAAACACTCCCGTTGGATTGAATTCTTCATCTAATTGAAAACCAACTTCAACCCTATCAAAAGTAATAGCTCCTTGTTGTATTCTTTTCTTTCTAAGTTTTTTAGCAAGTGTATCTAACGTTAATGTTGCTTCTACTATCTCATCTGCTACTTTATATGATTTTCCTGTGAGTGAAATATCATCAGGCATCATATTATTAGTAGGGTTCTCAATCAAAAATTGCGCTTCTTCATAAGCAAAACGAGCATCAGAATAAATCACTGTTCTTCCGAACCATTGATGTACTACTTGCGCCTTTTCATTGATTTCAAAAACTGCAGAAAAAGTTAATTTTTCTTCATTTGGTCTCAACGAACAAACATTATTCGATAATACTTCTGGTAACATTGGTACTACTCTATCAACCAAATAAACCGAAGTTGCTCTGGCATACGCTTCGTCATCTAAAATTGTATCTTCTTGTACGTAATGTGATACATCAGCAATGTGAATTCCAATTTCATAATTACCATTTTCTAATTTTTTAAATGATAAAGCATCATCAAAATCTTTAGCAGTTTTTGGATCTATAGTAAAGGTTGTTGTTTGTCGCATATCGCGACGCTTAGCTATTTCTTCTTTCGTAATTTCTATTGGTAATTGAGAAGCATCTTCTTCAACTTCTTGAGGAAATTCATAAGGTAAATCATATTCTAATAAAATAGAATGTATCTCTGTATTATGATCTCCTGGTTTACCTAAAACTTTTGTAATTTTTCCGAAAGGATTTTTAGAATTTTCTGGCCAATCAACAAAGGATACAACAACTTTGTCACCATCTTCTGCATTGTTGTATTTTTTTTGAGGTACAAAAAAATCTACATACATTTTTAAGTCATCTGGAATTACAAATCCAAAATTTTTGTTCATTTGCAATACACCAACATACTCTGTTTTTTTACGCTCTAATATTTCTACGATATCTCCTTCTTGTTTATCACTTCTCTTACGGTTATACACATATACTTTTACAAAATCATTATGCAAAGCATGATTTAAATTTCTAGATGGTATGTAAATATCATGCTCTAAATCTTCACAAATTACATATGCATTACCACGTGATGTTACATCAACTTTACCTTCGTAATAATGATCATTTTGTAAAACTTTAAATTTTCCTCTATCAATTTCTTCTATTTTTCCGTGACTCTTAAGTTCTTCTATTTGTTGAATTATTTGCTGTTTACCATGAGCGTCTACTATATGTAATTTTGCAGCAATTTGTTTGTAGTTAAATATTTTTGAGGAATTTTGATTAAATATTTTTAAAACGTTTTCTGATAAATGTTTAATATTATTGTTCTTTTTCTTGTAAATTTTTTTCTTCTTTTTTGACATAAATTAGTCTAATTATTAAGGGGTTAAAAGTACAATATAATTATTTGATTTAATATTATTAAATAGTTATGCTAGTATTTGTAAATTGGTTGCTTACAAATTTTATTATGAATGATTATTGGTTTGTTATTATTAACCCTACTTCTGGAAATGGAAAATCTAAAAAGTACATTTCTAAAATTATCAATACTCTTAATAAAGAAAAAATTAATTTTCAATATTCAATTACTGAGTATGCAAATCACGAATTTAAAATTACTCAAGAACAAATAAAAAAAGGATTTAAAAAGTTTATATCTGTTGGTGGTGACGGAACATTACATAATATAATCAATGGCATTTTTAATCAAACTATAATAGCAACATCAGAAATTAAAATTGCTGTAGTTCCGGTAGGAACAGGAAATGATTGGGTTAAAAACTACGGGATATCAAAAAATATTAGAAAAAGTATAGCAATTATAAAACAAGAAAATACAAAGACTCAAGACATTGGAAAAATAACGTATACTAAAGATAACTCGATTGTTTACTTTAATAATTTAGCCGGAATTGGTTTTGACGGACATGTAGTAAACGCAATTAATAATTATAAAAAACTCGGATCACTTGCTTATCTTTTTGGGGTGTTTACTGGTTTTTCTACTTATAAATCTAAACAATTAAAAATAGAATTAAATGGTTTAGAAATAAAGGTAAAATCATTAATGACTTTAATTGGTTTATGTAAATATTCGGGTGGTGGTATGCAACTTACTCATAATTCAAATCCTAATGATGGGTTGTTTGATATTACTATAATTAAAGATTTAAGTTTAAGAGTTGTATTGTTAAATATTTTAAAATTATTTAATGGTAAGATTATAAATCATTCTAAGGTTGATACTTTTAAAACTAATGAAATTAGCATTTCTATTTTAGATAACTCTCTAATATATATACAAGCTGATGGCGAATTATTAGATACTGGTAATTTTAAAATTACCTTACTTCCAAAAGCAATACAGGTTGTAATTCCCAAAATATGTTAAATATATCTTAATAAAATTGTAACATTTTAACATTTCCATCGTCTATATTATACATGAAAATCAACTAATGAGGCGACTTTATAAAATTATCATCCTATTTATTCTTATCTTTTTGGTAGGAATTTACTTTGCGGTAAAAAGTATTAATGATAATATTTCTGATGAAGTAAATACTGAAGTTGTTTCTATGAATCCTTCTTTTTTGAATTTAAAGGTTGCTGTTTTTATTTTTAATTAAATTTTGAAAACTTTTTTTTAGTAAACCTTATTAACAACTATTATATATATATTATTTTTCTTTTATAAATTTTAAAAAACAATGATGGTTATTATAGTGTGTTAATAGCTAGCACAACTTTCTACTTTTTTATTTTGATTAATGACTTATTAAAAATAATGAACAACTTATAATTTTGTAAAACCCTTAAAATCAAAAATAACATAAGAGTTATAAACAACCTACTGATACTAATATGAACTTAGATAAGTTTAAAAAACAATTAAATTATTTGTTAATAAACCTTCTTTTTATAGTTCATAACTCGTATTGAAAAACCAATAATAAAAGTTGCATATTAAATAGTTGTTCGAGTATTGTAATAATTAATATAGTATCCAAATTAACTTATCTTTTTTAACTACTTTTTTACTAACATTTCCACTTTTATTTAATTAGTTTGATGTTCAGTCTTTTATAAAATCACTATTAACAATTAAATTTTTAGTTGTTAATAACGGCATTTTGTATTTTTACAGCTATTAATATAAATCTACAAATATGAAGATAGCTATAGGAAATGACCACGCAGGACCAGATTATAAATTTGCTGTTTTAGGATATTTAGAATCTAAGAATATTAAAGTAATTAATTATGGAACCGATACTGTTGATAGTGTAGATTATCCTGATTTTGTACATCCTGTTGCAAGTGATGTTAATGAAGGTAAAGTTGATTTGGGTATTTTATTTTGTGGATCGGCAAATGGAGTGGCCATGACCGCTAATAAATATAAAAATGTACGTGCAGGTTTATGTTGGAATAAAGAAATAGTTGAGTTAATTAAACTACATAACAATGCAAATATTTTGTGTATTCCAGCAAGATATACTGCCATTCCACAAGCTATTGAAATGGTGAAAACTTTTTTAGCAACCAAATTTGAAGGAGGTAGACATCAAACAAGAGTTGATAAAATACCGATGTGTAAAATTGTTTAGTGGCACGTTTACATTCACATAATCACAACCATTCTCATCACCATCACGGAGACTTAAAAGGGCGTAATCTTTTAATTTCTATTCTTTTAAATATTCTTATTACCCTAGCCCAAGTAATTGGCGGATTGATATCAGGAAGTTTGGCATTATTATCTGATGCACTTCATAATTTTTCTGATGTATTGTCTTTAATTATTAGTTATGTTGCTAATAAATTAGGGAAAAAGAAAGCTTCTACCAGACGAACTTTTGGATATAAACGCGCAGAAATTTTAGCTGCTTTTGTAAATGCTGCTACGCTTATCATTGTTGCTATTTTATTAATTTTTGAAGCTATAGAACGTTTTCAAATAGTATCAGAAATAAATTCAGATTTAGTGATATGGCTATCTTTATTAGGAATTTTAGCCAATGGATTTAGTGTATTACTTCTAAAAAAGGATGCAGATAAAAACATGAATATGCGATCTGCTTATTTACACTTATTGACAGATATGTTGGCAAGTGTTGCTGTGTTAATAGGAGGATTGTTAATGAAATTTTATCAAATTTATTGGGTAGATAGCGTCTTAACTTTTGCAATCGCAATTTATTTAATTGTAGTGGGTGCCCAATTATTAAGAGAGTCTTTAAGAGTTTTAATGTTATTTACACCTACTGATTTTCCGGTAGATGAAATGGTATTGAAAGTAAATAGTTTAGAAGGAGTTGAGAATATGCATCACATTCATATTTGGCAATTAAATGAAGATGAAGTGCACCTCGAAGCTCATATAGATTTTGAAAATGATATTAAGCTTTCAGAATTTGATAAAACTTTAGATACCATTGAAGACTTTTTATTTAACAATTATCAAATTAACCATGTAAATATTCAACCAGAATATAGAAAGTGTGATAAGAAAGATGTGATTGTTCAAGATTGACAAATGTCTTTCTTGTAAAAGTGTGAGTCTAAAAAATATAATATGTACAAATCAACCATTAAAACATTTAATGAATTAACCACTTCAGAATTATATCAAATCCTAAGATTACGAAGCGAAGTTTTTGTAGTAGAACAAGATTGTGTATATCAAGATGTTGATGATAAAGACCAACAAGCAACTCATTTATTTATTACTAACAATAACAAAGTAGTTGCTTATACACGTTTGTTTGCTCCAGGACTCTATTTTGATACAGCTAGTATTGGTAGGGTAGTTTCGGCATCTGATTATAGAAAAGATGGTTTAGGACATCAATTAATCGATGTATCCATAAAGGCAATTCAACAAAAATTTAATACTTCAATAATTACCATTTCTGCTCAAACCTATTTAAAGAAGTTTTATGAATCTCACGGATTTATTAAAGAAGGGTTAGAATACTTAGAAGATGGAATTCCGCATATTAAGATGGTTTATAATGGTTAAGCGTCTTTGCAAGGAGAGACAACGGATCGACGTGGCAACCTCATAATGTTTGTTACTATATTTAAAGAGATTACCACATTCCTACGTTACTTGTAAATACAAAAAAACCGCTACAAATAAATGCAACGGTTATTATAAAAAGTTTGGTTGAATTATTAAAGTACAACAAGTTTTATGTTGTACACCTTTAATTCTTTTATCTCTTAAGAAGTTTAATAGTTTTCTTTCCCACTAGCTCAACAAAGTAAAAACCTTGCGATAGATCTTGAATATCAATTCTATTATCATTCATACCAACTACAACGTCTTTTACAACTTGTCCAGCAATGTTGCTAATAACAACTCTACTATTTTCTTTTAAATTGCTAATGTTGATAAACCCATTTGATGGATTTGGATATATTTTGATATTACTAAATTCTTCTCTATTAACAGGTAAAGCTAATCCATCTTGACTTTCAAGTAAAGCTAGAGTTCCATCACCTGAAGGACAACCGCCAACATATGTCCAACCAGAATCAGGAGGTAAAGTAGATGTTGCTAAATTTTGCCATATTGTAGTACCTCCAACTCTATAAATCCATTTTACACCATCCCACTCAATAAAATGAGTACCACTACCTCCAACAACTGAATTAGGAGAATAGTCTGCCCACCACATCGGAGTTAACGCAGTTACCCTTTGATATGAAACTCGTGAATTAACATCGCCATTATAATCAAATTCATTAAGAACAACATCACTTCCAGTTATACAGTTGTTAGTGTTAATAATAATATTTGATTGCGCATTCACTTCAGTAAACGCAAAACCGATTAATAATAATAAAAGTAATTTTCTAAGCATAACATTAATTTATAATTGTGAAGAACAATATTACAAAATAATTTTCGTTTGATGGTGCATTAATTTTATAAAATAATAAAGCAATTGGTTATTTAGAATTAATAAGTAGCGTAAATACAATTATTTTAAAGTAAAATAACCTACTTTCTTAAAATTGTTTTAGTAATTTTATGCGTTCAAAAAACAAATAGAACTAACACAAAAGAGTATGGCAGAAGATAAAGAAAAAGCAGCAAAATTAAAGGCATTGCAACTTACATTAGATAAGTTAGATAAAACCTATGGTAAAGGATCAGTAATGAAAATGGGCGACGTGGCTTATGAAAACATCGATGCCATTTCATCAGGTTCATTAGGGTTAGATTTAGCCTTAGGCGTGGGAGGATATCCTAGAGGTAGAGTTATAGAAATTTATGGTCCAGAGTCATCAGGTAAAACAACACTAACTTTGCATGCTATTGCCGAAGCTCAAAAAGCAGGAGGTATTGCTGCTTTTGTTGATGCAGAACACGCTTTTGATCGTTTTTATGCCGAGAATTTAGGAATTGATATTGACAATTTAATTATTTCTCAACCAGATTACGGAGAGCAAGCATTAGAAATTACAGAGAATTTAATTCGTTCTGGTGCTATAGATATTATTGTGATTGATTCCGTTGCAGCTTTAACACCTAAAAGTGAAATTGAAGGCGAAATGGGAGATTCTAAAATGGGGCTACATGCACGTTTAATGTCTCAAGCATTACGTAAACTAACAGGTACAATTAGCAAAACAAATTGTACAGTTATATTTATCAATCAATTAAGAGAAAAAATTGGGGTGATGTTTGGTAACCCTGAAACAACTACTGGTGGTAACGCCTTAAAGTTTTATGCCTCTGTTCGTTTAGACATTCGTCGTAGAACTCAAATTAAAGATGGTGATCAAGTAATTGGAAATAGCACCAAAGTAAAAGTGGTAAAAAACAAAGTTGCTCCACCATTTCAAATAGCAGAATTTGATATTATGTATGGTGAGGGAATTTCAAAAGTTGGGGAAATTCTAGATTTAGGAGTTGAATACGGAATCGTTAAAAAAAGCGGTTCATGGTTTAGCTATGGTGAAACCAAATTAGGTCAAGGGCGTGATGCTGTTAAAGGTTTAATTAAAGACAATCCAGATTTAGCTGAAGAATTAGAAGTTAAAATTAAAGCAGCAATTGCTGAGAAATAAAAATTTATTCTTAAGTTGATTTTATTACAAAGTCCTTCTAAAAAATTTAGAAGGACTTTGTTTTGTTATAATTTAATCTTTCTTTTTTTGTCTAAAATCAAACATTTATATTAAACTCCTGTACTCCCAAAACCACCGGTACCACGCTTAGTTTTGTCAAGTTCTACAACTTCAATCCAATTGACACGCTCGTGTTTTGCAATTACCAATTGAGCGATACGCTCACCATCATTAATTTCAAAATCATCATTAGATAAGTTGACTAATATTACACCAATTTCTCCACGATAATCTGCATCTACAGTGCCAGGAGCATTTAAAACCGTAATACCTTTTTTAGCCGCCAACCCACTTCTTGGTCTCACTTGAGCTTCTGTCCCAATTGGCAATGCAATGAATAATCCTGTTTTTACAATGGTTCTTTCTGAAGGTTTTAATGTGATAGCTTCTTCTATGTTTGCGCGTAAATCCATTCCAGCAGAAGCAATGGTTTCATAACTTGGCAATTCGTGTTTTGACTTGTTGATAATTTGTATTTGCATTTTTATATATAATTTTTTATTTACTTAATAATAATTTTATTTCCTTCCGTTCATTTAAAAATATAATGCCTCCAAAAATGATAACTAAAGAGGTTGAGGCCCAAAAATTTTCTCTAAATATCAAAAATGAAATCGAAGAAATCACAATAGAAACCATTAAATATCCTCCCATTTTTTTAAGAGGATAATTTATAGGGTAGTGTTTTTTTCCAATAAAAAATGAAATGACTGTCATTGTTCCATAAGCTATTAAAGTTGCCCAAGCGGCTGCCATAATTCCGATTTCAGGAATCAACCAAAGATTTAGAACGATTGTTACAATCGCACCAATGATTGATAAATACATGCCATATCTGGTTTTGTCTGTTAACTTATACCAAATAGATAAGTTATGATAAATACCTAAAAACAAATAGGCAAGGAGCACTACAGGAACAATTTGTATTGCCGACCAATATTCTTGATTGATAAAAAGGCCTTTTAAAAAATCAATATAAACAACGATTACAACAAAAACCAATGCGCCAATAATCACAAAATAATTCATAATTCTAGCATAGGTTTCTTTAGCATCTTTTTTATCAGCATGATTAAAAAAGAAAGGCTCTGCTCCTAAACGAAACGCCATGACATATAAATTCATAAAAATTGCCAACTTATAGCAGGCGGCATAAATACCCATTTCTGTATCGCCAATCATTCGTTTTATTAAATATTTATCAAGATTTTCATTGATGATATATGCAATTCCTGCAACTGCAATTGGCCAACTATATGCTAACATTTTTTTAAGTAAATCAATATCAAATTGAAATTTGAATCGCAATAAATAAGGGAGTAACAAAAGAAATGAAATTGCAGCTCCAAAAATATTTGCCACAAAAATATATTCTACTATTGGAATGGAATTATAATTAGCTGTAATAATTTTTGGTAATGATTTTCCATCAGCAATAAACTCCGGAACAAATTTTAAGAACACTAAATTTATAATTACAATTACCCCAACATTTACCAATTTAATGATGGCATATTTCATAGGTCTATTAGATGCACGTAAATAAGCGAAAGGAACCATAGCTATTGCGTCCAATACCATAATTCCGATAAATAATTTTAATCTAAGAGGGCTGTTTTTAAAATCAAAGAAATTTAGAAAAGAATCAAAAAAGAAGAACATCATCATTATGAAAACAACGACAATCATTAGCATACTTATAAAAGATGTAGATACCAACGCATCTTTTTTATCAACTTTGGCATAGAATCTAAAGAAAGCAGTTTCTAGCCCAAAGGTTAAAAGTACAGCTGTTAATCCAGCCCAAATATAAAAGTCAGTGTTTTGTGCATAATCATTTGTAGGTAAAGCATCTGTATGAATTCTCACTAATAAAAAATTGATAACACGCGGTAATACGGTTGCTAATCCGTAGATAAAAGTGTCTTTAAAAAATCGTTTTAATGAGGCCATTTATTTTTGAAAATCCATATTTAATCGAAACAAAAATACGTTGAATAATTTTGTTTTATGCAGAAGTTTAATCAATATCAAAATTAAAGGGATATAATTTTATCAAAACTAAAAAAGATTAGAATTTCTTAGAAATGTTTTATCTTTGTCACATAAATTACTTCTATGCTTTTATTTATTAGTGGTCCAGAAATTTTTGTAATTCTACTTATAGTAGTAATGCTTTTTGGTGCAGATAAAATTCCAGAGATTGCTCGTAGCTTAGGTAAAACAATGCGTCAAGTAAAGGATGCAACCAATGATATTAAGAAAGAAATTAAAGATAGTGCTGAAAAACAAGGTATTGATACTGAGTTTACGAGAGAGCTTAAAGATGGAATTAAAAAAGTTAAGAATACGGTTCAAGATAATATTGACGACATTACGGGTCCAATAAAACGAGGACATTAATTTTTTTGAGTAATTAAAATTTGTAACGTACAAACAGAAAATTATACGATTCTACTAATTGTTAACCCGTCTCTTATTGGCAATAATACCGTTTCTATCCTTGGGTCATTTTTAAGTAGTTTATTATATTCAATCAGAGCAGGAGTATCTTGATCTTTTGGTTGAATCGGATCCACCACCTTACCACTCCATAAAACATTGTCTGAAATGATAACCCCGCCTTCATTCATCTTGTCAATAATAGCATGAAAATAATTTGAGTAGTTGCTTTTATCAGCATCAATAAAAATCAAATCAAATTTTAAATCTAAGATTTTAATGATATCTAAAGCATTTCCTAAATGTTGATGTATTTGATTCTTGTAGTCTGATTTGTCAAAATATTTTTTTTGGAAACCTACTAACTCTTCATTTTTGTCAATTGTGTGTAGAGCGCCTTCAGCCTGTATTCCTTCAGCCAAACACAAAGCTGAATAACCGGTATATGTACCAATCTCCAAAATATTTTTTGGGTTTACAAGTTTAGAAATCATTGATAAAACACGTCCTTGAAAATGCCCACTTAACATTCGAGGAACCAACACTTTTTGCCAAGTCTCTTTAGAAAGTTCTTGCAAGATTTTTGGTTCATCTTCAGAGTGGTTGGTAATGTAGGTGTCTATTTTATTTGAGAGAAAATCCATTTAGGCAATTTCACTTTTTTATTTATTCCATTTTTTCTTTTACTGCTTCTTCTATTTTTTCTTTATCCTTTGATGTTAAGCAGGTATTTTTATTGCATTTGTCTTTAGAATAATTATTGTAAATTTTAGTCATTGTAACGTTTTGGTCACTATAACATTTGCAAATTTTACACTTATAAAAGTGGATTGTTAATTTTATTTTCTCACCAAAACTAGCTTCACCATATTGGTTTTTATCACAAATAGCAGTTGCCTCATCACAAGTAATTTTAAACTTTCCCATCCAACCTAATTATTAAACCAATTATCTTCCATACATCTTCTTAATTGAGTTCGCGCCCTATGAATTATTACCCATAAATTTGACGATGTGATGTCTAACTCCTTACAAATCTCTTCTGTTTCAAAACCTTGAATTGTTTTCATATTAAAAACCATTCCATATTTTTCAGGCAATTTGTCAATACAATATTCTAGCGCTGCTTTTAATTCTTCGTTTTCAACTCCCTTATCGGTATCTTCAGCCCAAGTATTTGGTGCGCGCTCTTCAATCCACTCTCCTTCATTTTCACCATCTTTATAAAAATTCATTCTAACTTCGGCTTTTCCTTTTTTAGAATTTATTTTTCGATAATGATCAATTATTTTTCTCTTAAGAATAGATACTAACCAAGTGCGCTCGCTTGCCAACCCTTTAAAATTCTTCATTGATTTTAATCCAGAAAAAAAAGTTTCCTGAACTAAATCTTTTGCAATTTCACTTCCGCTCACACGGGTTATCGTGTAATTAAAAAGATAGTCAGAATATAATTGCACCCATTTATTGGGCTCTAAAGTATGCTTAGTGTTTGTTGACATGTATTAAAACAACAGGTTTTTAGATTGACGAAGATATACAATTTGTCGTTAATTATTTGAATATTGACAGATCTAATTTTGTTGTGTAGATTCTACTTTGTCCATTTGGGCTTTCTTTCATTTCGAATAAAATTTCTTTTAAGCTCATTTGTTTGGAGTAGGATTTATTTTGCTGACTATTTTCGCTTGTAAAATAAAATGTGCTTGTTTTAAAATCAACAAAAGGACAATAATCAATTTTGTCAGAATTTATATTTTCTCCTGGTTGCCAATTTCCATTTTCATCTTTTGATGATATATACAAATCTGTACCTCCAAAACTATCATTTCTTCGATAAGAAGAAAAAATAATAGTGTGCTCATCAGGAGAAATATAGGCGTTAAATTCGTAGGTTTCAGAATTGATATTATTTGACAATGATACTGGGTTTTGATAAGTGCCATTAACAAATGAACTTATATAAATATCTTCTTTTCCTTTGGTATCATTATTAATAGTTGTCGTAAAATATAAATTTACATTTGTTGCAACCGATGGATAGAACTCATCTTTTTCAGTATTTATTGGCGCGCCAATATTTTTTGGCTTAGACCAGTTACTATTAATTGTTGAACGCTCAACAAACCAAATGTCCATATCTTTTTTTCTTGACCCTCTATTATTTTTCGATTAGACGCAAAAAACAATTTCAAATTATTTGGAGATAAAAAAGGCTCTAAATCTTTATCCATTCCCGAAAATGTAGCAACTGTAGGTTGTTGCCAAATCCCTAACATGAGGAAATTGACTGAATAATTCTGGCAAAAAAATGTTTACTTGATTTTTAGTTTGAGCAAAAGAAATCGTTGAAATGAAGATAAATAAGTAAAGTAATTTTTTCATAGTAATAGGTTTAGTTGCCATAAATCTAATCCAAAAACTTCGTTCTGAAAATTAATTATGACAAGTTTAACAATCAAAATTTCACTATTTTTACATTCTAAAATTGATTAAAAATGTCAGTAGCAAAAAAGGAATATAAAAGAGTCACGGTAAAATCTTTGGTAGAGATGAAACGTAACGGAGAAAAAATTTCGATGTTAACTGCCTATGATTATACCATGGCAAAAATATTAGACAATGCCAATATAGATGTACTCTTGGTGGGCGATTCTGCCTCTAACGTTATGGCAGGTCATGAAACGACAGTGCCTATTACGTTAAACGAAATGATTTATCATGCAGGTTCAGTGGTGCGTGCAATACAGCGTTGTTTAGTAGTAGTAGATTTACCTTTTGGGAGCTACCAGTCAGATCCAAAAGAAGCCTTGAGATCTGCTATTAGAATTTTAAAAGAAAGCGGAGCACACTCTGTAAAATTAGAAGGAGGCAAAGAGATAAAGGATTCTATTAAACGAATTTTAAATGCAGGTATTCCGGTAATGGGACATCTTGGGTTAACTCCTCAATCCATTTATAAATTTGGAACATATACTGTAAGAGCCAAAGAAGATGAGGAAGCAGAAAAACTAAAAAAGGATGCTAAACTATTAGAAAAATTAGGTTGTTTTGCAATTGTATTAGAGAAGGTTCCTGCCAAATTAGCACAAGAAGTTGCAGAGAGCTTAACAATACCAGTAATAGGAATTGGTGCTGGTTCTGGTGTTGACGGACAAGTTTTAGTAACCCATGATATGTTAGGAATGACCCATGAATTCAACCCGCGATTTTTACGTCGTTATTTAAATTTATATGATGACATGACGAAAGCTTTTGAAAATTATATTACTGATGTAAAATCAGTCGATTTCCCAAATGATGATGAACAATACTAAACTAAATATGTATTGAAAGCAATAAGCCTAAATCAAAAATTTTCTTCTTTTAGCCAGCATTGGCATCCACATCAAATAGCAGTAGTTGATAATATGCAGGTGTTATTGGCAAAAATTAAAGATGAGTTTGTGTGGCACAAACATAAAGAAGAGGATGAATTGTTTTTTGTTCAAAAAGGAACTTTAGAAATGCACTTTAGAGATAAAATAGAGCTTGTTAAAGAAGGCGAAATTATTGTAGTTCCTAAAGGTGTTGAACACTGTCCTAAAACAAAAGATGGAGAGGAAGTACACGTATTGCTTTTTGAAAAATTAACAACAGCACATACTGGCAATGTCAATCACGAAAAAACAGTTATAAATTATCCTAAAATATAAATTTTGAAAATTTTACATCTTGATACCAACCACCATTTATTAGTCAATGAACTGAATGATTTAGGGTTTATAAATGACGAAGATTATACCTCAACAAAATTTGAAGTAGAACAAAAAATTAGTGAATATCATGGTATAGTGATTCGCAGTCGTTTTAAAATAGATAAACAATTTATTGAAGCTGCTACCAATTTAAAATTCATAGCACGTGTTGGCGCTGGATTGGAAAACATCGATTGTGAATTAGCCGAAAGTAAAAACATAAAGCTTATAGCAGCCCCTGAAGGTAATAGTAATGCCGTTGGTGAACATGCGCTTGGAATGATTTTATCACTATTTAATAAATTAAATAAGGCTGATAGAGAGGTAAAGGACGGCAAATGGCTACGTGAAAATAATCGTGGGGTTGAATTAGATGGACTTACAGTTGGACTCATTGGTTACGGAAATATGGGTAAGGCTTTTGCAAAAAAATTACGTGGTTTTGATGTAGAAGTTATTTGTTACGACATTAAAGAAGGCGTTGGAGATAAAAATTGCAAACAGGTTTCTTTAAAAGAATTACAGCAAAAAACAGACGTGTTGAGTTTACACACACCGTTTAATGAATTGTCTCATAACATGGTAAATATCAATTTTATTAATCAGTTTACTAAACAATTTTGGTTGATAAATACAGCACGTGGAACCGCTGTTGTAACAGGTGATTTGGTGAAAGCTTTAATGGAAGGTAAAGTTTTAGGCGCAGGGCTCGACGTATTAGAATATGAAAAAACATCTTTCGAAAATCTATTTGATGGCGACTCTCTACCTGCTGCATTTGAATATTTAACAAATGCTAACAATGTATTGTTGTCACCTCATGTTGCAGGCTGGACAGTAACCTCAAAAACAAAATTAGCACAAACCATTGTGGATAAAATCAAAGCTAATTTTTTGTAGTATTATCTTACTAAAACTATAAGCATGAAAAAACGCGTCACAGGAATTGGAGGATTATTTTTTAAAGCTACGAACCCAAAAGAATCAAAAGATTGGTATAAAAAGCATTTAGATTTTAATACCGATGATTGGGGGTGTACCTTTTGGTGGAAGGACAAAGATGGGAATAAATGCTCCACTCAATGGAGTCCATTTGCAAAAGATTCCGATTATTTTGCACCTTCAAAAAAAGACTTTATGTTCAATTATCGTGTAGAGAATTTGGTTGAATTACTAAAGGTTTTGAAATCAGAAGGAGTTATAATTGTAGGTGAAATGGAGACCTATGATTACGGAAAGTTTGGTTGGATACTAGACAATGACGGAAATAAAATTGAACTTTGGGAGCCTATTGATAGTGCTTTTGAATAATTTTTGATAATTTTACATTACTAACAAATCAAAATTATATTTATGGAAATAGTTGATAAAAACGGAAACAAACAACCACAATTTACAACTCAAGAAAGCAAGCGAATTTTAGCAGGTGTATTTGCAATTTTGTTTGGGGCCTTAGGTATTCACAAATTTATTTTAGGTTACACAAAACAAGGTGTTATTATGTTGGTTTTAACTATTGTCACCTTTGGCATTTTGGGAGGTTTGATGGGGTTAATTGGACTAATAGAAGGCATTATTTATTTAACTAAATCAGATGAAGAATTTGTAGAGGTTTATCAAAATAATTATAAGGCTTGGTTTTAAAAGGCCTTATAATTTATTATTTTCTTCAGCCATTTTTCGCTCTAATTCAGCTTGAAACTCTTCCATAACTGGCCCAACTGTGCTTTCAGGGATATCTGCAATTCTCAAGAAGATTAATCCATCTATGGCGTTGTTAAATTTAGGATCAACATTAAAAGCAACCAATTTTGCATTTTGTTTAATGTATTTTTTAATCAATACAGGCATTCTTAAATTACCAGGTTCTAGTTCGTCAATTACTTTGTCAAACTTTTTTAAATCTGCTTGTGTAGCGTCAAAAACAAAATCGCGATCGGCATCTTTTAGCTTTACTTTATATTCTTTTTTAGGGTGAATATATTGTGCAATATATGGATCGTAATAATGAGATTTCATAAATTCAATCATTAAAGATTTTGAAAAATTCGAAAACTGATTAGAGATACTTACACCTCCAGTTAAATATTTATGTTTTGGATATCTAAGCGTAACATGGATGATTCCTTTCCATAGAAAAAAGAGAGGCATTGGTTTTTGCTGGTATTCATTAACTATAAAAGCACGACCAATATCTATGGTCTGACTCATCATTTTATGTAGCTCCTCATCAAACTTAAAAAGAGTTTGTACATAAAACCCTTCTATACCATACTTCTTAAAAATATCGACACCTAAGCCCATTCTGTATGCACCAACCAACATATTATCTTTGTTATCCCATAAAAATAAATGATGATATTCTTGATCAAATTTATCTAAGTCAATGGAGTTGTTTGTTCCTTCACCGACCTCTCTAAAAGTAATTTCTCTAAGTCGACCTATTTCTTGAAGTAGATTTGGAATTTTATCAGCATTTGCAAAAAACACTTCGTAATTTTTACTTGCCATCATCCTACATTCGCTTTCTCTCAAAGCATCAACCTCATCAATAAACGACTGCACGTTTCCTTGTGCAACAACTTCTTTTGGCTCCTTAGGAAATTTTAAAGTAGCTGTAGAAATTGTCTTGGTAGGCTCTTCAAAAGGGTTTGCCAACATGTAGGTTTTCTTACGGATAAATTCATGAAAATCTTCAATGTTTTCATATTGATTTTGATCCTTAACACTAATAGGTTTTCCAACTCTTACCTTGATAACTCTTCCTCGTTGCGATAATAATTCTGAAGGTAATTTGGCTGTTCTTAATGTGTCGCTAATTTTTGATAGGATGTAAAATAACTTACTATTTTTTGCATGAAAGTATATAGGTATTATTGGCACACTTGCTTTTTTAATCAACTTAACAGCACCTTCTTCCCATGGTTTGTCAATGACTAATTTTCCGTCTCTATAAGTAGACACTTCACCTGCAGGAAAAATTCCCAAAGGTTTATCTTCTTTTAAATGTAGCAGCGCTTCTTTTACACCGGCTAAACTAGATTTAACATCTTTCCTGTCTTCAAAAGGATTAACAGGCATTATATAAGATTTCATCGGTTCTATTCTGTGCAATAAAAAATTTGCAACGATACGATAATCAGGTCTTTTTTTGATAAGTAATTTTAAGAGTAAGATTCCGTCAATACCTCCTAATGGATGATTAGAAATGGTGATAAAAGCTCCATCTTTTGGAATTCTATCAAGGTCTTCTTTGGGGATTTCAAATTGAATTTGAAGATCATCTAACAAGGCGTCAAAGAATTCTAATTCAGAGAGATGTTTGTGCTTATTGTAAATTTTATTGAGTGTAGAAATGCGTAAAATTTTCATCAATAGCCATCCGAAAAAAGTACCAATAAACCCATATTTGTCAAGATTTACTGCCTTTGCTACTTCCTTTGCGGTTACTAAGCTCATTTATTTTTTTTTGATAAAAGCCAAATGTACAAAACTATTCTATTACAATTTGTATAGTTTCCCTACTGGTTTGCCTTAAGAGGACTTTATTATTATTATCAATTTTACGCAAAGATGCTTCGTCAAAATGTCTAATGGTAAAAAGAGTTACATTCTTATTATATACCATTTTATATTTAGGGCGTATATTGTTGTAAAAATCATTAAAGGTGTTGAATCTATCTTCGATACACATCGAAAAACTCAAAGCAGAATTCTGAATTAAATTTACTTTAAGTTTAAATTTATGTAAATGCTGAAAGATATCACTCAAATTATGCTCTAAAATAAATGAAAAATCCAAGGCCGAAATAGACACTAAAATTTGATTTTCTTTTTGAATAAAACACGGAACTTTTGGAATCATATCCTCTCCCTTATACACTACCGTTCCTTCTGAATTCAAATTTTCAAAAGAGCGAACTTTCAACGGAATCAATTTATTTTCTAAAGGCTTCAATGTTTTTGGATGAATTACAGAAGCGCCATAAAAAGCCATTTCAATAGCTTCTTTATAAGAGATGTGTTTTAGCAAAATAGTATCATCAAACTTTCTAGGATCTGCATTTAGTACACCATCAACATCTTTCCAAATAGTTACACTTTCGGCATTTAAACAATAGGCAAAAATAGCAGCAGTAAAATCAGAACCTTCTCTGCTAAGTGTTGTGGTACTTTCATTATTACCTCCCAAAAATCCTTGCGTAATATTAAGTTTTGATATATCAATATTTTGGTTGATTTTATTTTCTGTCAACTCCCAATCAACTTTAGCATCGCGATAACTGGCATCTGTTTTTATAATATTACGAACATCAACCCATTTGTTTTTAATATTAATACTTAACAGATAATCACTCACAATGGTGGTTGATAACAACTCACCAAAAGGAACAATTTGGTCGTAGGTGTAATTGTAATCTACAGATTTGTTTTCTTTTAAAAAGAAGCGCAATTTCTCAAATAAATTCTCAACTTTTAAAAAAGTATTGTGGTTTTTATTTTCAAATAGAGCATGTAAAATAATTTCATGAAATGAGGTTACAAATTCAATAGAATTCTCTAAATCAGATTTTTTATACAGGTATGCAGCTACAATTTTTTCGAACGCATTAGTCATTTTACCCATAGCCGAAATGATGACCAAGGTATCATTAACGCCTTCATGTTTTAACACTTTAGCTAAATTTTTAACCGATGCCGCATCTTTGACCGATGCTCCTCCAAACTTAAATACTCTCACCTTTTTGAATTATTAATGTATGTAACCAACCTCTCTTCGTCCATTTGCACGACTTCCCACCCTTTTAAAATTTGCGCACCAGTATTGATATAAAAATCACGAGCTGGTGTATTCCAATCCAACACATTCCATTCAACTCGTCTTACTTTTTCCTTATATGCTTGCTGCAAAACTCTGTCATATAAAGCCCGTCCAATATTTTGTTTTCTATAGCTTTCAAATACAATTAAATCTTCTAAATGAATGGTCTTACCTTTCCAAGTAGAATAGCGGTAATAATACAAAGCCATACCTACAACTTTTTTATCAACCTCAGCAATGAGAGTTTGAAAAAGAGGTTGCTGCCCAAAACCATCCTGTTTAATTTCTTGAACAGTTAGCACAACAGCTTCAGGTTCTTTTTCAAAATCAGCAAGGTGCTGAATTAATTCTAAAATTGATTTTGCGTCTTCTTTTTTTGCTTTCCGGATAGTGAAATTCATAAATATTAAGTGCTAATCTATTATAATTTGTGATATTTGTAAAATAACTTAATAAAACTGCTATGTCTCAAAAAAATACAACCCTCGGAGAATTTATTATTGACAATCAAAAACACTTTCAGTACTCTTCAGGAGAACTTTCTCGATTAATAAACTCTCTTCGTTTAGCAGCAAAAGTAGTGAATCATGAAGTAAATAAAGCGGGATTGGTTGATATTTTGGGAAGTGCTGGCGATACTAATATTCAAGGAGAAGATCAACAAAAGTTAGATGTATATGCCAATGACGTTTTTATGCAAACGCTAACTAAAAGACAAATTGTTTGTGGAGTTGCTAGTGAAGAAGAAGATAATTTTATTACTATCAAAAGTAAAAATGGAGGACATAATAATAAATATGTAGTATTGATTGATCCATTAGACGGATCATCGAATGTAGATGTAAATGTTTCTGTCGGAACTATTTTTTCTGTATATCATAGAGTTACTCCTGTTGGGTCTCCAGTTCAAGAAGAAGATTTTTTACAAGCTGGCACTGGGCAAGTTGCAGCTGGATATATTATTTACGGAACCTCTACTATGTTAGTTTATACCACTGGTCATGGAGTTAATGGATTTACTTTAAACCCAGCTATTGGAACTTTTTATCTATCACATCCAAATATGGAATTTCCAGAAGACGGACAAATCTATTCTATCAACGAAGGAAACTATATTCACTTTCCACAAGGCGTTAAAGACTATTTAAAGTACTGTCAAGAAGAAGTCGATAATCGTCCATATACATCAAGGTACATTGGCTCGTTGGTTTCTGATTTTCATAGAAATATGATTAAAGGAGGTATTTATCTGTATCCAACAAGTTCAAAAGCTCCAAAAGGAAAATTACGTTTGTTGTATGAATGTAACCCTATGGCTTTTTTAGCAGAGCAAGCAAAAGGTGTAGCCACTGATGGTTATAAACGTATTATGGAAATTAAACCAACTGAATTACACCAACGAGTTCCATTTTTCTGTGGAAGTAAAAAAATGGTTGCCGATGCTGAAGAGTTTATGGCGAAATACCCAGAGGATAAAAATTATTAACTCACCCCATAAACTTTTCTAATACATTTATAAAAACAATCAATTTCCGTGATTGAGTTTTGTTGTGTACCTTTGACGTAGAAAATTTTGTACAACACTTAAAAAGAAATATTATGGCTTTTGAATTACCACAATTAGGATACGCTTATGACGCGTTAGAACCACATATTGATGCTAGAACTATGGAAATACATTATAGTAAACATCACCAAGGATATACAAACAATTTAAACAATGCGATTGCAGGAACTGATTTAGAAGGAAAATCTATCAATGATATTTTAACAGAATTAGACATGAACAATGGTGCAGTAAGAAATAACGGAGGCGGATTTTACAATCACTCATTATTTTGGTCTGTAATGAATCCAGAAGATAAAGGATATTTAACAGGAGAATTAAGAGATGCTATCGAAGCAGCTTATGGCTCTGTTGATGCGTTTAAAGATGCTTTTGCAAAAGCTGCAGCAACTAGATTTGGATCTGGTTGGGCGTGGTTATGTGTGCATCCTGGAGGAAAAGTTGAAGTTTGTTCAACTCCAAATCAAGACAACCCTTTAATGCCTGATGGATGTGGAGGAACACCAATTTTAGGATTGGATGTTTGGGAACATGCTTACTATTTAAATTACCAAAACAGAAGACCAGATTATATCCAAGCATTTTTTAATGTAATTAACTGGAACGAAGTTGAAAGACGATATGCTGCTGGAAAATAGATATTCTATCATTGCGAACAACACGAAGTAATCTTTAAAATGAGACTGCTTCTTATAGAAAATTTGTAGTGAAGCTTAAAACACAAAAAACCAGAAGCAATTGCTTCTGGTTTTTTTTATAAGATTATTTAATTCTATTAATATGCTCTAGCATCTGAACCTTCGTAAAAATTCATAAAGGCAGAATTCACAACACGATTACCTCCAGGAGTTGGGTAATCACCAGTAAAATACCAATCTCCTAAATGTTCTGGAATTGCTTTGTGTAAATTATCAACGGTTTGATAAATGACTTCAATATCTGATTTAATGTCATCGGTTTTTAGCATTTCGGCAATTTTATTCGAAATTTCTTCATCTGTAAAAGGAGCATAAATCTCTTTTACAAAATTCTGAATTTGGTCATCACCTAAATCTTTTTGTTGTTTGCATTTTGCATACACCAAATCGATAATAGTAGTTTGCTTTGTTTCTTTTAACAATGCAATCGTTGCTTTAAAGGCTATAAAATCTCCAATTTTTGCCATGTCAATTCCGTAGCAATCTGGAAAACGAATTTGAGGCGCTGATGAAACAATAACTATTTTCTTTGGATTTAATCGATCTAATATTTTTATGATACTTTTCTTTAAGGTTGTTCCGCGAACAATACTATCATCAATAATCACCAAATTATCAGTTGGTTTTACAACGCCATAAGTAACATCATAAACATGCGCAACTAAATCATCTCTAGAATTGTCATCTGCAATAAAGGTGCGTAGCTTTACATCTTTCACGGCAATCTTTTCCATTCGTGGTCTGACAGATAATAATGCTGTAACTTCTTTTGCAGAGAGGTTGTGATTACCTTTTAATAGTTTCTCTGTTTTTTGCTGATTTAAAAAGTCTTCTGCTGCTTCAAACATTCCATAAAAAGAAGTTTCAGCTGTATTTGGAATAAATGAAAAAACAGTGTTTTTAATATCGTTATCAATAGATTCTAATATTTGTGGAAACACATTTTTTCCTAACATTTTTCGTTCTTTATAAATATCAGCATCCGAACCACGAGAGAAATAAATTCGCTCAAACGAACACGATTTTTTAGGAAGTTGCTCTAATACAGGTTTTACTGAAGTGTCACCATTTCTTTTGACAACAAGTGCATGACCGCGATCTAATTCTTGAATTTTATCAATATCAACATTAAAAACTGTTTGAATCACAGGTCTTTCAGATGCAACTACTACAATCTCATCATCTTGATAAAAATAGGTTGGTCTAATTCCTGCAGGATCTCTCAATACAAAAGCATCTCCATGACCTATTAACCCAGCCATGGCATAACCACCATCCCAACTTTTTGAAGCACGCTGCAATACTTTTTCAACTTGTAAATTTGCTGCAATCAAATCAGTAGCTTCTTTTTTGTTGACACCTTCACTTTTATAATCTTGATATAATTGTTCAACTTCATCATCTAAAAAGTGCCCAATTTTTTCCATCACCGTAACGGTATCGGTATTTTCTTTTGGATGCTGCCCTAACTCAATTAACTCTTGCATAATTTGGTTAGAGTTGGTTAAATTAAAATTACCAGCGCAAATTAGATTTTTGTGTTTCCAGTTATTTTGACGTAAAAATGGATGTACACTTTCAATGCTATTTTTCCCAAAAGTTCCGTAACGTACATGACCTAAAAACAATTCTCCTAAATAAGGCATGTTTTCTTTTTGCCACTGTACATCGTCTTTTTTATCAGGGTTTTCGGTTAAGACACTATTTAAACGTTCATTAATCTGAGCAAAAATATCTTGAATCGGTTGCGCTTTATTTGATCTAACCCTACTAATATATCTATTACCAGGTTGCATATCAAACTTAACACTTGCAAAACCAGCACCATCTTGACCGCGATTGTGTTGTTTTTCCATTAACAAATACATCTTGTTGATTCCGTAGAAAGAAGTACCGTATTTTTTTTTGTAATAGTCTAAAGGCTTTAACAACCTTAACAATGCAATTCCACATTCGTGTTTTATAGCGTCGCTCATTTTTGTTTAGGTTTTGTATGTGTTGTTTTTTAGATTCTTGCTTTTATTTTACTCAATAACTTCAAGAACATTTAAAATAAAAAATTCCGCACAAAGGCGGAATTTCAAAATTAAGACACAATATCAAATTGAGTCAGCTCTTTAAAGGCGCGTAGTCGTTCTTCCACTTCACCATTTTTTAATTCTTCCATTCTTTGAGTTCCAAATTTCTCAACACAAAACGATGCGAGATTAGAACCGTATATAATGGCATTTTTCATATTCTCAAATGAGATATTTTCTGTCTTGGCTAAATATCCACAAAAACCTCCTGCAAAAGTATCTCCCGCACCAGTTGGATCAAAAACCTCAGCTAGGGGTAATGCCGGTGCATAGAACATTCCTTCTTCGCTAAACAATAAAGCACCATGCTCTCCTTTTTTAATCACCACGTATTTAGGCCCCATCGTGTGAATCTTCTTCGCAGCATTTACCAAAGAATACTCACCACTCAATTGTCTTGCTTCATCATCATTAATGGTAATTACATCTATACGTTTTAAAACTTGGTGTAAATCGTCTAAAGCAATATCCATCCAAAAATTCATAGTATCTAAAACTACCAGTTTTGGTTTCACAGACATTTGATCTAAAACAGAAGCTTGGGTTAAAGGGTGTAAATTCCCCAACATTACAATACTAGAATTTTTATATGCTTCTGGAACTATAGGCTTAAAATGTTCTAAAACATTTAACTCGGTAATCAAAGTATCTCTAGAGTTCATATCATTGTGATATTTACCACTCCAAAAAAATGTTTTACCTTCTTTGATAATTTCGACTCCGTCAGTATTAATTCCGTTTTCTTTCATCATATCTAAATACGATTGGGGGAAATCTCCACCTACTACAGAAACAATTCCGATATTAACTTCGAATTTAGAAGCGGCAAGACCAACAAATGTACCTGAACCACCCAAAATTTTATCTGTTTTCCCAAAAGGAGTTTCAATAGCATCAAAAGCAACTGTACCAACAGCTAATAATTTACTCATAATTTACATCAATTTTGCACTTTAAAAGAGCAGCTATTTATCATATAAATGTACTATTTTTGTGCCTTAATTATTTTTTTGCAAAAATAAGTTTTAAAAATGACTATCAAAGAAATACAAGAAGAAATTATTGATGAGTTCGATGTCTTTGACGATTGGATGGAGCGTTATGAATATATGATTGATCTAGGAAAATCAGTAGAAATTATTGATGTTGCTAACAAAATTGAAGAAAATTTGATTAAAGGCTGCCAATCTAAAGTTTGGATTCATGCAGATTTAAATGATGATAAAATTCATTTTACTGCTGACAGTGATGCGATTTTAACTAAAGGAATTGTAGCGTTGGTTTTACGAGTTTTTTCCGACCAGAAACCTGCTGACATTTTAGAAGCTGATACAGAATTTATTAATGAAATTGGATTAAAAGAGCATTTATCGCCAACAAGAGCAAATGGATTGGTGTCTATGTTGAAACAAATAAAGTTATATGCCTTAGCGTATCAAAGTAAATTAACAGAATAAAATCATAAAGTTATGACACAAGATGACACACAAAATTTAGGAGATAAAATAGTTGGAGTTTTAAAATCAATTTTTGACCCTGAGATACCGGTAGATATTTATGAATTAGGATTGATTTATGATGTAATGGTGAGTGAGGAAAATGATATTAAGATATTGATGACTTTAACATCTCCAAATTGCCCTGTTGCTGAAACTTTACCTATTGAGGTTGAAGAAAAAGTAAAGACTTTAGAAGAAGTTAGAGATTGTAATGTTGAGATTACTTTTGACCCTACTTGGACACAAGATTTAATGAGCGAAGAAGCAAAATTGGAATTAGGTTTTTTGTAGGAGTTATCATCCCTATGTAAACAGGAATAACAATTTATAATGAAAGAAATTAAAAACAGAGTTGCAAAAAGTAAGCTGATTACTATAGATCTTGAAGATTATTACCCTCAAGGGAAGCGTTTTGTTTTTGATATTAAAGATTGGTTGTTTCAAGAATTAATTCTCAAAGAGAAAGACTTTAGAGATCAGGTTCAAAACCACGATTGGTCACAATATCAAAATTATTTTGTGGCGCTCACCTGTTCTGTTGATGCTATCATTCCGTCTTGGGCTTACCTTTTAATCACTTCCCAGCTTTCATTATTTACTCAAAGAATTGTTGTTGGAAATTTAGTTGAATTAGAAACTGCAATTTTTCAAGATATTATTTTGACATTACCAATTGATGCATATAAAGACAAACCAATCATCATAAAAGGGTGTTCAAACAAACCCATTCCAGAAACTGCCTACATTCAGTTAATTTCAAAATTAATTCCTGTTGCAAAATCGGTGATGTATGGTGAGGCATGTTCTACAGTACCGATTTTTAAATCAAAAAAATAGCCTTTTATTTTTAGCTAATAAGTGTATCTTTGCACACTTAAACTAAATTCTATAAAAATGAAAAAATTACTATTAGTTGCATTGCTAATTATTACAAGTACATTTGTTTATGCACAAGAAGAAACAGACAGCATTCAAGATGGTTGGAGAACCTCAGGAACTATTACCTTATTAATTAATCAAACAGCTTTTTCTAATTGGCAAGCAGGAGGAGATAATAATTTTGCAGGGAACCTGAATGTAAACTATGATTTTAATTATACTAAAGGAATTTGGACATTAGATAATAAACTATTAGCTAGTTATGGGCTTACAATTAATGATGATGATGGTGCAAGAAAAACAGACGATAGATTAGAGTTGAATTCTATTTTAGGGCGGAAAATGAAAAAAGAATACTGGAATTTTTCTTTCTTTATGAACTTTAAAACACAGTTTACTGATGGATATGATTATGAAGATGATTATTTAGACCAAAATCCAGGCGCAGACAGTGAAAATTTTCCTACATCAGGATTTTTTAAACCAGCTTATTGGAGTTTTGGACCCGGTTTCTTGTGGAAAAAATCGGATAACTTATATGTAAATTTATCACCAGCAACGGCTAAATTTACATTTATTACGAGTGAAATATTTTCGTATAATGATGATGATCCAAATAATGTAACGTATGATTCTAGTAATGATGTTGAAACTTTTGGAGTTAATCCTGGAGATAAAAGCTTGTTTGAATTTGGTTTAAACATTAGAGGATATTATAAATTTGATATTATGAAAAATGTTTCGATGGAGAATTTAATATCTCTTTATTCAAACTATATTGACAAGCCTCAAAACATTGACATTGATTACACTATGAATTTGGTAATGAAAATAAATGATGTATTATCTACAAACTTAACTTTCCAAACTATTTATGACGACAATGCCTATTCAGGTTTTCAGGTTAGAGAAGTATTTGGTTTAGGAGTTAATCTTAATTTTTAAGAATTTAATAATCAATAAATATTAAAGCTTTCTTTTTAAGGAAGCTTTTTTTATACCTATTTTATAAAATTGTAATTTAGCAAAAACTATTTTGAATGTCATTATTAATTCTTTACGCAGTAATCTCTATTGCTTTTTCTTTTTTATGCTCCATATTTGAAGCTGTTTTATTAAGTATAACACCGACGTATATTACTATAAAAAAGAAAGAAGGAGAAGCATTTGCTAAAACCTTGAAAGTGTTGAAGGATGATATTAACAAACCGCTAATTACTATTTTAACCGTCAATACAATTGCTCATACAGTTGGTGCGATTATGGTAGGTGTACAAGCTGAAAAAACTTTTGGCTCTGGAAACAATGCAGTCGGAATTGTATCAGCTATTATGACTTTATTGATATTAATTTTATCAGAAATCATTCCAAAGTCAATTGGAGCAACTTATTGGAAAAAACTAGCTAATTTCACAACCAAAGGAACCATAATACTCATGTTTCCATTAAAAATAACAGGTGTTTTATGGTTGTTAGAATTAGTAACAAATCTAGTAGGTAAAAATACTCACGAAGCAAATGTAAGTAGAGAAGACTTTCAAGCTATGGCAGATATTGCTAAAGAAGAGGGTGTTTTTCAAGAATCGGAAAGTAAAGTAATTAAAAATCTTATTGACTTTAAAAAGGTTCTAGTAAAAGATATCATGACTCCTAGAACAGTTTTGCAGACCGCCATTGAAACGATGAATATTAAAGATTTTTATGATGAAAATCCGCAATTAAAATTTTCTAGAATACCTATTTATGATGATTCAATAGATGCCATCACTGGTTATTTTTTGAAAGATCAAATGCTAGAAGCAATCATTAAGGGGAATGGTAATGAAACCTTAAAAACGATTAAACGTACAATTATTATAACCGAAAGAAATGCTCAAATAAAACCGTTGTTTGAAGATTTAATTGAAAAACGTGAACACATAGCTTTGGTTGTTGATGAGTTTGGGTCAATTAGCGGTTTGGTGACACAAGAAGATATTATTGAAACACTTTTAGGCTTAGAAATTGTAGACGAAAGTGATAGCCATGAAGATTTGCAAACACTTGCAAGAAACATGTGGAAAACTAGAGCTAAACGATATGGATTAACTGACGACTAATTAAATTCCTTCTCCATTTTCATCATATTCATAATACAAATAGTCATTGTATGGAAAACGTTGGATGTGAATTTTTTTAACTTCCTCAAAAACCTTTTTACGGAAGTCATCTAAATTTTCTTTATTAAGTGCCGAAATAAACAAACAATTATCTCCAGAATTCATCCAAGTTTTCTTCCAATCATTTAGGGTATAATGTGCTTTTGAAAATTTAGTAACCAAATCGTCATCGTCGATGGTTTCGTGATTATAAGCATCAATTTTATTAAAAACTAAAATGGTTGGCTTGTTTATGCTTTCAATTTCATCAAGTATTTTATTTACAGAGGTAATATGGTCTTCAAAATTTGGATGAGAAATATCTACTACGTGCAATAACAAATCTGCTTCGCGCACTTCATCCAAAGTAGATTTAAAAGATTCGATTAATTGTGTTGGTAATTTTCTAATAAATCCAACAGTATCTGTCAATAAAAACGGAATGTTTTTAATTACCACTTTTCTTACGGTAGTATCTAAGGTTGCAAACAATTTGTTTTCGGCAAACACATCGCTTTTACTCACTACATTCATTAAAGTAGATTTACCAACATTGGTATAGCCTACTAAGGCTACGCGTACCATTTTACCTCTATTTTTTCTTTGAACAGCCATTTGCTTATCAATAACCGTTAACTTCTTTTTTAGCAAAGCAATTTTATCACGCACAATACGTCTATCTGTTTCAATTTCTGTTTCACCAGGACCACGCATTCCGATTCCCCCTTTTTGACGACTCAAGTGTGTCCATAATCTTGTAAGTCTTGGTAATAAGTATTGACATTGCGCCAACTCAACCTGGGTGCGGGCATAAGAGGTTTGTGCTCGTTGAGCAAAAATATCTAAGATAAGATTGGTGCGATCTAAGATTTTACAGTCTAATACTTTTTCAATATTACGTAATTGAGCTGGGTTTAATTCATCATCAAAAATGGCGGTACCAATATTGTGTTGCTCTATATAAGTAGCAATATCTTCTAACTTACCAGTTCCGATAAAAGTTTTTGGATTTGGTTTTTCTAACTTTTGGGTGAATCTTTTTACAGCTCTTCCACCAGCAGTTAAAGTCAAAAATTCTAACTCATCAAGATACTCTGTTGTTTTTTCTTCGTCTTGAAGTTGAGAAACTACCGCTATTAAAACTGCTTTTTCTGATGTTGCTTTTTTTTCTTCGATCATTTTAAAGGAATGCTGTTTGTATTAATTTGTTGATGAGATTCCTTGTCGTTCGTTTCTCTCTCTATCGGAATGACAATTCTTTTAATATCTACTTATAGTAAACTACAAATGTACAAAAAACAAAAAAGCCGAAGCATATTGCTTCGGCTTATAAAATTCTATTTGTAAAACTTGTGGATTCCCATTTTCACGAGAATGACACATATTTTTTAGTTTCCAGTAACTTCAATGTTATCTATATGATATCTTGTTGTTGCGCTTGGGTCAATACCTTTGTATAAAAAGCCAATATGAACGTCACCATCTAAACAAGAAATATTTATTGGATCAACAGATTCGAAATTACCAAAAGCACTAGACGGTCCTGAAGGGATATCTGCATCAAGCTGTTGCCAAGTTGCCGTTTCTGGATCTCCAGTAAAATCTGTTGAAATAAATACAGATAAATTGACTCCATTATCATAACTAGCCTGAACATCAAAAGATAATTCTTCTCCCGTTGTGCCATCTAAATTAATTACAGGAGTTACTAACCAAGCTTTTCCATCGGTATCTCCTGACCTAAACGCAGAGATACGTGAATAAGTATTACCTCCAAAACCACTAATAAACCAATCAGTAGTTCCGCTAACAACTTCTTCTACCCAACCTTCAGAAGCATAATCAGAAAACCCTTCAAAATCTTCAGAATATATAGCAGAGCCTCCACCTGAAGGATCTGTACATTCTAAAACTACAGGGTCACATCTATCAGTGCTAGCAAAATCAACATCTGTTGGGGTGTTGATAATCATTACAAAGAAATCTGCTCTAAAGTCCTTTGCCAAAACAGCATTGATATTTCCTTGACCTTGTGCAACAGTATGAGATTTAAAATCAGCAAACGTACTTGTTTGCAACGTTGCAGTTGATTCGTCTTCACAACTCAACAAAATTCTAAATCCATCAAATGAATCACTAGCTTCACCAGCATAGGTTTTACTTAATTCACTCACTTCAAACTGCATCCCTTGAATTTGAACCATTGTGTTTAAATTGTCTTGATCAAAATCTTCAATAGCAATTACAGTTGGTACAATTGTAGCAACTTCTGTTGAACGTATGATATGGTTTGTATAGGTAAATTGAGGAATATCATCAACTCTACCACCAATTAAAGACCCTAAACTATAGCGTCCTGCAGTTGGATCAGTTGGATCATTATCATCACCATCATCATAAGATACAGACAGACCGTTTAATTTAATGTATACTTTACGTCCTACTTCATACGATTCGAATAAAGATGTTTTATCTACCAATACTTCGATACCAAATTCTGGACTTTCAGGAGCATCTTGTACCACTAAAGTTTTGTAAAAGTTTCCACCATAATCACTAGAAACTACATATGCGGCTAAATATAAATCTCCGCCATCTGTTGGAAAAGTATATATATCTTCATTGTTACTTGCATTATTTTGATCCCATGCAGATCTTACTGCGCCAATACTTGAGTTAACTTCTATCTCTGGCTCTGTACCTCCAACTGGTGGTACATCATATTCATCATCTTGTACACAAGATATGGTCAAAGCTGCCATGGCAGAAAATGAGATTAGTTTTAAAAATTTAATTGTTTTCATTGTATTCGTTTTTTGTTCTGTTTTTCTATTTTATTAAAATCTGAAGTACACATTTAGGTAATAAGATGCACCATAACCATACCAGTATTTTGATCCAAATACAGGAGTATCTCGCTCTTTATCGTCTTTTAAAACTCTATAGCTTGCGTTACGTGATTGTTCAAAACCACCTGTTTTATATTTTTTATTTAGCACGTTACTAACGTTAGCAAAGAAGCCAATATAATAATCGTCTATTCTCCAAGACTTACCACCAACTATATTTACTAAATGGTAATTGTCAAATTTTTCTTGTGCCAATAATTCTCTTGCAATTGCAGGGTCATAATCGTTAAATGGTAAACCATCATCATCTAAACCAAAGCTTTCTGTTCTTGTAATAGGAGCAACATCTACATAAGCATTTGAAAAGAAATTGATTGTTGCACCAAACCACCAGTATTCTGGGTCTCTATATTCAAATCCAGCTGAAACTGCACGTTGAGGACCACCTGCAACATGATAATTTTTTAAGTTTGTTTGCCCAAAATCAATTCTATCTCCTTCATTTATTACATTTCCATTGCCGTCATTAAATTCACTAATTGCAGATGAAGTAGCATACACATTTGCATTGCCTGAATATACATAATCACCCAATGCCAAGGCTCCTTTCAACTTAATTCTAGAAGTTACTTGTGCAGAAAGCCCGATTTCCATTCCAATATTACGTTTGTCGATACCAGTTACAACTTCTTGTACAAAAGCATTAGATTCATTTTGTTGACCTCCAGGTGTTAAAACAGTTATACCATCAGCGTAGAAAAATGAAATTTCTGTGGCATCGGTAAATTGTGTATAATACCCAGTAAACCTTGCTTGAATCATCGGAGTTCTTAAAATATAACTCGCATCAAAGGAAGTAATTGTTTCGCTTTTTAATCCAGAAACGACACCATTTTCAATATCAACTACAACATCGTTATTTTCTCTAGAGTTAGAGAATGAATTACGAATACTAGGTGCTTTTGTTCTATATCCTAAATTAGCAGTAAATAAATGACGACCAGATAATTTATAGGTCAACCCGCCTTTAAAGCCAAAATTTGTAAAGTTTAATTTTTCACTTTTTCCAAATGAATTATCCTCGAAACGTCCATTTTTATACAAACCATTTCTTTGGTAATTGGTAGCAGACACTTGTGTACCAACGTAAAAATCAATTTTATCATACGAAAATTGTGCTTGAGCAAACGCATCAACTATATCTGCATCGATTTCATAACTATATTTAAAAGTATCACCTTCTTGTACAATTCTGTTTCTGTTATTTAAATCGTTTTGAGCTTCATCAACTGTATCAGAAAATGAATCAGCATCTAAAAAGCCTGTTCCTCCTAAAAGGTCTAGCATGTTTGCAAAGTTCTTAGACTTTAAATTGCGATAGGTTACCGCTGCATTGATATCAATATTCTCATTCAATTCTGTTCTAAAAATTGTATTTGCTGTGAATTGATTATCATCATTTCTATCTTCATATAAAGCATACACAGAATTTTTTCCTTGCGCACCAGCACTTAAGTTAGCAGAATATAGAGAGTTCCAATCTATTTGACCATCATTCTTAAATTCTTGCTCAGCTAAATATGCTTGTTCATAATCAGGATTATCTACATCACCTAAATAATAACTTGGTAATTTTTGATAATAAGTAGGATCAGGATTTGAACCGCCACCTTCAATAGATTCATCACCAGAAGAATCTGTTAATAAAGTGGTACCGCCATAATCTAAGCGACTGTTCCCAATTTTTCCAAATTGATAAGCAACGTTTGTATTCAATGTTGTTTTGTCGCTAATATCCCAATAATGGTTTAACATTAAAACAGGTTCTTCAATATTTCGCTCTCTAGAGTTTCTTTTATTAGAGTCTTGTTTTCCCCAATACGAATTGTATCTCGTGTTTTTTAAATCATACACCTCTTGTGTATTTGGTGATGATTTACCTCTACGATTTGGTGTATAAAAACCTGTAAAGTTTAAACTGTGATTGTTATTAATTACCTTTTCTATAGATACAGCAAATGAATTTGCATCATATAAAGTAGCATCATTATAACCTTCAGTTCCAAAGCGTCTAGCAGCTAAAAATGAATATGCCCAACCTTTTTCGTTTAAACCAGAACTGTAACTTGCCATCACTCTACCAGTATAAGACCTGTTAGATGAAGCATAAGAGACTCTACCTCCTTGACTATATTCTGAGGCTCTCATCACAACATTGTTAGATCCACCAACACCACCAAAAGTGTATTCTGATGCTTCTAAACCATTGGTTAAGATTTGATTTCTCATCAAGTCATTCATACCACCCCAGTTGCCCCATTGTGGGCGACCGTTGTAGATTTTGTTCATTTCGATTCCGTTGATTAACAATTTTCCGTTTTCAGAATTGTAACCACGAGCTCTAAAAAAAGTAGCACTAAATTCGTAAGCAGCAGTACTTAAAAATACGTCTTTAGACGACTGTAGTAACCCAGCAGTATTATCTGCAGCACCTTCATCAGTACTCAACTCTTCTTCAGAAAGAGAGATGACACTTAAATCGGTTTGATCTAAAGCAACTTCGTATAAAAGTATGCTTCCTAAATCTACTTCGCCTCCTTCGCTAATTGTGATTGGGAAATTCTGAGTTTCAAACCCTTCAAGACTCAACTCTAAAAGTTGATTACCTGCAGGAGCATTTTGAATCAGAAAATTACCCTCAGCATCAGTTAGCTGTTCAATTGTGGTTCCTATCAAAGCTACTTTCACGCTTGCCAATGGGGTAGCGTTATAACTATCAGAAACACTTCCTTTAACAATACCCAATGATTGAGCGTTCGTAACTAATACGGTCGCTAAAACAAAGAACATTGAAGTAATAATTTTTCTCATGTTTGAAATTAAACTAGTTTATTTGTTGTTGGTGCAATTTTGCCTTCAAAAATAGCAATAATATATGCATATTAACTTATTTTAACATTATTATTATTTTGCTTTCAAAATTGTTTCTATTTTTGATGATTCATTAATAAATTTTTTTATGACTCGTATTTTATTTTTCCTTTTGGCTGCCTTAGTAATGTCTAATAATTCTTTTTCGCAAGACAAACAATATAAGATTAGAACTCTTGCTTTTTATAATCTTGAAAACCTTTTTGACACCATAAATAATCCTGCTAAAAATGATGAAGCAAGCCCTATGATGGAATTAAAGGGAAACAAGTCTAAAGTATATTGGGATAAAATTGATAAGCTAGGGAGTGTGCTAGCTGATATTGGTTTAGAAAAAACAAAAAACAGCCCTGTTTTAATTGGGGTGGTTGAAATAGAAAATGATACTGTTTTAAAAGATTTAATAAACGGTAAAAATTTAAAAGACAAGCGTTATGGTTTTGTGCATCATGAGTCACCAGACAAAAGAGGGATTGATGTAGGGCTATTGTATCAACCTCGTTATTTTAAACCAGTTAGTCATAAAGCTTACCCTTTAATGATTTATGATAATGAAGGTGAGCGTGTTTATACGCGTGATCAATTATTAGTATCGGGTTATTTAGATGATGAGTTAATTCATATTATTGTAAACCACTGGCCATCAAAAAGAGGAGGTACTCGAAGTATTCCTTTTAGAGAAAAAGCAGCAGCATTGAATTTAAAAATTATTGCAGAAATTAGAGAGAAGGAACCGAATGCAAAAGTTATTACTATGGGCGATTTTAACGATGACCCTATAGAGTCAAGTTTCAAAAAAATCATGAAGACAAAATCTAAAAAAGATAATGTAGCTGAAAATGATATGTATAACCCTTATGAATCTAAGTTTAAAAAAGGCAGTTTTACAGGTGCATATAGAGACAATATTTCTTTGTTCGACCAAATAGTTGTTAGTTCTCAATTTGTAACTACCACTAATGATTTTAGTGATTATAAAATGTACGACGCTAAAATCTATAGTCCAAAAAGGTTAATAAATAGGAAAGGAAGGTATAAAGGATACCCTAGAAGAAGTTTTTCTTACGGTAAATACATAGAAGGTTATAGTGACCACTTCCCTGTATATATTTTTTTAATGAAAGAAAAAAAATAGGACTTTACGCTTAAAATCAGTAATTTAGCATCATGCCATTTTTAATTTCCCTATTAAAAATGAATCTCAAGTTATTTTATTAAGTAATACCACCTTCTAAGAAGGTGTAACTGTTTTTGCTATGAAACGGATATTATTTGCTTGTGGATTTAGTCTAGTTTGCTGTTTGTGTTATTCTCAGAATTCAGCAAAGAAAAGTTATGTTATTAGTACCATCGCTTTTTACAATCTCGAAAATTTATTTGATACTATTGACAATCCTTTAAAAAAGGATGAGTACAGTCCTATCCTCCAAATGAAAACAAATAAGTCAGAAGCTTATTGGGAGAAGATTGATAATATGGCTAGGGTTTTATCAGAAATTGGAAAGGCAAAAACTGGTAAAACAGCGGCAGTTATTGGAGTCTGTGAAATTGAAAATAGCAATGTATTAGATGATATTTTAAACACTACTTATTTTAAAAATCAACCCTATGATTACATTCATCAAGAATCTCCTGATTGGCGTGGAATTGATGTTGCTTTGATTTACAACACGACTTTATTTAGCCCATCTGATTACAAATTGTTTGAGCTGAAAGCATGGAATGATAAGGGTTATCGTGTTAAAACAAGAAGTCAATTATTAGTGTCTGGATATTTAGACAATGAGCTTATTTACCTAATTATCAACCATTGGCCATCACAAAGAAGCGGTAAAGATAAAACAGCTTATTTAAGAAAGAAATCCGCCGAACTCACTTTAAGTATTTTAAATCAAATTAAATTAGAGGAGTCAAATAGTAAAATTATTATTATGGGCGATTTTAATGACAATCCTACTGATTACAGCATTAAAAAAATTTTAGAGACAAAATCAGAAAAAAAGAAACTGAAAGAAAATGAATTATACAATCCTTTCGAAAAAATGTTTAAAAAAGGCATTGGGTCACTTGGCTTTAGAGACAATATAAACTTGTTTGATCAACTCATACTTACTTCAAATCTATTGACTAATAATTATAAGGAGTATCAATTTTACAAAGCAGGAATTTATAACCCAACGTACCTAACTACAAAACAAGGGCGTTATAAAGGATATCCCTTTCGAAGTTTTTCTAAGAATCAATTTACAGGAGGTTTTAGTGACCATTACCCAGTGTATATTTATTTGATTAGAGAGCAATGATTATTGGCATGTTTTTTGTTATTTTTGTTTGAAATCAAAATCTTAATTAAAACTTTAATTATTATGAAAAAATTATTGCTCACCTTTTTTATTATTCCAACATTTCTTATTGCTCAAGATAATAATAACTACAATAATGACCTACTCAATAATACGGGTACTGAATTAAGAATCAATTATCATACAGAAAACAAAGGGAACCCATATTTATATGATGAATGGAAAGAAGGTTATTTAGTAATAAACGACACAGTTATATCTCCACAAAAAAAAATACAAGTAGATTTGGAAAAAGGAGAATTAATTGTTGGTATTGGAGAAGGTAGAGGAACAATAATTGACGACAAAGCAATTACGGGATTTGCTATAAATAAAGACAATAGTGTAAATAAACATTTATACATTCGTTTGGAACCATCACAATTTGAAAATAGAGATAGAACATCTCATTTTTATGAGGTAATTTCTAACTTAGAAAAAACAAACTATTTAGTAAAGGAAGTACAAAAATATTTATACGACCCTAATAAGAGTAGAGGTTATCAAACAGAAAACAGCCTTCCAATGGAATGGAAAAAAAGAACCTATTACTTTATTAAAAACAGTAGTGGTAAATACATAAAAACCAAATTAAATAAGAAAGCAGTTCTTAAAGTATTAAGCAATAAAAATAAAGAGGTAAAATCTTATGTAGCGTCAAATAAAATTAATTTTAAGAAAGAACATGATATTGTAAAGGTGTTAAATTATTATCATAGTTTATAATATTTATCTTTGAACAAATTCAAAGGCTGCTGCTTATTATAGCAGCGGCTTTTTTATTCTTCTTGAATATCCTTCAGTATTAATTGTAAAGAAGTGGTTCCATTCCAATGATTTTCGTCAAGTGTAAAAGCGGCGTTAAAAGATTTTCCATTTCCAATTAGCTGCAATTTATCACCCAAACCAAAACCGATAGCATTGTATGTTTTTTGATTTGCCCCATCTATAATATTTAATTTTAAATGACTCTTGTCTGCGCCTACTTGTTTGCCATAGCCATTATCTCGTAAACCGCTCGACATAAAAAGGGGATGCATATTTAAAGGCCCAAAAGGGGCAAATTGTTTTAAAACTCTAAATATTTTTGGAGAAATTTCACTCAATTCCATTTCCGAGCTGATAGATAATTGAGGAGTTTTCAACTCATCTGGCATTGTTTTTTTTACAATTTCTTCAAACTTCAATTTAAACCTCTCATAGTTTTCTGGCAGTAATGTTAAACCTGCTGCATATTTATGTCCACCAAATTGCTCTACAAATTCTGAGCATTGACCAATAGCATTATAGACATCAAAACCTTTTACAGATCTTGCTGATGCAGCATATTTATTACCACTCTTAGTAAAAACTAAAGTAGGGCGATAATAGGTCTCTATCAATCTAGAAGCCACAATACCAATAACACCTTTATGCCAAGTTTCGCTATAAACAACAGTTGCAAGGTTCTGTTCTTCATTAGTTTCTTTAATTTGTTGTAGAGCTTCATCTGTTATTTTTTTATCTAGTTCTTTCCTATCAGAATTAAACGTTTCAATTCCACTTGCCAATTTTAAGGCTGATTCAAAATTTGGTTCCGTTAAAATATCAACAGCATGCTGACCGTGTTTCATTCGTCCTGCAGCATTAATCCGAGGGGCAATTACAAAAACCACATCAGTAATCGTTAGTTTTTTTCTGTCTAATTGATGAATCAAGGCTTTAATTCCAACCCTAGGACTTTTATTGATAACTTGTAATCCGTGATAAGCTAACACACGATTTTCTCCTGTCATCGGAACAATATCTGCAGCAATTGCTGTAGCAACCAAATCTAAATACGGAATCAAATCATCTATAGTTTGATTTTGATTTACTGCCAATGCCTGAATCAATTTAAATCCAACACCGCATCCACATAATTCATCATAAGGATACTTGCAATCTTCTTGTTTTGGGTCTAAAACAGCGATTGCTTTTGGAATTTCATTTCCCGGCCTGTGATGGTCACAAATAATAAAATCTATGTTTTTTTCTGATGCATATTCAACTTTATCAATGGCTTTAATACCACAATCCAAGGCAATAATTAATGAGAAATCATTGTCATCTGCAAAATCAATTCCTTTAAAAGAGATTCCGTACCCCTCTTCATATCTATCAGGAATATAGGTTGAAACATTAGGATACAATGATAATAAATAGGAAGACATCAACGATACTGCCGTGGTTCCATCCACATCATAATCGCCATATACCAAAATATTTTCGTTGTTGGCAATTGCTTTTTCAATTCGTGCAACTGCCACATCCATATTTTTCATCAAATACGGATTGTGCAAATCATCTAACTTAGGCCTAAAAAATTGTTTTGCTTCTTCATAAGTTTCAATACCTCGTTGCACTAATAATTTGGAAATAAGTATATCTACTCCCAAAGATTTTGAGAGAGCATTTACTTTTTCAGCACTTGGTTGCTCTTTAAGAATCCAACGCATTTTTTATAGCAATTTATTTGATGATATTCTGAAATAAGCTTAGAACGACTATTGTTCTATATACTCAACATTGACAGTTACATCTGTAAATTTACGAAACATTTCCATCACTCCACAATAGCGTTCAACTGATAAATCAACTGCTTTCTGAATCTTATCCTTTTTAAAATCCGATCCGAAAAACTGATAGCTCACCACTACATCTTTATATATTTTTGGATGCTCATCAGTCAACTCAGCTGTCACCACTACTTTAAAATCATCTACTTCAGCACGCATTTTTTTTAAGAGTGAAACGATATCTAACGCTCCACATCCTGCAAGTGAACTTAGCATCAATGCCTTAGGACGAACACCACTAGTTTCAATTCCTTCTACGGGATTATCAATTGTAACACTACCATCACCCTGGTTAGATTCAAACAAATTTTCACCCTTCCAATTCAATTCTATTTTTGCCATATTATAAGTTTATTAAGTTTCAAAATTAAGCAAATATTGTGTCGGTTTTTCGTAATATTGTTTACAATTTTTAAATTTTATTTTTCATGAAAAAGATTCAAGGGCAATTTGTAGATATATTAAGTAAGCGTATTTTTTCAGCCGAAGTAAGTATTGAAAATGGAAAGATAAAAGAAGTTGTAGAAAAAGAGCATCAAGTAAAAAATTATATTCTTCCTGGTTTTGTAGATGCTCATATTCATATAGAAAGTTCTATGTTAGTTCCTTCAGAATTTGCTAGAATCGCAGTGTTACATGGTACTGTTGCCACCATTTCTGATCCTCATGAGATTGCAAATGTTTTAGGTAAAGATGGGGTGTATTATATGGTAGAAAACGGAAAAAAAGCCCCACTAAAATTTCATTTTGGAGCACCATCATGTGTCCCAGCTACTTCTTTTGAAACTGCCGGTGCGGTGATTGACTCTGACGGAATTAAAGAATTAATGGCTTCTCCTGATATTAACTATTTGGCGGAGATGATGAACTACCCAGGAGTTTTATTTGATGATGAAGAAGTTCTCAAAAAAATTGCTTGGGCAAAACATTTCGGAAAACCAGTTGATGGTCATGCGCCAGGATTAAGAGGTGCAGATGCTAAAAAATATATAGATGCAGGGATTTCTACCGATCATGAATGTTTTACGTATGATGAGGCAAAAGAGAAATTATCTTATGGAATGAAAATCTTAATTAGAGAAGGATCTGCTGCTAAAAACTTTGAGGCCCTCATAGATTTATTACCTGAATATTATGAAAACATGATGTTTTGTTCTGATGATAAACACCCTGATGATTTAATTATTGGACATATAAATCAACTATGTGCTCGAGCAGTTGCAAAAGGAATTGACGTTTTTAAAGTATTAAATGCGGCATGTATCAATCCAGTTAAACATTACAATATGAATGTTGGATTGTTAAATATTGGTGATGACGCCGATTTTATTGTGGTAGAAGATTTGACCAATTTCAAAGTTTTACAAACATATATTGATGGAGAATTAGTTGCAGAAAATGGACAATCATTTGTTAAACAGGTTTCGTTTGAATCTCCTAATAATTTCAATGTTGATTTTAAATATGTGAATGATTTTAGTGTAGAAGCAACAGAAAATAAAATTAGAGTGATTGAAGCTTTAGAAGGACAATTGATAACCAATGAAGTTCAAGCTGATTCAATAATTGAAAATGGAAATTTAGTTTCGGATGTTGAAAATGATATATTAAAAATGACCGTGGTTAATCGTTATCAGAATGTAAAACCATCGATTGCTTTTATTAAAAATATTGGATTAAAGAAAGGGGCTATCGCTAGTTCTGTTGCTCATGACTGCCACAATATAGTTGTGGTTGGAACAAGTGATGAAGAAATTTGCAAAGCGGTAAACTTAATCATAAAAAATAAAGGCGGAGTTTGTGCTGTTGATGGCGAATATCAAAAATCCTTGGCACTACCAGTTGCAGGAATCATGAGCGATAAAGATGGTTGGACTACTGGAAAAGCGTACCAAGAAATTGATGCCATGGCAAAAGAATTAGGCTCTGATTTAAAAGCACCATTTATGACACTTTCATTTATGGCCTTATTGGTAATTCCTGATTTAAAACTATCGGATAAAGGCTTGTTTAGTGGCTCTAAATTTGAATTTGTTGATTTACAGATAGAATAAATTATACTTTTTTGTCTTTCCCGTGCAAACGGGAATCTAGACTATTCAAAAAGAATGACAACATATACTATTAATTGTCAAAATTGTTAACGGTAAAACACTTTTTCAACATCTATTTTTGTTCAAAGTTATAGGTGTTTTTTTTTGTCCTATTTTTTTAATGGACACGGGTACACATTTGTAACCATATAATTAAAGAGTTAATTCTTCAAAACTTGTCTGTCTTAAAAAAGTATTTGACTTGAATTAGTTTAGCAAAAAATTAAAATTATGGAGTATTTGGAAATCATAATAATATGTATTATTACAAATGTCATCATTCAAATAGGAATGACGATAAGAACAAAAATTGAAGAATCATATAAATTGACTCGTTTTAGAGAATCAATTAAATTAGACAATTCAAAAATTGAAGCTATTGGAAATTATGAAAAGAAATCAAAACCTAAATTTTTATCTAAAAATGATATTTGACCCATTTTGTGGTTCTGGTAGTTTTTAGATTTCTGACTCCGCATGAATGACATTTATCTATTTCTTCCCCGCAACCACAATCACAATTTCACCTTTGGGCGGTTTGTTGGTATAATATGCCAACACTTCTGTTGAGGTTCCTCTAATAGTTTCTTCAAATAATTTGGTTAATTCTCGTGAAACAGATACCTGCCTATCACTTCCAAAATACTCAGCAAAATTCCCCAATGTTTTTACTAATTTATGAGGAGATTCATAAAAAATCATCGTGCGAGTTTCCTTAGCCAATAATAAAAGTCGTGTTTGTCGTCCTTTTTTTACAGGTAAAAAACCTTCAAAAACAAACTTATCATTTGGAAACCCACTATTTACCAAAGCAGGTACAAAAGCAGTTGCTCCAGGTAAACAATCCACTTCTATATTGTTTTCAATACAAGCACGCGTTAATAAAAATCCAGGATCTGAAATTGCGGGAGTTCCAGCATCAGAAATTAAAGCCACAGTTTCTCCGTTTTTAATTCGCTCAACAATTCTGTTTACCATCTTATGCTCGTTATGCATATGATGCGATTGCATATGTGTAGCAATCTCAAAGTGCTTTAATAATTTTCCTGAAGTTCGGGTATCTTCTGCTAAAATTAAATAAACTTCTTTTAAAACCTTAATAGCTCTAAAAGTCATGTCATCAAGGTTTCCGATAGGTGTTGGAACTAAATATAGTTTGGACATTTGTACGTTTTCTAAAATGCGAAGTTACAAAGAAAAAAATTTGAATTATGTCATTTCGAAATGAACGTAAGTGATTGAGAAATCGCACAACGAATATTCAACAATAATGAGATATCTCACATTCGTTCGATATGACAATTATTGTTTTTCCCGTGCAAACGGGAATCTATAATTTCAATTTTCAGATTATGTCATTACGAGGAGAGTAGCGACGTGGCAATCTCACTAGGATAATGACAAACAGATTGCTTTGTCACTTCGTTTACCGCTAAGACGTATTACCCCTGGTAAAATAAGATGTCAACAAAAGCACCAATGAAATTGTTGGAAACGGATCTAGCTCTCTCACCATTAAATGTACAAAAAAAGCCAACACAAAATTGAAGAAAAATCCAGCATAGGTAAAATCAACCAACAATCGATTTTTACTTTTTAATATAACAAAAGACCCTATGATTTTTGCTCCTACTAAAGGATAAATCAAATAAGTGGGATAACCGTATCGTTTAAAATATAGAACCATTACATCATAATAAACAACATACAAAACACCTGTTAGAATCAACAAACAGAATAACGAATAAGTAGCGATTTGATGTATGGTTTTTCTAGATGGCATAAAATCATCAGGTTTTAAAACAAATATAGAAACTATCTTTTACACCATTAGTTTAATCACTAAATTTGCAGTCAATTTTTTAAGATAGATATGTATAGAAGTCATACAAATGGAGCGTTGCGTTTAGCCAATGTAAATGAAGAAGTTACACTTGCTGGTTGGGTGCAAAAAGTAAGGAATAAAGGTTTTATGGTTTGGGTAGATTTACGTGATCGTTACGGAATTACACAATTAATTTTTGATGAAGAAAGAACGGATGTTGCAGTTTTTGAAATGGCAAAAACTCTGGGGCGTGAGTTTGTGATTCAAGTTAAAGGAACTGTCATTGAGCGTCAGTCAAAAAATCCAAAAATGGAAACGGGTGATATCGAGATTTCAGCTTCTGAACTTACTATTTTGAACGCTTCTAAAACACCTCCTTTTACGATTGAAGATGACACAGATGGTGGTGAAGAATTACGAATGAAATATCGCTATTTGGATATTCGTAGAAATCCTGTAAAAGAGAATTTAATTTTCAGATCTAAGGTTACACAAGAGGTTCGCAACTATTTATCTTCGGATGGATTTATTGAAGTAGAAACGCCTTATTTAATTAAATCGACACCTGAAGGAGCACGAGATTTTGTGGTACCAAGTCGTATGAATGAAGGACAATTTTATGCCTTACCACAATCACCTCAAACCTTTAAACAGCTATTGATGGTGGGAGGAATGGACAAATATTTTCAGATTGTAAAATGCTTTAGAGATGAAGATTTACGTGCCGATAGACAACCAGAATTTACACAGATTGACTGTGAAATGGCATTTATTGAACAAGAAGATATCTTGAATGCTTTTGAAGGAATGACACGTCATTTATTAAAAGAAATTAATGGAGTTGAGGTTGGAGATTTCCCTAGAATGCAATATGATGATGCTATGCGTTTGTATGGAAACGACAAGCCGGATATTAGATTTGGAATGCAGTTTGGCGAATTGAATGAAGTAACTCAACACAAAGATTTTGGGGTATTTAACAACGCCGAATTAGTGGTTGGAATCGCAGTTCCTGGAGGAAATTCATATAGCAGAAAAGAAATTGATAAAATCATTGATTGGGTAAGAAGACCTCAAGTTGGAGCTTTGGGAATGGTGTATTCTCGTTGTAACGATGATGGTTCTTTCAAATCATCCGTAGATAAATTTTACGATCAAGAAGATTTGGCTAAATGGGCAAAAGTTACTGGAGCCAAAACAGGAGATCTAATCTGCATTTTATCAGGAGATACAAATAAAGTGAGAGCACAATTGAGCGCCTTAAGAATGGAATTGGCAGAGCGTTTAGGATTAAGAGACCCTAAAGTTTTTGTGCCACTTTGGGTTGTAGATTTCCCATTGTTAGAACTAGATGAAGAGACTGGGAATTATCATGCGATGCATCATCCATTTACATCACCAAAACCAGGTCAATTAGAATTGCTTGAAACCAATCCTGGAGATGTAAAAGCAAATGCCTATGACTTGGTGTTGAACGGAAATGAAATTGGTGGTGGTTCTATCAGAATTCACGACAAGCAAATTCAAGCAACTATGTTAAAGCATTTAGGTTTTTCTGATGAAGATGCAAAAGCACAGTTTGGATTTTTAATGGATGCTTTTGAATATGGTGCGCCACCTCATGGAGGTTTGGCATTTGGATTGGATAGATTGGTATCAATTTTAGGAGGGCAAGAAACCATACGTGATTTTATTGCATTCCCTAAAAACAATTCGGGTAGAGATGTTATGATAGATGCACCTGCTCCTATCGATGATGAGCAACTGACCGAGTTAAGCTTAAAGCTCAATTTAAAATCATAAAATTAATTGTCACCCTAAGCGTAGTCGAAGGGCCTTTATATAAAATTATCCTGTTTAAATTTTGAGCAGGATTTTTTTATACTCTGAGATATATAAAATAATAAAGTTATTTGCCCGTTTTAAAATCACTAACTCAAATAACTTACTATGAAACGATTACTTTTTACACTACTTACTTTTGGGGTTACTTTATCTTCTTGTAATACAAATGATGAAATAATTGAAGTCACAACCGAAGATCCTATTGAAGATAATTTTTACGCCTTAACGGTTGGGAATACTTGGGAATATAAATATTACAAGTATAGAAGTTTTAATGATACTTATGATTATATGGGTATCATCGATTCAGTTAAAATTGTAGCTAGAACTGAAATTAACGGGAATACATATTTTAATTTTAGATCAAGAATTTCTGGGAATGATAATCCTGGTACAACTTTAGTTCAACCAAATGGTGAATATCATAGGTTTTTTAGAGATTCTTTAGGTTATTTAATTACGGATGCTGGAAAAATAGCGTATACAACTAATGATTATAGAGAACGAATCGTAAATACATCTTTACGTGATATGACATTTTATGCTAGATTAAATGAAAATAGTGTTACTATCTCTACTGAAGCTGGTAATTTTGAATGTTTGGATATGGAAATTTATTTGAAGGTTAATGCTACTGGAGAAATTTTACCAGGAATAAACAATTTAAATTTTTCAAATGGAATTGGACTAATTTACGAGTCAGAATCATTTGTTAGTAGTAGTTCCCCTCCCATTAAGATTAAAAAATTAGATTCTTATATAGTAGAATAAAAACATTAAAACACAAATTTTTAAAATCCTGTTTCCAAGTTATTGGCAATGGGATTTTTTTTAACTTTACACCTACTAAACGCAATACCTTTTTTATTATGATATCAAAAACGATAGTTGAGGCTTTAAACTCGCAAATAAAATTAGAAGCAAATGCTTCTATGCAATATTTATCGATGGCTTCTTGGGCAGAAATAAACGGATTTAATGGAGTCGCAAATTTTTTCTTTGGCCAATCAGAAGAAGAGCGAATGCACATGATTAAGTTGGTGAAATTTATTAATGAACGTGGTGAAAAAGCGGTAATTCCGGCACTAGATAAATCAAAAAGTGAATTTGATTCTTTACAAGATATTTTTACAACCTTTTTAGAGAGTGAAGAAACTGTTACCAACAACGTCAATAAAATAGTGTTTCAATGTTTGGAGGCTAAAGATTATACAGTGCATAATTTTATGCAATGGTATGTTTCTGAACAGGCAGAAGAAGAAGCCTTAGCAAGAACTATTTTAGACAAGTTTAAAATTATTGGTAGCGATAAAGGAGGCTTGTATTTGTTTGATAGAGACATCGAAAATATAGCCGTTAATAAAGAGTAAGTTAAAACTCATTTTAGGAGTCTAACCTATACCCCTTTAGTTTAAAGCTAATCGACATTATTTATATTAAATATAAATGCCAAAAATTACTTTACTCCTTCGTAAATTTTTGATTTGGAAATACAAGCATATTTCTGAAAGGAATTTTGTTTATATATTAAGTGTATTAGTTGGTCTGTTAGCAGGATTAGGCATTGTAACTCTAAAAAATATTACACATTTTATTCAGGCATTGCTAGAGGGTAAAATCATTGAAGGTTCATCTGCCTTTTATTTTATTTTTCCAATTATTGGCTTGTCACTGGTTTTTATTTTTCAGAAATACATTCTTAAAAAAAATATTAGTCACGGTATAACCTCAGCGCTTCATTCTATTTCTAGGCGTAACGGAATTATAAAGCCTTTTAAAATTTATGCACCATTAATTGCTGCACCATTAACCGTTGGTTTTGGAGGGTCTGTTGGGCTTCAAGGGCCAGCTGTTACTGTAGCTTCGGCAATAGGATCTAATATATCACAAGTTTTTCATATCAATGCAAAAACAAGAATGTTACTTATTGGTTGTGCAACCGCTGGTTCTTTAGCCGCTATGTTTAAAGCCCCTGTAGCTGCCATTATTTTTGCAGTAGAAATTTTTAGTTTAGATTTAGCATTTGTATCATTAATACCATTATTACTCGCTTCTGTTTCGGCAATAATGACCTCCTATTTATTTTTAGGCTCCGATTCTTTTTTTGGTTTTGATTTACAAGACACTTTCGAAATGAAAGACTTATTCTTTTATATTATACTAGGGGTAGGAACCGGAATAGCATCTGTATATTTTAATAAAATGTATTTTTTTATTACTGATTTTTTTAAGCGATTTAAAAATCCAATTCAAAAATTATTAATTGGAGGTGGTGCCATTGGTATAATGCTTTATTTCATTCCACCATTATATGGTGAGGGTTTTGATTTGATGAATGATTTGTTGTTAGGAAACGATATTAGAGCCTTAAATCAAACTCCATTTAATGCTGATTTAACCAATATTTGGATTGTAATTGCATTGTTAGTTGGTATCACTTTTTTTAAAGCAATAGCCATGACAACAACATTTGCTGCAGGTGGTGTAGGAGGAATTTTTATTCCAACACTATTTATGGGAAGCACCATAGGTAATATTGTTGCAAAGGTTATTAACAATATTGGGTTTGGATTTCATGTAGACGAATCTAGCTTTACTTTAGTTGGTATGACAGGGTTGTTAGCAGGAGTTTTGCACACACCCCTCACAGCCATTTTTTTAATTGCCGAAATAACAGGAGGTTATGAGTTGTTTCTTCCGTTAATGATTGTTGCAGCAATCTCTTTTGGGTTTACTAAATATTTTGTTCCAAATTCTATTTACACATCTGAGCTGGCAAAAAAAGGACAATTAATTACACATAATAAAGACAGTCATGTATTAATGATGATGAAGATTGATAAGATTATTGAACGAAATTTTATTTCATTAACTCCAGAAATGAAATTAGGAAATGTACTTAAAAACGCTGTAGCTAAATCTTCTCGAAATCATTTTCCAGTGGTGAATGATGAAAATGAATTTTTAGGAATTTTATTACTTGATAATATTAGAAGTATGATGTTTGATACGGACTTGTATGAGAAAGTAAAAGTAAAAGAATTGATGCATAGCTCTCCAGATATTATTGATTATGACAACGACTCTGTTGCGCAAATCATGAAAAAATTTAAATATAGTGGTGCTTGGAATTTACCTGTAATAAAAGGAGGAGAATATTTTGGATTCATTTCTAAATCAAAATTATTATCAGTTTATCGACGTAAATTGGTTGAATTTTCAAATTGAATTTTTAATTTTTTGAACAATGAAATATATTATTATAGTATTTACAATTCTTTCTTTTGGAAGTATCATTACAGGGTTTTTAATTGAAAGTGAATTTTCAGAAAAGTTTATTGGTTTTGGTGTTTTAGGAATCTTTTTTATTGTGATTCCACTATTTTCTTATCATCATTGGAAAGGAAAGGATGTTAAAAAATATATGATTACCAAAGAGAGTTTGGAAAAGATGCGAGATAGCCAAAAATAGATAGCTTTGTCATTCCCGTGAAAACGGGAATCCATAACTTGCTACTTACAAATAGATTCCTGCTTTTGCAGGAATGACAATCAATTCAAATTACGTTTCTCCACAAAAAACCGAGATAACAGTTTTCCACATTCTTCTTCTAATATTCCACCTATCATTTTTGTTTTAGGATGCAATGTCGTTTTCATTGTAATACAACCACGTTGTACATCTCTTGCCCCAAAAACAATTTTTCCGATCTGTGCCCAATAACTCGCACCTGCACACATTTGACAAGGTTCTATAGTTACATATAAGGTGCAGTCATTTAAATATTTGCCGCCTAAAAAATCAGAAGCAGATGTAAAAGCTTGCATTTCGGCATGTGCTGTAACATCATTCAATGTTTCTGTTAAGTTATGAGCTCTGGCAATAATTTGATCTTTACAAACAATAACTGCCCCAACAGGAACTTCTCCTAAATCATAGGCTTGTTGCGCTTCTTGCAAAGCGCGTTTCATAAAATAAGTATCGTCGAATGGGTTATGCATAGTTTATAAATTCAACAACAAAAATAACAAAATTATATTTTTTCAAATTTCACAGTGAAATGTCTCATAATTGGTGCTTCATCAATTATTCTATAACCTGTCTTGGCTTGATCTCTTGTATCATGTATGTTTTTTAAAACAGCTACTATATAATCCATATGATTCTGTGAGTAGGTTCTGCGTGGAATTGCCAATCTAACTAATTCTAGTTCTGGATATCTGTTTTTACGAGTAAACGGATCTCTATCTGCCAAAACTGTTCCTATTTCAACACCTCTTATTCCGCCTAAAATATAAAGTTCAATTGCCAAAGCTTGAGCTCTATATTCATTTCTTGGAATAGTAGGAACAAATTTATTTGCATCAATAAAAATCGCATGTCCTCCAATAGGATGCTGTACAGGGATATCAAGTTCTATTAGTTTTTCTCCTAAATAAGAGACTTGTCCAATTCTGCTTTCTAAATAAACAAATTCAGTTGCTTCATCAAGACCTACCGCTAAGGCAGCCATATCTCTACCATTCATGCCTCCATAGGTAATAAACCCTTCAAACATAATATTGTATACCGTAGCTTTTTTATATACTTCTTCATCATTCAAAGCTATAAACCCACCCATATTTACCAACCCATCTTTTTTGGCACTCATAGTCATTCCATCACCATAACTAAAAAGCTCTTTGGCTATTTCTTTAATCGTTTTATCTTCATAACCCTTTTCTCTCTTTTTAATAAAATAGGCATTTTCAGCAAATCTTGCAGAATCAAAATATAATGGTATATTAAAGGATTTACAGACACTTGACACCTCTTTTACATTCTGCATAGAAACAGGTTGACCGCCAGAACTATTACATGTTATTGTGAGGATTACAAATGGTATTTTCTCTTTTGAGTTTTCTTTTAATACTTTTTTGAGCTTTTCTAAATCAACGTTTCCTTTAAAAGGATGAATAACAGAAGTGTCAAAAGCCTCATTAATTGTACAATCAATAGCTGTTGCTTTCCTAAATTCTATATGCCCTTTAGTTGTATCAAAATGTGAATTTCCAGGGATAATATCTCCCTCTTTTACTATTGCTGAAAACAAAACATTTTCTGCAGCCCTCCCTTGATGAGTAGGTAAAAAATGAGAGAACCCTGTTATTTTTTTAACAACTTCCTTTAGCTTTAAAAAAGATGATGAACCTGCATAACTTTCATCTCCGCTCATCATTGCAGCCCATTGATTATTGCTCATTGCTCCCGTTCCAGAATCAGTTAATAAGTCAATAAAAACCTTATCAGAAGAAAGGTTAAATAAATTATAGTCGGCTTCTTTAATCCATTCTTTTCGTTGCTCAACAGTTGATTTTTTTATGTATTCAACCATTTTAATTTTGTATGGTTCTGCGTATGGTAAATTCATCATTGCGTAATTTAAATATTAATAATAAGTAGTAAAATAAAAGAGAAAAGAATCTCTAAAAAATGAAGAAATTTTAAACCAAGTCATCGGGTCTTTTGATGTTCAGACCCACATCCTTTAAAAAAATATTTTTAATGATAGCACTCATAAAATATAAATCTATACCCGCAAAGGTATACTTTATTTATAAAATTATAAGGTCATTATATTATAAATCTTATGTGTAAATCAGCAATAAAATATTGTAGTTTTGTTTTGTGAAAAGCAGGCCACTACAACATATTAACAATCCATACGATTTACGTAAACTTTCTAAAAAAGAGTTGCATAAAGTTGCCAAAGAATTACGACAATTTATTATTGAAATTGTAGCAACAAAAGAAGGGCATTTAGGTGCGAGTTTAGGCGTTGTAGAATTAACGGTTGCACTTCACTATATTTTTGATACGCCAAATGATTTGTTAGTTTGGGATGTTGGACATCAAGCTTATGGTCATAAAATTTTAACTGGGAGAAAAAACATTTTTCATACCAACCGACAGTTGGGTGGAATCTCAGGTTTCCCAAAAATAAGCGAAAGCGAATATGATGCTTTTGGAGTTGGACATAGCTCTACTTCAATATCAGCAGCACTCGGAATGGCAATCGCATCAAAATTAAAAGGCGATTTTAAAAAACAGCACATCGCGGTTATTGGTGATGCTTCTATAGCTTCAGGAATGGCATTTGAAGGTTTAAATCATGCGGGTGTTTCAGATGCAAACCTGTTGATTATCTTAAATGATAACGCTATGGGAATAGACCCAAGTGTTGGAGCTTTGAAAGAATATTTCACCAATGTAAAAGCGGGTAAATCTGTTCGGAAAAATAATATTATTGAAGCGTTAAACTTTAATTATTCCGGCCCAATAGATGGGAATAATTTGGATGCGGTTTTATCTGAATTAGAAAGATTAAAATCGGTTAAAGGCCCTAAGTTTTTACACATCATTACTACTAAAGGAAAGGGCTTAGAAAAAGCCGAAAATGATCAGGTTACATATCATGCACCTGGAAAATTTGATGTAAAAACAGGAGAGATTATCACTAATGCCAATGAAGTTTTAGCACCTAAATACCAAGATGTATTTGGATTGACATTGGTGGAATTAGCTAAAATAAATAAAAACATTGTAGGGATTACTCCTGCAATGCCAACAGGTAGCTCATTAAAATATATGCTGTCAGAATTTTCTGAAAGAGCTTTTGATGTTGGTATTGCTGAGCAACATGCTGTAACGCTGTCAGCTGGATTAGCAACTCAAGGAATGATTCCTTTCTGTAATATTTACTCTACTTTTTTACAGCGGGCATATGACCAAATAATTCATGATGTCGCATTACAAAATTTACCGGTGATATTTTGTTTAGACAGAGCAGGATTGGTAGGCGAAGATGGCGCAACACATCATGGAGTTTTTGATATTTCCTATTTACGATTAATTCCAAATCTCATCATTTTTGCTCCGATGAACGAAAGAGAATTACGCAATATAATGTACACTGCTCAATTAGGATTGAAGCATCCAATTGCAATTCGTTACCCGAGAGGAAGAGGAACTACAATTGATTGGAAAACTCCTTTTGAAAAAATGGAAATTAGTGTAGCTGAGAAATTATCATCAGGAAATAGAGTTGCTGTTTTAACAATTGGAACAATCGGAAATACAATTTTTGAATTAGAAAAAGCGCTACCAAAAAATACCATCTCACATTTTAATATGCGTTTTGTGAAACCTTTGGATGTAAAAAAACTACATCAAATCTTTAAAAAATTTGATAAAATCATCACCATTGAAGATGGAACTATTGTTGGTGGATTTGGAAGTGCAATTTTAGAATTTACATCAGAAAATAATTATCAAAACAAAACCATTAAGATTTTAGGGGTTCCTGATAATTTTATTGAACAGGGAAAAATGTCTGAACTTCAAGAAATTGTTGGGTTGGATAAAAAATCTATTTTAAAGGCAATTGAAGGCATTCTTTAATCCTTAAAGTAAAGGAGTATTAGTTTTTGAAATAAATTCATAATGACAAAAAAAGGGAAGCAATTGCTTCCCTTTTTTTATTTAGGGCAAAGGCCCATTGTCTTTATTTAATTACTCAATAATAATCTTTTGAGTAGATTGAACATCATTGGCAGTGAATTTTACAATATAAACTCCACTTGCTAAATTCAATGATAAATGTTGTGTTGCGCCTGTTGCAAAATCAAGATTAGAAGCATGAACTTCTCTTCCGTTTACATCAAAAATATTTAAATCACCAGCTCTAACTTCTGACGTTGGAGCAATTGTAATCTCTCCACTAGAAACTGTTGGATAGATTTTAATCAAGTTATTTTGAGAAAAATCATCAACGGATAATCCTGATGCTGTCGCATCAAATGTACCTGTAAACATTCCTCTACCATAAGTAGATGCTAAAACAGTGTTGTCTGCTGTTCTTAAATCAAAACTAGTTACTACAACATCTTTCATTCCATCTTGTGATTGATACCAAGTAGGGTTTACGCTAGAAAAATCTTTTGTTGCCCAAACACCTAAATCTGTTCCTACAATTACTTCTTCAGCGTTTAAAGGATTTTGTAAAATTGCTCTTACAGGAATGTCTGGTAAATTTCCTTCTTTACTTGCCCAACTAGTTCCACCGTCTGCAGAGTAATAAATACTTTTAACACCATAATTATAAAAGGTTACAAAAATATCATTCTCGGTTTCACCTAGCTCGATACAAGAAATACTACCCACAAAATCTGGACCTGTAAGATCTGACCATGTTGGTGATGCATTTGCATTGAGCATTTTTATTAATTTACCATCATTTTGCCCCACAAATAACGTAGTTGTAGTAAATGTGGATGGTTTAAATGCTGTTGGTTGTCTAGTTAATTCAGCATTTGCTAAAGTAGCTTTTGCTGCTGATGCACCTCCTAATGTATATCTAAAAATTTGATATGTTGTTCCTCCAGAAGTACCATCGGCATATAAAATATTATTATCACTATCTAGTGCAGCAGGATTGATAAATGCTCCATTTGCCTGATCTCCTGAAATCGAATAAATTTGATTTCCGGTAGTGTAATTATGATATCTATACACATTATATACATATGAGCTAATCATATATTCATTATCTCTATCAATAAACACATAGGCACCATCACCGCCGCCAATTTCTGTAGAGCCACCAATACCTGCAGATGCATTATTAATTAATTGGGAACCATTATCTTGAGCTCCAGCTAATAATTTTTCGTTACCAACTTCTTGTCCAATAGCTCCTTTATAAAATTGTAAAGTATTGTAATTATTATTTCGTGCAGATATTCCAGTTGTTCCAGAAGACAATGTGCTTGCAAAATAAATTCCTCCATCATTACCAAATACTCCTTGGTCAGGATCAGTTGGGTGGAAGGCTAAAGCATGTTGATCAGAGTGTACAGATTGATATCCAAAACCACCATACCAATGAGATAATTGATCCCAATTTCCAACGATATTACCTGAACTTGTTGCTCTAAACAAATTAATTCCACCAACATAAACTATGGTGTCATCAGTAGGGTCTACTTCTAACATTAAATCATAAAAACCTTGACCTCCAGTAAAATCACCATCAACTCGTGTAGCGGTATCATCATCTTCAGGTTGTGCAACAAAAGTAATTCTATTTGTAAACGCATTGTTAGTTTTTGCCATATACAAGGCATCACCTGTTGATTGTGTCATTAATACATAAATAACATTGGCATTGGTGCCTGAAACAGCGATTTGTGTACGACTTCCTATTTCATTAGTTGCTAATACTCTAGACCATGCTTTAGTAAACGTAACACCATCAGTTGATGTTAGTACAGTTCCGCCACCATGACCAAAAGGATTAACTTCTGTACCTATCCAAATAGTATTATCAACACTAATTTCAATATCGTTTGGTTCAAAAGTAGTTCCTTCAGTTGTTAAACCTAGATCCATTTTACCCCAATTAGCACCATCATCAGAAGATTTATACAAACCAAAATCTTCTATACCAAACCAATTTCGAGGGTTTGCATCTGCATAAACTGTAGAAGATGCGGCTACATATACTTCGCTTACACCTTCACCAGCGTCACGAACTTTAATATCATTAATATGATGAACTCCAGGTACGTTTGTCCCTGCAAAACTTGCTCCAGAAAGGTCTAGTGTTGCATTAACGCCACTAGCTAATTCAGCAATAATTATATTTCCTTCATCTCTAGAAATCATAACCGAAGGAATCGTAATACCTGCGTCAGTACCACCCATTGAAATTGGTAAACCGGCAATATTATTTACCATAATTACACCAATTGCACCTGCATTTTGAGCTCTGTTTATTTTATCTACAAAAGCACAATCCCCTCTTCTAATTACTGCAATATTTCCATTAAGAGCAGCTCCATTAGTTAATGCTTCACACGCATCTTCAGAGACTCCTGTACCATCAGCAACTAACACTAAGTTTCCAGTAACCGGAGAACCTAATTGACCTCCAAATGCCGTAGCTAAAATGGCAGGATAATCACCTGCAATACTTCCAGGGCTATTTACAGTAACAGCCGCATTTGCTTGAAAAACAGTTGCTCCAGTTGTGCCTCCAAAAACATGAGACCAAGAGGTACCACCATCAGAAGATTTCCAAACACCGTTTCCGTTAACATCACCACCAACATACGATTCACCTGTACCTACATAAAAAGTTTGAGTATCATTTGGGTCGTAGGCTATACATGTAATTGCTAAATTTTGTGGAATTCCAACTTCAGCCCAAGTAGAGGCAGCATTTGTAATATCGTCCATTACCCACAATCCTCCACTAACACCAGCTGCAAAAACACGTTTGTATCCATTAGCTCCATCGTTTGGATCGTACATAATAGCTCTTGTTCTACCACCTACATTGTCTGGACCTCTTTCTTCCCAACTGTTGGTGTTTTCTCCAGGAACACGATTAAATTGCTCTGTCAATGATTCTTGTAAGGCAAATAAGCGTTCTTTTTCTGGCTTTCCAGTTGCAGGGTCCATCGTTAAATCCCACATCATCTCATTGTAGCTATTAGGAGGTAGTCCATTAGCCTTTCTATCTTTTTTAGAAAGTTTTTGACTTTCTTTAAAAGGACTGTTATCTAAAAAAGATATATGCTTTTCTCTTAAAGCATCAATTTCGTTTGTCGATTTAGAGTTGGTTTGTAATACCAATCCTAAAATTATCAATGTTGCAATACTACTTGCAATAAGTAATTTTTTTTTCATTTTTGTTAATTTTGTAGTTCGTTTTTTTTGAGTGTTAGCAAATATACTAATAATGTGTTTATTGCCAATTAAACAATGTTAAATTAAAAAACCTCTCCTTTAATCTTTTTGTGTATTAAGATTGCGTAACTATCAGACATAATAGAGAGAAAGCTACAAGCAATACTTATTCGATCGTATAAGTATTCTCTTTGTATTCTGTAGTTTTCTGGCAAAAATTGCAAGATCAATTTATCATAATTAGATGCGGTTCCATTATACGTGTTATTAATTGCGGTAATAAATACGTCTAATAAATCGGACAATACTCTGTAGCCTGCAACTTCTTTTTCAACAACTTCTTTGCTTCTATAAATACGCTCAATACTTATTTTAATAATATCGTTAACCTGTGCTTCATACTTACACTTATCTAACAAAGAATTATTATAATCACCATTTAAAATAAGAGTTTCATTTTCTAAAAAAATGGTTGCGGCTTCATTTATTAAATTTCCAATAGCCAGAGCTCTCAAATAACTGACTCTGTCTTTTTTAGATTTTAATTGGTAATATTTTTCTGTATTGATGTTATCTCTAACCAAATTGATAAGATACTCTAAGGCAAATTCTTCTTCTATCAACCCAAGGTTTATTCCGTCTTCAAAATCAATGATTGTATAACAAATATCATCAGCAGCTTCAACTAAAAATGCCAAAGGGTGTCTTTGAAAAGCTAAATCTTTATTTTCTCTAAGAGTTGGTAAGCCTAAGGTTTCAACAACATCTTTAAATGCTTCTACTTCTGATTGAAAGACACCGTATTTTTTATCTACAATATGACTGCTCGGTTTTTTTGGAAGTGATTCTTTTGGGTATTTCATAAAAGCACCTAATGTGGCGTAAGACAATCGTAAGCCTCCCTTAACTCCTTCTCTGTTTTCGGTTAAAATTTTAAATCCATTGGCATTCCCTTCAAAATCGATTAAATCTTGCCATTGTTTATCGGTCAATTCTTTTTTAAACTGTTGTCCGTTTCCTGTTTTAAAATATTCGCCAATTGCTTTTTCTCCAGAGTGTCCAAAAGGAGGGTTTCCAATATCGTGTGCTAAAGCTGCAGCAGCAACGATAGCTCCAAAATCATTGGCTTGATATCCTTTTTCTTTTAAGTCTGGATATTTTTCGATCAATTTTTTTCCGATAATTCTACCTAGAGATCTCGCTACAACACTTACCTCTAAACTATGAGTTAATCGGGTATGCACAAAATCGGTTTTAGATAATGGTACTACTTGTGTTTTATCTTGCAAGCTTCTAAAAGAATCTGAAAAGATAATACGGTCGTAATCTACTTCAAAGCCCAAACGAGTTTCGTCTTGATTTTTTCTTAATCTGATTTCAGTATCGCCATAGCGTTTCAATGATAGGAGTTGTTCCCAATTCATAGTAAAAAATTTAGTGTTGGCAAGATACAGCTTTCATTGAGATAAAATAGACCTCTCTTAACATAAAAGAAACATAACAATCACATTATTTTAATGAGTCGTTAACATTCACTTTACATCTGCCCATGTTATTTGCAGTATAAAAATTAAGAGAAAAATTGTTTCGAAGAATCAATAAAAACAATAAAAAAACAGATGAAATTAATTAAAATTCTAGTAGTCCTTTTTACATTAATCAATAGTGCAATGTATGCGCAAGAAAAAGGAAGTATTACTGGAAAAATATTAGATGGTGAAATGAACAATGAACCACTGCCTTTTGCAAATGCATTTATAAAAGGAACCGAAACCGGAGCCACCTCTGACTTTGGTGGAGTTTATACCTTTAATATAACTGAAGGAACATATACACTGGTATTTAGTTTTATTGGATATCAGACTGTTGAAATTGAAAACATCAATGTTGTGGCAGGAGAAATGGTTCAATTAGAGCCTATCATTTTAAAAGCTGATGAAGGTGTTGCTTTAGATGAGGTTGCAATTGTAACAACAACCAAAAAAGAATCCGTACAATCTTTATTGACAGAACAAAAGAAAGCAATTGAACTAAAAACATCCATTGGTGCTGATGAGTTGTCAGAAAAAAGTGTGAGTGACGCTTCTGGTGCGGTCACAAAAATTTCAGGAGTTTCTAAAGAGGAAAGTTCAAATAATATATATGTCCGTGGTTTAGGTGATCGTTATTTAAATACGACTATGAATGGGTTAACATTACCATCAAATAGTATTAATAAGAAAAATATTAACCTTGATTTATTTACAACTGATATCATTGAAAATGTATCTATAAGTAAATCTTATTCCCCTCATTTCTTTGCTGATTTTTCAGCTGGAAATGTAAACATATCTTCTAAAGAATATATAGGAAATAGTTTTTTTGAAGCTTCAGTAAAATCAGAAATCAACACGAATGCTATTGGTAGTGACTTTGTAAAAAGTGAAGGAACTGGAAGTTTTGGTTTTTACAATCGTTATGATAGCAACCCTTATGCAGTTGTTCTTTCTCATGGCGTTGATCCCGTAAGTGCAGGCACACTAATTGCTTACGCAGTTAGTGTAGCGGGAGGAAAGTCTTTTGATATTGGAGAAAATTCTAGATTAAGTTTGTTTATATCGGCATCGTTTGATACTAATTACACATTATATGAAGGTAGTGAAATTGATTATACAAATGATTACAACAAGATTTTCCCTAATGTCGATCGTTATAAATACAGCACTAACACGACCATGTTAGGAAGTGCTATTTATCGTTTTAACAACGACCATAAAATTTCATTTAATTCATTATTCATTAACAGCTCTGGTGATGAGGTTGGTTTTTATGGAACACAAGGCGATGGGTATTACAGAGATTCTAGATCTATGGTTGATACTGATCGTGGATTTTATCAAATGAATGTTCAATTTAATCAGGATTTGATTTTTGTAAATCAATTATTAGGAAATCATACACTAACTGAAAAAATTAAAATTGACTGGGGTATTGGTTATAACAATGTCTATTCTCATGAACCAGATAGAAAAAGAATCTCTATAGAAGATTATTTCTTTGCTTTAGATGATGATCCAAATACACATCCTGTTTTGTTAACAAATAACTCTTTCGATAATCAGCGTTATTTTCAAAAAATGACTGATGATGAATTGAATGGACGTTTTAAAATGAGCTATCAAGTTACTGAAAACACAAAAGTAAATGTTGGTTATACTGGAAGAACAAAATCTAGAGACTTTGAAAATATCCGTTATGGGTATAAAAATATTGATGATAGCTTAATCGTAGATCCAAGAAATTTAAACACCATATTTAATAGTCAAAATATTTTGATAGATAGTTTGGTGCAGACCGATGTATTTAGACCAATTCCAGGGATGAGCCCAACAAACAGACCCGGTTTACCTGAAAATACATATACCGGAAATATGGATGCAAATGGTGGGTTTATCTCAGCAGAATTCAACATAAATGATAAATGGTTAATCGTTCCAGGTTTTAGAACAGAATATTTTACACAAGAAATAAAATATGATGTAATTAATTTGGTAAATAATCCAAGCTCGTTAAAAGTAACAGAAGATTTTTATTTGCCAAATTTAAATGTGCGCTATTCCCTAAATGATTCTCAAAATTTAAGAGTCTCAGCAAGTCAAACAATTTCGACACCAGAGTTTAAAGAAATGGCACCTTATGTTTATGAAAGCGTTACTGAAAGAGTTGGTGGTAACCCTGATTTATTAGGACATCAAGAAGGTGTTTTATACACCAATGTAAAGGATGTTTCGTATTCAGAAATCTTAAATTTCGATTTAAAGTACGAATGGTTTATGGGTAGTGGACAAATAGTTTCAATCGCAGGTTTTGCCAAACAAATAAAAAATCCGGTAAACTTGGTAGTGGCAAATGATGCTACAGGAACACAGCGTTATTTTAGAACTGGCGATAAGGCAAGTGTTTATGGGATTGAGTTAGAACTCAGAAAGAATATTCTTTTAGATGCTGACCAACAAGCCAAATTAACAGCGGGTTTAAACGCCACTTATATGCATACAGAACAAGATTTGTATACCACAATTAGTGGTACTTATAGTACCAGTTTTGCAAGGTCTACCGATCAATTACAAGGAGCATCTCCTTTTATTTTAAATGCAGATGTTAGTTATAACACAACTTTCGGAAAGAGTATCAAATCAACTTTTAATGTAGTGGCAAACTATTATTTTGACAGAATTTATGCTTTAGGTTCTGGGCAATTAGGAAACAAAATTGAAAAAGGATTTACTGCGCTAGACTTTATCTGGAAAAACCATATTGGCGAAAACATAGAACTCAATTTCACCGCAAAAAATTTATTAAACCCTGATGTACAAATCATCAGAGAAGTGCAAAATGGCGATGAAGTACTACTAAGTAACTATAAAAGAGGAATAAACTTCGGAATACAATTCAACTATAAATTTTAAACAAATCAAATTATTAAACTCAAAAAAAATGAAAACAACAATTAAATTATTATTCTTATTATCAGTTATAATCACATTAAATTCTTGTGGAGCTGATGACACTGCAGATATCATCATTTATGATAATAGTGTAATAAATAACGGTGGAGATAACACACCAATTGGTCAACAAATTAATTTATCAGGTACTTATGTAGATGATTTAACCTTAGACGCAAATAACTCATACATTATAAATGGACCGCTAGTAATGACTGAAGGTACTACATTGACAATTCCTGCAGGAATGACAATTAAAGCTTTAGCTGCTGGTTCTGATGTTTATGTTGCTATTTCGCAAGGAGCAAAAATTATTGCTAACGGTACTGCCGATATGCCAATTGTATTTACATCAAATTCTAGTTCGCCCCAAGCTGGTGATTGGGGAGGCTTAATCCTTTTAGGAAAAGCACCTATCAATTCAGTTACTGGAGGAACAGAAACTGCAACATCTGAAATTGGATCATTGCCTTATGGTGGCAACAATCCTAATGATGATTCAGGCGTATTGAGATATATTAGAGTTGAGTACTCTGGTGGTAAAGCCGATGGTCAATCAGAAAATAATGGGTTTTCATTTTATGGTGTTGGTGATGCAACGGTAGTGCAATACGTAGAAATGTTTGAAGGATTGGATGATGGTTTTGAGTTTTTTGGAGGAACAGTAAATGTTGATTTCTTAGTTGCAGTTAATGCACAAGATGATTCAATTGACTGGACAGAAGGCTATGTTGGTACTATCACAAATGCACATGTTGTTCATGGTCCAGAGCACGATAAAGGTGTAGAAGCTGATGGTTATAATACTGATATTGGAAACAACTCTAATCCAGTATTTTGGTCTGCACCAACAATTGAAAACTTAACAATTATTGGCTTGGGTTCTGATACTGGTAACGAAGCTATCAGGTTGAGAGCTGGTACAAGAGTGACTATTATAAATGCTTATATAGAAGGCTTTAACGAAGGTTTTGATATGGATGGCGATGATACTAATAATCCAACTGGCAATGGTGTTTTGTTAGACAAAACAAACGCAATCAACATTTCTTTTGTAGATGTAAATATTAAACTTAAAAACGATACAGGCGTGTCTTTTCCAGAGCTTGATTTTATTCAAGGAGATGGTAATGGAAACGGAACTGATTTTGCATTTTGGGGCGCACGTTGGACTGTAGAATAGAACAATATTAATTTGAATTAAGAACCATTTCATTTATTTATTAGTTTTTGTCGACTATATTTTGAAATGTTAAAGGCTGCCATTGGCAGCCTTTTTTATTGTTAAAATAACCTCAACTTAACATTAAGATAACATTAGGATTGGTTATTTGCAGCGACAAAAACTAATATTTTTTATGAAACTTAATAAAGCACTATCGCTTGTACTTGTATTTTCTTTCCTCTTTGTAAATGCCCAATCAAAAAAAATTAGCGAAACAAAATTTGGAAAAGGCATGGTAAATCATGTAGCTAAGGACAGCTCATGGAGTGTAAAATTTGCCCCAAGAATACAAATGCTGTCATCTACAAATTGGAATTATGAAGGAGACCAGTTTGGTAAAGCAAATACAAGTTTTTTAATTAGAAGAGCAAGATTCAAATTTAGTGGCTTTGCATTTTCACCAAAATTGCAATATAAATTAGAAATAGGATTGTCAAATAAAGATATCTCTGGCGCAACAAAATATACTGCTAACTCTTCTAGGTATATTTTAGATGCTGTTATAAAGTGGAATTTTTATGAAAATTTTGTTCTTTGGGCAGGACAAGCCAAACTACCTGGTAATAGAGAGCGTGTAATTTCTTCAGCAAATTTGCAGCTTGTAGATAGGTCTTTGTTAAATGCTAATTTTAATATTGATAGGGATTTAGGAATTCAACTTAGGCATCATATCAAGTTATCAGATAAATTTGTTGTTAGAGAGATCATATCTATTGCCCAAGGTGAAGGTAGAAATGTTGTTACCGGAAATATAGGAGGACATCAATATACAGGGCGTTTAGAATTTTTGCCGTTCGGAATCTTTAAAAGTAAAGGTGATTATTTAGGAAGTTCATTGCAAAGAGAAGCAACCCCAAAATTAGCTGTAGGTATTTCTTATGATATGAATAAAGATGCCGTAAGAAATTTAAGTAATCGGGGCTTGTATATGGAAACCGATATAGGCTTGCATGAAACGGATATCAACACGTTGTTTATTGATGCTATGTTTAAATACAAAGGATTTTCCTTTATGGCCGAATACTCTAACAGAGAAGCCGATGACCCTATTGTAAAAAACTCAGATGGATCTGAAACAGGTGTTATTGTTAATGAAGGAAGTGGTGTCAATCTTATGTCTGGATATTTATTTCTAAAAAATTTCGAATTAACAGGGAGGTTTTCAACAATTGATATTAAAAATAAAGATACTACCAATCAATATACACTTGGATTTTCGAAATATTTTGTTGGTCATAAATTAAAAATCCAATCAGATTTAAGTTATTTAACCCTTAATACTTTAGGCGATAACTTAATGTTTAGACTACAATTAGAAGTTCATTTTTAACCACAATGATAACTATTACATAACATAGGGACAATAAATTAAAATTATATTTACAATCTTAAAAAAATAAAATTATGGATAATATTTACTTATTAATGGTTATTGCCTTAGCGGTTTTAGCAATTGCTGACTTAATAGTTGGTGTGAGTAATGATGCAGTAAACTTTTTAAATTCTGCAATCGGATCAAAAGCAATTTCTTTTAGAACCATTATGATTGTTGCAAGTTTAGGAATTGCTTTTGGGGCAATTTTTTCTAGTGGGATGATGGAGGTGGCGCGTAAAGGAATTTTTGTTCCTGCCATGTTTAATTTTGATAATATTATGGTCATCTTTATGGCAGTGATGATTACCGATATTTTACTACTCGATTTTTTCAATACCCTTGGGATGCCAACATCAACTACGGTTTCTATTGTTTTTGAATTATTAGGTGCAGCTGTAGCAATGGCATTGATTAAAATTAGTGCTACAACTGGAGATTTTTCTACTATTACAGAATATATAAATACTGCTAAAGCCACTCAAATCATATTTGGAATTTTATTATCGGTAGTTGTCGCATTTTCTGTAGGTGCGCTTGTACAATATATTTCCAGACTATTATTGTCTTTTAATTTTGAAAAGAAAGCTAAATGGGTTGGTGCTCTATTTGGAGGTGTTGCCTTAACTGCCATGGTTTACTTTATTTTGATGAAAGGAATCAAAGGAGCAGAAATTGCAAAACAAAACTTAGATATTTTAAACGGATCAACGATTAAAGATTTTTTAGAAAACAATGTATTATCAATTGTAGCAGTTAGTTTTGTTATTTGGTCAGCATTATCGTACGTATTTGTTAATTTCTTAAAAATGAACATTTACAAACTAATCATCGGGGTAGGTACTTTTGCATTGGCATTGGCATTTGCAGGGAATGATTTGGTTAACTTTATTGGTGTACCAATTGCTGCGTGGCAATCCTTTCAAGCTTGGACTGGAACAGGAGTTCCAGCAACTGAATTTATGATGGATGTTTTAGGTAAAAAAGTACCAACACCTACATTGATGTTATTTATTGCGGGTTTAATTATGGTACTAACATTATGGTTTTCTAGTAAATCAAGAGAAGTATTAAAAACATCAATAGATTTATCATCTCAAGGAGAAACAAAAGAACGTTTTCAACCTAATTTTTTATCAAGAGGATTAGTTAGAGGAGCAATGATGACTACAAAATACTTAGCGATTATTACTCCAAAATCTTTTCAAAAGAAAGCTGATGAACAATTTGAAAAGCCTGTAATAGAATTAATGCAAGGCAAAACACATGAATTACCAGCTTTTGATATGGTTCGTGCTGCGGTTAACCTGATGGTTGCTGGAGTGCTAATTTCAATTGCGACTTCATACAAATTGCCTCTTTCTACAACTTATGTAACATTTATGGTTGCCATGGGTACCTCTTTGGCAGATAGAGCTTGGGGTAGCGAAAGTGCTGTGTATAGAGTTGCTGGTGTATTAAATGTAATTGGTGGTTGGTTTGGAACTGCGATAACAGCGTTTATTGCTGCAGCAATTGCCGCATTTTTAATTAATTGGAATAAGGAAGTAATGATTCCTATCTTATTGTTAGTCGCTGTCTTTTTATTAGTGCGCAACTCAATAAGACATATTAATAAAAAGAAAGATGCAAGAACAGAAGATAGTTTGATTAGAGCCGAAAGCAAATCTGTACAAGGGGTAATTGAAGAAAGTGCTGATACTATTTCTAAGGTATTAAAACGTGTAAGCAAGATTAATGAAAGCACTATTAACGGACTGATTAATCAAGATTTAGCATTACTTAAAAAAGGTAGAAAAACAGTACTTAAATTAGAAGATGAAATTGAAGATTTGCAAAACAACATATTCTACTTTATCAAAAATTTAGATGAAACCTCAGTTAATGCAAGTACTTTTTACATGCAAGTGATGGGAGATTTACAAGATATTGCTCAGTCTGTTGGGTTTATTTCTAAAGTGAGTCATAAGCATATTAATAATAATCATAAAGGGCTCAAGGTAAATCAATCAAAAGAATTAAAAAAAATAGATAAAGAATTATGTGCACTATTTACAAAAACAAGAGCTGCTTTTGACTTACGTGCTTTTGATCAAATATCTGAATTGTTAGAAGAAAAACAAGCCTTGTTAAAAACAGTTTCAGAGTTTGCTCAGATTCAAGTAGAAAGAACAAGAACTACAGAATCGAGCCCGAAAAACACAACACTATACTTTAGTATTTTGTTAGAAACGGAAGACTTGATTAAAGCTACAATTAGTTTATTAGAGCTTTATGCTGCTAAGAAATAGGAGTTGTAATTCTCCAATTATTTGAATTTAAAAAGCCTCAAACTATTTTTAGTTTGAGGCTTTTTAATATTATTACTGTTTTAAACAACTTTCAATAAAAAGTAACTCTTTTTACCGCGTTGTAGCAGCACATATTTATTGGCAATTAAATCATCAGTAGTAACAACAAAATCTTCTTTTACTTTGGTTTTGTTTACCGAAATAGAGTTTTCTTTTAAAGCCCTTCTAACTTCTCCATTTGATTTTAAAAACCCTGTTTCAGAAAATGCAGCAACAATCTCTAATCCATTTTTAATTTGTGTTGTTGAAATTTCGGCTTGTGGCACACCACTAAAAATATCTAAAAAGGTTTGTTCATCCAACGATTTTAAATCGTCAGAAGTTGATTTTCCAAACAAGATGTTTGATGCTTTAATAGCATTATCATATGCTGCTTGTCCGTGCGTAAGTATGGTGACCTCTTCACCTATTTTCTTTTGTAACAATCTTAAGTGTGGAGCTTCTTTATGCTTAGCGATTAACTTTTCAACAGTTTCTTGATCTAAAAAAGTAAATATTTTAATGTATTTTTCAGCATCATTATCAGAAGAATTCAACCAATATTGGTAAAATTTATAAGGCGACGTTCTATTGGCATCTAACCAAACATTACCACCTTCGGTTTTCCCAAATTTGGTACCATCGGCTTTTGTAACCAACGGAACTGTAATTGCAAATGCTTTTCCTTGTGCTTTTCTACGAATTAATTCGGTACCAGTAGTGATATTTCCCCATTGGTCAGAACCACCCATCTGTAGTTTACAGTTTTTTTCTTTATATAAATGATAGAAGTCATAGCCTTGAAATAATTGATAAGTAAATTCTGTAAAACTCATTCCTTCGGTATTCTCCCCAGAAATTCTTTTTTTAACAGAATCCTTTGCCATCATATAGTTTACAGTCAAATGTTTTCCGGTATCACGCACAAAATCGATAAGAGAAATATCTTTCATCCAATTGTAATTGTTCACCAACTCAGCACCATTTTCTGCATCAGAAAAATCAATATAACGCTCTAATTGCTCTTTTACGCCAGCAATATTTATTGCTAAAGTTTCTTCATCTAATAAGTTTCTTTCAGCAGATTTCCCTGAAGGATCACCCACCATACCAGTAGCTCCACCTACCAAAGCAATTGGTTTATGACCTGCTAACTGAAAATGTTTTAAAATAAAAATCTGTACCAAACTACCAATATGCAAAGAATCAGCAGTTGGATCAAAACCGATATATGCTGTTGTTTTTTCTTTAGCAAGTTGTTCTTCAGTCCCAGGTATTATGTCGTGTAAAAGTCCACGCCATTTTAATTCTTGTACAAAATCTTTCATCTAAAAAATTAATTTTGGCAAAGATAAAAATCAATGAACAATTAAAATGAATAATGTAAAATTCTTTTGAGTTATCAAATCAATAGATTTTGCCCCTTTGCATCTTATTTAGTATTTTCGTTATATGATATTAGTTACAGGAGGTACCGGTTTGGTAGGAGCTCATTTGTTAGTGGCACTCACAAAAAGTAATGATAAAGTTAGGGCTATTCATAGAAAGAATAGCAATATTGATGATGTTAAGCGTGTATTTTCATATTACTTTAATGACATCAATCCTTATTTTTCAAAGATAGAGTGGGTTGAAGCCGACATTACTGACATCCCTTCATTAGAAAAACCCTTTCAGGGGATTAGTTATGTGTATCATTGTGCGGCTATTATTTCTTTTCACCCGAAGGCATATTATAAAATGCGAAAAGTAAATATTGAGGGGACTGCCAATATTGTCAATCTTTCTATTGTTCAAAAAGTAAAAAAATTATGTTTTGTGAGTTCAGTTGCAGCTGTAGGAAAAGCAATTAAAAATAATCTAATTGATGAAAATTGTGAATGGACGGTTGAAAATAGCAACTATGGATATGCTATTACAAAACACGGTGCTGAGATGGAAGTATGGCGAGGAACACAAGAAGGGTTAGATGCAGTAATTGTTAATCCCGGAATTATTTTTGGTGCAGGTTTTTTTGACTCAGGGTCTGGAAGCTTGTTTAAAACCGTGAATAAAGGACTTAAGTTTTATACCGAAGGAGTTACAGGATATGTTGATGTAAAAGATGTTGTAAAAGCAATGCAACAATTAATGGATAGCAACATTAAAAACGAACGCTTTCTTTTAGTATCACAAAATTTAAGTTTTAAAGAAGTATTTAATCTAATTGCAAAAGGCTTTGATAAAAAAGAACCAACCGTCAAAGTTTCTAAATTAATGAGTGAAATATTATGGAGATTTTCATCAGTAATTACAGCTATTACAGGGAAAAAACCTATGCTCACAAAACACTCTGCACAGTCAATTCACAAGAACAATCAATTTTCTAATGATAAAATAAAGGAAGCTATTGGATTTGATTTTATTCCTGTAAATGAAACTATAAAGCGTGTTTGTAAAGAGTTTGACAGTTAAATTACTTCACTAAAGAATCGTTAACTGGCACAAATTTTTTCTTTTTCAACTCAGGGTTATTTGCTTTTTTTATAGAATCTTGCTCTTCTAAAATAGCCTCATTTTCATCCTTTAATTTTTTTAATGTCGATTTTACTTTTTTAAGAATTTTGGTATAATGATCAACGTCGGTAGCATAATAAAAACTACTCTCAGCAAAACGAGTACTGTCAATATTATATTTTTCATATATCAAAGGCATATAATCTAATCCGTATTTTTCATCGATATTTTTACCTGATCTTGCACCAACCGCAAGTTGCATGTCAACGAGTAAATCAATCATTGAATCTTTTGGAATAAGGTTTTTAGGTTTTTCGTAAATGGTATTACTCGTGCAAGAAAGCACAAAAACACTAACAAAAAGCAGCACTATTAATTTTTTCATTATATCTCTTTTTAGACAACTACTTATCGATTAAACTCTAAACGTTTTCCTTTGATGCCGTTATTAAACTCACCATTGTTATAAATAAGATTTCCATTTACAAAGGTATGTGTAATTTTTGATTGAAATGTAACCCCCTCAAAAGGCGACCATCCGCATTTGTACAAAATATTACTTTTATCAACTGTCCAAGGACTTGAAGGGTCTATTAAAACCAAATCTGCAAAATAACCTTCCTTAACAAACCCTCTTTTATGGACCTGAAATAAGATAGCAGGATTGTGACACATTTTTTCGACAATCTTTTCTAATGATATTTTCCCTTCAAGATGTTTATTTAGAATTGCAGGCAATGCATGTTGAACTAAAGGACCACCACTTGGCGCTTTGGTGTATACGTTTTCTTTTTCCTCTAAGGTGTGTGGAGCATGATCTGTAGCAATAACATCAATTCTATCATCTAGTAAGGCTGCCCATAAACCCTCTTTATCTGAAGCGGATTTTACTGCAGGATTCCATTTAATGAATGTTCCCTTTGTGTCATAATCATTTTCTTCGAACCAAAGATGATGCACACAAACTTCTGCCGTAATTTTTTTATCCTCTAACGGAATGTCATTTCTAAACAGCGCTGTTTCTTTTGCTGTTGATAAATGAAAAACATGTAGTCTTGCTCCTGTCTTTTTTGCTAAAGCAATTGCTTTTGAAGAAGATATATAGCAAGCGTCAACACTTCTTATTTTTGGATGCAGCCTAATAGGGATGTCATCTCCATATATATCTATTTGCTTTTTTAAATTCTTTTGAATGGTTGCTTCATCTTCACAATGAACTGCAATTAACATATCAGTGGATGAGAATATTTTTTCTAATACTTCTTCATTATCTACCAACATATTCCCTGTTGACGAACCTAAAAACAATTTGATTGCGGCTACTTTTTTAGGATCTGTTTTTAATAATTCATCTAAGTTATCATTGGTACCACCAAACATAAAAGAATAATTTGCATAAGATGTTGCTGTAGCAATATCAAACTTATCTTCTAATAATTTTTGAGTAGTTGCTTGCGGAACTGTATTTGGCATTTCGATAAAAGAGGTAATTCCACCAGCAACAGCAGCTTTACTTTCAGTTGCAATATTTGCTTTTTGAGTAAGCCCAGGCTCTCTAAAATGCACTTGATCGTCTATAACTCCTGGAATTAAATAAGAACCGTTTGCATCGATAATATTGACTCCATTTTCTGAAATGTCAATTGACCCATCAATTTGGATAATCAACTCATCCTCAATAAGAACATCACCTTTTAAAATTTGATTTTCATTGACTATTTGTGCATTTTTTATAAGTGTTTTTGCCATTTTAATCATGTTTTGGTAATTCTTCAAATCTCATTTTTAATACGCCAAAAACAGCTTCTGAAATAATAGAGCCATTCATTTTTGACTTCCCTCTAATTCTATCAGTAAAAATAATCGGAATTTCTTTTATTTTGAAATTGTGTTTCCAAGCTTTGTATTTTAATTCAATTTGAAAAGCATATCCTACAAATTGAATTTTATCTAATACTACTGTTTCTAAAACTTTTCGTTTGTAACAAACAAAACCTGCAGTAGTATCTTTTACAGGGATACCTGTTATGATACGGACATATTTCGATGCAAAATAAGACAGTAAAATTCGTTTGATATCCCAATGGACCACTCCAATTTTCTCATTCATATAGCGAGAACCAACAGAAATATCGGTATTATTTGTAGCACATTCACTATACAATCTAATTAAATCATTTGGGTCATGAGAAAAATCAGCATCCATTTCTATAATAAATTCATAATCTTTTTTCAGCGCCCATTTAAATCCGTGGATATAAGCTGCCCCCAAACCTGTTTTTTCATTTCTTATTTCTAAAAACAATTGATCTGGAAACTCGGTCATTAAGTTAGTAACTATTTTTGAAGTTCCATCAGGCGAATTGTCATCGACAACTAAAATATGAAACGTTTTTGTTTTCGAAAAAACTGCGCGAATAATTAATTCAATATTTTCCTTTTCGTTATAGGTAGGAATAATAACCAGCGTGTCGGACATAAATTGATGTTATAAGGCAAATGTACGGTTTTTTATTCCTAATTTTGTGTTAACTTTATAAGGAAAACCAACCATTTAATGAACTTTTTAAAATTGAATTTACTCTTAAACGAAGATTGGATTACTCTTGTGTTTTTAGTTATTTTCTTACTGTTAGTAGTTGCCAAACTTATTTATAAAGAGCGACTCTTTGAATTATTAATTCTTTTTTTTTCTAAAAAATATTTTCTAAAATACAGCAAAGAGAGCCCATTGATTTTTAACGGATTTAACACACTTTTATTTACAGTACTTACTATAATATTATCGCTGTTTCTTTTAGTATTTATTGTTGAATACAAACCCGAACTGATTCAGAATCAAAGCATCTATTTGTTTATAAAAATCAATTTTGGTGTTGCATTATTTTTCTTTTTTAGATTTTTTTTAGGGTACGTTTTAGGAGTGTTGTTTGATGTAAAACAAGAGCAGTTACTATTATCATTTTCCAAAATCAGCTATTTGTTTAACAATGTGCTTTTTATACTCCCATTTTTGCTTTTTACTTTTTTTATTAAAAAACATAATTTTTTAGTGTTTCAATTCACTTTGTTTCTTTTTTCTACACTATTAATTATCAGATACATATTTATATTTAGAACGAATAAAAGCCTATTACACAAACATTGGTCTAATTTTTTTTTATATCTTTGCGCCTTAGAAATAGCACCATTACTGCTAATTCTTAAAATAGTAATATAAGTGTGAGCTTAATTGATTTGGGATTTCAATTTTCTCGCATTTGCAAATACCAAAAAAGCTATACATATGAAAGTGAAAACAATCCTGGTTTCTCAACCAGCCCCTAAATCAGAAAGTTCACCTTACTTCGAGTTATCTGACAAACAAAAAGTAAAAATTGATTTTAGACCATTTATTCATGTTGAAGGTGTATCAGCGAAAGAAGTTAGAAGTCAAAAAATAGACCTCAACAAATATTCAGCAATCATTTTTACAAGTAGAAATGCTGTAGACCATTTTTTTAGAATTGCCGAAGAAATGCGACATAAAGTGCCAGACGATTTAAAGTATTTTTGCCAATCAGAGGCAATTGCTTTCTATCTACAAAAGTATGTTGTGTATAGAAAGAGAAAAATTTATGTTGGTAAAAAGACCTTCCAAGAATTAATCAAATTGATTAAAAAACATAAAGACGAAAAATTCTTAATACCGTGTTCAGATAAATTAAAGGCATTGGTTCCTCAAGAATTAGATGCTCTTAATATTGACTGGGAAAAAGCTATTTTTTACAAAACAGTGGTAAGTGATTTATCGGACTTAGAAGATGTGTTTTATGACATTTTAGTGTTTTTTAGCCCATCTGGTATTGATTCTTTATTTAAGAATTTTCCTGAATTTGAACAAAACAAAACACGCATTGCAGTTTTTGGAAACTCAACTGTAAAAGCTGCTGAAGATGCAGGATTGGATTGTAATATTAAAGTTCCAACACCTGAAATGCCTTCAATGACAATGGCTTTAGAAAGGTATATTGTTGATGTAAATAAAAGATAAGTAGTAAACTATATAATTTTTAAAAACCGTTTTGCATTTGCAAAACGGTTTTTTTTATACAAAAAGGTTATTATAAATATCTTCAATTTTTGAAACCAAGACAATTTTAATGGAGTAATTTTTTTTTGAAATTTTATTGAATTTTGAAACAAATATTTTTGTAAACCCTAATTTTTCTGCTTCTAAAATTCTTCGATCAACTCTATTGACTGGTCTAATTTCTCCTGCCAATCCTACCTCTGCAGCAAAACAAAATTCTTGCGGAATTGATTCGTCATCATTTGACGAAAGTATGGCCGCGACAACAGCCAAATCAATTGCTGGATCATCTACTTTAATTCCTCCAGTAATATTCAAAAACACATCTTTTGCCCCTAGTCTAAATCCTGCTCGTTTTTCTAAAACCGCTAACAACATATTCAATCTTTTAATATTATAACCAGTTGATGAACGTTGAGGTGTTCCATAAACCGCGGTACTTACCAAAGCCTGAACCTCAATCATCAAGGGACGCATTCCCTCTAAAGTTGCTGAAATTGCTGTTCCGCTGAGTGATTCATCTTTTTGAGAGATTAATATTTCTGATGGATTTTCAACCTCGCGCAAACCAATACTTTGCATTTCATAAATCCCTAATTCTGATGTTGAGCCAAAGCGATTTTTTTGTGCTCTTAAAATTCGGTAAGTATGGTTTCTATCACCTTCAAATTGCAAAACAACATCAACCATATGCTCCAAAATTTTTGGGCCGGCAATATGACCATCCTTGGTGATATGACCAATTAATAAAACTGGTGTTGATGTTTCTTTAGCAAATTTTATTAACTCTGCGGTGGTTTCTCTTATTTGCGAAATACTTCCAGGAGAAGCATCAATAAAATCAGTATGTAGGGTTTGAATGGAATCAATAATTAAAACATCCGGTTGAGCTTCTTCAATATTTTTAAAGATATTTTGAGTCTTTGTTTCTGTTAAAATTAAGCAATCTTCATTTTTACTTTCCAGCCTTTCAGCACGCATTTTTATTTGATTCTGACTTTCTTCTCCAGAAACATACAGTACTTTTTTTTCAATTGACAAGGCAACTTGTAAAAGCAAGGTAGATTTTCCTATTCCCGGTTCACCGCCCAATAAAGTTATTGAGCCCCTCACCAAACCACCTCCTAAAACTCGGTCTAGTTCATTGTTTTTTGTAGTGATTCTGTCTTCGTCGTTTAAAACAATATCTACAATTTTTAAGGCTTTCTGAGTTTTTTTAATTGATGTTGATTGTTTCCAAGCGCGCTTTTCTTCCTTTTGAATTATTTCTTCAGCAATAGTATTCCATTCGTTACAAGCGGTACACTTACCAATCCATTTGGCATATTGAGTGCCACAATTTTGACAGAAAAAAGTTGTTTTAGTTTTTGCCATTCTATTTATATATTTCGGATAAAAAAGAAATTACCATTTTGATTCACTTGTAATTTCATCAAAAATAATCAATTATTTTTCTTTGTTATAAATAGGGAGAATTAAAAATGAGAACCCACCGAAAGTTAACACCATCAAGGTTTGTGATGCCCACATTAATAACCCAAAAGAAGTTCCGGATTCTTGATTAATTCCGTAAAGTAATAATGCTTGTGATACAAAAACAGGATAGGCTCCAAACCCTCCATTTGTAATTGACATTGCTATTGCCCCTGCAATGAATCCAACTAGAATTGCTTCAAATGAAAGATTAGATGTTTCTGGAATTGTAAAAGTTACAACCCAAAACATAAGAATATACATTGCCCAAATAAAAACAGTATGGAAAACAAAAGCCCACTTTTTTTTCATTTTAAAAACACTGCTCATTCCTTCAATTAATCCTTTAATAAATACTTTTATTTTAACAAGAATTGGAATGCTAGATTTCTTAACCAGTTTAAAAACAACTAGAAAGACAACTAATAAGATACTTAAAAATATAATTTTTTGAATAGGATTGGTATTTGAAAAATAATCTAAAATAAGATCTGTCTGTAAAAAGAAAACAACCCCTAAAATTAGTAATAACATTATAATATCTGAAACCCGTTCAGCAACGATAGTTCCAAATCCTTTTTCAAAAGGAATACCTTCATATTTTGTCATTGTTGCTGCTCTTCCTATTTCTCCAGATCTAGGAACAACTAAATTTAAAAGATAAGCCACAAGTACAGCCATTACACTATTTGCGAATCTTGGTTTATAACCTATTGGCTCGAGCATAAAATGCCAACGATAAGCACGTGATAAATGACTCAAAGCGCCAAAAACTAAAGAAAGAATAATCCAAGAGTAATTTGCATTTTTTAAGTCATAAATTATTTGATCTAATTGTTTGTCAGAAAATTTACCTAAATAATACCATATTAGTATTGTTCCCAAAAGCACCGGGAGTAATGTAAAAATTATTTTTCTTAGTTTCTTATTCAAAAGACTAATTCAATAAGTTAGTGCCTTCATTAGGGAATACTAATGAAGGTTTAAAATTTTTAGCAATCTCCATTTCTAGAATTCCGTAAGTAATCAAAATTAAAACATCACCCACAGCTACTTTTCTAGCGGCGGCTCCGTTCAAGGTAATTTCACCGCTTTTTCTAGTTCCGGGAATTGCATAGGTCTCTAATCGCTCTCCATTATTATTGTTTACAATCTGAACTTTTTCTCCCTCAATAATGTTAGCGGCATCCATTAAATCCTCATCAATAGTGATGCTGCCAATATAATTTAATTCAGCTCCTGTTACTTTAACACGGTGAATTTTAGATTTTACTACTGTTACTTGCATGCTGCAAAAATAGTTTTTTTTAGGATGTTTTGAAGCTATAATTTAATATTGTCAATCAATCTTACTTTACCTGCAAAAATTGCAATAAAAGCGCGGTAATTTTTTGTTGAGTTTTTGTTTTGAGTTTGTTGTAAGGTCTCTTCATCTGCAATTTGAAAATACTCTAATTTAAGTAGTGGTTGCTTTTCAAATTCACTTTTAACCCAACTTATACAATCATCAATACAGTCTGTTTTAAACCTTTTATGAACACCTTTTAAGGTATTATAAATAAATGGCACCACTTTTCTTTGCTCAGAAGTTAACATGATATTTCTAGAGCTCATTGCCAACCCATCTTTTTCTCTAAAAATTTCACATCCAATTACATTGACTGGTAGCTGATTTTTACCAACCATTTTTTTGATGATTTGCAATTGCTGAAAATCTTTTTCACCAAAATAAGCATTGGTAGGATTCACAATTTCAAAGAATTTTTTTACAATGGTGCCCATTCCGTTAAAATGTCCAGTTCTATATTTACCCTCCATCAAATGTTCCAGTCCGTCAAAATTAAATATTGAAGACTCCACTTTATCAGCATATATTTCAGTAGCTGTTGGAGAAAAAACCACATCGCATTTCACCTCTTTTAAAAGTGATATGTCAGCAGCTAAGGTCCGCGGATATTTTTTCAAATCTTCAGGCTTATCAAATTGAGTTGGGTTAACAAATATGCTAACAATTACAAGATCGTTGTTTAATGAAGCGCTATTAATTAAAGATAAATGTCCTTTATGCAATGCTCCCATAGTCGGAACAAAGCCGATGTTTATATCAGCAGAAAATGAAGATAAATGGTCTTGTAAGTTTTTTATGCTTTTGAAAACTAACATTTGATTCTGTTAATTACTGTTAAAGGGGTGCAAACTTACTCTTTTACAACATAAATCTGTATATATTTTCGTATTTTTGCGAAAATTAATTATCAGAATACAAGATGAAAGATAAGAGAGTATTGTGTGTTTCTTCAGAGGTCGTTCCTTATTTACCAGAAACAGAAATGGCAAAAATGTCCTTTGAGACTGCAAGAATGGTTCATGGTAAAAGTGGACAAACAAGAATATTTATGCCAAGGTTTGGGGTGATTAATGAGAGAAGACACCAATTGCATGAAGTGATTAGGCTATCAGGAATGAATATGATAATTAACGATATGGACATGCCGTTGATTATTAAAGTGGCATCGATACCTAAAGAGAGAATGCAAGTTTATTTTATTGATAATGAAGAATATTTTAAACGTAAAGCAACTTATACAGGTGCTGATGGAAAGATGTTTGATGATAATGATGAACGAATGATTTTCTTTGTAAAGGGAGTTGTTGAAACTGTAAAAAAATTAAACTGGGCTCCAGATATTATTCATGTTCATGGTTGGATGGCATCTTTATTACCAATCTATTTAAAAGAATATTACAAAGACGACGCACTTTTTTCTAACAGTAAAATTGTAACTTCATTATACAATAACGGATTTTCTGGAGCGTTAAACCAAGGGTTAAAAGACAAAGTTAGTTTTGACAAAGTCGAAAACTTGGAAAGCATCAATGAACCGATTCACGAAAATCTTCAAAAAATTGCCATAGAAAATTCTGATGCAATTATTATAGGAAGCGAAGATTTAAACACTGATTTGATTGAGTATGCTAAATCATTAAACAAACCTGTTTTAGATTATTATCCTGTTGATGATTTTGCTGATGCATATCTAGAATTTTACCAAACTCAAATTTTACAATAAAATAAAAATTACCATTGTTTATGACAACAAAAGTTGTGAATGTTTTAAAACAAGGAGGGATTTCTTTGTTTTTAATTATAGGATTACTGGCTTGCGAAGGTTCAATTGATGATGTTGGTGTTAACATAGTTGACAATAATGTTTTTGAAGAAGGAAAATACACTTCAGAAGTTATAACGTATAATAAAAACATAGAAAAAAGATTAGCAAATAAATTAAATCAATATTTATTAGGCGTTTATAAGAATGATGATTTTGGGCAAATTGATGCTTCGGTTATTGGTCAATTAACTTTTAACACTGATATTGATTTTGGTTTAGATCCATCAATAGACACTATTATTTTGAATATTCCTTATTATGCTACCCAAATTGGAGATTATGAAAATGGTTCTCCAGAATTTGAGTTAGATTCTATTATTGGTAATCAAGATGTTGCATTTAGGTTAAAAATATCAGAATTACAAACCTATTTAAACACCTTAGACCCTGATAATCCGTCTGAAGAATTAAACTATTATACAGATGATGACTTTAATCAGCATATGACGCCCTTTTATTCAGGAACATTTATTCCGAATGAAAAAGATACTGTTTTGTATGTTGAAAGAAGAGAAATTACACAAGACCTTGAGAATGGCATTTACAATGTTGATACGATAAAAAGAGTTGATGCTGCACCAACATTAAAAATTCCATTAAATGAGGAATGGTTTGCAACTAATTTTTTGAACAATCCTGCAGTATTTGAATCTACAGCAGCGTTTGTTGATTTTTTCAACGGCTTGTATATAGAGGCAAGTCCAGAAATGATGGATCCAGAAGCATCATTAATGACATTAGATTTTTCAGGCGCTACGATGACTATTTATTATACAAATACTGAGTTTGAAAAAAGAACAAAGCAAACAGTTTCATTTAATTTTGGAGGTGTTACAAATAATAAATATACAAGAGACTATACAGGTTCTAATGCAGAACCAATAATAAACAATCCTGATGAAGTATTTGGCGATGCTCAACTATTTGTTCAAGGTGCTGCTGGGTCAATAGCTTTACTAGATTTATTTACTGAAGATGATTTAGCAGAATTGAGAAGTAATAATTGGTTAATAAATGATGCAAACTTGATATTTTATATAGATCAAACAGCAGACTTATCTATAATTCCTGATCGTTTACTTTTGTACAATTATGATGAAAGCATTCATTTAACAGACTTTTTATTTGAAGGCGTAGCTTCTTTTGGAGGCGGTATAGAGTATGATGATGACGAAGACAATCCAACCCCAATCTTATATAAAATAAATATAACAGATTATGTTTCAAAAATATTAGCGTCTGAAGATGCAATAGAGCCATCTAAATTAGCGTTGAAGGTTTTTAATAATTCTGATTTCCCAATTGACTTTACTGATTTTGAAGTAAAAGATTATAGCTGGAACCCTAAAGGAATTATTTTACACGGTAATACTACTACCGATATAGAAAAAAGAGTAAAACTAGAAATTACTTATACAGAAATAAACAACTAACTAATACAAACATTGCTATGTGTGGAATTGCAGGTTATATTGGATACCGAGATGCGTATCCAATAGTAATAAAAGGATTACAACGTTTAGAGTATCGCGGTTATGATAGCGCAGGAATTTTGCTTTTTGATAAAGATGTTTCTATATCAAAAACAAAAGGAAAGGTTTCTGACTTAGAAGCTATTATGATTAACGGAATTTTTAAAAAAGGAAGCATCGGTTTTGGTCACACACGTTGGGCAACCCATGGAGTTCCTAATAATGTAAATTCTCACCCACATGTTTCTAATTCTGGTGAATTGGTGATTATCCATAATGGAATCATCGAAAATTACGATGCAATAAAAAAGGAACTCATAAAAAGAGGTTATACTTTTCAAAGTGACACAGACACAGAGGTTTTAGTTAACCTTATCGAAGAAGTTAAAAAAACACATGATTGCAAATTAGGAAAGGCAGTTCAAATAGCCTTAAATCAAGTTATTGGTGCTTATGCTATTGCTGTTTTTGATAAAGCAAAACCAGATGAGATAATTGTAGCAAAATTAGGAAGCCCAATTGCAATAGGTATAGGAAAAGAAAATAAAGAATTCTTTGTTGCTTCTGACGCTTCACCTTTTATTGAATATACCAAAGACGCTATTTATTTGGAGGATGAAGAAATGGCAATTATCAGAAAAAACAAAGAAATTAAGATTCGTAAAATAAAAGATGATTCTTTAATTACCCCACAAGTTCAAGAGTTAAAAATGAATCTTGAGCAGATTGAAAAAGGTGGATATGATCACTTTATGCTCAAAGAGATTCATGAACAGCCTAATGCAATAACGGATACCTATAGAGGAAGATTAATAGCAGACCAAGGTATAATTAGATTGAGTGGGGTGGATAATAATTTAGAAAAATTTACCAATGCAAATCGTATTATAATTGTAGCATGTGGCACTTCATGGCACGCAGGTTTGGTTGCAGAATACCTTTTTGAGGATTTTGCAAGAATCCCTGTTGAGGTAGAATATGCATCTGAGTTTAGATATCGAAATCCAATTTTAACAGAAAAAGATATTGTAATTGCTATATCGCAGTCTGGTGAAACGGCAGATACTTTAGCTGCAATAAAATTAGCTAAAGAAAAAGGAGCTTTTGTGTATGGTGTTTGTAACGTAGTGGGCTCGTCTATTGCAAGAGAATCAGATGCAGGATCATATACACATGCAGGACCAGAGATTGGTGTAGCTTCAACCAAAGCATTTACAACCCAAATTACAGTTTTAAGTTTGATGGCATTGAGATTGGCAAATGTAAAAGGAACAATGTCATCTTCAAAATATCATATGTATTTGCAAGAATTAGAATTGATTCCTCAAAAAATAGCAAGTCTTTTAAAAATTGATGACCATATTAAAGAAATTGCAAAAACATATTTACTTTCTAATAACTGTTTGTATTTAGGTAGAGGATTTAATTTCCCTGTTGCTTTAGAAGGCGCATTAAAATTGAAAGAAATTTCTTATATACATGCCGAAGGGTATCCTGCAGCAGAAATGAAACACGGACCAATTGCTTTAATTGATGATAGAATGCCAGTATTTGTGATTGCGATAAATAAGGGCCATTATGAAAAAGTGGTAAGTAATATTCAGGAGATAAAATCTAGAAAAGGGAAAATTATTGCAGTTGTTACCGAAGGAGATACACAGGTAAAAGAAATTGCAGATCATGTAATTGAGATCCCTGAAACAGAAGAAGCATTTACTCCATTATTGACTACAATTCCGTTACAATTATTATCATATCATATTGCGGTTATGAGAAATTGTAATGTTGATCAGCCAAGAAATTTAGCAAAATCGGTTACGGTAGAATAATAAATTTCTGAAATAATAAAAAAGAGTTGAGTAACCATTTTAGATTATTCAACTCTTTTTTGTTTGGGCAAAGTTTTAATTAAAACAACATCTTAATATTTGCTGCAAAAAGTTTTACGGCAATTGCTAATAAAATAACTCCAAATATTTTTCTAACGATTTGAATTCCGTTAGGGCCAATTATCTTTTCTATTTTTTTGGATGTTTTTAGCACAATAAAAATTACTATTACATTTAATAAAACTGCAATAATGATGTTTTCAAGATTGAATTCTGCTCTTAACGAAAGTAGTGTGGTTAAACTCCCTGGGCCTGCAATCAAAGGAAAGGCCAATGGAAAAACAGATGCAGTCATTGTACTGGTTTCTTCATCTTTATAAAGTGTAATTCCTAAAATCATTTCTAATGCGATAAAAAACAAGATAAACGCACCAGCTACAGCAAAAGAGTGTACGTCTATTCCGATAAGAGTTAGTAAACTTTTTCCTAAAAAAAGGAAAGCGATCATAATAATTCCTGCAATAAAGGATGCTTTTCCAGATTCTATATGCCCTGCTTTTTTACGTAAATCGATTACTAGAGGGATATTTCCGATAATATCAATCACCGCAAATAAAATCATAAAAGCGGTAAAAATTTCTTTAAAATTAAAATTCATGTCGTTGGTTTTTTATGTTGCAAAAATAGGAAACAAACTAAATTCTCGGTTAAAAATAGTAAATAAAAAATGTATTTTTGCCCCATGATACAATTAGGTAAAACCATTTTGTCTGAAGACATTATCGAAAAAGAATTTGTATGTAATCTTTCAGCCTGTAAAGGTACTTGCTGTGTTGATGGTGATGCGGGTGCCCCGTTAGAAGAAGATGAACTAAAAATTTTGACCGACATTTATCCAAAAGTAAAACCTTTTTTGCGAAAAGAAGGGATCAAAGCAATTGAAGAACAAGGCTTGTTTACAACAATTGATGGCGAACATGAAACTACTTTAATTGACGGAAAAGACTGTGCTTATGTAATTTTTGATGATAATGAAATAGCACTTTGCGGAATAGAAGAAGCCTATAATCAAGGAGCCATTTCATGGAAAAAACCAATTTCCTGTCATTTATATCCGGTAAGAGTGCAACAGTATTCTGAGTTTGCTGCGGTTAATTATCATAAGTGGCATATCTGTGGAGATGCTTGTACATTAGGGAAAGAGCTACAAGTACCTGTGTATAAATTTGTAAAGCAAGCACTCATAAGAAAATTTGGTGAAGATTGGTATGCTGAATTAGAAGTAGTTGCTAGAGAATACAAAAAATTATAATTATTTCACCACATCAGCAACCGATTTTAAATCTAACCTTGTTGTTTGCTTTCCTTTTTTGATAGCAATATAGCTATGCACATTTCCCAATTCTGAAATTAAAGACAGTTTGGTTTGTACAAATTTTTCATAGGCATCCATGTCTGCAATAACAATTTTTAATAGATAATCAAAGTTTCCAGAAACTTGATAACACTCCATTACTTCAGGAAAAGAGTTTACTTGTTTTAAAAACTTCTCTAAAAAACTTCTCGTGTGCCCTTTTAGTGTTACTCCAATAAAAATAGTTTGCTTTAGCCCTATTTTTCGCTCATTTAATAAAGCTACATAATTATCAATATACCCCTCATTTTCTAATTTTTTGATCCGTTCAAAAACAGGTGAAGTTGAAAGGTTTAGTTTTTCGGCTAATTTTTTAGTTGTAATTCTGCAATTCTCTTGTAATAATCCAAGAATTTTATAATCGGTTTTATCAAGCTTATAACTCATCTTATTTTTCGTTTAAACAATCAATTTTCCAAATTTAAAGAATTTATGCATAGTAATAGTAGCATATACAGAATAAAAAACTGAATATCTTTTAATAGCGAGGATAAAATAAAAACACAGTTACTTATTGAAGTAATTTAGCCTTTATGGGAGATACAAATACAATATTTAAAACCTTCATTAATCAGAAAGATTATGATGGAGGTATTACAAGAAGCGAGTTAAAACAATCTAAAAGTTTTGATGAATTATGGAAATTATCATCGAATGAAAATATCTTAGGGCCATCACCAAAAGCGATGAAAGCTATCGTAGATAATATTTCAAATTTACATGAATACGGATTTAGAGATGACGCATTATTAAAAGATGCTATTTGTAAAGCCACTCCTATATTTACTCCTCAAACTATTTTTACAGCAAATGGTGGAAGTGAAATTTTAGAATTGATAACTCGGGCTTTTTTAACTCCAGGTTTAGAGTGTATTATTAGCACTCCTACTTTTATTGCATACAAAAATTTGATAGAAAGTGAAGGAGCTGTTGTTGTTGATGTGCCATTAGAACCTGTAAATTACACTTTAGATGTTGAAGCAATTCTGAATGCAATCACACCTAATACAAGAATTATTTTTATTACGAACCCTAACAATCCAACTGGAACCTATACAAACAAAGAGAAAATGGATGCTCTTATCAATAGTGTTCCGAATCATGTTGTAGTAGTTTATGATGAGGTTTATTATCATTTTTCTGATGCGCTTGATTATCCAAGAGCAATTGATTATATTAACCAAGGTAAAAACGTGATTGGGGTTCATAGTTTTTCAAAGTCATATGGATTGGCAGGAATCCGTTTAGGATATGGAATAGCAACTAAAAAAATCACTGCTTATATCGAAAATATTCAACGCCCCTTCATGATTAATACCTTGTCACAAGTTGCAGGAATTGCTGCTTTAGGAGATTTTGATCATTTAAAAAAGACAGTTGATTTAATAAAAACCGAAAAAGAGTGGTTGTATAAAGAGTTTGAAAATTTAGGAATCAATTATTGGCCAACACAAACAAATTTTATTTTCCTTGACCCACCAATGGACTTACATTTGTTTACCAACAAGTTACTTGAATTTGGAGTTATGGTACGACCATGTGATAAGTTTGGAGCACCAAATGGAGTACGAATCACAATTGGAAATAGAAAAGCAAATACTGTTTTAATGAAAGGGCTTTCATCAATTTATAAATAAGACACATTATGTCAAGATATCACAGTTTAGGAAAAATCCCACCAAAAAGGCACACCACTTTTGAGAATCCAGAAGGAGGCTTGTATCAAGAAGAATTATTTGGTACTGCTGGTTTTGCAGGTATGTCATCTCTATTATACCACTTGTATCCTCCAACAGTAGTCTCTGAAATTAAAAATTTGGGATCTGTTGCTCCTAAGGTTGCAATTGAAAAAAACATGAAAGCGTTAAGCTTTAAAGGGTTTTCTTTACAGCCCGAAAATGACTTTTTAGATAGTAGAAAAACCTTATTTGTAAACAGCGATTTACATATTGGTTTGGCAGCGCCTAAATCTTTTTCTAAAGATTACTTTTATAAAAATGGTGATGCCGATGAAATGTTATTTATTCATGTTGGTTCAGGGACTTTGAGAACAAATTACGGGAACATTCCTTTTAAGTATGGTGATTATTTAATCATCCCAAAAGGAACCATTTATCAAATGGATTTTGATACGGAAGAAAATCGAATTTTATATGTAGAATCTTTTCAACCTATTTTTACACCTAAAAGATATCGCAACAACTTTGGACAATTATTAGAACACTCACCTTTTTGTGAGCGCGATATACGATTGCCACAAGATTTAAAAGCACATGACGAAAAAGGTAATTTTTTGGTTAAAATTAAAAAGCAAGGAATCATGTGGGAATACACCTATAGTAATCACCCATTTGATGTAGTTGGATGGGATGGATTTAACTATCCGTATGCATTTTCTATTCATGATTTTGAACCGATTACAGGTCGCATTCACATGCCACCACCAATTCATCAAACATGGGAATCTGCCGGATTTGTAGTGTGTAGTTTTGTACCAAGAATGTACGATTATCACCCAAAATCAATTCCAGCACCTTATCACCACAGCAATGTAGATTCTGAAGAATTACTCTATTATGTTGATGGAGATTTTATGAGTCGAAATAATATTGATAAAGGACAAATTACATTACACCCCGGTGGTGTTCCTCACGGGCCACATCCAGGGGCAATAGAGCGTAGTGTAGGTAAAAAAGAAACAGGAGAATTAGCAGTTATGATTGACCCATTCAGTCCGATGTCAATAACCGAAGAAGCATTAAAATTACAAGTAGAAGATTATCATAAATCTTGGATTCAATAAATAGAAAAAAGAATTTAGAATAAAGAGAAGTGACTTACTATCTATCACCTTATTCTCTTAAAAAATAAATATCATGTCAACAGAAAATAAAAGTTTAAAAGATTTACAAAACGTAGAATACGGATTAGAAAAAATATTTGATGGAGCACAAGACTTCCTACCGTTGTTAGGAACGGACTATGTAGAGTTTTATGTAGGGAACGCTAAACAAGCAGCTCACTTTTATAAGACAGCGTTTGGGTTTCAATCTTATGCGTATAAAGGTTTAGAAACAGGAAGTAAAGAAACGGTTTCATACGTGTTAAAACAGGACAAAATTAAATTAGTTTTAACAACTCCTTTAAATTCAAAAAATCCAATTAACGATCATATTGTTAAACACGGAGATGGTGTAAAGGTGGTTGCTTTATGGGTTGATGATGCTAGAAAAGCTTATGAAGAAACTACTTCAAGAGGAGCAAAATCTTATATGGAACCAACTGTAGAAAAAGATGAAAATGGTGAAGTTGTTAGAGCTGGGATTTATACTTATGGAGAAACCGTTCATATGTTTGTGGAGCGTAAAAACTACAAAGGACAATTTTTACCTGGATTTGTAAAATGGGAATCTGATTACAATCCAGAATCTTGCGGATTAAAATTTATTGACCATATGGTTGGTAATGTTGGGTGGGGACAAATGGATGTTTGGGTGAAATGGTACGAAGATGTAATGGGGTTTGAAAACTTTCTTTCATTTGATGACAAACAAATCCATACAGAGTACTCAGCCTTAATGAGTAAGGTAATGAGCAATGGAAATGGAAGAATTAAATTTCCAATTAACGAACCAGCAAAAGCTGCAAAAAAATCTCAAATTGAAGAATATTTAGATTTTTATGAAGGGTCAGGTGTTCAACATATTGCTGTAGCTACTGATGACATAATTTATACTGTCGCTAAATTAAGATCAAGAGGCGTAGAGTTTTTGAGTACTCCACCAGATGAATATTATAGATCTGTACCAGGAAGATTGGAGGAGTATAGTCATGAATTAAGAGAGGATATTGAAACTTTAAAAAGTTTAGGGATTATGATTGACGCTGATGAGGAAGGGTATTTGTTACAAATATTTACGAAGCCAGTTGAAGATAGACCAACGTTGTTTTTTGAAATTATTCAAAGAATGGGAGCTAGAGGTTTTGGTGCAGGTAATTTTAAGGCTTTGTTTGAATCTATTGAAAGAGAACAAGAAAAAAGAGGAACTTTATAAATAATTTATAATCATAAATGTCTAATAATTTAGAATATCAACCGGAGTTAAACAGCATAACAAAACGGTTGCCCAAGCATTTACATAAGTTTATTGTAAAGCAACCGTATGATGATTACACGGCGCAGAACCAAGCAGTATGGCGTTATGTGATGCGTTTAAATATTGATTATCTCAAAAACACAGCTCATGAATATTATTTAGAAGGCCTAGAAAAAGCTGGGATTTCTATTGATAACATTCCAAAAATGGAAGGCATGAATCGTATTTTGAAAGAAATTGGTTGGGCGGCAGTTTCAGTAGACGGCTTTATTCCGCCAAATGCTTTTATGGAATTTCAAGCTTATAATGTATTGGTCATTGCATCGGATATTAGAACGCTAGATCATATTGAATATACGCCGGCACCAGATATTATTCACGAAGCTGCAGGGCATGCACCTATTATTGCAAGTCCAGAATATGCTGAATATTTAAGACGATTTGGAGAGATTGGAGCTAAGGCAATATCATCATCAAAAGATTATGAATTATATGAAGCCGTACGCCTTTTATCTATTTTAAAAGAAGACCCTAATACAACAGAAGGTGCTATTACAAAAGCAACAGAAAAAGTGTTTGCTGTTCAAAACGATATGGGTGATTTGTCTGAAATGGCACAGATAAGAAATCTACATTGGTGGACGGTTGAATATGGTTTGATAGGCAGTTTAGAAAACCCGAAAATTTATGGAGCAGGACTATTGTCGTCTATCGGAGAGAGTGAATTGTGTTTAAAAGAGCATGTTAGAAAACGCCCTTATACTATTGAGGCTGCTAAAGTTAATTTTGATATTACCAAGCCACAACCACAATTATTTGTGACTCCTAATTTTGCTCACCTGAGTTATGTTCTTGAAAAATTTGCTAATAAAATGGCGTTACGAAAAGGAGGGCTAAATGGGGTTCAAAAATTAATTAATTCTAAAAACTTAGGAACAATTGAATTGAGTACAGGTATTCAGATCTCAGGAGTTTTTACAAAAGTTCTGAGTACAGAAAATAAACCAATTTATATACAAACTACAGGCCAAACAGCCCTTGCTTCTAGAAACAAAGAATTAATAGGACACGGGACTAATTACCATGCTGAAGGATTTGGAAGCCCAATAGGAAAGTTAGAAGGAATTAACTTATCGATTGAAGATATGTCGCCAACAGATTTAGAAGTTTACGGAATTTGTGAGGGTAAAAAAGCTAGTTTTTTGTTTGAAGGCGGAGTAAAAGTAGTTGGGAAAATAATTACTGGCATCAGAGATTTACAAGGAAAAATAATATTAATTTCCTTTGAAGATTGTACGGTATCCTTTGAAGATCAAATTTTGTTTAGACCAGAATGGGGTGTGTATGATATGGCAATTGGAAAAGAAATTATTTCAGCTTTTGCAGGACCTGCATCACCAGAATCTTTTAAGGATGTTTATAAAATCTCTAAGACTAAAACACATAAGTTTGTTTATTCTGAAACTGAATTAAAATTACATAAATTGTATCAGAAAGTTAGAGAATTGAGAGAAAATCAACAAATTGACGAACAACTATTAAAAGTTATTTTTAATGAAATTCAACAGAATTATCAAAATGAATGGCTGTTGTTACTAGAAATGTATGAAGTTTTATATGCAAAAGAATCAGTATTGAAACACGCAATTCACCAAAATCTAGTAACATTAAAAGAACAAAAAAAAATTAGTAAATTAATTACTGACGGATTAAATTTGATTACAAAAAATACACTAACAGTATAAAAATAAATAGAAGACATGAACACTTGGGTACAGATTCCACAAAATTCAGATTTTACCATACACAATATTCCTTTCGGAATTTTTTCAACTAACAATACAAATATGCGCGTTGGTATTGCGATTGGAGATGAAGTGTTAGATTTAGTACTTGCTGAAAAAGCAGGGGCTTTTAAAAACATTTCTTTTGACATTAACGTTTTAGAATCAAAAACACTAAATGATTTTATCTCTTTAGGAAAAGAGATAACATCTAAAATTCGCGAAACTATTCAGCAAGAATTGTGTAATGAAAATTCTGTTTTAAAGAACACAGATAATGTGTTGATTCTTCAAAATAAAGTGACCATGCACTTACCTGTTTCGGTAGGTGATTATACCGATTTTTATTCGAGTATAGAACACGCAACTAATGTAGGCATAATGTTTCGTGACCCTGCAAATGCCTTATTGCCTAATTGGAAACACTTACCTGTTGGTTATCACGGTAGAGCATCTTCTATAATTGTTAGTGGTGAGCCGGTGTATCGTCCTAAAGGGCAAGTGTTGCCTCCAAACCACACAACTCCAATTTTTCAAGCATCTGCTAGGGTTGATTTTGAATTAGAAATGGGATTTGTAATTGGTAAAGAAACAAAGCTAGGAGAAACTATAAATACCGAAAAGGCAGAAGAATATATTTTCGGAAAAGTATTGTTCAATGACTGGTCAGCAAGAGATATTCAAAAATGGGAATACATTCCTCTGGGGCCATTTTTAGCCAAAAATTTTGGATCATCTATGTCGCCATGGATTGTAACGATGGAAGCGCTAGCTCCGTTTAAATTGCAAGGACCAGATCAAGAACCAGAAGTTTTACCATATTTAAAATGTGATGGATTAAAAAATTATGATATTAATTTAGAAGTATTAATTCAACCAGAAAATTGTGAAGAAACTGTAGTGAGCAAATCCAATTTTAAATACATGTATTGGAATATGTCGCAACAATTAGCACATCATACTATAAACGGTTGTAATGTTAAAGTTGGAGATTTAATGGCATCTGGAACTATTAGCGGTAAGGATGACACGTCTTATGGATCTATGTTAGAGCTTTCTTGGGCAGGAAAACATACTGTAAAACTCAATGAAGGTGGAGAGCGAAAATTTATTCAGGATAACGATACTGTTATTATGAGAGGCTATTGTGAAAAAGACGGAATTAGAGTTGGTTTTGGAGAAGTAAGTTCTAAATTATTACCGGCGCTGTAAACAAAAAAACTAATGAAAGACACCACATCTATAGACCCAACTACATTAACCACGGCTCAGGTTCATAAAATATTATTAACTGCTGTAGCGCCTAGACCTATTGCTTTTGCAAGCACTATTGGTGCAAATGGGAATGTAAATTTGAGTCCATTTAGTTTCTTTAATGTGTTTAGTGCAAATCCGCCAATTCTTATTTTTTCTCCGGCAAGGCGTGTTAGAGATAACACTACAAAGCACACTTTAGAAAATGTAAAAGAGGTGAATGAAGTGGTGATTAACATTGTGAATTATCCAATAGTTGAGCAGATGTCTTTGGCAAGTACCGAGTATGAAAAAGGTGAAAATGAATTTGTAAAAGCAGGATTTACGGAAGTTCCTTCCTTAAAAATAAAACCCCCAAGAGTGGCAGAATCTCCGGTTTCTTTTGAATGTGTGGTGGATGATATTATTGAATTGGGTGATGAAGGTGGTGCTGGAAATTTGATTATTTCTAAGGTCGTTCAAATCCATATTAACAATCAATACCTTGATGCAAATGGTGATTTAGACACGAAGAAATTAGACTTAGTTGCTCGTTTAGGAGGTAGCTGGTATTCTAGAGTTACGGAAGATTCTTTATTCGAGATTCCGAAACCAATAGTAACAAAAGGAATAGGAGTTGATCAATTACCTAAGCATATTTTTGAAACTGAAGTATTATCAAACAACAATATTGGTAGACTTGGAAATGTAGAGAAGATTCCCTCTAAAGAAGAAATAGATGCGTTTAAAAGTAATTCTGAGCTCAATACAATACTTCAAATGAAGAATGCTAAAATGCGTCTTCTAGAGCTTCATAAGCTGGCAAAAAAACACCTTGAGAACGATGCTATAAATCTTGCTTCAAAAGTCATTTTTTCTATCGTATAAAAATTAGCTCCTTTTTCAAAATTTAAAATCCCTTCATCTGACGTTTTTGAAAAAGCTCAATAAATTTAGGGCTTTACAAAAAATATAGTTTTTAAACAAAAGACAATCAGGTATTTACAAATCAATAGGTTTTAGTAAAATCTCAAAATCTTAAATTTTTGTTAAGAACTTATATTGATTGTGAATAAGTAAGACTTTTATTTATGACGAATATTTTAAATATTTGTTTCAACCTAATCAAAGCTAAAAACCGATTTTTTAACCTCAATTAAGTCCAACTAAAACAATGCCTGTAGTAGAACCAATTTTACAAGAAAATAAAGACAGATTTGTAATTTTTCCAATTCAACATCATGATATTTGGGAATGGTATAAAAAACAGCAAGCTATGATTTGGACTGCTGAAGAAATCGATTTAGAGGCCGATGTTAAAGATTGGGAAAGTAAACTGACGGATGATGAACGTTATTTTATAAAACATATTCTTGCTTTTTTTGCAGCATCTGATGGAATTGTAAATGAAAATTTAGCGGAAAATTTTGTGAATGAAGTACAATATTCAGAGGCTAAATTTTTCTATGGATTTCAAATAATGATGGAAAACGTACACTCTGAAGTGTATTCTTTATTGATTGATACTTATGTAAAAAATGAAGTTGAAAAGGACGAACTATTTAGAGCTATAGAAGTATTTCCTGCAATTAAGGAAAAAGCAGATTGGGCACTTCAATGGATAGATAGCGATAGTTTTGCTGAACGTTTAATTGCTTTTGCTGCTGTAGAAGGTATTTTCTTTTCAGGAAGTTTCTGCTCAATCTTTTGGATGAAAAAAAGAGGGTTATTACCAGGTCTTGCCTTTTCAAACGAATTGATTTCTCGTGATGAAGGTTTGCATTGTGATTTTGCAGTGCATCTACACAACAATCATATCATAAATAAAGTACCTAAAGAAAGAATTACTAAAATTTTAACTGACGCACTTGATATTGAAAGAGGGTTTATTACTGAATCTTTACCTGTAAGTTTAATTGGAATGAATTCTAAATTAATGACACAATATTTAGAGTTTGTTACAGACAGACTATTACAAGAATTTGGTTGTGATAAAGTGTATAATTCTTCAAACCCTTTTGATTTTATGGAAATGATCTCATTAGAAGGAAAAACTAATTTCTTTGAAAAAAGAGTGTCAGAATACCAAAAAGCTGGTGTAAAATCTGGCGGTACCGGAAGCATCTCTTTTGATGCTGACTTTTAAGTTTACTAAATCCCCATTTCTTTTTTAATTAAAAGAACTTATAGTTTAGTTTTCAACTTTTTTGAAAACCCCAAACAATCAAAACGCAAATCAGGTGTTAATCTGATGGACAAAATTTACCTTCTTTAAAATTCATTTGAATTTTAAAGAAACAACCAATTTAAAAACCAATTAAAGTATGTTTGTAGTTAAAAGAGATGGCAGAAAAGAACCAGTGATGTTCGACAAAATCACCTCAAGAATTCGTAAAATGTGTTACGGATTAAATAAAATTGTTGAACCTACAAAAGTTGCAATGCGTGTAATTGAAGGATTATATGACGGAGTAACTACTTCTGAGTTAGACAACCTTGCTGCCGAAACTGCCGCTACAATGACTGTGCAACATCCAGATTATGCAAAGCTTGCGGCAAGAGTTGCTGTATCTAACTTGCATAAAAATACCAAGAAAACTTTTTCTGAAGTTGTAACTGATTTATATACCTATGTAAATCCAAGAACGGGTAAAAAAGCACCACTTATTGCAGATGATACGTATAAAGTAATACAAGATAATGCTGCTAAATTAGATTCTACCATTATTTATAACCGTGATTTTAATTACGATTATTTCGGATTTAAAACCTTAGAGCGTTCTTATTTATTAAAGTTAAATGGAGAAATTGCTGAGAGACCTCAACACATGTTGATGCGTGTTTCTATCGGAATTCACTTAGAAGATATTGATGAAGCAATTGCAACTTACGAGTTGATGAGTAAAAAATTCTTTACCCATGCAACTCCAACATTATTTAATGCAGGTACCCCAAAACCACAAATGTCTTCTTGTTTTTTATTGCAAATGCAAGACGATAGCATAGACGGAATTTACGATACCCTAAAACAAACTGCTAAGATTTCTCAATCGGCCGGTGGTATAGGTTTGTCTATTCACAATGTTAGAGCTACTGGCTCATATATCCGTGGTACAAATGGAACATCTAACGGAATTGTACCCATGTTAAAAGTGTATAATGATACAGCACGTTATGTAGATCAAGGAGGAGGAAAACGTAAAGGTTCTTTTGCAATGTATATGGAGCCTTGGCATGCGGATGTTTTTGAGTTTTTAGATTTAAGAAAAAATACTGGAGCTGAAGAAATGCGTGCACGTGATTTATTTTATGCCATGTGGATTCCAGATTTATTTATGAAACGAGTACAAGAAGATGGTCAGTGGACCTTGATGTGCCCGAATGAGTGCCCTCATTTATTTGATACTTATGGAGATGAATTTGAGAAATTATACGAAGGATATGAAAAAGTAGGAAAAGGACGCAAGACAATTAAAGCACGTGATTTATGGGAAAAAATCTTAGAGGCTCAAATTGAAACAGGGAATCCTTATATGTTATATAAGGATGCAGCCAATCGTAAATCAAATCAAAAAAACTTAGGAACTATCCGTTCTTCAAACTTGTGTACCGAGATTATGGAATACACAGCAAAAGATGAAGTTGCTGTTTGTAACTTAGCGTCTATTGCCGTTTCTATGTTTGTGAGCGAAGATAAAGACGGAAAGAAATTCTTTAATCATAAAAAATTATTTGATGTTACCAAAAAGGTAACCAAAAATTTAGATACCGTTATTGACCGTAATTATTATCCTGTAAAAGAAGCAGAAAATTCTAATTTCCGTCATCGTCCGATAGGATTAGGAATTCAAGGATTGGCAGATGCGTTTATTTTGTTAAGACTTCCTTTTACTTCGGATGAAGCAAAAGAATTGAATCAAGAAATATTCGAAACCATTTATTTTGCTGCTGTTACGGCGTCTATGGAAATGGCAAAATCTAAAGAGCCTTATTCTACCTACAAAGGTTCACCAATGAGTGAGGGTGAGTTCCAATATAATATGTGGAATATTAAAGATGATGAATTAAGCGGCCGTTGGGATTGGGGTAAATTGCGTAAGCAAGTTCTTAAAAACGGTGTGCGTAATTCACTATTAGTGGCGCCGATGCCAACAGCATCTACTTCGCAAATTTTAGGAAATAATGAAGCATTTGAACCTTATACTTCTAACATTTATACACGTAGAGTTTTATCGGGTGAATTCATTGTAGTGAATAAACATTTATTAGAAGACTTGGTTGAATTAGGTCTTTGGGACAACTCAATGAAAGAAGATATTATGCGTGCAAATGGATCTATTCAGCATATTGATGTGATTCCACAAGATTTAAAAGAACTGTATAAAACAGTTTGGGAATTGAGCATGAAAGACATTATTGATATGGCGCGCCATAGAGGATATTTTGTAGACCAATCTCAATCTATGAACTTATTTATGCAAGATCCAGATTATGCTAAATTAACTTCAATGCATTTTTATGCATGGAAATCTGGATTAAAAACAGGAATGTATTATTTAAGAACTAAATCGGCAGTAAACGCAATTCAATTTACTGTTTCTAAAAAGAAAGAAGAGGAAAAACCACTTTCTGCAGAAGAATTAAAAGCCATGTTAATTGAGTCTCAAAACAATCCTGATGATTGTGACATGTGTGGTTCGTAAGAATTTATCAAGCTCCAAAGCCTGAGAAAACCCTCAATCATATTTTTTTGATTGAGGGTTTTTAATTTATTTTAAAAGATATTAAATCAGGAATTTATAACTTACCATGGAAAATAGAAAACCAAATTGTAAATGAGCTATATAAAAAGCATCAAATTATTATTTTTGTATTTTATATTATATATTAATAAAATTAATAAGCTTTCCCATTCCTTTTATTTACAAGTTGTTTTCTGTAGAAATCAATTTTGATAATAGATACTTGAAATTGTTGTTGTTTCCACTAATTGATTTAATAACTTTTGTGACAATATATTTTCTATATAAAAAATATAAATTTAACGGATATTTTTTTAGACACCTTTTTTTGGTAGCATTATCAATACCACTATTTATAGATTTTGTTACACTTACAGATTACATTGTAAGTGGTTTTGATTCTGACAAATTATGTGAAGTTGGTTATATGGATAACGAAAATATTGTTTGGTTTTTTCCATTAAATACGAGTGTGCTTATTGTATCAATATATTTATTTATTAAAACCAGAGTGTTGCATGAAAACAGAAGTTTGAAATTGTTAGGAATTTATATGTTGTTTTATCTACTAATGAGATATACCCTTCCATTGATATTTGAATACTTAAAAAGGTCAATCATTTTTTTGATTGGGGGTTTTTATGTTTTCACAAACCAGTTAATGAGTAAGTAAAATTAATTTATTGAATTAATAAATTACAGCCTCTGATGTCTGAGTTGTCAAAACGTCCTAAAATTTCAAAAGTGTTATTATCAAATTTCTTCCCCAAATCTTGTGTAGCAATAAATGAGCATGAATTGATATTGGCTAAATCTATTACATTAATTCCGCCAGCTTTTCCATTTGGCAATAAAGATAGAGGGTCTTCTGTATCGCGAATTAAAATATCCATCCAAGGCGGACATTCGAAAATTCCGTTGCCTTTAGAATATGCTTGCGATAATAATTCGGTCATGCCATATTCTGAGTGAATTTCGTTAAGGCCAAATCCTTTTGCTAAAATAGCATGTAACTCTTCTCTAATCATTTCTTTTCGCCGCCCTTTCATGCCCCCAGTTTCCATCACTATGGCATTTTGTAATGTAAATTGCTGCGTTTCTACTAAATCTAACAATGCGTAAGAAACTCCTAAAAGCAATAATTTTTTTCCAGATTTTTGATGCGTATTCAACGCTTTTATTAATGCCTCCATGTCGTCTAAAAAAAAACCACTCAACGGGTTCTTAGATTTTTTTATCAAATCATCAATCATATAAATCAATGAAGAGCCTTTGCGTTCAAGATAACTAGGCAACAATGCCAATACAATATAATCTTCAATATTTCCATAAAAATGAGAAAATCCAATTCTATAACTTTCTTCATACAAAGAAAGGTCTGTTACTAAATGACGACTTTGAGTACCAGTGGTTCCACTACTTAAAAAAGTTTGTTTAATAGTTTTTTTAGAAGAGAGAACTTTATGCGATTTAAAAAACTGAATGGGTAAAAAAGGGATTTCTCTGATATTAGAAACGGTATTAATGTCAATCTTTAAAAAATGAAGGAAATCATTATATACTTTACAGTGTTTAGCCTGAAACCTAAAAAGTTCTAACACTCTTTGTTCAAATTGCTTTTTAGAAGTTATATCAAAAATTGGAGATTGTATCATATCTGCAACAAAAATAGTATAAATTTACGCAACCTTTACTGGTTTTATGTATCCTTATAAGACAAATGAACCTCTAAATAAATTAACAATGAAACACTATTTAATCTTATTATTTATAGTTATAACTTTTGTAAGTTGTTCTTCAAATGATGATGATAATTACCATTTTGAATATGTACCAGTTGTGAGTGCGGATGTTCCTGAAGAGTTTGTCTACGGACAAACATATAGACTTATTGTAACATACGGAATGCCAAATAATTGTTATTCATTTTATAATTATGATTATATTTATAATGGCACATCTAGAATGATTGCACCAATTGCTATAGTGAATGATGATGAAGTTTGCACACAAGTACCATACGAAGGTTCGTTTTTTATATACGTGAAAGCCTTACAATTAGAACCGTATGTTTTTAATTTTTGGCAAGGAGAAGATGCAGATGGAGAGCCAATTTATTTAACGATTGAAGTTCCTGTAATAGAATAAAACCAACAATAAATGCCAATGAGTTTAAAAAAACTCATAGAAGAATGTGCAAAAAATGACCGAAAAGCACAAGCCGAAGTTTACCAAATATACTCAGGTAAGCTTTTTGCGCTATGCTTAAAATATTCTAGAAATAGAGCAGAGGCTCAAGACAATTTACAAGACGGATTTATTACCATTTTTGATAAGATTCAAAGTTTTAATCACAAAGGTTCTTTTGAAGGCTGGATGAAACGTGTGGTTATTAATACAGCTTTACACAAGTATAGACGTAAAAGCCTTTTAAGTATTGTTACAGAAGAAATCCCTGAAGATATTATTATAGAGGTTGATGAAGAATTAATTTCTATGGATTATCTGTTAGAAATTATTCAGCAGTTACCAGACAGGTATCGACTCGTTTTTAACATGTATATTTTAGATGGATATTCACACAAAGAAATAGCAGAAGAATTAAATATTACCAATAGCACATCAAAATCTAACTTGTCTAGAGCACGTGTGATTTTGAAAGAAAAAATTGAAGAAAGTTTTCAAAAAAAAAGTAAAACTTATTCTCAGTAGTTTTTAGGATAATTAAATGTTTTATGGATTGTACTGAGCATGTTTTAGTATAAACATTAATAATAAAAAATAAGATGAAACCAAATAAAAACATAGATCGACTGTTTCAAGAGAAACTTCGAGATTTTGAGGAGACACCTCCCGATATTGTTTGGGAGAATATTGAAGTACAATTAAACGGAAAAAAGAAAAGACGTATCATACCTATATGGTGGCGTTATGCTGGAGTTGCAGTTATTTTATTACTGCTCACTTTTAACGGAATTCAATACTTTAAAACTGTAGATAGCAAAACAAATATTGACAATACAATTGTTGATGTTGATAATAGCAATACTCCTTTAATTGACAACAATAACCAACCAAACAATATAATTGTTACTTCTTCTGATAATGTAGATGCAAAACAAATACCATTAACCATTAATAAAGAAGATCTTGCTGAAGATAAGAGCGAAATAATACAAGACAAAGCTATTATAAATGAAGGCGTTGTTGTAGTTAAAAATAATACTGAAAACCCAGATTTGAAACCTGAACAGACTCAAACTGCAATGTTGAATGATGAAAATAAATCGACAGATGAAAACAATTTTATTGCGCAAACAGATGTAAATAATTCTACGGAAGAGCATCAATTAAATGTTGTGAATGATGGTTTATCAACAAAAGAAGTATTGAAAAACCCTTTAGTTAAAACAACGAACACAAATGTAATAGTAGCTACAGAGATACCCTCTAATACAATTGAGAATCAAACAGAAAAAGCAGAAGATAAAAAAGTAACCCAAGAAGTTTCTTATGAAAATATTGAAAACTTAGAAGATACTTTAGATGATAAATATAAAATTCCGGTTGTAGAAAAAACGGATGAAATTAGTAAACGATGGTCGGTAGCAACAGTAGTTGCCCCAGTGTTTTATAATTCATTTAGTACAAAAGGATCCCCCTTAGATTTACAATTCCAGAATAGTCCAAAAGAAGGGAGTCAATCTGTTTCTTATGGTGTAAAAGTCGGATTTAAATTAAACAAGAAATGGAGTGTACAATCTGGTGTATCTATGGTTGACATGGGTTATTCTGTAGGAGATGTATATATCAATCCCAGTCCGCAATTTGCTTCTAGGTTAACAAATGTAGATTATATATCAACAGCCACAATTTTAAATGTATCTACTGAAAATATTATTAATAGTAATCAAATTGAAACGTCATTAACAGAGCCAATCAAAGGAAGTTTAAATCAAGAATATGGGTATGTTGAGGTTCCTTTAGAAATAAAATATAGTCTTACCAATGGCAAGTTAGGCGTACATCTTATAGGTGGTTTTAGTACTTTGTTTTTAAATAGTAATGAGGTTTTTGTAGAAACTCCAGAATTCTCTTCAGAACTAGGAGAAGCAAGAAATTTAAATAATGTTGATTTTAGTGGAAACTTTGGATTTGATGTTGACTACAGCATCAATAAACATTTATATATAAATGTATCTCCTATGTTAAAAGTGTATACAAATACGTTTTCAGAAAATTATGAAAATTCAGATAATTTTAAACCATACCTCTTCGGTGTTTACACCGGATTGAATTACCGATTTTAGTTGGTTAGTTCGTTTGGTTTGGTCGCCAAACGTCAAAAACCGCTTACTTAATTGTAGGCGGTTTTTCTTTTTTAATTCGTATTTTTACACTCTCAAATTAATAAAAAAAAATGAAAAATATTACAGAATCACTAAAACAGCTTGGTATAGAAGCTTTAAATTATGGGGTTTCTACTGGACTTAATAATTTTGGTAGTGGAGAAGTTATCGAATCTTACTCTCCTGTTGATGGTAAACTAATTGGTAAGGTTACAACTGCAACAAAAGAGGATTACGAAAATGTAATGCAAGCATCTACAAAGGCTTATTTGTCTTTTAGAAATATGCCAGCGCCTCAAAGAGGCGAAATTGTTCGTCAATTTGGAAATAAATTGAGAGAGTTAAAAGAACCTCTTGGACAATTGGTTTCTTACGAAATGGGAAAATCATTACAAGAAGGATATGGTGAAGTTCAAGAAATGATTGATATCTGTGATTTTGCAGTTGGCTTATCAAGACAGTTAAATGGTCAAACAATTCCTTCTGAACGTCCGGGTCATGTTATGAGAGAGCAATGGCACCCAATTGGTGTTGTTGGTATTATCTCTGCATTTAACTTTCCTGTTGCTGTTTGGGCTTGGAACACAGCTTTAGCATGGATTTGTGGTGATGTATGTGTTTGGAAAGGTTCTGAAAAAGCGCCTTTATGTACAGTTGCTTGTCAAAATATAATTGCAGCAGTTTTAAAAGAAAATAATTTGCCAGAAGGTATTTCTTGTATTATAAATGGAGATTATAAAGTAGGTGAAATGATGACTACTGATACTAGAATACCTCTAGTTTCAGCAACAGGATCTACAAGAATGGGAAGAATTGTTGGTGCAACTGTTGCACAACGATTTGGTAAATCTTTATTAGAATTGGGAGGTAATAATGCAATTATTATTACACCAACGGCAGACTTAAAAGTGGTTGTTCCTGGTGCTGTATTTGGTGCTGTTGGAACTTGCGGACAAAGATGTACATCTACTAGAAGATTAATTATACACGAATCTGTTTATGATAAAGTAAGAGATGCCATCGTTGGTGCTTATGGGCAATTAACAATTGGAGATCCTTTAGATGAAAAAAATCACATTGGTCCATTGATTGACATTGATTCTGTAAATACTTATCTGGCCGCTATTGAAAAAGCAAAAGCAGAAGGCGGAAACGTATTAGTAGAAGGTGGTGTTTTAGAAGGAGAAGGATATGAAAGCGGATGCTATGTAAAACCTGCAATTATTGAAGCAGAAAATCATTTTGAAATTGTACAACATGAGACATTTGCTCCAATATTATATTTAATGAAATATTCTGGCGAGGTAGAAAATGCAATTGATCAACAAAATGGTGTTGTACAAGGATTGTCTTCTGCTATCATGACTAATGAGTTGAAAGAAGCAGAGAAATTCTTGTCTTATGCAGGATCTGATTGTGGTATTGCAAATGTAAATATCGGTACTTCTGGTGCAGAAATTGGAGGTGCTTTTGGTGGTGAGAAAGAAACAGGTGGCGGCCGTGAGTCTGGATCTGATGCATGGAAAGTATATATGAGAAGACAAACCAATACGGTAAACTATTCTGACGAATTACCTTTAGCGCAAGGAATCAAGTTTGACTTATAGCAGAATTTTTTTAAACTACAGCCATTTTAAAACTAAAATGGCTGTTTGTTTTTATTGATACTTTACTTTTCTAAGTATTCTCATTGAATCCTTATATTGAATATATGAGGTTTTATTCTTTAAACTTTTTAAGTAGCCTTTAGACTCTTGTAGTTTTGATTTTGCTTTTTCAAAACCGTTTAATGTGCAAATTAAAAATGTAGTGGGAAAATTTTCAATATCTTTTTGTTCCTCATCTGTCAATGGATGATTTGATTTTAATTTTTCTAAAATAATATTGTTAGTATTAAAAATATGATGCAAAACTGTTTTATCAAATTTTGGGGCAATAAATAATAGTTCTGAAACAATATCGTGCTTGCCATTGTCTTTAAAATGTATCACTGTTTTTTCTAAAGGATAATAATCATAGGCCTCATTAATTCCGAGCTTCACATATTCAGTAATTATAAAAGAGGAGTTGTTAAATGATATTTTTACATCATCTAAGGCAGAATAAAACAAGCGCACTTGTTCATTAATCAATTCGATATCAACTCTCGAATAGAATATATTTTTATTAACAATTTTCTTTTTACCCGCCCAACAAACCACAAACTGCTCTTTAAAAACTTTGTATTTAGGAGTATATTCTAGGTCGTGATTTCTAAAAAATTCAAATACTCCATCTAAGGTTAATTCAATATTATTCCGTGCACTTTTTTCAATGGCAGCAACAATATTTTTGTTGGAATTGGGCATTTCAAAATCACCAATAATAGGAATTGAATTACTGCCTCTTCTATAAAAAATAGTTTCCCTTCTATACTTCCATGCATTCTTTTTAAATGAACTTATTTTGGGTGTAGGATGAATTGTAACCAAACCAACAACTTTGTGTTTCTGTAGTTTTGGAAAACGCACATTTTCGTATTGTACTTTCGGTGGGTTTGCTAAATAAGCATTTACTAAATGTTGTATTTTACTGTCATCAAAAAAATCTACACCTATAATTTTATTGGTTTCATCTTTGACCCCTATGACTATATAAGAATTGTTTTCTGGATTGGAATTAGATAAAGCGCAGATATGTTTAATAAATTTTGCTTTGGCTATTTTATGACTAAGATCTAACTGTTGCTTTTTATCATAAAAGCTATTCTCATCATTATGAGTGAGTAGTTTTTTAATTAAAAGACGCTTGTTAATCATGTTAGCTGATTGATTTTTAAAGGTAAAGAAATATTAGCAACCAAATACTTAAAAATGATGAGGCTCTAAATCTCTCTTTGTCTGAATGACATGTACAAAAAAGCCGTCCGCTTGTGGCGGACGGCTTAAATTCAATTGGCTATAAATAGCCAACCAAAAATCAACTAACCAAACTTTATCTTAAATGCTTTTCTCTAACTAATTTATTTCTTTTCACTTTAGTACGTTTTCTTCCTTCAATACTTACACCATCATCTTCTTTTTTTGTTTTACTCTCTTTCATAATCAAAATAAAATCTCTACCAGAAAACTCATAAAATGTTTCTGAGTTAACATGGTATAACTCTATAGTACCATCATCTAAAACGACTAATTCGAACTCTTCATTGTATCCCAAATCATAATCTAATGTTAAAATTTTAAAGTTGTCATATCCTTCAACATCAAAGATTTCATAACTACCAACATAGTCCCAAAAGATACTTCCAATATTCATCCCTAATTCATCTTCTGATGAATAAAAAGTTGTGATATTTTCAGCTGTAAAAGCCAAATAGTTTTCATAATCAAAAGAATTTAGAGCCCCAGTAACACTTCTAAAAGTTTTTTCCCACCCTACATATTCCTGTAAAAAATATTCGATGTTATCATAGAAAACTTTATCATAATCAAAGTTGTCTCGCTGATAACCTTCTAAGTAATATGTAACATTGTATTGTCTGCTATACAACGAAATTTGATTGTTAGATAATTGACGCACTTCAAAATCTATCACACCATCTAAATCATGATCTATGGTTAATGTTGTACTATAAATATCGTAGGTTGTGTAATGCCCTACAGGGATTCCATACCCATTACCGGCACTTCCAATTCCGACAAGATTGTTATTGGCATATAAACGACCATTTCTAAAAGATAAAGTAAAGGCGAATGACATAAAAGGAATGTCTCCTGTACCAGTTGTTTGATTATAATCTACATACCACAATTCATAATCGGTCAGCAAAGTTTCTAATGAAATTGGTTGACCAGCAGGTGGGTAATAATCATCATCTTGATAACAAGATGTAAATAATGTTGCTGATAATATAACTGTGAAAAATATTTTAATCGTCTTCATAATGGTTGGTTTCATGTGTCTATATTATTTTTTAAATCGGTCACATGCTGTTCGCTATTAGTCATTCGGTTCTGAATTAAAATTTGAACATACTCGATTCATGATTCAGGTAGTAGTTTCCAAATTCTGTGCCAAAACAGTTTTAAGTAATTGAAGAGTTTTAAAATAGAAGGCTTATTGATATAACGGAGATTGAATTTGAGTTAAAAGTATCTTGACAAATTTTGTCTGATTTTTTTCCTTGTAACTGATAATAGCTTCTTTTGCTGTTAAATCAAATGGAATATTATCCTCATTTTCTGGAGGTCTATTACCATATTCTTCTTGAGGGCTTTCGTGTAATATGATATCATCACGATTGTTAATTTTTGTTTTAAGGTGAGCAATTAATTTTGAGTTTGATTTAGTTAGCTTGACTTTTTGATCTCTGAAAAACAAACTATCAAATTCAATTTTCGAAGCGCTTTCTTCATCTATAATAATGACAACTGAAATTCCAGAACCACCACCTCTAACACCTGCAATCCATTCTTGATAGGTAGCTGTTCCAATCTTAAAAGGAGCTTCTTTTTGAAGTTGATACGTTTCTTGCTTAGTAAGGCTACAGCTTTCCAATCCAAATACTAGAATGCTAATTAAAAAAAGCTGAATGAAAATTTTCATGTCTCTATATTATTTTTTAAATAAGTGATATGCTATTCGCTATTAATCATTCCGTTGGAGGATAAAAATTTGAACATGCTTGCTACATATTTATTTTTAAAGATACAATTTCAATGCCAACAAAAAACCTCATCATTTCTGATGAGGTTTTTTTATATAAATTATGAGACCTTTCGACTACGCTCAAGGTAACTCATTTCTTTTTTGATTAACTCTTCAATGCTTCGGCACCACCAACAATTTCTAAAATTTCATTGGTAATAGCTGCTTGACGCGCTTTGTTATACGTCAATAATAATTCGTCACGTAGCTCAGCTGCGTTATCAGTAGCTTTGTGCATCGCGGTCATACGAGCTCCGTGTTCTGAAGCATAAGAATCGCGAATTGCTTTGTATAATTGTGTTTTTAACGACTTAGGGATTAACTCTAAAACAATAGCTGCTTTACCAGGTTCAAAGATATAATCAGTATTGTTATCAGATTCTCCTTCTATTTTTTCAATAGGTAAAAATTGTTCTATTTGAACAATTTGTGTCGCAGCATTTTTAAATTGATTGTAAATAATTTCAACCTTATCGTAAGCTCCATCAACATACAAATCCATTATTTGTTGAGCAATTTCTGCAACATTATCAAACGTTAAATCGTCAAATACTTCAGATTTATTTTCAATAACATTAAACTCTTTAATTAGTAAATCATTACCTTTTTTACCAATTGCATATATATCAACCTCTTTGCTTTTAAAAGTATCAGAAGTGTGTTTAATAGCTTCTTTAATTACTGATGAATTAAAGCCGCCACACAAACCTCTGTTAGACGTAATTGCAATAATTAAAACTTTTGAAATTTCACGTTGTTCAGAAAAAGCACCTCCTGCATCAGCATCTAAAGTGGCACTTAAACTTTGTAAAAGTTGTGTCAATTTATTTGCATATGGGCGCATTTGTGTAATTGCGTCCTGAGCCTTTTTCAACTTTGCAGCCGACACCATTTTCATGGCACTGGTAATTTGCATTGTTGACCCAATGGATGTAATTCTGTTACGTATTTCTTTTAAATTTGCCATATTCTTTTAATTATAAATTATGAATTACGAGTTTAAAAGATTCGTAATTTTCAATTCGTAATTTGTAATTAACTATACTGTGCCGAAACTTCCTTAGCAGCCTTTGCTAAAGTATCTGTAACTTCATCAGTTAATTTTCCTGATTTTAAAGTGTCCAATGCATCTCTATGTGTTGCATTTAAATACTCTAAATAGTTTGCTTCAAATTCTTTTACTTTTTCTACAGGAACATCTCTCAATAAGTTTTTAGATCCTGCATAAATAATTGCAATTTGATTTTCAACAGTAAACGGACTTGCTTGACCTTGCTTTAAGATCTCAACATTACGCTTACCTTTCTCAATCACATTCATTGTAGCTGCATCTAAATCAGAACCAAATTTAGCAAATGCCTCTAATTCGCGGTATTGTGCTTGATCTAATTTCAACGTACCGGCTACTTTCTTCATCGATTTAATCTGAGCATTACCACCCACACGTGATACAGAAATACCTACGTTAATTGCTGGACGAACACCTGAGTTAAATAAATCTCCATCTAAGAAAATTTGACCATCAGTAATAGAAATTACATTGGTTGGAATATATGCTGATACATCTCCTGCTTGTGTTTCAATAATTGGCAATGCGGTTAATGATCCACCACCTTTAATTTTTCCTTTTAAAGAATCAGGGATATCATTCATCTCTGCAGCAATTTTGTCATCATTAATAACTTTTGCAGAGCGTTCTAATAATCTTGAATGTAAATAAAATACATCACCAGGATATGCTTCACGTCCTGGAGGTCTTCTTAATAACAAAGATATTTCACGGTATGCTACAGCTTGTTTTGATAAATCATCATAAACAATTAATGCTGGTCTACCAGTATCTCTAAAATACTCTCCAATTGCAGCACCTGCAAACGGAGCATATACCTGCATAGCAGCAGGATCTGATGCATTTGCAGCAACAACAGTTGTATAAGCCATTGCTCCTTTTTCTTCAAATAAAGCTACAATACCTGCAACTGTAGATGCTTTTTGACCAATAGCAACATAGATACAATAAACAGGATTACCTGCATCGTAAAATTCTTTTTGATTGATAATAGTATCAATAGCAACAGTAGATTTTCCTGTCTGACGGTCACCAATAATCAACTCACGCTGACCTCTACCAACAGGAATCATTGCATCAACAGCTTTTAATCCTGTTTGCATCGGCTCAGTTACTGGCTCTCTAAATACAACACCTGGAGCTTTACGCTCAAGTGGCATTTCGAAAGTTTCACCTTTGATAGGTCCTTTGCCATCAATAGGATTTCCTAAAGTGTCAACAACACGACCAACAATTCCTTCACCAACATTTAATGAAGCAATACGTTCTGTACGTTTTACAGTTGAACCTTCTTTAATCTCAGTTGACGCTCCTAAAAGTACCACCCCAACATTATCTTCTTCAAGGTTCAACACGATACCTTCCAATCCGTTTTCGAACTGAACTAACTCACCGTATTGTGCATTTGCCAATCCGTAGATACGTGCAATACCATCACCTATTTGTAATACTGATCCTACTTCGTCAAGAGATGCACTTCCGTCAAATCCTGCTAATTGTTGCTTTAAAATTGCTGATACTTCAGCTGGTTTTATTGCTGCCATTTTATTTTATTTTTAAAACTAAAATTCTTGTACTCTTAAATTATGCGCTAAACTGTCTTTTCAAAACAGTTAACTTATTTGCGATACTTGCGTCGTATTGTACATCGCCAACACGTAAAATAAACCCACCAATAATAGCTGGGTCGATTATATTTTCTAGTACCGCTTCTTTCCCTGTCAATTCTCTTACCTTCGCTAATACTTGCATTTTTATAGTATCTGTTAAAGGGATTGCAGTTGTAACTACTGCATTTTCTTTTCCAGATAAAGAATCGTATAAAGAAATATATTGTGATGCAACGCTACCAAAATCAGGCAACCTTTTGTTTTCAATTAAAAGGTCAATTAATTTAATAGAGATTGCACTGATGTTATTTTCAAAAATTGCCAATAACGCATTTTTCTTTACACCTGATTTTATGAGTGCACTCTCTAAAACCAGTTGTAGCTCTTCGCTACCTTCAATAGTCACTGCAATTAATTGCATATCTGCATACGTTTCATCCGCATTGTTTTTGTCCGTAGACAAACTCAATAATGCTTTTGCGTATCTTAATGCTGCTCTGTTATTACTCATTGCTATTTATTTAGCTGATTGTAACTTCTTTTAATAGTTGCTCAATCAATACTGATTGTTCTTTATCGTTTGCTAATTCTTTTCGAACAACTTTTTCAGCAATACCAACTGATAATTCAGCTACTTGAGTTTTAAGCTCTGTAATTGCTTTTTGTTTTTCTGATTGAATTGTAGCTTGTGCTGCTTCAATAATTTTTGATGCTTCAGCTTTCGCCTCGTCTTTTGCCTCGGTTAGCATAGTCTCTTTAATAGTGCGAGCATCTTTCATCATTTCTTCACGCTCAATTCTCGCTTCTTTTAAGATACGCTCATTATCTACTTGTAAATTTTGCATTTCTTTACGAGCATTTTCTGCTGAAGTTAAAGCATTTTTAATAGACTCCTCTCTATCACTTACAGCTCCAAGAATAGGTTTCCAAGCCATTTTCTTTAATAAGAAAAGTAAAATTAGAAATGTTACTGTTGTCCAAAAAATAAGTCCAATTGCAGGTGTAATTAATTCCATCTGAATATTGTTTTAATATTTTATTAATTTAAAAATCATAAAAAGCAGGTGCAACCAACCGTTGCACCTTGCTATTTTTATTTGTAAAGAAAAGATACAACCACGGCAAATAAAGCAACCGCCTCTACTAAGGCAGCTAAAATAATTGCAGATGATTGAATTTTACTTTGCATTTCAGGTTGACGAGCAATGGCATCCATCGCTGATCCACCAATTTTCCCAATACCGATTCCAGCTCCTATCGCAGCTAAACCAGCACCTAATGCGGCAATTCCAGTCATATTGATTTATTTAAATTAATTATTAATGTTCTTCTTCTATTGCTGCTCCTATATATAAAGAAGTTAGCATGGTAAAAATATATGCTTGAATAGCAGTTACCAATATTTCGATAACGCTAATAAACAATGTAAAGGCAACTGATATTGGTGCAACCCAAATGGATTTTAGCACAAATATTAAACCTATTAAACTCAAAACGATAATGTGTCCTGCTGTAATGTTAGCAAACAGACGTATCATTAATGATACTGGTTTCACAAACATACCTATCACCTCAATTGGTGCTAAAAATATTTTCATTCCTACAGGTACATCAGGCATCCAAAAAATATGTTTCCAATAATTCTTATTTCCACTAAGTGTAACTACAATAAACACAATTATAGCTAATGTAAAAGTAAATGCTATATTTCCACTTACGTTAGCTGCAAAAGGGAAAAATGGAATTAATCCAAAAATATTATTTAACCAAACAAAGAAAAAGATGGTTAATAATAATGGAATGTATTTTCTATAATGTTTTTCTCCAATATTAGGCACTGCGATTTCATCTCTAATAAAAATTACTAAAGGCTCTAAGAATTTTGCAATTCCTTTTGGCTCTCCATTTCCGTGTTTTTTATATGAACGTCCTGCTGCACTAAACAATAATAATAAAATTGCTACTGACAGGAATAATACAAAAACATTTTTAGTAATTGAGAAATCTAATGGTCGTGTGTTTGTTGGGTGATGCTCTGCATCTAATGTAATTTTTCCTTCTGAATTTGCGATATAAATTTTTTCGTGAAATTTTACAAAATTCATCCCTTTTCTTTCAACAACATGTGTTCCATCATCGTTATGATGAAATTCACTCGACATGAAAGAGATTAGCCCATTATCAGTCCATAAAATTATTGGTAAAGGGAATGATACTGGATGACCTTTCCAATCTAAAATATGGAAATCATGAGCATCGCTAATATGATGCATAATCATACTTGTAATGTCAAATCCCTCTTCTGTAGATTGTTGTAATTCCTCTTCTGAATTTGAAGTGTTGTGCTCTTGACTAAAAACTATTTCATTCGACGAAATAAATAAAGCAAAACTTAAAACTATTAGTTTAAATAAGGGTGTTAATTTCATTACCAATCTTATTGATTTTTATTCTCTTAAAAGATTTTGCAAATGTAATCAGATTTAATTAAAAAACAAGTGGTTTTTCACGTTCATTTGAGTTGTTTAAACAATTTAATTATTTGATAAATCTCAAAAAATAAATACAAAAAATAAGGAATAAAAAAATTGAATACTGTGATATTTAAATTTTCCGGTTCTTTAAAGAACAAGGGAAGGAAAAATAATATAGCAATTCCAGATTTTACAAAGCTTCCAATAGCAAATGTTGTAAAAATTGTGTCTGGTTTTTTTAAAGCAGATTTAATAATAAAGTAAAACAACACTACAAATGATATAAAAAGAAAGAGATAAATACTATAAATAGGATGGAATAAGTCGATGTTTCTAAAAAATATATATTGAAAATATTTATGTAGACTAAAAAGCACAGCAGTAAAGATTAGTGAGCTTAACGTTATTTTTTTTAAATGATATTGTATGGTGTTGTTATTCATCGTTCCCTAATTTAATTGCTTGTTTAATTATTGAATAAAGAGACAGCCCAATAAAAATAAGTGTAAATATTAATGTAAAAAGATTATTTTTATTTTGATATTTTTCATCGAGATACTGCCCAATAAAAACTCCAATAAAAATGGTTATACCCATTTGGAAAGCCATTCCAGAAAATCTAGCAAATTTATTAAGCAGTTTTTTCTTCTTTTTGTCCACCATTGTTTTTCAATTCTTTCACTCCAGATTTCATCTCGCAAGTTGCGTTAAAAGTTGCTCCGGGTTCTACAGACAATTTATTGATAAACACTTCACCATTAATATTCGCAGATCCTTTTAAAGATAGTAGTTCTGAAACAACTAATTTTCCAGAAAAAGTTCCTTCAATATCGGCATTGCTACATTGAACATCTCCTTTAACAAATCCTTCAGCACCAATAATAACTCTGCCGTTTGTAATAATAGTTCCTTCAACAGAACCATCAATTCTAAAATCGCCATCTGATTTAACATCACCAGTTATAGAAGTATTTTTTGCAATGATATTGCGTTCTAAAACTTGGTTGGTATTTTTTTTATCTGTAAACATAATTTGGGGGTTTATGTGTTAATCTTTTTTATTGATGGTTTCAATTACCTCTTTGGCTTTTTTACCTTCTTCGGTGTTCGAGTAATTAAGCGCTACAAATTCTAAGGCAGTTTTAAACGCATCGACACCTTGTGTTTTACCAATAGCAAAAGCTCTTAATAATTCAAATTTTGGAAGAATTGGCAAATCAACATACAGATCAATCGCTTTTTCTGCTCTTTCTAGCACCTTGTCATAATAGGCACCATCATAATCGCAATAAACATCTTCATATACATTTTCGGGCAAATTTTCGTCATCCGCATCTGCAACAACACTTTCAGGGTTCGAAATTATTTTTGCGTATTTAGTGTCAGCATAATTGGTGACAATATCATTTTTATAGAATTCAGATTTGGTTTGATTAATCTCTGAATAAATATCATATAGATGGTATTTTGTTGGTAGAATCAATCGATTTTCAGGGCTAAAAGTTAATAAATCTTCAAAACGATCGGAGGCTAATTCTAACTCTTTAAATTGTTCTTTATATATAAGCCCTAAATTATAATAGGAATCATTTCGAATAAACGAAAGACTGTCAATTACATTTTTATCAGTAGGGATTAACTTTAAATAAGTCTTGACATCATACTTTTCAGACTCATCAATTTCAATTTCTGCAATTGAATTTTCATCTTGTTGATTAGACCTGAATGTGCTCTTATCTGACATTCGCCAGTTTTCTTCATAAGGTCTATTCCCCCAGACTTGGAAAAATTTTTGCTGACCAAAGCCAGATAATTGGTTATTATAAAAATACCATTTTCCATTACTCGATGTTTGGTTCTCATCATCAAAATTTCCAAATCCTGTATTTTGTTGTTGCTCAGCCAATGCATCTGCAATTTCTTTTTGAACAATCAAATCATCAACATAAGCTTGAAAATATTCGGTTTGTTGCTCTTCAGTCATGTAAACTAAATTTAAGATACTGTCATTTCTTTGAGCAATAGCTTCATAAGAAATAACATCATCTAAATTGTTTCGTTTGCGTTCTAATTTTCTCAATCGCTTTGTAGTTCTTTCTTGAGGAATCTTTAAAACGCTATCATAAAATGCCCCAGCAACTACAAAGTTTGCTTTGTCAAAATGTAAATCACCTAATTTTTCATAAGACATTCCTTGTTGGAATTGTTTTGCATTTTTAGCATGTACAGATTTATAAAAGTTCTGTTCAGCAATCGCAAATTGTTCTTGTTTCTCATAAACCAGTCCTGCTTGATAATACAACTCATCTAAATAAGGTCTGTTTTCTCTATCGTTAATCAATTTTGTTAGGTGATGATTTAAAGCTAAAATATCTGTACCGTCATCTAAATTTTTTGCTATTTCAATTTCAGAATGAATTTGATATTTATACGGAATTCGTTTCATATCAATAATTTGTTGAAAAACAACATTAGAAGAATCCTTGTAATTTTCTTCTCGATAAATTTGTCCTAAAATAAAAAGATTCCGCGCTGTTTGTTCTCTATTATTACTAGTTAACACCGCTTGTTTTAAATGGTGTTTCACCAAATGAGTACTATCCATTTCTGTATAAACCATTGCTATGGCAGTATGAGCGTCTTCAATAATTACCTCGTCGTATAATTTTTCTTTATTTAAAATTAGCTGAAGTGATTCTAACGCCAATTCTTCATTGTTGATTCTTAAAAATGTTTTGGCTCTCCAAATTTTAGTTTCAGTATTTAAATCGGCAGTAGGGTAATTTTTAATCACATAGGTAAAAGCTTCTAAGGCTGGGACAAATCGTTGCGAATAATAGCGCGCTTTTCCTAACAATAAATAGGCATTATCAATTTGACTATTTTTTTCTGTACCCCCAATATTCATCCCATGTCTTTGAACAGCTTTTACTGCTTTTTCTTCAGCACGTTCAAAAGAAGCATTTGAATTATCAGTATTTCCTTGAATTCCTGGGAGTGCTAATTTATCAACCTTTAAAGGCTCAATAGGTAATCGTTGCCAGTAATCATCAACATATTTATCGTTGAGTTCTAGCAACCCTCTTTCTAAAGCAACCTCTCCGTTATAAAGAATATTGTACTTGGTGTTCATAGAATGAAAACCTCTATTGAGAGCCGCATCTTTTGTTCTAGAACAACTTGCTATCAGGAGCAAAGCGCCAATAAAAAGATATATATAGTGAACCTTTTTCAATTAGGGAAAATTTGTACTGTTTTAACTTAAATCCATTGTGGATATTGTCATAAGTTGGTAAAAATACAAATTTAAAAAGAATCTTTGAGGATGCTTTTAAAAATACAAAGAATTAGCTTAATAAAAGGTTCTTTTGACTTTAGAGTGTTGCAATAAAACCTTTACATTTCAAACCCTAATTGTACTCCTAATTTAAGAGCAATCAATTTGGTAATGCGTGTTCTTAATTCTGGGATTTTAATCTTTTTTACAACATCATTTCCAAAAGCATATAACAATAATGCTTTAGCTTCTTTGGCTGGAATCCCTCGAGACTGCATATAAAATAAAGCACTTTCATCTAGCTGCCCAATAGTGCAGCCATGGGAACATTTTACATCATCAGCAAAAATTTCTAGTTGAGGTTTTGCATTGATAGATGCTTTATCTCCAATTAAGATATTGTTGTTTTGCTGAAAAGCATTCGTTTTTTGAGCCTCTTGGTCTACAATTACTTTTCCGTTAAACACTCCTGTAGAAGCGTCATCATAAATACCTTTATACAATTCAAAACTTTCACAGTTCGGAAATTTGTGATGTATTAAGGTATGATTATCTACATGTTGTTTGTCTTTTAGAACCGAAATCCCATTAATATGAGATTCAACATGTTCGCCTTCATGAAAAAATTCGACATTGTTTCTTGTCAATTTTCCACCTAAAGAAAAGGTATTTACCGAAGCAATACTATGTTCTTTTTGTTGCACATACATGCTGTCAATGAGTGATGCATTTACATCATCATTTTGAATTTTATAATAATCAACTATCGAGCGTTTGTTAACAAACAATTCTGTTACGGTATTTGTTAACACCACATTGCTGCTTAAACTTTGATGACGCTCGATTATTTGTACATGGGTATTTTCGCCAATAATAATTAAGTTACGAGGCTGTAATAAAATTTCCTTTTCGTTACCAGTATAAAAATTTACAATCTGAATCGGTTTTGGTAAAACTATATTTTTCCCAATATTTATATATGCACCCTCTAAAGAAAAAGCGGTATTTAAATTGGTGAGGCTGTTTTTTTTCTTGGCAATTTTATTAAAAAAATTGTCGATGACCATTTTGTATTTTGGCTTTTTCAAAGCAGCAGACATCAAACAAATATCATAACCGTCGTGAGTAGTTTCTGAAAGAAACGAACTATAAACTCCGTCAATAAAAACAACCTTGTATGAATCTATTTCATGTAAAAAATATTTTTTCACATCCTTAAATTCAATGGCAGATTCACTTTCTGGAAAAACACTATAATCGTGATTTAGTATAGATTTTAGTGAAGTATATTTCCAATCTTCGTCATTTTTTGTTGGGAATCCTTCTTTTTCAAACGAAGCCATCGCTTCAGAACGGATATCATGAACAGTAGAATCTAAATCTACTTTACCACGGTTTTCCATAACCATGAATGATGATATTAATTTTTCTTGTAGCGACATCTTATAAATTTTTAACCCAATCGTATCCTTTTTCTTCTAATTCGTGCGCCAATTCTTTACCGCCAGATTTTACAATTTTTCCGTCGTATAAAACATGTACAAAATCTGGAACTATATAATCTAACAAGCGTTGGTAATGTGTAATTACAATGACAGCATTGTCTTCACTCTTCAACTTATTTACGCCGTTAGCTACAATTTTCAAAGCATCAATATCTAATCCTGAATCTGTTTCATCTAAAATAGCCAACTTAGGCTCTAGCATTGCCATTTGAAAAATTTCATTTCTTTTTTTCTCTCCACCAGAAAAACCTTCGTTTAAAGAACGCGATAAAAACTTTCTATCCATTTCTAATAAGGCTGATTTTTCGCGAATCATTTTCAACATATCTTTGGCGGGTAACTCTTCCATACCGTTCGCTTTTCTTTTTTCGTTGATGGCAGTTTTTATAAAGTTAGTAGTACTTACCCCAGGAATCTCTACCGGATATTGAAAACTCATAAACACTCCTTTGTGTGCTCTTTCGTCTGGTGATAATTCTAAAACACTCTCATTGTCTAAAATTACATCACCTTCTGAAACTTCAAACGTTTCATTACCAGCAATTACAGATGACAAAGTGCTTTTTCCAGAACCATTTGGGCCCATAATAGCATGAATCTCTCCAGCATTGACTTTTAGATTAATTCCTTTCAGAATTCCTTTATCTTCTATTCCTGCGTGTAAATTTTTTATTTCTAACATTCTTTAATTTTGTTAAATAGCGTATTTGTTTAATAATTTCAACAGATAAATGGTTGAAATTTTAACCTACACTTCCTTCTAAACTAATTTCTAATAATTTTTGTGCCTCTACAGCAAATTCCATTGGCAACTTATTTAAAACATCTTTACTAAACCCATTTACGATTAGCGCGATGGCCTTCTCTGTATCAATACCTCTTTGGTTACAATAGAATAATTGATCTTCGCCAATTTTACTGGTAGTTGCTTCATGCTCTATTTGAGCTGATTTATTTTTTGATTCGATATACGGAAAAGTGTGAGCTCCACATTTATTTCCCATTAATAAGGAGTCACATTGCGAAAAATTTCGTGCATTTTCTGCTCTTGACCCTATCTGTACCAATCCACGATATGAGTTTTGAGATTTTCCAGCGGATATTCCTTTTGATATAATGGTACTCTTAGTATTTTTACCAAGATGAATCATTTTTGTACCTGTATCCGCTTGTTGATAATTGTTGGTAACTGCGATTGAATAAAACTCTCCAACCGAATTGTCTCCTTTCAAAATACAGCTAGGATATTTCCATGTAACTGCCGAACCGGTTTCAACCTGAGTCCAAGAAATCTTTGAATTATTATGACAAATTCCGCGTTTTGTAACAAAATTGAATACGCCTCCTTTCCCATTTTTATCTCCAGGAAACCAATTTTGAACTGTTGAGTATTTTATCTCCGCATCATCCATTGCTATTAACTCAACAACTGCTGCATGTAATTGATTTTCATCACGAGCAGGTGCAGTACATCCTTCTAGATAACTCACATAACTTCCTTTATCGGCAATTAAAAGCGTGCGCTCAAATTGACCTGTTCCGCCTTCGTTTATTCTAAAATAAGTTGATAATTCCATCGGACATTTAACTCCTTTTGGAATGTAGCAAAATGACCCATCTGTAAAAACAGCGGAATTCAGAGCTGCATAGAAATTATCGATAGTTGGAACAATCGTTCCCATATATTTTTTCACCAACTCGGGATGTTCTTGAATTGCTTCAGAGATTGGCATGAAAATAATCCCTTTTTTAGCTAGTGTATCTTTAAAAGTTGTTGCAACAGAAACAGAATCTACCACGATATCCATGGCAACATTGTTCATCTTTTTTTGCTCATTTACAGAGATACCTAATTTTTTGTACATCGCTAACAAATCAGGATCAACATCATCTAATGTTTTATTTGGATCTACCGATTTTGGAGCTGAGTAATAAGCAATTTCTTGAAAATCTGGTTTTGGATACTTTACATTTGCCCAATCAGGTTCATCCATTTCTTTCCAAATTTTGAATGCGTCTAAACGCCATTCAGTCATCCATTCGGGCTCGTTTTTCTTTTTAGAAATAGCACGAACAATGTCTTCATTCAATCCTTTTGGAAATGTGTCTGACTCAATATCAGTATAGAAACCATACTCATATTCTTGAGTTTCAAGTTCTTTTTTTAAGTCGTCTTCGGTATATTTGTTCATTGTTTATTTGCTTTGTAAAAGACCATGCCCTTTGGGAAGGATTAGGATGGGCTTATAGTGAAAAGGATTCTCCACAACCACAGGTTCTATTGGCATTCGGGTTGTTAAAGACAAAACCAGTTCCGTTAAGTCCACCAGAAAATTCTAGCGTAGTACCAACTAAGTACAAGAAACTTTTTTTATCAACAATGATATGTATGCCATTATCTTCAAAAACCTTATCCTCTTCAGATTTTTTTTTATCAAATTTTAAATCATAAGATAGTCCTGAGCATCCACCGCTTTTAACACCTACACGAACGAAGTCGTTTTTAGAATCGAAGCCTTCTTCCGTCATTAATTCCGATACTTTTTTCTTTGCTATGTCTGATACTTTTATCATAATGTTTTAAAAGAAAAGATTAATTCTAAATAGAGTGCAAATATAGTGACAAAATATGACAATTTTTAGTAGTTAAAATCAATTAAATAGATGTGTAGATAGACAGTATTTATTTTATTTTTAGAATGCATTCTATTTATTAGCCTTACCTAGAAAAGCAAAGGTTAGCCTAATAATTTAAATTTAGTAAAAGTTGAGATCTCTTATTTAAAAGCGTTCTCACCTGTAATATCCATTCCTGTAATAAGTAGATGGATATCATGTGTGCCTTCATAAGTAATCACGCTTTCTAAATTCATCATGTGGCGCATGATAGAATAATCTCCCGTTATTCCCATAGCTCCTAAAATTTGTCTCGCTTCACGAGCAATTTTCAAGGCCATATCTACATTATTTCTTTTAGCCATAGATATTTGTGCAGAAGTTGCTCTACCTTCATTTTTTAGAGCTCCTAATCTCCAAGCTAACAGTTGTGCTTTTGTTATTTCGGTAATCATTTCAGCTAATTTCTTTTGTTGAAGTTGAAAAGCCGCAATAGGTTTTCCAAACTGTACGCGCTCTTTTGAATACCTCAAAGCAGTATCATAACAATCCATAGCAGCACCAATTGCTCCCCATGCAATACCAAAACGAGCAGAATCTAAGCATCCTAATGGAGCTCCTAGACCACTTTTTTCAGGTAAAATATTTTCTTTTGGAATTTTGACATTGTCAAAAATTAACTCGCCAGTAGCTGAAGTTCTTAAGGACCATTTGTTATGAGTTTCTGGAGTTGTAAATCCTTCCATTCCACGTTCAACAACTAATCCATGAATTCGACCTTCTTCATTTTTTGCCCAAACAATTGCTATGTCAGCAAAAGGCGCATTTGAAATCCACATTTTAGCACCGTTTAAAAGATAGTGGTCACCCATATCTTTAATTTTGGTTTCCATCCCACCAGGATTTGAACCGTGATTAGGCTCTGTCAATCCAAAGCAACCAATCATTTCGCCACTTGCTAATTTTGGCAAATATTTTTGTTTTTGTTCTTCTGATCCGTATTTAAAAATAGGATACATTACTAATGATGATTGTACAGATGCTGTTGAGCGTACACCAGAATCGCCTCGTTCTAGCTCTTGCATTATCAACCCATAAGAAATTTGGTCGAGTCCTGCGCCACCATATTCTTCAGGAATATAAGGACCAAAAGCACCAACTTCTGCCAATCCTCCTAAAATTTCATTTGGAAATTCTGCACGTTGTGCAGCCTCTTCAATTATCGGAGAAACAGATCGTTTTACCCAATCACGAGCGGCATCACGTACCATTTTATGTTCGTCAGTTAATAAATCATCTAAATTGTAATAATCCGGAGCTTGAAATAAATCTTGGTTCATGATAATTGAATTAATTTTTGTCAAAAATACAAATTGCTATACCTAAAAATAAATTTTGTTTAGAAAAAGATTTAGAGTTTGTTAAATAGATAAAAAGTGAATAAATAAATCGATAAAATGAAAGCATTCATAATTACGGATTATACTTATATTTGTCATAATGAAATTAACATTAGGAGCTTCAGAAAAACTAAAAAGTCGCAAGCAAATAACCCAATTATTTGATGAGGGATTATCTTTTAAAGAATACCCAATCCGTCTCCGGTTTTTAAAAGTGGATGAAGCAGATTCACAATTCAAAGTGGCATTTTCTGTTCCAAAACGTAATTTTAAATTAGCAGTACATAGAAATAGAATAAAGAGGTTGTTGCGAGAAGTATATCGATTGAACAAGTATGTTTTGACTGATGAAGTTGAAAACAGTTTTGTTCTGATGTTTATTTATACTGATAAAATTGAATGGGAATATCAAGATTTAGAAAAAAAAATGATTTTATTATTACATAAATTTGTAGAAAATCAGAAAGAGAGCTAGATGATAAAAGAAAGTATTTTAATTACAGGTGGAGCGGGATTTATAGGGTCTAACTTTATTCCATATTTTTTAGAAGGGAATCCAGCCATAAGAGTCATAAATTTAGACCTGTTAACCTATGCTGGGGAATTGAAAAATTTAATAGAAATTGAAAATCACTCAAACTATATTTTTGTTGAAGGAGATATTTGTGATCGTAATTTAGTTGAGCAACTTTTTGAGAAATACGATATCAAAGGAGTCATAAACTTTGCGGCAGAATCGCATGTAGATAATTCTATTACAAACCCTGATACATTTATTAGAACCAATGTTTTCGGAACATTCAACTTGATAGACGTTGCAAGAAATTATTGGATGGATGCTCCTAATAAGTATAAATCAACATATAAAAATTGTCGTTTTCATCATGTCTCAACAGATGAGGTTTATGGCACTTTGGGCGAAACAGGATTGTTTACCGAGAAGACCCCTTATGCTCCAAACAGCCCGTATAGTGCTTCAAAGGCATCGTCTGATTTTGTGGTGCGCAGCTATTTTCACACCTACGGGATGGATGTAGTTACAACTAACTGCTCTAACAATTACGGACCAAAACAACATGACGAAAAACTGATTCCAACTATTATAAGAAAAGCATTGGCAAGAGAACCAATTCCTATTTATGGTGATGGAAAAAATGTGAGAGATTGGTTGTATGTTTTAGATCATTGCACAGGGATTGAGTTAGCATATAAAAAAGGAAAATCTGCGGACACCTATAATATTGGTGGTAGAAATGAACGGAATAATATTTATATAGCAACTGTTATCTGTGAAATTTTGGATGAGATAAAGCCAAAAGAAACATCTTATAAAGAATTGATAAGTTATGTAATTGACAGACCAGGTCATGATTTTAGATATGCAATTGACGCTACTAAAATTGAAAATGAATTGGGTTGGAAAGCAGATGAGAATTTTGAAACAGGAATTAAAAAAACCATTGATTGGTATTTGAAAAAATATAACGACTAATGAAAGGAATCATACTAGCAGGAGGTTCGGGCACAAGATTGCATCCACTCACATTAGCGGTGAGTAAACAACTAATGCCGATCTATGATAAACCAATGATTTATTACCCATTATCAACTTTGATGTGGGCAGGAATCAAAGAAATTTTAATAATCTCTACCCCCCAAGATTTACCTTTATTTGAAAAATTATTGGGTGATGGAAAAAAGTATGGATGTTCATTTGAATATGCAGTTCAAGAAAACCCAAATGGGTTGGCAGAGGCATTTATTATTGGAAAAGAATTTATTGGAGATGATAAAGTAGCGTTGATTTTAGGAGATAATATTTTTTACGGAACAGGATTATCTAAATTATTAGAAACAAATAGCGACCCTATTGGTGGAATAATTTACGCGTATCACGTACAAGATCCTGAGCGTTATGGCGTGGTGGAGTTTGATGATAATGGGCAAGCAATTTCTATCGAAGAAAAACCTGAAACACCAAAATCACATTATGCTGTTCCAGGGATTTATTTTTATGATAATGAAGTTGTTTCTATCGCTGAAAATATTAAACCGAGCCTAAGAGGTGAATTAGAAATAACAGACATCAATAGAGAATATTTAAAAAGAGGAAAGTTAGGAGTGAGTATTTTAGACAAAGGAACTGCCTGGTTAGATACAGGCACAATAAATTCATTGATGCAAGCATCACAATTTGTTCAAGTAATAGAAGAACGTCAAGGTTTAAAAATTGGTGCCATAGAAGAGGTGGCTTATAGAAAAGGTTTTATCAATACAGATGAATTCAAAAAGCTAATTCAACCCTTAATGAAAAGCGGCTATGGAAAACATTTACAGAGTATTTTAGAAGAATAAATGAAGATTACAGAAACGAAATTAAAAGGATGTTTTATCATTGAACCAAGTGTTTTTGAGGATGAAAGGGGTTATTTTTTTGAAAGCTTTAATAAAGAAAAATTTAAAAAACTAACTGGTGTTGAAATTGAGTTTATTCAAGATAATGAATCTTATTCATCTAAAGGAGTGTTAAGAGGATTGCACTTTCAGAGAGGTAATGATGCTCAAGCAAAATTAGTGCGTGTTTCTCATGGCGCAGTGTTAGATGTTGTTGTTGATATTAGAAAAAACTCTTTAACTTTTGGGCAGCATGTTGCGATAGAATTGTCTGGAAGCAATAAAAAACAATTTTTTATTCCAAGAGGTTTTGCTCATGGATTTATTGTGTTGAGCGATACCGTCACTTTTCTTTATAAGTGTGATAATCTATACAAGAAAGAGTCAGAAGGCGGAATTATTTATAACGACCCAACTTTAAATATTGATTGGAAGCTACCAGAAAAAGATTTTATTATTTCTCCAAAAGACACCATTTTACCAACTTTAGCGGATGTTAAATTATGAAGAGGATTTTGGTTACTGGAGGCAACGGGCAATTAGCAAGATGTATAAATGATGTTGTAAGTTCTGTAGCCGAGTATGAATTTATTTTTGCTAACTCTTATGACTTAGACATTACAAACAAAGCTCAAATCAATACTTTTTTTGAACAGAATTTATTTGATTATTGCATTAATTGTGCTGCCTATACTGCTGTTGATAAAGCCGAAAATGATTATGAAAAAGCGTTTATAGTCAACGCTCTTGGTGCTGAGTATTTAGCTAATGCTTGTAAGAAAAAAGGGGTGATACTCATTCATATTTCAACAGATTTTGTTTTTGATGGAAAGAAAATTTCTTCTTATGAAGAAAGAGATGCAGCAAATACTATCAATGTATATGGAGCTTCCAAATTAAAAGGAGAACAGCTAATTCAGGAAAATCTAAGTCAGTATTTTATTATCAGAACTTCATGGTTATATTCAGAATATGGTGCTAACTTTTTGAAAACTATGTTACGATTGGGAAATGAAAAAGAAGAGTTGAACGTAGTTTCAGATCAAATAGGATCACCAACGTATGCAAAAAATTTAGCAAAAGTTATTTTAAAAATTATAGAAACTGAATCTAATAATTATGGAGTTTATCATTATAGCGATCGCGGAAAAACTTCGTGGTGTGGATTTGCTCAAGCTATTTTTGAGGAGGCTAAAATTAATATTGAATTAAATCCAATTAAAACAGCAGCGTATCCAACTCCTGCAAAACGCCCTCCATTTAGTGTGCTTTGTACTGCAAAAATTTCTGAAGTGTTTGATATTGAAATCTCATATTGGAAAGACAGTTTAAAAGTTGCTATAAAAACTTTAAATAAGGATTAACATTTTTATTCTAAGCCCTTTTACTTATTTCCCTACTTTAGTCACAACGTTAATTAATTTATTTTCATCATGAAAAACTTAAAGAACAAACTAGCGGCGCTGTTTTTAATTGCTGCGATATCCATATCTATTTCTTACAAATCAGATTTCTTTGAAATTGCCAAACAGATAGAAATTTACACGACCCTTTTTAAGGAGCTAAATTTGTATTATGTAGATGAGATAAATCCTGCTGAGGTTATGGATAAAGCGATTGAAAACACCTTAGCTAACTTAGATCCATATACGAGGTTTTATGATGAGCAAGGAGTAATTAATGCAAGAATTTCTGCTGAAGGAGCTTATGGAGGTATAGGCGCATCAATTGTTTACCGCAAAGGAAATTTGATAATTAGAGAAATTTTTGAAGGCAACCCCGCACATAAATCCGGGTTAAAGGTGGGAGATGAAATTATTGAAATAAATAATACTATTTTAAAAGATCAAACAGAAGAGATTGTTAGATCACTTTTAAAAGGACTGCCAAATTCAAAGGTGAGCATGAGAGTGAAACGTCAAAATAAAGAGATGAATTTTGAATTGACTCGTAAAACAGTAGAGATTGATGCAGTGCCATTTTATAAGATGATTGATGATGAAATTGGATATATAGCCTTTGTAAAATTCAACAAAAAAGCATCAGACGAAGTTAAAAAAGCCTTTGAAGATTTAAAATCACAAGGAATGCAAAAACTAATTATTGATGTACGCCATAACCCCGGTGGATTACTAAACGAAGCAGTTGAGATTGTTAACTTTTTTATACCGAAGAACAAAATTGTTGTTACTACAAGAGCAAAGCTAGACAAATGGAGCAATACTTATAAAACGAGAAATGAACCGTTAGATATTAAAATTCCATTAACAATTTTGATTGATGAACGTTCTGCTTCAGCATCAGAAATTTTGGCAGGTGCATTACAAGATTATGATAGAGCAGTAATTGTTGGCAAGCGTTCTTTTGGTAAAGGATTGGTACAACGAAGCAGAAAGTTGTCTTATGGAACACAATTAAAATTGACAATTTCTAAATATTACACACCAAGTGGACGCTGTATTCAAGAGTTGGATTATACAAATAGGAAAGGAGATAGTATCCCTAAATTTTCTGATGGAGGTGTAGATGAGTTTAAAACTGAAAACGGAAGAATTGTTTTTGATGGAGGAGGAATCTCACCCGATTTTAAAATTGATATTCCAGAAAAAACAGAAGCGACAAAACGCCTATTGGTTTCTGACGGAATCTATAATTATGCAACTGAATATTATTACAAACACACAACTATTGATGAAACAACAATAGTTAAATTAGAGAAAAAGGAGTTTGAACTTTTTAAAGAATACCTTAAAAAATATCCAAAAAGTTTTCAGTTAAATTCTGAAAAGTATTTTGATGAAGCTCTGGAGAAAGCTGAAAAGGATGATTTGTCAATTGATGATATATATCAAGAGTTGCAAGCAAATATTCAAGATGAAAAAATTGCCGCACTCAATTCAAATAGAGAAGAGATTATGGAAGCATTGACCTTAAAAATTGTGAATCAATATTCCTTTAAAAAAGGCGAATATCAGTATAAAATAAGTTTTGATAAAATCATAAAAGAAGCATCAGTTATTCTTAATAACGAAAAACAGTATAGTTCTATTTTAAAAGAATAATTATCTGAGGAATAAAATGTATTTTTGTTCGTTAAAGAACGTTAGATAAAAGAGAAATGAGTCAAAGAACTAGAGCACAAGAATCATCATCAGCCATTGAGAAATTATACATTGCTATGCGACACTTATTTAGTCGTGGGTTTTATAAACCAATGGGAGTTTCTGGAGATACACTCCGAAAATCGTTGTTGTTATTACGTCCTGAAATTTATGGTTCTATTGCCGAAGAAAAGGTAGAATTGAATGGATTGACTTACGTTTTAGATCGTTTGCCAATTGGGATAGAAGAGTGTAGGTATATAAACCTAACTGCAGATGAAGGATATTCAGAATCGCATTTTAAAAGTATTATTCCCGCTAAACGCCGTCGTAATTGTTATCGAATAGATAAGGATCAGATGAATATTGAAATTACTAGAGGACGTTCAGAAATCTATGATATTTTAACCCATTTAACTTTTTTATCTGTTGAATCTCACAAAATTATGGAGCGCGTTTTGATTCGTGAAAATAACAAAACAATCCGAGAATGGAATATTTTGGAAGAGTTGGTTTTGAGTAATAAAAAGCTAACGAAAGAAGAACGAGAAGTTACATTGGCACATATCGGTCATATTTTAGGGCGCACTTTTGAAGAAGTTCAAAATGCACATGCTGATTTTGCTGAACAAAAAAATAAAGATCGATTTTTCCATGTCATTTATTGGATGGGATATTTAGCAATTCAGGAAATTAGAGATAACCAAAAAAGAGAAATTACCTTCAGTCCTGTTTTGCGTGAACAAATAGGACATCATATTTATGGAGATACTTGGGCAAATAACATCAAAAAAGTAATGCATAAAGAAGGGCTGTTAGATAGGCCAATCCATATCATCAGTGCAAACATGCACAGTGTAATGAATTCTATTTACGCACCTGTTTTTTTGAAAGATCATGCGGATGAAAATGATTCTATTGCCCTTTTTGAATTGTTGAGTGCATCAAAAAATGAAGCCTTACGTAAAAAAGTAAAAGTTGATGCGTCTAAAAATGGGTTGATTTATATCGCAGATACTTCGGGGACAAATATCAATGTTCAAGTAATTGATACAGAAAAAATCGATTTTTCTAAGACGATGTTTTCTACTGATACATCTAAAGAAAGACCAGTCATTATTGTGATGGATTATGCCTTTGGAGAGCAAGCCTATGAAACAATGGACGAACTATTAAAGCCTTATTATTGTACTGACGGAAAGAGTTATCATTTAAACGTTGAGTCTGTTTCCATAATGGGTAAAGCAGGAATATTAGAAGGAGGAAAAGGAGATATTATGATTCCGTCATCGCATATATTTGAAGGTACTGCGGATAATTACCCCTTTAATAACGAGCTTCAAAAATCTGATTTAGAAGGTTTGGGAGTGGAGGTTTTTGAAGGAGCTATGATTTCAGTATTAGGAACTTCACTGCAAAATAAAGATATTCTTAAGTTTTTCCATGATTCTACTTGGAAAGTTATTGGATTAGAAATGGAAGGAGCACATTATCAAAAAGCGATACAAGCAGCCTCAAAAATTAGAGGGAATATTTCAGAAAATGTAAAAGTAAGATATGCCTATTACGCATCAGATAACCCACTTGAAACAGGAAGTACATTAGCTTCTGGCGGGCTAGGAACTACAGGTGTGAGACCCACCTATGTAATAACACAAAAAATATTAGAGCAAATCTTTTAAAAAGTATATTTTTGCCACATTCAAAAAATCAAAAAACCATGAGTGATAAAGAAACCAACAGCCCAATAACCGTTAAAGAAGAAGAAATTGACTTGGGTAAATTATTTTCGTTGATTGGAAAAATGTTTTCCAATTTATTTAGTTTTATTGGGAACCTACTGAAAGGTGTTTTTCATTATTTAATCCTTTTGTTAATTTTCCTTAAAACAAATATAATAAAATTATTTATTGTAACGATAATTGGATTTACATCTGGACTTGTTATTGACACAGCTAGTTCAAGTAAGTATTCTTATGATATGATTGTAGAACCTAATTATAGTTCTGTAGATCAAATGTTGGAGAAAATGGAGTATTATAATGTCTTGATTAGGGAAGAAGATTCTATAGCGCTATCTAATGAATTTGGTATTACTTTTGGCAATGCTAATAATTTAGTGAGTTTTGAACTTAACCCATATGAATCAAAGAAAGATCAATTGGTGGCCTATGACAAGTTTATCAAAGAAACAGATACGCTAACACACTTACAATTTTCATTTAGTGACTTTGTAGGAGACGGAACCTCAATTAGGGATTCCAGGTACTATGTTTATAGAATAGTTTCTAAGGATAGTAGATTGAAATCTTTTGAGAAAAAATTAATTTATGATGTTGAATTAAGTCCAACTCTTCAAAAAAGGCGAAAGCTAAAATTAAACACATTAAAGCTCGACTCAACAGCAACAAGGCTGGCTTTAGGTGATATTAAATCGTTAAGAGAACTTTACAAAGAGGTAACTCTTATGGAAGTTGAAAACCAATCTGCAACTCCAAATACTTATATAGATTTTTCTAAGGAAACAAACTTAAATAACGATATTGAATTATTTAATATAGCAAAGGAATTGAATAATAATTTAATTTTCTTGGAAAAAGATAAAGAAAAGAGTGATGAAATAGTAAATGTAATCACTCCTTTTAACCCGGTAGGTAATGATAGAAGCACTTTTACAGACTCTAATGCTTTCGTATTCGGAAGATTTTTTTTAGGGGCAGTTCTTGTTTTGTTATTGCTTAAAAGAGTTAATCAATACCTTAATAAATATCAAAGTAATAAATAAATTGATGTCAAAAATTGCACTCATTACAGGAGTTACAGGTCAAGATGGAGCTTACTTAAGTGAATTCTTGTTAAAAAAAGATTATATAGTACACGGTCTAAAAAGAAGATCTTCTTTATTTAACACTGACAGAATAGATCATCTTTACCAAGACCCACATGTAGAAAATCAAAACTTCTTTTTACATTATGGGGACTTGACGGATAGTACGAATCTGATTCGTATTATTCAAGAAGTACAGCCAGATGAGATTTATAATTTGGCAGCTATGAGTCATGTACATGTTTCATTTGATATGCCAGAATACACAGCCAATGCTGACGGTATTGGAACTTTGAGAATATTAGAGGCCATTCGGATTTTAGGATTGGAAAAGAAAACCAGAATTTATCAAGCTTCTACTTCTGAACTCTATGGAAAAGTACAAGAAGTTCCTCAAACAGAAACGACTCCCTTTTATCCTAGAAGTCCCTATGCAGTTGCAAAAATGTATGCGTATTGGATTACTGTAAATTATAGAGAAGCTTATGGAATGTATGCTTGTAACGGAATTTTATTTAATCATGAGTCTCCAATAAGAGGAGAAACATTTGTGACTCGAAAAATTACAAGAGCTACTTCAAAAATTGCATTGGGCTTGCAAGAAAAAATATTTCTTGGAAATTTAGACGCTAAGAGAGATTGGGGGCATGCGAAGGATTATATCCGTATGATGTGGATGATATTACAAGCAGATGAAGCAGAAGACTGGGTAATTGCTACAGGCAAAACAACAACCGTTCGTGACTTTGTTAAAATGAGTTTTGAGCATGTTGGAATTGAACTAGAATTTAGAGGTGAAGGTGCAGACGAAAAAGGATTTGTTAAAGTGTGTAGTAATCCATTATATCAACTTGAAATTGGTAAAGAAGTGATTGCTGTTGATGAAAAATATTTTAGACCTACTGAAGTTGAGTTGTTGATAGGAGATGCATCTAAAGCGAAGAATAAATTAGGTTGGATTCCAGAATATGATTTACCGGCCTTGGTTGAGGATATGATGCAAAGTGATATTAAATTAATGACGAAACAACAATTTTTGAAAGATGGAGGTTATCGAATTAAAAACTATTTTGAATAGAGAGCCTAAAGTTGTAATTATAACCTTGTGAAATTTTTCACTCCGTTCAGAATGATAATAACAAATGGAAAAGAATTCTAAAATATATGTGGCAGGACATAGAGGGCTTGTTGGTTCGGCAATTGTTGAAAAGTTAAAATCAAAAGGATATTTAAATATTATTGTGAGGACACATAAAGAATTGGATCTTACAAATCAAGCAGCAGTCGCTGCTTTTTTTGCTATTGAAAAACCAGATTATGTAATTTTAGCAGCAGCAAAAGTAGGAGGTATCGTTGCAAATAATATTTACAGAGCCGATTTTATCTATGAAAATATGATGATTCAAAATAATGTGATTCATCAAAGTTATGTACACAAAGTAACCAAACTTTTGTTTTTAGGAAGCACTTGTATTTATCCAAAGTATGCTCAACAACCAATGCAAGAAGCATCATTATTAACAGATGTTCTTGAATACACAAACGAGCCTTATGCAATTGCTAAAATAGCTGGAATCAAAATGTGTGAAAGCTATAACTTACAATACGGGACCAATTTTATTTCGGTTATGCCTACTAATTTATATGGCCCAAATGATAACTTTGACTTAGAAAAATCACATGTGCTACCAGCTCTGATTCGAAAGATACACCTAGCTAAGCTATTGTCTGAATCTAGATTCGATGAAGTAGTTCAAAACACCAAAGCAAAAAACATTGAAGAAGCAAAAGAGTATTTAAAATCTTTTGGAGTTACTAAGGACAGTGTAGAGATTTGGGGCTCAGGAAAACCTAAACGAGAGTTTTTATGGTCTAAAGATATGGCAGATGCCTGTATACATTTATTAGAGAATAGAGATTTTATAGATACCTATCACCAAGGCGAGCTAGAAATTAGAAATACACATATTAATATTGGTACCGGAGTTGATGTTTCGATTAAAGAATTAGCAGAAATCATAAAACAAACAATAGGTTATAAAGGGGCGTTGAATTTTAATTCTGATAAACCTGACGGCACCATGCGAAAATTAACAGATGTTTCAAAATTACATCAACTAGGATGGAAACATACAGTTGATTTGAAAACAGGAATAAAAAAAATGTATGAGTGGTATGTTAACAATCAATAACAATTTAAAAACGGCAATTAAAGCATCGTTAAAAGCAGGAATTGAAATCATGAAAGTGTATGAGTCGGATGATTTTAATATCGAAATCAAAGGAGATGATTCACCTTTAACGCAGGCAGATAAAAATGCCAATGATGTAATCAATTCATTTTTGATTTCAACAGAAATTCCAATTATCAGTGAAGAAAACAAACAAACAGATTTTGATATTCGTACGAATTGGGAAACATGTTGGGTTGTTGACCCTGTAGATGGCACTAAAGAATTTATCAAACGAAATGGTGAGTTTACAGTTAACATTGCTTTAGTCACAAACGGAAATCCTGTACTTGGAGTTATTTATGTACCAGTAAGTAAAACACTTTATTTTGCAAATGTTGAAAAAATGCAAGGGTATAAAGCAGTTTTAGAGTATCATGATACGGATATTGAAATAGTACTTGAAAAATCAATTCAATTAGCTCCAAAAAAAGGCTCTAACCAGATGCAAGTAGTTGGGAGTCGCTCTCATATGAGTCAAGAAACGTTGGATTTTGTAGAAAAGTTAAAATCAACAGGAAAGGAAGTAGAAATTGTTTCGAAAGGGAGTTCATTAAAATTTTGTTTGGTAGCCGAAGGTAATGCTGATGTTTACCCTCGCTTTGCACCAACGATGGAATGGGATACCGCTGCGGGACAAGCTATTTGTAATTCAGTTGGAATTGATGTGATTTCAGAAGAAACTAAAGAACCATTACTTTATAATAAAGAGAATTTGTTAAACCCTTGGTTTTTGGTTTCGAAAAGATGATAGGCTATAAACAAGAATCACATATACGAAGTATATTAAAAGGAATTTCATGGCGTATTGTAGCGACTTTTGATACTATTCTAGTTGTTTTATTTGTTACCTGTTTAAATGGAAATTGTAGCTTAGAATTTGCATTTTCAATTGCTTTTATCGAATTTTTTTTAAAGTTAGTTGTTTATTATTTCCATGAACGAATTTGGCAAAGAGTTATTATTGGAAAAAAAGTTACACAAAGAACAACGCTGTATAAAACAATTTCATGGCGTATAATAGCTACAACAATGACGTTTATTATATCAGGAGCGATACTTGATACTTTTGGAGATGTTGCACTTTATATTGCCATTACAGAATTATTTACGAAATTTGTGTTCTATTATTTGCACGAAAGAATTTGGTTAAAATTACCATTAGGCCGAATTCGTAATTATTTTTTTAGAAAGAATAAATGAAAGAGAATATCATTCCACATAACTACCAGGTTTCTGTAGCAGATAGGAGAAAGTTGAACCAACACAGTTCTTTTTTATTGTGGTTTACAGGACTTTCTGGATCTGGAAAATCAACTATTGCAAACGTAGTAGAACAAGAGCTTTATAAAAAAGGAATTAAGACCTACACTTTAGATGGTGATAATATTAGAAAAGGAATCAACAAAGATTTAACTTTTTCACCTGAAGATAGGACAGAAAATATTCGTAGAATTACTGAAATTTCAGCATTGATGATTGATGCAGGTGTTGTTGTTTTAGCGGCATTTGTATCACCCTATAAAAAAGATAGGATAAAAATCAAGAATGTGGTAAAAGATGTTAATTTTGTCGAAATCTATATCAATACATCTGTAGAAGAATGTGAACGTAGAGATGTAAAAGGATTGTACAAAAAAGCTCGAATAGGAGAAATAAAAAATATGACAGGAATTTCATCACCATATGAGGCTCCTGATAATCCAGATATAGAAATAAAAACAGAAAAAGAAACGATAGAACAATCTGTAAAAAGAATATTAGATTATATATCACCAAAATTAGAACTCAACCATGAGTAAATATTATTTAAATTATTTAGACGAATTAGAAAGCGAAGCCATATTTATTTTGCGTGAAGTTTGGGCACAGTTTCAAAATCCAGTAATCTTATTTTCTGGAGGTAAAGATTCCATACTGGTAACTCATTTGGCAAAAAAGGCATTTTACCCTGCTAAAATTCCATTTCCATTAATGCACGTAGATACGGGGCATAATTTTCCCGAAACCATTCAGTTTAGAGATGATGTAGTAAAAGAATTGGGTGTAAATTTAATTGTTGGCTCTGTACAAGAATCAATAGATGAGGGTAGAGTAACAGAAGAGAAAGGGAAAAGTGCAACGAGAAATGCCTTGCAAATAGGAACCTTATTAGATGCTATTGAATCTAACAAAATTGATTGTGCTATAGGTGGTGGACGACGTGATGAAGAAAAGGCAAGAGCAAAAGAACGTTTCTTTTCTCATCGAGATGATTTTGGGCAGTGGGATCCAAAAAATCAACGCCCAGAGTTGTGGAATTTGTTTAATGGTCAGCATTTTGAAGGCGAACATTTTAGAGCTTTCCCTATTAGTAATTGGACAGAAATGGATGTGTGGAATTATATAAAAAGAGAAAATATTGCCATTCCATCTTTATACTATGCACATGATAGAGAAGTAGTATGGAGATCAGATTCTTGGATTCCAAATTCTGAATTTTTAGTATTGGAAGAGCACGAAGAGATTGTTACGAAAAAAATACGTTTTAGAACTTTAGGAGATATCACAATTACCGGAGGTATTGAATCTGACGCAGATACTTTAGAGAAAATTGCTGATGAAGTTGCAGGTATGCGACAAACTGAACGAGGAAATAGAACAGATGATAAACGATCAGAATCTGCGATGGAAGACAGAAAAAGACAAGGATATTTTTAAATTGTTAAAAAGAAATTAAATGTTAGACAATAATCAATTATTACGATTTACAACTGCAGGAAGTGTAGATGATGGGAAAAGCACTTTAATTGGAAGATTATTATACGATTCAAAATCTATTTTTGAAGATCAATTAGATGCAATCGAAGCAACAAGTAAAAAGAAAGGACATACTGGTGTTGATTTAGCCTTGTTTACCGATGGACTTCGTGACGAACGAGAACAAGGAATCACCATTGATGTAGCCTATCGGTATTTTACTACACCAAAACGAAAATTTATTATAGCCGATACTCCTGGGCATATTCAATATACTCGTAATATGGTAACTGGTGCATCTACAGCAAATGTGGCAACAATATTGATTGATGCGCGTCATGGAGTGATAGAGCAAACCAAACGACATGCATTTATTGCTTCCTTATTGCAAATACCACATATCATTGTATGTATCAATAAAATGGATTTGGTTGATTTTTCTGAAGAAAGATTTAATGAAATTGTTACTGAGTTTGAAGAAATAGCTTCAAAAATGTTGGTAACAGATGTACGATTTATACCGATGAGTGCATTGCTAGGAGATAATGTTGTAAACCGTTCTAAAAACATGGATTGGTATCAAGGCGCTCCGATGTTACATACCTTAGAAACCATGCATATTTCTAGTGATATTAATAAAGTAGATGCACGTTTTCCAGTACAAACAGTATTAAGACCGCAAAGTGAATCTCATAGAGATTATAGAGGCTATGCAGGTAGAATTGCAAGTGGTGTATTGAGAGTTGGAGATGAAGTAACAGTGATGCCCTCAGGGTTTACATCTGTAATTAAAAGTATTGACACCTTAGGTAAAACCTTGGAAGAGGCACATGCGCCCATGTCAGTTTCAATTACTTTAGAAGATAATATTGACATTAGCAGAGGCGATATGATTGTACGCTCTAATAACAAACCAGAAGCGGCTCAAGATATTGAAGTGATGTTGTGTTGGTTAAACAATGTCCCAGCAAAACCAAGAGCAAAATATACAATTAAGCATACATCTAATGATCAAAAGGCAATGATTAAAGAAGTGGTGTATAAAGTTGATATTCAAACTTTAGGTAGAAATAGTGAGAATAAAGAATTGGTGATGAATGATATTTCTAAAGTAAAAATAAGAACTACAAAACCTTTAATGATTGATCCGTATAGAGAAAACAGAACTACAGGGAGTATTATTTTGGTTGACAATGCAACAAACGAAACTGTTGCGGCTGGAATGATAGTTTAATAAGAAAATAAATTAAAAAAATGAAAAAAATAATTTTAGGAATACTGGTAATGCTAATTACGTTTTCTTGTACAAGTGGGACAAAAGAAAAGAGTAAACCAATTGAAATTGAAAAAGTAAAAGAACCGAAAATTGAAATTACTAAAAAAATTATTAATGAAATTCAATTAGCCCCAATAGATAAATGGGAGTTTAGAGGAACTGAGATGACTGAAACTCAACAATTATATAATAGTGAATTGGTTTCTAAAATTTCTAGAATAGAAAGTGATTACTCATACGCTACTATTGCAATTAATAATGTAAAACTTAATTATACTGGTGGAAAATACAGAGTGAGTATACTAGTAAAAAGTGGAGAAAATGGCAGCCAATTAGGTCTTAGATTACAGGAAGCTTACCCAACGAGAACAGATGTTGTTTTTGATCTTAAAAATGGAGTTACAAAAGAAATATTTAAAAAAGGAGATTTAACTGATTATGAACAAATCAGTATTGAATCTCTTGACGGAGGTTGGTATAGATGTTCTTTTACAGCTGATATCTACTCAAGTTATTTTAAATTAGTATTTGGTCCTACTGATGTTAAAAAGCAGGTAAAAATATGGGAGGCTCTAACATCTGTCAATAGTGATTTATTTATTATTCCATCAAGTTTAAAAATAGAAGAGTTGGCAAATGATTAATTTCTAATTTTACTCAAAAGAACAAGATAATTAAATGAATATACTTAAGAATAAAATTGAAGGCGATAAAAAAACAATTGCCTCAAATTTTGTGTCTTTGACTGTTCTTCAGGGGGCAAATTATATATTACCATTATTAATACTCCCTTTTTTAGTTAGAACTCTAGGTTCAGAAAAATTTGGATTAGTAATGTTTGCACAATCTTTAGCCGTATTACTTAAAATAGTGGTGGACTTTGGTTTCACCATGAGCGGGACAAGAGAAATTTCATTAGCAAGGAATGATAAGAAAAAACTTTCTGAAATCTTTTGTGCTATAATACTTATCAAAACTGGTTTAATAATAGTAGGGTTTATTATCCTATTCTTTATTGTTGAATTATTTACACGCTTTACAGTGGATTCAGAAGTTTATTATTTGAGCTTTGGAATTGTAATTGGTCAAGCAATATTTCCTGTATGGTTTTTTCAGGGAATCGAAAAAATGAAATTTGTTACGGTTGTTAATATTTTTGCAAAAATCATCTTTACTGTTTTAATTTTTTTAGCTATTAGAGAAGAGTCAGATTATATTCTAGTCCCAATTTTTAACTCATTAGGATTTATCATAGCAGGTTTATTAGGGCTGTTTTTAAGTTTAAAGTACATTTTTATTGTGGTTCCAAGGATTAGCCTTGTCAAGCGTTTATTAAAAGAGAGCTCAAGTCTGTTCTTTGCAAAATTTGCATCTACATTATATACTTCATCTAATGTTTTTATTTTAGGACTTTTTACTGGAAACACAATTGTTGGTGTTTATTCAAGTATGGAAAAGTTAATTTTGGCAGTAAAAAATATTTACACCCCTTTATATCAAGCTATGTTTCCTTGGTTATCTAATCAAACAAGTGAAGTTAAAAGAAGTACTATAAAAAAGCTATTTCCATTTATTTTAAGTCTTGGTGTAATAATTACGGCGTCAATTTTAATTTTTGGAGAAACTATGCTTACATTTATATATGACGATGAATTAATTACTAGTTATGTAAGTGTTTTCAAAATCCTCAGTTTTATCTCAATATTTTCAGGGATTAATATGCTTTACAATAATTTATATTTACCTTCAATAAAGAAATATAAAACACGAATGTTAATTTTTATTATTGGAGGAATATTTAATTTACTGCTAGTATTTATATTGATAAAACAATATGGAGTATATGGAATGGCTAGTGCAGTAACAATAACCGAATTTTTATTACTTATTTTAGGATTCTATTATTTTAATAAGTATTCTAGTCAAAAAAAAGAGATAATTTAATTAAAGATAAATGACAATATTACTTGCGTTATTCATTTTGTTTTATTGCATTAGAAAGCCCATTATTGGACTTGCGTTATTATTGCAAATTAATATTATTCGTGCTTTTGCTGTTGTTGATTATAATAATCCTGTTTTTGATACTAATGAATCAGACATAATCTTAGGAGCCATAACACCAATTTTAGCATTTGTCATTATTATTCTTAGATTTAATTTTAAAAAAAAAGTACACTATGTAATTGATGAATTTGATTGGTATTTTGTTTTTACTATTGTTGTTTTATTTTTTTCATCATTATATGCACCTAATTTTATTGAAGCTATTGGTTATAGTTTTAAATATTTATTGATTGGTAGTAGTTTCTATTTTATTTCTAAAATAATAATAATTAATACAGTAGATTATAGAGGTGCAGTAAATACCTTCTTTAAAACCACTTTAATTTTATCTCTTATATTTGGTTGTGTTGCAAGTTATCTATATGTTTTTAAAGGAGGTACAGCAAATAGGCTCACATTTCCAGGAGTACACCCAATTCCTTTTAGCCAGTTGATTGGTTTGGGAGTCTTAATTTCGTTTATGATTTTTATTACAAACGGATCTCTTTTTAATATTAAATCAAAATTAATTTTTAGATTAAATATAATTGTACTACCAATATTAACACTCATTTTATTTGGCACAAACACAAGAGGTGTAATGATGGCTACCGCTGTAGCAGCTTTTATTTACCTCTTAATTGCGAAGGTAAAAATTAAAAAAAGAACTCTTTATGTAGTTAGCGCATTAATGATAGTTGGACTAGTTGTTGCTATAAATTATATTGATTTTGAAGTGTTGTTTAGTAGGATATTGTGGAGAGGTACAAGCAAATCTGGAGACGATAGGTTAATAGCCTACATTGATTCATTGTATCTATTTATTACTCACCCATTAGGTGTTGGCCCAGACGGATTTAAACATTATTCTACTTTACCTTACCCACATAATTTCTTTTTAGAAAACATAGCAAACTACGGAATATTTGGATTGTTTTTAGATCTTTATTTTTTCTTAATGGGCGCTCTTATGTTTTTAATTACATTAAAAAATCGCCATAAAGATATCATGATTGTTTTTCTATTTGTAGTTTATTTTTATTTTTTTATTGAGGCAATGTTTAGTTTTACATTGTGGATGCATAAAGGCCTTTATTTATCAATAGGTTTATTTGTTGCCTATTATTACAGGTTTAAAAAAAGCAATTCAACAGTATAAAGTACAGATGGGTTATCTAAAAAAATTATATACAGGTTCAATTAAAGAGAAGATATTAATGGCAGCATTTCTCATTATAGGGGTTTATCCATTAATTCCTCAAAAAGTGGAAAGCTTTTCTGTAATACTTTTTATTAGTTTAACAGGGGTGACATTTTTTTTAAATAAAAAAATGTCAATTGCAATAAAACCATTATTAATTTCGAGTTCGTTATTTGTTATTGTTTTTTTAAGCATATTTTTTTCTGATGATAAAAGTGAAGGGTTGAAGAAAATTGGCACGATGTCTAGTTTAATTATATTTCCGATTATATTTTATATATTTTTAGAGAATATTAAAACAAATTATAAGAGCCTTTTAAACTTGTTTTTTAAAACATTTTTTACTGCTAATATTATATATGCGTTCATAGCCTTTTATTTTATTTCTAATTATAGAAATCCAAAATTTTCTATAAAGGATGCAAGTTTTTTTAGAGCAGCCGTTTCAGATATTCCTTTAATTGGAGAGCACCCAATTTACCTTTCTGTTTTTTTGTCAATTGCAATATTGTTTGGGGTACACTTGTTTAAAAAAGGACTAGAAAGTAAAGTTAATAATAGCTTGGTCTTTTCAGGCCTTATAGTAATACTGTATTTGTTATTGCTGTTAATGAGCAAAGGAGTAATTATTGCTTTATTTGTTGCCCTTTTGGTATTGTTATTATCTAAGATCAAAAAGAAATATATTATATTATTATTATTTAGTTTTTTTTTTATATTAATTTTTCTTCCAGCGAGTAATAATCGTTTTAATGAACTTTTTTCTAAAGAAACGTATAATAGTACTAGCCTTAATAACTCTACAAGTATTAGAATTAACATTTTAAAATGTTCAATTGATAAGGTTTTGGAAAAACCATTTTTCGGATATGGTGTAGGAGATGTTCAAGAGGCTTTAGATAGTTGTTATACAGAAAAAAACCTAAATTTTAAATTAGGCAGATATAATTCCCACAATCAATATTTATTTATTTGGCTTTCAACAGGAATAATAGGCTTACTTCTATTCGTTGTTTTTTTATTGTTTTACTTTAAAATTGCAATTATCCATAAAGATTATTTAATGCTTACTATTATTATCCTCTATAGTATAGTCTTTTTATTTGAAAATGTATTAAGTCGTCAATCTGGAGTTATTTTCTTTTCTTTTTTAGTAAATCTAATGGTTTGGAACAACGTCAAAACAAAACAAATTCCCTACTAATCATTAAAGAGTTTAATTAAGAGGATTATATTAGGTTATAATGAATCATTAGATATTATTTGGTTATCTTCGCTTATCATTTTGTTTATGTAAAATGATAATTTTTATTCAATTTTTTTAAGATTAAAGTAAAGTAAAGAAATGAAATTAGATTTTATAATTATAGGAGGTCAAAAGTGTGGATCAACATATTTACATAATATAATTAATGAGCACCCAGAAATAGAAATGGTTCCAGGAGAATCTCCTCATTTCGAAAGTCCAGATTATGAAGATGATGGGTTAAGGAAATTAGAAGAAGAGATTAACAAATTAAATCAAAACAAAGTATTAGGAATTAAACGACCAAACTATTTAGCAAAACCAGAAGTCCCAAATAGGATAAATGACACGAATAAAAAAATAAAGTTAATAGTAATAATTAGAGATCCAATTGAGCGTTTTAAATCTTCTTATTTTCACAAAATGAATAATGGATTTTGCCCAATTATGCCCTTGAATATAGCCGTTGACAAAATACTAAAAGGGGAAATTTTAGATGGATACCCAAGAACAGTTGATATTTTAGAATATGGTTTTTACGGAAAACAACTGAAACAGTATTTAGATATTTTCGATGAAAACTTATTAATACTTACCTATGATGAGTTAAGAAAAGACAAAATGAGAATAATTAAAAAATGTTATTCTTTTTTAATGGTTGACAATACATTTGTTCCATCAAAATTGTTAAATAGTCGACCTCAAAAAGTAAATTACTCTTTAACTAGAGCAAAACTTATTGTAAAAATGAATAAGCACCGCTACGTTTACAATGAAAATAAGACGAGACTTTATGTTAAAGAACAAACTGTTTGGGATAAATTTGTTTGTTATGGTATTCATGCGATTGACAAATTCATGCTACAATTAATACTTAATAACGATAAGCCTGAATTTACCACGTTAGTCAAAGAAAAATTATTAGAATTATACATTGGTGACATTGAAAATGTTGAAAAAATATTAGATTTGGATTTATCAAGTTGGAAAGTATAATTTAGAGATGTAAATTATTAAATAATATTATAAAAAACTATGGCTGAGAGAGTAATTAAAAAAGTTATACGGAAAATAGTCAGTACCATAAATTATAAGGAAGAAAATAAGGTAAGAAAAATTTTATCAAATTCTAATAGACCAATTTACCATTTTCACATTCGGAAAACTGCTGGAACAGCTATTAATTTTTCTTTTTTAATGGATAGAGACTCTAATGTCGTTCAAGAATTTTATGACAGTTTAGCTCAAAAATTTAATCATAGATTGGTTAAAAAAAACAAAGTTTTTGTTGGATGGAATAAATCTTTAATTAATAAAGGGCATTACTCTTATGCTTTTTCACATATACCATTACACCAGTTAAAATTGCCAAAAAACACTTTTCGATTTACATGTTTAAGAGATCCTACTAATAGAGTTATATCTCATTACAATATGCTTATGTATTTCAAGAAGAATAAAATTAAGCATCCATGTATGAAAGTTGAAGGTAAATGGTTGGGAAATTCTTTTAATGAATTTATTTCAAATGTACCTAGAAAATTCCTTTTAAATCAACTTTATATGTTTTCTAATAAGTTAGAAGCTGAAGAAGCTATAAATAACATTTTAGACTTAGATTTAATATTGTTCACAGAAGATTTAGAAAATGGGATTAGAAGTTTGGCGATTAAGACAAAATGGGAACTTGTAATTTCTAAACAAAAAAATTATGGACATAAAGAAGAAATTACTGAGAGTGAAATGCAAAAACTAGAAATTTTATTGAATGATGAAATCAAAATGTATAAGGTAATAAGGGAAAAAGTTGATACTCTATATTAAATGAAAAAGTTAATAATTCTTCAAACAGTATTACCAGATTATCGAAAGAAATTATTCGTACATATTAAAAATGAATTGGGAGATTTATTTGAACTGTATGGAGGGGATTATTATTTTGAAAAATCGGTAAAAACTGATGATACGATAGTTTTTAAAAAGCAAGTTAAAAACATTTTTTTTTTAAATAGAAAGTTTCTTTTTCAATTAGAGATGTGGTCTATAGTTTTAAAATCAAATGTTTTAGTGATGGAATTAAACCCTAGAATATTATCTAATGGGGTTATCTTAATTATAAGAAAAATTTTAAATAAAAAAACCATTTTATGGGGTCATGCTTGGCCACGTCTAGGAAAGAGTAGTAAAAGTGACACTGTCAGAAATTTTATGAGAGTATTGGGCAATGAAATAATAGTTTATACAAAAACACAACAAAAAGAACTTCAGCTTAAAATGCCTAATAAAAAAATAAGAGTGGCTCCAAATGCAGTTTTTCATAAAAATGAAATGACTGTAGTTGATGACGGTGAACTAATAAAAAACATTATATATGTTGGGAGACTTACAAAAAGTAAGAAGGCATTATTTTTAACTAAAGCATTTCATCAGATAATAAAGAAATTGCCAAGTGATGCTAATTTATTAATTGTTGGTGATGGAGAAGAAAGAGAATTGATAATAAATTATGTAAAACAAAATGGGCTGTCTGAAAGAATTAAGGTTTTAGGGCATATAGGAGATTATGAGAGATTAAGAACACTATATTCCTCATCCTTGGTTAGTATTTCCCCAGGGTATATAGGTTTGTCTGTAACTCAAAGTTTTGGCTTTGGGGTTCCTATGATTGTTTCGAGGACTGAAAATCATTCCCCTGAAATTGAAGCGGTAATTGAAGCTGAAAATGCTGTATATTTTGAAACTGATAAGGTAAATTCTTTATCTCAAGCAATAGTATCTTTTTATAATAATAAATACGAGTGGATTAGCAAGAGGAAAACTATTGTTGAAAGTTGTAAAGAAAATTACTCGATAGAAGTAATGGCTGAAAGTTTTATAACATTACTCTCTGATAAAACGAAATGAGGAAATCAAAAATTAAAATTCTCTTTGTTGGACCATTTCCCGACCCAATAACTGGAAACAGCATTGCAAATTTGACGGCCTATGAAGGGTTTAAAGAAAAAGGATATTCTGTTGATTTAATTAACTCATCTCTTTCTTTTTTTGATGAAAATGTTGGAGCATTTTCTCTAAAAAAAACAATAAGCTCGATTAAGTTTAATTTTCAGACACACAAAATTTTCTTATCAAATATAATTTATATTACTCCAGGACAGACATTTTTCGGAATATTAAAATATTCATTTATAATGCTTTTTGCTAAAGTATTTAGAAAAAAAATTGTAATTCATATTCATGGAAATTATTTGAAAAATTCGTATAAAAATTCTAATAAAGCACAAAGAATAGTAATGAAGACTATTTTAAGTTTGGCAGATAAAGGAATTGTACTTTCAAAATCTTTAGTTCCAAATTTAACACCTTTTTTAAAAGAAAAGAATATTAGTATTATTCATAATTTTGTAGAAGATTATATAGTTGAGGATATAGAAAGGAAAATAAAAATTAAAGAAATTGCAGATCTTAAGATAGTTTTTTTAAGTAACTTAATGGAAGAAAAGGGGATTATTGATTTGTTAGAATCTTTAAAGATTTTAACAAAAAAAGGGTTCAAATATAAAGCTAAAATTGCTGGCCATATTGACGATAAATTAAAAGAAAAAATAAACGGTTATTTTGTAGATTTACCAGACGCTGACTATTTAGGGATTGTTAAGGGTGATGAAAAGAAAGAAATGTTGCTTTGGGGTAATGTTTTTGTATTTCCAACATATTATAGTATGGAAGGGCAGCCAATTTCAATTATTGAAGCTATGGCTACTGGTAACTTAATATTAACAACAAAACATGCTGGAATACCTGATATTTTTTCTATTAAGAATGGTCTTTATATTGAGAAAAAAAACCCTCATGATATTGTTAACAAACTTGAATTAGTTTTAAGAAAAAAAGATAAATTTAATCAAATTTTGTCCGAAAATTACCTTTACTCTATAAGTACTTATTCGAGTAAAAATTATATTTCTAATTTAGAAAGAGTATTTAAATTTTGAATAAAAATATCACAATTATTGGTATCAATTACTATCCAGAAGATAGTGCTATTGGATTATATACTACACAAAAAGCGGAATTTTTAGTATCTAAAGGATATGATGTTTCAGTAATCACGGGTTTCCCTTATTACCCACAATGGGAAATAAGAGATAATTATAAGCATAAAAGTTATTTAGTAAAAGAAACAATTAATGGGGTCAAAGTTTATCGAAGCAAGCAGTATGTTCCAAAAAATCCAACTTTTTTTAAACGGATTATCCACATGCTTAGTTTTACATGTGGCAATTTTATAAACCTTTTTAAGGTTGATAACCCAAGTGTTGTTATTTCTATAATTCCATTTACGACTTCAGTTTTTTTAGGCTGGTTGTTGAAAGTGAGATATAAATCTAAACTATGGGTACATATTCAAGATTTTGAATTTGATGCGGCTATAGATTCAGGGTTGTTAAGCGGCAATAAAAAAGTAATCATTAATGGTTTACAGTGGATTGAGAAAAAGGTTTTGAAAAAAGCAGATATTGTTTCTACAATAAGTTATGGAATGTTGAATAAGCTTAAAGAAAAAACAATAGTTCCAACTTACTATCTTACCAATTGGATAGATGTCTCTTTATTTAATATTGATAGTAAAGAAAAACACCCATATTTAAAATCTGATAAATTTAAGATTTTATATTCAGGAAACATAGGTGTAAAACAGGATTGGGATTTCTTTTTTAAGATATTAGAAAAATTAAAGTTGATTCCTAATATAGAAGTCGTTATTGTTGGAGAGGGTGCAGAAAAAAACAAAATTTTAGAGCAGATAAAACAATATGATTTTGTAAAGCATTACAATTTAGTTCCATATAAAGAATTATCACAACTACTATCAAGTACGGATTTACATATTTTATTTCAAAAAAACGATGTGATAGATACCGTAATGCCTTCCAAATTATTAGGCATGATGGGGAGCGCCAAACCATCTATCGTTACAGGAAATTTAAATTCTGAAGTTGCTACAGTATATAAAGAGTCTGAAGGAGGCTATTTTTTTGATGGGATCTCAGAAGATGAAATAGTAAAATGTGTATTAAACTTACAAGAGAACCCTTTGTTATGTAAACAGTTAGGAGTAAATGCACAGAAATTTGTTATTGATAAATATTCCAAAGAAAAAGTATTAAATGATTTTATAAATAAATTAGAATAATTATAAGTTTAAATCTACAACAATTTTCAAAAACTCCTTATCTTTGAATTAAAGTAGCAACTTGCAAAAAAGATACTCTACATATTTAATACCTATTTCAATAGTTGTTGATTTATTGATTATCAACATCTCCATGTTCTTGTTTTCAAGTGAGGTTTATAATGATCTCACCTATCTAATTTACATCAATTTTGGGTGGTTATTAATTGCTTTTTACACCAAATTTTACCGCGTATACAGATATACAAAGTTAACCAAGGTAGTTTCTTTACTGATCATTCAACTCGGAATTTTCTTCCTTGCTTATTTTGCTTATTTCAGTTTGTTTCAAGAAGGAACTACTGTTCAGAACCAAACAATTTTACTTGCTGTTGTTTTTAGCTCACTTATTTTATTCAAAATTATATTTGTTTATTTTTTGAGGCGTTACCGAGATAGCGGTCGTAATTTTAGGTCGGTTGTGATTATTGGCGGAAACCAATCCTTAGAATCTATTGCAACTTTATTTCATGAACGAACATATTTAGGATACAAGCTCTTAGGATATTTTTCTGACAAGTATCAACACGGAAAAGAATATTTAGGGAGCATCACAGAAAGTATTGATTTCATTTTATCAAATAATGTAGATGAAATTTACTGTTCCATTTCTGAGTTTTCAGAAGAAGAGCTAAAAAAAATGATTGATTTTGGCAATACACACAATAAAGTTGTAAAGCTAATTCCAGATTCAAAAGGAGTATTTAGTAAAGGGATGGTCTTAGAATATTATGATTATATTCCTGTTTTATCGATGAGGAAATTACCTTTTGATGACCCTATTATCAAATACTCCAAGCGTTTATTTGATATTGTATTTTCAACTCTACTCATTGTATTTGTGCTTTCTTGGATTAGTGTTATTTTATTTATTTTAATTAAGTTAGAATCAAAGGGGCCTGTAATTTTTAGACAAGATCGTGACGGACTCAACGGTAAACATTTTGAATGCTATAAATTTCGTTCTATGGGGATGAATAAAGACGCTCATAAAATACAAGCAACAAAGGGAGATATGCGTGTTACTAGAATAGGGAAATTTATTCGTAAAACTAGTATTGATGAATTACCACAATTTATTAATGTTTTAATGGGTGATATGAGTGTTGTTGGCCCAAGACCACATATGACGAGCCAGTCGATTAAATATGCGCAAGTAGTAGACAAATATTTTATGCGCAATTTAGTTAAACCTGGGGTAACTGGGTTGGCGCAAGTAAGAGGTTTGAGAGGCGAAATTGAAACTAATAGCGATATGAACAACCGTGTCCGTATGGATATTTTCTATATTAATAATTGGTCTTTTATATTAGATATTAAGATAATTGTACAAACGGTGTTTAACGCTTTAAAAGGTGAAGAAAAAGCGTATTAATGTACATATTTACCATTGCCCTCTCTCGAGGCGAGCGAGAAATATAAATTAATTAGGTCTTTGCGATACACAGCAGATGGAGAAGTAATTTGTTTACAAATAAAAAGTCTGCCACATTTTCTAAATTTAGGACTTGGTCTCGATGATTATCGAGATTAATGCTTTTAACTTGTAATTTCTACGAACTCACAACTAACAACTCATCAATATTAGTAGTATATCTAGATGACAAATGTTTTTGATGCATTTTCCATGTACGTTCTAAATCTTGATTCGCCAACTTAATTTTATAATCACCTAGCTTATGGTTTATACTATCAACAGTGCTCATTAGTGATTTATGTTTTGGGTCTTGGCTATCAAACAAAGGTAATTGATGATTATCATTTGGTACCAACCCTGTGACAATAACACCTGCACGCTTGTATTTAATCCCTTTTTTAAAGATTGATGAAACAGCTTTCACCGCATACTTAGAAATAACCAAAGAAGAATCTGTAGGATAAGGTAGCACAACATGAATGGAAGTTCTGTGTTGCGCAGCCCATTTTTTATGTCTGTCACTACCCAATAAAACAATAATCATATTGCATAAGGAATTTTGTCGCCTTAATTTCTCAGCACAATTTGTTGCAAAGGTTGAAACACGTTCTTTAATATTATCGATATCAGAAAAAGTAGTTTCAAAACTTCGTGTAGTAGCAATGGCCTTTTTACGGATATTGGCATCCTCTAATTCTAAAGTTTTAATTCCTTCTAAATCTTTTTTTAGATTTAGCTCTGTAATAGAAAAATTACCTCGTACCCAACTATCCGAAAGCTGTGTAAAATCATAGGCAGTTTTAACCCCTTGTGCTTTTAATCGTTTTGAAAGGCGGCGACCAATGCCCCAAACAGATTCTATGGACGCCCATTTTAATGCCTTTATACGTTCTTCATCGGTAAAAATTACAAAGACATTATTTGTTTCTTTTGGGAATTTTCGCGCAATCTTATTTGCTGCTTTTGCCAATGCTTTGGTAGGTGCTATTCCCACACTTGTCGGAATCCCAGTCCATTTTAAAATTCGACGCTGCATCTCAATTCCATACTTTTTCATTGCGTAATTTTCAAACCCTTTAAACTCTAAAAAGGCTTCATCGATACTGTAAATTTCGATATCAGGTGTAAATTGTTCAAGAATATTCATAACCCTACTACTCATATCTCCATATAGTGGGTAGTTAGAAGAAAACACATGAATACCATGTTCTTTAAAAAAGGTTTTATACTTAAAAGCAGGAGCTCCCATTGGTAATCCAAGAGATTTTGCTTCATCACTACGCGAGATGACACAGCCATCATTATTAGATAAAATAGCGATGGGTTTATGGCGTAATTGTGGTTTAAAAACTCGCTCACAAGACGCATAAAAATTATTACAATCAACAAGGGCATACATGTGAGTAAAGGTATAAAATATTCTTACCCCTTTCGTTTTTATATGTATTTTTGAAGAATGAATTTTCCTGATAAACTAAACAATAAACTAATAGAAAGGGTTACAACAAACTCTTTACGGAAACTTTCATCTCAAAATAATTTGGTTGATTTTTCTTCGAATGATTATTTAGGTTTTTCAAAATCAAAGGAGATTTTTGAAAAAGCACATCAGTATTTAATCGAAAATAATTTACAACAAAACGGAGCAACAGGATCACGGTTATTATCGGGAAATTACAATTTACATGAAAAAATTGAACAACAAATAGCTGCCTTTTTTAATTCAAAAGCAGCCTTACTTTTTAATTCGGGCTACGATGCCAATATCGGATTATTTTCTTCAATCCCACAACGTGGTGATGTTATTTTATATGATGAATATATTCATGCTTCTATCCGTGATGGAATTCGATTATCAAATGCCAAAGCCTACAGTTTTAAGCATAATGATATAAACGCTCTTGATGAGATTCTTAAACGAGTTCAGCATGACGCTGAAATATTTATTGCCACCGAATCCGTATTTTCTATGGATGGTGATTCTCCAGATCTATTGGAACTATCTCGGCTTTGCAAAAAATATACTGCTCACTTAATTGTTGATGAAGCTCATGCTGTTGGAGTTCTTGGGAAAAACGGTTGTGGACTTGTAAAAGAACTGAATTTAGAAAAGGAAGTTTTTGCAACTATTGTAACTTTTGGAAAAGCCATGGGCTGTCATGGAGCGGCAATTTTAGGTTCTGATCAGTTAAAAAACTATCTCGTTAATTTTGCACGAAGTTTTATTTATACAACTGCTTTACCGCCACATGCATTGGCAACTATAAAAATAGCTTTTGAAGAACTTGTCATTCTGAACGATAGTGAAGAATCTCAACAAGAAAAACTTCAAGACAATATTCAATATTTCAATCAACAATTATCAACCAATAATGATCTACTAAATTTTATTGAAAGCAATTCTGCTATTCACTGTTGTGTTATCCCTGGAAATGAAAGTGTCAAATCAATTGCTAAAAAATTACAAGAAAAGGGATTTGATCTAAAGCCTATATTATCACCTACAGTCTCTGAAGGACAAGAACGATTGCGAATTTGTTTACATACGTATAATTCGGAACAAGAAATTGATGAGGTGTTAAAGTTACTTACTACTTTTGTACATTAAACATCATTGCGAGCGAAGTGAAGCAATTTGCTTCAAATAAAAGACTACTTCGTCGCGATGCTTCTCGTAACGACATGACAAAACAAAAATACTTTATCACAGGAATCTCAACAGATGTTGGTAAAACCATTGCATCTGCAATATTGGTTGAAGCTTTAAATGCTGATTATTGGAAACCAATACAAGCGGGAGAATTAGAAAATTGTGATACAAAAAAAGTGAAGGAAATGGTGTCTAATTCTATTTCAGAGTTTCATCCAAATTCGTACGCACTTAAAACTCCTATGAGTCCACATGCATCAGCTGATATTGATGAAATCGAAATTATATTAGACAATATTAAAGAGCCAATAACTAACAACAACTTGGTGATTGAAGGTGCAGGAGGATTGTTAGTTCCAATTAACAATTCTCAAACTGTTTTAGATATTATCAAGTCAGATTATAAAGTAATTGTAGTGTCTAGACATTACTTAGGAAGTATTAACCACACACTGTTAACCATCAAATTATTACAACAGAAAGGATTTGATGTAGCTATTATTTATAGCGGAAATGAGCATAAAACAACGGAAGAAATTATTCAAAAAATGACAAGAGTTAATGTTATTGGTCGAATTAATGAGGAAGAAATATTTGACAGACAAGTAATAAAAAAATATGCTGAATTGTTTAGAGATAAGTTTATATGAACCTACAAGAAAGAGATAAAAAACACCTGTGGCATCCATTAACACAGCACAAATTACATCCAAATCATTTGGCAATAACTAAAGCAAAAGGATGTGTGTTAACAGATGATAAGGGGAATGAATATATTGATGGAATAGCATCGTGGTACACCTGTATGTACGGTCATTGCAATGAATATATTACAGATAAGGTAAAAACTCAGTTAGACCAATTAGATCAAGTAGTATTTAGTGGATTTACCCATAAACCTGCCATTGAATTATCAGAAGCACTAATGAATATTTTGCCTAAGAATCAAGAAAAGATTTTCTTTTCTGATAATGGCTCTACCTCTGTAGATGTTGCCATAAAAATGGCATTGCAATACCATTTTAACAAAGATGATAAAAGAGGAAAAATAATTGCTTTAGAAGGAGGTTTTCATGGAGATACTTTTGGTGCGATGTCAGTTTCCGGTTTATCAGTTTATAATGGCCCGTTTGAAGAGTTTTTTATTGATGTAGCTAGAATTCCAGTTTCTAATACTAAAAATTTTGAGGCTGTAAAGCAACAATTCAAACAATTATTAGAAACTGAAAATGTAGCAGCCTTTATTTTTGAACCCTTAGTTCAAGGAGCATCAGCAATGTTTATGTACGATGTAAAACTGTTAGATGAATTAATAGCTATTGCACATTCTTTTGGAGTAGTTACTATTGCAGATGAAGTAATGACAGGTTTTGGGAAAACAGGGAAAAATTTTGCTTCTGATTATTTAGAAAACAAACCCGATGTCATGTGCTTATCAAAATCATTAACCGGAGGAATTGCTCCAATGGCATTGACGACTTGTACTCAAAATATATATGATGCATTTTATGATGATGAGTTGGGCAAAGGTTTTTTTCATGGCCATACCTATTCTGCAAACCCATTAACATGTACTGCTGCTTTAGCGAGTATGAAGTTATTGCAAACGGATGAAATGCAACAGAATATTGAACGCGTTACACAATCACATCAGCAATTTAATGAACAAATTAAGCAGCATTCAAAGGTTGAAAGCACGCGACAATTAGGAATTATTTTTGCTCTAGATTTGAATATAAAAATGGAACGTTATGGAAATTTAAGAGATAAAATATTTAATCACTTTATGGATGATGGAATCTTTTTAAGACCACTTGGAAACACCATTTATATTTTAGCACCTTTTGTAATTACAGATTTAGAATTAGAAAAAATTTATAATTCAATTGAAAATTTATTAGATACCCTCTAAAGTCTGGTCTAATAAATTAATACGATTTTGGGTGTCTTTTATGATGACATATAAATCTTCATACACCCATTCGCCATCAAATCGTTCAGCAATAGCAATTAATGTTCCGGTACCTTTTGACCCTTTTAGTGGTACGGTAAAATCAGCACTCCCACTTTTATTTTGGATAGAAACATTTCCACTCATCATACCATCTGTTTTTACAGGTTCGCCTAAAAGCTGAATCACATCAGCGTTATTTGTTGCTTGTTCAACAGCATATTCATAGGGAGTTGAATTTGACACAAAATTTTTAAGTCCAAAAAAGGCAGCGCCCAATCCGAATACAACAAATAAAATAATTCCGACACAGCCACAACCTGGTACAGCCCAAATCCAATTTCTGCTAAACCAATTTTTTTGTTCTTCCATAATTTAAATTCAATTAATATGATACGTTTAAAAACTAGATATTACTTTTGCTAAAAATACAAAATTAGTGCAACACCCAATTTCGATAACAGCCATTACTTCGATTTCTCCTTTGGGAAATAATCCCGAAACTATTTGGGAGAATTATTTAAATAATCAACATTGTTTTACTACGAAAGATGTAAATAGAGCGAACCCGTTTGTAGCGACTTTGTCAAAGGGAGATGCAAAGGAAATAGATACATTAAGAAAATCAAATAAGCATTATCAGGATTTAGACAAATCTGTTTTAATGGCGATTTACACTTCTAGAAAAGCAATTAAAAAAGCCAATTGGCAATCTAGAAATTTCGGAATAAATATAGGGTCCTCTCGTGGTGCCACAGAATTATTCGAAAAAAACCATCAAGATTTTTTGGACAGAAAAAAAGTAATGCCATTGGCATCCCCAACAACTACTTTAGGAAATATTTCTTCGTGGGTTGCACATGATTTGCAAACATCGGGGCCAACTATTAGCCATTCTATTACTTGCTCAACCGCCTTACATGCAGTTTTAAATGGAGTAGCTTGGATTAACGCTGGTATGAGTGACTCTTTTTTAGTGGGTGGTAGCGAAGCACCTTTAACAGATTTTACCATTGCTCAAATGAAAGCATTAAAAATTTATGCTGATGATGGGTTGCTGAATAATTCTAATAATAATCAGAATAAAGCATATCCTTGCAAAACGCTCGATTTTTCAAAAAAGAAAAACACCATGATACTTGGAGAAGGGGCTGCTACTATTTGTTTAGAAAAAGGGAATGCCAAAAATGCACTTGCTACAATCGAAGGAATTGGTTATGCCACAGAAATTTTAGAACACAATATTTCTATATCAGAAGAAGCACTTTGCTTCCAAAAATCGATGGAAATGGCATTGAAAAATATTGACAGTTCTGAGGTTGATGTGATTGTGATGCACGCACCAGGAACTTTAAAAGGAGACAGATCAGAACACAACGCTATCACAAAAATATTTGGAGATAAACTGCCTGCTGTAACTTCAAACAAATGGAAAATTGGTCACACCTTCGGAGCCTCTGGTGCGTTGAGTTTAGAGTTCGCTGTTTTGATGTTACAACATCAACAATTTATCGGAATACCATTTTTAGAAAATCATCAGCCACCAAAAAAGATTAAAAAAATATTAGTGAATGCAGTTGGGTTTGGAGGAAATGCAGTTTCTATTTTATTATCAAAATAAAATAGATTTAGTCAATCTAAAACAGTCTTTAATTTTTAAAACAAACACTAATGAAATTTAGAACTCAATTACTTACGCTTATTACATTAAGTATTTACACAGGTGTTTTGGCGCAACAAGATCCTGAAATTTATGATAAATTTGAATCAAAGTTTATTGAAATAGATGACTACAAAATAAATGTGGAAATCAAAGGAACAGGAGCACCTATTTTCTTTTTACCTGGAGGTCCAGGGAATTCTCATGACTATATGCAAGGAAATTTCGGTCAGTATTACAAAACAAATACAGTAGTCTTTATTGATTTTTTAGGAAGAGGGAAAAGTGATGATGCTAAAAACACATCTGAATACTCAATAGAAAACGATGTAGATTTAATAGAGAAACTACGCAAAATATTAAATTACGAAAAGATCTCACTCTTAGGCCATTCTTACGGAACCGTTCCTGCACAGGCGTATGCTATTAAATACCCAAATAAAGTAGATAAAATGGTGTTGATAAATGGGTTTCATAGTGGAGCAATGTGGCAAGCAAACTGCGACAGTTATAATCAGTATGCAAAAACTCATTTTCCAGAAAAATGGAAAAAATTATTAGTAATTAGAGCGGAAGGGTTTGTATCGAGCGACAAAGAACACATGGATATTTATGGTAGTTTCCCTACTAAATATGTTTATTATCACAATACGAAGTTAAATCAAAATTCGCCAAAATATAAACATAGAAGTATGGCAATTGATGTATATATTGCTATTATTGGAAGAGATGGATATTTCGATGTGTCAGGAAGTATGATAGATCAAGATTATAGACAGAATTTGAAAGATATAAAAGCTAAAACATTGATTATTGCAGGAAGGTATGATGGTGTTTCTACTCCAGAATTTTCGGTTCAATATAAAGATTTTATGCCTCAAGCAACTTTTGTGATGTTTGAAAATAGTGGACATAATCCATATTTAGAAGAGCCTGAAAAGTTTTATGCGTTGTTAGATGAATTTCTAAAAGAGAAATAAATAACAGTATATTTAATTGTATTTTGAGAGGGAATGCTACAGATAATTTACTTTCTAAATAGAAAAAAATTATATATCTTTATTTAAAAATGTTTATATGGTTTTAGAATCTGAGAATTCAGATGTAATGAGCAGACTTATTCTTATTGGCAATGGATTTGATCTTGCACATGGATTTAAAACTAGCTATAAAAATTTCATTTTAAATTATTTTAAAAAAGCAATAGAAGCTTTCTTGAATCAAAATACTGATTATAATGATGAATTGTTTCATCTATCTTATCATGGAAATGTTTCTTTTAATGAAAATCCTGAAGTTGATATTTCAAATTTTAACCAAGTAAAGGAAAAAATAGATTTTTTAAATAGAAGTAAGTGGTGCAATGTCAAATTTCATTCAAGATTATTTAAAAAACTATATGATAATTTAAATGAACTAAATTGGGTAGATATTGAGAATGATTATTTTGAGATATTAAATTCTTATGTTAAAAAACCAGAATCAATAATTAAACTAAATAATGAATTCAATTATTTACGTGTAAGATTAGAATCATATTTGGATGAACTAAACTTACATCAATTTAATTTTCATCATGCTCCATATTCAGAATTATTTTCTGAAAAAATAAAAAGTGGGGACTTGGTTACTGTGAAACTGAAAAATGACATTAATCCAGAATTGCTCTATTTTTTAAATTTTAATTACACTTCAACTTTCGAATATTATTTTGGACAAACTCAAATTCATTTGAATAATTTGTTGATACATTATAATTATATTCATGGAGAGTTAGGAAATAATAAAAATCCTCCAATTTTTGGTTTCGGAGATGAATTAGATAAAAACTACTTAGAATTTGAGAACCTTAAAAACAATGAACTTTTTACACATATTAAATCTTTTAAATATTCACAAACTGAAAATTACCATAATCTAATAAGGTTTGTAGAATCTAATGATTTTCAAGTTTATATAATTGGGCATTCGTGTGGTATTTCCGATAGAACAATGTTAAATCAAATTTTTGAACATGATAATTGTAAGTCAATAAAAATATTTTATCATAAGAAACGTGATGGAACAGATGATTTTACTGAAAAATCATATGAGATTTCACGACATTTTAAGAATAAAGGTTTGATGCGTAAAAAATTAGTTCCGAAAAGTAAATCTAGACAAATGCCAAAGCCCCGAAAACTAGAATAAATCTATTTCATGCAAAAAGTTATTATTACTTTTGCCCTATCAAATTTAATGAAATGACTCAGACAAAACATAACTGGACCAAAGAAGAAATTCTAGAAATTTATAACAAGCCGATGATGGAATTGCTCTATGATGCAGCAACAATTCATCGAGAAAACCACGATCCAAATGTGGTACAGGTTTCTACGTTATTATCTATAAAAACTGGAGGATGTTCTGAAGATTGTGGCTATTGTCCACAGGCAGCACGTTATAATACTGGTGTAGAAGGAAATAATTTAATGAGTCTTGATGAGGTAAAAGAAAAGGCTTTACAGGCCAAAGAAAGTGGGAGCTCTAGAGTTTGTATGGGGGCTGCTTGGAGAAATGTAAAGGATGGTTCTGAATTTGATGAGGTACTAGAAATGGTACGAGGAATCAACAAATTAGACATGGAAGTGTGTTGTACTTTAGGAATGATTACTGAGAATCAAGCAAAGCGTTTGGCTGAAGCTGGTTTGTATGCTTACAATCATAATTTAGATTCGTCAGAAGAATATTATAAAGAAGTAATTTCTACCAGAGGCTATCAAGATAGATTGGATACAATTGAGAATGTTCGTAAAACCAATGTGACTGTTTGTTCTGGTGGTATTATCGGAATGGGAGAAAATATTGAAGATAGAGCAGGAATGTTAGTAGCATTATCAACTTTAAATCCTCAACCAGAATCTACTCCAATAAATGCATTGGTTGCAGTTGAGGGAACTCCGATGGAAGATGAAAAACCAGTTGAAATTTGGGATATGATTCGTATGGTTGCCACTACCAGAATTGTAATGCCAGAAACTCAAGTACGTTTATCAGCAGGTAGAACAGAGATGAGTAGAGAAGGGCAAGCCATGTGTTTCTTTGCTGGTGCTAATTCTATTTTTGCAGGTAATAAGTTATTAACTACGCCAAATCCTGATGTAAATGAAGACATGAAAATGTTTGAGTTATTAGGGATGATTCCTCAAAAACCATTTACAAAAATGGTACAACCAAAAACGGTTGAAGCAATTAATTCTGAATATCAATCAAAGGGCGAAAAACCTAAATGGTCACGTCCTGAACATAAAATTGAGCGTAACGAAGTTGCAAAAGCAAAAGCTGTTGAGATTAGAAAAGTATAATCAATGAATTTCTAAAATTTTTACTGAGCCAACATGCTCATGATAAAGCATACAAACAGCAGTACCCTCTGGGAGTTTGCATTTATTTATATCGATAAAAGATAGGTTTAAGAATGCATTGTTTTCAATAGTACCTAACTCTTTGTCATTACAAACCTTATAATCCCAATCATTCATTCTGATATAAGTTCCAGAACAATCTCTAACGATTTGCACTTTTTCGTGATAAATATTTTGCACTTTTAATTGCCAACTTGCCTCTCCCTGAATCAATAAATAAGAAATTTCTTTTTCATCTCTTGTTGGACTGTTATTGGTATCATTTTCAAGATAAATAGGAAATTTACGCACTAATTTATCTTCTTGAAAAAAGAAGGAATCATGTCCCATATAGCCTTCAAACAAACCTCCTTTTTCAAAATCACTATTGTTTAATTCAGGAAAATAAATTCGTGTTAAACTCATGTCATTGTTAGATGCATATCCAATCACATTTAAATAACTCCCTGATCCAGTAGCTTTAGTTATGATGTAGATTTCATCAAACCCATTTTGGTCAAGGTCTGCTAATTGTATAAAAGAAACAGGGTCAATACCATTTAAGTCAATCGTATCATCATTTTCAAAACCATTGGTTTGAATTGTAATAGAAGTCAAGCTTTCACTATGCTCATGTTTCTCGCTTACAACAATATTTTTACCTGTAGCAGTTGTAAATTCTGATCCGTGTTGATGAGGTTTATGATTACAAGCCATTAATAGCAATAACATAAAACTGATTAAAAGGTATTTTTTCATTTCTTATTTTTTAATGTAATTATTCAATTGAAACAAATTTAGCCAAAATTGAATAAACAAGTATCTACCATATGTTAAAATCAAAAACCTATGTAAGTCATAAACTTTAACTACGATTGTTTTACAAAACTTAAACTTATGAAAACAAATATTACTTATAATTCATCGATAACTGAATTCGCTTACGAGCAACATCAACTTCTAAAACCTTTACAATAACTTGTTGATGAAGATTGACAATTTCGTTAACATCAGTGACAAACTTATCCGATAGATTAGAAACATGTACCAAGCCACTTTCTTTAATTCCCACATCTACAAAGCAACCAAAATTAGTAATATTATTTATAATCCCTGGTAATAATTGACCTTCTCTCAAATCAGAAATAGTACGAATATCTTTATTAAAGGTAAATACTTTTGCAGTCTCTCTTGGATCTGCCCCAGGTTTTTCAAGTTCTTTTATAATGTCTTTCAATGTAGGAATACCAATAGTGCTAGAACAATACTTTTGTAAATCCAACCGCTGTAATAATGTTTTGTTTCCAATTAACTCAATAACTGATGTTACTTCATCTTTAGCCATTTTACTAACCACAGCATAACTCTCAGGGTGTACCGCTGAATTATCTAATGGATTCTTTGCTTCCTTGATTCGCAAAAATCCTGCACCCTGTTCAAAGGCTTTGACACCTAATCTAGGGACTTTCTTTATATCATTTCTAGATAAAAATGCACCATTCGTATTTCTGTATTCCACAATATTTTCAGCGAGTTTAGGTCCAATTCCAGAAACATAACTTAATAGCGATTTACTTGCTGTATTGATGTTTACCCCAATAGTATTTACACAACTTTCTACAACAGTATCTAAAGTATTTTTTAACTTGGATTGATCAACATCGTGCTGGTATTGACCAACGCCAATAGATTTGGCATCAATTTTCACCAATTCTGCCAAAGGGTCTGCTAAACGTCTTCCAATAGATACGGCTCCTCTCACTGTTACATCATAGTTTGGAAACTCTTCTCGTGCAATTTTTGATGCCGAATAAATCGATGCTCCTGCTTCACTCACCACAAATATTTGGATATCTTTATTAAATCTAATCTTACGAATTAGTTGTTCGGTTTCGCGTGACGCTGTTCCGTTTCCAATTGCAATGGCTTCAATCTTATGAGCATCAACCAAAAAATTAATTTTTTTCATGGCCTCTAACGATTTATTTTGGGGTACATGCGGATAGATTGTCTCGTTGTGCTCTAAACCTCCATGTGCATTTAAACAAACAACTTTACAGCCAGATCTAAACCCAGGATCAATACCCAAAATTCGCTTCTCGCCCAATGGTGCTCCCAATAATAATTGTTTCAAGTTTTTGGCAAAAACATCAATTGCAATATCGTCAGCTTTTTCTTTTTTTTTTGTTAAAATTTCATTCGATAATGCTGGCAATAACAAGCGTTTATACGAATCTTGAATTGCCAAGGCTATTTGTTCGCTGCATTCATTGTTTGATTTAATAATTCTATTTTCTATTTTTTCAAGGGCGCGGTCATTATCAATTTCAATTTTTACTCGGATAAGCCCTTCTTTTTCGGCTCTTAAAATAGCCAGTAATCTGTGTGACGGACATCGATTTAAGGCTTCAGACCAATCAAAATAATCTCTAAATTTTTGAGCTTTTTCATCACCTATTTTAGCCCTTACTCCTTTGGTAGTGATTGCTGCAAACTTCTCTAATTGCCATCGTATATTATTTCTGATATCGGTTCTTTCATTAATCCATTCGGCAATAATATATTTTGCTCCTTCCAAGGTATCTTCTACCGAAGCAACTTCACTATTAATATATTTATAAGCAATAGATTTCACATCATTTGCTTTCTGGCTCATGATGATTTTCGCCAATGGTTCTAATCCATTTTTCCGTGCAGTTTCTGCCTTCGTTTTACGCTTTTTCTTAAAAGGTAAATACACATCTTCGAGCGTTGTTAAATTATCAATTGATTCTATTTTTTGCTTTATTTCTGAAGTGAGAACATCTTGTTCTTCTAAAGCTTTTAGGACAGCTATTTTTCGTTTTTCAATTGTTTCAAAATGATCTTTGAATTTTACGATATCGGCTATTTGAACCTCATCCAAATTTCCAGTACGTTCTTTTCGATATCTAGAAATAAAAGGAACCGTGCAATCTTCGTTTAATAAATCAACAGTGTTTTGAATTCCTTTTTCTGGAAGATTTGTTTTGCTTTTTATAAATTGAATTAATTGCATTTTCTATTATTAATTTACGATAATTTTGAAAAACTAATGTTTATATAATAAAAAAGAAGGTTTGACATGTCAAACCTTCTTTTTTATGTTTTAAAAAGTTAATAAATAATTAAGATAATTCGTCTATTCCTCTTTTGTTTTCTTTCATGTTTTCTTGGTTTTATTTAATAACGCTCAATAATAACAATTATTTTTAAACATTACTAATTTTTCTATCTTTTTAATTCAAAACTCATACCAAATCCTTGGTGGGGCAAAATTATATCATTTTTATGACTTCTGCTAATTTGATTATTAATTTCAACATGTTGTTGAGTAAAACTATTAACTAATCCTATATTAAAAAAAGAAACACATACATTTTCTGGATAACTAATAACGAGTTCCATGTTTTTAGTAAACCGTTTCATTCTAAAAAGCTTATAATTTTCGTTTTTCAATGAATACCTTCTATTAAATTTTGAATGTATTTCAAACGGACCATTCCCTTTTATCGGGATTAGGTATTTTGATATTTTAGGATTGCTTTTTGTACTTTCATCCTCTTTAGTTTCTGCTTCCTTTCCGTCAATAGTAAAATACTCCAACTTATTAATTATTTCGGATGAGTCTTCTTCTTGACTTATTGCTGTTTCAAGAGATAGTTCAATTTCATCCACATCTTTATCTAATACGACTTTATATTTACATGTTTGAGTATATATTATTTCGAAATCATTATTGATTTCTTCAATATTTATAGTAACAATATAATCCTCATAATAGTAATCTTCATTAGTAGGAAAATATGTATCTAAAATGAGGTTTTCCAAGTCTTCGCTAATATTTGGGAACTTCCTTTTATAAATAGTCTTAGAAATTGTTTTCCATAATTGTGGCAAATCTCTTCTGTTTTTAACAAAATCAGTACCTAATATTACTTTTTCAATTTCTTCCTTAAACAATCCTGTAAACTGAATAGACTTTAATACTGCTGCAAAGATACCAGAAGACAAAATAGCTAAACTAATCTTTTCAAGTAAATCAAGTAATTTAGCATCCTTAACCCAGTCTAAATAAATTACCAACATCAATAATAAGGAGATAATTAATAAAATCCAGACCATATTGGCAAAGCTCCATCTTTGAATTTTTTTATAATTACTTTCTTCCATAAAATATATTTTATTCAAAACTAACAAAAAAAAGGGAACGAATGAATCTAATTTTAACCATTCAAAATCAATTCGACTTTTCCAGGCATTTAAACATAAAAAACCCCGAACGTGTCCAGAGTGTAATATTATTGATTATGAAAAATGTTTAACTTACATTTTCCCCGTTATTCACTTCTCTTTCTGGCTCGATAAAAGCTAATTTACCATCGGTGGTATCTGTCATTAAAATCATGCCTTGACTTTCAACACCACGTAAAGTTCTAGGTGCTAAATTTACCAATACACTTACACGTTGACCAATTATTTCTTCTGGTTTAAAACTTTCTGCAATTCCACTAACAATAGTTCTGGTATCCAATCCAACATCAACTTTAAGTTTTAATAGCTTTTTTGTTTTAGGAACTTTTTCGGCTTCTAAAATGGTGCCAATTCGGATATCTAATTTAGTAAAATCATCAAAAGTAATGGTGTCTTTTTGAGGATCAATAGTTTTGTTAGTGTTTTCATTGGCAAGTTTTGTAGCTTCCAATTTATCTAACTGTACTTGAATTTCTTTATCTTCAATTTTAGCAAATAACAATTCTGCTTTCCCAATCTGATGATTTAATGAAAGCAACATATCTTTAGTTGAAATATCATTCCATGAGTTCTCAATTCCACTCGAATTGATATTCAGAATTTTTTTCAATTTATCTGAAGTAAAGGGTAAAAATGGCTCAGACAAAGTTGCCAATGCTGATGCAATTTGTAAGGCAACATACATCACAGTTTTTACGCGCTCTTCATCAAGCTTGATAACCTTCCAAGGTTCTTCATCAGCCAAATATTTATTTCCGAGGCGCGCTAAATTTATCAGTTCCGATAAAGCCTCTCTAAATCGATAACGCTCGATGGAGTTTGCAACAATGCTTGGATACTCTTTTATTTTTTCTAAAGTAGCTACATCTAACTCAGAAAATTCATTTGGTGTTGGTACAACACCAGAATAATATTTGTTTGTCAACACGACAACGCGATTGATAAAGTTTCCAAAAATTGCTACCAACTCACTATTGTTACGAGTTTGAAAATCTTTCCAAGTAAAATCATTGTCTTTGGTCTCAGGTGCACTTGCAGTTAAGGCATAACGCAATACATCTTGCTTTTCTGGAAAATCTTCTAAATACTCATGTAACCAAACCGCCCAATTTTTTGAGGTTGATATTTTATTACCCTCCAAATTCAAAAACTCATTGGCTGGAACATTATCAGGTAAAATATAATTTCCTTCTGCTTTTAACATTGCAGGAAAAATAATACAGTGAAAAACGATGTTGTCTTTCCCTATAAAATGCACCAATTTTGTGCCTTTATCTTTCCAATAAGGCTCCCAATCTTTTCCATTTTCTTTTGCCCATTCTTTGGTAGACGAAATATACCCTATAGGTGCATCGAACCACACATACAATACTTTTCCATCTGCTCCTTTTACCGGTACTGGAATGCCCCAGTCTAAATCTCTTGTTACTGCCCTTGGACGTAACCCGTCATCTAGCCAAGATTTTACTTGACCCAATACATTACTTTTCCAGTCATTCTTGTGTCCTACAACAATCCACTCTCGTAACCAAGTTTCATATTCATCTAAAGGTAAAAACCAGTGTTTTGTTTCTTTAAGTGAAGGAACATTTCCTGTAATTGCAGATTTTGGATTGATTAAATCTGTACCATTGTGACTTGTTCCACAAACTTCACACTGATCACCATAACTTTCTTCATTACCACATTTTGGGCAAGTGCCAACTACAAATCTATCTGCTAAAAACTGGTTAGCTTCCGCATCATATAATTGCTCAGAAACTTCTTCTATAAACTTTCCGTTTTCATACAAATTTTTAAAAAATTCTGAAGCAGTATCATGATGAACTTTTGCAGAAGTACGTGAGTAATTATCAAAACTAATTCCGAAATCAGCAAAAGAATTTTTGATAATAGCATGGTATTTATCAACGACCTGTTGAGGAGTAATTCCTTCTTTTTTTGCTTTCAAAGTAATGGGAACTCCATGTTCATCAGAGCCACAAACAAAAGCAACATCATGTCCTTTTTGACGTAAATAGCGTGTGTAAATATCGGCTGGTACATAGACTCCTGCCAAATGCCCAATATGGACGGGGCCATTAGTATAAGGTAATGCTGCGGTGATTGTATATCTGCTCACTGAAATATGTTTTTAGAGTTTTCAACTTCTCGACTGCGCTAGAAAAGATGCAAATTATTGTCTAGTCTAGCGTAGTCGAATCTTTAATAAGGTTTCGCAAAAATACTCATTCCTTTTTGATGACTAAAATAACACTTAGACTTTGTTTGAGATTAAAAATGTATTTTTACAAGAGTAACTCGAAACCACTATTTATTATGCAAAAATTTACGCTCATAATTGTATTTTTTTTTCTAGTACAATTTACTTTTGGATCGAATTTTCCGTCGCTAAAAAACAGCATTCAACCACCACATCTTAAAAAAGGAGATACTATTTTAATTCTTGCACCTGCAGGAAAAATTAAGGATTATGATGCTATTAAAGCGGGAGTTGAATTGGCAAATAAATGGGGATTGGTGGTGACCTATGGCAATCACTTATATTCAAAACACAACACTTTTGCAGGAACTGATGCACAGCGTTTAGAAGATTTGCAAAAAGGGTTGGACAACCCAAATATTAAAATGATTTGGAGTGCTAGAGGTGGATATGGATTGGTCAGAATTGTAGATGAGTTAGACTTTACAAAATTTAAACAATACCCAAAATGGGTAGTGGGTTATTCTGATGTTACTGTTTTACACAATAAAATTCACAATTTGGGGTATCAAACAATCCACGGACAAATGCCTATAACTTTAGATTTGGAGAATCCAGTTCAATCTGAATCCATCAAAACTTTGCATCAAGTATTATTTGGGAAAAAGTTAAAATATAAGTTAGTAGCATCAGAAAATAATCGAATCGGAAATTCTGAAGGACAATTAGTTGGCGGTAATTTATCAATTCTTTATAGCATGTTGGGGTCTGATGCTTCGCTTAGCACCGATGGTAAAATCTTATTTATTGAGGATGTTGGTGAAGCTTTATATCATATCGATAGAATGATGATTAGCCTTAAAAGGGCTGGCTACTTTAAAAACTGCGAAGGTTTGATTGTTGGTGATTTTAGATTGAAGAAGAATGAGGGCAATACATTTGGATTAACCTTAGAAGAAATTGTTTTGGAAGCAGTTGAAGGAACTGATTTTCCTGTTGTATTTAATTTCCCTGCAGGACATGTTGATGACAATCGTGCTTTGATCATAGGAGCAACTATTAAATTGAAAGTAAAAGATAAAAAAGCCAAACTTGTTTTTGAGTAATACAGAATAATTTATATTATGGCACAACATAACGAATTAGGGAAACAGGGTGAACAAATGGCTATTGATTATTTGATTAAAAAAAACTATACTATTCGTGATAAAAATTGGAGATATTTAAAAGCAGAGGTTGATATTATTGCTCAAAAGGAAAACACTATAGTAGCTGTTGAAGTTAAAACTAGATCATCAGATTATTTTGGAGATCCACAAAATTTTATTACTAAAAAGAAAATCAAATTGCTGGTTATGGCTATGAATGAATATGTGGTTTCGAAAGATTTGGATGTAGAAGTTCGATTTGATATTATTGCTATTCTTCAAAATAAAAAGGCTTTTAAAATTGAACATTTAGAAGATGCCTTTTTGTATTTTTAATAGCCACGAAAATATTGCTCTAATTCTTCTAAAGTAGCTGGCTTTGCAATAATTTTTTTATCAGCATCTAAAACTAAATATGTTGGTGTAGAAGTAATTTCATACATTTCTACATAGATGTTTTCCCATTTATCTAATCCCAAAACATGAATCCAATCTGGCATTGATTTGGCATATTCTGAATAATCACCATCATTTTCTTCTAAAGCAACGGCCACCACTTTTACATTGCTAAATTTAGAAGTAAAATCATATAGTTTAGGAATTTCAATAAGGCAATGTGAACAACCTGTACTCCAAAAAACTAAGACATAATTTTGGGCCAATGATAAATCTGACAACTTCATTTCAACTCCTCCTTCTTGCCAAGTAATCTCAGGAGCAACAACACCAATAGCTGTTTTTATTATTGCTTTTATTTGGTTGACAAACTTCTCGCTTTTAAATTCTTCTGGAAGCTTTTCATAATATTCATCTAAGACAAAATGCGTCATTTCAACATTCTGCTGACTTGCAAATGCATAAATTAACGAGTTTAAAATTTCACTTTTTGGTTTAAAATTAGCCTCAACCTTTAACATGTTTTTTTCAATTGCCTTCTTTTTTAGTCGAGTATCAATTTGTTTATCCTCGGCACTATTCATATAAAAAACATACTCTATTGCCTTATCAACAAAAAAAGAAGATTGCATTAAATGTTGATTATAAAAATCGATGTAATCAAAAAAATGTGTTTTTGTTATTTCTAAATATTCTTGTGGCGTAGTAATTATTTCGGGATGATAATATTTCTCATTAGACTTAATAAATTCAAATGCCATCTTACCCTCAGCTGCTTTTTCAAAAGATTCTTGCAGTTCATATAAGTTATTTAATGCTGTTGCATATTGCCCAATTAAAGTTGGCTTTTGATCTGGATTAAAATAGGCATATTGAATAGAATCAACCTTGTATTGCTGGGTCTGAATGGAATTTAAATAGGATTGATATACTTTATTTTCTTCTGAAACATCAAACACAGCAGAGATTTCAGGCGCATCAGCATCAAAAGTAAATGATACCGGCTCTTGATTGTAAATAAAATCAAAATAGCCATTGTTTACATCAAAATACAAACGGTACATTCCTGATGTGCTTCCTTTTGGTATGACTATTTTAAACGCACCATCAACCAAAGAAGCATTTGCAATATATTTTTGACTTGCACCAACAACGGAGTAAACCATCACTTTTTTAAATTGTCCTACTGGATTTATTTTTACACGAATAGTGTCTTGTGCATTTACAGAAAGTGTTGCAATAAATAGTAGTAGTATTAGTTTTTTAAGCATCCATACGTTTTAAAAATATCATCACTAAAATCAAACCAAAAGTACAGTTAAATTGATTAATTTGCCAAAAATTTACGTTAAATGAATTTTAAAAATAAAGTTATTTGGATTACCGGTGCATCTTCTGGAATTGGGAAAGCACTTGCTTTAGAATTCTCAAAACTAGGAGCAAAGATTATTATCTCATCACGTAAAAAAGAAAGCTTAGAAGCCGTTAAAAATTTATGTGCAATTCCTGATAATGTAAAAATTGTAGCCTTAGATTTGGAAGACTATACAAACTTGGATACTGCTGTTACTTCTGCCATTTTTCAATTTGGAAAGATTGACATCCTTTTAAATAATGGAGGAATTAGCCAAAGAGCTTTAGCAATTGATACTGATATTTCTGTAGACAAGCGAATTATGGATATTAATTATATGGGGTCGATGGCATTATCAAAAGGTATTCTTCCACATTTTATTACAAATAATTCTGGACATTTTGTGTCGATTACAAGTATTACAGGGAAAGTTGCAACACCACAGCGCACCTCATATTCTGCTTCAAAACATGCGCTTCATGGTTTTTTTGACAGCTTGCGTTCCGAAGTTTTTAAATACAATATTGCGGTGACTTTAGTGCTTCCTGGTTATGTACAAACAAACTTAGCACACAATGCTTTGGTGGGTAATGGGTCAAAACAAAACTCGGGTGATTCTGATTTAGAAAAAGGTTTGCCTACAGATGTATTTGCTAAAAAATTAATTAGAGCGATTGAAAAACGAAAAAATGAAGTTGTAATTGCTGGAGCAAAAGAAACTTTGAGTGTATACTTAAAACGATTTTTTCCAAAGTTGCTAGCAAAACTTGTTAGGAATGTAAATAAGTAATTTATTTTTTATTTAATACCATCCCATTCAGCATAAAATTGTTCTAAATACTGCTCCATAAATTGATGTCTATTTACCGAAATTCGAGATCCAGTTTTAGTATTCATTTTATCTTTGAGCAACAATAGTTTTTCATAAAAATGATTAATAGTTGGTGAATCAGATTTTTTATAATTTTCTTTATCCATGCTTAGATTTGGATGAATTTCAGGATTGTAAAGTTGTCTATTTTTAAACCCACCATAGTTAAAACAACGTGCTATTCCGATAGCGCCAATTGCATCTAATCTATCAGCATCTTGAACAACTTCTAACTCAGGTGATGTCCATTTGTCACCAGAAGTATTCAAGGAATTTTTATAAGAAATATGATTGATAATATTCACAACATGATCAATGACTAACTTTTCAACATGCTGAGATTCTAAAAATTTACTTGCCATTTTTGGACCTATGGTTTCGTCACCATCATAAAATTTTGCATCGGCGATATCATGTAATAAAGCACCAAGAGCAACGATAAAATCATCAACATTTTCGGTTTTAGAAATGAGTTTAGCATTTTTATAAACACGTTCTATATGAAACCAATCATGACCGCCTTCAGCATTTTCTAAAGTTTTTTTGACAAACAAAATTGTATTATCGATTGTTTTTTGTTGAGTATTATCCATAGGTTAAAAATAAAAAATCCGTTCAATTAAATGAACGGATTCTAATTTTTATTTAAACTTTTCCTTTTAAGAAGGGTTAGCAAAATTCATCGTAAGCTCCTGCTAAGTTTCCTGCAATGTCTTGAGCTGATCGGCCTTCAATATGATGACGCTCTAACATGTGCACCAATTGCCCATCTTTAAACAATGCCATTGAAGGTGAAGATGGAGGGAAAGGAATCATAAATTCTCTTGCCTTATTTGTTGCTTCGCCATCAACTCCTGCAAATACAGTTACTAAATTAGTTGGTGTTTTATCGAAACCTAAAGAAGCAATAGCTCCTGGTCTTGCTGTACCTGCGGCACAACCGCAAACAGAATTCACAACAACTAGTGTTGTTCCTTCTTTTGCTATTGCTACATCTACTTCATCGGTTGTATGTAATGATGTAAAACCAGCATTTTCAAGTTCTGAACGCATTGGCTTTACTAATTCTTCTGGATACATAATTTGTGTTTTAAATTGGATGCAAAGATACAATTTTTTTCAAATGTCAAACACACTAGTTTCTTGCCATCACACTTTCAATAACTACCGTAGCGAGAATCAACAATCCTCCAAAAACAGTATTTAACGTTGGGATTTCTGATAAGAACAAAAACGCAATGATGATTCCAAAAATGGGTTGAACACTTCCAATAATGCTTGCTGTGGCTGCTGTAAAATGTTTTAGACTTTTTACAAATAAAGTATGACCGATAGCGGTGGTTAATAATCCCAAAAGCAGCACATAAGGGTATTGCGTTTTAATACCCGAGATATCAAATGAGAATAGTACAGGAATCAATACAACAGATAAAATTACTAGTTGAAAGAGCATCAACATAGACCCATCGTATTTGTGGGTATATCGTTTTAAAATAAGAATACGAACTGCATAAAATAGCGCAGATAATAATCCTAAGAGAATTCCTTTGACATGCGAATTTTCAAAATCTAAATCTGGAGCTAAAATATAAATGCCCAGTAATATTAAGCATCCCAACAAAATATGAATTGGTTTGAATTTCTCCTTTCCAAATAATGGTTCTAATAATGCTGTTAGTACTGGAAAAGTAAATAGTGAAAGCATTCCGATAGCAACATTTGAAGCTTTTAATGAATAGAAATAAGTAATCCAATGTGCTCCTAAAAATAGAGCACTTAAGAAAAAAGGAAAGCGTTCTTTTTTTGATAAACGTAAAATTTCTATACCTTGAACCTTACAATATATGGAAAGGGCTATCATCCCCACAAAGCACCGCCCCCAAATAATTACTGGCGTTGGTAAATCAATGAATTTACCTAAAACACCTGAAGTGCTAATAAATAAAGAGGCAAGAATTAATACTGATAAGTTTTTAAAATGGCTGTTCTCCATGCTATATTTTATTCAAAACTTCTAATGCTTTTTGAACAGATTCAACCCTAATAAACGTGATAAGAAGTCGCAAGCCATTTTTGGTTTGTTTTTCTTTCATCACACAAGTTGTTGAGTTTTTCTTGAGGTAATTTAGTACTCTTGTAAAGTTTTCTGTCTGATAAAAGTCACTTTGTTGATCGGCAATAAAGTATCCAATCATTCTTTTTTGTTTTAAAATAATCCGTTCTAATCCTAACTCTTTTGCAATCCACTTGATTCGGACAGAGTTAAACAAATCAACAACTTGGGTTGGAATTTCACCAAACCTATCAATCATATTTTGTTCAAATTTTTGCAATTCTTCTTCAGATTTAAGCTCTCCTAATTTATTGTATAGACTTAATCGTTCAGAAATTACCGAGATATAATCATCTGGAATTAAAATCTCAAAATCAGAATCTATTTGCACCTCTTTTACATAGACTTTTGGTTTTCCATCATCTTTATACAATTCCTTAAACTCATTATCTTTAAGTTCTTCAATTGCTTCGTTCAATATTTTTTGATAGGTGTCAAATCCGATATCATTGATAAACCCACTTTGTTCTCCTCCCAATAAATCACCTGCCCCACGAATTTCCAAATCTTTCATGGCAATATTTAATCCGCTACCTAAATCAGAAAATAACACTAAAGCCTCAATACGTTTTCTAGCATCATCGGTCATCACATGATATGGTGGCGTAATAAAATAACAAAAGGCTTTTTTATTAGATCTACCCACCCGACCTCGCATTTGATGAAGGTCTGACAATCCAAAATTATTAGCATTGTTGATAAAAATAGTGTTAGCATTTGGCACATCCAAACCACTTTCAACAATCGTAGTAGAAACCAAAACATCAAATTCATTGTTCATAAAAGCGAGCATGAGTTTTTCTAATTTTTTTCCTTCCATTTGCCCATGCCCAATTGCAATTTTTGCATTTGGCACCAAACGTTGTATCATGCCAGCAACTTCTTTGATATTCTCAATTCGGTTATGAATAAAAAAAACTTGTCCACCACGAGAAATTTCATACTGTACTGCATCGCGAATTGTTTCTTCATTAAATCGAATAACTTGCGTATCGATAGGATGTCTGTTTGGTGGAGGTGTTGTAATTACTGATAAATCTCGCGCAGCCATTAAACTAAACTGTAGAGTTCTAGGGATTGGCGTTGCTGTTAATGTTAAGGTGTCAACATTTTCTTTGATGGTCTTCAATTTGTCTTTTACTGATACTCCAAATTTTTGTTCTTCATCAACAATTAGTAAACCTAAATCTTTAAATTTTACTTGTTTGCTAACCAATTTATGCGTACCGATGACAATATCAAGGCTTCCATTTTCTAAATTATTTAAAACTTCCTTTCGTTGGTTGGTAGTTCGGAACCTGTTGAGATAATCAACAGTTACAGGAAAGTCCTTTAATCGTTCAGAAAAAGTCTTGAAATGTTGAAATGCCAAAATGGTTGTAGGTACCAAAATAGCAACCTGTTTTCCATTATCTACAGCTTTAAATGCTGCACGAATTGCAACCTCTGTTTTTCCAAAACCAACATCGCCACAGACCAAACGATCCATGGGTTGTTCTTTTTCCATATCGGCTTTTACATCTGCAGTTGCAGTAAATTGATCAGGAGTATCTTCAAATAAAAAGCTCGCCTCTAACTCATGTTGCATAAAACTATCTGGGTTATAACGGAAACCTTTCTCCATTTTTCGTTTAGCGTATAGTTTTATTAAATCGTAGGCAATTTGCTTAACACGGGTTTTGGTTTTTTGTTTTAATTTTTTCCAAGCTCCCGAACCCAGTTTGTACATTTTGGGAGCTTTACCATCTTTACCGTTGTATTTAGAAATTTTATGAAGTGAGTGAATGCTCAAATACAAAACATCTCTATCTCCATAAATTAGTTTGATAGCTTCTTGTTGCTTGCCTTGAACGTCAATTTTTTGGAGCCCACCAAATTTTCCAATACCGTGATCTATGTGTGTTACATAATCTCCAATTTCGAGATTAGTCAATTCCTTTAAAGTGATAGATTGCTTTTTTGCATATCCATTTTTTAATCGGAATTTATGATAGCGCTCAAAGATTTGATGATCGGTATAGCAAATAATTTTATTGTCAACATCAATAAAACCTTGATATAATGGAAATACAATTGTTTTGTAAACTACATTTTCGTCAACATCAGTAAAAATATCATCAAAACGTTTGGCTTGTTTTTCGTTGTCACAAAACAGGTAGTTTGTAAAGCCTTTTTTGGTATTTTCTTGCAGATTTACAATCAGTAAGTCAAATTGTTTGTTGAATGATGGCTGAGGTTTAGTGTTGAATGTTATATTATTATGAGTAGTAGAAAGAAGTTCAGTATGATGAGAAATCCCCGCTTCAACCAATTTAAAATCTTCTAACTGATTTTTAATTAGTGTACCGTTACAAAATAATTCAGATGGTTTTCCATGCTTTATTTCTGATGATAATTCAGAAAATGCAATGTTGGCTTTTTCAAATAATTTATCTAACCGAGCAGATAACAATTCTGTATTTTTAGAAAAGACCACCGTTTTTGATGAGATGTATTTTAAAAAGCTCTCACGCTTTTCTTCTAACATCTTATTTTCAACATTTGGCATAATGCTGATTTTTTTCAGCCTTTCTGATGACAACTGTGTTTCTACATCAAAAGTTCTAATACTATCAACTTCATCACCAAAGAACTCGATTCGATAAGGCTCGTCATTAGAAAAAGAAAAGACATCTATGATTCCTCCACGAACTGAAAATTCTCCTGGTTCAGTTACAAAATCCTCACGTTTAAAATTGTATTCAAACAACATTTCGTTGACAAAATCTAAAGACAATTCTTCTCTAACCGAAAGTTTTAAAGTACTCCTTTCTAACTCTTTTTTGGTGATAACTTGTTCAAATAATGCATCAGGATATGTGACAATAATCGCAGGTTTTTTACGAGAGTTAATCCTATTTAAAACTTCGGATCTTAATAAAATATTAGCATTATCAGTCTCTTCAATTTGATATGGTCTACGATAAGATCCAGGATAAAACAACACGTTTTTATCGCCAATTAACTGTTCTAAATCGTTCAAATAATAGGCGGCTTCTTCCTTATCATTAAAGATTAATAAAAAGGTTTTTTCAGTTTTTTTAAAAGTAGATGAAATAACAAAAGACAAAGAAGACCCTACCAAATTAGAAATTTCTAATCTGTTTTTTTCGAATTGTAATGAACTAACAAGTTGATTTACTTTATCAGATTGATCAAAAAAATCAACAATAAACTGTTTACTCAAAGTAACAAATTTTTGCCAAATATACTTGAATTATTTTTTAGTTTAAAGTCAATTTTTAGATAAAATGATTACATTTATCGCGCTAAAATTTTAGCAGATTTTAATTAGTGTAGCATTGGTTTATGAATAAAAAAAATATTACTGGAATTCAACAAATCGGTATTGGGGTTGCAGATGTACATGTTGCTTGGAAATGGTATCGCCAAAATTTTGGAGTTGATATTGGAGTTTTTGAAGAAGAGGCAGTTGCTGAGTTAATGTTGCCTTATACTGAAGGTAAAAAGCGTTCAAGGCATGCAGTATTGGCTTACAATATGCAATCTGGAGGTGGTTTTGAAGTATGGCAACACACAGGCAAGTCTCCTGAAAAAGCAGTGTTTGAACTACAGTTAGGCGATTTAGGAATTTATATAGCAAAGTTAAAAAGTAAGGATGTGCAGCAAGCATTTGACTTTATGAAATCAAAGCAATTAAATTTACTATCAGGAGTTGTTCAATCACCAAATAATAAATCTCATTTTTTTGTAAAAGACCCATTTGATAATATTTTTCAAATAATTGAAGATGATTATGTTTTTGAAGAAACAGCTGCAAAAACAGGCGGAATATTTGGTGCTATCATTGGTGTAAGTAATATTGATGAATCACTTAAAGTGTATCAAGATATTTTAGAATATGACGAAGTCGTTTATGACAAAACTGGAGTTTTTGATGATTTTTCAGAAATCTCTGGTGGAGATAAAAAAGTGAGAAGAATATTGTTAAAACATTCTGCAAAAAGAAGTGGAGGTTTTGCACCTTTATTAGGACCATCAGAAATTGAATTGGTACAGTTGATTGAAGAAAAAGGACGAGAAATTTATAAGGATAGAATTTGGGGTGACTTAGGATTTATTCATATTTGTTTTGATACGATAGGTTTGGATTTATTGAAAGAAGAAACAAAAGAGAAAGGGTTTTCTTTTACTGTAGATAGCTCAGAATCATTTGATATGGGCGAGGCAGCAGGACGCTTTGCTTATATATCTGACCCAGACGGAATACCCGTTGAATTCGTTGAAACACATAAAGTGCCCATTATCAAAAAAATTGGATGGAACATTAATCTTAAAAACAGAGATCCAAAAAAATCCTTACCAAAATGGATGATTGGAACTTTACGTTGGAAACGAGTAAAAGAAGACTAAATAATTGACTTAACTTTAGCTTCGATAAAAGAATATTCTTATATTTAGTCATTATCTCTAAATTTATAGATTATGGCTTTCCTAGATTTATTTACCAGTGGTGATCAAAAAAGAAATATTAGCCATTTTGCTTGTATTGTAAAACTTGCTTTGACAGATAATGTTATTAGCGATGGAGAACAAATAGTGTTAGATAAAATGGCAATTAAATTAAATATATCTGACAGATTAAGAAAGAAAATATTAAAAGACCCAGACAAATTTCCTATTGAGCCACCTGTGAGTTTTGAAAACCGTATTGAACGCTTATTCAATTTAACATCAATAATTTTAGCTGATGATGAAGCGATTGAAAAAGAGAGAATATTTTTAATAAAAGTCGCTGTAGGTTTAGGATTTCCTACAGAAAATTCTAAAAAAATCGCAAGCAAGGCTATTGAACTAGCCATGAATAATACTAGTTTAGATGAGTTTACAAAAAAGATAAAAGCGTTTAATTAAAATATTAAGTTTAAAATTTTTCACAATGAAACCGCCTTCATATTTGTTGGCGGTTTTGTTTTGAAATGGTTATTTTTGAAGAAATATGCCTATGCAAAAATCAATACAGTTTCAGGTTTATAATGCCTCTGCAGGAAGTGGAAAAACATTTGCTCTTGTAAAAGAGTATCTCAAGATTTTGTTGGATACTGATGATATTTTTCGATTTCAAAATATTTTAGCAATTACATTTACTAATAAAGCCGCTGCTGAAATGAAGGAACGCGTATTAAAAAGTTTACGTGATTTTTCAGAAGGTAAAAAAGGTGATTTATTTGAAAAAATTAAGCTGGAATGTAATTTATCAGAAGATAAAATTCAAGTGCGATCTAAGCGGGTAATTCATAGTATTCTTCAAAATTATTCAGCTTTTAACATAACTACGATTGATAGTTTTACACATCGAATAGTAAGGAGTTTTGCTTTTGACTTAGGGTTGTCTCTCAATTTTGAAGTAGAGATGGATGCGAAAGCAATTATTGATGAAGCTGTTGATTTATTGATTTCAAAAATTGGATCAGATAAGCAGTTAACAACAACATTGATTGACTTTTCATTAGATAAGGCTGCTGACGACAAAGCATGGGATATTGCCAACGATCTAAAAGATTTTGCTAAAATTTTGCTAAATGAAAATGATGTAGCTCAGCTTCGGAAAATCGAAGAAAAATCGATTCAGGATTTTACAGACTTAAAAAATAAACTCAAGAAGCAACAAGTAATTTTTGAAAAGGAGTTTAATGAAATAGGAAAAAAAGGAATAGAAATAATCAATACACAGAATTTAGAATTTGGAGATTTTTATTACTCTTTACTCCCAAAACATTTTGAAGCATTAAGTAAAGATATCAATAAAGCAAAGTTTTTTGATGACGGTAAATTGAGAGAAAGGATTGAAGAAAACATGTTTTACTCTAAGAGTAAATCGGATGAAATTAAAAATTCAATTGAAGAAATCCTTCCAACACTTTTAGAACTTTATATTGAATCAGAAAAAAAATATCAACAGTATTTATTGAATGGATTAGTGTTAAAAAGCTTGATTCCTTTAGCAGTTTTAAAACACATTAATTCGTCCTTAAACGAAATTAAGAAAGACAATAATATTCGATTAAATGCCGAATTCAACAGTTTGATCTCAGAGCAAATAAAAAATGAACCAGCGCCATTTATTTATGAGCGCATTGGAGAGAAATTCCGCTATTATTTTATTGATGAGATGCAAGACACTTCGCAATTGCAGTGGCAAAATTTAATGCCACTAATTGAAAATGCTTTGACTTCAGAAACAATGAATAAAGAACGTGGGAGCTTGATGCTAGTTGGCGATGCAAAGCAAGCAATCTATCGATGGAGAGGAGGGAAAGCAGAACAATTTATTGATTTAGCAAATCAAGAAAACCCATTTTCAATCTCCAAAGATCTTCAAAATTTGGACACTAATTACCGAAGTTTTTCTGAGATTATTGATTTTAACAATCAGTTTTTTACGCATGTTTCTGAATTTTTAGGAAACCACGTATATAAGGATTTGTACTTGACAGGAAATAAGCAAAAGAAAAATAAAAGAGACGGAGGGTATGTTCAAATTTCGTTTGTTGAAAAATCACAAGACAAAGATGAAAGAGAATTGGTTTTTCCAGAGAAGGTGTATGAGGTTATTCAAAATTTAGATTCGGGTTTTGATTTGAGCGAGGTATGTATTTTGGTTAGAAAAAAGAAAGAGGGAATTGCAGTAGCAGATTATTTGACTGAGCGTAGTATTAACATTGTTTCGTCAGAAACACTATTGTTAAAGAACAATGAGAATATTGATTTTATTTTAAATACCTTAACCTTTTTACAATTTTCAAATCATAAAGAAGCAGCAACAAACTTACTTTATTTTTTGTGCAAAAAGTTTGACTTAAATAAAAAAGATGTACATCAATTTGTTTCTGAAATAATTAATAGAAATCCGAATGATTTTTTCAAATCACTTTATGATTATGGTTTCTATTTTGATGAGAATGAGTTTTTGCAGCTTCCCTTTTATGATGCTATAGAATATTTGATTCGCAGTTTTAAATTAGTTGATGGCTCTGATGCTTTTGTCCAAGCTTTTTTAGATGTTATTTTGGAATTTCAAAATAAAAAGGGAAGTAGTTTAATTGATTTTTTAGAGTATTGGGAGCGGAAGAATGAAAACTTAAGTATAGCAATACCCGAGATTAAAAATGCAGTAAAAATCATGACCATTCATAAAGCAAAAGGATTGGAGTTTCCTGTTGTTATTTACCCATATGATTTGGATATTTATAAGGAAATTAAGCCAAAAGTTTGGTATGATGAATTGGATAGGGAGAGGTTTTTAGGTTTTGAATCAACCTTAATAGATTACTCAAAAAAGATAGGATATATTGGTGATTATGGAGAACAGTTATTTAACAAAAGGAGACAAGAAGTACAACTTGACAATCTTAATTTATTGTATGTAGCTTTAACTAGGTCTGTTGAACAATTGTATATTATTTCTGAGACACATAAAAAAACAAATGGTTTATATGATGCAAAGAAATATTCAGATTTTTTTGTTGATTTTTTACAATCGAAAAATAAAGAAAATGGTTGGGTTAGGATAGATGAAGTTTATTCAACCGGAAATTCAAAAAGAAATGATGAAAAAGCAGATGATAAAAATGAATTAGAATCGATTTATCAAGAAAAATTCATTTCATCTTCATGGAAAAACAAAAACATTAATATAGTTTCAAAATCCTCATTGTTATGGGATACAGAACAGGGAAAGGCGATTGATTATGGAAATTTAATTCATGAGATTTTATCAAAAATTAAAACAATTGACGATGTTGAATATACACTTCAAAAATACATTTCAGAAGGAATTATAAGTGAAGAAAAAGCCAAAGAGATTCAAGCTAAAACTCAAGGTGTAATAAACCATCCGGCTTTAACAAAATATTACCAATCAAACATGAATGTTTTAAATGAACATGAATTACTTACAAATGAAAAACAAATTCATATTCCTGATAGAATTGTTTTAGAAAAAAGTCTTGCAACTATAATTGATTATAAAACAGGACTGCCAAACAAAAAGTATCATTTACAATTAAATACTTATGCCAAATCACTTTCTGAAATTGGCTATGATATTTCAAAAATGTATTTGGTTTTTGTTAATAATGAAATAACAGTAGAAGAAGTGTTAAAAAGTTAGAAGTTACATATCTTAATATCTTAAAAAGGTTAATAAATTGCTGTATTATTATAATATGCAGAAATATTTTAGGTTAATTCATAATATTTTGTAGATTTGTTTTTGAATTTAAGCTCTAACCGCTTACTTTTGCATAAAAATTAGGAAACAATTAAATTTAAAATTTTTAAAATGAAACATTTAAAAGTAGCTTTACTAGCTTTATTTGTAGTTGCAAGTTTTAGCAACGTAAACGCTCAGGATAGCAACAATCCATGGGCAATCGGTTTTGGTATCAATGCCGTAGATTATTACCCAACTGGTTTTGATGCTAATGGCATTGGAGATTTTGGTAGTCAATTTGCAAATGCAAATGCTCACTACAACATCATCCCTTCATTATCAAGAATTACTGTTGCTAGACATATTAATGGAGGATTCTCTCTAGAGTTAGCAGGATCTTTAAACAAAATTTCACAAATTGGAGACAATGAAGTATCTGATTTAACGTATTATGGTATGGATGGAGCTATTAAGTATTCATTTATGCATAAAGACATGAAGTGGTTCGATCCTTATTTAGGAGTAGGTGGAGGTTATTCTATCTTAGATTCTAATGGAGCTGCTACTGTAAACGGAACAATTGGTACAAACTTATGGGTTTCTGATCATTTCGGATTTAACATTCAAACATCTTACAAGCACTCATTTGATGATGTTGAGCATATGCCTCACTTCCAACATGCTGCTGGTGTTATGATTAGATTTGGTGGAATTGATACAGACGGAGATGGAATATATGACAAAGACGATGCTTGTCCAGAAGAATTTGGTCTAGAAGAATTTAACGGTTGCCCTGATACAGACGGAGATGGAATCATCGATTCTGAAGATGCTTGTCCAAATGAAGCAGGTACACCAGAAATGAATGGTTGTCCAGATTCTGATAGTGATGGTATTGCAGACCCTAATGATAATTGCCCTGATGTAGCAGGACCAGCAGCTAACAATGGTTGCCCTTGGCCTGATACTGATGGTGATGGAATTTTAGACAAAGATGATAACTGTCCTAACGAAGCAGGACCAGCAGCTAATAATGGTTGCCCATGGTCTGATAGAGATGGAGATTCTGTTTTAGATAAAGATGATCATTGTCCAGATACAGTAGGTACTGTTGCAAATGACGGTTGTCCAGAGTTACCAGTTGCTGTTAGAGAAGCTTTAAGATCTTATGCTAAAACAATTGTATTTGATACTGGTAAAACAACTATTAAAACTCAATCAGCAGGTGTATTAGATGATATTATCTCAATATTGAATGAGTATTCAAATGCTAAATTTAACATAGAAGGTCATACTGATAGTACTGGTTCAGCTAAATTGAATCAAAAATTATCTGAAGGAAGAGCTAATTCTGTAATGGAATACTTAAGTTCTAATGGAATTGATGCATCAAGATTAAATGCAGCTGGATATGGAGAAGATAAACCAATCAGCACAAACGATACTAGAGCTGGTAGAAGAGCAAATAGAAGAGTTGAAATTAACTTAAGCAAATAAGTTTAAACTCATAAATATTTATAAAAAACCGTTGCATCTTTGATGTAACGGTTTTTTTATGCCTTAAATAATCGTAATTTGCAATATGCAAACTTTCCTTTCTAAAGTAGTATCCCAGGTTCTCTCTGAAAAATCTAAGCCTTTACAAAAAGTAATTTTTGTAGTTCCAAGCCAACGTGCTTGTGTATTTCTAAAAGAGGAATTAATTAAGCAAATTGATATTGCTACCTTTTTTCCAAAAATTATTAGTATTGAACAATATATTCAAGAACTTTCAGAAATAAGGCAGATAGATAATATCCAATTGCTGTTTGAATTTTATTCTGTATATCTTCATAATACAAGTAAGGAGTCACAAGATTCATTCGAAATATTTTCACAATGGGCAACCATTGTTTTACATGATTTTAATGAAGTAGATAGACACCTAATAGACGCAAATGATTTATTTACATATCTAAGAGATATCAATCGGTTAGAGAATTGGAGTCCAACTACTGAATTGACAAAGAATTACTTTTCATTTTTCAAGAAATTAAATATTTATTATAAAGAATTCTACAGTTATTTGAAATCAAAAGATATTGGCTATCAAGGTTTAATTTATAGAGAAGCAGAGAGTAATGTTCAACATTATATTGAAAATAATCAAGACAAGAAAATTATATTATGTGGATTCAATGCTTTGAACAAAGCCGAAGAAAACATCTTTCAAGAACTTTTACAAAACGGTTTAGCATCAATTTATTGGGATGCAGATAAGAGTTATTTTGAAAGTTCAACTGAAACAGGAATATTTTTAAGAAAGTATAAAAAGGAGTGGAGCCACTTTGACAATGCCACATTTAATTGGATAGAAGATTACTTTAAAACAGCTCCTAAGAATATTCAATTTATTGGTGCGCCAAAAAATGTAAGTCAATTGAAATTTGTTGGCGAACTACTTCAAAAACAGAAAATCCATAACAATACTGCATTGGTTTTAGCTGATGAATCAATGTTATCACTAAGTCTAAATTCTTTACCTGATTCTGTTGAAAAGATAAATATAACTATGGGATATCCATTAAAAGATATTCCTTTAAGTACATTTTTTAAAAACATTTTTGACTTATATATGAGTCAAGAAAAATTTAATGTTCAAGAAAAAAACCTATTCTATTATAAAGATGTTCTCAACTTTTTAAATCATTCATATTTAAAGAAACTATTACAATCATCTTCTTTTTCGATTGGTGATGATATTGGAAAAAGTAATCATATCTTTCTTTCAGAAGAACATATTTCTAATATGTTTAATGCCAAACTTATCGAAAATTATAAACAGTTTCAATTTATTTTTTTAGAAGGAAACTCATCTGTAGAAAAGATTTTATATAATTGTCAGCAACTCTGTTTGAATTTAAAAGAAGTTGTAAGCGGATTAGAGAAAGAATATGTTTACCGGTTTTTTACGGTCTTCCAACAATTAATAACCCTGAATAATAAGTATGGACATATTACAAGCATTAAAACGCTTTATCAGTTTTATTTACAATTGGTAAGTAATGAATCGTTGTCTTTTCAGGGAGAACCATTAGAAGGATTACAACTGATGGGGATGTTAGAAACACGCGTCATAGACTTTGAAACAGTTATTTTAACATCAGTCAATGAAGGTGTTTTACCCTCGTCAAAATCTGACCAATCTTTTATTCCTTTTGATGTAAAGCAACATTTTAATTTGCCAACCTATCAAGAAAAGGATGCCATATTTTCATACCATTTTTACAGATTAATGCATCGCGCTAGAAACATTTACTTTGTTTATAATACAGAAAGTGATGCTTTTGGGTCAGGAGAAAAAAGTAGATTTTTAACACAATTAGAAATTTTAAGAGATGATATACAACAGGCTATAGCTAGTCCTAAAATCAATATTCAAAAAACAGAATTAAAAGAAATACCAAAGTCAGATGACTTGATGGATAAGTTAAATGAACTTGGAGAAAAAGGAATTTCTCCTTCGGCATTGGCTACTTATATTAATAATCCTATTGATTTTTATTATCAAAAAATATTGAAGATTCGCCAATTAGAAGAAGTTGAAGAAACGGTGGCTGTCAATACTATGGGGACAGTGATTCATGATACATTAGAGGAATTGTACAAGCCTTATATTAATAAAATTCTCAATCAAGATTCTGTTAAAAAAATGAGATTGATATCAAACGATTTGGTTAAAAAGTATTTTATTAAAGAATATAAAAATGGAGATATCACTAAAGGGAAAAACAAACTGGTTTTTGAAGTTTCAAAAAAATTAGTTGACCGTTTCTTATTAAAAGAGATAGATGAGATTAAAAGCGGAAAACAAATTAAAATCATTTCATTAGAACAAAAGTTATCCGCAGAAATTAAAATAGATACTCTTGATAAGCCAATAAAATTACATGGAATTATTGATAGAGTCGATCAGGTTGATGGCGTGCTGAGAGTTTTAGATTATAAAACAGGAGTAGTTTCTTCATCTCAATTACGAATAACAGATTTTAGTAAAATGAGCGATGATTATAAATATACAAAAGCATTGCAAGTAATGCTGTATGCATATATCTACTCAATGAATAATGAAGTAACTCAACCTTTGGAAGCAGGAATTATTTCTATGAGAAATCTAAAAGAAGGATTTTTAAAAATGAATTTTGCCTCTGGTCGAGGAAAAGATTTTGATGTAAATAAAACCAGAGTAGATGAATTTTTAGTTGAAGTAAAACGATTGTTATCTGAAATATTTAACCCAACAATTCCTTTTAAAGAAAATCCAAACAAAGCATTTTAAGATGGTTAAGAATACAAATATCCCAGTTAAAAGTTCTATTCATAACAAGCCAATTTTAACTGATGTGTTTTACAAACAGACCAACTCTAAAAAACCAGTTGTTATTTTTTGTCATGGGTATAAAGGATATAAAGATTGGGGAGTTTGGAATTTAATGGCGAATTCTTTTGTTGAAAACGACTTGTTTTTTGTAAAACTCAATTTTTCTCACAACGGAGGGACTTTAGAAAATCCAATTGATTTTCCAGATTTAGAGGCTTTTGGAGAAAACAACTTTACCTTAGAGTTAGATGATTTAGAAGATGTCATTAATTGGGTTGTCAATAATATTAGTTTTGTAAATGAAATTGATATAACCAACATTACTTTGATTGGTCATTCTAGAGGAGGTGGAATTGTATCCATAAAAGCATCAGAAAATAAAAATATTTCTAAAGTTATAACGCTCAATGGGGTTTCTGATTATGGTAATAGATTTCCAAAAGGAGATGATTTAATCAAATGGGAAAATGAAGGAGTGATGTATGTAACCAACGGAAGGACCAAACAAGAAATGCCTCATTATTATCAGTTTTATAAAAATTTTATAGAATATGAAAAGAGGCTGACAATAGAAAGAGCCATTAAAAAATTAGAGAAACCTATGTTAATTGTTTCTGGTAGAGAGGATGTTGTAGTAATTCCAAAAGAAGGGGAATTAATGCATTCTTGGAACCCAAAGAGTGAAGTGTTTTTTGTTGATAAAATGAACCACACTCTTGGGGCTAAACATCCATGGGCGGAAGATAAAATTCCTAAGCATCTAGACAGCGTTGTAAAAAAATGTATCACATTTATCAAGAAAAAATAAATGTATAAGGCGTCAAAAATCACTTTTAAAGGCATTAACAAGTTAGCAATACCAGCGATTATTTCTGGTGTGGCCGAACCTTTGTTGTCTATTACCGATACTGCTATTGTTGGAAATATTAGTTTGAATCCAACCGAATCTTTGGCGGCAGTTGGTATTGCAGGTTCATTTATTTCTGCACTTATTTGGGTTCTCGCTCAAACACGTTCAGCTATTTCTGCAACCATTTCAAAATATTTAGGAGCAAAGAAAATTGATAAAATTCTTGATTTACCTTCGCAAATTATTGCTCTTAATTTATTATTGAGTGTTGTTATTTATTTGGTTTCAATTTTTTTTGTAAATGCAATTTTTCAGATGTACAACGCAGATGGAATTATTCTAGAATATACAATTGACTATTATAAAATTAGGGCGATAGGTTTTCCTTTAACACTATTTGTTTTTTCGATCTATGGAGTTTTTCGAGGGATGCAAAACACGTATTGGCCCATGATAATTAGTATTGTAGGTGTAGCATTAAATGTAGTTCTAGATATTGTTCTAGTATATGGAATAGAAGGTTTTATTGACCCGATGAATGTGAAAGGAGCAGCTTGGGCGAGTGTTATTTCACAAGGAGTAATGGCAATTTTTGCATTGGTTTTGTTTGTAAAGAAAACACCATTTAAATTAAAACTGTTGCTACCATTTAATAAGGAAATTAAGAATATTTTATCGATCAGTTTTAATTTGATTATTCGTGCAATAGCTTTAAATGTTGCTTTGATTATGGCGAATGCTTATGCTACAAAATATGGTGATTCATATATTGCTGCTCAAACAATAGCCTTTCAAATCTGGTTGTTTTTTGCCTTTTTTATTGATGGATATTCAAGTGTCGGAAACATTGTTTCTGGAAAACTATTAGGAGAAAAAGATTACAAAAGCATGTGGAAGCTAAGCGTAAAGCTAAGTCGATACTCAATAGTTATTTCATTATTGCTAGTAGGTGTTTGTTTTATTTTATACAAATCGATTGGATCACTTTTCACTCAAGATAGTTTTGTCTTAGAATCATTTTATAGCATTTTTTGGATTGTACTTATTATGCAACCCATTAATGCGATTGCTTTTGTTTTTGATGGAATTTTTAAAGGGCTTGCCGAAGCTGTTATCTTAAGAAACCTTTTGTTAATTGCAACTTTTTTTGGATTTGTTCCTGCACTTTTAATAGGAGATTATTTCAACTTAAAACTTTATGGTATTTGGATTGCTTTTACTATTTGGATGATTTTAAGAGGAGGAATCTTAGTTGTAAAATTTAGACAAAAATATTTACACAAAAACACGTAACTTTGTCCTATGAATCAAGGAAGTTTATATACGCATGTTCAAAATAATATTGCAACGGTAGAGTTTTTTCACCCTGCAAGTAACTCTTTCCCTGGCGAATTACTTTCTCGATTAACAAAAACATTTCAAGAATTAGATGCTAACAATAAGGTGAATGTCATCATTTTGAAAAGTGAAGGCGAAAAAGCTTTTTGTGCAGGAGCCTCTTTTAATGAGTTAGTAGCTATTGATAATTTTGAAGACGGCAAACATTTTTTTCTAGGATTTGCAAACGTAATCAATGCAATGCGTTTGTGTAAAAAACCAATTATAGGTCGTATTCAAGGAAAGGCAGTTGGCGGCGGTGTTGGTTTGGCATCTGCTTGTGATTATGTTTTTGCAACAGATAAAGCAGCAATTAAATTATCAGAATTAACAATTGGAATTGGTCCTTTTGTAATTGAACCTGTCGTTAAACGTAAAATTGGAGTTGCAGCATTGAGTGAGTTGTCTTTAAACGCAACAAAATGGCACAATGCATATTGGGCTAAAGAAAAAGGATTGTATGCGAATGTGTTTGACAGTATCAAACAATTAGATGAATATGTAGATGACCTGTCTCAAAAAATAGCAAGTTATAATCCAGAAGCTGTTCAAGAAATGAAGCAAGTTTTATGGAAAGACACCAATCATTGGGATACACTATTAGAAGAAAGAGCAGAGATTAGCGGCAAGCTAGTTTTGTCAGAATTCACAAAAAACGCACTCGAAAAGTTTAAAAAATAAGTATGAGTAAGATAAGAATCACTAAGCAATTTTATTTCGAAACCGGGCACGCATTATATGGCTATGATGGTAAATGTAAAAATGTACATGGGCATAGTTATAAATTATCTGTGACAGTAATTGGGTCGCCAAGTGCTGATACAAATGATGTGAAATTTGGAATGGTGATTGACTTTAAAGATTTAAAGAAAATTGTAAAAGGTGAAATTGTAGATCAGTTTGACCACGCTACTGTTTTTAATAAAAACACTCCTCATATTGAATTAGCAGAAGAGTTAGAAAAAAGAGGTCATAACGTTATTTTAGTAGATTATCAACCAACAAGTGAAATGATGATTATTGATTTTGCATCTAAAATAAAGGCGAAACTTCCTACAAATATTGTTCTACATTCATTAAAGTTACAAGAAACAGGGACTTCTCATGCCGAGTGGTTTGCGAGTGATAATAAATAAAAATTTTATTTCCCATTAAAATCATTCATGGTGTGTCTAAGTCCAGCAGTCCCAAAAGAAAGAATTGATTTAGCAGCAATAAGAAGTTTTTCAATGAGTATACTTTCCTCTTCTTTATTCCATTTACTTAGCACAAAGTCAACCTGTTTTCCTTTAGAATAGTTTGCACCTACTCCAAATCGAAATCTTGAATAAGTAGCCGTATTCAATTTCTCTTGAATATCTTTTAAACCATTATGTCCACCATCACTTCCTTTTGCTTTAAAACGGATAGTCCCAAAATCAATATTTAAATCATCGGTTACAATTAAAAGATTATCAATAGATATTTTCTCTTTGGTCATCCAATATTTTACTGCTTTCCCACTTAAATTCATATAAGTAGAGGGCTTTAATAAGATAAAAGTTCTTCCTTTAAATCTAAAAGAAGTAGTGTCTCCTAATTTATTTGACAAAAACGAAACATCAAAATCATTAGCTAAATAATCTAAAATTTTGAATCCAATATTATGACGCGTATTTTCATATTCTGCACCAATATTCCCTAAGCCTACAATTAAATATTTTTTCATCGGATCTAAAGTGTCAATTTCTTTTATAAATAATCTTTTAAATAATGATTTAATATTCATAAGGTAAAAATAAAAAAAGCATCACAATAATGTGATGCTTTTCAAATAGTTTTTGAGAAAACTGCTTATTCAGCAGCAGCTTCATCCCCTTCTTCAGCTCCTTCTTCAGCTCCTTCTTCACCTTCTTCTTCCTCTTCATCAACCGCAACAGCAGCACGAGCCATTGCAACTCTAACGACTGCCATATTATCTGGATGTAAAAACTCTAATTTATCATCGTGTACATCAGCAATAGAAACATTATCACCAATTTTAAGCGGTGTAATATCTACACTAATAAAATCAGGAAAATCTTTTGGTAACGCACGAACATGTAATTTACGGTTAGTAAATAAAAGCCTTCCACCGTTTAATACACCTTTAGAGTTTCCAGATAATTTAACAGGAATAGTCATTGTAACTAATTTCCCTGCAAATAACTGATAGAAGTCAATGTGTAAAATTTTGTCAGATACTGGGTGAAACTGGATATCTTGTAAAATAGCGTCGAATGATTCTCCGCTTTCTAGTTCAATCACTGCAGTATGTACATTTGGAGTATATACTAAATTCTTGAACGAAACTTCGTCAGCTGAAAAATGTACAGGTTGTTCTCCTCCGTATAATACGCAAGGCACCTTTCCAGCATTACGTAAGGCTTTAGTTGCTACTTTGCCTACGCTTTCTCTTTTGGATCCTTTAATTGTAATTGATTTCATTGTAATATATTAATTGTTATTATTTAAAAAATAAATTTATCGCTGATGGATGTATTGTTTTGAACGTTGTACATAACACCTGCAAATAAAGGGGCGCAAGGTACAACTTTTATTTTAGAAGACTTGCCTTTTAAAGGAATTGTATCTGATATAATTAACTCAGTTAATTTAGAGTTTTCAATACGGTCAATTGCCTCACCAGAAAGGATTCCGTGAGTTGTAACTGCTCGTACACTTGTGGCTCCTCTCTCCATCATCAACTCAGCTGCTTTCACTAAAGTTCCTGCAGTGTCAACCATATCGTCTACCAAGACAACATCTTTTCCTTCAACGTTTCCAATTAGCTCCATATGTGATATGATGTTAGCTTTTAAACGCTGTTTGTAGCAAATTACAACATCACATTTAAGATGTTTAGAATAGGCATATGCCCTTTTTGAACCTCCCATATCAGGAGATGCAATCATAAGGTTTTCTAAATTCAGATTTTTTAAATAAGGCATAAATATAGTTGACGCAAATAAATGATCTACTGGTTTTTCAAAGAATCCTTGAATTTGATCGGCATGTAAATCCATGGTGATGATTCTTGTTGCTCCAGCGGTTTCTAACATTTTTGCAGCTAATTTTGCAGCAATTGGTACACGAGGCTTGTCTTTTCTATCTTGTCTTGCCCATCCAAAATAAGGAATTACCGCCGTAATATGTCTTGCGGATGCTCGTTTTGCAGCATCAAGAATTAAAAGCATTTCCATTAAATTGTCAGAGTTTGGAAAAGTAGACCCTATTACAAAAATACGACGCCCTCTTACGGATTCTTCAAGTGCTGGTTGAAATTCACCATCACTATATTTTGAAATAATTACGTTTCCTAGTTTTGCACCATAAGATAATGCAATTTTTTCAGCCAAATCGATACTCTGTGAACAGGCAAAGAATTTTGGCTCAAGTTTTAATTTAGACATGTGAAAGGTTTTGTGTTGTTGAGTGCAAAAGTAAAAATAAATTCTTTGAGTTGAGTAAATTAGAACTTGATTTTAACTGTTTTAGAGTGATTTTTTTTAGTAGCTATTTGAGTGTGGTGAATTACCCATTTTAGCGTTATAGATTTTTAATATTAATTAGGTCAAATTTTAAAAAATGCATAAATTTGCAGTCCAATTTTAAGAATGCTCAAGTGGCGGAATTGGTAGACGCGCTGGATTCAAAATCCAGTTCTTTCGGGAGTGTGGGTTCGATTCCCACCTTGAGTACTTTTAAAGCCTGTGAATCTTTTGATTCACAGGCTTTTGTTTTTAAACAAATAACAGAGAAGTGAATTTTTATAAATTTTTTAACCACTCATTTAATTTATTCTCTTTATTTTCGTGAGTTCAAAATTATTAATGAAAAAGAAACAAGAAAAATACGACCAAGCTTATATGAAAATGGCTCATGAATGGGGCAAACTTTCTCATTGCGAACGAAAGAAAGTAGGCGCTTTGATTGTGAAGGATCGCATGATTATTTCTGATGGATTCAACGGTGCACCAACCGGCTTTGATAATTGTTGCGAAGACGAAGAAGGAAACACAAAATGGCACGTCCTACATGCCGAAGCAAATGCTATTTTAAAAGTTGCCAGCTCAACGCAATCTTGTAAAAAAGCAACTTTATACATTACCTTATCTCCTTGTAAAGAGTGTAGTAAATTGATTCATCAATCTGGAATCAAAAGAGTAGTATATCAATACGCATATAAAGACACCTCAGGATTAAAATTTTTAGAAAAAGCAGGCGTTGAATTAACACATCTAAAAAACACGAATGAAAAATAATAACAATGTTCCTTTATATATTGGTATTGCTGTTGCAATAGGCATCTTAATAGGTAGCATTTTAAATTTTACAAACCGCCCAGGCATGATTTTCAGTAAAAGTGCTGAAGCAGCAAAAATTAAGAGATTGATTGATTATATTCAATACGATTATGTTGATGAAGTTGATACAGATTATTTACTTGATGGAGCTATTAACCATGTTGTGAGCAAACTCGACCCGCACTCAGTTTACTTTACTAAAGAAGAATTACAACGTGAAAATGAACAATTCGAAGGTAATTTTGTTGGCATTGGTGTACAGTTTGTAATGAACAAAGATTCAGTTGTAATTACAAAAATACTTAAAGGAGGACCAAGTGAAAATCTTGGGTTGAAACCAAGTGATCGAATTTTATTAGCTAATAATGATTCACTTTCTAATGCTAAATTAAACAGTAACCAAGTAATTAAAATTTTAAAAGGCGAACCAGATACCAATGTTAATCTGACTATTTATAGACCTATATCAAGTGAAGTATTAGACTTTAGTTTAAGTAGAGGAGATGTACCGCTTAAAAGTATTTCTGCTCATTATATGTTGAATGATGAAATAGGGTTTATAAAAATTGATCGATTTGCCAAAACAACTTATGATGAATTTAAAGAGGCACTCGATAATTTAATAGCCATTGGAATGAAGGAATTGGTGTTAGACTTAAGAGATAACCCTGGTGGATTTATGAACATTGCCAATAAAATTGCAGATGAGTTTTTAGAGGATGGAAAATTAATAGTCTTTACAAAAAATAAAAAGGGTGATATAGAAGAAGATTTTGCTACCAAAGAAGGATCTTTTGAAAAAGGACATGTTTATATTTTGATGAATGAAAATTCAGCATCAGCAAGTGAAATTGTTGCAGGTGCATTGCAAGATAATGATAAGGGCACTATCATCGGACGTCGTTCTTTCGGAAAAGGATTGGTGCAGCAAACCATGGATTTGGGTGATGGCTCAGCAGTTAGATTAACGATTGCTCGCTATTACACACCCACAGGACGCTCTATTCAAAAACCATATGATTTAAATCATAGCAAAGAATATTACGAACAGTTTAGCAAACGTTTTGAAAACGGAGAGTTGATGTTTGCTGATAGTATTAAGGTAAATGATTCTCTAAAATTTACCACACCAAAAGGTAAAATTGTGTATGGTGGCGGTGGTATTGTTCCTGATGTTTTTGTGCCAATTGATACAACTCAATATATCGAAACTAGATACTTAGTTGGTTTGAATAGGTTTTCGTTTGACTATGTAGATCAGCATCGAGAAGCACTAAAAAATTGGACAGTCGAAAGTTTTATTCATGAATTTGATTCCGATAGTGAGATTACAAATAAATACTTAAATGATATTGATGCGGATGATTTTTTAATTCCAAATAATAAAATGGAAATTATCAAGAAAGCAGTAAAGTCGAGTATTGCTCAAAGCCTATTTGATGACAATGAATTTAATCAAGTAATTCTTGCCAATGACAAAATGCTAAGAAAAGTTGTGGAGTTAGAAAACTCGAAATAATCTTTGTACTTTGCATACTGTTAAAATGAATCCAGACCTTAAAATATATTTTGCTTCTGACCAGCATTTCGGAGCACCAACTGCTGAAGAAAGTCTCCCAAGAGAACAGAAATTTGTTAGATGGTTAGATGTTGTTAAAAAAGATGCAGGAGCCATTTTTTTATTAGGCGACTTATTTGACTTTTGGTTTGAATATAAAAAAGTAGTTCCCAAAGGTTTTGTTCGTGTCTTAGGCAAATTAGCCGAAATTAGAGATAGTGGTATTCCTATTTATTTCTTTGTAGGTAATCATGATTTATGGATGCGCGATTATTTTGAAACCGAGTTAAACATACCAGTTTATTACTCTTCACAAGAATTCACTTTTAATAATAAAACATTTTTTATAGCCCATGGTGATGGATTAGGGCCAGGAGATAAAGGCTATAAGCGTATGAAAAAAGTATTTACCAACTCTTTTTCAAAATGGTTATATCGTTGGTTGCACCCAGATATTGGAGTGAAATTAGCACAATACTTATCAGTAAAAAATAAATTGATTTCTGGCGAAGAAGATGTGGTTTTTCTAGGTGAAGACCAAGAATGGTTAGTACAATACGCAAAACGAAAACTAGAAACAAAACACTATGATTACTTCTTATTTGGACATCGTCATTTACCAATGGAAATCAAATTGAACGAAACTTCAAAATACATCAATACCGGAGATTGGATTTCACATTTTACTTATGCTGTTTTTAATGGTGAAGATTTATCACTTTTAACCTTTAAAGAGTAAAATATAATAACAATAATTTCTTTCAACTTACATGAAAAGCAAAGAGGCTTTTTTAACCAATTTTTAACTACGAAAAAAAAAATATTTATGCTACTTGCAACACACAAAAAAGCATAGTAAATTCACGCTTTAAATTTTTTAAAATGATAGAAGAAAATAATGCATCGGTTGACATAAGAGTAATCAACGAAAAAATAGAAAAAGAGAGTGCTTTTATAGACTTGTTGATGTTAGAAATGAACAAGGTAATTGTTGGGCAAAAGCAAATGCTAGAGCGTTTATTAATTGGCTTGTTAGGAAACGGACATATATTACTTGAAGGAGTACCTGGTTTGGCAAAAACCTTAGCAATTAATACACTTTCACAAGCAGTAACAGGAAGTTTTAGTAGAGTGCAATTTACGCCAGATTTATTACCGGCAGATATTGTTGGTACGATGATATACAATATTAAAGAAAGTGATTTTGTTATTAAAAAAGGCCCGATTTTTGCCAACTTTGTTTTAGCAGATGAGATTAATCGTGCGCCGGCAAAAGTACAGTCAGCGTTGCTAGAGGCAATGCAAGAACGTCAAATCACCATTGGCGATACAACCTTTAAATTAGACGAGCCATTCTTGGTAATGGCAACTCAAAACCCTGTAGAGCAAGAAGGAACTTATCCACTACCAGAAGCGCAAGTAGACCGTTTTATGTTAAAAGTTGTCATTGATTACCCAAAATTAAGTGATGAGCAAATAATAATGCGTCAAAATTTGATGGGGAGTTTTGGCAAAGTTAATCCTGTGGTTTCTGTCGCTCAAATTATTAAAGCTAGAGAGGCTGCGAAAGAGGTTTATATGGATGAAAAAATTGAAAAATATATTTTAGATATTATTTTCGCAACACGTTATCCAGAAAAATACAATTTACCAGATTTACAAAATTTAATCAGTTTTGGAGCATCTCCAAGAGGAAGCATTAACTTAGCGATGGCGGCAAAATGTTACGCATTTATAAAGCGTAGAGGCTATGTAATCCCTGAAGATGTACGTGCTGTTGTACATGATGTATTGCGCCACCGTATCGGAATTACTTATGAAGCTGAAGCTGAAAATATTACTTCAGAAGACATTATCAACAAGATTGTAAACGAGGTAGAAGTACCTTAAAATTAGCTGTTTGTTTTGAGTTGTTGATTTTTACCAACAAACAACAAAGAATAATCATCACCCAAATTGAAAATGGATACTAAAGAAATACTTAAAAAAGTTCGTAAAATTGAGATCAAGACACGTAGGTTGTCTGATCATATATTTTCTGGAGAATATCATAGTTCGTTTAAAGGACGTGGTATGACTTTTTCTGAGGTACGTCAATACCAATATGGCGATGATGTGAGAGCAATTGATTGGAATGTGACAGCGAGATACAACGAACCTTATATCAAAGTTTTTGAAGAAGAACGGGAGTTGACTATGATGTTGTTGGTAGATATTTCTGGTTCTGAAATGTTTGGAACTACCCAACAGTTTAAGAGAGATACTATTACAGAAATTGGTGCAACTTTAGCTTTTTCGGCTACGCAGAATAATGATAAAGTAGGGCTCCTATTATTTTCTGATGAAATAGAATTATTTATTCCACCAAAAAAAGGAAAGAGTCATGTTTTACGAATTATTCGTGAATTGATAGAGTTTAAAGGCAAAAGTAATAAAACAGATATTGGAAATGCGCTAAAGTACTTATCGAATGTGATGAAGAAAAGAGCCATTGTTTTTGTGTTGTCCGACTTTATGGATAACGATTATGATCAAACCTTAAAAATTGTTGGTAATAAACATGACGTTACAGGTATCCGAGTTTTTGACAAACATGACGAAACAATTCCGAATCTTGGGATGTTACCCATAAAAGATGCTGAAACGGGTAAAACAATCTTAGTCAATACGATGTCAAAAAAAGTGAGAAATCGCTATGCTGCTAATTATTTAAAAAGTGTAGATTTTTACGAAAAATCTTTTAGCAGATCAGGAGCAGGAACCATTAGCACACGAGTTGACCAAAGTTATGTAAAACAATTATTGGGATATTTTAAAAGAAAAGGAGCAAGATAGTTTGAAAAAATTTAGTTTATATATAACCCTTTTAATCTGCGGATTTACATTTGCACAAAACCCTGTTCAGATGCAAGTGGATACCACTAACATCAGAATTGGTGAACAAATTCAATATCAAATTACTGTAGATAAAGCAGCGAATGTTCAGTTTCCAAAATTAAAGTTAGATAGCTTAAAGAAAGTTGAAGTTGTAGAAGAATTAAAGATTGATACCACCGAAACCAAATACATCAAAAATTATATTTTAACGAGTTTTGATAGCGGTAGTTATGTGATTCCGAAACAACAGGTCTTTATCAATAATAAAAAATACAGTATAGATTCTTTATTGATTAATGTTGCGACGGTTAAAGTTGACACCTTAAAACAAAAACTTTTCCCTATTAAAGCAGTTAAAAAACAACCCATTATTTTTGATGATTATAAAAATTATGTGTGGATAGCTCTTGGCATTCTTGCGTTGATTATTGCTATTGTTTTATACTTTGTGTTGCGTAATAAAAAAGAGAATATCCCTATCGAAGAACGTATACCACCTTACGAATTAGCAATGCAACGATTAAATCAATTAGATGCAAAACAGTTGTATCAAAATGATAAGATAAAATTGTATTACAGTGAACTTACCGGTATTGTTAGAACTTATATTGAGCGCGAATTACATATTCCTGCATTAGAATCTACCACTAATGAATTGATTGAAACGATTACTGATTTCAATAAAATAAGCACACTAGATTTACCAAAAGAAACCATTAAAAATTTAGAGGGATTATTGAAGGAAGCAGATTTAGTAAAGTTTGCAAAATCGAAACCTGTAGCAATTGAGATAGAAAGCCATAGAACAGATTCAGAAAATATCATCAATAATTTGAAACCAAAACCAGTAGCAGAAGAAGATGAACATGTGGAGTAATATAGAATATACACACCCACAATTTTTGTGGATATTGGTACTAGTGCCTCTTATGGCATTATGGTATTTCTTGATGCGCAATAAAAATAGTGCTTCATTAATTTTAGCAAGCACAGTATCTTTTGGCAAACCATCTATACTTTCTAAATTAAAACCTTTGTTGTATGTGTTACGATTATTAGCAGTATCTGCTTTAATTGTTGCTTTGGCAAGACCAAGAATTACATCAGTAAGTAATAAAGTAAATACAAATAAAGGAATTGATATTGTGATGGCAATAGATGTGTCTGCAAGTATGTTGGCAAAAGATTTAAAACCTAATAGATTGGAAGCTTTGAAAAAAGTAGCGATTGATTTTGTAAATCAACGCCCTAATGATCGCATCGGAATTGTAGTGTATGCAGGAGAAAGTTTTACTCAAACTCCGATTACAAGTGACAAGCGAATTGTAAAAAATACCATTAGTAAAATAAAATGGGGTCAATTAGATGGAGGTACAGCTATTGGAATGGGTCTTGGCTCAGCAGTAAACAGACTCAAGGACTCTAAGGCAAAAAGTAAAGTGATCATTTTGTTAACCGATGGAGTTAATAATTCTGGGTTTGTAGATCCAAAAACGGCAACTGAATTAGCAAAAGAGTTAGAGATCAAAACATATACTATTGGGATCGGGACTAAAGGGACAGCACTTTCTCCAGTTTCTATGCTTAATGGAAAATTGCAATACCAAAAAGTGCCTGTAGAGATTGATGAAGAATTATTAAAATATATTGCCGAAGAAACAGGAGGAAAATATTTTAGAGCGACAGACAACACCAAATTACGTGCAATTTATAACGAAATAAATAAATTGGAAAAAACTGAAATAGAAGAGTATAAATATTATAATTATGACGAAAAATATCGCTCACTCGTCATTTTAGCAGGCTTGTTTTTATTGCTAGAAATGACCTTAAAATTTACACTTTTTAGAAGTTTTATATAATTACACAGATCAACATTAAAAAATGTATCAAATAGAAGAACCAACATATTTTATTTACCTCATTGCAATCCCAATTCTGTTTGCGGTGTTTTTATTGGTGTCTTTTTGGAAAAAACGTACCCAAAATAAATTCACAGATGAGGTGCTATTAAAAAGGTTGACACCAGAAAAATCATTGTTTAAATCGTATTTGAAAATGATTTTATTTTTGGTTGGATTCACTTTTTTGATTGTATCTCTAACTAATCCTAAAATGGGAACGAAGTTAGAAACAGTTAAACGGCAAGGTGTAGATATTGTTTTTGCTTTGGATGTTTCTAAAAGCATGTTGGCGGAAGATATTGCCCCTAATAGACTAGAAAAAGCAAAACAGATTATTTCTAAAATCATCGATAAATTAGGAAGTGATCGAATCGGAATTATTATATACGCAGGTAATGCTTATTCGCTATTGCCAATAACAACAGATCATGGAGCTGCAAAAATGTTTTTGCAAAGTGCTAATCCAGATATGGTTTCTAGTCAAGGTACAGCAATTAATGAGGCAATTATTTTAGCAAATACATATTACGATAATGATGAACAAACCAATCGGTTTTTGATTATTATCTCTGATGGAGAAGATCATCAAGAAGATGCTTCTAGTGCGATAGCACTGACTACCAAAAACGGAATTAAAACGTATACTATTGGTGTTGGAAATCCAGATAAAGGCGCTCCGATTCCGTTAAAATTAAACGGCATCATTCAAGGATATAAAAAAGATAGTAAGGGCGAAGTTGTCTTAACTAAGATGAATGAGGAAACCTTGAAAAAGATTGCGGATAAAGGAAACGGAAAGTTTGTTTTAGGTAACCGTACCCAAAAAACGGTAGATTATGTTGAAGAGATTCTTGCAAAAGCAGAAAAAACAGAATTTGAAACCAAACAATTTTCTGATTATAAAGATCAATTTCAATGGTTTGTTGGATTTGCACTGTTGTTTATTGTGCTGGATGCATTTATGCTAGAAAAGAAAACAAAATGGATTCAGAAATTAAATCTGTTTAATAAAGAATGAAACAATTAATTATCATATTATTTATTTTACCATTAGGTCTTTTTGCTCAAGAACAAAAGGAAGCTTCTAAAGTTGAGGTGCCAAAAAATGTTGCTCCAAAAGAGATCAATGAAAAATTGGCTCGTAAATATGTACGTGAAGGAAATATGATGTACGGTCAAAATAATTATGTTGACGCAGGAGTTGCCTATGAAAAAGCTATTGAAAACAATCCTGCTTATGAAACTGCAAAGTACAATTTAGGAAATGCGCTTTCTCAACAAAACAGAAATAAGGAAGCTATTGCCCAATATGAATTGCTTGCTAAAGAAACTAAAAATAAGGAGATGCGCTCTAAGTTAATGCACAATATTGGGAACAATTATTACAAAGAGAAGGAGTATCAAAAATCGGTTGATGCATATAAAAATTCATTGAGAGCAAATCCTAAAGATGACGAGACTCGATACAATTTAGCATTGGCTCAGATGATGTTAGAAGATCAACAAAATAAGGATAAGGACAAAGAGAAGGATCAAGATAAGAAAGATGATCAGCAAAAAGACAAGGATAAACAAGACAAAGATCAGGATAATAAGGAAGGTGATGATGAAAAGGATGATCAAAATAAAGATGATCAAAATAAGGATAAGCAAGATCCTAAAGACGATAAAAAAGAGCAACAAAAACAGCCACAACCTGGAAAATTATCTCCTCAACAAATGCAACAATTATTAGATGCTATGGCTAATGAAGAGAAAAAAACTCAAGAAAAAATGAATGCCAAAAAAGAAAAAGGTAAGAAAGTAAAACAAGAAAAAGATTGGTAATAAATAGTTTGTGCAATTCACAATGTCATTTAAAAAATTATACATATTAGTTTTCACCCTACTCTTAACAGCAGTAGTATCAGCCCAAAATATTGAGCTAATTGCTACAGTGAGTAAAAGTAAATTAGGTGTACACCAAAGATTCCGTATCGAGTTTAAGGTAAACAAACAAGGAGCCGATGATTTTCAACTTCCAGAATTAAAAGATTTTGATGTGATTGCAGGCCCAAGCTCATCTATTAGTCAGTCGTGGGTTAATGGTAAGGTTACTTATTCTCAAGGTTATATTTATATCTTAAAACCAAAAAAAGTGGGCGTGTTTACAATTCCGTCAGCTGTTATAGAATATAAAGGGAAAACAATAAAATCGAATACGGTTAGAGTGACTGTTTTGCACGAATCGGAAGTGCCAAAAGACCCAAATGATCCCGGATATATTGCTAGTGAAAATGTGCATTTAGTAACAGAAATTTCTAATGCAAACCCATATGTTGGTGAAGGAATTTATGTTGTTTACAAATTGTATTTTAGTAATCAAGTTGGTTTGAGTGGCGATTGGCGCGTAAAGGAAATTCCGCAATACAACGGTTTTTGGAATCAAGATATTGAACAAAAAAGGGAAGATGTTAAATCAGTTAATTATAAGGGAGAAGAATATAGATACCTTATTTTAAAGAAAGCATTGTTGATTCCTCAAAAATCTGGAAAATTAATAATTGACCCAATTAATATGGACATCACAGTGAATGTACCAACGGGAAGAGGTGATTTTTTTGGGAATGCAATTACACGTAGAGTAAATCATGCTACGACTTCAAAAAGTAGGAGTATTCAAGTTAAGCAATTGCCATTAGAAGGAAAGCCTTTAAATTTTACAGGAGCTGTTGGGGAGTTTAACTACCATGTATCATCATCTAAAGAAGTGTTAAAATCTAACGAAACAACACAATTATCTGTACAAGTTTCTGGTAAAGGAAACCTGAAATTGTTTGAATTACCTAAGATTGAAACTCCGAGCGAATTAGAAGTTTACACACCAGAGCATACCGAAAATGTGAAGACCACATTAAAAGGATTGTCAGGAAAGATTGTTGATAATTATACGGTAGTTCCAGAGTTTAAGGGCAAGTATAAAATTCCGTCAACATCTTTTTCTTATTTTAGTTTAAGAGATGAGCAGTATCATACAATCACATCTGATCCAATTATTATCAATGTTGCTGAAGGTAAAGCATTACCTAATGAGACTAATGTAGCTGAAGTAGATACTACTCTAAAACAGCAAGTAAAAATATCAGCAAATAACTTTAGATATATTCAAACAAGTACTGAGTTTGAACCAAATATTACGGTTGACTTTTTTAAATCTAATTTGTTTTATACCTTATTATTTTTACCATTTATTGCAATTCCAATTGGGATTTTTGTTGGGAATAAAAAGGCAAAACGAGATGGAGATTTGGTTGGGAAACGATTACGCAAAGCTGATAAATTAGCTCGAAAATATTTATCGCAAGCCAAAAAGAAATTAGGTAAGAAAGAGGCATTTTATATTGCTTTAGAAAAAGCATTGCACAATTTCTTAAAGGCAAAATTAAATATAGAAACCTCTGAAATTAGTAAAGAAAAAATAACCGAATTGCTGCAAGATAGAACTATTGACGAAGCAACAATCAAGGAATTTATTGAGGTTTTAGACGATTGTGATTTTGCTAGATATACGCCAACAACCAATGTAATGATGCAGCAAGAATTTGATAAAGCTAAAATGGTAATTACTAAAATTGATAAACAACTGTAGATGAAAAATTTTGTTGTCATAGCATTTATCTTATTTACTTCGATTGGCTTTAGCCAATCGGCAGAGGAGCTGTTTAATAATGCCAATAAGCTGTTTCAACAAGAAAAATATGAGGCCGCAATTGATCAATATAAATTGATTGAGGAGTTACAATTACAGTCTGACGAATTGTTTTTTAATTTAGGAAATGCCTATTACAAACTTAATAAAGTGGCTCTAGCAATTTATTATTTTGAAAAATCTTTGAAATTGAATCCATCAAATGCTGATGCTAAAACCAATTTAGCTTTTGCAAATAGAATGGCCATTGATGACATTGAAGAATTACCAAAAACAATTTTTCAAGATTTTTATGAAGCTGTTATTTATAAATTAAGATATGATACTTGGGCTAAAATGGCAGTTGTATTTTCCTTTTTTGGAGCTATAATTTTTTTATTATATCACTTTTCATACTCATCGAGAAAAAAATTACTTTATTTTAATGTGAGTATTTTAAGTGGATTTTTATTAGTGATTTCTCTTGCTTTTGCCTTTAAAGCCTACGATTATCAAGTAAACAGAATCGAAGCAATTATTTTTAAACAAACTACTGAAATTAAAAATGCGCCTACCTTAAATTCTGACACCATTTTTAAATTACATGAAGGCACCAAAGTAATTGTGCTCGATGAAATTGATGATTGGAAAAAAATAAAACTAGCCGATGGTAAAATTGGTTGGCTGATTGCAGATTACTTAAAAGAGATTTAACCTCAACTTCATTCTGAATTTGTTTCAGGATTTTATTTAACTTGTTATTTTGCGGAGGTAAGAAACTCATCAATAATTCTATTTTTCTCCCTACATTTGTTTAATGACTTTATTCGATTTACTAGATTTTATTGGCACCGCTGTTTTTGCAATTTCAGGAGCTTTGGCTGCGATGAAGCACAAGTTTGACTCCTTCGGAGTTTTAATATTAGCATCTGTAACCGCTATTGGTGGCGGGAGTTTACGGGATGTATTAATTGGAAACACTCCAGTTAATTGGATGATAAATTGGGAGTATTTAATCGTCATTTTTGTATCTACCGCAATTGCTATGCTCTTTAGAAAACGACTTGCTTATTTTAGAAAGACCATGTTTTTGTTTGATGCTATTGGGTTAGGAATCTTTACTATTATTGGTTTTAAAATTGGTTTAAGTACAGATTTGCACCCTATTATTTGTGTGCTATTAGGGACATTAAGTGCCTCATTTGGTGGAGTGCTTAGAGATATTTTGAGTAATGAGGTCCCGTTAATTTTTCATAAAGAGGTGTATGCATCACTCAGTATTTTAGGTGCAGTTACTTTTTATGTACTCTTGCAAACAACATTGCCTATCAATATAAATTATCTGATAACAAGTTCTTTAGTGGTGGTGTTACGAATTCTTGCCGTGAAATATGAATGGGAGTTTCCTAAGTTGTATAAAGTGACCTAGTCTGTTTTTATCTCAAAATCCTCAACCGTTAAAAAGTCTGAAAAGATTAAAGGGGCTAATTCTTTTACTGGTTCGTATAAAATAGATTCCTCTGTATTTTCTTCTGTTACAAACGGAATAGTTGTGTTTAATTTGTCAAAAATAATAAGTAGTACACTTAAAATCAATCCGAATTTTAGGATTCCAAAGAGGCCACCAAGAATTTTATTCAAAGCACCTAAAGCAGCAAAATCTGCTATTTTAGTAAATAGCTTTCCGAGAAGTGAAATCACAATTACAATAGCAATAAACGTAATAGCAAAAGCAACGATAGAAATATATTGCTCTTCCCAATCAACGCTATCCTTTAAAAAATCACCAACAAAGTAGGAAAAGTGAATCGCTCCATACACCCCAGCGATTAATGAAATTAGAGAGGCTAATTCTACAAACAAACCTTTCATTAATCCACGTATAAATCCAAATAATAATAAAGCTGCAATGATAATATCAAACGTATTCATAAAGAGGGAATTTTTGTAAAGATAAAAAACCAATTAAACAATTCAACAAATAAACGATTACACTATTTTTGTACTATGATTGGAACGGAAAATTTAAAAGATAATTGGGAGCAGGTAGTAAAAATTATTTCTGACCGGTTTGGAGGTGGAGAGAAATTAGATTTAGATGCAATTATTTATTTAATAGGCGTGCAAGAGCTAGGTGTTGGAGCAAAAAAATTTGGAAAAGACGAAAAACTTAACCTAATGCATATAGCTATTTGTAGGTTATTAGAACCTTATGGTTATTACGAATTTGACTTTTTTGATGACGAGGGTTGGCCACATTATAAAGTAAAAGAACAGTTGCCAGTTTTAAAACCTGGAGAGCAATCTGTTTTAATGAAAGAGGCTGTGGTTCAATATTTCTCTGAAAAGGACTTAGTTTAATCAATATTGATTAAAAATTTGGTTTTCTCTTTTCTAAAAATGCTGTAGTCCCTTCAATAAAATCTTCAGATCCAAAACATTTTCCAAAGTTGATGATTTCTGTTTCAAAGCCATCTTCTTTTTTATCAAAATTAGCATTTACTGTTTTAATTGCGGTTGCAATCGCAGTTCCAGAATTACGGGCAATTTTACCTGCTAGTTTTTCGGCTAACGGAATTAATTCTTCTTGCGCTACTACATGATTTACCAATCCCCAATCAAACGCTTCTTGAGCAGTTAACATATTTGCGGTCATAATCAGTTCCATCGCTTTTCCTTTACCAACCAACTGAGGTAAACGTTGTGTGCCACCGTATCCTGGAATTACTCCTAGAGAAACTTCGGGTAATCCCATTTTAGCATTATCACTTGCAATTCTGAAATGTGCAGACATTGCTAATTCTAACCCGCCACCTAGAGCAAAGCCATTAACTGCAGCAATCACTGGAGTAGATAAATTCTCAACAAAATCAAATAGAACATCATGTCCTTTTTCTGATAAAACTCTGCCTTCATTTTCATCAAAATGAGCAAATTCTTTAATATCTGCTCCTGCAACAAATGCTTTTGATCCGCTACCAGTTATAATTATTACACGTACATTTTTATCTAAATCTGCTTCAGAAAAAGCGTTATGTAGTTCTTGAATGGTTGCTATATTTAAGGCATTTAATTGTTGAGGTCTGTTGATGGTAATCGTTAAAATTTTATCAACTTGATTTAGTAAAATATTTTCGTAATTCATATTATGTAATTTTAATTATGCATTTAATCTTTAGGTAATTGAACTGTAAAAATTGTTTTTATTTTTTTTTGAGATTCAAAAGATAAGCTCCCTCCATAAGCTTCTATGATATTTTTTATCATTGGTAAACCCAATCCCATACCACTTGTTTTAGTGGTAAATTTTGGTTCAAAAACCTTTTCTCTAACATCATCTTCTATTCCCTTACCGTTGTCAGTAACTTCAATAATCACATTAGTTTGTTGTTCAATCACTTTTATTTTTACAAGAGGATTATCGGTACTCTCAACTGCCTGAATCGCATTTTTAATAAGATTGGTAACAATACGTGTAAGCTGTAATTTATCCAAATTCATAATCAGCATTTCAGCATCAGACGAAAATGAAATATACGATTCTGTAAAAATCTCAGTTGCGTGTTTTACTACTTCAATAATATTAATTTCTTCTCTTTTTTGGGTAGGCATTTTTGCAAAATCAGAAAAAGCAGAAGCAATAGAGCTCATTACATCAATTTGTTGAATTATAGTTTTGCTATATTCTTTTAATTTTTGTCCAATATTGGGATCTGTTGGGTCAAATTTTCTTTCAAAACTTTGTACCGTTAATCGCATAGGTGTTAACGGATTTTTAATTTCATGTGCAACCTGTTTTGCCATTTCTCTCCAAGCTTCCTCACGTTCATTTTGAGCCAATTTTACAGCACTTCCTTCCAAATCATCTACCATACTATTGTATGCTTCTACCAACACATGAATTTCTTTATTCTTTCCTTTTATTTCAATTTTCTCATTGCGTTTGTTCAATCTCATTTCATTCATCTTCTCACTCACCGTTGTAATTGAACGTGTAATATATCTAGAAATAAAGAGTGCAAATGCCATCCCAATTAAAAACATTAAAAAGAAGCCTAAGGCCAAACGAGACAGAAACTCTCTTAATTCGTTCTCTTGATCAGCTCTATTTTCTAAATATGGAATGTGTAAAATGCCTATTACTTTTTTAGATTTGTTGTACAAATAGGAGTAGGATGCGTGATATTCTTTATCGTTAAACTCATCTTTTTCAACAAATCGATGTGCACCATCATTTGCTAGAATTGTAAGAACTTCTTCAACAATTACATCAGAAACTCTATTTTTATCTATTGTATAGTTTGAAGAAATTATTAAGCTTCCGTCTAAACCATGGATTTCGACATCAACTCCATGAGTTTCTGCAATATCATTTATCTTATGTTTTAAAAGAACCCTAATTTCTTCATCATTTATACTATCAGAAATAACATTTAGTTCAACTTCAAGATGATTTATTATAGCGTTCTCTTTACGAACTAACCTACCAGCATTATATTCTTCGGACTGTTCATTGTATTGAAAAACGGTAACCAAGCCAATTAAAATAGAAGATATCAATATCAACAAAACCATTGATACAAAAACACGACTTCTAATTGAAAAAACTTTAGTGTTCATATTTTTTGATTAAAAAATCCTTTTGGTAAAAATAAGAAATAAACAAAGAGTTCTCGATATGATTTTTCATCAAAAATGACTAAAACTGATGCTTAAACCCAAAATACCTATAAGGTTTACTTTTCTGAGTAATTCTTTTTAAAATACAAGATACTCAAAACTAACAGTGCAGAAATAATATTGGCAATCATCATAGAAACACTATTTATTAAAAGCCCATAATAGAACCAGAGTGATACACCAAGAAACATTGACAAGTACATCATAAATGAAATATCTTTAACTTCTTTTGTTTTCCAAATTCTAAAGACTTGTGGTACAAATGAAGCGGTAGTTAAAGTTGCGGCTAGAAAGCCAATAATTTCTATATTAAAACTCATATTCTATTTTTTTTCATCATTACGAGGAATGCAGCGATGCGGTAATCTCTTCTTTGAATCGAAAGATTGCTTCGATCGTACTTTATTCGCAATGACGGTAACCTAGGCTATACTTATTGAGTCTTAGCCGACAATATTTACAATTTTACCAGGTACAACAATTACTTTTTTAGGAGTACGTCCTTGTAATTGTGCTTTGGTTTTTTCATTTTCTAGTACCGCTTTTTCAATTTCTTCTTTTGATAAATCTAAAGAGAATTCAATGGTAAATCTCATTTTACCATTGAATGAAATCGGATAATTTTTTGTACTCTCTACTAAATGATTTGCATCAAAAACTGGGAATTCTGCTGTAGCAATAGAATCTTTATTCCCTAATTTACTCCATAACTCCTCAGCAATGTGCGGCGCATAGGGTGATATTAAAACTATCAATCCTTCTAAGATTTCCCGTTTGTTACATTTTAAAGCAGTTAACTCATTAACGGCAATCATAAATGAACTTACCGAAGTGTTAAAAGAGAAATTAGCAATATCATCATCTACTTTTTTGATGGTCTTATGCAAGGTTTTCAATTCTTCTTTGGTTGCTTTTTCTTCTGAAACTAAGAAAACACCTTCTTCTCCACCATGATATAATTTCCATAATTTCTTTAAGAATGAAAGCACACCTGAAATACCCGAAGTTTTCCAAGGTTTTGATTGTTCTAATGGGCCTAAGAACATTTCGAACAAACGCAAACTATCTGCTCCGTATTCTTCACAAATAGCATCAGGGTTAACTACGTTGTATTTAGATTTAGACATCTTTTCAACTTCGCGACCTACTTTAAAGCTGCCATCATCTTCAGTAATGAATTGAGCATTTTTATATTCTTCTCTCCAATTTTTAAATGCTTCGATATCCAGCTCATCTGATGTATTTACAAAAGCAACATCGGCATGTATAGGGGTAAAATGTGACCACATATTTTCAGAGTCACTTTTTATTTTAGTAATAGCTAATAAATCAATTGAATCATTATCTAAATTATGTTTTGAATTCTCTGCCTTTTGTCTTTCTTCAATGATATTTTCCATTTGGGTTTTACTAACAAATATCAGCTTTTTTAGACCAGAGGTATCTCCATTTTTAAACTCCCATCTATAAACAAAAGCACTCGTTCCAGTAATCATCCCTTGGTTGATTAGTTTTTTTGCAAACTCATCTACAGGTACAATCCCTTTGTCAAACAAAAACTTTTGCCAAAAACGGGCATATAATAAATGTCCGGTAGCATGTTCAGAACCTCCAATATACAAGTCAACATCTTGCCAATAATCTAAGGCTTCTTTACTGGCAAATTCTTCAGAATTCTGAGAATCCATATACCTATTAAAATACCAAGAACTTCCTGCCCACCCTGGCATGGTGTTTAATTCTAAAGTAAAAACTGTCTTATTGTCAATTTTGGCATTACTCACAACTTTATTTGCTTTCACATCCCAAGCCCATTCTGTAGCATTTCCTAAAGGTGGTTTCCCATCCTCAGTCGGCAAGTATTTTTCAACTTCTGGCAAAGCAATTGGTAAATGTTTGGCGTCTATCATTTGCGGTATTCCGTTTTTATAATATACTGGGAAAGGTTCTCCCCAATAACGTTGACGACTGAATACAGCATCGCGCAAACGGTAATTTATTTTTCCGTAACCAATCCCTTTTTTCTCCAGTTCATAGATAATGGTTTTCATTGCTTTTTTATATGCCAATCCATTTAAGAAATCAGAATTTGCAATTTTAGTTTCGTTTTTGTCTTCATGAGCTGCTTCAGAAATATCAACGCCTTCAAAAATATTTGGAATATTGATATCGAAGTGTTTCGCAAAATCATAATCACGCTGATCACCACAAGGCACAGCCATTACAGCACCAGTTCCATAACTCGCTAATACGTAATCTCCAATCCAAATCTGGACTTTTTTACCCGTAAAAGGATGCTCTGCATAGGCACCTGTAAACGCTCCAGAAATGGTTTTTACATCTGCCATCCTATCACGCTCACTACGTTTAGCAGTTGCTGTGATATAGTTGTTTACTGCTTTTCGTTGTTTATCAGTAGTTATTTGAGAAACCAACTCATGCTCTGGAGCCAATGTCATGAACGATACTCCAAAAATAGTATCAGGTCTTGTTGTAAAGACTTCAATTAATTTTGAGGTCTCTTTTTTAATTTTCTTTTTAGGGACTTTTTGAATCTCTGCAATCTTCGGAAATTGAATTCCGTTGTTAATTTTAGAAATCACTGAATTTATATTATCAATAACTTCCTTATCAGAAATATAGGTAACAGTATAACCTTCTGTTGCAAAATAATTAGCCCTTTCAATTTCGTCTTCTTTACCAGAAAACTCCACGATTGCCTTTTTGTTAAAACTCACAAAATCGGTGATAAAATCACCTAAAACATACTGCTGTCTAAATTTTACAGAACCTTTTTTCTTTCTTAATACATCCCAAAGTAATTTACTTGCTTTTGAAGAATTCAAACGCAATGCTTTAATTTCTTCAATTGTTTTATAAGAAAGGATACCTTTTTTTTCTGGTACTTCGTTTGGCAACACTTTAAAAGAAACCATAGCGCCTTGTGAGCGGCCAATCCAATTGGTTTGAGAATCTTTAAGCGGTTGTGGCCAATCAATTTTTTGTAATCCATCTAATAACCTTTGGGCATAAGCAGAGATTCGCATAGACCATTGGGTCATTTTTTTGCGAACTACAGGATGCCCTCCACGTTCAGAAACTCCGTTTACAATTTCATCATTTGCTAATACCGTTCCTAGTGCTCGACACCAATTTACTTCGGTGTCAGATAAAAATGTTAAACGGTATTGTAATAGAATTTTTTGTTGTTTCTTTTTAGAGAATTTTTTCCATGCAGCTGCAGTAAACGATGCAATTTCATCATCGCAAACGGCGGTTACCTTTTTATTTCCATCAGTAGTAAAAATGGCTTCCAAAGTAGAAATGTCTTCTGCCTTATCTGAGTCCTTGTTGTACCAAGAGTTGAATAACTGAATAAAAATCCACTGTGTCCATTTATAATATTCAGGACTAGAAGTTCTCACTTCGCGAGACCAATCAAAAGAAAAACCAATTCGGTCTAATTGACGACGGTAGGTTTTAATGTTTTCTTCAGTTGTTTTTGCAGGATGCTGACCAGTTTGTATCGCATATTGCTCAGCTGGTAAACCAAAAGAATCATAACCTTGAGGATGCAATACATTAAAGCCTTTATGTCTTTTATAGCGAGCATAAATATCAGAAGCGATATAGCCAAGAGGATGACCTACATGCAATCCTGCACCTGATGGATAAGGAAACATGTCTAACACATAAAACTTTGGGGCATCTTTTAATGCTCCAGAAAGAGGAGGATTTTGGGCTTTAAATGTTTGATTATCGGCCCAATATTTTTGCCATTTATTTTCTATCTCTAGGTGATTGTAACTCATAATTATAACTATTGTCTTTGTGAGGGCTTTTATTTTTTAAAAATGGTGTGGTAATCTGTTTGATGAGATTGCCGCAGCAAATTAAAAATTGCTTCTCAATGACTTGTTTTTAAGTCTGCAAAGTTACTGTTTCTTTAGCAACAATTATAGTGTAAAAGTTAAGACTTTATAAAGGGTACATTTAAGATAAGGTGCATGTTTTTATTTCGAAAAATATTAGGTAATTTCGCTCTATGCAACCCACTTTAGAAATTCAATTAAAAACCTTACCCACAAGTCCTGGAGTGTATCAATATTTTGATGCAGAAGATAAAATTTTGTATGTAGGTAAAGCCAAGAGTTTAAAAAAAAGAGTGGCATCTTATTTTAATAAAAATCACGAAAATGGGAAAACACGAGTATTGGTTAAAAAAATTGCAAGCATAAAACACATTGTCGTAAATACTGAAACCGATGCCTTATTATTAGAAAATAATCTGATAAAAAAATACCAACCTCGTTATAATGTGATGTTAAAGGATGATAAAACATATCCTTGGATTTGTATCAAAAAAGAACGATTTCCGCGAATCTTTTTAACTCGGAATGTGATTAAAGATGGCTCTGAATATTTTGGGCCTTACACCTCAATTAGGACAGCGAAAGCCTTACTTGATTTAATTAAAGAGCTTTATCAATTGCGGACGTGTAACTATTTTTTGAGTGAAGAAAACATCACAAATAAAAAATACAAGTTGTGTCTAGAATATCATATTGGTAATTGCAAAGCACCTTGTGAAAACAAGCAAACTGAAGAGAATTACTTAAAAGGGATTGATGAGATTCGCCAAATTATTAAAGGAGATTTTAAAGAAGCGCTAAAAACATTTACACATTTAATGGAAGAGTATGCGAATGAAATGGAGTTTGAGCAGGCGCAAAAAATAAAAGATAAACTCACACATTTATCAAACTATCAATCAAAATCGACTGTAGTAAATCCATCAATAAATAATGTAGATGTATTCTCAATTATATCGGATGAGAGTTATGGTTATATCAACTTTTTTAAAATAATGAATGGGTCTATCATTCAATCTCATACTTCTGAAATAAAAAAGAAACTAGACGAAACCGATAAAGAATTATTAGAGTTGGCAATTATAGAAATACGACAGCGATTTAACTCACAGTCAAAAGAAATATATGTTCCTTTTCAAGTTGATTTGGGTGAAGAATTGAAAGTTATCATTCCAAAATTAGGAGATAAAAAGCGTGTTGTTGAGTTGTCACTTCGCAATGCAAAATATTATAGACAAGAACAATTTAAACAGATTAAAATTGTAGACCCTGATAGGCATGCCAATCGAATTATGGCACAGATGAAAAAGGATTTACGTTTGTCTGAAGAACCAAGACATATTGAGTGTTTTGACAATTCTAACATTCAAGGAACACATCCCGTTGCGGCTTGTGTAGTTTTTAAAAATGGAAAAGCGAGTAAAAAGGACTATCGCCATTTTAATATAAAAACAGTTGAAGGACCGGATGATTTTGCATCAATGGAAGAAGTGGTATATCGCCGGTATAAACGATTGCTTGATGAAGATCAAGATTTACCTCAACTTATTATTATTGATGGGGGTAAGGGGCAATTGTCATCGTCTTTAAAAAGTTTGGATATTTTAGGATTACGAAATAAAATTGCAATTATTGGGATTGCAAAAAGATTGGAGGAAATTTATTATCCAAATGATTCAATTCCTTTATATTTGGATAAGAAATCAGAATCGCTTAAAATCATTCAACAATTGCGAAATGAAGCTCATAGATTTGGGATTAGGCACCACAGAAACAAACGAAGTAAGACAGCCATACAAACAGAGCTGGAGTTAATTCCTGGAATTGGGCAACAAACAATTGTAACATTATTACAACATTTTCGTTCTACTAAAAGAGTCCTCGAAGCTTCTTTAGAAGAATTGACTGATGTTATTGGAGGTTCTAGAGCAAAAAAACTATATAATTATTACCGAACTAAATAATGAAGAAGATTTTTATCCTTTTATTTATATGTGCCATTTCTGTGGGGTTTTCGCAAGAAAAGGAATCGCCTAAAAAAGATTTAATGGTAGGGTTGGTATTTTCGGGTGGTGGTGCCAAAGGGTTTGCACATGTTGGTGTTTTAAAAGTACTAGAAGAAGCGGGTGTTAGGGTTGATTATATTGGAGGCACAAGTATGGGCTCAATGGTTGGCTCTTTGTATGCAGCAGGCTATTCAGCTAAAGAAATTGATTCTATTTTTAAAAGTGTTGATTTTGCAAAAATCATGTTAGATGACGTACCACGTAAATCAAAACCATTTTATGAAAAGGAAAATGGTGAAAAACATGTGATCTCATTGCCTGTAAAAAAAGGTAAAATAGGTATTCCAAAGGCTTTGTCTAAAGGTCAAAATGTTGCTAATTTATTGACTGAAATGTTGAGTCATGTTGATACTATATTAGATTTTAATAAACTACCAATACCATTTGTGTGTGTTGCAACAGATATAGAAACAGGAGAAAAAGTTGTGTTAAATAGTGGCTTTTTGCCAAAAGCCATACAGGCAAGTAGTGCATTTCCTACTTTATTGCATCCAGTTGAAATTGACGAAAGGTTATTAGTTGATGGAGGAATTTTAGATAATTACCCTGTTGATGAGGTAAAAAAATTAGGGCCAGATATTATTATTGGTGTAGAGCTAGGAAATGACCTATCAACTAGAGATGATTTGGATTCGGCAGTAGATATTATAAACCAAATAATGAGTTTTCAAATTTATGCTTCCTATGAAGATAACATAAAAAATACAGATGTGCATATTACTCCTGATATGACTGGATATTCTGTTACAACATTTGAAAGTTATGATGAAATATTTGCTTTAGGAGAGACTGCAGCAAGAGAACATTATGATGAGTTGGTAAAAATAGCACAACAACAAACGATAAAAAGAGCCCCATATATTAGAGAAAAACAGGAGTCTGAAATAATTATTAAATCCATTCAAATAGAGGGAAATGAAAATTATACTAGAACCTATGTAAAGAGTAAAATGGGAATTAAACTTAATGATACAATTGCTTATAGCTCTTTTGTTGATGGAATTAATAACCTATCTGCTACAGGTAACTTTACAAATATTCAATACAAAATTATTGATCATAAAGATGGAGGATCAATTGTTCAATTGAAATTAAAGCAAAATGACATCTCTACCTATATTAAACTAGCAGTTCATTATGACGATTTATATAAAACCGCAATCTTGGTAAATATTACAGCTAAACATGCATTGATTAATAATGATGTGTTTTCTTTAGATATGATTTTAGGAGATAATATTCGTTATAATTTAGATTATTTTATTGACAATGGGTCTAATTGGAGTTTTGGATTTAAATCTAGTTATCATCGCTTTAGTGAAGACGTTCTATTTGATTATATTCCAGATGTAGCACGTATTAATTTAAAATATCGTGATTTTACAAACCAGCTATATTTACAAACAGTAATCAATAGAAAATTTGCACTTGGAGTTGGAGTTGAGCAGAAAAAAATTACAGCATATACTGATACATTCGCTGCAACTGTTTTAAATACTGTTGGAGATCCGGATGAATTTTATTTCGACAAATCAAACTATTTTAATTTTATTTCTTATGTAAAGTTTGACACTTATGATAAAAAATATTTTCAAAAAAAAGGAGTTTACTTAGCTGCTGATTTTAGATGGTATTTGTTTTCTTCAGACTATAATGAAAATTTTGATTCATTTTCTCAATTAAAAGGAGAGCTAGGTTTTGCTTATACTTTTTTTAATAAATTAACTCTTCAATATATAGCCAAGGCAGGTATTACGATTGGTGATAATGATAATCCGATTTTAGATTATAATTTGGGTGGGTATAATAAAAATTATATCAACACTTTCGAATCATTAATAGGATATGAATTTGCTGCTTTAAATGGAGGAGGTTTTATGAAATCGACATTAAAAATTAGACATGAAATTTTTAAAAATAATTTTTTAATGGGTACTGCAAGTGCTGCACGTGTTGATGATGATTTATGGAACGAGGGAGATATTTTTGCTGATACAAAAACAGGATTAGGAATAGGATATGGATTAGATTCCTTTCTTGGTCCAATAGAACTCAATTATACATATTCGCCAGATACAAAAGATAATTATATCTTTTTTAATTTAGGGTATTGGTTCTAGAAATCATAAAGTTTAAAACAAAAAAAATCCTATTACAACTAGTGTAATAGGATTTTCATCTTTGATATTTATCAATGCCTTAATTAGCTGCCGTTTTGTTTTTTAAAACGATATTCTAAATATTGGTAAGCATCACGCGGCAATATTTTGATCCACTTTTTATACTTTAAAAACCATCTAACTTGTATAGACGGATATCCTTGTTTAAGATAAGAAGCAATAAAAGGGTGCACGTTCAACACTACCTTTTCATTGTTCTTGAAACTAACAACTTTATCAAGTTCATGTTCAATTTTGTCAACCAAAATAATTGGTGCCTCAACTTCTCCATTTTTATTTGGATTTGGTTCACGTGTTTTAATCACCATTTCTGGTCTAACACGTTGACGTGTAATTTGAATCAATCCAAATTTACTTGGAGGTAAAATTTTGTGTTTAGTACGATCAAACGACATTTCTTTGCGTAAATGTTCGTACAGCTTTTGTCTATCTTCTGCTTTATGCATATCGATAAAGTCAACCACAATAATTCCTCCCATATCACGTAACTGTAATTGTCTTGCAGTTTCAGATGCAGCAATTAAGTTAACCTCTAAAGCAGTTTCGGCTTGCGATTTAGCTTTGTTAGAACGGTTACCACTATTTACATCAATTACGTGTAATGCTTCGGTATGCTCTATTACTAAATAAGCCCCTTTAGTCATTGATACAGTTTTGCCAAACGATGTTTTTATTTGCCGTTCAACCCCAAACTTTTCAAAAATTGGAATACTTGATTTGTGTAGTTTCACAATCGATTCTTTCTCTGGAGCAATTTCTGCAATATAATCTTTAACTTCTATATACAGCTGCTCATCATCTACCATAATATTGGTAAAAGAATCATTAAACACATCTCTTAATATTGAGTGTGCTCTGTTTAATTCACTTAAAACTTTAGTAGGTGCTTGTGAGCGTTTAATTTGCTTACACATAGACACCCACCTTTCTAAAGAGTTTTCTAGGTCACGGTCTAACTCTGCAACTTTCTTACCTGTTGCAACAGTTCTGATTATGACTCCGAAATTTTTAGGTTTGATACTTTTAATTAGTCTTTTTAAGCGTTCCTTTTCTTTGTTGTCTTCAATTTTTTGAGACACCGAAATTCGGTTAGAAAAAGGAACTAAAACCAAAAATCTACCTGCTATAGATAACTCAGAATTTAACCGAGGTCCTTTAGTAGAAATTGGTTCTTTTACAATTTGAACCAATAAATTTTGTCCTGTTTTAAGTACATCATTAATTTTCCCACCCTTGTCAATATCTTTTTCAAGGTGGAAATTTTTTAAAGTGAAATCTTTTTGTTTGCCTGTGTTTACTCCTTTAATGAATTTTGACAAGGACAACAATTGAGCACCTAAATCATGGTAATGTAGAAAGCCATCTTTTTGATAGCCAACATTAACGAATGCTGCATTTAATCCTGTAAGTGTTTTTCCTGTTTTTGCAAGAAAAATATCACCTACTGATATTTTGTTATCATTTGTTTCCTTATTTAATTCAATAAGTTTACCATCCTTTAATAAGGCAAAATCAATATCAGAGGAACTAGATCTTATAATTAATTCTGTTTTCACTCCGATTTGGTTTTATATCAACACATTTTTTTTAAACTGTATTGATAGGTTAATAATTAACACAGGGTTTTTAAACCCTTAGAAACTATTGCGATTTTGCAATGTTTCGTTTTCAAAGAACGTGTGTTTTTTACAAAGAAAAAGTAAGATAAATCTTACTTTTTCTTTTTGTGTCTGTTAGCTCTTGCTCTCTTCTTACGCTTGTGCGTAGAGATCTTAGCTCTTTTTCTTTTTTTACCACTTGGCATAATTAATACTCTATTTTTTTAATTAGTATTCGCTGTAAAATTATTTTACGGCAACTTTGCTTTTTACACCTTCTACAAATACTTTTGCAGGCTTAAAAGCTGGAATATTGTGCGCAGGAATTTTGATAGTTGTGTTTTTAGAAATATTTCTTCCAGTTTTTTCAGCTCTCTGCTTAACTATAAAGCTTCCAAAACCTCTTAAGTAAACATTTTCACCACCTTCAAGAGAATCTTTTACTTCATCCATAAATGCTTCAACTGCTGCTAAAACATCTCCTTTCTCCATACCAGATTTATCTGAAATTTTTGATACTATATCTGCTTTTGTCATTATTAATAGGGTTTTTAAATTTAAGACTGCAAATATATGACAAATAATAGAACTTCAAAGGGTAAATGGTTAAAATTTAGGGGGGTAAATATTCTATTTTCAAGTTTGATTTAATGTATTTTTGTACTTGTCGATTCAAATAAATGAAATTCTCTAAAACCCTAGTTACTTGGTATTTACAAAATAAGCGAGATTTGCCGTGGCGTAATACGATAAATCCTTATTTTATATGGTTATCCGAAATTATTTTACAGCAAACAAGAGTTGATCAAGGGTTAGCATATTATTTAACATTTATTAAGAATTTTCCAACTGTTTTTGATCTAGCATATGCTGATGAAGAAAAAGTATTAAAATTATGGCAAGGGTTAGGATATTACTCGAGAGCGAGAAACTTACACACATCAGCAAAGTATATTGTTGGAGAATTGAAAGGTGTTTTTCCTTCTGATTATAAATCACTTTTAAAATTAAAAGGGGTTGGTGATTATACAGCATCAGCAATAGCTTCTATTTGTTTTAATGAACCAACTGCTGTTGTTGACGGAAATGTATATCGGGTTTTGGCTCGCTATTTCGGCATTTCTACACCTATTAATAGTACTGCCGGAATTAAAGAGTTTAAAAAATTAGCTCAAGAATTGATTGATGTTTTAAATCCAGCAAATCACAACCAAGCAATTATGGAGTTTGGTGCTAGAATGTGTAAGCCTCAAAATCCAGATTGTACTATTTGCCCGTTGAATGATAGTTGTGTTGCGCTTCAAAAAAACGCCATAAAAAAATTACCTTTAAAAGATAAAAAAGTAAAAGTCAGAAATCGATATTTTAATTATTTAGTGGTGGTTACAGCTAATAAAAAAACCATTTTAAGAAAACGAGAAGGTAAAGGAATTTGGCAAAATTTATATGAATTCCCGTTGATTGAATCAATAGCGAATATTGATGAAACTGATTTAGTAAATCATGCAGAGTTTAATGAATTATTTCAAAAAAGTGATTTGTACATAAAACGATTCAATCAACAATTGATCATACATAAATTGTCACATCAACATATAAAAACTCAATTTTGGATTGTAAAAACTAATTCAAATAATTTGGCAAAAACTAAATGGTCAACTATTGAAAATTTTCCTGTTCCAATTCTGATTCATAATTTTATTGAAGACTTAAAACGAACAGAAATTTTTAGTACTTTTGAAGTGTAAATACAAATAAAATGGCAGGTACAGTAAATAAGGTTATATTAATAGGGCACTTAGGTGATGAGGTAAAAATGCATTATTTTGATGATAAAAATTCTCAAGGTCGATTTCCTTTAGCAACCAACGAATCTTATACTAATAAACAAACAGGAGAAAAAATCACTACTACCGAATGGCATAATATTATTGTTAGAAATAAGCTAGCTGAAATTTGTGAAAAGTATTTATCAAAAGGCGATAAAATTTATTGTGAAGGCCGTATCAAAACGCGCCAATGGGAATCGGAAGGGGTTAAGCGATATATGACCGAAATTCATGTTATTGATATGACATTCTTATCAACAAAGAAGGAGTTGAATAACCCAAATAAAGCAAGTGCTCCTACGCCACAATCATCTAAGCCAGAAAACAAACTTTCTGAGAATGATGATTTGCCTTTTTAGTTTAATTAAAATCAACAGTATTGGATCCAGATCCCGCGAGTTTTTTAGAAATTTTAGATGAATATTTTGTCATTAAATTCTTGGCGTTTATAATTTTGTTAACCTGTTCTGCTTTTATTTCTGGAGCTGAAATTGCTTTCTTTTCTCTTTCATCAACTGAGTTAGATGAAGCAGCAGAATCAGATTCTAAACAACAAAAAAAAGTAGTGGAACTATTAAAACACCCCCAAAAATTACTTGCTACAATTTTAATATCAAATAATTTTATCAATATTTTAATTGTATTAATTTTTGCTTTTTTAGGTGAAGAATTATTTTATAGAATCACAAATGGTTATCTCAAATTTGCAATTGAAGTTGTTCTAGTTACCTTTTTAATTTTGCTTTTTGGTGAAGTTTTGCCAAAAGTATATGCCAACAGAAATGCCATGAAATTTGCTGTAATCATGGCGACTCCAATTAAGGTTTTGTCAGTAATTGTAACTCCGTTGAGCAAGCCGTTATTGGGGTTAAATAATATGGTAGAAAAAAGATTGGTGCAAAAGAAATCAAATTTTTCTGTAGAAAAATTATCACAAGCGTTAGAGCTGACTTCAAATACTGCAACTACAGAAGATGAACAAAAAATATTAGAAGGGATTGTGAGTTTTGGAAAAACAGAAACCGTACAAATCATGAAACCTAGAACAGATGTTTTTGCCATTTCTGATGATGATACCTATAAAAACGTATTGTCAGAAATTGTAAAAAAAGGCTACTCTAGAAATCCTGTATACCATGAAAATATCGATAATATTATTGGAGTTTTATATGCCAAAGATTTACTTCCTCATCTTTCTAAAACAAAATTTAAGTGGCAAAACTTATTAAGAGAACCCATTTTTGTTCCTGAAAATAAAAAGTTAGATGACTTGTTAAAAAACTTTCAAGAGAAAAAAATTCATCTTGCTGTGGTTGTTGATGAATATGGTGGCACTAGTGGAATTGTAACTTTAGAAGATATTATTGAAGAAATTGTAGGTGATATTGCTGATGAGTTTGATGATGAAGATTTGTTGTATTCTAAGATTGACGATAACCGTTTTGTCTTTGAAGGAAAGACGTCAATCAAAGATTTTTCTAAGGTAATTGCTATTGATGAAGATTTTTTTGAAGAGGAAAAAGGAGAAGCCGAAACCTTAGCAGGATTTATTTTAGAGATTTCTAAAAAGTTTCCAAAAAAAAATGAAATACTAAAATTTGAGCACTTGACGTTTAAAGTTGAGGCTATGGATAAAAGGAGAGTTAAACAAGTAAAAGTAACAATCAACCCGATTTTAAATGAAGATTAAAATAATAGTTTTACTTTCAATTCTAACTTTGTGTATTTCATGTGTTGATGGAGAAGTTTTGCCAAAACCAAAGGCATTTTTGCGATTAAATTACCCTGAAGCTACATATCAAAAGGTAATTTCAGACTGTCCTTATACTATCCAAATATCTCAAAATTCAAACATTGAATTTCAAAATAATTGTTGGGCAAAAATCCACTATCCAAATTTAAAAGCAACAATCCATTTAACCTATAGAGAGGTCGATAATAACCTAGAGGATGTTTTAAAAGAGGTAGAAAAATTAACTTTTGAACACACCATAAAAGCTGACGTCATCAATGCACGCCCTTTTGTAGATTATCAAAAAAAGATCTTCGGAAAAATTATTAATGTAGAAGGATATGTAGCATCTAACATACAATTTCATGCTACTGATAGTGTAAATAATGTATTATTCGGGGCGTTGTATTTTGAGGTAAAACCAAACTACGATTCTATTTTTCCAGCAATAAAATATATTGAAATTGATATCAAAAATTTGATGGAAAATATTGAATGGAAAAATCAATCAATAGAATAATAATGAGTACAAATAAATATCAATTCAACAAAATAATTAGAATTTGGCTAGTCATAGGTTTGGTCATGTTAATAGGGCAGGTAATACTTGGCGGTATCACAAGGTTAACGGGTTCGGGGTTGTCAATTACGCGATGGGATATTGTGAGTGGTGTGATTCCGCCGATTGGGAATGAACAATGGCATGATGCTTTTGATTTATACAAACAAACACCTCAATACCATAAAATAAATTCTCATTTTGACATCGGAGACTTTAAGTTTATCTTTTTTTGGGAATATGCTCACAGGCTGTGGGTACGAATTTTAGGATTTGTTTTTCTAATTCCGTTTATAGCTTTTATCATTAAAAAACAGATGAATTGGTATTTAGTAAAACGTTTAGGAATGGTAATTTTCTTTACAGCACTTACTGCTTCAGCAGGATGGATTATGGTGATGAGCGGATTGGTAGACAGACCTTGGGTTGATGCTTATAAGCTCAGCTTGCACTTTATGTTAGCGGTTTTAAGCATAGGTGCAATGGTTAAAACAATTGCAGATGTTTATAATTATAGGAACAATTCATGTAGTATTGGAATACCGAAGATTTTAACTGCTATAGTTGTAATTACTTTTATACAATTAATTTTTGGAGGGTTGATGTCTGGAATGAAAGCGGGACTTTATTACCCAACTTGGCCAGATATGAATGGTACTTTTATACCAGATGTTTTATTAAAATCGAGCAATTGGAATTGGCATAATTTAACCAATTATGACAGCTTTATTTTTGCTCATGCCTTTGTGCAATTCATACATCGTATGTTAGCTTATTTAGTTTTGATTCTTACAATTGCGATGTTTATTAAGAATGTTAATAAAGTCTATTTACTTGCTAAAAATTGGTTAAAAACTTCAATCGCTCTTGTAATTTTACAAGTAATTTTAGGAGTGCTTACTTTGTTAAGTATTGATGTTGGTATTCCATTATTTTTTGGTGTGGCTCATCAGTTAGTTGGAATATTATTTTTCATAAGCCTTCTATTTTTACATTTTTCACTTCGCAAAAAAGCATAAAAAAAGCTCCCATTGCATAGGAGCCTTTTAACTAATTTTTCCAAGAAATATTATTCTTTACTTTCTTCTTTGTTTACTTTTTTAGCATCACATTTAGCTTTGCATTCTGCTTTTTTAGCAGCACATTTTTCACAGTCTTTGTCTGTACATTCTTTGCTGCATTTTGTCTCAACACATTTTTCACCATCTTTTTTAGCATCACATTTAGCTTTGCATTCTGCTTTTTTAGCAGCACATTTTTCACAGTTTTTATCTGTACACTCATTGCTGCATTTTGTCTCAACACATTTCTTACCGTCCATTTTTGCATGATGAGGACAGTTTCCTTCTTTGCAATTTTCATCACAAACATGAGTAGCCATTTTGTTTTCTTTTGAATTAGCATCTCCAACAACTTCTACTTTTTCATTTGTTGCATTAGCTTCTTTCTTTTCTCCTGTACAAGAAACAGCAATCATACTAATTAGTGCAATTGCAAATAATCCTTTTAATAATTTCATAATGATTAGGGTATTGTTAAATTAAGTTGATAATGCAACAAATATAAAAGAATAATATACTTATTCGCAGTGTTTTATGAAAAACAACAATAATTTATTGATTAAGAGACGTAGAACTAGCAACCTTGTAAAGGTCACCTCCTGCAATACCGTTGATGTTTTTCATAATTTCTTCTTTAGATATTTTATTGCTATCAAAAGAGAACTGCCCTGTTTTTTCTTCAAAGTTGACTTTTGAAAAAGTAACGCCCTCTAGTTTATGAATTTTAGATTCTATAAGTTTAGCGCAACCAATTTCGCAAGTCATTCCTTCAATATTAACTTCAATGGTTTCAATTTTTTCTTCTAATACAATTTTTTCGATAGGCTTTGGCTGGTTATTACATCCAATTATTAAAAGCAAACTAGTAAAGGTAAAAAAGTATTTTAAGGTTTTCATAATGAGAAAATTTAGAAGGTAAAATTACGGACTAAAGTGGTAACATCCGAATTAATTACACGACTTTTGCAATTGCATTTTTTAAAATAGGCATGAACAATTATCAAAAAAAATGGGTATACTTATTGGTGCTTTCTCTTATTTGGGGAAGCTCATTTATTTTGATTAAAAAAAGCTTGATAGGATTAACCGCTCTACAAATGGGAGCATTAAGAATTATCATTACAGGACTTATTTTGATAGGTATTGGTTTTAAAAGCTTAAAAACCATTGATAAGAAAAACTATAAATGGATTGCCGCGACAGGGTTTTTAGGAACATTTTTTCCGGCATTTTTATTTTCGTTTGCTGTAAGTGAGTTGGATAGCGCCATAGCATCTATCTTAAATTCATTGGTTCCATTAAATACAATTTTGATTAGTCTATTTGTTTATAAAATAGCATCTACTAAAAGGCAATTTGCTGGAGTTTTTGTTGGGTTGGCAGGAACCATGCTATTAATTTTTCATGGAGCACAAATAAATCCACATCAAAATTATGGATATGCTATATTGATAATTTTAGCAACTATATCTTATGCGCTGAGTGTGAACATTATCAAAAAATATTTACAGCACGAAGGTGCTTTAGCCATAGCAGCAGGAAATTTTGTGGCAATAATGATTCCAGCATTTATTGCATTGTTGGTTTCCGATTTCTTTACAACATCTACTTTTGAAGGAGAAGCATTTTATGAATCAATGGGCTATATCGTTGTTTTAGCAATTGTAGGGACTGCTTTAGCAAAAGTTCTTTTTAACAAACTGGTTCATATTGTATCACCTGTATTTGCATCTTCAGTAACATATGTCATGCCTTTAGTTGCTGTATTATGGGGTGTAAAGGATGGTGAGAAAATAGGACTTATTCAAGTTATTGGCGGTATCATTATTTTGATTGGAGTATACCTTGCTAACAAAAAAAAGAAAGCTTGATTTACTGATTGTTAGCCTGTTTATTTAAGACTGTAATTTTTTTGCTATTTTACAAAAAAGAAATATATTTGCACCCGCTTATCTAATAGGTAAGTATTAATATTAACAAGCGAAATTTAAATTTAATCGTATGTACGCAATTGTAGAGATAGCAGGGCAACAATTTAAAGTAGCAAAAGATCAAAAGGTATTCGTTCATCGTTTACAAGGAGAAGAAGGATCAAACGTAAGTTTTGATAATGTTCTTTTATTGGATGATGGAAAAGTAACTATTGGCGCCCCAGCTATAGAAGGAGCAGCAGTGACTGCCAAAATCTTAAGTCACCTTAAAGGTGATAAAGTCATCGTTTTCAAAAAGAAACGTAGAAAAGGATACAGAAAAAAGAACGGTCATAGACAGTCTTTAACTGAAATTCAAATTGAAAGCATTACAGCTTCAGGTGCTAAAAAAGCAGTAGCAAAGAAAGAAGCTCCAAAAAAGGAAGTAGTAAAAAAAGAAGAAACTAAAGTTGAAGCAGTAGCTCAAGATTTTAGTAAAATGACAGTAGCTGAATTAAAAGATTTAGCGAAAGAAAAAGGAGTAAAAGGAATTTCTTCTATGAAGAAAGCTGATTTAATTGCAGCATTAAGTTAAACCACTAAACGTAAAATAAGATGGCACATAAAAAAGGAGTCGGAAGTTCGAAGAATGGTAGAGAATCAGAATCGAAACGATTAGGAGTTAAAATATTTGGTGGACAAGCAGCAATTGCAGGAAATATCATAATCCGTCAAAGAGGTACTACACACAATCCAGGTGAAAATGTATATATGGGAAAAGACCATACTTTACATGCTAAGGTTGATGGTTTAGTTAAATTCCAAAAGAAAAGAGATAATAAATCATATGTTTCTATTGTTCCTTTCGAGGCATAATAAATTATATTGATAGAATAATAAAAACTCCCTTACGAAAGTTTGGGAGTTTTTTTGTGCAGTTTCGTTACCTTTGTAGCCGATGTATACACTTTATAATTTTGTACTTATTCTTGCCGATTTTTTTCTTCGGATAATTGCCTTGTTCAATAAAAAGCTAAGACTGTTTGTTGGTGGGAGAAAAGAGGTATTTACAAAACTTAAAAATGAAATTACACTAGGTGACAAAGTCATATGGATACATTGCGCATCTTTAGGAGAGTTTGAACAAGGGAGACCTATCATAGAAAAACTCAAAGTTAATTACCCGTCTTATAAAATTGTATTGACGTTCTTTTCTCCTTCGGGATATGAAGTTAGAAAGAACTATAAAGGTGCTGATGTTATCTGTTACCTGCCCTTAGATACTAAGAAAAATGCTAGAGAGTTTATTAATCTTACAAACCCTACTTTGGCAATTTTTGTAAAGTATGAGTTTTGGCCAAACATATTGAGGGAATTAAAAAATCAACAGATTAAAACTATTTTGGTGTCAGGAATTTTTAGAGAAAACCAAGCTTTCTTTAAAGGATATGGCTCTTGGATGCGTAAATCATTAAAGGGGTTTTCACACTTTTTTGTGCAAGATGACAATTCACAAAACTTATTGAATTCCGCTGGATTTACAAATGTTGAAAAAAGTGGAGATACTCGTTTTGATCGTGTTTTTGAAATTATTAAGCAAAACAATGAACTCAATTTTGTGTCAGAATTTAAAGGAGACGATTTACTCTTAGTTTGTGGTAGCACCTGGAGAGAGGATGAAGATTTATTGGTTGAGTACATCAACAATTCAACAGCTAAAAACCAAAAATATATTTTTGCACCTCATAACATTAAACAAAAAGAGATTGATGAATTACTGAAATGGATTACAAAAAAAACTGTTTTATATTCCGAAAAAGAAAATCACAATCTAGAAGATGCTGAAGTATTAATTATTGATGCTATTGGTTTTTTAACCAAGGTTTATAGTTATGCTGATATCGCTTATGTTGGCGGTGCATTTGCCACCGGATTGCACAATGTGTTAGAGCCTGCAACTTTTGGGATACCAATAATTATTGGTCCTGATTACCAAAAATTTAAGGAGGCAATTGATTTAGTTAATTTAGATGGAGTAACATCAATAAAGAACCAAAAGGAGTTAAATTCTGAGTTGAATGAATTATTTTTACATACTGAAATTAGAATCTCGAAAGGAGAGATTTCAAAAGATTTTATCACTAATAATGTGGGTGCTACAAAAATGATTTTGGCCTATATTGATAAAAGGGTACTACAATGAATCAACAATTAGTGGACAATTTTGGACGACAGATTTCATATCTACGATTGGCAATTACCGATCGTTGCAATTTGCGTTGTCAATATTGCATGCCTGCTCACGGAATTGATATTGTCAATAGAAATGAGTTGTTAACTTACAAAGAAATGTATAGGATTACACGTGTGTTGAGTGAGCTGGGGGTGAATAAAGTGAGACTAACTGGAGGTGAGCCTTTTGTAAGAAAAGACTTTATGAGTTTCTTAGAAATGCTCGATTTTAATGATTTGTTAGACGAAATTAACATAACTACAAATGGAGTGTTGATTTCAAAACATTTAGAGCAAATTGAAAATCTAAAAGTAAAGTCTATCAATTTAAGTTTAGATAGCTTAAATCGCGAGAAGTTTAAAACCATTACAAGACGAGATCAATTTGATAAGGTTGATGAAGCTTTAGACCTACTAGAAAATTCAAAATTGAATTTAAAATTAAATGTTGTAGTGCAATCTGGAATTAACACAAATGAAATAATTGATTTTGTTGAATTGACCAAACATAGAAATATAGCAGTTCGTTTTATCGAAGAAATGCCATTTAATGGTACGGGTCAAAAACAAACAGATGAGGTTTGGAATTACAACAAAATATTATCTGAAATTAATGGAGGATTTACAAGCATAGAAAAATTAATAGACAAGAAATCATCAACCTCAATAAACTTTAAGGTTGATAATTACAAAGGCACATTTGGAATCATTCCTGCTTTTACCAGAACCATTTGCAGTGATTGCAATAGAATTAGAATTACCGCAACAGGCATGTTTAAGAATTGTTTATTTGACGATGGTGTTTTTAATATAAGAAAATTTATGAGAGGTGGGGCTAGTAATGATGAGCTAAAAGACTTGTTTTTAAAACTGGTTGCAAGGAAGCCAAAAGATGGATTTGTAGCTGAAGTGAATCGAAGTTCTGATGTTTCAGAAAGCATGTCGACTATTGGTGGTTAGTTAAATTAATTAGTATGGAAGAAAAATTCAACAACGTTTGTTCGAGCCCATTCGATAGCTCAATTAAAAAGAAGGCTATAAAGCTAACTTCATCAGATGCCGCTTTAGAAATTATATTAAACGAGAGTATAAATTTCGGAATTGAAGAAATAGATTTTATCAATTCCTTAGAGCGTGTTTTAAAAGAAAGTATTGTTGCTGATAGAGATTTTCCTCCTTTTGATAGAGTGAGTATGGATGGCATTGGAATCTGCTTTGAATCTTTTAAAAAAGGACAACGGACATTTAAAATAGAAGGAATTCAACCTGCAGGTAGCCCACAATTAACATTGAAAAATTATGCGAATTGTATTGAAGTTATGACAGGTGCAGTTCTTCCAAAAAATGTAGATGTTGTAATTCCATATGAGCAAGTTGAAATTAAAGATTCTGTTGCTACGATTCAAATAGAGACAACAACTCAGTTTAAAAATATCCATAAAAAGGGAACAGATAAACAACAAGGAGATTTAATAATTCCAGAAAACACGTTGATATCACCTGCAGAAATAGGTGTTTTAGCCACTGTAGGAAAATCAAAAGTAAAAGTTGTAAAACAACCAAAAGTGATGATTATCTCAACTGGTGATGAATTGGTTGAGGTTTCTGAAACTCCAGAAGCATATCAAATTAGGCGCAGTAATGTTTATACCTTGGTTTCTTTACTTGAACGTTTAAAAATAAATACTGAAACTGCTCATATTACGGACAATAAAGAAATTCTAAAATCAAAAATTCGAAGTTACTTAGAAGAGTATGATGTGTTGCTTTTTAGCGGTGCTGTGAGTAAAGGGAAGTATGATTTTATTCCTGAAGTTCTAGATGAGTTAGGTGTTGAAAAACTATTTCATAAAGTTGCTCAACGTCCAGGAAAGCCATTCTGGTTCGGTAGCAAAGCGACAGTTGTTAAAGAACAACACGATGCTAATTTGGATGAAAGTAATAAAACAGTAGTTTTTGCTTTTCCAGGAAACCCAATTTCTACTTTTGTTGGGTGCATGAAATATTTTTATCCGTGGTATCAAAAATCGATAGGATTAGAGGAGCAACAAAATTTCGCTATTCTTGCTAATGATTTCGCTTTTAAACCTAGTTTGACTTATTTTTTACAAGTAAAATTAGAAAATGAAAATGGACAATTAGTAGCACATCCAATTGCAGGAAAAGGCTCTGGTGATTTAGCAAACATTGTTTTAACAGATGGATTTTTAGAATTGCCCTCTGATAGGATTGAATTTAAAAAAGGAGAAGTTTTTCCTATACTAAAGTATCGGAGTTTTTAGTGCTGTCATTCCGCAATTGATGTGGAATCTAAACTTAACTCAATAAAGAATAAATTCTTGCTTTCGTAGGAATAACATAAGAAAATAGCAAAAAGTAAATGAGTGATTTTTCACATATAAACAAAAAGAACAATCCAAAAATGGTAAATGTTGGTGAAAAGAAAATCACCAAAAGAAAAGCCACTGCAAAGGCTCAAATGTTTTTGGGTGCTGAGGTAATTTCTCATTTTAATAATGATGAGCTAACTACCAAAAAAGGACCTGTTTTTCAAACAGTAATTATTGCGGGTATTCAGGCTGTGAAAAAAACATCAGAATTAATTCCGATGTGTCACCCTTTATTAATAAATGGAGTTGATATAGATATTAAAATTTTGAATACCGAAGAAATAGAAATTTTATGTTCTGTAGAAATTGAAGGAAAAACCGGAGTTGAAATGGAAGCATTGACGGGAGCATCAGTAGCAGCCTTAACTGTTTATGATATGTGTAAATCGATTTCACAAAAGATGATTATAAAAGAAGTTAGGTTGGTAGAAAAGACAGGAGGAAAATCGGATATAAAAAATGGTTAAACATCAAAAACATAGTAAACTTTCAAAAAGAAATAATGGGAATTACGCTCCAAACGAAATTTCAATTTTAGGTGTAAAATGCTCAATTATTTCTAATTTAGTTGCGAAAATAGCAAAAAGCAATCAAAAAATTGCAAAAGTAGCTTATTTGGACGCGAGTCATAATAAAGAAATTCAAACTCCATTTTTAGATACATACACATTTCATCATTCGGGTAATTTGGATGTAAATTCTAATAATGAATTAAATAAGTTCAATGCTCGAATTCAATTTTCGAATTATGATTTGTTGCTGATTAATGGAAACCATTATCAAGGTCAAAAACAAATTTTGGTGTTAGATTGTGAAAAGGAAGCATCGGTTTTAAAAAGACTAGATCAATTGACCGATGTGCAGTTTGTTGTAAAAGCGAATAAAAATGCCAACTATTTTGATTTTCTTAAAGATCAAATTCCGAATATTATGGAATTATCATGTTATGAATTGGATGAGATTGAAAAAATTTCAAATCATATAGAGTCAATTATTCAAAGTGATATTCCATTGATTAAAAGTCTGATTCTGACTGGAGGTAAAAGCACTAGAATGGGAACCGATAAAGGGATGTTGAAGTATCACGGGGTTTCTCAACGAGAATATTTATACAATTTATTGAGTGATATTGTTCCTGATAAAAGCGAAACAGAAAACCAAGTTTATTATTCGGTTAGAGGAAATCAAGTGATTGAGGGTAATATTATTACTGATAGTTTTATAGACCTTGGCCCTTTTGGGGGTATTTGTTCGGCATTTCAAAAAGACCCAAATTCAGCTTGGTTTGTTATAGCCACAGATTTGCCATTTATAGATACATCAGTAATTAAGTTATTACTAAAAAATAGAAACCCATCAAAAATGGCAACAACTTTAAAAGGGAAAAGCAAACAATTTCCTGAGCCATTGATTACGATTTGGGAGCCAAAAGCATATCCAATTTTATTGAGTTATTTGGCACAAGGATATTCGTGTCCTAGAAAAGCATTGATAAATTCTGATATAGAAATTATTGAGGTTGATGATGCTATTATTAGGAATGTAAATACGCCAGTTGAGTATGAATTGGCAAAAAAAGAATTAAAATAAAAAACATATGTTATCAATAGGAGTAATATTTTTTGCAATCGGATTTATGTTGGTCATTTTTAATACCATCGATTTTAGGTTTGTAAAAGATCAAGAAAAAAACAAACAACAAGCCATGGGTGGTTTTGTTATCGGGGTCATAGGGTTAATATTAGTCGTATGGGCAATCATGGGAATGATGGCAGAATAACAGACAAATGATAAGTATTTCATCAAAGCAACTATTTCAGCGCCAAACCACATTAAGTGAAATTGGTAATAGCGGACAAGAAAAATTACAACAAGCAAAAGTAACAATTGTTGGTTGTGGTGGTTTGGGTTCTGTGGTTGCTATTTATTTAGCTGGTAGTGGAATTGGAAATATTCACTTGGTAGATTTTGATGTAGTAGATGTGAGTAATTTGCACCGTCAGGTTTTCTATAAAATGGAAGATATTGGTAAGCTAAAAGCAGTAGTGTTGGCAAACCATATTCAATCTATTTCGTCTTTTGTAAAAGTTATTTTTTCTACCAATGCTGTTTCTAAAAATAATGTCGAAGATGTAATATCTTCATCTGATATTATCTTGGATTGTACTGATAATTTACCCATTAAATATTTGCTAAACGACGTTTGCGTATTATATGATAAGATGTTAGTTTATGGCTCATTATATAAGTTTGACGGCTATGTTGCTACTTTTAATCTCCTAAATGCTGATGGACAAAGAACTGCAAATTTACGCGATGCTTTTCCAAAAACTCCAACAGAGAAAATTCCAAATTGCTCAGAATTAGGAACTTTAAATACCATTGTTGGTATCATTGGTTTGATGCAGGCAAATGAAGTTTTAAAAGTTGTTGCGGGAATTGGAAAACCATTAGTAAACCAGTTGTTGATTTATAATAGTTTGGAGAACTCTCAGTTTGTAATGAAATTAAAATCCAAGTTTGATAAGAAAGAAATTGAATTCATTTTTAAAAATGAATCTTATGAAACAGAAGTTTGTGAGATAGACGAATTGTTAGAAATAACACAATCTGAATTTAAATTAAAATTAAAAAAATCATCATCAAACCTACAAGTGATTTCTGTCATTGAAAATAAAAAAGAGGCACTTCCAATTCAATCAGTACAAAAAATCCCTTTGTCAATTTTTCAAAAATGGATAGACAAGCAAGAAGTTTTAAATGATGAAATAGTCATAATTTGTCAACGAGGAATTATGAGTTTGACCGCAGCTAAGATGATCAAAGAAAAATTTCCTCTAGTAAATGTTAAGAGTTTAAAAGAAGGAATTATTGCTTTTTAGCAACAGGTCTCTCTCCTTTTTTAGGCATAGGTCCACGTAAATGAATTATCAATCCATTTAAAAAATTTCGAAGAATTTGATCACCACATTCCATATACTTAGGATGATCTTCATTTCTAAAAAACGCATTCAATTCGCTTTTTGAAACCTTAAAGTCTGCCAAAGCTAAAATCTTAACCATATCATCATCTCGGAGTTTATGAGCAACTCTCAATTTTTTAAAAATATCATTATTTGTCAATCCCATAGTAATGTTTTTTAATCTATTGTTTTAGAAGAGTCTTCGACCAATCTATTAATTTCTTTCAATTCATTTGATGTTAAATCACGCCATTTCCCTGTAGGAATATCCAAGTTTACATTCATAATACGAATCCTTTTCAACTTGGTTACTCGGTAATCAAAATGCTCGCACATTCGTCTAATTTGACGATTTAATCCCTGAGTTAAAATAATTCTGAATTGTTTTTCATCTAACTGTTCTACCAAACATTTTTTGGTATATGTGTTTAAAACAGGAACGCCATTCCCTAATTTTTTTATAAATTCTTCAGTAATTGGTTTGTGAACGCAAACGATATATTCTTTTTCGTGATTGTTTCTAGCTCGCAATATTTTATTGACAATATCACCATCGTTGGTTAAAAAAATCAACCCTTCACTTGGTCTGTCCAGTCGACCAACAGGGAAAATTCGGGTAGGATAATTAATATAGTCAATAATATTATTTCGTTCTCTTTTTGTGTCAGTCGTGCAAACAATTCCTTTAGGTTTGTTAAAAGCAATATAAATAGGCTTTTCTGTAGATTCTGAAATTAATTTTCCATCAACTCGCACCTCATCCGATTCAGTAATTTTTGTTCCCATTTCAGGTACTTCACCATTGATTGTTACTCGACTTTGGTCAATCAATTTATCAGCTGCTCGTCTAGAGCAGTAACCAACTTCGCTTAAATATTTATTGATACGTGTTTCTTTCATGGCTATTTATGGAGTTGAATTTACCCAAACTTCACCATCAGCAAAATGCTCTTTTTTCCAAATAGGAACGGTGTCTTTCAATGTGTCAATTGCATATTGACAAGCATTAAAAGCAGCTTTTCTGTGTGGAGAAGATACTGAAATGATTACCGGAATATCCCCAATGTTTAATTTACCTTGAGCATGATGAATGGCAATTTTATAAACATCAAATTTTCGCAAAGCAACTGTAGCTATTTTTTCAATTTCTTTTATTGCCATTTCTTCGTAGGTTGAGAAATCTAGCAATGTTACTTCTTTATCTTGGGTTTTGTTGCGAACAGTTCCAACAAATAATGCAATTCCTCCACAAGAAGCATCTTGTACAAAATCATAACAATCTTGTAGGTTTAATTTTTCGGATGTGATTTTTATCGAAATTGATTCAGACATTTTTAACAAAAAAAGATGTTTGCAAAATTAAAGAAATAAACAATGCAAACGTATATTTGCATCCGAATTAAAAACAGACTCATGGAGAAATTATTCAGAATTATAGCTTTGTTAGAAGGAGTATCATATCTCTTATTATTGTTTATCGCAACTCCAATTAAATATGTAGCAAACGATCCGAAATATGTAAAAATGTTAGGGATGCCTCACGGTCTTTTATTTATAGCCTATATAATATTAGCATTTTTATTAAAACCAGAATACAAATGGAATTCAAGACAGTTTTTAGTAGTATTGATTGCATCTATTATTCCTTTCGGAACTTTTTATGTAGATAGAAAGTATTTGAAAAACAATAAATAAGGTACGTCTTTACGAGGAATGAAACGATGTGGTAATCTGTTGGATTGTAACTCTAGATCTGATTGAGAGGTTACTTCCGCGCTTTAAGCGTATCACAAAGGTGGCTAGATTTTTTACCCGCCACTAACTGGTGGAATTAGCGCAACTGCATCTCCATTTTTTAGGATAACATCATCAGTGGCATACTCCATGTTTACAGCAACAGAAAAATTTTTGTAATCAGAGAGTCTCGGGTATTTGGTATAGAGAATAGTTCTCAAGTCCTCTACATAATTTTCATCTTCAATTTCTAGTTGAATTGATTTTTCTTTAGCAATATCAGCAGTAATTCCAAAAAAAAGGATTTCGAGTTTCATTGTTAAACTTTTTCACAAAAATAAGTGATTTTAAGTATCTTTGAAACATCTATTTTGAATCTCAAAAACAAATATTCACAACTCATAAAATCCGAAGCTAAGCGCCTTGGGTTTGCTTCTTGTGGTATTGCAAAAGCAGATTTTTTAGAAGATGAAGCTCCTCGTTTAGATCAATGGTTAAAAAACAATTATCATGGAGAAATGAGCTATATGGCAAATCATTTTGACAAAAGGCTAGATCCTAGATTATTGGTTGATGGCGCTAAATCTGTCATTTCCTTAACCTACAATTACTACCCAAAGCATCAGCAAAATTCAGGCACTTATAAATTAGCAAAATATGCTTATGGTGAGGATTATCATTTTGTAATCAAATCAAAGTTAAAAGATTTGTATCGTTTTATTCAAGAAGAAATAGGCGAAATTGATGGACGTGTGTTTGTAGATTCAGCACCAGTTATGGAACGTGCTTGGGCAAAAAAAGCAGGCTTAGGCTGGAATGGAAAACACTCATTACTTATTCAAAAAGAAGCGGGGTCTTTTTTCTTTTTATCCGAAGTAATTGTCGATTTAGATTTAGAATACGACCAGCCCTTTAAAACAGATCATTGTGGCACTTGCACCAAATGTATTGATGCTTGCCCAACAGATGCCATATTACCAAACAGTACTATTGATGGCTCAAAATGTATTTCATATTTTACAATAGAATTAAAAAATGAAATTCCGAATTCAATTAAAGGGCACTTTGAAGATTGGATGTTTGGATGTGATATCTGTCAAGATGTTTGCCCGTGGAATCGTTTTTCAAAACCACACAAAGAGTCGCTTTTTGATCCACCTTCAAGGCTGTTAGAAATGTCGAAAAGAGATTGGGAAGAAATTACCGAAGATGTGTTTAAAAAAGTATTCAAAAAATCTGCAGTTAAAAGAACTAAATTCAATGGGTTGCAAAGAAATATCCAATTCCTAAAACAGGAAAATTAATATTCAATTCTGTTTTAAAAAACACATGAATTTTGGAGTTCCTCTTTTTGTTAAAAATCGTTAATTTTTATAAAGTGATTCAGTAATTTTAACCCTATATTTGTTGGTTAAAATGATTACCTACTATGTCAAATTCTAAATTGAGGCGAGATGCACTTTTATACCATGCTAAGCCAAAACCAGGAAAAATTGAAGTTGTACCCACAAAGAAATATGCAACGCAAAGAGACTTAGCACTGGCATATTCTCCGGGAGTTGCAGAGCCATGTTTGGAGATTGAAAAAGACAAAGCAAACGCATACAAATATACATCAAAAGGAAATTTAGTTGCTGTAATTTCTAACGGAACTGCAGTTTTAGGCCTAGGAAATATTGGTCCTGAAGCTTCAAAACCAGTGATGGAAGGTAAGGGATTGCTCTTTAAAATATTTGCCGATATTGATGTATTTGATATTGAAGTAGATGCCACCGATGTAGATAAATTTGTAGAAACAGTGAAGGCGATTGCTCCAACTTTTGGTGGAATTAACCTAGAGGATATTAAAGCACCTGAGGCTTTTGAGATTGAGCGCAGATTGAAAGAAGAATTAGATATTCCTGTAATGCATGATGATCAGCATGGTACTGCAATTATATCCGCAGCAGCCTTGAAAAATGCGATTGAAATTGCGGGTAAAGATATTTCTAAAGTAAATATTGTGGTGAATGGTGCAGGTGCAGCAGCGATTTCTTGTACACGATTGTATATAGCAATTGGAGCGCAAAAAAAGAATATTGTGATGTGCGATAGTAAAGGAGTTATTAGAACTGACAGAGATAATTTGACTCCAGAAAAATTAGAATTCGCCACAAATAAAAATATATTCACCCTTACTGAAGCAGCCAAAAATGCTGATGTAATGCTTGGTTTATCTGTAGCAAATGTGTTTACTCCAGAGATGTTATTGTCGATGGCTAAAATTCCGATTGTATTTGCGATGGCAAATCCAGATCCAGAAATTGAATACAATTTGGCGGTTAAAACCCGTAAAGATGTTATAATGGCAACTGGGCGTTCAGACCACCCTAATCAGGTTAACAATGTTCTTGGATTCCCATTTATTTTTAGAGGAGCCTTAGATGTTAGAGCAACAAAAATTAATGAGGCAATGAAAATTGCAGCGGTTCATGCGATTGCAGAATTGGCGAAATTTCCAGTTCCGGAACAGGTAAATTTGGTATATGAAGAAGTCAACCTTTCTTTCGGTAGCGATTATATTATTCCAAAACCCTTTGATCCAAGATTGATTTATACAATTCCTCCAGCTATTGCAAAAGCAGCAATGGATTCAGGAGTAGCAACTGAACCAATTGAAGATTGGGACAAGTATCGTGATAATTTGGAAGAGCGTTTGGGAGGTGCAGGAAATAAGATTATCAGGTTGTTACATAACCGCGCAAAGTCTGATCCAAAACGAGTTGTGTTTGCTGAGGCAGATCATTTAGATGTGTTAAAAGCAGCTCAAATTGTACATGATATCGGAATAGGAAAACCAATTTTATTGGGAGATAAAGAAATTATTTTAGAATTAAAAAAAGAAATTGATTTTACAGATGATATTCCTATCATCGATCCAAAATTAGATGAACAAAAAAAGAAACGTTATGATTATGCTGACCGCTATTGGCAAACAAGACAGCGCAAGGGAATTAAATTATTAGATGCTCAAAAATTGATGCGAGAGCGTAATTATTTTGCTGCTATGATGGTAAATAGTGGTGATGCTGATGCTTTGATAACTGGTTATACACGTAATTATGCCAATGTTGTAAAGCCAATGTTAGAGTTGATTGGTATGGACAAAGGTGTTACCAGAGTTGCTGCTGCAAATTTAATGTTAACCAAAAGAGGGCCGATGTTTTTGGCAGATACAACTATCAATATAAATCCAACTGCAAAAGATTTGGCAAAAATTTGCCAGTTAACAGGGATGTTAGCAAAGAAATTTGGAGTTAAACCTAATATTGCTTTGTTGTCATTTTCAAATTTCGGGTCTTCTAAAAATGAAGAGGCAAAGAAAATAAGTGACGCTATTAAATTGATTCATAAATCATATCCTAATGTTAATGTTGATGGAGAATTACAAGCCGATTTTGCTTTAAACCCAGAATTATTGAAAAAGGAATTTCCTTTTTCAAAACTGGTAGATAAAAAAGTAAATGTATTAATTTTTCCTAATTTAGACGCGGCCAATATTAGTTATAAAATGATGAAGGAATTGTATGGAGCAGAATCTATTGGACCAATTATGATGGGGATGAAAAAACCTGCACATGTTTTACAACTAGGATCTAGTGTAGATGAAATGGTTAATATGGCAGCAATTGCTGTAATTGATGCTCAAAACAAATCAAAGAGAAAAAATTAAAGGAGAAAATGATTACACATTTAAGAGGTAAATTAGTAGAGAAAAATCCAACCTATGTAATTGTAGAGTGCAATGGTATAGGTTATTATACGCATATTTCATTAAACACTTTTTCTAAATTACCTAATGAGGAAGCCATTTTTTTATATACTTATTTATCAGTAAAAGAAGATTCAAATACCTTATTTGGATTCATTGAAAAAATAGAACGTGAAATTTTTAAATTATTAATCTCCGTTTCAGGAGTTGGCCCTAGCACCGCAAGAACCATGTTATCTTCAATGACTACTGTTGAAATTCAACAGGCAATCGCATCGGGTGATGTCGCTAAAATCCAATCTGTTAAAGGGATTGGAGTCAAAACTTCGCAACGGGTCATAATTGATTTAAAAGACAAGATTATAAAAACATACGGAATGGATGAAGTTTCGGATGTTCAAAGCAATACAAGCAAAGAAGAAGCGTTAACAGCCTTAGAGGTTTTAGGCTTTACCAGAAAGCAGTCAGAAAAGGTAATTGATAGGATTTTGGGAACAGATATTTCTATGAGTGTAGAAAATCTTATCAAACAAGCGCTTAAAAATTTGTAACGAATTGAAGAAGATTAAATTAATATATAAACTAACCATTTTATTTTTCTTGGGTCTTTGCACTCATTTTTCTGCGTTTTCACAAATACCGCCCCCTCCAATTCCTCAAGTAGCAGATTCTCTTGCAACTGTAACTTCAGATTCTATACCAGATTTGCCGTATGAGTTTAACAATACGCAAAGTGGTAATTTAATGTTGAACAACCCTTCTGAGATAGAAGTTACTTACGACCCAATTTTAAAACGATATATTGTTAGAGAAAAAATAGGTGACTATTATATTTCTCAACCAAAATATATGACTACCGATGAGTATGTTCAGTATCGTTTAAAAGAGGATATGCTAGAGCATTACAAAGAAAAACTAAAAGCAGTTGGTGGTAAAACAGCTGGTGCAGAAGAAGCTCAAAGAGATTTATTGCCAACCTATTATGTAAATTCAGATTTTTTCTCAACCATTTTTGGGGGTAATACCATTGATGTAAATCCACAGGGGAACATTCAAATTAAGTTAGGAGTATTACATCAAAACATTGAAAACCCACAAATTTCAGAACGAAACAGAAAGAGCACAACCTTTGATTTTGATCAGCAAATTACAGCAAGTATCAATGCGAAGATTGGAACTCGTTTGGCAGTAACTGCTAATTATGATACACAATCTACATTCGATTTTCAAAATCAAATAAAATTAGAGTACACACCAACAGAAGATGATATTATTCAGAAGATTGAAGTAGGTAATGTGAGTATGCCAATAAAAAACTCTTTGGTCACTGGTGCACAAAATTTATTTGGATTTAAAACAGAATTGCAATTTGGGAAGACTACGGTAACAGGAGTTTTTGCCGAACAAAAATCACAAACAAAAACAGTTTCGGCTGAAGGAGGATCTACTATAAATGAATTTGAGTTAAAGGCTACGGATTATGATGCCAACCGCCACTTTTTTTTAGCACATACTTTTAGAGATGATTATGATGGGGCGTTACAATCGTTTCCACTCATTAGTAGTCAAATAAATATTGTTCGGATGGAAGTTTGGGTAACTAACCGACAAGCATCTACCGATGATTTTAGAAATATTGTAGCCTTAGCAGATTTGGCAGAAAATGATTTCACTAATATTGGAGGAGGAAATGTGAATCCGATTGGAGGTATTCAAGACCCATCGAATGGAGCAAATGACCTGGTGAATTTAATGACTGAGAATGGAGCTATTCGTGAAATTGCAACAGTTAATAGTGCCTTGGCTCCTTATGTTTTAACCCAGGGAAAGGATTACTCAGTTTTAGAAAATGCTAAAAAATTGCAACCTAATGAATATGAATATCATCCGCAATTAGGATATATTTCTTTAAACCGCCGTTTGGGTGATGCCGATGTTTTGGCCGTGGCATACGAATATACAATTAGCGGTAGCGATCAAGTTTATAAAGTTGGGGAGTTATCTACTGATGGAGTTTTAGCGCCAAAAAACTTAGTAGTAAAATTATTGCGAAGTGAAATTATCAATACAACTACTCCAGTTTGGGACTTGATGATGAAAAATATTTATGCGCTTGGAGCTTATCAAATGTCTAGAGATGGTTTCCGCTTTGAGTTGTTATATAGAGATGATGAAACAGGAGTTCCTATCAACAGACTTCAAAATGCAAAGTCAACTGTTGACACTTCGGTTTCACCGGTAGATAGCATTTCTAAAAGAACAATATTGAACTTGTTCAATGTTGATAAATTAGATCAAAACCTTAGTACAACTGCTGAAGTTTATAATTCTACAACAGGTCAAGTTGAATATTATGCTGGAGATGGTTATTTTGATTATATAGATGGATTGACAGTAAACTCATTAAATGGATATGTAATTTTCCCGACAGTAGAGCCATTTGGTGAAAGTTTGGAGCCCATTTTAACTGACTCTTCAGATGATATTTATATTTTTAATGAGTTGTATGAGAACACACAATCAGAAGCAAAAAACAATTATCAAAACAAAGACAAATATTTCTTAAAAGGATATACAAAATCAGAGGGCTCCTCTGGAATTGCGTTAGGAGCTTTCAACGTGCCACAAGGTTCCGTAACAGTTACAACTGGTGGTAGAGAGTTAATTGAAGGAGTTGATTATGTGGTAGATTATCAAATAGGTCGTGTGCAAATTATCAATCCATCTTTAGAGGCATCAAATGCGCCTATTGAAGTATCGGTAGAAAATAATTCTGTTTTCAATTTGCAAGCAAAACGATTTATGGGAGTTGATGTTGAGCATAAATTTTCTGATAAATTTATAGCAGGAGTAACTGTTTTAAATTTACGTGAAAAACCATTGACTCAAAAAGCTCTTATAGGTTCAGAACCTATCAACAATACTATTTTTGGATTTAGAGCTGATTATGGAACTGAGGTAAAAAAGTTTACCAAGTGGGTAAATAAACTGCCAAATATAGATACAGATGTTGCTTCTAATTTTTCTGTTAGAGGTGATTTTGCTTACCTATTACCAGGAGCCCCAAATAAAATTGAATTAAATGGAGAGCCAACTTCTTATATCGATGATTTTGAAGGAGCTCAGATTCCATTAGAATTAAAAACGCCACAGCAATGGTTTATGGCAAGTACGCCACAGGGGCAAACAAGTCTTGATCTTGGAGGTGATGATGACACTATAGATTATGGAAAAAAACGTGCTAAAATTGCATGGTATATTATTGATCAAATTTTTTATGGAGGTTCTTCTTTACAACCAAGTAATATCGATGATACAGAATTGTCTAGAGCAGAGGTAAGATCGGTACGTTTTGAAGAATTATTTCCAGAAGAAGATCGCGATATAACCCAAACGTCATTGGTAAGAACATTAGATTTATCATATTACCCATCTGATAGGGGAGCTAATAATTATGACACTAATAATGTTGGTGGCGATGGTAAATTTACTGATCCAGAAGAAAGATGGGGTGGAATTACAAGACCTTTAACTGTTACTAATTTTGAACAAGCAAATATTGAGTACATCCAATTTTGGATGCAAGACCCATATCCTCAATATTCCATTACCAATGAAGAAGGATTACCTTTAGGAGTTGATCCACAAAACCCAATAAATCAAGTGGGAGATTTGTATTTTAACTTGGGTAATATCTCTGAGGATGTTTTAAAAGACGGAAGAAAAATTTATGAAAATGGATTACCTGCCGAAGGGGGAACAACAAATACAGATCCAACACTTTGGGGTAAAGTTCCAACAGGACAGTCCCTATTATATACTTTTGATATAGATGATGCTTCTAGGTTGAACCAAGATATTGGTTTAGATGGTTTAAATGATGAAGAGGAGGCAGCACTATTTGGTACTAGTTTTGGACCAGATCCATCATCAGATAACTACCATTATTTTAGAGGAAGCGAATATGATGCGGCTGATGCCGGAATTTTAACACGATATAAAGCATTTAATAATACGCAAGGTAACTCGCCAACGGCTTCATTATCTCCAGAATCGTATCCAACATCAGCTACTAATAATCCAGATGTTGAGGATATTGATAAAGATCAAACGATGAGCTCCGTAGAGAGTTATTATCAATATAGAGTTTCAATGAATTCAAATCAATTGGTTTTAGGACAAAACAATATTGTTGATGAAAAAAATGTTTCTGTTTTATTAGAAGATGGTAGCACCAAAAATTTTAGATGGTTGCAATTTAGAATCCCAATAAACACACCGGATGAGGTTATTAATAATATAGAAGGATTTAATTCTATCCGTTTTATGAGAATGTTTATGACCAAATTTAAAATGCCAGTAGTATTGCGTTTTGCCGAATTACAATTGGTGCGTGGAGAGTGGAGACGTTATGTAAAAGAAATTGACGAATCTGATAACCCAACCCCTCCAGATTTAGATCCAGTTGAATTAGAGAATTTTACTGTTGGAGTTGTAAATGTAGAGCAAAATGAATCTAGAGAACCAATTCCGTATGTTGTACCTCCAGGAATTGAAAGAGAGCGTTTACAAGGAAGTACAAGAGTACAATTGCAAAATGAGCAATCACTCTCTATGAAAGTAGAAGATTTATTGCCTGGAGAAACGAGAGCTGTTTATAAAAATGTAAGTACAGATTTAAGAATGTACGACAAATTAAAAATGTTTGTTCACATTGAGGCACTTAGTAAATTAGCGGTGAATGATGATGATTTTCAAGCTATTTTACGTGTAGGTAGTGATTTAAATGACAACTATTATCAAATAGAAGTTCCTTTAAAAGTAACTGATTTTGGAGCGGTGTCTGCAGAAGAAATTTGGCCAAATGATTTTAATGTACTGTTAGAACATTTAGGAAAATTAAAATTATTGCGTTTTACCGATGGTGTGCCTCCAAGTGATTTGTATCCTGCTTATGGTGCACCTCCGCCAATTGAAGGGTTAGATGGGTATGAAATTAGAGTAAAAGGAAATCCGAATTTAGGAAATGTTAGAACCATAATGTTGGGGGTTAAAAATAATTCGGCAATGACAAACGGAGCTGAATTGTGGTTTAATGAATTACGAACTGCTGGTTTTGATAATGAAGGAGGTTGGGCAGCAGTTGTATCAGCCGATGCAAATTTTGCTGATTTTGCAGATGTATCTGTAACAGGTAGAATGGAAACCATAGGTTTTGGTGGAATTGAACAAAGCTTGCAAGAGCGTAATCAAGAAGAATCAAAAATATACGACATTGTTACCAATATAAATATGGGGCAATTACTACCAAAAGACTGGGGAGTTAAAGTGCCTGTTAATTATAGTAAGTCAGAAGAGTTTCACGATCCAAAATACGATGCACAATACCAAGATGTTTTGTATGATGACGCTGTTGATATCAATCCAAATAGTAGTGAATCGACAGACCATACTGAGCGAACTAGCTTTAGTTTAATAAATGTTAGAAAGGATAGAACCGATGCTAATAAGAAACAACATTTTTATGATGTAGAAAATTTATCGGTTTCATATGCTTATAATGAAGTAAAACATCAAGACTATAATGTTAAGAATTTTATAGATCAAAATGTACGAGCATCAGCAAATTACAATTATGCTTTTCCACAAAAAAGTATTGAGCCTTTTCAAAATTGGGGTTTTTTAACAAAAAAGAAATATTTGAAGTTTATCAAAGATTTTAATTTTAGTTTATTGCCATCTAATATTTCTGTGAATTCTAATATAATTAGAAGTTATAATGAACAAACATCGCGTAGCTTGGCTGAAGGTTTACCAGAATTACCAACCTTAAAGCAACGAAATTTCATGTTTGATTGGGATTATAGCATAGGCTATAATTTAACTAAGTCACTTCAATTTAATTTTAGAGCTTTAAACAATTATGTGTATGATGATTTTAGTGCAAGTGACGACATATCACTCTATGATAACTTCTTTACTATAGGTCGCCCCGAGCATTACCACCAAACTTTAAGCGCCACCTATCAAATACCTATTGATAAACTACCTTTCTTAGATTTTATACGTTCTGACTATGCTTACTCAGCAGATTATGATTGGCAGTCAAGTTCGTTATCTTATGTTGATAGAATTGGAAATACCATTCAAAATGCAAATACACACAACTTATCTGTCGATGCAGATTTTGAACGATTGTATAGAAACTCAGGATTAACCAAACTATTTACAAAAAGAACCATTCCAGGTAAAGTTGTAAAAACCGGAGAAAAAGATGAGGATGGTAACGCAATTACAAAACAATTGCCAGCTACCAAGAAAAAAGGAAATAAGATTGGTAAAGCATCTATGGATGTTTTAATGATGATTAAAAAAACACGTGTTACGTATAGCGAACGGAATGGTATTTTTGTTGGTGGATTTATTCCGCAAACAGGATTTTTAGGATTAGATAATTACTCAGGAGGCTCAGCACCAAGCTTCGGATTTGTTTTTGGAAGTCAAATAGATATTAGAAATCAGGCTTTACAAAACGGATGGTTAATTTCTAGAAATATTAATTATCAAGATGGAGCTGAAGACGATTTGTATTACAATAATACCTATTCTCAAACCCACTTTAATAAGTTTGATATCTTTATAAATATAAGCCCAGTAAGAGATTTAGATATCGAAGTATCTGCTACAAAAACCTATACCAAAAGTGTTGTGCAACAAATTGATGTTGTAAATGATTTGGCTATTAATGAAACAAGATTCCAAGATAATCCAGTTTCTGAAATGGGGAATTTTAGCATGAGTTTTAACATGATTCGTACAGCTTTTGGAGGTGATGCTGATAAACTGTTCCAAGAATTTAGAGAGAATCGTACCGTTATTTCTCAAAGATTTGCTGATGATACAGGTGCGCCCATTGGAGGATTCGGAGTAAATAGCCAGCAGGTTATGTTGCCAGCATTTGTTGCTGCTTATTCGGGTAAAAGCGTAAATTCTGTTACAACTAGTGCCTTTAGAGATATGCCATTGCCAAATTGGACATTGACCTATAAAGGACTAATGCGAATGAAATGGTTTAAGAAAAGATTCCAAAGTTTTACTGTTTCTCATGGATATCGTTCGCTGTATTCTATAAATAACTTTACTAATAATTTACTTTATGATGATAGCGCCCCATATGCAACAACTGATATTGCAGGTAACTATTACAATGAACAATTATTTTCGGCAGTTAATGTTATTGAAGAGTTTTCTCCTCTTGCCAAAGTAGATTTTAAAATGAGAAACTCACTTTCATTAAAAGCTGAGGTAAGAAAAGATAGGATACTCAACCTGAATTTCAACAACAACACTTTGACAGAAATTGCTGGAACAGAATATATTGTAGGTGCAGGTTATCGTATTAAAAATGTGAAATTTAAGTTTAAATTCAACGATAAAAATCAAACTGTTAATGGCGATTTAAATATTAGAGCAGATTTTAGCCTAAGAGATAACACTACTTTAATTCGTGATATTGATGAAGATAATGATCAAGTTACAGGTGGTCAAAAATTATTCTCTCTTAAATTTTTAGCCGATTATGCTTTGAGTAGAAGTTTAACAGCATCATTCTATTATGATCAAAATTCATCGCGTTACGCAGTTTCAACTTCATTTCCAAGAAATTCATTCAGTACAGGAATCATTATTCAATACAACTTAGGGAACTAAAAATTGTTGCTGATTATATTTGCTTTTTCTGTGAAAGCAGCTGTTCAATTTTTCTTTTTACAAATGTTGGATAGCATCTATCTTTTTTATTAAATTTGTAAGAAATCTTAATTATATAAATTATGAGCGTACCAGCAGAATTAAAATACACCAAAGACCACGAATGGATTAGTATTGATGGTGAAATAGCAACTATCGGAATCACACATTTTGCCCAAAGTGAATTGGGAGACATTGTATATGTCGATGTTGATACTGTAGATGATGAGTTAGGTCAAGATGAAGTTTTTGGATCTGTTGAAGCAGTAAAAACAGTTTCAGATTTATTTATGCCGTTTGCTGGAGAAGTAGTAGAATTTAATGAAGAATTAGAAGACGAACCAGAAGTAGTAAATGCTGATCCATACGGAAAAGGATGGATGATTAAAGTGAAAATTTCTGACATGTCTCAAGTTGAAAATCTATTAGATGCGGATAGCTATAAAGAAATTATTGGAGCGTAATGCTTACTTTATTTCATTTGCACTAACAGCAATTATTATATATTTAAGCTTATCCTCTTTAAAATACCTGCCTGTAAAAATTTCAGTCTCTGATAAATTTTTACATAGCTTGGCCTATGCTACCTTAACATTGAGTTGGTTTTTTTCTATTAAAAAATCACATCAAGAAATTAGGAGTAAATTGCTTATAGTTGTGGTTGTTTTTCTATTTGGCGTAACATTAGAAATTTTACAGGGAACACTTACCGAAAACAGAACAATGGATTATCATGATGTAATTGCAAATACCGTTGGTATTCTGTTAGCCCTAAGTTCATTTAGTTTTTTGTTAAAAGTGTATAAAAGGATTTAACAATATTTTTTTGCATAAGTCAGTTTATAATTATTAAATTAGCACACTATAAAATTTTTTAGAATGGAAATTAAAAAAAGCCCTAAGGCAAATTTAGAAGGATACACTAGAATATTTTTTCAATTAGGTTTAGTATTGTCTTTATTTACAATATATTTAGCTATTGAACATAAAACTTATGAAAGAGTAAGTCAAGGGTTAGAAGTTGTATCTTCTGAACATGAAGAAGAAGAAGAAGTAGAAGATTTTGAAATTGAGATTATTACAACACCACCACCACCACCACCACCAGCACCAGAAGTAATTGAGATTGTTGAGGATGAAGAAGATGTTGAAGAAACAATTATAGAATCTACTGAAACTGATGAAGATGAAAGTGTAGAAGTTGAGGAAATAGTTGAGGTTGAAGAAGAAGAAGATTTTGACGAAGATGTACCGTTTGCAATTATTGAAGACGTGCCAGTATACCCAGGTTGTGAAAAAGAAAAAGGTAAAAAAGCAAAAAAAGATTGTTTAAATAAATCAATGCAAAAACACATTCAAAGAAAATTTAATGCAGATTTAGCAAGTGATTTAGGCTTGCCTCCAGGTAAACAAAAAATTTACATCCAATTTAGAATTACTAAAACAGGTAGTATTGAAATTCTTGGAGCTAGAGCACCACACAAGAGGTTAGAAAAAGAAGCTAAAAGAGTTGTAAACTTATTGCCAAAAATGACTCCAGGCAAACAAAGAGGGCGTGCAGTAAATGTAACATATATGTTGCCAATCTCTTTCAATGTAGAGTAGATTACACAAAAAATATAATTCTTAAAAAGACCGCAATTTGCGGTCTTTTTTTATTTAAATTAAAGTAGAAATGACCAAGATAATTTAAAATATAAGAATAGTTGTAAAGACTGATTTTTATCATATTAATTGTTAGATACTTATTATACCTTCATAGTGTAAATTCTTGGGTATGGAAATTAAAAAATCAAATACTGCAGATTTAGAAGAACACACAAAATTATTTCGATTATTGGGGCTAGTTTTAACTTTGTTAGTGGTTTATGTTGCCATAGAGCACAAAGTATATGATACTAGAAGTAAGGGGTTAGAAATTATTTCAAAAACCGATTTTGAAATAGAAGAAGAAGTACTAGAAATTGAAATAGAACAAGTTGCGCCACCACCACCACCACCAAATGTTAGCCCAGAATTGATTGAGGTTGTAGAGGATATTGTTGATGTTGAAGAAGCCATTATAGAAACTACAGAAACAGATGAATCTGAAAAAATTGAAATTATTGATATTGTCGACATTATTGAGGTAGAGCAAGAAGAAGAATTTGTAGAAGATGTTCCATTTGCAATTATTGAAGAAGTTCCTATATATCCTGGTTGCGAAAAAGAAAAAAGAAAAAAAGCCAAAAAAGACTGTTTAAATAGAGGAATTCAAAAAATTGTGGCTAAAAATTTTGATGCTAATTTAGCAACTGATCTAGGATTGTCTAGAGGAAAAATCAAAATATATGTTCAGTTTAAAATTACAACTTCAGGCTCAATTGAAATTATTGGGGCTAGAGCTCCACATTCTCGGTTAGAAAAAGAGGCTAAAAGAGTTGTGAATTTAATTCCAAAAATGATTCCTGGTAAGCAAAGAGGAAAACCTGCTAATGTTACTTATATGCTGCCAATTACATTTGAGATAAGATAAGGATACCAAAGATGTTATTAAAGAGTCCACCAAGGCGGACTCTTTATTTGGTATGTTTCTTGAAGTTAACATGATTTTAACGTCTTAAATTTAAAATTATGAAAACAAAAAAACAGACCATCAAGTTACAAAAAAGTTCTGGATTGTTTATGCAATTAGGGTTAGTACTCATCTTAGCAGTTGTTTATGCCTTCTTTGAGTATAAAACGGAAACTACAAAACATCACCCTAAAAACATTGCTGTAAATATTGACGATGATATTGTATATATCAATTATAAAGATATTGTAATTGAGAGAGAGGTTAAAGTTGTAAAACAAAAGCTACTTCCAAAAACACCAACAATTACTGATTATAAAAAAAGTGAAGAATCAAATACAGAAGAAAAAGAAACACCAAAAATTCCAAAGATAATTGATAAAGCTCCAACAATAATTGATGTTACTCCAACTTTTATAACTGTAGAGGAAGAAGATGAGAAGCTAGAATTTATTGCTACTGTACCAGAAGTTCCAATTTATCCTGGTTGTGAAAAAGGCACAAGAGCTCAAAAGAGAGCTTGTTTTGAAAAGAATGTAGGAAAGTTTATTAGTAAAAAATTCAATACTGATTTAGCTACTCAATTAGGACTACCTTCAGGAAAGCAAAGTATACACGTACAGTTTATAATTACTAAATCTGGAGATATCGAAATTATAGGGGCAAGAGCAGATTACAAAAGATTAGAAAAAGAAGGAAAACGCGTTGTAAATTTATTACCTCAAATGACACCTGGAAAGAGAAACGGAAAACCCGTAAAAGTATCATATATGGTTCCGATATCATTTAATGTTCAATAGACAAAAACCAAGTATTAATTTAAGAAGCATCCTAGTAAATAGGGTGCTTTTTGTTATTAACAAACCATCCTCTTTATCAAACATAATTCTAGTGAATAACTTTTTGAGTTTCAATAATAACAAAGCATTGTAATAATTTGTACATTTGATTTTATAATAAAAATTGAATGTTACCAAATTTAAATAATTTACCAACTTATGATACGGTCGGGGTCAATGAACGCATTAGCAGATTTCAGTCTCGAAGTATCAAAAAATCAGCTAAAGTTGAGGGTTTAAAACTCGCTTTAAGTATGATTGATTTAACAACTTTAGAAGGGAAAGATACCAAAGGAAAAGTACAGCAACTTTGTTATAAGGCAATGCATCCGCATGATACATTAAAAGGTATTCCAACTGTTGCGGCTATCTGTGTATACCCAACTTATGTGGCAATTGCAAAAGAAACTTTAAAAGGGAGCGGTATTCAAGTCGCATCTGTTGCTACTGCATTTCCTAGCGGAAATTCAAAACTACAAGTTAAGTTAGATGATACAAAATATGCCGTTGAGCAAGGAGCTGACGAAATAGATATGGTTATTTCTAGAGGAGAGTTTCTTTCTGGCAATTATCAATATGTATATGATGAAATTGTAGCTGTAAAAAAGGCATGTGGCAAAGCACATTTGAAAGTGATTTTAGAAACAGGAGAGTTAGATACCCTAGACAATGTTAGAAAAGCGAGTGAAATTGCCATGTATGCTGGTGCTGATTTTATCAAGACATCTACTGGTAAAATTCAACCCGCTGCAACGATGCAAGTAACTTATGTTATGTTTGATGCCATTAAAGATTTCTATTTAAAAACAGGAAAGATGATTGGTATGAAACCTGCTGGCGGTATTTCAACTTCAAAAATTGCATTGCAATATTTAGTAATGCTTAATGAAGTGTTAGGCGAAAAATGGATGAATAATAAATACTTCAGATTTGGAGCGAGTAGTTTGGCCAACGATATTTTAATGCAATTGGTAAAAGCTGAAACAGGTATGTATCAGTCTGCAGATTATTTTTCAAAAGATTAATTATGAGTAAAGACAAAAATATATTCAAAGCAACTTGGGCGTATGCTGATGCTCCTGAGAGCACAGATCATATCAAAATTAAAAAGCAATACGAATTATTTATTGACGGTGAATTTGTAAAGCCATCAAAAAACAAATACTTCGATACCATAAACCCATCTAATCAAAAAAAGATTGCAAGTGTTGCAGAAGCTTCCACTGATGACGTTGATAAGGCAGTTGCTGCTGCAAATAAAGCATTTACTTCTTGGTCTAAATTATCAGGTAAAGAACGCGGAAAATACATTTTCAGAATCGCGAGATTAATACAAGAAAGAGCACGTGAATTTGCAGTAATAGAATCTTTAGATGGAGGAAAACCAATTAGAGAATCTAGAGATATTGATATCCCACTTGCAGCAAATCATTTTTTTTATTATGCAGGATGGGCTGATAAGTTAGAATATGCTTTTCCAAACAGAAAAGTAAAACCAGTTGGTGTTGCAGGTCAAATTATTCCGTGGAATTTTCCATTATTGATGGCAGCTTGGAAAATTGCTCCAGCTTTGGCAACAGGAAATACAGTGGTTTTAAAACCTGCGGAAACAACTTCATTAACGGCTTTAAAGCTGGCAGAAATCATTGAAGAAAGTGGTTTGCCAAAAGGAGTGGTGAATATTGTAACAGGCGCGGGTGAAACTGGCGCTGCAATTGTAAATCATCCAGATGTTGATAAGATTGCTTTTACAGGATCAACGGGAGTTGGAAAATATATTCAAAAAGCTACAGCAGGAACATCAAAAAAGTTAACCTTAGAATTAGGAGGTAAAGGAGCAAATATCATTTTTGAAGATGCAGCAATAGATCAAGCAGTTGAAGGAATTGTAAATGCTATTTTCTTTAATCAAGGGCATGTGTGTTGTGCAGGGTCAAGATTATTTGTCCAAGAATCTGTTGTTGATGTTGTAATTGAGAAATTAAAAAGTAGAATGGAAACCTTGGTTATTGGCGATCCGTTGGATAAAAATACAGATATCGGAGCCATCAATTCAGCAAAACAATTAAAGACAATTAAAGACTATATCAAGGTTGGATTGAATGAAGGAGGTGAGATTTATCAACCTGACTGTAAATTACCAAAAGATGGAAATTGGTGTGCACCTACTTTGTTTTTGAATGTTTCTCAATCACACAGAATTGTACAAGAAGAAATTTTTGGACCTGTGTTAGCGGTTCAAACTTTTAGAACTATTGATGAAGTTGTTGAAAAAGCAAATAATACTCCGTTTGGTTTATCCGCAGGAGTATGGACACAAAAGGGATCAAAAATATTTAATCTAACACAACGCCTTAATGCAGGAGTAATATGGGGAAATACCTTTAATAAGTTTGATCCAACTTCGCCATTTGGAGGTTATAAAGAAAGCGGATTTGGACGCGAAGGTGGTTTACACGGTTTGCGAGGATATGTAAAATTTGATTAAAAAATTATGAGCAGAATAGACATACATAAAACGTATAAATTATATATCGGCGGAAAATTTCCTAGAACAGAATCTGGAAGATACTATGCTGTAAAAGATAAAAAAGAAAATTTTGTAGCGAACATGTGTTTGGCATCTCGTAAGGATTTTAGGAATGCCGTGGTCATTGCACGTAAAGCTCAAAAGTCTTGGGCAAATGCAACAGCAATGAATAAAGGTCAGATTTTATATCGTATTGCCGAAATGTTGGAAGGAAGACGCGCACAGTTTGTTGCTGAATTAATAACCCAAGGGTCTAGCGAAAAAAGTGCTCAATTAGAAGTTGATAGGGCTATTGATCGTTTGGTATATTATGCGGGATGGAGCGATAAGTACCAACAATTTTTTAGTGCTGTAAATCCAGTTTCTAGTGCACACTTTAATTTTTCTTGTTTAGAGCCAATGGGTATTGTAGCAATGATAGCTGCAGAAAATCAAGGATTATTAGGCTTAGTTTCTGTAGTTGCTCCAGCAATCGTTGGAGGAAATACGGTTATAATTTTAGCATCAGAGACAAAACCATTATCGGCAATTTCTTTTGCTGAGGTACTAAACTCTTCTGATGTACCAGGTGGTGTTGTCAATATTTTAACAGGAAATGCTGATGAATTAATGAGCCATATGGCATCACACATGGATGTGAACGCAATTGTATATTGTGGGCAAAATCAGAAAGCAATAACAACTATAAATGAATTGGCAAGTAATAATTTAAAACGAACTATTTTCCATAAAAAAAACGATTGGTTAGATACTGATTGTGAATCTCCTTATATGATTGAGAAGACACAAGAGGTAAAAACGACGTGGCATCCAACAAAAGTTTAGATTTAATAATATATGTCAACAAACTCTTATTTTGCACACGAAACTTCAGTTATTGATGATAATTGCAAGATTGGTGACGGTACTAAAATTTGGCATTTTAGTCATATAATGTCTGATAGTGTTATTGGTGATAGATGTAATTTAGGTCAAAATGTGGTGGTATCTCCAAAAGTAGTTTTGGGTAATAATGTAAAAGTTCAAAACAACGTTTCAATTTATACAGGAGTTATTTGTGAGGACGATGTTTTCTTAGGCCCTTCAATGGTTTTTACCAATATTGTAAATCCAAGATCTGCTATAATCAGAAGAGATAAGTACAAAACTACTTTGGTAAAAAAAGGAGCAAGTATCGGTGCCAATGCAACCATTATTTGTGGCAATACGATTGGAGAATTTTCTTTGATTGGAGCCGGAGCTGTGGTAACTAAAAACGTTGAGCCTTATGCTTTAGTAGTTGGCAATCCATCCAAACAAATAGGATGGGTGAGCGAATATGGGCATCGATTAGAATTTGACTCAACCTGTTTTGCAATCTGTAAAGAAAGCCAAGAAAAGTATCAGCTAACAGACAATAAAGTCACTAAAATTTCGTGATAATAAGAAGCATTAACCTAACCAATGAAAAAGATTCTAACCCCACTTTTATTATTATTTACCATCTGTGTTTTTTCGCAAACAGAAAAATATCCTGTTTATATAGGATGTGAAAATGTTGACAACGACTCTTTAAAAGTTTGTTTTAAATCCAATGTAACTTCTGCAATAATTGATGAGATTAAAATCCCGAAAGTTTTAGAAGAAGACAATTATACGGGTACTGCGAATGTTGTTTTTTATGTAACAAAAGAAGGTAATTTTAAATCCTTATATGTCAATACGCCTTATAAAGAATTGGAGGCAGAGTTTGAAAGAGTTTTTGAAGAATTGCCACAAATCACTCCTGCAAAATTCAACAATCATAATGTAGAAATGCAATTTGTACTACCAATTAAATTCCCGTTGAGTGATAATAATCAGCAAGAGCCTTTAGTTGAAGAGAGGCTTATAAATACCTATTATGCAAAAGATAAAGACGAAGATTTAGGCTTGATAAAACCCGATTCGTTAGAGTTGTTAGAACATCATAGTGAATTGAATATACCATACACACATCAGCAATATGCCGCACTTGATTATTATTACAATCGCGCTGGCAATTCACACACAGCAGTGAAACCATATGTGTATAGTGAGGTGATTGAATATGTAGATTTAGATGCTCAAAAGGCGAGTTTGATGAAAAATAAATCTGGTTGGTGGGGTAGAAAACTTTGGAATGAACATATGGTGCAAATTCAAGGGAAAGGTTTTTGGTTTACCATAGATCCTATTGTCGATTTGCAAATTGGGAAAGATAATTCTGATTTAGATTATACGTACAACAATACTCGAGGTATTCAAATTCAAGGAGCTATAGGTAAAAAATTGAGTTTTTATACTTCCTTTTTTGAGAGTCAAGGTCGCTTTGCCGAATACGTAAACCAGTATGCAGAATCTATGGCACCTGCAGGTGGTAATCCTGCCATTATTCCAGGGCGAGGTATTGCCAAAGAGTTTGGGGATGGGGCTTATGATTATCCGGTGGCTGAGGCATATTTATCATATTCGCCAAACAAAACATTTAACTTTCAATTTGGACATGGCAAGAATTTTATTGGTGATGGATATCGCTCAATGTTTATGTCAGATGCTGCTTCACCATATCCATATTTTAAAATCAACACGACTTTTTGGAAAATTAAATACACAAATACTTGGTTGTGGTTAAGAGATGTTCGTCCAGAAGTTACAAATGATGGCGTGTTTAGAACCAAGTATATGGCAACACATTATTTGAGTTGGAATGTCACAAAAAAATTAAATATAGGATTGTTTGAATCTGTTATTTGGGAAGATTCTAATGATAGAGGTTTTGATATTAATTATCTAAACCCTATTATTTTTTATAGAGCAATTGAATTTTCAACCGGCTCTAGAGGTGGTAATGCAATTATAGGTTTAAGTGGTAAGTATAAGTTTAGTGATCGTTTTTCTATGTATACACAATTGATGATTGATGAATTTTCTACTGGTGAGATTTTCTCAGGTGATGGCTATTGGGGAAATAAAAATGGTTTTCAAATAGGAGCAAAATACCACCATGCTTTTGGGGTAGATAACTTGCATTTACAAGCAGAGTTTAATGCGGTGCGTCCTTACACATATTCGCATAATGAGATTATACTCAACTATGGGCACAACAATCAATCGATGGCACATTTATGGGAATCTAACTTTAGAGAATTTATTTTGATAGGGCATTATACCAAAGACCGTTGGTATGCCAATGCTAAAATGGTGTTGGGTAAAAAAGGGTTTGATATAGCTGGTGACCCCGCTAGTTATGGAGGTGATATTTATAGGGATTACACGGATAGGCCAAGTGATTATGGCAATGAAATTGGTCAAGGAAATACCACTAATATTTTTGTGGGTGATTTACAAGTGGGTTATGTAGTAAATCCTGCAGTGAACTTAAAACTGTTTGGAGGATTTACTTACCGCAATTTTAACCCAGAAAACCCAACCCCAACTTTTGATAAAACTAATACTACTTGGGTAAATATTGGTTTACGTACCGATGTGTTTGATTGGAAGTTTGATTTTTAAGTCGGTTGTAATGTGATTGCTGTTTTAGTTTTATTTAGTAGTTAGTGCGTAATTTTAATCATGTTCTATTTTATTTTTTATCAAACCAAACAAAAGAATACCCTACTAATACAGAAGTAAAATCTGCTCCTTTACCTGTGTAAAGCCCGTTTGTGATAGAAGCTTTTAAAGAGCTTTGTTTTCCTACTTTATAAGAAATAGAAGTGCCAAATCTAGAATTTTTTTGATTATTGTTTTTTGCCACACCGTTTATAGAGGTCTCTCCCCAAGCCACTTGACCCACAGATGCAGATGCCCAAAATTTTGGACCAAAAAGATAAATTGCATGTAGTTGGGTACTTAATAAAGGTTTTTGTTTTAAAGTATTTCCGTTAAAGTAGGATGTGTTTTCTGTAAAAAACCAGGATTCTATATGAAGCTCCAATAGCAATTTTTTAGTAAGAGTATAAGAGCTAGCAATCTTAAATTGAAATGCCCAACGGTTGGCGCCAAGATTTAATAATTTAGTTTCATCATACCTACCTAATGGAACTTTTACTTTAAATGCAGTACCGAGCTTAAATTTTTTTTGTTTTCGTTTTGCAAACTCTTTTAATGATGAAACCTGATCGCCTATTAATATCATAGACATTTTAAAAGAAAAATCATTGAACCCATTTCTATATGCAGTGGTATCAACATCAGAAACAAGTGCATTAAATTTTGCAACAGAATATGGAGCTGCAACACTGATTTTTGTAAGCTTGTTAAAGAGTTTAAAACTACGGCCGTAAAAAGGAATAAAAGTGTTTATTTTTGCATTTAAGTTTTCAACTTCTAAACCATTTAACAAAATATTACCAGAAGAATATCCGTACGCAACACCTGAGAAGTTTGTTCCAGTAGGAGATGAAGATAAAAAACGAGGTTCTAAATCTTGAGCATGTACTACGAACCCTAAACCATAACATAATAAGAATAAAATAAAGCGATTCATGTTATTTGGTGCTTTTAATTAATTTTTTAAATTTTCTAAAACCTGAGTATCCAATGAGAAAATTCGTTAAGTTCACACCAAAAGTTTTTAGGAGTTTTCGTTTTAGATTCAAACGGACTTTCATTCGTTTAGGAATCCAAGCATTATTAAAGTGATGGATAGTGTACGTGTTTTTTGTTTTTGTTATTTTCTGTGACTCATGATCTTTTACGCTAAAATAATCATATGGATATAACAATAATTTGGTTTTATCTTTAATGAGTTCTTCTATGTTTTTTAACTCCTTATTTTCTAGAAAAACTAGTTTTCTATTTTGTTTAATTTGTGTCTCCATAATTTTAGGAAGAATTAGGAGGTCAGGAGTTCTATCCTCTTTAATAAAAGGTCTATCATCGTAATAGCGCATACAATCTGCTAGCCAATCTGCTCCTTTTTCTGCCCCAAAAGCTGCAGCCTCTATAATGTTATTTTGTTCTAATCCAACAAAATAAGGAAGGTGAAGTAAGTCATCAAAGTTTTTTACAATTTCAACATCCGTGTCTAAATAGATTCCCCCATACTTGTAAACTGCATGTAAGCGAATATAGTCTGCTGCAAATGCATATTTTTTTGATTCAAATGATTGTTGTGTCCAAAGCGTGCTATTGATATCAAATTTATTGGTGTCCCATAACATAAATTCATAATCTGGCAATTTTGTTTTCCAAGTTGCCATACATTGTTCAATTAATTTGGGATATTCATCGCCACTTAACCAACAAAAGTGAATAATTTTAGGGATCATAGTTTAGTAGTATTCAAAGCAAAAAATCTTTTTAGGAGCCAATATATAAAAATTGACTCTAAATCACCTAGTTAGTCAATCACTTTCTTCACACGATTTATGGTGTCACTTTTAGAAAGTGTTAGCCTAACTATACTTTTTTTGGTAGCTTCTAGGTCATGAATAATATTTGCTGGAAGCGAAATAATAGCACCCTTTTTAAGCTGATGTACTTTTTCATTGACTCCAAAATTGATAGCTCCTTCAAAAATTTCGACAGTAATAGGAAAAGACGTTTTGTGCGCTTTCATTAGCTGTCCTTTATTAAAAGCGATCCTAATTTCTTTGCTGTATTCACTTTCTAATAAAACCTTAATCGCAGGTTTAGTTTCGTTGAATTCCAAATCTGTTAATAGTGATGCGGTTTTCATAAATTATTGATTTTTAAAATTTAATTATTAATTGAAGACTATCTCCAAGAGGTGCCAGCAGTTACATAAAAGGCCCAATCTTCTGGTCCTCGCGCTATATCTAACCCCATTTTCATGCCTAATACACGTGCAATTAAATATCGAAAGCCACCTCCTGCATTCCAAACGATACCGTCATTATTCATGTTTTCTACATTTTTAAAAGCAGCTCCAATTCCTGTAAACCCAATAAGATCCCATCTTTTTGAGATTGCAAATTGTTGTTCAGTTTCAAACAAAGCAGTTAATTGCCCTTGATAGCGTAAAGCCGCTACTCCTCGTAGAGATACAAAAGGTTCAGCATAAAAGGGAGTATTACCAGTAGCTAATTGAGAGTCAACTCTGAATGCCGAAAGCCATTTGTTTGTAATTGGAAGGTACATATAAGTGTAAAAATTTATTTTGCCCCAATCTCTGTTACTTCCAATGATTTCAAGATTCTGATCATAACTTAAATGAATTTTTGTTCCTTTTGTGGGTGATAAAAAATTGTTTAAATTATCAAATTCTGCAATAGCAGAAATTCCACTATTCCACATTTCTAACTCACGAGGGTTAATTCCTGGTATGATATTATTGTCAAAAATTGGAATGGTAATTTTAGCCAATTGGTATTTACCTCCTAGAAAAAAGTTGCTTTTTCCAATTCTAAAATTTAATTGTTGTAAAAATATAAAAGCATTCAAATTAAATTTTAATGGGCGATTATCAAGCAAACCATAATATTTCAAGTTTGCTTCGGCATATCCAGCAAACCCTCGATATCTTATATTATCTTTTTTCCAAAACCCAATATATCCACCACCCGCCAACCAAGTTTTGTTTGAAGTTAATCCTGCAGCCGCAATAATAATATCGGGCCTTTGACTTTTATCTTCTTTTGTAACAAAATATAGGGCAGCAACAGCAGCGCCATAACCAACTGCAGGTTCTGTAATGGGTGAAACTATTGGAAGTATACCATGATGGTTGACCAAAAAATCACTTAAATCTAAGGCATTGTCTAAGGTGTCTCTAAATTTTTTTTGTTCTTTTTGGGCATTAGATTCATGTGAGAAACAGAGAGCAATTAAGGCATATAAAAGGAGTAGTTCTTTTTTCATATTTATTATTGGAGAATAATAACAGTAACGAAGATAGTATAAAAAGTTATCTAAAACTTTGTTATGATGATGTTTTGTTATTTCTTTTTCATTCTTGAATAAGTAAAAAGAAATAACAAAAAAACACTCAACATTTTAAATGTTGAGTGTTTGTATTTTATCTATTAGCAGACTTGTTAATTAATTGTAATTGGCACTCCTGTATAATATTCTAGTGCTTTAGTACGGAACACAAAATTATATTTTGCATTGATAAATGCTGCTTGTGCATTTAATAAACGAATTCTAACTTGCTCAAACTCAAAGGATGTCATTACCCCTAAATCAAAGCTTTCTTGTGCATTTTTAAAAGCCTCTTCTTGCGCCTTAACTGACGCTTCTGAAGCTCTGTATTGATTTAATGAAGTTCTTGCACTGTTATAGGCTCGCACTACAGTAGAATATAAATCTTGTTTTGATTGTGCTAAACTGTTTTCAGCTCTTTTTTGATTGATAATGTTTTTATTCACATTACTCTTTGTTTGCATTCTATTAAAGATAGGAATACTTAAGTTAAACCCTAAATTATAACCTAGATTGTCGCTTAATTGTTGTCCAAATCCGTTGTCTACCCATACAATATTATTTGGGTCACTAGGGTCTGGAATAGTAGGTCTCAAATCTTCTTGCCCTTGACTATGTTGATATGATGTTCCTAATCCAGCACCAAAGCTTAAAGTTGGGTAATAAGCACCTTTAGCAATGTCAATATTTAAATCAGAATTTTCAATATCTAATTGTGCTTTTTTAATTTCGGCTCTTGTTGCAACTGCTTTTTCATAAATTTGATCAGCATCATCATAAAGCAAAGAAACTGAAGAAATATTTAATTCAACATTTTGTATGTCAAAATCCTTATAAGGTATTTGCAATAATTCTGTTAAACTTAACAAAGCTAATTCAACGGCACTTTCAGCATTTACCACAGTTTCGTTGTCACTTGCTAATTGAGCTTTGACGTCCAGTAAATCTGCTTTAGCTCTAACACCCGCATTTACAAATTCTTGAATTTGATCAATTTGTTGCTTAGTAATTATAACTTGTTCTTGGGCAATTGTAAGGTTTTCTTTTTGCGCTAAAATATCAATATAGCGTGTTAGTATGTTGATAGTAATATCATCTTGAATAATATCTTTTTGCAATTGCGAAGTTTCTAAACCAAGTTTTGCTTGCTCATAATTATTTACATTTCGCATTCCATCAAATAAGGTAATTCCTGTATTTAAGCCAAAACTATTACCTCTAGTATCACGAGCAATACGTACACCATCTTGACCAATTGAAGACCCAAAATTATAATTATGTGAAGCATTTCCTCTTAAATCTGGTAAGAAATTTCCTTTGGCAGAATTGATATCTTCCTGGGCTAATTCAGCATTTAAAGTTTGTTGTTTTATTGAAATGTTATTTTCGATGGCATAATCGATACATTCGTAAATACTCCATTTTTTAGTTTGAGCATTTATTGAAAGGAACCCAATAAACACAAAAACTGTAAGAATTCTTGTTCTCATAAATATTTTTTATAGTTTGATTTCGTTAGTTTTTTTAAAACGATGTACTCATATGACGACCAAAACTACAATATGTTACAAAAAACGATTCTTATAAAAATGTTAATTTTTGTTTTTGACCTTATGCTTATAAATGAAGTATAATAAGGCACCAATAAGAAGATAGGGAAATAGCATTAAATACATGATTCCGTGATTTAATCCTTGAGCAACTTCAGCATCGCCACTTTCAACAACAGCTTTACACATGGCACATTGAGAATATAACTCTAGACAAGAGATAAGAGATAAGAGACTAAAGACGATTCCTTTTTTCATTTTTTGTTTTAACTGTTTGAGTTAAATTTTTATTATAACTTTAGTTATTAAGATTGCCACGTCCTGCGTTCTCGCAAAGACGTTTTCAAATTTGGTAAAAAGGCGAAATCATCAAATAGACCACTACACCTGAAATTGCTACATACAACCACAACGGAAAAGTATATTTTGCTATTTTTTTATGTTGTTTAAATTTACTCAATTTTGCGCGAACATAGGTAATCAATACAAAAGGAATTACGGCAATAGACAATATAATATGACTTATTAAAATAAAGAAATAAATCCCTTTTTGCGAACCACCATATGCAGTTGAATTTGATGTTATATGGTACAAAACATACATTACCAAGAATAAGACTGAAAGTAACATTGCTATTTTAATCAAACGTTCATGTAATTGTCTGTTTCTTTTTTTTATAGCAATGATTGCAGCAATTAATACCAAAGATGTTATTGCATTTGTGGTTGCGTAAATTGGGGGTAAAAATACAGGTAATTCCATTTCAATTTTCACTCCAAATAATGCCGCTATTGATAGAGGTAATACAATTGATAAGATTGTAATGATGCGGTTGTATTTTTTTTCTTCAGATGTTTTCATTTTTCAATTACTCGTTCAACAACAATTTAATATCTTGTTTCAACTCATTGATTTGATCATCAAATTCATTTTCTTTAATGGCTCTGTAATACATTATAGGGTTGCCATATTCATCATAACGAGAGCGAATATACCCTTCTTTATCTATCAAAGCAAAAAGGCCAGAATGCTCAAAACCGCCAACTTCTTTATCTCCAACTCCAGCATATAATTTAAATCCTGTCTTTGCTAAATCAAAAACTTCTTTTTGTGATTTTCCAGAAAGCATATGCCAGTTAGGACTGGACACTTTATATTCATCAGCATAGGCTTTTAGTACTTGGGTAGAGTCATTATTCGGATTTATAGAAATAGAGGCAATTCCAAAATTTGGATTTCCAAAAAATTCATTTTGAATGGTTACCATTTTCTCATTCATAATTGGGCAAATGGTTGGGCAAGTTGTAAAGAAAAATTCTACGACATACACTTTTCCTTTATAGTTATCATTGGTAATAATTTCTCCATGCTGATCGGTAAATTCAAAAGCAGGAACTTTATCAAACTTGTGTAAACTAGATTCTGAAAAGTGACCAACTACTTTTGGCACTGTATAAATACCGAAAAGTAATATGATGAAAGAGATACCTATATATGATTTGTTTTTCATTAGTGTAGTTTTAAATACATTGTAAAATCAGTACAAAAATAATACAATTAATTTTGAATAAAGGGCTAGAGAGATAAAGTAAATTAGAATTTTTTTATAAAAAAACCCCAAAAATTTAGCTATAAACTATCTTTAGGAGGATTAGATTGGGGAAATCAAAAACCTATTTTATTCACAAATTTCTTCTAGGGTATCTTCAATATCTCCAGGAGTACTCATTATTTTCATAAAAGTTCCCATGGTTAAATCTGGCCAAAAAAGCGCAATTCTATATTTTCCATGTAACATAGTAACTTCTGTTCCTTGTAAAATAATTTCATATGGTAAAGCAGCTGCATGTGCTTCGCCAATGGTAGGTAAAAAAGTTGCTTCGCCATCTTCAGAGCTTTCTAAACCAACGCCAAAAACTGCAACTTCTTCAGATTGATATACCAGTTCATACACCAATTTAGTATTTCCTTTATTAGCTTCTAAATTAGTTTTTATGATTTTTAAACCTTCTTCGAACGAAGTAAATTCATTCAACTCAACAGGATCTGTAAAATAAGGCATCATTATTTTATAATGATATTTCTTTAAATCATCAGTATCAACTGTTCCGCCAAAAGGAGTAAACTCATTTCCTAGACTAGAAAAAGCAGTTTTTAAATCGGCACTAAATTTTGTAAATGTTGTTAGATATTTTTTAAAATCATTTTGTAGATAAGCTCTTAAAACATATTCTGGATTGGTATAAGATAAAGTGATTTTTCCATTAGTTTTTACCAAGCCAACTTTATATATAGCAGCCAATGCACCTCTATCTTTAACCTTAATAACGGTGTTTTTTATTTTATCATTTGTAAAGGCGATGATTTTTAAACCATCTTTACCTGCAGGATGATAATCACCTAAAACAGTGAAAGAATTACTTTCTAAAACTTCAATTACTTGTTTAGAAACTTCTTCAATACTCTTATCTGAAGTTCCTATTTTGATGTACGGAGTTAGTTCTTGAGCAAAAGTTGATAAACCAAAGACAACACTAATTATGATACTTAAAACACTATTTTTCATTTGATGTAAAATTTAATATTACAGCAAAATTACCGCATTGGGTTCTAGTGAATTATGACTTAAATCATATTTAGATAAAAAAGATTACAGTGGTAGGAAATGTGTGTGTGTTATGTTTTTTTGGTAGAAATGTCAAACACTGCTAGAAAAATAGATTAATTACAAAGTGAATTATAAAGCTCTATTTGTTCAATAAAATGTTGTTCATTTTCATCTAGAGAGGAGCCTTTTGCGGCAAACTTTGCGCGATCAAAATGAAAACCTTTAAATTGTTTTTTAAATTCTTCACATTTTAGTAAATATGGTTCAATATATTTTTCAATATTCTTTTTTTTATTAACCTTATAAAATGTTCCATTAGGAAGTTTAATAAAAAAGCGATAATTACCTGCGGCTCCTTTTTCAGGACCATAATGAGTAACTAAAGTTGTATTTGGAGCTATTTTAGTTGAAGATGTTGGCCTAATTGTCGTAATCGTTTTTTGTCGCATCAAGTAAACTTTCAACTTTCCATCAACAACCCTTTTTGTAAACCGAACATAACTTTTAGGTTTGCTAGCTTTAAGGGGGATTTTGTCAAAAGTATTTCCTTTAAGATAAATAGTACTTACGTCAGAAACATTTTTCTTTCCTTTAAGAGTTGTTTCAATTCCAGATAAATTTATGAATTCTAATTTTTTTAAATATCCTTGAGAAGATGTGGTATATTTTAGTTTGTTACAAAAAGTAGTGTCGTTTTTAATTATAAAATAATCTTGGGAAAAGCTGTTAATTGATAGAGAGAAGATTATTGTAAATAGTAAAAATTTATTCATTTAAAACTAGTTTAGGTAGTTTTCAAAAATAGTTAAATAGAAATAAGTATAGTTGTTATATCCTTTTTATTCAAAATTTAAAATGAAACCAACAACAATCCCAACCCAATTAGTGCAGGTATAGATTGTATATAAAACAATTTGATTTTTTTAGTAGAGTAGGCACCATAGATTCCGGCAATAACAACACAAATTAAAAAGAAAATAGCAAATTGCATTTCTTTTGTAATGATTGCATAGATTAATCCTGCAGCTAAAAAGCCATTGTACAATCCTTGGTTGGCAGCTAGCACTTTAGACTCTTCGGCAAATTCTTTTTTAAGTCCAAATGCTTTTAGGCCTTTTGGTTTAGTCCATAAAAACATTTCTAAAATCATAAAATAGATGTGTAAAAATGCCACTAAGGCGATAAAAAATGTTTGTACTATATACATAATTAATTGGTTTAAAAATGTTTGCTTATTTGATTCAACGCACTTTTAACCTCTGTTACAGGTATTTGACAAGCTCCATCTACACAAATATAAATAAAAGTTTCATCATCATTAAACCGATCTTGCATCAAAGGGAGTTGACTTACTTTTGTTGATCCTGCAATTAATTTATTTGGAATATAAGTTTGATTGATTTCTTTTAATTTAGAAATAGCATCTGGTCCAGAAATGGCAACCTCATAATAATTACTAGAAAAATCACTCATCAATTGTAGCCAATTAGAATATCCAGCAGGATAATTTACAATAGACTCTTTTACATTGTTTAGCATTTGCTTGCTTGTTTTTAAATAGTAAGCATTTGAAAAGTAATGGCTGAGTTTAGCTAAGTTCCGAGCCATCATAGAATTTGAAGCGGGAATCACATTGTCATTCAACTCAATATTTCGGGTAATTAGGCTTTCATCTTCATTAGACGTAAAGAAGAATAATTTGCTAGTGTCATCAAAAAAGTGATCAAAAGTATAATCAGTTAATTGCTTTGCTGTGTGTAACCATTGCTCATCCAAAGTCACTTCATATAAAGCAATAAAGGCATCAATGACCGCAGCATAATCTTCTAAATGCGCATTGATATTACTTATTCCGTTTTTGTAATTATGATTTAATCCACCATCATTTCGCAATTGTTTAGAAGTGATAAAGTGTGCATTTTTTAGTGCGATATCTAAATAATGCGAATTGTCAAAAACGCGATAGGCATCTATATATCCTTTTAGCATAATTCCATTCCAAGACGTCAACGTTTTATCATCCAATCGTGGACGTTCTTTTTTAGCGCGTTCTTTTAGCAATACTTTTTTCCAAGTTTTGACTTTCTTCTTTAAGTCTTCAATTGATAAATCATGCTTTTTTGCAAATTTTTTATCTGAGGAATCTCTGATGAGGACATAATTTTCTTTTTCCCAGTGACCGTATGAATTTACATTATAATAATCTGCAAACAAATCATAATCTGAACCAATGATATCTTTTAACTCTTTTTTGACCCATACATAGAAAGCACCTTCTTCAAGCTCACCTTTGGGAGTATTACTATCGGCATCTAATGAAGAATAAAAAGCACCTTCGTCATTCATTAATTCTCGTTCTATAAATTCTAAGGTTTCAAAAACAGTTTCTTTGTACAAATCATTTTTAGTAGCTAAATAGGCATCAGCATATAAACTCACCAACTGACCATTGTCGTATAGCATCTTTTCAAAATGAGGGATATGCCATTTTTTATCGGTAGAATAACGCGCAAACCCTCCACCTATTTGATCGTAAATCCCGCCATAAGCCATTTGAGTCAACGTGGTATTTGTATAGTTTAAAATTTTTTCATTTTGATCTTGAAATCCATAGCGTAATAAGAATTGAAAATTATTAGGAAGTGGAAATTTATTCCTTTCTTGTTTAGCACCACCTAATTTTTTATCCATTTTATCTTCCCAAGCATCAACAGCAATTTCAATATCATTTTTTGAAAAAACAGCTTCGTTTGTATTTACGGTAATGAGCGCTCTTTCTTTTAATCCGTTAGCAACATTCTCAGCAAATTGAATTGCTTTTTTAGGATCATTTTGATACAAATCAGAAAGTTGATTTAGCACATTTATCCATTGATCTTTTGGAAAATAGGTACCTCCAAAAATAGGGCGACCATCTGGTAACGTAATACAATTTAAAGGCCATCCGCCACTACCATTCATCATTTGTACAGCATCCATATATACTTGGTCAATGTCTGGTCTTTCTTCTCTATCAATTTTAATACTGATAAAATTATCATTCATGATTTTAGCGACAGAATCGTTTTCGAAACTCTCATGCTCCATCACATGGCACCAATGACACGCAGCATAACCCACCGAAATAATAATGAGTTTATCTTCCTTTTTTGCCAAATCTAATGCTTCTTTATTCCAAGCTTTCCAATCTACAGGATTATGAGCATGCTGTAATAAATAGGGACTTGTTTCATTGATAAGGTCGTTGGTATATGTATGATTTGTCATTTCTTTTTTTGTTTGACTATTACAACTTGATAAAAAAATTGTTGTAAAAATTAGTGCGATTAAGATACGGTACATTGAATGTGTTTTTTCAAAGATAGAAAACAATAAATGATTTATCATGTAAAAATTTAATTGAACGTAGTCGGAAAAATCTATTTACTACCGAAAGTAACCGTTTAATAACCGCATTTAATTTCAAAACTATAACATCTTTGCAGTGTCAATAGTGACAAATAAAATTATTAATCATTTAAAACCTTATCTTATGAGTACGTTAAGAAACAAAGTTCAGTTAATCGGTAATTTAGGAAACAGTCCAGAAATTATTACCCTGGAGTCAGGAAAGAAATTAGCAAAATTCTCCATTGCTACAAATGAAACCTACAAAAATTCGCAAGGAGAAAAAGTAACAGACACACAATGGACTAATATTGTAGCTTGGAACAAAACTGCCGAAATTGTAGAAAAGTATTTAGAAAAAGGAAACCAAGTTGCTGTTGAAGGGAAACTTACCACTAGATCGTATGACGATAAAGAAGGCAACAAAAGATATATCACCGAGGTGGTGTGTAATGAATTATTGATGTTGGGAAGCAAAAATTAATTAGGATAATTGCTATGAAAAAATGTCTGAGACTAGTATAGTCTCAGACATTTTTATTTGCATTTTTAATTATTTTAACTTTAAACGTCTATTTTCTTCTCTTCCATATCCTTGTACAAAAGCACTATCTTTTGTAAATTTAATTGAAGCAAAAGTGTTAGTGTTTTCGGTATCAACCATTCCTTTAAAAGTTACATAATGCACTCCATTAACTTCGTCATAAGCACCAGCATGGTCATGTCCGTTCAAGTATAATTTTACATTGTCATAATCTTTAACCAATGTTAAAAATGCATCTTTATCCCAAAAGTTTAGTTTTGTCATGGGACTAGCAGGAAAATGGTTAAAGAAACACACATTTAAATTATTAGTTTTAGCATTTTCTAGTTCTGTTTTTACCCAAGTCAGTTGTTCAGAGCCTAATGCACCGTTATAAAATTTGGCATACAACAAAGAGTCTTTTGTTACTTCAGCCAATAGTTCTTCAGCTTCTTTTAATTTTTTAGTAGTAGGGGCACCATAAAGGCTAACATTGTTTCCGTCCAATACAATAAATTTCCAATTGTTTAATTCAAAGCTATAATAGCGATTTGTTAATCCCATCTTGTTTGGAACTTTGTTTTTTAGACTATCAGCTACCGAAAAATCATGGTTTCCTAAAACGTGATATGATTTAGATTTTAGTTTATCCCAAATTGGATTAATTGAATCAAAGCTCTTAAAATCTTGATCAATGAAATCTCCTAAATGAATTGTAAACTTTAAATCATGCTTGTTTAATTCGGCAACTGCATTATGCAGCCTTTGAGGTGCTTTTCTATAATAACGATCAGCACCACCGACGAACCTTATATCACAATCACAATATTGACAATCGGATATGATTCCAATCGAAAATGATTCTGTAGAAGTTTCTTTTTTACAATTAGTCACACCTAATGCTAGGGTAAAAAGAAGGAGGTATTTATAATTCGATATTTTCAAAACAATGTTTTTTAAGTTGAGCACGAAGTTATAAATAATACAAGTACTATCTTAAAAATATGTTAAATCATATATTTTCATCAACTCAAACGTTTGAGAAAGCCAAAATAACTTGTTAAAGAATGCTTGCTATTTCAAAACTCATCGTATATTTGCACCTGTAGGAGTCAAATCCTACTTTCTTTTTCATAGCAATTTTCCCATCTAAGAAATTAGATGGGTTTTTTTATGCTATTCATTTTATGAAAAAATTAGAAGGCTCTAAACTGTGGAGCTTTTTGTCCTTTCATTCTCAAATAAACAATTGCTTGTCCTCGGTGATGTGTTATGTGATCTCTTAAAAAGATAAATCCTTCTAATTTAGTATACTCAGGTTTTTCTGGTCTAAAGAATAGAATAAATTTTTCTTGTAAGTCTTCATCATCCATTTCTTTTAACGATGAAATTACATTATCAAAAGACATGTTAAGCAATTCAATTGTTTTCTCTTTTGATGCACCAATTTCTTGTTCAGTTACTTTGCTTTCTGGCATGTCTTCGCCTTTTAAAAGTTTGGTAACTATAAACATTGACGACATACCAATATGTGCCATTTGTTCGCCAAAAGTTCTTACGGAATCGGCTGCTTTGAAAGTATAATCTTCTGCTGGCATTGTTTCTGCAACTTCTATAGTATATGCTTTTGCATTTTCTAAAACGCTGATAAAAGATGTTTTGAAATCATAAATGTCTTGGGCATTTGTGCTTATAGCAATTAGTAAAATCGCTATAAGAAATAGGATGGATTTTTTCATAATGATAAGTTTAAGTTAGAATTTAAGGTTAAAAATTATTAACCTGTAATATGAGTGGTCGCAAAATTGACTAAACCTATCAAATAGTTATCAATAATATTTTTTGGACCTTCCATTTCGGTATCAACGGGAATTTTATCTACCCTAAATGAAAGGTAAATCAAATATTTTAGCAGGAGCTAAAAAACAATATGAGGGTATAGGTTATTAATCGTTTAATTTCAACACAGCCATAAATGCTTGTTGGGGTATTTCTACATTCCCTACTTGACGCATTCGTTTTTTACCTTTTTTCTGTTTTTCAAGAAGCTTACGTTTACGAGAAATATCTCCACCATAACATTTGGCAGTTACATCTTTACGTAAGGCTTTAATAGTTTCTCTAGAAATAATTTTAGCTCCAACAGCTGCTTGAATTGGAATGTCAAACTGCTGACGAGGAATTAATTCTTTCAACTTTTCACACATTTTCTTCCCAATATGTTGTGCATTATCTGCATGAATTAACGCAGAAAGAGCATCTACAGAACTTCCGTTTAGTAAAATATCCAAGCGCACTAATTTAGATTCACGCTTTCCAATTGGCGAATAATCAAAAGAAGCATAACCTTTAGAAACCGTTTTTAATCGATCATAAAAATCAAATACAATTTCAGCTAAAGGCATATCAAAAGTTAGTTCAACACGATTTGTTGTCAAATAAGTTTGATTGGTAATCATTCCTCTTTTTTCAATGCAAAGAGACATTACATTCCCAACAAAATCTGATTTTGTAATGATAGTTGCTTTGATATATGGCTCTTCAATCCTGTTAATTGTTGAAGGGTCTGGTAAATCTGATGGGTTATTTAAAATAAAAGCATCATCAGGGTTTTTATTTGTAAATGCGTGGTACGAAACATTTGGAACCGTGGTAATCACAGTCATATTAAACTCACGCTCTAAGCGTTCTTGAATGATCTCCATATGTAGCATTCCTAAGAACCCACAACGGAATCCAAAACCTAATGCGGCAGAGCTTTCTGGTTGAAAAACCAACGAAGCATCATTTAGTTGTAGCTTTTCCATCGAGTTTCTTAACTCTTCATAATCTTCGGTATCTACTGGGTAAATCCCAGCAAACACCATAGGTTTTACATCTTCAAAGCCTTCTACAATATTGGTAGTAGGGTTTTTAGCATCAGTAATGGTGTCACCAACTTTTACTTCTTTGGCAGTTTTAATTCCTGTTATTAAATAACCAACATCGCCGGCTTTTACAGATTTTTTTATCACCTGCTCTAACTTTAATGTACCAACTTCATCAGCAAAATATTCATTGTCTGTCGCAACAAATTTTATGTTTTGTCCTTTTTTAATCTCCCCATTAAAAACTCTAAAATAAGTTTCAATTCCTCTAAAAGTATTGTAAACAGAATCAAAAATCAAAGCTTGTAGTGGCGCATTTACATCACCTTTTGGTGCTGGAATCCGTTCAATAATAGCTTTTAAAATATTATCAACACCAAACCCAGTTTTACCACTTGCATGAATCACTTCTTTAGAGTCACAACCTAATAAATCAACAATATCATCAGTAACCTCTTCTGGATTTGCACTTGGTAAATCTACTTTATTTAATACCGGAATTATCTCTAAATCATTCTCTAATGCCAAGTATAAATTAGAAATTGTTTGCGCCTGAATACTCTGAGCAGCATCAACAATTAAAAGCGCGCCTTCACAAGCAGCAATAGAACGAGAAACTTCGTATGAGAAATCTACATGACCAGGAGTGTCAATTAAATTTAGTACATATTCTTGCCCTTCAAACGTATATTCCATTTGGATGGCGTGCGATTTAATTGTGATACCACGCTCGCGTTCTAAGTCCATACTATCTAGTAGTTGGTCTTGTTTTTCACGCTCAGTTACGGTACCAGTATAATCTAACAAACGATCGGCAAGTGTGCTCTTACCGTGATCGATATGTGCTATTATGCAAAAATTTCTAATGTGCTTCATCTACTTTTTTTTGCTTCCAATTAAGATTTGCAAATATACTTTATTAAATAAGAGTTTAGTAGATGTTTTTTTGAAATGTTTTGTGTTTGATTTTTAAAACAATACCTACAAGGTTTTTGAAACCTTACAGGAGAGATTGAAGTTATATTTGAAACCTACCATTTATGAAAACAGACTGCTAATTTATTTGGAAACATACGATTATTTCTTACTTAGAAAAAAAGGTTTGGTGCATTGAGGTGAACTGAGGTGTATTAAAGGTGAACTATCTATGAAGTAATATTAATGGGTTGTCTCTAAAAACTGGAATATATGTGGTACATGTTACTACAGTTAATGGTGAAAAGGCACAGCAAACTATTGTTGTTGAATAAAATTAATAAGTCTAGTTAAATAATTAAAGGTTAGTGTTTTAAAACGCTAACCTTTTTTGTGTATTATAACGAGTAAACAAAAATAATTTCTACTTTTTCAAAAGACAGATTGCTTCTTCGTGACTCATCGCAATGACGAGTAACTACTCAACCCACTCAGCAATAAAAAGATTGGTGTCGTGTGTTCCATGGTTATTTCTATTAGATGAGAAAATTAATTTTGTACCATCAGGAGAAAACATAGGGAATGCATCAAACACAGCATCATAAGTGATTTGTTCTAAATTTTGACCATCTATATCTATCATAAATAAATTAAATCCATCGTGTTTTTCTTTATGATGATTGGTCGAGAAAATAATTTTCTCACCAGAAGGATGAAAAAATGGAGCCCAATTAGCAGATCCTAAATCTGTAATTTTTTTCAAATCACTTCCATCCACATTGCATACATATAATTCCATATTGGTTGGCATCACCAAGTCTTGAGCTAACAAATCTTTATATTCTTTAATTTCAGTTTCTGTTTTTGGTCTAGAAGAACGGAATAAGATTTTAGTACCATCTGGAGAGAAAAACGCACCACCATCATACCCTAATTCATGAGTAATTTGTTGCACATCAGTACCGTCAATATTCATGGTGTACAATTCTAAATCGCCAGAGCGTGTAGAGGTAAACACAATTTTATCACCTTTTGGAGATACCGTTGGTTCTGCATCATATCCATCTTCATTGGTTAATTGCGCAATCATATTTCCTTCTAAATCTGCAACAAAAATATCGAAAGTCTCATAAACTGGCCAAATGTATTTACCACCGTGATCTTCTTTTTTGGGTACAATCGGACACGCATCTGCACCCAAATGAGTTGAAGAATAAACGATGGTAGAATCACCAGGTAAAAAATAGCTACATGTTGTTCTTCCTTTGCCATTGCTAATCATTTGTGGAATTTTATCGCCTTCTAAAACTTCATCAGCATTCATAGTAAAAATCTGATCACATTCTAATCCCCATGCTTTTGTATTTGCTTGAAATGTGATTTTTGTACCATCAAAGCTCCAATAAGCTTCAGCATTATCACCGCCAAAAGTAAGTTGTTTTACATTTTTTAAATGTTTTTCTGGATGGTAATGAATCTTGTCAACTATTTTTGTAGCGCCAGAAGTAGCATCACCTTTATCTGTTGATTTTTTGTTAGAACAAGAAACAATTAGCAAAGAAATTAATAGAATATATAGAACCCTCATTAGTAGATTTATTTAGTATTTTTGTGTAAAAATAATTAAACAGATTCACTTATGAAAAAAATATTTATAATACTCTTTTTTGTGACTAATGCTATGTACTCACAAGAAAATCAAATGAAAGCAGATGTAACTTTTTTAGCTGATGACAAATTAGAAGGAAGAAATACGGGGTCAGAAGGCGAACAACTTGCTGCTGATTATATTATAGAACGATTTAAAAAATTGGGATATACTCCAAAAGGAACAGAAGGCTATTTACAGCCGTTTATCTTTAAGCCAAAAGCACATCCACATGCAAAAGTAGAATTTACTGATTCTGTTGCTGAGACAACCATTACAGGTAAAAATATTGTTGCCTTTTTAGATAATGGGAAAGAAAACACCATCGTTATCGGAGCGCATTATGACCATTTAGGTTGGGGTGAACAGGGGTCTTTGTATAGAGGCGAAAAAGCAATTCATAATGGTGCTGATGATAATGCAAGTGGTGTTGCTATAATGTTAAACCTTGCTGCTGAACTGAAAAATATCAATACAAATAATAATTATTTATTTATGGCTTTTTCTGGAGAAGAAATGGGATTATTAGGTTCAAATTATTTTGTAAAAAACACTACTATCGATTTGTCTAAGGTTAATTATATGATTAATATGGATATGGTGGGACGATTAAAAGCAGAAAAAACTTTAGCAGTTTATGGTGTCGGGACCTCTCCAATTTTTAAAGAGACTGTTGAAAAAAATGCTGAGAAAAAATTCCATTTGGTTCTAAAAGAATCAGGAGTTGGACCATCTGATCATACATCTTTTTATTTAGCTGATTTACCTGTATTGCATTTGTTTACAGGGCAACATGAAGATTATCATAAGCCTTCTGATGATTCAAATTTATTGAATTATGAGGGGATGCAAGAAATTTCTGATTATGTACTCGCTATAGTATCAGATTTGAATGATGACGGAAAATTAGCCTTTACTAAAACGAAGAACGAACAACAAAAAGGATCTAAATTTAAAGTGACTTTGGGTGTTATTCCTGATTATTTATTTGATGGAAAAGGAATGCGCATTGATGGTGTTACAGATGATAGACCAGCACATAAAGCAGGAATTATTAAAGGAGACATTGTAGTAAAGATGGGGGACATTGATGTTGCTGAAATGATGGATTACGTTAAATCGTTAGGTCAATTTGAAAAAGGACAAACCACCAAAGTTATTGTGATACGTGATGGTAAAGAAGTTGAACTAGAAGTAACCTTTTAGAGTTTGATAAAAATAGGAAACATAGAATTGCCAGACTTTCCGTTGTTGTTAGCACCGATGGAAGATGTAAGTGACCCACCCTTTAGAGCTTTGTGCAAAGAGCAAGGTGCAGATGTGGTGTATACAGAATTTATTTCATCAGAAGGGTTAATTCGAGATGCAGCTAAGTCAATTAAGAAATTAGACATCTACGAAAAAGAGCGTCCTGTCGGAATCCAAATATTTGGCGCTAACCTAGATTCTATGCTTAAAACTATTGAGATTGTTGAGCAATCTAAACCAGATATTATTGATATTAACTTTGGATGCCCAGTTAAAAAAGTAGTTTCAAAAGGTGCTGGAGCAGGGATATTAAAAGATATTGACTTGATGGTTTCATTAACTGAGGCCATGGTAAAACATACCGATTTACCTATCACTGTTAAAACGCGTTTGGGTTGGGATCATGATTCAATAAAAATAGTTGAGGTTGCAGAACGCCTACAAGATGTAGGTTGTAAATCTATTGCAATTCATGGGCGTACCCGTGCTCAAATGTATAAAGGAGAAGCCGATTGGGCTCCGATTGCTGAAGTAAAAAACAACTCTAGAATGCACATTCCTGTATTTGGAAATGGCGATATTTCTACTCCAGAAAAAGCAAAGTCTATGCGAGATGATTATGGATTGGATGGTGCCATGATTGGTAGAGCAACTATTGGCAACCCCTGGTTTTTTAAGCAGATAAAACACTTTTTTGAAACAGGTGAACACTTGCCAGAAGTAACGATATCTGAAAGAGTTGCCATGGCAAAAAGACATTTAGAACTCGAAATTGCGTGGAAAGAAGTGGAGATAGTTGGCGTGATGGAGACCAGAAGACATTATACAAATTACTTTAAAGGAATTCCAAATTTTAAACCCTACAGATTAAAAATGGTGACTTCAGATTCTGCCCAAGAAGTGTATGATGTGTTAGATGATGTGTTGCAGAAGTTTGGGTAAAATAATTACGAATTAGGAGTTTAGAATTATGAATGTAACTAAAATAGTTGCAAAATTCTCATCTGAATTTAAAAGCAAGAGCATTTTAATTGTAATTATTTCAATCTTTTCTTTTGCATTTCAATGCTTTAGATATGAATTTGATTTTCTTAGAAGTTTTAATGCCTCTCTAGTAATCTTAATTTTTTCGTCTTTTATTGGCTTTATGTCAATGATATTTTCGAACATCTACGGAAATAATAGATATTCTCATTATGAGAAAAAACCATTCTTGTTTTATTGGTGGAGGGTCTACCTGTTAATGTTTGTAGGAGAAATATTGAGTTGGTTAACTTTTGGGAACTTATAACTCATAATTTAAAATTCATAATTACTACTCTACTACTTCTTTTGTAATTCTACTACTTGCAATTTTTGAAGCAATGAGCCCTAAAATGAGAATCGTAAAAAATACAACAATTACATTTGTAAATTGAAACTCTACAGGGAATGCCAATGATGGTGTAATCATAAACAGACTAAACTGTTTTTGAAGAAACACCAATACTATTGCTAAAACTAATCCGAAGACTAATCCGAAGAATGTGAGTAAAAATCCTTGTAGCACAAAGATTTTTCTAATTTCTTTTACAGTTGTTCCGAGATTATAGAGTGTTTTTAAGTTATTTTTTTTATCAAAAATCATCATAATTAAAGCCCCAATTACATTGAACAAGGCAATGATTAATATCAAAGTAAAAATTAAATAGGAAGCTAAATTTTCGGTATTCAGCATTTTGTAAAAAGTAGCATTGAGTTGCTCTCTAGTTTGAATTTTATACGCATCGCCCAAGTTGTTTTGAAGGTTTTCTATGATTGTACTTCGATCATTAATATTGGTTACTTTTACCTCAATAGCGCTAATTTGATTGGATTTATAACCTAACAGCTCTTGTGCTTTTGCAAGTGTAGAAAACACATATTTATCGTCCATTTCTTCGGTCAAGGCAAAGATTCCGACAGATTGTACATAAATAGAACTAATATCACTTTTGGTACTTTTCACATAACCACTACCAGGTTTTGGAACATAAATTTTAAGAGGTTCGAGGTAGTCATTAATTCCCATTGAGAGCCTATCAGAAATTTTATTTCCAATCACAACTTGATTGTCAAATTCAAAATTAATCCAAAAACCAACTACAATTGCTGTATCAACATTATTTACTTTAATGTAATTTTCTTCAATTCCTTTTATGGTTCCAAGATGTGTTTTGTTTTTATGTTCTAAAAAGACACGTTCTTCAACAATCTTAGAATAATGAGCAATTCCTTTTTTAGATTCAAGATTAGATTTTAAAAGATCAGTAAATAAAAAAGATTTCCCTTTAACTGAAGTAATCTTGAAATCGGGATCCGAAGTTTTTAAAAAGCTTATGCTAAAAGTTTTTAATCCTGAAAATCCGGAGAGTACAATAAACAAAGCCATGGTGCCAACTATAACACCTAATGTTGCTATAAAAGTGACAATATTGATAGTGCTATTACTACTTTTAGAAAATAAATATCGTTTTGCAATGTATAGCGAAAAATTCAACTCTTATCGTTTTTGGCGTTTGTCAAGTATGTCTGGATTCTCAATCGGATTTTCTTTTTCACCTTTTAAAGCAGATTCAATTCCTTCTATGTAATCTAAAGAATCATCACCATAAAAATATAGGTTGGGCATTCTTCGCAACTGATTTTTTGTACGACGTGCCATTTCATGACGAATAGTAGCGGTATTAGAAGTAATCCCTTTAAGCAATTCATCTCTTTTATCTGATGGAAAAATACTGAGATATACTTTTGCTTCTCCTAAATCACTTGTAACGTTTACTTTGGTCACCGAAATAAGCACCCCTTTCATTCCATCTCGTGCAGCAGTTTGTAATACATCTACCAAATCTTTTTGCAAAACACCTGCAATTTTTTTCTGTCTGTTTGTTTCCATGCTGCAAAAGTAAGCTATATTTGAAAACGTTAAGAGAATTAGCATGAAAAAAATAGAACACATTGGTATTGCAGTCAAGGATTTAGAAGCCTCTAATTTATTATTTTCCAAACTTTTTGGAAAGCCGCACTATAAAACGGAAACCGTAGAAAGTGAGGGAGTTTCTACTTCTTTTTTTGATGTAGGTCCAAATAAGATTGAGTTGCTACAAGCATTAAATGCAGAGAGTCCAATTGCAAAGTTTATTGATAAAAAGGGAGAAGGTGTACATCATATTGCTTTTGCGGTAGATGATATTATAGCTGAAATTGAACGATTAAAATTGGAAGGGTTTATAGTGTTAAATGAAATGCCAAAAAAAGGAGCTGACAATAAGTTGGTTGCTTTTTTACATCCAAAATCAACCAATGGAGTGTTGATAGAACTTTGTCAAGAAATTGAATAATAATAGTTGTTAGTTAATCGTTCATAGTTGTTAGAGACTAAGTTTTTAAAATTTATAATCTTTGATTTTTTCAATTGTTTAATTTCGAACCCAATTCGTATCTTGCACAAAATTCCAAACTAAAATATGTCTAAAGCATTTGAAAAATACCAACAACGTAGATTACGATCGTCTTATCTATCTGTGGTTGTAAGTGTTGCATTGGTCTTATTTTTATTAGGATTATTAGGATTGCTAGTTTTAAAAACAAAAACTATTTCTGATCATTTTAAAGAACAAGTTGCTATTACAATATTTTTGAATGATGGAGTTGCCGATGAAGACATTGTTGTATTACAAACTATTTTAGAAAATCAAGAGTATGCAAAGGAGGTAGAATTCATTTCGGAAGAAGAAGCTGCTAAGTCATTTAGTGAAGATATTGGCGAAGATTTTATTGACTACTTAGGAGAAAACCCTTTAAAGGATGCACTAAATGTGTATGTTAAATCAGATTTTGTGACACCAGAAAAAATGGCAGAAATAGAGAATGAACTCTCTAAAAATTCAAGCGTATTTGAAGTTTCGTATGACAAACCATTGATTGATTTATTAACAAAGAACATTAAGCGTATTAGTTTTTGGGTTTTGCTTTTTAGTGGATTTTTTATGCTAATTGCAGTGGTGCTAATTAATAGTGCTATCAGATTATCGGTCTATTCTAAACGATTTACAATTAAAACCATGCAAATGGTAGGAGCAACAAAAGGATTTATTCGCAAACCATTTATTTGGAAAGGAGTAAAACTCGGAATTTTCGGATCAATCGTAGCAATTATAGGAGTTGCAGTTGTAATGTTTTACATCAATAAAAACTTGCCTGAGCTTCAATTGTTTGATGATATTGCGCTGTTAGGAATTTTATTTGGAGCTATTTTATTGACAGGAATTATCATCACATTATTGAGTACTTTTTTTGCAACACATCGTTTTTTAAATTTAAAAACTGAAGAATTATATTATTAATATGAAGAATAAAGAACCAAAAGAACCTTTCCTTTTCGAGAAAAGAAATTATATCATCATGGTAATTGGATTGGCTTTTATTGCCCTCGGATTTATTTTGATGTCAGGTGGTGGTAGTGAAGATCCAGCTATTTTTAATGAAGAAATTTATAATTTTAGAAGAATACGTTTAGCACCTACTTTGGTCTTAATTGGTTTTGCCATTGAGATTTATGCAATACTTGCAAAGCCTAAAAAATAATGGGTTATATAGAAGCCATTATTTTAGGAATTATTCAAGGATTAACAGAGTTTTTACCAGTATCATCTAGCGGTCATTTAGAAATAGCCAAAGCATTATTTGGCGACCATTCTTTGCCAGAAGAAAGTTTAACTTTTACAGTAGTATTACATTTTGCAACAGCATTAAGTACCATCGTAATTTTTAGAAAAGAGATTTTAGAAATCATAAAAGGATTGTTTCAATTCAAGTGGAATGAGGAGACAAAATTTTCATTAAAAATTATTGCTTCTATGATTCCAGCAGCTTTTATAGGCTTCTTTTTTGAAGATGAATTGGCATCACTTTTTGGAGGTCAAATTTTATTAGTTGGATTTATGCTGATTGTAACAGCATTACTTTTATTGTTTGCTGATAAGGCAAAATTTACAGGAAAAGATGTGAGTTTTGGAAACGCGTTTATCATTGGTGTATCACAAGCCATAGCTATGTTACCCGGAATTTCTAGATCTGGAGCCACAATTTCTTCAGCAGTTTTATTGGGAGTTGATAGAACTAGAGCAGCAAAATTTTCATTTTTAATGGTAGTGCCATTAATTTTAGGAAAGGTTGCTAAAGATATTATGGGCGGAGAAATTGGGTTTGATAATTCTCAATTTGGCGTTTTGGCAGTTGGGTTTTTAGCAGCATTTATCTCAGGATTATTTGCCTGTACTTGGATGATATCATTAGTTAAGAAAAGTAAGCTATCTTATTTTGCAATTTATTGTGCTGTTGTTGGATCTATTGCTATTGGATTTGTATTGTTGAGTTAAATCATTCTTGTCTTTCCTGCAAAAATAGGAATCCATAATAATTTAAAAATTATGACAGAAGAAGACTATAAAAATGGTCAAGTATTGTTAATTGATAAACCACTGAATTGGACTTCATTTCAAGTGGTCAATAAATTACGTTGGGAAATCCGTCAAAAATTTAATATTAAAAAAATAAAAGTAGGGCATGCAGGTACACTAGATCCTCTAGCTACAGGATTGTTAATACTTTGTACGGGTAAATTCACAAAAAAGATTGATACTTACCAAGCGCAAGAAAAAGAGTATACAGGGACAATTACTGTTGGAGGCACTACACCGAGTTATGATTTAGAAACCGAAATTGATAAAACCTATCCAACAAATCACATCACAAATGAATTGATTCTAGAAACAACAAAACAGTTTTTGGGAGAGCTAGATCAAAAGCCACCAATATTTTCGGCCATTAAAAAAGATGGGAAAAAATTATACGAATTAGCAAGAGCAGGAGAAACCACTGAAATTAAAACACGTAAGGTTACAATTTCAGAATTTGAAATTACAAAAATAAACCTGCCAAACATTGACTTTAGAGTAGCGTGTAGTAAGGGAACTTATATTCGCTCCTTAGCGTTTGATTTTGGAAAATCACTGAACTCAGGTGCTCATTTATCAGCGTTGAGAAGAACTAAGATTGGAGATTTTTTGGTGGATGATGCTCAAACGGTTGAAGGGTTTATTAGTTCTATTTAAAATTACAGCAGCGGTATAGTTTTTGTTTAACTGGGAGAAACTAGGTTAAATGAAAAAGATATTCTTGCTGATAATATTATTATTTTCTTTTGTGGCATATGGTCAAGAAAAAAAAGAAAAAAGATTTTATACATTTTCTGTTTATGGTACTGTTGTAGTAAATGAGAACTATGTTCTTTTTGATAAAGACGATGGAGAAAACTTATTAGAAATGTCGGGTGTTTTTATTAGAAATGGTATGGGATATCAATTTCATAGAAGGTTTGTTGCAAGTATAAATTTTGGAATTGATTTTCATACGAGAATTGGTATGCAAAGTATTCCTGGGTATTTTAATGTTCAGTATAATATTTGGGAAAATAAAGGAAATCAATTTCATGTTAATTGTAGTATCGGAAAATTATGGCAACTGTCATCTGATTTTGATAATGGTAATTATTATTCGGTAGGATTTGGCTGGCAATTTTCGGGGGATAAAAGAAGAAATACTATATTTAAATTAGACTACCATAGAAAAGAAATTGAAGGGTTTGAGAATGGGGTTTTAGACAGTGTTTCTTTAGCCATTGGAATGACGCTATTTTAAAAACCGATTGTGCCAACTCTCAGCCAGCGGTATTTCCCATTGGTCTTCTAATTCTAATTTAGTATTGATTAAGTTATTAAAGACAATTGTCTTTTCGGAAACAGATTTACTTTTTAATAACTTTTTAAATGCTTTCAAATCTTTGTATTGCACAAACTCTCCTTGCTTAAAACATACATTCAACTTGTCTAAAAGCTCAATTTTATATTCTGATTGTAGTTGTAAAATGAATCGAACAGAGTCATCAATTGCATTCACCGTAATAGGGTCAATAGTTTCATCAACAGCAAAAATGATAAAACGATTATACCGAAATTGATAAGAAGCAATTATGTCAATTCCATTATCATTCCATGAAGACAAAAAACCTTCAACCTTGGTTTTGAGCCCTTCAATTTCATCAGTATAAAATTTCCTGTCTGATTGATAAATCCAAATTTTTGAAGTTTCAGGAAGTTTTTTAAAATCGACAAACATAGATTTTTAAATTAAAATTTTGTTTTGCAAAAATAGAAACTATTGTTAAAAGGATAAGATAGATTAGAATAATTCCTATTTTTACAATCTTCTAAAAAATTATGAGCAGAATACTATTTATAGCAATCATTTTTATCACAATTGTTTCTTGTAAGCCAGATACGAAAAATATTATTGACGAGCCAGAAACAATAAATATTCAAGAAAAAGCGACTATTAGTAGTATTGGAATTACGTTATCTCCAAAGGCAAAAAAGGAAGTTGTTAATTGGGAAAAATATCAATTAATAGAAACAAAAATGCAGCGTTATCAGAGCATTACAAAAAGTGAGGCAATGCAAAACGCCGAAGAATTATTTCTTCTAATTAAAGATGCTTCTGATACTATTGATGTAAAAATTTTAGACAGACCTGATGTTAAAATGCGCTTTAATGTAATGTATAATCACGCGTTTAGATTGCATGATATGATGTCAATTACAAGTATTTTAGAAGATGAAGTGATGAATGAAGTAACACGATTGTTAGATGCTTACTCTGCCCTTAATGATAAAATTAATGTAGTCTATAAAATTGATGAGTATAAAAACTCTTTTGGAAATATTGAATTAGATACAGTAATTTTTGCAGGAAAAGAGAATATACTTAGTGATAAAGAACTACCTAAAAAAGAAGAATTAATACGCTCAGACAAATCTAAGGATAACACAAATCAACTACAGCCATCAAGTCAAAAAAAACTTAAAAAGAATGGCAGAATAAAGTTGAAAAAATCAGAGCTTATTAAAGAAAAATAGCAGACTGTTAATTAATGTTAAGGATGCCATTAAAACCTATATAATTAGCTATATTGCCGACACTTAATTAATCAAATTTTTAACTATGAACACTAAATATTTTAAAGTTGGATTGTTATCACTAACAATTGCAGCTGGTATTACTTCTATTTCTTGTGAAAAAGAAAAGAAAACTCCAACAATTCCAGGAATTGATATAGCAAAAATGGACACTAATACAAGTCCAAAAGAAGACTTTTTTAAATACGTAAACGGTACTTGGTACGACAAAACAGAAATTCCATCAGACAGAACAAGCTGGGGTAGTTTTGCTGAACTTAGAAAAAATACAGATGCCGATGCTTTAGCTATTTTAAAGAATGCAATGAATAGCGAAACATTGAAAGATGCCCAAACAGCAGGTACAGTTACTGACCAACAAAAAGCCGTAAATCTTTTTGAAACTATTATGGATACTGTTTCTAGAGATACACAAGGTATTGATCCATTAAAACCTGTTTTGGCAAAAATTAATGAAGTTAATAATTTAGAAGATTTAGAACAATTATTAATTAAAATGGAACCTTATGGAGGTGCAGGGCTTTTTGGAGTTGGTGTAGGATCACATCCTAAAAATAGTAATTTGAATGCTGCTTACCTTGGTGCTTCAGGTCTTGGGTTGAGTAGAGATTATTATGTTGATGAAGATGATGATACCAAAGCTAAAATGGAAATGTACCGAACGCATGTTGCAAAAATGCTGATGTATTTAGGAGATTCTGAAGAAGATGCAAAAACTAATGCAGATAATATTTTAGCATTCGAAACAAGTTTAGCAACTCCAAGAATGGATAAAGTTAAAAGTCGTGATGCGCGTAATAGATTTAATCCAAAATCTATGGATGATTTAGCTCAAATGACTCCATCTATTAATTGGCCAACTTATTTAGAAAACGTTGGAATGAAAAATGTTGATACAATTATTGTAACTGACCCTGGTTATTTTGTTGCATTGGATAAAATTTTAGCAAAAGGAGATGTCGCTACTTGGAAAAACTATTTACGTTGGACATTAATTGATCGTGCAGCAGGACAGTTGAGTACAGAAATAGATAAAACTAACTGGGAATTTTACGGTAGAGACATGACAGGGTCTAAAGCACAAAGAGATAGAGAAGAGCGTGCTTTGAATACATTGAACGGCTCTATAGGTGAAGCCTTAGGAAAATTATATGTTGATGAAAAGTTTCCGCCAGAAGCAAAAGAGAAAGCTGAAAAAATGATTGCAAATGTTATGAAAGCATTTGAAAACAGAATCAATGCTTTAGATTGGATGACTGACGAAACAAAGGTGAAAGCAGTTGAAAAGTTAAATAGATTAAATGTTAAAATAGCTTATCCAGATGTGTGGAAAGATTATTCTGCATTAAATATGACAAGTGTAAATGACGGAGGTTCTTATTTTGAAAATATGTCTAATCTTGCAAAATGGGGTCATGATGACGCTATGGCAAAATTAGGAAAAGAAGTAGATAAGACAGAGTGGGGGATGCCACCACAAATGGTAAATGCTTACTTTAATCCAGCTTATAATGAAATTGTTTTTCCAGCAGCAATTTTACAGCCTCCATTTTATAATTACGAAGCAGATGATGCTGTAAATTATGGTGGAATTGGAGCTGTTATTGGTCACGAAATTTCTCATTGTTTTGATGATTCGGGTTCTCGTTATGATGCTGATGGTAACTTAAATAACTGGTGGACAGATTCAGATTTAGAAAAGTTTACTGCTTTAGGAAAAAAATTAGCTGCTCAATATGATTCTGCTGAGGTATTGCCTGGAGTTAACATAAATGGAGCATTTACTTTGGGAGAAAACATTGGTGACTTAGGTGGAGTTAATTCTGCTTATGATGGTTTACAATTGGATATGGCTGAGAATGGAAGACCAGAAAACATTGATGGGTTTACACCAGAACAACGTTTCTTCTTATCATGGGGAACTATTTGGAGAGTTAAGATGAGAGATGATGCTTTAAAGAATAGAATCAAAACTGATCCGCATTCACCAGGAGCACAACGTGCGGTTATGCCACTTCAAAATGTTGATGCTTTTTATGAAGCATTTGATATTGTTGAAGGAGATGCGACATATTTAAGCCCAGAAGATAGAGTTAAAATCTGGTAAGATATTTTAGAAAATAATTAAAAGCGTTCATTTTTTTGAGCGCTTTTTTTATGGAACTAACTCACTCAATTTTGTGTACACCAAATTAGATTCCCAACCACGGTACAAAAGATAATTGGCTAGTTTTTTTCTTTTTTTGTATTTGTTGGTTTCATTAATTTGCCCAAATCTTTTCTCTGCTAACAAATTGAAAGTAGTAGAATAATCTTTATCACTAATTTCTTTTAAGGCAGATTTAATATTGTAGGCAGAGATATTTCTGAATTTTAATTCACGAGTAATACGTTGTTTTCCCCATTTTTTGATTCTGAATTTTCCTCTAGCAAAAGATTTTGAAAAACGCTCTTCATTTAAAAAATTATGTTCAATTAAATGCACAATAATCAAATCTCTAGCTTCAGGAATCATATGTAAATCATACAGCTTCTGTTCTACTTCTTTATGGCATCGCTCTTGATAAGCACAATATTTTTCAGTGGCTCTTTTAGCTTCTTCAACAGTATATGATTTTTGCGTTTGCATAGGTGCAAGTTACTAAAATGTAAATCGAACTAATGTAGTGAATGGAATAATTGTGTTGTTAACAACTTGCTAATATCGAGCAAGGTTTATTCATTTTTTTTTATATCTTACTAACCCCAAAACACCCCAATGATTACTACAAAATATCCCCTTTCCACATTTTTATTGCTACTTTTTATTGTTGTTTCAAACCAAGGATTTGGACAATGTTTATCTGATGATTTTAATTCAGGTTATGGTAACTGGATCGGTACTGGTACTTATCAAAACACTACAGCTGGTATAACAGGAAATGGAGTTGGATTTAATAGTATAGGAGATGAGATAATTACAAGTTCATTATTGTCAAACCCTCAGACTCTTACAATGTGGTTAGCAAGATCAAGTTCTACCGCAAATAAGACTTTTAGCGTACAATATGCTCTAAGTAATTCTGGACCATGGACTTCGGTAAGAGATATTTTGGTTGGAGAAGTAACTACAACTCATCAAGAATTTATTTCGAATTTTAATTTAACAGGAGATTACTATATTAGAATTGCAATAACTCAAAGAACAGGAGGGACATATTATTTAGATAATGTTTCTGTTACATGTAATTCATCTCCAATTATAACAGTTGGTTTAGATATTACCAGTTTAGATTATACATTTGGTTCGGGCCCATCAACAGAAAAAACGACGACTGTTTCGGGAGTTAATCTTACCAATAATATTTTTTTAACAGCACCTACTAATTTTGAAATATCAGCAACATCTGGGAGTGGGTTTGGTAGCTCAATTAATTTAACACCTTCTTCTGGTACTGTTAGTACAGCGACTATTTATACACGTTTACAATCTGGATTAAGTATCAACTCGTATTCTGGTAATATCATTGCAACAAGTACTGGAGCTACTTCACAAAATATTGGCTTGAGTGGTAATGTGACAGCTGTGTCAATCTCTTGTTTGAATGAAGATTTTGTTGATTTTTCTGATTGGACAGATAGTGGATCTGCAAATGATACAGCCAGTAGTCATTATGGTTCTGCATCGCCATGTAGAGCATTAGGTTCTGGTGACAACCTTATTTCTGCTTCGGTAGATAACCCAATATCTCTAGAGTTTTATCAAGATGCAAGTAGTGGCGGTAATGGAAATACAGCCACGGTTGATTATAAGATTGGAGCTAATTCTTGGGTGAGTTTACACTCGTTTAATGTAACTACAGCAGGTAATATAGAAACCATTGATTTAACAAATGTAAGTGGTGTAGATTTATCATTAGAGAGTGATGTAACATTTAGGTTTAATTCTTCATTTAATACTTGGTATCTGGATGATGTTAAAGTAGATTGTTCTGATCCTTGTGCTTCTGCTCATACCGTTACAAGTTTTACTCCAACTTCTGGACCAATAAATACCGAGGTTACCATTGTTGGAACTGGTTTTACGGGAAGCACAGTAGTAAGTCTTGGAGGAGTTGCTATTAGCATTAGTTCTCAAACTGCCACCGAATTAAAAGTTACAATTCCTAGTGGTAGTGCCACTGGAGGGTTTACAGTTTCTGAAGGAGTTTGTGATGTGTTAACATCCAATTTTACAATAATAGATAATGATGCTACAACTTGTGATGGTTCAGTTTCTGCATCAGAATTATTTATTTCTGAAGTTACCGATGCTACAACAGGAAGTTTAAGCTATATAGAGATATATAATGGTACAGGAAGTGCAATCGCTGATTTGTCTATCTACTCACTTAAAATAAGATACAATGCAGGAGTAACAACAAACACTATAGTTTTATCGGGTTCAGTTGCAAATGATGATGTTTTTGTAGTTAGTACTAAATTAGATGCTACTTGTTCTGTACCTGGAGGTGATGGTACTTTTGCAGATCAGAATGCAAGTACTATAAATGGGATTGATGTTGGAGCCAATAGTTCAGATTGTATTACTTTAATTAAAAGTGGAACCGATATTGATGTTTGGGGAGATTGTGGAGACAATAATTGGCGGGTTAATTTAGGTCTTTCAATTGGAGATAGAGGATTTGATTTTCGAAGATTGAGCGCAGTAACTTTACCAAATACAACTTTTAGTTCTTCTGATTGGGATATTATAAACTTTGATGATAGTTCTTGTAGCGAAGATTATTATGATGTAGGAAACTATTCTTTAAGTTCATTACCTACACTGGTTAATCAATCGTATAGCCCTCCATCATGTTCTAATGATGCAACATTTTATGTAAATGTAATCGAAGGGTTTGATGAAGTCGGAGATACAAAAGAATTAGCATACCAATGGTTTGAGGTTGCACCTGGTGTTGCGAGCTGGACAACTTTAACTGATGCCGGAATTTATTCTGGAGCTACAACTAGTTCGCTGTCAATTTCAAGTACAGTTGGTTTGGAAGGGTATCAATATTATTGTCAAATTAAAGAAGATGATGTTAATTGCTTTATTGCTAGCAACACTGTAATTATAGCTACAACAACAACAAATATTGTTACTTGGAATGGTAGTTGGAGCAATGGTGGCGGGCCAACTACAACTTCAATTGTAACATTAAATTCTGATTATGCGACAAGTGTAAACGGAAGCTTTTCGTGTTGTAGTTTAACTTTAAACACCAACGTTACTTTAGATATTGACACAACTTTTGTAAGTGTAGAAAACGATGTAACCATTAATAATGGTGCCGAATTAAATGTTGAAACAGATGCTTCTCTCATCATGATTTATGATGATGGAGCTGTTGCATTAAACGGAACAGGAATGATTAACGTAAATAAAATAACATCTCCATACGAAAAGTACGATTATACGTATTGGTCTTCACCAATTGTAGATGAAACTATTGGAGATGCATTATCAGGTTCCTATGCGCCAATGATTTTTTACTATAATAGCGCTAATTTTTATGATGCAAATTTAGACGGTTTTGATGATAATCAAGATGATTGGGTGCGAGTAGGTGGGGCACATGTTATGAGTTCTGGTAGAGGATATGTTGCAATGGGAGCGATTACTGGAACGTTTTCACCAACGCAAATACAAAATGCAACTTTTAGTGGTGAAGTAAATAATGGTGTAATTACAGAAATAGTTGCAACTAATAGTTCTCCAAATACTTCTGTTTATGATTACAATTTAGTTGGGAATCCATACCCTTCAGCAATAAGTGCCGATGAATTTATTTTACAAAATCCAAATGTAGGAGGAACATTATATTTTTGGACACACGTAGATGATATTTCTATTTCTAACCCAGGCCCTGATGCTCAAAATTTTCACCCAGATGATTATGCAACCTATAATTTAACTGGTGGTGTAGCAACAGCAGCAGCATCAAATAGTGGAAGTAATGCCCCAAATGGTTTTATAGGATCAGGTCAAGCATTTTTTATTGGTGCAGACTCTAATGGTACAGTTCAGTTTAATAATTCTATGAGAAATATAGGCTTTGTAAACACTCAATTTTTTAGAACAGCGACTAATAATGATCCTTTAAGAGTTAAAGATAGGGTATGGTTAGATTTAACAAATGAAGATGGGGCATTTAATCAAACTTTAATTGGTTTCTTTGATGAGGCAACACAAGGTTATGACCGGAGATATGATGGAGAATATTTGAATTCTAACACATATTTAAGTTTATATTCTCGAATGAATGAAACTTCATATACCATACAAGGTAAACCAACTTTTAAATTAGATGATAAGATTATTTTAGGGTTTGAAGCAAATATAGTTGGTAATTTAAAACTGAGTATTAGCCAGCTAGAGGGCATATTGTCTTCCGAAGATGTTTCAATATTTTTAATTGATAATGATTTAGAGGTCGTTCATAATTTAAAGGAATCGGATTATAATTTTGAAATCTCACAATCAGGAACATATAACAATCGTTTTGAAATTGTTTTTCAAGAACCTCAAAGTATTTTGTCAATAGAAGATATTACTGATTTTAAGAGTCTTTTAATTTCAAATGAGCTTGATGCTATATTGGTAAAGTACTTAACAAATAATGATGAAGTAATTGCGGATTTAAAAATTTATGATGTTTTAGGTAGAGAGCTTTTTAATAAAAAAGTAAATGAAAACGAACTATACATCTCATCAAATTCTTTTGCCGAAGGCTCTTTACTCATTTTTAAAGTACAACTTTCTAACGGTGTAGTTTTATCTAAAAAATTTATAAAATTTTAGAAAACTATAATTATAAATAAAAAACCTTCTTCTGTAAATAGAAGAAGGTTTTTTATTTTGTTTAAAGAAATTAAGCCATTACACCTCGTAGCCAAATCTTAAACTTGTTAACCAAATAAAATAATATAGGAACAACAATCAATGTTAAGAAAGTTGCAACAAACAATCCATAAATAACAGTCCAAGCTAAAGGCCCCCAAAAAATTACATTGTCACCACCAAAGTATATGTTTGGATTAAACTCAGTAAATAATGTATAAAAATTGATATTGAAACCAATAGCTAAAGGGATTAAACCAAGAATAGTTGTGATTGCTGTTAATAAGACTGGTCTTAAACGTGCTTTTCCTGCCAAAACAATACTGTCATAAATACTACTAATATCTAAGTGCTCATCTTCTTCTAATTTTAACGTTACCTTTTTCCTGTCCATTAATAACTGGGTGTAGTCTAGCAACACAACTCCGTTGTTTACTACAATTCCTGCCAATGAAATGATTCCCATCATGGTCATCATAATAACAAAAGCTGATCCAGTAAATACCAACCCACCAAATACTCCAATCAAACTCAAGAAAATTGCGAGCATGATAATTGCGGGTTTTGAAATAGAATTAAATTGAAAAATCAAAATAAAGAAGATCAATGCCAATCCTGTAAAGAAGGCTCCCATTAAAAAAGCCATCTGTTTGTTTTGTTCTTCAATTTGCCCTGTATAATCTACTTTAACACCTTTAGGTAAATCAGTAAAATAATTCATTTCTGCCTGAACTTTAGAAACTACAGCAGCAGCATCAGTGTATCCAGGTGCTAATGCAGAATATAAAACAACTACTCTTTTTAAATCTTTGTGTTTGATAGCGCTAAAACCTGAATTATTTTTTTGCTTTGCAACTGCTGATACAGGAATTTCTTTGATTTTGCCAGAAGCTTGATCTCTAAAAGTTATTTTTTGATTAAAAATAGCACTGGTATTATAGCGATTATCTTCATTAAACCTGACATAGATATCAAAATCATCTCCCGCTTCTTTATAAACTCCCGCTTTAGCACCAAAAATAGCATTTCTTAATTGCTGTCCTACAAGATTAGCACTGACACCTAATTCTCCTGCTTTCTTTCTATCAACTTCAACTAACATTGTTGGTTTTGACCTGTTTACATCAATTTTTAACTCGTCAATACCACTAATGTTTTTTGAGTTAATGTAGTCTCGCATTTTTTCAGCTGTATGAATTAACTCTGCATAATCTTCCCCTTCAATTTCTAAATTAATTGGTGCGCCAGCAGGTGGTCCATCTATATTTTTTTCTACAGAAATTAAAACCCCAGGATAAATGCCTACTAATGATTCTTGCACTTTTTGACGCAACAGTTCACTATCTCTTCCTTTTCTATATTTGTATTCGCGCATGGATGCAGTTATCTTTGCGCGATGTGGCATTTCGCCTGAAGCTCCACTATCTGTTTGTGGATTTCCAGCTCCTTCACCAACTTGTGAGACTACAGATTCAACTAAATAATTGAAATCACCATCCATATTATCAGCATCATTCAGAATTGAATATACTTGATTTTCAATTTCTTTTGTGATCGTATTTGTTTTTTCTATATCGGTACCCTGTGGGTATTCGATATACACAATAATTTGATTTGGTTTATTATCAGGGAAAAATTCTATTTTAGTCCTTTGAGTATCTACAGAATACCCAAATCCTCCAAAAGCAGCAAATAACAAGACAAAAGTTCCTATTGTAATTAGATAAGGTCTCCATCCTTTTAATGCAGCTCGTAATGTTTTTTCATAGATACGTTCTAATCTTGTTAAAATTTTTGTTTGGAAATAGTTAGCAGCTTTTCTTAAAAAGAAGCGATAGATCCAAAGTAAAAATGCAGTTACTATCATTATCGACCCAAGTACTTTATAAGTTCCTCCAAACAAGAAAATAAATAAGCCTAAACCTACAAGAACAGCCGAAATGATAATTATATTTTTTAATGGCATGTTACTATCTTCAATCTTCATAAATTGAGAAACCAATACAGAATTAAAGAATATTGCTACAAATAAAGATGAACCTAAAACCACTGAAAGTGTGATTGGAAAATAAATCATAAACTGTCCCATCATTCCTGGCCATAACCCTAAGGGGATAAAAGCTGCAATGGTTGTTGCAGTAGAAATAATAATAGGAAATGCAATTTCACTAATTCCTTTTTTAGCTGCCGCTTTACGACTCATGCCTTCTTCGTCCATTAAACGATATACATTTTCGACGACTACAATTCCATTATCTACTAACATTCCCAGCCCCATTATAAGACCGAAAAGAATCATAGTATTCATAGTGTATCCTAAATAATTTAATATCATCAAAGACATAAACATTGACATAGGAATGGCAAAACCAACAAAGAGTGCGTTTTTAAATCCTAAGAAAAACATTAAAACACCTACTACTAAAATGATCCCAAAAATAATGTTGTTTACCAAATCATCAACTTGACCTATGGTTCTTTCTGATTGATCGTTAGAAACTGTGATTTTTAAATTTTTAGGAAATACATTTTCTCCGGCTTCTTTAAGAATCACTTTAATTTTTTCGGTGGCAGCCACCATATTTTTGCCAGCACGTTTTTTAACATCGAGCATTACAACGCGGTTTCCAGATTCACGTGCATAGGTAGTGCGGTCCTTTTCTTTAAAGGAAACTGTAGCAATATTTTTTAAGTAAATTGGGTTGCCATTCTCTGCCTTTACCACAAAGTTTTCTAATTCTGATGGAGTGTCAATTTCACCAATAATACGAATGGTTCTTCGTTGGCCACTTGCAATTAAATTACCTGCAGACATGGTAACATTTCCATTTTGGATGGCGCCTAAAACATCATTAAAACTTACTTTTGCAGCCATCATTTTATAAATATCTACCGCAACTTCAACTTCTTTTTCTTGTGCGCCACGAATATCAACTTGCTTAATTTCGGGTAATCCTTCAATTTCATCTTCTAGATATTCTCCAAACTCTTTTAGCTTTTCAACAGGATAATCACCCGAAATATTAATGTTTAGAATTGGCATTTCTTCAGACATACTCAAGTCAAAAACATTTGGTTCTACTTTAGCATCGTTAAAAGTTGGCCAATCCTCGCCAGAAGTTTCGGTATCTATTTCATCTTTTATCTTTTGTTTAGCAGCTTCTACTGATATATTTTCATCAAACTCTACAATAATTAAAGATACATCTTCTTGTGATGTTGAGGTGATTTCTACTACATTGCTCACCGTTTTAATTTTGTCCTCAATAGGGTCAGTAATTAATTTTTCAATATCTTCAGCAGTGTTACCGGGAAAAATAGAATTGATATAAATTTTAGTTTCCTTAATTTCTGGAAAACTCTCTCTTGGCATACTGTTGTAAGCAGAGAATCCAAGGAATAAAATCAGAGTAATCACTACATAAATAGTAGTTTTGTTATTAATTGCCCAAGATGATAATCCAAATTCTTTATCTAATTTTTTTTGAAATTTAGTCATTAGTTTTTTTTTAGACAATAGATGTTAGCCTATAGCCATTAGTTTTTAGCTTACTTTAAAACCTTTACAGTTTGCCCTTCATTAACATTTCTTGCACCTTCATCAATCACTTCATTACCGCTTTCTAACCCACTAATAATTTCAATGAAATCACCTTGTGTTTTTCCTGTTTCGATAATTACTTTTTTAGCTTTTCCTTTTGAATCATTTTTATCAATTATCATATAAATATATTGTTGACCTAATGCATTTTCATTTATAATACTTTGTGGAATCAAAATAGCAGTTGCATTTGAATAATCGTTAATTTTAATTTTTGCGGTTAGATTGGGTTTTATGTGTTTGTTTTTGTTGGGGATGGTAATAGTAATTTTAAAAGTTCTGTTATTAGGGTTTATATAATTACTGACTTGGCTTACTTTAGTGTTTATATATTCGTTTAAGACTGGAAAAAATATTTCGGCTGTTTTTCCAGGAACAATGTCTCCCAGATAGCTTTCTGGAACTTCTGCCTCTAGATACATATTATCTAGATTAACCAACCGCATAACCTGCGAAGACCCTGCGCCTATTACGGTACCTTGGTCGGTTATAATATCATCGACAATACCTGTAAAGGGTGCGCGTAGTGCTGTTTTTGCTAGTTGAGATTTTAATTGGTTTACAGCGTTTTCTTGACCATGAAAGTTTGCCTCTGCTTGTAAAAATTCTAGTTCACTTCCAATTTTTTGATCCCAAAGGCGTTTTTGTCTTTCAAAAGTGGTTTTTGCTAAACTTAATTGCACCTCCATTTGAGCTACTTGTTGTGCTAAACCTCCATCATCTATCGTTGCAAGTAACTGCCCCTTAGTAACTTTTTGCCCTTCTTTTACATGAATTTTTGTAAGTAATCCTGAAAATTCTGGATATAAAATTATATTTTGTTTGGTAGCTACGCTTCCTTGTAGTTCTAAAAAGTGCTTAAAGTCTTTAGGCTTAACTTGTATAGCAGTTACTAAAGGGTATTTTTTAATCGTGTCAAGGGTGGCAATAGCCTCATCAATACTTTTTAAATCTTGCGAAATAGCAGTTTGTTTTGCAACTAATTCGTTTTGTTTTTTTCTAATTTTTTTAAGGTCTTTACTTTCGATTACCGAATTTAAAGAAGTTCCATCTCCTCCACAGGATATAGTAAGAGTAACTATTAATATAAATAAGAATATATTTTTCATTGGTTTTGTGATTAATTGATTGTTTTTAATTGTGGCGTGTTTAATACAGTTTCTAAATCTGCCTTGGTAGTAATTACTTGTAACATCGACTCAAAATAAGTTTGTTGTGCACTATACAGTTGTATTTGTGCATTTCGTAAATCGAAACTAGTAGCAAGCCCTTCTAGAAATTTTACTTGATTTTTCTTTTCTACTCTTTCAGATAGTTCTAAATTCTTTTTGTTATCGTTATAAATTTCTATAGCAAAGTGATAGTTGTTTTTTGCAGTATCTAGCTCTAACAATACATTTTGGTAGGTTTCTGTTAAATTAGTTTGCGACTGTTCTAATGCAATTCTAGCTTGTTGTGTTTTGGCTCTTCGCATACCGCTACTAATAATAGGTATGTTCATAGTAATTCCTAATAAAGAAGATTGATACCATTTTTGTTTATTATTTAAAAAAGTAAAAGTATCACTATCTGCTCTAGTACCGTAATTTACAAATGCTGACAAATTTGGGATTGAATATGATTGTTCTAATTTCAATTCTAATTCACGTTGTTCATGAACGTTACTAGCTATTTTATAATCAATGTTGTCTTCTATATTTATAGATTTTTCTAAAAAAGCAAGGTTTATATTTTGTTGTGTTAAAGCGTCTAAATTTTCTAACATTTTCACTTTGCTTTCTACATCAATACCTATGGCTAGGTTAAACATTTGTTGGGAAATAATTAAAGTTCTTTTAGAGTTTTTTAACTGAGTTTCTATATTAAGAAGAGTAATCTCTAGTTGTTCAACACTTTCTTCTTCTGTAAATCCGTTTTTAAAAAAAGCTTTTGTTTCTGTTAAGTTTTTTTCTAAATTAGTTTTATTGAGCTCAAAAATAGCTACTAGCTCTTTAGAAAGTAATACACTACCATAAGCATTTATAACCCCTTTTCTAACTTCTAGTTGTGTTTTTTCATCTGCATTATAAGAATAGTCTAAAAAAGTTTTTGCTGCTTGTAGCCCAACAAGGTAGCTTCCATCAAAAATTAACTGTGTTAAAGTTGCAGTAGCAGAGGCATTTTCTTTAGGGCTAAATTTAACAGGAACAAAAGTTCCAGGAGCCCCTCCACCTACTTCACCAGGCAAAAGAGTAACAGGTAGTTTTAAATTGTTTTGATAAGCAATTTTAGCATCTAATTGTGGTAAACCTCCAGCTGTAGTTTCCCATTTTTTCTTAATAGCTATTGCAATATCCCTTCTGGTATTTATAGCTGTATAGTTACTGTCTAGAGCAAAATTTATGGCTTGTTCTAGCGTAAATTTATACTCTTTTTGGTTTTGTGCAATACTTATATTGGAGAATAAAAGTAAAGCGTTAAATAAAATTATTTTATTCATTAATGTGTAGTTTTATTAAATTTAGTAAGTTGATTTTCTAAAACAGTTATACCATATAATGTGGCAATTGCTCTGGTATGGTATTCCAGTATTTTTAATTCAGTTTTTATAATTTTGGATATTTGTGTTCCAAACATTTCATTTTCATAAATGCCTAAAACCAAGGTGAAATAAAACTTCATGACCAGTTCCTTATCAATGTCAGAACGATATAATTTTTCTTCAACACCTCTTTCTAAGTTAGACTTTACACATTTACTAAAGGTACAAAACTCTTTTTCCATTAGCTTATTAAAAGATTCAGGATAGTATTTTTTTAGTTGAAACATGGGCGATGTTTTTGCTTTTTTAAACATTTCTATAAAAACATTTTTTATTACAAAATTTTCTTCAATAGCATTGTGTTTTTTTTGAATAATATCATTTAATATGCCATCGATTTTTTCTTGTAATACCAAAGTGCTTTGGTCAACTAAGGTTTCTTTATTGGTAAAATACTTGTAAATTGTTTTTTTTGATACGCCCATTTCGGAAGCAATATCGTCCATAGTAACGCTTTTAAACCCATAGCTTAAAAACATATTAACCGATTTTTGTAAAATTTTTTCTTTCAAAACTTAAAATTAGGGTGCAAATATAAACAAGGAAACTTAATAAACACAAAAAGTTTCCAAAGTTTTTTGTTTTTTTTAATACTATCTTCAAAACTTGAATTATTTTTACGAAAATTATAACAATGATTGCCAATTATAAATCAGAATTTCTAAACTATTTAGAGAAAAGAGTTCAGGTGCAAGAGCCTAAAAATTTATACGAGCCTATTGCGTATATTTTAAGTTTGGGTGGAAAAAAACTACGTCCTATCTTAACTTTGATGACTGTAGATATCTTTGGCGGTGATTATAAAAAAGCCTTGGATGCTGCTTTAGCAGTTGAGGTATTTCACAACTTCACATTGGTACATGATGATATTATGGATGCTGCACCACTTAGAAGAGGTAGCCATACGGTGCATGAAAAATGGGATGTGAATACTGGTATTTTGTCTGGTGATGCAATGTTAATTTTAGCCTATCAATATTTAGAAAATTACGACGCAACTACTTTTAAAAAATTAATAAGCTTGTTTAGTAAAACAGCTTTAGAGGTTTGTGAAGGACAACAATTGGATATAGATTTTGAAACTAGAAATGATGTAACTATTGAAGAGTATATCAAAATGATTTCTTTAAAAACTTCAGTTTTAGTAGCTGCTGCTTTAAAAATGGGAGCTGTAATTGCTAATGCATCAGAAGAAAATATAAAATTGATTTATGATTATGGTTTAAACCTTGGAATTGCATTTCAATTACAAGATGATTATTTAGATGCTTTTGGCAATCCCGAAACTTTTGGGAAACAAGTTGGTGGTGATATTATAGAAAATAAAAAAACGTATCTATATATTAAGGCGGTAGAATTGGGGTCAGAATCTGAAAAAGAAATTTTAGGTAATTTGTTTAATGTAGGGAGCTATGAGCATGAACAAAAAATTGAAAAAGTGAAATCTATTTTTGACTCATCAGGAGCTGCTGAAAAAACAAAGGAGGCAATTAAAAGCTACACACAAAAGGCATTTGATGTGTTAGAGTCTATTTTAATCGCTTCAGAAAAAAAGCAATTGTTAAGAGAATTTGGAGAAGGGTTAATGAATAGAAATGTATAAGGACAAAACATCATTGGCATTATTATCAGAAATTGATAGTGTTGGTTTGTACTTAAAATTAATAAAGCAACTCAATAAAGATTTTTTATTAGCGGGTATCGAACAATCATTTAGTTTAGATTGTACTTCATCAAAACTAGCACAAGAACTTCAAAAAACTGTAGCACGATTGGTCAATAATGATTTTGATAGCTATCTTAATCTTTTATATCGGGTTGATATCTCGGAAATTGAAATAAAGAAATTGGATGGCTCTAATATTGAAAAAATGACTGAACAAATTTCCTATCTACTTTTAAAAAGAGAATGGCAAAAGGTTTGGTTTAAAGCAAAACTATTTTGAGATAAGATAATTGGCTGGGGCGTAATTGTCGGTAAAGATAATTCCATTTTTAATATTTACAGGGCTTATTAAGTATTTGAAATAGTTGTCGAAAAAATATCCAGTTTCTGGAATCTCCACAGCACTTTTTTTCTTTAAACCCACTATCATATGATTACTTATGCCCTCAAAATCTTTTCCTAAAGCATTGAAAACATATACTTGAGGAAAAACCTCTTTAACGGTTTTAATTTCACTTTGTAAAAATGTTGAGCCAATTCCGTTTAAATTTCCGAGAATATTCATCACAAAAACACCATCATCGGTCATAATATTAGAAATAGAATTAAAAGTTTCTAATGTAGTTAAATGAAAAGGAGCAATTAAGTTTGATGTGAGCACATCATATAAAACAGCATTATATTTTTTATTGGTTATTGATAAAAAATACCTTGCATCTTGATGAATGATATTTGTAGATGAGTTTGGAGTAAACTGAAAATATTTCTTTGCAATCTCTGTAAGAGCTGGATCAATCTCAACAATGTCTAGTTGCTTTCCAGGAAATTTTTCTTGAAAATGTTTTGGGTAAGAATAGGCTCCTGCTCCAAACATAATGGCATTATTATTATTATTATGAGGTAGATAGAAATCTATTATATCATAAAAGTGTGCATATTCATATATTAACTCCGTAGGATTATCTAAATACATTCCAGAATTTACATACCCATTTATTGCCACAAACCGAGCATCCCTATTTTTGTATTCACTTTGGGTAATAGAGATCCTAGAATAATCGGTGTCAAAATCTACATTATCATTTGGGATAAAAGAACTCAATAGATTTCCGACGAAAAGGGATAAACTCAGAATAAAATATTTTTTTACCGTATCAATTGCATTAATTGCTGCCAATATAAAAAGCACAATAGAAAGCGCCCATAAAATTTGATTTGTACCCAGAAAAGCGATAAAAAAGAACCCGCTAAGAAAAGTTCCTAAAATACTACCTATTGTTGAAACAGCATAAATAGACCCTACCGTTTCACCTGAATTTGCTATATTTTTTATGTTTATTCTAATAGCTATTGGAGATATTAAAGCGAGTAAAAAGGAAGGGATAGAAAATAAAACAACAGAACCAACTAAGCTTTTTAGAATTAAGTTATTGCTAATTCTAGCTATAATATAGAGGATAAAATCTTTGCTTAAATTTAGAATTAAAAACGATAATGCTGTAAAAACTAAGATGTAGCTCAATTTTTTTAAGGTTGGATTTTTATCAGAAATGACTCCTCCATACCAGTACCCTAAAGACATAAATGTAAGAATAACCCCTATGATTGAAGTCCATACAACAGATGATGATCCTAAATAGGGAGCTAAAATACGGATTCCAACTATTTCAAAAACCATTAAAACAAAACCAGAAAAAAAGACGGTTAGGTAAATTTTATTTTTCTCTATCATGAGTAATTATTTATGAATTTAGAGGTGATCTCTTAAAGTAGGTTAAAAAATAAGTATTAAAAATAAACTCTAAATACTGGAGTGAAAGCTGAACTATAAATACTTCTATTAGTTGAGTAAAATAAAACGTTGTATCTCATACCAAAAGCAATATTTCCAGTATTGTATGCAAGTCCTAAATAAATTGCAGGAACCCATTCTGAACTTTCAGGAAATCTATCATCTTTATAATTAACATTCATTTGCTCAAATTCAGCCGATAATTGAAAAGCATTGAAAGGGTTGTAAAGTGCTATCAAACTTCCACCTAACATGCTAGAAGAGGCTTCAAATCTCTTATTAGAATTTGGATAGTAATATTTTCCTTTAGAATATAAATAGCTAAAACTTACCCCTGCACTAAACTGATGATTAAAATCATAGATAGCACTTGGAGAAATCCCTATAGTTGTATAATTATTTCCAAACCCTAAATTAAAAGTCCCTCCAAATCTAACATGATTCATAAAGGGTTCACTAGTATTTTGCGAAAAGGAAAAGACACTGATAAATAACAGAGCAGTAATTAAAAATTTATTTTTTGAAAACATAGATTTTTATTTTAGGCTAAAGATAAATATATTTTTGAAACGACATTTTTTAGAAATCATTGTTTGGTAAAAAATTGTACAGAATCGAAATAAGTGTTAATATTGCACCCAGTTTCAGGACCCATAGCTCAGCTGGTTAGAGCACCTGACTCATAATCAGGGGGTCCAAGGTTCGAGCCCTTGTGGGTCCACAAATGAAACGAAAGACTTGTAAGAAATTACAGGTCTTTTTTTGTTTAATACCTATCTGGATTGACTTCATTTTGTTCAATCAGTAAATATATTTATTTTTTAAAAAGTCAACTTGCCAACTTTTTTGATGAAAAACATGCCCAAATAAGTTTCTTTCGATAAGATGAAAGTATTTATTATTTAAAAAAATATGTAAATCGTAATATAGAATAGAATAAGTTAAAATGGATTATATTTATTTTAATTAAGTATTTTGTATTAAAAGGAAGGACTTAATACATTACTGTGAATTTTCACTATACCAGGCTAGTATTTAGTTAAATAGTAGCTAAAAAAGGGTTGCGTTTTTATGTAGGCCTTTTTTGGTTTGTAATGTTACTTAATAAATATAATATCTATTTTTTTAGGTGTGCCTGATCTTGCTTTTTCTCTTGAGCAGAAACATTGATAGTAATTAATATAAGAGCAAATAGCACAAAGTAAAGTTTAGTCATTTTCATATTATTTTATGACTATTGAATGTATTTAGTACATTTTGAGTGTCGAATATATCAATTATTACCTTTCATCATAGCTTAGAGAGAAATTTATTTTTTAAAATTTCACACCTTTTATGTTGTTAAGAGGTAGATTGTAAGTTAGTTATCAATGGAGGTGATCCTTATGAAATTAGGATAAGAGTAGGGCTATATTTTAATATTATCTTTTTTTTGAAAAAAAAATGTATATATTTGCGTTCTTCTTAACCCCAAAGAATAATGAAAATGAGTTCTAAAAAACTTTTTTTGTTGGTTGTTATTATGACCTTCACTAATACTCTGTTTGCAGCAGCTCCTCCCCCTCCCCCTCCTGGATTGCCAGTAGATGGTGGTCTTGGATTTTTGGTAGTTTCAGGAATATTATATGGTGTCCTTAAATTAAGAAATAAAAAATAACTTATTTCTGCATTAATCTAGCAATATATTTTCCAATTACATCAAATTCTAAATTAACTACAGAACCCACTTTAAAATTTTTAAAATTTGTGTTTTCTATGGTATATGGAATTATCGCCACACTAAATTGATTTTTTTCTGAATTTACAACAGTTAGGCTAACTCCGTTTACGGTGATTGAACCTTTTTCTATTGTTATATTATTTTTTTTAGAATTGTATTCAAATGTAAAGAAAGCACTCCCATTTTCAAGAACTACCGAGATGCATTTTGCAGTTTCATCCACATGACCTTGTACAATATGACCATCCAACCGTGCATCCATTTTCATAGCACGCTCTAAATTTATTGAATCACCAATTGTAAGTGTATGTAGGTTTGTTTTATCCAGCGTTTCTTTAATTGCAGTAACTGTATGAATGTCATTCTCAATCGCAATTACTGTTAAACAAATTCCGTTATGAGCAACGCTTTGATCTATTTTTAGTTCCGAGGTAATATCACTTTGAATTGAAAAATGATAGTTGTCTTTTTCTTGTGTAATGTTTTTTACAATGCCTAAAGTTTCTATAATTCCGGTAAACATATTTGTGAATTTTATTGATTACTTTTGATACCTCAAAAATAAGCATAATACAACTGAATGAATAAGGAATCTAAAATAAAAATTGGGATATCTATTGGCGATATTAACGGGATAGGTGCAGAGGTAATTATAAAAACATTTGATGATAAAAGAATGTTAGATTTTTGTACTCCTGTAATTTTTGGATCTTCAAAAGTGATTTCATTTTATAAAAAAATGTTGAACTCTAATGTTTCAATTCATAGTGTATCAAATATTGGTCAGATAGTTGATGGGAAAATAAATGTTTTGAATGCCTGGAAAGAGGATGTTGAAATTACCGTTGGAAAGTCAAATGAAGTTGGTGGCAAATATGCATTCTTTTCGTTAAAAGAAGCTACAAAGGCTTTAAAAAATGGAAGTATTGATGCATTAGTTACTGCGCCAATCAACAAAGAAAATATTCAATCAGATGAGTTTAAATTTGCAGGACACACAGAGTATCTAGAAAGTGAGTTAGAAGGAGATAGCCTTATGATATTGATGGCTGAGAGGTTAAGAGTTGTTCTAGCTACTGGGCATATCCCAATTGCTGAAATTGCAAAAACAATTACTCCAGCACTTATTAAAAGCAAGGTCAATTTAATGTATAAAACATTGGTACAAGATTTTGAAATATCAAGACCAAAAATTGCTCTTTTAGGATTAAATCCGCATTGTGGTGATAATGGTGTCATTGGTAATGAAGATGATGATATAATTAAGCCAACAGTTTTAGAATTGCAAGAAGAAGGAAAGTTAGTATATGGGCCTTTTGCTGCCGATGGCTTTTTTGGCTCTAAAGCCTATCAGCAGTTTGATGCAATTTTAGCAATGTACCACGATCAAGGACTGGCGCCATTTAAAACACTATCCTTTGGAAAAGGTGTTAATTTTACAGCAGGGTTGAACAAAATAAGAACATCGCCAGATCATGGGACTGCATTCGAAATTGCAGGTAAAAATAAAGCTGATGAAAGTTCCTTTAAAGAAGCTCTATTTAAAGCAATTGAAATTTATGGTAAACGTTCTAATTATCAGGAATTGACAAGAAATACGCTTAAAAAAACCAAAAGGGAATAAAAGTCAATTTTGATGTAAATTATTCTGATATTTTTATATCTTTGCACGCTCAAATAAATGTTTTGAAATGGAGAACTTAAAAGAATTCAACATATCATTTGTAGGATTAAAGTTAGGTAAACATAAATTTGAGTATCAAATTGATAAGAAGTTCTTTGAAGATTTTCAATACGATGAGTTTCAAAACTCAGCTATAAAAGTTGTGTTAAACTTTGAGAAAAAAAGCAATATGCTTAACTTAGAGTTTGAAGCAAAAGGAAATGTTACTGTTGCATGTGATGTAACAAATGAGCCTTTTGAATTGGCTGTTAAAGGAAATTTATCTATCATAGTAAAGTTTGGCGATGAATTTAATAACGATAATGAAGAGTTATTAATTATACCATATGGTACTTTTGAGTTGAATGTTGCACAATTAATTTATGAAATGATTGTGTTATCCATACCAACCAAGAGAATTCATCCAGGAGTTGAAGATGGAACTTTACAATCAGATATATTGAAAAAATTAGAACAATATCAAGAGAAAAAAAATGAAATAATAGACCCGCGTTGGGCAAAATTAAAAGAGATACAAACGAATAAAAATATAGAATAATGGCACATCCTAAAAGAAAAATATCGAAAACAAGAAGAGACAAGAGAAGAACTCATTACAAAGCATCTGTTCCTCAAATTGCTGTAGATCCAACAACAGGAGAAGCGCATTTATATCACAGAGCTCATTGGCATGAAGGTAAATTATATTACCGAGGTCAAATAGTAATCGATGCAACTTCTGCTGAGGCTTAATTGATTAAATTATTAAAATTATAAAAACTCTCATTTTTTGAGGGTTTTTTTATGCTTTTTACTCAAAAATGAGTGAAAAGCGTTTTTTTTTATCCTTTTTGTGATTTTTTTTTCATTACTTTGAACTTCTTTAAAAGTATAAATATTTTTAAATATGAATAAAATAACTGCAGCAATTACTGCCGTTGGAAAATATCTTCCAGACTACGTGTTAACGAATAAAATTCTGGAAACCATGGTAGAAACAAACGATGAATGGATTGTTTCTCGTACTGGAATTAAAGAGAGAAGAATTTTAAAAGAAGACGGAAAAGGAACTTCTTTTATGGCTATTAAAGCCTCTGAAAATTTAATAGCAAAGTCCAACCTAGACCCCAAAGAAATAGATTTAGTAATTGTTGCAACTGCAACAGCCGATATGCAGGCTGCAAGTACAGCAGCATTTGTTGCTGCTAAAATTGGAGCGACAAATGCTTTTTCTTTCGATATGGATTCAGCTTGTTCTAGTTTTTTATTCGGAATGTCTACTGTGGCTGCTTTTATTGAGTCTGGAAAATATAAAAAAATACTCCTTATTGGTGCTGATAAAAACTCATCGATGATTGATTATAAAGATCGGGCAACTTGTATCATCTTTGGTGATGCTGCTGCTGCTGTTTTATTTGAGCCAAATATGAACGGATTCGGTATGCAAGATGAATATCTAAGAACAGATGGGAATGGAAGAGAATTCTTAAAAGTTTTAAAAGGTGGCTCAGCATATCCATTTAAAAAAGGAGAAGAATTTGGAACGGATGAAGGATATTTTGTAAAGCAAGAAGGACGTACTGTTTTTAAAAATGCTGTTTTTAACATGGCAGATGTTAGTGAACGAATTTTAGAGAAAAATAATTTAACTAAAGAAGATATTAATTGGTTGGCAGCGCATCAAGCAAATAAAAGAATTATTGATGCAACTGCAAATAGAATTGGATTGGATGATAGCCAAGTAATGGTGAACATCGAAAAATATGGAAATACAACTTCAGCTACCTTACCTTTGTTATTAGCCGATTATGAATCACAACTTAAAAAGGGAGATAAAATTATTTTTGCAGCTTTTGGAGGAGGATTTTCTTGGGGAGCCATTTATTTTAAATGGGCCTATAACACAAAATAATAATCAACTATAATTACTAAAAATATATATTTATGGATTTAAAAGAAATTCAAAGTCTTATAAAGTTTGTATCTAAATCTGGTGTTAATGAGGTAAAACTAGAATTAGAAGATTTTAAGATAACGATTAAAACAGGATCGGGTAATTCAGAAACTACTATTGTTCATCAAGCACCAATGGCTATGCCACAAGCGCCAATTGGAGTTGTGCCAATTGCAACTCCTGTTGCAGCTGCTGCTTCTGAGGATAAGTCAGAAGCGGATGAAGATTCAAAGTACATCACAATTACATCGCCGATTATCGGAACTTTTTATAGAAAATCTTCTCCAGACAAGCCTAATTTTATTGAAATAGGTGATACAGTACACTCTGAATCGATTGTATGTATTATTGAAGCGATGAAGTTATTCAACGAAATTGAATCTGAAGTTTCAGGTAAAATTGTAAAAGTTTTAGTTGATGACGCTACGCCAGTTGAATTTGGACAACCACTTTTCTTAGTTGATCCTTCTTAATTAATTTGAAATACCAATTTTAAAAATTGGTATTTATTTTTTGATTAAAAAAAATTTAAGAACGTATGTTTAAAAAAATATTAATAGCAAACAGAGGCGAAATTGCTTTACGAATTATTAGAACTTGTAAAGAAATGGGCGTAAAATCTGTCGCAGTGTACTCAACTGCAGATGAAGATAGTTTGCATGTAAAATTTGCAGATGAAGCAGTTTGTATTGGACCAGCTGCGAGTAGCGAATCCTATTTAAAAATATCAAATATTATTTCAGCAGCAGAAATTACTAATGCTGACGCAATACATCCAGGTTATGGATTTTTATCTGAAAATGCTAAATTTTCAAAAATCTGTGAAGAACACGGCATTAAATTCATTGGAGCAACAGCCGAAATGATTAATAGAATGGGAGACAAAGCATCGGCAAAAGAAACAATGAAGGAGGCTGGTGTACCTTGTGTTCCTGGATCTGAAGGAATTATTGAATCTTTTGAAGAGTGCGAAAAGTTGGCTGTAGAAGTTGGATATCCAGTTATGTTAAAGGCAACTGCCGGAGGTGGAGGTAAAGGGATGCGTGCTGTTTGGAAACCTGAAGAATTAAAGAAAGGATGGGATGATGCACGTCAGGAAGCAAAAGCTTCTTTTGACAATGATGACATGTATATGGAAAAGTTAATTGAAGAACCTCGTCATATCGAAATCCAAATTGTTGGAGATTCTTATGGTAAAGCATGTCATTTATCAGAAAGAGATTGCTCTGTGCAAAGACGTCATCAGAAGTTGACAGAAGAAGTTCCATCACCATATATGACATCAAAATTGCGTAAGCAAATGGGTGAATCTGCAGTGAAAGCATCTGAATATATTAAATATGAAGGAGCTGGTACAGTTGAGTTTTTGGTTGATAAACATCGTAATTTCTACTTTATGGAAATGAATACACGTATTCAAGTAGAGCATCCAATTACTGAACAAGTAATTAATTTTGATTTAATTCGCGAACAGATTTTAGTTGCAGCAGGTGTACCAATTTCGGGTAAAAATTATTTACCAAAAATGCATGCTATAGAATGTAGAATTAATGCTGAGGACCCATATAATGATTTTAGACCATCACCTGGAAAAATCGAAACATTACATGCTCCTGGAGGTCATGGTGTCAGATTAGATACACATGTGTATGCTGGTTATACTATTCCGCCAAATTATGATTCAATGATTGCAAAGTTGATAACAACTGCACAAACTCGTGAAGAGGCTATTAATAAAATGAAACGTGCTTTGGATGAATTTGTAATTGAAGGGATAAAAACTACGATTCCTTTTCATAGACAATTGATGGATGATCCAAATTATGTTGCAGGAAATTACACAACTGCATTTATGGATGATTTTGAAATGGCCCCGATAGAGGAATAAAATTTCAATATACTAATGATTTTTAAAGGATATGTTTTACATATCCTTTATTTTTTTACTTTTGATTCTAATTTTGAATAAAATGAAGAAGAAAAGCTTACACTTAGATGGTATCGATAAAATAATTATCAAAAATTTGATTGAAGATGCCCGCACTCCAATTTTAAGTATTTCTAGAGAAGTTGGAATTTCTGGAGCTGCTATCCATCAACGTCTAAGAAAATTAGAAGCAACGGGATTATTAGCAGGGTCTAAATTTGTTTTGAACCCAAAAGTTTTAGGGTTTAAAACCTTGGCTTTTGTAGGGATTTTTTTAGATGCTGCCAGTAAATATTCTGCTGCTATAAAAAGATTGAAAGAAATTCCAGAAGTTATAGAAAGCCATTATACAACTGGTAATTACGCTATTTTTATAAAAATATTATGTAGAGATAATGAGCATTTGATGAATGTTTTAAATAATGAAATACAAAATATTAAAGGAGTTGCACGTACAGAAACATTTATTTCTTTAGATCAACACATCGATAGACAGATTAAAATATAATCGAATAAAAAAACCGCTTTATATTTTTATAAGCGGTTTTTTATTTGCTTAAGAGAAGTTCTAATCTCTAGAAAATATACTAAGCACATACCAAAATAAAAGCATTAAAGAGGCAAATAATCCTAACGCCGCAGGTACGTATTGATCAGTAGAATATTTGTGAATCAAATTAGAAGTTTGATATAAAATAGATCCAGCTGCTAAAGCACACATTCCAACTGAAAACCATAATCCAAGATTAAACCCAAATAAAATTCCGGCAGCAATCAACCCTAAAGCAATAAAAAAGCCAATTGTTAAGGTAGACCTCATAAAAGAAAAATCCTTTTTTGTTACAAAAACAATAGCTGTTAATCCAGAGAATAATGATAAAGTAACAATGGCGGCTTGATTTAATAAGTCAAAATTATTGGTATATGAAATAGCAATAAAAAGTAAAGGGATAAATATAAAAGCCTCTGCTATAATGTAGATCCCGTAGGCGATATATTGAGTTTTTAAATCAGGAGTTTTTAACATCATTCTTTCAGAGTAATTTGTGATGAACATAAATCCACCTAACATCAATAGCCATTTATAACCTTGAGTTAGTGATAAAGCAAAATTTATGATTGTTTCAGATTGAAAGAACAAATATTCAACAAGAATAAAAAATAAAACACCTCCTGCAACATGAGAGTATGTTTTCTTGTAAAATGCAACACGTTCTACATTAGGTAAGTCGCTGACAAATAATTTTTGAGTAGTGTTTTCCATATGATTTGAAGATCTTTTAGATTAAGATGTAAATATAAATTAATTTTATTGATAACTTTAGGCCTTAATTATTCCATTTAAATTTAAACGAAAAAATGGCAAGAGTTCCACATATATTATTGGTTTATACTGGAGGTACCATTGGTATGACTCAAGATTTTAAAACAGGAGTACTCAAACCTTTTAATTTTGACAAGTTATTGGTACAAATTCCAGAATTAAAACATTTGAACTGTACCATTGATTCTATTTCTTTTAAAGAGATTATTGACTCCTCTAATATGAATATAAACTATTGGGTTGAGATTACTGAAATCATTGAAAAAAATTATCAAAAGTTTGATGGATTTGTGGTGCTTCACGGTTCTGACACTATGTCTTATACGGCATCTGCTATTAGTTTTATGTTTGAGAATTTATCAAAACCAGTAATTTTTACAGGGTCACAATTACCGATAGGACATATAAGAACCGATGCTAAAGAAAATTTAATTACTTCGATAGAAATAGCCTCGGCACATAAAAATGGAAAACCTGTTGTATCTGAAGTATGTTTGTATTTTGAATACAAATTGTATAGGGCTAATAGAACTACCAAAATAAACTCCGAACATTTCAATGCGTTTACATCCCCAAATTATTCTTCTTTGGCAGAAAGTGGAGTGCATTTAAAGTTTAATGAAGCAATGTTGCTAAAGTCTAGAAGGTTTAAGGAAATTAGAATTAGAAAAAGATTAGAGAGCAATATTGTCTTGCTTAAATTGTTTCCTGGGATTACCGAAAAAACAATTAAAAGTATTTTAGAAATTGAAGGATTGAAAGGAGTCATTCTTGAAACCTTTGGGTCTGGAAATGCCCCAACTGATAAATGGTTTGTCAAATTGTTAAAGGATACTTTAAAGCGAGGAATTAAAATTGTTGGAGTTACACAGTGTGTTGAAGGTAGTGTGATATTGGGGCATTATGAAACTAGTGAACATTTACAAAAAATGGGTTTGATTAGCGGTAAAGATATCACTACAGAATCAGCTCTAGCAAAAATGATGTATTTATTAGGTCAAAAAATAGCAGACACGGAGTTTAAAGAAGTTTTTGAAACTCCGTTACGAGGTGAAATGACTGAATGAAAAAAAACTAGATAAAATTATTTTAGAAAATATTGAGTAAATCAGAAATTTGATTATTGATTTCACAATAAAAAAAGAGAATCACAGCATTAATTTTTTTTAACAAATTTTATCTTCAAAAACAGAATATAAAGTTTTTACAACTCAACATTTTTTTGTTACTTGGGCTTCGCAAAAATCAATAAAGGAGAGGTGGCCGAGTGGTTTAAGGCGCACGCTTGGAAAGCGTGTATATGGGAAACTATATCGGGGGTTCGAATCCCTTTCTCTCCGCCGAAATTGGTGCATTTGCAAAAATGTTATATATTTAACCCGTAAAATAAATTAATAAATTAACAATTACACAATGAGAAAATTATTTACAATCCTAGCAATTACTGGTCTATTGTTTTTAGGAACTACACAAAGTACTTACGCTCAAGAAGAAGCGCAACAAACAGAAAAAACTTTTCATCAAGAATTAAAACAACGTTTTATTGAAGGTGGTGCAAGTTTTATGGGAATTGTATTGATCACCTTAATATTAGGTCTTGCAATTGCAATTGAGAGAATTATCTATTTAAACTTAGCAACTACTAATACAAAAAAATTATTGGCTAAAGTTGAAGATGCATTAGCATCAGGTGGTGTTGAAGCAGCAAAAGAAGTTGCAAGAGATACTAAAGGGCCTGTAGCTTCAATTTTCTTTCAAGGGTTAAAAAGAGTAGGTGATGGCGAAGGTGTTGAAGCTGCTGAAAAAGCTATTGTTGGTTATGGTGGTGTTCAAATGGGATTGTTAGAAAAGAATATTTCTTGGTTATCATTATTTATTGCATTAGCACCGATGCTTGGTTTCATGGGTACAGTAATTGGAATGATTAAAGCCTTTGATGATATCGCTGTTTCTAATGAGATGTCTCCAGCAACTGTTGCAGGTGGTATTAAAGTTGCATTGTTAACAACAGTATTTGGTTTGATTGTTGCAATTATCTTACAAGTATTTTATAACTACATTATCTCTAAAGTAGATAGTATTGTTAATAATATGGAAGATGCATCTATCAATTTAGTTGATATATTAGTTAAGCAACAAAAATAAGAATCAGATATTATGGATAATAAATTTAATAAAATAGCGAAAATCGCCGCAGGTGTATTGGGTCTTATAGGCGTTATTATGCTTGTAAGGGTTATGATGCCGGGTGATGAAGCTTTTGTTGGCGATAGCCAAGAGGTCTTAGATATGCAGAATAGTGTGTTAGGCCCATTTGTATCTTTTACAATAATGATGTTGTATTTAACTGCTGGTATTGCAGTGCTGTTTTCAGCAGTAAATTTAGTGAAGCATCCTGCTGCATTAAAAAAAGCAATTATTAGTTTGGTAGTTTTAGGTGTGTTATTTGCAATTTCTTATGTAATGGCAAGTGATGCTGAAATCACAGGTCCGAATGGCGTTTATATTGAAGGCGGAGAAGAAGGGGCAACTCCAAAAATGGTAGGTACACTTATTAAGTACACATATATTTTAGGTATAATAGGACTTATAACAGTAGTTTGGGGTTCTTTCAGAACAATGATGTCTAACAAATAAAAACAGCAATATATTATGGCAAGAAGAGATTCACCTGAAATTAATGCAGGCTCAATGGCAGATATTGCATTCTTACTATTGATATTTTTCTTAGTAACAACAACGATGGATGTTGATGCTGGTATTTCTAGGAAATTACCTGAAAAACAACCAGAAAATATTGATAAACCAATTGTAAAAGAACGTAATGTTTTTGAAGTAATAATCAACAGAAATGACGATTTGTTAATTGAGAATGAATATTACGAAGTTAAAGATGTTAAAGAATTAACAATTGCATTTATTGATAATGGTGGGGGTAAAGGAAACCCAATAGCAGCTTTCAATGAAACAGAGGGTACTGAATGTTCTTGGTGTGATGGTGCTAAGAATCCAAAATCGTCAGATCATCCAAACAAAGCAGTTATTTCGTTAAAAACTGATAGAAGTACTTCTTATGGAATGTATATTGAAGTTCAGAATGAAATTGGTGCTGCTTATACTTTCTTAAGAAATCGCTTAGCAATGGATGAATATGGTGTGAGTTATGAGGATATGGTTGAACAAGAAGGTAGAGGAACTTCAGACCCTGCAACAATGTTAAAGCTTACTGAAAGAATTAAAATAATTAAAGCAAAATATCCTGAGATAATTGCTGAGATTAGTTCTAATTAATTAAAAACATAGGAAGATGTCTAAATTTAATAAAAAGAAAAAAGGAATGGCGCCGATTAATACGGCATCGTTACCAGATATTGTATTTATGTTATTATTCTTTTTTATGGTTGCAACAACCATGAGAGAAACTACAATCTTAGTTAAGAATGATATTCCTACTGCAACTGAAATAAAAAAGCTGGAAGAAAAACGTTTGGTAATGACAATATATGTTGGTGAGGCTCAAGATGCTGATGTATACGGTGTAGGAGATAAAATTCAATTAAATGATAAGATTGCAACTATTAGAGATGTAAGAAACTTTATTTATATGTCTAGAAAAAAAGTCCCAGAAGATGAGCAAAGTTATATGACCACTTTAATTAAAGGAGATAAAGAAAGCTCAGTTGGTACTATAAATGATATCAAAAAAGAATTAAGAGAAGTAAATGCTTTGAAAGTTACCTATGCAACAAGACCTGCTGCACAGTAATTGAAGAAAAGTTTTTATAAAGACTAAAAATGGCAACCAATATTGGTTGCCATTTTTCGTTATATTTGTGTTATGCTAAAAAAAAGTTTAATTATTTTTATTGTTCTAGTTGGTTTCGCAAAATCCTATGGTCAAACCGATAGTGTTTTTGTTGACAATAAATATTTGGAAGATCAATTTTACTTTAGTTTAAATTATAATTTACTAGTAAATAAACCTTCAGGTTTTAATCAAAATGGTATTTCTGGAGGATTCACAATAGGGTATATTAGAGACTTCCCCTTGAATGAAAGACGTAATGTTGCTTTAGGTGTAGGGGTTGGATATGCCTACAATGCGTATAACCAAAACTTAAAAATATCTGATAGTGGTTTGTATGAAGTTATACCTAATGATGATTTTAACAGCAATAGATTAACAACTTATGCAATTGAATTACCATTAGAATTTCGTTGGCGAACATCAACAGCAATAAACCATAGTTTTTGGAGGGTTTATATTGGAGCCAAATTTGGGTATGTCTTTGCTAATAAATCTAAATATACTGACGCTATTGAAACAATTAAAGTAAAAAACATTAATGAGTTTCAAAACTTTCAATACGGATTAACTTTTTCGGCTGGTTATAGCTCTTTTAATTTAAGTTTGTATTATGGGTTAAATACACTATTTAAAGACGCTTATATTGATGATAAACTAATTAATTTAAAGCAATTTAATATTGGTTTAATGTTCTACATATTGTAGATAATAAAAACTGCAAATACACTAGTAATACCGATAAATGATCCCCAAAATATTTCTCTTGGGTTATGTGCTTTTAATTTAAGTCGTGATGTTGCTATAATACCAGCAAGTATGAGTAAAACTGCAATAAGCAACAATAAATTAATCTGAAATTGAAAGCTAAAACATATAAAAAAACCAATAAGTCCACTAATTCCAACCATGTGAAAACTTGCTTTAAATTTAGCGTAGAGTAATAAGTACACAATTATAAGAGATAAAGTCATCCCGTAAAAAAATAAAGAAAGCTCAATAATACTCGGAATTTTTCTTAGTAACGTTGAAATTAAAAATGTGATAGAGATAAAAAACATGACAGGAAATTTACGTTCTTGGATATTTTCTAACTGTAAATTCGATATGACATTAGATGACTTTAAAGTCAATAAAAATAATAAAGGGATTACATAGGTGCCAATAAATATTGATGAAATCACAAGCAGTTCCATTTTTTCTGGCGTATGTTTTGGCAGAATGATAAAATAGATGATAGTTCCAATTATAGGAATTACAATAGGGTGTATGATGTGTGAAACTAATTTATTAAAGTTCATGTATTATAATTTTTTTCTTAACCTAGCTACTGGAATATCAAGTTGTTCTCTATACTTTGCAATCGTTCTTCGGGCAATAGGATAGCTTTTTTCTTTTAATAATGCAGCCAATTTATCATCAGTATAAGGTTTTTTCTTATCTTCTTCTTCAACAACTTGTTCTAATATCTTTTTAATTTCTCTAGTTGATACATCTTCTCCTTGGTCATTTTTCATCGATTCAGAAAAGAACTCTTTTATCAATTTAGTGCCATATGGAGTTGAACAGTATTTGCTATTGGCAACTCGTGAGACTGTAGAGATATCCATATTAATAGTTTCAGCAATATCTTTTAAAATCATGGGTTTAAGTTTGCGCTCATCTCCTGTTAAAAAATAATCAGATTGATGGCGCATAATTGCATTCATAGTTACAAACAAAGTTTGTTGTCGCTGTCTAATAGCATCAATAAACCATTTAGCAGCATCTAATTTTTGTTTGATAAATAAAACGGCATCACGTTGAGATTTTGTTTTGTTTTTAGATTCTTTATAACCCAACATTAAGTTATTGTATTCTCTAGAAACGTGTAATTCAGGTGCATTTCTAGAATTTAAATTAAGCTCTAATTCTCCATCAACAATGTTAATGGTAAAGTCAGGAACAATTTGCTCTGCAATTTTGTTAGACCCCATAAATGCCCCACCAGGTTTAGGATTTAATTTTTCAATTTCTAAAATAGCATCTTGTAATTCTACTTCAGAAATGTTATACTTTTGTAGAATCTTTTTATAATGTTTTTTAGCAAAAGCATCGAATGAATTATCAACAATTTCTAAAGCTAGCTTTCTACTTGGGTTGTCTTTTTTTCTTTGTAGCTGTATGTACAAACACTCATTTAAATTTCTTGCACCAACACCAGCAGGATCTAATCCTTGAACTGTTGATAGTAATTTTTCAATTTCTTTTTTGTTCGAAAAGATGTTTTGAGTAAAGGCTAAATCATCAATAATGTCTTCAAGATCTCGCCTTATGTACCCACTCTCATCAATACTTCCAATTAAAAATTCAGCAATGATTTCTTCTTTTTCGTTAAAGCTAAAAGTGTGTAGTTGGCTTAATAAATGTTGATTAAAAGTTGTGCCTCCTGCATATGGAATACTTTTTTCATCATCGTCAGCAGAATAATTATTGGCTTGTGTTTTGTATGAGGGAATTTCATCATCACTTAAATAATCATCAATATTGATATCTTGGGCATCAATAGATTCACTATCATCAAAATCATCTTGAATGTTTTCTTCGAAATCATCTAACGATTCTTTTCCGTTTTCTAGCGCAGGATTCTCCTCAATTTCTTGTTTTAAACGTTGCTCAAATGCTTGTGTAGGCAATTGAATTAACTTCATCAACTGTATTTGTTGAGGAGATAATTTCTGTGATAATTTATATTGTAAGGATTGTTTTAGCATGAATTATTATAAAATCAATAGAAATTTATTGACTTTATAAAACTACAAAAATTCAAGCGAAATCAAAATAGATTAAAAATTAAAACTCAGCATTTTGTGGTGTCCTCGGAAAAGGAATTACATCTCTAATATTTCCCATACCAGTAACAAACTGAACTAGTCTTTCAAAACCAAGACCAAACCCACTATGTACTGCTGTTCCAAATTTTCGGGTATCTAAATACCACCATAATTCTTTTTCGTCGATATCTAATACCGCCATTTTTTCTTTAAGTACATCCAAACGCTCTTCACGCTGTGCGCCACCAACTATTTCACCAATACCTGGAAACAAAACATCCATTGCTCTTACCGTTTTACCATCATCATTTAAACGCATATAAAATGCTTTAATATTTACAGGATAATCAAATAAGATTACTGGACATTTAAAATGTTTTTCAACCAAAAATCGTTCGTGTTCACTTTGTAAATCAACTCCCCATTCGTTAATTGGAAATTGGAATTTCTTCTTTTTATTTGGCTTGCAGTTTCTTAAAATTTCATAAGCTTCAGTATAACTTAAACGAATAAAATTATTGTCACTAACAAATTTTAATTTTTCTATCAATGCCATTTCGCTTCTTTGATTCGCTGGTTTTGATTTTTCTTCTTGAGTTAATCGACTCTCTAAAAAGTCTAAATCATCTTTACAACTAACTAAAATATCCTTTATAACAGCTTTAATAAAATCTTCAGCTAAATCCATGTTCATGTCTAAATCATAAAAAGCCATTTCTGGTTCTATCATCCAAAATTCTGCTAAGTGACGCGTAGTATTAGAATTCTCAGCTCTAAACGTTGGGCCAAATGTATAAACCTTACCCAATGCCATTGCATAGGTTTCGGCCTCTAATTGTCCAGATACCGTAAGGTTTGTTTCTTTCCCAAAAAAGTCTTGAGAGTGGTCAACATTTCCATCTTCAGTTGTTGGAATATTTTTTTGATTTAACGTTGATACTTGAAATATTTCTCCAGCACCTTCAGCGTCAGACCCTGTAATTATGGGAGCATGAAAATTGTAAAATCCATTTTCTGTAAAGTACTTGTGTACAGCAAAAGACAATGCAGAACGCACACGCATTACAGCAGCAAAAGTATTTGTTCGAATTCGCAAATGTGCATTTTCACGCAAAAATTCTAAACTATGTTTTTTAGGTTGAATAGGGTATTCTTCTGGGTTAGAATCTCCCAAAATTTCCAAATGAGCAACTTTAATCTCAACTTTTTGACCCTTTCCTTGGCTTTCAACTAACGCTCCTATAATAGCTATAGCAGCACCTGTTGTAATCCTCTTTAAAAGAGCTTCGTCCAGATTTTCAAAGTCAATAACACATTGAATATTATTTATGGTAGAGCCGTCGTTTAGAGCAACAAAACGATTACTTCTAAAAGTTCTTACCCAACCTTTTACTTGTACTTCTGTACCTATTTTATCTGAATTCAATAATTCTGCAATAGTGCTTTTCATCATCTCTTAAAAATTGAAGTGCAAAGATACTGAATGTATTGAATGATTAAAATAAAAAATGAGTCTTAAAATTTATTCTAATAGAAATGTTTTAATAGCATCATTATTACGGGTAATTAACAGCATTTTTTTACCATTATTTAAAGTTATTAAACTAGCATTTTTTGAATCACCTTGTACGCTAAACCCAGTTTTTTGCACAGAAATGTTTTCAAACATCTCATTGTTGAATTTTAAGATATTTCCATATGATGCATCATATCGTACAGTTTCAACTTCTGTATTGTATAGGTTGCCAACAATAATAATCTCTTCAATACCATCGTTGTCAATATCCAAAAATTGAAAATCTAAAATAGGTGCAATTTGAGCTTGATTTGGAAGTTTAACAATTTTAAAATTGCCATTGCCTTTGTTCTCTAAATAAATTGAATATAAGATGTCAGCCTGTAAATGCAAAGCATTTTCTAAATTTTCTTCCCCAAGAATACTATTCAAATCTGCTGTTGCAAAAGATTCAAAGGTCTTAAATTTTTGCTTGATGTTGGGTATTTGCTGTGAGGTGCATTCTCTGCCTCTTGTTGGAACCAAATTACCCTTATATTCACTAGTTAAAATAATATCATAACTACCATTTTTGTCAAAGTCATCACAAAAAATTTGAAATGGTTTTCCCTCTTTAGCTTTGAATTTTGAATTCAATCCAAGATTTCCTATAAAGTAATCTAGGTCACCATCGCCATCCATATCTTTTTGTGCAATAGAAAACCACAAACCTGAAGTTTTTTCTAAATCAGGAAATTCTTTTTTAACAAAACTCCCATTATTATTTTCGAATAGTTGAACCTTTGTCCACTCACCAACAGCTAATATATCAGCATCACCATCGTTGTCATAATCAGAAAAAACAGCATCAGTTATCATTCCTATTTCATTTAAGTCTGGAGAGCTATCAGAAACTTTAAACGTCCCTTTTTCATTTATTAATAGATATGATTTTGGAGCATACGGATATTCATCAGGAATGTTCCTACCTGTTACAAACAAATCTAAATCACCATCATTATCCACATCGTTAGAAATCACAATTTGTCCTGCAACATTTATAGTTGGCAACGCATTATTTGATTTAATAAATTTACCCAATCCATTATTTAAATACAACCTGTCTTGGTAATAATCGTTTCCTTCTGGATATTCTGCACCACCACTTACCACATATAAATCCTGATCGCCATCAGTATCAGCATCAAAAAACAAAACGCCTAAATCTTCTTGATGCATGTCTTTTTTAAAAGCTGATATACTTGATTTCTTGAAATTACCATTAGTTTGTTGTAAATACAGTTCCCCCGACTGCCCTTTTGCTCCTCCTACAAAAAAGTCTTCTAACCCATCATTATTTACATCAGCTGATGTGATAAATGGACCATTTTTAGATTCGGAATGTGGCAATAGAATTTGTTTTTGAAAATCATCAAATTCATTTTCTTTATGTTGATATGAAATATCAAAAGATTCAGAAGTTTCCTCTTTAAAATAAGTATTCGTTTTGGTTTCGTTAAAAGTAGGTGCTTTAGCATTTTGATAATCAATTGTTAAAAGTTGATTTGGTTTTACATAAGTAACTTCTTCGAGTTTACCATCAGGCCAAAAAATTTGAATAGCATAAATTGATTCGGTAGCTCCAACGCCAAAAGTTAATTTTGGATCTACTGATGATTGAAAACCACGAGATAAATTCATTTCTTGTGATTGACTAAAGTCTTTGGTTTGTACGATTACTTTAGTACTGATTCCTAAGGAGTTTTTTGACGATCCTTTTAACTGAATTTGAATATAATTTTTAGTAGAATTGTTTTGGTAAACACTGGCTTCATCTTCCATATTATTGACAATTAAATCCAAATCGCCATCATTGTCTAAATCTGCATATGCTGTTCCGTTAGAATTTATTTTTTCAGTTAATCCCCAATGTGTAGATACATTTTCAAAAGTTAAATCCCCGTTGTTTTTATAAATATAGTTTTGTAGTTTTTCTGAAGGCATCATTGCAATAGCAGCTTCTATACTCACCTTTTTGCGATTCATAATATTCTGACGCATTTGATCTCTAAAATCTTGATTAGACAAATCTTTTTTTATACCATTTGACACAAATACATCCTTAAAACCATCGTTATCAAAATCGGCAATTAGTGGTGCCCAAGACCAATCAGTTTTTGCAATTCCTGCTAAATAACTTATTTCACTATAGGTTCCATTTCCGTTATTAAGTTGCAATACATTGGTCATATATTGATGGTGATACCCAGAATTTACCATCATATTAAAACTATTGGCATTCATCGACGCCATATTCTTTTTACCTCTAATATGATCTTCAGCCATCATGTCTAACACCATTAAATCTGGTTGTAAGTCATTGTTAATGTCAGCAAAATCTGACCCCATACTATTGTTTGAAATATGATTATAGCGTGTTAAAATTTCATCAGTAAATGTTCCATTTTGATTGTTGATATATAAATAATCACCATGAAAAAAGTCGTTTGCTACAAATACATCCATCCAACCATCATTGTTAAAATCTCCAATGGATGCACTTAATCCCCAAGCTTTATTTGCAATTCCAGAAGCATCAGTTACGTTTGTAAATTTTCCATTATCATTTCTAAATAATTGATCAGATCCATAGTCATCAATTTTTTTATCTCTTTCTACATCTATGGTTACATTATTTCTAAAATCTATGCGGTGGTTTACTAAATACATATCTAAATCACCATCCTTATCCATATCAAAAAAGTGAGATTGAACTGAGAAACCATAGAAGTCTAACCCATATTCTTTTGCTGATTCTTTAAACGTATTGTCTTTTTGATTGATGAATAATTTATTTTTTCTTAAATCATGATCTTCTAATGCTCCGGCTTTACATACATAAATATCGATCCAACCATCGTTATTAATATCTACCATTGTAACTCCAGTACTCCAACCTTTGTCATCTATAACATTCGCAGTTTCTGTAATATCATTAAAAGAAAAATCACCTTTATTTAAATAGAGCTTGTTTGAGTGCTGATTGGATGTGAAGTATACATCTACCAAACCATCATTGTTAATATCACCGATTCCTACTCCACCACCATTATATACATAGGGGTAGTTTAAAAAATTAAAATATAGATTTTCAGTAACGGAATTTTTAAATTTAATAGTAGACTGTTTGCTATTAATTTTTGTAAACTGCTTTTCTTTTTCAACCTGTAAAATGGTTGATTTTTCTTTTTGACAAGAAATAACAATTACTAAAAAAGTGATTAAAAGAAGCTTATTTTTCATAATAATAAAAATACGTTTTATATTAAAAATGGATTCCCGTGTACTTGCTCTCTACAAGCAGAGCATACTAGAATATAATTTTATTTTTTATAATCAAAAAGCTGCCTCATTTTTCAATTCGGCAGCTTTTATTAACTAATTCAATTATTATTTAAAACAATTAGAAAACTCAAAATTTAAAAGTTTGATCCTCCAGTATCCCACCATAACCTGGTGCCACCATTGTCTGGTCCACCTAAGTAATCTATGGCAGTTTGAACATTATCAGGATTTGTATTTATTTCGCTAGATGCAAAGTTGATACGTCTTATTTGTGTATTTGTATCAATTGTACCCCCACTATTATTTATCACAACAGGGAAAATTCTTGGATATCCAGTTCTTCTAAATTCACTCCATGCCTCTTGACCGTCAGGGAACATTGCAATCCATTTTTGAGTAATGATTTGCTCTAATTGTTCTTCATTTGTTCCTGCAATATTATATGCAATTTTAACATCACTTGCATAAGCAATATCATTGACTGTATTTAATGCATCAACAAAATCAGCAGGTGTACTTGTTGCATCTGCTAAATAAGTTGCAACATCGGCAACACCATGTTGAGTAAAAGAAGCTGTAACTCCATTTTCATAATTTGTTTTAGAATCTCCTGATCCAGACCATCCTCTGATTGAAGCTTCTGCCATTAAGAAATGTACTTCTGCTGCAGTCATCCAAGTAATTGTTTCAGTATCAATTATTTCTCCAATCCCTGCATGGTCTAAATATTGAGCTTTTGCTTGAATGTCGATTCCCATTCTGATTCCTTTATATTCACCAGCTAAAGCTGTATCTGCAGATGGGTTAAAGAATTTTTCAATTCTACCATCATTATATCCTGTTAAGATTGATTCCATTTCGGCACCCATTCTAATATCACCCCAAGAATTACTTATTACATTAATTGGGTGAGTAAACCCAGTGTTAATTACCAAATTGGTATCAGTCATCAAACCAGCATCATTAGCAAATGATTTTTCACCTTCTGCTTTAGCCATTGTAGGGTTTACCTTTACAATACGTATAGCCAATCTCAATCTCAAAGTATTTGCAAATTTTCTCCACATTGCAATATCACCGCCAAAATTAGACATATCAAAAGGAGCAAACTGAGCATCACCTACATAAGGACTTAAGCCAGCAATTGCAGCTTCTAAATCATCAAAAAATGCTTGATAAACAACATCTTGAGAGTCATATTCTCCAGTTGTTTCAAAATCATTAAATTTAGTATAACGAATTGGACCATAGATGTCTGATACTCTATGCATCGCTTCTACTTTAATAATATCTGCCAAAAAGTTAAATTTAACGCCATCAGGATCTCCTCCTAATTCAACAGCATTTTTAATATCTAATGCAAAAGGCATCACGCTTGTATAAGCATCAGACCATGGAAAACCATTCCAACCATCAACCAAAGCATAGGTCATGTTGTTTACATTTCCTGCAAATGGTGTAGGAGGTGTCATGTATCCAGAATACACATCACCCATTAAACCTTGTTGTAATTGATAATTCCATGCTGGAGTTGCATTGACAACATTTAAAAACATTGGGGTAAAAGAACCGCCAATATTATTGTTCATTTGTGTTAGACTCTCATTAGATATCCCGTTCGGATCTGTATTGATGTCTTCAAAATTGTCTGTACAATTTACTAAACTAACTGCCATAAAAGAAGCTAGTGTATATTTTATTAATTTTTTCATTGTCTTAGAAATTTATGTTAATATTTAATCCTAGGCTTCTTGTTGATGGCTGTCCATAAATGTCAACACCCTGTAATCCATTACCAGTACTTGAAGCAACGTTTGGATCAAATGGAGCATCTTTATAGAAGAAAAATAAGTTACTTCCAATTAAAGAGAAGTTTACATTTTCTACAAATTTATCTTCGAAAGGAAGAGAGTATCCAACTGAAAATTCTCTTAAACTTACATTTGTAGCATCGTAAACATACTCACCTAAAATTCCAGCTCTACCACCTACTTGTGTATAATATTCTTGAGCAGACATTTGTTGAGCTACACCATTTTGATCAACAACATTTACCATACCACTATTGCTGTTTCTTGTATCAGCAGATGCTTGAGATACACCGTAAAAATCATTTACAGCTTCAGTAACACTCAATACTTCTCCACCAAATTTAGCATCAATTAAGAAGTTTACATTAAAGTTGCCAAACTCAAAGTTATTGGACCAACCTAAAGTAAAGTCTGGTTGTGCATGACCTACAGTTTCAAATCCTGTACTTTCTAAAGCTAAGGTTCCATTATCATTATTTACTATTGGAGTTCCGTTAGCATCTTTAATTAAAGATCTTGCTTGGATACTACCAAAGTCTTCTCCTTCTACTAAAGAATAACGATACCCGTTTACACCCTCTGCAGTAATAATAGCTGTTCCGTTTGCCAAATCTGGGTGAACTGAAACTACCTTGTTTTTATTTGTAGCAAAGTTAATGGCAGAGTTCCAAGTTAAATTATCATTCACAATTGGTTTACCGTTTAATACTAATTCAACACCTTTATTAGTAACCTCGCCTGCATTTACGATATTTTGAACATACCCCTGTACATTTGGTTCAGCTTGAATAAAAAATATTTGATTTTTTGTTTTAGTATCATAATATGTAAAATCTAGTCCTAATCGACCATGGTAGAATCTCCATTCAGTACCAATTTCAAATGAATTTTGTTTTTCTGGCTCTAAAGTTTCACCTTCTTTAACTCCGAAGGTTGGTTTTACAAAATTACCTTGTCCAACAGGGATTGTATTTAAAGGAATTGTAGCATAAGCTGGTATATCCTTACCAACTTGTGCAAAAGACGCTCTTACTTTAGCAAAAGAAATTACTTCTGGAAATTCAAACATTTCACTCAACACCCCCGTTAAACCAACTGATGGGTAAAAGAAAGAGTTAGAATCTGTATTGACCAAGGTAGATGACCAGTCATTACGACCAGTTATATCTAAAAACCATCTGTTTTTGTAACTTAAGTTAGCGGCTCCAAAGATGGATTGTACTTCTTTATTTCCTACAGACTGAATGATGCTATTTGTTTCTTGAAAGTTTCCAATTGTAAAAACATTTGGATATGTTAACCCTCTGCCATTACCTGAATCTAAAGATATTTGATCTCCAGTTTTACTCTTTGTTAAACTAGTACCTAATATAACACCAATATTAAAATCTTCTGTTAAATCTTTATTGTAATTTGCAATTAAATCAATATACTGCTGCGTATTTTCAGTTTTTTCTAACACATAACGCCCAGTTGTTGGAACCAAGTTTACATCGCTTCCTGCATACAATCTCTTATCAAATGTAAAGAATGTCTTGTCGAAACTACCTCTAGATTGTAAAGAGAACTCATTAGTAATTTGATAATTAACAGATACACTTGCTAAAACTCTTTGTGCTATGTCTTTACTTTTATTACGATTGATAATCCAGTAAGGATTTTGTTGAATGTTTTCATCGAATGATGAAGCGTACTGATCCATCATATTAGTATCAACATTAAAATATTCGAAATTCTTATATTCGTTTAAATCAATTCCTACTGGATTTAAGTATAATCCTGTTAAAGCATTTCCGTACAAACCATTTGTAGGTCTGTTATTAATTCTTTGATCAGATAAATTAATATTAGCAGATACTGTAATTTTATTATCTAAAAATTTAGCTGTTTCTCTTAAATTAAAATTGTTCCTTGTCAATTTATTTTCTGGTATCACACCCTCAGCATATGTATTAGCATATGAAAAGTAAGTCTGTGCTTTTTCGTTTCCAGCTGATAATGATACTGCTTGTATAGAAGTAAAACCTGTATTAAAGAAATCATCAACAGTGTTAGATAAACCACTTGTTTTAGCTCCCCAAGATTTTGGATCTGCTACTCTACCATTTTCAGCAATTGGTTGCCCTACTGAATTTGATTGATATTCTGTTTGTAATTCTGGTAAAGAAATTACACTTTGTACCGTCATGTTAGAACTAACATTTACAGTTAGTTTACCATTTTTACCACTTTTTGTCGTAATTAAGATTACACCGTTAGCACCTTGACTACCATACAATGCAGCTGCAGAAGCACCTTTAAGAACAGTCATACTTTCAATATCATCAGGATTAATCATAGACATCGCATCTCCACCATCTCTATTACCAGTCTGTGCACCAAAAACACTTGTCCCTGGAGCTTCACCGTTAGATCCATTACCACTATTCATCATTGGCACACCATCAATTACATATAATGGGTCATTGTTTGTTGTAGAAGAATTACCTCTTAATACTACTTTAGAAGCACCACCTACACCAGATGAGCTTGCAGTAATTGTAATACCAGCAGATTTACCGGATAAACTATTGATAGGGTTCGTTCTTTTAACTCTCGTTAATTCTTCGCCACCAACTTCTTGTGCAGAATAGGTTAACGCCTTCTTTTCTTTAGAAATACCCAATGCAGTTACAATAACTTCATCTAGATTTTCAGCATCTTCTTCTAATACCACATCAATTACTGATTGGCTACCTACTACAATTTCTTGGGCAAAATACCCAAGAAAACTAATCACCAAGACATCTTCTGATGACACATTATCTAATGTGTAGTTTCCATCAAAATCTGTTGTAGTACCGTTTTCGGTTCCTTTTACAACAATACTTGCCCCAGGTAGTGGTCCGGTAGAATCGGAAACATTACCAGAAACTGTTTGTGCAAAAATGAAACTACTGGTGAGCATAATTGCAGCAAAAAACATCTTCTTGAGTAAATTGTTTTTCATACTTTGTAATTTAAATTAATTTTAGTTATCAAAATTCAACTCCTTTTAAAAGCAAATTTTTGTTATTTTTCCACGACCAAATTATTAATAGTTTCAAAAAAGAGACATAACATTACGACAGAAGCACCAAAATTATCGACAAACAGCATAATATTTATGTTTTCTACTTGTGTTTATTATATGATCAAATTAGAGAGTGATACTAAGAATAAGTTTTAGCGTGTAAATAATTTTGCATTTCTAATGAATGAAAGTATTATTCTTCCTCTTCATCAATATCCTCTAAAGGCAATACAGGGAGTGTAGGTTCTTTTAAAGTAGCTTTGTTTGCGATAGAAGACTCTAACGACAATAATAGTGATGGCAACAGTAATAGATTTGATAACATTGCAAACAATAAAGTGATAGAAACTAATCCGCCTAATGCAACAGTGCCGCCAAAACTAGAAACTGTAAATACTAAGAATCCGAAAAATAAAACAATTGAAGTATAAAACATACTAACTCCAGTTTCTCTCAATGCTAGGTAAACAGATTTTTTTACTTTCCAATTATGAGCTAGTAATTCTTGTCTATATTTTGCCAAAAAGTGAATGGTATCGTCTACTGATATCCCAAAAGCAACACTAAAAACTAATATGGTAGATGGCTTTAAAGGGATTCCAATATAACCCATCAATCCTGCAGTAATTAATAGAGGTAAAATATTTGGAATGATTGATATTAAAATCATTTTAAATGACCGAAACATAAATGCCATAAACAACGCTATTAAAACAATAGCTAAAGACAAGGACAATACCAAGTTGTTAATTAAATATCTAGTTCCTTTTAAAAAGACCAAAGCTTTTCCTGTTAAGGAAACATCGTATTTATCTTTATTAAATAATTTGTCAATTTTTGATGCTAATTGTTTTTCAATATTCTCCATTTTCTCTGTGCCAACATCTTTCATGTACATTGTCATTCGTGCAAATTGACCTGTAGAATCAACAAAATTAGTAAGCATATCACCGTTTGTTACAGAGTTTTTAGCATAGGATAAAATAAAATTCTTATCCTGATTTGTTGGTAATTGATAATATTTTGGAAGCCCATTATAATAAGCTTGCTTTGAATACTTAACCACATTTAAAACAGAGAGCGGTTTAGAAAGCGCGTCATATTCACCAATAGCTTCATCGAGTTTATCCATCTTTTTTAAAGTAGAAAGCTCCATAACACCTTTTTCTTTTTTAGTGTCTATAAGGATTTCTAAAGGCATAATACCTCCAAACTCTTCTTCAAAGAAAACAATGTCTGAAAAGAACTTTTTATCTTTTGGCATATCATCAATCAAACTGCCAGAAACTCTCATTTGATAAATACCAATCATACTCACAATAATCAATAGAACAGCTGCTACATATACTGCAAAACGATGATGGCGTACAATGTTTTCCATCCAGTTTACAATGTGTCCCATCCATTTTCTGTCTAAATGTTTGAGGTGCTTTTCTTTTGGTAATGCTAAGAAACTATAGATGATTGGAATGATAAACAGGGCTAAAAAGAACACTACCATAATGTTGATAGATGCCATGATACCAAACTCAACCAAAATTTGACTTTTCGTAAAAATAAAGGTTGCAAACCCTGATGCTGTAGTAATATTAGTCATCAAAGTAGCATTACCAACTTTAGTAATTACACGTTGTAAACTCTTTGCTTGGTTTCCGTGGTTCTTAATTTCTTGCTGATATTTGTTGATTAGGAAAATAGCATTGGGAACACTAATTACAATAATTAAAGGCGGAATTAATGCCATTAAAACAGAGATTTCATAACGAAACCAACCAATAAATCCAAAGGCCCAAATTACACCAATAATAACCACTGTAAGCGTGATGACTGTTGCGCGAAAAGATCTAAAAAACAAAAAGAAAATAAGTGCTGTAACTCCTAAGGCTAAGAGTACAAACATTTTCATCTCATCTATAATATTTTGAGCATTCATGGTACGCACATAAGGCATCCCAGAAATGCGAACATTGATATTGTTTTCTTTTTCAAATGCTGAAACAATGTCTAAAAACTTACCCATTATCAACTCTTTTCTTGCAATTGTATTAACAATTTCTTTGTTGATATAAACAATCATTACAACAGTTTCAGTCTCTTTGTTGTAAAGAATGTTGTCATAAAAAGGGAGGTTATCAAAAAGTTCTTTTTTAATTTCCAACACCTCTTCATTGGTTGTTGGAATGGAATCATAAAGCGGTTCTAAAATAAATTTTCGCAGATTGTCATCGCGTTTTAATTTCTGTATATCACCAATAGAAATAGTGTGATCAATCTCAGAAAAACTATCAATCTCTTTTGCTAATTTATTCCAATTGTTAAATTTTTTTGGGGTAAAAACTGTTGAATCTTGAATGCCCAAAATCATGACATTTCCTTCTTCTCCAAAAAGGTCTAAAAATTTTTCGTACTCAATATTTACTTCATGATCTTCGGGTAAAAGATTTGCCTCGGTATATGAAAAACGCATGTATTGCATTTGCGTTGTCATAAAATATGTAGCAGCGCCAATCAACAATAAAATGATGATTCGATTTTTAATAATCAATCGAGAAATGCGCGTCCAAAAATTCATGAAAATAATTTGTGGCAAATGTAGTCAATTACATTAAAATCCAAGACTAAGGGTATAGGATAATTTTACTGAAAGATTATCGCTCCAAACAGGATTTTGATATGCGCCATATCTATAAAATGCATTAAAACCTAGACCAAATAAGATGCTGTTTAGTTCAACGCCACTTTCAAAATATCCCTTTTCCATAGTTTTAATTGTGATGCCATTATGGTAAATATGATCTTCTAAATAGCCGACTCCAGCTCTTGTTACTAAGCTCAAACGAGGGTTGATACGATCAGAAATTTCAAACCTTTTAAACTCATGTTTTATTTGTAGCGAAACAAATTTGTCTGATAAAAACTCATTGTAACCCATAGTTTCAAAACTGTTTTTACCTGCAAAAGTTACACGTCTAAACCAAGGGTTTTGAAAATTGTAGTTGGGAGTGTGATTGAATAAATGACTGATTGGAGTTTGCCCAAACACGATACCTCCTTGAAAAAGAAATTTGGTGGTATTACCTCTTAATTGTTTAAAGTCATATTTTACTTTTAGGTTTACACGCGTAAAATCAAAATCACTTTCAAGCATATCGTCAAAGCTTTTGGTGATTTGGAGGGTGAATTGAGGAGAGCTATTTTTGATTCTCATTTTACCCATAGGCGAATTCATATACTCACTATTTGGGTTGTATTGAAACCCGATTGTGGCAGTTGTTAAGTTGTAATCATGCAATAATTTATCGGGAGATATATAGGTATAATCAAAAGTAGGTTTGTATTTACCAGCACTCAATTGTAATTTTGCTTCTAGGTTTGGTTGGATATCATGCTCTAATAAAATATTGGTAGTTTTGTAATTGTAAAACTCACTTAGGTTTAAATTCCTGGTATTTAGGGCAAAGAATCCGTTACGTTCAGAAATAAAATTCATTGCAGCTGCCTCTTTTAAATCGTCGGTATAATTCACACCTATCCAAGTATTGGTTTCTCTATTTAATCTAGCAGAACCACCTATTTTGAATTTAATATCTGTGTCTTTTGTGCCGTAAGCAACATAAGATTCTATTCGATATTTTTGAGAAAAAGTGGTATTTGTAATTCCGCCAATTCCTAATCTAAACCCTTCGTAATTATTGTATGAGATAATTTTTCCCAAATCTAAATCAACATACTTAGTAGGAAAATATCCATTTAAAACTTTACGAGCAATGTTCAATTTTTTTTCAATCCCCTCTTCTTCAACAACACTATCTAGAAATACATAAGTTTCTTTACCTCTTTTTGTGATGGAATCCGTTCTATATTTATTCCAAAATTCCTCACCTTTTTTATAAGCGTCATCAACTATTTCGATTGTATTTGCAGATCGTTTTACAGTAATAGGTTGATTAATCTCGATATCAAAATTGGTTGCTCTTGAACTGAAATATATTAAGTCTTCAGGTTTTTTCCCGTCCGACCTTATAATTGTTGAGTCTCTTCTAGATTCATCTCCTTGACTAAAATCGATGGCTCCTCCAAGCAAAGAAATAGACTCGCCACTCTTTCCTTTTTTAATAGAGATATGAGTTTCTATCGGAAACCAAATATCGTGTTCATCAATATATTCATAAGATTGTGTTGCTTTTACATCAACAATTCCACGTAATTCTGCAATTGCCGAAGTAATTGCAAAAGATTTATCATCAATATATAAAACTCCTTGCAAGCCTGCAATATCCTCCTTTTTCTTAGGCTTGTAATAAACCATAAATGAATTGCCTTGGGTGTTTTTAACCGTATCTAATATCTTATAATCATATTGCTTCAATGCATTATCGGCAATTGGGTTGGCATATTTTGTACCGATAACCGTATAAGTGTCATCATAAAAATCAAAGTCTTGAATTGTGATGGCTAAAAATTCATAAATGGGTTGTTGCAATCCTGCCATACGCGAAGCAAGAATAGTTTCCTTTTTCTTTTTACCAGATTCAAAAGTATATGAAGATATTTTTTCAGTGAGGTATAAATGTGTACGGTCTAATTGCTTTTTAACTATATAATTTGCCGAATCAACATATGCAAATTCTTTAATTCCGTTTTTCATTCTATAAATAGAATCAATTTCATTACTGATTGAATCTGGATTCGCTGTAATAACTAATTTATTATATGCATTAAACTTAAACGAGTTTAGTCCTAACTCAATATTATTTTGTTTTTTATTTTTAATAGCATTTCTAATAATTCTTAGAGCAGGGTTTTCTTTACTTGTTATTACCACTTCATTTAAGCTTTCAACACTTTGAGTGAGGGCGATTTTTAGGAAGCTATTATTTTTAGAGATATCAATATTTTTAGAATCATAACCAATATATGAGACAAAAATCTTTTCAATTTTTTTGTTTGACTTTAAAATAAATTCACCATCAATATTGGTGACAGTACCATTGTACTCATCAATTAAAATGGTTGCAAAGGGAAGAGGTTCTTTAGTTTTCGAATCAGTTAAGACACCTGATACTTGGTGTTGAGAAAAAATTATAATTGGGAAAAATAAAAAAAGGAGTAGCAATCTTTTCATGTGTCTGTTTTATTGTTTTTTAAAGTCACATGCTGTTCGCAATTGTCATCATTTTGGATGATAACCATTTTGCATGCTTGTTTCATAGTTGTTGATGTTTCTTCGATAACGATTTTGAACGATAAATGTAACAATAAAAAAATCCGCACTTGGCGGATTTATAAATTTTAAGAGTTGTTTAACCTAAACTTTCATGATTTCAATTTCTTTCTTAGCATACATCTCATCGATTGTTTTAGTATAACTATCTGTCAAATCTTGGATGCTAGCTTCAGCATTTTTTTTCATATCATCAGAAACATCTGCTTTTTTGATGTCATTATTGCCTTCTTTTCGCGCATTTCTAATACTCACTTTATCATCTTCAGCTTCAGCTTTTGCTTGTTTTGCTAATTGCATTCTTCTCTCTTCTGTTAAAGGTGGTATATTAATCATAATTGTTTCACCATTATTCATTGGGTTTAATCCAAGGTTGGCGTACATAATACCACGCTCAATTTCTTGTAGTAATGATTTTTCCCAAGGCTGTACAGTTAATGTGTGTGCATCAATAGAGTTTACATTTGCAACTTGTGCTAGCGGAGTAGAAGACCCATAATAATCAACCATAACACTTGCTAACATAGCAGGGGTAGCTTTACCTGCTCTAATATGGCGCAATTCTTTTTCTAAATGAAGAAGCGCATTTTCCATCTGCTCTTTGGCAGTATCAATAATAAATTCAATTTCTTCGTTCATAATTGTACTTTTTATAGGATGTTATTATTTAACTAATGTTCCAATATTTTCGCCAGAAACTACTTTAAGTAAATTCCCAGGTTTGTTCATATCAAAAACAATGATTGGTAAATTATTTTCTTGACTCAATGTAAATGCAGTTGTGTCCATAATTTTTAACCCTTTCTTTAAAACATCATCAAATGTGATATTGTCAAACTTAACTGCGTCTTTATTTTTTTCAGGATCAATATTGTAAATTCCATCGACACGGGTTCCTTTTAAAATTACATCTGCTTCAATTTCTATGGCTCTTAAAGCTGCAGCTGAATCAGTTGTAAAAAACGGATTTCCAGTACCAGCACCAAAAATAACAACACGTCCTTTTTCTAAATGGCGCATTGCTTTTCTTTTAATATAAGGCTCAGCAACTGCTTCAATTTTTATGGCAGTTTGCAAACGAGTTGGTATGTCGGCATCTTCTAAAGCACTTTGCAAAGCCAATCCGTTGATGACTGTAGCTAACATCCCCATATAATCAGCTTGTACACGATCCATTCCATTACTTGCTCCTGCAACTCCTCTAAAAATATTTCCGCCTCCAATTACGATGGCAACTTGAACATCTTTGTCAATAATTGTTTTAATATCTTGGGCATATTCTGCCAATCTTTTAGGATCAATTCCGTGATCTCTTTCACCCAAAAGTGCCTCACCACTTAATTTTAAAAGGATTCTTTTATATGCCATAATTTATTTGAAAGTTGCACAAATATAAAAAACTTATGTATCTTTTTAAGATATATTTGCCTTTATAAAACTGTATTTTTAAATCTAATTTTGCCTTATGAAAAAAATATTCTTATTCTTTTTAGTGTTTAGTATCTTTTCTTGTAATAATGATGATAATGAAGGTACCATTATTATTGAAGACATAGCAATTTATAAAATTGTGTTTAATGCCAATTGGACAGCGCAAACCCATCCAACAAATTATCCTTCAAATGCCCATTTTTCATGGATGGATGGAGTAACTCATAACGAGCAAAATGTTTTATTTGCAAAAGGGCTAACAGCTTCTGCCGGAATGGAATCGATGGCAGAAACTGGAGCAACGGATTTATTAGCAACTGAAATTGATGCAAAAAGAGCAAGTAATAAAGCACTCGAATATAAAATTGGAAATGTTATTGGTGGAAATGGTATCGATGAAATAACCATAAATGCTTCGGTAAATTACCCGCTATTTAGTTGGGTTTCTATGATTGCTCCAAGCCCAGATTGGTTTGTGGCAAATTCTAATATTCCTCTGATTGTAAATGATGCTTGGGTAGAACAAATTGAGTTGGATGTCTTTTTGTTTGATGCTGGCACAGATTCTGGTACTGACTTTACATCACCTAATAATGATACCAATCCTAAAGAGCCTGTGTTTTTAATTGCTGAACCACCTTTAGGAAACGGTTTAACAGTGAATCCAGCAGTTGGGAAAATAATTATTACAAAACAGTAAAAAGTACCCAACACAAAACCTTTTCAGTTTTGTGTTGGGTACTTTTTGAAAATATTATTAATCACAATTTTTTTCTAAAAAAAGAAGCCGCTAGTTTTTTTAATGAAGCAGTTAGCGCCAATTCAACATCTAAATTAATTGCTGTATTTTCTTTTTTATCTAACAGCGCAATTAATTCAACGTATTGTTTTTTAGTCATATTCTTGTTTTTTAATGCTATTTCAAAAATATTTGCAATTTTTGAAATTCTACCTGCATAAGGTAATATCCTTTTTACCAACGGAGCGTTTTTAGAAATCTCTTTAAGCTTATCATTAATGTTTTTTAAAGAACTAAGATAATCAATCAGTATGTTTTTTGATACTTCATCCTTTTTTGAAACATAGTTAGATACTAGTTCATTGAACATTCTAACATCAACAGCATCGGAAGTACAGGCATCTGCAAAAAGTGTAAGAGGAGAATACATTTGATATTCAGTACCATCAACATTTCGAGAATACACTTTAAAAGGTTCGCTGATAGCAGACAATTTATTTAGAGCATCAGTATTTTGATAGTTGGTAATATTTTTTAGAATGACTTCTTTATTTCTGATATGCAAGACACCAATAGTTTCTAGATTGTTACTAACTCCGTTTAACCTCTGATACATGTTTTCTACATCAGTTACTTCTTTTGCAGACCAAAAACGTTCGGCAATAGCAGCTGTTCTAGGCCAAACTCTAGAATCAATAGTTAAGGGTGTTACCAATTCGCTCCACATAGTTGCTTCTCCACCAACAATTCTTGCTTCTTCGGCTTTGGTTAATGTTGCAGTACTTAATGGGTCTACTACATAATGTTCAGATGCTGGTTGCATTCGATCGATATAATACCCATTAGATAAGACTGTTTTAAAACCTAATTGAGCAGCTTTTATTTGTGTACCTCCTTCTTCAAAGCCTTCGTTTTTTCCTCTCCAAGAATGAATCAGAACATCTTTTGGCATTTCATCAGTCATAATTTCATCCCACCCCATTAAAGTTTTGTTTTCTTTCTTTAGGATTTTTTGTAGGCGAATATTGAAATAAGTTTGCAAATCATGATTTGTTTTTAAATCATTGTCTTTCATAAATTGCTGGATGTGTTTACTTTCATCCCAATGTTTTCCTTCATTTTCATCACCGCCAATATGGAAATATGGAAAAGGAAACAAAGCTGTAACCTCTACAAACAAATTGGTTAAAACTTCATAAGTCTTTTCATTTGTTGGGTCTAAAGTTGGGTCGAAAACTCCGGCATTACGTTCTATTAAATAATTCCCCGGAACACTAGAAATTTCTGGCATTGCAGTTAGAAAAGCTGAAGCATGCCCTGGAACATCAATTTCTGGCAATATATGAATACCTCTTACTGATGCATAACGTACTAAATCTTTAATTTGATTTTGAGTATAATATAACCCATCTGATCCTTGTTCGTGCAGTTCTGGATAGGTTTTTGATTCAATTCTAATACCTTGGTCATCGGTTAAATGCCAATGAAAAATATTCATTTTTACCAATGCCATAGCGTCTATATTTCTTTTCAATACATGAATCGGCATAAAATGTCTAGAACAATCAATCATTAAACCTCTCCAAGTAAATCGCGGTGAATCACTAATTGTTATTTCAGGAATATAATAAAAATCGGCATCATTATTAATCAATTGATATAAGGTTGAAAAGGCATGTGCAATTCCAATATCAGTAGTAGCTGTAATGGATATTTTATTCTTAGTTACTTTTAATTGATATGATTCGTCTTCGTATAATTCTAATTTTGCAATACTATTGTAGCTAACCTCTACAGTTGGGTTATCAATAGAAGATGTATTTTGAGCAAACCCATTTTTTAAAAACACTCCTGTTTTATTTGCTAACCGTCTTAAAAATTGGGTTGTAGCCAATTCAATTCTTTTTGAAGACTCTTGGTTGATTCCAATAGTAAAATCAGCGTTAATGACTAATTTATTTTTACCAATTTCAACTTCTTGAGGCCAAGGCATCAGATTTAAATCTTTTTTTTGACCAAAGTTTAAAATTGGCCAAAGTAAAAGTATATATAAGAATGTAGTTTTTTTCATGTGAGTTAGTTTTTAAAAATGATATCTTTTAAATGCCTCAAGAGCTGCATAATCTGCAAGCCCTAAAACATTATATTTTTGAGCAGTATCATTGTTGCGTTCTTCTGCGCGTACCCAAAATTCTCTAGTATCGTTTCCTTGAAACATAACTCCATCTTTTTGAGATTGGTGGTAGAAAATTGCTTTTCGTTTTTTCAATACTTGATCTGGACTCATAGGTACCGCCATTTCTATTTGATGAATATCCCATTCGTGCCAAGCACCACGGTATAACCAAACCCAACAATCATCCATATAATCATTGTGTTTTAGATTTTCTAGGGCTGCAAAAATAGCATCCAAACAAACTTTGTGTGTGCCGTGAGGATCAGCTAAATCACCAGCTGCATATATTTGATGTGGTTTAATATCTGCAATTAATTGTGCAACAATATCAATATCCTCCTGATTAACTGGATTCTTTTTCACTGTACCTGTTTCATAAAAAGGTAAGTTTAAAAAGTGTATGTTTTCATCTTGTACTCCCACAAATCTTGTGGCAGCTAAAGACTCTCTTTTACGAATTAATCCTTTTATTTTTCTGACTTCTAAACTATCTTCAGTATCGCTTTTTTTAGTATTGATACTTTTAATAATTGCATCAATATAAAAATCGTTAGGGTTGATGTCTTTTAAAACTTCAGCAAACTTTAACGCTTCATGATCAGAAACGGCTATGTTACCGGAAGTCTGATATGCTACATGCACATCATGCCCTTGCTCTACTAAGCGATCAAAAGTTCCTCCCATAGAAATAACATCATCATCGGGATGTGGACTAAAAATAATGACTCTTTTTCTTTTTGGAGTTGCTCTTTCTGGTCTCGATATGTCATCAGCATTTGGTTTTCCTCCAGGCCATCCAGTTATGGTATGTTGAAGTTTATTAAACATATTGATGTTTAGATCGTAGGCAGAGCCACCTTCTGCCAACAAATTGGACATTCCATTGTCGTTATAATCTTTATCGGTTAATCTTAAGATAGATTTGTTTGTCAATCCGCATAGCCAAATAATAGCTTTACTACTTAATTCTTCATCCCACAAACATGGGCCTACTAGCCAAGGTGTTTTTATCCGGGTCAATTCTTTAGCAGCTTCTTCGTTTAAAACAAAAGTTGTGTTGCTGTGTTCTTGTAAGTATGTTGCAGGAACTTCAGAAGTTATTTCACCTTCTATTGTGTTTTTTAATATAGATGCTTTGTTGGCTCCCCATCCTAACAATACAATTCGTTTTGCTTTTTTTACGGTACCAATTCCCATAGTAATTGCTTTTTTAGGAACATTGTCTATTCCTAAAAATGAAGGTGCCGCATCAACACGTGTAATATGGTCTAGTGTAATGCTTCGAGTTCCAGAATTATAGTGAGAACCAGGTTCATTAAAACCAATATGCCCTGTCCTGCCAATTCCTAAAAGCTGAAAATCGAGTCCGCCGTATTCTTTTATTTTTAAATCGTAATCAATACAATATTGGTGTAATTCATCTGCTAAAACTGTTCCGTTAGGAATATTTACATTGTCTGGATTTATATCAATATGATCAAACAGATGTTGGTGCATAAAATAATAATAACTGTGCACAGATTGTTTTACCATCGGATAATATTCATCCAAATTAAAAGACACCACATTAGTAAAACTTAATCCTTCTTCTCGGTGCATGCGCACCAATTCTTCATACACTCTAATTGGTGAAGAGCCAGTTGCTAATCCTAAAACACACAGCTCATCATTTACCTGCTTACTTTTGATTAGGCTGGCAATTTCATGAGCAACACAAATTGATGCATCATCAGAATTAGAAAAAACTACGTTGTGAATTTTCTCAAACCTTGTATCTTCAAACTGACCTGCTGGTTGGTATTGTATGCTTATGTTTTCTTTTGTTTTAATCATTTTGCAGAAATTTACTAGGTAAAACTAGTTTGAAATCATTGCTGTTAGAAATTAAATCTATAAACAACAGAATTAAAACAATGGAAAGCAGTTTTTTTAATATAAACGATTTTAATCCTTAAAAGTTAAAGAATATGCTGTCAATTTGTTTGTGTAGGATAAAAAAAAGCAATAATTTTCGACTTAAATTAATTATAAGTAAAAAGGAAATAGCTTCGTTTTTTGAAAACAAATTGGATAGAAAATACAAGTAGCGTAATCCCAAGAAATTATCATGTTATATTTTGGTTGAGTTATTTTACCTTTAATGTAATCCGTTGGGGTTCTTATTTTGATAACTATTGGTATTCGTTAAAATCGAATTTGGTTGAGTTTCCGCTACACATCCTTATTGTGTATTTTCATATTTATGTGCTGATACCAAAGTTTGTATTGAAAAAGAAATACAAACAATATGTGTTTTTTATAATTATATCCTTGGCCGTTTTATATCTTGTTAGGACTGGGTTAAACTATCTTTTAGTTACCAAAGAAATCTGGCCAGAGGCAGAAAGCAGCCAGCAAGCATTTACATTTAATCATATTTTAGCAGTTACTATTGGTGAGTTGTATGTGATTGCTTTAGCAAACTGCCTTGAAGTTAGGATTCGATTGGATTTACGAAATGGAACGCGTTAAGAAAATTCAGGAACTACAATTGAGTACAGAATTAGAATTTTTAAAATCGCAAATCCAACCACATTTTTTCTTTAATACTTTAAATAATTTATACGCTCTAGCTTTAGAAAAATCAGATGCAACACCAAGTGTGATTTTAAAATTATCTGATATCATGCAATATGTTTTGTATGATGTAAAAGAGTCTAAAGTGTGTTTACTTACAGCTATTAATTATATCAATAATTATATTGATTTAGAACGATTGCGATTTGGAGAGGATATAAATTCTAACTTAAATATCACAGGAGATATTAGTGCTATTTCGGTTCCGCCATTATTATTTTTGCCTTTTATAGAAAACTGTTTTAAACACGGGATAAAAAAAAATAATGATGTAAAAATTGAAATCGAATTCAATAATATAGATGATAAATTCCTAGAATTTACTGTAACTAATACTTTTGAGGAGGCTTTAAATAATGAAATAAAACAGGGTATCGGAAATAAAAATGTGAGAAGGCGTTTGGAATTACTTTATAATATTAATTTTACCTTGACTATAAATACAAACAATAATATTTATAAAGTGTTTCTAAAAATCCCAATTAATGAAGATTAAATGTATTATAATTGATGATGAACCTTTGGCCATTAAAGTGATTGAAGCACATTTAAACGAAGTGCCAGAAATAGAATTGGCTGCAACATTCAACTCGCCATTAGATGCTTTGCCTTTGATGAAAGAAGATGTAATTGACGTACTCTTTTTAGATATTAACATGCCAAAAATGAATGGCTTGGATTTTTTAAGAACTCTTACCAATAGGCCACATGTAATTATTACAACTGCATACCGCGAGTTTGCTGTTGATAGTTTTGATTTAGATGTATTAGATTATCTGGTTAAACCAATTCCGTTTGGACGTTTTTTAAAAACAATTAATAAATTGTCTAGCCGCATTCAATTAGAAAGAGGAGGGGCTGATGATATAACTTTACAAGAAGAGCCTTTTATATTTTTAAAAGTCGATAAAAAAATGATGAAAATTAAACTGAATGACATCCTGTTTATCGAAAGTTTAAAAGATTATATTAAGGTAATGACAACGTTGGGCGATTATTTGGTGCATAAATCTATGACCAGTATTTCTGAAGAATTACCTGATACTAACTTCATAAGGATTCATCGCTCTTTTGCTATTGCTATCAATAAAATAGAATTTATTGAAGGCAACTCTGTTATGATTGCAAATAGAAGAATCCCGATTGGGCGTAACTACCTTCAGTTTGCTAAAGAAAAAATTTTAAAAACTCAGGGACAGTAGTCACTTAAATTTCAATTTAATTTTTTTATAAATGCTATTTAACTATAAAAAAGAGTTGTTTGCAGATATATGTTTTTTTATAGAAATAAAAAGGCTACTTTTAACTGCAAATTATTGCAATTAATTATGGCATAATAATTTATTATTTTAAACTTTTAACAATATTATAGATGAGTAATTTTTCTAATCAATCAAAAAACACTTTTATTCCGATAGCAATTATTGCTGGACTATTTTTCATTTTCGGATTTGTTACTTGGATTAACGGAGCCTTAATTCCGTTTATGAAAACTATCAATGAATTAACCGATGCACAATCTTATTTAGTAGCTTCGGCATCTTATATTTCTTTTGTGGTCATGGCTTTACCTGCATCTTATGTCATCAATAAAATTGGATATAGAAAAGGGATGTCACTTGGTTTAATTGTTATGGCTATTGGAGCTCTGATATTTATTCCTGCTGCAAATGCCAGAACTTATTGGTTGTTTTTAGTAGCAATTTTTATTCAAGGTATGGGAATGACATTATTGCAAACAGCATCAAATCCATACATAACAATATTAGGACCTATCGAAAGTGCTGCCAAAAGAATTGCCATTATGGGAATTGCAAACAAAGTGGCTGGAGCTTTAGGCTCATTAATTTTTGCTGGACTTTTATTAACAGGAATTGATGAAGTAAAAGAAAAATTAAAAACAGTTTCGGTAGAAGAAAAAAACACAATGCTAGATGGTATGGCAGATAGTGTAATAACGCCCTACATCGTAATGGCTATTGTGTTAATTATTCTAGGGTTGTTGATTAGAAAAGCACCATTACCACATGTTGAGGCAGAACCAATAGAAGAGTCTAAAGATGGAGAAACTGCAAAAACAAGTATTTTTCAATTCCCACATTTATGGTTGGGTGTATTAGCATTATTTTTATATGTAGGGGCAGAGGTTATTGCTGGTGATACAATTATTGCTTACGGAATCTCATTAGGGATCCCAACAGCCGATGCTAAATTCTTTACCATGTTTACCTTAATGGCAATGGTTGCTACCTACGCACTAGGGGTGGTATTGATCCCCAAATATTTAAAACAAGATTTAGCTTTAAAAATAAGTGCAGTTTTAGGAATTGTATTTACGACCTGTATTATTTTTACTTCAGGATTTACTTCTGTATTATTTGTTGCCGCATTAGGAATTGCAAACGCTTTAGTATGGCCAGCAATATGGCCTTTGACATTAAAAGGATTGGGTAAATTCACTAAAACAGCTTCGGCATTATTGATTATGGCAATATCAGGTGGGGCAATTTTAACGCCACTTTATGGTAGATTGGTTGATAGTAAAAAAGCACAGTTAATTGCTGATGGTGTTGCAGAAGTTACAGCATCAGCCGATGCTTCAACTTCAAGTTATTGGATATTATTCCCGTGTTATATTTTTATTTTATACTATGCAATAGCAGGTCATAAAGTTGGTTTAAAAAAATAAATAATGGCAGCACAAAGATTAGTAGCCCTAGACGTTTTAAGAGGGTTAACCATCGCCTTAATGATTATGGTAAACACTCCAGGAAGCTGGAATTATGTCTATCCGCCTTTGCGTCATGCCAAATGGAATGGTGCTACACCTACAGATTTAGTTTTCCCATTTTTCTTATTTATTGTTGGGACTTCAATGTGGTATTCCTTTAAAAAATATGGAGGAGGCATCACAACATCGGGATTAAAAAAAGTATTCAAACGCGTCGCAATCATCTTTTTATTAGGACTCTTTTTAAATGCCTTACCTTATTTTTATTTTGAAAAACTAAGAATTTATGGAGTTTTACAGCGTATCGCAATTGCATATGGAATTGCAGCACTACTTTGTATGAAGTTTGATTATAAAAAGTTGACCTATATTTTTGTTGCTCTACTTATAGGGTATTGGGCACTCATATATTTTGGAGGGTCAGGTGACGTTTATAGTTTAGAAGGAAATATTGTAGGACAAGTAGATGTGTTACTATTCGGTAAAAATCATATCTACGGTGGCTTTGGAGTTCCATTTGACCCAGAAGGATTGCTATCTTCTATTCCATCAGTAGCGACCGTTTTACTAGGATATTTTACTGGACGCATTATTGAGAAGTCGGGTGGTGTTTCTGTAGCAGTTAAAAAGTTGATTTTTACAGGAATCATTTTAGTGATTATCGGATTGCTTTGGGATTTAGTGTATCCAATTAATAAACCAATTTGGTCGAGTTCGTATGTGGTTTATACAGGTGGATTGGCAATGCTATTTCTGGCATTCCTTTTATGGTTGATAGATATGAAGAACATCAAAAAAATATTTATGCCTTTTATACATTTTGGTACAAACCCTTTATTCATTTTTATGTTTGCGGGAGTTTTTGGTAGAATGATGCGCTTGGTAAAAACCACAAATACTGATGGTGAATCAGTAACGGTATTAAACTATTATTACTCAGAAATATTAGTTCCAATTTTTGGAAATATGAATGGTTCACTTTTCTTTGCAGTTTCACATATTATCTTTTTTTGGTTTTTGACTTATATACTTTATAAGAATAAGATTTTTATTAAGATATAACTTGTCTTTCCCGCATACGCGGGAATCCATTATTTACCTTATTTAGATTTTCATTTTCATAGGAAAGACAACTATTAGCTTTCATGTATTTACGAGGGAAGTATAACCTCTTTGAAAGAAACTAGAATAAAGCGATTACTTCATTTTGTTCGCAAAGGTTGATGATAAAATATTTCAAACAAAAAACTCCCGATAACAATGTTATCGGGAGTTTTAAATATATGTTCTTTGCTGTCATTCCCGTGAAAACGGGAATCTAAAAACAGAAATTTTTGTATCAAAAATTCTATTTTTATCCTAAAGCAACAGTTTTAAAATCTGCAACTTCAACATCGCCATAAGACTTTACATAATCAGCAACACTCTTTTTTGCATCTTTAATAAATTCTTGGTCTAGTAAACATTGTTCTAAATCTAAGGTTGTATTATCAGAAATAAAACGCTCTAATTTACCAGGTAAAATACGATCCCAAATTTGCTCTGGTTTCCCTTCAGCTTTTAATTCTGCTTTTGCATCTTCAGTAGCTTTTGCTAAAACGTCTTCCGTCAATTGAGACATAGAAATATATTGAGGTACGTTTTTAAGAGTTTTCCCTAAACGGCCTAATTCAATATTTTCTTTTTCAATCACTGCGATTCTAGCTTCAGTTTCTGAAGCAACAAATGCTGAATCAAAATCTTTGTAAGATAATGTAGTTGCTCCCATTGATGCAGCTTGCATTGCTAAATCTTTAGTCAACACATCAGCTTTATCAACGGCAGATGTTAAACCAATCATAGAAGCAATTTTGTTACCGTGAATATAAGATCCTACAAAAGGAGCAGCAATTTTTTCAAATGCTGTAATATCTAATTTTTCACCAATCACACCTGTTTGCTCAACTAATTTTTCAGCAACTGTCATTCCTCCGAAATCAGCAGCTAAGAAATCTTCTTTGTTGTCAAAGTTCATTGCGATATCAGCAAATTGATTTGCCAATGCTTTAAAACTATCATTCTTACCAACAAAGTCAGTTTCACATGCTAAAACAATTGCAACACCTTGTGTGTTATCATCATTTATTTTTGCAATAGCAACACCTTCAGTAGATTCTCTGTCAGCTCTTTTTGCAGCAACTTTTTGTCCTTTTTTACGTAGAATATCAATTGCTTTGTCAAAATCGCCTTCAGCTTCAACCAATGCGTTTTTACAATCCATCATTCCAGCACCTGTGGAAGTGCGAAGTCTTTTTACGTCTGCAGCAGTAATATTTGCCATTTGTTTATTCTTTATTTGTGTAGAAATAAACTATCTAAAAAGAGACTCTTTGACAAGCTCAGAATGACAATCCTTTTAGATAGTTTTTCCTAAAATTATTAATTATGCTTTTACTTCTTTTTTAGCTGGAGCTTCTTTAGTCGGAGCCTCTTTAGCTGATTCTGCTTTTGCAGCAACTACCTTATCTTTATTAGATTTTCTAGAAGCTAATCCTTCAGAGATTGATTCAGAAATATGAGATAAAACTTTATCAATAGATTTTGAAGCATCATCATTTGCTGGTACAACAAAGTCAACCGCTCTTGGGTCAGAATTTGTATCAACCATTGCAAAAATTGGGATATTTAATTTTTGAGCTTCTGCAACAGCAATGTGCTCTTTTTTAATATCCACAATAAAAATTGCTCCAGGTAAGCGTGTCATATCAGAAATAGAACCTAAATTCTTTTCTAATTTAGCACGTTGACGATTGATTTGTAATTTTTCTCTTTTAGAAAGTGCATCAAAAGATCCATCTAACTTCATTCTATCAATTTGAGCCATTTTCTTAACCGCTTTTCTGATAGTAGCAAAGTTTGTCAACATTCCCCCAGGCCATCTTTCAGTAATGTAAGGCATGTTTACAGCAGCAGCTTTATCAGCTACGATGTCTTTTGCTTGTTTCTTTGTTGCAACAAAAAGAATTTTTCTTCCTGATGCAGCAATTTTACCTAATGCAACTGCAGCCTCTTCTAATTTTGCAGCTGTTTTGTAAAGGTCAATAATATGAACTCCGTTACGCTCTGTATAAATATACGGAGCCATGTTTGGATTCCATTTTCTTGTCAAGTGTCCAAAGTGTACACCCGCGTCTAATAATTCTTTAATTTCGATGTTTGCCATTTTATTTTTGTTTACGTTCGTTGTGATAGCAATAATTAAGTAGCGATATAATCAGTCTTAATTATTTAGATGCTAAACATTAACAACATTAAATTTAATTTTTATTTTGTAAAACAGTTGCTGAAGAATCTCCAGCAAACTGATATTAACGTTTCGAGAATTGAAATTTCTTACGAGCTTTCTTCTGACCGAATTTCTTACGCTCAACCATTCTTGGATCTCTAGTTAATAAGCCTTCTGGTTTTAATACCAATCTGTGCTCTTCATTAATCTCACATAATGCTCTAGAAATTGCTAAACGAATAGCTTCTGCTTGACCAGTAATACCACCTCCAAAAACAGCTACTTTGATATCATAAGATTTCTCGTTATCGGTTAACATTAATGGTTGGTTTACTTTATATTGTAAAGTTGCAGTCGTAAAATAGTCATTCAACTCTTTATAGGTGCTTGACTTTCTGTTTTTTACAACAATATTTCCTTTTCCTTCCGAAAGATAGATACGGGCAACAGCTGTTTTTCTTCTTCCTATTTTATGTATAATTTCCATGCTTATCTAAGATCGTTAAGGTTAATTGATTTTGGTTGTTGAGCTACTTGATCGTGCTCAGACCCTGCATAAACGTACAAGTTTCTGTACAATGCACTACCTAATTTGTTTTTAGGTAACATTCCTTTTACTGCTTTTTCAACAAGACGTGTTGGGTCTTTTTGAAACATTTCTGTTGCAGTTAAAGATCTTTGACCTCCTGGATAACCTGTGTGACGGATATAAGATTTATCAGTCCATTTTTTACCAGATAATTGAATTTTGTCAGCGTTGATTACTACAACGTTGTCACCACAATCCACGTGTGGAGTGTAGTTAGGTTTGTACTTACCTCTAATTAGCATTGCTACTTTAGAAGCAAAACGACCCAATGTTTGTCCGTCCGCATCAACAACCAACCACTCTTTGTTTACGGTAGCTTTGTTTGCCGATACTGTTTTGTAACTTAATGTGTTCATACACTTTTAGTTTTTGTGTGTTAATAAATAATTTTTTCGCCCATAAAAAGCGAGTGCAAATGTACAAACATTTATTAAGATAACAAACAGAGTTTCAATAGTTTTTTACGATTAAAAGCACATGTAGGTTAGGAGGGTAAGTCTTGTGTCTAAAGTCTAATTTATATTACCTAAATCAATGCGCATCCAACCAATTATCACCCATATCCATTTCAACAGTTAAAGGGATAGATAGTTTATAGGCATTTTCCATTTCTGATTTTATGATTGGCTTTAAAGTTTCTAATTCTTCTTTATAAATATCAAAAACCAATTCATCATGTACTTGTAATAACATCTTTGATTTGTAACCACCTTCTTTTAATATTTTTTGAAGGTTTATCATCGCAATTTTTATAATATCAGCAGCTGATCCTTGTATAGGCGCATTTACTGCATTACGTTCATCTGCAGCGCGAACAATGGAATTCGCAGAATTAATATTTTTTAAATAACGCCTTCTACCTAAAAGAGTTTCGACATACCCATGCTCTTTGGCAAAAGCTACTTGATTAGAAATGTAGGCTCTTAAGGTTGGATAGGTTTCGTAATAAGTGTCAATTAGTGCTTTTGATTCTTTTCTACTCAAGCCTGTTTGTTGACTTAATCCAAAAGCCGACACTCCATAGATAATTCCGAAATTGACAGTTTTTGCGTTGCTTCTTTGTTCGCGAGTAACTTCGTTTAAAGGTACATCAAAAACTTTTGCAGCGGTTGCACGGTGAATATCTTCGCCATTTAAAAAGGATGTTTTCATTGCTTCATCACCACTTAATTCGGCAATTAATCGCAATTCAATTTGTGAATAATCCGCTGCCAATAACGTATAGTTTTTATCTCTTGGAATAAATGCTTTTCGAACTTGTCTTCCACGTTCAGTACGAATTGGGATGTTTTGTAAATTAGGGTTGTTAGAACTCAACCTGCCTGTAGCAGCAACAGCTTGACTGTAAGTTGTGTGGATTTTACCAGTGTTTGTATTTATTTCATTAGGGAGCGCATCTACATAGGTGTTTTTTAATTTTACCAATCCACGCCATTGTAAAATATTAGCAATAATTTCATGGTCAGGAGCGAGGTAAGACAATATATCTTCGCTAGTTTTATATTGTCCCGTTTTTGTTTTTTTAGGTTTTTCTACCAATTTTAAATGGTCAAATAATACTTCACCCAACTGTTTTGGAGATGCTAGATTAAATTCAACCTTTGCCTCTCCGTAAATTTTTGTTTCTAATTCTAAGATGTCTTTGGTTAAATCTGTCGATAGATTTTTTAGAAAATCAGCATCCACATTAATGCCTTCCATTTCCATATCAGCTAAAACATTTAATAATGGAATTTCAATATCATTAAATAACTTCGTTAAGTTGTCTTTTGCCAAGGTAGATTCAAAAACTTGTTTTAGTTGATAGGTTACATCAGCATCTTCAACAGCATATTCTGTTTGATCTTCGATGGATGTTTCTCTCATCGATTTTTGATTTTTTCCTTTTTTACCAATGAGTGATTCGATAGAAATTGGTTGATAATTGAGGTAGGTTTCTGACAGCACATTCATATTGTGTCGCATATCCGGATTGATTAAATAATGTGCCAACATCGTGTCAAAAATTTGACCTTGAACTTTGATATTGTAATTATTTAAAACTTTGATGTCATATTTAATATTTTGTCCAATTTTTTCGATGGATTCATCTTCAAAGAAGAGTTTAAACTCATCAATAATTTTTTGAGCGTCATTTTTATTGTCTGGTATTGGAAGGTAATACCCTTTTCCTTTTTCGTAAGAAAATGCTACACCCACCAATTTAGCTTCAAGTGTATTTAAACTCGTTGTTTCTGTATCAAAACAAACCGATTTTTGATTGAGTAAATTCTTTAATAATAATTTTCTAGACAATTCATTATTTACAGATTGATAAAAATGATTGGTGTTTTTGGCTTCCTTAAATCCTGTGATAATTTCGGCAGGAGTATCTGTTGGAGCTGCAAATAGATCTAATTGCTCACTTTGTTTTTTTACAGAAACTTCTTTGGTTTTTTCTTCGGAAGGGGATGTTTCTTTATTTTCATCAGAAGTTTTAGAAGGAGCTTTAAACAGACGATTGAAAAATTCGTGTGCTCTTCTAAATTCTAATTCTTGAAAAACATCGGCTACTTTTTGAAAATCAGGTGTAGACAGTTCATAATCTTTTTCATGGAATTCTACAGGGCAATCTAACATGATGGTTGCCAATTGTTTTGAGAGTAATCCTAATTCTTTATTAGCCTCTACCTTTTCTTTCATTTTACCTTTGAGCTCATGTGTATTCGCCAGCAAATTTTCCATAGATCCATATTGAGCTAAAAACTTTTTTGCAGTTTTTTCACCAACTCCAGGTAGTCCAGGAATATTGTCAACAGCATCACCCATCATCCCTAAAAAATCAATTACTTGTTTAGGGTCTTCAACACCAAACTTCTCTTTTACTTTTTCAACATCCCAAATTTCGATGCCGTTGCCCATTCTTGCGGGTCTATACATCACCACATTTTCGGTCACTAATTGTGCATAATCTTTATCAGGAGTTACCATGAAAGTTTTATACCCTGCCTTGTCGGCTTGCACAGAGAGTGTTCCTATTAAATCATCAGCTTCGATTCCTGCAACCTCAATAATTGGAATATTCATTGCCTCTAGAATTTTATGAATATAAGGCACCGCTATTTTGATTGCTTCAGGTGTTTCTTTTCTGTTGGCTTTGTATTCTGGAAACGCTTCTCTTCTCGCTACTGAACCGCCTTTGTCAAAAGCCACTGCCAAATGATCTGGTTTTTCTCGACGGATTACATCTAATAAAGAGTTAGTAAACCCTAAAATTGCAGAAGTATCCATTTCCTTAGAATTGATACTTGGGTTTTTAATCAAAGCATAGTAACCTCTAAAAATTAAGGCGAAAGCGTCGAGTAAAAACAGTCTTTTTTGTTTTGGCATTTGTAGAAATGGATAAAATAATAATTTTAGTAAAAATACTAAAATCCCAGTGCTAATGAAACAAAAAGTTCTATTCGATTATTATTTTTTTAGAGTATGTCTCTAAATCAGTTTTTACAGTAACAATATAAACCCCTGTATTAAGATTAACAGGTAGCTGTATTTTTGAAGATTCTAGTTTGGTATTCCACAAATCAACTTGTTGTCCTAAGATATTGTAGAGTGTAATTTTATTTATAGTTGCAATACTATTATTTTGGATATTAATTTCAGAGCTTGAGTTATTCATGTAGATAGCAATCTCTTTTGCCAATAATACTTCATCATCTTTAGAAAGTACTTGGTTATGAAATACTAAAGAAAACCGAGAGTTGTATTCACCTACCGATAATTGAATTTCAAAATTTGAAGCACGTAAATCATGAAATGAATTGGTCTCATTATCTTTTAAAAATAGATCTAGATTTTCGTCGATATTTTCTAGAGCGTCTATTTTTATTTGTGCAGTACCTGTTTCGCTAACGATTAAGCCTAATGAAAATTCTTGATCTGAATTAAAATTTTGAACACCTTGTATTACAAATTTTGAATCACTAAATATCCAATATATATCTTCTTCATTAACATCAATCATTGGTGCATCATAGCCAAAATCAAAATGATTACTGGTGTTTTCGTGTTGTCCAATAGCTATTTGTCTATGAAAACCTGACGGAGAATCATATACTAAGCGAATTATTGGTGCCTGATTAGAACTTGTAGCTTGATTATTTTGAGTTTCAGAATTAGCAGCTCTCATGAATACAGAGTTTCCAATTGATTCTTCTTGAAAAGCACGCTGGCTATTTTTGAATAGAATATCGCCCCCAGTAACTGTAGTAATAACATCACCATTGTCATTTTCAAAGCCATCGAGATCTGTTACAACAAAGAATCCTTGATTAACTGGTATGAATTGCCCAGGGACTTTTGTGCCATTAGATCCATCATTATTAAATGAAATTGCTGCAGTTCCAGTAATTAGGTTTCTTGTTGCATAGCCGCCAACATAATCACTTAAATAGTGAGAATTTTCTGCTCCATAGTGATCCCAAAAATATAATGCTCCATTAAAAATATTTCCAGTTGCGTTAGTTCCTCCATCTGCAATACTCATATTATCTAAAATAAATTCTGTTGCATCTAAAGCTGATGGGTATGGATTTCCTGTTAGCCTGCTCACTTCGCTCAAAGATTTATCGAGTTCTAATGTGATATCGCCATTATTTGGTAATCCTTTAAACACATAATTTTGAAAGCCTGTATCAATATCTGCCGCTCCAGAAGTTCCTTTCATTGTGTATCCTTCACCAGGAAGTAGAGGTGTGTTTTCATCAATTGAAGCCCAAGCTGAATAATCGGCATTAGCGCCATAAAATTTATAGAACCAATAACTACTTAAAATTCTTGGGTTTGGCGGTGTGTTAGAATCTGCTGCAGTGTGTGATGCTGCAAATTGAATAGGACCATTTAAATTTGGATTGTCTGGGTCTGTGCCATCCTGAAGTGCTCCTGATATTGTAAAATTTGCATTTGTATTTGCAATCCCAGTTCCAATAGTAGATGAACTACCACTAGCAGGTGCAACAGATGAAGACCAGTAATTGTAATTAAAGCTATTTGCTGTACCTTGTTGGTCTTTTTCTATATAGCCACCACTATCAGCATCTAAAATACTTCCTTCGGGTTGTATTAACTGTGATTCGCCAACCAAATCTATAACCCCATCTAGTTCTAGATAATTACTTATTGTTAAGCTTTGCCCAGTTCCTATACCAGTTGTAATAGTATTAGTGCCATCTATTGTTAAAGTACCTGTAGTTGAGATTAACCCCAATAAAGAGATGTTTCTGTTGCCTGAAGAAATGTCATTTGTTAATTCAACAATATTCCAGTCAATAGCTGTTGAACTGTCAACTCCAATTGTATTTGGGATATATACATCTGAGCTGTTCAACCATGTTGTGCTAGTATCCCAAGTGCTATCTCCATCTGTTTCATATGGAATTGGAGCTGTTGTAATTTGCGATAAAGTTATTTCATGTGGAGTGCCATCGATTCCATAACTAGAACTATCAAATGCGGTGTTAGAATCTAAAGGGTAATATCCGAGTAAATTACTCCAAGCTAAGCTTCCAGAAATATTTAAGTGTGTAACTGAACCTTTAATGTTTACTCCATTTTGTTCTATTTTTTGATTCATCATTTCACGTATCTGGACTTCACTTAAAGCAATATCCCAAATTCGTATCTCTTGAATTGCACCATCAAAAAAGTTAATGTTTAAAGGTGTTGTAGCGAAGTTTGCCGTTTTAGATCCAATAATAAAGTTTTGAGGAGTGCTTAAAGGAGCTGAAGATGGTGTTCCTGAAATCACTTCAATTCCATCAATATACATTTTTACAATAGTACCATCAAATGTTGCCGAAATATAATGCCACTCATTGTTAGGAATGGTGTAAGGTGATGTGATGCTTAATTCTATATTATTAGAGTTGTCATACCAAGTTAAATTAGGGTAATTATTATTTAAAGTTAAATGATATCCTGTTTTTAATGAGAGATCAACATTCCCATTAGACATAATAGTTCCGTTAGATACTGTTGATTCCTGCAAGACCCAAGCTTCCAAAGAAAATGAACTTGTTAAATTATGGTCATCTCCAAAATCAATGTGATCATCTCCTCCATCAAAATCAATTAAATAATCAATAATATTAATTGTATAGTCTTCAACTTCACCATCAAAACCAGCATCACAACTAGAAGGGTAGCTTGCCCATTTAGTCGCTACACGCATTGTTGTTGAACCAATAATTGCAGTTAAAGGAACTGTAATTGCTAGTGGTGAATTAGACGTAGCTCCATCTGTTTCATTGTATGCTGAGCCCATATCGTATTCTTCTCCTACATCGTCAAAATCTCCGTCATTGTTCCAGTCAATCCAAATATTGGTATACACAGTAAAAAGACCATCTGTGTTTACATTTACTGTTAAATTGTGAGTAGAGTTTCTATAGAGGTTGGTTGATAAATTGGTAAAATCTTCATAAGCATTGTCTTTTGGTATTTCATTGTCAGCATTACTTATTGTATTAAAAGAGACATAAGTAATACTTGTATCGTAGTCCAAGCTTCCATTTGAAGCACAATATTCCCCTTTTCCTTGAATAAGAAATGTAAAAGGATTCTCATCTGTATCGTTATTTGCAATAGAAATAGTTGCTGTGTGTGTGCCTGAGGTTGTTGGGTCATACGTAATGGTAAAAGTTGTATTGTTTCCAGCTGATATTGGTGTTGTAGGATTAGCTGTTAAGGTAAAATCTGCAGTAGCTCCAGTGATACTTACATACGGACTCGGATCATCTAAAGTTAAATCAAGACTCCCTAAATTTTGAATAGTAAAGGTATGTGCAACTGATATTGCACCAACTGTTTCAAGTTCTCCAAAATCTGTGTCATCAGTCATTGAAATTGCTGTATTTCCATCTGGAATCATTACTCCATTACCTAAAATATTTATTTCGGCATTAGGATTTGTTGTGGTTAAACCAGCTAAATCTACAATTTGAATTTCGTGTGATAATGTATTGTTACTTCTATGAGCCCAATGTGCTGCTTCTGTTATAGAGTTTAAATAATAATTTCGCCATCCTCTTCCGTAAGCATTACCATTACCACTAGAAGTGGAAGAACCAACAATTAATGCTTGATTTATGGTTGAAAGTCCCGCCGAAGTTATATCGATTGTAGATTCACCAGCAGTTCTTGAAGCATCTTGATAACGAGTAACATTTAACCCTGTATTATTTAGGACATGTACAAAGTGTCTATTTAATCCGCCTGAATCATGGTTGCTATGAAATGTCCAATCAACTGTTTGGTTATTTGAACCAGGATTAGTTACAGGCCACAAATCTGCAATTGCTTCATTATCTGAACTATTATTATCTGCTCTAAAGTGACTAAAAATAATTGCATCTGACCAACTAGAAACATCTGTTGCTGTACCGGTACCATCCGAACCATCTCGCAATGTTATTGAACCAGTATCAGATCCAACACTACCAGAATTTCCATGAAGTACCGTCCAATTTACACCTGTAAATTCTACAACGGTTATATATACAGTAACATTCCTATTGTTGGTTCCTTTTTGAACTCTTAAGGTTGTAGAATTTTCTAGATATGCTACGGCAGTACCAGAATCAGCATCATTAGATGTGGCATTATTTAGTATTCCTGTAATAAATGGAATACATTTATTAGCATTGGTAATACCAGATAAAACTTGAGTTGTACTATTTGCTGTTCCATTTAGAGCAACAGCATATCTACCTCTTACTATAAATTCATTATCTCCAGATGCTGCTCCAATATATTCCCAAATAGAAGTATTAAAGCGCATATCTCTGTTTACAGATGCAGATTCTCTGTGATATGTCAAAGTACTCACATCTGTAAGTTGTCTAGCACCAGACATATCATCACCCTCTAAAGCTCCAGAATTTGTATTTGTTCCAGCATGAGTTTTTCTATTATTATTGGCTAGCTCTATAGCATTGTTTAATGAGCTTACAGAAGTAAAACTTGTAGTTGTACCACCTGTTCTAGAGACATCATCTTGGAGATGTTGTACCTTAAAATCAGCGGTCTGAGAATATCCAACTGTTGTCGCTAAAAATAAAATTAATAGCAAACGGGATATACCAAAATTTTCTTCCAAATTTGGAAGAAGTGATGTCATTTTAATAGGAATCATAATCAACTTTGGGGGTTGAAATTATTTTGCAAACTTACTAAATTTTTTTTAGCATGAAAAATTGAACCATTTATGTAGAATATTTCTTTATAAATTTATTGTAACACAGCTATAATTGCTATTGTTAAATAAATCCTAAGGTTTTAAAATAATTTCGACAAAGGCTAAAGAAACTTTAGATTTGTTCTATGCTAAGATGGATTATTTTTATTGCTATTTTGTTAGTAATTGACTTTTATGCGTTTCAAAGTGTAAAAACTTTGATGAAAAGCAAAATTGTTGTTTGTTTGTATTGGGTGGTTTCTATTGCAATTGCTGTCAATTTTATTTACCAGTTAGCGCACTTTGACCGCTCTACAGGAATCTCTCATTTCTTAATGTTTTCGTTTGCATTATTGGTCTTATCTATTGTTCCAAAAATTACAACTTCTTTTATTATGCTAAGTGAAGATGTTTTTAGAATTTTTAAAACCATCACCAATTATTTTTCTACATCTACAATTCATCTTCCTGAGCGTAGAGCCTTTGTGAGTAAACTTGCATTGGGCTTAGCAGCTCTTCCCTTTACATCTATTTTGTATGGGGTCATTAAAGGGAAATACAATTTTAAAGTAATACAGCACACATTATATTTTGATGATTTACCCGATGCATTTGATGGATTTAAAATCACCCAAATTTCAGATATTCATAGTGGTAGTTTTGACAATGCAGAGAAGATAGGGTATGGAATTGATTTAATTAATGAACAGGAATCTGATGTGATTTTATTTACGGGAGATATCGTAAATAATGTAGCAAATGAAATGGATGAATGGATTCCTTATTTTAAAAAATTAAAAGCTAAATACGGAAAATTTTCTGTGCTTGGAAATCACGATTATGGCGAATATGTACAATGGAATACATCCAAAGAAAAAGAGGATAATTTTAATGCCATTAAAAATATTCATCCAAAAATTGGATTCAAATTATTGTTGAATGAAAGTGTTTATCTAGAAAAAGGAAATGATAAAATTGCTTTGGTTGGAGTTGAGAATTGGGGAACAAAATTTAAAAAAGCAGGAGATTTAGAACTGGCAGCTTCTAGCATAAAAAATGAAGATTTTAAAATATTGATGAGCCACGACCCAACACATTGGGAAACTGAAGTGAAAAATCATAATGATAATTATCATCTTACATTAAGTGGGCATACGCATGGAATGCAATTTGGAATTGAAATTCCTGGGTTTAAATGGAGCCCTGTACAATATATTTATAGACATTGGGCAGGGATATATGAGGAGTTTGGTAGGTATATAAATGTGAATAGAGGTTTTGGTTTTTTGGCTTTTCCTGGACGTGTCGGAATTTGGCCAGAAATTTCAGTCATCACTTTGAAAAAAACAATTACTTAAGTAGTATGCAAGCATAATAAAAATAAATTTAAATTGTTATATTTGTGGATTGCAGCTATGATGAGATGCAGTTGTTTAATGCAATTTACCTGTATTTTTAGTTGATATAAAATATATTTAGTAGTTAATTTATGGCAAAATTTGGTGAATTAATAAATTCAGAAATTCCTGTTTTAATCGATTTTTATATGGATTTAACAGAAGCTACGGATGATTTACATTCGGTCTTGCGAGATGTGGCAGCTGCTTTAGGAGACAAGGCTAAAGTGATAAAAATTGATGTTGAAAAAAACGAAACCCTAGCAAATGCTTTGCGTATTAAAGGGAACCCAACATTTATTATTTATAAAGAAGGTGAAATGAAATGGCGTCAAACTGGTGATCAAGATGCAAATACCTTAATTAATTTGGTAGAACAATACTGCTAAATTGATATCCTTTTTTAAAGAAGTACTCTAATATTTTTGGCAATACAAATTTCAATTGCTTTTCGGATTTTACACTATCGTGAAATACAACAATACTTCCGTTTTGAGTATTTCTTAAAACATTATCTAGACATTTTTCTTTAGAGATTGATTTGTCAAAATCAGCACTTAATATATCCCACATAATAATTTTATATCCTTTTTTGATGAGCTGTTTTGCTTGTGAAGATTTTATTTTTCCGTATGGAGGCCGGAAAAGATTAGGAACTTGTTGTTGGTTGTTTGTTGTTTGGTATTTGGGGTTTGGTATTTGTGATAGGAAAACCTCATCTACTTTTAAAACATTATCGATGTAGCGTGTATTGTCAACTTTCCACCCATTTAAATGATTATGAGTGTGGTTACCGATGGAATGTCCACTTTCTATGATTTTTTGAAAAATAGCTGGATGGTTTTCTACATTTTTACCAATACAAAAGAAAGTAGCTTTTGCATTATATTTCTTTAAAATGTTTAATGTCCATTCGGTAATTTCTGGGGTGGGGCCATCATCAAAAGTTAAGTAGATAGTTTTTTGTTTTGATGAGTATAAAGAAAAACTCCAAACATAATTCTTGAAAAATCGTTGAATTATCTTTGGAGTTTTTATAAAATAGAAGCTCATCTTAATCTTCTAATAAATTGCTATAAAGCTCTAGATTGGTAATATATCGATCTCTAATTTCAATACCATATTCTTCGGTGTCATAACGCATGGTAGTTTTTACTAGATAATCAAAAAGGTATAGATTACTTTCAATTTCATCAAATACAGCTTCTAATTGATAGCCTTCAAATTGACTGTAATAGACTAAGCTTTGTTCAAATTTTTCCATTAATTCTAATGAAACCTTTCTAGCTTTTTCTATTTTGTTGATACGGTAATATGCATCAGGGTATCCTAATAACATACCATAATGTAAGAATCCATCCACAGGCATTTTGACCATAGCTAAATCTAAAATTTTTTCAGCTTTTACAAAATCTTCTATAGCGATAAACTCATCAACCAAACGCATCATGTTATTGCGGAAAGACACTGTATTTTTTCTTGTTTCAGGATCTATATAAATTTCACCATCATTTATGTTTTTCCAATCAATTGATGTCCAATAGTTATAATTCAACTCTAAGTCCATGCGCCCCATATCAAACAAGCTCTTGTCTTTATTTGGAGTTCTAATAGGTACAAATTTATAAGCAACACCATCTAGTTGCAGATAATCTTTTAGCCAAATATATTCTTCATCTGCTGATGCACCGCCCGTAAAATAAATAGGATGCTTCCAATCATTGTTCGCCAAAATATCCAACATCAGAATTCTATTTTTAGTCAAGCCTTGTTTGTCAACAGTGATATCAATATAAGGCACAATTAAATCAGCATCTTGTGGTTTTACCAATCCACTTGCTAAAACAGCTTTTTTATCAACCGGAATTCTAATCAGATTTGTTGGATAGGTTTTTTCCATTTTATCGTTAATGGTCTCAACATACGTAACGTCGTTTTTGCTTTGAATCCAACGCATAAAATAATCGATATCTATTACGCTGTCTTTAAATTGTGGCAATGGATAATGATAAGCAATATCCAGAGTTCCATATTTATACTCGTCATGAGTTAATTGTGATGGAATAGGAGCTGCTTTATAGGTGGCTCTTTTCATTTGATCGATATACCAATCTGTGGCAAAAAGGCTTGTGTTTACCAACTTAATGTCGGTACGATAATTTTCAACTTCTTGCATATACCATAATGGGAAGGTGTCATTATCGCCAATAGTAAACATAATAGCGTTTGGATCACAAGAGTCTAAATAAGCTTTCGCATTTAGGTGTGATGTATAGCGATTTGACCTGTCGTGGTCATCCCAGTTTTGTTGCGCCATTAAAACAGGAACTAATAATAATCCTGCTACTGAAATTCCGATAGCAACTGTTTTTTTATTAGCAAATTCTTTAGTAAATTCATAGATGGCAAGAACACCAAATCCTATCCAAATAGCAAAAATATAGAATGATCCTACAACAGCATAGTCACGTTCTCTTGGCTCAAATGGTTTTGGATTGGTATAGAAAATAATTGCCAATCCTGTAAACACAAAGAATAATAATAAGGTATAAAAATTCTTCTTGTCTTTTTTTAAATGAAAAATCAATCCTATAATTCCGAAAATTAGCGGCAAGAAATAATAGGTATTCCGTCCTTTATTATTTTTAATGTCATCAGGTAAATTTGATTGTGGTCCAAGAAATAATTCATCGATAAATGTGATACCACTCATCCAATTTCCGTTATGGATATCGAGATTTCCTTGGATGTCATTTTGACGTCCAACAAAATTCCACAAAAAATAGCGTCCATACATATATCCGAATTGGAAATCTATCATATACTTTACGTTCTCAACTAGTGTTGGTCGCCTTTTACTATTTTGTGGAATACCAGCAATTGCTTTGTATTGTTTGTCAGATGCTGGAGCTACCATTCTAGGGATAATACCTTTATGGCGGTCGCTATAATCTGGCAATACATTGGTATAATCATTTACAATTACATATTTACCGGCTTCTTCATCCTTTTCATATTTTGGTTTATCATCTGTAAATTTAGGGTTTCCGTTAGCATCTTTCTTCTGTTCTCTTTTATATAGAAATGAATAGTATTTGTCGTAAAAAACACTCGCATCGCCATATTGTTCACGGTTATAATAGGCTAATAATTCACGAGCACTCGAAGGATTATTTTCATTAATTGTAGTATTTGCATTTGCTCTAATTGGTAACATTAACCAAGATGAGAAACCAATCATTACAAAAAGGATAGATAGTAATAAGGTATTTGATTTTACATAATTTTTCTTTCGTGTATATTTTAATCCAAAGAAGAAAGCAACAACCAAAATAATTGTAGCAATGATGCTTCCAGAATTAAATGGTAAACCAATTGTATTGACAAAAAACAGTTCTAAAGCACTAAAATATTTTAGTGTAAACGGGAATAAAAATTTAAATATAAACAGTAATACTGCAATAGATGCAACATTAGCAATGATGAAATTTTTGGTTGTTAAATGCTGATAATTCTTAAAGAAATAGATAAATACAATTGACGGAATTACCAATAAAGAAAGAATGTGAACACCAAAAGAAAGTCCAACAACAAAACTTATTAATAACAACCACTTATCTCCATAAGGCTTGTTCATTTCAGCTTCCCAACGAAGGGCTAGCCAAAATAACAATGCCATTAAAAAAGATGACATCGCATATACTTCACCTTCAACAGCACTAAACCAAAAGCTATCTGAAAAAGTGTATGCCAAAGCTCCTACCAATCCACTTCCAAAAATAGCATAACTATTGTTTATAGAAATTTCATCAGTAGTTGTAACTACTTTTTTAGCCAAAGCAGTGATCGTCCAAAATAAAAATAGAATTGTAAATGCGCTTGCCAATGCCGACATAAAGTTGACCATATACGCAACTTGAGTGACATCAGAAGTAAACATTGCAAAAAATGCTCCTAACATTTGAAAGAGAGGCGCCCCAGGTGGATGTCCGATTTCTAATTTTACTGCGGTAGAAATATACTCACCACAATCCCAATAACTCACTGTAGGTTCTAGGGTTAGGGTATAAGTAATTATTGCAATTGCAAAAGCAGACCATCCGAGAATGGTGTTTAGCTTAGCATAATTTTTTGAAGTCATAGATAGGTTTTTGTCGAAGCGAATTTACTAAAAATAAGTCATGCAATAAAACGAAGAAATATTTTAGAAAGTACTTGGAAAATGTTAAATATTTTTTAATGATTAAAAAAATTAAAAAATGTTTGTTGAATTATAAAAATGCAGTAAATTTGCACCCGCAATTGTCCCATGGTGTAATTGGTAACACACCGGTTTTTGGTACCGACATTCAAGGTTCGAGTCCTTGTGGGACAACTGATAAAATCCGTAGTTCGCTTTTAATAAGTAGATTGCGGGTTTTTTGTTTATTATTTAGTCAAGATATAGTCAATGATTTGTAATAAAGCGTCTTTTATCATCTGAGGTTTCAATATATAGTTTTAATATTCACTCTTAATAATACAATTAATTCAAATGAGGTCTCACTGATTTCCGTGAGGAAAACATCACTGTTTCCCGTTAGTAAAATATCACGGTTTTCCGTTATTGTAAAATTGTATTCACTTCAATAATTTTGAAATAATTAATTTTAAAAATTAAACCTATGAAATTAAAACCAAATTTTTTTAAAATCGGACTATTAGTAATCGCTCTAGTATTAACATCCTGCTCACCTGATGATGGTGTTAATGGACAAGATGGACAAGATGGTGCTGATGGAAATGCCAATGTTACATCTGTACTTTTTGAAAACCAAACTATTAATAATGGGGATAATGTATTTACCATTCTAGAGCTTACACAAGATATTTATGACAATGGTATAGTTTACGCTTATGTTACAGTAACGGGTAATGACTATTGGGAGGTGCTTCCTATAAGCCTTAGTGGCAATATTATTTTAGAAATTGATCGAATTAGAGTTGGTCAAGTCACATTAAAAGCCGATTTCAATCAAGGGAATATAAGACTTCGTTTTGTTCTTGTTGAAGGGCAAAATATTAGTGGGGTAGATTTTTCCGATTTAAATCATGTGCAAGATCATTTTGGATTTTAGAAATACTATTGTATAAAAAAATCTATTAAAAGCATATATCTATCTGCTTCAATATTGATATTTTCAGGTATTTGATTTATTTTCGACCAAATGAACTAACAATTTATTTGTTTTGTTGACTAATAAATACAAGTTTAGCTTTTTAGAGTTAAAATCAATAGTTTCTCTTTGTAACTAGATCAAGTAAGTAAGTTTTTGATCAATTTATAAGTGACTTGTAGTTTTTGATTAATTAAACATATAAATTTCTTTTCCTGTATTATAAAATACAAGGTTTAATTACAAATTAATTAGTAATGTAACCGAAAGGAGGGTAAGTAAAGGTAAGGATTTACGCTAGATCATTATCATATCTTGTTGAATTTTACAACACATAAATATAATTATGTTAGAGCATATTCTAAAACACTAAGTTTTTGTGGGACAACTAATAAAATCCGTAGTTCGCTTTTAATAAGTAGATTGCGGATTTTTTATTTTTTATAAAAAAAATTAACCAATTACTTTTTGCTGGCTTTTATGAAAGGCATCTGCTTGTTGTTGCAATAATTCGCGAGCTTTTTTACGTTTGTAATTGTACAGTTCTTCCTCTTCGGTTAAATCAGAATAGATTTCTTCATTCAAGTGCATATCTGTTTTTAACACTTGCGCACGTTGATGTACTTTTTGTTCTACCCAAGTTTTTACAGCATCTTCTTGGTCTTTTAATTTAAAATCATAAGCACTTTTTGGAGCAATTAATTTTGCAAGAATAGGAGAGGTTTCTATTGCTAAAAATAATAAGAAGATAAAAAACGAAGGCAACCAAGGCAAACTATTAAGGGCGTTGATCCTCGCCATCAATCCGTCAAAACCATCAATAATGGGTTGTGTGGTTGCCTCCTGGTTTTTTTGATCAGTAATTAAAGAGGCTATTAGAGTTTCTTTATCTGTTATTTTTTCTTTGTTCGTTTTTTTTAGTTCATTGAGCTCTGTTAAGCCTGCATCATGTTTTTCGCGCTTCTCTTTGTAAACGGGCCCCTTGCCTAACAATAGTGTTCCTTTACGCCCTTCGGCTTCAGATATATATGTTTCATATAACGAGTCAACTGATTGTTCTTTTGTTGATATTTCGGATTTTAGTGATATGATGTCCTTTTGTAAAGAATTTTTTTCTGGAGTATATTGATTTGCAATTTGAACCTTGTTAGCCAAGGTTAATTCATTCTTTTGCTCTAATAAAACCTGATTTATTTCCTTTTCAAAAATCTTCAACTCTAAAGGTTTTGCAATTACAATAGCAATTATAACAGCGAGGAGAATTCGTGGAGTAGCTTGCCAAATCTCTTTCCATTTGTTGTCATTTTTTTTGATGGTGGATACAATAAATCTATCCAAATTAAAAATCAACAAGCCCCAAATAAATCCAAAGAAAATTGAAGAATAAATATTGTCAAAAACGGTGAAAAGGGCATAACTAGCAGCAATGGTTGCCATAACCGCAGTAAAAAATACAGTGGCACCGATACCTGCATATTTTGTTTGTTCAGCTTTAGAAGAATTACGGAGTATATCGGTATCTGCGCCAGAGCACATCCAGAAAAATCGTTGTAACATAATAAGTTGGTTTATTAGTATAACGACCCGTTATAGAAAATTGTTACGTCTTCCTTAAATTTTAACGTTTTTTAACTCAATTCTTTGGGATAAAAAGTTTACTAGGTTTTTCAAAATCTGGAAGTTGAATATTTTTATCAAAACGTAACCCAAGACGATCTAGTAGTTTTGCTGACTTTATATTTTCTAAATCAGTAATAGCAACAATGGGGTCAATTTTTAATTCTGTTGAAGCATACTTCATAATTTCTTTTGTTGCTTCGTAAGCATATCCTTTTCCTCTATATTCGGGTAATAAGGCAAAGCCTATTTCAATATGTTCCATTCCTTCTCTATCTATCAAGCCAGCTGTTCCAATAGAATAGTTTCCCTCTTTTGTCTTTACTATATAAAATCCAAAACCAAATTTTTCATAGCACGGAATTATTTTAGAAGTTAAATAGTCTTTAGCATCAGTTATAGAATTTACATTTCTATCACCAATAAAACGTAGCCAATCGGGGTCATTAACCAAATTATAAAAGAAGGAGGCATCTTTCGCAGTCAATTCTTGAATAATTAATCGTTCGGTTTCTAGTTTCATTTGGTTTGGTTTTGTCCAAAAATACACATTCTGATTTTGAATATGTTTTGTTGGAATAAGAAATTAATAAATGTAGTTTTGTGCAACTAAAATTTCAATTATGAGTGTATTAGCAGATTTAGAAAAAAGAAGTGGTTCGGTATGTGAGTTTTGCGCATCAACAGATAATTTAAGCGTATATGAAGTGCCGCCAATTTCTACGGGTGGTGTTGACGGAAGTGTATTGGCATGTGCTACTTGTAAATCTCAAATTGAAAATCCTGATAGTACAGATGCAAATCATTGGCGTTGTTTAAATGATAGTATGTGGAGTGAGTTTAGAGCAGTACAGGTAGTTGCGTGGAGAATGTTATCGCGCTTAAAAGCTAAAGGTTGGCCACAAGATTTATTAGATATGCTCTTTTTAGATGATGAGGCATTACGTTTTGCTCAAGCAACGGGAGAAGGGTTAGACGATAGTGAAAAAGTAATTCATCGTGATGTAAACGGTACAATATTAGAAGCTGGAGACTCGGTAGTTTTGATAAAAGATTTAAAAGTAAAAGGTTCTAGTATGGTTGCCAAACAAGGTACTGCTGTGAGACGTATTTCTTTAGATTCTGAAAATGCTGAATTTATTGAAGGCAAAGTAGGACCTACTCAAATTGTGATTATCACCAAGTATGTAAAGAAATTATCAAAGTCAGAGTAGTTTATTCTCCACTTATTCTAGCAATTGATAAAGTAGCTTTTGCTCCTGTGGCTAAATTCCATTCGTTTGAAGAAATTTCATAAGCATTCTCATCATAAATTTTAAAGGCTGCTGTGTTTGGGCCAGAGAAACCTTGGTTTAATGCCTTAAAAGAAATGATATTTAAACCTTCAGCTAAGGGCAATCGAAATTGCTGATATGTATTTGTCAATACTATATTTTGAATTACCGGTTTATCATTTATATAAATAGTTACGGTATCTCCATCAGGGTATTGAAAATCCCAACAAACAATTACTACACTTTCTGATGTTGTACTAAACCCGCCTAAATACTGATCTATTTTAGCATAGTTTTTATTCAGTTCGCCCATTTTCTTTTTAGCGCGTTCTTCTCTAATTTTTTCAGCAGTGGTAATTCCTTTGTTTTTAAGTTGTGCCTTTTCTTCGGCATCTAAAATGTCTTTGATGATTTCGGATAGTGCTGCTTCTACTTTAGTTTCGTCAGTAATTCTTGGATCTATAAACTCGTGTTTTTCAATGTCTATATTTGGTTGAATAAGATCTACAGGAGCTTCAACTTTTTTTTCAGGATTTTCTAATTGACCAAAATTTGTTGCAATACCCAATAAAAGTAAGCATAATGTTAATGAAGTTTTCAAAAGTTTTGGAGTCATTTATATTTCTTTGATGGCAAAAATACAGATTTCAAAATTAGCAGTCGTTAAGAAAAATATAAATTGGACGTGTCATTTTTTTAGCTGCTTTATAAGCAAAGATATATTTGGTAACAACATAGAAACTTTATTGATATAGTCTTTGTATTGTTGCCCAAACTCTTTGATTAGTTTTTGTTCTTCTAATTTTGTACCAATAATTAAATAGGCTGTTATCACCCCATTCATAATTAAAATGTTGCTATTTGGGTTTGCTATAAAATAGCCCCAGATTAATAATAAACTTGCAAAATAAAGTGGATGTCTAACAAAGCTATTAAACCCAGATGTGTTTAAAAAACTCTTATTTTCCTCAGATGATTTATTATAATCAAATCCTAAAAATTCCGATGTGCTATAATTTTTAAAAGCTAAATATCCTAGCATTGCTCCAAGAATCATAATTGAATACCCTATAATTTGCAAGGTTAATATTTTGTCAAAAAGAAAAACGGGAGAGATTGTCTGCTGAAATTTTAAAACTAAAAACAAGGTTACAAGTGCAATGCCATTATATACTAACCTAAAAAATGGAAATAATTTTAAAGATTTACTTTTTACAAATCTCTTTAGCCAATTACTCGCTAAAATACTGTGGAGTATAAAATATAAAACCCAAAAAAGGATTAAAAAGAAATGATTCATAAACCTGTCAATATTTTATTTTTTTTAGCATCTTTTTCATCGTAATAATTAAATCAGTTTCGTTTTTATATTCAATAGTGCAACAGGAGCAACCTGCTGCTGTAGTAGAGTATTCAGCAGTTATTTTTTTTAAATAGTATATTGGTTTGTTTTTGGCAGCTGCATATCCAATTTCAATACCAACACCAATAGATTTTGTAGTTAACTCTGCAATAAGAATGTCGGAACTGTCAATTTCATCAAAAGCCGTTTGCATCATTTCTTTTTCTTCGGCAGGTTTAAAATTATAGGTGTCAACAAAAACTAAAAGATCAATATTGTGTTTAGAAAATAATTTTTTTAAACTATCAACTTCAATATTAAATTGATTTCTGTTAGAATAGCTAATAGCAAAATATGCTTTTCTCATTTTTTATATTCCTTAGGCATGGTAACTACCCAGATCCCCCTTAACTCGTCAGTTGAATATCCAACTGCCAAATCATCGGGATATAATTCTTTAATTTTTAACAATGTATTTTTTTCAATTTCAGTAGAAGGGTTTCCGTGACACTGCATACACATTTTATTGGTCATAATAGGATAATAACCAACTATTTTTCCTTCAATTTCTTGAATTTGAGGTGTAATTTTTTTGGCATACATTAATTGAGTTTTTGTTTTTTCTATATATGAAAGTTCATTAACATTGGCTATGTTTTTCAGATTTCTATAGCGGTCAGACACTCTTTTAACTTCAACTCCATCAATTTGCGAAGCAACAGTATCAGTTAAGTGAAATGCATTTTCATTACAAAACAATAACGCACCAGCAGTTCCTTTTTCTTTAATTGCTCCCAATAAATTTTTACCAAGAATAGATTTGGTTTTTAGTGCATATTCCAACCCTTTTTCTAGAGGACTTTCATTTTTGTTTGCCTTGGCAAGATGTTGTTTTTGTTCTTTTTGATATTGATTTTTATACCAATCAACAGCTTCAATGTCGGTTTCAAATAAATAGACAGCAATGTTTTTTAATTGCATATCTGTAAAACTCATTTTTGGCATTAAGCCAAATTGTTGAATTGCTTCGGGCATTTTAGAATTTTTCTCTGATGGATTTTGAACATGATTTGTCAGGTTTCTCGTAAACTCTTCTAGAGATTCATGATTCTTTAAATAAGATTCTTTTACATTTTTCATAGAAGGAGCAATCTTGTTTTCTGCCTTAGGATTTGGACTATGACATGAAAAACAATTGTTTTCTAATAAGATAAACCCACGAGAAAGAGCTTCGGAATTGTTACTTGTTATTTTTTTAATAGGTTGTTCTTTTTTTGGGCTACTGCAACCTATAGTCGCCAATAAAATAAAAGCAGATGTAGTTTTAATTAAAAATTTCATATAGTACACATTTTTTAAGTGGATTGTCATCTTCAATTGCTGGGTGTAAAAAAGTAGCTTGTTCAGTCATTCCAATTTTTTTCATGACTTGTTGTGATTTTTGATTTAACGCTGGCGCGATTGCAACAACTGATTTTAAGTTTAATTTTTTAAATGCAAAATTTAAACAAGCTTTGGCTCCTTCAGTTGCAAAGCCATTATCCCAAGCTGATTTTTTTAGTCGCCAACCAATATCTATACAAGGGGTGAATTCTGCCTCAAAAGTTTGGAGTGATAACCCAATAAAGCCAATAAACTTTTTAGACTTCAAAATATCTACAGCAAAATAGCAGTACCCATTGTCAACAAAACTTTGTTGCATCCTTTTGACAAATTGATCAGTTTGATTCAAAGACCAAATGTCTGGAAAAAATTCCATAACCTCTTTATCAGTACACATTAAATGTAAATGATCAACATCTTTTGATGTCCAATTTCGAAATCCTAACCTTGATGAGGCAAAGAGGTAACTGTTTAGCATTATTAATAGAATGAGTTAAATTACAAGCTCATCTCCGTAAAATATTTGTAAAACAACGGAATCGTTTCAATTCCTTTTAAGTAATTAAAAATTCCGTAATGCTCATTTGGAGAGTGAATAGCATCGCTATCTAATCCAAATCCCATCAAAATAGTTTTGCTTTTCAACTCATCTTCAAACAAGGCAACAATTGGTATTGAGCCACCACTTCGTTGTGGTATGGCTTGTACACCAAAAGTTTCAGTGTATGCTCTATTGGCAGCTTTATAGCCAACATTATTTGTTGGAGTCACATATCCTTGTCCGCCATGGTGTGGTGTTACTTTTATGGTTACAGATTTTGGAGCAATGCTTTCAAAATGTTTTGTAAACAATTTAGTAATTTCCTGCCAATCTTGGTTAGGTACTAATCGCATCGAAATTTTTGCATAAGCTTTTGAAGCAATCACAGTTTTTGCTCCTTCGCCAGTATAACCACCCCAGATACCATTCACATCCAATGTTGGTCTTATAGAGTTACGTTCGTTGGTAGTATATCCTTTTTCGCCGTAGGTTTCTTCAATGTCTAAAGCTTTTTTATAAGCATCTAAAGAGAAAGGAGCTTTCGCCATTTCAGCACGTTCATCTAAAGATAGTTCTTCTACATTATCGTAAAAACCAGGAATTGTAATGTGATTGTTTTCATCGTGTAATGAAGCAATCATTTTAGTTAAAATATTAATTGGATTTGCAACAGCACCGCCATATAAACCAGAATGTAAATCTCTGTTTGGTCCGGTTATCTCAATTTCTACATAGCTCAAACCGCGTAAGCCAGTTGTAATAGAAGGTTGGGTGTTACTAATCATTCCGGTATCAGAAATCAAAATCACATCATTGGCTAATTTTTCTTGATTACGTTTTACATACCACGCTAAACTTTCTGATCCAACTTCTTCTTCGCCTTCAATCATAAATTTGACATTACATGGTAATTGATTGGTTTCTGTCATAAACTCTAATGCCTTTACGTGCATATACATTTGCCCTTTGTCATCACAAGCGCCTCTGGCAAAAATTGCCCCATCAGGATGCTTATCTGTTTTTTTGATTATAGGTTCGAATGGAGGAGAATCCCATAATTCAATTGGGTCTGCTGGTTGTACATCGTAGTGTCCATATACCAAAACAGTAGGTAGGTTTTTATCAATTATTTTTTCTCCATATACAATTGGATATCCAGGAGTTTCACATATTTCTACGTTGTCGCATCCCGCTTTTTCTAGTGCAATTTTTACTGCATCAGCAGTTTTTAAAACATCATTTTTATAAGCAACATCTGCACTAATTGATGGTATTTTTAAGAGTTCAACAAGTTCATCAACAAATCTGTCTTTGTGTTGATTGATATATAATTTTATGTCTTTCATGGATATATTTTTTAGTGTTTCAAAAATACGAAAAATCTAAAAGAACTACTTTGCTAATTGCAAGTATTGTGTATATTTGCACCCTCTTTGCAGGCGTGGTGGAATTGGTAGACACGCTAGACTTAGGATCTAGTGCCGCAAGGTGTGAGAGTTCGAGTCTCTCCGCCTGTACTTTGTAAAAGCTCTTCGAAATTCGAAGAGCTTTTTAATTTTAAGAAATAAAATTTACATTAACAATTAGTAGTTAATATATTAGGTTTTTTTTAATTTAGCGCCTTAATAAAAAAATAAAAGTATGGAAAACATTGATGTAGAAAAATGGATGGATAAATTCATTGAATTTGGTTCAGAGTATGGATTAAAAGTTGTCGGAGCAATTATTATATGGGTTATTGGCTCTTGGGTAATTAAAAAAATTAAAAAATTGCTTGTAAAGGCAATGGATAAATTTGACTATGATGAAAGCCTAGAAAGGTTTCTTTCTAACTTAATTGTAGGGGTTTTAAAAATATTATTAGTAGTAATCATTCTAGGTAATTTAGGTGTTGAGACAACATCATTTGCTGCAATTTTAGCTGCTGGTGGTTTGGCAATAGGTTTGGCTCTACAGGGGTCGTTATCTAATTTTGCAGGAGGAGTTTTATTGTTGATTTTTAAACCATATAAGATAGGAGATTTTATTGAAGCTCAAGGCGAAATGGGAACAGTAAAAGAAATTGAAATTTTTACTACAAAACTAAATACACCAGATAATAAAGAAGTAATTATTCCAAATGGCGCATTGTCTAATGGGAATATTACCAACTATTCTACTGAGGAAAATAGACGAATAGATATTACAATGGGTGTGAGTTATGATGCTGATATAAAACAAACCAAAGACCTGTTAATGAAAATTTTGACTGATAACCCTAAAGTGTTAAAAGACCCAGTACCTATGATTTTATTAGGCGAATTGGCAGACAGTTCTGTAAACTTTAAGATGCGTCCTTGGGTGTTAACTGATGATTATTGGGATGTTTATTTTGAAGTAATGGAAGCTAGTAAAATTGAATTAGATAAAGCTGGTATAGAAATTCCATATCCACAAATGGATGTGCATAAGAAAAATTAATATTGTTTAAAATATTTATAATAAATAAAGCTCTTCAAATTCTGAAGAGCTTTATTTTTAAAATAAGATGTCTGTTTAATATTCTACTATTGGGTTACTAATAAAATTTAATTATACAAAGATGCCATTCTCAATTTTGATTGGAATTACCTTATTCATTCCCATAGTAATTGCCTCTTCATTTATAGGTAATAAATGATGGTATCTTTCTGGTAGTGATTTTTTTAATCCTTCTATCACATTATCTAATTTAACTATGGGTTTAATTTTAAGGAAAGCTCCCAAAATAATCATATTAAATATTTTTTTATTCCCCATTTCTGAAGCTAACTTATTACCTTCTATTTGATAAACACTTATATCTGTTCGAGAAGGGTGGTGCGAGATCCCATTAGGATCGTATAATAAAATACCTCCTGGTTTTACAGATTCTTCAAACTTATCCATAGATTGTTGATTTAAAACAATAGCAGAATCATATAATTTTAAATATGGAGAACTAATTCTATCATCACTCAAAATAACTGTTACATTGGCTGTTCCACCACGCATTTCTGGTCCATAAGAAGGCATCCAGCTTACTTCTTGGTCTTGCATAATGCCAGAATAAGCTAATATTTTTCCCATAGATAAAACTCCTTGCCCTCCAAAACCTGCAATAATAATTTCTTCTGTCATGATTACTTATTTTAATTTTCCATTAACTTTTATATCACCAAGTGGGAAATAAGGAAACATATTATCTGCCATCCACTCATTAGATTCATTCGGAGCCATTTTCCAACCAGAATTACAGTTAGAAACAATTTCTACAATCGATAGGCCTTTTTTTAATCGTGTATTTTCAAAAGCTTTTCTAAGGGCTTTTTTTGCTTTTCTAACATGTTTGTGTGTATGGACTGCATGACGTGTTGCATAGTAAACACCAGGTAAATTTGCAACGAGTTCAGTTATTTTTAATGGAGACCCCATGTTTTCTATCTCTCTTCCATATGGAGAAGTAGAAGTTTTCATTCCCGCCAAAGTTGTAGGAGCCATTTGACCACCGGTCATCCCGTAAATACCATTGTTTACAAATACGATGACAATATTTTCACCTCTGTTACATGCATGAATCGTTTCGGCAGTACCAATAGCTGCTAAATCACCATCGCCTTGATATGTAAACACATATTTTTCAGGCCAAGTTCTAGCAATACCTGTTGCAACTGCCGGAGCACGTCCATGAGCTGCTTGCGTCATATCGATATTCATAAAATCGTAGGCCAAAACAGAACAGCCCACTGGCGCAACTCCAATGGTGTCTGATGCTATGCCCATTTCATCTACTACTTCCATAACTAAATTATGAGCTGTACCATGGCCACAACCAGGACAATACGACAATGGCGTATCGGTCATTAATTTTGTTTTACAGAATACTTGATTCTCTGGTTTTATGATGTCTAACACTTCCATTTTTTATAATTTTTTCTTCTAATGCTTCAATAATTTCTTCAGGAGTATGAATAATCCCTCCTGTTCTTCCAAAATGTTCAACCGGAACTTTATGTTCAACTGAAAGTCTAACATCTTCTACCATTTGCCCCGCACTTAACTCAACACTTAATATACCTTTTACTTGATCTGCCAAATCAAAGAGTTGTTGTTTAGGGAATGGGAATAATGTGATAGGTCTTAATAGTCCAACTTTTATTCCTTTATCTCTTCCTAATTCCATTGCTTTTTGTGCAATTCTTGCGCTTGAGCCATAGGCTACAAATAAATATTCAGCATCTTCACAATTTATTGACTCGTAACGCAAATCTTCTCTTTCCATCTGCGCATACTTTTTAATCAATTTATTGACTTTAATCTCCATTTTATCGGGCTGTAAATCTAGTGAAGTAACAATATTACGGTCTCTATTTGTTTTACCTGTAGTTGCCCACCCATCATATTTTTTGATTAACTCTTCATTAGTCATTCTTTTTTGTTGATCTTTAAGAAATACTTTTTCCATCATTTGACCAATTAATCCATCAGAAAGAATTAATACTGGAGCCCTATATTTATAAGCAATATCAAATGCTTCTTCAATAAAATCTGACATTTCTTGAACTGAGGCAGGAGCAAGGACATATAATTTATAATCTCCATGGCCACCACCTTTTACAGCTTGAAAATAATCTCCTTGAGCAGGCTGTATAGTTCCTAAACCAGGACCTGCACGAACTACATTTACAATAACTGCTGGTAATTCTGCTCCAGCTAGATAGGAAATTCCTTCTAGTTTTAGAGACATTCCAGGGCTTGAAGAAGAAGTCAATACTCGTTTACCTGAGCTTGCTGCACCATACACCATATTGATTGCAGCTATTTCACTTTCTGCTTGTAGCACCACCATTCCTGTTCTTTCTTCAGGGCGTTGGGCCATTAAGTATTCTATAACTTCTGACTGTGGGGTGATTGGATAGCCAAAATAAGCATCAGCACCAACTCTTATAGCTGCCTCGGCTAATGCTTCATTTCCTTTCATTAATTTTAATTCGGCCATTACTTTAATTTTAAAGATTATGCTTCAACTTTTACTCTATATACAGATATTGCTCTGTCCGGACACACAATAGCACAATTAGTACATCCAGTGCAAGCTTCGGGATCGCTCATGTAAGCAAAATGATAGCCTTTGCGATTAACTTCTGTAGACATGCTGATTACATTTTCAGCACAAACAGGGATGCAAACATCACACCCTTTACACCTTTCTGTATCAACAACGATAACTCCTTTAACTTTTGCCATTTTAATAATTTTACATGTGGTTAAACCACTACTATTTTGATATCCTCAAAATTATAGGTAATTTATTGAATAAAGCATGACAAATATCAACTTTACTTGTTACTAACTTTTTTCATTTTGAGAATGATTTTGTGTGTTTATTATGTTTTGTTTTAAAGGAAATTTTGCAATAATTTAGAGTGATTAAAATAAAAAAAGGCTTCTCATAATTGAGAAGCCTTAAAGAGTGCTATTGTACAAGTTTGAGAGTTAAAGCTTTACATAAATTCCTGTTAAAGACCTTTTAAGGGATTAATTTTTAGGTGTAATCATAATATGAGCATTGTATTGTCCTGGAAACATTAGCCATGGATGGCTCCCTTCATTAGGTTTTAATGAAAGCCCTGTTGTTTTTTGTGTAGCATATGGTATGTAAACCACATAGCGATAGTTAGCATTTTCGATAGAGTCAGTTGCTATATTAAAAAATCCATTTTCACCATAATAGATGTGTAATGTTGCAGGATTCTCAGGCATTGCTAATACTCCAGATTTTGCTTCAGATGATCTAACCTTTTCTTTTTCTTGTCTATTTTTTCCTTCTGCGGCCAACGCACGACCTCTAGCCATATAGTCTTCTAAACTACTGTGATAAGCAACAACTTGAAAGCCATCCTTTTTAGGATTATCAGCAATGCAAACAAAATCACCCTCGCCTTCTCTCAAAACTACAAATTCGTAATCGGAGTTATAACCATAAATTTTAGCATGTGCTCTTCCTTCTTCAGGTGCTGCAAATAATGCTGCTGTAATTTGTTGATCAGCAGTTAAGATTTGATTTTTAGGCAACTCTATGGGTGCAGTTTCTTTTTGAGAACTTTCTTTTGTTTGTGATGAACTTTCTTTAGATGTGCAGCTTAAAAGTGATACTGCAAAAATGAGGACTAAATAATAAGATTTCATAATTGATTTGGATTTAAGTATTAGTTTTAAATCCAAATATAATGAATTATAGATAGTTACTTTTTCAGAGGAATTAATTCAAAATCATCAGTCTTATCCATCTTTTCAAAAATGTCAATCATTTCTTGAGGGGGTGTAGTAAGTTTACGTTTTGTTAAATCTATCCAAGCGCCATAGATTTTTATCTCAGCAGCTAAGACTCCATTTTCTTTGATAATTTCATGCTTAAATTTAAAACGCTCAAACTTTTTAGAAGCTCCAGTCAATATCAAATTAGCTTTGATATTTTCGCCCAAAACAATTTCTCTAAAAAAAGAAGTGTTTTCGGAAAATAGAATTGGACCAATATTGAGCTTAGCAAATTCAGTTAATGAAAAACCTTGGCTTGAAAAGAATCTAGATCTAACCTCGGCTGCATAATCATTATATGCAGTATGGCGCATGTGTGAATTGGCATCAAAATTTGCCCAAATAGTTGGAAAGTTAACTTCGAATTTCATGTGTGTATTTATTGTTTTTTAGAGGTCACATGCAGTTCGCTATTTTTACCCTCTTGAGTGATAAACATTTTGCATGCTCGTTTCATAAGTAAATAAGCTTGTGGAATTAATTTTTTATAGCAACTTTATAAGATTGTTTCAATTGCAGATCTCCCAAAATATTTAAGCCTTCTTCTATATAAACATCTTTAGAAAGGGTTGTATGCCAACGTATACGTTTCTGCTCTAAAATAGAATCTTGAGCAATAATTGGTAGTTCGTATTGAGGTGAATTAAAGGTTAAATCAGTTTCGTATTTAGTCAATTCATAAAAACGATTGCCTTCTTCTGAAGTCTTGTCGAGATCATCGGTATACGCATCATAATTTAAATAAACATTGGTGTCATCCTGTATGCCTTTTAACCATTTCGCATTTTCATCAATTAACATGAATTGAGAATTTTTATTGATGCGTTCTACACTATTTATTACCACTTTGTCAAAATTTGAGTAATTATTCCAAAGGTCATAATTTGCTTTTTTAATCTGATCCCAAGGTAGTGGGTTGCTATATTCTTTTTCACCGATATCCATATATGTATAGCGTGATGGTAAAATAATATCGGGCTTTACACCTTCTAATTGTGTAGATCCACCATTTATTCTATAGAATTTTTGAATGGTTATAGTCATACCTCCAAGGTCGCCATCAAAGTTGTAATACCTGTTTAAATCCATTACTGTTTGTACAGTTCCTTTACCATAGGTTTGTTTACTTCCAATAACTACAGCTCTTTTATAATCTTGCATTGCTGCTGCAAAAATTTCAGAAGCCGAAGCAGAAAATTCGTTGGTTAAAACCACCATAGGTCCATTCCAAAGAATAGATTTATCACGGTCTTTTTGAACAATTGGTTTTTCGCCTTTATATTTTACCTGAACAATTGGTCCATCTTTAATAAATAAACCTGCCATTTCTATTACTGCTGGAAGTGAGCCTCCTCCATTATTTCTCAAGTCAATTAAGATACCTTCAATATTTTCCTTTTTAAGACGCTCAATTTCAATTGCCATATCTTTGGCACAATTTCTTGCATCACTATCTTTAAAGTCAATATAAAAACTAGGTAAATTAATAACTCCGTATTTTTTCCCTTCTTTTTCAATTACGCTAGATTTTACAAACGTTTCTTCAATTTCAACGATATCTCTTACAATTGAAATTACTTGGATAGAGCCATCAATTTTTTTCAATGTCAATCTAACTTCTGTTCCTTTTGGGCCTTTAATAAACTCTATAGCATCTGATAATCGCATCCCAACAATGTCTAATGGTTCTTCATCTCCTTGTGCTACTTTTAAAATGATATCGCCAACTTCTAACTTGCCATCTCTCCAAGCGGGCCCGCCAGAAATTAATTCAGTAACTTTGGTATAATCATTTTTGGACATCAATCTTGCGCCAATTCCTTCTAACTTTCCAGAGAGTCTTTCATCAAAGGCTTTTTTAGTTCTTGGCGGAAAATAAGAAGTGTGTGGGTCATAGGCTTCGGTAATACTATTTAAAAAAGTAGCAAACCAATCAGAGTGATCAAAGTCACTTATACGCTCATAAAAATCATCGTAATTTTTCTTGGTACTTTCTCTCGCTTCAATTTCTAGTTTTGCAAATTGTTTGTCCGAAATTTTTTCAATATCCGGATTTAATTTCTTTTTGTATTTCTCGATTCCTATTGCTGTAGAGTTTCCATAAACTCCATCAGCCCCACCAGAACCAATATTGATTCCGTGATCAACCAAAATTTGCTGTACTTTTTTAATTTGATTTTCGGATGAATAAATATCATTAAAGTAAAATGAGTCTTCAGAGATATTATTTCTAAATTCTTTTTCGAACGTAGATATTTCTTTAGGTGTTTTTTCGTCAATAAATCCTGCAGATATTTTATCATGTAATCTAGAGAGTGTGCTGAATTTTAATTGTTTTCTCCACACCTCTTTTAGCTCCTCTTTGTTTTGAGCAAAAGGTTTGCTTTCATAATCAACATTTAAAAAATCATTATTAGAAAAGTCATAAGGGCTTTCTAAAATTTCAACATAGTATGTCTTAGCTTCTTCGACACGATGTAAAAACCGTTCATATACTAAGTTGAAAAAGTCAACTTCATCATTTAAAATTTGATTATCTATTTGAGTTTTGTATATCTCAAATTCATCAATATCTGCTTGAATGAAATAGCGTTTTGCAGGATCTAAGTTTTCAATAAAATTATCGAAGACTTCTATAGAAAATTCATCATCAATTTCATTTGGTTCAAAGTGGTTACTCGCCAATAAATTTTTTAATAAATAGATTAATATTTTATCTTTATCGTCACCATTTCTATTCTCTAAACTAAAGCTAAATAATGTTAAGGCCAGTAAAAATACTGGTATAATAAATTTTAAATTTCGTTTCATAAACCCTCCTAATTTTCGCATCACTATTGTTGAATCGTCTAAAATACTACGATTTTTACTGATTATATGTTAATTAATTGTTTTTTTTGTAAATCTATTTAAAAGCCACCTGAATAAAGGTTCAGCCTGTTTTAAAAATGGATATTGGCATTGCATTTGGTACAGTAAAACTTTAAAACTTTATTTTACTATACAATCACTGTAATTTTTTGTAACATTAATTGCTTCAACTAATTTTTTATTGCTATTGTAATACTTCCAACTACCTAACCAAAAATAAAATTGCTTGTATTTTTTTATAAATTTTTGTATTAATTTAACGCTATACTTTGTGTAGTAATTTGATTGAAACTTACAATATTAAAAATAAAACCAAACTAACCTCTATGTAGTTGGCTTAGGATAGCAATATTACAGATTACATTTTTTTTCTTATCCATATAAAATGTTAAAATTGATTTGATAATAAATACGGATTATTATAGTAGCTTTGTTTTTTGAGTAATCTGATTTAAAAATGAATAAAAGACCTTTAATTTTAGTGACCAATGATGATGGTATCACTGCACCCGGAATTAGAAAATTAATCGATGTAATGAAAACCATTGGAGATGTTGTGGTGGTAGCACCTGACAGCCCACAAAGCGGTATGGGGCATGCAATTACTGTTGACTCAACTTTAACCGTTGATAAAATAAATGGGGTAAATGGTGAACAAGCCGAATACAAATGTTCGGGTACACCAGCAGATTGTGTTAAACTCGGGATTAGAGAAGTGCTAAAACGTAAACCTGATTTGTGTGTTTCTGGAATCAATCATGGTTCTAACGCATCAGTCAATGTAATTTATTCTGGGACTATGAGTGCAGCACTTGAAGCTGGAATTGAAGGTATTCCCGCCATTGGATTTTCATTGTTAGATTATTCTTGGGGTGCTAATTTTGACAATCTAGAAAGTGACATCAAAAAAATTACCTTAAATGTTTTAAAGAATGGATTGCCAGAAGGAATCGTTTTAAATGTCAATTTTCCTAAGTCTAAAAATGAATTTAAAGGAATAAAAATCTGTAGGCAAGCAAAAGGAAATTGGGTAGAAACTTTTGACAAAAGAGTAAACCCTATGGGAAAAGATTATTACTGGTTGTCAGGGGAGTTTGTGAATTTAGATAAAGGGGAAGACACTGATCAGTGGGCTTTAGAACATAATTATATTTCTGTAGTACCAACACAATTCGATTTAACAGCACATCATTTTATTCAGAAATTAAATAATTGGGATTTGTAATGAAAAAGGAAGTTTTGATAGGATTTGCCATAGGGATTTTTGCAACTTTATGCGGGTTTTTTGTGTATGTAGAATATGTGTCAGAGTTGGGTTTTGAAAATACAGTGGCTATTTTAAAAGATTGGAATTTGTTGGGAAAAATGTTGGCGATAGGAGCAATTCCAAACTTATTTGTATTTATGATATTCATTAAAAAGAAACAAGATTCTAGAGCAAAAGGAGTATTGATTGCTACAATTTTTATTGCAGTAGCAACGCTTGTTCTTAAATTTTTATAATGGTATAACCCTCTGGACTGCACTCGAGGAAACAAAATAAATATCTGGTTGAGTGCAGTCGAGACCAAATTAGTTATAGTATGAAATACTACATCCTCGCAGGAGAAGCATCTGGAGATTTACATGCATCAAATCTGATGAAAGCATTGCAGCAACAAGATGCCAATGCTGACTTTAGATTTTGGGGTGGTGACTTAATGCAAGCCGTTGGAGGCACTTTGGTAAAGCATTATAAAGAACGCGCTTTTATGGGTTTTGGAGAAGTTATTATGAACCTACCTACCATATTAGGCTTGTTTAAATTTTGCAAAAAGGATATAACAAAATACAATCCAGATCAATTAATTTTTATTGATAATTCTGGATTTAATTTAAGAATTGCAAAGTGGGCAAAACAACAAAACTATAAAACTAATTACTATATTGCTCCTCAAGTTTGGGCAAGTAGATCGGGTAGAGTTAAAGATATTAAAAGAGATATTGATAACATGTTTGTGACGCTTCCTTTTGAAAAAGAGTTTTATAAAAAGTATAATTATAAAGTGAATTTTGTTGGACATCCTTTGTTAGATGAAATTGAAGGCAGAGAGCAGATTGATGAAGGAAAATTTAGAAAAGAACACAATTTGTCTGATAAAAAAATCATTGCATTATTACCTGGGAGTCGAAAACAGGAAATTAATAAGATGTTAGCTGTCATGTTAAAAATGGCAGATATATTTAACGAATTTCAGTTTGTAATTGCAGGTGCTCCTAGTCAGGATTATGAATTTTATCAGCAGTTTATAAAGACTGAAAATGTGAAATTCATCAGCAATAAAACCTATGATTTATTATCAATTTCGTATGCCGCTTTGGTAACGTCAGGTACAGCAACTTTAGAAACGGCTTTGTTTAAAGTGCCAGAAGTGGTCTGTTATAAAGGTAGTTGGCTGTCTTATCAAATCGCTAAACGTATCATTACTTTAAAATACATTTCACTTGTTAATTTAATTATGGATCGAGAAGTAGTAACCGAATTAATCCAAAACGATTTTAACGAGAAAAGGTTAGAACAAGAACTTCATAAAATTTTAGACAGTCAATATCGTCAAGAAATGTTTGGAGATTATTATGACTTAGAGCAAAAATTAGGCGGAGCAGGAGCAAGTGAAAATACAGCAAAATTGATTGTTGGTTAAGCACTGCATTACTATCTTTGTAAACTTAAAAATTACAAAATGACACTAGAAAAAAAAAACACCTTCGATGTACTAATCGAAATACCAAAAGGAAGCAGAAACAAATACGAATATGATTTTGAATTGAATAAAATTCGATTCGATCGTTGTCTCTTTTCATCAATGATGTACCCAGCAGATTATGGATTTATTCCAGAAACTTTAGCATTAGATGGAGATCCATTAGATGTGTTAGTTTTAGGAACTGAACCAACTTTTCCGATGTGTGTAGTTGAGGTAAAAGCAATTGGAGTGTTTCATATGGCAGATGAAAAAGGACCTGATGAAAAAATAATTTGTGTGCCTGTATCAGATCCGATATGGAGTACGCTGAATGACTTGGAAGATATGAATCCACACCAAGTAAAAGAAATAGAGCACTTTTTTCAGGTATATAAAGATTTAGAAAAGAAAAAAGTAGATGTTGGCGGGTGGGGAAACTCACAAGAAGCATGTGAAATTCTAGCCAAGTGTATTAAGAGATATGAAGAAAGTGATCATAAGAAAAATGGAAACTTCACCATTTAAAAATGGAAGAAATAACAGACAAAAACCTCTTAAAAATACACATTTTAAGAGGTTTTTTATTCGCATTGTTTTTAGTACATTTACGACCGTTTAAAAAATCAATCAAAATCAAATTAATTAATATATGGAATCAATGATGATTTATATGCCAATTGCAATGGCATTATTAGGACTAGTCTATATGATGGTCAAGAAATCCTGGGTGATGAAGCAAGATGCAGGAGATGGAAAAATGAAACAAATTGCAGATCACATTTATGAAGGAGCCTTGGCTTTCTTAAGTGCTGAGTACAGACTCTTAGCAATTTTTGTAGTAATTGTAAGTATTGCTTTAGCAGGAGTTTCTGTTGTTGTGCCATCTACACACTGGCTAATTGTTATCGCATTTATTTGTGGGGCATTTTTCTCAGCCTTCGCTGGTAATATTGGTATGAAAATAGCAACAAAAACGAATGTTAGAACTACACAAGCTGCAAAAACTAGTTTGCCAAATGCACTAAAAGTTTCTTTTGGAGGTGGTACAGTAATGGGTCTTGGCGTTGCAGGATTAGCCGTTTTAGGATTAACAGCTTTCTTTATTGTTTTCTACCATACGTTTATGGGAGGTGAATGGACATCAGTAGATGATATGACTGTAGTTCTTGAAACCCTTGCAGGTTTCTCTTTAGGTGCTGAATCAATTGCATTGTTTGCACGTGTTGGTGGTGGTATTTATACGAAGGCTGCAGATGTTGGAGCTGATTTAGTTGGTAAAGTAGAAGCAGGAATCCCTGAAGATGATCCAAGAAACCCAGCAACTATTGCTGATAACGTTGGTGATAATGTTGGTGATGTTGCAGGTATGGGAGCTGATTTATTTGGTTCGTATGTAGCAACAGTATTGGCTGCAATGGTATTGGGTAACTATATTATCCGTGATATGGGTGGTAATATTCAAGATGCTTTTGGGGGAATTGGACCTATCTTATTGCCAATGGCAATTGCAGGAGTTGGAATTATTATTTCTATCATTGGTACTATGTTAGTGAAAATAAAAAGTAACGACGCTAAAGAACCTCAAGTAATGGGAGCTTTAAACGTTGGTAACTTTACATCAATTGGCTTGGTTGCGGTATCATGTTACTTCTTAGTAACTTGGATGTTGCCAGAAACAATGCAAATGCATTTCTTTGGAGAAGGTCTTATAGAAGTTTCTTCTATGAAAGTATTTTATGCAACATTGGTTGGATTGGTAGTTGGAGGAGCAATATCAGCAGTTACAGAATATTATACAGGATTGGGTAAAAAGCCTATCTTAAAAATAGTAGAAAAATCAAGTACTGGAGCAGGAACAAATATTATTGCAGGTTTAGCAACAGGTATGATTTCTACATTCCCTTCAGTAATCTTATTTGCTGGTGCAATATGGGCTTCATATGCACTTGCAGGATTTTACGGAGTTGCACTTGCAGCTTCAGCGATGATGGCAACAACTGCTATGCAATTAGCAATTGATGCTTTTGGACCTATTGCAGATAATGCTGGTGGAATTGCAGAAATGAGTGAACAAGATCCAATTGTTAGAGAACGTACAGACATTTTAGACTCAGTTGGTAACACAACTGCAGCAACAGGAAAAGGATTTGCAATTGCTTCGGCAGCATTAACTTCTTTAGCATTATTTGCAGCCTATGTAACTTTTACAGGAATTGAAGGAATTAACATTTTTAAAGCCCCAGTTTTAGCAATGCTATTTATTGGAGGTATGATACCAGTTGTGTTTTCTGCCTTGGCAATGAATGCAGTTGGTAAAGCAGCAATGGAAATGGTACAGGAAGTTAGACGTCAGTTTAAAGAGATTCCTGGAATTATGGAAGGAACAGGTAATCCAGAATATGATAAGTGTGTTGCTATTTCTACAAAAGCATCATTAAAAGAAATGATGTTACCAGGTTTATTAACTATTGGTTTCCCATTAATAATTGTTTTTGTTCCGATGTTATTCGGAATGGACAATATGATTATTGCTGAAATGTTAGGTGGATATATGGCAGGAGTTACCGTAAGTGGTGTGCTTTGGGCAATCTTCCAAAACAATGCAGGTGGTGCTTGGGACAATGCTAAAAAATCTTTTGAAGCTGGTGTAGAAATTAATGGCGAAATGACATTTAAAGGATCTGAAGCTCACAAAGCTGCGGTAACTGGTGATACAGTTGGAGATCCATTTAAAGATACTTCTGGACCATCAATGAATATTTTAATTAAGTTAACTTGTTTGATTGGATTGGTGATTGCTCCAATTTTAGGAGGACATTCTGCAGTAACTGAAAATGAGCATGCAGAAATTAAAAAAGAAGTAAAAATAGACGCAACTGCTAATATAACTTCTGATGAAAAAACATTAGTGATTAAATAAATTAGATATTACATAAACTAAAAAAGCCAGCGAAAGCTGGCTTTTTTGTTTTGATGTATTTCAAAAAAATGTTTATTCTTTCCTTTTAGCTTTAATTAAATTTTCAATTTGCGAATTCATTATCAATGCAGATTCTTCAACTTCTCTTTTTACTTGATTTAAATCATATCCAGACTTTTCAATGGTAGAGCCTAATTGATGAGTTAAAGATACTTGCCAATACTCCTTCCTAGTTTCTTCAATTGACCATTTCCATTTATAAAGTTGCTTGTTCACTTTTAATAATTACTTGGTCTATTTAGATAATAAAAAAGTCTATTTTATGACAGTAATTTTGAATTTTAAAACAACCCATGAATCTGAGCATCGATACGCTCAATAATAGAAGATAGGTCTTCTGGGTTGTCAACAAAATTTAGATTGTCAACATCAATAATAAGTAATTTCCCTTTGGTGTATTTGCTAATCCACGCTTCGTAGCGTTCGTTCAATCTACTTAAATAATCAATAGAAATTGAGTTTTCATAATCGCGCCCACGTTTGTGAATTTGCCCAACCAAGGTTTCAATACTACCACGTAAATAAATCAACAAATCTGGTGGAGTTACCAAGTTTTCCATCAACTCAAACAATGAAGAATAATTGCTAAAATCGCGGTTAGTCATTAAGCCCATGGCATGTAAGTTAGGAGCAAAAATACTGGCATCTTCGTAAATGGTTCTATCCTGTATAATGTCTTTACCACTTTTTCGTAATTCTAATACTTGACGGAACCTACTATTTAAGAAGAATACTTGTAGGTTAAAACTCCAACGTTCCATTTCGCCATAAAAATCATCTAGATAAGGGTTTTCATCTACCGATTCAAAATGTGGTTTCCAGTTATAATGTTTTGCTAAAAGTTTGGTGAGCGTTGTTTTACCTGCTCCAATATTACCGGCAATGGCTACATGCATAGTTAGAAATTTTTAGAAAGCTAAATTAATCATTTTTTTGATGAATCTCGGTCTCTGTAATATTTAAATATTGATCGAATACCAAAGTTTTGTTTATGCCAATCAATTTAACTGAATTGAAATTACTCTCCATTTTTACAGGATTAAAATCAGTGATAACTTGTGATGAACTCGTTATTGTTCTCGATTTATAATCGTATAATTCTAATATATTTTGAGTGTCATTGTATCTCCAAAGGTTATTGACAATCCCATTGTTTACAAATAAAATAGTTTGTGCAAACTGAATTTGAGTAATTAAATTGAGTTGATTGTCAAGGATTACCACTGCATTATAATCGCGATAAAAAATCACAATTTCTCTTGAATTAATGATGTCGACTGTGGTAATATCACCCAAAGCTAAATTTAGGTAATCAATAGTTGTATCATCAACTTTTTTAAATAACGTATTGTTTTTCAAAGTATACATTGCTCCAAAAATATCTGTGCCAATAGTATCTGTCTTTTGTTCATTTTGCGAAAATGAATTACAAACAATAAAAAAAGAAATAAGAAAAAAGAGTTGTTTCATATCTCTCAAAGATACAGGTTTTGATTGAATACCAATTGTCATTCCCGCGAAAGCGGGAATCTAGTTTAAAGTGTATTCTGGATTCCCGCTTTCGCGGGAATGACATTATTAAATTAATTTATTTTTAGAATTAACAAATCATCTTATACCCAAATCCACGTACATTTATAATTTGGATAGATTCATCATCTTTCAATTTTTTTCGAAGTTTTGAAATAAATACATCCATGCTACGTGCATTAAAAAAATCATCATCTCCCCATAATTTTTTTAGAATAAAAGAGCGATCGAGGGTTTGGTTTCTTTTTTTGTGCAAATGCCATAGTAGTTGTGCTTCTCTGTGCGTAAGTTTTTCAACATTAGAATTCAATTCTAATGTTTGTTTTTGCAAATCGAATAAATAGTTGCCAATATTAAAAGGAGTGTCTTTGTTTTTTTGACGCTTTAATAAAGCGTTGATTCTCACGATCAATTCCTCCATACTAAATGGTTTTTTGAGGTAGTCATTACCACCAATTTCAAAACCTTCTACTACATCTTTTATCTGCGATTTTGCTGTTAAAAACAAAATTGGAATGTTAGTGTTTTCTTGCCGTATTTCTTTTGCTAATGTAAAGCCATCTTTAATTGGCATCATAACATCCAACACCAAAAGATTTGGATTTTCACTTTCGTATTTTTTGTAAGCCTCTTCACCATTTACACATAAGATTACTTCAAAATTGCGTATCTCTAAACTTTCTTTGATGATCTGCCCCAAAGAAGGTTCGTCTTCAGCTAATAATATTTTGATGTTATTACTCATTTTTAAGTGTAATTTTAAAAATAGTTTTCCCTTTTTTACTTTCTGACACTACAATAGTTCCGCCATGTTTTTCTATGATAGTTTTGGTGTAATACAAACCTATTCCAAATCCTTTTATATTGTGTATGTTCCCAGTAGGAATACGATAAAACTGATCAAAAATCTTTTCTTGCTGATTTGGTGGGATTCCATTTCCATTATCTTCAATCGTAATTTCTAATGAATTTTTCAGGTTCACTTTTATAGTGCCTCCACCGTATTTTAATGCATTGTCTAAGACATTGTTGATGGCATTTTCAAAATGGAAAATATCTACTTTCGTCAAAACAGTATCTGAGTCAGTATGAAAAATAATGGTCTTATTTGGATTCGAAAGCTGAATTTTTTCTATACACTCTTTTAGTAATTTAGATAAGTTAACCTGTTCTTTACTTAAATCAAATTGGTCTGAATTTAAAGTGGCTGTCTCTAACAATTTTTCAACCATTTTATTTAGTTTACCCAATTGTTCATTAGACATTGAAATATAATTAGCAGCTTTGTCTGGGTTTTTAATGACCTCGAAATTTTGCAGCCCTTCAAGAGCAACAGATATAGTTGCAATCGGAGTTTTAAACTCATGAGTGATATTATTGATAAGATCATTTTTAATTTCTGACAATTGCTTTTGTTTAAAAATCACTTTCAATAAAAACAATAAACAACCAATGATAGCCCCAGATAATAATAAGGACAAAATGATACTACCCAACATTCGTTTTAGAACTTCTAAAGTGGTATCGGTATAAAGTAATTGTAATTTTGATTGATGTGGTAAAAAAGAGGAATCAGAATAAGCAGATGAAAATTCATTGGGGAAACCATCTAGTTTGTAATCAATAACTGTAATTTTTTCAGTTATGTGATTTTTACTACTAAATTTAAATCCATAGTGGAGTTCAATATTTTTATGCTTTAAGTCAGCAATGAACAAACTATCAACAACTTCTAAATTAATATGATTTTCTCTAAACGAAAACATAATTTTTGTAGTAAGATCTTTAATATCGACACTATCCAATTCTTGCGCAATGACTGATACATGTTTTGTTTTTGAGTCATCTAACAACATAGGAAAAGCCAAGGTATCTTTATCTGCTATTTGCAAGGAATCAGAAAAAGTATAATCTGCAAACACTCTTAACTCATTATTTATAGTGCTACTATCCAATTTATGATCTAGCCAAATCTGATTTTTTGAAATGCCACTTTTAATAACCACATTCCTATTGCCAAGAAATAGACTATCATCTTCAATAAGCGTAAGCATATTCGTTTTAGCTAAATTATTATAGTAATTATCTACGGCCTTATCAAAACTAACCTGAACTTGATTGATGAGTTGCTGTTTATTTACCTCATAAATTTTAATGTTCCAATAAATTTGAACACTAATAGTGGCTACTATTGTAAGGGCAATGAAATAGATAATATATTTATATTTACTTTCTAACATTGGGTCAAATGTAAGGACTTTAAAACTATTCTGCAGCTGCTTAACACTCGTTAACACTTGTTAACGCTAGGTTGTACAAGTGCATATTACTTTTGTGGAATAGAAAACTAAAAAACAATATCATGGAAAAATTATTATTAAAATTAATCGCACTGAGTTTAGCCCTTTTATCTATGTCTTTATCAGCGCAAGATTTTCAAGGACAAGCCTATTATCAAACACAGAGAAAGGTAGACTTGAAAATGGACGATTCTAAAATGACTGATGAGCAGCAAAGTCAAATGCAATCAATGTTAAAAAAGCAATTTGAAAAAACATTTATTTTAACTTTTAACAAAAAAGCTTCTATATATAAGGAAGAAGAGCAACTGGATAAACCTGCAGGGGCAAGCCAAGGAGCAGTTAAAATTATGGTACTTGGTGGTGGCGCCAATATGAAATTGTATAAAAACACCAAGACAAAAACCTATGCTGATGAGCAAGATATTTTCGGAAAAGCTTTTTTAGTAAAGGATGATTTAGAAATATATGATTGGGTGTTGGGAGATGAATCTAAAGTGATTGGGAAATATTTATGCTTCAAAGCAACTGCAAATAGGGAGGTTGAAAATATGTCTATGAGTTTTGGACATGAGGTTGATGAAGAGGAATCTGATGTGCCCAAAACAACAACCGAAATGCAAGTTGTTACAGCTTGGTATACTCCAGACATTCCTGTGAGTGATGGGCCAAATACTTATTGGGGATTGCCTGGGTTGATTTTGGAATTACATGATGGTAATGATATGAGTTATTTATGTACTAAAATTGTGATGAATTCTAAAGATAAAACAGAGATTACTGCCCCTACAAAAGGAAAGGTTGTAAACAATGAGGAGTATGAGGAAATCATGCAGAAAAAAATGTTAGAAATGCAAGAAATGTATGGTGGTAGAGACCGAAAAGGTGAAGGAGGAAAAACATTTAATATACAAATTGGAGGATAAAACTAAATGTGATTAAACTATTGCTGTTTTTCATAGTCTTAACTTTGAAAAATCAACTAAAAGTTTAATCATGAAATATCTATTAAAGAATTATTGGCTTGCAATTATATTTATAGGAGTCAGTTTAAATGCACAAAATTTTCAAGGAAAAGCAGTTTATCAAACAAAAACAACTTTTGATTTGAAGCTAGACAGTACTCAAGTAACTCCTGAGCAACAAAAGAGAATTGAGGCAAGAATGAAGGACATGTTAGAGAATGTGTACGAATTAGATTTTAATACTTCAACATCGCTCTACAAAAAGGAAGAAAAATTAGCACAACCGGGACAAAGCGGTGGAAGAGGTTTTATGGGGTCAATGGATGGTGGAGACTTATTTAAAGATACTAAATCAAAAACCTTTACCCATGCGCAAGATTTAATGGGCAAATTGTTTTTGGTAAAAGATAGCTTGTCGCAATTAGATTGGCAATTTAAAGACGACTCTAAAATGATTGGGAAACATTTATGCTTTAAAGCCACGGCTAAAAGAGAAGTGTCAAATACCGAAATTAGATTTGGAAGAAGAGGTTCTCAAAATAATGATAAGCCAAAAGACTCATTAAAAGAAATTGAAGTAGTGGCGTGGTACACGCCAGAAATTCCAGTAAGCCATGGTCCTGGAGAGTATTGGGGATTACCCGGATTAATATTAGAGATTAATGCAGATAAGACACAAATAGTTTGCACAAAGATTGTTATCAATCCAAAAGAAAAAGCAGCGATCAAAGCTCCTAAAAAAGGTACTGTAGTAGGTCAAGAAGAATTTGACAAAATAAGAACAAAAAAAACGCAAGAAATGCAAGAAATGTTTAACAGCAGGCGTAGAGATGGACAAGGGAGAAGACGCTAATAAAATAAAAAAGCATTTTAACACCAATTAAAAACATGATTAAATTATTTATTATTACACTTTTATTAATTACTTCTGTCGGATTTTCACAAACCGTGAAAGTAGAGGGAATAATTAAAGATAGTATCGGAAATCCACTAGAATTAGCAAACGTAATTGCCTTTGTAAAAGGAACTAGCAAAGTAGAATCATATTCAATAACCAATGATAAAGGAGTGTATAGATTAGTACTACCTACCAATAACATCTATTCTTTTCGTGTAAGTTACATCGGTTTTGAAACACAAACTGACGAATTATTTATTGCTGACAATGCTGATAATATTTCCAAAAATTTTGAATTGAAAGAAGAAGAGAATACACTAGATGATGTTGAGATTACTTTCGAAATGCCTATTACCATAAAAGGAGATACGATTGTTTACAATGCAGATTCTTTTTCGAATGGTACCGAAAAGAAATTGGAAGATGTTTTAAAGAAATTACCAGGAGTAGAAATCAATGATAATGGAGAAATAGAGGTAGAAGGTAAAACGGTTAGTAAGGTGATGGTTGAAGGTAAAGATTTTTTTGATGGTGATTCTAAAGTAGCATCGCAAAATATTCCTGCCGATGCCATAGACAAAATAGAAGTATTACGTAATTATAATGAAGTTGGTCCCATGCGAGGTGTTGGTGATGACTCAGACAATATTGCTATCAATATTAAATTAAAAGAAGGGAAAAAGAACTTTTGGTTTGGCGAAATCACTGCAGGTGCTGGTACAGATGAAGGTTATTTAGTACATCCAAAGTTATTTTATTACAGCCCTAAAACGAGTATCAATGTAATTACAGATTTTAATAATATTGGCGAAGTTCCGTTTACGATGCAAGATTATTATCGCTTTACTGGAGGTTTTAGAAATATGATGGGTAGAGGTGGGACTAGTTTTGATGTAAGCTCTGGAGGATTAGGTTTTTCTCAGTTACAAAATGATATGGCGAATGAGGTTACAACAAATTTTGGAGCTGCTAATTTTAGTTATTCTCCTAAAAAATCATTGACTTTTAGCGGGTTCTCAATCTTTAGCGATTCTGAAATTGATATGGTAACAGAGAGTTTGATAGAAAATATAGTAACAGGAACATTAGAGCAGCGCACCAATCTAACACGTCAAAAAACACAATTAGGATTGGTAAAATTAAGTGCTAATTATGTGCCAGATAGTGATACCCATTTTGATTATGATGTATTGCTAAAACTGTCTAAACAAACTGAAAAAGAAGTTATAAATTCTGTTGTGAATGCTGTTGATGAAAACATAGTAAATATGCAAAGTCAAAAACCAAGTTCTATCAATCAGAATTTAGATTTTTATAAAGTTGTAGATGATAAGAATATTTTTGCTGTAGAGGTACAACACCTTTATCAAAAGGAGAATCCATTCTTAAATTTTTTAAGAGATACACAACCATTTCAGAGTCTTATTCCTACTACTCCACAAAATATTTATGACATTTCACAACAAAAAGAGATCACCACTAATAAGTTAGATGCAAAAGTTGATTACTATTTTATTTTAAATAAAAAAAGTAATTTAAACTTAACTGTTGGAACTTCATTAAATTATCAAAATTTTGATTCAAATGTTTTTCAAATTCTTGAAAATGGGAATCAAATCGATTTTGATGAAATTGAATTAAACAATGATGTTTCATATAATTTCACTGATGTTTTTGTAGGATTACATTACAAAGCTATTACGGGTAAATTTACATTTACTCCTGGTTTTACTTTACATAATTACGTAACAAAAGACACACAATTAGGTATAACCAACAAGAACAACGATTTTAATCTTACCCCAGATTTTTCTGTAATATACAAGCTAAAACAATCAGAGACCTTACGTTTTAATTATTCAATGTTACGCCAATATACGGATGTTAACAATTTAGCTGAAGGCTATATTTTAAACAATTTTAATGCGATGTTTCGTGGAAATAGAAATTTAGAAAGTGCATTGTATAATCAATTTAGGTTAGATTATTTTAGCTTTAGTATGTTTAATTTCACCAATATCAATGCCTCGATTAGCTATTCTAAAAAAACAGATGCAATCAAAAATATTGCAGAATCAACAGGGCAAAATCAAACAGTTAGTGTGCCATATAATTCTAATTTAGCAGATGAGGTGGTGAGTGCAAATGGAAGGTATGGGAGAAGGTTTGGAAAATTTAAGATAAACGCTCGAGCTAATTTAAGTTATTCTAAATACAATGGTTTTGTACAAAACCTTCCTGATGTTTCAGAATCATTTAGTCAAAATTATCAGTTGAGTTTTGCAACCAACTTTAAGAAAGCTCCGAATTTAGAAATAGGATATAATAAATCTTTTAGTGATTATACTTCTTCAACAAGTGATAATAAATTTACGACCGACAGACCCTTTGCTAAATTAGATATTGTCTTTTTAAAAGATTTTAGTTTTGTAGCAGACTATAGCTACTATAATTATTCTAACGATAATGATACTGTTTCAAATACCTATTCATTTTTAGATGCGAGTTTGTATTATCAAAAGTCTGATAGTAAATGGGAATTCATAGTTTCGGGTAAAAACCTAACCGATAACAAGTCTATCAATAGAGATAGTTTCGTGCCAAATTACAGTACCAGTACTTCAAAATACTTGGTGCAAGAGCGTAGATTTATGTTTACTGTAAAATACAATTTATAGATTTTTTTGAATGTTGATTATTTGAATGAAAGTATCGAAAAGCAAATATTATTTTCGATACTTTTCCGTCTTAGATTAATTAATATCACTAAAATTTGTAATTAGTGTTGTTGTAGAGTATGTGATTTTTGATTATGTTTGCTGCTTCAAAAAATATATTGAAAAACAAATTTTATGAAAAATACAATTAGAATAAGCGTACTTCTTTTTTTGGTTACGTTTGTAATGAATGCCCAAGGAGGTTTTGAAATTACACCGCAGTACGGATATCAAATTAATTCAAAATTAAATTTTAATACTGGTGATATTAAAATACCAGGATCTGGACAATTTGGAGTTACTGTTGGTTATAACATTGCCAGAGGTATGGCCGCTGAATTTTCTTGGACTCAGCAAAATAGTGATTTAAAAGTTAGTGCTGTCAACCCTCCACAAAATGGTGGAAATTTTGGTGATGTAAAGATCAATCATTATCAGTTTGGTGCTGTGCAACATTTTGGTAATGACGATGATTTAAGACCTTTTTTTGGAATATCAGCTGGATGGTCAACGTTTAGCCCTGATAATAATTTTAAAGATACTGTTGATTATTTAAGTTCAACATCAACATTTACATTTGGTATTTCAGGTGGAGTTAAATATATGTTTACGAACCATATTGGATTAAGAGTTCAATCACAGTTATTATTACCTGTGTATTATGGTGGTGCATATTTTGGGTATTATGGATATACAAGTTATTCAAAAGTATTTGCAATGCTAAACTTTAGAGGAGGATTAATCTTTGCCTTTGGTGATAGAGATACAACGACTACATTCAATTAGAATACAATAAACAAAAAGTATTTAAAATAAGTCCCAATGAAATTTATTTCATTGGGACTTATTTATTTTTAAGTGTAATCTTTCCTTTTTTATTTCGATAAATAAGACATGTCAGTCAATCTATTTTTAGTTTGATTTCTATATATAAAAAAGCAGCAGAAGAATTAGATTCCTTTGCTGCTTTTTACTTTTATTAATTCGTATTACTCTCGTAAGTGGGGTATCTATAAAGATTTAAATATTAAAAGCTGCTTTTACATTCTCAACATAATCTAACTTTTCCCAAGTAAAAGTTTCTACTTCCAATTCAACTTCTCTTCCTTCTGTAGAAATAAATTTTATTTTTTTTACTTCAGGAGTTCTTCCCATATGTCCATAAGCTGCAGTTTCTAAATAAATAGGATTACGCAGTTTCAATCTTTTTTCTATCGCTGCAGGTCGCATATCAAACAAACCTTCAACTACTTTAGATATTTCACCATCAGTCAAATCAATTTTTGATGTTCTATAAGTATCTACATTTATTGATGTTGGTTGTGCCACACCAATTGCATAAGAAACTTGTACTAATAGTTCATCCGCAACTCCAGCTGCCACCAAGTTTTTTGCAATATGACGTGCAGCATATGCCGCAGACCTATCTACCTTACTTGGGTCTTTACCAGAAAATGCACCACCACCGTGAGCACCTTTTCCGCCGTATGTATCTACAATAATTTTTCTTCCTGTTAAACCTGTATCTCCGTGTGGTCCACCAATTACAAACTTTCCTGTTGGATTGATATGATAGGTAATATCATTGTTAAATAAAGCTTGGGTTTTTGCAGGTAATTTTGCAACTACTCTTGGAATTAAAATAGAAACCAAATCACTTTTAATCTTTGCTAGCATAGTTGACTCTTCATCAAAATCATCATGTTGAGTAGAAATCACAATCGTATCAATTCTTTGGGGAACATTATCATCAGAATATTCTATAGTAACCTGACTTTTAGCATCGGGTCTTAAATAAGGAATGTCTGAGTTTTCTCTTCTTAGGGCTGCCAATTCAATCAGTAATCGATGACTTAAATCTAATGCTAAAGGCATAAAATTTTCTGTTTCTTTGGTGGCATAACCAAACATCATTCCTTGATCACCAGCGCCTTGTTCATCGTAATCACCCCGGTCAACACCTTGGTTTATATCTTGAGATTGTTCGTGAATTGCGTTTAAAACGCCGCACGAATTTCCATCAAACATATATTCACTTTTAGTATATCCAATCTTGTTAATTACATCACGTGCAATTTTTTGAACATCTAAATATGCGGTAGATTTTACTTCTCCTGCCAATATAACTTGGCCTGTAGTTACCAAAGTTTCACAAGCAACTTTTGAGTTTTTATCGAAAGCTAAAAACCGATCGATTAATGCATCACTAATTTGGTCTGCAATTTTATCAGGGTGTCCTTCAGAGACAGATTCTGATGTAAATAAATATGACATATTCTTAATTTTTTTAGATTAAAACTATGAATCAATAAGAAAAAGGTAAATGCTGAAAGAAGTTTATTACTACTGCTTTAGCATTTTTTTGAAGAGGTTGCAATCAGTTCAAATTTTTCCTCTGTGATTCGGGTACAAATTTAAAACATTAATTAATAATTAGAGAAAAAAAGACTTGTTTTTTTTCGAATTTCAAAAAACTCTACAAAAGCTTGTCTCCTAAAAACTTTATACTTTATATTTGCAAATAAGTTCAGATACTTATTGAAACTGTTATAAAGAAAGGCAGAGGGATTAGACCCGATGAAGCCTTAGCAACCCTTTACATTAAAGAAGGTGCTAAATTCTACCAATTTTTTGGATAGATAACAAAAATGAATTTTTACAATTCACCTCTTTCTTAATAATATTTTCTATTCGTATAAAATCAAAATTTTAGTACGTTGAAGAATACATTATATCATATTGCCATTACTGATTTTACAACCGAAACGGGTTATACTTCTGATTTCGATTTGACTTATCAATTATTTGGAAAACCATTACATACAGCACCGATTGTTTTGGTGAGTCATGCTTTGACTGGTAACTCTGAAGTTGCAGGAGAAAATGGTTGGTGGAGCGGAATCATTGGAGAAAATAAGTTAATTAATACAGATAAATACACGGTTTTATGTTTTGACATACCAGGAAATGGATATGACTCGAATTCAGAAAAACTTATAAAAAATTATAAAGATTTTAAGCCGAGAGATATTGCTAAATTTTTTGGATTGGGATTAGAGTTTCTGAAAATTGACAAATTATACGCAACTATCGGCCCCTCACTAGGAGGTGGAATTGCTTGGGAAATGGCTGTGTTATTTCCAGATTTGATGACGCATTTAATTCCGTTGGGTTCCGATTGGAAAACATCGGATTGGATTATTGCACACAATTTAACTCAAGAACAAATTTTAAATAATTCGTCTCAGCCAATGCATGATGCACGCTTAATGGCAATGCTTTTTTACCGTACAGCAATTTCTTTTAAACATCGATTTAATAGAAGTATGAATGAAGAAAAAGGAATTTTTAATGCTGAGAGTTGGTTATTACATCATGGTAATAAGATTGTAGAAAGATTCAATATTGAATCTTATCAATTAATGAATCACTTACTAACTTATATAGATATTACAAGAGGTAGAGGTGAATTTAGAAAAGTTGCTAAAACCATCAAAGCTAATATTACGCAAGTAGTAATTGATACGGATATCTTTTTTGTAGCTGAAGAGAATTACGAAACATTAAAAGCTTTAGATGAACTTAAAATAGTAAACGATTTAAAAGAAATAAAATCCATTTATGGTCATGACGGGTTTTTAATTGAATTTGACCAATTAGAAGTATTATTAAAAGATATTTTTGATGCATAGCGTCATGCTAAACTTGTTTTAGCAACACATTATAAATAGTGAATCATGGATAATTACAATTTCGAAACAGAAGCAATTAGAACTCAAAATGAGCGCACACAATTTGATGAGCATTCAACACCCTTATACCTAACATCAAGTTTTGTGTTTGATGATGCCGAAGATATGCGGGCTTCATTTGCCGAAGAAAAAGAGAAGAATTTGTATAGCAGATTTAGCAATCCGAATACCACAGAGTTTGTAGATAAAGTTGTAAAAATGGAAGGTGCTGAGAGTGGCTATGCTTTTGCTACAGGTATGGCAGCAATTTTTTCAACTTTTGCGGCCTTATTAGATAGTGGAGATCATATTGTTTCTTCACGTTCTGTTTTTGGATCATCACATACATTGTTTACCAAATACTTTCCGAAATGGAATATCGAAACTTCCTACTTTGATGTTAATAAAGTTGAGCAAATAGAAAGTTTAATCAAATCTAATACTAAAATATTATTTGCAGAATCACCGACAAACCCAGCTGTTGATATTTTAGATTTAGAAGTACTAGGTAAAATTGCGAAAAAGCACAATTTGTTATTGGTGATAGACAATTGTTTTGCTACACCATATTTACAACAGCCTATAAAATATGGTGCCGATATTGTTGTGCATTCTGCTACCAAATTAATGGATGGGCAAGGGAGAGTCTTGGGAGGAGTTGCTGTTGGGAAATCAGATTTGATTCGAGAAATTTATTTATTCTCTCGTAATACAGGTCCAGCAATGTCACCATTTAATGCTTGGATATTGTCTAAAAGTTTAGAAACTTTAGCTATTCGAGTTGATAGACATTGTGAAAATGCGATAAAAATTGCAACTCTATTAGAAGAAAACCCTAAAATTAATTGGGTAAAATATCCGTTTTTAAAATCGCACCCTCAATATGAAACTGCAAAAAAGCAAATGAAGATGGGAGGCAACATCATTGCTTTTGAAGTAAAAGGAGGCATTGATGCAGGCCGTAAATTTTTAGACAAAATTAAAATGTGTTCGCTATCAGCAAATTTGGGAGATACGCGTACCATAGTAACACATCCTGCAAGTACGACACATAGTAAGCTGACTGTTGGAGACAGGTTAGAAGTTGGAATTACAGATGGGTTGGTTCGCATTTCAATTGGACTCGAAAATCCTGATGATGTTCTTGAAGATTTGTTGCAGGCTTTGTAAAAGTAATTTACTGGCGATTATCATTTTTCATAATTTGATTTTTTTGTATCTTACGGAGATAGAAACATTAAATTTTAGTTATGGAAGTTTCAATTCTTATTTCAAAAATCTTTGGAACAATATACTTGGCTTTGGGTATTGGTTTACTCGTAAGTAAAGATTATTACAAAAACATGTTTGATAAATTATTTGACAATTCTCCCGTAATTTACCTTGTCGGTTTTATTTTGGTTGTTTTGGGTTGGGTTATGATTTACAATCATAATACCTTCAATAATGATTGGACTGATATTATTACGGTAATGAGTTGGTTAGTTCTTTTAAAAGGGATTCTATTATTAATTTTTCCAACCTATATTTATTCGTTTAAACCTTTGCTTGGTTCAAAATTTATTATTGTTTTGGTGTTAATTACCGGACTTATTTTTGCTAATTTTGGATTTCTAATGGAGATTTAATTAAAATAATTTTCTGATTAGATTCAAATAACTGTTCTTGATACTTTTCCCTTCAGGAAAAAACTCGAATAGAAATCTTATTTACAAGATAAGAGATTCATTCTATGATTTTTAATTATGTGTTGGTGCTTTCATTTCCCTATTTGTTCTAGAAACTTTATAGAGTATATAAAATTTAGTACTTTTGCTTTACTTATAAGAACCAACTTTTATTTATGCTTTCTAAAAAAACCAAATACGGATTAAAAGCGCTAACTTTTTTAGCAAGACAGGAATCTAAAGAACCTATTCAAATTGCTCAAATATCTAAGAGTGAAAATATTTCACAAAAATTTTTAGAGAGTATTTTATTGTCACTTCGCAAAACCGGAATCCTTGGTTCAAAAAAAGGAAAAGGAGGAGGTTACTACCTTATCAAGGAACCTACAGATATTTTAATGACAGACGTAATTAGAGTTCTTGAAGGACCCATTGCTATGGTGCCATGTGTGAGCCTAAATTTTTATGAAAAGTGCGATGATTGCCCTGATGAAGCTACTTGTTGCGTTAATAAATTAATGATTCAAGTGAGAGATGCTACACTCAAAATATTTAGAAATACTACTTTAAAGGATTTGTGCGTTTAGCATATTCATAATAGTTTAAGTCTTTTTTTACTAATATTTTTCTTGCCCACTAATATTTTTCGTTTACATTTGCAATTAATCCTAGTATTCCGATAGGCTAATAGGATTATGTAATTAAAAGAATAATCTTAGCCTAAGAAAAGAGTATTCATAAAACTGAAAAATATGTTAAGCTTTAGATCAGAAATTGAAAATCCTTTGGTGCAAAAAGACATCATCGATTTAGCAACTAAAATCAAACTTTTTAAAGAAGGGAAAATTGCCGAAGAAAAATTTAGAAGCCTACGATTGGCTCGTGGAGTTTACGGACAGCGTCAATTTGGAGTGCAAATGATTCGGATAAAATTACCCTATGGTAAAGTAACAAGTGATCAGTTACATCGAATTAGTGATGTGTCTGATGAGTATTCTCGTGGCCGTTTGCATATTACCACAAGACAAGATATTCAGATTCATCATGTAAGTTTAGATAGAACACCAGAGTTATGGGCCGAATTAGAAAAGAGCGATATTACCTTAAGAGAAGCTTGTGGAAATGCGGTTCGAAATGTTACCGCGTCAGAGACTGCAGGGATTGATGTAAATGAAGCTTTTAATGTTTCGCCATATGCTGATGCAGTATTTAAATTCTTTTTGAGAAATCCAATTTGTCAAGAAATGGGACGTAAATTTAAGATATCGTTTTCTGGAACCGATGAAGATACAGGGTTGAGCTATTTGCATGATCTCGGATTTATTGCAAAAATTGAAAACGGTAAACGCGGATTTAAAGTAATGTTAGGTGGCGGATTAGGTTCGCAACCAAAACAGGCAAAGTTGCTGTATGATTTTTTAGAATCCGATAAAATTATCCCATTAATCGAAAGTGTTTTACGTGTTTTTGATCGTTATGGAGAACGAACTAAACGAGCCAAAGCAAGACTCAAATTTTTAATAGAAGAAATCGGTCTAGAAGCTTTTGTCAACTTAATAGAAAAAGAACAATTGGCATTGTCACTTCAAAAATTGACAATTGATACGTCAGAGTTTGATGTTCCTGTTTCAGTTCCAGCTAATGAAATCCCTTTTGTGGAAATCACAGATAAAACAGCGTATGAGAATTGGAGAACATCAAATGTGATTCGTCAAAGTCAAGAAGGTTTTTTTGCGATTGGAATCAAAGTGATGTTAGGAGATTTTTATACAGCTAAAGCTAGGAAATTAGCCGATTTAATCAAACAATATGCAGGTGATGAAATAAGATTGAGTCTCCGACAAAATATATTAGTAAAACATGTAAAAGAAGAGTTGCTTCCATTCTTTTATGTGGAATTGCGAAAACTTGGATTTACAGAATTGGGTTACAACAGTACCCAAGACATTACTTCTTGCCCAGGAACAGACACCTGTAATTTGGGAATTGCAAGTAGTACCGGAATTACAAAAGAATTAGAACAAGTATTAAAAAACGAATATCCTCAGTTCTTGAATAAGAAAGATATCACCATAAAAATTAGTGGATGTATGAATGCTTGTGGGCAACATAGTATGGCTCAAATAGGTTTTCAAGGAATGTCGATTAGAACAAAAAACAAACAAGTAGCACCCGCATTGCAAGTGTTGTTAGGTGGAGGTACTTTAGGAAACGGACAAGGAAGATTTGCGGATAAAGTAATTAAGATCCCAAGTAAAAGAGCTCCAGAAGCATTGCGAGTTATACTTGATGATTTTGAGCAAAATTCAAATAACGAAGCTCCTTTTATTTCGTATTATGACAAACAAGGTGAGTTGTATTTTTATGAATTATTGAAGCCATTGGCATCGATTGATAATTTAGAGCCTTCGGATTTTATAGATTGGGGAAGCGAAAAAAAATATCAAAAATCGATAGGAGTTGGTGAATGTGCAGGAGTTGTTATAGATTTAGTTGCAACATTATTATTAGATGCTAAAGAGAAGCTAGATTTAGCTGAAGAAGCATATGTTAATGAAAAATGGTCAGATGCTATTTATCAAGGTTATACTGCTTTTGTAAATGGCGCAAAAGCAGTATTATTAGCAGAAGATGAAAAGACAAATACGCAAGCTTCTATTATTGCTTTATTTGACAAGGTTTTTGTTGAAACTCAAAAAATAACCCTTCAAACATCTTTTAAAGACTTAGTGTATCAAATAAACAAAAACGAACCAAATTCGGATTTTGCAAAAACATATATAAAACAAGCTAAGGGCTTCTTTGAAACCATTGAGACTTATAGAGAAAAAGAATTGGTATATGAAACATAGTATAATTCCAAAATTAACGGTTGTTGGGGCTGGTCCAGGAGATCCAGATTTAATCACTATTAAGGCAATAAAAACGTTAGAATCTGCAAACGTTATTTTATATGATGCACTTATAAATGAAGACTTGTTAAATTATGTATCTTATAAAGCAGAAACCATTTTTGTAGGTAAAAGAAAAGGATGCTTTGCGTACCATCAAGATCAAATAAACGAACTTATAGTAAGTAGGGCAAAAAGCGATGGGCATGTAGTGCGCTTAAAAGGGGGAGATCCATTTATTTTTGGCCGTGGTGCCGAAGAGATAGATTATGCGCGTCAATTTGGAATCGAAACTTACATGGTTCCGGGGATATCTTCAGCAATGGCAGTGCCAGCAAATCAAGGAATCCCATTAACTAAAAGAGGAGTATCAGAAAGTTTTTGGGTAATTACAGGAACAACCAAATCTCATAAACTATCAATTGATATTGCATTAGCGGCAAAATCTACAGCAACCGTTGTTATTTTAATGGGAATGGCAAAATTAGATGAAATAGTAAAAGTATTTTCAATAGAAAATAAACAAACTACACCAGTAGCTATTATTCAAAATGGCACAATGGAAAATGAGAAATTTGGATTTGGAACTATAGAAACAATCAGAGAGGTTGTTGCTGAAAAAGAATTGTCTTCTCCAGCTATTATCATTATAGGAGAGGTTGTGAATGAACGTGTTAAATTGAATTCAATTTTTCAAGAACTTAAAGATGAAGTAACAATTGTTTAATAATGGAAAGAAATAATTTATATCCTATTTTTTTAAAAGTATCACAATTAAATGTGATGTTGATTGGTGGTGGGAATGTAGGTTTTGAGAAATTATCATTCTTGTTAAAGTCTAGCCCAAATGCAAATGTTGTTGTCGCTGCTGAAGATTTTTCTAAAGAAATTATTGACTTGGCAAAAGCACATGACATTCCGTTAATGTGGCGCTCATACACAAAAAACTTATTGCACAAACAACATATGGTAATTGCAGCTACCAACGATGTAGAAGTAAATAAAGAAATTTACCGAGATGCAAAAGTAAAACAGTTGCTGGTGAATATTGCTGACACTCCGGCCTTATGTGATTTTTATTTAGGAGGTATCGTAACCAAAGGAAATTTAAAAATCGCCATTTCTACCAACGGAAAATCACCCACTATGGCAAAGAGATTACGTCAATTTTTTGAAGAAGTCATTCCAGAAAATGTAGATGATTTGGTGTTGAATTTAAATAAATACCGAAAAACCATCAAAGGGAATTTTACTGATAAAGTTACGCGATTAAATAAATTGACCGAAGGATTTGTGATTAAGGGATAGTATATTTTTAGATAAACAGACCCTTTGGTGTATTGTCTACTTTCAAATTTAACAGATAAATCAACATTCAAAATTTTTGATTAACTTACTTAGGAAGATTGACTACGTATTAAAAACTAAATAACTTTCATTTGTTTAAGCAAAGTATCTAAACTGTCAGCTACATCAAAACAAGAACTTACTTTGTCTACATCAGAGCAATAGCGAGAATCAATTTTTGTAGCTTTGCAATCAATAACACTCATGTCAATTTTGTTAAACTTAGGGTCTAAAGCTCTACATCTATTGAGTAAACCTTCTAAATGCTCTTCGTCATGAGTTACAAATCCACGGTGGTTTAAATAGCCTTTTAAAAATCCTTCTATTGCAAATTGTGAATTTTTACAAACGGAATAAGAAACAACATCTTCATTTGGTTTAAACAGTTCTTGATTGGCAGCATCTAGTTTTTCTTTGGCTGCATTGAAATTAGTTTTTTTGCTTTTCTCCATAATGATTGATTTAAAAAGGTGTTGCAGAGATGGGAAATGACATCTTAATGCCAAACAGAATATGACATACTGCTACGATTTCTCATGCAACACCTTAATTTTAGTTTTACATATCTCTAAACAATTCTAAGCGTTCCCATTTAATTTCAACTTGTTCTTGGGCTTGCTCTAATAATTCTTTTCCTAGTTTTTCATTTTCTTTTACAACTCTAGTAAAGCGAGTTTCATTGTACATAAAATCTTCTAACGGAGCAGAAGGAGCTTTAGAATCTAGTCTAAACTTCTTTCCTTTTGGTTTCGTTGGGTCGAATCTAAACAGTGGCCAATAACCTGTTTCTACAGCTTTTTGCTGTTGTGTAACACCATGTTTTAAATCGTAACCATGCTCACCACAATGTGAGTACGCCACAATTAACGATGGTCCGGGGTAAGCTGCTGCCTCTTGAAATGCTTTTTGAGTTTGCACATCTTTGGCGCCCATTGCAATTTGAGCTACATATACATTGCCATAAGAAACGGCTTGTAAAGCCAAACTTTTCTTAGGAGTTTTTTTACCTGCAATCGAGAATTTAGCACTTGCGCCTAAAGGAGTTGCTTTAGATGTTTGTCCGCCAGTATTAGAATATACCTCAGTATCCATCACCAATATATTAATGTCTTCTCCTGATGCTAATACGTGATCTACACCACCGTAACCAATGTCATAAGCCCATCCATCTCCACCTAAAATCCATACTTTTTTCTTACGGAGATATTGCGTTAATTGACTCAGCTTATTTGCGTCTTCATTATTATCAATTACTGATAGAGTAACTTTTAGTTTATCAATGTCATCAAACTTTTTCTCTTTTTCAGCTTCTGTATTTTCAGGATTGTTTAAGATTGATTCCATTAATTCAGTACCTACTAATAGCTCTAAATTTTTCAAGAGTTTAACAGCAATTTCCTCCTTTTTGGTCAATGCCAACTGCATACCCAATCCAAACTCTGCATTGTCTTCAAATAAAGAGTTTGCCCAAGCAGGACCGTTACCTCTATCATTTGTTTTATACGGAGTCGTTGGTAAATTACCACCATAAATAGACGAACATCCTGTTGCATTTGCAATTAAAATACTGTCACCATACAATTGTGTAAGTAATTTTATATAAGGTGTTTCTCCACAACCAGAACAAGCTCCAGAAAACTCAAATAGTGGATCTAAGAATTGAGCACCTTTTACAGTATTTACTTTTAATTCTTTTCTGTCGTAATTTGGAAGATCTACAAAATAGTCCCAGTTTTTATTTTCTACCACTTCATGCTCCAGTTTCTTGTGCATGTTGATGGCTTTGAAATTCGGAATTTCTTTACTTTCAGCAGGACAAACAACAACACATAAATCACATCCTGTACAATCTTCAGGGGATACTTGTAAAACATATGATTCTGATTTGTCAAATGGACGCCCAATAGGGTCTACCATTTTTAATGTTGATGGCGCATTAGACAATTCGTCTTTAGAAACGACTTTAGCTCTAATGGCAGCATGCGGACAAATGGCTACACACTTGTTACATTGTGTACACAAGTCAGCGTCATCCCAAATAGGGATAATATCTGCAATGCCACTTTTTTCGTATTGTGTTGTTCCTGTTGGAAAAGTTCCGTCAACAGGGAAAGCACTTACTGGTAATTCATCTCCCTTACCAGATAAAATAACTTCTAAGACATCTTTTACAAATCCATCAGGTGCATTTGTCATGGCAGATTGAAAGCGTTTTTTACTGGTAATTACTTTTGGATAATCTACTTGAAACAGATTTGCTAAAGATTTATCTACCGCATTAAAGTTCATTTCTACCACCTTGTCTCCTTTATGAGAATAAGACTTTACAATGGCATCTTTAATTTTTTGAATGGCTTCATGCTTTGGTAAAATTCCAGAAATTGCAAAGAAGCAGGTTTGTAAAACAGTATTTGTTCTTTTACCAAGTTTTGCCTCTTGCGCAACTTTGGTAGCATCTACTACATAGAATTTAGCATTTTTTTCAATGATTTCAATTTGCATTTTCTTAGGAAGCAAGTCCCAGATTTCATCTTTAGAAAAAGGGGAATTTAATAAGAATGTACCACCATGTTTTAAATCTTCAATCATATTGTATCTTTCAATAAAATTGAATTGATGACTCGCAATAAAATCGGCTTTATCAATTAAATATGAGGAGTAAATTGGGGTAGGTCCAAAACGCAAATGCGAGATTGTTTGTGCACCTGCTTTCTTAGAATCGTACACAAAATAACCCTGAACATAATTATCAGTTGTTTGCCCAATAATCTTAATGGAATTTTTATTTGCACCAACGGTACCATCAGATCCTAAGCCATAGAACATACAATTGATAGTATCTCTTTTAACTTTAAAATTGTCATCTGCATCTAAGCTAGTATGCGTTAAATCATCTTGAATACCAACTGTAAAATGATTTTTAGGTTTGTCTTTTAAAAGCTCATCATACACTCCTTTTACCATTTTTGGAGTAAACTCTTTTGATGATAACCCGTAGCGTCCACCAACAATAGTTGGTAGTTGTCTATCGCATTCAACAAAGGCACTAAGCACATCTTGATACAATGGTTCACCAACACTTCCTGGTTCTTTGGTTCTATCTAGAACTGCTATTTTTTTAACGGTATCTGGTATTTTTTCTAAAAGGTGTTTTGAGGAGAACGGACGGTATAGGCGTACAAAAACTGCACCTACTTTTTCGCCATCAGCAACCATTTGGTCAATAGTTTCTCTAACAGGTCCTTCACCAGAACCCATAAGAATACTTACTCTTTCTGCTTCTGGATGTCCTATATAATAAAACATGCTATAACGACGTCCTGTTAAATCATAAAATTCATCCATCACTTCTTGAACAATATCTGGAGTGTTTGTATAGAACTCATTAGCAGCTTCACGAGCTTGGAAAAACACATCGGGGTTTTGAGATGTTCCTCTTATCACAGGATTGTCTGGATCTAAAGATCTGTTTTTATGATCCATGATATTTCCTTCTGGCATCATTTTTTTGATCACATCATCTGGTATAGCATCAATTTTAGAAATCTCGTGTGAGGTTCTAAATCCATCAAAAATATTTAAAAAAGGAACGCGACTTCTAAGAGTTGCCACTTGTGTAATTAAAGCAAAATCATGAGCTTCTTGAACACTACCAGCAAATAGCATAGCATATCCGGTTTGGCGTGTTGCCATAACATCACTATGATCACCAAAAATTGATAAGGCATGTGTTGCGATAGTTCTTGCTGCTACATGAATTACGTTTGGTAATAATTCACCTGCAATTTTGTACATATTCGGAATCATTAACAACAAACCTTGCGATGCCGTAAATGTTGTGGTTAAAGCTCCCGCTTGTAAAGCTCCGTGAACAGCACCTGCAGCACCACCCTCACTTTGCATTTCAACAATTCTAGGAATGTTATCCCAAATGTTATGTTCGTTATTTGCACTATATTCATCTACATGCTCACCCATTGGTGAGGCTGGAGTAATAGGGTAAATTGCGCAGACCTCATTTGTTTTGTGAGCTATACGAGCCACGGCTTCGTTGGCATCACAGATTAATTTTGAAATATTTTTTTTCATGATATGAAATTATTGATAAGAGACTGTTTAAATATTATATTTATTGAAACGACTATTTTTTTAGTCAGCCACATAATCAGTTTAGCGGAGATAAAGGTAGAATGGAAGGAAGTTTCAAACTATGATTTATATCAGTTTGAGAAAAATTATTTTCAGTTACGTCTAGTATAGACATTCTCTATAAACTATAGTAAACAAAAAAAAAGCATTTAGAGATTTATTAAAATCTCTAAATGCTTTTTGAAAAGAATAAAAACTGCTTGCTTACTCAGCGTGTAACCAAGCTTTTTTAGCTAACAATTCATCTTCAGTTTCTTCGTTGTCTTCATCAATAATACAACAATCTACGGGGCATACAGAAGCACATTGTGGTTCTTCATGAAAGCCTTTACACTCTGTACATTTATCTGTAACAATAAAATAGAATTCATCAGAAACTGGTTCATTACTTTCATCAGCGTCAACTTCTCTTCCATCAGGAGTAGTTGTTGATCCGCTTAACGCTGTTTCATCAGAATAAGACCATTCTTCATCTGGTTCATAGATTGCATTGTTTGGGCATTCTGCAATACATGCATCACAATTAATACATTCGTCTGTTATTATAATAGCCATAATTTAATTTTTGAGTTATAAATTGGTTTCAAAACTAAAGAGTAAAAATAATAAAAATAGTGATAAAAGTCATCTTTTAAAAAATTAATCATTTTTACATTTGAAACTTATTTTAAATAATAATTTTATAAATTTAAAGAATATTTCAATTCAAGCTTATGATATCAGATAAAACAGTAATGAAATCTATTGGTACTGAAGATTTAAATTCGGTTGTGATTAGATTTGTAGGAGATTCTGGTGACGGAATGCAACTTACGGGCACACAATTTACAGATACATCTGCAATGTTTGGAAACGACATTGCTACTTTTCCAAATTATCCTTCAGAAATTAGAGCTCCACAAGGTAGTTTGTACGGAGTTTCAGGATTTCAAGTTCACATTGGTAGTGTAGAGATTAGCACCCCTGGTGATGATTTAGATTTATTGGTGGCTATGAACCCAGCGGGATTAAAAACAAATTTGAGTGCAGTAAAAGCAGGTCATACAATTATAGTAGATACAGATTCGTTTACTAAAAAGAATTTGCAAAAAGCCGAATACCAAACAAATCCGCTAGAGGATGGGTCACTAGATAATTTTAGAGTGATTGAAGTTTCAATGACTTCATTGACTAAAGAAGCGTTAAAAGATTTAGGGTTGGATAATAAATCTGTTGTTAGGTCAAAAAATATGTTTGCCTTAGGAATGGTATATTGGATGTATGATAGAGATATGGATCATACCTTAAATTTCTTTGAGCAGAAGTTTAAATACAAACCAATTATTGCTGAAGGAAATGCAAAAGTGTTGAAAGCAGGTTTCTTTTTTGCTGAAACATTAGAATTGATTCCAAACTCTTATACTGTTGCGCCCTCTAAAATGCCTAAGGGTACATACAGGATTGTAAATGGAAACACCAACACAGCTTGGGGATTTTTAGCAGCAGCAGAAAAATCTGGATTAGAATTATTCTTAGGATCTTATCCTATTACTCCAGCAACAGATATTTTACACGAGTTAGTAAAACACAAGCATTTCGGGGTAAAAGCATTTCAAGCAGAGGATGAAATTGCAGGAGTAACATCTACTATTGGCGCTTCTTTCGCGGGGGATTTAGCAATTACGACAACATCTGGCCCTGGGTTAGCTCTAAAGGGTGAAGCCATAGGACTAGCAATGATGACAGAGTTGCCAGTGGTTATTGTAAATGTACAACGTGGTGGGCCATCAACAGGATTGCCAACGAAAACAGAGCAGTCAGATTTACTACAAGCAATGTATGGTAGAAATGGAGAGAGTCCTGTAATTGTGATTGCTGCAAGTACACCAGCTAATTGTTTTGACTACGCATTTATGGCATCAAAATTAGCATTAGAACACATGACTCCAGTTATTTTATTAACAGATGGATATATTGCAAATGGTTCAGAACCATGGAAAATTAAGTCGATAAATGATATGCCAGAAATTAAAACTAGATTGGTTGATGGTAATTCAGAATCTACACATCCTTATGATAGAGATAATGAAACCCTTTCACGTAATTGGGCAATTCCGGGGACTCCAGGTTTAGAACATCGTGTTGGTGGATTAGAAAAAGATAAGGTAACAGGTAATGTTTCTTATGTTCCAGACAACCACGAATACATGACAAAAATTAGACAAGAAAAAGTAGAGCGTGTTGCGAATTACATTCCTGATTTAAAATCTGATTTTGTAGATGAAGGAGATTTATTAGTAATTGGTTGGGGAGGTACTTATGGTAGTTTACACTCAACTGTTGGTAAATTAAATCATCAAGGGTATAAAGTAGGGCACGCACACTTTAATTATATCAATCCAATGCCAAAAAACACTGCTGAGGTATTTTCTAAATTTAAGAAAGTTATTGTATGTGAACTAAACACTGGTCAATTGGCATTTGTATTAAAAGGAAAATATCAAGAGATTGATTTTATGCAATATAATCAAGTATCAGGTTTGCCATTTTCAGTAACAAAAATGGTAGCAAAATTTAAAGACATATTAAAAGAAGAATAAGATGGAAGCAACTATAGAAAAAAAATATACGTTCAAAGATTTTGCAAGTGATCAGGAAGTAAGATGGTGTCCTGGTTGTGATGATTATGTAATTCTTAGAGCAATGCAAAAAGCGCTTCCAGAAATGGGAGTTAAGAAAGAAGATGTTGTTTTTATATCGGGTATTGGGTGTTCATCACGCTTTCCTTATTATATAGACTCTTACGGAATGCATGGTATTCATGGTCGTGCGGCAGCAATATCTAGTGGAGTTAAATTAGCAAATCCAGATTTAAGCGTTTGGATGATTACAGGCGATGGAGATAGTTTAGCTATTGGAGGTAATCATTTTATTCATGTTTTGAGAAGAAACCTAGATCTTAATATAATTTTGTTTAATAACGAGATTTACGGATTGACGAAAGGGCAATTTTCACCTACATCATTATTAGGTCAAAAAACGAAATCATCTCCTTTTGGAAATACACAGCCGCCGTTTCAACCAGGTGAATTAGCCTTAGGTGCACGAGCAAGATTTTTTGCAAGATTAGGAGGAAACACACCAAAAGAAATGACACAATTGTTCATTGAAGCAGAAAAGTTTAAAGGAACCTCACTGATAGAGATTCTCCAAAACTGTGTTATTTTTAATGACGGATGTTTTACACAATATACAGATAAAGCCGTTAGAGATGACAAGCAAATTTTCTTAGAACATGGTAAGCCAATGATTTTTGGTAAGGAAAAAGACAAAGGAATTGTATTAAATGGATTGAAATTAGAAATAGTTACTATTGGAGAAAATGGTATTACACAAGAAGATCTTTTAGTGCATGATGCAAAATGTGAAGATAACACAATGCATCAAATGTTGGTAAAATTAGAATATCCTTTAGCAACAGGAATTATTAGAAGTTTTGAAGAAGATACTTTTGAATATAGAGAACAACAACTTACAGACGAAGTTCAAAAAACTTCTAAGTTCTCTAAAGTAGATGACTTGTTTTTCTCAGGAGAAACTTATGAAGTAAATTAAAACAAAAAAACCTCAATACATTGTGTTGAGGTTTTTTTTTGATTAAAATAATAAATTGTAGTAATAAATATTTATTTAAAAAATATTTCCAAATATGATTTAAGTCATAAATAAACAATATGAAAATCTTAATTTTGACATAAAATAACAGCAAATGGGTTACGAAGCAATTCTTGTTTTTTTTATTTCTGGCGTAGTATTAGTCGCTGGTGCAAATGCCTTATCTGGCTTAATTTCACACAAATCAGATAATCCTCAAAAAAGAGAACCATACGAGTGTGGTATAGAAACAAAAGGTCCAACTTGGGTACAATTTAAGGTAGGGTATTACCTTTTTGCAATTTTATTTTTACTGTTCGATATTGAGGTAGCATTCTTGGTGCCTTGGGCAGTAGTTTTTAAAGAAATGGGAACCGTAGCATTGGTAGAAATCTTAATTTTCTTATTTATTTTAGGGTTGGGATTAGCATATGCATGGAAAAAAAGAGCTTTACGATGGGAGTAGATGATAAACAAAGATATATATGCCAAACAAAACCAGAAGGGTTTGAGCAGGTAATACCAGATGATTTTCCAGGAAAAGTAATTCCAGGTGGTAATGGAGCAAATATTGTAATTTCTACATTAGATAATGTAGTCAATTGGGGGCGCTCAAATTCTTTATGGCCGCTCTATTTTGGTACCAGTTGTTGTGCCATTGAAATGATGCAAACAGGTGCCCCAAAACACGATTTCTCTAGATTTGGATTTGAGGTTGCAAGACCATCAGCAAGACAAGCAGATTTAATTATTATCGCAGGAACCATTGTTAATAAAATGGCTCCAGTTCTTAGGCGTTTATATGATCAAATGGCAGAGCCTAAATACGTAATTGCCATGGGTGCTTGTGCTATTTCTGGTGGCCCTTTTTATTACAATTCATACTCAGTTGTAAAAGGAGCAGATCACGTTATTCCGGTAGATGTTTATGTTCCGGGATGTCCTCCACGTCCAGAAGCATTGTTAGAAGGGATGATTATGTTACAAGAAAAAATCAAGACAGAAAACATGAAGGAAAAAGTTAATCCTATTGATGGTTTTGATGAAGGTAAAATCTAAGAAAATGACAAACGAAGAAATACAGCATATTGTAAGTAGTTGGAGTGATACACTCACCTTTTCTGAAGAAGCTTCAGAGTTTTTAAATATTGAAGTTCCTGTTGATGAATTGCATAAAATTTGTAGTCAATTAAAATCAAACCCTGATTTAAAATTCAATTACCTTTTTTGTGTTACAGGTATGGATTGGGGAAAAGATTTAGGTGTTATTTATCATTTAGAATCTACAGATTTTAGACATTGTATAGTCGTAAAAGTAAAAACATCAGATAGAGAAAATCCAACCATGGATTCTGTTTCAGATATTTGGTATACAGCCGAATTACATGAAATGGAAGTATATGATTTTTTTGGAATAAAATTTAATAATCATCCTAATTTAAAACGCTTGTTTTTGCCTTTAGACTGGCAAGGTTGGCCGTTGCGAAAAGATTATGTAGATGAGGAAAATATGATTATAAAATAACAAACCCCTATGGAGCCAACTGTTAAAAGCAATATCAAAACGGAAGAGTATTTTATAAATATGGGGCCTCAGCATCCTGCAACTCATGGGGTGTTACGGTTAATGTTGACCATAGATGGTGAAATTATTAAAAATGTTGAACCTGATTTAGGTTACATTCATAGGTCTATAGAAAAAATGTGTGAGCGCGATAGTTATCAGCAAATTGTGCATTTAACTGACCGGATGGATTATCTTTCATCACACATCAACAACGAAGCAGTTTGCTTAGTAGTTGAAAAAGCCTTAGAAATAGAGGTTCCAGAACGTGTAAAAGTTATCAGAACTATTATTGGAGAATTGACCAGAATCGCATCGCATTGTTTGTGGTGGGGTGTTATGGGAATGGATGTAGGAGCGTTGACAACTTATTTTTATGCCTTTAGAGATCGTGAATTAATCAATGATATTTTTGAAGAAACGTGTGGTGCTCGTTTAACAATGAATTACAATATACCAGGTGGATTAATGTTCGATATTCATCCAAATTTTGTGAATCGTACTAAAGAGTTTATTGCACATTTTAAAACTAAGATTCCTGAATATGACCGTTTGCTTACGGGTAATGTTATTTTCCAGAAAAGAACAAAAGGAATCGGAGTTTTAAGCCCAGAAGATGCTATTTCATTTGGAGCGTCGGGACCTGTTGCAAGAGGATCTGGAGTTAATTGTGATATCAGAAAAATTCACCCATATAGTGCTTATGATTTGGTGAAGTTTGAGGAATCACTTCAAACAAATGGAGATTGTTTAGCACGATATAATGTGCGTATTCAAGAAATGTGGCAATCACTATCTATTATAGAACAATTAATAGATAACATTCCAGAAGGAGATATAAAAGTGGCAACCAAGGCGGTAATAAAATTACCGAAGGGTGAATATTATCAGCGAGTAGAAACGGCTCGTGGTGAGTTGGGTTGTTATGTAAATAGTACAGGAACAAAGAATCCATATCGTTTTAAATTTAGATCGCCAGGGCTTTCGAATTTAGGAGTCATCAACTCCTTAGCAACAGGTTCTAAAATTGGAGATTTAGTTGCAATCATGTCAACTATAGATATTGTTGTACCTGACATTGATAGGTGATCTAAGTTAGAAGACTGAAGAATAAATAAAGAATAATTTTAATAAGTTATGATTGAAACAATACATAATTGGCTCTATTCAATAATGCCCGAAGGTGTTGCGAGCATCACCGAGATGGTTTTGATAGCAACTGCTTATTTGGCCTTGTTTGCCTTAGCAGGATTGTATTTGGTGTATTTTGAACGTAAGGTTGCCGCATGGTTTCAATTGCGATTAGGGCCAAATCGAGTTGGACCTTTTGGACTGTTTCAAACGATGGCAGATGCCTTAAAGTTGGTTTCTAAAGAATTGACAACTAATGATAGAATTGATAAGTTATTGTACAATTTGGCTCCTTATTTTGTGATTGTTGCAGCCTTAATTGCTTTGGCAGTACTTCCGTTTTCAAAACAATTTCAAGCATTTGACATTAACATTGGTATCTTTTTTCTACTTGCAGTATCATCAATGGGAGTTATCGGAATTCTTCTTGGAGGTTGGGCAAGTAATAATAAATATGCATTGATTGGTGCGATTAGAAGTGGTATCCAAACTATTAGTTATGAGCTGTCTGTAGGGTTATCATTATTAACAATGGTACTTTTAACAGGGTCATTACAACTTTCAGAAATTATAGAAGTTCAACGCACAGGAGGATGGTTGATTTTACAAGGCCACATTCCAGCAGTTATTGCTTTTATGATTTTTATGATTGCAGGAACAGCAGAAACAAATAGAGCACCGTTTGATTTGGTAGAGGCTGAATCAGAATTGGGTGCAGGTTTTCATACCGAATATTCGGGGATGAAATTCGCCTATTTTTTCTTGGCAGAATTTATTAATATGTTCATCATTGCATCCATCGCAGTTGTGGTGTTTTTTGGAGGGTGGTTATCACCATTCGGAATTACAGATGAGATTACTTGGTTTCCACAATTTATATGGTTTTTTATAAAAGTATTGGGAATCATCTTTTTAATGATGTGGTTTAGATGGACATTCCCAAGATTGAGAGTAGATCAATTATTAACATTAGAATGGAAATATTTATTACCAATAAATCTGGTAAACATGGTATTGATGGCAATAATAATTTGGTTGAATTTGACCCTTTAAAATGATTGAATAAACTATGAGTTATTTTTCAGATATATACAACGGAATAAAAACCTTACTCACCGGTATGAGTGTTACGGGTGGCTATTTTATTCGTGCTAGAAAAGGAGCACTCACACAACAATATCCCGATAATAGAGATACATTAAAAATGTTTGATCGTTTTCGTGGTGAAGTTGTAATGCCTCATGATGAGCTTAATGAACACAGATGTACAGGTTGTCAAAAGTGTGAAATTGCTTGTCCGAACGGAACTATAGAAATTATTTGGGATCGTGGGATAGATGAAGACACGGGTAAAAAGAAGAAAAAAATAGATCAGCATATTTATCATTTATCAATGTGTACTATGTGTGGTTTATGTATAGAAGCTTGTCCTACAGATGCAATTGTATGGGCGCAGAATTATGAAAACTCAGTGTATGATAGAGCTGCTTTAACAAAAGTTCTAAATCAACCAGGGTCAAAAGTAAAAGCAGGAATAGAAGATTAATTGAAAAGATATTCACGAGCATTTGACTCGTGAAACAAATGAATTGTCATTCCCATGAAAGTGGGAATCTAATAATAAATTATGGAGAGAATCATATTTTACATACTCGCATTTATCATGGTGTTTTTCGCTATTAAAGCAGTATCGAGCAGAAAAATGTTACGCGCAGTAATTTATTTATTGTTTGTACTAATCGGAATTTCAGGAATTTATTTCATGGTAGATTATTCCTTTTTGGCAGCAGTGCAATTGGCGGTTTATGCAGGAGGAGTTATTGTACTAATAATCTTTTCTGTAATGTTGGTACATCATATCGAGTTAAAATTAGACGAAACTAATTTGAAGCAACGAATTTTCGCAGCCATGTTAAGTATAGTAGGAGTCTTATTAACATTGTATGCAATTTTTACCTATCAATTTAATCCTACAGAAAAATTAATTGCAATTGAAGTAGAAGATATTGGTAGAGGCTTATTGAGTGTTGATGATGGGGGTTATATTTTACCATTCGAGGTAATAAGTATATTGCTAGTAGCGGTAATGATTGGAGCAATTGTAATTGCAAAAGGAAAAAAATTAGAACAGTAATTTACAAGTTCAAAATAAAAATATAATGATAAACGGAATCAGCATATACGAAATTTTAACCATCACTACCATTATATTCTTTATTGGGGTGTATGGTTTCTTGACTCGTAAAAATTTAATAACAATGTTGTTGTCAATAGAATTGATATTAAACGCATCGGCTGTAAATTTTGTGGTAATCAATACCTATTTATTTCCTGAAAATTTACAAGGCGTTTTCTTTTCAATTTTTATCATCGCAATTGCTGCGGCAGAAACGGCATTAGCAGTTGCAATAATTATCAACTTGTATAAATTGGTTACCTCAGTTGAGGTTGAAGATACAGAAACAATGAAATATTAATTATGGATTTCACTTATACAATTCTCATCCCATTAATTCCCTTAGCAATTTTTTTGCTCTTAGGAATTAATTACAATAAAATTAAACCAGCAGTATCGGGTGTAATTGGCTCATTGGGTTTATTTACATCTTTAAGTTTGGCTTATTACACGGCCTATCAATACTTTTTTGTTGTTGGTAAAGTCGATGGAGTTTATCAAACCTTTGTTCAAAAATGGAGATGGATGAGTTTTACAGATACCCTCGTTATAGATATGGGTGTGTTGATAGATCAGATTTCTGTGATGATGCTAATTGTGGTTACAACAATTTCATTTGTAGTACATATTTATAGTAGAGGCTATATGAAAGGTGATCCAGGGTATACAAAATTCTTTGCATTCCTTTCGCTATTTACCTTTTCTATGTTAGGATTGGTTTTAGCAACTAACTTATTTCAGATATATATATTCTGGGAATTGGTTGGAGTTTCTTCTTTTTTATTAATCGGATTTTACTATACAAAACCATCCGCAGTTGCGGCAGCAAAAAAAGCATTTATAGTAACACGATTTGCTGATTTAGGTTTTTTAATCGGAATCTTAATCATTGAATTTTATACAGGAACTTTTGATTTCATGGAATTGACAAATCCTGAAGGAGCAGCCATTACAAATTGGGCTTCAACTTCATTTATGGGATTGTCGGTGACTACTTGGGCATTGATTTTAATCTTTATGGGTGGTGCAGGTAAGTCTGCAATGTTTCCACTGCATATTTGGTTACCGGATGCTATGGAAGGGCCAACACCGGTTTCGGCATTAATTCATGCAGCAACAATGGTTGTGGCAGGGGTGTACTTAGTCGCACGTTTGTTTAACTTGTACTATTTTGTTGAAGATGGATTCGCGTTGAATATTGTAGCTTGGGTCGGAGCAATATCTGCCTTAATTGCAGCAATCATTGCCTTAACACAAACTGATATTAAACGTGTCTTAGCATTTTCTACCATGTCACAAATTGGATATATGATGTTGGCATTGGGCGTGTCTAATTATGATGGTCATGAAGGACTAGGGTATATGGCTTCGATGTTCCATTTGTTTACACATTCAATGTTTAAAGCCTTGTTGTTCTTAGGAGCAGGTTCTATTATTCATGCAGTCCATAGCAATTATTTACAAGATATGGGAGGCTTGAGAAAGTACTTGCCTATCACACATATTACCTTTTTAATTGCTGCATTATCTATTTCTGGAGTTCCAGGATTTGCAGGATTCTTTAGTAAGGATGAAATATTAGTAGCGGCATATGAGCATAATAAAATTATATATTTTATAAGTGTATTCGTAGCAGGACTGACAGCCTTTTATATGTTTAGATTGTATTTCGGAATTTTCTGGGGCAAGGATAAAACCTATGAGCACTTACCTCATGAGTCTCCAAAATCAATGACCATCCCATTAATGTTTTTAGCATTTATGAGTGTTGCTGCAGGGTATATCCACTTTAGTGAATACATAACCGCCGATCATCAAAGTTTTAAAGCACATCTAAATTATCCGCTAGCAGCAATTGCTGTTGGAGTTGGATTGATTGGAATCATAGTTGCCTATATTTTATATAAAAAACCAAATGAGTTGCCAGATAAAGTATCAAAAGCATTCGGGAGTTTGTACACTTGGGCATATCATAAGTTTTATATTGATGAGGTATATATGTTCATCACCAAGCAAATCATTTTTAAAAGAGTTTCAACTCCTTTTGCGTGGTTTGATAAAAAAGTAGTTGATAAAACAATGGATTTGGTAGGAGACTCTGTCGTAACAACTTCTGAAAAAATTAAAGGATTACAATCAGGAAAGGTTCAAGATTATGCGTTTGCGTTTGTAGCAGGAGCAGTAGTTTTAGCAATGATTTTCATTTATAACTGGATTATTTAAAGCAGATGGATATATTAACTTTATTTGTAATAGTACCCGTAATCACCATATTAATTTTGGTGTTTATGAAGAATTTAAAACAAGCAAGAATCGTTTCGCTTGTGGGGATGACGGTGCAGGCCCTTATGTCTTTTAATTTGGTGTATGCATATTTTCAAGAACGAAAAATAAACAACGATATCATGGTCTTTGTTACAGACATGACTTGGTTTGAGCATTTCAATATTCATTACACTGTAGGAGTAGATGGCATTTCTGTAGCAATGATTGTACTATCTTCAATTGTTGTTTTAGCAGGAGTTTTAATCTCATGGAAAATGGAAGATTTACCAAAAGAATTCTTCATTTCTTTGATTGTTTTAGCCACTGGTGTCTTCGGATTTTTTATCTCAATCGATTTATTTACCATGTTCGTGTTTTATGAAATTGCGGTAATACCAATGTATTTACTTATCGGAATTTGGGGATCAGGTCCAAAAGAATATTCAGCAATGAAATTAACCCTAATGTTGATGGGAGCATCGGCTTTATTGTTAGTTGGTATCTTAGGAATCTATTTCAATTCTGGTGCCGATGGTGGAGCATTAACTTTTAATATACTAGAAATTGCAAAAGTCAATATTCCAGTAGAAGCGCAAAAATTATTTTTCCCCATCACCTTTATCGGATTCGCTGTTTTGGGTGCTATGTTCCCTTTTCATACTTGGTCGCCAGATGGTCATGCATCTGCGCCAACCGCGGTATCAATGTTACATGCAGGAGTATTGATGAAATTAGGAGGATATGGAGTTTTTAGAATTGCGATGTATTTGTTACCCGAAGGGGCACTCATTTGGTCAGACTTCTTTATTGTCTTAGCTGTTATTGGAGTATTCTACGGAGCATTAGCGGCAGTAAAACAAACAGATTTAAAATATATTAATGCATATTCATCCGTTAGTCACTTGGGGATGGTACTATTTGCTTTATTGATGTTAAACAGGACATCATGGAATGGGGCAATTTTACAATCGCTTTCTCACGGATTTATGACCGCAATGTTTTTTGCCTTAATCGGAATGATTTATGGAAGAACACACACAAGAGATGTTAGAAAATTGGGAGGTTTACTAAAAGTGATCCCATTTATTTCGGTGATGTATGTTATTGCAGGATTGGCATCTTTAGGCCTGCCAGGATTTAGTGGATTTATGGCAGAGATGCAAATATTTGTAGGTGCATTTCAGCATCCAGATATGTTCCATAGAGTTGCTACAATTATTACAGTTTCTGCAATTGTTGTTACAGCAGTTTATATTTTAAGAGTGGTAGGGATGATGTTGATGGGACCTGTGAAAAACTCAGAATTTGAAAATTTGCCAAAAGCAACTTGGTTTGAAAGGGCAGGAGTAATCTTGTTATTAATTCCGATAGTATTTATGGGGATGACACCAATTTGGTTAAGTGATATGATTCGTGAAAGTTTACAGCCATTTATTGAAAGGATGATGTAAGAGTGCTTAACTGTAAACTCTAATTACAAAATAAAAAAGTATAGAATATGACTTTAGAAAGTTTTTTATTGATGCGCCAAGAACTAGTATTATTAGCAGTTATTTTGCTGTTAGTAATTGGCGAAATATTCTCGAATAACAAAAAGGGATTGCTCAATTTTGCAATTGGACTTTTTGTAGTTCACACAGTTATTGGATTTTTGCCAATGCAAGAAGGTACAGTCTTTGGCGGGATGTTTCGTTCAACCTCTTTAATCCATCTCTTTAAAAATGTGCTGAATGTAGGTGTGTTAATTATCCTCTTACAATCTGCCGATTGGATTAAAGAAAAAGTAGTGCCTGAAAATAAATCTACTGAATTTTTTATTCTGATGTTCTCATCACTTCTAGGTATGTATTACATGATTTCTGCTGGTGATTTCTTGATGTTTTATTTAGGATTAGAGTTGTCAGCATTACCTGTTGCAGCATTAGTTGCCTACGAAACAACTAAAAGAAAATCTGCCGAAGCAGGAATTAAATTTATTTTATCCGCAGCCTTGGCATCAGGAACATCTTTATTCGGAGTTTCCCTATTATATGCTACCACAGGAACAATTCATTTTGAAGAAGTAGCAGCAATAATATCATATTCTAATTTAAGTCTTTTAGGATTTATCTTCTTTTTTACAGGGTTGGCATTTAAAATTTCACTCGTGCCATTTCACTTTTGGACTGCCGATGTTTACGAAGGAGCGCCTATCGGAATTGCCTCTTATTTATCGGTAATTTCAAAAGGAGCTGCAGTTATGATTTTGATGATTGTATTATTTACAGTAATGAAACCGTTTGATATAGTTACTCACAATATGTTATATATCGTTTCATTAGCAACCATGTTTGTAGGAAATTTATTTGCACTACGTCAGCAAAATATGAAACGTTTTTTAGCTTTTTCATCCATTGCACAAGCAGGATTTATCTTATTAGGAATCATGTCTAATGACCAATTAGGCGTAGCAACGGTAGTTTATTTTGTCGGAATTTATGTCTTTACAAATTTAGCAGCATTTGGTGTAGTACAATCCATTTCATTACAAACAGGAAAAGAAAATATAGATGATTATAACGGACTCTATCGTACTAATCCAAAATTGAGTTTGGTAATGATGTTGGCGTTATTTTCTCTAGCAGGGATACCCCCAGTTGCAGGTTTCTTTGGTAAGTTCTTTTTATTTACCGCAGCAGCGAGTCAGGGAATGTATTTATTAGTTTTCTTAGCTGTTGTAAACGTAACCATTTCATTATATTACTATTTATTAGTGATTAGAGCAATGTTTTTAAGAAAAAGCAAAACGGCAATTCCTTATTTTGACAATAAAATCTATATGAAATTGGGATTGGTTATAGCAGTAGTAGGCATATTGTTTATTGGATTGTATAGTCCTATTTATGATTATATTTTTGAAATCAGTAAATTATAAAAAATGGGTTTAGCAGGAAAACATGCATTTGGAAGTATAGAAGAGCAGCGAGTAACGTTTGTTGAAAAGAAGATTGAAGCACCCCGAAAAGACTTTTTGAAAAAATTGTTAGAGTTTAACGGTTTTGAAGTGGTGATTCAAGAAGAAAAAAGAAAGTCCGATGAAGAGCCACAACTTTATACTGTTGGTGTTACTGATATGACTTTTCATCCAACCGTTTGGGTGTTCTCACGTAGGCTTAAAACTTTAGATGGAAATCACATTGTTAATCAAGATTATTGGAATCAACTATCTGAAGATGCAAACCCAGCCTATTGGAAGAATGATTGATATGTAACAATATCAATTTATAGTTAAGAAATTCATAACAAAGAACTCTCAAGTTTAATTAATTTGAGGGTTCTTTTTGTATTCATAAATAATAGTTATTTGTTTGATTATATAATATCTTTGCAGCTTCTTATTTTTGTCATTCTTGTAATTTATACTGAACTTATTTTAGAAAAGCAGGAATATTATTAATAGAAATAAATATTTTATGAGTCAAATACAAAACATATTAAATGAAAAAATCCTAGTGTTAGATGGCGCAATGGGAACCATGATTCAACGTCATAATTTTTCTGAAGAAGATTATCGTGGAGAGCAGTTTAAAGATTTTCATACAACGGTAAAAGGGAACAATGATATGTTGTCAATTACCCAACCTGAAGCTATAAAAGAAATTCATAGAAAATATTTTAATGCAGGTGCTGATATTGTAGAGACCAATACGTTTTCTTCTACCACTATTGGGATGGCAGATTATGATATGGAAGATTGGGTGTATCAGTTAAATTATGAATCGGCAAAAATTGCAAAAGAAGTTGCAGAAGAATATAAAATTTCTGAGCCTAATAAACCACGTTTTGTAGCAGGTTCAATTGGACCAACAAATAGAACAGCTTCGATGTCTCCAGATGTAAATGACCCAGGTTTTAGAGCAGTAACTTTTGATGATTTAAGAGTCGCATACAAACAACAAGTAGAAGCTTTGGTTGATGGAGGTGTGGATGTATTGTTGGTAGAAACTGTATTTGATACGCTCAATGCAAAAGCAGCATTGTTTGCTATTGAAGAAATAAATGATGAAAAAGGATTGAACATTCCCATTATGGTTAGCGGTACAATTACAGATGCATCTGGCAGAACATTATCAGGGCAAACCGCTGAAGCATTTTTGATTTCAGTTTCGCATATCGAATTGATGACTGTAGGATTTAATTGTGCACTAGGTGCAAATCAATTGACTCCTTATTTACAAATAGTTTCTGATAAAGCACCTTTCGGTATTTCAGCACACCCTAATGCAGGTTTGCCAAACGCTTTTGGCGAATATGATGAAACTCCTGAGCAAATGGCAGGTCAAATTAAAGAATATTTAGAAAAAGGATTGATTAATATTATTGGTGGATGTTGTGGTACAACTCCGGAACACATAAAAGCAATTGCAGACGTTGCAAAAGATTATAAACCTAGATTAGTTGAACAAATTCATTAATTATTAAATTGTAAAAGAGATGAATTCTGACAACAATCAACCAACAACCAATAATCGAAAACCATTAAGACTTTCTGGTCTTGAACCTTTAATTATTGACGAAAACAGCAACTTTATTAATGTAGGTGAACGAACTAATGTAGCGGGATCACGTAAGTTTTTACGTTTGGTAAAAGAAGAAAAATTTGATGAGGCATTAGCAATTGCACGTCATCAAGTTGAGGGTGGCGCACAGATTGTTGACATTAATATGGATGATGGCTTAATTGATGGTAAAGAAGCGATGATTCGTTTCTTGAATTTGATTGCTGCTGAACCAGATATTTCTCGAGTTCCGATGATGATTGATAGCTCTAAGTGGGAAATTATTGAAGCAGGTTTACAAGTTGTGCAAGGTAAATGTGTTGTAAATTCCATCAGCTTAAAAGAAGGTGAAGAGGAGTTTATCTCGCATGCAAAAAAAATAAAACGATACGGCGCTGCTGTTATTGTAATGGCTTTTGATGAAGTAGGGCAAGCCGACACCTATGAGCGTAGAATTGAAATAGCAAAGCGATCATATAATATTTTGGTTGATAAAGTTAATTTTCCGCCAGAAGATATAATTTTCGATTTAAATATTTTTCCCGTAGCAACAGGAATGGAAGAGCATCGAAAAAATGCTATTGATTTTATTGAAGCAACGCGTTGGGTCCGTCAAAATTTACCACATGTAAGTGTAAGTGGGGGAGTTAGTAATGTGTCATTTTCGTTTCGTGGCAATAATGGAGTCCGTGAAGCAATGCACTCTGTATTTTTATACTATGCTATTGAAGCAGGGATGAACATGGGTATTGTGAATCCATCAATGTTAGAGGTGTATGATGATATCCCGAAAGATTTATTAGAGCATGTTGAAGATGTAATTCTAGATAGAAGAGATGATGCAACAGAACGCTTATTAGATTTTGCAGAAACTGTTAAAGGATCAAAAAAAGAACAAGTTGTTGATTTGTCTTGGAGAGAAGAACCCTTACAAGATAGAATTACAAGAGCCTTGGTTAAAGGAATTGATGAGTATATAGTTGCAGATGTTGAAGAAGCACGTTTGATTGCCGATGAACCTATTGAAGTGATAGAAATAAATTTAATGACAGGGATGAATGTTGTAGGAGATTTATTTGGAGCAGGAAAAATGTTTCTACCACAAGTGGTTAAGTCTGCACGAGTAATGAAAAAGGCAGTGGCGTATTTACTTCCGTTTATTGAAGATTCTAAAGGTGGTGATCAGCAGACAAATGGTAAAATATTAATGGCAACTGTAAAAGGAGATGTTCATGATATTGGAAAAAATATTGTGGGCGTAGTGTTGGCATGCAACAATTATGAAATTGTTGATTTAGGGGTGATGGTGCCTCCAGAAAAAATTATAGAAACGGCAAAAGAACATAATGTAGATGTAATTGGTTTAAGTGGTTTGATTACTCCGTCGTTAGATGAGATGGTATATTTAGCAAAAGAAATGGAACGCCTTAATTTTAAACTACCATTAATGATAGGTGGAGCAACAACTTCAAAAGCACATACTTCAGTAAAAATAGATCCTCAATATGAAAACGCTGTGGTGCATGTAAACGACGCTTCAAGAGCGGTTACTGTTGTTGGAGATTTATTGAATAAAAAGACTTCAGAAAAATACAAGTCTGATTTAAAATTGGATTATGATGAGTTTAGAACGAGGTTTTTAAGTCGTACAAAAAAGAAGAAATTAGTTTCTTTAGATATTGCAAGAAATAATAAATTTAAAATTGATTGGAATTCTACAGAGATTAAAAAACCAAATAAACTCGGAGTGTATGCTTTAGAGCATATAACTTTAGAAGAATTGCTTCCTTTTATTGATTGGAGCCCATTTTTTAGATCTTGGGATTTGCATGGAAAATACCCAGAAATTTTAAAAGACAACGTAGTTGGTAAACAAGCTACTGAACTATTTGCTGATGCTCAAAAATTATTAAAAGAAATTGTTTCAAAAAAACTGTTGAAAACCAAAGCTATATTTGGATTATTTCCTGCAAATACAATCAATGATGATGATATTGAAGTTGATGTTCGTTCGAGCGCAGAAGGGAACACATCCGAAGGAAAATATATTTTCCGAACACTTCGTCAACAATTAGATAAGAGAGAAGGAAGACCAAATTATGCTTTGTCAGATTTTATAGCACCAAAAGAAAGTGGTGTTCAAGATTATATGGGATGTTTTTGTGTGTCTACAGGGTTTGGCACCAAAGAATTAGCTGAAAAATACGAAGCAGAACATGATGATTATAGCGCCATCATGGTAAAAGCATTGGCCGATCGTTTTGCAGAGGCTTATGCGGAATATTTGCATAAAGAAATTAGAACCAATTATTGGGGATATACTGCAAGTGAAAATTTATCTAATGATGATTTGATAAAAGAATCATACAAAGGAATTAGGCCTGCACCAGGATACCCATCGTGTCCAGATCATACTGAAAAATTGACTATTTGGGAGGTGTTGAATGTAAAAGAAAATATAGGTGTTGAATTGACAGATAGTTTAGCTATGTGGCCAGCAGCATCAGTTTCAGGATATTATTTCGGAAATAAAGAAGCGAAGTATTTTGGTTTAGGAAAAATTACCCAAGAGCAAGTAGCAGATTTTGCAATTAGAAAAGGAATAGATTTAAAAGAAGCCATGAAATGGTTGAATCCGAATATAGTTGATTAAAAAAGGTAATAGAAAAAATCTAATATCTCTAGTCTAACATCTAAATAAAAATGAAAGTATCAGATCACATAAGAAATGCTAATGGTAAAACAATGTTCTCCTTTGAAATTGTACCTCCAGTTAAAGGTCAAAACATTCAAGATTTATATGATAATATAGAGCCGTTAATGGAATTTAATCCTCCTTTTATTGATGTAACTACTTCGCGCGAAGAGTATATTTATGTGAATAAAGGTTCAGGGCTGTTAGAGCAAAAAGTAACACGTATGCGTCCAGGTACAGTTGGCATTTGCGCATCGATAAAGCATAAGTTTGATGTTGATACCGTGCCACATTTATTGTGTGGAGGGTTTACTCGAGAAGAGACAGAATATGTTTTGATAGATTGTCATTATTTAGGAATTGATAATGTGATGGCATTAAGAGGTGATAGCGCTAAGCATGAACAATATTTTAAACCTGTAAACGGAGGTAACCACTATGCCAAAGAATTGGTTAATCAGATTGCTGATTTAAATAAAGGAAAATATTTACATGAAAGTGTTGATGCTAAGCACTCTTCAAATTTTTGTATTGGTGTTGCGGGTTATCCTGAAAAGCATTTAGAATCACCAAGTATGAAAACAGACTTACAACATCTAAAAGATAAAGTTGATGCTGGAGCTGGATATGTTGTAACACAGATGTTTTTTGATAACCAAAAGTATTTTGATTTTGTAAAAATGGCACGAGAAATTGGAATCACTGTTCCTATAATTCCAGGAATAAAACCAGTGGCGGTTAAGCGTCACTTACAAATATTACCACAGGTATTCAGTTTAGACTTGCCAGAAAATTTGGTTAAAGAAATTGAAAAATGCACTAATAATAAAGAAGTACGTCAGGTAGGAGTAGAGTGGGCAATTGACCAAAGTAAAGAATTAATTGCTGCGGGTGTTCCGCTGGTTCATTATTATTCTATGGGAAAATCGAGTAATATTAGAGCGATAGCAAAAGAAGTATTTTAATTGGTGTTTTTGCTGGTGGTACAATTTTGTAAGGAAATTACTAAAAGCAATACTATCATAAATAATAATGATAAAAATCATAAAAAGATAGTTGAAAATATGACTATTTTTGCAGAGTAAAAAAAACAAATAATTAACATTTAAAAATAAATTATGGCATTAGAAATCACAGACGCTACATTTGATGAAGTAGTATTAAAATCAGACAAACCAGTATTGGTAGATTTTTGGGCAGCTTGGTGTGGACCATGTAGAATGGTAGGGCCAGTAATCGAAGAAATTGCAACGGATTATGACGGTAAAGCTGTTGTAGGTAAAGTTGATGTAGATGCAAATCAAGAATTTGCTGCTAAATATGGAGTAAGAAATATTCCTACAGTTTTGTTGTTCAAGAACGGAGAAGTTATTGATAAGCAAGTTGGTGTTGCACCAAAGAGTACTTACACACAAAAAATTGATGCCGCTTTATAATATAGGCTCTAAAGATATATAGAAAAAGGCTCAACGAAAGTTGAGTCTTTTTTGTTTGCAAAATTTTTCTAAAGCCCTTTTATCATTTCTCCGAAGGAAGAAATCTATAGAATCTGTAAATTTTATTAAATGAAAGTAGATTCCCGTTTTCACGGGAATGACAATTGACTATATTTGTTAGATATATGAGTAATATTTCAGTAAAGCATATTAACGAATTAAACAACTTAGAATTACTTGCAAAACAAGTTGTTGAGGGGTTTATAACGGGGATGCATAAGAGCCCATTTCATGGGTTTTCGGTTGAATTTGCTGAACATAGATTGTATAATAATGGTGAGAGTACCCGACATATTGATTGGAAATTATTTGCAAAAACAGAAAAGTTATATGTAAAGCGATATGAAGAAGAAACCAATTTAAGGTGCCATATTATTATTGATAATTCATCTTCAATGCATTTTCCAGAAGTTGAAAACAAGCCGATTAATAATTTAAATAAAATTGGATTTTCTGCTATTGCTACTGCTGCTTTAATGGAGATTTTAAAAAGACAAAGAGATGCTGTAGGTTTGAGTATTTATTCTGATGACATTGATTATTACGCCCCAGAAAAAGGAAGTGAAGCACATAGGCGGATGTTGTTGGTTCAATTAGAAAGTCTATTAAAATCAAAAGAAAATAAAAGCACCGATACCTATAAAGTACTTCATCAAATTGCCGAAAAAATTCATCGGCGCTCCTTGATATTTTTATTTACTGATATGTTTCAGTCAGATAAAAAAGAACAAGAATTGTTCGAGGCTTTACGTCACCTAAAATACAATAAACACGAAGTTGTTTTGTTTCACACTTTTGATGGAAAACTAGAACTAAACTTTGATTTTGATAATAGACCAAAAAAGTTTGTAGATGTAGAAACAGGAGCGCAAATTAATTTATACGCTAATTCGGTGAAAGAAGATTATAAAAAAGCAATGGATACCTACTTTAATAATCTTAAAATGAAATGTATGCAATACAAGATTGACTATGTTCCTGTTGATATTCATCAAGGTTTTGATAGCGTGCTAATATCGTATTTAATTAGTCGTCGACGTTTTTTATAAATAAGTTTAAAAATGCTTTGTAGATTTAAAAAACGCAGTTATATTTGCACCCGCTAACAGCAACGGTTTGGTAGTTCAGCTGGTTAGAATACCTGCCTGTCACGCAGGGGGTCGCGGGTTCGAGTCCCGTCCAGACCGCTTAAACACTTGTTAATCTTCTGATTTTCAAGTGTTTTTCTTTTTTAAGAACCTTATTTTGTACGATTTTTGTACGGTAAATTAGGTTACTCCCTTTTATTCGAAGAAAAACACAATGATTAAATTGAATAAATTTTCATATTTATTGTTTAATTATTTTCCAAGATATCATTAGTTAAAATGTAATAGAATTCATTTAAAACTTTTATAAGAATAATTCTTGATTCTTACTTTAATTTATTTCCTTAATCATGGTTATTGTTTTATCTATAATTTCTATTATGGCTTTTCTATCTTTTGGATTATACTGATTATTTTTTTTAGTCACTATAAACTTTGCTAATCTTTCTTGAAAACCCCAAAGATTGATTCTCATCTTTTTATTTGCTTTTACTTGTTTATTTTTTAGTGCTGAGATGATACTTTTAGAAGCATAGAGAGCTATCTTGAAGTTAGATGTATTATTCTTTGCTTTGGATAATTTTAAAATTATTCTTTTCATTGTTCATGATTTAAATTGATAAGGTCAAAGAACAATTATTAATGAGTCAAAAAAAAGGACAATAAAAAGCCAACTACTTTTTTACCTTACTCGCGAAACACAAAAGCACATTGTGTCTCATTTTTGCAACACAAAAGTACATTGTGTCTCATTTTTGCCACACAAAAGCACATTGCGTCTCATTTTTTCATATTTTTGCAACACAAAGTAGTTAGTAGCTAATATATAAAATACAAATATGAGTCCTTTTATACCTGAAAAATTACCAATAGAAAATTTAGATTGGGCAAGTTTTATTGATCTAATGGGGAAGGCTAATAGGTATTTAGCACGTTATGATGGATTATTACAATCAATTGTTAATCCTGATGTGTTATTGTCTCCGCTTAGAACAAAAGAGGCAGTTTTATCATCTAAGATAGAAGGTACGCAAGCAACATTACAAGAGGTGTTAGAGTACGAGGCTGATCAAGAAATTGATGATAGAAGAAAAGGTGATATTTATGAAATTATAAATTATAGAGTTTCATTAAATACTGGGAGAGAAGAAATGAAAAATTCTCCACTTACTCTTAATATGATTAGAAAGCTTCATAAATTATTAATGCTAGGAGTAAGAGGAGAAAATAAAGACCCTGGAGAGTTTAGACGAATACAGAATTGGATTGGGCCTACGGGAAGTACAATGGATACAGCTCGTTTTGTTCCGCCGAATATTCTGACGATGAAGGAGTCATTGCATAATTGGGAAAAATATATACATATCGATGATAAAGATGTTATTATTCAGTTGGCTATCGTTCATGCACAATTTGAAATAATTCATCCTTTTTTAGATGGAAATGGAAGAATTGGTCGAATATTGATTCCATTATTTTTATACCATAAAAAGATAATTCACGAGCCTGTTTTCTATATGAGTGAATATCTTGAAAGTAATAGACGTGATTATTATGATGCTTTAAAGGATATTACAGATAATAATAATTGGACTAATTGGATACGATTCTTTTTAGAGGGAGTAATATACCAATCTGAGCAAAATATTAATAAAACTAGGAGCATCATTGAACTTTATGAGAATATGAAAGCGAAAATTGTTTTAGAAACACATTCTCAATTTGCAATTAAATGTCTGGACTTTATTTTTACTAATCCGATTTTTAATACAGGTAGATTTAAAAGAGAATCTGATATACCTAGGGCTAGTGCAGCTAGGTTATTAAAGACTCTAGAGGGTTGTGGGATTATTAGATGTGCAAGTAGAGGTTCTGGAAGAAGGCCTTCACTTTTTGTATTTCAAGATTTATACGATATAATTAATGAATAGATTTGAAATTTCTAAAAATCAACCACTAATAGAAAAATAAAATCATACATTATTTTTAATTTTTATTAAAATGTTGAAGAATTATTATTCCTCATATCTCAGGGGAAAAGGAAATATTAAAATATTAAGTAAAAAGCATAATTTTTATAGATATATAAAAGAGGAGTTTTTTGATTTTGGTAGAAGTAAATGGAAAGTTGGGTTGTATAAAGAGTATATAGTATCTAATAATCTAAATTATAATGTAACTTATGCAGTATTAAAGGAATTTTCAGAATCAAATTTTATAATTAATACAGTTGGGAGTAAAGGATTTATTTCATTTGTAAAAAGGATTGAAAAACTAAATAAAACTGACAAGGAAAATGAGTCTTTGAAAATTAGTATTAAAGGTGATTCAAAATCTTTTTTAAGAGAATTAAGTGTTTTAAGAGAGAGGTATCTTGACATGAACAATGAAGAGTACTTTTCATTTATTGATGATAATTTTATTATTGGATTTACAAAAAATACTATAAGAAATTATTATAACGAAAGAAAATTTTCAGATTGAAATAGGCTTAATAAAAACTTCGATGATTTGTTTTAGTATATCGAGGTTTATGTACACTAATGTACACTAACTATACACTACATGTACACTAATATGATATAGAGAGGAAAATTGTTCAGAATTATGTCATATTAGTGTATGTTGTGGTAAATAATTTTGTCATATAAATAACCTTTAATATGTTGCAGTTTTGTCGAAGTATTAACAATAAAATATTTCGATCATGCAAACAATCCAATTTATTTCAATTACACCGGAGCAACTTCAGGACTCCATAATTAAAGGTGTGAAAATACAATTAGACGAACTTAAGAAAACCTTTGCCCCAAAGGAGCCTACGGAATTTGTTACAAGAAATTATGTAGCAAATGAAATGTTGCATTGTAATATAAGTACGGTTCATAACCTTACTGTACGTGGGGTTTTGATTAAATACGGCATAGGTGGACGTGTCTTATATAAACGTGCTGAGGTTGAGAGTGCTATTGTAGAACTCAGAGGTTAATGTAATGGCACCACAAAAACCTATAGAATACAGATATAAGGTTAGCAAAAAATTCAAACAAGTTAGGCATTACCAATGTTTAGAAGGCTTGAGTAATACCGAATTAGTAACCTCATCAATTCACATTAGTAAGAATAGGTATTTTAATAATTCTAAAGATGCATATTACTTTTTAAAAATCAAAGAGGGTGATTTCTGGGCTAAAAAGAATACTAGTGGTCTTCTCAAGACAAGAGATCCACTTATTTACTTAGGGGATTTGGCAATTAATTGTAATGGTTATTATAAGTCTATTCACTTATTGGTTTTTGTTTTTAATCCAGGAGGTTCTGAATTGATTATTTACCTGTATAAAGACTATTATCCTAAAACGGAATACGATTTACAACAAATAATATCTAACTATTATAGTGATTGATTACGTCAAAATATTATTTAGAGATGTAAATATTAAAAGGCTACTGGGCTTACCTTATTTAGATTTTAAAACTGAGGTTTCAGAAAGTACAGGCGAATTTTCTACAAAAAGAACAGCAAAATATCATTTCTGCAAAATAACTATATATGATAGTGGTAATGTATATTTTACAGGAAGTATTCATAAGATGTATAATTCTCTCAAAGGTATAAAAGCACCTAACTATAAAGGAGTAAAACACTACAAAGGATTTAACGGGAATCAATTTAACATCAATAATATTTTAGAAGTTAGGAAGCATCTAACAAAATTATTTGATTGCACACCTCAACAAATGGTATTTAGAAGTATTGAATTAGGGATAAATACAATTGTGCCTTTCACTCCATACCTTTATATAAAAGGGCTACTCTATCATCGTGGTATTTCTTTTGAGTTCAGACATGGCAATAATTTTGGAACTGTAGAGCATAAGTTTTTTATTATCAAAATATATAACAAGTCTAATCATTACAAAATGAGAGGAAATATTTTGAGAGTGGAATACAAGTCTAAGAAAATGGCAGAAGTTAATTCATTAGGAATAAAAACATTTGAAGATATTAACGTAACAACTCTTAACAGCTCAAAAGAATTGCTTTTAAAACGTTTTAATGAAGTAGTGTATTATGATTATACAATTGACAACAAAGGTTTGTCAACCAATCAAAAAAGATTAATTAAGGATTATTCACGTCAGATATTTTGGATTGATGAAACGCAATCAAATAGGAGGGGCCGGCATAAATCAAGATTAAAAAAAATTATAGAAGAAAAATCTAAAAATTTACACCTAAAAATAAGGCAAGAAATAATTGAAAAGTGTGTAATAAATAACCAACTTTCTGAAAGTACAAAGTGTGTAATAAAATACCCTTCAAGTATAGGGTTAAATATTACACAATTACATCTTAGAAATTGCCCAATAACAGGAGTTGATATTTCTATTCAAAAAGAGGACAGCTTTTTGCTTTCGCATACTGGGTTAAAACATCTTTATGTTACTAATAGGAAAAAATATGATGAGGTTAAAAGAAGTCATTTAACCGGAAAGTGGATAGGATCAGATTTTATTACTGAGATTAGAGAGATTGCGCATAACATAAGAGATACAATAAGAACTCGAAGAGATAGGCAAAGCAGATTATATCCTCGACATCAAGAAAGATTATTTAACATTGAAAAATTACAATTGTGAAAGAATCAGATAGATTAGTTTATTGTAAAATCCTTAAAGGAATACCTTTCAATGAAAGCGAATTTGCATTTTGGGTATTGGATGCTTTTATTATAACACATTATCTAGATACCAACATTCAGCAACTACAATATACGGATGAAATAGAGAAATTTCAAGATGCTTTAGAAGAGGTTTTTAAGTTAGTTAAGGATATGGATAGTTTTAATAAGTGTATGCTAAATATTGTTAGATGACTTAATGTACAAATATACATTAGGTAGTTTGTTTTATCAGATTTGAGTAAATGTATAATTATACCTTTATAATGATATATATTTATATATCAAGTTGTTTTATTTAGTTGATATGATTAAATAAATATCTATATGTTTTGTCTTAATAATTCTAGTCATTGACCTACTTAAAACACCTCTGTAATCGGACAGGAGAAAAAGCCAAAAGATAAAAAATGTAAAGCATATTTAAGACCCCATACCCCATATATATTTAGTTTCCCTTTTGATAGAATTGACCTGTAACACCCTAACAGAACCACACCCACCCGTATAGCTAATTTTATTTATCAATGTAAGAGATGAGGGAAAAATTTCCCTGACCTAAATTCACCCAAGAGTCTTCCATTTTTTTTAGGATCAATATATTCACTAACTCTAATATTCGTGTCAGTGAAATTTTAACCACTAAAACCCTTAAAATTATTACCCTATCATTTAAGTATGCTATTGCTGATTGATTTAGATTTTAAAACAGTCTGCTTGTACACGGTGAGTTTTATATTTTTGCGAATTGACTATTCGTAACCCCCTGGATTTATATCTAAAGATTCCAATCTCTTTGCCTCAACTTCCCTTGCCTTTTGCCTTTTCGTAGCCATTTCAAAGTCTAGGGGTGATTTTTGCCACTCGTCTAGCTGTTTAGTAGCTGCTTCCGAGTTCTTCTTGTGATAGTCGTTTAGATATTCATGTTCTAGTTCCTTTGCCTGTTGCTCTCTAATTTTTTGCTTCCCTAAAATCTCGTTCAAAGGTGTCGGAGTTTTCTTCCACTCGGCTATCTGCTTCATTGCTGCTTCCGAGTTCTTCTTGTGGGCTTCGGTTAGGTACGTCTTTCTCTCCAGTACATTCTTGAATGCTTGCAATTTCACCATTGCGTGCTTGTGAATTATTTTGTCATACTCTTTAATATAAGTTTTTAATAACCTGGTGTTTTTTAGTCCTACCTCTTGAACGTCATATATCCAATAGTTTAATAAAAGAATGTCAATTTTATTTTTAGGTTTTTTTGCCCATTTCTCAAAGGCTATATATTTTGGAAAAAATTTAACTGCAAACTTATTATTATAAGTTTTTCTGCTCCAAAATTCATTTTCGTATTCTGTAAGTTTTCCTTTAGGGACGTACTTTTTTAAGCCTATAAATAGAGTTTGTATTATTGATTTTATCATTCTTACTTATTTAATTCTGATAACTTAATTTCCAATTCTCTCTTTTCAATTTGCTTCTTAATTATCTTATTCTCTTGTTCTAATTTATAAAATCCTGATACGTTTTCTTTCCAAAATCTTGTTTTAATTAAATATATCAACATTAAATAAACATAAATATAGGCTAATGCAAGAAAGAAATAATATTCAAAATCATAAGGATATCTACTATCATAATCCTGTATAAGTACGAAAACAGAAAAAATAGTTCCTAAAATCAAAGGGATTAATATAAGATACCCTATTACAACTGTAGATTTATTTTTCATAACTATTCTATTTTTTACTCAAATATAGAATTCTATCAGAATTAAGTAGAAGTTTGTAGAATCTATTTTGCTATTAAATTAAAATATTCCTTCTTTCTATCGTTAACTTATCAATATGCTTTTTGTCAAAATCATTTAATTTTGAATACATATAATCAAACATTTTTTTATCTAAGGCTTGGAATTTATTAATTAAGGCTTCACTTTTTTTGATACTTTTCTTTAGCCGTTCCATGCGGTCTGAATCTGTCATAATTTTAAATTTTAGTTATTGTTTTTATATCCAATTTGTTTACGTTCTTTTTGCTCCTGTTCTTTTGAGTCTTTTTTTAGAAGGTAGTTTAATGCTTGATTTATATTTTTAAATTGTGTATTCATTTTTACTTCTATTTTAGCAACTTCCTCTTTTAATTCTTTATAGTCAGAAAGATATTGTCTAAATGTTACAAAGGCTCTAATAATTGCAATGTTTACTTGTATGGCTTTCTTACTTTTTAATACACTAGATAACATTGAAACTCCTTGCTCAGTAAAGACAAAAGGTTTTGCTCCTCCAAGTTTGCTTTTAGATGGTATCACAGATTGTGATACCATCTTTTCAATTTCGTCATTACTAAGAATGAACATAAAATCTTTAGGGAAACGATCAGCATTCCTTTTTACAGCCTGCTTTAAAGTTCTTGTTTCTACTTGGTACAATTCTGCAAGGTCAAAGTCTAACATCACTTTATGTCCTCTTATTTCGTGTATTCTGTTTTGTATTACTTGTAATTCCATTTATTAATTTCTTTGAGGTCGCAATTCGTGATACCTTATTGATTACTTGTTTTTTTTACTATTGTTAGTTGAGGTTCCTTTTGTGCTTTGCGCTCCTTTGTTTTGTAATATTCTAGGAACGTGTCAATATGGCTATCATCAGTTTGTTGAATATAGGTTAAGAATGTAGATTCTTTACTATGCCCAGTAACTTTCATTATTATTGGAGTTGGTATTTTTCCGTAATGATTTGATGCAAAAGTACGTCTTCCAATATGTGTGCTTATGTATTTGAATTTTGGGCGTAGTTTTTTAATTCCTCTTTTTTTTCCTTTGGTTTCAGCTTCAATAATTCGACCCATTACTGGATCATTAAGTTTGGCAAGTTCACCAATATCTTTAAAGTGTTTGTTTAGTTTAGTTAGTGAGATAGTGTAGGGCATTCCGTTATCATATATCTCCTTTACCTTGGGAAGTACAGGAATAATAACCGATTTATTTCCTTTTTTTTGTCGAATTTTTATTACTAAATCTGAACCGTATTTTTCAAAATTTTCTTTTTTTATTCGTGTTGTTAATGCAGTACCTCTTTGCCCTGTATAGCATCCTAGAATTAACCATTTACGTGCATTTATTAATGCTTCACTTGTTAGTTTAACTTTTTCAATTTTTTCTAATTCATTTGGAGTTAAAATAATTACATCCATATCGTCATCATAAGCAGAAACTTGTTTTGTTTTGATGTCGTTTAATTCTGTTGAGGTTTCTATACCATTACTCCTGGCATCTTTACAGACAGTTTTTAAATCTGATAATTTTTTAAAAGAGTAAGTAGGTGAGTACCCATTCTTGTCCAACATCCATTTTTTGAATTTGTCAAATATATTTTTGTCAAGCTGTTTAACTTCGTAATTCTGTTTTCCTTGAAATTTGATAAATAATGCTTTTAGTCTTTTATAGGAGTTAATTCTACATTGACCTAAGCCTACTCCTCCTTTTCCATTTTCTCTAAAAGGAGCTTCATCAATAGTTTTTTGGATAGCATCGGTAACTAATTCACTTTGTTTCTTTTCAGTTAGTGGATTGTAGTATAATTTTATTTGATTGGTAAGCCATTCTTTAGAAATGGAATTTGTTTCTGTGCTATTAAAAGCATCCATAATACAGTTTTCAATTTTTTGCAAATCAGATTTGACCTGAATTTGTTTATTTTTTATTTCAGCATCTTTGGATTTAGAAGAGTGTTTTTTGATCCAATATTCTTTTTCGATACGGTATTTTGTTTTTGTACTGTAGACAAAATCTATACCTTTATCCCTAAATAAAAGACGTAAGGTCAAAGGTGCTTTTTCTAATGTAGAACGATATAAAAAATTGATTGTAGCCATAAATAAACATTTGAACAATACAAATATAACAAATATGTACGGTAGTTGTACGGTGAAATTCAATTTATTGCAATATCATACCATTTTATTAAATTGTCTGAACCCCTTTATTTACGGTAGTTATGTTGATTTTATTAATAATAGTATGAGTTTGATGGGTTTTGCAAACTATTCAGTATTGATAGTTTTAAGTCCCGTCCAGACCGATTAAACACTTGTTAATCTATTGATTTTCAGGTGTTTTTTTTATGCATAAAAATAGGTTAATGATTTTTTATAAATTAGCTCTTCTCAATTCTAACTCTTGCATCAACAGCAATTATTTCTTTAGAGTTTCCTAAAAGGGGATTCAAATCTAATTCAGCTATTTCTGGAGCTATACTCACTAAGTTTGAAACCTTTGTAATAATCTCTGCAAATTCAACTTCATCAACACCTTCTTGATTTCTAATTCCTTGTAAAATCTTATATGACTTTAAATTCTGAATCATTTCTGTTGCTTCTGAAAAAGTAACTGGTGCTAATGCTGAATTTACATCTTTTAAAATTTCTATATATATGCCACCTAATCCGCAAAGCACTAGATGCCCGAAGTTTCCTTCTTTTTTTGCTCCAATAAATAATTCAATTCCTTTTTTCATAGGTTGAATTAAGACCGAAGTAGCTCCATCGATTTTCATTATTTTATTGAATGAATCGATTAGTTTTTCGTTGGTAGTGATATTTAAGACAATACCACCAACATCTGATTTATGAACTGGACCTATTACTTTCATAACAATAGGGAATCCGAGTTCTTGAACTGCTGAAATACAATTATCTTTTGTTTCACAGACAATTTCTTGTGCAATGGGGATTTGAGCAGATATCAGAAGTTCTTTTACTTGTTTAGGATGTAAATATCCATTGTTTGCATTGTCAATGATTGCTCTAATAGTTTTGGAATCAGCTGAAATTGGCGTTGTGTTATTAGCAGTTAATCTTGAGGCTTTAAGCGTTTTTTTTAAGGCATTTCCGAATAAAACTTCATCAGGAAAATTAATGTTTCCTTTCGAAATAAAATACTCAATTTCCTTTTTCACATTGACCACAGAAGGTAAAATTGGGAAAATGGGTTTTTTGCAGTCACGCATTTTTTTGTGAAGCACATCATAAACGTCATATACTTTAAACAAACCAGGACTTCCAAAAATGACAACCATTGCATCAATATTAGAGAAATCATGTTCGCAATAATCAATAATTGTTTCTAACTGTTCGGCATTACCGGTTGCTAAAAAATCTATCGGGTTTGAGACGGAGGAACCTAGATATAATTTTGTTAGCAGTTCTTCACTTTTAGCACCATTAATTTCTGGTACATTCAATCCGTTTTTAGATAGTGCATCAGTCAGCATTACTGCAGGCCCACCTGCATGCGTAATAATTGCAATGTTTTTCCCTTTTAGCTCAGGATGTATAAAAATGGAAGCAACTGTAATTAATTCATTTCTCCCGTAACATCTCACGATTCCAGCTTTTTTAAACAAAGCATCTACGGCAACATCAGAGTTTGCTAAAGCACCAGTATGTGAGCTTGCTGCCCTACTACCTGCAGATGAGCTTCCAGCCTTTATAGCTGCAATTTTACATCCTTTATTAATTAGTGATGATGCGTGTTTTAATAATTTTTGTGGATTGTCAATACTTTCAATATAGAGCAGTTTTACCTTTGAACTTGTATTGATGTCAAAAGTGATATCAAAGTGTTCTAATACATCTTCAACAGCAATTTGAGCAGAATTGCCAACGGAGTAAACACTGTTAAAAGACAAGCCTGTTTCTATTGCGGCTTCAATAATAAATACTGCTGTGGCACCAGAGCCAGAAATGAAATCTACCCCTTGAGGTGTTAAAGTCGGAATTGGACTTGTAAAAACTCCAGCATAATTTTGATTAATTAATCCAATATTATTTGGTCCTAACAAAGTGCCATCAACTGCACTAATTTCTTCAACTATTTGTTGTTCTAATTTTTCTCCTTCTTCGTCTTTTTCGCTAAACCCAGCAGAAAAAATAATAAACCCTTTGGTATTTTTTTGTTGTGCTAATGTTTTAACTGTCTCTAAAGTAAATCTTGCCGCTATTGCAATAATAGCCAAATCAACTTTAGGTACATCAGCAATATTTTGGTAACATTTTATTCCTTGAACTTCAGTTTCCTTAGGATTAACAGCAAATAAATTTCCAATAAAATTATTGTCAATTAGATTTTTAAGCACACTCCCTCCGGGAGTCTGGGTGTTGTTAGATGCACCAACAACAACAATACTTTTTGGATTTATTAATTTTTCGTTTAGCATGTATCAAATTGTAGCAATTGCTATTTCTTTCCCTTTATTATATGCTTCAAGATTTTTATTCACTATGCGTTCTCCTTTTCGTTGAAACAGCATTTGGATTGCATTTTTTAAACTGTCATCGCTAAGCGGTAATTGAGAAGCTGATGCTCCTAATAAAACAATATTTGTTGCTCTAGAATTTCCTAAGTTTTTAGCAATTTTTTTTGCATCTATTAAGATAGTATTCGTGTGTGATTTTATTTCAGTATATAGTTTTTCTAATTCAGGATAATTGGTAATATTTACAAATGGATTTGCATCTGTAACCAATAATCCTCCTTTTTTTAGATAAGGCAAATAGCGTAATAATTCCATTGGCTCAACAGATATAATCATATCTGCTTTCCCTTTGGGAATTAAATCTGAATAAATTTCTTTATCAGAAATTCTAACATGTGATTGTACAGCACCTCCTCTTTGACTCATACCATGAACTTCAGATTGTTTTATATGAAAATCACTGGCCAATGCTGCTGTATCTAAAACGGCTGCTATGGTTAGAATCCCTTGCCCACCAACTCCTGCTAATATTATATTTGTTTTCATTTTATTGACTTAGTTTAATGAGATGTTTTTGATTTTTCGTAATAAATCTTTTTTCTCTTTTGGTAATTGCACACAAGGGCGCTGAGCGATAATTACAGATACCCCTGGATGATTAATTTCATTTCTGATTAAATCGATGTTGTTTTGAAGGTTCTTATGAAGCGGAGTAATTAAAATTAAATGGTCTTTATTTACTCCAATTCCCTTACAAATATCTACTATCCTACCCGATGCGGCAGAATCTTGAGCACCTGTCATAGCGATTGCTGAATTGTCAGAAATTATAACCGTAATTGGTGTATCTTCAATAACAGCTTCTAACAAGCCTGTCATCCCTGAATGTGTAAATGTAGAATCTCCAATAATAGCAATTGCTGGGTGTATTCCGGCATCTGCAGCACCTTTAGCCATCGTAATAGAAGCTCCCATATCAATTAGCGTGTCAATACTTGCAAAAGGATCTAATACGCCTAAGGCATAGCAACCAATATCCCCAAATACTTTTTGAGAGCTATTTTCTTTTCCTAAAATATTTATAGCGTCAAATAAATCTCTATGAGCACATCCAACACATAATTCAGGAGGTCTACCAGAGACAACTTCTGGAATAGGTTCTGTTTTTTCCACTTCAAAACCCAACGCTTTTTTTATAGAATCAGGATCTAATTCGCCAACACGATTTACATGACCACTTAGACGACCAATAACGGCTCTCTTCTCATCTAAGAAATCAGAAATTATTTCTTCAATAAAAGGGTAGCCATCCTCTAAAACCAATATTTTATCACAGTTGTCAAATAAACTTTTAATTCGTGTTTTTGGAAGCGGGTATTGCGATATTTTTAATACAGGATATGGGCACTCTCCATCTTCATAATTTTCCATTAAATAATTATAAGCAATACCTGATGCTATGATTCCCATTGAGGTGTCATCACCATTGATGAATGTGTTGTATGGACTTTTTTCAGAACTTTTTCGATTGCCTCCCTGAATATCTACTAAGTGTTGATACCTACCGCGAGCATGCATCGGAATTAACTGAAATTGCGTTTGATTTGTTGGTAATTTAATTTTGTTTTGCGCTGTTCTATCGCCAGTTTTAATACCTGCTCTTGAGTGTGATAGGCGAGTTACTAAACGAATCATTATTGGTAGCTCCATTTTTTCAGACAAATCAAAGGCATATTTTGTTATTTCATAACACTCTTGTTGTGTTGAAGGCTCTAAAATTGGAATCATTGCAAACCTGCCATAGTATCTAGAGTCTTGCTCGTTTTGTGATGAGTGCATTGAAGGGTCATCGGCAACAACTACAACGAGCCCTCCATTAATACCTGATACTGACATATTCATAAACACATCTGCAGCAACATTTAAACCAACATGTTTCATTACTGTCATAGATCTTTTTCCTGCATATGACATTCCAAGAGCGGCCTCCATTGCTGTTTTTTCATTGACAGACCACTGTGAATGAATGTTTAATTCTTTAGCAGTTTTTGATTTTTGTATGTATTCAGTAATTTCTGTTGAAGGAGTTCCAGGGTATGCATAAACACCAGATATACCAGCATCAATTGCTCCTTGTGCTAAGGCTTCATTACCTAAAAGAAGTTTCTTCATAAAAGTCTAATTTGATTGTGTTTTATAATGAGGTAAAATTATGAAAGTGTTTTAGGATTTAGTATGATTAAAATCATGTTCTAACCCTATACTTATTGATGTTTAAAACTGATTATAGATATTTTTCTTAATAGAGATTAGATTTGTTTATTGTTGAATGTTCAGCAAATGTATGTTGGGTTTGTATATTATGCAGTAAAAACAAACTGTTTTTTATTACTTAAGAGTTTTATATTGATTCTTTAAGACTGACAAATATCATATGATATTAACTTATAAGAGTTTACATTTGGTATTGTCTAACCCCATATTATAAGTTTACACGATATATGGTAAGGGTTGTTTTTTAGTTGAAAAATAAGTTAATGAAAAAGAATAAGACAAAATCAGATAAGTATATTGAAGAGTTAGAAGAGAAAATAATTGATCTAAGGATTCAACTGAAAAGTGAAAAAAAATCGATTGATTTAATTAATGAATCTCATAATAAATTAGTTGCTAGATTAATTCATGATTTGAAAAACCCTGCTGGTGTAGTTACTTCATTTTCTGAAATGATACTTGAAGATATTGATTTTTACGATGCCGATAAACTCAAAAAGCATATTGGAATTATTAAAAAAGCAGCTGATTATTCTATTCTCTTTTTAAACAGAACCTCAAAGTTTTTAAGATTAAAATCTCCAAAAATGGCTTACTTATTCAGTAAACTAGATTATATAGATTTATTGAATCAAGTTGTTGATAGGCATATACCGCTTGCTTTAGATAAAGGAATCAATATCATTTCAAAATCAGAAACTACCTCAGAAATACTAATGATTGACAGTGAAGAAATGGATAAAACAATATCAAATATTGTTGAAAATGCAATTAGATATTCTAATGAAAACACTACAATTACTATTTCTGTTACTATCACAAAAAATACGGTAGAGACATTAATTACCGATGATGGAGTTGGAGTTTGTAAAGAAAATATAGCGAAGGTCTTTGATGAGTATTTTGTTGTAAATACATACTCTAATGATAAAGAAAAATGTGTAGGATTGGGTTTAACTATGTCTAAAATAATTATTGAGCAACACCAAGGAAAAATTTATTTTAAGAGTGAATTAGATAAAGGGGCAGAGGTTAAAATTACACTTCCAAGAATGAGTTGATGTGAGCAACAAACAGGTTTTCTAACTAACAACTAACTAGTAAATTCAATACTTGAGTTATGGATAAAATCAAATCGCAAAAAGAACTTTTAGAAGAGAATGAATCTTTGAAATCTAAAATAGCATCATTGCAAAAATCTAATTTTAAGCTCAAAGAATATGCTAAACTTATTGAAGAAAGTGAAAAGCAGTTCAAAGCATTTGCAAATCAGACTACTGAGGGGGTTACAGTAGCAGACCTTGATGGGAATTATGTTTATGTTAATCCAGGATTCTGTAAAATGTCTGGATACTCTGAAGAAGAATTACTGGATTTGACGGTTTTTGATATGAAATCAAAAAAAGAGAGTCATGAGAGATTTGCTGAAAGTAAAAATGAAAAAGAAGGAACACCAATGTATGTTCAACTTCAAAAAAAAGACAGAACAAATTATTTTGCAGAAATAATTGGGAATATTATTACTGTTGGTAATGAAAAATTAGTTTTGGGAACGATACGTGATATTACTTCACGAAAACTAGCAGAAGAAAAAATAAAGAGTAATGAAAAAAGGTATCGTTCTATTTTTGAAGCAACACCAATTGCATTATGGGAAGAAGATTTTTCTGAAGTAAAAATACTGCTTGATACTTTAAAGAAAAAAGGAGTAAAGCATTTTAAGAAATATTTTGATGAACATCCAGAATTTGTTAAAGAGTGTGCTGATTTAGCAATAGTTATTGATGTGAATAAAGAAGCGGTATTATTACATGAGGCATTGTCAAAAGAAGATTTACTTGATAACATTACTAATTTTTTTACGCCAGAATCTTTTGAAGCATTTAAAAAACAACTTGTTTCACTTATTACTGGTAAAAATAAATGTGAAGTAGAAACTGTAGTAAAAACTAAAAGCGGAAATATAAAACAGGTCCACCTAAGATTTGTTGTCGCGCCAGGATATGAAGCCGATTTTAAGAAAGTATATATATCTATTCAAGATATTTCTAGTCTTAAGAAAACACAATTAAATTTAATAAAGAATCAAGATAAACTAAATGAAGTGCTTAGTATAGCAAACTTAGGAAGTTTTGTTTTTTATGATAATACAGATTTATTTGAAACTTCAGTGATTGGTGATGAAATTTTGGGAATTGATAAATTGTATAAAAGAAATGTTGAAGGTTGGGCAAATTTAATACATCCCGAAGATTTTATGGGAGTACAACAATTTATCGATGATATTGGTGTAAAAAATGAAGCTATAGAGTTTAGAGTTATTCGCCCCATTGATAAAAAAGTAGTTTGGCTTATTGCTAATATTAGGAAAGAATATGATGAAGGCGGAGTAAGAATTAAAATTACAGGAACTTTTAGAGATTTTACTGAACGTAAACTAATGATAAAAACCATATCAGATAGTGAAAACATGTTGATAGAAACGCAACAAGTCGCTAAAATGGGCTCTTATATTTTAAATTTTGAAACAGGGATGTGGAAAAGTTCTTTAGAGCTAGATATGATTTTTGGAATAAAAAGCAAAAAAAGAAAGGGTGTGGTTTCTTGGTTAAATGTAATTCATCCAGATGATAAGGAAATGATGATAAAATATTTGGAAACAAATGTGATGCTTAATCATGAGTTTTTTAATAAAGAATATCGCATTATTAATAAAAAAACAAAAGAAACACATTGGGTATATGGAATGGGAGCTCTAGTATTTGACGATAAAGGAAACTTATTGAAAATGAAAGGAATAATCCAAGACATTACCGAGGCAAAAACCATAAGAGAAGCATTTAGAGAAAAAAATGAGTTGTTAAGAAACTTATCTGCACAAATTCCTGGAGTTATTTATCAGTTTTTACTAAGACCTGATGGCACCTCATGTTTCCCATATTCAAGTATTGGAATCAAAGATATTTATGGTTTAACTCCAGAACAGGTTGTCGAAAGTGCTGAGCTTGTATTTGAAATGATACATCCAGATGACCTAGAACGTGTTGGTGAAAGTATTCAGAAATCTGCGGATAATTTATCACCATGGAGAGATGAATATCGTGTTATTTTACCAGGTAATAAAGAGCCTACATGGATAGAAGGATATTCAATCCCTCAAAGATTAGATGACGGTTCTACCTTGTGGCATGGGCTTATTACCAACATTGATCAGCGTAAAAAAGCAGAGGAAAAAATCAAGTTTCTAAGTGAAATCACACAGCAAGCAAAAAGTGCTGTTTTAACTACGAATCTCGATTTCGAAATTACTTGGATAAATGAATCCTTTAAAAAACTTTATGAATATACATTGGAAGAAGTTCAAGGTAAATCTCCAATAATGTTTAACGCAGACTTTTTATCTGAAGAAATTCAGACTGAAATATACGACACAATATCAGTTGGTAATAAGTATAAAACTGAAATCTTAAACAAGAAAAAAGATGGCACTGTTTTTCCTTGTGAGTTACAGGTTTTTCCAATTCGAGATGAGCGGAACACCATTATAGCATATTCAAGCCATATGACAGATATCACAGAGCGTAAAGAGAAAGAGAAAGAACTAAAAGATTCAAAAAAAATAGCCCAAGAAAACGAAATTCGCTATAAAGCGTTACACAACGCCTCTTTTGGTGGTATTGCAGTACATGATAAGGGTGTAATATTAGATTGCAATCAGGGTTTATCTGACATAACAGGTTATACATTCGATGAGTTAATTGGAATGGATGGCTTGTTGTTAATAGAAGAATCCTTTAGGGAGTTGGTGATGGAAAACATTTTAGCTGGTTATGAAAAACCATATAAAGCTGTAGGTGTTCGTAAAAACAAAGAGTTATATCCGCTTCGGTTAGAGGGAAAAGAGGTTCCGTATAAGGGTAAGAAAGTAAGAAGTGTTGAGTTTAGAGATATAACTGAACGAAAAAAAATAGAATCTGAACTTATTAAATCCAAAGATAAAGCAGAAGAAAGTAATCGTTTAAAAACAGAATTTCTTCACAATATGTCACATGAAATTAGAACGCCAATGAATGGTATTCTTGGATTTACACAGTTGTTAGACGATGCTTATTTAACAGATAAGAAAAGGACGCATTTTGTTAATATAATTCAAAATAGTGGTAGGGAATTGTTACATATTATTGATGATATTCTTGAAATTTCTAAATTAGAAACAAAGCAGGTAAGTGTTGTTGAAAGTGAGGTGTGTATAAACGATTCATTTTTTGAGTTATTCTCAATTTTTGATATTAAAGCAAAAGAACAAGGAATATCGCTTTATTTTAAAAAGGGATTATTAGATGCAGAAAGTACTATTTATACTGATAAAGTAAAGTTGAATAAAATTCTTAGCAATTTATTAGAAAATGCTTTAAAATTTACTACAAGAGGATATGTTGCATTTGGATATAGTCTTAAGAAAAACAATACCCTTTTAGAGATTTATGTTAAAGATACCGGAATAGGAATTGAACCAGAAAAGCAAAAAATTATTTTTGAAAGATTCTCGCAAGCCGAAAAGAAAATATCAAGAAAAGCTGGAGGTTTAGGATTAGGACTATCTATAGCAAAAGAGAATGCAGAATTATTAGATGGAGAGATTTCAGTAGAATCAAAAACAACGGATGGAGCTACATTTACCGTAACCATACCATATAAGCCCGTTGTAAAAAAGAATACAGCTAAAAAAAGAGGAGGAAGCTTAAAAAAAGAAATACCAAAGTGCACTATTTTAATTGCAGAAGATGAGGAAGTTAATTTTCTATTTCTAGAAATATTATTGATAGATAAATTAAGAGTGCCATGTAAAATCCTACACGCCATAGATGGGGTAGAAGCTGTAGAAATGTGTAAAGATAACCCAGGTATAGATTTGGTGCTAATGGATATAAAAATGCCTAAAATGAATGGTTATGATGCAACTATAGAGATAAAAAAAATTAGCCCAGATTTGCCAATTGTTGCGCAAACGGCATATTCAACTAGAGAGGATATGAAAAAAGCAAAAGATGCAGGTTGTGATGAATTTATAACAAAACCAATAAATAAAGATGTCTTAAATAAGATAATAGGTAAATATTTAAGAAAGAATGGCTAATTTTTAATTTGATAAATTAATAACCATTTTTTAATAATTTTTTGATGAATACATAAAAGTTCAATAGTTTTTATGTTAACCAATTAATTAAATAGGATTTAAAAGAATTATTTCATATTTCTTTTAGGATTGTGTTGTGTATTTAATTTTTCTTTTTAGATTTGTCCCATAATTACGAAACAATGACAGTTCAACGCACTTGGTTTTTTAACTTTTTCTATTTTTATTTTTACAATAAGAAATAGAGACGTGTGTGTTTAAAAATAAAATTAAATGACAATAGGTCTCGAATATAAAATCGAGACCTATTTTTTTATAATAAATATGAGAGTAGCAATACAAGGAGTTAAAGGATCTTTTCATCATATTGTAGCAGATAATTATTTTGCTGATGGTTATGAATTAACAGAATGTATGACTTTTTCTGAAATGCCAAAATTATTGGTCGATGGTAAAGTAGATGCTTTGGTGATGGCGATTGAAAATTCTATTGCAGCTTCTATTTTGCCAAATTACGCCTTGATAGATAAATATCAATTAAACATTATTGGAGAATATCATTTAGGAGTTCATCAAAATTTGATGTGTTTAAAAGGACAAAAAATTGAAGATATCAAAGAAGTGTATTCACACCCAATGGCACTGTTACAATGCGCTAATTTTTTCGAAAACTACCCTCATATTAAATTGATTGAAGATAAAGATACTGCCGAGTCAGCAAGAAGAATTCAGAAGAATCAATTAAAAGGAGTTGCGGCAATTGCAAGTGAAAAAGCTGCGGATATTTACGAGTTAGTAATTATTGCGTCAACAATACAAACGATTAAAAACAACGCAACTAGATTTTTTATTTTAGATAGAAATGAAGAAGTGAAATTTGAAGAAGGTAATAAAGCTTCTATCAGATTCACAGCTTCACATAAAGCAGGAAGCTTGGGTTCTATTTTAACTTCATTCGGTAAAAATAATGTGAGTTTATCTAAAATTCAATCCATGCCAATTGTAGAAACTCCGTGGAGGTATGCTTTTTTTGCCGATTTAATTTTTGATAAGTATGAAGATTATGAGAATAGTTTGAATGAGATAGCATTGCAAGTAGAGTCGATAAAAATATTGGGAGAATACAAAAAGAGTAAGCGATAATGATAGCAAAAGCAAAGCGATTACAAGACGTTACGGAATATTACTTCTCAATTAAATTGAGAGAAGTCGCTGTATTACGCGCTTCTGGTAAGCCAATCATAAGTATAGCTATTGGAAGTCCAGATTTAGTACCGTCACAAAAAGTGTTGGATGTAATTGTCGATGCTGTTCAACATCCTCAAGCACACGGTTATCAGAGTTACCAAGGTTTATTAGAATTTAGAACTGCTATTAGTAATTTTTATCAACGAAATTATAATGTTACATTGAATCCTGAAAATGAGGTCTTGCCATTGATGGGGTCCAAAGAAGGAATCATGCATATTTCAATGGCTTTTTTAAATGAAGGAGATCAAGTTTTGATACCAAACCCTGGATATCCAACATATACATCGGTCACAAATTTGGTAGGTGCAAAACCCGTTTTTTACAATTTGATGGAAGCAAATAACTGGGAGCCAGATTTTGATTTGTTAGCAAAACAAGATCTATCAAAAGTTAAAATTATGTGGACAAATTATCCACACATGCCAACAGGTGCACCAGCCACCAAAAAACTGTATCAAAAATTAGTAGCTTTTGCAAAAGCACATGATATTTTGTTGGTGAATGACAATCCGTATAGTTTTATTTTGAATGACAATCCGCTGAGTATGTTAGAAGTTGATGCTGCTGACGGACACGTATTAGAATTAAACTCATTGAGTAAAACTTTTAATATGGCAGGATGGAGAGTTGGGATGTTACTCGGAAATTCAGAATTGATTAAAACAGTGTTACAAGTAAAAAGTAACTTTGATTCGGGTATGTTTTATGGCATACAGCAAGGAGCAATTACAGCATTAAATGAAACAGATGATTGGTTTAAAAAGAACAATGCAATCTATGAAAGTCGTAGGAAAATAGTTTGGAAAATTTTAGACAAGCTAAATTGTAGTTACGATAAATACAGTGTAGGAATGTTTGTTTGGGCAAAATTACCCAAAGGTGTTACGACAGATGAAATGGTAGATGATTTGTTGTATAACAAAGACATTTTCATTACACCTGGGACAGTTTTTGGAACGAACGGAGGAGGATATATTCGTTTGTCATTATGTGTAGATGAGCAACAATTAAAAGAAGCATTGTCAAGATTGTAGAAAAAAGAAAAAAGAATGAAAAAAGTTGCAGTAATAGGATTAGGATTAATTGGAGGCTCTCTCGCAGTCGACATCAAAAGAGAATTTGAAAGTTCCATTATTGGGATAGATGCGAATCCTGAAAATGCTAAAAAAGCATTGGAGCTAGGTTTTATTGATAGTATTGCTACCATTGATAAATTGACTGATGTTGATATGGTTATTATCGCTACACCTGTTGATACAATTTCAAAAATAGCTATCGATGTGTTAAATATAGTAGCTGATGACACTTTAGTTTTTGATGTAGGTTCAGTAAAAGTAGAAATTTGTGCAACCTTGGCAAATCATCCAAAGAGGAAAAATTTTTTGGCTGCACATCCAATTGCAGGAACAGAATTTTCAGGACCAAATGCCGCAATTTCAAATCTATTTTGTGGAAATGTAAATATCATTTGTGAGCTAGAAAAAACCAAAAGGCAAATTGCAAATAAAGCATTTGATATTTTTGATAAGTTAAAAATGGAGTACAAATATATGAGCCCTGTAGAGCATGATCGGCACATTGCATATGTTTCGCATCTATCGCATGTAAGCTCTTTTATGTTGGGAAAAACAGTATTAGGTATCGAAAAAAATGAGCAAAATATTTTTGACATGGCTGGTTCTGGTTTTGAATCGACAGTGCGTTTGGCAAAAAGTTCGCCAAATACTTGGACTCCAATTTTTACGCAAAATAAACAGAATTTATTAACAGCTTTGGAAAGCTATATCAAAAATTTAATTGAATTTAAAAATTTGTTAAAAGATAATGAGGTAGATAAAATTCATCAAATAATGGAGGAAACTAATCATCTAAGAAAAGTATTAAAAGGAATAAAATAGCAACACAATAATAACAAGTAAAAGTAAAAGAAATGAAAAATCAAAAAGAAATGAGAACATGGTTGGATGATATGAACTTGGATCATCCACTCGTCGTAGCAGGACCATGTAGTGCCGAAACTGAAGAGCAAGTACTAAAAATTGCACACGAATTAAAAGACACAGACGTCAATTATTTTAGAGCAGGAATTTGGAAGCCTAGAACCCGACCAGGAATGTTTGAAGGTGTTGGAGCATTAGGCTTAAAATGGTTGCAAAAAGTAAAAGAAGAAACAGGGATGAAAACCGCTACGGAAGTTGCAAATGCAGCACATGTTAAGTTAGCTTTGGAGCATGATATTGATTTATTGTGGATTGGAGCACGCTCTACTGTAAGTCCATTTATTGTTCAGGAAATTGCAGATGCACTAGATGGAACTGATAAAATTGTATTAGTTAAAAACCCTGTAAACCCAGATTTGGCCTTATGGTTAGGAGGCGTTGAAAGATTGTACACCGCAAACATCAAAAATTTAGGAGTTATTCACAGAGGGTTCTCTACTTACGAAAAAACAAAATACCGTAATATTCCAGAGTGGCAATTGGCAATTGAATTACAAAATAAATTTCCAGATTTACCATTGATTTGCGACCCATCTCATATTACAGGTAAGCGTGATATGATTTTAGATGTGTCACAAACAGCACTAGATTTAAATTTTGATGGCTTGATGATAGAAACACATTTTGATCCAGAAAATGCTTGGTCTGATGCTGCCCAACAGGTAACTCCAGCAGCCTTAGTACAGATTATGAATGATTTAAAAATCAGAAAAGAAAGTAGTAAAGAGGCAGCTTATAATAATGAGTTAAATCTATTACGTGCCCAAATAGACGTTATTGATAATAGCTTAATTGAAGCCTTAGGGAAAAGGATGAAGGTTTCTGATGGTATTGGTAAGTTAAAGAAAACAGGAAATGTTTCTGTTTTACAAACATCTCGTTGGAATGAAATTTTAGGAAAAATGATTCTAGAAGGTGAGCAAAAAGGCTTGAGTGAAGAATTTGTTTTAAGAATGTTTAAAGCCATTCACCAAGAATCAATCAACCATCAAGAAAAAATTTTAAAGAATTAATTTATATATTTTTACTGTCATCACGAAGAGGTGCCACGAAGTAATCTGTTTAGATAACAATAAAAAGGTTGCCACACTACGTTTACAATGACGAAATAAACATCATTCAAGAATAAAAATTTAAGTGCGCCAAAGTTTGTCTTATTTACTAACTTTAGCGCACTTTTAAATAGGAAGAATTTTAAATTAAAAATGACAGGACTCGTTACAAAATCAACAGGAAGTTGGTATTTCGTTAGAACCGAAGATGGTACTTATTATGAGTGTCGCATCAGAGGTAAATTTCGAATGAAAGGGATTAAAAGCACCAATCCAATTTCTGTAGGCGATTATGTTGATTTTGAGTTAGAGGCCTCTAAAGAAACAGGAGTCATAAACAATATTCACGAGCGTAAGAATTTTATAGTTCGTAAGTCTGTAAACTTGTCTAAGCAAACACACATTATAGCAGCTAATATTGATGTTGCGTTTCTATTGATTACGGCGGATAATCCACCAACATTTCCGGGGTTTATCGACCGTTTTTTAGCAACTGCCGAGGCTTATAACATTCCTGCTGTTTTACTTTTTAACAAGATAGATTCATATGGTGATGCTCAGCTAGAAATGGTTGAAGAGTTATTTCAGATTTATACAGATATAGGGTATATGTGTATTGAAATTTCAGCGACAGAAAATTTTAATATTGATCTAGTCAAAGAATTGATGCAAGATAAAGTGACCATGTTTTCTGGTCATTCTGGTGTGGGGAAAAGCACATTAATAAATGCTATTGAACCTACATTAAATATTAAAACTGCGGCTATTTCTGAGCAGCACAAACAAGGGCAGCATACCACCACTTTTGCCGAAATGTACGAACTCTCTTTTGGAGGATTTATTATTGACACTCCTGGGATAAAAGGATTTGGTGTGGTAAATTTTGAATCACATGAAATTACAGATTATTTTCCAGAATTGTTTGCTTTAAAAAAGGATTGTAAATTCAATAATTGTTTACATCAAAAAGAGCCGAATTGTGCGGTAAAAAAAGCTTTAGAAAATGATAAAATAGCGCCTTCTCGTTATTTTAGTTATATCCAAATGCTCAGTGGTGATGAAGAACATTACCGTTTAAATACTAGAAGTGAAATGTAATTTGTTTAATAAGGGCTAATTAGGTTGTCTTTCCAGCTTTCGCGGAAAGACAGAAATAAAATTTATCTAAAATAAATGAAAGTAGTAATTCAAAGAGTTTCTGAAGCATCGGTTACAATCAATCAAAAAACAGTGAGTAAAATAAATTCAGGATTATTAATCCTTCTAGGAATCGAAGCTGATGATACTCAAGAAGACATCTTATGGTTATCAAAAAAAGTAGCCAATCTCAGAGTTTTTAATGATGAAAACGAAGTCATGAATAAATCATTGATTGATGTCGTTGGCGAAGCTATTGTAGTGAGTCAATTTACATTACAAGCTAGCACCAAAAAAGGAAACAGACCATCTTATATTAAAGCTGCGAGACCTGAATTAGCAATTCTTTTATACGAAAGTTTTGTAAGTCAATTTGAAAGTGATTTGGGAAAAAAAGTAGGTACAGGAGAGTTTGGTGAAGATATGAAAGTATCTTTAATAAATGACGGTCCAGTTACGATCATAATGGACTCAAAAAATAGAATATAAAAAAGTCCTTTTTTAGCATTATTTTCAATAAATTAGTGGAATTATTTTAAATGCTATGTTAAAATTTTCTTTCCTCATTGTATGTTGCTGTCTTATATCAACAACCATATTTTCCCAAAAACTAGAGTTTGCAACTTTTTTAATTCCAGATGAATTAAAAGAAGATGCCAATGCGGTTATACGCATGGATAATATGAGTATTGAAATGATTTCGCAAAGTAATATGACTATTGTAACAGAAATGGCAATTACTGTTTTCAATAAACGTGCTGATCATTACTCTGACATTTCAGTTTCTTTTGATAAAAACAGGCATTTAAGATCTTTTAAAGGATATGTTTATGATGCCATGGGGAATCAAATTGAAAAAATAAAGAAAAGTGATTTTGATGAGTATAGCGGGTCAGGAAGTAGCTTATATACAGATAATAAGTTTTATAATTTTGATTATACACCAACAACATATCCATATACTATTTATTATAAATACGAAGTGCAAACTTCAAATACAGCATTTATACCTAGGTGGTATGCGGTTGGCGGCTATTATCAAAGTGTAGAAAGAGCGAGTTTTAGGTTTGTGTGTCCTCCTGATATAAATATACACAGCTTAGAGAAAAATTTTGACGGATTCAATATTAAGGTTGATAAAGGTCTGCACCATATTAGTTATACAACAGAAAATATTAAGGCCATAGGATGGGAACCTAGTGCACCATCATTTTCTAAAATAGCTCCGAATGTAAGATTGGGAGTTAATAAATTTAATTTAGAGGGTATTGATGGTGAAGCTGAAAATTGGAGTGAGTTTGGACTGTGGAGTTATCAAAATTTAAATAATGGATCCGGTGAAATACATGGTCCAATAGTTAATCAAATAAAAAGGCTTGTTATTGGAGTTGATGACCCGATTGAAAGAGCTAAAATTGTTTATGAATTTGTGCAAAACAAAGTACGATATATTAGTGTACAAGTAGGAATCGGTGGATGGAAACCAATCACAGCTGATGAGGTTCATAGTACTAGTTATGGAGATTGTAAAGGATTAACAAACTATACACAGGCATTATTGAAAGTTGTAGATGTGCCCTCTAATTATACCGTTTTATGGGGAGGTGATGAAAAAATTGATATTGAAAAAGAAGTGTTTTCAATGCAAGGAAATCATGTTATTTTAAACATCCCTAATGGCACCGAAAATATTTGGTTAGAGTGTACATCGCAGAATGTTCCATTTGGAGAAATTGCAGGTTTTACTGATGATAGAGATGTTTTGGTGATTACTCCGAAAGGTGGTAAAATAGTTCATACAAGAGTTTATGATGCTAAGGAGAATACACAAAGTATAAAAGGAAGTTATAGTATTGAATCAAATGGAAATATGGAGGCTGAAGTTGAAGTAATTTATAGAGGGAATCAATTTGATACTCATTTAGGTTTTGAAACCAGTAATAACAAGGACAAAGAAAAGCTATATAAAGAATTTTGGGACAATATCAATAATATGACACTTGGCAGAATTGATATGAAAAACAATAAAAAAGAAGGACAGTTTGAAGAAAATATTTCATTTACAGCCGCCAACTACGGAACAGTTAGTGGTAATAGAATGATTATTCCGTTAAATGCATTTAATGTAATTAAACGTGCTCCAAAACGAGTGCGGAATAGAAAGTTGCCTGTTGAGGTAGCTCGAGGTTATTATGATACCGATGAGATTACCATTAAACTACCATCAGACTACTCAATAGAAGCCATTGCTGATGATGTGTCTGTTGACACAAAATATGGTACTTATACAATGACAGTCGAAAAAATAGATGAACACAGCTTAAAATTTACACGAAAGTTTTTATTAAAAGCTGGCGATTACCCAAAAGAGGAATATGAACATTACCGAAATTTTAGACGTAAAGTTGTAAAAGGTGATAAGTCTAAAATTGTATTAGTAAAAAAATAAATAGCTCTTCTCAAGTATAAAGGACCCAAAACCAAAAAACCATTAATTAACAACCAAATTCGATGAAACACAATCAGATTAAAACAGCCCTAGTAGTATTTGTCACGCTTTTGTTTTTGCAAACAGGATTTTCTCAAAACTACAAATTCGGAAAAGTATCAAAAGAAGAATTAGCTGAGAAAATATATCCTTTAGATTCATCAGCGCATGCAGCGGTTTTGTATAAAAAAAGAAAAACCAGTTTTAACTATGTTCAAGGCAAGGGCTTTATGTTAGAAACAGAAGTTCATGAACGAATTAAAATATATGATAAAGAGGGATATGAATGGGCAACTAAAATGATTGCATATTATGATCCAGATTCTGGAGATTCAGAATCGGTAAAAATTAAAGATGCACAAACATATCATTTAGTAGCGGGGAAAGTGAAATCTTTTGATTTAGGTAAAAAAGATGTTTTTAAAGAGGAAAAAAACAAGTATTGGAGTCAAAAGAAATTCACCATGCCAAATCTTGTAGAAGGATGTGTTATTGAATGGAAATATATTTTGACATCACCCTATAGAAGTATAGATAATGTAGTGTTGCAATATGATATCCCTATAAGAAAATTAGAGATAAGTATTGAGGTTCCTGAATACTTTAAGTATGCTGTAAAGCATATAGGGTATTTAAATATTAATTCAGCAAATAGTAAAAAACGTAAGAGTATTAACTTTTTAAATAAATCAAAATCATATAATGTAGATGGTATACGAGATTATAGATCCAAAGCTAATTATTCAACTAGCAAGGTAGATTATACTATTAATATTACTACAATAAGTGAAGAAAATATCCCTGCATTTGTAAAAGAACCATTTATTAATTACGCAGGTAATTACAAGGCAGCAATTGACTATGAATTAGCATCTGTAGAGTGGCCTAATGAGATACCTCAATATTATGCGCAAACTTGGGAAGATGTTGCAGAAACAATTTATGACAACCCAAATTTTGGGGCAGAGCTACAAAAGACAAGTCATTTAAAAGATGATATGGCAATAATGAAAGCCAATTTAACAACACCAAATGCTAAAATTTATGGAGCGCTGGATTATGTAAAAAGTAAAATTAAATGGAATGACTATTACGGTAAGTATCCAGAAAAAGGATTACGGAAAGCATTTAAAGAAGGGTCTGGTAATATTGGCGATATCAATTTAACCTTGGTGGCTGTATTACGCGAATTGGGTTTAAATGCAAACCCAGTTTTGGTAAGTACACGATCTAACGGTGTGCCAACTTTCCCAACGCGTTCTGGGTTTAATTATGTGATAGCTGTGGTTGAGACTGCTCAAGGAAAAGTGTTGCTAGATGCATCAGAAAAATATAGTATGCCCAATGTTTTACCACTTCGTACAATTAATTGGAATGGTGCAATAATTAGAGAAGATAAAACCATTGATTTTGTAGACTTAAGTTCTCTTACTGTTGCCAGTCAAGATTCTAATTTATCTTATAAAATTGATGCAGAAGGATTAATTGAGGGAATGAATAGAACTAAATATAGTAATTTAATGGCTATAAACTATCGTAATAAAAAAGGAGATAAAGATGAAGATGATTTGATAAGTGATATTGAGGCTGAAAATGATGACATTGAAATTTTAAATTTTCGAGCATCAAATGTTGATAATTTATTAAAGCCAGTTGTAGAGATGTATAAATTTGAAAAAGAGGATGGGGTTGAATTGATTGCTGATAAAATGTATATAACTCCGCTATTATTTTTAGCAACAGATGAAAACCCATTTAAATTAGAGAGTAGAGAATACCCTGTTGATTTCGGCACACCATGGCAAGATAAAATTGTTACATCTATTACCATTCCAGATGGCTATAATGTAGAATCTGTTCCAGAAGAAGTCGCAATTGGTTTAAGAGATGATTTAGGAAAATTTATTTATTCAGTTAAAATGTCTGGAAATAAAATACAAGTGACTTCGTTATTTGAAATTAATTCTGGCGTTGTATCTGCAACTTACTATTCAGAATTAAAAGGGCTGTTTAAAGAATTAGTTGCCAAACAAACTGAAAAGATTGTATTGATTCGATCAGAAGAATAATTAATCTTGTTTTAAAATTTTAGTATACCTTCAAAATATATTCCATGGAAAATAAAAATTAATTTCCTAGGTAAATAAAAACATTCTATTTACATTTGCACCATAATTAATTAAAATATACACAATGAAAAAAATAATATTAGTAGTAGCTGTTGTTTTTGCAACGGTATCATGTAAAAAAGAAGTTAACAACAAGGTAGAAGTGTCAGAAGTTATGGCAGTAAATAGAACACTAGTAAAACCATTAACAGTTGATGTTGAAAACTCAATTGTAAACTGGAGAGGTTTTAAGCCAACCGGAGAGCATTCAGGTACTATTGGAATCTCAGAAGGAGCAATTAGTTTAGAAGAAGGAAAATTAGTTGGAGGTTCTTTTACTTTTGATATGGACGCAATTGTAAATACAGATATGGAAGCTGATAGTGAATACAATGCAAAATTAGTAGGACATTTAAAATCAGCTGATTTTTTTGATGTAGAAAAATATCCAACAGCAAAATTCAAAATAACTGAGGTTAAAGAAGTAGCAGGAAAATTGAATGTAAGTGGTAATTTAACCATCAAAGATGCGACAAAGAATATAACATTTCCTGCAAGTTTATCTTCAGATAAAGGAGCAACAATTTTTACGAGTGAAGTCTTTACTATTAATAGAGCAGATTTTAATGTAAAATATGGCTCTAAATCTTTCTTTAACGATTTAAAAGATAAATTCATTAATGATGATTTTGAAATTTCTTTTGTAGTTAAAACTAAGAAATAAAGGCGGCTGTTTTATCTTCATTTTTAAAATAGAAGAGTAACCCCAAATGGAAGTCTGTAGCTGAAAAGTTGCAGACTTTTTTTTGTTTTCAAAAAAGCTGTAAATTGTTGCGTTTAAAAAACCAACCAAACTACACTATGTCAAATAAAGACAATCTCGAAGAAATTAAAATTCATACAGACGATAATCACCCCGATCAAACAATTCTTGTAAATAAAGAATTAAGCATGTGGGAAGCTATGATTCCTGTAATAGCCTTAGTGGCGATGTTGGCATACAATGTTTTTGTTTTTGGTGATGATGCGCTGAGCGGCTCAAACCAATTCATGTTATTAATGGGAGCCGCTGTTGCAGCTATCGTAGGATTTAGAAATAATGTATCTTATGAAACGATGATAGAAGAGGTTGCCGAAAATGTAAAATCTACCACCGGAGCCATTTTAATATTATTAATGGTTGGTGCTTTGGCAGGAACTTGGTTAATCAGTGGTGTTATTCCAGCAATGATTTATTACGGATTAGAAATTTTGAACCCCACCATATTTTTACCAGCCACTTTAGTGATTTGTGCAATTATATCAATTGCAACAGGAAGTTCTTGGACCACTTCGGCAACCGTAGGAATTGCTTTAATCGGAATTGGAAACGTACTCGGAATCCCGATGGGGATGACTGCAGGAGCAGTTTTATCTGGAGCATATTTTGGAGATAAAATGTCGCCAATGTCTGACACTACAAATTTAGCGCCAGCAATGGCAGGAGCTGAGTTGTTTACACACATTAAGTATATGGCATTTACGACGGTACCAACAATATTAATCTCATTGCTTTTTTTTATAATTCTTGGATTCACATTAGACACAACGGGCTCTGCAGATACTTCACAAATGTTAGCTGATATTAAATTAACTTTTAATATTAATTGGTGGTTATTTTTAGTGCCAATTACTGTAATTGCTTTAATTATAAAAAAGACTTCTCCTCTTATTGCTCTTTTAATAGGCGCTCTATTAGGAGGTGTTTTTGCATTGGTTTTTCAACCAGAAGTTGTTGCTCAAGTTGCAGGAGTTGATGCATTAACATTTAAACCTGCTTATAAAGGAGTTATGAATGCATTAACGGTTGATGTTGCCATAGCAACAGAAAACGAAGCTTTAGTAGATTTATTTACAGCTGGAGGTATGAGCAGTATGTTGGGTACTATTTGGCTGATTATTTGTGCCATGGTTTTTGGAGGAGTAATGGATGCTATCGGTGCCTTGGCAAGAATTTCTGCATTTATGCTAAACTTATTTCATTCTGTTTTCGGATTGTTTGCAAGTACCGTTTTTACCTGTATAGGATTAAACTTTACAGCATCAGACCAATATTTAGCAATTGTAGTTCCAGGTAAAATGTATGCAAAAGCATTTCAAGATAAAGGATTAGCACCAGAAAATTTAAGTAGAACCTTAGAAGATTCAGGTACAGTAACTTCGGTACTGGTGCCGTGGAATACCTGTGGAGCATACCAATCAGGAGTCTTAGGCGTATCGGTTGCAGACTATGCAGTTTTTGCAATATTCAATTGGTTAAGTCCATTTATGACTTTAATCTTTGCAGCGTTCAACATCAAAATAAAACAATTAAAAAATAAGAAATGACAAAAATCATTTTATAAAGGATTAATAACCACTAATTTTGCTAACAAATAAATATCATGAATGAAACCTTAGTGCAAGTACAAGAATTCATCAGCCAACCTTGGCCATGGTGGATGGGAGGGGTTACCATAGGTACAACCCTTTTTTTACTGTTAAAGTTTAATAAAGACTTTGGTTTATCAGCCAATTTAAGAACTATGTGTGCCGCTGATGGTGCTGGTAAATATTCAGATTTTTTTGAATTTGATTGGGGAAAACAAGGATGGAATTTAATGGTTGCTCTTGGCGCTATGTTTGGCGGTTATATTGCAGCAAACTACTTTGGAGGAGACGGGTTGGCTCATATATCACAAGCAGCAATCAACACTTTGAACGATATTTCTGGAGAGCAGTTACTTACCCAAGATAATGTTCATATTGTACCCGGAAAAGATTTAGTTTTAGGTTCGGGAATACCAGAATTCTGGGATCTTTATTCATGGGGCTCACTATTTTCTGTAAGAGGATTAATTATTATTGTTGGTGGTGGTTTCTTAGTAGGATTTGGAGCAAGATATGCTGGTGGGTGTACATCAGGTCATGCTATTTCTGGAATTGCAAATATGCAATTACCATCACTTGTAGCAGTTGTCGGATTTTTTGTAGGTGGTTTAATAATGACATGGCTCATACTTCCCTGTATTTTACGAATCACTATTTAAAATTTTAAAAAATGAAATTATTCAAATATATAATCATTGGCTTTTTATTTGGTTTCGGTATGTGGAAACTAGAAGCAGTATCAACATTTAGAATTATTGAAATGTTCCATTTTCAGTCATTTCATATGTACGGAATTATAATAACTGGAGTTATTACAGGTATTATTATTACCCAATTATTTAAAAAAGGAAAAATTAAAGCAGTTCATGGCGAAACTGTAAAGTTTAATGACAAAAGCCACGAGTGGTGGCGTTATATTTTAGGTGGAATCATCTTCGGAATGGGTTGGGCACTTACAGGTGTTTGCTCAGGGATGATGTTTGTATTGGTGGGCTCAGGATATACCATTTTTATTGTATTTATTGGTGCAGCCTTGTTAGGAACTTTTGCTTATGGAGTTTTTAGAAAATCATTGCCTCATTAAAAATAGACAGTACAATAATTTTAATCAAGAACATCCAATATTTTTATTGGATGTTTTTTTGTTTCTGACTTTGCGATGAGAAGTATCAATCATCCATAATGAACCTGACCAATTGATAAGCAAGATCTAGATAGGATTTGCTATATTTGTTTACATCATAAAACCTAAGTCATTTGATATGTCAGATTTAGAAAAATCACTTTCATTTTTAAGTCCAGAATTAAGAGAAAAAGTTATGGCATCTTCTCAAGTAATAGATATTCCGAAAGACACAGAAATTTTAAGAGAAGGTCAATATGTAAAAGTAATCCCGATTGTTTTGGAAGGTTTGGTGAAAGTGTTTTCAAACTTTAATGAAAAAGATTTATTGCTTTATTACATCCAACCCAATGAAAGTTGTGTGATGTCTTTTGCTTCGAGTTTAAAAAATGACCCAAGTAAAGTGTATGCAATAACCGAAGAAGATTCTAAAATTTTATTGATGCCTGTTGATAAAGTGATTAAATGGATAGATCAATTTCCTAGTATTAATCAACTTTTTTATCAACAATACAATTTGCGTTATTCAGAATTGTTAGAAACTATCAACCATGTGCTGTTTAATAAAATGGATAAACGATTGTATGATTTCTTGCTTGAAAAGAAAAAAGTTACACAACAAAATCCTATTAAAATATCTCATCGGCAAATTGCCAATGAATTGGGAACAGCAAGAGAAGTAATTAGCAGAGTGATGAAAAAACTGGAGAATGAAGGTAAGATTAAACAACATTCTCAAAATATAGAAATATATTAACATTATAAATTTAAGCAAATCTAATTCAAGTAAATTTATGATTTCTTCAATACTTAGAAATTTCTAAATGCTTTTTCTCAATTACTATTGTTTAAAGAATATGATTATCATTCGGAAGTGCTATTTACCTTAAAATTTAATCATTTGTGTTATTATTCTTATGTTAGAAAAAGAGCTAATATCCTTTTTGTTAGTGTATTAAAAACTCTTTAATTTTGATTTATTTCTAATATAACATTGAGTATTTTATATCATAAAAAGCAGTACCTTTCGTCTGAAAATAAATATCTTCATCATGAAAAAATCAATCAGTTTCGCTTTTATAATCTTACTATTAAGCACACAATTTATTCAAGCTCAAAAATCTAAAAAAGAGACTAAACAACCACTCGACGAAATTAAAATTGAAGGACTCTCATGGAGAAGTATTGGCCCTTCATTAACTTCTGGTAGAATTTCAGATGTTGCTGTAAATCCTAATAATCCATTTGAATATTATGTGGCATCATCAGCTGGTGGTGTGTGGAAAACAATCAATTCTGGTTTAGAATTTATTCCTGTGTTTGATAATGAAGGATCTTACTCTATTGGATGTATCACTATAGATCCAAACAATTCTAATGTGGTTTGGGTAGGTACTGGTGAAAATAACAATCAGCGTTCTGTATCTTATGGTGATGGAATTTACAAATCTATTGATGGAGGAAAGACATGGAACAATATGGGCTTGAAAATGTCAGAACATATAGGGCGAATTATTGTTCATCCTGAAAACTCTGATGTTGTTTATGTTGCTGCTATTGGCCCATTATGGAGTAAAGGTGGAGATAGAGGGTTATATAAAACAACTGACGGTGGTAAAACTTGGGAAGCTGTTTTAACTGTTGATGAACATACGGGAGTTAATGATGTACAGATGGATCCAAGAAACCCTGATGTATTATATGCATCAACTTTTCAAAGAAGAAGGCATGTATTTACTTATGTAGGTGGTGGTCCAGGATCTGGAATGCACAAAAGTACAGATGGAGGAAATACATGGACTAAAATTAATACAGGATTACCAACTACAGAATTGGGGCGAATAGGTTTAGCTATTTCACCTGTAAATCCTGAAATAATTTATGCAATTGTAGAAGCTGCTGATGGTAAAGGAGGGTTTTTTGCATCTACAAACAGAGGTGCTAGTTGGGAAAAAAGAGGAAGTCATAAAACTAGTGGAAATTACTATCAAGAAATAATTGCTGATCCTGTTGAAGAAAATACAGTTTACTCAATGGATACATGGATGTCTGTTAGTCATGATGGAGGAAAAACATTTACTAAAGTTGGTGAAGACTATAAGCATGTTGATAATCATTGTATGTGGATTAACCCAAATAATAACAAGCATTGGTTGGTAGGATGTGATGGTGGAATGTATGAAACATTTGATGCGGCAAAAAACTGGGACTTTAAAGAAAATATTCCTGTAACTCAGTTTTATAAAGTGGCTGTTGATAATGACTATCCATTTTACAATGTCTATGGTGGTACTCAAGATAATTTTAGTCTTGGCGGACCATCAAGAGTTCTTACAGGGCACGGAATAACTAACTTTGATTGGTTTATTACAAATGGAGGTGACGGATTTGAATCTCAAATTGACCCTGAAAATCCTAACATTGTATATGCTCAATCACAAAATGGATTTTTAGTTCGTTACGACAAAAAGAGTGGAGAAATTATAGGGATTCAGCCTAGTGAAAGAGAAAATGAAAACACCTATCGATTTAACTGGGACTCTCCTCTAGCAATTAGTAAACATGCTTCAGGGCGACTTTATTTTGCAGGAAACAAAGTATTCCGTTCCAATGATTATGGTAATAGCTGGGAGGTTATTAGTGATGACCTAACACAACAAATAGACAGAAATACACTAAAAGTTTATGATCGTATTGTTAGTATTGATGCTGTTGCCAAAAATGGATCAACATCACTTTATGGGAGTATTGTGGCATTGTCCGAATCTCCTATTGACGAAAATCTAATTGCAATTGGTACAGATGATGGGCTAATTCAAATCACTGAAGACGGAGGAAATACTTGGCGAAAAGTAAAGTCTATTTCAGGTGCTCCAAATCAATCATATGTTAATAGTGTATACCTTTCTAAACACGATGTAAATGTTATGTATGTAGCATTTAATCATCATAAATATGGTGATTTTAAACCTTACATATTCAAATCAAATGATAAAGGTAAATCATGGACTTCAATAAGTAGCAACTTACCAGAAAGAGGAAGTATATATTCGATTGAAGAAGATCATATTGATAGTGGATTACTATTTTGCGGGACAGAATTTGGAGTTTTCTTTTCTCCAAATAAAGGGCAACGTTGGAAACAACTATCCAATGGAGTGCCAACAATAGCAGTAAGAGATATTGCTATTCAGGAAAGAGAGAATGACTTAGTTCTTGGTACTTTTGGAAGAGGGTTTTATGTATTGGATGATTACTCTTCATTGAGAGTTGTTGAAAATAAAAAACCTGTAGAAGTAGCTAAAATCTACCCAATTCGTGATGCTCTATCTTGGGAAAAGAGTCTTCCATTAGGGCTACCTGGAAAATCTTTTCAAGGAGATAATTTTTATACAGCACCAAACCTTGGACCAGAGGCAATGATTACTTATTATTATAATGAAACTTACAAATCTTTAAAAGAAAACAGAACAGATAAAGAAAAAGAACTCATTAAAAATAGAGAAGACGCTGTTTATCCAGATTATGAAAGTTTAAAAGCAGAAAGGGAAGAGAATGAGCAAACATTAGTGTTTACAATTAAAAATGATAAAGGAGAAGTTGTCAAAAAAGAGTTTAAAAAACCAATAGAAGGTTTACAACGTTTTCATTGGGATTTAAGATACACGCTTCAAACTCCTATAGATTTAAGTACTGCTTCGTTTTATAATCCTTGGAGCACAATTGATGAAGGAACATTGGCACAACCAGGAAAGTATACAGTTGAAATGGGATTATATAAGGATGGAGAGCTAAGTGCATTGGTAAGTCCAGTTTCATTCAATGTAATTGGTTTAGAAAATACTGTGATGCCAGCTGAAGACAGAGCAGAGAAAGTTGCATTCCAAAAACAGGTATCGCAACTTGAAGCTAATTTACAGGCATGTCAGGAGATTATTAGCGAAACAAATACTAAATTAAAATATATAAAATCTGCGATTAAACGATCTGAACTTCCTTTTGAAGAGCTATCTAAAGATGTGTTAGATATTGAAAATAAGCTTAAGAATATTAGCATATCTCTTTATGGAGACCGTTTAAAAAAGAAATTAGACATTAGTCAACCTCGAAGCCCAGCGGCAAGAATTGGAAACATAAGTTACGAGCAAAAATATTCTACTTCAACACCTACACAAACACATAGAGATAGCTATTCAATTGCCAAAGTTAAAATTACTGCAATCAAACAAAAGGTTGAAGCTATTTATAATGTTGATTTAAAACAATTAGAAGAAAAACTTGTAAATTCTGGAGCACCGTATACACCAGGGCGAGGATCAAAGGATTAACACAAAATAAAAAATATAATATCAGATTGTTTTAATTAAACACTGCTGTTTAATTAAAACAATTTGTAAATCAAATTTCAGTTTCTTGGTAAAATGTATGACGAACCAACTTTAATTAAGTTAGTATAATAATACGTTCAAGGAATAAAATATTATTAGCTATCTATGCTTTATTTATATTATTTTTTTGAAAGCGGATTTTTCCAAAAGCAATTAATAAAACGCCTAAAATAGTAACTCCTCCTCCTGCTAAGGCAATGAAGTCTGGAAATTCGCTAAAATAAAAGTAAGAACCTGCCAACACAAACAACCCTCTTGTACTAGTTATAATGGCTTTACGAGATAACGGAATATATTGTAAAGCTAAATAACCCGCTATAACTGTTAAAAATGGACCTAAAAGTGAGCCGATAAAAATATTTTTTAACGCATCAGCTGGAATTGTAAGTGATTCTTTAAAAACGATAAGTGCAATAATTGAAAATACGAGTAAAAACATACTTCTATTAATTGTTAAAACTGTAGGGTGAATTTTTTCAATCTTCTTTTTAATAATAACAGCATTAACCGCATTTAATAAACTTGAATACAACACATATTGTGCACCATCAATAAACATGTCATCTATACTGCTATTTCCTTTATAACTAATAATGAAAGCTCCGCTAATAGCTAATAATATCCCCCAAAACTCTAAAGAGTTAAAACGTTCTTTGAGTATGAAAAAACTTAACGTAATAATTAAAGCAGGAGCAATGTTACCAATAAACGAAACAATTGCGGGGTTAGAGATAGTATAAATAGCCTTAAAGAAAAAGTACGTACTTATAACTTCTATTGATCCAAGAAAGATTAAAACAAAATAACACTTGCCAGATAATTTTTTAAAGAGCGTAAAAGATTTTTTATACCAAGCATATAGTAAAATCCATAAAAGACCAAAAGCAAACCAATACACACCAAACTGAGGTAAGCTTACTTCTTTTAAAGCTACTTTACTAAATATATAAACGTTTGAAACAGCAATTACTGAAACAAAAGCTAGCAACAATCCTTTTACCGAATTAGATATTTTCATAAGGCAAATGTAATTTTAATCTATAGTAAATGAGATGAGTCTATTTTTGAAAAAGTACTCTAAAACTCTACGTTTAAAATCTGACCACTCAATTGTAATAACCTTAATTCAATGAGTTTAGTTTCATATTTAGTATTTGTTAAATCAGTTTGTGAATTGAGTAAATTAACTTGAGCTAATCGAAAATCTATTGAATTTATTTGACCAAGTTTATACTTCTCTACTGATCTATCAAAATTATTTTGGTTAGTAATAACATTCTGTTCTTGTGCTTTGAGGATAAATAGATTATTGGTGTACTCTTCACTAGTATTTTTTAACACATTTTCTAAAGTCTCAAATTGTTGAACTTGTAATATCTCTTGACTGTCCATTGCAATTTTTGCATTGGCTACTCTGGTTTTAGTTGTTCCTCCATCAAACACATTCCAAGAAACATTTAATCCTGCTCTAAATCCAGTAACCGTACTTCCTGCAAAAAAGGAGGTTGATGGGTTATCACTTTCATTCCATCCATAAGACCCGGTGAGACCAACTCGAGGCAGATAATTTCCTTTATTTGCTCTAATATTATATTCACTTATTGTGATGCTCTTTTCTTGTTGCATCAAAATAACATTGTTTTCTAGCGATATAGAAAGTAGTTCGTCAAAAGACAATAATGTAAGAAAATCAACTTCAGTTTCTACCACATAATTTTCATCTAACTGAACACCTAAAATAATATTTAAATCGCGTTTTGCATTTATAAATTGCTGCCTTGTATTTATATAATTAATACTGTCATTATTAACATCGACTTCTGCATTTAATAACTCTAGCTTTGTGGACTGCCCGTAATCATTTTGATATTGTATTCTTTCCAATCGCAGTTTTGAAATTTCTAAAGTTTCTTTTAAATTATCAGTATTCTTAGATAAACGAGCAATTTGAAAATATACCGTAAACAATTGTAAATAGGTATTTTCTATAGTTTCTCTTGCTTGTAATTCAGTTAAATTAGAAGTTTCTTGAAGTAGCTTATAGTCGTACTTTCTACCCAATCCATCAAAAATAGTATAGTTAAGATCTAGTGAAGCGTTATAAGTTTTGGTTTCTGCACCAGTAATTGTAGAGTTTGTACCATCTTGTTGTTCAATATCCTGATCACTAATATCATAATTAGCACCTCCATTTGCAGAAAGGGTTGGTAAAAACCCCGAATTGTAAATGCTTGAGTTATTCTTTGCTATATTAACATTATTTTCAGCTAATTTAATTCCGTAATTATTTTCTAAAGTAATCTGAATTGCTTCTTTTTTGGTCAATAATCGTTGTGCGCTTACCTCAACTGAAAGCAAAATTATAACTAAGCCTATAACGGTTTTAATGTAATTCATCATGTTCATAATTTAGTTCTACGATCGCTCTTTCTACTTCTTCTTTCGATATTTTTTTTCCTGTTCTCATCCATTTAATAAATACTTTTATAGAATTTGAAACCGACAGTAATAATGGCAACATCACCAAGGTTAATACTGTTGCAATCCCTATTCCATAAGCAATTGAAATTGCCATTGGTATTAAAAATTGTGCTTGCCTACTTGTTTCTAGCATTAGTGGTGCAAGACCTGCAATAGTGGTTAATGATGTTAGAAAAATAGCTCTAAAACGTGATTTTCCTGCTTGTACTAAAGCTTCGTCATATTTCATTCCTTCTTTTAAGTATAGATTAAATTTTCCAATTAATACCAATCCATCATTCACCATAATACCAATTAAGGCAATGATACCTAGCCAAGATAAGATATTGATTTGGAAATCATGAATATAATGACCCCATACCACTCCTATCATACTGAATGGAATTAATAACATTAATAATAAGGGCTGACTATAGGTTCTAAAAGTAAATGCGATGACAATATATATCAGTATAAGAATTATGGGCGCTACTTTTATTACGGAGACCATTGTTTTGTCTTTTTCCCTATTTTGCCCTTCATATAAGGCTGAAACCGTTGGATATTTTGAAATGATTTCAGGCATTATTTGCGTTTTAATTTCACCAACTATATCTGATGCACTATCATCTACAGATTTTAAATCTGCAGTAATCTGTATTTCGCGTTTTCCATCTAAATGATTTATTGCTACCTCTCCTCGAGTAATAACATAGGTTACGATTTCAGAAAAAGGAACCTTACTCCCCGAAGGAGTATTAATCCACATATCATCCAAATGTTTGATTGAGGATCTATCTTCTTTTTGATAGCGTACCCAAACTCTAATTTCATCTTGCCCACGTTGAAAACGCTGTGCTTGAAATCCGAAAAATCCAGAACGGACTTGACTCATAATACTTCTTAAGTTCAAGCCCAAAATATTTGCTTTGTCTTTTAATTGAATTTGAATTTCTTTTATCCCTTCAGGATCATTATCTGAAATATCCTTCAATAAAGGGTTTCGAGACATTGCTTCTTTTAATTCTTTCTTTGCAGCTTTAAGTTCAGTAATATTATTCCCTAGTAAAGCAACAGCAACGGGGCTGCCTCCAAAATTAGAATTAGATCCAAAGGTCAAACTCTCTACTCCGTTGACTTTCCCTACTTTTTGACGAAGAGATTCATTAATTTCTGAAGATGCAAAATCGCGAGATTCACCGGGTAATAAATTTATTGTTAAAGTTGCATTAGAAGTTCCAGGGCCAATACGCTTTATAATATTTTGAACAACTTGTTTATTGTCTGTTTGTCGATTGGTAAATTCTTCATTAACCAACCAAACTTTCTCTTCTATGCTTGAGATGATTGAATCAGTAATCATCTCATTAGTGCCTTGTGGCATTTTTAGGTTTACAGAAATTCTGTCACTTGCAATTCTTGGAAAAAATGATGTTCCTACAATTCCACCACCAATTGCTCCAATGCTAAAAATCAACAATGCAATTGGAATAGCAAATCCTAAGAATTTATTTTTTAGAAAGAAACGTAAGTAAGGTACATAAGCAACATCTCTTAATTTCATTAACCATTTATCAGCAAAACGATTTACTTTTTCAAAGAAGCTATCAATACGATTTAGCTCTTTATCTTTTCTATGTAGTGCTTTAGAGTGTGCAATATGTGCAGGTAAAATAATCAAAGCTTCTACCATAGATACCAAAAGCGTTAATATTACAACAGTTGATACTTCACTAAAAAAATCACCCATTCTGCCATCTAAAAAGAAGAAGGTAGAAAATGCAATCATAGTTGTTAATAAAGCCGAAACTACAGGAGGTAAAACCTCAATTGTGCCATCTATAGCAGCTCTAATGGGTGACTTGCCTAATTCGTAATGATGAAATATATTTTCGCCAATTACAATTCCATCATCTACCAAAATACCAATAACTATGATCATCCCGAAAAGGGATAATACATTAATAGTAACTCCAAGTTGAGCAGCAAAAACAAACATTCCCAAAAAGGCAATGGGTAATCCAGCAGCTACCCAAAATGCTAAACGTACATTTAAAAACACTGCTAAAAGCAACAATACTAATAGAATCCCTATGATTCCATTTTCTGTTAATAATTCTGTTCTTCCTACTAATGTTAAAGAAGAATCACTAGAAATATCTAGATGTACATTATCGTATTGTTGGTTAAATTTATGAATGTATTCTTTTACTTTTACAGCTGAAGAAATTAAATCTTCATTATTGGTATTACTCACTGTAATGTTGATGGCTGTATTTCCATTATAAAAAACTCTATCGGGTGTCTCAGACCAAGTATCTCTTACATCAGCAACATCTTTTAATCGGATTATATTTCCATTAGATTCAGCCCTAACAATTGTATTTAATAATTCAATTCCATAATAAGACCGATTACTTGCTCTAATTAAGTAATCTTCTGCATTTGTTTTAATATTACCTCCAGTAATTAAAATATTAGAATTGCTTACAGCATTTGCAACATCTTGAAATGATAAGTTGTAGGCTCTTAAATCATTTTCGCGAACAGAAATAGCAATTTCTTCTTCTGGAAATCCAGATAAAACCACTTGCGAAATCCCGTCAATACCACGCAAATCATTTTCAACAGTTCTAGCATATTGCTTTAAGGTAACTAACGGAATATTCTCACCACTTAATGTAAAGCTAATGGTTGGACGCATCGTTTCGACCTTTGCAATAACTGCAGGTTCCATTCCTGTTGGAAAAGAAGGTACTCTATCTACTGCATTTTTAACATCTGCTAATACGACATCTATATTTTTACCTCGTTCAATTTCAACGCTTATACTAGCAGAATTTTCTCTTGACACAGAAGTAATACGATCTATACCAACAGTTCCTTTTAAATTGTCTTCAATCTTAAGCACAACGCCCTCCTCCATTTCGGCAGGTGAAGCACCTGGATAAAAAAGGTCTATCCTAATTAATTTAGAATCTGTTAAAGGGAAAAATGAAGATTTAATAGAAAATATTCCTATTATCCCAAATGCTAAAAATGCAAGTATTATTACATTAACAGCTACCGGAAACTTTATAAAATAACTTATTACTTTCTTCATAGTGTTTAGTTCTCTTCTTGAAATATTTTAACCTTCATCCCATCATACGCTCCAGGTACTGTTTTTGATAAAAGGAGGGTGCCATCTTCAATTCCTTTTAAAACAACACTTTCTGCTGAAAAATAAACCGGAGTTACATCAATAAGATCTAAAACAGAATCTCTTACAACGAATAGTTGTTTATTATCAATTAATAATTTTCTAGAAATTTCAATGGCATTTGCTTCAGATCTTGCGTTTAAATCAGCTTCTAAATACATACCTTCTTTTAGATCTTCATGTGCCACTTGAATATATGCCTTAATAGTTTGAGAAGCTATATTTACCCTGCCGTTAATTCTAATTACCTCTCCTTCAAATTCTTTGGTTTTTTCGAGGTTTTGTAATTTGACTCTATTGCCCTTTTTCAATAAATTTGCAAATTCAGCATTTACTGCTACTTCCATTTCATAAATACTCGGGTCAATAAATTCCCCCAATTTTTGCCCAACTCTAACGAGGGTTCCTGGAGTTACTAAAGCCTCGGTTAGAACGCCTTTATAAGGAGCATATAAATTGTATTTTCCTAATTTAACTTCTAGGTTTTTAACATTATAGTAAGCCGTATTAATTCCTCTTCCAGAAATAAAATATTTTTCTTTCTCAGTATTTATTTGAGGGAGTTTAGGAGTCGTTTTATTGATGTCAAAACTATTTAAATAGCTTTGCCATTTTTCATATTCTTCTGGATAATCAAAACGAATATCAGGCATGATTCCAGTAATGCTAGTATAGAAATTACTTTTTTGTGATTGTAGATTTGCATAGAACTCATCGTTATTAATACTCAAAATTAGTTCACCTCTCTTATAGGTTGTCCCAGCCTTAAACTCTTTTATATTGTGTTTTAATACTCCCTGTACCTCAGCAAATAGTTCAATTTTATGTTTTGCAATTAAATTTCCACTAGCCGTTATAACAATAGGAATATCTTTATTTTTAACGGTATTGACAAAAACTGTTTTTACAATTTTATCGAATTTGGGTTTTGGCTTGTTCTTGTTTTCAATAAACTTTTTAGAAACATAAATTGCTCCTGCTAATAATAGTACTCCGAAAATTATAGATAGTATTTTTCTCATATCGTTTAATTAAATAGGCTCTGTTTTAACGTTGAAATTTTGTTGTATTTTTTTTAACACCTCGATGATTTGTTGTTTTTCAGTATTCGAAATATTCAGCTCCATGGTTTGGATAATATTATTGATTACTGGTTCAGTTGTGTTAAAAACTATTTTTCCCAAATCTGTTAAAAAAACATGATTAATCCGTTTGTCCTTTTTGCATTGTTCTCTAGAAATGTATTTTTTGTTTTCCATTTTGCGCAATAAGCGTGTTAATGAAGATTTATTACGTAAGGTTAAAAATGCAAGCTCGTTTTGGTTCAATCCATCCTGTTCATGAAGTTTTTTTAAAACGATCATTTGTTCTTTGGATAAGTCTATCCCGTTTCTATCTAAAGCTTCCTGTAAATAATATTCTATTATTTTTACCGTCTTACCTAGCCAAGGGCCTATAGAGTTTTCAAAATCAATTGTATTTTTTTTAGATTTCATTGTGCAAAGATACACTATTTGAAATTAGTTGCACCCGCAACTAATTAAAATTATAGATATTATTTTCAACAGTTTTTGCTTAGTAAAGTTAGCTAAATTATATATCTAACTTTGGTTTAATTGGGGAGTAATATTTAAGGAATATAAATACCATTTAGTCCTAATATTTTGTAAATTTGTATAAATGCTATCCTCAATTTATTAAAAATGCCCATAAGATTAATCTACGTATTACTATTTCTACTTTCAATTTCTACTTTTGGGCAAGACAAAAAAGAAGAAATTGATATCAGTAAAACTTTTTCCGAATTAAAAATTACAAAAAACGATTCTTTAAAAGCTGAAAAATTAATAAATCTTTATAGGCAATCTATTAAACAACGAGAAGGCAACAATGAGATTATTGAAGAAGCTTTATTGGTCTCAGAAATGATTTATTATATAGACGGGATAGCAAAAAGTTATAATCGGATGGGAATTACAGCGCGTTATGATAACGATTACACACTATCTGTAAATTACCATAAAAGAGCACTTACGTATTATGAAAAAAGTACAGATACGCTTTCAAAAGTAAAATGCCTAAATAGTTTAGGAGTAACCTATCGAAAGCTCAATCTTGAAAAAGAAGCTTTTGTTCATTATTTTCAAGCCCTTAATCTTGCTGAAAGAATAAATAGTCAGAGAAGTATTGCAATTGCTTTAAACGGAATAGGAAATGTATTTATAAATACAGAAGAATATGATAAAGCTTTAAAATATTTTAAAAAAGGAGTTGAAGTAGAAGCAAAGAGTCAAAATGAAAGAGGACAAGAATATGGTTTTGCAAATATTGGGGAAGTATATTTAAGTAAGAAACAATATGATTCAGCTCATTATTATTTTAAAAAATCATTGATTCTAGCTAAGAAAAATCCTAGAAAAGAAGGGGTTGCAATTAAATATAACTTGTTGGGGTTGTTATTTCAAAAAGAAGGAAACTATACAGAATCTATTATATACTATCAAAAAGCGATTCCTCAATTGGTTAAATACAATAGTTTACGATATCTAAGTAATACTCTTATAAATATTGGTGTTAATCAAATTCATACTAATAAGTATAAAGAGGCTTTAGATAATATAAACCAAGGATTACAAACTGCTTTAAATATAAAGTCTAAAGAAAATATTGTGTTGGGCTATACTGCGTTAACTCAGTATTACACTCAAACTAATCAATTTAAACATGCGCTAGAATCTTATAAAAAAGCAACAAAATATCATGATAGCATTGTAAATGTTTCATCACAAAAAAGTATCATTAGTACCCAAATAGAATATGAAACATTGAAGAAAGATGAACAATTAAAAGAGTTAGCTAGAAAAAATGAAAGAAGTACTGAAAAAGCTAAAACAAATTTGAAAGTGCTATTATGGGGTTCATTATTTAGTTTGTTATTAATTGCTATTTTAATATTTTCTTTATACTTACTTCGTAAAAACAAAATGTTAGAGTTAGAAAAACAAAATAATGAAATACAAAAACATATTCTTCAAATTAGTGAATTAGAGAGCTTGGTTAAAAATAATACTAATATTTCATTGAATGTAGATTCTGAAAAAATTAAAATTTATGATCTTTCAAAAAGAGAAATAGAAGTATTAGAACTAATAACTAATGGTTTTAGTAACGAAGAAATTGCAGAAAAAATGTTTGTTTCAAAAAACACTGTAAAAACACATATTAAAAACCTTTATTCTAAGCTTGATGTAAGAAATAGAATTCAGGCTATGAAAAAAATAAACAGTTAGCAAAACAGCAACACTTTCATTATCAACAAATATTCATTAAAATTCACCCTTTAGGGTGAAAACATTTCATACTTTTTGATGAAATAAAATTTCATTCTCCATATTAAATTTGTGCTATTAATAATTAACAAATAGCACAATGAAATCTTTAGTAAAATTTTTAATATTAATACTCTTTTTTGCATTTTCTCAAAATAGTAATGCGCAATTTTTTAAAAAACTAGTAGAAAAAACTAATAAAAAAATAGAAAAAGAAGCTGAAGTTAGAACTGAGAAAAGAATAGATAAAGTCTTTGATGGAGTAGAAGATGAGATTGATGGAAAGAACAAGAAATCTTCTGAAAAAGAAAAGGATTCCACTGCTGTTAATCAAGATAGTTCCTCCCAAAAAAACATTAATAATAAGGTAGCTTTAGAAGAAAATAATCAACCTACAGTAGTATGGAATAAATTTGATTTTATTCCTGGAGACACGGTTATTTTTGAAGACATACCAAGTGATGATGAAGAAAATGGAGAATTTCCAAGCCGATGGGATTTAGTTGGCGGAAGTGCAGAAATTGCCGAAGTAGATGGAGAGCTTGTTATAATGTTTATTGATGGAGGGAAAATAATCCCTTATTTAAAAAATGCTAGTGAAGATTATTTACCTGAAATTTTTACCATAGAATTTGATGTTTGGTTTGAGAAAAGGCAGAGTACAGCCAATAGATATTTCATTTCTTTTAAGGATACAAAGAATCAGCAAAGGAGCTCTGATTTTAATGAGCGTTTGGTGGTTTATCCTAACGGTCTAGAGTTTATTAATACAGATAAAAGATATCCTGGTACAGAAACCAATGGTTGGTCTGAAGAGCCTATTGGCCAATGGAGACATATTTCTATTGCATATACCAAAGGAAAATTTAAGGTGTATATGAACGATACACGATTAATCAATATACCACATTTAGAAAAAAATCCTACAGGACTTACATTTAGTGGGATAAATGATAAAATGTACCTTAAAAATTTCCGTATTGCCAAAGGAGGTGTAAAATATTATGACCGTGTACTTTCTGAAGGGAAAATAATTGTAAGCGGAATAAAATTCGATATAAATAAAGCTACACTTAAACCAGAAAGCATGGGTCCAATTAATAAAATTTATAAGCTTATGATAAAAAATACTGACATCAACTTTAGTGTAGAAGGACATACCGATAGTGATGGCAATACCGAAACCAATATGACCTTGTCTAAAGCTCGTGGAAAAGTAGTAATGAACAAACTTATTGAATTAGGTATTGATGCGTCAAGATTAAAATCTACTGGCTTTGGAGAAGGTAAACCATTAGATAATAATTCAACTGCTGAAGGAAAAGCAAATAATCGTAGAGTAGAATTTGTTAAGTTTTAAAACCTTTAGTAAAAATAAATTAAAGTAAAAAAAACAATAGTTATGAAGAGAATAGTAATAATATCAGCAATATTATTTGTTGCATTTACAGTAAAAGCACAAGAAAAAAAAATAATTGGAAACTGGCAATTAGAAACAGTAGTTCAAGATGGTAAAACAATGGATGACTTTAAAACCGTTTTTATTTTCTCAGAAAATGGAGTTCTTAATGCAGCCAGAAGCCCAACCTCTAATCCTATAGAGGTTGGAACTTGGAAATACAATAAAAAACAAAAGACAATTGTAATGACAAGTGATTTAGATAAAGATTTTAATGGAGCAGCAGCAGTTATTAAAGTAGATAAAAAAAATTTAGTCTATAAAAAAGAAGGAGCAATTTTAAAATTCGCCAAAATAGCAAAACTTGATTTACCTCCAAAAATTGAACATGTAACTACTATAAAACCAACACTTGATTTTACCTATGATGATCTTTTAAATGAGGAAGGTGAATTTTATTATGAAGAGGAAACTACAAAATTACCTTGGAAAATAAAAGAGGTCTTAACCTTTTTAAAAGATTACAAAGATATTATTTATACAGCTTCAAATTTTAGTGATGATGAAGAGCCAGACAGCTTTTTAGTGAGTTCAAGAATAATATATAATGATCAAGAACAAACTATTGACGTTCGTGAATATTCATTTTTTCAAAATGATTATATCGAGATGGGTGAAAACCCAATTTCAATAAATGATTCAGAAGATAATCAAGAATATTTATATTTCTTTCCAAAAGAAAAATTAGATCACTTTAAGGTTGTTGGTACAGAAATGATAACAACTGTATTAGGAAATTTTGAGTGTACCGTAGTTGAAGGGATTGGTGATTTTGATAAAAAAGTAAAGTATTGGATGATAAATGATAAGCCAGGTGTATTTGCTAAAATAATAATAGTACAAGATCAAGAACCTCCATTTGGGCACAATAATATATATGAAATAAGAGGAATTAAATAGCTTATAAAAATTACTATAATGAATAATGCTATAAAAAAAATTGTAGTACTCCTGATAATTGTTAATAGTAATCTATTACAAGGACAAGATTTTAAACCCTATCAAGTAAAGTCTGGAAAAATTGAATATGAGAAACTAAAATATTCAACTCATTCAGTTTACAAATTTGTAAATGGTGTAGAATCTGGTTTTAGTGAGCAAATACCCTATGTTTCAGAGAAAGCAATTTATTATTGGGATGATTTTGGGGATATTGCTTTTGAAGAAACCTTCCAAATATCCAAATTTGGAGGAGAGCTACTCGAGAGTCCGATTAAAATTTCAGAAAACCTTTGGATAGGAGAAAAGCATTTTTTTATCAATTTCAAAACAAATCAAGTTTATGATAATCCCTTCCACTTGAGATTAAAATGTAAAGAAAATTTTCAATACTATCAAATTAAAGGTTCTTGGATTGAAACCCTTTATATGGGTTCTGAAAAATCAGGAACTAACATTTTGTTAGAAAAAGAAGCTACGTATTATAGAATAGATAATTATCATGATATACATGCTTGGAAAGGGTTGGTTTTAAAAGACGAACGCTTTTCTACCAGTGGTTTTAAAGGCCCTAGAAATACGATTGAAACAGCTAAAGTTGCTGTTGCTATAGATATTGACACTAAAATTGACCCAATTATTTTCAGACCAAAATGGTATCTAAATCAGCTTAAATATCAAGAGTTAGATGGTTCAACAATCATTGGGATGATAGATGTAAATGCAAAAGATTTAAAACAAGCTCATCACAAAAAAGGAATACAGATTAAAGAAGATGACATTCTATTATTTGTAACAACCAATTTGTTTGTTGGAAAACTTCAGGTACTAAAAATAGACGAAGAAGAAAACTTAATCATTCGTTTCAAACTGTATAATACAAATTATGGCTTAGAGACAAATCGAGAAATTTTCAAAATAAAAAGTAATTCTAAATTAAATATTACGGATGCTTCCTTTGAAAAAGAACTGACATCAAACACAGATTTTATATGGGAAAAGGGTGAGGAATCAATGCTTATCCCTCAAAATAATATCAGTCTATTTCTTGTAAAAACGAATTAATAAAAACTAAATAATAAAATCATGAAAAACAGAATCAAATTTTTAACAGTATTAATAGTATGTAGTTTTATATTCACTTCATGTGATGAAGATGATCTTAAATCGTTTGCAGATATTACAGTTGAATCATCCTTAACAGAAAATTATAATCTAAATTTTAATGCGGAATCTGAAGAAGCTATTGAAGAATCAATGACTATTAATTTAGCTGATGATACAACTATTTCAGAATACTTAAACCAATTAGAAAAGATTAAAATCACAAAAATCACTTATGAAATAACATCGTTTACAGGAGATCATTATGTAGATATGAATGTTGGTTTTTATATGGATGAAAACGCTATTGTTATTCCAAAGGAATATAATTTATATAACGAAACAGGTGTTGAATATGAAATAACCGATGCGTCTATTTTAGAAACAATTTCAACAACATTGTTAAGTAACAAAGAAGTTACATTTAAACTAAAAGGAGATTACCAAAGCTTATCACCTGCAGCAGCAGAAATAACAGTAACAATATATTTTAAATTAACAGCAAACCCTTTATAAAATGAAAAAAATACTACTACTAGTTGCTATATTTTTTACAATAGTAGCAACATACGCACAACAAGGAATAAATTACAAAGCAATTATTTCTGACAACGGAGCTGTATTGCAAAACCAAGCAGTTCAGGTACAATTTAGCATATTATATGATGGTATTACGCTAGAATATCAAGAAACTCAAAGCACGACAACAGATGCTAATGGTCTTATTATTTTAAACATTGGAGAAGGTACAGCTGTAAGTGGTTTGTACAATAGCATACATTGGGATTGGCCAGCTTCGCATTATTTAAAAGTTGAAATAGATACTGGGAGTGGTTATGTAGATTTTGGAACTACAGAATTTAAAACCGTTCCGTATGCTATATATGCCGAAAATGGTAATGGAGCTAGAAGATTAGGTCAGTTAGCAGATGTAAATAGTGATATATTATCTTTATATTTAGGTAAAGAATCTGGAAGTTCAGAAACAGATTTTAATTTAAGCAATACAGCAGTTGGTCATTTTGCTATGCGTTATAATCAAACAGGTTATGGAAATAGCTCTTTAGGAACAAGCTCCTTAGTATTTCATGAAACAGGAGACTTTAATACTGCAATTGGCGAAAGTTCTCTTGCAAGTAATATTACAGGAAGTAAAAACACAGTTTTAGGATATCAATCTGGACAAAGCAGTACAGGAGATGGAAATGTTTTTTTAGGATTTCAATCTGGTTTAAATGAAACAGGAAGTGACAAACTATACATTGAAAACTCAAACTCAGCAACCCCATTAATTGGAGGAGATTTTAGTACAGACGAAGTTACAATAAATGGTTTTTTAGCAATTATTGATGGCACCGAAGGTGTTGATAAAGTTTTAACCTCTGATGCTAACGGAAAAGCCTCATGGCAAACATCAGCTACAGGAGTAACAAGATTAAACGACCTTACAGATGCCAAAACAGGTGGCTATTCTACATTTATAGGGTATGGAGCAGGTGTTGATGATGACGGTACAGGTAATGATAATACAGGAATTGGATATGAGGCACTACATACTAATACTACGGGCTATAATAATGTTGCAAATGGAGTTTATGCACTTTATAGAAACACTACGGGTGGTGAGAATGTTGCAAATGGAAATCGGTCACTTCGTGATAATACTACAGGTAGTTTTAATGTTGCCTATGGAGATCGATCACTCCAAAATAATACTATTGGTGGTTCTAATACTGCATATGGATATAATTCACTTCAAAACAACATTACAGGTTCTAGTAATACCGTAATTGGATATCGAGCAGGTTATAACGCAACAGGAACAGGAAATGTTTTTCTAGGTAATAGTTCAGGTTATAATGAAACAGGAGATAACAAACTCTATATAGAAAATTCGGATAGTGCCACACCACTTATTGGAGGAGATTTTAGTACCGATGAAGTAACTATAAATGGAACACTAAATGTTACAGGCAATATTACAGGTGATGTTATAGGCAATGTAACTGGAGATGTAACTGGTAATCTTGCAGGTAATGTTTTAGGTAAAATAACTGCAGTAAACTCAGGTGATGCAGATATGAAAGCATATTTGTTTGGATCTGTAGCACTTGATGGAGTTACTTTTGTAACATCATCTTCAGACGGATTTACATCTACCCAAATAGGTACGGGGCATTACAGAATTTCTTCTACTGGTTTAAACGTCTATACAGTAACTGCAACAATGCGTTATGGTTTTATAGGATTTATTACTGTTCAAAAATTTGCGGATAGTTTTCATGTCCAAACATACAATATTACAGGTGTAGCAGAAGATAGAGGGTTTGATTTTATAGTTTTTAAAAGATAAATTATGAATAAAGCATTCACAATAATAGCATTCTTTATATCGGTAATTGGCTTTAGCCAAATAGCTATTGAGCAAAGCAGTATTAGTAGTGGAGGTACTTCTAGTAGCAACGGAACAGTGTCTATGATTTACTCCATAGGAGAAGTTGCTGTAAATGAAATTTCATCTGGAAACATTCATATTTCAGAAGGATTTATTAGCTCCAAAATACTTAATACACTTGGAGTTATTAACTATTCTTTATTAGAAAATATACAAATTTATCCAAACCCAACAATAGATTTTGTAAATATAAATTTTGGAGAATTTGATACGTATACTATTTCCATATTTAACAATTTGGGAGAAGAATTAAAAACCATAAAAACTAATAAAGATAAAGAGCAAGTAAGTTTTGAAAATTATGCAACCGGAGTTTATATCATATTGATTAAGAACTCCGAAAAACAATTATATAAAACATTTAAACTTATAAAATCATGAAAAAATCAAGTGTTTTAATAGCTCTTCTTATTGCTATAACTAGCTGTAAAGGAAGTGAAGCTAATAATGAAGATCAACAACAAATTAAAAGATATAAAGTCGAATCTGGAATTATAATTTATGAAATTACTATAAATGGTAAAGTAATGGGAAGTACCATTTCTGGCTCCGGAACAGAGAAATTATATTTTAAAGATTGGGGGGCTATAGAGTTAGTTGAAGAAGAATCTACAACTACCACTAAAATGAAAATATTTGGGCAGGCAAAAACTGAAACTGAAAAGGTTCACAAAATTGCAAAACTAGATAATGGAGAAAGCTATCATGTAGATTTTGATAAAAAAGAAATTTATGCAGGTAGAGATATAGCTATGGATATGGTCAATGCATTTCATCCACAAAGTGATGCTGGCGATATCGGTAAAAAGATGGCTGAAGGTGTTGGAGGTAAAATAATTGGGAAAGAAAACTTTTTAGGGTACCCCTGTGAAATTTATGAAATAATGGGGGTTAAACAATGGATTTACAAAGGGGTATCTCTAAAAAGTGAAATGAGTATTATGGGAATTACTACCATAAAAACAGCGACTTCAGCTAAATTTGACACACGTGTTTCCGAAGCTTATTTTAAACTTCCAGATTTTCCAATTATCAAACAAGAGAGTTTTATGACTAATGAAGAATTTGATTCAGAAATTGAGGATATGGATGAAAATATAGAGGTGCTAAAAGAAATGTCCTACGAAGAATGGAAAAAACTTGCTGCCGAAAATGATGAAGAAATGAGAAATATGAGTGAAGAAGAATTAAAAGAAACTTATAACATGATGCAAAAAATGTTGCGAATGAGAAATGAATAGCTATATGATAGATAATCCGAAAAATTAATTATAAAATAGTTTGAATTCAATTTTATAAGTAGCTTTTAATTAAAATGAAGGCTACTTTTTTATTCATTGGTGACTCTGGTTACTGCACAACAATAATATCTTCAATATTTTTGAACCAATTAAGGGTTTAAATGTAGTTGCTTTAACCGCCCCCTTAAATATTTAATTATATTTTAAATTATTAAGCGTTTTTATTATGAAAAAAAACATGGGAAGTGTAGATAAAATTATCAGAATTATTATTGCAATAGTTTTTGCAGCGCTTTATTTTATGGACATGATTCCGGGTACTTTAGGAATTATACTTGTAGTATTGGCAACGGTATTTGTATTAACAAGTTTTATTAGCTTTTGTCCATTTTATATCCTTTTTGGAATTAATACTTGCTCCAAAGAATAAATTAGTAAGATTGGGGCGCACAACTTATTGGTGTTAGTTGTTTGCGCCTCATTAATTGCATAAAAAAATCCTTAGGAAGAATTTTGGTTAGTAGGGGTCTTTTTATTTAAACGAAAGTTAGATAAAAAGATTTTTTTACAGGCTATAAAAAATTTGTTCAGCACATTTTTCTCCATCAATGGCTGCAGAAATAATCCCACCCGCATAACCAGCGCCTTCACCACAAGGATATAACCCCTTTACTTGAGGATGCTCTAGGGTTTTATAATCTCTCGGTATTCTAACTGGTGATGAAGTTCTAGATTCCGGAGCATGCACTACCGCTTCATTGGTTAAATAACCTTGCATTGATTTTCCGAATTGCTTAAATCCTTCTTGTAAAGTTTGATGAATAAATTTTGGTAAAACCTCACCCAATTCTGTTGTTGTAGTTCCAGGCATATAAGAGGTTTTCGGAATATCGGTAGACAGTTTGCTTTCTGTAAAATCTACCAATCGCTGCGCAGGTACTTTCTGAGTTTCTCCACCAAGTCTCCAAGCAGTTTGCTCTATTTGTTTTTGAAATTCTACTCCAGCCAATGGTCCAAATTTTTTATAAGGTTTAAAATCCTCTAACTTTAATTCAACAACAATTCCTGAATTTGAAGTTGGCTGATCTCTTTTTGAAGGTGACCATCCATTGGTTACAACTTCACCTGGAGCCGTAGCACAAGGTGCAATAACACCACCGGGGCACATACAAAAAGAATACACGCCACGATGTTTTATTTGCTTTACAATGCTGTATGGAGCAGGAGGTAAATATTCGTCTCTAACATCGCAATGGTATTGAATAGAATCTATTAATTGCTGAGAATGTTCTACTCGTACACCCAAGGCAAAAGGTTTTGCCTCAATTAAAATTCCTTTTTTATGCAATAATTCAAAAATATCTCTGGCAGAATGACCTGTTGCTAGAATGATTTTTTTTGCATTGATGGTTGTTCCTTTTTGAGTTGAAATACCATTCACTTCATTATTTTTAATAAGGATATCTGTGACACGCGTATTGAATAACACTTCACCACCATATTGAATAATTGTTTCACGAATCGCCTTAATGATCTTTGGTAATTTATTTGTCCCAATATGTGGATGCGCATCAATACCAATATTTTTTGTTGCTCCATGAACTATCAATAATTCTAAAATTTTATTGACATCACCACGTTTTTTGGAGCGGGTATATAATTTTCCGTCAGAATAAGTTCCTGCACCACCTTCTCCAAAGCAGTAGTTAGAATCTTCATCTACCAAATGAAATTTAGTGATGGCTGCCAAGTCGCGTCTTCGTTCTTTTACATCTTTTCCACGCTCAAGCACTATTGGTTTTAACCCTTTTTCTATCAGCTTTAAAGCAGCAAACAATCCTGCAGGCCCTGCACCAATTACAATTACTTCTTGTGAGTTGGTAACATCTTTATAATCTGGAAGTTGGACAGGTAACTCTTTAAAATCTTCATTCAAATAAACTTGGATCTTCAGATTTATTTTTACATTTTTTTGTCGTGCATCAATAGATCGTTTTAAAATCTCGACATGCGAAATATCTCTTTTATTGAGTCGTTTATTTTTTGCAACAAACACTTTTAACAGCTCAGTATCTTGAGCAATTTTTGGTGAAACCTGAATTTGAAATTCTTGTTGCATGGTGTGAGTCTAACTACTAAAGTCTTATAGCTAAATTAAATAAAGAAATTCCACACCAAACCAAATCGTACGGTAAAGTCACGATAGGGATGCAAGGGTGCGCTATAATAATTTCTGCCAGTAAAACTTGAGGTGATATTTTCTAATTTAAAAAACAAACGTGTTCTACGAACTTGAGCATTTACAAAGAAATCGAACATAGGGAAACCTCCAAATTGTTCTTCTTGCAAATAAAACTCAGATAATACAGGATCGTAAGCGTTCATTTTATATTCTGTAAAATACTTAAATGTGATTCCTGTTTCTAACAATAAAGGCTTGTTTTTAAATAAGTAATTGCTATAGTATAAAGTATTTCTCGTTACAAATTCTGGAACTCTTAAATAATCCTGCCCACTAGAAACATTTTGGTACATTACTGTATTATCTAACGTAAATTTTCTAAAGGTAAATGCTTTATGAACTTTTATTTTTAAATAACTTACCGTTTCATTGGCTTGTTGAGGTTTAGAAATCGAATCAAAATAGGTGTAATTTTCTAAACGCGTGATACTCGCCGAAGCATCTAACCACTTATCAGAGTTAAAATCAAATCCTAAAGTGCTAATTTTTTCATTTTTAAAATTGGTGTTTTGCCAATTGTAGTCGATATAATCACTTTGAAAATGGATGTAATTAAAATCGGGTGCTTTAGAAACATTATTAATTCTAGCTGTTACACTAAAAATACTATCTGTTTGATAGGTTGCTGCTGCATCAAAACTATTTCCTTTGATGTTGCCTGTTATAATTGCCGAAGCATCTGCCTTTAAATAAAAGTTTTTTACATTGGCATTCCACTCAGCACCTAAAGAAAGTGCATTTCCTTTTAGCAGAGGGTTTACTGTCCCATCAATCAAATTCACTTGCCCATTAAAATAATGATTGTAAGTATAATAATTGGTTTTAGCTCTTAAATTACCAAGTACATAAGGAGAATCTACATCCAAATAAACAGTATTATTCATGCTTCTTAACCCAGTATCATCATTAATTTCATTGTTATAGGCATGACCAACATTTGTTGTGTCAGCAGTTTGAGTATATAGATAATGCTTAGTTTCGTAAGAAAAAATATGTCCAATTTTTAAATTGGTAGGTTCTGATACGCTGTCTTTTACTTTAAAAAACTTATAATCATGTTCAATATGGTAACGTTTTGCTTTTAATATATTTTCGGCATCCGTAAAATTAACGTCTAACCTACCTCTATCTGTAAAATCACTATCGCCGCTTTCAAATAGTTCTACTGACTGTTCTGTTAACCCGCCGTTTTCTTCATTTTTAATTTTATGTGATGCTAAATGACCTCTAATATAATAACGTTTACTTTTAGTATGATAGCTCATTGTCATTCTAAAATTGCCATGGCTTGCTAGCGTTTCTCTATATTTTCCTAAAGAGCGGAGCCCATTAAAGGCAAATGAGAAATTAAATTGAGGCGATTTATTCATCGTTACAAAAGCATCGAGGGCTTGCCCTTGTTCCATTCCAGATCTCCACATTAATTCAGAAGTTGGTGTAGGAACTTCGTAATATCTTATATCCTCCGCTCTTTTAAAATTGTAAAATTTTGCTGACATTCCCATCTTTGGAATAAAGGAGGAGTTACTAAAATCATATCCTAAGCGGTTATAAGTTTGCCCTTGATTTTGAAAAGCCATCAACTCAAAATCATCCTTTCGAATGTAGTTGAATTTGTAATCCTTTTTCATTGTTAGGGTAGTGTCTATAATTAGAGTGTCACTAGAATAGGTGATAATTTTGTAATCTGTATAATGAGTTTCACCATCAAGCTCTACTGTAATTTCACTATTATTTCCATAATTTATTGAATCTCTCCCATACCTATCAGAATTTTCATCTAGAAATGTTTGTTTTTCTAGACTAGTTTTTTGTCCGAAAGAAATAAGTGTGAAAAAAGTAAGAAAAAAGAATAGTAATAGGTTTCTCATAATTGTCATTAGTGGCGCAAAGATAAAGTATTTAAACGGAAATAATAAATTGAAATTGTTTGATAAAAATACTTATTTTTAGGCTTATTTATTTTGATAGAATGCTGCAATTACAATACCAAAAAAAACTAATAGAAGTAGGAACTGACGAAGCGGGTAGAGGTTGTCTCTCGGGGCCAGTAGTTGCTGCTGCTGTTATTTTACCTGACAATTTTTCACATCCACTACTTAACGATTCTAAACAGTTAACTGAAAGGCAACGGATGCTTTTGAAACCATATATAGAACAACATGCTTTGGCTTGGGCAGTGGCTTATGTGTCGCCAAAAAAAATTGATGAAATTAATATTTTACAAGCTTCTATTTTGGCAATGCACAAATCAATAGGTGAATTAAAAATTGCTCCTGAGTTTATTATTGTAGATGGAAATAAATTTAATTTATATAAAGATATTCCACATAAAACCATTGTAAAAGGGGATGCAAAATTCATGAGTATTGCAGCTGCTTCGGTCTTGGCAAAAACATATCGAGATGATTATATGGAAAATATTGATACAGAATATCCTCAGTATTTTTGGAAGAAAAACAAAGGCTATCCAACAAAACAACACCGTGACAGTATTAGAGAATTTGGAGCTACAAAATATCATAGAAAATCCTTCCGTTTATTACCTGAGCAATTGAAGTTGGATTAGGTAGTTTGTTTTTTTGAAACTTATTTTTTAGAATTTTTTATAGGTTATTTGTCTTATGTAATTTGTTGCTTCTTCATGAGCATTGTATTTTAGCCCACCTTAAAATAAGTCAAAATGATTAAAAGAACTAAAGCCGTAATTTCAAAATTCATCATCCATAAAGTTGGAAATAAATTCAATAGTGCCACCAATGTTTTTTCCGATTCAGCGGTAACTTTTGACAAAGAAAGTTACGATTTGATGTTTCCTTTTTTATTAAAGCCTTTTGCAAATTTAGCAGAGAGCTATCGTTTTAATCATCATGCAAATATTGATTTAAATGAGTTAAATAGCTACACTGATAAGGTTTTTAAAGACGATACAGAGTTTGTTGAAGTCTCAAAACATATTGTAAATCATTTGTTTGAACAATCAAATTCAGCACAGATAAAAACTGGTGATGTGATTGTGGCACTGTTTGATGAAATTCAATTCAAAGAAGTTACGACCAATGCAATCGGAATTTTTAAAATTGAAAATAAGCTCGATTTTTTTCAGACTTATTTAGAAGATAATAATTTTGATGTCTTTGTTCAAAAGGGAATTAGTACAAAAAAATTAGACAAAGGATGTTTGATTATTAATTATACAGATGGTGAGGGTAAAGTGGTTTTGAGTGTTGATAATAATAATTATGATGCCCAATATTGGATTAAGAATTTCTTGAATATCAAGTTTGCAGATGATAGCAACCAGCACACGCAGAATTATATTGAGATGTGTAAAGATTTTTCTGATGAGATTATAAAAGAGGATTTTGGAATCCAAGAAAAGAGTAAGTTTTTAGCGCATACAGTCGATTTTTTTAAAGAAAATGAAGAAGTAAATATCGAAGCTTTTAAAGAGGAGTTGTTTGAGGAAGATGACAAGAAAAAGGAAATGTTCGAAGATTATAAAAAACATTATGAAAATTTAAATGATGTTTTAATCCGCAATCAATTTGATATTTCTGACATCGTATTAAAAAAGCAAAAAGCAAAAATTAAAACAGAAATTAAATTAGATACTAACATCCAAATAAAACTAGATATAGATGCACCAGATGCTGCATCAGAATATATTGAGAGAGGTTTTGATGAAGAAAAGAAAATGAAATATTATAAAGTTTATTTTAATGAAGAGAGTTAGATCCTTTTAAATACGTCATTCATCGTATATAAATATCACAACAAAAAATGTATTTTTACAAAAAAACATAGAACCTAATATTATGAAAAAAATAATTTTCACTCTTGTTGTTTTATCACTAATATCCTTTACAACTTTTGCTCAAGATAATTGGAATACGTTAAAATCTGAAACTGGAAAATTTGAAGCTGCAATAACAGGTACGATTTCTGAACAGAGTGCAGATAAAGAAAAATCTAGCTCATTTAAAATTACGTTTGACACCAATAATATGTATTATTTGATTTCAAGTACAGAGCATAAAACTGAATTAGAATCAGATATTGATGAGTTGTTAGACGTTTCAATATCAACTTTTAGCGAACAAGTAAAGGGTGCAGTTAGTAATAGGAAAGAAGTTTTTTTAGAAAATGCTAAAGGGCTTTATGCTGAAATGGACATGACAGAAATGGGATTTAAATTGGAGTATTATGTATTTATGCACGATGTTTACCAGTATCAAGTAGTGGTTTATGCAGCTTATGATTCATATGATGCTACAGTTGCTAATCGCTTTTTTAAATCGTTTAAAGTTTTAGAATAACATATAAACATTAAACTTTTATATAGAAATTAGGATGGAATAAATTCTGCCTCAAACAACTGGCAAAAATGTTTTTTAATTTTTTCTTTTACCTCTTCAATCGGAATCTCTTTTCCTAATTCTACTTGCATCGAAGTTACTGCTTTTCCTTTTATACCACAGGGTATAATATGATCAAAATAGCCTAAGTTGGTGTTTACATTCAAAGCAAATCCATGCATGGTAATCCATCGAGAAGATCTTACGCCTAAGGCACAAATTTTACGTGCAAATGGAGTTCCAACATCTAGCCACACTCCGGTTTCACCTTCGCTACGAGTTCCAATAATTCCGTATTCAGCAAGTGTTAGAATCATTACTTCTTCTAAAAAACGTAAATATTTATGTATATCGGTAAAGAAATATTCTAAATCTAAAATAGGATATCCTACAATTTGCCCAGGTCCGTGATAGGTGATATCTCCACCGCGATTTATCTTAAAAAAGGTAATTCCTTTTTCTTCTAATTGCTTTTCATTTAATAACAAATTACTAATGTCGCCACTTTTTCCTAAGGTATAAACATGTGGGTGCTCTACAAATAAGAAGTGATGCTTCGGAGGGTTGTCAATATTGTTTTGACGGTTGTCAAACTTTGCTTTTACAGCGGTGTCTAGCAATTCAGTTTGATATTCCCAAGTTTCTTTATACGCTTTAAAACCTAAGTCTTTTAAGATAATTTGTTGCATTCTTTATTCTTGTTTATTTAGAATAACTAAGGCGGCAATAACTCCCGGTACCCATCCAGCGAGTGTAAGTAAAAAAACAATAATAATAGAACCGCACCCTCGGTCAAAGACTGCTAAAGGCGGAAAAAGGATGGCGGCTAATACTCGTAAACAACTCATAAATTTATTTTTTTATTGTTTAAAGTATTTTAAAAAACATGATTCTACTCATTCAACGACTCAGTTATTTTTATGTTACAAAGGTCTGTAAAAAAAAAGAAACAACTATAATTAAATTCAAAGATGAAGTTTACGTTAATACCAATAAAATATTTTGTTCGTTATCTTTAAAGAACAATTATATTTGTACTTATGTCAATTACAGTAAAAAACATTTCTAAAAATTATGGAACCCAGAGAGCGGTTGATTCTATTAGTTTTTCAATAGAAAAAGGTGAAATAGTTGGTTTTTTAGGACCCAATGGTGCAGGGAAATCAACCACGATGAAAATTATTAATGGGTTTTTAAAAGCAACAGAAGGTGAAGTTTTGGTGAATAACATTAATGTTGCCGAAAATAGTTTAGATGCTCAAAAACACATAGGGTATTTGCCAGAACACAATCCTTTGTATTTAGAAATGTTTGTAAAAGAGTACCTCAATTTTTGTGCTGAAGTACATCAAGTTTCAAAAGAATCGGTAAGTATTATCCTTAAAAAAGTTGGGTTGAACCCTGAGTCTCACAAAAAAATAAAGCAATTGTCTAAAGGGTATCGTCAGCGTGTGGGTTTAGCCGCCGCTATGTTGCACAATCCTGATGTATTGATTTTAGATGAGCCTACTACAGGTTTAGACCCTAATCAATTGGTAGAAATAAGGAGCTTGATTAAAGAAATTGGAGCTAATAAAACCGTGTTGTTTTCTACACATGTATTACAAGAGGTAGAAGCTATTTGCGATAGAGTTATCATTATCAACAAAGGACAACTCGTTGCAGACAAACAATTAAGCGAGTTAAAAGGCGAAAGTTTAGAAACCTTATTTAGATCATTAACTAATTAGTTTACTGGTCTTTCTTGTGTGAACGGGAATTCATTTTTAGAGAATGACAAATCAAAATGAATGATGTTTATTTCGTGTTAAAAATTAACTTTGTAGAAACACGCTCGATTTCTTCAGTATTCATTTTCATTTTTCTGTATTCTCCATTCACATACATTTCTGCTTGATCTCTATAATGAGGACTAAAAGGGTTTCCAGAATTACCTGTTGGCAAAATACTCATACTATTTTCAACATCAAAAAAATCTACAATCCTACGTGTCGATGGTCCTGCTTTAACTTTATAAATACCATCGTTAGAGTGTGTAAACATTAAATTGTTAATCACTTCATTAGATCCATGAATCTCATAGGTGCCAACATTAAATTTAAACAATTTGTCTAAAAGCGCAACAGTTCCTAATGGGTGCGGATGTTGTAGTGTGTGGACTCTATTCCATGTCCATGTATTTAGGTCTGAGCCCAATTGCTTTTCTAAAGAAATAATGGTTTCTGAAAATGATTTTATCAGAATTATTTTTTTATCCTCTTTGGATGTAGTATTCACATCATCCCACCAAATAGATTCTTCTTTATAAAGTTGTTCGGCTATCATACGATCCATTAAATGGGTGTTTATAAAATCTTTAAAATAGGTTTCTCCAATCTCATCTTCAAAAGTGTTATTTAAAAATGTATAAGTGTATTTTTGATAAATAGTAGCGGCAACACTTTCTTTATTAAAATCACCATCCCATTGTTTTAATAGAATTAATGCAGCCTTTTCAATATCAGTTGCTAAACTCCCTTCCACATTTTTGGCAATAATTTCAATCAATTCTTCAGCGACTGATGATTTAGTGTCCAACAACATTTCTTTAAAATCTGCTTTAGACCAATCATTTTTTGGCTCTAATAACTCTACGATTCTTCGGGCTCTATCCTCAGGTAAATAATATCCTGGGTATAACATATTGGCAATAGAATCTGGTTGATTATTGGCAGAATACACATAATGCCAAGGTGGATTTATTGCCTGCGGATTTTCAGAAAAATCTAAATATTCTGCAATTTCATGTTCACCACTTGCTCCATCTAAAATCAGTTTAGAATTTGTGCCTTCTGAAAATTTATAAAGTTGTGCGGTTGCCCACCAACCTATATTTCCTTTTGCATCGCCGTACATTATATTTAGTCCAGGTGCGTGAATGAGAGAAGCATATTTTTTAAAATTATCAATACCATCTGATCTTGACATATTGTACAATGCTTTTAATAATTGATTGGACTTTTTTGTATAAATCCAATTCATTGTGATAGGATTTTTTGTATCAATAGTTTCAATCAAATCATTCATGACTGGACCGTGGATTGATGATTTTACTGTTAAAGTTACATCTTCAGCATCTTTTACTTTAATTATTTTTTCTGTTATCTGATACGATTTTTGCTCTCCTTTAAACAAATATTTTGAATCATCATTTTCTACATTTGTTTCTTGATAAAAAGAAATGTCATCATTCTCAAACATCGTTAAGCCATATGCATAATCATGATTGTGTGAAAGTAACGGAAACGGAACACCCCCTAAATAATAACCATAACTTTCAAAATTTGGAGTTTTAATATGCGCCTCATACCAAACACCAGGTGATGAAAACCCCATGTGTGGATCGTTTGAAAATAACACTCCTCCTGTACTGCTTTTTTCACTATCTACTACCCAGCTATTTGAGCCAATAAAACCAGAAAAAGGAGATTGCTCTAAAATTTGATTTATAGCCACAGAAATTTCTGCAGAATTTTGATTAAAATTTTTAATATGTGTGGTATTTGTTGGAATTTCTATTCCTAGTTCATTCAAATAATCATCACCCAATTTTGATTGAATCATACTCAAAACTGGATCTGTTTTGTGTGCCATGGCAAAACTAAATGCCATATATCCAAAAATGTTATAGGTATCAACTAAGTCGAATTTTTTCTTTTCCAAGCTTAAAATATGAAACTCAATCGGGGTAGCTCCTTCATCAATAAATTGATTAACTCCGTCTAAATATGCCATCGATATTTTGTAGGCCATATCATTTTTGTCTAAGTTTTCAACTGCTTTTTTAGAATAAGCTTCAATACCCAATCCTGCAAAGAATAGATCGTTTTCCAAGGTTTTTTCTCCAAACATTTCTGATAACCTTCCAGGGGCAATTCGACGTAATATTTCCATTTGCCAAAGCCTATCTTGAGCATGGACGTATCCTAAGGAGCGCATAGCATCTTCTTGGTTTTCGGCATATATATGTGGTATGCCGTAGTCATCAAATTTTACAGTTGTTTCTGATTTTAAACCAGCTAAACTTTGAGAACCTTCATAAGTAGGTTTTAAACTATTGATAAAAAAATAGACTCCAACAATAATGAGTAGGAAAAGTACAATAAGAATTTTGGTGATTTTAAGTAGAACTTTTTTCATGGGAAATGGGTGTTATTTTTCAGCATAAATATACTGAAATTATTTGTCAATTTGAATTGAGAATTCTTCATAAAAAACAGAGGACTGATACAATACCAATCCTTTGTTCTTTCTTAAAGCTTGAATTCTATTTAAGCAGAATTTCGACTCGCATTGATGTTTCCAAAGAGTGATCTAGTTACAATTTTTTCATAGATTTCTAATTGTTCCAAATCAACTTTTGGTTGATTTTTTATTTCCTGAATTTTACGCAATGCGTATTGTTGAATTGTCAACAATGGCAACACAATATTTTCTCGAATATCAATAGATGCTTTGTTTTCAGGACTCGATTGCATCATCTGTGTATGTCCTGCAACTTCTAAAATTAGTCGTTTTGTGAGTTTGTATTCCTTGTAAATTAATCTCCAAAAATCTCCAAATTCTTTGTCATCTGCCATATAAGATGTCAGCTCAAAAAATGATTTTGATAATGACATCATACTATTTTCTAATAAGGTTTTAAAGAAATCAGAATTGTGGTAGAGGGCTTTAATTTTTTGTAATTCACCGGTATCTTCATATTTTTTAATTGCTGTACCAACTCCGAAAAACCCAGGAACATTTTGCTTTAATTGACTCCAAGATCCAACAAACGGAATAGCTCTTAAATCAGCAAAATCTAATTTGTCTGCCCCAGCTCTTTTAGATGGGCGACTTCCGATATTAGTTTTTGCATAATATTTCAGCGTACTCATTTGCTCTAAATACGGTAAAAATTTCGGATGATTTTTAAAATCAACATAAGAGTCATAACTGGTTTGCGCCATGTTGTTCATTAATTCTTTTTGCTCTTTTGACAAGCAGTTTTTTGTTCCGCTAAATAACTCGTTAGAGATTCCTGCACTTAACAATTGCTCTAAATTGTATTGTGATGATTCTAAGGTCCCGAAGTTAGAACTAATAGTTTGCCCTTGAACGGTTAATTGAATTTCTTTATTTTCTATTGATGGTCCAAATGATGCGTAAAATTGATGTGTTTTACCACCGCCCCGAGCAGGTGGTCCGCCACGACCATCAAAGAAAACAACTTTTACTCCATATTTTCTAGACATTGCCGTTAGGTTTTCTTTGGCTTTGTAGATACCCCAATTTGCCATTAAATAGCCGCCATCTTTGGTGCCGTCAGAGAAGCCTAGCATGATGGTTTGTTTGTAATTTCTATTTTTTAAATGCTTACTATACGCCTTGTTTTGATACAATTGTTCCATCACTTTATCAGCAACTTCCAAATCTTCGATGGTTTCGAAAAGCGGAATCACATCAACTGGTAATTTGCTTTTAAATCCGCATAAATTCAACATAGCAAAAGTTTCCATTACATTCAATGCAGTTTGGTTGTTGCTAATAATGTATCTGTTACAGCCCAATTCCCCATTCTTTTTTTGGATGGTTTTTAGTGCAAAAATAGAGCCGATAGTTTTATCTAATATTTCGTTTTTATATCCAGTAGATTTAATTTTTCCTTTAACGGTTGAGAGAAATTCTACTTGTTCATCTTCAGATAAAGAACTAAAGTTTTTAGGAAAAGTAGTATCCCCATCACTTTGTAATTCTTTTACTAATTCGGTAAAAGCGGTGTGATGAACTCGACTATCTTGTCGAATATCTAAAGTTGCAAAGTGCAATCCAAATAGATGTACTTTATTAATTAAATCATCTAATTCTTCTAAAAATAGCGAGTTGTATTCTGAAATTAAAATTTCTCTAATTTTCAACAATTCATCTTTAAAGGGCTTTAATTTAAACGGGGGTCTTTTTGCGCTTGGAAATGTAATTTCTTTATAAACTTTTTGTTCTAAAGCTGCAATTGGTTCTTTAACCAACTCAAAAGTTAAACGGCGTTTTAATTTTCTAAGATCTCTAAAATAATTAATTAGCAGCGTGTGTCTCAATCGTTTTGCAACATGCAATGTAATCTCTGTAGTAACAAATGGATTGCCATCTCTATCTCCCCCTGGCCAAAATCCAATATTGATAACTTCGTTGTTTATAGGTCTTCCAGCACCAATATTATTTTGGATATAGTTGCTTATTTTTCCAAATGAATGATAAAAAACATTTTCTAAATACCAAATTAAATTTACGGCTTCGTCAAAAGGTGTAGGTTTGTTTTGTTTGTAAAATTGTGTTTTCCCTAACTGAGCTAGTAATTTTTTGATTGTTGGTAAATCTCCAATTTCAATTGCTTTTGTTAGGTCGGTAATAATACCTAAAACAGTGCCAGGGTAAAATTGTGTTGGGTGTGCTGTTAAAACAATTCGAACTTTAAACTCATTCAAATATTTCACCAATTCTTCTCTTTTATAAGTCGATTTTGCAACTTCTTTAATATTTCTTAAAGTACCAATACCATTCATATTATTAACCACAGGAAAAGCTGCGTCCTCTATAGCATCAAATAAAACAATTTGTCTTTCGATGTATTGAATAAAGCGAAAGATCATTTTAATTTTTTCTTCTTCGCTTGGGTTGTCATGATATTTTTCGAAGAAATATTCAATAATTTCAGTTGGATTTTTTTTGTTATTAAAACCTTTTTGACAAGTTTCATGCAATAGTGGAATTAATACTCCAGTATTATTTATGTTGTCGAAAGGGAGTGATGTAAATATGCTATTATAGATTTGATATTTGCCTAAAACACTATCGTTAAACCGTTTTAATTTTGTTTTTGTAGCCATTGTAAAATATTAAATTAAGACACAAAGTTACGGAAGGATGTGCAATTTATTTATAGCCTATATTAAGTTTTGAGGAAGATTTGGGATACTGATTAAATATTTATTAATATCAGATTTTGAAGCCATAATACTGACTATTTCGCATTTTATTATAATAGATGAGATGAATTTAAAAGAATAAAAGTAAAAAAAAATTGTCTAAATGTAAAAAATATTTTACATTTGAAAAATAATATAAAAATTTCATGATATGAAAGCACGTTATTTGTTTCCACATAAATATAAGAAAGTTGGATGGACTTTATTTGTAATTGGATTAATTTTAGGAGTAATTCTTTTATTAAATGATTTTGAAACACCAAGCTGGGAAATGAATGTTTTTCCTTTGATTGGAGAAAAGGCTGGTCTATTTGTAGAAAACGAAAGCATGGTTTGGTCTAGTAATAATATTACAGATGAATTGGCTTCAATACTTTTAATAGTTGGAGGCGTATTACTTGCCTTTAGTAAAGCAAAAGATGAGGATGAGTTTATTTCAAAAATTAGAATGGAGTCATTGATTTGGGCAACCTATGTTAACTATATTGTACTTTTGTTAACTGTTTTATTTGTTTTTGATATGGCATTTTTCAATGTACTCATTTATAATATGTTCACCATTTTGATTTTCTTTATTTTAAGGTTTCATTATGTTTTATACAAAACTAAAAAGAGTTTGAGCTATGAAGAATAATATTAAAGTAGAGCGTGCAATAAAGAATATTACACAGGCACAGCTTGCTGAAATTATTGGAGTGAGTAGACAAACAATAAATGCAATGGAATTGAATAAATACGTGCCATCTACAGTTTTGGCTTTAAAAATTGCACGTACTTTTGAAAAACGAGTTGATGATATTTTCTTTTTAAATGATGATGATTAAAAAACCGTTACCCAATATTATAAAGTAATACTAACTATTTTTTTAGTGGCTGGATTAATTTGAAACCTATCGTCAAGTCGTTTGCCAACAACCCATATAATTTCATTTTTTGAAGTTGTTAGCAACCAAGTTTTTTCTTTTTCTAAGATGGACATTTTTTCATCATTAAAAAAATTACTCAATTTTTTTTTCCCTTTCATTCCTGTTGGATAAAAGAAATCTCCATGTTGCCATTTTCTAACTATTAGGGGGAATGATAGTTGGTCAAAATCTAAACTAACCGAGTTGTCACTTAATGATTGTTGATTATAATCATCCTCTATTTGAAATTTTAATGTAAAATCATTCGAAGTAAAATCTTCATTAAAATTTTGAATAGTATATGATTGAGTTGAACCTTTATCATCAATTTTAGTAAGTAATAGATACTCCCGATCTTTTATCAATCTATGTGATTTTGAGAAAACCTGTTTGCCACTTTGCGCATCTAATAAAGCAACAACATCATTCCATTCTGTAAAGTGATATCCTTTTAATAACTCAAACAAATAGGCTTTTGGATTAGAGAGTGATTTTATTTCAATGACATCAATTTTTAAAATACCATTTTTTAAAATGGTCGCTTTCTTTTTGATATTTTCAATATTGTCTCTAACTATAGCTTGACTCTCTTTTAGGTATTCTATTGTGTTGTTGAAAGTATCCATCAAACTCGGATTTATTTCTTTTAAGACCGGAATTACATCATGACGAATCTTATTCCGTAGATATTTTGTAGAGGTATTACTTTGATCTTCTCTCCAAGAAATATTATTTTCTTTGGCAAAGTTTTCAACATCATTTCTTGTAAATACCAAGAGTGGGCGTACTATATTATTGTTGATTTCGGGAATCCCAGTTAACCCATCAAGTCCAGTTCCTCTTGTAAAATTGATTATGAAGGTTTCTAGCACATCATCTTTTTGATGTGCAGTTAAAACATAGTCATAGTTGTTTTTCTCTATCAAATTATCAAACCAGTGGTAACGTAAATCGCGTGCTGCCATTTGGGTTGAAATCTTTTTTTCTTTAGATATTGCATTTGTGTTAAAAGAGATAGAGTGGCAGTCAATGTTTAAATTTGTTGCAAGTTTTTTAACGAATTCTTCATCCAAATCACTTTCGTTTCCTCTTAATTGAAAATTACAATGCGCTAAAGAAATGTCAAAGTTTAATTGGAGTAAAAGTTGGGTTAAAACGACAGAATCAATTCCTCCAGAAATTGCGATAAGCAATTTAGCATCCTTTAAAAAAGGAAATTTAAGATTGATATGTTTTTGAAAATCAGTTAGCATTGTAAATGTAAAGATACTAATTAGGTTGTAATAAAACCTGACGCATTGCCTTGGCTTTAAGTAAACATTCTTCGTATTCTTTTTCAATAATTGACTTTGAGGTGATGGCTCCACCTACTGAATAGGAAATATATTTATTGATAGCATTGTATAAAATACTACGAATGATAACATTAAAATCAAAATCACCAGAAGGAGAAAAATAGCCCACAGCACCTGAAAAAAGTCCGCGTTTTGTTTCTTCTAAATCTTCAATAATTTTCATAGCTGCAATTTTAGGAGCCCCTGTCATAGACCCCATTGGGAATAAACTTTTGATGATATCTACTGAATTAGTTTCAGGTTTTACTTCAGAAACTACTGTCGAAATTAATTGGTGCACTTGTTTAAAAGAATAAACTTTACACAATTCTTCAACTTTCACACTTCCCTTAACGGCAGTTCGAGATAAATCGTTTCTAACCAAATCGACAATCATAATATTTTCGGCGCGTTCTTTTAGATCATTTGTAAGTTGGAGTTTTAGCTTTTCGTCTTCTAATTTATTTTCTCCACGCTTAATAGTTCCTTTGATAGGCTGTGATATAATGGAATTTTTATTGCGTTTTAAAAATCGCTCTGGAGAAGCTGATAATAAAAATTTATCGTTTAATTTTAGAAAAGCAGCAAAAGGAGAACTCGAAATTTCATTTAGATTTTGATAAACTTTTAGAGGATTAATCTCAGAATCTTCAGCATAAAATTCCTGACAAAAACAAACCTCATAAATATCGCCTCTAGAAATATGATTTAAAACTGTTTCTAATTTATTGTGATATTCATCTTTGTGAATTCTCAGTTTTATTTTAATTTCATTTTCTTTTGAAGACTCCTTTTTAATATTGAAGGATTTAATCTCAGCAATGTCAAATTCAATTTTATTAGAAAAATCAACTATGTATTTTACAGTAATCAAATTCTCTTTTATAAAGAATATTTTTTTAGGTTGAAAGAAATATAAATCAGGAAAATGCAATCCATCAAAATTATTTGAAGTCAATTTCTCAGCATCATTTTTTAAATCATAACTCAAATATCCAAAGATATAATCTTCTAAATTTTCTTGATATTCTTTTAGTTTTTGAAATGAATTTTGCGAATCACATTTTAAATCGGTGAGTGCATCTACAGCTAATACTGTATCATAATCAGATAAATTAAAATTGTTATTATTGATGTTAGGGTTGTTAGAATCTAGCCAAATAGCTTTGTTAAATTGTTGTGCCCAAGCCAATAAATTAGATTTAAATTTGGCAATATTCTTAATAGTAAAAGAGTGTTCGGTTCTTAACATTGGATACAAAAATACATAACTTTGTTAATACCCAATTGGAAATTGAATACCAATCGATGTTTGTAAATCTGGAGCATTGTTTACATCTAAATCTTCTTTTATGTAGCCATAAATTTTGAATTTAGGAGTTGTATATCCATATATAAATGTCCAATTAGATAAATTTTGATGTAGCGTTGTAACTCCATTATGCCACCCTGCATTAATTTCGCTCCATTGACCAAGAAGCTTATAATAATCTGCTTCTTCCTTTTTATTATAGCTCGTTTGGAGCTGATACAAGATTCCGAAAGAGTGATAATTTTTCTTTTTGGTGTACAGTGTATATTCAACTTCTGCTTCTAAGCTTCCTAAAAATTTATTATTTCCCAACTCAACTACTGTGTCAAAATCAACTAGGTTTTTTCTTAAAACACTCAAGCCAAGAGCAAAATTAAATTGATTGTCGTTTTTTAATGTAAGCGTTTTAATTGCATTTCCTGAAAATCCAAAATCCATAGAAGGATTATATTTAGAGGTATTTATGCCAACATGACTCCCAAAATTGACAAAGAAGTTTCTTTTTTGATTGATAAGAAATTTTGGATAATAGAAATAGTTAAGTTCAATTCCGCCAACAAAAAAATCGCCAGAATTTAGTTCTAACACTTCACCATTTCTATCAGTATATTTATAATCAACTTTATTTAATCCGTAATATTTTCTACCAAACGGATCTTCTCCGCCAGCAATATTGCTATGAAACCATTCTAAAAAATTATCACTTGTTAATAGTGAAGTTGGTGTTTTTCCTTTGGTGATTAAATAAGAACTAACTGATGCTTTTAGTTCGTGCTCTTCGGCCAAACGCAAATTAAAATCAAACCTAAATTCTTTTATAACAGCATCAATCACGATATTAGTATAAGCGGCAGGTGTTGTTTCTTGATCTATAAAATTAAAATTTCGATAATACCAAGTTACATGACTCAAAGCTTCTCTTACCTCAGGGTCTTCAGGATAGTAAGCTTCAACAAAAGGTAAAAAAGTGTTAGCACTCGTAATGCTAAAATTGAAATCCATTTTTTTTGCAGGTCTAATTTTAAAGTTTTGGTTGATACGTGAACTAAAAATTCCGAAGGGGTGCAAAGTTACTGTGCTTGGATTGTCAATTCCGTTTTTTAATGATGTGTGGCTCTCATTCTGTGCGAAAAGATTTTTTGCCAATAAAAGACATATAAAAATAAGTACTCCTTTTTTAATCATTGCGCAAAAATAGACGAAATATTTATTCGGATTGATTTTGATGTAAAAATATATTTTTTGTTAAACTCCTAAAATGTACTTTGTATTTCTAATTTTATTAACCTTATCTTTGCCACCTACAAAAACATACTATGTCATTTAAATCCTTAGGATTAATACCAGAACTGCTAAAAGCAGTCAATAAACAAGGGTATCACACCCCATCACCAATTCAAGAAAAAACAATTCCAATAATATTAGAAGGTAGAGATGTATTAGCATCTGCCCAAACAGGAACAGGGAAAACTGCAGGGTTCACTTTGCCATTATTACAAACTTTAGATGCCACAAGAAAACAGCGACATCGTCCAATTAGAGCTTTAATTTTGACTCCAACAAGAGAGTTGGCTGCTCAAGTTCATGATAATGTTCGTGATTATGCTCAATTTTTAGATATTAAATCTACTGTGATTTTTGGTGGTGTAAATGCAAAACCACAGATTAGAACTATAAGAGGAGGAATCGATATTTTGGTTGCAACTCCTGGTAGATTGCTAGATTTAGAAAATCAAGGAGCACTGTCTTTAGGGCGTGTTGAGATTTTGGTGTTGGATGAGGCAGACAGAATGTTAGATATGGGATTCTTGCGAGATATCAAAAAAGTAATTTCTTTGATGCCTAAGCAGCGTCAGAATTTATTATTCTCCGCAACTTTTTCTAAAGATATCAAAAAACTTGCGGAAGGTATTTTGCACAGACCTGTTTTAGTAGAGGCAGAGCCAGAAAATTCTACTGCACAAAAAGTAGAGCATAAAACATTTAGTGTTGATAAGGCCGATAAAGTTGAAGTTACAATTAAATTAATTGCTGATGGAAACTGGAAACAGGTATTGATTTTTACTCGGACTAAACATCGTGCAAACCGTTTGAGTGAAAAATTAGTAAAGGCAGGAATTTCATCTGCTGCGATTCATGGAAACAAAAGTCAAGGAGCTAGAACCAAAGCATTGTCTGGGTTTAAGAGTAGTAAAATTCGTGTTTTGGTAGCTACTGATATTGCCGCTCGTGGTTTAGATATTCCATTATTGCCACATGTTATTAATTTTGAATTACCAAATGTACCTGAAGATTATGTGCATAGAATTGGACGTACTGGTAGGGCAGGAGCGAGTGGAGAAGCGATCTCTCTGGTTGATGTTGATGAGCGTGATTATTTGAGAGATATTGAAAAATTACTAGGAGAAAAATTGCCTTCAGAAATTATTGCAGGATTTGAACCAACTGCAAAACCTGCAGGAAGTAAACCCAAACAAAGAGGAGGTAATAATCGAAATAAGAAAAGAAAACCAAGACCTCAAAATAACTCCAATCAAAATTCTGGTGGCCAAAATAAAAATAGAAACCGAAATAGGAGAAGATAGTACTAATTGTCTTTTCTGTTAAAATGGGAATACAATCAAAGAGTAAAAAACAAATATCAAAAAAATGAAAAACATCATCATCAGTATTTTAGCAATTGTATCTTTTGCACAAATCAGTAATGCACAAGATAAAGTTGCATCTCAATTATACAATAATAAAGGGAAAAAGGTAAAATATAAAAAAATGATTAAGGATCTTGCTGAAAGTGATATGGTATTTTTTGGCGAGTATCATACCAACCCGATTTCGCATTGGATGCAGATTGAAATGGCGATGAGTTTCTTTGAATTGAAGAGTGATAAACTATTTTTTGGTGCCGAAATGTTTGAAAGCGGTAATCAATTGGTAATGAATGAATACTTAGCAAATTTTTATCCAGAGAAAAAAATGATGCCAGAAATGACACAAATGTGGGGTAACTATCAAACAGATTACAAGCCATTGGTTGAGTTTGCAAAAGAGAATAACTTACGATTTATTGCTTCTAACATTCCACGTAGATATGCATCTATGATTAACAAAAAAGGAATTGATGTGTTAAAAGAGTTAAGCCCAGAAGCTTTGGCTTTGATTGGTCCAGATTTGTCAACTTATTTTGACCCAACGGTAAAGGCATATGCTGAAATGGCAGATATGATGGGTGAACATGTTCCTCCAAATATGTTAAACATCCAAACTGCACAAGCAGCAAAAGATGCAACGATGGCATATTTTTCTGTAAAGAATTTCAATGAAGGTGATTTATATTTTCACTTTAATGGTTCATACCATTCTAATAATAGTCAAGGAATTATATGGTGGATAAACAAAATACAACCAGGGTTAACTATCAAATCGATTACTACGGTAATGCAATCAGAATGGAAAGAAATGACCAAAGAAGAAAAAACTGAGATTGCTAATTATATTATTGTGGTTGCTGATAATATGACGCAGACTAATAGGTAGGTTTAATCCAAATCTAGTTTTTTACGATTCGCTTTTTTAAAGGCTAGTTTTTTCTTTGATTCCAATCTTTTTCTAATAACTGATCTTGGAATCTTAGTCGCTTTTCTAGTTTTTTGAACTTTCAATTTTTCAGTAATAATTTTTAGAAAACGAGCAATTACAATTGCCTTGTTTTTATGTTGACTTCTACTTTCATCACAATTAAGAATAAGAATATTTTCTTTGGTGAGTTTTGTATGTAGATTATTAAGTAGTATTTCTTTTTCTTCTGTAGTAAGGCTTACAGAATTGTTAACATCAAAAAAAAGCACGATTTTAGAAGAAACCTTATTTACATGTTGCCCGCCAGCACCACTACTTCTTGTGGCTTTAAAGTTGAGTTCTTTTATGAGTTCCTCTGGTTTCATTTTAGGATAAAGAATCTGAAAATCTATCTAAGTTTTTACGTTCAGACAATAATTTGTCAATAACGTTAACAGCTGTTTGCAAGCGTGTTACCTTACCACCTTTTAAAGTAATGTATGGTCGTTTGTATTTAATCAATGCTTTTTCAAAAGTGTCAAACATTTCTTTACGTTCGTTGGGTCGGTCTCTTAAATCATCGGCTTCCCATGGCGTATCAATATAGGTTAAAAAATACAAATCATAAGTGTTTTCAATTGCGTGTTTATTCAATTCTGAATCTACAAAACCACCATAATAACTTTCGGAATATACTTTTGTTTCTAATAAATCAGTATCACAAATTAAAATACGATCTGCTTTTTTAGAAAGCCTATTTTCAATTTCCATTTGTCCGATTGCAATCTTAATTAGATCTTTATTGGTACAAGTACTACGTTCATTATTCCATTTTTTCTGCAAATATTCACGTGCATATTCTGGCGCCCAAACTGTATTGTAGTGTACTGCTAACTGGCGAGAAAGTGTTGTTTTCCCTGTAGATTCTGGGCCGAATAAAACGACCTTTATAATGTTTGCTTTTTGTTGTCTAAGTTTTTCTTCCATGCGATATAGCCAAATATTGCTAAAATTAAAAATATACTATATTGAATTCCTGTAAAGCCTAGCCCCTTTACGAAATACAAAGGTATGGATACAATATTACCTACAATCCAAAGCGTCCAGTTTTCTATTTTTTTATTTGCCATCAACCACATAGCGGCAAAAAAGACTCCCGTTGTAAAGGTATCTAAATAAGGAGTTCCTTTTCTAAATTCTGCTAAATTTCCAGAACTTAATTTAGTTAAGGCATCATTAATACTTTCGCTAAAATTTAAATTGTTTGGCATCACATTATAATAGCGATACACCACAATCACAAAAATTGAAGTAAGTAAAAAAATACCAAAGGCTTTTAGTTTGTCTGTTTTTGTAGTTCTAGAGATTAGAATATGATGTTGATTTGTGTCAATTATTTTACTCCACATATACCAACCATAGATACTCATGAGTGTATAATAGACATTTACAATTAAATCACCATATAAAATAAATCTGTAGCATATAAAAATATAAAGAAAAGTACTTATTATACCCGTAGGGAAAACAAGAATATTTTCTTTTTTAGCAAACCAAACACTCAATATGCCAAAGATTGCTGCTGTAGCTTCAAGCAAGATGTCAAAAGTTGTTGAATGTAAATAAGGTTCTAAAAAGAAATCAATTAGTTGGTTCATAGGATGGAATTTAGGGCATTGTTATTTTCTTCAAATGCAGTACCAATAACAACTAAATCAGCACCATTGTTGTAAGCAAGTTCTAATTGTTTTTTAGATCTAATTCCTCCTCCAACAATTATTGGAATATCAATATTTTTAGCCACTGTTTTAATAATTTCTGGATTAACCGCATCGGTTGCTCCGCTTCCGGCTTCTAGGTAAACAAGTTGTTTTCCTAAGTATTCTGAAGCAATAGCAGTATTCACTATTTCATCAATATTATTTTGAGATATAGGATCTGTTTTACTCACTTTTTGAACTGCTGTTTCAATTCCCCCATCAATAAGGATATAGGCAGTTGGAATAATTTCTAAATTTGAGTTCTTTAAAAAATCAACCGACTTTATTTGCTGCTCAATTAAATATTCAGGATTCCTGCCAGAGAGTAATGATAAAAATAAAAGAGCATCAGCTTTATTAGTAAGATGTGTGTAATCGCCTGGGAAAAGAATGATTGGAATATTTGTTAGACTTTTAAGTTTTCCAACAAAAGCATCTGTAATTCTTAAATTAACAGAGCTACCACCAACAAAGATAAAATCAACCTTATTTAAATTTATTTTGGCCGCTGTATCTGGTAAATTGGCAATAGTTAATTTATCAGGATCTAATAAAATAGCCAATAATTTTTGACCTTTTTCTTTGGAGTTAATAATATGTTTGAGGAGCGCTTTACTCATATTAGTTCATCGCATAGACCAAAGTATAGTCTTCAATTTGTTCAAAATGTACATCGAAATTTTCATAGAAAACAGCTGTTTTTATCCACCCTTTTGTTATTTTATCTGTGATCTGAAAAGGCTCAATAGGCAAATGCTGTTTAAATAGCAATCCTCCATCTGGATGAATTTTGAATAAACTTTCTTTTGCGCCCCAAATCATAGTTAAGTGTTGAATCAAATTATTTTCATCTAAAAATTCACTTTCAGTATCTACAAATTTATGTGCTATTCGTTGAATCTTATCACGGTTTTTTTCCATATCAATCCCCACTTGCGTATCGCTAATAATAATCGCTGCAAAAGTATAGGAATGTGTAATAGAAACTCGTTTCCCATTTTTTAAATGCGGCTTTCCATCTTCTGTATAAAATAAGTCATCATCACTATATCCAGCCTCTCTTAATAGATAGCGCACACTCAAAAATCCACATTGCTGTATTTCAGATTTCATTTTCTGTACCCTATTCATGCTCAAATTATTCAGATAGATATTATTGAATAAGTTATCAAAAGATTCTTCAATTTTCCATATATAAATGGAAGTATGTCTGTTTGCTTTTATTGTTTTGTAAATGGGCATTTTACTTCGTATATCTAACTTTGTAGTTCGTACTTTAATTCGTAATTTTGCACCTCAAAAATATACAATTATGAGCACAGAAACATCAACTTACACAAAATATAAAGTGAAAGACATCAATCTTGCAGATTGGGGGCGAAAAGAAATTGAATTGGCCGAAGCAGAAATGCCAGGGTTAATGAGTTTAAGAGAAGAATATGGAGATTCACAACCTTTAAAAGGAGCAAGAATTGCAGGATGTTTGCACATGACAATTCAAACAGCAGTTTTAATCGAAACGTTGGTAGCTTTGGGTGCTGATGTTACTTGGAGCTCTTGTAATATTTTTTCAACTCAAGACCAAGCAGCAGCAGCAGTTGCAGAAAAAGGAGTTTCAGTTTATGCATGGAAAGGTTTGAATGATGAGGAATTTGATTGGTGTATTGAGCAAACATTATTTTTTGGTGAAGATAAAAAACCATTGAATTTGATTTTAGATGATGGTGGTGATTTAACCAATATGGTTTTAGATAAATATCCTGAATTGGTTTCTGGCATCAAAGGATTGTCTGAAGAAACTACAACTGGAGTTCATCGTTTATATGAACGTATGGAAAACGGAACATTGCCAATGCCAGCAATCAATGTAAATGATTCGGTAACAAAATCTAAGTTTGATAATAAGTATGGTTGTAGAGAATCTGCAGTTGATGCTATCCGAAGAGCCACTGATATTATGTTAGCAGGTAAACGTGTAATTGTTTGCGGTTATGGTGATGTTGGTAAAGGTACAGCAGCTTCATTTAAAGGTACAGGTGCTATCGTTACGGTTACAGAAATTGACCCAATTTGTGCATTGCAAGCTGCAATGGATGGTTTTGAAGTAAAAAGATTAGAATCTGTTGTTGGTACTGCAGATGTTGTTATTACTACAACAGGAAATAAAGATATCGTTCAAGGGCGTCATTTTGAAGCGATGAAAGACAAAACTATTGTTTGCAATATTGGTCATTTTGATAATGAAATTGATATGGCATGGTTAAATGGAAATCATGGAGCTTCTAAAGTAGAAATCAAACCTCAGGTTGATAAATATACCATTGATGGTAAAGATATTTTATTATTAGCAGAAGGAAGATTGGTAAACTTAGGTTGTGCAACAGGTCACCCAAGTTTTGTGATGAGTAATTCATTTACAAACCAAACTTTGGCGCAATTAGAATTATGGTTGCACCCAGAAAAATATAAGAACGAAGTGTATATGTTGCCAAAACATTTAGATGAAAAAGTAGCAAGATTACACTTAGCAAAAATTGGCGTCGAACTTACAGAGTTACGTAAAGACCAAGCAGATTATATTAGCGTACCTGTTGAAGGGCCATTTAAACCCGAATATTATCGTTATTAAGATTTTAAACGATAAATATAAAAGAGGCTCTCAAAAAACGAGAGTCTTTTTTGGTTTTGGAATTTGATTTATTGATATTTGTTTTTTTAAACTTGGGGATGTAGCTCAGCTGGCTAGAGCGTTTGACTGGCAGTCAAGAGGTCGTGGGTTCGACTCCCATCTTCTCCACAGAATAAGAAAGCAACGTTTTAAATGTTGCTTTTTTTATTTTCCCCTTCCACTCTTTTTAACACTTGCTGATTTATTTACATTACTATTGCTTTTTCCAGCCTTACTTTTCCCTTTTTTATTAGTTTGTTGTTCAGATTTATTACCAAAGAATTTACTGCCCATAATAGTTGTTTTTAGTTGTTGTTGATATATCTCAAAATTAATTATATGCTAAAAGTACAAAATATTGATTAGTTAAGTTGAAGCGTTTTTCTTTAATCAAATAAGATTATTAATTAAATTTTGGTGTAAAATAGTTGTTATTTAACACGAAATGTTGTATATTAGGGCGTTAAGTAGTTTTTTATTTACGACCCCACCAACTAATTTATAATATAAACAAGAAAGCATTTAGCGTGCTTTCATAAATAATAATTGAGATGAACGCTTGGAGAAGTGTAATATTAGGTCTATTATTTGTAACGCTATTCGTCCTTTTAGGTCTTTTAGCTTAAGGTAAAGATATTTTACTGTTACAATCCTTTGCATAAAGCGAATGAAATGATTTTTGCTTTAATGTTTTGAACTTTGTGAACTTAAACTAACCCCTCCAACAAATCATCTTCCACCATATTTGGTAAGGTTACTTTTAAATTTGGTGATCTTTCCATTTCACGTTTAATAGCAAATAATGCTTCATCATTCCGTGCCCAACTTCTTCTAGCTATTCCGTTATTTACATCATAAAAAAGCATATTTTCTAGTTTCCTATGAGTTTTTGATGTGCCATCTAGTAACATGCCAAAACCACCATTGCTAACTTCTCCCCAACCAACGCCTCCTCCATTGTGAATAGATACCCATGTAGCACCTCTAAAACTATCGCCAATCACATTATGAATAGACATATCTGCCGTAAATTGACTACCATCATAAATATTACTCGTTTCTCTATATGGCGAATCTGTACCACTAACATCATGATGATCTCTTCCTAAAACAACAGGAGCAGAGAGCGTTCCATTTTCAACAGCCTTGTTAAATGCAGAGGCAATTTTTATACGTCCTTCAGCATCGGCATATAAAATTCTAGCTTGTGAGCCCACCACCAATTTATTCTTTTTAGCATCTTTTATCCAGGTGATGTTATCTTGCATTTGAAGTTTGATTTCATCAGGTGATTTTGTCATAATTTCTGTCAAAATATTCATTGCAATTTCATCTGTTTTGTCTAAATCTTCTGAGTTGCCTGATGTACATACCCATCTAAAAGGACCAAATCCATAATCGAAACACATAGGCCCTAAGATATCTTGTACATAAGATTTGTATCTGAAATCAATATTATTTTCGGCCATAATTTCTGCACCTGCTCGAGAAGCTTCTAGCAAAAAGGCATTTCCATAATCAAAGAAATAAGTTCCTTTTGCTGTATGATTATTGATAGCCGTTGTTTGTCGTCTTAATGATTCTTGTACTTTCTCTTTAAATAAGCCTGGATTTGATTTTATCAAATCATTTGATTCCTCAAAACTTAATTCAACAGGATAATAGCCTCCAGACCACGGATTGTGTAATGAAGTTTGATCGGAACCAACATGTACATAAATATTTTCTGTGTCAAACCGCTCCCATACATCAACAATATTTCCGATAAAGGCAATGGATACTACTTCGTTATTTACTTGAGCTTCTTTAACTCTAGAAATCAATTCACCCATAGAATCAATCAACACATCTGCCCAACCTTGTTCGTGGCGTTTTTTAGCAGCATTCGGATTTACTTCGGCACAAACCGTAATACATTTTGTAATATTACCAGCTTTAGGCTGTGCACCACTCATTCCTCCCAAACCAGAAGTTAAGAATATTTTCCCCTTCGGATTATCACTCTTATTTAATATTTTTCTAAAGGCATTCATTAAAGTGATAGTTGTTCCGTGTACAATTCCTTGGGGGCCGATATACATAAATGAACCTGCAGTCATTTGTCCATATTGAGTGACGCCCAACGCATTAAATTTTTCTAAATCATCAGGCTTAGAATAGTTAGGAACCATCATTCCGTTAGTTACAATTACTCTTGGAGCTTCTTTTGTTGATGGAAATAATCCCATAGGATGCCCTGAGTACATATGCAATGTTTGCGTGTCAGTCATGATTGCCAAATATTGCATGGTTACCAGATATTGTGCCCAGTTTTGAAAAACTGCACCATTACCACCATAGGTTATTAATTCCTCAGGATGTTGAGCCACTGCTGGATTTAAGTTATTCTGAATCATCAGCATGATGGCAGCAGCTGCCGATGTCTTTGCAGGATATTCATTTATTGGTCTTGCATAAAAATCATAGTTCGGTTTAAAACGATACATGTATATGCGCCCAAAATCATTCAATTCTTGTGTAAATTCTTTCGCTAAAACCGGATGCCAATCTTTTGGAAAATAGCGTAATGCATTTCTGATAGCTAATTTTTTTTCATCAGTCGATAGAATATCTTTTCGTTTTGGCGCACGATTTACACTAGATGGAATTTCTCTTTTTGAAGGAAGTCTATTTGGTATTCCTTGAAGGATTTGTTCTTTAAAAGTCATATTATATTTTTTATTGCACTCTAAATTTTTGCTCTTTAACTAAATTTATCATAGCATTAATATCGTCTTTTAGTAATCTGTCATCTTCTAATTTATCCACTCTGTTTCTGATGATTGTATGATTTTCTTCTATAATGTCAGAACATTTTTCTGGCCTTCTAAATTCGATTGCTTGTGCAGCATACATTAATTCGATCGCTAAAATCTTTTCTAAATTTCCTAATATCTGATTAAATTGTCGCCCAGAAATACTTCCCATAGAAACATGATCTTCTTGTCCTAAAGAAGTCGGAATACTGTCAGCAGATGGCGGAAAGCACAAAGATTTATTTTCTGTAACCAAGGCAGCGGTTGTGTATTGCGGAATCATAAAGCCAGAATTTAATCCACCTTTATCGGTCAATAGTCGAGGTAATCCATATTTACCTTCTAACAATAAATAAGAACGTCTATCAGAAATATTTCCCAATTCCGAAGCTGCTATTGAACAGTAATCTAATGCCATGGCTAGAGGTTGCCCATGAAAGTTACCGCCAGAAATTGCAACAGTATCACTCAAAACAATTGGGTTATCAGTTACTGAATTCATTTCTGTTTTTGCTAATTCATTTAAATGATAATAAGCATTTCTAGAAGCGCCATGCACTTGCGGAATACAACGCATTGAATATGGATCTTGCACACGTTCACAATCTTCATGCGACATGATATTTTCAGAATTTTCAAACAACATTCGCATTCGTTTAGCAACTTTTTTAGTTCCTTTAAATGGTCTAATTTGATGTAACTCACTTTTAAATGGAGAAGCACTTCCTTTATACCCTTCTATACTCATTGCACCGGCAACGTCAGCAAGGTTAAGAAGATATTTCATTTTATTTAATCCAACAATTGTGTGAGCTAAAATAAATTGAGTACCATTAATAAGTGCCAATCCTTCTTTAGCTTGTAAAGTAATTGGTTCTAAATTGTACTTTGTTAAAATTTCTTTGGCAGGAGTAATTTTATTGTCAATCCAAAAATCACCTTCACCTAGCAATGGTAAAAATAGATGTGATAGTGGAGCTAAATCTCCAGATGCACCAACAGATCCTTGTTCGGGAACAACAGGTAATAAATCATTTTCAATAAAATAGATAATACGTTTAATTACTTTTAAGCGAATTCCAGAAAACCCTTGGCAAAGTGCATGGACTTTACAAATCATCATTATTTTTGACAACTGTTTGTCAATCGGATTGCCAACACCAACAGCGTGAGTAATCAGTAAATTTTCTTGAAGTTTACTAGTTTCGTCTGGAGTAATTTGTACGTCACATAAAGGGCCAAACCCTGTATTGATTCCATATACAACATTTTTAGAAGTAGCCATGGTTTCAACTTTTTGTCTGCAGGATGTTACTTTTTTAATAGCATCATCTGTCAGTGTTGCATTCAATTTTCCTGATGCAATTCCGATGACTTTAGTAACTGTTAAGGAATCCAGTCCGTATTTAAACATAATTTAAAGTGTTTTTATATATCCAAATTTACAATTATATTTGATGCTTATTAATACCATTAAAATCAATAATTGATAACTAATAGTAATTAAATGGAATTGCGTCATATCAACTATTTTTTAGCAGTAGCTGAAGATTTACACTTTAGGAAGGCAGCAGAACGTTTGTTTATTTCGCAACCAGGTTTGAGTCGTCAAATAAAGCAATTAGAGGATGAATTGGGATTTTTGCTTTTTGAGCGCAACAATAGAAAGGTTAAATTGACCCAGGCAGGAACTTATCTTAAGCAAGAATTTGAGATGACTTTAAAAAATTTAGATAGAGTTATTAGTCATGCTAAATTATTAAATAAAGGAGACGAAGGAAATATCAATTTTGGGTATGTAGGTTCAGCGATGCAAAATGTATTACCAGATTTATTAGTGAAAGCGAGAGGTAATTATCCAAATTTGCATTTTGGTTTTAAAGAAATGGAAAACCCAGATCAAATTAAATCGTTGTTGCTACAAGAAATAGATTTAGGTTTTGTACGGCTGAATAAAATTCCGAAAGGTTTAAAAATCAAATCAGTTTTTGAGGACACTTTTTCATTGGTGTTGCCAAAGAACCATCCTATTAATTCAAATAATTTTAGAAATCTATCACAATTAAAAAACGAAGAGTTTATTTTGTTCGAGCAATCTTACAGTCCAGATTATTACGAACAGGTAATGCAGATTTTTGGTGATAGTGGTTTTGCCCCAACAATTTCTCACAATACGGTGCATGCAAGCACGATTTTTAAATTAGTAGAAAATAATTTTGGAATTTCGATTGTACCTACTGCCTTAAAGTTAGGTTATAACATGAATATTAAATTTGTAGAACTACATAAAATAAAACAAAGAACTGTTTTGTCAGTAGCTTGGAATACAAGTAATCGAAATCCTGTATTGAAAAACATACTAGAACACTTTTGATTCAATAGAATACAGTATTAAATGAATTGGTTTCTTACAGGTAGTTTTGTTAATCAGCACAAAATCTGTATATTAGCATCATAAAAGAAAGATTGCTAATTCCCCTTATTTTTTAAACTCCATACTCTCAAACATCCGTTTGTAGAAAATCTTGCTATAGCAATATTTCGTAATTACACTAAATATGTAACTTTATTATTAACTAAAAATGAAATATTATGGGATTAAAAGCAGCATTACAAAAATTGGACACAGCCGTTAAAGATTTAACATCATTACACGTACAAACATTTAGCGGAGAACTTAGTATTACTTTGAGTAGTGATAAAGGATATGACACTTTGAGAGCAGAAATGAAAAAAGCTATTAAAGATGGTAACTTAACTTTGGTTGCCGAAACATTAGCGCAGTTTGATGGAGATTCTTATAATTTTGTAAAACAAGATTTAAGTGATATACCTACATTGGCATTAGAAGTTCATAAGAATGCTGTGGAGGCTGGTATTGAAACACGTCTAGGTTTACTAGGTTTGTTTAAAGGTTTGATAAAATAAATAATTGCTGTTATGAGCAATGAATTACCAGTATATGATTTTCCTGAAATAGAAGGTTCTCCCTCACAACAATTAGGTATGTTCGAAAATATTTTTGAAACAGCCAAAGTAAATGGTGTTGTAAGTACGACCCCTGAAAGTGATGATGAAACCTATGAAGTAAAAAGCCAACAGGTAAGAATACAAACGGTTGCATCTAGGTTATGGTTGTTAGGATATCTTCCAAAAAAAATTTCTCCAAATGAAATTGAAAAGAATAAAACGATTATTAGAAAAGCGGTAATTCAATTTCAACAAGATGCCAATTTGAAACAAGATTATTGGGTAGGAAATAAAACATGGTATGCCTTAGATGAACTTGTAAGTTATGAATCTCATTTTTCTCCAGTGCATTGGTTTGAGGGAGATAATATTATTGGCAATGCTTTTGTAGCAATCAATAGAGCAGCTCAATTGCGACTTTGGAGTTTAGGATTGATGGATCAAAGACCAACTAAAGAATTCTCACCAATACAAATGAATGATTTATCTGATTTTAAAAAAGTTTTGCATTTATTTTCTATTAAACATGACCCAAATAGAATAGGGCTGAACCGATATTCACTTCAATTGTTGTTTGATCAAGATACTTTTTCAATTGCAATTGGCAAAAGTAAATACCCAAATAGAGATGCATTTTTATACAATGTAAAAGCTGTTGTAAATAGCACACCTGAAGTTGATGATATTTCCAAATTAAAAGAGTTGGGACGTAAATTTATTGTGAATTGTGCAAGAATAGAATTGTGGCTATTGGGTTTTGATGTTGCTATCGGTGATGAAGTTTCGAATCGGTTAATGCGAAAAATGACTACACTAAAGAGGGGACGTCTTAGAAAGGAAATGACGCGCTATTATCAATTGTTCGAGGAGCAAAAAAAAGGGGTAGCATCAGATTTGTCTAAAAGAATTTCTCCAAAATTCTTTCTTGGAATCGCAAAAGCAAATAAAATAGATGGAGAAACAAACATGGATGATGCAAGTGAACAAATAGCTATAAACGTAAAATCTACTAAAGAAGTTTCTGAAGCATGGAATTATATAAAAACCAAAGGAATGCGATTGTTTGATGGACTAAAAAGAGTTTGGAGATGGATAAAAAAAATTGGAAAAAAAGTAGCGGGTTTTATTAAAAATAATATTTTCAAAGCTTTTTTTAGGTACGTTTCAAAAGCCTACAAAATAGTAGCAAAAGGGGTTAAAAATGTTATTAAAGCTTTTAAAGTTTATTTTAAAGGCGACATGGTGTCAGAAAAGTCTTGTTTTGAATTTTCGAAAGATATGGACACAACTGTTTTTTTAAGTCAAAATGCAACTCAAGAAAATATGCAAGCAAGTATTGATAAATTGAGAAAACAATCTAAAGCATTTAATTTAGGATGTAGAATTGTTGGTTGGCTTTTTAAAATTTTCAAAGAATTAGTACAAGGATATATTGGTTGGGCAAAATTGTTATTTGCCTTGATAAAAAGTTATAAAGAAATTCGAATTTTGTATCAAGATTTTAAAACTGTTGCAACAGATTAAATTAAATTGAGGTCAATTAATTTTAGTATATTTATTTAAATATAAAATTGACATCATGAAAAAAAGCTATTCATTTTTACTTACAGGTTTTGCTGTTTTAACTTTTTACGGGCAAGACCGATACCTTACAGTAAAATCACAAGATTCAATAAACGGTGAGCCAGAATTTAAAGCGAGTCTTGGAGCAAATATTAAATTGAATGGTTATTACGATGTTTTTGGTGGTTTGCAAGATAACGACACTTTTAATATTGGATTGATAAATGTTTTTGGCGATGACGATTCTGGGAGTTTTAATATGGATATGTATCAGACTCAAATAAAGTTTGAAACAGCCATTATGACAAAAAACAAAAAAAAAATAGAAGCTGTTGTCGAATTTGATTTTTGGGGAGGTAATGGGCAAATGAGATTACGGAAAGCGTATGTAGAATTTGATCATTGGCAAATTGGGCAAAGTTGGGCGTCTTTTGGTGATGAAGCGCTTTGGCCAAATATTATGGAGTGGGAAGGACCGCCTTCTGGTATATGGGTACGATCACCACATATTAAATATTTTAATATCATAGCCGGTAATCCAGATTGGAGATACATTATTGCGCTAGACGCACCAATTACCGATTATAATAAATATGGCGAAATTGAACCTTTGCTAGAAGAAGCTAATCAAGTGATGCCAGATTTAGTTTTGGGTGTAAAGCACGAAAAAGATTGGGGGCATTTTAGATTTGCAACCATTTTTAGAAATATTACTTACAAATTTGAAGGTGAAAAAGATAATTTTTTTGGTTATGGATTTTCCTTTTCGGGAATGCTGAAAAAAAACAGAAATAATTTTCAATACCAATTAACTGGTGGGCAAGGAATTTCGGCATATATCACAAGTGTAGGTGGTTTTGGTTATGATGGCTTCCCAACATCGAGTGGAGATTTTAAAGCAACTCCAGCATATGGAGGTTGGGCATCTTACGAACATTATTTTACAGATAAAATTCATGCTAATACTGTATTAGGATATACTAGGTATTTTACAGATGATATTGAACGTTTTCTTATAATTGATAATTCTTCTTTGATAGGAGAAGTTATAGTAAATGGAGATATAAATCATATTCATGGTTATGGAATTGTAAATGTAATGTACGATCCCTTCGAAAGAATGACCTTTGGGCTAGAATTAGATTATGGTATAAAAAAATTAGAAGCTTCTGGAAGTTTAAACAATGCTGTTTTTGAAGAAAATAAAAATCGAGATGCAATGCGAATTAGCTTTGGATTGATGTTTTATTTCTAATAGTATTGTTGAGAATATAAAAAATCAAGTAAGAATTAAAAAGCTTATAAAAATAATTACTACTGTAATTAGTAGAGAAATTATAAAAATATAGAGTTGATTTTTTCTATCTTTTTTTAAGTCTTTCTGAATTTTACACTTTATCTTCTTTAGCTCGATTTCAGAAATTTTTTTAAATGATAATTTTTTACTGTTAAAGTTTAAATCTCTATTTCCAGATTTAAATTTAGGTTTATTTGATGCCTTCATAGAGCGGTTTTGTCGCATCCTATTATTCATATCTGCAATATGTCCTGCACCACCACTCACTTAACCTACATAATATTTTCAACACCTTGCGGTGTAACATAAAAACCACGCCCTTCTTTTTGGCAAAAACCTTGAGCAATATTTTGATTTAACTGATGACTTGGGTTGGTTATTTTAACCTGTCTTGCAACACGTAACGCATCTGTAACTTCTTTTGTTTTAATCATTTGTTGACCATTGAGTTGCAACCAGACAGCTGCCCCTAAAAATTTTCTACGCTGCTTATCAACCGCATCTTTTTTACGTAAAAAAGTAGAAAGGTTTTCAGGAATTACTCGTTTTGGCTTTGGAGTCGAAAATAAATCAGTAGGATGCTGGTCAATTGTAGTTGCAACAATCTCATTTGAGGCAACCGTAGGTGTCACCTTTTTAATTTTAGACTCTAGGGTTTCTGCCTTTTCTAAAATTTTATCTAGTTGTTCAGTTACCCACTCTTGTTCCCCTTCACCAATAAATTCAATGTATCCAATTTTTATTTCAATTCTTGCGTTAGCCATAAGTTATCTATAACGTTATACATTAGACCAAAAATAATAAAATAAAACGAGTTTAATTTAAGAATGTAATTTTATTGAATGAAGATTTTTACCGAAGCCTTATCTTATATTTTTTTTCAAAAAATTTAAAGTAATTATAGAGCTTATAGTTTACTTCTAATCCGTAATCAATATAAGTTGAATAGTCAATTTGGTTACCATACAAATCTCCATATCTTATAGGGTTGTTGGCTCGTATATTCCAAGCTACAACATAGAAATTGTTTTTTGCTTCTAAATAGTTTTGCGAGTAAAATTCCATTGGTTTTGCTATAGTATTGAGATAGGTGCTAAACCCAATATCATAAATAATGATTTCATATTCTAGACTATCATTAGAAATAACGACAGCTTCCCTCATATCTTTTTTAGAATCTGATGTGTTTTTTGTATTCACAGTTCCACAACTTATAACCATTAATGCAATTGCCAAAAAATAGACTAGATTTTTCATGTGTCTATATTATTTTTTAAATCGGCCACATGCTGTTCGCAATTAGTAATTCCGTAGATGATAAAACTTGAACATGCTCGTTTCATACAGTAAAATTATGAATTCTATTTTTTCAAATGCATCAAAAAAAGTTAAATTTGTGAAAACTGAATTTATTATGGATAAAAAGAGATGTGATTGGCCAAAGGATGACCCACAGTATTTAGAGTATCACGATACCGAATGGGGAACTCCAATATATGATGATGATAAATTATTTGAGTTTTTGATACTCGAAACTTTTCAGGCAGGGTTATCTTGGATTACTATTTTGCGAAAACGAGAAAATTTTAGAAAAGCGTTAGACAATTTTGATTATCAAAAAATTGCGAAGTACGGAAATGATAAATTTGAAGAGTTAATACAAGATGCAGGCATTATCAGAAATAAGTTAAAAATTAAGGCGACCATTTCTAATGCAATCGCTTTTATAGAAATCCAAAAAGAGTTTGGAACATTTTCAAAATATATTTGGGAATTTACTGGAGGGAAACCTATTAAAAACAAATGGAAAAGCACAAGTGAATTGCCAGCTAACACTGAGTTGTCTGACAAGATTTCAAAAGATTTAAAAAAGAGAGGATTCAAATTTGTAGGCTCTACTGTAATTTATGCACACATGCAAGCAACAGGAATGGTAAATGACCATTTGGTTGATTGTTTTCGACATAAACAAGTTCAAGAATAATTGGAATAGTATATTTTTACTGAGAGAATAAATTTTTTTAAACATCTTTCAATAATTTATCTTTAGAGTTAAATTTAGTTGCTGATATCTCTAAAAATATCGTATTTTGCTCTAAATTGGTTACATTTGCAACTAGTTAAAATCAAGAAGATACGGATGAGTTATACACTTAAAAAAGAAGGAAAATTTAACTATATAGAAGAGGGAGAAGGGCAACCTATAATTGTGTTGCACGGTTTAATGGGGGCTTTGAGTAATTTTGATGGTGTAGTTTCACATTTTTCTAAAAAAGGATATAAAGTTTTAATTCCTGAGTTGCCTTTGTACTCTATGCCAATGCTTAAAACAAATGTTAGGAACTTGTCAAAATTTGTAAAAGAGTTCATTAATCACAAAGGCCTTAATAATATTATTTTTATGGGAAATTCTTTGGGAGGACATATCTCACTATATTTTGCCCAACGTAATCTTAAAAATGTAAAAGCCATCGTATTAACCGGAAGTTCTGGTTTATATGAAAACTCAATGGGAGATACCTATCCTAAAAGAGGGAATAAAGAGTTTATTGAAAACAAGGTGAAAGAAGTTTTTTATGATGATAAAATTGCTACGCCAGAATTGGTTGATGAAGTTTTTGATATTGTAAACGACCGAGTTAAAGCCTTAAAAACGTTGTCTATAGCAAAAAGTGCTATTCGACATAATATGGCTGATAGCATTCCAGACATGAACATTCCTGTTTGTTTGATTTGGGGAGAAAATGATATTGTTACACCTCCTGAAGTTGCAAATGACTTTCATAGATTATTTCCAGATTCTGAATTATTTTGGATTGAAAAATGTGGACATGCACCTATGATGGAGCGCCCTGATGAATTCAATCAAGTATTAGACAATTGGCTTACTAAACGAAACCTTTAATTCCGTGAAAATTAACACTGCCACTTTCATCATCAGTAATACTGACGTTTCTCGTTGCCCAAAAGACAACATTCCAGAATATGCTTTTATAGGACGTTCTAATGTTGGGAAATCTTCATTAATCAATATGCTGACCAATCATAAAAAATTGGCAAAAACCTCTGGTAAACCTGGAAAAACACAGCTTATTAATCATTTTAAAATAAATGACTCTTGGTTTTTAGTTGATTTACCCGGATATGGATATGCACAAGTTTCAAAAAGTAAACGCAAAACTTTTCAGGGCTTTATCAAAGATTATTTTTTACAAAGAAAACAATTGGTTTGCTCTTTTATTTTGGTTGATTCAAGACATGAACCTCAAAAGATAGATTTAGAATTCATGCAATTTTTGGGAGAAAATGGAGTGCCATTCGGAATCATATTTACAAAATCAGATAAATTAGGAAGTTCATCTTTAAATAAAAATATCACAAAATATAAAAAGCAATTGCTCAAAACTTGGGAGTCAATTCCTACACATTTTATCACATCTGCAGAAAGTGAAATGGGACGTGATGAGGTGCTTAATTTTATTGAACAAGTAAACACAAATGTTGCTGATAACTTCAAATAATTAGGTTTTGACTATGCATAATTTTGGTTGATTTTAAACTAAAAATTGTGATTGTTAACTGAATACTAAATCCATGCACACAACAAAACACAATGTACAAGTTTTATTTGAAGACAATCATATCATTATTGTTAACAAACGCGCAGGTGATATTGTACAAGGCGACAAAACGGGCGACAAGCCTCTGAGCGAAGTTGTAAAGAGTTGTATCAAAGACAAATACAACAAACCAAACAATGTGTATTTGGGTGTTGTTCATAGATTGGATAGACCAACATCCGGAATTGTAATTTTTGCCAAAACCTCCAAAGCATTAGAGCGGTTGAATAAAATGTTGAGAGAAAAACAAATTGATAAAACCTATTGGGCTGTGGTTAAAAATGAACCTCCAAAGGATCAAGATACCCTTATCAATTGGTTGCGTAAAAATCCAAAAAACAATAAATCTACAGCTTTTATAAAAGAAACAGATGAATGTAAAAAGGCAATCCTTCATTATAAACTTATCAAAGAATTAGACAGTTACTATTTGTTAGAAATTGATTTAGAAACGGGGCGACATCACCAAATACGCTCTCAACTTTCTTCTATCGGTTGCCCAATAAAAGGCGATTTAAAATACGGATTTAACCGGAGTAATAAAGATGCTAGCATTCATTTACACGCACGTAAGATTGCGTTTGTTCATCCTGTTAGTAAAGAAAAAATTGAGCTTTTAGCGCCAACTCCAAAAGATGTTATTTGGCAAGCTTGCGAGAGCTAATTAGTTTTTTTTGCTTCTAAAACTTTCAAATTCTAGTTTTGTACTTCTAAAGATTAGCGTATAAAATATGTCGTCTAATTTTAGTGCATCGAAAAAGTAATCAATACAAAAAGTAGGATAACCGCTAGAATTGAAAGTCCTACGACGTATGTATTTTTATAATGGACTTTGTGTAGTTTTAAATCTTTTCTGTATGTCCATACCATAACAGCTGCAAAAACAATTACAAATAGTATCGCAAAAATTAACTGTCCTGATGTAAACATATTGTATATCTTTAAGCACACAAATTTACATAAAATATCAAGGATAATGAAGAATAAAATAAGTGCAGTACAGCAATTTCATGAAGCTTTTAAATTAGGGATAAAACACGACCCAACTGCAAATTTGGGAGAAGCCAAAAATAAACTTCGCTTTAATTTAATGGAGGAAGAGAACGAAGAGTATTTTGAAGCTGCACAAAATAATGATTTGGTTGAGGTTGCGGATGCCTTGGGAGATATGCTCTATATTTTATGTGGTACTATTTTAGAACACGGAATGCAATATAAGATTGAAGAGGTTTTTAACGAAATTCAACGTAGCAATATGAGTAAGTTGGGTGCTGATGGAAAACCCATTTACAGGGAAGATGGTAAGGTGTTGAAAGGCCCCTCTTATTTTAAACCGAATATTCAGGAGATATTAGAGAAGAAGTAGTTGGTGATAAAAAAATCTCTTTAGCAACTGAATAGTTAATCAAATTACCAAAGAGATTTTTTTACAACACCGAACTATTAATTTCTATATCTGATTTTTTCCAAGATTTTTCAAAAGAGGTTCTTACTTGTTCGGCTTCATAAACATGATTTTGTGCTTTTAAACTAAGATAAAGTCCTTTGAGAGACCATCCATTTTGACGGTAATATTCTAAATCTTCGCGATATATTTTTTCTGCTTCTTCATATTTTTGGGCCTTTAATAAAATAGCTCCAAATGTTTGTCGCGTAGGTATATACCATACCGAAGGTTCGTCATAAGGCAATTCATCTTCATAAATTACTGCTTTTTCTAAATGCGATATTGCTTTTTCTAAATTACCTTTATAAGCTTCAATCTCTCCAGATAAAACCTCATAAGCAACCAATGCTATATTTTCAAAATCTAATTCCTTATCACGATTAGCAATAAATTCTAACTCCTCTTTAGCATCTTTTAAATTGTCTTTTCTAAGAAAAGCTATTCCACGAGCATAATGCCAAATTAGTTGCATATAATCATGCTCTTCACCAGGATTAGGCATTGTCAAAACCTCATTCCATTTTCCAAACCGTGTATAAGCTAAAATTGGAGTAGAAGCAAAACTTTGATGGAACCTTGAATCTTTTAACAGGTCTATTGGGACTTTCTCAGCAGTTTTTTTAGCCGCATCAATCGCAATTTCACTATTTCCTAACATGCTCGAAGCTGACCATAAAAAATGAATATTATGTGGATAGTACGCTAAAGGATACATGCCTTGAGCAAAACATTGTGAGATATATCGTTCATCAGAAAGTATTGCTTTTTGGTTAACTTTAACAGCATCTTCATAGCGCCCAACACGCATGTAAATATGCCCAGGCATGTGAACTAGATGTCCAGCGCCTAATTTTAAATCATTTAATATATCGGCACTTTCTACACCTAAATCTGGTTTTGGTAACTCTACCATATGTATATAATAATGGTTTGCTCCTGGATGTTTTGAATTTAATTTTTTTGCCTTTTCTAAGGCTAATTTTGCTTCTTGAATATTGGGTGATGGATTACCATTTTTATCCCAATAATCCCAAGGTACAGTATTCATAATTGCGGCAGCATAGAGCGTAAGAATATCTGGATCACTTGGATATTTATTTGCAACCCTTGCCATTTCTTCCATATACGCCAAATTCAATTTTTTAATGTCGACCGAATCTTTGCTGTATCTAAATGTCAATGCTCTTACCAAATCATGTTCTTTTTCACTTGCATTACTTGCATTAGAAACTAATTTTTTAGCTTTTTTTATTGCTTCATACGCTTTTTGCCTTCTTTCAGCATCGGGTAATTGATCATTTATGTTAGGACCTAAAACATAAGCTTGCCCCCAATATGCCATGGCAGAATTTGGATCTAATCTAGCAGCTTCCATAAAAGCACGATGTGCTTCAGCATGATTAAAAGCATAGGTTAGATTGAGTCCTTGATTAAAAAACAGTTGTGCTTCTTTATTTTTTGTACTGATTGTATAATAGTGATTTCCTAAGTCATTAAATAAAGGCGCAATTTGTCGTGTAGTATCAACTTGGTCTAATAAGAAATTTGTGGATGTACATTTAATAATGTTCATCGCTGCTTTTGGTATTGGTGTTGTCTCTTTACTGATATAATTAAAAGAAATGATAAAAAGAAATAATGGAACAAGGGTCAACAGTGCGATACTTGACTTGGATTTCATAAAGAAAAATTTTAGTTAGTAATTATTGGGATAATGAAGGGATTACTACAAAAGTAAAAAAATATTTTATAAAAGTAATTTTTTAACTATTTAAAAATCAGCAACTAAAAATTTGCTACGCCTTTTTTAAACTCACACAAAACGTAGTTCCTTTTCCAATTTCAGATTTTTGAACAAATATTTTTCCGTTGTGATATTCTTCAACGATTCTTTTTGATAAAGAAAGACCAAGTCCCCAACCTCGCTTTTTGGTGGTGTATCCAGGGCTAAATATTTGTTGACGTAGATTTTTCGGAATGCCTTTACCTGTATCAGAAATTGAGATGTTTATCAATTTTGAAGTTTCAGTAATGCTGATAGTTATACATCCTTTACCTTGCATGGCATCGATAGAGTTTTTAATTAAATTTTCTATTACCCAACCATATAATTGTTCATTTAATAAAGCTGTAATTTCTTTTATGTCACTATTAAATATAAACTTAATTTGTTTAGAACTACGTGATTCAAAATAGTTATAAGCTGTTTTTGTTTCTGTAACAATATTGTGTTTTTTTAGGGTAGGGACAGAGCCAATTTTTGAAAAACGTTCGGCAATCACGTTCAATCGAGTTACATCTTTTTCGATTTCGTCAGGAATACTTTTGTCAATATTTTCTAATCGCAATAACTCAATCCAACCTAGCAATGAAGAAAGTGGAGTGCCTATTTGATGCGCTGTTTCTTTTGCCATTCCCGTCCATAATTTGTTTTGTTCTGCAATTTTTGAAGATTTAAAAAAGAGAAAAATTACTGAAGAAAATAATACTAGAATCAATACTAATGCAAGTGGATAGTATTTTAGTTTAGTGAGCAAATCAGAATCTTGATAGTAAATAAATTGCTGTACATTAAGAGTTTCAACCTCATAACTTACATCAATTGGTGTGTTTTGTGATTTCATTAAATCTAGCTGATTGGTCAGCAACATACGCTGCTTTACACTCAGTTTGTTATATGGAATTGTATCTGAAACATTTAAATTTCTCCAAAGTGTAATATTGTCTTTGCCATCAGTAATTATCATTGGAATGGAATTGTTGCTCTCTAAAATAAATCGCTCTAATTCGACATCAACATCCAAATCAACAGTAGCAAATCGCTCATAGGCTTCACCCAAAATCTCCATTTTTGACCGTTCCTCTGTTTTAAATTTCTGGAAGAATGTATAGGTATTCCAAAGTATTAAAGTAACAACTGTAAAAGCTGCAATGATAGCAATCCAACGGGTAACCTGAGTGTTTTTTAGTACAGACATATACACAAATATAAAGTTTATTAATGAACCATCCATAACCAAACCTCGATACTCTATGATAGTACTAAATGGATGTACCATGTTGATCGATTTATAAAATAGTATATGAACATGAAATGATATCGATAAAACGAACATCGGTTTGTGTTCGTATAATTGATGTGGGTTTTTAATGATTAATTTATTGTTTGTTGATAAGTTTCTAAAAGTTGAACAGGATAAAAAACATCAAAAAACGTACATTTGTCACACAAAAATTTTGAAACAATACGATGGAAGTAACAGGGAAAATTAAATTGATTAATGAAACGCAAACTTTTGGAGCGAGCGGATTTAGAAAAAGAGAATTGGTAATTACTACAAACGAGCAATATCCACAAATGTTGATGATTGAGTTTGTACAAGATAAATGTGATATGTTAAACAGTTATGCTGTTGGACAAGATGTAAAAGTAGCCATCAACTTAAGAGGAAGAGAATGGATTAACCCAGAAGGAGTTGCTAAATATTTTAACTCTATTCAGGGATGGAGAATTGAGAATTTACAAGCAGCTGCACCTCAAGGAGCTGATGTGCCACCAATGGAAGAAATACAAGCGGCAGATTTATCTAGCAATGAGCCAGACGATTTACCATTTTAATATAATTGTCATTCCTGTGGAAACAGGAATATAAAAAGAACAAGCGTATCTTAAATTTGATACGCTTTTTTTTATTACAGTAATTTTGCCTTCTCACGTAAGCGTAAACCCATTAAACAATTAAAATAGTTTTACTTTTACACTATGTGCTTTCTTACTGATAAATTAGAATTTCCAGATGTTACTATAGTAAATGAATATGGTATGTTGGCACTTGGAGGCGATTTATCAACAGAAAGATTGTTATTGGCTTACAACAGCGGAATTTTTCCTTGGTATTCTGAAGGTGAACCTATTGTATGGTATAGTCCTAATAAACGAATGGTATTGTTTCCTCACAAATTAAAAATATCAAAAAGTCTTGACCAGCTGTTGAAGAAAGATATTTTTAAAGTGACTTTTAATCAGGCTTTTGAAGAAGTGATTTTCAATTGCAAAAATATTAAAAGAAAAGATGAATTCGGAACTTGGATTACAGACGAAATGCAAGAAGCTTATATAAAATTACATAAGTTTGGAATTGCAAAATCAGTAGAAGTATGGAGAAATAATAAATTAGTTGGCGGTTTATACGGGCTCGAAATTGGGACTATCTTTTGTGGAGAATCTATGTTTAGCAAAGAGAGTAATGCATCTAAAGTGGCATTTGTCAATTTAATAAATTATGCACCAAAGAAATACAAACTCATTGATTGCCAAATTTACAACGAACATTTAGAAAGTTTGGGTGCCAAAGAAATTGATAGAGTCGATTTTTTAAAGTTTTTACCTAACTAAAACATTCTAAACAGGCTTTGTCATTTCTAGCACAGGGTAAAATCTCATATCAATGCTTTATTTTAAAATCCTACAAAATTTTTGAAACCTTGTAGGACTTATATCTTTTTTAATAATATTTCTTCTTTAACCAAAAGGCAACCTTCACCAATAATATTAAAGCTGGTACTTCTATCAGCGGACCAATAACTCCTGCAAATGCTTGCCCTGAGTTTAGACCAAAAACCGCAATGGCTACAGCAATTGCCAATTCAAAATTATTGCCAGTTGCTGTGAAAGAAATCGATACGTTTTTGTCATATGGGGCACCCATTGCTTTGCTCGCAAAAAATGAAATTAAGAACATTAACACAAAATAAATCATTAGCGGAATTGCTATTAGTAACACATCCATAGGTATTTCTACAATCAATTCTCCTTTTAATGAAAACATAACTACAATGGTAAATAGCAAAGCAATTAATGTTAATGGAGAAATCGTTGGGATAAATTTTTTGGAGTACCATTCTTCTCCTTTTATTTTGACTAAAATTAAACGACTTAGAATCCCTAATACAAAAGGAAGCCCTAAATAGATAGCAACACTTTCGGCAATAATCGCAATTGAAATATCTACAATAGCACCTTCAAAACCAAAATAAGGAGGTAGAATTGTAATAAACAACCACGCATAAAAGCTATAAGCAAACACTTGAAAAATACTGTTTAGAGCAACCAAACCAGCACCATATTCGCTACTGCCTTCTGCCAAATCGTTCCAAACTAAGACCATAGCGATACATCTAGCCAATCCAATTAATATTAGCCCCACCATATATTCTGGGTAGTCATGTAAAAATATAATTGCCAAAATGAACATCAAAATCGGACCAACAATCCAATTCATTACTAAAGAAATTGATAAGATCTTCACATTTTTAAACACCTTAGGTAAGAGTGCGTAATTTACCTTGGCAAGTGGAGGATACATCATCAAAATCAAACCAATAGCAATCGGAATATTTGTCGTGCCACTACTCATTTTATTTATGCTATCAGGAATTGATGGCGCCAAATATCCAACACCAACACCCAATGCCATAGCAACAAAAATCCATAATGTTAGTTTACTATCTAGAAAACTCAATTTTTTATTTGATGCCATTTCTATTTTTTGATTTGTGAAAATACATATTTTAATTCAGTAGCAATTTGCAAACTCCGCTCCAAATATTTTGCTTCTTGTAATGGTGAATCGTCAAATTCTTTTGGATCTTCAAAAGTAATGGGAATTCTTCTTTCGGCACCTGCAATAAACGGACAATTTTCATCGGCATTAGAGCAAGTTAGAATTGCTGCAAATTTAGATTGAGGGTTATATGCATCATCATAGGTTTTAGAAAAACAGATAATAGGAGCTATATTTTTAGCATATTCAATTTGATAAATAGGATTGGCGCTTTCTTCTTTTATCTTAATATTAAACCCTGATTGTTTTAATGTTTTTACAACCATTGGATACATGGCAGTTGCCTCTGTTCCTCCAGAGTAACAAACTATATTAGTGATAGTATAGTATTGGGCTAAAGTTTGTGCCCATACCTGCGATAAATGACTTCGTCTAGAGTTATGAGTACAAATAAAGTTGAGTTTTATTTCCTTTTGCTGATTTATTTTGTCTTGAATAAAATCAATAAGAGGTTGTAAAATCAATTTTCTGTTTTCAGAAATAGCACTAAAATTTAGAGTATCAACTTGTTTCTTGATGGATGTAAAAAGCATTGGTTTATTTTTTTTTGATAATAAAATAGGATTAACAACAAGTTCCTCCAGGTTCGCAACAAGAATCAGCAGTTTCAACTTCTGGTATACCACAATTTTCTCTTGCCAAACAGTCTGTTTGTTTGGTAGTAAGTAAGAAATTGACGCCGTCAAAATCTAACCCAAATTTACCGATAGTTTCGCCTTGATATTCTACTTCAATGTCTAAATCTTCCAATTCCAGTACTTTTTCGGATAGCTCAATAATGTGGACTAATTTTTCTGGATGTAATCTGTGATCGTAATCATCAGCTTCCCACAATTGGAAATTAATAACGTTTTCTGTTCTAACAGTTCCGCCACAATCAATAAAATGCTTGTTTACTTTTCCAATTTCTGTTACGTGAAAATGGCTTGGCACCAATGTTCCGTTTGGTAGCATAAATGCAATTTTGTCTAAATTACCTAGGTGTTTTTTTATTTCTGATAGTTTCATAATTTCTACTTTTTAGGATTATTAATTTAACAACACTCAGGTGTTACTGTTTTATCTTGATTTAAAAATTCATTCATTATTTCTTTCATAGCAGTCCAATTTTCTTGATGAATGCAATAGCAAACCTTGGTTCCTTCTACTTCACCTTTAATGAGGCCTAAGTTTTTTAACTCTTTTAAATGTTGCGAAATAGTTGCTTGTGCTAAGCCAATTTCGTTGACCAAGTCGCCACATACACAAGCACTCAGATTAAATAAATGCTCTAGTATTGCAACACGGGCAGGATGTGCAAATGCTTTTGCAAAGGTTGAAATCTGGTTTTGTTGGTCTGTAAAAATTTCTGATTTGGTAACTCCCATAATTATCTTTACAAATTCATTGCAATATTACGATGGATAATTGAATGGTCAAAATTATTTTTTAATGAATTGAAAAGAATTTTTAAATTTTGGGTTTGATTTGGGGTTGCGCTTATCGGTTTTGGTTATGATTGCGTTGTGGATTGACAGTTTTGGTTTTGCTAGCAGCTTTTAATTTATTTTCGAATATATCTGATTCCCTTAAATCATCAAATGCTAGGATCATTTCGTCATTCATTTTATAATCCAATGTACCGTTAGGTTGGTCATAAATTTCAGCGGCATAAAAAATGATGAAATGATTCTTAGTCTCAATTTTAATTTTGAAACAAAACTGGTCATATCCGATTTTTGATTGAAGCTTTAGGACTGGTTCATCAATTCCTTTGATTAAGTCGCCTTCTTTCACGCACTCATCTTTTTCAATCTTTTCGATCCACAATGTGTCAACAGCTCGTGACGTTTGCGAGGAATGAATCAAATAATTTTCATTCGTACAATGGATTGTTATCGAATGTGCATATGAGAACCTAAACGGAACGTTATTTAAATCAAATGTAGGCTCCTTGTCAAGGACAAATGATACATGGTCAATATGATTCCTAAGAATCTCCTTTTCAAATTGTTCAATATTAGAATGATATTTTTTTTGTTCTTGATCTTCCATTTTTCAATTATTGCTAACGACTGGATATAAATAGTTCTAATTGTTTAAATCTAACTAACAACGAATATCGATTTTTTAAATTTTAGAAACAAACTAAACTAAGAATCTATATCTTTGACTTTTTAAATTTTAATCAATTTTTTATGAACCTAAAAAACGCACAGCTTACCGTAGATAATTGGATTAAAGAACATGGAGTTCGGTATTTTAATGAGTTAACCAATATGGCACAACTTACCGAAGAAGTTGGTGAAGTAGCACGAATCATTGCACGCCGATATGGAGAGCAAAGTGAAAAAGAAAGTGATAAAAATAAAGATTTAGGAGAAGAATTGGCTGATGTAATGTTTGTGGTGCTTTGTTTAGCCAATCAAACAGGAATTGATTTGCAAGAAGCTTTCGATAAAAAGTTAGATGTCAAAACAAAACGCGATCATGATCGCCATCAGAATAATGAAAAATTAAAATAAAAGAAACAAAGAGGCAAAGTTGAGCCTTTGAAAAAGTATCACTTTGAACCTAATAATACTATGAACCAATATAAAAACACTTCCTTTTTAAAATTAACCATCCGATTTGTCATTGTATTTTTTGTATTAGTAACAATTCTCAGATTGTTTATGGGGTTTTTTAAATTCGATGGAATAGAAGGCCTCAAAAATGCTTATTTAAATGAAGGTAAATGGCAACTGTTTTTACGAACTCAGGCAACAATGTCGCTTTTATACGGATTGCTCATGGCAGGTTATTACAAATATATAAAGAAGTAAAAGGTGAATTTAAAATTAGCACACTACTCTAAACCAATCACTGGAGTAATTCAAATTACAGGGTCTAAAAGTGAGTCGAATCGTTTGTTGATATTGCAACAATTTTTTAAAAACCTACAAATTGATAATTTAGGGAATTCTGATGACGCACAATACATGCAAAAAGCCTTGGCTTCAGAATCAAAAATGGTTGACATTCATCATGCAGGAACAGCAATGCGTTTTTTGACAGCATACTTTTCTGTGGCTGAAAGAAGAGAAACAATTTTAACAGGGTCAAAAAGAATGAAAGAGCGCCCGATAAAATTATTGGTTGATGCGTTAAAATCTTTAGGAGCTGATATTTCTTATTTAGAAAACGAAGGCTATCCACCGATAAAAATTATAGGTAATAAATTGTCAAACAATAAGGTTACAATCAATGGTAGTGTGAGTAGCCAATATATTTCTGCTTTATTATTGATTGCTCCGAGTTTAGAAAACGGACTCGAATTAACTTTTGAAGGCAAAGTAACTTCGGTGCCTTATATCAATATGACGTTGGGTTTATTGACAGAATTAGGAATCGAAAATTCATGGAAAGAGGATGTTATAAAAGTAGCAGATACAAAATCTATCAATGATAAAATAGCAATTGTAGAATCTGATTGGAGCTCAGCATCCTATTATTATAGTTTGGCTGCATTGAGTGAATCGGCTAAAATTACATTAAATTCATACAAACAAAACAGCTTACAAGGAGATTCCATTTTAGCAGAAATCTATCAACACTTTGGAGTAAAAACAACTTTTGTTGAAAATTCAATTATCCTAGAAAAGGAAGAAACTACCAACTTACAACCTTTATCATTCAATTTAAAAAATGCCCCTGACATTGCGCAAACAATTGCGGTTACTTGTTTTGGGTTGGGAGTTTCCTGTGACTTAACAGGATTACATACCTTAAAAATTAAAGAGACAGATAGGCTAGAAGCATTAAAGTCTGAACTCACAAAATTAGGAGCAGAGATTGAAGTGACTGATAATAGTTTGCACTTAAAACCATCAACAAAAATAAATAGCGATGTGCTTATTAAAACATTTGACGACCATAGAATGGCGATGGCATTTGCACCTTTGTTATTAAAAATAAGCTTAGAGATTGAAGATGCCAGCGTAGTGTCAAAATCCTATCCAGATTTTTGGAGAGACATTGATCAGCTTACTGCTGATTAAATTTTAAGCTCCAATTGAGATATTCGTTTTTTGCGGACTCGGTGGGGCAATCTGTTTGAAAAATTCAAAAAGTATTTTGAGATTCCTTCATTTTACTTGTAATGACGAAATTTTTATTTTTCTGGCGTATGTGGAATCCATTTTAAGTGCCTGTTAATTAGTGTTTCTAAAACTTTTCTACTCAAACACTTGACAACGCCTATCTCGATGTTGTATATTTGCAACCGTTAAAAAATTTAAAGCCTATACCTAATATGAAGTTATCAGAATTTACATTTGAATTTCCAGAAAATTTATTAGCAGAATATCCTGCTGAACATCGTGATGAGTCGCGTTTAATGGTGTTAAATCGTAAAGATCAAACTATTGAACATAAACAATTTAAAGATTTAATCAATTATTTTGATGAGGGAGATTTAATGGTTTTGAATGATACCAAAGTTTTTCCTGCTCGCTTATATGGCGAAAAAGAAAAAACAGGAGCACGTATCGAAGTTTTCTTGTTGAGAGAATTGAATGAAGAACAACGCCTTTGGGATGTATTGGTAGATCCAGCTCGTAAAATCAGAATTGGGAATAAGCTGTTTTTTGGAGATGATGAAAGTTTGGTTGCTGAGGTAATAGACAATACAACTTCTAGAGGTCGAACGCTTCGTTTTTTGTTTGATGGTTCTTACGAAGAGTTTAGAGTAAAGCTAAATGACATGGGAGAGACTCCACTTCCTAAATATATTCAGAGAGCCGCAGAGCCATCTGATATTGAACGTTACCAAACAATTTATGCTAAAAATGAAGGGTCGGTTGCTGCACCAACTGCTGGTTTGCATTTTTCTAAACACTTATTAAAAAGATTAGAAATTAAAGGAATTGATTTTGCAAATGTGACTTTACATGTTGGCTTGGGGACTTTTAACCCAGTTGAGGTTGAAGATTTATCAAAACATAAAATGGATTCTGAGCAAATTAAAATTAATAAGAAAGCTGCTAAAATGGTAAATTCTGCCCTTGAAAAGAAACGCAGAATTTGTGCAGTTGGTACTACTGCAATGCGAACTTTAGAAAGCTCAGTTTCATCAAACGGAAGATTAAATTCATTTGAAGGTTGGACTAATAAATTTATTTTTCCACCATACGAATTTTCTATTCCCAATTGTATGATTACCAATTTTCACATGCCAAAATCTACTTTGATGATGATGGCATCAGCTTTTGCTGGTCATGATTTCTTGATGGAGGCCTACCAAGAAGCAATCAAAGAAAATTATCGTTTTTACTCTTACGGTGATGCAATGTTGATTATATAATAGACAGTTAATCTGTTGGTTTTATACATTAGATTCTAAGTATTAACACAATTAAGCTAAAAAATAATTTCCTGCAAGGTTTCAAAAGCCTTGTAGGTTTTTTTGATTAAATTTGAAAATAAACCTTTTTCCTCTTGAATAAAAAAAAAGACATTAGGGCATTAACCAAAGAACAACTCCGCAATTTTTTTGTAGAGAATGAGGATAAGGCATTCCGTGGAAATCAAGTGTACGAATGGTTGTGGCATAAGGTAGCACACTCTTTTGATGATATGACAAATATCTCAAAAGCGACCAGACAGATGTTAGAAGACAACTTTGTTATCAATCATATTAAGGTTGATGAAATGCAACGAAGTAAAGATGGGACTATTAAAAATGCTATTCGCTTGCATGATGGCTTGTTGGTAGAGTCAGTTTTGATTCCGACAGATAGCCGAACTACAGCATGTGTTTCGAGTCAAGTAGGTTGTAGTTTAGATTGTACTTTTTGTGCTACAGCAAGTTTAAAAAAGATGCGAAATTTAAATCCTGATGAAATTTATGATCAGGTGGCAGCCATCAATCAAGAGAGTTTGTTATATCACAACAAAAAGTTGACAAATATTGTTTTTATGGGGATGGGAGAGCCACTCATGAATTACAACAATGTATTAAAATCGATAGAAAAAATTACGTCGCCAGAAGGCTTGGGAATGTCTCCGAAAAGAATCACCTTGTCAACTTCTGGGGTTCCAAAAATGATTAAAAAATTAGCAGATGATGAAGTTAAATTCAATTTAGCAGTTTCATTACATTCTGCAATTGATGAGATTCGAACACAGATTATGCCATTCAATGAAAATTTTCCATTGGATGATTTAAGAGAGTCGTTGGAGTATTGGTATGAGAAAACTGAACGAATGATTACTTACGAATACATTGTTTGGGATGGAATAAATGACAGTAGAGAAGATATCAATGCGTTGGTAAAATTCTGTAAATATATTCCGTGTAAAGTCAATTTGATAGAATACAATCCTATTGATGATGGACGGTTTCAGCAAGCATCTAAAAGAAGTGTTAATGACTATGTTGCAATTTTAGAAATGAATGATATTGTTGTAAATGTACGTAGAAGTAGAGGAAAAGATATTGATGCTGCCTGTGGGCAATTAGCTAATAAATCGAAATAAAAAACGAAGCAATCTCTTTCTTTGTAAACAATACTTTTCTTATTTTTGATTTCCGAATGAAGACAGTTGAACAAATAAAACTTCCGATTGTAAATGAGATGGAACGCTTTGAAGAGAAGTTCAAAGAGTCCATGATTTCCAATGTTCCGCTACTTAACAGAATCACACATTATATCGTTAGAAGAAAAGGGAAACAAATGCGGCCTATGTTTGTTTTTTTGGTAGCTAAAATGGTTTCAGATGGTGATTTTAATGAGCGTACTTATCGTGGCGCTTCGGTTATAGAACTAATTCATACAGCTACTTTGGTGCATGATGATGTAGTTGATGATAGTAATAGACGTCGAGGATTCTTTTCATTAAATGCTTTGTGGAAAAACAAAATTGCAGTTTTAGTAGGCGATTTTTTATTGTCAAAAGGATTGTTGCTTTCTATTGATAATGATGATTTTGATTTATTAAAATTAATTTCAGTTGCTGTACGTGAAATGAGTGAAGGCGAATTATTGCAAATTGAAAAAGCAAGAAAACTAGATATTACTGAAGATATATACTTTGATATCATCCGTCAAAAAACAGCGACATTGATTGCTGCTTGTTGCGGAATTGGAGCGGCATCTGTTGGTGGAAATGAAGTGGAAGTAGAAAAAATGCGTAAGTTTGGTGAACTAATCGGAATAGCATTTCAAATAAAAGATGACCTGTTTGATTATACCGATGCTAAAATTGGAAAGCCAACAGGGATTGATATTAAAGAACAGAAAATGACCTTACCTCTTATTTTTACATTGAATAATTGTGACGTTAAAGAGCGTAAGTGGTTGATTAATTCTGTAAAAAATCACAACAAAGATAAAAAGCGAGTAAGAGAAATTATTGCTTTTGTAAAAGAAAAAGGAGGAATCGAATACACAACTTCAAAAATGGAATCATACCAACAACAAGCCTTAGAAATTCTAAACACGTATCCAGATTCTGAATATAAAAATTCATTACAATTGATGGTGGACTATGTAATTGATCGTAAAATATAATTTAAAATGAATGATATTGATAAATTAATTAATCTATATCTATCATCAAAATACGCCGATAAATTTGAGATGATTCTGAATAAATTGTCGAATAAAACATCTTCCGAAAACTACATGTATATAATTAATAAGATTGATAATGAACCAAATTCAACAGAATTAGATTTATCTCTTTATATAAATGAGATTTCAAACCCAAATTATTTAGATTTAGAAGATTTTATATACTCTAAAATTTTGTTGTTTAAAGATTCAAATGCTATTAAAGATTTACAAAACGCCTTGATAAAAATAGCTAAACCTAATTGCTAGTTACAATACTCAACTGCAACAATTCTTCTATAAAATCTCTTTTATTAGAAAGCCGAGGTATTTTGTGTTGCCCACCTAATTTACCTTTCATTTTTAGCCAATCATAAAACAGCTCTTTTCTTGCTTGATGTACTATTGGCATAGCCAAAGCCATATTATTATAGCGTTTTGCCTCGTAATCAGAATTGATTGCTTTCAAGGCATTGTCTAATAATTCCGTAAAATAGCTGAGGTTTTTTGGAGCTTTAGCAAATTCGATCATCCATTCATGAGATCCACTTTGTTTGCCTTCCATAAAAATAGGAGCAACTGTATAATCTATAATAGTTGCTCTTGTTTTTTTACAGGCTTGTTTCAAAGCTTCTTCGGCATTTTCAATAATCAGTTCTTCACCAAATACATTTATAAAATGCTTGGTACGTCCTGTAATTTTAATTCGGTATGGGTCTAATGATGTAAATTTAATAGTATCGCCAACTAGGTACCTCCATAAACCTCCATTGGTAGAAATAACCAAAGCATAATTAGTATTCAGTTTAACTTCTGTTAATGGTATGGCAATAGAATTTTCACCATCATAATTAGACATTGGAATGAATTCATAAAAGATACCATAATCTAACATCAGCAAAAGTTCTAGCGAATCGTTTTGATCTTGTATCGCAAAAAACCCTTCAGATGCATTGTATGTCTCGTAATATTTAAATGATTTTTTAGGTATCAGTTTTTTGAATTGCTCACGATATGGATTAAAGTTTACACCTCCGTGAAAATACACTTCCAGATTTGGCCAAACTTCTAAGATGTTATTTTTACCTGTTGTTTCTAACACTTTATTCAATAATACCAACATCCACGAAGGGACACCAACTAAACTTGTAATATTCTCATCAATGGTTTCTTTGATGATAGCATCCATTTTGGCTTCCCATTCTCCCATCAAAGCAGTTTCTTGTTTTGGAGCCGAACTATAGTCTGCCCAAAAAGGCAGATGTTCAATAATGATAGCTGAAAGATCACCGAAATAAGTATTATTATCTTCATAAATAGCAGAGCTACCCCCAAGCCTTAGCCCTTTGCCAGTAAATAACTGCGATTCTAAATTATTGTTGATATACAAACACAGCATATCTTTACCTGCTTTCATGTGGCAGTCTTCAATTGCCTCTTCACTTACAGGGATAAATTTGCTTTTTGCATTAGTAGTACCGCTAGATTTTGCAAACCATTTGATAGGTGTGTTCCAAAATAATTGTTGTTCTCCTTTTCTATTGCGCTCAATTAGAGGAGCAAAAGTTTCGTATTGTTGAATTGGAATTTTGTTAGAAAAGATTTGATAATTTTTAATATTTTTAAAATCATATTGTTTACCAAACTCAGTGTTTTTTGCTGTAGAAATGAGTTTAAGAAGTAACTCGTTTTGTACATCAATAGGGTATTTTAAAAATAATTCTATTTGATGAATTCGTTTCTTTAAGAACCAAGAAATTATTGAGTTGACTATTGGTATGGGCATCTTAATTGATTATCTTTATCGAGTTAAAAATACGAAATCTATTATGACTTATCAAGGAGTACTCAAAAAAATGATGACAGTTCATGAGGAAACCGTTCAATATTATTTAGATGTAGAGAATGATTTTTTAAATATGAATCAATTATTAGACCGCGAAATTGAACTTTCATTTGTTAAGTTCGAATGCCTTAATTGTCATTTAGACAAGCAAATATATCGTCAAGGGTTTTGCCAAAAATGTTTTTTCGAAACTCCAACAGCTGGTGATTGGATTATGAAACCTGAATTGAGCACCGCACATTTAGGTAAAGAAGATAGAGATTTGGAATATGAAAAATCAGTGCAATTAAAACCTCATATTGTGTATTTAGCCAATTCTAGTGAAGTAAAAGTTGGGGTGACGCGTAAAACTCAAGTGCCAACACGTTGGATAGATCAAGGGGCACATGAGGCTATTGAAATTGTTGAAGTGCCAAATAGGTATTTAGCGGGAATTACTGAGGTTGCTTTGAAAGAGTATGTGTCAGATAAAACAAATTGGCGAAAGATGTTACAGAATAATATTACAGATGCTAATTTGGTTGCTGAAAAAGAAAAGTTAGCACAATATATTCCAGATGAAGCCAAAGAGTATTATTTAAAAGAGAATAATAATGAGATTCATATTAATTTTCCTGTTAACATGTATCCAGAAAAAGTAAAGAGTTTGAATTTATTGAAAAACGGAAACTATAAAGGTGTCTTAAAAGGAATAAAAGGACAATACTTAATTTTTGAAGACAATACTGTCTTTAATGTGAGAGCTAATGAAGGCTTAGTGGTTTCTATTAAAGTATGATTGTCATTCCCGTGAAAACGGGAATCCATATTTAGTGAAATTAGATTCCGCATCGAGTGCGGAATGACAACTATCAACTAAGATCTATTTCCTCTCCAGCTTTTAAACCAAATTTTTGTCTAAATGCGTAAACAAGAGCATACAAAATAGGAGTATCTAGTGCTGCAATTATTACTTTAAATAAGAATCCGCTAAGTAATAATATGCCATAATTATTCCAAGAAATCACATCAAAGTAACATAGTAAAGTTACAACTGTAAACGTATCAATAAATTGAGAAGTGAATGTTGAAAAATTATTACGGAGCCATAAATGTTTTCCTTTAGTCTTTATTTTCCAATAGTGAAAAATCCGGATATCTATAAATTGGGCAAACAAATAGGCAATCATCGATGCAGAAACAGCAAGAATAGTTCTACCGAACACATCAGAGAAAATGTCATTTGTCACTGGTGACCAACCTGTAGCTGGAACATAATCAGCTATATAAATAATTCCCATAGAAAAAACAGAAGCAACGATTCCAGCAACCACTACTTGATTCGCTTTCTTTTTGCCATAGATTTCTGAGATAATATCTGTAATTAAAAAGGTGATGGGATAAGGTATAATCCCAACGGAAATTTCAAATCGAAACCACCCAAAAGGATTCCAAAAAAAGAATTTTTGGAATATTAAGTTAGATGCAACTAATGCAGCAATAAACATTCCAGCAAGAATCAAATAAATGTTTTGTGCTAAGATTTTATTTTGGGTTGTCATAGAAATTATAAAGTACGAATATATTAAAATTGTTTTTGGTATTATTTCTTTATTTTTGCATAGAATTATACAAATCAATAAACTACTAAAATGAAAGCATATATTTTTCCAGGTCAGGGCGCACAATTTATAGGAATGGGTTTAGATTTATACGAAAATTCAACATTAGCACAAGAACTTTTTGAGCAAGCAAATGATATTTTGGGATTTAGTATTACCGACATCATGTTTCAAGGAACTACTGAGGAATTAAAGCAAACTAAAGTAACACAACCTGCAATTTTTTTACATTCCGTTATTTTAGCTAAAGTGTTAGGAGATTCATTTCAACCAGAAATGGTTGCGGGACATTCTTTAGGAGAGTTATCTGCGTTGGTTGCAAACGGAGTTTTAACTTTTGAAGATGGATTAAGATTAGTATCTAAACGTGCATTGGCCATGCAGAAAGCATGTGAAGCACAAGAATCTACCATGGCGGCAGTATTAGGTTTGGATGATAAAATAGTTGAAGATACTTGTGCTGAGATTGATGGAATTGTAGTTGCAGCAAATTACAATTGTCCAGGACAATTAGTGATTTCTGGAGAAATTAATGCAATTAATAAAGCCTGTGAATTGTTAACAGAAAAAGGCGCAAGGCGAGCTTTGGTGTTGCCAGTTGGTGGTGCATTTCATTCGCCGTTAATGGAGCCTGCTCGTGAAGAATTGGAAGCAGCAATATCTGAGACTACTTTTAGTGAACCTAACTGCCCTGTATATCAAAATGTAGTGGCAAAAGGAGTGACGAACCCAGATGAAATTAAAGAAAATTTAATTGCACAATTAACGGCACCAGTTAGATGGACACAATGTATCCAAGCCATGGTTGCTGATGGCGGAACAGAATTTATAGAAGTTGGACCAGGAAAAGTGCTCCAAGGTTTGATGCGTAAGATTGATAGATCTGTTGCTGCAAGTGGAGCGAGTTTTGAAGTGTAAATTAGAATAGTTCACTTATCATTTTATCTATGGAATATTGAGCGTTTTTATGTACTATATTTTTAGTTTAATAAAAAAGACAGCAGTTAAATACTAAGCCAAAACATAATATTTAACTGCTATCTTTTTATATGCTATGTTACAGCACGTATTTTAATTTTTCTTTTTCCCTTTTGGTTTTGAAGTTGGCTTACTCTTTGGTTTCGCTGCTGGTTTGGTTGAGGGTTTACTTGTAGGTTTAGAAGTAGGCTTTGTTGAAGGAACAGAAGTTTTATTATCTTTCACGTTACTTTTTTTACCTTTTGTTTCAGCTTCTGTTTTCCAGTCTTTTTGGACTTCTTTGCCTGTTGATTTTACTTCTTTATTCGCTTTTTCAGGTTTTTTATTGTCAGCGACTTCTTTTTTACTATTACGCTTATTTGTTCGACTATACGAATTTTTAGTGTTTACATGAACGTGTACATTTGTTCTATATACATTTGTTGGATAAGGTCTCCAAGGACGATAGTAAGGAGGATAATAACCCCAGTAATAAGGAGACCTCCAAGGATTATAATGTGGCCCCCAAAACCAAATAATAATAACTGGTGGATGCACATAAACAGGGTAAAGAACATAAGAAGAACCATACATACTTACATCTCCTACAACTTCTACTGTTTCTTCATCACCATCTTTTTCAACATTAATAACTGCAACATCTTGATATTTATCTTTTTCAATTACAGCTTGTATCGTTACTTTATGAGTGTCATTTTTTGAAGACTCGTTTACTCTTAAATAATCAACCTCTCCATCGTTGTTTAAATCTAAATTAGATATTTGAGTATCGGGGTCATTCAATCTTTTTTCAAAATCTTCAAGATCTTCTGACTCACCAAATACTGAAGCCACAGCTTCTAAGTCTAAGTTTTCACTAATTTCACTATTTGTTGCCTCAACAGTAGTAACATCTTGTGCATTCAAATTGATAAACCCAATTAATAATGCAACTCCTAAAATTCTAAATTTTGTTTTCATTTAATTATGTGTGTAAATATTTATTAATCACCTTATATAATGTTTGTTTTTAATACGGTTTTTGTAATGTATTGTAAATGAGTGATTTTAATTAATAAAATTCAATTGATAAACAAATTTAGGAATTTTTAAGTTTAGTAGCAAGCTAGATTATTGCATAATGATATATTTCTTTACTTCAGAAGTAAGAATATTAGTTAGTTTTTGCTCATTATTTAAGCTAGCTTCTACAAAGACAAAACTAAATATGGGATGTTTTTATTATTTTTTTCTGAAACTCAATTTAAAGAATTATCTAAAATCAACTCTTTTGCTTTTTTTGTAGCAACAATTTTAAAGTTGTTTTCCTTTATAGAGTCTATAAGGAAATCTGAAACAAAGGGGTGGTCTATTAGGAACATATTATGTTTAATTTAGGAAAATAAATTATTGATTTTCTTGCCATTTCCATGCACTTGCCAAGGCAGTTTCTAAATTCAACTTGGCTTTCCATCCCAATTCATTATTTGCTAAATCAGTATTTGCATAAGCAGCGGTGATATCTCCTTCACGTCTATCAACAATTTTATAATTTACTTTTTTACCAGTTGCTTTTTCAAAAGTATTTACCACTTCTAAAACGGAACTTCCTGTACCCGTACCAATATTAAAATACTCGCAGTTAGCTTTGTTTTCACCATTGAGTAATCTGTTCAACGCAGCAATATGAGCTTTTGCCAAATCAACTACATGAATATAATCACGTACTGCTGTACCATCTACAGTATCATAATCATCACCAAAAATAGAAAGACATTCTCTGATTCCTGCTGCAGTTTGCACTACATACGGAATTAAATTTTGAGGGACACCAATTGGCAATTCTCCAATTTTGGCAGTTTCGTGCGCCCCAATTGGGTTAAAATAGCGTAAGGCAATGGCTTTTAAATCGGTTGCTTTACTAGTATCTTCAATAATAATTTCACCCATCTTTTTGGTAGCTCCATAAGGTGATTCGGCGGGTTTTGTTGGGGCACTTTCCGTAATTGGCAATTCATCTGCTTGCCCATAAACAGTACATGAAGAACTAAAAATAAAATTTGAAACGCTGTTGTCCACCATTTCTTGTAACACATAAGTTAATGTGGTAATATTATTTTCATAATATTTTAAAGGCTCATGAACACTTTCACCCACAGCTTTCGAAGCTGCAAAATGGATGACGCCATCAACATCATAGTATTTGAAAAAGTGTTTTACAGCTTCTTTATTTTTTAAATCAATTTCTTCAAAAGCAGGTTTTATACCTGTAATCGACGTAATTTTATCTAAGACATCTATCGTCGTATTTGATAAGTTATCAATAATGACAACTTCATAACCTTCGTTTTGCAATTCAACAACAGTGTGGGATCCGATATATCCCAATCCGCCTGTAACTAATATTTTTTTCATAGTATTTTTATTATAAGTATTAGATTGCTTTACTCGTATCTCGTTCGCAAAAGTGTCTTTGAAAGTGAGGTGTGACTAAAGCAATCTGTTTATTCTATTTCAAAAAATCCAAAATAGTTTGAGTGATAAATTCTAATTGCTCCTTATCAAATTCGGTATGCATTGGTAGCGAAATAACCGTTTCGATCAATGTATTTGTTACTTTAAAATCATCCTCATTATAGCGGCTATCTTGATATGCTTTTTGGCTGTGTAATGGTACAGGATAATAAATTGCATTCGGAATATTGTTATCTAATAAATGTTGATGCAAGGCATTTCTATCTGCATTTTTTATTTGCAATGTATATTGATGAAAAACATGTGTTGTAAAATCACTCGTAATAGGAGTTGTAATATTTGGATGATTTGCAAAAGCATTGCTATAATAAGTTGCAGTATTACGACGTGTATCACAATAGCTATCTAAAAGCGGTAATTTTATTCTGAGGATTGCAGCTTGAATACTGTCCAATCTTGAATTTACACCAACTACATCATGATAATAGCGTCTGTACATTCCATGATTTACCATTCCGCGAATGGTATGTGCTAAATCATCATCATTGGTAAATATGGCTCCACCATCTCCATAGCAGCCTAAATTCTTAGAAGGGAAAAAAGAAGTCGTTCCAACATGTCCCATAGTACCAGCTTTTTTAGTTGTGCCATCACTAAAAGTATAATCGGCGCCAATAGCTTGAGCAGTATCTTCAACAACAAATAAATTATGTTGTTTTGCAATTTCAAGTACAGCTTCCATATTGGCACATTGACCAAATAAATGAACAGGAACAATTGCTTTTGTTTTTGGTGTGATTGCTTTTTTCAAAGCATCGATATCCATATTAAAAGAATCTGCTTCTACATCTATTAAGACCGGAGTTAGTTTTAAAAGCGCTATGACTTCTACTGTTGCAGCAAAGGTAAAATCGACTGTAATAACTTCATCACCTTGTTCTAAACCAAGTCCCATCATAGCAATTTGCAAAGCATCTGTACCATTGGCACAAGGAATTACATGTTTAACATCTAGGTAGTTTTCTAAATCTTTTTGAAAACCGTGAACTTCTGGGCCATTTACATATGCAGTAGAATCAAGTACGTTTAAGATAGATGAATCTATTGCTGATTTTATTTTTTCGTACTGACCTTTGAGGTCAACCATTTGAATTTTTTTCATTGTTCAACATTTTTTGTGTTGAGCAAAAATACGAAATAAAAGGCTCTTTTTTAAGTGTCTTTACGAGGAGTTTTGCGACGAATAAATCTCATAAATAGAAACAGATTGGCACAGTAAATTTTCAATTTTCTCAGCAATGATGTTTTACTTAAACAAGTCTGATGAAAGATAGCGGTCACCTTTATCAGGGATAACAGTTACAACAATACCCTTATCAATTTGTTGTGCAATTTTAAGTGCAGTAGCAACAGCACCGCCAGCACTCATTCCACAAAAAACACCTTCTTCTTTTGCTAAGCAATTAGACATAGTTCTTGCTTCTACTTCACTTACTTCAAGAATCGTATCTACTTTATCTCGATTAAAAATAGTAGGTAAATATTCCTTAGGCCATTTTCTAATTCCCGGAATTTGAGAGCCTTTAGTTGGTTCTGTACCGATTATTTGAATGTTAGGATTTTGTTCTTTTAAAAAAGTTGAAGTTCCCATAATAGTACCTGTAGTTCCCATGGCTGAAACAAAATGAGTTATTTTTTTATCAGTATCTCGCCAAATTTCTGGACCTGTGGTTTTGTAATGCGCTTTCCAATTGTCATCATTCCCAAATTGGTTAAACATATAGTAACCTTCATCTTTAACTTTTGCTTCTGCGTAATCACGTGCGCCTAAAATTCCTTTATCTGCTGGAGTTAAAGTTACTTTTGCACCATAAGCCCTCATGGTTTGTACGCGTTCTTTGGTAGCACTCTCTGACATTGCTAATTCAATGTTCAATCCAAAAATTTGTGCAATCATTGCCAAAGCAATTCCAGTATTGCCACTTGTAGGTTCAATTAATTTTGAGTTTTGATTAATTTCATTTCGGTCTAATGCAGATTGAATCATATTGAAAGCTGCACGATCTTTTACAGAGCCTCCTGGATTGTTTCCTTCCAGTTTTAGTAAAAGAGAAACACCTTCTTTTTGTAGTATGTTTTTAACTTTTACTAAAGGTGTATCGCCAATTAAATCTAATATATTATATGTGTTCATGAACTCCTTTATTTATTAAAAATTTGCTCTAATTGAAGTAAGTTTTTATCATTTGGAAATAGTTTTAAAAATCTCATATTTAATTTGTTTCCAATTTCACAATCTTTATTTTTGTATGTGCAATTATAGCTGTAAGCTAAAATAAGACGATAATTTGCTTCATATTTTTTAGGGAATAAATCAACAGCCTGTTTATATCTAAAAATTGCATTGTGCCAGTTTTTCTTTTCTATCCAATTATCTCCATCTTCAATAAAATAAGAATATTCATTAATTTTTTCAATATAGTTTAGTTCATTAATTTGTTGTTGTTGAAGTGAAATTTCTTGATTGTTATTATAAATAGATTTAACTATTGTAAAAGTGATAATTAATATTACAAGAGTGATGAATGATACTCCTAAATATATTTTCTTCTTTTCTTTATTTTCTACTTTTTTACTTTTTAATTGAGCCGTATAATAATCAGAATTATAGACACCTTTTTTTTTAAGATCAATTATTCCTTTTTCTGAAGAAAAATCTTTTTTAGATTTACTTAAAAACCTTCTGGTTTTTTTAAACATACTTATTTTTCGTAATAATTTTAAATTACTACGTTGACCTTGCATATGATTACCATAAGGCATAAGTTTATCTTTTAGGTTTCATTTTGGTTTCTGGGCTGTGATATACAAATGAGTTTTTTGGAACTGATTTAGTCAGCCAAACATTTCCGCCAATAGTACTATTTGCTCCAATTACCGTATCTCCGCCAAGTATAGTTGCGTTGGCGTAAATCACTACATTTTCTTCAACTGTAGGATGTCTTTTTGTGTTTTTCATTTCCTTGTTTACTTGTAGCGCACCTAAAGTAACCCCTTGATAAACCTTTACATTTTCTTTGATAATGCAGGTTTCTCCAATTACGATTCCTGTGGCGTGGTCTATAAAAAAGGAATCGCCAATTGTAGCACCCGGATGAATATCAACTCCGGTACGACCATGAGCAAACTCACTCATCAATCTCGGAATTAGAGGAACATTTAATTTGTATAACTCATGGCTAAATCTATGAATTGCTATTGCGAAAAATCCTGGATAAGCAATATAAACTTCTTCAATGTTGTTAGATGCTGGATCAAAATTTAAACAAGCCTTTGCATCTAAATTTAGCTTATCAATAAGGATTGGTAATTTTTGTAAAAAAGAATCCCAAACATCTGCACAAGGTTTTGATTCATCAAAACATGCCAAAGAATACATTTCAATAAAATCAGTTTCTAATTGATTGATATTTGTTTCAACACAAGATTTTGCATCAAAGAGTGTTAAGAAAAGATTGTTTGTGAAATTTTCTGTTTTGTGTTTTATACTATAGTCGAGTTTTGGCGTAGCGCGATCTGAAATTATTTTGGCAATGATAGAATCTTTTGTCATTTGGTTCTTTTAAAGTGTAAAACTAAAAAATGTAGTCGACAAAAACAGACTTTCTATCAATTAGCAATTGAAATTATGAGATTTTTAACTAAAGTATAATAAAGTATTGTTGATTTCCATTAATTGATGTATGTCCTCATTTTTCACTTCTTTTTTCATATCGGCATATTTCAAAAATTCAGGATATAAAGCATCTAATTGCATTTTGGTTAATTCATACCCTACATCTTTTGCCCTATAAGCCAATGCTGCTCTTCCGCTTCGTGCAGTTAAAATAATTGAAGATTCTGTAACCCCAACATCAGCAGGATCCATAATTTCATAAGTTTCACGGTTTTTAATAACACCATCTTGGTGTATTCCTGAGCTGTGAGCAAAAGCATTGTCACCAACAACTGCTTTATTAGCTTGTACATTCATACCCATACTATCTTGCACAAGTTTGCTAATTCCAAAAAGCATTTGAGTGTTTATATTAGTGTCTAAATTTAAATTAGGATGTTGCTTCATAATCATTACTACCTCTTCTAAAGCTGTATTTCCTGCACGCTCTCCAATACCATTTATTGTACATTCAATTTGTCTAGCGCCATTTTGAATTCCTGCAATTGCATTTGCTGTAGCCAAGCCTAAGTCGTTATGACAGTGACAAGAAAGAATAACATTCTCAATGCCTTTTACATTATCTCTAAGATATTTTATTTTAGTGCCGTATTCGTCTGGTAAACAATAACCAGTGGTGTCTGGAATATTCAAGACTGTAGCACCAGCTTTTATTGCTGCTTCACAAACTCTAGCTAAATATTCATTATCAGTTCTCCCTGCATCTTCAGCATAAAATTCAACATCTTCGACAAATGATTTTGCATAAGAAACTGCTTCATAAGCACGTTCAATAATTTTTTTTGGGGTAGAGTTGAATTTGAATTTGATATGTGAGTCTGAAGTGCCAATTCCTGTATGGATTCTAGGTCTCTTAGCATATTTTAACGAATCAGCTGCAACTTTGATGTCATTTTCATTAGCACGAGTTAATCCGCAGACAGTGGCATTTTTTACTATCTTAGAAATTTCTTGGACCGATTTAAAATCGCCTGGGCTAGAAACAGGGAATCCAGCTTCAATAACGTCAACACCTAAAAAGTCTAATTGCTTTGCAATAACTAATTTTTGTTCGGTGTTTAGCTTACATCCAGGAACTTGCTCGCCATCGCGTAGCGTTGTATCAAAAATTTGGACTTGGTTTTTGCTCATTATTAAAATATTTTTATCACTTTTGAATGTTCAAAAATACATAATGTAGCCTATAGGATAATCATTTAAAAAAGATGTGATTACTACATTCATTGTCTTAGTGAAATAGCTTAACAACTGATAATTAACAAAATAGATTCATTTATTTACAATGGCTACTGAAAAAAAAGATGTGTTATTTGCCTTGATAAAGTCCCTGTCTAAATCTGAAAAGCGACAATTTAAATTGTATGTTGGACGATTAGGAGGGAATTCCGAATCAAATTTTTTGGCATTGTTTAATTTGATGGATAAATCATTTGCTTATGATGAAAAACAAATCCTGCTTAAGACAAATATCAAAAAACAACAACTTTCTAATTCAAAAGCGCATCTGTATAAGCAGTTATTGGTGAGTCTTCGCTTGAGTCCAATTCATCAAAATGTTCGTAGTCAACTTCGTGAGCAAATTGATTTTGCAACAATTTTATACAATAAAGGATTGTACAATCAAAGTTTAAAAATTTTAGGGAAAGCCAAAAATACTGCAGTTGAAAATGAAGAGCATACGTTGGCATATGAAATTGTTGAATTCGAAAAAACAATCGAATCTCAATACATTACCCGTAGCTTAAGTAATAGGGCTGATAATCTTTCTTTGGTGGCGAAAGGGCTGATCCAAAAAAATGTAATGACAAGTAAGTTGTCAAATTTATCCTTAAAGTTGTATAGCTGGCTGCTTAAAAAAGGCTTTGCAAAAAACGAAGAGGATTTAGAAACAGTAACCCATTATTTTAATTCCCAATTACCAGAATATAATTTTGGATCTCTCGGTTTTAAGGAAAAGTTGTTTTTGTATATGGCGTATTTGTGGTACAGTTTAATCACTCAAGATTTTGTGAGTAGTTATCGATATGCTCAAAAATGGATTGATATCTACGATGCAAAACCTGAGATGAAAAAATTGAATCCGGTGTTTTATTTAAAGGGATACAATTATTTATTAGAGTCACTTTTTATGATAAAGCATCACAAGAAGTTTAGGCTGACCTTAGATAGATTTAAAGTTGATATTGAGCAGAAAAACTTTTTGTTTAACGATAATACCGAGTCAATTGCAAATGTTTATTATTATCAAAATAAATTGAATTTATACTTTTTAGAGGCGGATTTTAAAGGAGGTGTAGCATATGTGCCTGCTGTTATAGATAAGATTGGTGAGTTTAAAAATAAGATTGATGAGCATCACATCATGGTTTTTTACTATAAAATAGGATGTATGTATTTTGGAGTTTCTGATTACAAGAATTCTATTTTGTATCTGAATAAAATTATCAAAAATAAAGACTTGGCAATGCGTGAGGATTTGCTATGTTTCTCTAGAGTCCTAAATTTAGTGGCGCATTATGAAGCCGGAATAGACGAAAATATTGATGCCTTGATAAAATCGACTTATAAATTTTTAATAAAAATGAACGATCTGCAAGCGGTTCAAAAAAAGATGATTGTCTTTTTAAGAAGTTTAACTGACTTGTATCCAAGTGAGTTAAAATCAGCCTTTAAAAAATTACATTCAGAATTATTAGAATATGAAAATCACCCTTATGAAAAACGAGCATTTTTATATTTAGATATTTTGGCATGGTTAGAAAGTAATATTGAAGGAATTCCGATTTCAGAAATAATTAAAAGGAAGACGGTACTTTTAAATAAATAATTTATACGTTTGTACTTTCAAATGAGAAACATCAATTTAAATATTATTTCAATTATTGTCCTTTTTGTGATTATTATCACATGAAAGCAATAAGGGATTGATATATTTTACTATAAAATAATAGAACCTCCCTTTTTTAAGGGAGGTTTTTTTATGGAGTAAATAAAAGGAGATATTTTGGAAGCTATATGATTGGTGTAAATTAATTAAGGGTAGTAGTAAGAAAATCAAGTAGTTATATTGGTATTTGAGCATTTAAACAGTGTAATGAAAATGAATAAGAAAATAAGGTCTAAAACAAGTAACTTAATTTTGAATAATTAAAATAAAATAGATTCATGGAATTGAATAAACATAGCAAAAGATTAACACAAGATGAGTCGCAACCGGCATCACAAGCAATGTTGTATGCTGTTGGATTGAGAGATGAAGATATGAGTAAAGCGCAGGTTGGTATAGCAAGTACAGGCTATGAAGGAAATCCATGTAATATGCACTTGAATAATTTAGCTGCTGAGGTTAAAACTGAATGTAATATTGCTGGACAAGTAGGATTAATTTTTAATACTATTGGAGTGAGTGATGGAATTTCTATGGGTACTTCAGGGATGAACTATTCGTTGGCATCTAGAGATATTATTGCAGATTCAATAGAAACTGTGATGAATGCTCAGAGTTATGATGCATTAGTTTCAGTTGTAGGTTGTGATAAAAATATGCCTGGGGCTGTCATTGCAATGTTGCGTTTAAATCGCCCGTCAATTATGATGTATGGCGGAACGATTGCTTCAGGAAATTATAAAGGGCGAAAACTAAATATTGTCTCAGCTTTTGAAGCGCTAGGGCAAAAAGTAGCAGGAGAAATTGATGATGAAGAATATAAAGAGATTATAAAATCTGCTATTCCGGGTGCAGGTGCTTGTGGTGGAATGTACACTGCAAATACAATGGCATCGGCAATTGAAGCGATGGGATTCTCATTGCCATATAATTCTTCAATTCCTGCTGAGAATCCAAATAAATTATCCGAAAGTGAGCGTACAGCTTTGGCAATCGTAAATTTGATGGAAAAAGATTTAAAACCGTTGGATATCATCACTAAAAAATCACTCGAAAATGCAATTGCATTGGTAAATGCATTGGGAGGATCAACAAATGCGGTACTTCATTTTTTAGCGATTGCACATGCAGCTGATATCAAATTTACTTTGGCAGATTTTCAAAGAGTGAGTGATAGAACTCCGTTGATTGCAGATTTAAAACCATCTGGTAAATATTTGATGGAAGATGTGCATGGTGTTGGAGGTACTCCAGCAGTGATGAAATATTTATTAGACAATGGTTATTTACATGGCGATTGTATGACCGTTACGGGTAAAACTTTGGCGGAGAATTTGGAAAATGTAGCACCTCTTTCTTTTGAAGATGATCAAGATGTGATTTATCCTAAGGATAAGGCGTTGAAGTCTTCAGGAAATTTACAAATCTTATATGGTAACCTAGCCACTGAAGGTGCTGTTGCAAAAATAAGTGGTAATGAAGGATTATTATTTGAAGGTAAAGCGGTGGTGTATGATGGCGAGCAAGCTGCAAATACAGGAATTTCTAATGGTGAAGTTAAAAAAGGTGATGTAGTTGTTATTCGGTATGTAGGTCCAAAAGGAGGGCCTGGAATGCCAGAAATGTTAAAGCCAACTTCATTAATTATGGGTGCTGGTTTAGGAAAATCTGTAGCATTAATAACAGATGGTCGTTTTTCTGGAGGTACGCACGGTTTTGTTGTTGGTCATATTACCCCAGAAGCACAATCAGGAGGAACAATAGGCTTGTTAAAAACTGGAGACATTATTAAAATTAGTGCCGAAGACAATACCATTAATGTGTTACTTTCTAAAGAGGAACTAGCAGAAAGAAAAACACAGTGGACAGCCCCAGAATTAAAACACAAAAAAGGAATTTTATATAAATACGCACACATGGTGTCATCAGCATCTGAAGGTTGTGTAACAGATAAGTTTTAAAAAATGAATACACAAAAAATATCAGGAGCAGAGGCAGTTGTTAAATGTCTTTTAGAAGAAGGGTCTGATTTAATTTATGGATATCCAGGTGGTGCCATCATGCCAGTTTATGATGAGCTTTATAAATATCAAGAAAAAATTAATCATGTACTAACGCGTCATGAGCAAGGTGCAATTCATGCTGCGCAAGGTTTTGCAAGAGTGTCTGGTAAAGTTGGTGTGGTAGTTGCTACTTCTGGTCCAGGTGCAACAAATTTAGTGACTGGTATTGCTGATGCGCAAATAGATTCTACTCCATTAGTTTGTATTACAGGTCAAGTAGGTTCTAATTTATTAGGGTCTGATGCTTTTCAGGAAACAGATATTATTAGTATTTCAACACCCGTAACTAAATGGAACTGTCAAATTACAAAAGCTTCTGAAATTCCAAAAGTTTTTGCAAAAGCATTTTATATTGCAAAATCAGGCAGACCAGGACCAGTGTTGATAGATGTTACAAAGGATGCACAATTTGACACCTTCGATTTTAAGTATCAGAAATGTACAGAAATCAGAAGCTATAAACCAGTTCCTGATACAGATGAAAAAACACTACAAGCTGCTGCAGAAATCATTAATAAAGCAAAAAAACCGTTTGTGATTTTTGGCCAAGGAGTAACTTTAGGAAAAGCCGAAGATGAGTTTAAAAGATTTGTTGAAAAAGCTGATATTCCGTCGGCATCAACTTTATTAGGGCTATCAGCATTTCCTACAAAACATGATTTAAATGTTGGTATGGTTGGTATGCACGGGCATTATGCACCCAATAAATTAACCAATGAATGTGATGTGTTGATTGCTGTTGGAATGCGTTTTGACGATCGTGTTACAGGTAATTTAGAGACCTATGCTAAACAAGCAAAAATTATTCATTTTGATATTGATCCAGCAGAAATTGATAAAAATGTAAAAACAGATGTTGCTGTTTTAGGGAATGTAAAAAACACTTTGGCAAAAATAACACCTTTATTAAAGGTGCAAAAACACGTATCTTGGTTACAAGAATTTAAAGATTTATATGCGATTGAATATAAAGAGGTAATTGATGAGCAGCTAAACTCAAGTCATGAAAAAATTACAATGGCTGAAGTTATTGAAGGCATTAATAAAGAAACCAGCGGAAATGCTATAATTGTTTCAGATGTTGGTCAGCACCAAATGATTGCGAGTAGATATGCCAATTTTAACCATCAAAAAAGTAAGATAACTTCTGGAGGCTTAGGAACCATGGGTTTTGCTTTACCGGCTTCTATTGGAGCAAAAATGGGAGCTCCAGAAAGAGAAGTTGTTGCGATTATTGGTGATGGAGGTATGCAAATGAATATCCAAGAATTAGGAACAATTTTACAAACCAAAGCTGCAGTAAAAATTGTGGTATTAAACAATGAGTTTTTAGGTATGGTTCGCCAATGGCAAGAATTGTTTTTTGACAAACGTTATGCTTCAACAGTAATGACAAATCCTGATTTTGTTAAAATTGCGGATGGATATAGTATCAAAGCAAATAGAGTAACAAAAAGGGGTGAGTTGAAATCAGCTATTGCAGAAATGATTGGGTCAAAGGAGTCTTATTTCTTAGAAGTTTGTGTGGAAAACGAAGGGAATGTTTTTCCTATGATTCCAACAGGAGCAACAGTTTCAGATGTTAGATTAAAATAAAAAAGAATGAAAGCAGAAACATATACAATATCAGTTTATTCAGAAAACAACCTTGGGTTGTTAAACAGAATATCGACCATATTTTTAAAGCGTCACATCAATATTGAAAGCTTGACAGTCTCTAATACAGAAATCCAAAATGTATCTCGCTTTATTATTGTGGTGAATTTGACCGAAGTGAGTGTGAAGAAAATTATTGGTCAAATAGAAAAGCAGATTGAGGTAATTAAAGCATATTATCATACCAATGAAGAATCAATTTATATTCAATCGGCATTGTTCAAAATAAAATCAAACTTGCTTTTTAACGAACGTCAAATTCAAAACAGTATTAAAAATAGCAATGCTCAAATTGTAACCGTTTCACCAGAATTTTTTGTGATTGAAAAATCAGGGAGAAAAGAAGAAATTGAAGCATTGTATAATGAGTTATTACCTTTCGGAATTATGCAATTTGTGCGATCTGGAAGAATATCAGTATCAAAAGAAGAGATGAAAATTTCTGAACTATTAAACAAACAGTTAAATTAAAAGATAAAAATTATAGAAATGGCAAATTATTTTAACACGCTTCCATTAAGGGAACAATTAGAGCAATTAGGTAAATGCAGATTCATGGATTCCTCAGAATTTTCTGAAGGAGTGGAAGTATTAAAAGGTAAAAAAATTGTAATTGTTGGTTGTGGAGCCCAAGGTTTAAACCAAGGATTAAACATGAGAGATTCTGGTTTAGATATTTCTTACACATTAAGAGCTGGAGCAATTTCAGAAAAACGTCAGTCGTTTTTAAATGCCTCTGAAAATAATTTTAAAGTAGGAACGTACGAAGAAATGATTCCGACAGCAGATTTAGTTTTGAATTTAACTCCAGACAAGCAACATACAAATGTTGTGTCTGCAATCATGCCTCTGATGAAAAAAGGAGCTACATTATCTTACTCACATGGTTTTAATATTGTTGAAGAAGGAATGCAAATTCGTAAAGATTTAACAGTGATTATGGTGGCACCTAAATGCCCAGGATCAGAAGTTAGAGAAGAATATAAAAGAGGATTTGGAGTGCCAACGCTGATTGCGGTGCATCCAGAAAATGATCCTGAACAAAAAGGATTTGAACAGGCAAAAGCATATGCAGTTGGTACCGGTGGTGATAGAGCAGGAGTGTTAGACTCTTCTTTTATTGCTGAAGTGAAATCTGATTTAATGGGAGAGCAAACTATTTTATGTGGATTATTACAAACAGGTTCTATTCTTTGTTTTGATAAAATGCTTGAAAAAGGAATTGATGCAGGCTATGCTTCAAAATTGATTCAATATGGTTGGGAGACAATCACCGAAGCATTAAAACATGGTGGAGTTACCAATATGATGGATCGTTTATCAAACCCTGCTAAAATTAAAGCATTTAAGTTAGCTGAAGAATTAAAAGAGATTATGCGTCCATTATTTCAAAAACATCAAGACGATATTATTAGCGGTCATTTTTCTGAAACAATGATGGAAGATTGGGCAAATGACGATAAAAATTTATTGACTTGGAGAGCTGCAACTGGAGAAACGAATTTTGAAAAAACTCCTGCTAGTGCTATAAAAATTTCTGAACAAGAATATTTTGATAATGGAGTTTTAATGGTGGCTTTTGTTAAAAGTGGTGTAGAATTGGCTTTTGAGACAATGGTAGAATCTGGAATTATTGAGGAGTCTGCATATTATGAGTCTCTACATGAAACTCCATTAATTGCAAACACGATAGCTCGTAAAAAATTATACGAAATGAATGCTACAATTTCTGATACGGCAGAATATGGTTGCTATTTGTTTGATCATGCATGTAAACCCTTGTTGAAAGATTTTATGAAGAAAATTGACACTGATGTTATTGGTAAAAAGTTTGGTGATGGTGAAGATACAGGCGTAGATAATCAAGAATTGATTGCTATAAATGAGCAAATTCGTTTTCATCAAGTAGAAGCGATTGGGTATGAACTTAGAGAGGCAATGACCGCAATGGTAAAAATTTAAGGAAGTATAAGTTTTGAATTAATTCACCCACTTTAACTAAGGTAGAAGTGGGTGTTTTGTTTTTCATTGCCTTTCCTACGTAGGCTAGAATCTATAATTTTAAAAAAATGAATCAAAAATCAAAAATAACATTAGAAACAATTATTACTGCACAGCAAAATATTAAAGGTGTTGTAAAAGAAACTCCATTGCAATATGTTGCCTCTTTTTCTGATCGTTATAATGCAAACATCTTTTTTAAAAGAGAAGATTTACAAGTAGTACGTTCTTATAAATTGAGAGGAGCATATAATAAAATTAAAAACTTGACTGATGCAGAATTGAAAAATGGAATTGTTTGCGCATCTGCAGGAAATCACGCTCAGGGAGTTGCTTTTGCATGTAATAAATTAAAGGTAAAGGGAGTTATTTTTATGCCAATTACAACACCACAGCAAAAAATTCAGCAAGTCATTATGTTTGGTGGTGATTTTGCTGAAATAGAATTAGTGGGTGATACTTTTGATGAAAGCTCAGTAGCTGCAAGATTATTTTGTGATAAAAACAACAGTACATTCGTGCATCCTTTTGATGACGATGAAGTGATTTCTGGACAAGGAACTGTTGGTCTGGAAATATTAAACGATGCTACTTCAAAAATCGATTATTTAATTCTCCCAGTTGGTGGTGGAGGATTAGCATCAGGAGTTGGAACTGTATTTAAAAAATTAAGCCCTGATACAAAAATTATTGGTGTAGAGCCAGCAGGGGCACCTTCGTTGAAAGTTTCACTTCAAAATAATCAGAATACTGAACTTAAAGAAATTGATAAGTTTGTAGATGGGGCATCAGTCAAGAAAATGGGTGACCAAAATTTTGAAATTTGCAAAGAAGTATTGGATGATGTTTTATTGATTGAAGAAGGATTGATTTGTGCAACCATATTAAAGGTATATAACGAAAATGCTTTGGTGGTTGAGCCAGCTGGGGCCTTAAGTATTGCTGCTCTTGAATTGTTGAAAGAAAAAATAAAAGGTAAAAATGTAGTTTGTATAGTTAGTGGTGGAAATAACGACATCACTCGGATGGAAGAGATGAAAGAACGCTCCCTGTTATATGAAGGCTTAAAACATTATTTTTTAATAAAGTTTCCGCAACGCCCTGGAGCCTTAAAAGAATTTGTAGTAAATGTTTTGGGAACTACTGATGACATCACACATTTTGAGTATACCAAGAAAAACCAGCGATCTACTACTACGGCACTAGTAGGAATTGTATTGAAAAATAAAAATGATTTTGAGCCATTACTTAATAGAATGGAGGAGTTAGGTTTTTTAGGAGAGTACTTAAATGACAATGAACATTTGTTTGAGTTTATTACTTAAAGGTTAGTTGTTTTTAAGAGTTAAGTTTGACAAAAATATATAAATATTTAACGGTGTTTTCATAATATAAATAATATTAATGTACATTAGCCAAAAAAAATAACTAAACCCCAATTTATGAAAACCCTAAACCTCATAATAGGTTTGCTATTCGCAAACCTATTAACTGCCCAAACTTATAATGTTTACCATCAAGGGATTGTAGATAATGCAACCTTAGCCAATATTACTACTAACCTTAACGAATTTGTCGCTTTTGGAGAGAAAAATGCTTTTAAGACTACAGCAAAATACAACAATTTAGTAGATGCTAAAAATTGGTTAAAGGCAAAATACCAAACTTTTGGATATACCGATATTGTAGAAGATAACTTTACAGAAAATGGAAGAACGGTAACAAATATAGTTGTTACTAAAATAGGCGAAGTCTATCCAAATGAATTTATTATTATTGACGGGCACTATGACACTTTAAACGGTGTAGGAGCAAATGATAATGGTAGTGGCACTACTCTTTTATTAGAAATTGCGAGAGTAATGGCAAATGTACCTACTGCTTATTCAATAAAATTCATTAACTTTTCGGTTGAAGAACAAGGTTTATTAGGTAGTGATTATTATGCTAATAATACGGGTGCTGGATTAGATATTAGATATGTTTTTAATATAGATGAAGTAGGTGGTGTTGCAGGTATGACCAATAACATTATTGTGTGTGAAAGAGATGAAGGTTCACCAACTGTTAACAATGCAGCATCAGCAGTATTAACAAATGAACTTGCAACTTCAATAGAGTTGTATAGTTCTTTATCTACAGAAATTTCAAATGCTTACGCTTCAGATTATATGCCTTTTGAGGATAACGGTGAAATTATTACTGGGCTATATGAAAAAAATGAAACTGCGCATGCGCATTCTTCTACAGACATTATTGCCAATATGGATATTCCTTATGTTTTTGAAGTGACTAAAGGAGCTTTAGGAGCTTTGTTGCATTTTGCTGATGCAGATGTAGTTTTATCTACAGAGAATAGTGCAGTTACAATGAATACAATTAAAATTTTTCCTAACCCAGTTTCTGATAATGTTTTTGTGAAATTTGACAGAGAAAATATTTCTGAAGTAAAAATTAAGATGATTAATGTTTTAGGGAAAGAAGTGTATTACAAAATAATTCAATCTCCAAAGCATGTAGAAAAATTAAATATTGATAAGTTAACCTCAGGAGTTTATTTTATGAGTATTCAAAGAGGTACAGTTGTAACTACACAAAAAATAGTTATAAAGTAGAACCAAGAACGTATTAAATAAAAAAATATGAAAAAGGCAGCTATTTTTCTAATCATTTGCGTTTGTTCAATTCAAGTAAATTTAGCGCAAGTTGGTATAGGGATTACTTTACCTGAGGCAATGCTTGATGTAGTTAGTAGTGATTCTGGTATTTTGATTCCAAGAGTTACGTTAACACAAATTGATGTGGCAGCACCAATAACGAGCCCAACAAATAGCGAATTAGTATATAATGATACAGCAACCCCTGGAGGATCTCCTATTCTAGAACATTTGCGAGTAACCAAAGGTTTTTATCATTGGGATACGTCTGACTCTAAATGGGTGCGTATTGCAGATGATGTAAAAGTTCCTAGTTTTAATGCAACTTACAATCAAACAACTGAGCTAGCTGTTACAGGATCTATGACAAATATCCCAGGAATGTCTAACTCTTTTGTAGCTCCTTATGATGGTACTTATCAAATTATTTTTACAGGGGGATATGGAGTTGGTGAAGTGACTACTACTAGTCATAATTATGAAGTCGGACTTGGCGAAGCAACATTTAGACTTGTAGTAGATAATGGTTCTGTAACTAATACCGATAGAGTTGTTGGCTCAAGATCTTATTATTTTAATGCTACATCTGTACAGCATAATAATTTAATACAATGGGTTACCATTTATGAAAATGTATATTTAAATTCTGGGCAAACCTGTACTGTAAATGCTCAAATAGAAGAGTTTGCAAGCACTAATTTAAGTACGAGTTCTCTTGTCGGAAAAAACAATGGGGGAGTATCTGATCCTAAATACCGTTCTCAAATTCAAGTGATATTAATATCAAATTAGAAGGGATGTTAAAGGTTTATATAATATTCATTATAATAGTATCATTTTCTGTGCAAGCGCAAGTTGGTATTAACACAACAGGCCCTGAAGCAAGTTTAGATATTGTTAGTAATTCTGAAGGAATACTGGTGCCAAGAGTGGCATTAAGTAATAGAGATGTAGGAATGCCAATTACATCTCCAGATAATGGGGAGTTGGTTTTTAATACACATACAACTTTGCCTGCTGAAGGTTTAGATGCCGATGAAGAAGTTACTACTGGATTTTATTTTTGGGAAATCAATAAATGGTATCGATTAGGCGACGATATAAAAGTAGATAGATATGCTTTTCAATATGATACTAACGGTTTTCAGTTACGACCAGATCGAGCTAATGGTAATTCAGTGGGAGAGTGGCAGGATTTAGATTGGGATGATGGTGGTGGTGGAATATCTGCTATTAATTTTATTGCTCCAAGTACAGGAGTATATCAAATTATATTTGCAGGTAACTATGGCTTAGGCTATGCAGAGGATGCTGGGAGCCACCCATACGATTTTGCAGTAGGAGAAGGTATTTTTAGAATAGAAGTTACAGTGAACGGAACCTTTTTAGAAAATGTTGATAAAGCTGTAAATTCCCTTTCTTTAAACTATAACGGAGGAAGTAAATATTATGATTTGCCAAAACACACTACATTAATCAAAAACATAAATTTAAATGCAGGGGATACCTGCCAATTAATAGTAATGTTTGATGAGATTAGATTAGAGAATGAAGATAGTGGTGCAATAGGTAATTCTTGGGTAGGAGATGATACTTATTCTGAATATAACAATAAGATTCAAGTTCAGTTGATAGGGAAGTAATCTTATTTTTTAATGCTTAGTTAAATAAAAATATATTTATAAGTTATTATATACTTACAAAAAACGTTCCTATGAAAAAAACATTATTTATTCTTTTTATAAGCTTAATTTCAAATGTCTCTTTTGCGCAATTAGCGGTAGAAAACACTACTTATATTTATGTTGATGATGTGGTTCTTTTTGTAGAGAACGATGTGAAATTAGATACCGCAAATGATTTTATTTATTTGCGAAATGAAGCACAACTAATACAAGGGGCAGGTGTAACCGGAAATTCTGGTATTGGTAAATTAAGTGTGTATCAAAATGGGACAGTTAATAATTATAATTATAATTATTGGGGATCTCCTGTAGGTAATACAGATACAGATGATAATGCAAATAGAACTTTTAGGGCAAATAATGTTTTATATGATGTTATAAGCGTACCAATAACAAGTAGTTTAGCAACTTATACTGGTGATTATAATGGAACTTCAAATCCTTTAGTAATTGCAGATTATTGGCTTTTTACTTTTAACCCTGGTACCGGTTATGCACAATGGGATGAGGTAGGAAATACAGGAACTACAGGTGTTGGTTATGGTTTTACGATGAAAGGTACAAGTGGCTCTGGTAATAACCAATTGTATGATTTTAGAGGGAAACCAAATACAGGTGATATTGATGTTAATGTAGTATTAAATAACTTCACATTAGTTGGTAATCCATATCCATCAGCTATTTATGCTAATGATTTTATTTGGGATCCAGCAAATGTTACAAATTTAAATAATACTTTATATTTTTGGGAGCAAGACACAAGTAATGCAACACACTATATATCTGGATACATTGGTGGATATGCAACTTATACTATTACTTTTGATGGAAATGTACCTACATTTTTAAAAGCACCATTTAATACGTATAATTCAGATGGCTCATTAAATGTCCCTAATGGGGGCGGCCCAAACAGCAGCAGTAAACAGGTTAAAGAATATATACCTATTGGGCAAGGGTTCATGATTATGGGCGATGCTACAGGAATTGTTACTTTTAAAAACTCGATGCGTTATTTTGAAAAAGAATCTGGTAGTAATAGTGAATTTTTTAGAATAGCATCATCTACATCAGCCAAAGAAGATGAGAGTAAAAGCAGAGAGGTAAATACAAATAGTGAACTGGCGTTAAATGAACATGGACATCCTATTATTGAATATGATGAAAATGGGTTTAATATATTACCAAATGATTATCAGCGATTTAGATTAAATATAGATTTTAATGATATTTATACGCGCCAATTAGTACAAACATTTAATAACAGTGCTACAGATGGTTTTGATAGAGGATTAGAGTCTCAACGAGCATCAGATTTAGAGTCAGATGCTTACTGGGTAATAGAAGATATACCTTATGTTGCACAAGCCTTTAAATTTAATAAAACCTTAGAAATTCCGTTAATAGTTGTTTTAACTAACGCACAAACAATTCGTTTTAGAGCAGTTGATATTCAGAATTTTGAAAGTGTACCTGCTATTTATTTATACGATACTTTTACAAATAACTCTTATGATTTGAAATTACAAGATGTTGAATTGTATTTAGAGGTAGGTAATTATGACACACGATTTAAAATAACATTTCAAGAAAACAGTGTTTTGAATATAGATGATGATTATACAAGTCAATTACAATTATTCCAAGATAATGGACAGTCTGTAGTAACCATTTTAAACCCAAACTCTTTGGATTTGAAAGACTTTAAATTATATGATATCAATGGGCGACTAATTTTTAGTAAAAACAAATTAGAGATGAAGAATAAATATATATTTAATACAAGCAACTTAAGTTCAGGGGTATATTTGGCAAATATTAAATTATCTGATTCGGATATTTTGATCTCTAAAAAATTAATGATTTTTAACAATTAGTTTACTGACGAAAGTCAAATTAATAATCTTAGTGGTTTTGAAATATAACTAGAATTAAAACGTCTTATAAATAAGCTTCTTCATGCACATTTGCAACGGCACGACCACTTGGGTCATTCATGTTTTTAAAAGATTCATCCCATTCAAGTGCAATTTTTGTACTACAAGCAACAGATGCTTCTTGAGGCACACATAAGGCTGCGGTATCTGAAGGAAAATGCTCAGCAAAAATTGAACGATAATAGAACTCTTCTTTTGAAGTAGGAGTCTGAATCGGAAATTTATATTTCGCATTTGCCAATTGCTCGTCGCTTACTTCTTTTGCAACTACTTCTTTCAACGTGTCAATCCAAGAATAACCAACGCCATCAGAGAATTGTTCTTTTTGTCTCCATACTACACTTTCTGGCAAGTATGTTTCAAATGCTTTTCTGATGACCCATTTTTCCATGCGCTCACCGTTTATCATTTTATCTTGTGGGTTGATGCGCATTGCTACATCCATAAATTCTTTGTCTAAAAATGGTACACGACCTTCAATTCCCCATGACGCCAGAGATTTGTTTGCTCTTAAACAATCATACATGTGTAAATTATCTAACTTACGAACTGTTTCTTCGTGGAATTCCTTAGCATTTGGAGCCTTGTGAAAATATAAATACCCTCCGAACAATTCGTCTGCACCTTCACCAGATAATACCATTTTTACGCCCATTGATTTAATTACTCTCGCCATTAAATACATAGGAGTTGATGCTCTAATGGTAGTAATATCATAAGTTTCTAGGTTATAAATAACATCTTTAATAGCATCCAATCCTTCTTGGATAGTAAATTTAATTTCATGGTGTACTGTGCCAATATGATCTGCAACCAATTGTGCAGCTGCTAAATCTGGAGAGCCATCCAATCCAACTGAGAATGAATGTAATTGTGGCCACCATGCTTTTTGAGTGTCATCTGATTCGATACGTTTTTCAGCATATTTTTTAGCGATTGCTGATGTTACAGAAGAATCCAATCCGCCTGATAATAAAACCCCATAAGGTACGTCAGACATTAATTGTCTGTGAACTGCAGCTTCTAAAGCATCATGTAATTCATCAATACTAGTTTGGTTTTCTTTTACGGCATCAAAGTCGCTCCAATCTCTTACATACCATTTTACAAACTTCCCATCTTTACTACTCATATAATGCCCAGGAGGAAATAACTCAATCTTGGTACAAACGCCTTCTAAAGCTTTCAATTCTGAAGCTACATAAAAAGTTCCGTTGGCATCCCATCCAATATATAATGGAATAATACCCATGTGATCACGTGCTATAAAGTATTCGTCTTTTTCAACATCATAAATAGCAAAACCAAAAATACCGTTCATATCATCAATAAAGTCAGCTCCTTTTTCTTTGTATAAAGCCAAAATCACTTCGCAATCAGATTCTGTTTGGAAATTGTAATTGCCTTCAAATTGCTTACGCAATTCTCTATGGTTATAAATTTCACCGTTTGCAGCTAGGATTAATTTTTTGTCCTCAGTAAATAATGGTTGTTTTCCAGAAGCAGGATCTACAATTGCCAAACGCTCATGAGCCATTATTACTTTATCATCACTATATATTCCACTCCAGTCTGGACCACGGTGACGAATCTTTTTTGACATCTCTAATAGTTGAGGTCTTAAGACTTCTACTTTTTCTTTTAAATCGAACGCACATACAATTCCACACATAATCTAAACTTTTTGTTTTATTTATGATGCAAATAACAAATTAAAATTTCAATTTGTAAATGAGATTAATCAAATTTGTTATAATTTATAATTAATAATGTGTTTAATAATTTAAATGTGTAATTAAAAGTTAAGTTTTTTATGATATCTCTATCATTTCTAAACAAGAGCAATTTTATTTCTTCTATTTGTTTGATTTATTTAAAAACTGTTTTACATTTGTAGCGTAATAAAATAAACAATGACAATTATTCAAAATAACATTTGGTGGTGGAACTCTCTTAAGTAATAAGTGAGAAGTAACGACTATATGATATTTATAACATAAAATCAAAAAGGCTTATCTCACGATAAGCCTTTTTTTATTCAATAAAATGAAACGAGCATGTTCAAATTTTCATACCCTATCAGAATTATTAATAGCGAATGCATGTGACCGATTTAATAAGTAATATAAACACATGAACCAAATTAAGTTTAAAACAATTACAAAAAAGCGAATAGCCGATACTGTTACTCCGGTGAGTTTATATTTACGGCTGCGCGATGTATATCCAAATACACTTCTGCTCGAAAGTTCGGACTATCATAGTAAAGAAGAGAGTTTTTCGTTTATTGCTATTGAACCAGTTGTAACTATTAAAACGGATAATCACTCTTTGTCTTTGAGCCACAATGGAGTTAAATTAGCAGAAGAGAAAATTGAAGGAAAATTTCATAAACTATTTCAAGAATATTCAAAGGTTGTTGAATTAGATTGCGACGCACCTCTAAAACCATTCAATGGTTTGTATGGATATACCACATTTGATAGTGTTCAGTATTTTGAAAATATCACTTTTAATAATCCAGAAGCTCCATCTGCAATTCCGTTATTGCAATATAGCTTTTACCGATTTGTCATAGCCATTAATCACTTTAATGACGAAATGACTTTAATCGAAAATGTAGAAGAAGGTACTGAACCAAGAATCGACGAAATTAAAACCATAGTTGATGCGCAGACATTCAATACACAAAATTTTGAAATTGTTGGAGGTGAAACTTCCAACTGTACAAACGATGATTTTGTTGATTATGTTAAAAAAGCAAAGTCACATTGTAAACGAGGGGATGTTTTTCAATTGGTATTATCGCGTCAGTTTCAGCAATCATTTAAAGGCGATGAGTTTAATGTATATAGAGCATTGCGTTCTATAAACCCATCACCTTATTTATTTTATTTCGATTACGGAAGTTTTAAATTGATGGGCTCATCTCCAGAAGCTCAGATAAAAATATCAGAAGGAAAGGCTACTATCAATCCAATTGCAGGGACTTTTAGACGCACTGGTGATATGGCTGAAGATATAAAGTTAGGTAAGAAATTATCTGAAGATAAAAAAGAAACTGCGGAGCACGTGATGTTGGTAGATTTGGCTCGAAATGATTTGAGCAAACACGCAAATAATGTAAAGGTTGAGGTTTTTAAAGAGGTGCAATATTTTAGTCATGTCATTCATTTGGTCTCTACTGTTAAAGGTGAAATTAAAGGAGACCCCATTGAAATTGTGGGAGATACTTTTCCTGCCGGAACATTAAGTGGTGCGCCAAAATACAAAGCAATGGAATTGATTGATAGATATGAAAATCAGTCAAGAGGATTTTATGGAGGTGCAGTCGGAATTATTGGTTTAGATGGTTCAGTGAATTTAGCGATTGCAATTCGTTCTTTTGTGAGTAAAAACAATACTTTGTATTATCAAGCTGGAGCAGGAATTGTAATTCATAGTGATGAACAAAAAGAATTACAAGAAGTAAATAATAAATTAGCAGCCTTGAAAAAAGCATTGCTATTAGCAGAAGAAATTTAGATATGAACATATTAATAATAGATAATTACGATTCGTTTACCTATAATTTGGTACATATGGTTGAGAAAATCACAGGAATATTTCCTGCCGTTTTTCGTAATGATGAAATCTCGATTGCTGATGTAGGTACTTATGATATCATTATGTTATCACCTGGTCCTGGAATCCCAGATGAGGCGGGAATCTTAAAAGAAGTAATCAAATTTTATGCAGGTAAGAAACCAATTTTTGGAGTCTGTTTAGGGTTGCAAGCAATTACTGAAGTTTTCGGTGGCAAAATTTTAAACATGGATGAAGTGTTTCATGGTGTTGCAACACAAATGGAAGTTACAAAACCTGATACCGTTTTATTTAATGGAATTCCAAATAAGTTTCCTGCGGCAAGATACCATTCTTGGATAGCAGATACAGATAGTTTACCAAACGAATTAGAAATTACGGCTGTTGATGAAGATGGAGGTATTATGGCAATTCGTCATAAAGAGTTTAATATAAATGCGGTTCAGTTTCATCCAGAATCTATTTTGACGGATGTTGGTGAGCAGATTGTTAAGAATTTTATTGAAGCAAATAAATAACGTCAATACGAGGAATTTACGATGATGTAATCTCATAATGTATATAAACCGATTGCCACAGCAAATTAAATTTGCTTCGCAATGACAATTGGAAATAAAAATGAAACAAATATTAAATAATCTATACCAGCAAAATCGTTTAACTCGTTTAGAGGCTAAATCAGTATTAATTGAGATTGCTCAAGAAAAATATAATGATGCACACTTGGCATCTTTTATGACTGTTTTTATGATGCGCCCAATTACCGCAGATGAGTTGGGTGGATTTAGAGATGCGCTCATAGAATTGGCTATAAAAGTAGATTTGTCAGAATATAATACTATTGATATAGTCGGTACTGGAGGTGATGGTAAAGACACTTTCAATATTTCGACATTAACATCATTTATAGTCGCAGGTACTGGACAGAAAGTAGCAAAACACGGAAATTATAGTGTATCTTCAAAATCAGGTTCGTCCGATATGCTAGAAAGTTTCGGCTATGAATTTACCAATGATGAAAACGCTTTGAAAAGTCATCTTGAAAAAGCAAATATTTGCTTTTTACATGCACCAAAATTTCATCCAGCAATGAAAGCAGTGGGGCCAACACGAAAGGCGCTAGCATTGAAAACCTTTTTTAATATGTTGGGACCTTTAGTGAATCCGAGTTCACCACAAAATCAATTATTAGGAACTTTTAATTTGGAGATTGCACGTTTGTATAATTATATTTTACAAGAAGAAAACACAAATTATGGTGTAGTACATGCTTTAGATGGTTACGATGAAATTTCTTTAACAGGAGGGTTTAAACTATTTACCCGTTCAGGAGAAAAGCTAATATACCCTGATGAATTGGGGCAAAAAATAATTCAACAATCGGAAATTTATGGTGGGAATTCTGTTAAAGAAGCTGCGAAAATTTTTAAGAATATTATTGGAGGAAAAGGAACTGATGCTCAAAATAACGTAGTGTTGACGAATGCGGCAATTGCCTTGCAAATTGTTGATGACAATCGTAGTTTTGAAGATTCTTTTGAATCTGCAAAAGATTCATTGTTTTGTTTGAAAGCGAAAGGCTGTTTAACTAGAATAATTACGAATTAGAAATTACGAATTATGAAAAAGGACAATATTGTTCAGATAAAGAGTTGTACATTTTCAATTAGAATTGTGAATTTGTATAAGTATTTGAGTCAAGAGAAAAGAGAATTTGTTTTAAGTATGCAATTGGTGGACAGAGTAGAAAAGACTTTTTTGCAAAATTGATAATCGCCTATAAAGAGGCAAGAGAATCACATTATTGGATTCGACTGCTAAGGGATACTGAATATTTATCTAAAGAAGAAGCTAATGGTTTGATTGAAGATGTTGAAGAACTATTAAAAATAATTGGTAGTATTCAGAAAACAATTCATAATTCCAAATTTGTAATTAAATATGAATATTTTAGATAAAATAATAGTACACAAAAAGCAGGAAGTTGCTCAACTAAAAACAGAAATTGAAGTAAGTACTTTGGTTAAGAGTCCAGGGTTTCAAAGAACACCAATTTCATTGAAAAAGGAATTATTAGACCCTAAGGGTTCGGGTATTATAGCTGAATTTAAAAGACAATCACCATCCAAAGGGGGTATTAACGATACTGCAACTATCCAGGAAGTGACTGAAGGTTATTTGCAAGCTGGAGTTTCTGCGCAATCGATTTTAACAGACAAAGAGTTTTTTGGAGGAACAATTATGGACTTAATTCAAGCCCGAGAAATAAACCAAACAAAACCGATTCTAAGAAAGGACTTTATTGTAGATGGGTTTCAAATTGTAGAAGCAAAAGCCATTGGAGCCGACGTTATTTTGCTTATTGCAGCTTGTTTGACAAAAACTGAATTAAAGCAATTCGGAAATCTTGCAGAAGATTTAGGTTTAGATGTATTGTACGAAGTACACAACCAACAAGACTTGGATAAGATAGAATTGGATAATAAAATAATAGGAATCAATAATAGAAACCTTAAAACTTTTGAAGTTGATTTAGAAAATTCAATCGAACTAGCGAGACAGATTCCAGATTCTTGCATCAAAGTTTCGGAAAGTGGAATTAGTGACCCTAGAACAATTATTGGTTTGAGGGAGTATGGATTCAACGGATTTTTAGTAGGAGAGAGTTTTATGAAATCAGAAAGCCCAGGATTTGCATGTGAAGAGTTTATAAAAAAATTAAGATAAAGTCTCATCGTTGTCTGATAGCTATTTTATTGATTGGAAAAGAAAGTAAATGGAAAAACAGTACTCAAACGGAAAACTACTCTTAACATCAGAATACTTAGTTCTTGATGGTGCAAAGGCATTGGCAATACCAACAAAATTTGGGCAAGAACTGATTGTTCAAAAAATAAATGAGCCAAGTTTAATTTGGGAGAGTTTTGATGATAAAAACAATTGCTGGTTCCAAGCTGAATTCAGATTGCCAGACTTGAGAATTGTCAATGAAACTTTCGATGCCAGTTCAGATGATTCTAAAGAATCAATTGCCAAAACACTTCAAAATATTTTAGTAGCAGCTAAACGTTTGAATCCAGAATTTTTAATTTCTGACGAAGGATTTAGAGTGAAAACAAATTTAACTTTTCCAAGAAATTGGGGCTTGGGGACTTCATCTACCTTAATTAATAATATTGCCCAATGGGCAACTATTAATGCGTTTAAATTACTTCAAAACTCGTTTGGAGGAAGTGGTTATGACATTGCTTGTGCGCAAAACGATTTACCTATTATCTATCAATTGCAAGATGGAATACAAAAGGTTGAAGTTGTAGAATTCAATCCAATTTTTTCTGACAACCTATTCTTTGTCTATTTAAATATTAAGCAAGATTCCAAAAAAGCGATTCAGCGATACAAAGAAAGAAGAGGAAAGCTTACAAATGATATTTTAAGAATTTCAGAGCTTACAAATGAATTTATTACATGTACAGATTTAGGTGATTTTGATAAACTAATAATTGAGCACGAACAAATTATTTCAAAAATTATTCAAAACAAACCCATCAAAGAAATTGCATTTCCAGATTATTTTGGGCAAATAAAAAGCTTGGGTGCTTGGGGTGGCGATTTTGTATTGGCAACAGGTGATGACAGAACATCAAGGTATTTTAAAGAAAAAGAATTTGAAATCGTGATTCCATTTAATGAAATGATTTTATGAATAAAATAATTATTATAGGAGGAGGTGCAGCAGGATTTTTTGCTGCGATAACCATTGCAGAAGTAAATCCAAAATTAGAAGTTATCATTCTAGAAAAAGGGAAAAATATTTTGCAGAAAGTAAAAATTTCTGGAGGAGGAAGGTGTAATGTTACTCATGCGTGTTTTGACCCAAGAGAATTGGTAGAATTTTACCCAAGGGGGAAACGTGAACTCCTAGGACCTTTTCATAAGTTTATGACAGGTGATACTATGGAGTGGTTTGAAAATAGAGGAGTGTCATTAAAAATCGAAGATGACAATCGTATTTTTCCTGAGTCAAATTCTTCGCAAAGTATTATCGATTGTTTTACATTGGCAGCAAAAAATGCTGGGGTAAAGGTATTGTTGAATCAGAATGTGAATGCTGTAATCAAAAATGAAAATCAATTTAATATTGAAACATCCGAAGGGACTTTTGTAGCAGATAAACTCTTAATCGCTGCTGGGAGCAATCCAAAGATTTGGGAATTAGTAAAAACATTAGGACACTCGATTATTGAGCCCGTACCTTCATTGTTTACTTTTAATATTAATGATAAGCGGATTAAAGAGATTCCAGGTATTTCAGTTCCGAATGCTACAGTAAAAATTGTAAAAACAAAATTAGAATCGAGCGGTCCATTGTTAATTACCCATTGGGGATTGAGTGGTCCTGCAGTATTAAAATTATCTGCATTTGGAGCAAGAATTCTTGCAGATAAAAATTATCAATATAATGTTGAAGTAAATTGGTTGTCATCATCTGCTGAGGTTGTATTAAAAATATTAAAATCAATAAAAGAGAATGAACCTAAAAAGCAGGTGATTTTAAGATCTCAATTTACCGAAATTCCTAAAAGACTATGGGAACGATTAGTACTAGGTAGCTCCATTTTGTTTGATGCCCGTTGGGCAGATTTAAGCAATAAACATCTACAGCAATTAGCGGATCAATTGACAAAGTGCATTTTTATTGCCAATGGTAAGAGTACTTTTAAAGATGAATTTGTGACTTCAGGCGGAATCAATCTAAAAGAAATTGACTTTAAACGCTTTGAAAGTAAAATGCATAAAAACTTGTTTTTTGCAGGTGAAGTGCTAGATATTGATGCCGTTACAGGTGGATTTAATTTTCAAAATGCATGGACTGGAGGTTTTATTTCTGGGAATGCAATGGCAGAAAAATAGGAGATTTCGTTATCGACCTGCTAAACGCAGTTCTGCATTTTTTGAGTAAATATAAAGAATTTGTTTAACTATTGTAAGAGAATAGGACTTCTGATTAATCTCTTATAATAGTTCGTCAAATAGATAACGTAGTTATCGTCATTTGTTAAATTCTGATTATTGCGAACAAAAAAGGCAGATCCAAATTGCCTTTAGCAACTGTTGTCACATCGTTTTGGCTCGATGCCCAGTCTAAAGCTATATCCTTATAAAAATGATGTCTTGCAATTTGGTTTAGCGGGACGTTAGAGTACATTTCCAAAGTGGCGAGAACAACGCTGCCTGGTTTTACGATGTTTGTTTTTAGTTCTAATGTGTGCGTTGGCAAGACATACTCTTTTGCAATTTTTGGTGTAGCGTTGGCTGGTGCGAAACGTAAGTTCACGAACATCAAAATACAATTTTAAATTTGTGAGTAATTGTAATTTGTGTATGGCTGGTGTTGACTATTCCAATATTCTTGTGAAAATTGAAACATAATACAATCCAGTCAAAATGAAAACAACTCCTGCAACTGTTCGCATTACTTTTTCGATTTTCGTAATTCTGTTGTAGAATACACCGACTTTTCCTGCTGTAAAAGCCAATAAATAAGTAAAAAGAATTACAGGTAAACCTGTTCCAAAAGCAAATACAATTGGTAAATAAAGTCCGTCAACTGATGCAATTGTCATAGGAATCAACATTCCAAAAAACAATGCGCCACTATAAGGGCAAAATGCCAAAGCAAAAACGACACCTATTAAAAAAGAGCCTAAAAGTCCTTTGTCCTTAAATTTTTCAGATAGTTTTTCTTGAAAATTCGATTTTCCTAAAAAATTGAGCTTGATAATATTTAGCATAATCAACCCAATAATTATTAATAAAGGCCCTAAATACTTCTCACCGTTCTGATTGAAAAATCGAGCGATATGGAATTTACTTGCTCCAAAATATAATATCAAGCCAATTGCAGTATAACTAAAACCTCTACCTAAAGAGTAAAGCAATCCGCTTAAAAACACTTTTCGTTTACTCGAAATGTTTTTAGAAATATATGCAGTTGCAGTTATATTGGTTGCCAAAGGACACGGACTAATGGCTGTCATTAGCCCGAGGAACAATGCCGATAAAATAGGAATATTATAATTCTCTAAAAGCGATTGCAAAAAATCCATTTAGAGCGTTTTTAATTCCGTATCTATTTTAGCTTTCAGCTCTTTAGAAAATGCATCTTGGTCATTTCCATTCATAAAGGCAAAATCCGTTAGATTTATTTGGGTTTCTTTCCCGTTTTTAATCACGTTTAATATTAAAGAAGTTCCTGATGCCTCAAATTTTTCGGCAATCTTTTCGTTTTCCTTTTCATCTACATTTATAACCTGAAACGTAATCTTATCTTTTTTAAGTTCCTCTGCAAAATAAGTATTCAACGTGTATTTTGTGTTGGCTTCAATTGCATTACAAGTCATACATCTATGTGTAGAGTGAAAATCAAGTACCTCAATTTTTGAGATTGATTTATCTGATGATTTTGATTCGTTTTTGCTTTGTCCGTTGCAAGAAGTGAATACTAGACTGATTACTATTACAGCTACTAATTTAATTGTCTTCATTTTTTTTGTTTTTTTTTGATTTGTAATTTTTGTTTATAATATTATATTGAATAAGTATCCTGAAATGATGATGCAAAGTGTAACGACTCCAAAAAAGATGGCGATTAGTTTTAAGGTCATTACTTTTTTTAATAACATAGCTTCTGGTAATGAAAGTCCAACAACTCCCATCATAAAAGCGATTGCAGTTCCTAACGGAATTCCTTTGGCAACCAAAACTTGAACTATTGGAAGCATACCCGATGCGTTAGAGTACATTGGTACAGCTAATATTGTAGCAATAGGAACAGCAAAAAGGTTATCCTTGTCCATATATTTTTCAAAAAACCCTTCAGGAATATATCCGTGCATTAGTCCGCCAATTGCAATTCCGATAATTACATAAGGAATGATACCTTTAAGAATTTTCATTACTTCTGCCCAAATAATTGGCAAACGTTGTTTTAAGGTTTGTTTTTTTACTTGAAAGATATCTTGTTCTCTTTGAGCGTTTTCTAAAACTTCTTTAGCCCAAGGTGTTAAATAGGATTCCAATTTTAATTTTTGAAGTATTACACCAGAAATAGTTCCTAACAAAACACCACTAACCACATAAATTATGGTTGTTTTAATTCCAAATAAGCCAACAAAAAGTCCGATAGCAACTTCATTAACTAAAGGTGAAGTAATCAAAAATGAAAAGGTTACACCTAATGGAATTCCTCCTCTTACAAAACCAATAAATAACGGAACTGAAGAACAAGAGCAAAAAGGTGTAACAACTCCAAAAAGACTTGCCATAAGGTATTCCAATCCATATAATTTATTTCTTGATAGATAGTTTTTAACTTTGTCAATTGGAAAGTAGCTGTTCACTATTCCCATAAAAAAAATGACAATAAAAAGAAGTATTAAAATCTTTGTAGTATCATAAATAAAGAAATTTAAAGCTTCTGCTAAATGCGCTCCTTTCGCTAAATTGAGAATGTCATAGACAAACCAATCTGCTATATGTTGTATCCAATCAAACATATTAAAATTTAACAGCAATTATCTGATGAACAACAAGATGAATTATTAGATTCTTCTTCTTTTGCAGTATTTAGTAAAGACAAAACTTCATCTTTTGAAGGTACTCTACCTTTTATTGTTATAACATCATCAATTACTAAAGCTGGTGTAGTCATTACATTGAACTCCATAATTTCCATTATATCCTCAACTTTTTCTATAGTAGCCTCAATATTATTTTCTTTCACAACATCTTGAACAATGCCTGTCATCGTTTTGCATTTTGGACATCCTGTACCTAATATTTTAATTACTTTGGTCATAATATATATGTTTGTATATCGCCAATAGACGATGTGTTTATTAAAAAAATATCAATCAAAAAATTGCTGAAATAATGTTTTTGCAATTTTCCAATTTTCTTGATTAATACAGTACTTTATTTTTGGCGGTTTTAATTCTCCTTGAATTAAACCTGCATTTTTTAATTCTTTTAAATGCTGTGAAACCGTTGATTGAGAAATTGGTAATACGTCAACCAAATCTCCAGTAAAACAACAGGATTGATTTTCAAGATGTTTTAAAATAGCAATACGAGTAGGGTGCCCTAAAGCTTTAGCAAATTTTGCCAGAGCTTCGGTATCTTCTTTATATTCTATATGTTCTAAACTTCTTTTCATATTTCTTATCGCAAATATACGATAGGCTTTTTAATTATAATGTGATTATTATCATATTTTGTTTTTTCGAGCGTTGGTGAAAAACAACTCTTTTATTTTTTTGAGCGTGGAATTTAGCGTTGGCAAAAATAAATGTGCTGTTTGTGCGGTGGGTTTTTTAATTCAAATGTTGATATATACTTCGATTTTCCGCATTATGCACAACTATAATGATAGGATGAGTTTTAATTCATTTAATCAGTCGATAACGAAGTTAGTATTTTCTTTGCTAAGAAAAAAAACAAATTATGCCAATTGACCTCGATGTGGCTTTAAAGCATCACGGTAAATTTTCATATCTTTTTCATCAATAGTTATATATGCGATGCTATGCATTTCAGAAATTTCTAAATGGTTAATTTCATAAAAATGAAGTTTCTCAATTTGGGCAAATTCTTTTAAATGAATGCAATGATGTTTAGCAGTGTTTAATGAAACACTACCTTTAAAATCCCAAATCAATTTTAGCTTTCTATCCAAGATGAATGATTTTTAATAATTAAGCGGATCTATAATTCTTAATCATTCAACATTTTCCACAGGGTGTCTTTTAGCTCTACCAGTCCTTTTTGGGCAACAGCAGAAATAAATAAATGTGGAATCTCAGCAGGTAAATCTTGTTCAATTTCAGCTTGTAATTCATCATCTAGTAAATCAGATTTAGAAATCACTAATAAGCGTTCTTTATCTAATAATTCTGGATTGTGTTGCTTTAATTCGTTTAACAAAACCGCATACTCTTTGTTGATATCGTCACTATCAGCAGGAACTAAAAACAATAACGTTGAGTTACGTTCTATATGTCTTAAAAAACGATGTCCTAGACCTTTTCCTTCATGTGCTCCTTCTATAATTCCAGGAATATCTGCCATCACAAAAGTTTGGAATTCGCGATGTTTTACGATACCAAGATTTGGTTTTAGTGTTGTAAAAGCATAGTCAGCAATTTTTGGTTTTGCTGATGTAATTACCGAAAGTAAAGTTGATTTTCCTGCATTTGGGAAACCTACCAAGCCAACATCTGCCAAAATTTTCAACTCTAATTGAAACCAACTTTCTTGCCCATCGACACCTGGTTGTGCATAGCGAGGGGTTTGATTGGTAGATGATTTAAAATGCCAGTTTCCTCGACCTCCCATTCCGCCTTCAACTAATATTCGTTCTTCACCTTCATTTGTAATCTCGAAAAGGATTTCATCAGTTTCAGTGTTTCTAACAATAGTTCCTAAGGGTACGTCAATATAAATATCGTCACCATCTTTACCAGTGCTTCGACTTTTACTACCATGACCACCGTGTTCCGCTTTAAAGTGTTTTTTAAATTTTAAATGAAGTAAAGTCCACATACCTTTGTTGGCACGTAAAATTATATGACCACCACGGCCGCCATCACCACCATCAGGACCGCCTTTGGTAATGAATTTTTCGCGATGTAAATGTACAGAGCCTTTACCTCCTTTACCAGAAGCGGCATTAATTTTTACATAGTCAACAAAATTTCCTTCGGTCATTTAATAGTGTTTAATTGATTTGCAGTTACATATAAATTATAGTTTTTCAATAACCTTGCTCAAACGTTTTGCAATCTCTTCAATAGACCCAACTCCGTTAGCGCCAAAATATTTATTTTGGTCTGCGTAGTAATCTTTTAATACTGCGGTTTTGGTATTGTATTCATTAAAGCGGTTTCTAATTTTTTCTTCATCTTGGTCATCACTTCTTCCACTCACTTTTCCTCTTTCTAACAAGCGATTTACTAAAATATCTTCAGGAACTTCTAAGGCAACCATTCCGTTGACGGTCTCTCCTTTTTCTGACAAGAATTCATCTAAGGCTTCAGCTTGAGTGATAGTTCTTGGAAATCCATCAAAAATAAATCCTTTAGCACTTGCGTTGCGATCAACTTCTTCTTTTAGCATTTTAATAGTTACTTCATCAGGCACTAAATCACCTTGATCCATGTATTTTTTTGCTAACAATCCCAGTTCAGTTTTATTTTTTATATTGTATCTGAAAACTTCACCGGTAGAGATATGTTTTAAATTAAAATGTTCTTTTAACACGTCAGCTTGTGTTCCTTTTCCAGCACCAGGAGGGCCAAATAATACGATATTAGTCATTTTTGGTGTTGTTAGTTTATATATACTATCAATATTTCTTCCGAGGTTGTTGTAATCTAATCCGTAACCAACTATAAATTCATCAGGAATTGAAAGTCCGATATAATCTATCGGCAATGCTTTTTTAAAGACATCGGGCTTAAAAAACAATGTAGCAATTTTTAAGGTCTTTACATTTTTGTTTTTAAAAATCTCATAGATTTTTTGAAGCGTATTACCCGTATCAATAATGTCTTCTAAAATAACTACTGTACGCCCTGTTAAGTCTTCATTAACTCCTAAAAGCTGTGTTACTTTACCTGTAGAGTTTGTGCCTTCATACGACGCCATTTTTACAAAAGACACTTCACATGCACGAGGGTATTTGCGAATAAAATCTGCGGCAAACATAAAAGAGCCATTTAAGATTCCGATAAATAGGGGTATTTCGTCTTTGCAATCTTCTAATACTTGCTGAACCAATTTGTCAACTACTGATATTACTTTGTCTTTTGATAAGTAAGGGTTAAAGTATTTGTCGTGAAGTTTTATAGTGCTCATTATAAATGATATTCTACAGTTATTTTAAAATTCATTAATATGGATTCCCATTTTCATGGGAATGACATTTTTTGGATACCTCGATGAAAAATATCGAGGAAGCTCTTTTTAAATAAGGTGCAAAAATACAAAAACCGCCTCGATTAATCGAAACGGTTTGTTATGTAATTTAAGAACCAAGTCTTATTTTTTGTCTTTGTCAATTTTTGTTGTGTCATACATTATTGGCGATGCAATAAATAATGATGAGTATGTACCCACAATAACACCAACAATCAATGCAAACATAAATCCTTTGATAGAATCTCCACCAAATATAAAGATAGCTGATAACACAACCAATGTTGTAATAGAGGTGTTAACAGTACGTCCTAAGGTGTTGCTCAATGCGCTATTTACTACTCTAGAGTATTTCCAAGATTTGTGTAAGCCAGTGTATTCTCTTAATCTATCAAAAATAACCACGGTATCATTCAAAGAGTAACCTACAACGGTTAATATAGCTGCAATAAATGATTGACCTATTTCCATGTCAAACGGCATAAATTTGTATCCGATAGAGAAAATTGCCAATACAATTAATACATCATGGAATACTGCCGCAACAGCCCCTAAACTATATTGCCATTTTCTAAAACGCAATAAGATGTATACGAATACAATGATTAATGACCCTATAATTGCCCATCCTGCTGATGTTTTAATATCATCGGCAATGGTTGGTTCTACTTTAACTTTACTTTGGATTCCTGCAGTTCTTGCACCTTCATAATCTACTTTAAATTGCTCTAAAGTAAACCCGTCAGGTAAATAAGATTGCAATCCTGTAAATAATAAGTCTCTTACTTCATCATCAACTTCATTACCACCATCTTCAATTTTAAATTTGGTAGTAATTTTTAATTGACTCACATCTCCATAAGTTTTTACTTCTGGAGCATCGCCAAAGGCACCTTTTAATGTATTAGCAACTTCAGCAGAATTCACAGCATGGTCAAATTTTACAACATACGAGCGACCTCCAATAAAGTCAACCCCATAATTTAATTTATTGATAAATAAAGAAGCGATACCTAAAATGATAATTGTACTAGAAATAGCATATGCCATTTTACGTTTCTTTAAGAAATCTATGTTGATATTTTTAAACCAGTTTTTAGTAATGTTTGTATTGAAAGTTAAACGACTATTTTTATTAGAATACCAGTTTAAAATCAATTGTGTAATAAATACAGCAGAGAAAAATGAAGTTACAATACCTAACATTAAGGTATAAGCAAATCCTTTAATTGGTCCTGTACCAAATACAAATAAAATAACACCAGTTAAGAATGTTGTTACGTTGGCATCTAAAATTGCTGATAAAGCTCCTTTAAAACTGAACCCACCAGAGATGGCTTCTTTTAATCCTTTCCCTCCAGCTAATTCTTCTTTAATACGTTCGTAAATAATTACGTTGGCATCTACTGACATACCGATGGTTAAGATAATACCTGCAATTCCGGGTAAAGTTAGAACTGCACCAAAGGATGCTAACCAACCAAATAAGAATAAGATGTTTACTGCTAAGGCAACGTTTGCAAACAAACCTGCTTTACCGTAATAAAATACCATCCAAATTAAAACTAATAATAATGCAATGCCAAAAGACATAAAACTACTTTTAATTGCTTTTTGTCCTAAAGATGCTCCAACCACTGCTTTTTCAACAATATGTGCTTTTGCAGGAAGTTTACCTGCTTTTAAAATATTTGCTAAATCTTGTGCCTCCGTCAAGGTCATTGACCCTCCAGAGATTGATGTTCTTCCTGTAGTAATTGGGTCATTAACACTTGGAGCTGTATGAACTTCGTCATCTAAAACCACAGCAACAAAACCGCCATTAGCGTTTTCAGTAGTCATTTTAGCCCAAAGCTTCGTGCCATAACTATTCATTGTCATGCTTACTTCTGGCTTAGAAGTATAAGGGTCAAATTGCTGACTTGCATCATCAATTACATCACCTTCAATTGGTGCAACATCTTGTCTGTTTCCTTTAATCGCATACAAGTTCAATACTTCACCATTTGGTTTAGCATCCCATAGAAATTTAGCATAACGTAGCTCAGATGGTAACAAAGCTCTTACTTCTTTCATTGCTAAGAAGTTGTTTACTCTTGCAGTGTCAACTAATGCAGCATACCCAATTAAAGAACTTCTTTGTTGCTCTGATCGTGCAAAATTTGGAGCTAAATAAGCAAACAATCTATTTTGTTTTTCTGTCGCTTTGATAGAGTCAGAAGGAGTTCCTAGTAAAGCTTCAATATCATCTTCTGGAGTAGTAGCATCAACACTTTCTTCTTCAGAAGTGTTTAATAACTCAGCAGTTTTTACATCAGCTTCTATTAAGAAATTTTGAATCTCAGCATTTGAGAATACTTCCCAGAATTGTAATTCAGCTGTACTCTGTAATAATTTTTCAACACGATCAATATCTTTTGCTCCTGGTAATTCAATTAAGATTCTACCAGAGTTTCCGATACGTTGAATGTTTGGTTGTGTAACACCAAATTTATCAATTCTACTTCTCAACACAATAAATGCTGTAGCGATAGAAGCATCAATTTGTTCTTGAATTATTGGTTCTACAACATCGTTGCTGTCTTCATAACCAAATTTCCCTTGAAAGGTTTTGTTTCCAAAAATAGTTGGGTCACTTAATTTTACTGTGCCCTTGCTTTCATTTTCAAAAGCTTCAAAGAATAATGACAAATAAGTTCTACTACTATTTTTTCTTGCAATAGCTGCATCATTCAATGCTTTTACAAAAACTTCGTTTTGCGAGTCGTTAGATAATCCAATCAAGATGTCTTTTACCGATACTTGTAGCGTTGCGTTGATACCTCCTTTTAAATCCAAGCCTAAATTCATGGCTTTGGTTTTAGCGTCTTTGTAAGTAATGTTTAAAACAGGTACAATAGTATCATTTGCAATAGAGTCTAAGTAACTTCTTTCAAATTTTGCTACTTGTGCAATATCATCACCAGCCTTGTTAATTGCAAATTCTTTTGCATCATCCTGTACACCGTTTGCAAACCAAGTAAATGATAATTGGTACAAACTCACCAATCCAAAAAGGATTGCAAATAACTTTATAAGTCCTTTATTCTGCATGCTAATCTAAATTTAATTCTTCATTTTTGTTAAACGTGCAAATATATAATTTCCAATAGTAAAAGCCAATGATTTTCAGTATTTATTAAAGGCGATTGTAATTAGTTGTCTGTGATAGATTTACAGTATTGAATTTGCTTTCGAAAAAACGAACATCCATCATTTTAAAAACACTCATGAAGTTGTATATTAGCATCCTAAAAAAAACAGAGAATGGCATTTAAAACTGATATTGAAATTGCTCAAGAAGCAACAATGATTCACATCAAAAACATTGCATCAAAACTAAAGATTGAAGAAGATGATTTAGAAATGTATGGAAAGTATAAAGCTAAATTACCGTTAAATTTAATTGATGAAGATAAAATAAAGAGCAGCAATCTAATTTTAGTAACGGCTTTAACTCCGACACCAGCAGGTGAAGGAAAAACGACTGTGTCTATTGGTTTGACTGAAGGGTTAAATAAAATTGGAAAACAAACAACCGTTGTTTTAAGAGAGCCTTCTTTGGGGCCAGTTTTTGGAATTAAAGGTGGAGCTGCTGGTGGTGGATATTCGCAAGTATTACCGATGGAAGATATCAATCTTCATTTTACAGGTGATTTTAATGCTGTTGAAAAAGCGAATAATTTACTTTCAGCTCTGATTGATAATAACCTACAAAGCAAAGTCAATAATTTAAATATTGATGCTCGTACTATTCTTTGGAAACGAGTAATTGATATGAATGATAGAGCACTTCGTGATATTACAATTGGATTGGGAGGAACAGCAAACGGAATTCCAAGACAAGACGGGTTTAATATTACTCCAGCCTCTGAAGTGATGGCTATTTTGTGCATGGCAACTGATTTTGAAGATTTAAAAAATCGATTAGGAGATATTTTTGTTGGATTTACATTTGATAAAAAACCAATTTTTGCTCGTGATTTAAATGCCGAAAATGCGATGGCAATTTTATTAAAAGATGCTATTAAGCCAAATTTAGTTCAGACTTTAGAAGAGAATCCAGCGATAATTCACGGAGGCCCTTTTGCAAATATAGCGCAGGGAACAAATACAATCATCGCTACAAAAATGGGATTGTCTTTATCTAATTATGTTGTTACTGAAGCTGGTTTTGGCGCTGATTTAGGTGCCGAAAAATTCTTAGATATTAAATGTGCTGCGGCAAATTTAAACCCAAAAGCTGTGGTGTTGGTTGCAACTATTAGAGCGTTGCGTCATCATGGTGGGGCTAAGAAAGATGAATACAATACACCAAGTGTTGAGCGTGTTACAATGGGATTTGCAAACCTTGAAAAGCATATCGAAAATATTAGAAAATTTAATATTGAACCAGTGGTAGCAATCAATTCTTTTATTTCTGATTCTGAAGAAGAAGTACAATTTATTAAAGATGCTTGTGCCAAATTAGGAGTGCAAGCTGTAAAATCAGAAGGATGGGAAAAAGGAGGAGACGGTACTCAAGATTTAGCAAGAGCGGTTGTTGATGTTGTTGAAAATAAAGCAACTCAGTTTAAACCAATTTACAATTGGAATGACCCAATGAAAGAAAAAATAGAAACCATTGCTCGTGAAATTTACGGAGCTGATGGAGTTGTATTTGATAAAAAAGCATTGTTGAATTTAAAACGAATAGACCGTTTAGGATTTAATGACTTTGCAGTATGTATGGCAAAAACACAAAAATCTTTTTCAGATGATGATACCAAAAGAGGAAGACCAACAGGATTTAAAGTTACGGTTCGAGAGATAGAAATTGCTGCTGGTGCTCGATTTGTAATTCCGATTCTAGGTAAAATGATGCGTATGCCAGGGTTACCAAGTGTGCCAGCTTCTACTAATATGAGTATAGATAATAATGGAGTGATTTCTGGATTGTCTTAATGATGGGCCTTTATAAAGTGTGGAGTAATTTAAAAAATGAATTATGAAAAATCTTGATTGGTTTAAAACTATAGTAATCTTTAGTTCTATTGTAATAGCCGGTTTCTTTATTGGAAACATGCATAAAACTGGAAAGAAATATGACAGGTATGTTCAAGTAAAAGGGCTTTCTGAGCGTGAGGTATATGCTGACTTGGCAGTTTGGCCAATGAACATAATGTTGACAGGAAACGATCTTACATTATTAAAAAAGAAAATTGATAAGCAAAATGAGGAAGTATATAACTTCTTTATTAAACAAGGCTTTGATCAAAGTGAACTTACTAAAGGAATGTCAACTATTAATGATGCGCGTGCTAACATTTATAATTCTAATTTACAAAATATTGAATATAGGTATTTGGCTAAATCAGAGTTTACTGTTAGAACAAAGGATATTAAAAAACTTCAGAATGCATTGATAGAATCTCTTGAACTTATTTCTAAAAACATTTTACTTGGATCAAAAAACAGTTGGCAACCAATAGAATATATTTTTACCGGTTTAAATGATATTAAGCCATCAATGGTTCAAGAAGCAACTAAAAACGCAAGAGAAGTTGCTCAAAAGTTTGCGCGTGACTCAGATTCTCAAGTAGGGGAGATTAGAATAGCTAGACAAGGTTTATTCACAATAAATAATAGAGATCAAAATACTCCGGAAATTAAGATTGTAAGAGTAGTCTCAACGATTGATTTCCAATTAAAAGATTAATATCGTCTTCGCGAGGAGGCACGACGTGGCGAACTCATTAAATATAGTTGCTAATATATTTGAGATTGTCATAGTAAATTTTTATTTACTTTGCTATGACAAAACAACAAAACCCTCATTTTAATTGATGAGGGTTTTGTTGTATAAAAGGACTCCTTTATTACAAAGTCAAAAGATCATTAGTCTTTTTAACGCCTTCTGCACTTTCAGTAATTTTTGCTTTTTCAGCATCGTTTAATTCAATTTCAACGATTTTTTCGATTCCGCCTTTTCCAATAATTACTGGAACACCGATACATAAATCAGATAAACCATATTCTCCATCTAACAAAGTAGAACATGGGAACATTTTTTTAGAATCTAACGCAATTGCTTTTACCATTTCTGATACTGCAGCTCCAGGAGCATACCAAGCACTTGTTCCTAATAAACCAGTTAAGGTTGCTCCACCAACTTTGGTGTCAGCAGCAACTTGTTCCATTCTTTCTTCTGATAAGAATTCGGTAGCATTGATACTATTTCTTGTTGCCAATCTTGTTAAAGGTACCATTCCTTTGTCTGAGTGACCTCCAATTACCATTCCGTCAATGTCAGATATTGGAGCTCCTAATGCCTCAGCTAATCTGTATTTAAAACGAGCAGAATCTAATGCGCCACCCATACCAATAATTCTATTTTTTGGTAAGCCAGTTGCTTTGTGAGCTAAATATGTCATCGTGTCCATTGGGTTACTCACCACAATGATAATGACGTTTGGTGAATGTTCTATCAAACTTGTAGAAACCATTTTTACGATCCCTGCATTGATTCCGATTAACTCTTCACGGGTCATTCCTGGTTTACGTGGAATACCACTAGTAATAACAGCAACATCACTTCCTGCTGTTTGCGAATAATCGCCTGTGGTTCCAACAATTTTTGTGTCAAATCCATTTAAGGATGCGGTTTGCATTAAGTCCATTGCTTTTCCTTCTGCAAATCCTTCTTTGATGTCTAAGATTACTACTTCTGAAGCGAAATCTTTGATAGCAATATATTCTGCGCAACTTGCACCAACTGCTCCTGCACCAACTATTGTTACTTTCATTTATATGTGTTTTAAATTGATAAAAAATTAAAGTGTAAATTTAATGAATTTGCTACAATTTAAGCCTTAGATTGTTATATTAAATAGGTGAGATTTTGATGAATATTAAAAGAAATTTTATCTTTTTTTATTTGTTGTTAGCTGGATTGTTTCGCTGTTGAGTTGTGGCTAAAAAAAATAAGTTTAATAAATTATGGCTTACGGCACTTAATGAGAAATCTAGATATATTAAACCTATGGATTCCCGCGTTAGTGGGAAAGACAATACTAAAAAGAGGCTATCTTTTCAGATAACCTCTTTTTTAATTTATCCCCCTCAAAAAGAAGGGTTTAGATTGGACTTCTAAATGTCAATATTTGCATATTTTGCATTGTTTTCGATAAACTCTCTACGAGGCGGAACTTCATCTCCCATTAACATAGAGAAAACTCTATCTGCTTCTGTACCATTATCAATTACAACCTTTCTTAAAGTTCTAAATTCTGGATTCATAGTAGTGTCCCACAATTGTTCTGCATTCATCTCTCCAAGACCTTTATATCTTTGAATTGCTGCCGAACCACCCATATTTTTAACAATCATATCGCGTTGATCGTCATTCCAAGCGTATTCTCTTTTTTGACCTTTCTTAACTAAATACAGAGGTGGAGCTGCAATATAAACACAGCCTTCTTCAATTAGCTCGTGCATAAATCTAAAGAAGAACGTCAATATTAAAGTAGCAATGTGGCTACCATCAACATCGGCATCACACATAATAACTACTTTTCTATATCGTAATTTTGATAAGTTCAATGCTCTTGGGTCTTCTTCTGTTCCGATAGTTACACCTAATGCCGTAAACATGTTTTTGATTTCTTCGTTCTCAAAAACTTTGTGTTGCATAGCTTTTTCAACATTCAAAATCTTACCTCTTAAGGGTAAAATAGCTTGGAACATTCTGTCACGACCTTGTTTTGCAGTACCCCCTGCCGAATCTCCCTCGACTAAGAATATCTCACATTTTTCTGGGTCAGTTTCAGAACAGTCACTTAATTTACCAGGTAAACCACCAATAGACATCACTGTTTTGCGTTGTACCATTTCACGAGCTTTACGCGCCGCATGACGTGCTTGTGCCGCTAATATTACTTTCTGAACTATAGTCTTAGCATCGTTCGGGTTTTCTTCTAAATAATCAGTCAACATTTCAGATACTGCTTGACTCACAGCAGAAGTTACATCTCTGTTTCCTAATTTGGTTTTTGTTTGACCTTCAAATTGTGGCTCTGCAACTTTTACCGAAATGATGGCAGTTAATCCTTCACGGAAATCATCGCCAGCAATTTCAAATTTTACATTTTTTAACAACCCAGAATTGTCAGCATACTTTTTTAAGGTAGCTGTTAATCCACGTCTAAAACCTGATAAATGCGTTCCACCTTCATGGGTATTAATATTGTTGACGTATGAGTGTAAATTTTCAGAAAAGGAGGTGTTATATACCAAAGCAACTTCAACAGGCACTCCATTTTTTTCACCTTCCATAGAGATAACACCTGAAGTTAATTGCTCGCGAGTTGCATCTAAATACTCAATGAATTCTGGTAAACCACGAGTACTCATAAATGATTCGGTAATATCATTCCCTTCATCATCTTGTCTGCGCTTATCAGTAATTGTGATTGTCAATCCTTTGTTTAGGTAAGATAACTCACGCAACCTTGCCGCCAAAGTATCGTAACTATATTCTGTGGTGATATTAAAAATAGTATCATCAGGAGTAAAAGTTACCATAGTTCCGTTCAAGTCAGTTTCGCCAACTGGTTTTACAGGATATAGGGTTTTTCCCTTTTCATATTCTTGTTCCCAAATTTTTCCGTCTTTATAAACAGTGGCTTTTAAATGGTTTGAAAGGGCGTTTACACACGATACACCTACACCGTGCAATCCACCAGAAACCTTATAAGAATCTTTGTCGAATTTACCTCCGGCACCAATTTTAGTCATTACAACTTCTAATGCTGACACACCTTCTTTTTCATGTATGCCTACTGGAATTCCACGCCCATTATCTAATACAGAAATAGAATTATCTTCGTTAATCCATACGTTGATAGTATCGCAATGACCTGCCATAGCCTCATCAATAGAGTTGTCGACAACTTCATATACCAAGTGGTGTAATCCTCTTACTCCAACATCTCCAATATACATTGACGGACGCATGCGCACATGCTCCATTCCTTCTAATGCCTGAATACTCGAGGCATCATAATTGTGTTTTTTAGCTTCTTCGCTCATATTTTTAGTGTTCTTTTTTTATTGAATTGTAACAAATATACCTTAATTAAAGGTGTTTTTTTACTTGATGATTTAGTGTGTGCTTGAAGTTATTAACATTTGTTAAAAATGCGAAAGTGTCTTAAAAGAGCTTAAAAGAGCTTATGAATGAAAATGTAAAAGTTCTTTTTGATGAAAATATAAAAATGTGTAAAATGCTTTTAGAACTTTTTATTTTGAATCATTTTTATTACTTAAATATGATTGTGGAAACTAAATTTTCACATTAAAACGTCAATAATTAAATTGGTTGAATGAGTTTTATAACCTGTTAAAAAAATATAAAGAAAGCTTCAACCAATTCTTATTTTAGTTTTATTTTTGCGCATGCAACACAAAGTACTTATTTTAGATTTCGGATCGCAGTTTACACAACTGATTGCACGTAGAGTTAGAGAGCTTAACATTTACAGCGAAATTCATCCATACAACAGTAAAAAATTTAACATTTCAGATTACAAGGCGGTCATCTTATCAGGTAGCCCACACTCTGTTAGAAGCAAAGAAGCACCACATCCAGATTTATCTGAAATAAAAGGAAAGCTTCCTTTATTAGGTGTTTGCTATGGAGCTCAATATTTAGCTCATTTTTATGATGGTGAAGTAGGACAATCAAACACTCGGGAATATGGTCGTGCCCATTTAACGTATTTAAATCACGAAGAAACTTTGTTCGAAGGGATCAATGAAGGTTCGCAGGTTTGGATGAGTCATTCAGACACTATTCTGTCATTGCCATCAAATTATAAAATGATTGCCAGCACAGAAGATGTAGCCAATGCAGCATACAAAATTGAAGGCGAAGACACTTATGCTATCCAATTTCATCCAGAGGTGTATCACACTACAGATGGATCAAAATTATTAGAAAATTTTTTGGTAAAAATTGCGGGTTTAAATCAAGATTGGACTCCAGATTCTTTTGTTGATACTACGGTAGCAGCTTTAAAAGAAAAAGTTGGGAATGATAAAGTTATCTTAGGGCTATCTGGTGGAGTAGATTCTACCGTTGCAGCAGTTTTATTGGACAAAGCGATCGGAAAAAATTTGCATTGTGTTTTTGTAAACAATGGTTTGCTTCGTAAAAATGAATTTGAAAGCGTACTGAAGCAATACGAAGGTATGGGCTTAAATGTAAAAGGTGTTGATGCAGCTAATAGGTTTTTAGAAGAATTAAAAGGAGAAAGTGACCCTGAAGGAAAACGAAAAATAATTGGACGAGTTTTTATAGAAGTCTTTGACGATGAATCGCACAAAATAGAAAATGTAAAGTGGTTAGCACAAGGAACAATTTATCCTGATGTGATCGAATCTGTTTCGGTTACAGGTGGTCCAAGTGCAACGATTAAAAGTCATCATAATGTTGGAGGATTACCTGATTTTATGAAATTAAAAATTGTAGAACCATTGCGAATGATTTTTAAAGATGAAGTTAGGCGTGTTGGAAAATCGATGGGAATTGATGCAGAGCTTTTAGGGAGACATCCGTTTCCAGGTCCAGGTTTGGGAATTAGAATTTTAGGTGATATTACTGCCGAAAAAGTTAGAATGTTGCAAGAGGTAGATGCTATTTTTGTTGATGGCTTAAAAAAGTGGAATCTGTATAATAATGTTTGGCAAGCAGGCGCCATGTTACTACCTGTAAATTCAGTAGGAGTGATGGGTGATGAGCGCACTTATGAAAAATGTGTTGCTTTAAGAGCAGTAGAATCTGTAGATGGTATGACTGCGGATTGGGTAGATTTACCATATAAATTTTTGCAAGAAACATCAAACAAAATAATAAATAACGTAAAAGGCGTTAATAGAGTAGTGTATGACATTAGTTCAAAACCACCTGCAACTATTGAGTGGGAATAAATGCTCAATTGATATATTGCAAAATAAAATATGAAACTTTAAATTTGAAACAAGTAACCCATAATATTATGAAAACTTTGAGAATCTTCTTTTTACTATTATTTGTTTCAGTGTTAACTTCTTGTGGACAACAGAAAAAATATATTTCTTATACCGTTCAGCAAGGTGAAACCATGAAAAGTATTGCTAAGGATAATGATATAAAAACGAGAGATCTATTACGTTTAAATCCTGATATTTCTAAAAAGCCATCGGCAAATACGGTGATTATAATTCCGAATAAAGATTATGGAAAGTCGGTTGAAGTGTTAGATTCATCACAAAGAACACATACAGTTTTAAAAAAGGAAAATCTATTTAGTATTTCTCAAAAGTATGGTGTTTCTGTTGAAGCGTTGAAAAAGACAAACAATTTACATGGTAATAGTATAAGTGTTGGTCGTGTTTTATTAATCCCTAATAAAGAGAAAAATGTTGCTGAAGAGTTTGTAATTGTTGAGATTGATTCAAATTTTATCACACACACGGTTATAAAGGACGATACGCTGTTTAACTTAACGAGAAGTTATCAAATTTCAGAAGAAGCCTTGTATGAATTTAATCCAGCTTTAAAAGAAGGATTAAATTTAGGCATGATTTTAATTGTTGGAGAGAAAACAAATGATGAAGCAGAGGTAAATATTTTTGAAGATGTAATTACTGACAAACCGTTAAATGTTTTGTTGATGTTGCCTTATAAATTAAATTCTTTTGATGTGAATGATGAAGAATTTGAGTGGGACAACCGCCTATTAAATATTGTAACTGATTTTCATGCTGGTGCTTTAGTTGCAATTGATTCTCTAAGGGCAAGAGGAGTTCAAGTGAATATGGATGTGGTTGATACAGAAAATAATGCTTCTAAAATTTCAACAATTTTGAGAGAGACAGATGTAGATAATTACGATGCAGTTATTGGCCCACTATTTTTGAAGAATGCAAAACAGGTTTCAAAAAGTACATCTACTCCTGTGATTGCTCCTATTTTTTCAAAAACCCAAACATCGGTATCAGATAATAATTTGGTGAAAGTTGCTCCTAACAAACAATTGTTAGAAGATAAGGTGTTAGACTATTTGTTGAAATCTTATAAAGGAGAAAAGATTATTATCACCGGTGATTCAACAGTAACTACTGGCGCTAAGATTTCTCAAATCATGGCCAAGTTAAGAACTCATGATTCTATTGATGACATAACTGTTTTAAAACCAAATGAGGGCTATATTAAAAAAGAACGATTTATTGAAGTAATAGATACAATACAATATAAAAACTGGGTGCTTTTAGTTGGCGATGATATACTTGTAACTACTGATGTTGTGAATAATTTAGGGGTAATGCCATTAGAAAAAAGAGACATTCAATTGTTTGGTTTTGGTATGAATTCTAATTATGACAATGTTAGCAATACTGATTTAGCACGCTTAAAATTTACTTTTTCGAAAGAAGTGTTTATCGATGTTTTAAGCGTAGAAGCTAGAAGTTTTGAAAAACTATATAAACAAAAAAATCACATCAGGCCATCAGATTTTGCTACTAAAGGATTTGATGTTACTTACGATACGCTTTTGCGATTAATGAATGGCTCATTTAATGATGGCGCCAAAGAAGGAGTATCTAGGCGTGTTGCATCAAAGTTTGATTATTTTAAAAGGATGTTTAATAGCACAGAAAATAACGGAGTATTCCTTTTGCAATACCAAGATAATTTGGAGTTGTTGCAGTTGGATTGATTAAAAAAAGCCAGTAAAACAAAAAGCATCTGATTTATCAGATGCTTTTTGTTTTTAAATTAAAATATAATCTATCTTCTAACTCTCCCTCTCATTTGATGATGATTCATACCAGGAGCTCTTTTCATTTGATCTTTCATCTGTTTTATTTGATCTTTAAGCATCCCTTGTTTGTCTAATTTCTTAGCTTCATTCATTAACTTTGTTGCTTCTTGTTTTCTGTTTTTAGACATAGCAATTCCAGATAATTGTAGTTTGGCCATAGCCAAATCATGGTCCATAGAAAGTCCTAAGTTAATAGCATTTTTAAAGTATTTTTCAGCCAGCGTTAGGTTGGTTTGTGAAACTAAGATTCCGTTGAGAAAATTAAAATATCCTTGTTGTTTTTTCACCAATGCTCCGCTAGGATTCTTAATATAACCTAGCCATTTAGCAGTCCCTTCAAAGTTTTGCTTACGCAATTGTAAAAATGCCAATAGGATAAATTCATTTTTAAAATAGAGAAAAATAAAGATTCCTGAAAAGAGGATCAACGAGATTCCGTTCATGATATTTCCATCAACAAATTGAAATACAGACCAAACGATGATAGCAGTAGCTATGACTAATTTTATATATTTATGAAACATGTTTTTGTTTAAATTTTAGAAATGCAAATGTATGATTTTATATGAATTTTTTGAAGATGGTTTATCAATTATTTAAAGCTGTTATTTTTGCGAATGCAAGAATCTAAGCTCTACTCTCAAAATAGGCACCTTCTTTCTCGGGTAAAATAACTAGTATGAATACTACTTTTTATAATGTTTTTTTATATTTAAAATAAGCCCAAATACTTAAGAGTAAAGACACTGCTAACCAACCCCAAATTTGAGTTGGAATACTTGCCTCATCTCCTTGCGCATACGAATGCAATCCAGAAAGTAGATGATTTACTCCAAGATATGTCATCAATACAGATGCAAATGAAAAAACTGCTGCAATATTAAAAGAAAGTTTACTTCTTAAGCCAGGAATCAAACGCATATGCAATACAAACGCATAAATCATAATACTGATAAGCGCCCAAGTTTCTTTAGGGTCCCAACCCCAATATCTACCCCAAGATTCATTAGCCCAAATACCCCCTAAGAAGTTTCCAATAGTAAATAAAATCAATCCAATAGTCATTGACATTTCATTGATTATAGTTAATTCTTTGATAATTACATCAATTTTTTTCTTGTTGCTTTTTGTGGTAATTCCCATTAAGAATAAGGTCAACATTCCTAAAATCATTGATAATGTAAAAGGGCCATAGCCCGCTACAATTATAGAAACGTGAATCATTACCCAATAAGAGTCTAAGACAGGAACCAAGTTTGCAATTTCAGGATCCATCCAATTCATATGTGCAAACATCAAAATCATTGAGGTTACAAAGGCAGTTGCTGCAACCGTTAAAATCGATTTTCTTCCAAATATTAGCCCGAAAAGCATTGTGGCCCAAGCAATATAAATCATTGATTCATATCCGTTACTCCATGGCACATGCCCAGAAATATACCAGCGAATTCCTAAACCAGCGGTATGGTAAACGAAAAGGAGCACCATCCCGATAGCGCCTACTTTAATAATTACATTGATAAATTTAGAGCTATTAAAAATTTGCACGATGATAAACACAAATAAAAAAACACCCGCCAACATATAGTAAACAAAAAGGCTTTTAAAAATATCGTTTTTGTTGTAAAAAATCTCTAAGTCAATTTTTTTATTTGATGGGTACACATCAGCTCCATATTTCTTTTGAAATTTTTGAATGCCTACTAATATCTCTTCAGATTGTGAATAGTCATTGTTTTCTTTTGAGCTTGATAATGTTTGTAAATAGGCAGGTAAAATCTGTTTTGCAAAAACAGAGTCGACTCCAGAATATTTAACTGTGTGCAATTGGTTTTGAGAAACCCATTTGTTGGTTGGATCATTTGGGATTGGAAAAATCGTTAATAAATCTCCAAAAATGGCTGAGTAAAATAGATTTACACGATTACTAACATCTAATACTGATTGATCAAACTTACCTTTTATTTTTTTCTTAAAGGCCGCTTCTTGAACATCTGCAATTTTAAAGTTGCCTTGTCCATCAAAAAAATCTGCTAAACGCGTATATTCTTGATCGTGAGGAACCCCGATAATATCTCTTAATTTAGTGTTTTCTTTTCTGATGTAAACTATAGGTACATTAAACCAAAATCTAGGATTTTGCTGAATCGAAATAAATACTTGATTGGCATCCAAACCGTGATACGTATCTTTCTTAGAGACCTTTCTTAACAACTCTGAAGCAAATGTATGTACAGGTTTCATACGTCCGCCTACATCCTGTATAACTAAACGGCTAAACTTTTCAGCATGAATTTTATCTACACTATGTGTTTGTAAAACTGAATCTATTTGTTGATCAGTTAATTGATGTTGGTGTTGAGAGAACCCAATTGAAAAACTCAATAAAGCAATAATAGTTAGAGCTTTCTTTTTCAACTTTATTTTATTGAGTTGTTTCCGTAAGCTCGAAAAACGAGTGTTTTTACCAACAATTGGAATTAAAATTAATCCTAAAAATAGCATGAAATACCCAAAATATGTAATGCTTGTTCCCCAATAATCATGGTTTACTGATAAGCGAGTTTCTTCATATTCAGGAGTAATATTGTAGCTAGATTGAAAAAATTTATAGCCTTTATAATTCAAGATATTGTTCATGTAAATTCTAAAATCAAAAGATTCTTTTGGGTCTATAACCGTTATTTCACTTGCGTACGACATCGGGCTTTGAGATCCAGGGTAATTTTCTAATTGAAAATCTCTCAACTTAATATGAAAAGGCAGTTTTATTTGTTTTGCTCCATAATTGACTCTGAAATTAAGATCGCCAACTTCGATTTGAGTTGGATTCTCTATATTGTATTGCCCTCCATAAATCACCATTTGTTTGGTTTTATCACCCACTGTAATATCAAAAGTTAATTTGTCTAAAGGGTTTTCCTCCCTAATTCCTTTAACTGTTTTGTAGGTTCCGTTAATAGATGGTGTTGGAATTACAAAACTTAAACCAGCTAAATTATGTAATGAAAGCAATTGTAACTCTTGAATAGAATCTTTATTGATGATGCCGTTATGTTGATCTGACATTCGGTAAAATGTCCCTTCTTGGTTAGATACTATTTTTAATTCGTCATTAACAGTAAAAATATCTATAGTATTGTTACCGGGGTTTTCATAGCCAACTAATATATTGTGAATTAATTGACTTGTGCCATGTTTTAAATAATGATCATGTCGCCCACCATTTGATGATTCTACAAGTTTTAAATAATTATCTCCTTTTGTATTTTCAATAAATTCTTCTTTTGCAAAAGGAACATAATCAACAAGGTCAAATTTGAACTTTGTTTTTCTAAATTTGTTGCTATAAGAATAATTTGGTTTTCCTTTGGCAGAAATCAAGATTTTTTCTGAGCTGTATTTTAACTGTTCTTTATTGTTGTGCGCAGTTACATCAAAATAAATTGCTTCTGAAAACATGATGTTACTAGATTCACCTTCAATAATTGGCATGATGCCTTCAAAGCTCACATAGCGAGTGATACCAGCACCTATAATGATAAAAATAAAAGCAAGATGAAAAGATAGCACAACCCATTTTTCTTTTTTATAAAGGCGATATTTAATAATATTCCCAAAAAAATTAATGACAAAAAACACCATAATTATTTCAAACCACCAAGCATTGTAAATTAATACTTTTGCTGTTTGTGTACCATAGTCATTTTCGATGAAAGTAGCGATTCCCATAGCGGCTGCAAAAACTATAAACAGGATTCCAGTAAGTCGAGTTGAATATATAATAGAAAGAAATTTCTTCATTTTTAGTGTGTCAAAAATTTTGAGCAAAAATACGGATTATTGCAATTATAATCTTGACTAAAGTGTTAATAATTAAAACTATTAATAGGGGTGTTAGTTTTTTTTTATCACAATTAAATTTTTACATTTGATACTCCCTAAACTGAATTTCATCAAGATATGCAAGAAAATAATCATGATTCATTACTAAATTATGTAGCTGCTACAAATAGATATGACACAATGCAATATCGAAGATGTGGACAAAGTGGAATTATGTTGCCCTTAATTTCTTTAGGGCTCTGGCATAATTTTGGAAAATCAGATGATTTTAAAAATGCAAGAGAAATTGTTAGAACAGCTTTTGATAACGGAGTTACACATTTTGATTTAGCCAACAACTATGGCCCACCATATGGAGCAGCAGAAGAAACATTTGGACGAATTTTGAAATCTGATTTTAAATCATACCGAGATGAATTAATTATTTCTTCCAAAGCAGGATGGGATATGTGGGATGGCCCTTATGGAAATTTTGGCTCACGTAAATATTTAATTGCGAGTTGCGATCAGAGTTTAAAAAGAATGGGCTTAGATTATGTAGATATTTTTTATCACCATCGGCCAGATTCAGATACTCCATTAGAAGAAACAATGGGAGCCCTTGACCAGATTGTTCGTTCAGGAAAAGCTTTATATGTTGGTATTTCACAATATAATGCGGAAGATACCGCTAAGGCTTCAAAAATTTTGAGAGGCTTAGGAACTCCTTGTTTAATTCATCAGCCAAGGTATAATATGTTTGATCGTTGGGTTGAAAAAAATTTGTTAAGCACCTTATATTCTGAAGGTATTGGCGCCATCGCTTTTTCTCCTTTAGAGCAAGGGATTTTAACTGATAAATACTTAAATGGATTACCTTCGGATTCTAGAGCTGTTAAAGATGGTCGTTATTTAAAGGGAGATTCTATTACTCCAGAGATTATTAATAAAGTAAAAAACTTGAATGTTATTGCTAAAGATAGAGGGCAGAGTTTAGCTCAAATGGCAGTTGCTTGGATTTTACGCAATCCTGAAATTACCACCGTTTTAGTTGGAGTTAGTAAAATAAAGCAATTACTAGATAATATTAAGGCATTGGATGCTCTTAAGTTTACTACTGATGAATTGAATCAAATAGAATCCGTTTTAAAGTAAATTATACTAAATCAAAATTACAGCATCTGAAAATGTAATGCTGAATTTGTAAAATAACAACGAATATCTTATTCAGCTTTAGTCATTATTTTCAATCAACTTCTCTAAAATGTCAATGGCAGCTTTGGCAATTTTAGTACCAGGTCCAAATACACCTACAACACCCGCATCAAATAAAAATTCATAATCTTGTTTAGGAATTACGCCACCGGCAATTATTAAAATATCATCTCTACCATATTTTTTAAGTTCGGCAATAACTTGTGGTACCAACGTTTTATGTCCTGCTGCTAAGGATGAAACCCCTAACACATGTACATCATTTTCAACAGCTTGTTTCGCTACTTCTTTAGGTGTTTGAAACAGTGGACTGATATCGACATCAAAGCCTAAATCGGCAAAGCTTGTGGCAACCACTTTAGCACCACGATCATGGCCATCTTGTCCCATTTTTGCGACCATAATTCGAGGGCGCCTCCCATCCATTTCAGCAAATTGGTTAGCTAACTCAACAGCGAGTTTAAAATATTTATCATTTTTAATTTCTTTACTATACACGCCTGATATTGAATTTATTGTTGCTTTGTATCTGCCGAAAACAGTTTCTAGTGCTGTAGAAATTTCACCCAAAGTGGCTCTGTTTCTTGCTGCTTTTACAGCCAAATCTAATAAATTTCCTTGACTTGTTTTTGCACAGTTGGTTAAATCTGACAAAGATTGTTTTACTGTTTCGTTGTTTCTTTCTGCTTTTAATTGTTGCAAGCGCTTTATTTGTGATGCTCGCACCGCCTCATTATCAACCTCTAAAATATGTAGCTCATCTTCTTCTTTAAGTTGATATGCATTTACACCCACAATAATATCTTGGCCACTGTCGATTCGTGCTTGCTTTATTGCAGAAGCTTCTTCAATACGCATTTTTGGGATACCTTTTTCTAAAGCTTTAGTCATACCTCCTAATTCTTCAATTTCTTGAATCAGTTTCCAAGCATCATCGGCAATTTTTGCAGTCATTTTTTCTACTTCAAAACTTCCTGCCCAAGGGTCAACTGTTTTGGTTACCTTAGTTTCTTCTTGAATATAAATCTGTGTATTTCTAGCAATTCTTGCTGAAAAATCTGTAGGTAAAGCGATTGCTTCATCTAACGCATTGGTATGTAAGCTTTGAGTTCCTCCAAAAACTGACGCCATGGCTTCAATAGTTGTTCTAGCTACATTATTAAAAGGATCTTGTGCTGTTAAACTCCACCCACTAGTTTGGCAATGTGTTCTTAATGCTAATGATTTTGGACTTTCTGGATTGAATTGCTGAATAATTTTTGACCACAACATTCTTGCAGCTCTCATTTTTGCTATCTCCTTAAAATGTTGCATTCCTATACCCCAAAAGAAAGAAAGTCTTGGAGCAAACTCGTCAATTTTCATTCCAGATTTTAATCCGATACGGATATACTCTAATCCATCAGCAAGGGTATATGCCAATTCAATTTCAGGAGTTGCACCCGCTTCTTGCATATGATATCCAGAGATAGAAATGCTATTAAATCTCGGCATATTAGATTTTGTATATTGAAAAATATCAGCAATAATTTTCATTGATGGCGTAGGAGGGTAGATATAAGTATTACGTACCATAAACTCTTTAAGTACATCATTTTGAATTGTACCAATTAGTTGATTTGGAGTAACTCCTTGCTCTTCGGCTGCAACAATATAAAATGCCAACACTGGTAAAACGGCTCCATTCATAGTCATAGAAACCGACATTTTATCTAACGGAATCTGATCAAACAGCACTTTCATGTCTTCAACAGAATCAATTGCAACTCCAGCTTTACCAACATCACCTTGTACACGTTCATGATCAGAATCGTATCCGCGATGCGTTGCTAAATCAAAAGCAACAGACAATCCTTTTTGTCCAGCTTCTAAGTTGCGGCGGTAAAATGCGTTACTTTCTTGTGCTGTAGAAAAACCTGCATACTGGCGTATAGTCCATGGTCGGCGAACATACATAGTAGAGTATGGTCCGCGAAGATTTGGAGCAATACCAGCAACAAAATCCTCATGCTTAAAGTTTTTGGTTCTTGACTTTTGATTTTTAGCCTTTAGCTCGATATTTTGTAAATTCTTACGCTTCATCTTTTAATCTTTCTTGTTCAATTTTTTCTGACAATCTTTTAGCAATAACTGGCTGAATCAATGTTTTTCTCGGTTTTGTTTTTACAAAAGGAAATAATTCAATGTTATCTTTCATTTTGTCATCCATATTTGGATGTTTGTTTGTTCCTAACAAAACAATTTCTTTTGCATCAAACTGATCTTGTTCCTTGTCTGCGGCTTCTTTTATTTTTCGTTGGATAGTACCTTCTTTTAATTGCTTTAAAAAACCACCACTCTTTTCAATATCTTTAAAAATGTCTAATGCTTTTTGCGCTATTTCTTTTGTGAGTGTTTCTATATAATAACTGTCTTTTGCAAAATTTGCAACCTTATCAAAAGCGCTTTCTTCTTTAAAAACTAATAATTGATTTCGTGAAATTCGCTCTCCAAATTCATTTTTTTTATGAAATAGATGATCGTAAGAATTATTGCTGATAGTATTTGTACCACCTAAAATTGCACTCATGCATTCGGTAGAGGTTCGTAACAAATTGGTGTTGTAGTCATACAATGTTTTGTTTCTACTGGTGGGTTGGGTAAAAATGACAGCATCGAAAGCAATATCATATTCGTCAGAAATAAGTTTCCATAAATATCGGAAGGCTCTCAATTTTGCAATTTCAAAAAAGTAATTACCACTTATTGCAAAGTTAAAATTTATGTGTTGATTAGAAATATTTTGAAGAGACTCATTCGTATTAATGTGATTCAAATATTCATTTCCATGTGCTAAAGCATATGCTACTTGTTGCACAACAGTTGCTCCTGCATTTTGATATTGGGAGGTGTTAACCTGTAAAACGTTTGTGTTATTCGCAGTTTTTAGAATGTTAGATAGTATTTCAAAATCTTGATTTAAGTTAGAAAACCAATTTCCTTCTTTTGCTAACTGCCCAATGATGTCAATATTTAAAAAAGAATTGGCGCTATTTAAATGTGATGCTAAATCTGTAATAAAACCCTCAGAAAGGAAGTTTAATTGAAAATGAATCCCCACACTTTTAGGAATATTTGCCAATAGCGATTCAATTTCAAAAGGAGTATCTGCTAAAAACTGAATACTATCAGCACCTCTTTTTAAAGCATCTAGTGCTAAATAATTAGCAGTTTTTTCGGTACTTACAAAAATAGTTTGACAGGTATTAAAGCCAGTTGGAGTATTTGGAATTTCTAAAGATTCCATTTCATCTTTGTGATAAAAGGGTTTGATAGTAATCCCCTCATTGGTGTGAGTTAACAATGTTTCGTTGTAATCAGCGCCTTTTAAATCAAACTGTATTTTTTGCTTCCATTGTTTGGAAGAAGCTGTAGGGAATTCGTTAAATAAAAAATCACTCATGGGTTGGTTTGAAGTTTTAATTATTATTATTTAATTGTTCATTGAACCGTGTCATATTCAATGATATAAATATCTTCATTTTCTTTTTTCATATTATACTTTTCTCGAGCATATTTATCAAGTTGTTCGGGATTTTCTAGTTTTTCAATTTTCTTTTTATCAGCATTTATTTCAGTTTGATAAAAGTTTTTATCTGTTTCTAGTTTGTCAATTTCTTTATTGAATTCTCTATCAAGTAAAAAAGAATTTTCGTCACCAAAAGTCATCCAAATTAAAAAAATAATAAAAATTAAAACATAACGATTGCTAAAAAATCGTACTGCTTTATTATTCTTTATTTGTTTTAAGGTCATTGTTTGGCAAGTTTTTCTCTGATCACTGTTCTAACAATATCAACTGCTACTGTATTGTAGCGATCGTTTGGTATTATCATATCTGCAAAGTTTTTGGTAGGCTCAATAAACTGCAGGTGCATCGGTTTTAAAGTGTTTTGATAACGGTTTAAAACCTCGTGTAAATCCCTGCCACGTTCCTGAATATCTCTCTTTAATCGTCTAATTAATCGTTCATCAGTATCGGCATGTACAAATATTTTGATATCACATAAATCACGTAATTCAAGATTGTTAAAAATCAAAATACCTTCAATAATTAGTACTTTAGTTGGGTGAGTTACAACTTCATCTTTTGTTCTGTCATGGGTAACAAAAGAGTATACAGGTTGGTTTACTATATTGCCAGATTTAAGCTGTTTTAAATGTGCTACTAACAATTCAAAATCAATAGAATTAGGATGGTCAAAATTTATTTTTGTTCTTTCTTCGTATGATAATTCATGCGTTTCTTTATAATAAGAATCTTGTGAAATTACAGCTACTTCATTTTCGGGGATTTCATTTAAAATTTGATTTACTACAGTTGTTTTTCCAGAACCTGTACCACCAGCAATACCGATAATAAGCATAGTTTTTTTGTTTTGTTATCCTATTAGCAAAATTACGAATTTTGAAAATAATGGCTCTAAAAATTTAGGAATAAAAAAATAAAAAAAAAGGAATTAATGTGTTATTGTAAACCAATAGCTTGAAATTTTTTAATAGAGTCACAAAGTGTTTTGGTAAACCTTTTAGCACTATCACCGTATAGGTGTGAACCATCGTATGAGTTGTATGAGCCTCCGGTTAAGCTAAAGTCAAAATAAGCAATATCTTGTCTGTTTGAAATCACCTTTATCCGTTCATTAAAATCGGGCCAAAAATTATCTTCTAAAGCTAAAAAACTAGAGTCAACTGGCAAACGAGTGATAATAACAGTTCCGTAATTATTTAAATAATTGATTGTTTCTTCTAACATTTGCAATCTGTACTCTGATTTTTTTTGATATTTCAAAATTTGAAGATAACTATCATTTGTTTGCTTCATCCATCTTTTTTTATTGGCTTCTTGTGTTTCTTTGCTAAGCTTTTTTGATTTAAATTCTAACCAACCATCTGGATGAATATTCACAAACATTTTTTGTGGTTTGAGCAATCCTCTGTAGAGTGAGCCGTTATAACATTTTCTTACATACTCATAATTTGGTTGGCTATTAAAATTAGTCATTTTTCCGAGAATGGTGTTTTTGTCAAGTTCGACATGAGCAGAGTCTTTTAAACTTTTTGAGATTAAAAAAATACCAGGTGTTACAGATAAAATAAATAGCCCATTATTAGAGTTTGTATCTATTTTATGTTTGATGGCATCTAGATAAACAGCTCCATAAGAAGATTGTGATTTTTCGAAGGCAAAATTGAGTACAGGTTTTTGAATAGAACTATTTAACTCTTTTTCAATAATGGATGGTGAAATTCCGTCATGTGCTCTAGATATTCCGAGTACCAAACTTCCAGCTTTATGTGTAAACTTGTAATAATTGCGGTCAACATATCCTTGGGTAATGTTAAAAACAAATGCAAAATAGCATATCATTAAGAGCGATGCTAAAAAACTAATTTTTAATATGAGTGATTTGGTCTTCATCTAAAATTGAAAATAAATAAAATTATTTTGTCGGTTTACGCTAAATAAAACAATCCCAATAATAAATAGGATATAAAAGATCCACCTAACTGCTTGGGGTCTTTTAGTTACTAGCTCATGTACTTTGTCATTTCCTTTATAATAATGTATTATTTGAACAAAAATTATAAGACCAATCGTAATATAAAATTCATATGAATAATTAAGGATATTGAATTGTAAGTTGTCAAATACAAAGAGGTTCTCAAAATATTTTAGTGCAATATCAAATGATGGTGCTCTAAAAAATATTAATGATAATACTAAAAAATTATACCAAATAAATCTCCATGAAAAAGTAAAAACTGGGCGCAAAAAGGGGATATTAATTTTCATTATTATGTTCCTTCTAAACTTATTAGTGCTAACTTCAAAAATTAAAAACAAACCATTTAAAAGCCCCCAAAAAACGAATGTCCAACCTGCTCCATGCCATAATCCCATTGTGAAAAATACAATTAAGACAACCCAATAACGTGAAAGTTTTGTTTTTGAAAGAGGGGTAAACATATAATCTTTTAACCATTTTAAAAGAGATATGTGCCAACGTTGCCATAGGCTTACCATATTTTTCGCAACCATTGGACGATTGAAGTTTTGCATCAAATCAAACCCCAATATTTTTGCGGCACCAATTGCTATGGTTGTATAAGCAGAAAAATCATAATATATTTGAAATATAAAAAAATGACTCGCTAAGATTGATGGGGTGCCGTTATATTTGTCGAGGTTTGAATATACTGTATCAACATAGATTCCTAATCTATCTGCTACAACTAATTTTAAAAAGAACCCCCAAGCCATCATTATAATTCCTTGTTTAATAGCGGGAATGTTAATTTTTATTTTTTTATAAAATTGTGGAATCAATCGATTAGCTCTTTCAATAGGTCCTGCAACTAATTGAGGGAAAAAGGAAACATATAAAGCGTATTTTACAAAGTTGCGTTCAGGTTTTATGATTTTTCTATAGACATCAATACTATAACTCATTGTTTGAAATGTATAAAAGCTGATGCCAACCGGAAGTAATATTTTTTGGATATTGTAGGTTTGTGATGTTGTTTCAGTGGCGTGTTCAATTCCGAAAAAATCTAAAATTGCAAAAGATGTCTCGGTAAAAAAACCTAAGTACTTAAAAAAGAATAGCAATCCTAGGTTTACAAAAATACTTAAGTATAAAAACTGTTTACTCTTTTTTTGATTGTTTGCTTCATGAATTTTAATACCAACATAATAATCTATAACTGTTGATGCGAATAGTAATAATACTAGCGAAGGTTCCCAATAAAAGTAAAAGAAGTAACTAGCAATAAGTAATAAAAAAGCACGGTATTTATGTGCCAATACATAATACAGTATCACCACAAGTGGGAAGAAAAATAAAAAGTCAAACGAATTAAAAAGCATCTAGGGACAATTTTCTTTTATATAGCAATATCAAACATAGTTAAAAAATACTAAATGGAGCAAAAAAAGTAGCATTGTATATGTTAAAGACGCTAATACAATGTTATAAACAAAATATATCTTGTAATGAAACAAGACATTTCTTAATTGTGTTGGGCGGCAGGGTAACTTTATTTTTCTCAGTGATTTTGAAATTGGTTGTTGCAAGACAAAGTCAGAAATGCTATCGGATCAGTATCAGTTCATTATTCTTTTTTATTCCTAATTTTTGAAGCTGAGTTTCAAATTATTTCCAAATAAAAAATCCAATCACATTTGTGATTGGATTTAGTTGGTCGGGGTGGCAGGATTCGAACCTGCGACCTCCTCGTCCCAAACGAGGCGCGATAACCGGGCTACGCTACACCCCGAATATTTTCGGACTGCAAAGATACAACATAATATCAATTTGCAAAGTCAGGATAGTCTATAATTTTATTATTTTTTGTTGTAGGAGGTTTTTATCACAATCAGTCAAAATTTCAAGTAAAAATGCGCCTTGATGTAATTCTGAAATTGAAATAGTTGAACGATAATTTTCAACTTCAATGTTTTTTTGTAAAACCAAGACACCTGCCATATTGTAGATGTTTATTTTGATTGAGCTCTCAATAGTATTGTAAATAGTTAAATAATCTTGAATAGGGTTTGGGTAAATCATAATATCTGATATTAAATCAGCCCCATTGCAATCCTCGTCAATGTTATTATCATTTACTTCATTGCCAGAAGGATTAATTAATGGATTATCATCATCACAATCTTCAAAAGAATAATAGCCATCATTATCTGCATCAACATAAAAATATTTTTTTGCAAAATGGTAAGCTTCAACTCCAATTTTTTCGCCTAATATTCTTCCTGGAATATCATCAACGGGTGGGTGAATTCCACCCCAAATTCTAGATAAGCTACATTGATCTGATGCGTCTCTGTATGTTGCCCATTGTAAAACAATGTTTTCACTGGGGCCATCTTCAAAAACCAGAAATTCATTTTGATTGGCATCAAATGTTCCCATGCCACCTGGAAAAAACTCATCTCCAGTTAATAAAGTCATGACTTCAGCAGCAGCTCTAGAAAAAGTAGAATGACCAGAAACATAACCTGCAAATGGAGGAGTTACAAATGAAGGTCGCTGATATGGCATCCAATTTTCAGCGAGAATCCAATCAACACCAGCAACATCATTATCAGGATCGTTGATGAATTCAGGTCCTTTCCATGCATATAATTTTATTTTTCCAACAGACTCATTATTTGTTCCTGCCAAAGCATCTCCTTCTTCAATCACTTCAATATAATTCGGAATTAACGGAATTCCCTGTGGATCATAATTTTCTAAATTTGAATTAGAGCTTTGTCCTTTATCAGCCATAAATCTGATGGCGGAAATAGGTCTAATATAATCATAGTAGCCTTTAATTCCCCATGAAGTAATGGCTACATCATGTACTGTACCTGCCATCAAAAGGTATGATTTTACATCCCATTCTAAATCAGATAACACAACACCTTTCCCATTGAATTTCTTTTCTAACATTGGGTGGTCACTCACATAATTTAGCAAAGTAAACCAATGTCCAGGAGGGGTTTCAGAATCTGGACCATCTGCCCAAAATTCAGCTAAAACTCTTCCATAGTCACCTCTTGATACCATTTGAGGAGTGTATGGATTTCCAGTTGTTGGATTAACCTCTCTGCCAATACTTGCATCACCACCATTTTCAAAATCATAGAAATTTTTATATTCTTCAAAATTTGTGGGGAAACTTCGAATGTTTCCAATAGATGCTGGTGAGATGTCAATCATAGTATCATCCTGTGGGTCTAGGTGAGATGACCAAACAGAAACCATAGCAAATCCCCACTTATAAGGATCATCTAAACCAAAAATAGTTTCATCATTTTGAATATACCATGGATTTCCAGGGTCGTCATACACCCAATAATCAAAATCATTTATGGTGCTAATGGTTGCATTTTCTTCTTTTAATGAAAAAGGAATTACTTGCCCCCATTCTGGACCTAAAAATTCTGGGGTGTTTAAAGGAATAGTATTACCACTTTGGTCAATAAATACTTCTAAAGTTAATGGCTGCCATCTATTAGGATTCACAATTGTTGGGTTTCCAGGATTATCAATAATTAGTGAAGGATTTATTGGTTGGTATGAAGTGTTTTCATAATCGTTTTGTTCGTTTGCACCATCTTGTAGCCCGAATTGAATTAATTGTTCTGCAATATAATTTCCCAATGCTGCAGGAGATCCTGTAGAATAATCAGTGGATGTAAAAGATTCATCATAATTTAACTCGGTCATAAATTGACTATATAAACCACTCAGATAAGATACATTTGGAGAATTTTGAAAACGGTGATTTAACAAGCGTATTGTTGCATAGCTAATAGCTTCTTTTTGAGCTTCTTCAATATTTGTTGGAGTAGAAATTCCGTCAAAATCACAAGTATAATTTCCTAAAGTATTTCCTAGAAAAAAGGGCTGAGCTTCATCTTCATAAATTGCCCAAGCATCATACATGGCAATAGAAATGTGAAATAAATTTCTTGAATGAACCGTAGGTCTAGCAAAATCATTCCTGATTGATTCTAGTAATATGTCATTCCATTGACGTGCAACAGAATGTTGACTAAAAGAATTGAATGATAGAAAAAAAAGTGTTAATAGGAGTAGTAGTTTTTTCATTAGGTTGAAATTGATTTAGATGTAAATATAATTCAATATATGTTTGAAATCAAATAGTATTTTTACGACTGAATGTTTTTATTATTAAAGCTTATAAATACATTGTAAAAATTTATAAACATATAGATGTAAAGAAATCGAATTCATTTATTTTTGTAGAGTTAAAAAATTAAAATTATGTCAGATACAATCGAAAGAATAAAATGCCTTATTATTGGTTCAGGTCCTGCGGGATACACCGCAGCTATTTATGCCGCACGTGCAGATTTAAAACCTGTGATGTTTACTGGAATGCAAATGGGAGGCCAGTTAACAACAACTACTGAAGTTGATAATTATCCTGGGTATCCAAAAGGAACTGATGGAACTGCGATGATGGATGATTTTAAAAATCAAGCAGAACGTTTTGGAACAGATGTGCGCTTTGGAATGATAACTAAAGTTGATTTTAGTGATGAAGTTGGAGGGATTCATAAAGTAACTGTAGATGAATCAAAAGAGATTGAAGCAGAAACTGTAATTATTTCTACTGGTGCAACTGCTAAATATTTAGGATTAGAAAGTGAGCAAAGATTGATTGGCGGTGGTGTTTCAGCTTGTGCTACTTGTGATGGTTTCTTTTATAAAGGTCAAGATGTAATTGTGGTTGGTGCAGGAGATACTGCTGCAGAAGAAGCAACCTATCTTTCAAATATTTGTAAATCGGTTACTATGTTGGTGCGTAGAGATGAGATGCGTGCGTCAAAAGCAATGCAAAAAAGAGTGCAAAATACGCCTAACTTAAAAGTGTTATTCAATACCGAATTGGATGAAATTATTGGTGATAATGTTGTTGACGGTGTTAGAGTTGTAAACAATCAAACTCAAAAGAAACATGAAATTGCAGTAACTGGAGTTTTTATTGCTATTGGTCATAAGCCAAATACTGAGTTGTTTAAAGGTGTGTTAGATATGAACGAAACAGGGTATTTAATCACCAAAGGAAAATCTACTAAAACTAACTTGCCTGGAGTTTTTGCAGCAGGTGATGTACAAGACCATGAATACCGTCAAGCAGTAACTGCTGCTGGTACAGGCTGTATGGCAGCTTTAGATTCTGAACGATACTTAGGAGCATTGCTTTAAAACTTTATTGAGTACCGTTACAGAATTTAATTAACTAAACGATTATGAGTTTGAAAAACATATTTAAAGGCGCAACGATTCCAAGTCAATTTCAAATTAAAAAACCAATTAACCAAGAATTGTATTTGATTGATGGAGAATTGAGAACATGGTCTGGAGAAACATCTCCGGTAAATTCTGCAATTTTTACAGAGAATGTTGAAGGAGATTTCGAGCGAAAAGTGATTGGTTCTGTTCCAAATATGGCTAAAGAAAATGCTCTTGAAGCTTTAGATGCTGCGAATGATGCTTATAACAAAGGTAGGGGTGAATGGCCAACTATGAAAGTAGAGGAGCGTATCAAATGCATTGAGAATTTTGCTATTATGATGGAAAGTACGCGTGATGAAATAGTAAAATGCATGATGTGGGAAATTGGCAAAACCTATACAGATTCTTGTAAGGAGTTTGATAGAACCATAGAATATATTGCTGATACTATTCAGGATTTAAAAGAAATGGATCGCAAGCATTCTAACTTACAACTACACAGTGGGGTCTATGCTCAAGTGCGACGTGGACCTTTGGGGGTGATTTTGTGTATGGGCCCTTATAATTATCCTCTTAACGAAACTTTTTGTTTGTTAATTCCCGCATTGATTTGTGGAAATACAACAGTTTTTAAACCAGCAAAATATGGAATCTTATTATTGTCGCCTTTATTAGAAGCTTTTCAAAAATGTTTCCCAAAAGGAGTAGTTAATTTAATTTATGGTCGTGGTCGTGTATTGGCGGCACCAATTATGAAAACTGGGAAAGTTGATGTGTTGGCATTGATAGGAAATAGTAAATCGGCTAACGCTTTACAACATTTGCATCCAAAACAAAATAGACTACGTTTGGTATTGGGCTTAGAAGCTAAAAATCCTGGTATTGTATTGCCAGATTGTGATATTGATTTGGCGGTTGAAGAATGTGTTTTAGGATCGTTATCTTTTAATGGGCAAAGGTGCACCGCACTTAAAATATTATTTGTTCATAAAGATATTATCGAAGAATTTAACAAAAAGTTTGTTGATCGAGTTTCTAAATTAAAATATGGTTTACCATGGGATGATGGAGTTTCTTTAACACCATTACCAGAACCAGATAAGCCATTATATATAAAAGAATTAGTAGAAGATGCTGTTGCAAATGGAGCAACGGTTTTGAATGAAAATGGTGGTGAGACTATAGATAGCTTTACGTTTCCTGCGGTGGTGTATCCTGCAAATAAAGATATGAGAGTTTTTCATGAAGAACAATTTGGGCCTATTGTTCCGATAGTTCCTTATGATGATATTGACGAAGCCTTAAATTATGTTTCTGAATCTAATTACGGGCAGCAAGTGAGCTTGTTTAGTAATTCTGCTGATACGTTGGCACCCTTAATTGATATGATGGTAAACCAAGTCTGCCGTGTAAATATCAATGCGCAATGCCAACGAGGGCCAGATGTGTTTCCTTTTGTTGGCAGGAAAGATTCGGCTGTAAGTACCTTGAGTGTGCATGATGCTATTCGTTCTTTTTCTATTAGGACTTTAGTAGCATTTAAAGGAAATGATTTAAATAAAAAAGTGTTGGACACCTTGTTAGATACTAAACAATCTAATTTTGTAAATACACATTATATATTGTAGAGTAATTATTTTTATACTTGAGATAGCTGAATTCTTAACAAATTTTAACATAATTATATACTTCTTTTTCTGATTTTTACGCTCGTTATTAAAAGAAGGTTTAATAAAAAATATTTTCATCTTATAAATTTATAATATGAATGTTGCTGATGGATTTGAAAATAGAATTAATTCAATCTCAGCGAAAGATATTCAAGATATTGCGACTAGATTGTAAGACAGTTCAAACCTTAAAAATAAAATAGAATGAAAAATGTAATTTTCGGAATTTTAGCATTCCTCTTTTCAGCTAATTTAAATGCTCAAATTCACGACCCCGTTTCTTATACCACTTCAGTAGAGAAAATTTCAGATTCAGATTTTTATTTAATAGTGACTGCCAATATAGATAAAGGTTGGCATTTGTATTCGCAAAATGTTCCTGAAAATGGACCTATTGCAACAGCATTTCAATTTGTAAACGACAATAATCAGTTTCAATTAGTTGGCAAAACTGAAGAGGGTAAAGGTCATACTTCGTTTGACAAAGCGTTTGGAATGGATATTAAATATTTTGAAAATACAGCTACATTTAAACAGCACATTCGTTTATTAACCAATGATAAAATTGATATTATTGGTGAAATAGAATATATGGTTTGTGATGATACACAATGTTTACCACCAACCTATAAAGACATGAGTTTTTCAGTGCAGGGAATAGCAGGTGCTATGTTATCAAATACTGAAATTGAAAAGCTCAATCAAAAAAAAGAAGCAACAGTAGAAAAAAAAAGTGAAGTAAAAACTGAAATAAAGAATAAGAAAGAGAAAAAATCAAAACAAGAAAAAAAGGGGCTGTGGACCATCTTTATTATTGCATTTTTCTCAGGATTTATTGCATTGTTAACACCTTGTGTGTTTCCGATGATTCCGATGACCGTGAGTTTTTTTACAAAACAAAGTAAAAGTAAAGCTGCAGGAATAAAAAATGCTATAATCTATGGATTAGCAATTGTTGTAATCTATGTTTTCTTAGGATTTGTAGTTTCTTACTTTTTTGGAGCGGATGCATTAAATGCCTTGGCAACAAACGTATGGTTTAACTTAGCTTTCTTTGTCTTGTTAATCATATTTGCGGCATCATTTTTAGGCGCTTTCGAAATTACCTTACCGAGTTCATGGGGAACAAAAATAGACAAGCAAGCAGATAGAGGCGGAATTGTAGGTATCTTTTTTATGGCATTAGCATTGGCAATTGTATCCTTTTCATGTACAGGGCCAATTGTTGGAACGCTATTAGTTGAGGCAGCAAGTGGGGGGAGTTATGCAGGTCCTATTATAGGGATGTTAGGTTTTTCTTTAGCAATTGCACTGCCATTTACCTTATTTGCAGCTTTTCCAGGTTGGATGAATTCTCTTCCAAAATCAGGTGGATGGTTAAATACAGTTAAAGTTGTTTTAGGATTTTTAGAATTAGCACTGGCATTTAAATTCCTTTCAAATGCTGATTTGGTGCTGGAATTACATTGGCTAGAACGCGAAGTGTTTATTGCTATTTGGATTGCAGTTTTTGGAGCCTTAGCAATGTATCTTTTTGGAAAAATACAATTACCACATGATTCTCCATTAACACATATTTCAGTTGGTAGATTGAGTTTAGGATTGGTTGTAATGTCATTTACTCTTTATATGATCCCAGGTCTTTGGGGAGCACCTTTAAATTTAATTAGCGCATTTCCACCACCACAACATTATGCTGAATCACCGTATGGAGTTGGGTATTCTAGATTAGGTGGTGGCGGAACGTTAAGCCTTTCTAAAATCCCTGAAGGGGCACATTTATTAGCACCTCATGATATCATGTCTTTTGATGATTACGATGTCGGTTTGGCTTATGCAAAAAAAGTAAATAAGCCTGTAATGATTGATTTTACAGGTAAAGCATGTGTAAATTGCAGGAAGATGGAACAGAATGTTTGGCCTAAAAGTAAGGTGCTAAATATCTTAAAAAATGATGTAATTTTAATTTCTTTATTTGTTGATGATAAGCGCTCACTTGATGAAGATGAAATAGTAGATTCAAAATTAAATCCTGGAAAAAAATTAAGATATATTGGTCAAAAATGGAGTGAGATGCAAGCAATTAAATACGGTACTAATGCACAACCTTATTATGTGTTGATGGGTCATAATGAAGAAAATTTATTAGACCCAGTAGGTTATACTCCAGATGTTGATGAATATTTAGCGTGGTTAAAAAAAGGTGTAGCTAAGTTTGAAAAGCACTAAATAAATTTATCAGAATTCCTAAATTAAAAAACACAATCTAATTTCTTTTAAAGATCTTGGATTGTGTTTTTTTATTATTATATGGGTTTTTTATTCATCTCATTCACAAAACTTTAACACAGTATTTAACTTTGGATTAACAGAAGCTTAACGCTTGTCCCTTTTTATTAGTTTTAATATTGTACAACTAATAACATTCAAAAAACTAACAATTATGAAACGAGCAAGTAAAATGTTTCTCACACTAAGTGATGAAAGTAGCGAACAGCATGTGACCTTAAAAAGTAATAAGCATAGACACATGAAAACAATTACAAAAGTGATTGGCTATCCACTAATGATGGCTGCATTATTTTTTTATTCAGAATTTGCACAATGCCAAACTGTAACAACTCCTAAAAGAGGAAGCCTTCCTTCAAAAGTTACACAAACTGTTGGATTAACAGATGTAACAGTAAATTATTCTAGACCAAAATTAACATCTGGAAATGGTACGGATCGAAGTGGTCAAATTTGGGGACAATTAGTGACCTACGGATTTTTTAAATCAAACTTTGGTAATCAAGGAGATAACCCTTGGAGAGCAGGAGCAAATGAAAACACTACAATCACTTTTTCTAATGATGTAAAAGTTGAAGGTAAAGAGCTAGCAGCTGGAACTTATGGTTTGCACATGGCCGTATTTGAAGATGGAAAAGTAACCGTAATTTTCTCTAACAACTCTAGCTCTTGGGGGAGTTTTTTTTATGAAAAGAGTGAAGATGCTCTACGTGTTGATGTAATGAGTAAATCCACAGCAAAAACTGAATTATTAACCTATGATTTTGTTGAAGCTGGGAATAATTATGCTGTCTTATCTTTGAAATGGGATGAAAAAGAAATTCCTATTAAAATAGAAATGAATGTAAATGACCAGGCTTTAGAAACTTTTAGAAACGAATTGCGTTCTAGAGGAGGTTTTGGTTGGCAAGGGTATCAAACGGCAGCGAACTATTGTTTAATTAATACTATAAATTTAGAAGAAGGATTGTCTTGGGCAGAAACAGCTGTAACACGGAACGGTAACTTTCAAACCTTAACTACCAAAGCAGGAATATTAAACGCAATGGGTAAAACAGCAGAGGCTAATACTATTTACGATCAAGCAGGACAAAATGCAACTGTAGCGCAAATTAATGTTTTAGGATATCAATTTTTAGGAGCTAAGCAATATGATACTGCAATAAAATATTTTAAAATGAATGTTGAAAATGATCCTACTAATGCAAATGGTTATGATAGTTTGGGTGATGGATATAAAGGTAAGGGCGATAAAAAGAAGGCTATAAAAAATTATAAAAAAGCATTGACGCTGAATCCAGTGGCAAATGTAAAAGCTGCTTCTGAAGCTTCTTTAAAAGAACTTGGGGCACTATAATATTGGTTGATTATTTATTTGTTAAAAGCAGTCTATGACGTATGAGTCTAGACTGCTTTTTTTTGTGATTCTACAAATCTTTTAGCAATTCATCTACTGCTCTTTTAAGCTGGGTATCTTTTCCTTTTGCTTTGTCATCAGGATTATTATGAACAACAATATCTGGCATTGCAGGCGTAAAGTCCATGTTCTTTTGTGATGATTTCACATACCATCCTCTAAATGGAACTCGTACATAAGAGCCATCAATTAATGTTTGTCCTCCAGTTGAAATTACGGCTCCAAAAGTTGGGATACCAACTAATTTACCAAGCTTTAATTCTTTATAGGCATGTGAAAATATTTCGGCATTCGAGTAAGAATTTTGATTACACAAAGCAATTGAAGGTTTGGTCCAAGATGCTAATGGTAATCTTTCGCTAAACGGATAGTATTGTGTAAAATTCTTATTCTCTTTGTCTAAATCCTTAGCAGCTCCTCTTGGTATGGTATAAGCGTGTTGTTGTACATTTAATACAGCCATTAAATAATCTGTAGTCCAACCGCCACCATTATATCTAACATCTATAACAATGCCTTCTTTACCAAATCCTGCTGCGGTTAATTCGCGTTCAAACTCTTCAAAACTAGACCAGTTCATTCCTTGTATATGGATATATCCAAGACGACCTCCAGAGTATTTTTCGGTCAATATTTTACGTTCTTTTACCCAAGCATTATAATTATCTGTTCTTGCACTTTTCTTTGGGCGGATAACCACTTCTTTTTCTACGTCATTTCTATTAATGCTTAGCACAATTTTTTCGTTAGCGGTTGCTGTTAAATGCTTGTAGATATTTTCTGATGGCGATACTTTTACTCCATTAACACTTAAAATTTCATCACCAACTTTTAATTTGCTCACTTCTCTATCAGCAGATGAATTGCGAACAATTGATGAAATTCTCAAACTATTTTTCGAGCCTGAATCAAATTCAACTCCTAAAATCCCAGTGATCTCATTTTGAGTATCGGCACGATTCTCACCACGATATATACCCATATGACTTGCATTTACTTGACCAAGCATTTTGTTGAAAACTGCTTTAAAATCAGCTCTTGTTGATGCTTTTAACGCCAAAGGTTTATAAGTTTTCTTAAGCGACTCCCAATTTTTACCATGGTAGTTTGGGTCGTAAAATCGTTCTTCAATAACATTCCAAGCTTCTTCAAAAATTTGATTTGACTCTGCGTTGTAATCAACAATCATTTTTGCAGAAAATGGAAGGGCTTCTTTTTTAGCTCCTTTCAATTTAATGCGTGCTAGTTTCCCTTTGCTTACATAATAAATAAAATCTTCTTTAGTATTTAAGTTAATATTTTTTGGACTTGTACCTCCAGTTGTCAATGCTTTTTCATCTTCACCATCCCAATTTATTTGGAATAAATCTTGTTTACCGTTACTCCCGTTATCAGTTGTGTAATAAATTGTTTTTCCATCTTTAGAGAAATCTTGGAGAAATTCACCTCCTGTATATGAGGTTACTTGTACTTGTCTGTTGTAGATATCTTCAAAGTCAATAGTAATATCAGCAACACTTTCTTCTTTTTTATCTTCTGATTTCTTGTCTTCGCCTTCTTTTTTATCTTTAGGTTCTTCGCTGTCTTCATCCCAATCTTCTTTGGTTTTCTCCCAATCTTTTTTATTTAGCCAAACAAACCACACATCAAAATCACTATTATTTCTGTTTGATGAAAATCCTAATTTACTTCCATCTTTACTCCAAATAGGATCGTAATCACCTTTTGGATGCATAGAAATATTAACTGCTTTTTTGCTGTCATCAGCTTTGTGAATGTAGATTTCATCATTAAAGTATAAATCGCTTAAACTGTAAGCTAACCATTTAGAATCTGGCGACCACGAAACACTTTCAGGAGCATTCCAGCTATCAACTAAAGTTTTGGTATTGCTAATTTTTCCAGTTTCAGAAATTGCTGCTACAACCAGTTTTCCATTACCTTCTTTATAAGCAATTTGTTTTTTGTCTGATGATATAACAGGCTTTGTAATCCCATTTTCACTCTTTGTCAGTTGGGTAATAGTATGCTTTAGAGATGTGAAAATATTTTTATTTTCTGAATCACTCGATGTGACTGAATAAAGATTATAAGCCCCATTTCTATCCGAAATAAAAAGAAGGGTATCATCATTTAGCCAAGATGCATCAATATCTCTTGATGCAGAATTTGACAGGTTAACTGTTTTGTTTTTTTCTTTGTCATTTTCTGTAATAAAAATTTCTCCTCTAACAGCAAATGCACTCAATTTTCCATTAGGAGAAACGGATATTTCTGTAGCCTTGTTTGTAAATGTTTTTCGCTCTTTAGGGTCAAATCTATAATCGCTATTAATTGTTATATTGATGGCAGTAACAGCTTTTGTTTTTCTATTTATCATAGAAACCTTATCGCCAGAAACAAGTATAATAGAGTTTCCGTCTGCACTTAAGTCATATGAAAATAGCCCTAATTTTTTAAGAGCAGATACTTGACTGATTTCACCAGATTTGTTTCCGTTAGCATCAATTGTCATTTGATGCACGTTGTAAACTCCACTTCTTGCTGATTGAAATAAAATTGTTTTGTCATCAGCCCATTGTGGTGCTAAATCTTGCCCATTAAAAGTGGTGAGTTGGTTGTAAGAATCTTGTTCAATATTGTAAATCCAAACATCTCTATTTGCAGGCCCCTGATAAGCTTCGCGATCTATTCTACAAGCTCCAATTGTAAAGGCAATTAATTTACCGTTTGGTGATAATGTTGCATTAGAACCAAAAGCATTTAATTGTCTAAATGGAGTTCCTCCATTTGCACTTACTGAGTGAATTTCAGAATCCCACTCTACTTGTCTAAAATTCCTAGAAGTTGTAAATAGTATGGTGTTGTTTGATGTAAAGTCTGTAACAACATCACTTGCAGAATGATAAGTTATCCTTGTTGGAACACCACCAATAGCAGGAATTGTATAAATGTCATTATTGCCATAACGGTCACTTTGAAATGTGATTGTTTTTCCGTCGGCGCTCCAAAAAGGATTGGCATCGTAGCCTTCATGGATGGTCAGTCTTTTTAGGTTTTGACCATTGGTAGAAACTGTCCAAATATCACCTTGATAATTGAATGCAATTTTGGTAGCATCCGTATTTAATCTTGGAGTATTTATTAATGGATTATTTTGAGAAAATAATGTAGCGGTAATTGTCAAAAATAAGACAACTAGGAAATTTGATTTCTTCATAAAAGTATATTTGATTTTTTGCTATCAAAAATACAAATTCAATGTGTTTAATATTTTTCATTAAGAAAACTTTAACAGTTGTGATTTAACACAACCAACCCTCTCTGTCCAAACTACGGTATTGTATCGCTTCGGCGATGTGATTCGGAGAAATATGTTCTGTAGTTTCCAAATCGGCAATAGTGCGTGCTACTTTCAAAATTCTATCGTAGGCGCGTGCAGATAAGTTTAAACGTTCCATAGCATTTTTTAAAAGTGTTTTAGATTCGTCATTCAAAGCGCAATATTTCCTGATTTGTTTTACGCTCATTTGTGCATTGTAATGCACATTCTCTATTTCCTGAAATCTTTCAGATTGATATTCTCTTGACTTGGTTACTCGTTCTCTAATTTTTGAACTTGGTTCACCTCTGCGTTCTTCAGTTAGCTTTTCAAAAGGAACTGGTTGCACTTCTATATGAATATCAATTCTGTCTAAAAGTGGCCCAGAAATTTTACTCATATAGCGTTGCATTTCTTGAGGTGATGTAGACAGAGCTTTGGTATCATCAGGAAAATAACCACTAGGTGATGGATTCATACTTGCAACCAACATAAAGCTACTCGGATATGTCACAGTAAACCGCGCTCTTGAAATAGTAACTTCTCTATCTTCTAAGGGTTGTCGCATTACTTCTAAAACTTCACGTTTAAACTCAGGTAATTCATCTAAAAATAAAACGCCATTGTGTGATAAAGAAATTTCTCCAGGTTGTGGATAACTTCCGCCCCCGACAAGTGCAACATTTGTAATAGTATTTAATGTGGCGGTCTAAAAATCCTAATAAACATAGGCTTTAAGAAAATACTTATATTTGTATATATAATAGAAATAAACAACCAGTATGTTTATATACGTGTTGTGTTTCATACTGCGAAAACCATAAACATCCTGTAAAACAAAAAATTAAGTGAATAAAGAACAACATCTTTCTGAAAGTCAATTTCCTGGAATTCTAAATATGAGAATGGATGAATATTTCATCGCAATAACTGGAAATACAGGCTCTAGTGCAAGAGCAATGTATATTAAAACAGCTCAAAGAATAAATATTCAAACTGTTCAATCCCAATGTAAAAAATCAAAGCTTTTTGATGGAGAATTTTGGGGTTATGGAATAAATAGTATTTGTGATGGTACTGAAATTCACTCAAGTGTAGATGTTGAAAAATTTAAAAGATTACAAGAATTAAACAAACACCATAACGAAAATCGGTTTTTATGGCTATTGACTTTTAAAGTTGAGGGAGAACATCTCTTAGTTAGTATTTTTTGCATTGATACTGCAACATCTGGTGTTAATTCCAATCTAAACACGAAATACGACTTAAAAGATTTCATAAATGCACGAGTAAGAACAAGAGGTAGTCTAACTTATGTAGATTTTATTTTTAAAAATTTAGAAAAACCTATTCATTTTCAAATAGATAATTATGCCCAAGGAGGTAAACTTAACGGAGAACAATTAGCTGAATACTATATTAAGTTAATAACAGAAAGAGCCAAAGTAATTAAAGAAAATCAGCAAGTCGTTGAAAAAGTCATATCCGAAAGAAAATTAATTGAGGGTGACGTTGACATCATTGAATATAAATTGAGAACTATTTTCGTTGATATTTTAGTCAATAAAACGGGAAAAGAAAATTATGAAGACATTCTTACAGGAAGCCCGAAAAGTGATATACGAAGAAGAATAAAACAACACGTTGATAAGCATCCACGAGAAAATATAGATGATTATAAAACATTAAAAAATGCAATTGAATTTACAAATATTGAACATTTAAAATTGGTTATTTTAAAAGAAACAAATTGGCAACATTTTGAACCAATTTTTAAAACAAAGGATGTAACTGAAAAATATTTTAACCAATTAAGTCAAATACGTCACCCTTTAAAACATTCAAGAAAATTAACTGATTTAGTGAAGTTAGAAGGAATGGCATCAATAGAATGGTTCAGCCAAGTTATTTAGGAACAAAAAATACGAAAATACGACACAGTATAACCAAAATTTCTAAATATAGAATGATTCTAAAACATAAAAAGACTAGATTTAAACTACTATTAATTGCGTTTACTAAAATGCAACTTTAGTTATATAATACTGTTCTATTCAATTAAGAAAATACTATGAATATAATTACGAAAGAAGATTTTGACTTAATCCAGCTCCTGAATTCACGATCTTATAGTAGTAACTCAATGGCAACGAATTCTACTAAAGAAGAACGGGAATTATTTAAAAATCTAAAAGGTAAACTAAAGAGAATTGCAGTTGCCTACAAGAAAAAATATGATCCTGATTTTGGTGAGTTTAAAGCCGTAGCATCTTCAGGAAACCCAATAAAGTTTGGTGGTGATAGAATTAATAGGGTTTGGTCTGGTTTTTATAAAGGAGCAGAAAACAAGCAATATGCTGCACAGATTAGTTTTGTTGTAGATGCGGAGCAAAAATGTATAGATGTAGGATTTTATTTCGGTCGAGCAGCTTCTAGAGGTAAAGGAGTAGATATGAGTCGCTTAAAATTTTTAGGAAATCTATTGTCAGAAACGATCTCTAATGACACTGATTTAATGAGTCAATATGAATCTATAATTGATTATGGGTTTCATACCTATTCTTCAAATGAAAAAGTAAATAGTCAAGAATGGCTAGAGAAAATAAAATGGAATCCTGAAAACTCACAAATTGTTTACCGCCTACATGCAAATGAAGAAGGGTACATCGAAACTTCTACAATTAATTTATATGTTTCAATGCTTATGTTTCTAATGGGAATTATACCATCAGAAGGTAAAGAAGCTATTACTAAGAAGAAAAAGCCTTTAACACCTGAAGAAAGAGCAAAACAAGCCGAGAGAAGAGCATTGATTGGATTAAAAGGTGAAATAGCAGTACTTAATAAAGAGCGTGAGAAACTAAATCAATTAAATATAAACCTGAAGCACTTAAAACATGTTGCTCTTGAATCTGATAGCTTTGGATATGATATTCGTTCATGTGATGAACAAAAAAACAACCTGTTTATTGAAGTAAAAACTACAACTAGAACAAAAGAAGATTTATACTCTAATCAATTCCATATGTCATCCAACGAATATGAATTTTATAAAAAAAATAAAAAAGAGTTTAGATTATTTCGAGTGTACGATGTTGAGAGTGCAGACCCAATAATAGAAATTGTTGATATGGACTTTGTGGAATTTAGCACCGAAAGTTACCTAATGAAAATAATAAAAGCATAGAACAATGTGTATAGTGCATTGCGCCCTGTGGGATGCTATGACACCATATACGGAATGTTAGTGTCAAATAGAAAAAACCAAAGTGAATAAGAAAGATAAACTGAATATGGAATTAAATTCACCAAAATATAAAAATGCTTGGGGACGATTTCAAACAATGCGAAACTGCCTACTACATTGTATTATTTTTTCTTATCACGATACAATTAGAGACGGAAAAAGTGATAAAAGTAATTTTTTTCTAAGAATGGTTGATGACATCACTCAATCAACAATTTCGATTGAAACACTTGCCAAAGAAGGAATTACGAATACTTGTAAAAGAGAGTTGAGATATTTAATAGAATTGGCTATTAAATCAACCATAATAACAAAAACAAGCACTAAAATTGGCATAAATGAACAGATTGAAGAATATAAAAACTTACTTAATTCTTCTAACATAAATCCTTTAAATAAACTTCACCTTGATTTTTTTAATGAACAAGATGAGAAAGAATTCAAAACTGACGTTAAGAAAACCTATGGCTTATTGTCGAAGTTTACTCACGCAAGTGCTGAACAAATAACTGAACGGATTGGTAGAGCTATGAACGGTAAAGCTATTGGATTTGAAGGAGTTGACGAGCTTCAAGACTTGAATGAATTGATTGAAAAGGTTTTTTCCCAAGTAATTGTATTTATTTTTAATGCTGTACCACAATATGTAGTTGGAGATTATCTTGTTGAGAGTAATGGAGGCATAAATAATTGGTACTTTAAAAAGTCAAAGTATATTTCGTTAATCGATGAAACTTTTGATTATAAACACGAACGACAGAATAAACTTGAAAAGTTAAAAATTGAAAGACAACGGAACTTAAAATAACTGCCACTAACTATAGCCGAGAAGTTGTGGCTAATACTAACCCCGAATATGAAAAAGAAAATTGTACTAATATTAGCCCTCCTACTTATATTTAATATGGGATTCATATTTATTGCAAATTACTCGATTGAGAAAAATGCTAAAAACAAAACTTTTTATGAATTTAACCAAATTGAGAAAAATAAAGTTGGTCTTGTCCTTGGGACTTCTAAGTATTTAAAAAACGGACAAGTAAATTTATACTTCAAGTACAGAATTAATGCAACGGTTGAATTATTCGAAAATGGAAAGATTGACTTTGTACTTGTGAGCGGAGACAATGGAAATAAGAATTACGATGAACCCACAGATTTTAAAGAAGAATTAATAAAACGTGGAATACCAGAAAATCGAATTTTCTTAGACTATGCAGGTTTTAGAACTTTAGATTCCGTAGTAAGAGCAAAGGAAATTTTTGATCAAGTAGAGTTAACAATAATATCTCAGAAATTTCACAATGAAAGAGCAATATACTTGGCTGAGAAAAATGGAATCAGAGCGGTCGGATTTAATGCTAGGGATGTTTCTGGGCGTTACGGACTGAAAGTTCAACTAAGAGAATATTTAGCACGAACAAAGGTGTTTTTAGATATTGCACTCGGAGTAAAACCAAAATTTCTTGGAGAGAAAATAATTATAAAATAATAATTTCTGCCAACAAAGAACTGAGTTAAAAAACAAGTCTTTTAGACTAATTTAGAAATAAAGTTTTCCTCCTTCTAGTTTCACATTTGTAATAGTATTTAATGTGGCGGTCTAAAAATTTTAATAAACATAGGCTTTAAGAAAACACTTATATTTGTATATATAATAGAAATAAACACACCAGTGTGTTTATACACACGTTGGCAATAATAACTAAATCAAAATAGAACTAAATGAATATTGTTTATCTTATTGGAAACGGGTTTGATATAAATTTAAAACTTGAAACTCGTTATTCAGACTTTTATATTGACTTCGATAAACAAAAATTTGAAAACAAGGGAACTGAACTTCTAAAGTCCGAAATAAAATCTAACACCAAAGATTGGTCTGATTTTGAAAAAAGATTTGGAGAATTTACCACAAAGTTTGGAGAAAATATAGATGGTTTCAATAAGACTTATAAAGACGTTGTAATTAGTCTCTCAAATTATTTACTAAAGGTTGAAAAGTCGTTTAATCCAAAGGATATCGATAAAGACAAATTTATTGAAGACATTATTAGTCCAGAAAATAATTTGTTGCCTTTAGATCAAAGACAAATAACTGATTTCAAGAAAAAATGGGAAACTAATCCTGTAATAATTAATTTCATAACATACAATTATACAAAAGTTATTGAAAAGATATTTGCTAAAGACAAATCAATAGATATTGGATTGACAAGAAAGCAAAAGAGAATACGCATTCAAGATATAAAACATATACATGGGTATTTAAATAAAAGAATGATAATCGGAGTAAACGATAAATCTCAAATTGCGAATGAATATCTAAAGGAACAAAATGAAATAACATATAATTTAGTCAAATCTACCACTAACGAGATTTCTAAAGAATTGGTAATGGAAGATTGTATTTCTAAAATTAAAAGTGCTCAATTAATATGCGTTTTTGGTTCATCATTGGGTGATACTGATTTAATGTGGTGGGAATTATTAATTGAAAAATTGAAATCTGATTGCATCCTAATTATTTTTCACAGAGGACAAGATACAGACCCATTGTTGCCATCTGAAAATACAATTATTGAGAATAAAGTAAAAGATGATTTCTTTAGTAAATCAAAAATATCGGAGGCAGAGAGAAAAGTTATTGAAAAGAAAGTTATCGTTTCTGTGAATAGTCAAATGTTTAATATATTAAAAAACAAAGCCTAAATTTATCGTTACATATTGCCAACAAAGAACTGAGTTAAAAAACAAGTCTTTTTAGACTAATTTAGAAACAAAATTTTCATCATAAGGTTTTCCTGATTTAGCTATAGCAAATGCTTG
>JADGEL010000004.1 GCA_016744415.1 Flavobacteriaceae bacterium | reverse complement strand
TTAAGCCTATCAGCGCAGATGGTACTGCCATTTTGGTGGGAGAGTATGTCATCGCCTTTTTTCTGAAATCCTTCAACTTAATTGTTGAAGGATTTTTTTGTTTGATAATTATACTTTTCTTTTTGTATATTGAAAAGAAATTGTTTTCTTCAAATCATCTGACTCTAATGGCTCTTCTTTGTTTTAAGGGAGTTTTATTTTTAAAGTAGATAATCCAATTGACACAACTAAAAATTTAAAAGAGCTAGCGAATAGTTAACCAAACTAGTTGTCAATTTTTACTTTATTTTACAGGTTTACTCTTTAATATTTTTTTACTTAAATTTATAGACTTATTGCACGCTAATAACACTATGAAATTCTTTATCACTTTTTTTTTTATTTTTTTACACCTTACTTCTTTTGGTCAGAGCCAAAAAGAGAAAGACTCAGTAATTATTTTAGATATAATTAATACTAGTTTAAATGAGCAAGATTCTATAATTCAGTTAAAAATATTTAAAAAGGCTTTATCTACATCTAAAAAACTTAAATCTGATTTTGGTATTTACACCTCATATAGAAAAATTGGAAATTGGAAAGCACTAAAACACAATACAGACTCAACGATTAATGAATATAAAAAAGGGTTGAAAGATCTTTCTAACAATAGTTCTTATAACTTTTATTTTTTAATGCAAATTGGAGATAAATTTAAAAACAAATCTAATTATGATTCTGCAGTATATTATTATAGAAAAAGTATCGGTTTTGGACAAAAAGTATTCAAAAAAGATTTAATAGTAAGAGGGCATGTTTCTTTAGGTAATTTATGGCTTCAAAAACGTGAATATGATAAATCTTTTAAAAACTATGTAAGAGCTGACTCTATATGCAACTCAGATAAAACCTTAAAAACATCTATATTAAGAGCGCAAATAACTAATTACTTAGGATTTAATGCAAGGGTTACAGATGGGTATGAAAAAGCATTAAAATATTACTTAAAAGCAAAAAAAATATATCAAAACCTAAATAATGAAGGTGGTGTTCAAGAAGTAAATATTGCAATAGCTCAAGCATATATTTCTATGGAAAAATATAATTCAGCATTAAAACTTTTGAATGAATCTGTAACCTATCATGCTAAGTATGCTCCTAAAAAGAACTCCTATTCATACGCTATAATTGTAAGGGGTTTTCTTCTAGCAAATATGGAGAATTATAAAGAGGCTGAGAAGGATTATAAATTATACTATAATTTGGCAGTTAAAGAGAAAAATGAACTGTATGAAAGAATTGGGCTAGGATATCTCGCAGATTTTTATATGAAAAGTAACCAATTAGACAAATCTGAAACCTACTACAAGAGAGCAATTAAAAAATGTGAAAAAACAGGTGATTTAGAAAGAGAGTTTGAATTAACAGGTAGTTTGATTGACCTTTCTAAGAAACAGAAAAAATTCAAGAAAACGGTCGAGTTATATGGTAAATATGTTTTGTTGAATGAAAAAATTCAAGAAAAGAACACTGTGTTAAAAACAAAGAATCTTGAAATTAAATATCAAACTGAAAAAAAAGAACAAGAAATTGCTTTATTAACAAGCCAAAATAAACTAGCCGAAAGACAAAAAAAATCTCAAAGAAATTTATTATTAGGAGGCATTACTTTAACATCTATAGCAGGAATATTTTTATTTTTCCTATACAGAAACCGTCAAAAAACAACAAAAAAATTACAGAATTTAGATATTGCTAAATCTAATTTTTTCTCGAATATTTCTCATGAATTCAGAACACCATTAACGCTTATCTCTGGGCCTATTCAGCAGCAATTAAATAAAAAAAATCTGTCAAATGATGAACGATCAAATTTTGAAATGGTCAACAGAAACACCAATAGATTACTTTCTTTGGTCGATCAATTATTAGACATTTCAAAAGTTGAATCTGGAAACCTAAAACTTCAAATTACAACTAGTAAAATAATACCTTTTATTGGAGCCATTGCAGATAGTTTTTCATTTAAAACAAAAAATAAAAATATTGATTATAAAATAAACATTGAACCAACTACAATTGATACTTGGTTTGATAAAGATGTTTTAGAGAAAATAATAACCAACCTCATTTCAAATGCCGTAAAATACACACCAGAAAGCGGAATAGTAGAATGTAACGCTATCATTAAGGATAATAAATTACATTTTACCATTAAAAATTCTGGGAAAGGAATGACTAAAGAACAACTAGAAAAAGTATTTAATCGTTTTTATCAAATTAGTGAAGACAATAAAGGAACAGGAATTGGCTTAGCATTGGTAAAAGAGTTAGTAACACTTCACAAAGGCACAATAACTGTTCAAAGCACTCCAAATAATCGGACAACATTTACTGTAAAACTTCCTATAATTAAAAAAGCATTTAAAGACAGTGAAATTACAAGTGATACTAAATCTGCTAACATTTTAGAGAAACAAGAAATTAATACAATACAGAATTCTGATATTGATAATACTAGCATTAATGAAGATAATCCCATTTTATTAATTGTTGATGATAATGCAGACATAAGAACCTATGTGTCGTCAATTTTTAATGAAACACATACTATTTTACAAGCCCAAAACGGACAAGAAGGTATTGATATTGCGATAGAGCAAGTTCCTGATATTATTATTAGTGATATCATGATGCCAATAAAAAACGGAATAGAATTGTGTAATACGCTAAAAACTGATGAGCGCACAAGTCATATTCCTATTATTTTATTAACAGCAAAAGCAGGTGAAGAAAACGAAATTGAAGGTGTAAAAACTGGTGCAGATGATTATATAACAAAACCTTTTAATAATGAACTCTTAAAACTTAAAGTTGAAAAACTACTAGAAAACATTAAAAAACTTCAAGAACGATATAGTCAGGAAGTGATTTTGAAACCAACTGAAATTTCTATTAATTCTGCGGATGATTTATTTTTGAATCGTTTACAAAATGTTCTAGATGACAAATTGGTCGAATCTACTTTTAATACCGAAGATTTCTGTAAGTCTATTGATATGAGTAGAATGCAATTACATAGAAAACTGAAGGCACTTTTCAATATGACAACTTCAGAATTTATTCGCTCACAACGTTTAAAATTAGCTGCCGATTTGTTAAAGACTTCTGATGTAAACGTATCTCAAGTTGGATATAGTGTTGGCTTTAATGATCCTGCATATTTTAGTAAACGTTTCAAAGAAGTTTACAATTGTACACCTACACAATATGCCAAAAAAGGGTAACTAAACGTCCTGTATTTTACATTTTCTTTCTTTTTTTTAACAACATTTCTTTGCAAACACTTAGGCTTACTGCATTTTCTAGTGATGTTACAATAGTCATAGCCTTTGTTACAATGCTTATAGCCTTCACACAACTACTCTACTACTTTTACCCTTATAAAAACGACTCTAAACACAACTAATAGAGAGAATGAGATTATATGAAGGGAAATTAAAAGATGCGCTAACCGATAAGATTTACTTAAATGTAAACAATCTTAAGAAAGGCTCATACACCTTAAATATTATTAGCAAAAACAAAGTCATCAAAAAAACAACTTTTAAAAAATAAGTTATGAAAACAAAAATTACATATCTCATTTTATTTTTAATAACAACAAGTGCGTCTTTTGGGCAGATAGTAAATATTCCGGACGCTAATTTTAAATTGTACCTTGTAACATATTCTGGTGCCGATACAAATAATGACGGTGAAATTCAAGTTACAGAAGCAACAAATTTTACGGGAGATATGGAGCCAAATGGTTTTAACATTACCGACCTTACAGGTATTGAAACATTTGTCAACATTACACACCTTGATGTTGGTAGTAATCTTTTATCTACAATTGATGTTAGCCATAATCTTGCATTGACACATTTAGATGTTGCTTTAAATAACTTATCTACGATTGATGTTAGCCTTATTTCTGGATTGACACATTTAGATGTTTCTGCTAATAACTTAACAACTTTAAATATATCTACAAACCCGAGTTTAACATACTTAGATTGTTTTGCCAATATTAACCTTAATGCAATTAATCAAAATGTTCCTAATGTTGGTGTTAATTTAACCTACAATCCTGCTTTAGAGTATTTTGATTTTAGATATACTGCATTCCCAAACCTTGCTATATATAATCACAGTTCATTAGCAGAAATTTATTGTGACAATTCCCCTTTGCTTCATAGTGTGACTTTAGTAAATTTAAGCGCTCTAACAATATTTAGCTGTGACAATTCCCTTATATTTAATAGTTTAGACTTCGTAAATTTAAGTGCTTTAACAACATTAAGTTGTTCAAACACATCTATTGCATCAATTCCAACAAGTCAACTTCCTGCATTGGAAGAACTGATATGTTATGACACCCCAAACTTAACTTCTTTAGACTGTAGCACAAATAATTTTTTAACCGTTATTGATACAAGTAACTCTAGTCTAAACACTATTTCATTATCAAACTCTATTATTAATCTTAATTGCAGTTCTAATAACTTATCAAATATTGATCTTAATGGTTCACCCTCATTATCTTCTTTAGATTGTTCTGATAATAATTTGAGTAACTTAACTACAAACTGGAGCCCTTCATTAGAAACATTAAATTGCCAGAACAATAACATTACAGACCTAAGCTTACACACTTCAAGTAATTCTCTTTCAACATTAGATTGTGGCAACAATCAATTAGTAAACTTAGATGTTACCAAACAGTTAAATCTCACGAATTTAAACTGTAACAACAACTTAATAACCTCTTTAAGCTTACAATTTAATAGTTTGCTTTCCTCTCTAAATTGCAGCGCAAACCAGCTAGAATATTTGGATTTAACAGGTAGCAGTCGAAGCAACCTCACATCAATGGATTCGACAAATAATTCTGGTTTAACATGTATTATGGCAGAAGACTTACCAGCTATAGGAGTTATTGCAGCAAATAACTCTTGGAGTAAAGATGCCTCAGCATTTTATGGAGAAGATTGTTATGTTTACATACCAGACCCTAACTTTGAACAAGCGTTAATAGATGTGTCTTTAGATTTTGGAGCAATAAATAAATATGTTGATACCGAAAATATAGATTTACTTACCACTTTAGTAGTTTCTAATAAAAGTATTTATGATTTAACAGGAATACAAAAATTTAGAGCTCTTACTGGTTTAGATTGTAGTTCAAACGCATTAACAAATGTAGATTTTAGTCAAAATACTAATTTAGAAATTTTATATTGTGGTTCAAATCAACTAACAAGTTTAAACACTTCAGCTAATACCGTTTTGAGCGATTTGAGGTGCCAAAATAATCTACTAACCAGTTTAGACCTAAACAACAACTCTCAACTTCAACTTTTGTTATGCGCTTCAAACAGTTTAAGCGGTATAGCAACTTCAAACAACCCATTACTAAGCGTAATGAATTGCTCTTATAATCAATTAACAGCTCTAAACCTTAGTTCAAACACTTCGCTCATTGGTTTAGAATGTTCAAATAATCTATTAGGTTCTTTAAATATATCGAGCAATGTATTAATGACTACTCTTTATGCTACAGACAACCAAATAAGTAGCATGAATTTATCATCAAATACAGCACTTTCTGATTTAAGATTAACTAATAATTCTTTTAATGATTTAAATCTTAGTTTAAATACCTCATTAACAAGACTTTTTTGTGGAGGGAACCAACTCTCAAGTTTAGATATCAGCCAAAATTCATCAATTATTTGGCTTGTATGCAATGACAATAATCTAACTGATTTAAATATTGCCAACGGCAATAATGCAAACATGCCATTTATGTATGCACATGATAATTCTCTAACCTGCATACAAGTAGATAATGAAAACAACGCTCCTCCAGCAGCACATGATTGGCAAAAAGATACAGCAGCAAATTACAGCGATGATTGTACGGTATCCTTAGTTACGCTTTTAATTGAGCCAATTGTAATTCTACAAGGACCAATGTTAAATTCTAATTCTGAGTTAATGAATGATAATTTAAGAGCAGCAAGTTTATTACCAACTACGAGTCCTTATGCAGATGCCGCTACTGTTTCATCTACTGTTTTTGACCTTAGTGGAACCACTGCCATTGTAGATTGGATTTGGGTAGAATTGCGTGATGAAAATAATAGTTCAACTGTTGTTGCAGCAAAATCAGCATTAATAAATAGAAAAGGGTATATCCTAAAAGAAAATAGCCAACCTGTAGAATTCGAAAATCTTCCTGAAGGCAATTACTATATAGCTATTAATCACAGAAATCATTTAGGAATACTATCCGCCAATACTTTTTCCTTGTCTGATTCTTCAACATCTATTGACCTTGCAAGTAATAGTACTTCAATAAATGGAGGCACTAATGCTGTTGTGGATCTTGGAAACGGAATCTTTGCTTTGTATGCTGGTGACTATGATGGAAACGGACAAATTCAAAATACAGATGTAACTAGCGTTAGGCCTTTATTAGGACAACCTTCTAGTTATGACAATGCAGATTTGGACATGAATACACAAATTCAAAATACCGATATTAATAACATCTTAAATCCTAATAAAGGCAGAGGGCAACAATTTTCTAAATTACAAAATCATAAAAAAAATAAAAACAAACGCCCCCTTCTTATAAAACTTGATGACCAAAACAAAACTTTTAAAAGATTATTTGTCAATTATATAAAGAATAAAACATAGGTATTCCAAACTCATAAAATATAAGAATAATTACTAGTAAAAAGATCATAAACCTTTAAAAAACAAAAAATGAAACAGAACTACACAAACAAAACGATACAATTATTAATCATGTCAATAACATTATTAATAGGAACAACAAACTATGCGCAAAACATCCAGTTTACATTTATGAATGCTGTAAACACAAATGATGGCATTGATGATTTTTATGAAACAGATATAATGATTGAAACCATTGATGGACAGGTTGATTTTAAATTAGGTTCAGGGCAAATTTATTTTAATTATAATGAAACTGCTTTTGGAACTAATATAAATGCAAGTACAAACTATGAAGCAACAACTGTGTACCCTGAATATTTTTTAGGGCAAAACATTACAGTTCCATTCCCCTTTGAGTATTATAGCTTTGTAATTAATGACAATACAACATCAACAGTTTCGTGGTCATTTAGTGAAAATATTTCTGCAAATTCTATGACAAAACTAGTGACTTCAACTCCAAGAAAATTACTGCATCTTAAAATTAAATACGTAGATGTTAATCAATCTCCAGATGTAGAATTTAATACTTCTATAGTCGATTCTACAAGTCAATTTTTCACTGCTTGTGGAGGTACTGGATCAGTAGATTGTACAGGATTCCCAGGAACTCAGTTTGTAAATGCTACTTTTGATAATTCAAATGCTGTATTATCATTAGAAGAACAGAATCAAATTGCAATCAATCAAATTAAAATCTATCCAAATCCTACGGATGGTTTAGTAATAATTAACTCTCCATATCCAATAGAAAAAATTGAAGTGTATTCACTTTTAGGAAAAAAAGCACAAACGTTTATCAATGCCAATGAAATTAATTTAAAAGATTATTCTGTGGGAATTTATGCTATGAAAATAATAACTGATAAAGGGATTGTATTCAAGAAACTGATATTAAAGTAAAACCCTTGTTAATAATGCTAAAGTTATTTATATCCAAATGCAAATTTCATATATTTACTTTTTTTAAAAGTAATAATTATGAGTCATCAAAAAACACGAAGATCCTTTATTAAAAAATCTAGTCTGTTGGGTGCTGGTATTGCAGTGCTTCCACATTTGGCTTACAGTAATTCTTCAAATAATCAACAAAAACTAAAAGTAGGGTTAATAGGTGTGGGATTGCGTGGAACAAATCATTTGAATAATTTATTAAATAGGGATGATGTTTTAATAACTGCTATTTGTGATATAGATCCTAATCGAATAAAAATAGCTCAAGATATTTTAAAGGAGAAGAACCATCCTAATGCATTAATCTTTGGTGGTAATGATTATGATTATAAAAATTTATTGGGACTGAAGGAAGTGGATGCAGTAATTATTTCTACACCTTGGCTATGGCATACTAGAATGTCAGTTGATTCAATGAAAGCAGGAAAATATGCAGGGGTAGAAGTTTCAGCAGCTAATACTCTAGAAGAGTGTTGGGATCTTGTAAACACTCATGAAGAAACAGGAACGCATATGATGATTCTAGAAAATGTGAATTATCGTAGGGATGTTTTAGCTGTTTTAAATATGGTAAGACAAGATGTGTTTGGTGAATTGGTGCATTTTAGATGTGGTTACCAACATGATTTACGATTTGTAAAATTGAATGATGGTCAAACAGCTTACGGTAAAGGTGTTGAGTTTGGAGAAAAAGGAATATCAGAATCTGTTTGGAGAACACAACATTCAGTATCGAGAAACGCTGATGTATATCCTACACATGGAGCTGGCCCCATGGCAACTATGTGTGATGTGAATCGTGGAAATAGATTTTCTTCTATCACATCTAATGCTACAAAAGGTATTGGATTACATGACTATATAGTTAAGAATGGAGGAAAGGATCATCCGAATACAAAAGTAAAATTTAAGCAAGGAGATGTAATTACATCAACTATAGAAACAACGAATGGAGAAACAATAATTGTTACTCATGATTGTAATTTACCTAGACCTTACTCTTTAGGTTTTAGAGTTCAAGGAAGTAATGGACTTTGGGAAGTTGATGGAAATAGAATTTACATTGAAGGAAAATCAGAACCACATAAATGGGATGAAGCCGATGAATGGCTTAAGAAATATGACCATCCGCTTTGGAAAAAATATGGAGAGCATGCACTAGGTGCTGGGCATGGCGGAATGGATTTTTTTGTAATCAATGCATTTGTAGAATCAGCAAAACAAAATATTGCACCACCACTAGATGTTTATGATGCAGCAGCTTGGAGCGCTATAACTCCTTTATCTGAATTATCGATTGAGAATAATGGTGAACCACAAAATTTTCCGGATTTTACTCGTGGACTTTGGATAAAAAGAAAACCATATAACTGGATAAAAGACACATATTAATTTTATGATAGAAATCTTTGCCCCTGGAAGGATTTGTCTTTTTGGAGACCATCAAGATTATTTAGGATTACCCGTAATAGCTTGTGCTATTGATAGGTACATTAAATTGACTGCAACGCCTTCAGAAAAAAGAGAACTGCATATTTATATGCCAGATATTAACGAAGAGCGTGTAATTGAGATTGATAAAACGATAACCACTCTTTCAAACAGAGATTACTTTGCTTCTGCTATGAAAGTATTAGCGAGATATGAGTGTATTCCTTCTAAAGGATATACCATTACGATTCAGGGTGATATTCCGGTAAATGCTGGATTATCAAGTTCATCAGCTGTACTAGTAGCATGGATAACCTTTTTATTAGAAGCATTTGGAGCCAATGTAAAGGTTACCCCAAAATTAATTGCAAAACTATCATACACTGCAGAAGTTTTGGAGTTTGAAGCTCCTGGAGGATTAATGGATCAGTACACAATAAGTCTAGGAAAGACTATATTTTTAGATACTGTTACAGGAAATGATACAGCTATTACTAATGAAGTTGAGTCGCTTATTATTGGTGAATCTGGTGTCCCAAAAGAAACATTAGAAGTTTTGAGTCAATTAGGAAATTATGCAAAATCTTCAATTGAGCAAGTAAAAAAAGTTCATCCAGACTTTGATATTTCTACTGCTACCATAAAAGATTATGGTAGGTATGTTAATCTAGTTGATGAGAAATTACAGCCTATATTTTTTGCAGCGATAAAAAATTATATGATTACAAAAGAGGCTTTTGAAGTGATGCAACAAGAATCAATAGACATTCGTCTTCTTGGAGAATTGATGGATGCGCATCACAAAGAATTAAAAGAACACTTAAAAATAACGGTCCCTATTATTGATGCTATGATAGACGGAGCAAAAAGAGGAGGAGCATTAGGGGCAAAAATTGTTGGTTCTGGAGGTGGCGGATGTATTGTAGCAATTGCAAGCCCAGGAGAAGAACAATTAGTAATTGATGGGATTTTAGCAGGAGGCGCAGCAGCAGCATATAAAATTAATATTGGAAAAGGAGTACAGGTATTATGAGTCATACTAATTTGGTGATATTGGCAGGAGGAGCATCCTCTAGAATGAAGAAGCAAATGGTAGATGTAAATTCATTGTCTGATGAAGAAGTAGCACAAGCCAATCAACGTAGTAAAAGTTTAATTTCTATTGATGTAAGCGGACGACCTTTAATGGATTATTTATTATATCACGCTAAAAAAGCAGGGTATAAAACAGTATATATTATTACAGGAAAAGAAAACGAGTTGTTTAAATCTTTTTATGGTAAAAAAAAATCAGGTAATAATTATCATGAGCTTACGATAAATTTTGCCATTCAGTATATACCTAAAAATAGAGTGAAACCATTTGGAACTTCGGATGCTTTATTTCAGGCTCTAGAGCAGTATCCAAACCTACAAAATGAAACATTTACGGTTTGTAATAGCGATAATTTATATTCTATAAATTCACTTCAATTACTTAGAGATACTAATGCTAAGAATGCATTGATTAGTTATGACAGAGATGGGCTGAAGTTTTCTAAAGAACGGATTTCTCGTTTTGCTTTAATGCAGTTTAGTGGCGAAAATTATTTGACAGCGATTGTTGAAAAACCTGCATTAGAAGAAATTGAAAGGTATAAAGATGTTAAAGGTAAATTGCGTGTAAGCATGAATATATTTAAGTTTCATGGAAACCAGTTGTATCCTTATTTAAAAAATTGTACAGTTAATAAAGAACGGAATGAAAAGGAACTTCCAACAGCATTAATGAATATGATTGCAAATGACAGTAAAGCAGCTTTAGGAATACCATTGCATACTCACGTACCAGATTTAACTTCAAAACAGGATATTGCTAGCTTAAAGGAATATGTTGCTACTATTGATATGAGTAATTGGTAGTATAAGAAATTATTAGATTAGCCTGTTAACGAACGAAATAATGATTTAAAGAAAAAACCACCTCGCTTATGACGACGAGATGATTTTTTACTAACCAACTAAAAATGTTTTTGGGTTGATATTTATTTTTTAATTTCTTTCAAGAACTAATTTCTTTTCGATAGATCCGTCATCACTAAAGTCTACTAACTCAATTCGATTATCGCTAACTTCTAAAATTTTCCATCTATTGTTCAATTCATAAAATATATCATGATCCATAAAATTTAAAGCCAATTTTAAATGACCATCATCATTTCTATAAGACATCCAAGAGCCTCCGAAATCTTGTGAATTACCTGTAACATGTACACGTTTAGAAGCTAAAAAGTCTAAGCTAAAATCGTTAAAGTCAGTAGTGTCATCAATACTGTCCTCTTCAAAATAAGCAACCACCCATGTTCCTTCTATCAATGTTTGATTTATATATACAATATCATCATCTGAATCAGGACAAACTCTTTTAAGTCGCATTTCGCTATTTTGATTTTCCAACTCTATCTCATCATTTTCTAACTCAGCTATAAACCAAGTTAAGTTTAAGTTAGGGCGATTGTCAAAACTCATTTGGAGTGCAAATCCTGATCCTGCCTGAATAATTTCCCAGGTGCCTTGAACAAACTCACCGTTTATTCTTAGTTTAACTACATTGTTATCTTCAAATTTTAATGGTGTACCAATATATTCGGCTTCATGGTTTACTCCGTCAATTCTTAATCTGTGGATTCTCCAAAAACATTCTTTTAAAATATTTTCAATTTGGTCTATGTTATGGTCAAAAATAATATCACAGTTTTTGATTAATACAATATGATCTACAACATTGCCATTAGGGTTTGGAACATATAATTTTATTCTGTTATTACCAAGTTCACAAACATTCCATGTTAAGGTAAAGTCACCAATAGCATCAAAGTTTAGGTTTATAACGACACCATTGTCTGTCTCTTCAGTATTCCATGTTCCGTCAACAATTTCGCCATTTCTTCTACGTGCTCTTACAATTCCATCTTCTTCAAACAATAATACATATTGTGTATATACTTCTGTTGAGTTTTGACCATTTCTATGTACGGTGTGTACAACCCAAGGACAATCAAGCAAGATTTCATTTAAACTTTCTATATCAAAATCGTCATCACAATAGTCATTGTCATCATCTTCATCACAAAAATCTACTGCAGATTCTAATATATCTTCTAATTCTTGAACACTATTTGCAGTTACTTGCTCTCCATCAGAAAACTCTAAAGTAACCGGAAAGTTTAAAGCGATAATGTCATTTTCATCAATTTCTTGAATAAAACCATACATATCTTCATCACTGTTAATTGTTACAGTGTTGATAATATTGTCATCAGTATCAAAAACTGAATAGGTTAAAGGATAAATGAAATCGACACATTCTATGTCGTCATCTTCTTCATTATTATCAGAGCAACTTGCAATAAATTCTTCTAATTGGTTTTGGTTCTCAATTACAATTTCATCATAGTTACTCAAAACTATCACGATAGGAAAAACGATATCAATAGAATCATCATCGTCATCTAATTCATCAAAAATGGCTTCAATCACTTCAAAATCTTCCTCAGAATCTACAATGATTTCAAGTCCATTTACAAAAACGGTTACTGGTAGTTGAATGTTTATACAACTAGCACCGTCAAGAATATTGTCATTAGACCCATCTAAAGTGGATGTTCGCAAAATTAAATTTGCGACAATAGAGTTAGCAACAATGGCTTCTTGTTCATCTTCTTGTACAATTTCAATCCCTTCTTCTTGACATGAGTTTAAGAATAGCATCACAAAGAAGAGTGGTAAGAATACTAGCTTTTTCATAGAATAGTTCATAATTGTGGGCTATTAAGTTTTTGTTTACAATTATAAAACAACTCAGTTATAAAATTCCCTACCTCTTAAAATAAAAAATTTATATTTGGATATCTTTTGACAAACCTAATGACTAAAAAGCTCCAAGACTCTATTTGTGAAGAACATTTGTTTTCTTCCATTTTTGAAAAGTATTCTAAATCACTTCATAATTTTTTGTATTATAAATATGGTAGCCAAATAAATACTGAAGATAATGTACAAGAAGCTTTTATAAAGTTGTGGGATAAATGTAAAGATGTGCCTATTGATAAAGCTAAGAGCTTTTTGTTTACCGTTGCTAATAATAGTGTGTTAAATGCTTTAAAACACGAAAAGGTAAAATTGAATTATCAAAAAATTAAGCCAAAAGAATATACCAATATAACCCCTGAGTTTTTGATGGAAGAAGATGAGTATATGCAAAAGTATCAGCGAGCATTAGCAAATTTAACTGATGGACAACGTGAAGCTTTTTTATTGAATAGGATAGAAGGGAAAAGGCATAAAGAAATTGCTTCATTGTTAGGAATCTCTGTTAAAGGAGTTGAAAAAAGATTGTATGGAGCATTAAAAAAATTACGTAAAGAAATAGAAGGGATTTAAATTTATTACGAATTTCAATTTGAAATTTTAAGAGGTAGGGAATTTTATAACTGAGTTGTTTTATACATAAGGGAGAATATTATGGAAAAGGAAATTTTAATAAAGAAATGGTTAGATAATGAACTAACTGCTGAAGAACTTAAAGAATTTCAGCAGTTAGAGGAGTATGATTCGTACATGAAATTATCTGACAAAGCACAGCTTTTTAAGGCTCCGAATTTTAATAGTTCTGATGCTTATAAAAAGTTACACCCTGTTATTGAAGAAAAAAGAACTTTAAAAAGTAATAAAGGACTGTACAAGGTTATTGCTCAAATGGCAGCAGCGTTTATTATTGGTTTCACTTTGGTGACTGTTATTTTTTCTAAAGATATCACAACTGTTGAAACTATGGCAAACCAAAAAGAGATAGTTACTTTACCAGATAATTCTACTGCTCAATTGAATTCTGTGTCTGAGTTGAGTTATAGCGAAAAAACATGGAGCAGTCATCGTACTGTTGGTTTAGAAGGAGAGGCTTATTTTAATGTTGCTAAGGGGTCTAAATTTGAAGTAGAAACATTAGTAGGAATTGTAAGTGTACACGGAACGCAATTCAATGTAAAGAATAGAGAAAATTATTTTGAAGTAAAATGTTTTGAAGGACTGGTTAGCGTTACAATTGATGGAAATGAGACTATGCTGCCTGCTGGAGATACGTTTAGAATTGTTGAAGGAAACATTACAAACAGTAATACTAACCTAGCATTTCCAACTTGGATTTCCAATGAAAGTAGCTTTAAAAGTGTACCATTATATGAAGTAATCGCTGAGTTTGAGCGCCAATATGATGTTGAAGTTTCAATCAATTATAATACTGATATTCTGTTTACCGGAATGTTTGTGCATACCAACAAAGAGCTGGCATTAAAATCGATTACCATTCCATTTAACTTGGAATATATCATTGTAAATAATCACATAACTTTATCAGAGATTGAGTAAAAAAAAAGGAATCATCATCTGTTTGTTGTTTCTTTTTTATCATGTATTTTACGCTCAAGTTAAAAAAGAAAATCAGATACTTCGTGCTGTAATTTTACAAATAGAGCAAGAATTTGATTGTAGCTTTTCTTATGCCGATGAGAACATTGAAAATATCAGTATTGCGATTCCATCAAGTTTAACCACACTAGAAGAAGTTGTTAATTATTTACAAGATAATACACCTTTAAATTTTACACTTTTACAAGACAATGTTGTAGCGGTTAGCGATAAAAAAAGCAGTTTTTCTATTTGTGGATATTTGATAGATATTGATACTGGTGAGGCAATTTCTAATGTTGCAATTCAAACAAACAATCAAAATACTATAAGCGATGCTAGTGGGTATTTTGAGTTAGTTGATGTGCCAGTAAATCAATTGGTTTCTATGCAGCATATTAGCTATAAAACGGTGAGATATGTTGCTCAAAAATTTACTGATAATAACTGTAATAGTCATTATTTAGTCCCAAATATTGAGCAGATTCGTGAGATTGTAATTCACAATTATTTAGCAAAAGGTATTCGTAAAACTACCACAGGGAGTTTTGATATTGACTACAGTAATTTTGGAATACTACCTGGGCTTATAGAACCTGATGTATTGCAAGCTATACAAGCGTTTCCTGGGATTCAAAGTGTTGATGAAACAGTTTCAAACATCAATATTAGAGGAGGCTCGCATGCTGAAAATTTGTTGTTGTGGGATGGGATTAAAATGTATCAATCTGGTCATTTCTTTGGATTAATTTCTGCCTTTAACCCCTCTCTAACAAATAATGCTATCTTGATTAAGAATGGAACAAATGCCAATTATACAGATGGTGTTTCAGGATCCATTTTAATGGCAACTGATACAGAGCTAAATAATAAATTTAAAACAGAGATTGGACTGAATTTAATAAATGCTGATGTGTTATTAGATATGCCGATTGGCAAAAAATCATCAGTACAATTATCTGCAAGAAAATCGATTAATGGTTTTTGGAAAACACCAACTTACAAACAGTATTTTGAGAAAGCTTTTCAAGATACCGAAGTAGTGGATGGTTCTGGAGATATCATTAATTCTAAAGAAGAATTTTCATTTTATGATGTCAATGTTAGATGGTTGTATAACATTACAAATAATAATAAAATTAGAGTAAATGTATTAAAGTTTAGTAACAATATAGCATTTTTAGAGAATCCAGATGTACAGAATGAGCTAGAATTTAAAGAGAGTAGTGCTGAGCAGGATAACCTAGCAGTAAGTGTTTTTTATGAGCGAATTTGGACAGATCGGTTCTCAACTGAAATTCAATCGTATTTGACAAAATATTTATTAAAATCTACAAACCATGATATTTTAAATAACCAAAGATTGATTCAACAAAATGAAGTTTTAGAAGAATCAATTAAGTTAGATACCAAATATGTCTTGACCGATAAACTGACTTTGTATAACGGATATCAATATTTTGAAACGGGTATCACCAATATTCAGGATGTTGACAACCCATTGTTTTATAATAAAACAAAAGAAGTGATTCGTGCTCATGGACTGTCATCACAAGTAGGGTATCAATCTAAAAATAAAGGAACAAATGTCAGAGTAGGTCTCAGATTGAACTACATCGAAAAATTTGGCAAGTTTTTGTTAGAACCTCGCTTAAGTTTTAGTCAACAGTTTTTAAACAATTTTACGTTGGAATTTTTAGGTGAAATAAAGCATCAAACTTCCACTCAAATTATAGATTTTCAAGAGGATTTTTTGGGAGTCGAAAATCGTCGTTGGATTTTGTCTAACAATGATGATATTCCAATAATAAAAAGTAAGCAAGCATCTGTTGGTGTACATTACCACAAAAGAGGATGGTTGGTAAGTGCCGAAGGTTATTATAAAATAGTTGATGGAATCACCTCTAAAAGTCAAGGGTTTCAAAACCAATATCAATATGTAAATACAACAGGAAGTTATAGGGTTTATGGTGGAGATTTTTTAATCAATAAACGATTTGTAGATTTGAATACTTGGTTGAGTTACAGCTATGTTGATAATCAATATACGTTTGATGATTTGACAGAAGTCAATTTTCCAAACAACTTAGAAATTACACATTCGCTCTCTTTTGCAAGTTCATATGCACTGAAAAAATTTAATATTTCTGCAGGACTTAATTGGCATTCTGGAAAACCAACCACTGAGCCAGTTGATGGCAATCAAATTATTGGTGGAGAAATTAATTATGAAATAGCCAATAGTAGTCGGTTAGATTCTTATTTGCGTTTAGATGCCTCGGCAAACTACAATTTTAACTTGGGTAAAAAAGTAAAAGGGACTACAAGTATTTCAGTTTGGAATTTATTAAACACTGAAAATGTAATCAATAAGTATTACCGAGTTACAGATTCTAATACAGTGGAAGAAGTGGTACAGACTTCGTTAGGATTAACACCAAATGTAAGTTTAAGGATTGCTTTTTAGTAGTTTAAGTGTATTTTGATTTGATAGTGGATTATTATATATTTATAAGCTATTATAGATTACTTAACTTAAGTATAGAAATTATTAATTGCAAAAATTCGAAACTAATAAAATTCAATATTTATCAATTCGTGGAAATGATAATCAAAATCGAATATTAATATTCTTACCTGGTATTGGAGCAATTAAAGAAAATTATTTTGTTTATGCCAAATCAATTGCACAAAATTATAATAAGACTTATATACTAGATCTACCAGAACAAGGGTCAAAAGGAAAATGGACAATTGGCACAATGGCAGATAATTTAAGGGAGTTTATTAAAGAAAAAGATAGAGATTCAATTAAAGAAATTCATTTGGCTGGTCATAGTGCTGGAGCTATTGCAGTCTTATCCTTTATGTACAACTATAATTCAAAAATTGAAAACTATTTTATTAATAATTTAGCTAAGGAATCAAATAAGAATATCATTTTTAAAAAAGCTAAGGCAATTGGTTTTATAAAAACTTTTACAGAAAAAAAGAAAATTACAAGATTAATACTTTACGCCCCAATAGATGAATTTGAAGTTGTCGTTTCCAAAAAAGTGATTAAAATAATTTCAAAACTAAATGAATATTTCTTGAAAATTATTTTTAATTTTTTTGTTAACCTTCCAATGCTTATAATAAACAAGTTAGGTAAGTATAAATATGTAAAAATTAAACTGAGCAAAAATTGTAAACTTCAATATTTTGGTTTGAAAATTAATGATACTAAATCATTTTTTGAATATATATATAATTATACAACCATTTTTCAGCTTTACCAATATTTTGAAAATAATGAAAAAACTCAACTTTCTAATGTATTGACGGATAAGCAAATTATAATACATTATGGTAGTAAAGACTGGTTGCTTAAATCTTTAAAAAGGAATAAGGTAAAAATGCTTGTAAATTTTAGAATGCATAATGAGTTTGAAATTATTGAGCATAAAAAATTAGGACATTTATTAGCAAATGAATTTAATTTAGATATTAATTTAAATTCACAAATGTTAACAAATAAAAATGTAACAATTAATTAGCATTAATATGGAAGTTAAAGAGTGTGAATGTTGTTTAAGTAAAATACCAAAAAGAGCATTAAAATGTAAATATTGCTTAGAGTGGCAAGAAGATAATAAGATTAATATCAATACCTCTCTTGAGATAAAACAATTACAGGTTACAAAAGAATTGATAAAAATACCATTTCAAAGCACGTTAATAAATAAACTACCTTTTCACTATTTTATTAATACTATTATTGTTGGAATATTATTATTTACAATAATTCAATTGACTTGGTACAAGTTGGACGAAGATGAAATATATTTATTTTCATTTTTAGCATTTGCAATTCAATTTATTATTGCTTGGTCATGTTTAATATGGATTTCTAAAGTTATCAATAAGAATTATAATTATTTTATAAAAGTTTCATCTTTAACCAAAGAAAAAGCAGTAGCTAAGTTTTATGAGTTTAATAAAATAATGTTTAATACAAAAAAAGCAATAGTAACAGGTGTTGTAATTGGGCTTATTGCTGCTGTTGGAGATTTAATTGTTGGAGCTCCATTTAAAACATTGGAAGCCAAATTCTTATTTGCAGGATTTGAATTTATTTATATGTTTTTTGCAGGAGCAGCAATGTATAGTATTTTTTACTTTGCAATTTTTTTAAATGAATTAACTACAAGTCCAAAAAGAGAAATAATGTCTTTGAGTCAAAAGCAATCAATTCATAAAATTGGAAGTATACATTTAAAAACATCAGTATTAGCAGTAATTCCATTTTTTTTGGGTGTTATAGCTAAATTAATTGGTAATTGGTCATGGGATTTGCCAATAGTTTTGTGGTATGTTTCTTTTGCAATAGCAATACTTTTTTATATCTATTTGCCAATAATAAATATTCATAATTATATGACTTTTGATCTTGAAAATCAAAAATCAAAAGTTCAAAGAAAAATAAGAAATAAATTAGGTGATATTGATAAAGATCCAAGTTCAAGTAACTTTTCAAAATTAAATGAGTTAAGAGTTTTAGAGAGTTCTATCTCTAATCAGAATACTTGGCCTTTTGATACCAAAGGTTTGACTGCAGTATTAGGAACTGTTATTTTGCCCATTATTATTATGATTATAGATAAACTTTTGATGCTTTAAAATAGATGGCTTCCTCAATATAATATCTGTTTGAGTTAATCTATTGAAGATTTTTTATTTAAGAGCTTTGTTTTTAGTATGAATATAGTTTGTCAAACTACAAAAGAATTGTCAGATATAAATGACTTCAATCAAGATTTAAGTTTCTTTAAATAAAAAACTTTTCTAAATCGCTTTGATTAGTAATTCAGCAGTAGCAGGATTTGTAGCTAATGGTACATCATACACATCACACAATCGCATTAACATAAAAATATCTGGTTCGTGCGGATGCTTTTCTAGCGGATCTCTAAAAAATAAAACCATATTTGTTTTACCTTCAGCTACACGCGCAGCAATTTGCGCATCACCTCCATAAGGACCAGATAACATTTTGGTGATTTTAAATCCAGCTTTCTCAGCTTTAATACCAGTAGTACCTGTAGAAATTAACTGAATACCTTTAGATTCTAGTACACTTTTGTGTTCGTTTAAAAACTGAACCATTTCAGCTTTTTTTCCATCGTGAGAAATAATTGCGATCTCCATATATCAGAATTTAATTTTTAATAATTCTATTACAAAAATAGCTATAATATAAGGGGTGAGCAAAGAACTAAACAATCATAAGATAAAATTAACCTTTACTTAATTTTCGTAATTTATTATATACTGAGAATATCATTAATAAATAGTACTGAGTTTCTGATAATAATACAGCTGAAGAAGTTGTGCAAAATTCTTTGGGATTAACACCGAATGTGAGTTTTAGAGTTGCTTTTTAGTAAGGTAAATTAAGGGACTTACTTTATAAACTTTGAAACACTATCTAGTTTGTGTTTGAATTTTTTAAAATGATAAACTTCATTTCTGCTTTTTTCCTTTCCTTTATGTGAAATTGATTTTAGAATTATAAAAGTTGTATCATTTAATATTTTACCCTTTCTTATAGCAGTGTGATGTGGTCTTTCACTTGGATACCATCTTTCGTACATTATCTCATTTTCATTTATTTTAAAAACTCCCCACCCCATTCTACTATTATGTAGTTTTTTTTTAAAATGATTATTATTAAATAATTTCTCATACTTTTTCCACTCTTCAAACTGAACAGACCCAGCAGATAAAACCACACCATTTTTATATAAAAAAAGTATTGATATTAGAGAATCTCCAGTATAATAATAGCCATTCATTTTTAATTCAATTCCATTATAGTTTTCTCTATTAATAGAAAGTTCATCATCCTTACCAATTAAGAATTCACAAGAGGTAAATAATAAACCAATAATAAATAGGAAATAATATTTTTTCATAGTTGCTGTTGAAAGATTAACATAGCTAATGTAAAAATAGTATTCTTTACATTACCATACAAATACGCAATTGTAAATAAAATATTAAAGTTGAGTCGTGATTTTAAATGTATAAACTATATTATTGTCTTTCCGCACTTGATGCGGAACCCATTTTTAGGATGTATAGATTCTCTTGTTTGAGGGAAAATAAGATACTTTAATTTTTGCGTCATTACGAGGAACGCAGGGACGAAGTAATCTGTTTATTTTTAGTTTCAACCATGAGATTGCTTCACTACGTTCGCAGAGATGTAATTTTTTAAATACTAAATTCCCAAAAACTATCAACTATCTACCACCAACTAAGCACCCAAAATATCTCCATTCCCTTTGGTTGGTAAATCAGATTTCCCCATCAAATAAATATCTACTGCTCTTGCTGCTTCACGTCCTTCTGATATTGCCCAAACAATTAATGATTGCCCTCTACGCATATCACCAGCAGTAAAAATGTGTGGCTTGTTGGTTTGGTAATTCGTTGCTTGGTAATTACTTCTCGCATCAACTATTAATCCTAATTTATCTGACAATGTAGTTTCTGGACCAGTAAAACCTAACGCGAGTAACGCCAAGTCACAAGGCCATATTTTTTCTGTCCCTTCTTTTTCTATCAATTCAGGTCTTTGTCCAGGAATGATTTTCCATTCAATTTCTATGGTTTTTAATCCGGTTAAATTTCCATTTTCATCAGTAATGAATTCTTTGGTATTAATCAACCAATTACGATCACAGCCTTCTTCGTGCGACGAACTAGTTTTTAATTGTAAAGGCCAAAATGGCCATGGAGTTGTATGACTTCTAGAAATCGGTGGTTTTGGCATAATCTCAAAATTAGTGACTGATTTAGCTCCTTGTCGGTTAGATGTGCCTACACAATCAGAACCTGTATCGCCACCACCAATTACAATCACATTTTTATCAGTTGCTAAAATTTGATTTTCAATTTGCTGGCCAAAAACTACTTTAGTTTGTTGGGTTAAAAAATCCATGGCTTGCTCTACTCCCTTACTTTCAATTCCTTTTGTGGGTAAACTTCTTTTAGTAGTTGCACCACCACACAAAACAACAGCATCAAAACTATCCAATTCTGAAACTTTATAATCCACTCCAACATTTACATTGATTTTAAAGGTGATTCCTTCGGCTTCTAAAATAGCAACACGTCGGTCAATGATTCCTTTTTCTAATTTAAAATTCGGAATTCCATAGCGTAATAATCCACCGATAGCATCATCACGTTCAAAAACAGTTACCAAATGACCTGCTCTATTTAATTGTTGAGCAGCTGCTAATCCTGCAGGACCTGACCCAATAACAGCTACGGTTTTATCAGTTCGTGTTTTTGGGATTTGAGGTTTTATCCACCCTTCTTTAAAAGCACGTTCTACAATATTTTTTTCAATATTTTCAATTGATACAGGGTCTTCTATGATTCCGAGTACACATGCTTTTTCGCAAGGAGCAGGACATAGCCTCCCCGTAAATTCAGGAAAATTATTTGTTGAATGTAAAATCCATGAGGCTTTTTGCCATTCACCTTGATGTACCATGTGATTAAAATCTGGAATCAAATTCCCTAACGGACAACCACTATGACAAAATGGAATTCCGCAATCCATACAACGAGAACTTTGTTCTGTAATTTTTTTATCGTTTAATGGAACCGTAAATTCTTGGTAGTTTTCTACGCGTTCTTTTACTGCGATGTACGATTCATTTGCTCTCTCAAATTCTTTAAATCCTGTAACTTTTCCCATCGTCTTATGCTGTTAATTCTTCAAATTGTGGTTCTTCTGTAACGATACGTTCCAATGCACGTTTATATTCTGTTGGCATTACACGAACAAAGTTTGATAAACTTGTTTCCCAATTTTTAAGTAAATTTTTACCTAACTCACTGTAGGTATATGCAATGTGTTTCTTGATTAATGCTTTTAATTCTTTAGCATCTTCTGCTAAAATTTCTTCAAACTCAATAGTTTCTATATTACATAACCCATTAATAAATTTGTTTTCTGGGTCATATACATATGCGATTCCTCCACTCATACCTGCCGCAAAATTTCGACCAGTACCTCCTAATACAACTACTTTTCCACCAGTCATATATTCACAACAATGATCTCCAACACCTTCTACAACTGCAATTGCTCCTGAGTTACGAACTGCAAATCGTTCGCCTGCAATTCCGTTGATATATGCTTCACCTTCAACAGCACCAAACAAACAAACATTCCCAACAATGATATTTTCTTGTGCTGAGAAATTAGCTTTTGCAGGTTTTTTTACAATTAATTTTGCTCCAGACAATCCTTTTCCTAAATAATCATTGGTGTTTCCTTCAATATTAAATGTCAATCCGTGAGCGCTAAATGCACCGATACTTTGTCCTGCTGATCCTGTAAAGTTGATGTTTAAGGTATCTTCTGGCAATCCTAAATGACCATATATTTTTGAAATTTCATTACTCACAATTGCACCAACGGATCTGTTGGTATTGTTGATTTGGTAATTCAATGTCATTTTTTCTTTTTGATAAATCGCTCTGTGTGAATCTTTTAAAATTTGAAAATCCAATACATTCTCTAAATTGTGATCCTGCTTTTCAGAATTCTTTATTGGCATTTTAGAATATGATTCTGGTCTGTGTAAGATTGAACTTAAATCCAACCCTTTTGCTTTGTAATGTGTAATAGCTTTGTTGGCATTTATTTTATGTGTTTGTCCCACCATTTCTTCCAAAGTACTGAAACCAAGTTCTGCCATAATAGCTCTTAATTCTTCTGCGATATAGTAAAAGAAATTGATAACATGTTCTGGTGTGCCTTTAAAGTTTTTACGCAATTCTTTATCTTGGGTTGCAATACCAACAGGACATGTATTTAGGTGGCATTTACGCATCATAATACAACCCGATGCCACTAACGGAGCAGTTGCGAATCCAAATTCTTCGGCACCTAATAAAGCGGCGATTGCTACATCACGTCCAGTTTTTAATTGTCCGTCACATTCAATAACAATTCTACTTCGTAGATTATTAAGTGCTAAAGTTTGTTGTGCTTCGGCTAAACCGAGTTCCCAAGGTAAGCCTGCATGTTTTAATGAGGTTAGGGGAGATGCTCCCGTACCACCATCGTACCCAGAAATTAAAACAACATCTGCTTTGGCTTTTGAGACACCAGCAGCAATGGTTCCTACACCAACTTCAGAAACCAACTTTACATTGATTCTTGCTTCGCGATTGGCATTTTTTAAATCGTAAATTAATTGTGCTAAATCTTCGATAGAATAAATATCGTGATGTGGTGGAGGCGAAATCAATCCTACAAAAGGCGTTGAATTTCTAGCCGAAGCAATCCAAGGCAGTACTTTTTCTCCTGGTAATTGACCACCTTCTCCTGGTTTGGCACCTTGTGCCATTTTTATTTGAATTTCTTTAGCGCTTGTTAAATAGTGAGATGTAACTCCGAATCTTCCCGAAGCAACTTGCTTTATGGCTGAGTTTCGGCTGTCTCCATTTACATCTGGTTGGAAACGTTTTCTGTCTTCACCACCTTCACCTGAATTGGATTTACCTCCAATTCTGTTCATGGCAATTGCTAAGTTTTCATGAGCTTCTCTGGAAATAGATCCGTAAGACATGGCACCTGTTTTAAAGCGTTTTACGATTTCTGTCCACGGTTCTACTTCGTCAATAGAAATTGGATCTAGATTGTCAAATTCAAACAAACCACGAATAGTCATTAAATTTTCTGATTGCTCATTGATTGCTTTTGCATAGACATTATAACTTTCTTGGTCGCTCAAGCGAACTGCTTGTTGCAATTTTGAGACAGTTGTTGGATTAAACATGTGGCGTTCTCCATTTCGTCTCCAACGGTAATCTCCACCAATATTTAATCCTAATCTTTTGTCAATTAATTTATCTGGATATGCATATTTATAACGTTCATTAATTTCTTTTTCGATTTCATACAAACCGATTCCTTCAATTCTTGAAGCTGTGTATGGAAAGTATTTTTCTACGAATTGAGAATTGAATCCAACGATTTCAAAAATTTGTGAACCTCTATATGAATGTAAAGTTGAGATTCCGATTTTGTTCATTACCTTCAAAATTCCTTTCCCAATTGCTTTGTTAAAATTGTTTACGGCTTGCTGCTCATCTAAATCAGAAATAAATCCTTCTCGTACTTGCTTTTTGATAATTTCATTTACCATGTATGGATTTACTGAGCTAGCACCATATCCGAATAAGGTAGCAAAATGATGTGGCTCACGAGGTTCTGCTGATTCAATAATAATATCAAAATAAGAGCGCTTTCGCAAACGATTCATTTGATGATTTACAAAAGAACACGCCAATAAAGATGGGATAGGAGCAAACTCTTTATTTACTCCACGGTCAGATAAAATAATAATATTGGTTCCTCTATCCAGCGCTTTGGTTATTTGAATGATGATGTCATCAAGAGCATCTTCCAATCCATTCAACCCTTTTATTTTTGGATACAATATCTCAATCGTTTCTGCTTTAAAAGTACCTACAGAAATGTTCCGTATTTTTTCTAAATCTTTGTTAGAAATCACCGGATTCTGAATTCTCAATTTTCTACATTGACGCTCGGTAATACTAAAGATATTTCGATCCTTACCTAAAGCCAAACTAATATCTGTTACAATTTCTTCGCGAATTCCATCCAATGGTGGATTCGTAACCTGTGCAAATAATTGTTTAAAATAGTTAGAAATTAATTGAGGACGATCAGATAAAACTGCCAAAGGAGTATCGGTTCCCATAGAACCTAATGCTTCTTTTCCGGCTATTGCCATAGGAGTAATTATTTCTTGAATGTCCTCTAAAGTATAATTAAATAAGCGCTGCCTAGTTTTGTAATCACTTATCTCAACAGGGCAATAATCTGCATTGTAAGGCAGGTCTTTTAAATGTAGTCTCGCTTTATCTAACCATTTTTTATAGGGTCTTTCCGAAACAATTTTACTTTTAATTTCCTCATCATTTATAATACGACCTTCATTCATATCCACCAAAAACATCTTACCAGGTTCTAATCGACCATGGTGTTCAATATCTTCTGGGTCAATATCTACAACGCCAATTTCTGATGCCATAATAATTTTTCCAGACTTAGTTACAGTATAGCGCGAGGGTCTTAATCCGTTACGATCTAACAAAGCACCTATATAATCTCCATCTGTAAAAGGCACTGATGCTGGACCATCCCAAGGTTCCATAATACAAGCATTATATTCGTAAAACGCCTTTCTTTCGTCGGACATTGTTTTGTGTTTTTCCCAAGCTTCTGGAATCATCATCATCATAACTTCAGGTAATGATCGTCCGCTTACGGTCAACAATTCTACCACCATATCCATAGAGGCAGAATCTGATTTTTCCGGTAAAATAATTGGAAATAATTTATCTATCTGAGGTCCAAAAACATCACTCTTCATGATTTCTTCACGAACACGCATCCTACTCACATTTCCTCTCAGCGTATTGATTTCACCATTCTGACACATGTATCTAAACGGTTGTGCTAATTCCCAAGCTGGCATTGTATTGGTCGAAAAACGTTGATGTACTAAGGCTAATCTTGTTACCAAATCGGGTTGTTGTAAATCGATAAAGTATGGTCCGATATCTTCAGGCATGATGATACCTTTATATATTAATGTAGTATTGGATAAACTTGATAAATAGAAATAAGAACTCTCAGACATTTTAGAAGCTGCAATTGCATGCTCCGTAATTTTACGAGCAGCATATAGTTTTGCTTTGAAAATGTTTTCTTCAATCGGTTCGTTTTTCCCAATAAAGATTTGTTCAATAGTTGGTTCTGAAGTCAAAGCGATTTCTCCGAGTTGAGAAGAATCTACAGGAACTTCCCGCCAACCTAAAATTGTTAAGCCTTGCGCAAATATTTCTTTTTCAAAAGTGTCTTTACAAAATTTATATTGATTGCTATTCTTTGGCAAGAAAACCATACCAACGGCATATTCTCTTTGGGCAGGTAAATTAAATTCGCAAACTCTTTCAAAATAGTTGTGAGGTATATCAATCAATAATCCTGCTCCATCTCCTGTCTTACCATCAGAACTAACTCCACCTCTATGTTCTAGTTTTACTAGAATTTCTAAGGCATCATGTATTATCTGGTTTGTTCTTTCGCCTTTTAGGTTACAAATAAAACCTGCACCGCAATTTTCATGCTCAAATTCTGGTAAGTATAAACCTTGTTTTTGTATCATATTTATTGTAATATTGGTAGCAAAGTTACATAATATGTTAAAAATAATTCAACAATAAGGGTATTATGACTAAAAAAATACAATAAAATGAATATTTAGATTAATATAATTTAATATGCATAAATTTTAAATCTTAAATTGAGATATTACTAAAAATGAGAAACATCCATACAATCAAATCGTATAGATGTTTTGGTATTGATTTAAATATCTTAGCTGAAAGAGTAAATAGATTCCCGTTTTCACGGGAATGACAATTTCAATGGATATCTCTGAGCGTTGCTCAGAGAAAACTTGTTTTAATGTTCGTTCATTCTAAAATCAGGGTACGCACTCATTCCATGTTCATGTGCATCTAAACCTTCTAATTCTTCTCTTTCCGAAACTCGGATTCCGACAGTTTTCTTTAAGACAAAGAAAATGATAAATGAAGAGCTAACACAAATTACTGCATACGCTAAAACTCCAATTAACTGACTTGCGAATTGACTCCATCCAGCCATGGCTCCGAAAATACCAACAGCTAAAGTTCCCCAAATTCCGCAAATTAAGTGTACAGCAATAGCACCAACAGGATCATCCAATTTTAATTTATCTATCAGTGATACTGCAAATACGATGATTGCTCCAGCAATAGCCCCAATGATGATTGCATCTGTAGGACTCATTTGATCTGCACCAGCTGTGATTCCAACCAATCCTCCTAAAATCCCATTTAAGAACATAGTTAAATCAAAGTTTTTGTACAAAATCGTTGATGCTAAAAATGCGACAACTCCACCTGCAGCAGCTGCTAAACAAGTAGTAACTAAAACCAAAGAAGTTACTCCAGGTTCAGCAGATAGAACAGAGCCACCATTAAATCCGAACCAACCTAACCAAAGAATTAAAACTCCGACAGTTGCTAATGGCACATTGTGTCCAGGGATAGCTTGAGGCTTTCCATTTTTGAATTTTCCTATTCTTGAACCTAATAGCCAAACGGCTACTAATGCTGCCCATCCACCAACAGAGTGTACTAAGGTAGAGCCTGCAAAATCGTAGAATTCTAATTTATCTAAAAAACCACCACCCCATTTCCAAGATCCAGCAATTGGATAAATAACGCCAACATATATGATTACAAAAATCATAAAGGGTACTAATTTAATGCGTTCTGCTACTGCACCAGAAACAATGGTTGCTGCCGTTGCAGCGAACATTCCTTGAAATAGAAAATCTGTCCAATAGGTGTATCCTTTGTTATATGCTAAATCTGCCGCTGCAACTGCATCCAATCCAAAACCAGCAAATCCTAAGTAGCCATTAAAATCACCTGGATACATTAAGTTGAATCCAACTAAGCAGTAAAGTAATAATCCAACGGTAATGATAAAGATATTTTTAAATAAAATATTTAAAGTGTTTTTTTGTCTCGTCAGTCCGATTTCTAAAAGAGAGAAACCTAAATGCATAAAGAATACGAGTGCTGTACAGATCATCATCCATACATTATTTATTGTAAGTAATTCCATAATTGTGTGTTGTAAATTGTCAGGTTAATGATTTAGTTAAGTGTGTCTCCACCTTTTTCTCCAGTTCTAATTCTATAGCACTCTTCGATGTTTGATACAAAAATTTTTCCGTCACCAACTTCACCAGTTCCTGCTGATTTTAGAATGGCATTGATAGTCACTGCTTCAAAATCATCATTCACTACTATAGATATATATCTACGTTGAATATCACTTGTACTATAGGATACACCACGGTATACATGTCCTTCTTTTTCATTTCCTAATCCGGTAACATCCCAATAAGAGAAGAAGTTTACACCTACATTGTGTAAGGCTTCTTTAACAGCTGAAAACTTTGATTTTCTGATAATTGCTTCTACTTTTTTCATGTGTTTGTGTTTTATTGTTTTTAAATTGTTCACATGCTGTTCGCTAATATTAATTTCTCATTGAATTAATATTTTGAACAAGCTCGTTCATAATAAAATAGTTTTATATTGTTGATTAAAGTGAATAGATGGCTGCTAGTACAAAAGAAGAAAGAGATTTACTTGGATCTAAATCACTATCCAAAAATGTTTCTTCGCTTGTAGAATCTATTCTTAATTCTGGTTTTATTGTTAAGCCTGCAATATTGTATGATCCTGTAAGTGTAAATGCAAATACATTAGCATCTCCTTCTGGGTTGTAACCTCCAATTGCTCCAGCTCCTCCTTCAATTTCAGCAAAATATTCAGCCCTTGCTCCTAAGGTAAATAGATCAGAAAAAGAATATTGAGGATATAACGCTACACCATAAAACGTAGTATCGTTTGTAGTGTTATAGGTTGAGTTTAGCCCCAAAAAGAAAGTGTCGGTTAGATTAAACCCTGTAATGATATCTACTTGGAAAGTAGCTTCTAGACTCCCTCCTTGTTTTCCGTAAAGGAAGTTTAAGTAAGTTCCTTTGAATCCTACTTGAGCACCTAAAGTATAGTTGTTGTCAAAATTAAATTCTGTTGCATCTGTATTATTCATTACAGCAAATAAGACAGACCAATCATAATTAATACTATAATCAGCTTTTATACCTGTATGAGAAAATGGCCCGTAAGAGAACATATATGATGTGCTGTAATTAAAATTCCCTACAGGTGATATTACTTCATAACCTAAAAAGGTGTTGAAGTTACCCATGGTTAATTTTAACTTATCGGTTAAATTCCAATACACAAATAGTTGATTGATAATACTTGATGTGCCATCAGGTCTTAAAAATGGAGATAAGAAAGTAGCATCCTCACCTCTAGGGCCTACAGCTAAATCGGCAGTGAATCCAACTTTTTCTCCATCATATGCCAATACTAGATTTGCCATACCTAAAGCAAAACCATTTAAGTCTGCAAATGATGTGTTTGGAGCAATTGCATCTTCTCCATTTGGTCCTCCAATGTTTTGTCTAAAATAGGTGTCAACACTTCCAGATAATGAAACATTTTTTAAAAATTGATTAATTTTAGATTCTTCATCATTTTTTTCTACTTCTTGAGAAAATGTATTTGTACAGATTAAAAATACATACGCCATAAGCGGGAATTTTTTGTTCTTCATAATATAAAATTGTGTTGATTAATAATGCCACAAATGTATATATAAAAAAAAGCAAAAACCTAATGACAGTAGGTGTTACGGCTTAAAATCTGTTATTTTTAGAAGTGTGCTTGTTAAAAAAATAGGGGTAAAAATAAGGTTATGATAAAAAGGAAGTTCTTATATGGTTATCAAAATTATAGGTTGATAATTTTAAGAGAATATTTTGAGAATATCACAAAAATGCCTTTTCAATAAAAATATTTTAAAAAAATATCTATTTATCAGTATAATATTTATAAAAAAGCAAATATTGTTAAATATAATTTAATAAAAATTAAAAAACGATGAAAATAAATCAATAGAAAATATATTTCAAGATTCCTCTCGAGATTACAATGAAGCCTATTTCTAATCTCTCAAGATTCCTCTCAAGATTCCTCTCGAGATTACAATGAAACCTATTTCTAATCTCTCAAGATTCCTCTCGAGATTACAATCCAAAACTATTTCTAATCTCTCAAGATTCCTCTCGAGATTACAATCTTTTGGATTTCAGAAGTGCCCTCGTAGATTTGAGTGATTTTAGCATCTCGCATCATACGCTCTACATGGTATTCTTTAACAAAACCATAACCTCCATGAATTTGAACAGCTTCAACTGTAGTCCGCATAGCCATTTCAGCAGCATACAATTTTGCCATGGCACCAGATTGAGAATAATCATTACCATTGTCTTTATCAGAAGCGGCTTTTAAGCAGAGCAATCTTGCAGCTTCAATTTCAGTTGCCATATCAGCTAATTTAAAAGCAATAGCTTGATGTTGACTAATTTCTTTTCCAAATGATTTGCGTTCTTTAGAATATTGCAATGCCAATTCGTATGCGCCAGATGCAATTCCTAATGCCTGCGATGCTATACCGATTCTACCACCTGTCAAAGTTTTCATCGCAAATTTAAACCCGAATCCATCTTCACCAATTCTATTTTCTTTGGGTACTTTAACATCGGTAAACATTAAGGAGTGTGTATCAGAACCACGGATACCTAATTTATTTTCTTTTGGCCCCACAACAAATCCTTCCATGTCCTTTTCAAGAATTAAGGCATTGATACCTTTATGTCCTTTTTCTATATCGGTTTGTGCAATTACTAAATAGACACTAGCTGTATTACCATTTGTAATCCAGTTTTTAGTGCCATTAACCAAATAATAATCACCCATATCTTTGGCAGTTGTTTTTTGTGAAGTTGCATCACTACCAGCTTCGGGCTCACTCAAGCAGAAGGCACCAATGATTTCTCCAGTTGCTAATTTGGTTAAGTATTTTTGTTTTTGCTCTTCGGTTCCAAAGGTTTCTAATCCCCAACAAACTAAAGAATTGTTTACTGACATTACCACAGAAGCAGAAGCATCGACTTTAGAAATCTCTTCCATCGCTAAAACATAAGATACTGCATCCATTCCGCCGCCTCCATATTTTGGATCTACCATCATTCCAAGAAAACCTAACTCTCCCATTTTTTTGATTTGCTCGTGTGGGAATTTTTGTAGCTCATCGCGTTCAATAACACCTGGTAATAATTCTGTTTGTGCAAAATCTCTTGCTGCATCACGAATCATGATTTGTTCTTCGGTCAAGTTAAAATCCATAGTTTATAATTTTAAGGGGGTTTTTTAAAATATCTCACAAATATACTAGTTTTTACGGACGATAAATATGTATTCTGCAATAAAATATTCGCCAAATACAGTTGTATATTTGTAGGATGCAAAATAGAAAAACACATATTATAGGATTGATGAGTGGTACCTCATTAGATGGGGTTGATATTATTTATGTTTCTTTTAATGTCAACTATAAATTTGATATTATTCATGCAGATACACTTCCTTATTCAGATAAGTGGAAGCAAAAACTTCAAAATGCTTTCAATCAATCGGAACCAGAAATCAAAAAACTAGATATTGAGTATGGTAAATTTCTAGGGGAGTTGATTAACAACTTTGTGTCTAAGAATTCAATTGATAAAATTGATTTTATAGCATCACACGGTCATACTATTTTTCATAAACCAGAAGAAGGATATACTCTTCAAATTGGAGATGGAAAAACAATAGCCGCAATTACAAACCAAAAAGTAGTATGCGATTTTAGAACGCAGGATGTGAAGTTAGGAGGTCAAGGAGCGCCATTGGTGCCTATAGGAGATCAATTGTTATTTGCAGAATATGGCTATTGTTTAAATCTGGGAGGTTTTGCCAACATCTCTTTTGAAAAAGAAAATAAACGCATCGCTTTTGATATTTGTCCTGTAAATATTGTGATGAATCATTATGTAAATCAATTGGGCTTAGAATATGACGATGGCGGCAAATTAGCATCCAAAGGAAATATTAATAGTGAGCTATTGGGCGAATTAAATCAGTTGCCCTTTTACAAAGATAGTGTTCCTAAATCTTTGGGTTATGAGTTTGTTGTGTCAGAAATTTTTCCATTAATAGATATATACAATTTATCTGTAAAAGATATTTTGCGAACATTTATTGCGCACACAGTTTTTCAAATTTCGAAAAAAATCACATCAAGCGGAAAGCTATTAATCACTGGTGGAGGCGCTTTTAATTCTTTTATGATAGCTGAGTTAGAAAAAGTAACTTTGGCTGAGGTTGTGATTCCGAGTACTATAATTATCAATTATAAAGAAGCTTTGATTTTTGCATTTTTGGGTTTGCTAAGAATGGAAAATAGAGTGAATTGTTTGCAATCTGTAACGGGTGCAAAAAAAGACCACAGTAGTGGCGTAATATATATTCCGAATTGATATATTTGTGTCATTGCTTTTGAAAATTATCCGTAAAACATATTTAAAAACTTCATAAAACTAATTATATGGAAACATTAATCATCATCATATTTATCATTGGTTATTTAGCAATAACTTTAGAGCACAATTTAAAAATAGATAAATTAATTCCTGCCTTAGCAATGATGGCAATGCTTTGGGCTCTAGTAGCTTTTGGATTAGATAAATTTGAGATGTGGTTTGATTCTGGTGTGCATAGTTTGATTGATGGGTTTGCAGGTTTTACTAGCGAAGAAAAGCTTCACCTTTTAGAAGAAACCTTACTGCATCATTTAGGAAAAACGGCTGAGATATTATTCTTCTTATTAGGTGCCATGACTATTGTAGAAATCATTGATTATTTTGATGGTTTTGCTACATTTAAAAATTATATTAAAACAAAAAGCAAGAAAAAATTATTGTGGATTTTTGCGATTTTGGCGTTTATACTTTCTGCAATTATTGACAATTTAACGGCTACAATTGTTTTGATAACAATACTTCAAAAAATAATTAAAGATAAAACTACACGTCTATGGTTTGCAGGTTTAATTATCATAGCAGCAAATGCTGGCGGAGCATGGTCACCAATAGGTGACGTAACAACTACGATGTTATGGATTGGTAAAAAAGTTACAACTGTAGGTTTAATAAAACACCTGATAATCCCTTCATTGTTATGTATGATTGTACCTGTTTTTATAGCGTCATTTATGAAACCTTTTAAAGGTGATATTGAAACTGTCAAGGATGTTAAAGGATCAGCAAGTAAGTATGGGGCAACGATGTTATATATTGGTTTGGGCGCAATAATATTTGTTCCATTCTTTAAAACGATTACACATTTACCTCCTTATGTGGGTATGATGTTGTCTTTATCGGTTGTTGGAGTTTTTGCCGAAATGTACAGTCGTTCACAGTTTAGTATCTCAAATGTTGTAGATCAAGAAGGAGATGATTCTGTAGGACATCATAGCCCTGTTCATTCTTCTTTGGCCAAAATTGAAATGCCAAGTGTTTTATTTTTCTTCGGGATATTAATGGCAGTTGCTGCACTAGAATCTTTAGGGTTATTATTTGTTGGTGCCGAATCTTTAAAAACAATTATTCCAAATACTGATATTGTTGTGATGTTATTAGGAGTTGGTTCTGCAGTAGTAGATAACGTGCCTTTAGTTGCAGCAAGTATGGGGATGTTCCAATATCCAATCGATGATCCTCTATGGCATTTTGTAGCATTTTCTGCAGGTACAGGTGGTAGTATGTTAATCATCGGATCTGCTGCTGGAGTTGTAGCTATGGGGATGGAAAAAATAAACTTCTTTTGGTACTTTAAAAATATAGCATGGTTGGCAGCGGCCGGTTTTATTGTCGGTTCAATTGCTTTCTTAGGAATGAGAGCGATATTATAAGAACTTAATTTACCCGAGATTTTTCTCGGGTTTTTAATATCCATTAAGGTTTACAATTTCCAATAATTTATTCCGTTACAAATACAGAATTAAACTTTTATATAAGATGCAACAAAAAGCGCAAGAAGTTTTAGAAGAAGCTTTGTCAGAAGAAAAAACATTATCAATCTATAACTTAATTATGGATGGTGGTATCGGAGGTCAAGTAGTTATTTTGATTTTATTAATTTTATTAATCACAGCCCTTTACATTTATTTTGAACGTGTATTTGCAATCAATGCAGTTTCAAAAACAGATTCAAATTTTATGAATCAAATTAAAGATAATGTCATAAATGGAAAATTGGATGCAGCTAAAGTGTTGTGTGCCCAAACAAATTCTCCCGAAGCAAGATTGATTGAAAAAGGAATTTCTCGCATAGGAAAACCTTTAGAAGATATTAATACAGCAATAGAAAGTGCGGGTACTTTAGAAGTTTATAAGTTAGAAAAAAACGTAAGTATTTTGGCAACTGTGGCAGGTGCTGCACCTATGATTGGTTTCTTAGGAACGGTGATTGGGATGATTTTAGCTTTTCATGAAATGGCAACCAGTGGTGGGCAAGCAGATATGGGTGCTTTGGCTGGAGGAATCAATGTTGCAATGACAACAACAGTTGCAGGACTAATAGTTGGTATTATTGCCTACATCGCTTACAACCATTTGGTAGTTAAAACCAATAAAGTGGTGCATAAAATGGAAGCAAAAGCTGTAGAGTTTTTAGATTTATTAAACGAACCAGTTTAATCTATTCAGATGAAACGAGCATGTTCAATTTTTCATACCCAATGGGATGTCTCATAGCGAACAGCATGTGAACGATTTTAAAAACAGTATAGACACATGAAATTTAAAGGAAGAAATAAAGTTAGTCCAGAATTCAGTATGAGTTCTATGACAGATATAGTATTCTTATTGTTGGTCTTTTTTATGTTGACCTCTAATGCGCCAAATGCATTGGATATGATTTTACCTAAAGCTAAAGGGAAATCGACCAACACAAAAAATGTAGCAGTGAGCATTAAAAAGAATGCGAAATTTTACATCAATAATAAAAAAGTAGCAGAAGGGAATATTGAAGAAGAATTAAGAATTTTATTACTAGGACAAGATAAGCCAACCATCTTATTAAGAGCTGAAGAAGGTGTGCCGATTGAAGAAGCTGTTTTGGTGATGGATATTGCCAATAGAAATCATTTTAAAGTAATATTGGCGGTGAGGCCGAAATAAGATGATAGTATTTAGATAATAGATTTTAGAAAAGAAACCTAAATAGCAAACAAACGTCAATTAACAATCATCAACAAATAACAAGACAGTGCAATTTTTAGACACCATACATAAACGTAAATCTGCAACCATAACAACCATCATTATGATATTGTTATTATTGTTGATTTTCTTTTTTGGATTAAAGTATTTAGATCCGCCTATTGAGTCGGGGATTGCAGTTAATTTTGGAACATCGAATGTGGGGAGTGGAAATACTCAGCCTACAAAACCGATAAAGACTGTTGAGAAACCTGTTGTTACAAAAGAAGAAACTATTCCTGAAGAAGTTGTTGAGGAAAAAGTGGAAGAAGCAGCTCCAGATGATTCACCGTCAGAAAAAGTGTTGACAAGCGAATCGGAAGAATCTATCAAAATAAAAGAGGAAGAAGCTAAAAAGAAAAAAATTGAAGAAGCTGAACGAGAAGCAGAAATAGAAGCAGATAGAATAGCAAAACAAAAAGAAGAGGAAGAAAGAATTGCACAAGAAGAAGCAGATAGAATTGTAAAAGAACAAGAAGATAAAAAACGCCAACTCGATGCTATGATGGGTGGTTTAAATAATAGCGATGGCACAACTGGCGGAGAGGGCAATGACAATGTAAGTGGTGATAAAGGAAATGTTAATGGAGATCCGAACGCGTCCGGTTACTATGGCACTGGTGGAAGTGGAGGAGGAGGCGACTATCAATTAGGAAGTAGAAGACCTATTAATAAACCAAAACCTGCCTATGAATGTAATGAAGAAGGTTTGGTAATTGTAACTATAGAAGTAAACCGAAGTGGAAAAGTGATCAAAGCTACAGCAGGTACTAAGGGTTCTACAAATACTGCTCCCTGTTTGTTAACTAAGGCAAAAGAAGCTGCTTTAAAAACAACATGGCAAGCCGATTCTAATGCAGGAGTGAAACAAATAGGAATTATTAAATATCGTTTTTCACTATCTAATTAATCAATGAATTACCAAGACACTTTAGATTGGATGTTCTCTCAACTCCCAATGTATCAAAATCAAGGGAAAACAGCTTTTAAAAAAGATCTAAATAATAGTATCTTATTATCTCAACATCTTGATAATCCGCATAAAAAATTCAAATCTATTCATGTTGCTGGTACTAACGGTAAAGGTTCTACAAGTCATATGATAGCTTCGGTATTGCAAGAAGCAGGATATAAAGTTGGTTTATACACATCGCCACATTTAAAAGATTTTAGAGAACGGATTAAAATAAATGGCACTCCAATTTCAGAAATTGAGGTAACCGATTTTATTGGCCAAAACAAATCGTTTTTTGAAATGTATCAATTGTCGTTTTTTGAAATGACTGTAGGGTTGGCATTCGATTGTTTTGCAAAACACCAAATTGATATTGCAATTGTTGAGGTTGGTCTTGGTGGGAGATTAGATTCAACCAATATCATCTCTCCAGTAATTTCGGTGATTACAAACATTGGTTTAGATCATACGCAAATGCTGGGCGAAACTTTGCCAGAAATTGCTTTTGAAAAAGCAGGTATCATCAAACAAAATATTCCTGTTGTTATTGGTGAATATCAAGAAGATGTGCACAATGTATTTTATCAGAAGGCTTTTGAGAATCGTTCGAGTTTGTTTTTAGCTGATAAGAATATAAAAGAAAACTATCCTTCAGATTTAAAAGGAACCTATCAACAAAAAAATGTAAAGACTGCGGTTCAAACTATTTGTGTTTTAAATGATTTGGAATATGTTGTTTCAGATAATCACATTAAAAATGGTTTGTTGCAAGTAGTAAGAAATACAGGATTATTTGGACGTTGGCAAATTTTAGGTGACACACCTAAAACTATTTGTGATACAGCTCATAATAAAGAAGGTTTGCTATTTGTGTTAGAGCAATTACAAGAAGAAGAATTTGAAAATCTACATATAGTAATGGGTGTTGTAAATGATAAAAATCTAAAAACTGTGTTGCCTTTATTTCCTAAAAATGCCAGCTATTATTTTTGTAGACCAAATATCCCAAGAGGATTGGATGCATCCGCTTTAAAAGAGCAAGCTACTGATTATGGTTTGATAGGTGGAGCTTACACATCAGTACTTGAGGCGCTTCAATCTGCCCAAGCAAAAGCTACAGATAAAGATTTGATTTTTGTAGGAGGTAGTACATTTGTTGTAGCTGAGGTTGTTTAAGTTTTCTACAACATTTTTTTAGTTGAATATTTATTATATTTGTCTTTCAATAAAATTCAAAAATAGAATCTTCCATATTATGAAAGTAATCAACAAAGTTTTAGTACTAGTATTTATTTTTTCAATACTTATTTCACCTCAAGTAGTTGGGCAAGAAGAAAGTGACGAAGAATTTGAACCAGCCTATGTAGTCATCACAAAAATGCATTGGAGTTCTGATGAATCAGTTGATTTTTCGGATTGGAAACAAACCGAAGAAGAATATTTTGATAAGGTTACAAGTAAGAATGATTTGATATTACATTCAGGAGTTTATAGACATTACCTAACTCCAGATAGTTCAGAAATTTTATTTATCACTGTATATGATTCTTGGAGTGATTTTGAAGATGCTTTGAATATTAATGCGGAGTTAATCGAAGAAGGTTGGCCAGATGAAGAAGTGCGTGCTGCTTTTTTTGAAAAACAAAGTAATTATTATGAAGACATTCATAGCGAAGAAATGCTTAGCACATTGCCTTTTAATAAAAAAATTGTAACGGACTCTGATGGCCCATTGTTGATTTATGTTCGTAAAAATAAAGTTGGAAAAGGAGGAGGCGGTTACGGAGAATATTTTGACAATGTTATTATGAAAAATAAATACATTAAAGGATATTTTACCATGAAGCACTTTTTTGGAACCGATAGTAATGATGCCTATGAGATGGGTGTGTATGAAAATTTAGCAGATATAGAAAGTGCCTTTGATGAAAACCAACGATTGTCTGAAGCTCATTGGACAGATGAAGAAGAGCGTAAAGTGTTTTTTAAAGAACTCAGTAAAGTATTTAAAGGACATGGAGATTTTATTTATAAAACTGTTCCTGAGTTAGCGAAGTAATTTTTTTATTTGTCACAAGAAGGGATCCGTGTGGTAGTGAGGTTTTAATCAATTTCTTGCCATATAATACTGTCCCAAAAACGAGTGTCATTAATATTATATTTTTTATCTATATAATTCATTTCCCGAAAATACATCAACCTTAATGCTTTTAAGGCATAATGATATCCATCTATACCAGGAGTACTTGTACTATATTTCAAATTCTTTAATATAATAAATGTATTATTAGTTATATCTTTTTTTCCTATATAGCACTCTCCATCATATTCAATTCCTTCTTTATTTTCAGAGTCTTGTATTGTAGCATATTTATTTTTTATTTTTTTAATACATAGATAAACAATTTTATTAGATGATGATTCATAAAAAATTGTATCGATAATTACCTTAACAGATTTAGCACTATAAACCCCTTTTTCATTGCGATAATCACGAATTGAATCCAATCTAGCTAAAGTAAGTTCTTCAAGAATACGAACATCTTTTTTATATTCATCAAAAGAAATTCTAGATTGGTGAAGATATTCTTTTGGCGTTGAAGTTTTACTGCATGAACTAAAACTTATGGCAATAATTAAGCTAATTATTTTTATTCTTTTTATCATAATTTACATATTAGTTGAGGAATAACTCTGTGTTCATATATAATTATAATTTTTTAATTCAGCAATTCTCCTTTTGATACAAAGTCTTAATGATTCCATCAGAAAGTCCAATTTTTGGAACGATAATTTTATTTGAGCGACTCCATTTCATGGACTTTAAATAAATTTTAGTTGCAGGTACAATTACATCGGCTCTATCTGGGTTTAAATCAAGTTCAGTAATTCGTTGGTCATAAGTCATTTGTTTTAAAAACTTATAATGCGCATTTAAGTAGATATACGAAAGGGATTTGCCTGGAGATTTTCCAGACATTTTATATATTTTATTGATGTTTCCACCAGACCCAATTAGCGTCATATGTTTCATCCCATTGGTATTCTCTTTAATCCATTTCTCAATTTCGGTCCATAATTCTTTTTTATTGACAGTCTTGTTTAGCAATCGTACGGTACCAATTTTAAATGATTTTGAATTGATGAGTTTGCCATTAGAAAAAACGGTAAACTCAGTACTACCACCACCAACATCAACATATAGATAAGATTTATCTTCCTGAATTAACTCAGCTAAATCTGTAGAAAAAATAATTTCAGCTTCGGTTTTGCCATCAATAATTTCAATTTTAACGTTTGATTGTTTACAAATATCATCGATAATTTCTTGTCCGTTTGTAGCCTCTCTCATGGCAGATGTAGCACAAGCACGATATTTCTCTACCCTGTGTACATTCATCAACAATTTAAACGCTTTCATCGCGTCGACCATACGCGATTTATTGGTTTCTGATATTTCTCCTTTTACAAATGTGTCAGCCCCTAAACGGATGGGAACGCGAACTAATGATGACTTCTTTATTTGTGGATTTCCACTATTCTTCTTGTCAATCACATTGGCAATTAATAATCTAACGGCGTTGGATCCGATATCAATTGCTGCATATTTTTTTATTTTCAAAGCGCAAAGGTTTATTTATTATCCGAAGGAAAATTACTTAAAAAAGTCTTTCCTTTTTTAATGCTTTTCCAATGATTGGTGTCGAATTTAATTCCTACAATTCCGCAAGTAGGAACATTATGAATAAATTTATTTCCAAAACTATTTACAAAATCATTGATACCGTGGTTATGGCTAAAAATAATTGCAGAATCAAAACCATTATCTAATGCTTTTATGGTTTTTACCAAGTAGCCATCGCTAAAACTATACAATGATTTGCTTATTTTTAAATTGGCAAGTGGATATTTAAACTCATTACTAAAAATAATGGCAGTATGCAAAGCTCTGTTGGCACTACTAGATACAAAAACATCAGGGCGATCAATTTCTTCTTTCAAAATTTTTGACATTAAATATGCATCATTAATACCTCTTTTTTTTAGAGGTCTATCACAATCGCTAATGTCTTCATATTTCCAAGATGATTTTGCGTGTCTTACAATATAAAGTGTCTTCATTGGTTGAATTGAATTTCAAATATAAAAAATTATGGGGCTAATCGTTCTATTTTCCAATCAAAATTATCTTGTAAAGTATAAAGAATTCTATCGTGCATTCTATTAGGTCTTCCTTGCCAAAATTCGATAGAAATGGGTTTTATAATATAGCCTCCCCAATGATTTGGTCGTGGTATTTCTTTGTTTTTAAATTTTGATTCAAAGTCTTTGAGTGATTGATCTAAAAATTCTCTTGAGGGCACAACATCACTTTGGTTAGATGCCCAAGCTCCTAGTTTTGAGCCGTCAGGTCTCGATTCAAAATAACCATCAGATAAATTATTTATAATTTTTTCTGCCATTCCTTTGATAATGATCTGCCGCTCAACTCCATGCCAAAAAAAAGACAAACATACATGCGGATTCTCAGCTATAGATTTTCCTTTTTCGCTGTTGTAATTGGTGTAAAAAATAAACCCCTCCCAAGTAAATTTTTTTAATAGTACAATTCTGCTTTTAGGGAATCCATCTGCACCGATAGTTGCAATGGTCATAGCATTTGGTTCTTCAACAGTTTCAGAAGCTTCTAATTCATAAAACCATTTTTGAAATAACTCCATCGGATTGCTAGAAACCGAATTTTCTGATAATTCACTTTTTTGATATACTTTTCGATACTTGCTTAGGTCTTTATCCATCAGATTAAAATTGAAGTTATCTTAACAACAAAGAAACAAAAAATAGCTGTATGTTCATTATTGAATTGTTACATTTGTCGGATGAATTTTTCTTCGAAATTTTTAGAAAATGCTGTAAATGAAGTTTCTCAACTCCCAGGAATTGGTAAACGAACTGCGTTGAGATTAGTGTTACATTTATTAAAAAGACCTAAAGAACAAACCCATCATTTAGCTAGTGCATTGAATATGCTAGTTGATGAAATTAAACTTTGTGAAAAGTGTCATAATATTTCGGATGTTGATTTGTGCGAAATTTGTGCCAGCCCCAAAAGAAATGAAGAAATCATATGTGTTGTAGAAGATGTACGAGATGTGATGGCAATTGAATCTACCGCGCAATATAAAGGGTTGTACCACGTTTTAGGTGGTAAGATTTCGCCCATAGAAGGTGTAGGTCCTCAAAATTTAACGATAGATAGTTTGATTAAAACAGTAAAATCTGGGTTTGTAAAAGAAATAATTTTTGCGCTGAGTAGTACTATGGAAGGAGATACTACTAACTTTTATATTTTTAAGCAGATAGAGAAATACAATATTAAAACATCAACTATAGCTCGTGGAATCTCAGTAGGTGATGAACTACAATATGCTGATGAGGTAACTTTAGGAAGAAGTATTATTAACAGAATTCCGTTTGAAAACTCCTTATAATTTTAATGAAACTATCCATAATCATAGTAAATTATAACGTCAGATATTTTTTGGAGCCTTGTTTGCAAAGTGTGCAAGATGCACTTGTAGATATTGATTCTGAAATTATTGTGGTTGATAATAATTCGCCAGATGATAGTTGTAAGATGGTTGAAGATAGATTTCCTGATGTGACGTTGATTGCGAATACTGAAAATTATGGCTTTTCAAAAGCCAATAACCAAGGAGTATCAAAAGCAAGAGGGCAGTATGTATTGATTTTAAATCCTGATACTATTGTTGATAAAGATACTTTTGTAAAAATATTAAATTTTGCAAGTTCTAGACATAATTTTGGTGCACTTGGGGTAAAGTTAATTGATGGTAAAGGCGAGTTTTTATCAGAAAGTAAACGTGGTATTCCAACACCAATCGTTTCGTTTTATAAACTAATTGGGTTTACAAGTAAGAGTACAGGAAAGTATTATGCCAATCATTTAAAGGAAGAGGAAACAGGAATTATTGAGATTCTTGTTGGGGCTTTTATGTTGATGACACGTAAGGTGTATAACGAAGTTCACGGTTTTAACGAAAGTTATTTTATGTACGGTGAGGATATTGATTTGAGCTATAAAATCTTGAATAAAGGATATCAAAACTATTATTATGCTGATGCACTTACCATTCATTATAAAGGAGAGAGCACCATTAAGGATTCGTTGAGTTTACGTCATTTTCATGAAGCGATGGAAATATTTTACAAAGAGCATTTTAAAATAAATAAGATTTATGATTTTTTTATGCGCCTTGGAATTGAGTTTTGGTATTTGCTAAAATTCTTTGGGCTAAAGAAAAAAGTAAAACCCGATGAGTTGCCAGCTACCATTGTTTATTTTGGAACAAACAAACAGGTTTTTGATAAGATAAAAAAAGTAGCTTCGAAGGTGAAATTCTTTGAGTATAGTGATATCAAAAATATAAATAGATTTAAAGCATACGTTAAAGAGAAAGAAATTAAAGAAGTTATTTTTGATAATAATGATGTTACTTACCATCAAATTATCGCTCATATTTTAGTGTTAAAAAAAATCGGTTTGACATTTAAAATCAAACCTAAAAATTGCAACTATTTTTTTGGTAGTAATAATTCGGAAAGTAGAGGAGAGGTCATCACCTTTTAGTTAGTTCTAATTAAATTAATTATTTCTTCATCTCCTGTTTGTTTGGCATAATCAATCACTGAATAATTATTTTTGTCTTTAATATCTGTTCTAGCTTTAAAGGATATTAATAATTTAACTAAATCAATATCTTTTGTAATAACAGCATACATAATAGGGGTCTTTCCAGCTGAATCTTTTCCTTCAATATTTGCACCTAAATGGAGTAATCCTTTTGTTAAAACAAAATTACTTGTATATACGGCAGCTATTAATGGTGTGCCGTTTTTAGATTGTATATTAATGTCTGCAGCAATTTCAGCCAAATACAAGGCAACGTCATTGTTTCCGTAGTATGTTGCTAAAACTAATGGAGAATCTCCTCTTTTATTTATTGAATTAACTGTGTCCTTATTAATGTTAACCAAAACAATTAAATCTTCAACAGTTCCATTTCTAGCAACATTAAAAATATCAGTCTGCCCAAATCCAGTAAATAGGGTTAGACATAAAACAAGAGTGAAAACTATTTTCATAAAAGAAATAAATCAGTTATTGAATGATAATTCGTTTCAGGGCTTTTAGATTGTTATCACCTAAAAGAAGTGCAGCATACATACCCGTATTTAAATTAGACAAATTAATGCTATTTGTAGATTGCTCACGATAATTTATTTTTTTCACAATCCTACCCATCATATCATAAACTTCAATAGTATTAATCTCTCTTCCATTTTCTATATTGATTTTCCCTGTACTTGGGTTTGGATAAAAAATCGATGCGCTTAAGGTATTGTTAAAATTTTCGATAGATAAAGATGTGTTGAATGTTATTAAAACTCCGCCTGGGCTATGTCCACCCATAAAAGTTGCAGTATTAAAGTTTCCTCCAGCTGGCCCATACCCCCAAATAATATTTGTGTCTGATCCATCAGTAGTTGGGAAATCGTATGAGCTAGCATCAGTTCCTAGTCTTGGTCTCGTTAAAATAACAGTTCTAATTGTTCCATCATTTGTGTCACTTGTTATACTAATATCTTGTGTAGCTAAAATAGTACCACTTGTGTGTCCAGACAATTGTCGTTCTTCTATTGTGCCACTATTTTCTTTAAAAATAATAGTATAAGCGCCATTCATAAAACTAGCGTTAAAACCAATGCCAAACCATCTTGTTTGTGGACCAGTAACTGTTAAAGTAACTACATCTGTACCTGTATTTACAGTAGCGTTTAATGTTATATTTTGAGTGCCAAAATCCAAATCGCCCGTTGATATTAATTGGCCGTAAGTAATAATGTTAAAAAAGAATGCGAAAATAAAGAATAGTTGTTTTTTCATGATAAGTTAGGTTTTCTCAAATATACAAAAATTAATTTGCTGTATATGAATAGTTTAACTTATTAGAGCAATGAGGCTGATAAACCTTACGAGTAATTAATTGTTATTTCTTTCTCTAAAGCCTTTATAAAGTTTTATTCCTAACATTAACAATATACCTACCAATACAATTCCAACGACACCCCAAATCCAGTTAATACTATTTTTTAAAACTACTAAAAAGACGATTGCAAATAATAAAATTGTTGCAACTTCATTCCAAATTCTTAACTTAAAAGATGAGTATTTTATAATGTCATTTTGTAATTGAGAATAAATTTTTTGACAAGCTAAATGATAAATAATGAGTAATCCTACAAATCCAATTTTGATAAGCATCCAAGACATTGTTAGATAGCTTGGGGTTTGAATTAATATCCAAACTGCAAAAGTAGTCGCTAAAATTGCAGAAGGCCAAGTAATCATATACCATAATCGACGGCTCATTATTTTGTATTGATTCTGTAAAATTTCTTTTTCTGGACTCTCTTTTTTCTCAGCTTCAGTTTGATAAATAAACAAACGAACGATATAGAATAATCCTGCAAACCAAGTGATTACAAAAATAAGATGAAGCGATTTTAAGTATAAGAAATCCATAGGTTTAAGTTTAGTAGATATAAAGGTAATTCAATTTTTGTTGAAGTAAAAATGTAAATCCTTCCGTCTTTCGTTATCAATTTGCAGATTTCCATTTCTTTGCCCAATCGGCAACTACATCTACCCAATCATCATTATCATTCATACACGGAATATGTTTGTAATTTTTGCCACCAGCTTCTGTAAATTGCATTTTTCCTTCCATTGCAATTTCTTCAAGAGTTTCTAAACAATCGGTTACAAAAGCGGGAGTAATAACAACTAGTTTTTTGATGTCTTCTTTTGGAAACCGTTCTAATTCTAAATCAGTATATGGTTTTAACCAAGGGTCTTTTAACAATCTTGATTGAAAAGAATTACTATAAGTTTTTCCTTCTAGGTCTAGCAATTTAACAATCTCTTTGGTAGTCTCAAAACATTGATGTCGGTAACAAGTTTTGTGAGCAATTGATTTAGTGTCACAACAACTACCATCTAATTTGCAATGTGATTTTGTAGTGTCTGCCAATAAAATATGTCGCTCCGGTAATCCATGGTATGAAAATAAAATATGCTCAAAATCCACATCTTTTAAATGATTTTTGATATTAGAAACCATTGCTTTTATATAATTTGGTTCATTATAAAAAACAGGAAAGGATTCTAATTTCATCAATGGATATTTATTACTTAAAATATCATTTGCCATCACTTCAACAGTTTCGTAACTAGACATTGCAAAGTGCGGATACATCGGAATCATCAATATTTCTGTTACTCCTTTTTGATGCAATTCGTCAATAGATTTCTCCATGCTCATTGATCCATACCGCATTCCTAAAGCAATTGGAATATTGATTTTCTTTTTTAGTTTGGTTGTAAATCTTTTAGAAATAACTTCTAAAGGAGAACCTTCTTTCCACCAAATTTTCTTGTAAGCCGCCGCAGATTTTTTTGGTCTCGTGTTTAAAATAATACCCTTAACTAATATAAATCGTTTCCAATAAGGCATGTCAATAACACGTTCGTCCATTAAAAATTCATCCAAATACTTACGTACATCTTTAGTACTGGTACTATCGGGTGATCCGAGATTAATGAGTAATATTCCCTTCATTTAGTTAGTTTCTTGTTTGGTAAATTGTTTTGGAGTAATACCAAATTTTCTTTTAAACGCCACAATAAAATGGCTCGAAGTACTATAACCTACTTGTAATGCGACCTCATTTACATTATTCTCGTTTTGCAATAACAGCTTTTTGGCCTGATCCATTTTATAATTAAACAGGAAGGTAAAAACAGGCATTCCATATAAATCTTTAAACCCCATTTTTAACTTCTTGATATTAAGTCCTACTTTTTTTGATAATTCGTCAAGGCTCGGAGGTGAAGCCATTTCAGCAATAATAATATCTTTAGCTTGTTTTATTTTTAAAACAGTATCCTCATTCGCTATAAACGGACATTGTTCGGTATCATTATCATCACTCATATTTAGGTACAAGCTTAATAGTTCATAAACTTTTCCTCTTATGTAAAGAGATCTTAATGATTCATTTATTTTTTGTTTGAATATTTGATGAATAATCGCTTTTACTGAAGTCTTTGTTTTTCTAACTTCAATAATTGGCTTGCCGAGTTTGATATTTTCAAAATTAAAATAACTATTATCTTCTGATGAAAATAGAGAATGGAAATGTTGTAATGGAATTAAAATCACAGCTAATTCAGCGTCCTTTTTTAACTCATAAAACAAATTTGATGTGGTGTCTTTATAATAAATCAAACCGGTTTCATCTTTTGTTAATTCAATTTTACAATGCTCCATATTAAAAGCAATCGTGCATCCTTTTGAAAAGCAAAAATAGATTTGAATATAATTAGCATCTAAATGATGAAAATAACGCTGATCTATTTCCGTTTCATTTTTGATGTGTAAAATTGAAAACCGATCAATTTCATTGTAAAAAGAATCAGGACTTTTGTCGTTGTTTTTTTTAGTAATAGGAAGAATCTCCATAGCGATACTTTTGTATTGTAATTGTGTAATTCAATTGCAAAAATACAGTTTTAATCTAATTATTTTGTTGCTAAAACATGTTTATTTCTTTCTTGTGCGCATGATATTTATCAACTTTAAGTATGCATAATTACTTATGCATTTGCTGATAATAAGATGATTACATTTTTATTTTCTGTAAATCTAAATTTAAAAAAGACCACGAACGACATAATTAGTTCTTTTAGCGATGTTTTATAGAAATCAATAAGTGTACTTTTGGCGATGTTTTATTAGATGACTTAAAATATGCAAGAAAAATTGACCACACAAAAATTATACAATGTAGGATTGAGTTATAAAAAGGCTGATGTGTCTATACGTGGAAAATTTAGTATATCAAAAGAAAACCAAATCTTACTTATAAAAGAAGCAAAAGAAGTTGGGGTTGAAGGCTTATTTGTGATTTCAACTTGCAACCGAACAGAAATTACTGGTTTTGCAGAGCATCCTTTTCAGTTGATAAAATTATTGTGTAAATATTCACAAGGAACAGTTGATGAATTTATCAAAGTTTCAAATGTAAATAAAGGAATAAAGGCAATCAATCATTTGTTTAGGTTAGCAACAGGGTTAGATAGTCAAATCTTAGGAGATTATGAAATTGTTGGTCAGCTAAAGAAATCTTTTAAACAGGCAAAAAGCATGGGAGCTACCAATGCTTATTTAGAACGTTTGTTAAATTTAGTGCTACAGGCAAGTAAAAAAGTAAAAAACAAAACAAAGTTAAGTTCAGGTACAACATCGGTTTCTTATGCTGCTGTACAATATATTATTAAAAATTCATCAGATTATAGTTTTAAAAATATTTTAGTATTTGGTTTGGGTAAAATGGGAAAACATACCTGTAAAAATTTAGCGGGATATACGCAGAATAAAAAGGTAAGTTTAATGAATAGAACTCAATCTAGGGCTATTGAATTTGCAGTTGAAAATGATAATATTAGGGTTGCAGATTATAATAATTTGGTCAATGAAGTTTCTAATACAGATATCTTAATTGTCTCAACAGGCGCAGATAAACCAACCATTACTAAAGAGATGATACCTGCAAATAAGGAGTTATTGATTTTAGATTTGTCGATGCCCGAAAACGTAGCTGAGGATGTCAAACTATTGGATGAAATCACATTAGTTAATGTAGATGAATTGTCAGAGGTTACTGATGAAACTTTGGCCGTTAGAGAAAGTGAAGTCCCAAAAGCAGAGCTGATTATTGATATCTATATTGATGAGTTTAACGAATGGTTAAACCACAGAAGATTTACGCCTGCCATAAATGCTTTAAAACAATCTTTAGAAATCATACAAGAAAATGAAATTGATTTTCACAAAAAAAAGATTCAAAACTTCAACGAAGAACAAGCAAAATCCATAACTTCCCATTTTATACAAAAAATTACAACTCAATTTGTAAAACATCTTAAAGATGAGAGTACTACCGCAGTTCAAAGTATCGAAATTATGCAAAAAGTATTCCCTCTTAATACCGAAAAATAAATGCAAAAAATAATAAGAATTGGAACTCGTTCCAGCAAGTTAGCACTTTGGCAAGCACGTACTGTTGCGATACAATTAGAAGAATTAGGCCACAACGTTGAGGTTGTAAAAATAGATTCACAGGGAGATCTAGATTTAGAAAGCCCTTTATATGAAATGGGAATTACTGGAGTTTTTACGAGAACTTTAGATAAAGCATTGTTAAATGATTCTATAGATATTGCGGTACACTCTATGAAAGATGTACCAACCGTTTTGCCAGAAAAAATTGTACAGGCGGCTGTATTAAAACGAGCAGGATCGTTAGATGTTTTGGTATATAATGATAGTGTAGAATCAGTAATGCAAAAAGAAGCAACAATTGCTACAGGTAGTTTGCGTAGAAAAGCTCAATGGTTAAATCACTATCCAAATCACACTATTGTTGGCTTGCGAGGAAATATGCAGACACGTATGGAAAAGCTAGAGAATAGCGATTGGAACGGAGCAATTTTTGCTCAAGCAGGATTGCACCGGGTAAAATTACTCTCTAAGAACCACATTAAATTAGATTGGATGATTCCTGCACCAGCACAAGGAATTGTGATGATTACTGCTTTAGAGTCAAAGACCGAATTGTTAGAGATTTGTAAAGAAATCAATCATAAAGATACTGAAACTTGTGCACATATCGAGCGTCAATTTTTAAATACTTTAGAGGGAGGATGTTCTGCTCCTATTGGTGCTTTGGCATTTTTTAAAGAAGAACGAATTGTTTTTAAAGGAGCCCTTTTTAGCCTTGATGGTAAGAGAAAAATAGAGATTGATAAATTGGCTTATATGGTAGATGCCATAGATCTTGGAAAGAAATGTGCCGAGGATGTTTTACAGCGAGGTGGTAAAAAGTTGATGATTTCAATGGCGTCAGATGCTAAGAAAGTCAATGTGCTTTCTACAAAACAATTGGCAACCTCACAAACTGATTTATTTAATGGTGATATCGGATTTGAAATGAGTGATTTTATTGCGATTCGTTTTAATCGAATGAAACCGTCTATTTTAAAAAATGCACATGCCGATATCGTTATAACAAGTCAAAATGGAGTAGAAGCATTGTTAAATAATTATGCTCCAATTGAGTTAAATTTTGAAAATATTTATTGTGTTGGGCGCAGAACAAAACGATTGATCGAAAAGAAAATAGGGAAAGTCACTCACATGGAAAATTCTGCTAAAGAATTGGCAAACCATATTGTGAGGATGAAGAATATTAAAGAACTCACTTATTTCTGCGGCAACTTAAAACAAGAAGATTTCTCATTAATTTTAGCAAAGAATGAGATTACTGTTGATGAGGTAGAAGCCTACAGAACTATTTTAAATGAACGTAAGTTTGAAGAGACATTTGATGGAATTCTATTTTATAGCCCATCTGGTGTTCAAAGTTATATTGAAGATAACTCAGACAAAAGCGCTGTTGCATTTTGTATTGGTGAAACCACAGCAACTGAAGCTAGAAAATATTTTGAAAAAGTAGAAGTTTCTAATCTACCTTCTATAGAACAAGTGATTAAATCTGTAAATCAATATTATGAATAGAACAAGAAGACTTCGGAAATCAGAAAATATTCGCAGATTGGTTAGAGAAACTAAATTATCTATTGATGATTTAATTTATCCTTTATTTATTGAGGAAGGTAAGAATATAGAAACTGAAATTGTTTCCATGCCAGGAATAAAACGTTTTTCTTTAGATAAAATTTCTGCAGAATTAGATGAAGTTGTTTTTTTAAATATTCCAGCAGTATTGTTATTTGGTATTCCATCAGAAAAGGATGATGAAGGAACAGAAACATGGAATGAAAACGGAATTATTCAACAAGCAGTTCGATTCATCAAGAAAAATTACCCGAGTTTATATGTGATTACTGACGTGTGCTTTTGTGAATACACCTCGCATGGGCATTGTGGAATCATCCACGAAAATGATGTAGATAATGATACCACTTTGGTCAATATTGCAAAACAAGCCATTTCTCATGCGCAGGCAGGAGCAGATATGATTGCGCCTTCAGGAATGATGGACGGTACGGTTGCTATGGTACGTGAATCATTAGATAATACAGGTTTTGTAGACTTGCCAATTATGGCATATTCGGTAAAATATTCATCAGCTTATTATGGCCCATTCCGTGATGCTGCTGATTCGGCACCAAGTTTTGGTGATCGCAAAACATATCAAATGGATCCTGCCAATAGAGATGAAGCCATGCGTGAAGCTACTTTTGATGATGAAGAAGGAGCTGATATTTTAATGGTAAAACCAGCACTATCTTATTTAGATATTGTTAGGGATTTAAAAAATAATTTTGACAGACCAATTGCTTGTTATAACGTAAGTGGAGAATATGCAATGATTAAAGCTGCTGATGAAAAAGGATGGATAGATGGTGAGAAAGTTATGATGGAATCATTGCTATCGATGAAAAGAGCAGGTGCTGATATTATCATCACCTATTTTGCAAAAGAGGTGGCGAGAAAACTGTTGAAAAGTTAAATTGTTAAATCGTTTACGTCATTACGAGGAAGAATGACGAAGTAATCTACATATCAAAAAAGGGATTGCTTCATTTCATTCGAAATGACAAAAAAAAGAATAAATATGAAATTCAAAAATTCAGAAAAATTATATAAAAAGGGCCTTGTAAACCTTGTAGGAGCTGTTAATTCACCAGTACGTGCATTTGCATCAGTTGGTGGTAATCCATTATTCATTAAAAAAGCAAAAGGGTCAAAAATTATCGATGTTGACGGAAACAAATATGTCGATTTAGTATTGTCATATGGCCCAATGATTTTAGGGCATCGGCATAAAAAAGTGCAAAGAGCAATAAAAAAATCTTTAAAAAACGGTTACACTTTTGGTGCTTCTACCGAGAATGAAATCAAATTAGCAAAAATTGTTTGCGATGCTTTTTCTGGAATGGATAAAGTTCGATTTGTAAGTTCAGGAACAGAAGCAGTGTTGAGTGCATTGCGTTTAGCAAGAGCGTTTACAGGTAAAGATAAAATTATAAAATTCGCTGGTTGTTACCACGGGCATTCTGATGCTTTGTTGGTAGCTGCAGGTTCTGGGTTGGCAACGTTGAGTATCCCTGGAAGTAAGGGGGTGCCTAATGATGCTGTTAAAAATACATTGATTGCTGAATACAATAACTTAGATTCTGTTCAAAAGCATATTGATGAAAATAAGGATATAGCTGCAATAATTATTGAGCCAGTTGGAGGTAATATGGGCGTTGTGATTCCTCAAAATAATTTTTTGAGCGAGTTGAAATCTCTTTGTGAAACTAACGGAATATTATTAATTGCTGATGAGGTAATGACAGGTTTCAGATCTAAATTTGGTGGAGCTCAAGAACTATTTAATGTTAAAGCTGATATTACTTGTTTAGGTAAAGTGATTGGTGGTGGTTTTCCTGTTGGAGCCTATGGTGCTAGAAATGAAATTATGGAAATGGTGTCGCCTCTAGGAGCTATGTATCAAGCGGGAACATTGTCAGGTAATCCAATTGCAATGGCTTCTGGTATTGCAACCTTGACAGAATTAAAAAAACAAAATCCTTATCAATATTTTGATAAGAATGCAGAGAAAATTGAAGGTTATTTATTGAATGCTGCTAAGAAACATAATGTAGATGTTGTTGTAAACCGATTCGGTTCTATGATTAACCCATTTTTTACAAAAGAAAATGTGACGAATTTTGAATCAGCTCAAACAAGTGATACAGATAAATTTGGAGTATTCTTTTGGGAGATGATTAAAAATGGTGTATTTCTACCACCATCACAATTTGAAGCATGGTTCTTATCATCAGCATTGTCAGATGAAGATTTGAAAGTAATAGAAAATGCAATTAATGTTGCAATGAAGAAAGTAGCGATTAGTAGTTAGCTTTTAGCTCTTAGCAAAAGAATAAAATGAGAGATTTTAGAAAACTTAAGATTTGGAATCAAGGAATTGAATTGGTGAAGTTAATTTATCAACTTTCAAACAAATTACCTTCCGAAGAAAAATTTGGTTTAAGAAGTCAAATTACTAGAGCAGCAATTTCCATTCCATCTAATATAGCCGAAGGATGTAGTAGAAATAGTGAGATTGAATTTAAACGCTTTTTAGAAATTGCAATTGGTTCTCTTTTTGGAGTAGAAACACAATTAGTTATTATTGAGGAATTAGCTTTAATAAGCTCTGAAGAGTTAAAACCTATTTTTGAATTGGTAGAAAAAGAGGGAAAATGATTAATGGACTAATAAGCATAATAAAAACAACTAAAAGCAAGAGCAAATAGCCAACAGCTAAATATGATAAAAAACAATTTATTTTTAAGAGCCTTAAAAGGCGAAACAGTCGAGCGCCCTCCGGTATGGATGATGCGCCAAGCAGGAAGATTTTTACCAGAATTTATGGAAATTAGAGAGAAATATGATTTCTTTACCCGTTGCCGTACTCCAGAATTAGCAAGTGAAATTACTGTACAGCCAATTAGAAGATTTGGTATGGATGCTGCTATTTTATTCTCTGATATTTTAGTGATTCCACAAGCCATGAATATTGAAGTGCAAATGAAGCCAAACTTTGGACCTTATTTACCAAATCCTGTTCGTACGCAACAAGATATTGATAATGTAATTGTTCCAGATGTAAATGTGGAATTAGATTATGTATATCAAGCCATAAAAGCAACTAAGGAATTGTTGAATGATGAGGTGCCTCTTATCGGTTTTGCAGGTTCACCTTGGACCGTTTTTTGTTATTGTGTGCAAGGACAAGGTAGTAAATCTTTTGATAAAGCAAAAGAGTTTTGTTTTACCAATCCGATGGCAGCACATCAATTGTTGCAAAAAATAACGGATACTACAATTGCTTATTTAAAAGCAAAAGTGAAAGCTGGAGTTCATGTAGTTCAAATTTTTGATTCTTGGGGAGGTATGCTTTCTCCTGTTGATTATCAAGAGTTTTCTTGGAAATACATCAATCAAATTATAGAAGCTTTAAAAGACGATGCACCTGTTATTTCTTTTGCAAAAGGATGTTGGTATGCCTTAGAAGATATGGCAAATTCAAATGCTTCAGCCTTGGGTGTAGATTGGACGGTAACTCCAGAATTTGCACGTAAAGCAACTCAGAATAAAATCACTTTACAAGGTAATTTTGATCCATCAAGGTTATTGTCAACTCCTGCAACCATTAAGGAAATGGTAAAGAAAATGATTGATGATTTTGGAAAGGATCAATATATTGTGAATTTAGGTCACGGCATTTTGCCAAATATCCCACTAGATAATGCAAAAGCATTTATAGACGCAGTTAAAGAATATTAGATGATTGGTTTAGGTGGTTTTTCGATAGTTGTTTTAGACTTAGCTGATGTTGAAAATTTGAATTCTATGTTGCTGAAAAATACCAAAAGATTTCAACGCTATTTTCCGAAAACATTAGAGCAAAATCAAAATTTGGAAATGACCAAAAATTATATTTTAAAGAAAAAATCACTGATTGATTCGAAAGAAGAATATACATTTGGAATAAAAGTTAATTCGACAGAAAAGATTGCAGGATTGGTAATTCTAAAAAATATTAACAGAGAAATTGCAGACGCTGAAGCTGCTTATTGTTTAGATGTCGATTTTGGAGGAAAGGGATTGATGACTAAATCAGTCAACAAGATTTGTGAGTTTGCTAAAGAAAAATGTGATTTAAAATCACTTTTTATCTTGGTTCATAAAACAAACATACCAAGTGTAAGAGTTGCAGAAAAAACAGGTTTTGTTTGGAGTGAAACTGAATTTAAAAGTTTTACTCCTGTAAATGAAGTCATTCCAATTGATATGGAAAAATTTATAAAAATAGTATAAATAATGAATACCAATCTAATTCAAAAATACAATATTCCAGGACCAAGATATACAAGTTATCCAACGGTACCTTTTTGGAATAAAGAAGGAATTTTGATAAATGATTGGAAAACATCTGTTATAAAATCTTTTAACGAGAGTAATGATTCTGAAGGAATCAGCGTTTATATTCATTTGCCATTTTGTGAGAGTCTGTGTACTTTTTGTGCCTGCCATAAAAGAATTACCAAACGCCATTCTGTTGAAGAGCCATATTTAGAAACTGTTTTAAAGGAATGGAAATTGTATTGTGAGTTGTTCAATGCAAAACCAACTATCCGTGAGATTCATTTAGGAGGAGGAACTCCCACTTTTTTCTCTTCAGAAAACTTGTCTAAACTTATCAATGGAATCTTCACTATAGCCGAAAAACATACTGATTTTGAATTTAGTTATGAAGGACATCCAAACCATACATCTAAAGATCAGTTACAAACTTTGTATGATTTAGGTTCTCGTAGAAATAGTTTTGGAATTCAAGATTATGACCCTAAAGTTCAACAGGCTATCCATAGAGTTCAAAGTTTTGAGCAAGTTAAAATAGTAAATGACCAGTCAAGAAAGATTGGTTACACATCAATTAGTCATGATTTAATTTTTGGGCTTCCTTTCCAAACAGAGGAGAGTATCAGAGATACTATCAAAAAAACTATTGAGTTAAAACCAGATAGAATTGCCTATTATAGTTATGCGCATGTGCCATGGATTAAGGGAGTAGGGCAACGTGGGTTTGATGATAATGATTTGCCTAAAGACGAAGAAAAGCGTCATTTATATGAATTAGGAAAGCAATTATTTTTCGATAACGGCTATATAGAAATAGGGATGGATCATTTTGCTTTGCCTTCAGATTCTCTAAACATTGCTTTAGAAGAAAAGAAATTACATCGTAATTTCATGGGATATACTGCTGGCAAAACAGAATTGATGATTGGCTTAGGAATGTCGTCTATTAGTGATTCTTGGTATGCTTTTGCTCAGAATGAAAAAAGTGTAGATGAGTATCAAGAAAGAGTTAATGAAGGATTACTACCTGTCTTTAGAGGGCATTTGTTAACCGAAAAAGATTTGATTATCAGAAAGCATATTTTAGATTTAATGTGTAATTTAGAAACCACTTGGAACAAGGGATTATCACATGAAACTAAATCTGCAATTCTTGCCCAGTTACAAGAAATTATTGATGATGATTTATTGATAGTTGAAACTAACAAGCTAAAAGTGAAAGAAGAAGGGCGTATGTTTGTTAGAAATGTATGTATGGCATTTGATTTAAGATTGCAAGAGAATAAACCAGATACAAGAATTTTCTCAACGACAATTTGATTGAAATATTCTCAGTATAACAAGCTAACATTTTAAATTTAATAAAGATAATGTAATTGAATCGTTGCAAATTTGACAATAATTCATTTTGGTTACTTTATTTAGGTGCGATTCAACTTTTCAAAGCAATACTTTTTGTAAATTTGCGCCAATCAAACAAAGATAAAAATGGCAAAATTTGAATTGAAACTTCCGAAAATGGGCGAAAGTGTTGCAGAAGCAACAATAACTTCATGGCTCAAAGAAGTTGGTGATAGAATTGAATTGGATGATGCAGTCGTAGAAATTGCAACAGACAAGGTAGATTCAGAAGTGCCAAGTGAAGTGGAAGGAACTTTAATTGAAGTTCGTTTTAATGAGAATGACGTTGTAAAAGTTGGAGAAACATTAGCAGTAATTGAAATAGAAGGAGACGATAGTGGAGAAGTTACTGTAGCTGAAACTAAAGTCGCACCAGTTGTTGAAACATCTGCTCAAAAAATTGAAGTATCTGTAGAGAAGGTTGTAGAAAGTGTTGCAGCTCCAATTGAAAAAAAGAGTGCTTCAGGAAAATTCTATTCTCCTTTAGTTAGAAATATAGCGAAAGCTGAAAATATTTCGATGGCAGAATTGGAAACCATTCAAGGTTCAGGAAAAGAGGGCCGAGTTACAAAAACAGACATTTTAGCATTTATTGAAAATAAATCTAAAGCACCAGCAACACCAGTTGCTGAAAAAGTTACAGCAGCAGTAACTCCTGTCGCGGCTCCAATTAAACAAACTGTAGCACCAGTTGTTGCAAGTGGCGATGACGAAATTATTGAGATGACACGTATGGGGAAATTGATTTCTCAATACATGGTAAACTCTGTACAAACTTCAGCACATGTACAGTCATTTATAGAAGTAGATGTTACCAATATTGTAAAGTGGCGTACCAAAGTGAAAGATCAATTCTTGGCAAGAGAAGGAGAAAAATTGACGTACACACCAATATTTATGCAAGCAGTGTCTTTGGCGTTGAAAGAATTTCCGATGATAAATATCTCTACCGATGGAGAAAGAATAGTCAAGAAGAAAAACATCAATTTAGGAATGGCTACTGCCTTACCTGATGGTAATCTAATTGTACCAGTGATTAAAAATGCTGACCAATTGAATTTAGTTGGAATGGCAAAATCAGTGAATTCTTTAGGGTTAAAAGCAAGAAATAATAATTTAAGTCCTGATGATATTCAAGGAGGAACTTATACGGTAACCAATGTTGGTGGATTTGGCTCAGTAATGGGAACCCCTATTATTAACCAACCACAAGTGGGTATTTTAGCCTTGGGTGCTATTCGTAAAATGCCAGCGGTTATAGAAACTCCAGAAGGAGATTTTATAGGTATCCGTCAAAAAATGTTCTTATCACATTCATATGACCACAGAGTTGTAAACGGAGCTATGGGCGGAATGTTTATCAAGTTTATTAAAGAATATTTAGAGGCTTGGGATGTGAATGCTGCTTTTTAAATTCGAAAAAACAAATATCAAGCCTAAATTTTTAGAGGATAACTATTAATACAAAATTAGCCTTAGCTGAATGTCTCGTTCTGAAACATGGTTATGTTAAAATTGATTTTACACTATTAATTTATATACCATTTTTAAAATACGGTTAACCCTTTCTGTCATTACATTTTCATAACAATGATTTTCTTCTATCATTTTTATACGATATTATTTTTAGTGATTTTTTTAATTCACACATTTTCCCCATCAAAATCAATACTATTATTTACTATATCTATTCTTGTTTTACATTAGAAAATGGCTTCACTTGTTTTAGGAAATATTAATTCAAATTAAAACATAGCTATACAAAATATATTTTAGATTTTAATTTTTCATGGATTTATAATTAATTTTTTTGTGACTGTTGTATTATTATTTAACAGTATTTGTACAAAATAAATTCCAGATGACAGTTGATGCTGTATTTTAGGCTTTGTGATGTTTAATTCTAACTTGCGAATTAAACGACCAGATACATTATACAAAAGCACACGGTTTACTATTTGTGTAGATTTAATATTAAAATAGTTACGACTAGGGTTTGGGTAAATAACTAATTCATTCTCTAAAAGACTATTATCATTAATTGATAAACTTGTGTTTGTAACAGTTAATGAGTGCATTGCGGTATTACTGTAACGGTCTGTAGCAATAATATTTATCATAAAATCATCTTGAAAATCAATAATTCCTGTAATTTCTCCTGTAAGTGGATTTATACTTAAACCACAAGGCAGGTTGTGTGAACTATAAGTCATTTCTTGCCCTTCTGGTTCTGTAAAAGCAGTAGTAGGCAATTGATAACTAAATGGATTATTATTAAATGCATAATCAATTAAAGTGCCATTAGCAATAGGTGCTAAATCATCTCCAACTTTTACCCAAAACGTAGAAGTAGAACTATATGTACCATCTGTAGCAGTAACACTTAATTGTGATTCTCCTGAGTTATTTGTTGAAAAAGTAGAACCTAGTCCTAAAAATTCAAAATTTAAAATAGGAAGTACAGACACAGACATTTCGGTTTCGTTAATAAATGAATTATCTGAAGACGTAAAGTTATAGTTATTAGTTCCATAACCATCTAATTGATCAAACTCTAATAATATCCTTGATGGATTGGATCCTTGAGTGTATAAACGATTGTTTATTTGAGACATAGCAACTTGTTCTCCTGGCATATTAAAAAACCAAAAATCAACATATTCCGTATTAGTATTATCTGATACTTCAATAGAAATTTGAGTTTGTCCTGTTAAAGTGTTTGGAGTAATCGTTAAATTTCCATTATCTATATGGATATCATTTGGTGCTAAAATACTATTGTTACTAGAAGTTATGCAATAAGTTAAATTACCATTAGTTCCTGATATAGGAAATTGAATATTAATATTGGTTTGATTTTGATTATTAATAAAACTATTAATTTCTGGCACAACAATCGTTGTTTCTTCAAAAATAGTTCTTTCTACTGAGCCACCCTCTTCTTTAAATTTATGCACTTTTCCATTGGCTATATCTGTAAAAAAATATTCTGCTCCTGCAGTCGTATTAATCTCTGATTCTTGATTCCAATTAACACCATCAGTAGTAGTAAAAAAACGACCTTCTGTTAAAGTAATTTGTCCTGCAACAGGATTACTATGATATCTTGCAATAAATTGATGTACCCAAAGTTTGTTGTTATAAACAAAAAACTTTGCATCATCACCTAAGCTTGTGTTAAAAGGGAATAGATGTCCTGTAAATGTTTGTCCGTCATCATCAGACACATAAACTTTATCATCGTTTTTACCACCAAATTCAGATTCTTGCCCACCAAAAACGATGATTTTATTATTTACAGATGCTACCAATGGTGTATAGAATGTGGATACATTATTGGTTATCGAATTGGTTGCTTGTGTCCAATTCAACCCATCGACAGTATACCACACATCTTTAAAAGATGTACTTCCTGATGACTCACCTCCAACTACATATAATTTATTGTTATGTGTAAATACAGCATGTTGTCTTCTTCCAGAAAAAGGCGCATTATATGTTGCCCAATTAATTCCATCTGTAGAATAATCTACTTGATTAGTTCTTGTTTGATTATTTCCGTTATAACCACCGATAGAATAAAATGTGCCATTAAAAAAACCTGTTTTAGAAAAATTAAATAAGGTAATATTAGGAGTAATTGTATTCCATGTGTCTCCTTCATCTGAAGAAACTAGAGGAAGATCATTCATATTGTTTTCATAATCCCAATACCACCACTGATTATTTTTTTCAAAAATCCTAGAATGTTTCGTGATCTCTAAATCTTCTAAATTTACTGTTTGAGCAGATAAATTATTTATAAAAATAAATCCTAAAAACAGTAAGTTACTTAGTTTTGTTATTTTCTTCATATTATCTTTTAATAAAAGTTACACCAAAAGGATTTGTACCAGAATCAGCTGTAGTGTTTAATGTTAAAGTGCTATTATCAATATCATATAATTGAACTTTAGTTTGTGAACCACCTGAATAACTTACAAATAGTTTAGTGCCCTCATCATTAACTACTAAATTATGTGTTGTACTTAAATTTGTGTCAATAGTTGAAATAATATTGTTTTGATTATCAATAACTCCCAATCTTCCGTTTGGTAGATCTGCTACAAATAAATTAGTATTACTAGCCGTTATACCATGAACACCATTAAAAAGGAATGAGTCTAACTCTAAGCCTAAATTAATAAAACTAAATTCTTTAATTTCTCCAGCGTTTTGAGATAAAGCATATAAACGATCTCCAAAGAAACCTACATGAGCGTCACCACCAATTTGAGCAGTACTCACAATTGAAAAAGTAGTTGTATTATAATGTACTACATAACTAGTGTCTGGTCCATCTAATATAGTTACATAAGCATGACCTCCACTTGGCGCGATTACCACATCATGTTGTACAGCATCTGTACTTAGCCCTAAAGTTGTAGGAAGGTTAATCGTTTCTATAACAGTAAAGCTATTTAGATCTACTACTGTAGTAGTTTTTACTGTGCTATTAATATTATTAACCCAAAGTTGATCTTTGGTATCATTTAACCATAAATGAAAAGCACCTAAACCTACTGAAATACTTCTCTCTACTTGGTAAGTTTCCGCATTAATTTCATATAACATTCCATTTTCTAATCCGCCAGTATATATTTTATCTTTTTCTGAAGAATAAGCAACATAGGTTGGCTGTGTCCCATCTGGTAAAGATGTAGTTCCTAACGCACTTAAATCATTAGTATTATGATACGTTATTGTGTTACTTCCACGATTTGCAACTGCAAAATAAGATTGTGTATTATTATTGTTGTCTCCATTGTCATCGTCATTGTTACAAGATGAGAATGCTAATAGAACAGTTGCTAATGCTAAAAGCGATAATAGATTTTTAAATGTATTCATTTTTATGATTTTATATTTTATTAAATCACTTGGTCGTAGTATTAAAAACTACTTACATTTTTTTCTTTTTAACCTAAAGAATTCCTCGATGACTCTACCTCAGGGTAGTTCATTATATACGGTATCCATTTTGTCCGAAACAATTTATTGTTAACAGAAGTATGGCTCTTTTAGAATTTATTGCCTGATTGTAAATCTTAACAATGGCTGCTAAATCTTTAAAAGTAGCTAACCATATTTTTGGTTTTACAATCATATTGTTAATTCATAATTTGAATGAAATCTTTGAATCTATATTAGTTATTTACTGTCCTCGAACAGACAACTGTCTAGGCTAACACTTCCTCAATCATAACATCCAATTTCCATTAAGGAATTTAATTCCTATCAGTTTACAAATTGTAGTAGCAATAATCTTTAAATCAGGTATTAAGGTCAGAATTTTTTATTCAGCACTTAGTATTCCCATTAAAATATAATAAATCTTATCTTCGATGGGTGTGAGTGTTTCTTGTTCTACTAAAAACCGATGACATATGCTGTCAATCAATTCTTCAATATCAATATACTTTAATAAATCTAATGCAATATCAGAAAGCGATTCATGATATCTATCTTTTGAAGCAATTAAAATCCGCGCTTTGTTTTCTAGTGAGTCCTCTTTTAAAATACAACCAATTATCCCAATAGATTCAAAATCTTCGGCTGTACATTGTCTTAGTATTTGTTTTTCTTCTTCAGAAATTTCTTTCAGCAGGTATTTATTTAATTCTTGCTTTCGTTCAAACTCGCTGTTGGGCTGTAAAATTGCTTTCTTATTCAATTGCTATAATTTTATTTTAATACTTCTTCAATCACATTGCCCGTATTTCCATTGGGGAATTCAATTTCCATCAAGGTGCAAATAGTAGAGGCTATATCTGTAATAGAATAATAGTGGTTAGAGCTACCAATTTTAATACCCGATCCATAAAACAGTAGCGGCACATGGTTGTCATAATTATAACCAGAACCATGGTTAGTACCACCATTGTCTTGGTTCCAACTACCTAACATAGAAGGTATATGTAAATAGAGTACATCACCAGATATCTTTTGATTAAACCCTCGTTGCATCATTGCCATCATCCCTTCAGTGAATTCTTTAGTTGACAAGGTTTTGTGTGTTGCTGTCTTATGTATTGTTTTATTTTTCACCAATTCAGTAGCAATTGTTTCTGCAACATCCTCTCTTTTTAAGTTAGATTTTTTAAGTTGTTTTTCATTGATAAAGATATTGTTGTTTTCAATGCGTTCAATCAATTTTGCATTTCCATAATGCTCTTGTACAATATTTTCAACATATTTTAAAAGTTCTTTTCTAGGTCTATATCCTGCAGGAAATCTTAATTTTTCAAGATTATAAGGAATGTGAGAAACTCCATGATCTGCAGATAAAAACAGCGTGTAATTATCTTTACCAACTTGGTTATCTAAGAAATTTAAAAGACGCTCTAATTCCAAATCCATTCTTATATAAGTATCTTCAATCTCAACAGAGTTAGGGCCAAATTGATGTCCAATTCCGTCTGTAGAAGAATAGCTAATTGCTAGAAAATCCATAGTTTCACTTTTGCCTAATTGCTCGGATTCAATTGCTTTCATCGCAAAATCGGTAGTTAAACTATTACCTTGAGGACTGTCTAAAAGTAAATCAAAAAATCTATTTTTGTCTTTTAATTCTTCAAGATTGTATGGAAAAACAGGTTTTTCTCTCCCTTCAAATAGTTGTTCAAATTCATTGTCATCTTCACCGCTAGCGGTATACGTTTCAATATTATAATATGTATCCCATGTAGAGTTTAAATAATCTGCTGCGATTCCGGCATCATTAAATTCTGAAACCCATGATGGTAATTCATCCATATAGTAGGTGCTTGTAATCCATTTTCCATAATTTCCTTTCACAAACCAATAAGCAGCATTGGCACTATGACCTACTGGTAAAATAGACCCACGGCCTTTAAAGCCAATTCCAATTACTTTCCCATTCATGTTTTGGGCTAAATGCAATTGATCTCCTATGGTGGTTGTCATTAATTTATTTGGTGATCCTTGTCCTTGATCAGAATCAATTCCAACAGTTTCAAAATTTTCATCATCAACACTACTTACACTTTTTTGCTTGTATTTATCATACCAGTCATTGCCCATAATTCCGTGGTTTCTTGGAGTCGTTCCTGTATAAATAGAAGCATGACCTACTGCTGTTTTTGATGGAGTGTAATTTAAATGGGTATTTTTAAGATTGTATCCGTTTTTTATGATTCGGTTAAATCCACCTTCACCAAAACGATCTTCAAAACGAGTTAAATAGTCATATCGCATTTGGTCAACTACAATACCAACAACTAATTTTGGTTTAGTATTTTTTATGTTTGATGAGTTTGTAATTGTATCACTTTTACAACTTGAAATTAGAATTGCAAAGAGCAGAGGGAAGAAATAATTTTTCATTTGGGCTGTTATTATTTAATAAGCAAATATATGATTTTATGGGCTGATAGGTTTTTTACATTGTTTTAATTTAATATTTTAGCAAAAATGATTTGGATGAATTACCTAGAACATATTGGGAAATATTTTTTGATGTTGAAACAGGTCTTTAAAAGACCTCAGAAAGGAAAAATATTTTGGGAAGTGTTGTTTAGAGAAATTGAAGATTTAGGATTAAAATCACTCGGAATTATCATGTTTATTTCCTTTTTTATTGGAGGTGTTGTAGCTATACAAACAGCTTTGAGTGTCGATAGTCCTTTTATACCAAAATATCTAATTGGCTTTGCTACCAAGCGTTCTATGATTTTAGAGTTTGGACCAACCTTTACCTCTGTTATTTTAGCAGGTAAAGTGGGTTCGTATATTGCTTCAAGTATAGGTACAATGCGTGTAACTGAACAAATTGATGCCTTAGAAGTGATGGGTGTTAACTCGTTAAATTATTTGGTATTGCCTAAAATTATTGCAACAGTACTCTTTTATCCTTTGTTAGGAATGATTGCCATGTTCCTCGGAATTTTTGGAGGATGGGCAGCAGGTGTTTTAACAGGTTTATTTTATTCAGTAGATTATATTGACGGAATTAGACTAGAGTTTGATCCCTTCTTTATACAATATGCTTTGATAAAAATAGTGGCGTTTGCTTTTTTAATTGCAACGATTCCTGCATACCATGGATATTATGTTAAAGGAGGCTCGTTAGAAGTTGGTAGGGCAAGTACACAAGCAGTTGTTTGGACAAGTGTTGCAATTATCACCTTAAACTATTTCTTAACTCAAATGCTCTTAGGATAATGATAGAAGTTACAAATTTACATAAGAGTTTTGGTGAAGCACATATTTTAAAAGGAATTACAACAACTTTCGAAAAAGGGAAAACAAACCTAATTATTGGACAAAGTGGATCAGGTAAAACAGTTTTTTTAAAATGTTTATTAGGATTGCATGAACATGATAAAGGAACTATTTCTTTTGATGGAAGAATTTATTCTGACTTATCAATAGATGAGAAACGTCAATTAAGAACAGAAATTGGGATGGTTTTTCAAGGATCAGCTTTGTATGATTTTCTTTCTGTTCAAGATAATGTAATGTTTCCACTTAAAATGTTCACCCAGCAATCGCATACTGAAATGTTACTTCGTGTAAATGAAGTGTTGGATAGAGTAAATCTTACAGGAGCAAATCAAAAATTCCCAGCTGAACTTTCTGGTGGGATGAAAAAGCGTGTAGCTATTGCAAGAGCAATTGTAATGAATCCAAAATATTTATTTTGCGACGAACCCAACTCAGGATTAGATCCACATACTGCAACTGTTATTGATAATCTTATACAAGAAATTACCAAAGAATATGAAATGATTACCATCATAAACTCTCATGATATGAATTCGGTAATGGAAATTGGTGAAAAAATTGTGTTCTTAAAAGATGGTCTTAAAGAGTGGGAGGGTACCAATAAAGAGATGGTTGTAACAGATAATGAGGCCATTGTTAACTTTGTTTATTCTTCTAATTTATTTAAAAAAGTTAGAGAAATTTATTTAAAGGAAAGTAAATTATAAAAAGCCCTTGTTTTTTTAAAACAAGTACTTATATTTGCACCCGCTAAGAAAAAGTGAAGACTTGGTAGCTCAGTTGGTAGAGCACCTCCCTTTTAAGGAGGTGGTCCTGGGTTCGAGCCCCAGCCAAGTCACATATGGAAACCGTTTGAAATTTCAAACGGTTTTTTTATGAAGTAAATTTAATAAAAAGATTAATTAGTCTTTTATTTTTAAAAACTGATATTTATCATGTTATGAAGTCTTTTTAACATATATTTTTGCTGTGTAACTTTTGTTACATTAATTTTATGATGAAGATTTTAATAATCGTCAAATTAATAATCTAACTAAATATTAACTACAATGAAAAGAATTAAATTTATCAGTTTTAGTCTTGTATTTGCATCGCTTATTTTGTCTAGTTGCAATTCTATTAATCAAGAAAAAAAAGTTGTTGATGCTTCAAAAATTGCGGTATCAGGTACGATGGAAGCAGAATTAACTTCGCCACCATTTGTGCCGGCTTCGGTTGGAGATCGTCCAGCAAAAAAGTTAATTGTCAATATGGAAATTCTTGAACAAGAAGGGACCATGACAGATGGAACAACATATATTTATTGGACATTTGGTGGTTCGGTTCCTGGAAGTTTTATTCGTACAAGAGTTGGTGATGAAGTAGAGTTTACTTTGTCTAATCATCCAGATAATAAATTACCACACAACATTGATTTACATGCAGTAACAGGCCCAGGTGGTGGAGCAACATCATCATTTGTTGCACCAGGTCATGAGAAAACATTTTCATTCAAAACCTTAAACCCTGGTTTGTACGTGTATCATTGCGCAACAGCACCAGTTGGGATGCATATTGCAAATGGTATGTATGGATTAATTTTAGTTGAGCCAGAAGGAGGCTTACCTAAAGTTGATAAAGAATATTATATCATGCAAGGTGATTTTTATACTAAAGGAGAAAATGGATCTCCAGGTTTACAACCATTTGACATGAATAAAGCAGTAGATGAAGATGCAGATTATGTAGTATTTAATGGTAAAGTTGGTTCTTTAACTGGCGATAATGCTATTACAGCAAATGTTGGAGAGACAATACGCTTATATGTTGGTAATGGTGGACCAAACTTAGTGTCATCATTTCATGTTATCGGAGAAATTTTTGACAAAGTACATGTAGAAGGCGGATCTACAATTAATGAAAATGTACAAACTACTTTAGTGCCAGCTGGTGGAGCAGCAATTGTTGAGTTTAAAGTGGACGTTCCTGGAACATTTATTTTGGTAGATCACTCAATCTTTAGAGCTTTTAATAAAGGGGCTTTAGGAATGTTGAAAGTGAAAGGTGAAGAAGACAAGAAACTATATTCTGGTGTTAAACAAGAAGGAATTTATCACCCAGAAGGAGGAACGATTCAAGAGATGCCTACTGATGATTCTAAAAAAGTGATAGTAAATACCAATAAATCATTATCAGAAAAAATAGCATCAGGAAAAAATATTTACACAAAAACATGTTTTGCTTGTCATCAAGCAAATGGTGAAGGTATTGCAAGTGCTTTCCCGCCATTAGCTAAATCTGATTATTTAAATGCCGATGTTAAAAGAGCTATCGCAACTGTAATACATGGTAAAACAGGTGAGATTACAGTTAACGGAGAAAAGTATAATAGTGTTATGACAAAGCAGACTTTAACAGATGATGAGGTTGCTGATGTATTAACGTACGTTTATAATTCTTGGGGCAATAACAAAACCAATGTTACTGCAAATATGGTTAGTGAAGTTAAAAATTCACATTAATTATAACTGGATGAAACGAGCATGTAAAAAAGTTTATTCCTTGAAGGGATGACTAAATACGAACAGCATGTGACCGTTTAAAACAATAATTATAGACACATGAAAACTATTTTTAGACTGACAATTTGGGTGATGATGAGTTTTGTAATCAATACAAATGGTCAGTCTAACATGGTTTCTATTAAAGGTGGTACATACATTCCTTTGTATGGTCGTGATTCTTTAAAAGTAACAATTCAAGATTTTGACATGGATGTTTATCCAGTTACGAATCAAGAATACCTAGATTTTGTTATTCAATACCCTAAGTGGCAAAGATCTAATGTAATCAAATTATTTGCTGATGATAGTTATTTAATTGATTGGATATCTGATACAGCCATAGGAAAAAATCAATCCCCTTTAGCTGCCATTTCAAATATTTCATGGTTTGCCGCTAAAGCTTATTGCGAATGTCAAGACAAGAGATTGCCGTCAATTGATGAATGGGAATATGTTGCAATGGCAAATGAAAATTTACCTGATGCACGTCAATTAAAAACCTACAATGAATACATTTTAAGTTGGTATGAAAAACCAAAGACGTTTAATAATGAAATAGGATCAACCTTTAAAAATTATTGGGGAGTGTATGATTTACACGGTTTGGTTTGGGAATGGACATTAGATTTTAATTCTGTTTTGGTTTCTGGTGAGTCTCGTAAAGATGTAGATAATGATAGTGATTTATTTTGTGGTAGTGCTGCAATTGGAGCAACCGATTTAATGAACTATGCCGCTTTTATGAGATATGCTATTAGAGGTAGTGTAAAAGCAAAATATACCATGAGAAATCTTGGATTTAGATGTGTAAAAGATAAAATTGAATAAAATGAAATTTAAAAACATACTAGTGCTCATTTTGCTTTCTATAGTAGGTTTTAGCTGTACAAAAACAGATAAGAAGCAAGAAGAAGCAATAACCTACCAATGTCCGATGCAATGTGAAGGAGATAAAGTGTATAATGAAGTGGGAAGTTGTCCAGTTTGTAATATGGATATTAAACCGGTTGTAGAAAAAGTTAAAGCAAACCATAACCCTGAACAAATATCCGAAACATCCATTTTTAATTTAACTACTAAGTGGAATACTGAAGAAGGAAAATCTATCGAGTTAAAAGATTTAAAAGGGAAAACTTTGGTAATGGTGATGATCTATACTACATGTAAAGCTGCTTGCCCTCGTTTGGTTGCAGATATGCGAAATATTGAAGCTCAGATTCCTGATAAATATATTGCGGACATCAATTTTATAATGGTGAGTATTGACCCAGAAACAGATACGCCCAAACGATTAAAAGAGTTTGCAATTGAAAATGTAATGGATGGTGAGCAATGGACTTTTTTACAAGGATCAGTTAGTGGAGTGAGAGAATTTGCAAATGTACTAGCAGTTAAATATAAAGAGATAACACCTTTAGACTTCTCGCACTCAAACATTATAAGTGTATTTAATTCTGACGGAGAATTAATGCATCAGCAAGAAGGACTGGGAGTAGATAATAAAGAAACTATAAATACCATTTTAAATTTACAATAAAAAGACTAATCAGTCTTTTATTTTAATAAACTGACTAATATCATTGTTTTGCCATTCTCTTAAAACTAATTTTGTTATAGAGCTAACAAATAAAAACAATTTAAAATGAATATTACAAAAGGAAAAACAGTAGCATCAATAGTTGCTGAAAACATCAAAGCAGCTCATGTGTTAAAAAAACATGGCATTGATTTTTGTTGTGGTGGTGGAGTGTCAATAGATGAAGCTTGTGAAGAAAGCGGTGTAAATTATTCAGTTTTAGAGAATGATTTAAGGATAGTAGGTAATGTGTCAAAAGCGTTTAATTATAGTGCTTGGGAATTAGATTTTTTAGTTGATCATATTGTAAATATCCATCATAGTTATGTGGAAGAAAATATTTCTTTATTGTTAGAATATGCAGATAAAGTTGCGATAGTTCATGGAGATCATCATGAAGAATTAATCACCATAAATGAGTTGATTAAAGAAGTTGATGTAGAGCTAACAACACATATGAAAAAAGAAGAGTTAATTTTGTTTCCGTATGTAAAGCAATTGGTTAAAGCAAAAAGGGAAGGTGTAAAACCAAATTTCCCAGAATTTGTTACAGTACATAATCCAATCAAAATGATGGAGAATGAACATGAATTTTCTGGCGAAATATTTAAAACTATTGCAAGATTGAGCAATCAATATACGGCCCCCAGTGATGCTTGTAATACGTTTAAAGCTTTTTTTGAAAAGTTAGAAGAATTTGAACAAGACCTACATCAACATATTCATTTAGAAAACAATATTTTATTCCCAAAAGCAATAGAATTAGAAAAAGAGTTTCAATAAAACAATAACTATGAAAAATTTATTAACCACAATTTTATTATTTATAACTTTTGTAGTTACAGCACAAGAGTTTGGAGTAACCGCAGAGTTAAGACCTCGGTATGAGTACCGTCATGGATTTAAAAAACCAATTTCCTCTTCAGATGATGCTGCAAATTTTGTTTCTCAAAGAACGAGGCTTAATATGAAATTTAAAGATGAAAAATACACCTTGTTTTTAGCAATACAAAATGTAAATGTTTGGGGAGATGTATCAACTTTGGCATCAAATTCTAAAAACGGAATTGTATTTCACGAAGCTTGGGCAGAGTATTTTATTAACCCAAAAATTTCTATAAAATTAGGACGTCAAGAAATTATTTATGATGATAGCCGTATTTTTGGTAATGTTGCTTGGGCACAACAAGCACGAAGCCATGATGCGATGTTAGTGAAATTTAAAACTGGTGAAAAGGGAAAGTTACAGTTTGGTTTTGCTTTAAACGCAAATGGAGAAACCCTAGTTGCAGAAGATTATAATGTCAGCCAATACAAAACATTTCAATATGCTTGGTATAATACTAAATTCAATGATGCCTTAGGTTTAAGTGCTTTATTTTTAAATAATGGTATGACTTATCATAATACTCAAGGCGATGAAAATATAACTTATAGTCAAACACTAGGCGCTAGATTAACTTTTAAAAAAGGCAGATTATCTGCAGATGCAACTTCTTATTTGCAAGAAGGGAGAACTCCACTTACAGTAGGTAAAACTGATTTGTCAGCATATTATGTTTCGGCAAATGTGAAGTTTAAAATTACTGATATGTTTAAAGTTGGTGCAGGTTTAGAATTGTTATCAGGTAATGATCAAGATGCAACAACTACAACTGATAATGCATTTAAACCGTTTTATGGGACCAATCATAAATTTAACGGATGGATGGATTATTTTTATGTAGGTAGTCATATGAATAGTGTAGGTTTGATTGATATCAATGTACCCATTTCTTTTTCAAAAAATAAATTCTCAGCAGCATTAATACCACATTTTTTCTCTGCAGAAGGAACAATTTTAAATCCTGATACAACAAAGGCGGATGCTTATTTAGGTACAGAGATTGATTTTGTTGTAGGTTATAAATTGCACAAAAGTATCAATTTAAATGTTGGTTATTCGCAAATGTTTGCTACGGATAGTATGCAACTTATTAAAGGCGGAGATGTAAATGAAACTAATAATTGGGCATGGGTAATGGTTACTTTTAAACCAAGTCTTTTTAATTGGAAAAAACCACTAGAGTAATAAAATAAGGCATAATAAAAAAGTCAGCTTATTTAGAATTATATCTTTATATGCTGATTTTTTTATGAATAAGTAAATGAGTAGTTAGAGCCTTGCCATATTTTCTGATAGGGTATTGATAAATTTTTGCAAAGGACCTTTAATCATCATTGCCATCATTGGATTAAAATCACCTTTAAAAAACAATTGACTTTCTACTGAGCTGTCATCAATAGCATTAATATTTAGCGTTAATGTAAAAGGTAATTTACTACTTGCAGCAGCTAAAACTATTTTGCTATATTCAACTTGTTCTTTCAAGACTAATCTGATTTCTGGCATTCCTTTTAATCCAAAAAGAAAGGAATCACCATCAACTTCAAACTTTTCTTTACTCTCTGGCATTAAGCTTTCAAAGTTGTTTAAGTCGGTTAAAAATTCAAATATTTCTTTAGCCGATTTTTGTACTGTAATTTTTTGTGTTTCTAAATTCATTTGTAAATTATGTAAAACTGTTTAACTGAGGATGGTGATTCATTTAAAATTGATTTTCAACTTATAACTCAACACTCATAATTAATAATTTTTTACTGCATCCAATGACTCGGATTTTCTCTCCAACTTTGAAGCGTTTCTAAGTCATTTTCAGAAATATAGTTAGTGTCATTTGCTTGCTCTAACAAGGCGTTGTAATTGCTCAAAGTTGTCAACTCTACATTGGCGGTTTTAAAATTTTCATCTGCAAGTGCAAAGTCATAAGTAAAAATTGCTACCATTCCTTTTACAGTTACATTTTCCTTTTTCAAAGCTTTAATAGCATTTAAACTACTCTTGCCTGTACTAATCAAATCTTCAATGACAACAACATTAGATCCACTTTCTAAAAAGCCTTCTACCTGATTTTGGCGTCCGTGTTTTTTCGCCTCAGGGCGTACATAAATAAAAGGGACTCCTAATTCTTCAGCTACCAAAGCTCCAATTGCAATTGCTCCCGTAGCAACACCAGCAATCACATCTGGTTTGCCGTATTTGTCTATCACTATTTTGGCAAGTTCTTGCCTTAAATAAGTTCTGATTTTAGGAAAAGATAAAGTTGTTCTATTGTCACAGTAAATTGGAGATTTCCATCCAGATGCCCAAGTGAAAGGGTCGTTTGGTTTTAATTTTATTGCTTTTATTTGAAGCAATAATTCAGCAGTTTTTTTTGCAGTATCTTTGTTTAAAATCATGTTACAAATGTATACAATTTTTGTTGATGACATTCCCATTTATTTGACAGATAAAATCAAGAATTTAACAAAGGACAGTTTTTATTATAAGGATGATGTTACGATTGAATCTGTTTTGCAAATAGCAAAATCAAAAAAGTTTACTGAGCTATTTTTATTCCATGTTGATTTAGAAACTTTATGGAAAGAATTCAAATGGTTTTTTAAAATTGAAAAAGCAGCAGGTGGATTGGTGAAAAATAAAACGGGAGATGTCTTATTCATTTATCGATTTGACACTTGGGATTTGCCTAAAGGAAAAATTGAAAAAGGAGAAAAGAAAAAGGAAGCAGCTATAAGAGAAGTAGAAGAAGAGTGCGGTATATCTAGATTGAGAATTGAAAAAAAACTCCAAAAAACATATCATATATTTCAAAGAAAAGAACGAGAAGTTTTAAAAATTACACATTGGTATGCTATGAAAACAGATTTTAAAGGTGATTTAACTCCGCAATTAGAAGAAGGAATTACCGAAGCTGTTTTTAAGAATCAACAAGAAACAACCAGCGCTCTTGAGAACTCTTATGAAAATGTAAAGCTTTTGTTTTTAACAAATTAATTCGATGATGCCTTTTCTGTTAAAGACAAGATAGCTTTAAATCAAAAACTGTATTTTTGCCGCTTGAAAAAATAAAAATTGAATCATGGAAAAATTTATCAGAAAGAGATTGCCAAATGCGAGAAATGATATTTTCTCAGGAGTCACAGTTGCTTTAGCATTGGTTCCAGAGGCAGTTGCTTTTGCTTTCGTTGCAGGCGTTGACCCCTTAGTTGGTTTGTATGCTGCTTTTATGGTAGGTTTAATTACCTCGATTTTTGGAGGAAGACCAGGCATGATTTCTGGAGCTACTGGAGCACTAGCAGTAGTGATGGTTTCTTTAGTTTCTGAAGGAAATGCGATGGGAGCTGAAGGTGAAAACCTTGGACTATATTATTTGTTTGCAACCGTAATCTTGATGGGGTTTATTCAAATGATGGCAGGGGTTTTAAAACTAGGGAAGTTTGTGAGGTTAATTCCACACCCCGTAATGATGGGGTTTGTAAACGGATTAGCAATTGTAATTTTCACTTCTCAATTAGGAATGTTTCCTAAAGAAAAAGATACTAGTTTTTGGATGATGTTAGGGCTTGTAGCTTTAACTATGTTAATCATGTGGGGGCTCCCTAAAATTAAAGCAATGTCAAAATTTCCAGAAGCATTGATAGCGATTTTGGTAGTTTCAGGAATTGTAATAATTGGAAATTTGGATGTAGCTTCAGTCGGATCATTCATTAGAGATGGTGGAGGAGAAGGTTTAAAGGGAGGTTTCCCCGTACCGCATTTAGAAACATTTTCTAAAATTCCGTTGACCTTAGAAACACTTTGGTTTATTGGTCCATATGCGTTGATTTTGGCAGCTATTGGTTTAATAGAATCTTTAATGACCTTAAATTTAATTGACGAATTAACCGATACTCGTGGTAATGGAAATCGTGAATGTATGGCACAAGGTGGCGCTAATATCGTAACAGGTATTTTTGGAGGTATGGGAGGTTGTGCTATGATTGGTCAATCAATTATCAATATAAAAGGAGGTGGTAGAACCCGACTTTCCGGAATCGTCGCTGCCTTAACATTGTTAGGATTTATCTTATTTGCATCTGGCTTGATAGAGCAAGTTCCAATAGCAGCATTAGTTGGAGTGATGTTTATGGTGGTTATCGGAACTTTTGCTTGGTCTAGTTTTAGGATTATTAATAAAATTCCGAAAACAGATTTGTTTGTTTTAATTTTAGTATCGTCATTAACAGTCATTTTTGATTTAGCTATCGCTGTAATTTCTGGAGTGATTGTGAGTGCCTTAGTTTTTTCTTGGGAAAACGCAAAACGAATTCGTGCAAGAAAAAGAGTAAAGGAAGATGGAACAAAAGTATATGAAATTTGGGGACCATTATTCTTTGGATCAATTTCTGCATTCAACGAAAAGTTTGATATAAAAGGAGATCCTCAAAGTGTAGAAATTGACTTTGTAGAGTCTCGTGTTAGTGACCACTCAGCATTTGAAGCAATTTTAAACTTGGTTAAAAAATACGAAGCAGAAGGTAAAACGGTTCACTTAAAACATTTAAGTCAGGATTGTAAAGATTTACTATACAAAGCTGATTCTAAATTCCATGAAATTATTGTAGAGGCTATTGATGATCCGCGTTATCATTTAGCAGAAAATCCTGAGAAATTTACTAAGGGGTTGGATGAATATGATGTGTTGGGGAATTAAAAAATTCAATTGAATTTTTAGAGATAAGGCCACCTCGAATAAATTAAAGCTATTAGACTAAAGGTGTAAGAGTGTTTTATAGTGTCATTCCCGCGGAGGTGGGAATCCAGAAATGAGGTGATTATAATTGAGTTAGCTTTGGGTATTGGGTACCTGTCTTTGCAAGTATGACAATCTACAATTTTATTTTTTATAATACACTTGCAATAACTCTGCAGCAACAGAAATGGCAATTTCATTGGGTGTGTTGCCACCAATTGCTAATCCAACTGGGCAATGAACTTTTGAAATACCATCCTCAATATTCAATTCTTTTTTTAGCAGATTATTAAAGCGAACTTTTTTAGTTTTACTACCGATGAGCCCGATGTACTTGGTTTCAGATGCTAACGCTAAAGCAGTAATTTCAAAGTCTAATTTATGATCGTGCGTCATAATCACGACATAACAATTTGCACCCCAATTGATATGTTGTTTGTACAAATCAAAATCAATGTCAGAAAAAGAAATAGTATCATTTAAGTTGAGTGTATCCCGCCAATTTTTTCTCACATCTAGTAAAGTAATTTTAAAAGGAGTATCGTTTAGAATGTTGCACAACTCAACACCAATATGGCCTGCGCCAAACAAATATAATTCTGGAAATTGATTCATAGGTTCTATAATTAATTCCACTTTTCCGCCACAACATTGAGCAGTTTCTGGCCCCAAAGTAAAAGAATATTCAATAATTTTATTTTTTTTGATGGCAATAAGAGCTTCATTAATAACATTGAATTCAAGTTTTCCACCACCAATAGTTCCATAGATTTTTTTATCAAAAGCAACTAGCATTCTAGCTCCAATTTTGCATGGAGTTGAGCCCAAACATTTGGTAACCGTGATTAATGCAACAGGAATATTTGTCGATTCAAATTCCTTTAATTTTGAAATCCAGTTTTGCATCTTATTTTAAAATTCTATAAATAGGGTAGTGCATAAACTCCTTTTCGGCATATTTTGAATGCTGATAAATAAAATCTAATTGCGCATAAGAGTCTTTGGCAAAGTCTGAATCGTATTCTTTTTTAAGATCAAATTCTGTTTTTAAAACAGGATTATTATCCAAAATTTCTTTTGCAATATCTTCAAATACATACGGCGAGAAATATTCTTTTCTCTGTAGAATAATATCAAAGAAATTCCAGTTAAAAAAAGAATCTGTAGCCTCTGGTTCTAAAGTCTCTAAAATATATTTTAACCCAGGTTGATTTGTAGGAACTAAGAAATCTCCTTTTTTAAATTGTTGCACAACTGTAGAAGAGCTGACCTCAGTATTGTAGTGTAAATAATGATTTTCGAACGGTGATTTTACCGTTTCATAACTATCAATCGTATATCCTTCAACTTGTATTTCGGTATCCTCTTTTAAAGGGAGTATCTGAATTTTGTTTTGACGCAAAAGCCTCACAACTTTTTTCAATCGCTTTGGAACAATATAAAAATTTGGGATACTAATTTCTTTGGTCGGTTTAAAATAATTGTAATAAGAAACACTTTTGGTAAATGGTTTTGAGCGGTCGAATTTTAAACGCTTTAATCCAGTTACGTCACTTTTAATAAAGCCTCCCTGATATCCATGAAAACTTAAAGTAGAAGTTTGTGTGCTATCCACCTCCCATCGAATTGGGTAGGTTTCCTTTTCAAGTGTTTCTTCAATAGCTTTTTGACGAAGTTCTTTTACTTCAAACCCATATAATTTTAAAAAATCTAAGGTAGAGAATAGTAACTCGTAATTTTGCTCAACCCTGTTTTTATAAGGTTTAAGCATGTGGGTTTCTACCATAAACCCGAGCGAATTAAATAAACTTGTATATCCTGTTGAGTATCTTGGTGAATCAAAAAATTGGGTAAATCCCTTTTCTGGAACTTGATTATAAACATTTACATATGGAGTAATAATTAAATCTTTATTTTTTAAATTTCGCGCTATATTCTGAATCATACTTTCCTCTATAAATTCACCCAAACTACCACCCATTTTGTTGTGTTGGGTAAATAAATGCGTTAGAGTATATTGATAATCGGCGCCATTACTTACATGATTATCAATAAAAACATCAGGATTTACCATCTGAAAAATTTTTGTAAATGCCTCTGTGTTTTTTGTGTCAGTTTTTATAAAGTCACGGTTCAAATCAAAATTATGAGTATTGCCTCTAAATCCATATTCTAATGGCCCATTTTGATTGACTCTTGATGTAGAATTTCTGTTAAAACTACCACCAATATTATACATAGGAATAATAGCGATGATAATTTGCTCATATTCTTTTTTAAGCTTTTCGCTTTGCGCCAAATCTCTCAAGAATAGCATACTTGCATCAACTCCATCTGGTTCACCTGGGTGGATTCCGTTATTGATAAGGATAGTGTTTTTTCTTGTTTCTAAGGGATTAAAGTTTTTATCTGTATCAAATAATACTAAATGCAGGGGAGTACCGACATCTGTCATTCCAACTTTTTGAATTTTTATTTCAGGATAGCTTTTTGCTAACTTTTTATAAAACTCAATAGTTTGCTCATAGGTAGCGGTACTATCACTTTTGGATTGCTCAAAAACAGTTTCAAAATTTTCTTCAACTTCTTGAGCTAAAATTGTTGTGCAGAGAAGGAAGTATGTAAGTACAATTATATATTTCTTCATGAAATTATTTGATAACAGTATTTGGAACCAATACACTTACATCGCCATTATTTCTTAGAATATCACGAACAATACTAGAACTGATAAATGATGTTTCTGCACTTGTTAGAAGAAAGACAGTTTCTATGCCTGATAATTTTCTATTGGTTTGTGCTATAGCTTTTTCAAATTCAAAATCAGCAGGATTTCTCAATCCGCGTAAAATGAAAGTGGCATCAATTTTTTTACAATAATCTACCGTAAGACCTTTGTAGGATGCTGTTTTAATTTTTGGTTCGTTACTAAAAGTTTGCCGTATAAACTCTTGACGCTGCTCTGGGCTAAACATATATTTTTTATCGGCATTGATACCTATTGCGATTACAATCTCATCAAATAGAGGAATTGCTCTTTTGATAATATCTACATGTCCAAGGGTGATTGGGTCGAATGATCCTGGAAAAACTGCTCGTTTCATAGTGTTGGTTTTTAACTATTCTTCTTAATTTATAAGTGCCATTTCAATTGTATTGCCAAACAATTCTTTTAGGCTGATTCCAGCTTCTTTTGCTTGTTGAGGTAAAAGACTTTCAGTGGTCATTCCGGGTACAGTATTCATTTCAATCATATGAGGTTCTCCATTTATAAGGATATACTCACTTCTAGAAAATCCGTTCATTCGCAAAACATCATAGACCTTTTTAGCAACCTCTCTCACTCTTTTTTCTTCAGCTTCGGTTATTCTTGCTGGAGTTATTTCTTGAGATTTTCCTTGATATTTTGCCTCATAATCAAAGAAATCATTTTCAGAAATTATTTCAGTAATCGGTAAAACAGTGGTTTTTCCTTTATAATTTATGACTCCAACAGAAACTTCTGTTCCGTCTAAAAATGATTCAATAATTATTTCATCATCTTCTTTAAACGAGTTTTCAATAGCTTCTTTCAATAATTTCTTTTCATGAACTTTTGAAATTCCAAAACTACTACCCGCTTTATTCGCTTTAACAAAACATGGTAACCCTACTTTTTTGATGATAGTATCAGCATCAAAAGGGTCTCCTAAATTTAGATAATAAGATTCTGCTGTTTTTATTCCGTAAGCCTTTACAATACTCAAACAATCTCGTTTGTTAAAAGTAATTGCCATTTGATAAGAAGGTGCAGAGGTGTGTTTTATTCCTAGCAATTCAAAATAGGATATTAATTGCCCATCCTCACCTGGAGCACCGTGTATCGCATTAAAAACACAATCGAAAGTGATTTTTTGATTGTTAACAATAGCTGAAAAATCATGTTTATTAATAGGATACTCATTTCCATTTTCAACCAGGACCCATTTGTTTTTAAAAATGTGAATAGCATAAATTGAGTACAATTCGCTGTCTAAATTGTCGCAAACTACCGCTCCGCTTTTAAGAGATATTTTATATTCTGATGAGTATCCGCCCATCACTACGGCAATATTTTTTTTCATTTTATGAAATTGATTCAAAACAAAAGTACGAAAAGAATTAAATCAAATATAATTTAAAGTTCCTTGTTACGTTTTATATCTTTGTTGAAACTAAAGCGGATATGAGTTTATTAAATTTTGTGAAGAGTAAGACCTTTTTAAAGCAGTTAATTATTGCCATTATTGGTTTGATTTTGTTGCTTTTTTTATTGACAAAATGGTTGGATGTTACTACTAATCACGATCAAAAAATTCAAGTGCCAGATTTGTCTAAACTCACCATATCTGAAGTGACTACTGTTTTACATGAATTAAATTTAAAAGCAGAAATTATAGACTCCACAAATTTTAATCCAGAATATCCACCACTCTCTGTCATAGAACAACATCCTGAAGCAGGAGATTTTGTAAAAGAAAAAAGACGGATTTATTTAAAAATAAACAGACCTACTTATCAAAATATTGAAATTCCGAATGTGTTTACAAAACCTCGACGAAAAGCCGAAGCAACTTTGAAAGCTGTTGGATTTAGAGTTGGAGACAACCCAACTTATGTAAAGGATATTGCTAAAGATGTGGTGCGTGGTTTGTATCATAATGGTAAGTTGGTTAAGCAAGGAGATTTACTTCCTCGCAATTCTTTATTAGAATTGAAACTGGGTGATGGTGGCGATAAAAGTGTTTATGAAAAAAAATAAATTTTGATGATGAAGGAAGACGATCAATTAGAAAACGAAGAATTATATGAGCATTTTAAATATGTTGCTCATGAGGGTCAAGAACCTTTAAGGGTTGATAAATTCTTAATGAACTTTATCGAAAATGCTACTAGAAATAAAATTCAACAAGCTGCTAAAGCAGGCAATGTTTTGGTGAATGATATTCCCGTAAAATCTAATTACAAAGTAAAACCAAATGATGTTGTACGTGTAGTTTTAGCACACCCACCACATGAAAATTTATTGGTTGCTGAAGATATCCCTATTGATATTGTGTATGAAGATGATGCTGTAATTGTGGTAAATAAACCAGCAGGCATGGTGGTGCATCCGGGTCATGGAAATTATTCTGGAACTTTAGTAAACGGATTAATTCATCATATAGAAAATCTTCCAACCAATAGTAATGAACGCCCTGGGCTTGTGCATAGAATTGACAAAGACACCAGTGGATTGCTAGTGGTTGCAAAAACCGAATATGCTATGGCACATTTGTCTAAGCAATTTTTTGACCGTACTACTGAAAGAAAATATGTAGTCTTGGCATGGGGGAATATAGATGAAGAAGAGGGAAGAATTGAAGGGAATATTGGCCGCAGTTTAAAAAATCGCTTGCAGATGGATGTATTTCCAGAAGGTGATTTTGGCAAACATGCAGTAACGCATTTTAAAGTATTAGAGCGCTTTAGTTATGTGACCTTGGTAGAGTGTAAATTAGAAACAGGACGCACACATCAAATTAGAGCGCATTTTAAACATATAGGGCATACTCTATTTAATGATGCTCGTTATGGTGGTGATGCCATTTTAAAAGGAACTACATTTACTAAATACAAGCAGTTTGTAGATAATTGTTTTAAGGTTTTGCCAAGGCAAGCCTTACATGCTAAGTCTTTAGGGTTTACTCACCCAACTACGGGCGAGTTTATGCGCTTTAATTCTGAAGTTCCTGAAGATATTACTAGATGTCTTGAAAAATGGAAAACTTATACGGTGAATTCTAAGGAAGAGTTTTAAGAAACTTCGCTAATCCTAGGATTAGCGAAGTTAGGTTTTATAAGATTAGATACAAACTAAATTTTAACCTACTTTTATTTGTGCTTAGACATAAATTCATTTTATAGTATGATAAATGTCATTTCTATGTGATTTAAGTAATGGTAAATTTGCCTAAACTATAAAACTATAATGATGAAAAAAACAATGTTAATTGCATTAGTACTATTACTAGGTCTAGTTAATTTTACCTTTGCACAAGAAGAATCAGATGCTACTAAAACAGAATTTAGTAAATGGCAAATCCGTTTTAGAGGTATTGTTGTTACACCAGATGAGAGTGCAACAATTGAAACAATTGGAGGAGATGTAGAAATTTCTACAGCTTTTGTTCCAGAGTTTGATTTTACGTATTTCTTTACTGAAAACTGGTCAGCAGAATTAATTTTAGCAACTACAAAACACGATGTCAAAGCAGTAAGTACTATAGCTGGTGATATTGATTTAGGTGAGGTTTGGTTGCTACCACCAACACTATTGGGGCAGTACCATTTTACAGGAGGTAAGCTAGTTCCTTATGTTGGTGCTGGTATTAACCTTACACTTTTTTATGGGGTTGATGAAGGGCCAGTAGCAGACGATGTTAGTTATGATGCTGCAGTTGGTTTTGCTTTACAAGGAGGTTTAGATTATATGCTTAACGATAAATGGTTTTTAAATGTTGATGTAAAGAAAATGTTTTTAAACACAAATGCAGAGGTAGATGCTACAACTGCTTTAGGAGCTACAGTTAATGCCGATGTTGATATTAATCCTTGGATATTTGGATTTGGTGTAGGTGTTAAACTATAAAAATTAATCATTACAATTATAAAACCGTTTAACTTAATTGTTAAGCGGTTTTTTGTTTTGGATTAAAAACACATCAATTTTCTTTATCATAAAATAATTAGTTCATATACTATTTAATGTTTTTTTAAGTGATATTGATGTAATTTTACTTCGTAATGAAAATAAAGGAACTTACATTATTTACACAAAATTTGAAAGCTCAAATTAATTTTTATTCTAAGGTATTAGAATTTGAATTGATAAATTGTGATGAATTGAGTTGTAGCTTTAAGACAGGAAATAGTATTCTAAAATTTGTAGTACAAGAAAATAGTAAGCCTTATCATTTTGCTTTTAATATTCCTTCTAATAAAGAAAATGAAGCGTTGGCTTGGTTAAAAAAGAAAGTACAGTTGTTACCCTTTGAAGAAAATGAACTCGTCAATTTTGAGTCATGGAATGCCAAAGCACTTTATTTTTATGACCCTGATAAGAATATTGTAGAGTTTATAGCAAGAAAGAATTTAAGTATAAATAGTAATAGTGTCTTTTCTTCTAAATCAGTTTTAAATATTAGTGAAATAGGATTGGGATCAGCCAACATAAAAGAAACAGTTGGTATTTTAAATTCAATTAAACCAATCAAAAAATATAGTGGAGATTTTGAACGATTTTGTGCTCTTGGAGATGAAGAGGGGTTGTTTATTCTTGCTAACCCAATGCTGAAAAAATGGTTTCCAACTGGTGATAAAATTGAAATGGCTGATTTTAAAATAAATGGAGATTTTAATTTTGAATTTAAGAAAGGGAAATTTATTGAATTAGCCTAAGTTTGTAATATAGTTAATAATATGAAAATAGTAGTATCACCTGCAAAGTCATTAGACTTTGAAAACAAAGCGGTAACATCAGAATTTACTCAAGGAATTTTTCTTCCAGAAGCTGAGAAGTTAAACTCAGTCTTAAAAAAGAAGTCGGCGAAGGTACTTTCTAAATTGATGAGTATCTCACCAAATTTGGGGCAGTTGAATTTTGAGCGTAACCAATCTTGGAGTCTACCTTTTGATATAGAAAATGCAAAACAAGCTGTCTATGCTTTTAAAGGAGATGTATATATTGGATTAGATATGGCTACTTTGCCTGTAAATAAACTTGGGCAATTACAAGATAAATTACGCATTCTTTCTGGGCAATATGGTGTGTTAAAACCATTAGACTTAATGCAGCCATACCGATTAGAAATGGGTACAAAGTTAAAAGTAGGAAGAAAAGAGAATCTCTATCAGTTTTGGGGAGACTCAGTAACCAATACTTTAAATGATGAAATGGTGAATGATGAAATTTTCATCAACTTGGCGAGTAATGAATATTTTAAAGTTGTTAAACCAAAGCTGTTAAAAGCACCAGTAATTACACCGGTTTTTAAAGATTATAAAAATGGAAATTTAAAAATTATCAGCTTCTTTGCAAAGAAAGCTAGAGGTATGATGGTGCGCTATATTGTAGATAATAATATAGAAACAGTTGAAGATTTAAAAGGATTTAATACGGAGGGATATGCTTTTGATAGTAATTTATCAACCGAATTGGAGTTGGTTTTTACACGTTAAAAACAAGACTAAATACTAAGAAACTCTTACGAGGCTTTTTCATAAATATACTCCTTACGTAACTCTTTTACCAAGAGGTAGTAAAAAATAGCGCGATATTTGCAATCATTAGATTTTCCCATTTTTAAAATTACTGAATCTATAGCTTCGTCAATTCTTTGAGAGTCAAATAATCCTAGTTTTTTTCTTAAGAAATTTGTTTTGACAGTATGTAATTCTTCTGCACAACTTCCTGTAACAGTTTCTGCTTCAATTTTATAAATAGAAGGCCCTAATCCTTTTGTAACAGCAGTTAATAATTGTTGATCGCATTCAATACCTAAGTGCAGCATTGCGTTTTTATATTGGTCGATTTTTTGGTAGAATTGACTCATATGGGGAATATTTTTAGTTAGCAATTTCTCTTTCGAGGGTTTCAAATATAGTAAATAAATTTAAACTCAAAAATTTAAGAGAAAAAAACAGAAAGATAAACGGTTGTGCTATAAAGAGTTTTTAAATAAAAATACTTAAGGTTTTAGAAGTTTTTTAAATTTAATCCAACAAATCGGGTCTAATGTTTTGTGTATGTTCTAGTGCTTTAGTAGCACGCCATTCATCAATCTTTGGAAAATTTCCTGAGAGTAAAATCTCCGGAACTTTCATTCCATCATATTCTGAAGGTCGTGTATAAACTGGTGGTGATAATAAATTGTCTTGAAAAGAATCGGTTAGGGCCGAGGTTTCGTCACCCAAAACACCAGGAATTAGCCTAATAATCGCATCGCATAAAACTGCTGCGGCTAATTCGCCACCACTTAGCACATAATCACCAATAGAAATTTCTTTTGTAATGAATTTATCTCGTACACGTTGATCAACACCTTTATAATGACCTGTTAAAATAATGATATTTTCGGCCATTGAGAGTGAATTTGCTGTTGCTTGATTCAGGGTTTTTGCATCAGGAGTCATATATACTATTTCGTCGTACTTGCGTTGTGCTACTAACTCAGAAATACATTTATCTATAGGTTCTATCATCAGCACCATACCTGAGCCACCACCAAATTGGTAATCATCAATTTTACCATATTTATTTAAGGCATAATTTCGAAGGTTATGAAAATGAACTTCAACTAATTCCTTGTCAATTGCACGCTTCATAATAGAGTGCTCAAATGGGCTTTTAATTAAATCAGGTGAAACGGTAATAATGTCTATGCGCATGGGGCAAAGATAATTTGTTTTTTAGAAGGGGCAAATTTTGGGTTGTGCTAATTAACTTGTGTATGAGTGGTGAGGTATTTAAAAGTTTTAAACGAGTAAATTAAAAGATTGTTTATTAAATGTAATAACTATAAATATTGTGTTTTTTTACTCCTTTTATATACATTGGTAAATGCTGATGATTATTTAACACTCATCAGTTTATTGCTTATCACTATACTTTGTTTCTCTTTAAATTTGTGCTGAAGCTGTATTTATAAATAGAATTAAATTATTTAACTATTTCTAAATCTCCTGGTTTCCAAGTTTTATTAAACCAAGGCTCTGTGGGGCCATATAATCTTATTAATACACAGTACCCTTTTCCAGAAATTGTTTGAATCCAGTTTCCTTCTTGTCCTTTTGGCGCTTCTGGACCAAACCAAATAGTATAAGAGCCATTTTTGTTTGGTTTAACATTTGGGTTTAAATTGTCGAGTCCTGCAAACTTTTGATTGGTTTCAAGCATAGAACGATGTTGAGTAGAATATACCATAAATGACCAAAAATCCTTGTCAGGCACTGGAGCAGGCATTGTAACCGAGTATGTTTTACTACCATCTAGGTATTTTGCTTCCGAATCGTGTGCAGTAAATGCATATACAGAACCTGTTCCTGGTTTAGGCGTAGCCATTGCAGGTGTAATTCCCGTGGCCATATAATGAAACATGATTCTATCGTTCAGTACCATTTCTCCATTTTTGATGAAGTCATATTCTCCTGAGAATGAAGTGTACCACTGTCTGTCTTTATAAAAATAAGCTTCTTTATTTCGAGGTCTAAAAGATATAGAACGAGCTGCTGTATTCCCAATTGCCACAGCATCTTCTAAAAGCGATTTTGTTTGTTTATCAGGATTAAATTTTTCTCCTTTTTTTATTCCAATACTGGCAAGCGTACCCAACAACTCTTCATTAAATGCTTCGGCAGGTTCATATTGAATTGTAGCATTAAGTTCTTCGTAAAACTCAAAATCTACAGCATGAATTGTATTTATTTGTTTGCCTGATAAGTCAACAAATATTTGCTTAGATTTGTTTTTAGCTTCTGCTAATGGATAACAATTAAATGTTTGTCTAAACAATTCCATTGCTTGCTTCTGCTCATTAGGTTTAGCAACTAAACGGAAAAGAAACCAATGTCTATACGTTTTGGAATTTACTGTTATATACCCTTCAGGTATTTCTCCTGTATAATCGGGGCCTATAAATAAATATTTACCACCTGCCCCTTTATCTTTTCCTGTTAATCCAATATCTGCAACAAATCGAAAAAATGCATCATTTACAAAGCCTAATACAGGTTGTGCTATTTCTAATATAACAGGCCCATTTTTTAAATCTATCTCGCCTACAATATATGGTGTTGTTGAGTTGGCGGTTAAAAATAGCGTGCGTGCGTCCATTAAGTTTTCAAATGTAGCCACGTCTCCCTGTTCCACCCCTGCTTCTTTTAACCCTTCTAACATAGCATAAAGTGATGCTGCTGGCAATCCGTCAAGAAAGCTTTGTACTCCTCTTGACACAGTTAGGAAATCGTATGTTTTATTTACGGTTTCTTCATCAGGTAAACCATCGGTAAATTTTAAGATGCCCAACAGCTCCGTTTCTACCACATCGGGAGTAAGTAAGGACGATGGTACATCAGCAGCATATTTAGGTTTTGATTCTTGTGCAAAAGAGCTTGTTGTTAGAAATAAAGCAAAAGCAACGAGTATAATATATTTTCCTTTCATAGCAGGTTATCTTTAAAATTATTGAGTTTTATTTTAAGTCCAATACAGGAAGTGGCATGTCCCATTCCCCAGAAATTAATTCTTCTTTAGGCAAATAATAGCGAACAGTTATATCGAATTTCCCAGCAGGTACTTCCAAACAATTAATGTCATCTTCGGTACATTCTGTTTTAAATGTAAAGGTAAAAGTCCCATCATCATTTTTCACAGCACTGGTATTGTTAATATGGTATCGGTCGTCTTTATTAGGGTGAAAAAAGCCACCACGTTCAGTATCATAAACCGTAAGCGACCAAAATGCATTTACCGGAGGTTCTTCAGTTGTAATGGTATAACTTCCTTTACTTCCGTCTAATTCGGCTCCATTATTATCAAAAAACATCATTTGATAGGTACTGTGTTCTACTACTGGTCCACCCCAAGCATTTTTTGTTCCGGCAGCTAAATTTAAGTACGATACTTCATTAGGTACCTGTTCCGGAGAAGCTATCATATCTCTGAACGGAACATTCGCAAAAACAGAATCCATTAATTCGTTTGCTCTACTAGCAACATTATCGTCAAATGAGCTTAATAAATCAAGTTGAGGAAACGCTTTTATTTCAGGACCGGAAATATTTAGTCCTTTAAATACTTTTTTTGCTGTTTCAATATCCGTCGGATTATTTAAGTCTTTAACTTCAACACGTGTAATTACAGCTACAATTAAAGAGGGCGACTCAATCATTTTTTCAGGTTCAATTCCTTCTGGTTTTTCTCCAAAATATAGATAGTAATCACCGTCTGGATTAATGATGTTATGGAAATTACAGTTCTTTTCATCCATTAATTGAAATGAGTAAAAACGGCTTGAATCATTATAATTTGCACTTAGCTTTACGGGACCTTCTACCAAATAAATAAATCCTCCTGTATAATAAGTATCATTATTCATTCGAACTATTTTATCTTCTCCAGCTTTGGTTAATTGTGGATTGCTAAGAGTTGGCTTGTTAAGCATAGCAGGATTTCCTCCCGTATACTTTATCATGTAATGATAGGTGTCTTGATATGGGAATTTTTGAAGATAATCTTTAACATTATCTTCAAAACTCTGGACTATTTTTGTTTCCTTGTTGTTATTACAAGCATATAGGAATAGTAGTGTAAGTAGCAATAATTTAAATTTCATGCTGTATTCTTTATTGTTTTTAATAATACTTATAGATAAAAAAACACCTTTTATATTATTTTTATAAAGGTAATTAAAAGGAATGAATTGTATTTAGACAGTGCTGTCGAAAGGGGTTAAAAACAACACTTTAATGTTGTTTATTTTTCTTAATTAAAGGAATTATAGAATCTATAACTTCATAGCTTAGTTTACATAAAGAATCAACAGAATAATTGTCAAAATTTACTCTAGAATACCAAGAGTCTGTAAGTGTCAACCAAAGTAGTTTGGCAGCTTCCAAAGGTAAATCGATTTTAAAAAAATCTTTGAACTTTGGAACTATTAAACCTGAAGATAGCGAGACACTTTGTTTATACGCTTTATTATAGGCTGGATTTTCTCTATTTAAAAACAATTGCTTTGTAAAATGCATTCCTAGTTTAAATTCATAAATTATCACATATAAATCTGGAATAAATGAATGAAGTTTGTCTTCTAATTCAAGGTTAAATAATTTAGTAGTTGTTTTAAAATGAAGCTCAAATAACTTATCAATAAGTTCTGTCTTATTTTCAAAATAATAATAAAAATTAGTACGTGGTAGTTTGCATTGCTCTGCCAATGCCTTAATTGAGAGGTTTTGAGGTCCTTCTTCGGCAAATAAAACATATGCTGTTTCTAGCCATTTATTGTATGATTTTGAGTTATTCATCTTTCAAAAATAAACAATCTAGTAGGAATTACAATTGTTTGAAATAATGATAAGAGTACTTTTTTACAAGTCTATGCCAATTAGTGAGTATATGTGTAAATGAAATGTTTTAGGCTTCGGATATTTTTTGTAGTAGTATTTTTAGTACTATAATATTTTATTTTCAAGTATTTTAATTAAATGACATTTGTCATATTATTGGATATAATTATAGTTTAATTTTATTGTGTAATAACTTTAAATATAGACTGATTAACATGAAAAAACACGTAGTAATATTTGAAGCACGAGGTGGTTCGGATAAAGGAAAGTATGGATTTAGAAAAGATTCAAAACCAATTATTGATTCGTTGAAAAATAGAGGTTGGTCCGCCGAAATTATCTTTTATAAAGATGAAGATCGTGGAGAGATTTATAGGCATACAATTGAAAAAGCTGATGCCTATATTAGTAGAGTAAACCCAGGTAATTTAGTAAGTGAAACTGGATATTTTCAAATGCTAAGAGAGTTGGTTAATAATGGTGTTGAAGGATTACCTCATCCAGATGCAATGATTGCTTATGGGGCCAAAAATTCAGTTGAAAAATTAAAAGGCTCAGATATTGTTCCTGATGATGTTTATACATATTATGACTTTGATACACTTAAAGAAGAGTTTCCTAAAAGTATAAAAAAAGGAGTGCGTGTTATTAAACAAAATAGAGGGTCAACAGGTGAGGGAATTTGGAGAGTAGAAGTGATTGATCCAGAAAAATATAAAAATAAAATTCCATTAGATGCTAAGTTAAAACTTACAGAAGCACGTGATAATCATACTGAAGAAAAAACCTTACAAGAGTTTTTAGAATATTGTATTAAATATTTAGAAGGAGATAACGGAATGTTATTAGATATGCCTTTTTTAGAAAGAATAAGAGAGGGAGAAATACGTGTCTTAATGTTGAGAGATAGTGTAGTTAATATTGTGCATAAAAAACCAGCAGACACAGAAGATGCTTTTTCAGCAACTTTGTTTTCTGGAGCAAAATATAGATATGACAAGCCAGAGCAATGGCCAGAATTAGTAGAAAAAGTGAAGGGTTCATTGCGCACTATCCAATCTCGATTAGGGAACTATGATCTCCCGTTAATTTGGACTGCAGATTTTATGCTAGACACAGATAAAAAAACAGGAAAGGATAAATATGTTCTTGGTGAAATTAATGCTTCTTGTGTTGGTTTTACAACCTTTTTAGAATTAAGCGAAAATATAGCAGATGAGGTTTTGGCATTATTAGATGCAGAAGAGGCAGTTAATAGTCGTTGGGCTGCTTTTAATAAATAGAGATTATACATATCAGCAGCGCAAAAGGTTTTTCTAGTAGCAAGAGAGGTTTTTTGTGTTGCTGATATGTATAATATGTTTTATGCTAAATAATAGGAAGTTGTGAATCTAGTGTGAGTAATGAATGATATCTTGCTAAGGATATATTGATAAAATACAATAAATTAGGGATTCGAAAAGTTTTTTTTATGAGAAAATTAAATAGTTTTTTCTAGATGGTAGCAGAAAGTATTCTATCATTTTTAAAAATGTCTTTGCGTAGTGCTATGTTATTAAACCTTTTCTGTTTTAACAATTCAACCATTTCTTTACCAAGGTATTGATTGATTTCAAAAAACAATTGTCCTGAAGGTGTTAGGTGGTTTAATGCCAAGTCAGTAATTTTATCATAAAAGAGAAGTGGATTGTCATTCTCTACAAATAGTGCTAAGTGAGGTTCATTATCTAACACGTTCTTTTTTATTTCACTTTTTTCTAATATTCTAACATAGGGTGGATTACTAACAATAATGTCGAATTTTATTTCGACTTCGCTCAATGATCTATCTTTATTTTGATGGATGAGTAAAGTTGAAGTCAATATGTCTTGTTTAATAAATTCAATTCTTACATCATTCAGTGCAGCATTTTGTTTGGCAATATTTAAGACCCTATTTGATATATCTAATGCAAAGACTTTTGCATTGGGTATGTTTTTTGCCAATGAAATGGCAATGCATCCACTACCTGTACCAATGTCAAGAATATTAATGATTGTTGGTTGTTGGTTGCTGGTTACTTGGTTATTGAGCGAAGTTGAAATGATCAAATCTACTAATTCTTCGGTTTCTGGTCTTGGAATTAAAACATTCTCATCAACAATAAAAGGCAATCCAAAAAATTCAGTTGTGCCTATTATGTATTGTATCGGGATTTCTTGTTGTAGCTTTTCCAATCCAACTAATAAAAAATGTTCTTCTGTTTCGGATACTTCTTTATATGGGTCTAGCGCAATATCAATTCGTTTAAGGTGGAGATAATCGTCAATCAAGAGATAATAGAAACTTTCAATTTCCTCTTTAGGATAAATTCCTTTTAGGTAGATATGAAAATGTTGTTTGAGTTCTTTTAAATTCATTACAATGTTTTAAGCATCCACATACTGCAACTATAATGTCCAGTATCTCCAATAGGCCCAGTTAAAGATTCAAAACCAACTCGAGCATACAATTTTCTGGCGCTTTCCATATATGGCATTGTTTCTAAATAGCATTTTTCATAGCCAAATTCTTTTGCTTTTTCTAAACAGATAGACATCATCTTAGAACCTAAACCTTTTCCTCTTGCTTCTGGTGCAAAATACATTTTTTGCAATTCACAAATATTTTCTATTGAGTTTTGTAATTGCATGATTCCAGCTCCACCTATGATTTCTGTATCTTTTTCAATGACAAAAAAAACAGCTTTCGAGATGTTGTAAGTTTCGAACATGCAATCTAAAGTTTTATCTTCAAAAGCAGTTCCAACTTTTGGCACACCGAATTCTATTAAAACGGCTCTAATAACTTTGGCAATTTGCTCATTATCTTTTAGTTGAAGTTCTCTAATCTTGTAGTTGTGATTCGTCAATTTAAAGTTTATTTTTGTGTTGTGAATATACATGAAAAATATATAAAGAGATGTATTCAATTAGCAAAAAATGGATTGGGTACTACATGCCCAAATCCCATGGTTGGTTGTGTGATTGTTTGTGATGATAAAATTATTGGAGAAGGTTATACGAGTCCGTATGGTGGTAATCATGCTGAGGTGAATGCAATTGAGTCTGTTAAGGATAAAAGCCTGTTAGAGAGTGCTGTATTATATGTAAGTTTAGAGCCTTGTAATCATTTTGGCAAAACACCTCCTTGTTCAAATTTAATTGTATATAGCAAGTTGAGTAAAGTAGTAATAGGGATTGTTGATAATAATAGTTTGGTCGCTGGCAAAGGTGTTGAGCATTTAAAAGAGAATGGAATTGATGTTGTGGTGGGAGTATTAGAAACCGAATGCAGAGAGATAAATAAACGATTTTTTACTTTTCATCAAAAGAAAAGGCCCTATATTATTTTGAAGTGGGCAGAAACAAAAGATGGATTTATTGATAAAAAACGAGATAAAAATTCTATTAAAGAACCTACTTGGATATCGAATAAATACGCACAACAGTTAGTACATAAATGGCGAAGTGAAGAGCAGTCAATATTAGTAGGTACAAATACGGTGATTGAAGATAATCCACGATTGAATGTTAGGTCTTGGCATGGAGAAAACCCAATTAGATTGGTATTAGATAATAGTCTTAGAATTCCTCATGATGTGAATGTGTTTGATAGTTCAGTAAAAACACTTGTCTTTACCAATTCAAAAATCCTTTTTGATGATGAAAAGGAAAATGTGCAATTAGAACTTTTAGATTATGCAAAGAAAGTGCCTGAGCAGATTTGTGATATTTTGTTTAGAAATGAGATTCAATCAATAATTATTGAAGGAGGAGCTCAAACTTTGCAAAGCTTTATAAATGCAAATTTGTGGGACGAAGCACGGATATTTATAGGAGATAAAATTTTTAAAGAAGGTCTAAAGGCTCCACAGATAAAAGGAATAGAAAAAGAGCGAAAACTTATTTTTGACAATGAACTTAAAATCCTCGTACCTTAATTAGTGTCAAATATAGATACATATAATACAATAGAAAAGCCTTTCGTGGGTGAGATATTTAAAGATAGAGGAAGTAAATTCTTAGGTTTTGCATTTCCAGTATCTAATGAAAATCAAGTTAAAGAGTTTATAAATAAACTAAAATTAGACCATCATAAAGCAAGACACTGGTGTTATGCGTGGAAAATTGGTAGGGATACAATTCGTTTTAGAGCTAATGACGATGGAGAGCCTAGTAATAGTGCAGGACAGCCAATTTTGGGGCAACTGGTTTCTTTTGATATTACAAATACATTGGTAGTTGTTGTACGCTATTTTGGTGGAACTAAGTTAGGTGTTGGTGGATTGATTACTGCTTATAGAACTTCTGCTAAATATGTTTTGGAAGAAGCTAAGATTGTAGAAAAAACCATAGATATTTATTTTGAACTTACTTTTGAATATGAGTTTTTAGATAAGGTAATGCGTGTGATTAAAGAATGTAATTTAAGGATAAATCATCAAGTTATGGAAATGAATTGTGTCTTTGAAATTAGTGTTCGAAAAAAAGATGCTGTAGCAATAAAAACCACTTTTGAAAATTTACGTTGTTTACAAATTAAAGAAATAGAGGAGTGATTTTTTCAAGTAAATGCTCAGGACATTTTACGGGTCTATTTTTTTTAGCATTTAAAAAAACTAATTTTGTATAAGCTGTTGTTAATAGTTCATTTTGTTCATTGAAAATTTCAAAATTAAATTCAATTTTCACAGATGGTTTTTTTATAAGAATTGTTTTTAAAATGAGTAAATCGTCATATTTGGCTGGTTTTAAATAACTTACATTTAAATTTAAAACAGGAAGTAAAATCCCGTCCTTTTCCATCTTGCTATATGAATATCCTAAATTGCGTAACCATTCGGCTCTGCCCATTTCAAAATATTGAGCATAATTACCATAATATACATAGCTCATTTGGTCAGTTTCCCCGTATCTGACACGTATTTTTAATTCATGTATTAGCATTGATTTTTATTTTTGAAGTTTCTTATAATACGCATAAAAAAGTTAGGAAACAATAGCAATTTTATTTTTTTATACTAAAATTTATTCACACTTTTGTAAGACCAAAAATAGTAGAGAATTCTCCCTATTTTCGATTAACCAACAACCCAAAAAATACCTTTGATTAAGAATGACTGATACTGCTACTTCGGTTTGGAATGAATGTTTGACTTTTATAAAAGACAACATCAAGCCCCAAGCATATAAAACTTGGTTTGAGCCAATTAAACCAATTAAAATTTCTGGGGATTCTTTAACAATACAAGTGCCCAGTAAATTTTTTTATGAGTGGTTAGAAGAGCATTATATTAAGTTGTTAAGAGTAGCTTTAGTTAAGCAATTGGGTAATGATGCAAAGTTGGTTTATGATGTGCGTATGGAAAATGCATATAGCAGTAGTACACCACATACAGTTAAAATTCCGAGTGCAAATAGAAATCCACTCAATCCGCAAGGAGTTACAGTTCCTTTAGAAATTAATAGACGCGAACTGAAAAATCCGTTTGTGATTCCGGGAATTCAAAAAGTAAAAATTGAATCTCAACTAAATCCAAATTATAATTTTGATAGTTTTATTGAAGGTGATTCTAATAGGTTAGCACGTTCTGCAGGTATGGCAGTTGCAAATAAACCTGGAGGAACTTCATTTAATCCATTGATGATTTATGGTGGTGTCGGTTTGGGTAAAACCCATTTAGCACATGCTATTGGTGTTGAGATTAAAGATAAGTATCCTGATAAAACTGTGTTATATATTGCATCAGAGCGTTTTATACAACAGTTTATTGAGTCAGTAAAATCTAATACCAGAAATGATTTTATTCATTTTTATCAGATGATTGATGTGTTGATTATTGATGATGTTCAATTCTTATCTGGTAAAACGGGAACGCAAGATGTGTTCTTTCATATTTTTAATCATTTGCATCAAAATGGAAAGCAAGTAATTATCACTTCTGATAGAGCTCCTGTTGATATGCAAGATATTGAGCAACGTTTATTATCTCGATTTAAATGGGGATTATCTGCAGAATTGCAAGTGCCTGATTACGAAACAAGGGTTTCAATTTTAGAAAATAAGCTCTATCGTGATGGTGTGGAAATGCCAGCTGAGATTGTAGACTATATTGCTAAAAATATTAAATCGAATGTAAGAGAATTAGAAGGCGTATTGGTTTCTATGATAGCACAAGCATCATTCAATAGAAAAGAATTTACGTTGGCATTGACCAAACAAATTGTAGATAAGTTTGTAAAAAATACCAAACGCGAAGTTTCTATCAATCAAATTCAAAAAGTAGTTTCTAGCTATTTTGATTTGGATGTAGCGACCTTACAATCAAAAACAAGAAAACGTCATATTGTTCAAGCGCGTCAATTAGCAATGTTCTTTGCCAAAAGAATGACTAAGGCATCTTTGGCAAGTATCGGTTCTCAAATCGGAAAACGAGATCACGCAACAGTATTGCACGCTTGTAAGACGGTTGATAACTTAACAGAAACTGATAAACAATTCCGTAAATACGTTGAAGATTTAACTAAGAAATTAACTTACTAATCTCTTTATTGTCATGAAAATATTAATGGTATGTCTTGGAAACATATGCCGTTCTCCATTAGCTGAGGGTATTTTAAGATCCAAGACTTTTTTGAAAGGTGTTGAAGTTGATTCTGTAGGAACTGCGAATTATCATGTTGGTAATAGACCAGACAAAAGGTCTATCGGAGTTGCTGCAAAAAATAATATTGATATTTCGAGCCTTAGAGGAAGACAATTTTCGGTTCAAGATTTTGATGATTTTGATTTGATTTATGTTATGGATAATTCTAATTTTAAAGACATCAACACTTTAGCTAGAAATGAAGAAGACAAGCAAAAAGTTTTTTTAATTTTAAATGAGATTTTTCCAGGAGAAAATTTAGATGTTCCAGATCCATATTTTGGAGGTGCACATGGGTTCGAGACTGTGTATAAAATGTTAGACCAAGCTTGTGATGCTATAGTTGAAAAAATTTCATAGATGAATACTCAAAAAGGCAAACTATATTTAATTCCGACTACTTTAGGAGATAATGAGCCACTTTTGGTATTGCCATTATCAGTAAAAAAAGTGATTGAGGAATTGGATTATTTTATTGTCGAAAATCAAAAGACCGCAAGGCGGTTTATAAAAAAAATTACACCTAAAAAATCACAGCCTTCACTAATTTTAAAGTCTATTGATAAGTATGCAGATTCTCTTGAAGTTAGTACTTATCTTGATGTTTGCGAAAATGGGGTTTCCGTAGGATTGTTATCAGAAGCAGGTGTTCCTGCAATTGCTGATCCAGGAGCTGAAGTAGTTAAATTGGCACATGAAAAAAATATTCAGGTAATACCGTTAGTTGGACCTTCATCTATAATTTTAGCGATGATGGCGTCTGGTATGAATGGGCAGAGTTTTACTTTTAACGGCTATTTGCCTATTGATGTTTCAGAACGTAAAAGATCCATTAAGCAGTTAGAGAAAGTATCTTTTGATAAAAATCAATCACAGATTTTTATTGAAACACCTTATAGAAATGACAAAATGCTTACTGATTTAATTGCATCATTATCACCAAAAACTGATTTGTGTATTGCGGTTGATATCACCTTAGAAAGTGAATTTATTAAAACTTATACGATAGAAAAATGGAAAAATAAAATTCCTGATTTAAAAAAAAGACCCGCGATATTCATTATTCATAAAACTTAAAAAAAATCCTAAAACTAATTAAAGTCTTTAGGATTTTTTAATACTACGTTTTAACCAAAAACTTAGATAATTGGATTCTTGTTTGCCTCAATTGACGAAACATCAAACCCTGAAAATTTACTTATATAATTTTGTATTGAAGTTCCAAAGGCATCACTTTTATTAGTTGCTCCTCCACTTCTTAAAAACTTTTTTACGTTACCTGCTCCGCCTAAATGAGCAGCTGCAAGAATACCAGATTCTGTAATTAAAATTCCATTTATTTCTTTACCAACACTTCTTTCAATATCTTTTCTTAAGATGTGTTTGTTTAAAGAGCATAATGCTTTAAATGCTTTTTCTTGTTGTTCAGGATTTCTTAAAAAACCATCAATATTGTTAATTTTTAACCTTCTAAGGGTAGATTTTCCAAACTGGTATTTTCCTAAATAGCCAAATTTGTTTACAATATGATATCTATTTCTAGATTCCTTAAACCCAAGAGCTTGTGTAAATCCGATAAATGATTTTCCAGTAAAAGGTATTTCAATTAAATTACGACTTTCTTCAAGTGTAAGAACAGTTGCTAATTGCTTAGTTTTGTAGCAATCATCAGTTAATATTTTTTCAACTTTATGAGTGTAATTAAAAACTACTAAAGCGAATAAGCCAATTATTATTACAGTTATTTTTTTCATACCTATTGGTCTTTAAAAATTAAACTTTTAATATTTGAGGGCGCAAAAATACTATTATTTATTTGTGTGGCAATTCTTAATGCAGTTTTTCGCTGAAAGCCAGTATTTTGTAAATTATATTTTTGTGCATTTAACTTTAACTCTTTTTATAGAGTTGTTTTAGTAGGAAAGGATAAATAGATGTTTTAAATTTTTAACAAACAGCAGTCTCAGTATTTTTTTTCTCTGGATTTTTTAAGAAATTTTGAACATTTTTAATTCTAGATTTCCCAGTTGTTTTTCTTTTGAATTGATGCTTAGTTAATGTAACAAGAGTTTTATCTTTTGATTCTTTATCAGTAATTTTAAAATTCAAATTATTTTGTAACACTATTGAATTTGAATTGTTACATTTCTTATCAATCGATTTGCTATTATTTGCAATCGCAGATAACGAAGAAGTTAAAATTAGAATTGATGCTATTAGAATTACTTTTTTCATTTTCAAATTTGTTTTCTTAAAACTTGAACCCAGTAAATAATAGTGATTGTTTTGCTATTGTGGGAACATAATTATGAGGCAAATATATATTCGATATTCATACAAATGAGATGAAATAGACGTTTGTCAAGAAATAATTTATAAATGGTGATGTTTTGCTAATGAATTGTAAATTGACTAGTTTAAAAATAATAAATCTTTAAAAAACAATTAGATAGGTGTTTTATTGACATGACTTCACTATCTATTTATGCCTTGTTTACTAATCCAGCGTTGGTATTTAGCCGCATTTCTGTTATGTTGAGCTAAAGTTTTTGCAAAAGCATGTTTTCCTAAATTTTCAACATCAGCACACATGTAAAAGTATTCGTGATCTTCAGGATTTAGAACCGCATTGATTGATGATATATCTGGCATTGAAATCGGGCCAGGAGGTAAGCCAATATATTTATAAGTATTGTATTTAGAATCAATCTCTAAATCCTTTAACAGCACTCTTCTAATCACAGTCGCCTGTCCATGTTTTTGTTTCAATGCAAATATAATGGTTGGGTCTGCTTGTAACGGCCATTTATTGTTTAATCGATTTAGATACAAACCTGCAACTCTAGGGCGTTCAGTAACCGACGCTGTTTCTTTCTGTACGATTGAAGCTAAAGTAATAACTTCATCAACAGTAAGTCCTTGTTTTTTCGCTTGTTCTTTTTTTGTAGGAGTCCAAAATGAATAAAACTCTTTTAACATTTTATTTCTAAAGTCATTGGCATTAGTAGTCCAATAAAATTCATAGCTATTGGGAATGTACATCCCAAGTACATCTTCTTTTTTTATTTTATTTTTTGATAAAAAGACTTCATCGGTCATTGCTATTAGAATATTAGTAGAATCTGGTTCAATTTGTTCAGCTATTCTTCCTGCTAATTTTTCTAAAGTATCTTGATTGTTAAAAGAAAGTTTTAATGTTACTTGATTACCACTTCTTAATAGGTTGATCAAATCATTATTGTTCATCCCTTCTTTTAGCTGATACTTTCCTGCTTTAATTGTATTGGGGTAGTTTTTCTTTTTGGCAACCCAAGCAAATGAAGATTTGTTTTTTAAAACAGGAGAAATTAGTTCTACAACTGTATCAAAATCAGAATTTGAGGGAATGTAAATGGTAGTTTCTTGCGATGTGTTTGTTGCATATATCTTATTGTAGAATGTAAATGCAATGGCTCCAAAAATAATTGCAACTCCAATTATAAGTAGTAATAAAGCTCTTTTTTTAGTCATGTATTAATTGATATGTAAGTTCATTTTTGAATTTACCATTTGTGTATATCCAATCTTTTTTAGTTCCTGCTTTTTTAAATCCTATTTTTTCAAAAAGAGAGATGCTTTTTGTATTGTCATTGGTGATATTTGCAAAAAGTTGATGTAAGTTTAAATGTGTAAAAGCAAATTTAATTAACAATTCTAAAGATTCAGTGGCAAATCCTTTTGCTTGAAACTGTTGACTGATTACAATTCCGATTCCTGCACGTTTATTTTTTGGATCAAAATCAAATAAGTCAATTAAACCAACAGGTGTTTCATTTTTTTCTTCGATTAGTAATCTTAATTGTTTGGCTTCATAAATATCTTGTTGTGCATTTTCTAAATACTGCTGTAATAGATATTTTGAAAAAGGCTTTTGTGTATTACTCACTTCCCAAAATAATTCATCATTTTCTATTTGATAAAGAAATGCTAAATCTGTTGGCTCAATGGCGCGTAAATTTATATGTAATCCTTTTAGTGTGTTCATTAAATTTCAATAGTTGCTTTGAATACAAAAGTAGCAGGTCCAGTTAAAAAAACATTCTTATAGGTGTCGTTATCTTTTATAAAGCTCACAGATAATTTTCCTCCTAACACCTCAATATCAATGTTGTTTTCTTTTGTAATACCTGCATTAAAAGTAGCAATTGCAGCAGCAGTTACACCTGTTCCGCAACTCAAGGTCTCATCTTCTACACCTCTTTCAAAAGTGCGTACTTTAATTGAGTTATCACTAACAGCCTCTACAAAATTCACATTAGTTCCTTCCTTAAAATAAGGAGCGCCATTGCGGATTTTCGCACCTCTATTTTTTACATCTACTTGTTTAATTTCAGTTACCATCTCAATATGATGCGGAGATCCAGTATCTAAAAAAAAGTAATTTTTATGGGTTTCAACTTTAGTAACATCAATCATTTGTAAGCTTACAATTCCATCATTAAAAGTGGCATGATGCAAGCCATCTACTGCATTAAAAGTTGCCTTTTCAATAATAATATTCAATTGATTTGCAAAAGCGACTAGACACCTGCCTCCGTTACCGCACATAGTACTTTCGGTTCCATCTGCATTAAAATAGACCATGGTAAAATCAGCATCATCAGCATTTTCTAATAAAATCAAACCATCGGCTCCCACACCAAACCTTCGATCGCATAATTGGTTAATTAAGGACGCGTTGTTTTTAGGGAACATCTCATTGCGATTATCAATCATCACAAAATCATTTCCTGTTCCTTGATATTTGTAAAAGTGTATTCTCATCAGCGCAAATGTACAATTTTAACAGACATTTTTGAATGTTAAAGTTGCGTTAATCTGTTTTGTTCAGTGCAATATTTTGATAATTTTGATTGTTGAATAACAAACTATTAATTAATAACCCATGAAAAAAGTCTTAAGTTTATTTTTGGTTTCCGCACTCGGCGGATTATTTACACTAACTGTTTACAAAGTATTTTTAGAAAAACCTGAAGTAGTTTATAGACAACAAGAGAACTCTTTAGAAAATTTTAGTACAACTTTTAATAGTACCGCTAATTTAGCAGCAGAAACGACAGATTTTACAACTGCTGCCGAACGTACTTTAAATGCGGTTGTTCATGTAAAAAACAAATCTATTTATACAACTCGAAACCCGATGGAAGAAATTTTTTATGGGAGAAGTAGTACGAGAAAACATGTGCAAATTGGGATGGGTAGCGGAGTCATTATTTCGGAAGATGGATATATCATCACAAACAATCATGTAATAGAAAATGCTACGGAAATTGAAATCACATTAAATAACAAACAAACATACAAGGCAAGGTTAATAGGAACGGATGTAACTAATGATATTGCCCTTATTAAAGTTGATGCAACTAATTTACCTTATGTTCCATTTGCTGACTCTGACAATGTGAAAGTAGGCGAATGGGTATTGGCAGTTGGTAACCCATATAATTTAACTGCTACTGTAACTGCAGGTATCATCAGTGCTAAAGGGAGAGATGTGTTGGGTAATTATCGTACCGAATCATATATCCAAACAGATGCCGTTGTAAATTCTGGAAACAGTGGTGGTGCATTGGTAAATACACGGGGTGAGTTGATTGGAATCAATACAATGATTAGCTCTACCACTGGTTCGTATATTGGATATTCATTCGCGGTGCCCTCAAATATAGCTAAAAAAGTAATTGAAGATATCATGGAGTATGGTAATGTACAACGAGCATTTATCGGAATTAACTTTAGAGAATTGAATGGTGATAACCATGATTATTTTCAGGTTGATAATACAGAAGGAGTGATTATTACAAATGTTTTAGAAGATACAGGAGCCTCTGATGCAGGAGTTGAAATTGGTGATATAATAGTAAAAGCAAATAATGTAAAAGTAGGGACTTTTGCAGATTTAAATGGATTTTTAAACACCAAGAGACCAGATGATGTTGTCGATTTTACTATTGTAAGAAATGGTATAGAAAAAGTAGTGTCAGTAAAACTTTATGCAAATATTGATACCTATAATAAATAGCGATTCACCTTCAGTGTTTTGAATTATTCCAATTTTTAGTAAAATTGATTTAAAATCTGACATAAAAACTGTCAGGTTTTTTTATTAAAATTAATTTACGAAAACGTTTTAGTTTTTATACATTTGCCTCAAATTTTAAACCTAAATTTATAAAAATGGCATTAGCTAATTACGAACAAGAACTTACGTTTCAAACAAGTAGACGAAGAGCATCTATCGAATTTATTAGATTGGTAAGTGATTTATGGTACGATGATACTATTGAGTTAATATTGTTTAGAAATCAATTGATTGATCGCAACGTTAGTGAGATTCTAAACCTCTTAGAATACGCAACAGAATTCGTTCAAAAACCAATTTCAATTTTTGATGCAGTTGAAATCGTAAAGACCTTAAAACTTCTAAAATTACCACCTTCAAAATTAGATATTGGTAAGCTGGTGTATGAATATCAGATGGATGATGCGGATAGTAATATCTATAAATTTTTAAGTAAAAAACTAGAAGGAGCACATGACTCTGATTCAATAAAACCAAAGGATGTAATTCTTTATGGATTTGGTAGGATTGGAAGATTGGTAGCTCGCGAAATGATGAGTATCACAGGTAAAGGAAAACAAATGCGATTGAGAGCAATTGTTACGAGAGGCGAAATTAATAAAACAATTTTAGAAAAACGCGCTTCACTTTTAAAGAACGATTCTGTTCACGGTGATTTTTCTGGAACAGTAAGTATTGATGAAGAAAACCAATCTTTAATAATTAATGGTACAACTGTTAATATTATATCTGCAAACAATCCAGAAGATATTGATTACACAAAATATGGAATCAAAGATGCTTTGGTTATTGACAATACAGGAGCATTTAGAGATCAGAAAGCCTTGAGTCGTCATTTAAAATCTAAGGGAGTTAATAAAGTATTATTGACTGCTCCAGGTAAAGAGATTCCAAATATTGTTTATGGAGTTAATCACTTTGAGATTAATCCAGATACCACTGATATTATTTCTGCAGCATCTTGTACAACCAACGCTATTTCTCCAATTTTAAATGTAATTGAAAATAGTTTTAAAGTTGATAATGGTCATTTAGAAACAATTCATGCATACACCAATGATCAGAATTTAGTTGACAATATGCACAGCAAATATCGTAGAGGTAGAGCAGCAGCTTTGAATATGGTAATCACTGAAACTGGCGCAGGTAAAGCAGTTGCAAAAGCACTACCATCTTTAGAAGGTAAATTGACATCAAATGCTATTCGTGTTCCTGTGCCAAATGGTTCATTGGCAATTTTAAATCTGAATTTAAAAAAACCAGCAAGTGTATCTGAGATCAATGAAATGGTGAAGAAATATGCCTTAGAAGGTGCTTTAGTAGAGCAAATTAAATATTCATTAGACAACGAATTAGTGTCTTCGGATATTGTAGGTTCTTCAGCACCAGCAATTTTTGATAGTAAAGCAACTATCTCTAGTAAGAGTGGAAAAAATGTAGTTCTATATATATGGTATGACAATGAATATGGGTATAGCCACCAAGTTATTAGATTGGCAAAACATATTTCTAAAGTTAAGAGATTTACATATTATTAATTTAATCTTTATATAAATAAAAAAAACCGAGCTTAACTGCTCGGTTTTTTTTATTTTTACATTTAGTAAAATTCTAATAAATCAAATTTGTAAAATGAAAAACAGTATCCTTATTTTAGTTGTTTCTTTTTTTGTTTTTTCATCCTGTAAAGAAAAAGAAGCAAAAGTCTTACCTCCACAAAAAATTAATGTATATCAAGTAGTCCCAAAAACAGTTCCTATTTATGAGGAATTTGTGGGGCAAATTTATGGAGAGAAAGACATCCCAATTAGAGCTCGTGTAGATGGTTATATTGAAGAAATTCATTTCGAAGAAGGTAGCAAAGTTAAAAAAGGCGACCTTTTATATGTCATTGACCCAGCTCCGTTTATGGAGGCAGTTGTTGGTAAGCAGAGTTTAGTTGCTCAAGCAAAAACAATGTTAGTACAAGCCGAAAGCGATTTAAAAAGAGTGAAGCCATTGGCAGCAATAGATGCTGTTAGTAAACGAGAATTAGATATGGCACAAGCAGAAAGAGATGCGGCAGAATCTGCTTTAGATGCTACAAAAGCAGATTTGAATGTAGCTAATATTAATTTAAGTTATACGAAAATAGTTGCCCCAATAGATGGTGTTATTGGCAGGACTTTAGCAAGAGAAGGTGAATATGTAGGTAAAGACCCAAACCCAGTTATTTTAAATACAGTTTCTAATATTGAATCAATTAGAGTTCAATTTTTTCTTTCTGAAAATGAATATTTAAGAGCTGCTAGGTCTTATGCTGATGAATCGAAAAATAAAATAGAAACAAATAAAGACATTGTAGAGGTCCAATTAATTTTATCTGATGGTTCTTTATACAATCAATTAGGGAAAATTGATTTTATTGATAGAAACGTTGATGCTTCAACAGGAACAATTTTGTTGCAATCCTCATTCCCAAATCCGAAAGGGATTATTCGTCCAGGTCAATTTGCAAGGGTAAAAATTAAAGTAATAGAGGTAAAGGACGCGCTAATTGTACCTCAAAAGTGTTTATCAGAATTACAAGGTCAATATTCGGTTTTAGTAGTGAATTCAGAAAATAAAGTAGAAACTCGCCAAGTAATAACAGGAGAGAATATTCCTGGATATGCCATTATTAAAGAAGGAATAAGTTTAGGAGATAAAATAATATTAGATGGATTGCAAAAAGTAAAACCAGGTATGGAAGTGATTCCTGAGGTTACAGAATTCAAAAACGAATCAACTAACAAACAATAGTTATGGCTGAAGATAAAGGAAACTTTTTTGTGCATAGGCCAATTGTAGCTATTGTTATTGCAATTGTCATTGTAATTGTTGGTGCTGTTTCTTTAATAGGATTACCAATAGAGCAATATCCAAACATTACACCACCAATTGTACAAGTTAGAGCAAATTATACTGGTGCAAATGCGATTAGTGTAGAAGAATCTGTGGCTACTCCCTTAGAACAACAAATCAACGGGGTAGATAATATGATCTATATGAAATCTACCAATGCCAATGATGGTTCAATGGCAATTGATATTACATTTGATGTAGGTACTGACCCAGATATGAATACCGTTTTGGCTCAAAATAAAGTGTCAGCTGCTACTGCTAAATTACCATCGGCAGTTACAAAATTAGGGGTAACAACTCAAAAATCTTTGCCTAATATTTTGATGCTGGTCGGCTTAACTTCTGATGGTAGATATGATCAAAATTTTTTAGGAAACTATGCGCTTATAAATATTAAAGATAAATTATCAAGGATAAGAGGAATAGGTAGAGTTGATGTAATGGGTGCCTCAGATTATTCTATGCGTATTTGGGTAAAACCAGATAGATTATCACAATTAGGGTTGACAGTTCCAGAAATAATTAGTGCAATTAACAATCAAAATATCATTGTGCCAGGTGGTCAATTTGGAGCAGAACCAGCACCTGTAGGAACCGAGTTTACCTATACCGTTCGTTTACCAGAACGCTTTAATTCTGAAGAAGCTTTTGGAGATATTGTGGTGAGAACCCAAGAAGATGGTTCGCAAATTAAATTGAAAGATATAGCTTCGATAAAATTAGGGGTGGAGAGTTATAATATGAAGACCCGTTTAAACGGAAATAAAACAGGCCTAATTGCATTGTATCAAGCTCCAGGATCTAATGCTACTGAATTGGCTGCAACCATTAAAACTGAAATGGAAGTTTTAGCAAAAGACTTTCCAGAAAGTATAGAATATAGCATTTCATTAGATACAACCAAAGCTATTGATGCAGGTATTAAGGATATTGTTGTTACTTTAATCATAGCTCTGATACTTGTTGTTTTTGTAGTGTTTATTTTTATACAAGATTGGCGTGCAACTTTAATCCCTACATTAGCAATTCCAGTTTCTTTAATTGGTGCTTTTATGTTTTTTCCGGCATTAGGATTTACCATAAACGTTTTGTCACTTTTAGGACTGGTGTTAGCCATTGGTATTGTAGTAGATGATGCCATTGTGGTGGTAGAAGCAGTACAGGTTAATATTGCTAAAGGAATGAATGCTAAAGAAGCAACCTTAGATGCAATGCGAAAAGTTACAGCTCCAGTTATTGCAACTACTTTAGTTATGGTTGCTGTGTTTATACCAGTTGCAGGTATGGCGGGTATCACAGGCTCTCTTTATCAACAATTTGCGATTACCATTGCAGTTTCTGTATTGGTATCCTCTGTAAACGCTTTGACTTTAAGCCCAGCATTGTGTTCTCTATTACTTAAAGAGCCGAAACCTTATAAAGGGCCATTGGGTTGGTTCTTCGGAAAGTTTAATAAAGGAATGGATAAAACCACCGAATCCTATATGAGTTTTACCAATATTGTTGGTAGAAAATTAAAGAGATCTGTAATTTTTATTATTCTGATGTCTGTTGGAGCTGGTATTTTCGGAAGCTTAGTTCCTGGAGGTTTTATGCCAGAAGAAGATATGGGTTATTTTTATGTAAATGTACAATTGCCTAATGCAGCATCACTTCAACGATCGGATGTTGTTACCAAACAAATTGAAAATATACTAAAAGATATTCCTGAAGTAGAATATACAACAACAGCAACAGGATATAGTATTCTTTCTGGGGCAATGATTTCTAATACAGGTTTCCTATTTGTATCGATGAAAGACTGGTCTGAAAGAGATAAAACTGCAGAAGAAGTTATTGATGAAGTAAACAAAAAACTGTTTTTTGGTATAAAAAACGCTCAAGCATTTGCTTTTGGTCCTCCAGCAATCCCTGGTTTAGGGAATGGTTCTGGTTTTAGTATGATGTTACAAGATAGAGTTGGAAACACTCCAGAATATCTATCTCAAAACTCTATGAAATTTATTCAAGCTGCAAATGCACGTCCAGAAATAGGAAGAGCTAGTACAACTTTTCAAGCTACTGTTCCACAGCGATTTTTAGATATTGACAAAGAAAAAGCTTTAAAATTGGGGGTCAATTTAAATGATCTTTATACCACTATTGGTGCTTTTATGGGAGGATCGTATGTTAATGATTTTACCCGATTCGGAAGATTGTACAAAACCTATATTCAGGCAGAACCTGAGTATCGTGTAGATGAAACAGGAATCAATAAGTTCTTTATAAAAAATAATAAAGGAGAAATGGTGCCGCTTTCTACTGTAGCAACAGTAAAACCAATTTCCGGACCCGATTATACTACTCGCTTTAATTTATTTAGATCTGTTGAAATTACAGGAACACCAGCAGAAGGATATACCTCTGATGATGCTCGTAATGCTTTAAAAGAAGTGGCCGCTGAAACCTTGCCAGTGGATATGGGTTATACTTGGAACGCCATGTCATTTCAAGAAGAAAAAGCATCTGGTTCTTTAGGAGTTATTCTTGCCTTTTCTTTGGTATTTGTATTCTTGATATTAGCAGCACAATACGAAAGTTGGTCCTTGCCGTTTGCTATTTTAATGGGAACACCATTTGCCATTTTTGGAGCTTTATTTGCGCTTTGGGCAGGAAGATTAATTAGTCCAACTTTTGAAAATAATATTTTTGCACAAGTCTCTTTTGTAATGCTTATTGGGATGGCAGCCAAAAATGCCATTTTAATTGTGGAGTTTGCCAATGACGAATTTAAAAAAGGATTAAGTCTTTTTGATGCAGCAATGGCAGCAGCAAAATCTAGATTCAGGCCTATTTTAATGACGGCTTTCTCCTTTATTTTAGGAGTTTTTCCGTTAGTAATTGCAACAGGATCTGGGGCAGAAGCAAGAAAAGTAATGGGAATGGCACTTCTAGGAGGAATGTCATTAGCTACTTTCTTAGGGGTATTTTTATATCCGATGCTTTTTGTTTTTGTTGGTAAAATAGCTGGCTATGAAAAGAAGCGAGATTTGGAAAAAGCAAAAGAATTAGAAACCTCAAATTTATAATGATGAAAAAGATTTTAGAAATATCCATTGTATTTTTTGTGCTGATTCTATTAATTCAATCTTGTGCTGTTGGTCCAAATTACCATCAACCAGAACAAGAAAATACACCTGAAGTTTTTCGAAATTCAACTGCTACAAGCGATACAATTGTTAATAGTAAGTGGTGGGAAGTTTTTAATGACCCTGTTTTAGATACGCTGATTGTAAAAGCATTGGCAAACAATAAAAATGTGTTGATTGCTGCAAGTCGTGTAGAGCAAGCACGCGAGAATGTTAGCTTTAAAAAAGCTGATAACAAACCAAAAGTAAGTTATAATGGATCAGCAAATAGATCTAACATGGCGTTAGGAGTTCCTGGCAATCCAGCTAGTACATTTAGCGTTACGGGTAATGCTAGTTGGGAGATTGATTTTTGGGGAAAATTTAAAAGAGGGAATGAAGCTGCAAAAGCAGAATTGTTATCGTCCTTTTATGGAAAGAGAGCTGTAGAGGTTGGTTTAGTTAGTGAAGTTGCAAGCAATTATTTTGATTTGTTAAATTATAGAACGAGTCTAGAAATATCTAAAAAAACCTTAGCAAGTAGAGATAGTACTCTAATTATTATTCAAGCGCGTTTTGATGAAGGTTATACACATATTATAGATGTAAATCAAGCTCAGATACAAAAGGCAATTGCACAGTCAGCGGTTCCACAATTTAAAAGATTGGTTGCTTTGACCGAAAATAATTTAAGTGTGTTATTAGGAGAAACTCCTGATGATGTTAGGACCTTTACAACCTTTAATGAATATGGTTTGCCAGAGCAAATTCCTGTTGGGATTCCTGCCGGAATATTACAGCGAAGACCAGACATTTTACAAGCCGAACAAAATTATCGCGCTCAAAATGCTTACGTTGGTGTAGCACAAGCTATGCGTTTTCCATCTATCAGCTTAACTGGATTGTTAGGTATTGGTAGTACAGAATTATCATCATTATTAGATAGTGGATTGGGTTGGGGTGCCGCAGCAGGTATTACTGGACCTCTGTTTGAGTTTGGTAAAAATGCAAGACGTGTTGACATTGAAAGAGAAAAGGCAAAACAATTTTTGCTGCAATATGAATATGTGGTACTAACATCAATGCAAGAAGTGAGTAATGCTTTGATAACTATTGAAACGCTTGAAGAGGAATTAGAAGCAAAACAGTTAAGGCTAGATGCTGCTAGAAACGCAAGCTTTTTATCTAGAAAAAGATACTTTGAAGGTGTAACAAGTTATTTAGAAGTAACCGAAAATCAACGTCAAGAGTTTGATGCAGAATTGTCATATTCTGACAATTTTCAGTCCTTGTTAAATGGACATGTGGAGTTGTATAGATCTTTAGGAGGAGGTTGGTTGTCGCAAGAAGAGATTGATAAGTATGCACAGCAAGTGGCAGATGAACAAGGGGTTGATGTGTCAGAGGTTGATAAAGATTCTTTGTCTTACAATGGTCAAATTGTTGATTTAATTTTGACTAAAGAAGAAAAACAAGCAAGAAAAGGTGCTAAAAAGGCGCAGCGTAAATTAGAACGGGAGCAAAAGAAAGCTGATAGGAAAAATAGATAGATATAAAATTGACTATGCGAATTCCGAGAATAAAACGAACGGAGTGTGGCAATTTCAAGATAGTTACTCATAATTTTAAAAGTCGAAACAATTTTGTTTCGACTTTTTTGTTAAAGCAACCCTAAATTATAATGAATCGTAATAAGTATGATATCAAAATTGTAACTTACTCATCAAATTTTAAATGAAATCAAATGAAAAAAATCACCTTAGTAATTATAGTATTATTTAATATAGCATCAATAAACGCACAAGAAAACATGGATAAAGAAAAACTACCTTATTATGAAGTTGCAGATTATTCTGACGTTACTTATACAGCAGGTTCGGTTGCTGCTAGAATGATTGATGGTCTAGGATTTCGTTACCGTTGGGCAACAGAGAATTTAAGAGATGAAGATTTAATATATAGAATTACTGACAGTTCACGAACTTCTATTGAAACGATTGACCATATTTTAGGATTATCTCGAGTTATAGTAAATGCCACAAACCAAGTTCCTACCGATTTTACAATTGAACAGCCTACTTTAACTTTTAAAGAAAAACGGAAGGAAACCCTTGCTAATTTGGAGCGTGCAAGTCGAAATTTGATTACTGCTCAAACTTTAGAAAATTTTAATATCCAATTTATTTATAAAGGTGGCGAAAGTGACTATCCTTTTTGGAATAACATTAATGGACCCATTGCTGACGCACTTTGGCATTGTGGGCAAGTAGTGCTGCTGCGTAGAGCTTCGGGAAACCCTTTAAGAAAAGGAGTGAGTTTTTTAAGCGGAAAAGTTAGTAAATGATTATTAACTCAACTCTTTTTTTCTTAGCTCCCAAGAGGCGCCACTTCCCATTTCAAAATCCCAATTACTTATTTGGCTATCAATTTTTCCAATGATTTTTTCAATCTCTCTATAGACGCTGCCTAAATTTTTATAGTGTGCTTGACTATCTATATTTTCTGCATCCAAAGACCGCTCCATACACCAGATTAAATAATCATCAGTTTCAATATAATATTCTAATTCTCGCAACACGAGGCAAAGATTTAGTAGCGGGTAATTGTATCTGATGTCATCATATTCATCTTCAACAAAGAAATCAAATTTTTTGCCTCCTAAATTAAATGTTACTGCACAATAGTCTTTATTTCCTGCAAGGAAATTTGTAGTTGAAAAACTAATTTCTACTTTGTGTTTTATATAGATATTGTTAAGGGCATCAATTTCTGGATATTTATCCATTACTTTAAGTTCTTTGGAGGAGGTGGAGGAGGCGCGCAAACATATTCATATAAGCTTTTAAACTCTCCACAACTCTTCATGTATTCTTTATATTGAGAAAGCCACCATTTTTCAATTTCTTTTTCACCAATTAAGATTTCAGTAGTATAGAACTTCACTTTATTTGAGGGTCTATTAATCTCAACTTTAGTTTTTAGAATAAAATAGTATTTCCCTCTTTGATATTTTTCATTATTTCTTTTCTCTAAAATTTTTATTCCTGAAATAATTAATTCTAATTGATTTTCAGATTCTGTTAATTTATAGTGGGGACTAACAAAAGTGTTTCCGTTAGGTTTGTTATAGTTAATTTCTTTTTGAGATAGAATACTTTTGAAAGCATCGAAATTTGTAGAGGTTTCAAGTGTTAAAATGAGTTTAGCTTTTTCAATATTATGATTTTCAATATGTTGAATTATCTTGTCTACTTGGTAGTCTATTTCATCGAATTCAGATTTAGTTAAATTTTGACTATAAATAGTGAGTGAATTAAAAAATAAGATTACTAGAAAAATGTTATTCATATACTTTAGCTAATGACCGCTTGTACTAAGGTTCAGATTATTCAGTAAATATAAAGATTATAAAATCAAAGTTAAAACTAAATATATCCGTATTTTAGGCTTCCTATTTTGACTAAGAATGAGTAAAGAAATACAAGAAAAAATCAACCAACTTCGTAAAGAATTAAGGCAGCACAATCACAATTATTATGTGATAGACAATGCTACTATTTCAGATTTTGATTTTGACATCAAATTAAAAGAACTGCAAAAATTAGAAGATGAGAACCCGCAATATTTTGATACAACTTCACCAACGCAAAGAGTAGGTGGTGGCATCACCAAAAATTTTAATACAGTTACTCATACAAATAGAATGTACTCTTTAGATAATTCTTATTCAAAGGAAGACTTGCAAGATTGGGAAAAGCGCATTCAAAAAATTACTGGTGAAGAAAACTTAGAATATACATGTGAATTAAAGTATGATGGAGCCTCAATAAATCTGAGTTATAAAAATGGAAAATTAGTAAATGCTGTTACCCGTGGCGATGGTTTTCAAGGCGATGATGTTACCACAAATATCAAAACGATTAAATCTATACCGCTACAATTACAAACTGATTTTGTGGAGTCATTTGAAATCCGTGGGGAAATAATTTTGCCATTAGATGGATTTAATAAAATGAATGAGTGGAGAATTGAAGCAGGAGAAGAACCATATAGAAACCCAAGGAATACTGCTAGCGGAAGTTTAAAATTACAAGACAGTGCTGAGGTTGCTAAGCGCCCGTTAGATTGTTTATTGTATCATGTGGTAGCTGATAAAATTCCTTTCGAGTCGCATTTTAATACTTTAGTTGCTGCAAGAAAGGTTGGTTTTAAAGTGCCAACAGCAATTACCATTTGTAAAACTATTGATGCTGTTTTTAAATTTATAAATCATTGGGATGTTGAGCGCCATAACTTGCCTTATGAGACAGATGGAGTAGTGGTAAAAGTAAATAATTTACATCAACAAGACGAGTTAGGTTTTACGGCAAAAGCGCCTCGTTGGGCAATTGCCTATAAATTTAAGGCAGAACAAGAATCAACAGTTTTGCATAAAATAACCTACCAAGTTGGACGTACAGGAGCCATCACTCCGGTTGCAAATTTAGAACCAGTGCAATTGGCAGGAACAATTGTAAAAAGAGCTTCGTTGCACAATGCAGATCAAATTAAAAAGTTGGATATTAGAGAAGGCGATACTGTATATGTAGAAAAAGGAGGAGAGATTATTCCAAAAGTTGTAGGTGTAGATTTTAGTAAAAGACCAATAGATTCACAACCAACTATCTATGAAACTCATTGCCCTGATTGTAATACAGAATTGGTAAGAAAAGAAGGTGATGCAAAACATTATTGCCCAAATGAAAATGGTTGCCCTACACAAATCACTGGACGAATTCAACATTACATCAGTAGAAAAGCGATGAATATTGATGGGTTGGGTGCTGAAACTGTGGAGTTGCTTTTTAAAGAAGGTTTAGTTCAAAACTATGCAGATTTATATGATTTAAAAGTAGTACAAATAATTCCTTTAGAGCGGATGGCAGAAAAGTCTGCTCAAAATATGGTTGATGGAATTGAGAAGTCAAAAGAGATTCCGTTTGAAAAAGTATTATTTGCTTTAGGGATTCGATTTGTAGGTGAAACTGTAGCTAAAAAATTAGTAAAGTATTTTAAATCTATAGATAATTTGATGCGTGCAACTTTTGAAGAATTGATTGCAGTAGATGAAATTGGTGATAGAATAGCAGAAAGTATTGTTGAATTTTTTAATGAATTGTCAAATATTCAACTGATTGAAAGGTTAAAAATGTATGGATTGCAATTAGAAGTTTCAGGAGAGTCATTAATTGGGTTGACTGATAAGCTGTCAGGAAAAGTATTTGTTGTTTCAGGAGTTTTTGAAAAAGTAAGTAGAAATGAATTAAAGAAGTTGATTGAGGATAATGGAGGGAAAGTTTCAAGCTCTATATCAAAAAAAACAAGCTGTGTTGTTGCAGGAGATAAAATGGGACCGAGCAAGCGAACAAAGGCTGAAGGATTAGGTGTTGCAATAATAAATGAAGATGATTTTTTAGAATTGATAAATTAAAACATGAAAAACAACAAACGATTTTTAGGATTATTTATCCTGTTATCCATTATATATATTGTAGGATTACTTTTGGATAATGATACTATCAAATTTATTTCCAAGCCATTAATAATGCTATCTTTATTATTGTATTATTCAAAATCAGTTAAAAAGAAAAGCAAACTATTTATAGGAGCAGTATTGTTTTCCTTTTTAGGAGATGTACTCTTATTGTATAATGTCGAACTGTTTTTTATGTTAGGATTGGTTTCTTTCCTAATAGCTCACATATTATTTATTAGTATGGTTATTGGTATGCTAAAAAAATCATCTGTAACGCAAAAGATTACAGCGATTGTTCCATTTTTAGGAACTTATATAGGGTTGCTTTTTTTATTAAAAGATAGTTTAGGAGAGATGTTAATTCCGGTAGTAATTTACGGATTGGTTATCTCAGTTTTTGGAATGGTATCTTTATTAAATCACCTTGTAGTAAAATCAAAAGCAAGTCAATATTTAATCTATGGAGCGATATTTTTTGTAGTATCAGACAGTTTGTTGGCAATTAATAAATTCTATGAACCACAAGAGTATTACCCAGTAATTGTTATTATTACCTATATAATTGCTCAGTATTTAATATGTAATTCGGTGATTGAAAATAGCAAAGAGTAAGCTGTTATTTTAGATCATTATTTATTTCTATCCAATAACCATCAACATCTTGAAGGTAGATTAAATTTATGCCATCACTTCTAGTAGTAGATTTTGTTTCTTCTCCAAACCAATTTTCAAAAGGAACTTTTTTTGTAATCAATAGATTGATAAATTCTACTAGTTGGTTTGTGGAAAAAGAAATATTTACACCTTTAGGTATTTTTATCTTTTCATCCGATTCGGTTAAATGTATTTGAGTTTTATCACTCAATACAAACCATCTAACAGCATTAGTCTCCATGCCCTCAGGGAGTTTTATTTCTTCGAGTTGAAGTATTTCTTCATAAAACTTTGCACTTTTATCTATATCTTTTACAAGTAAGGCGATATGATTATTCGAAAATTCGAATGTCTGAGAAAAAGTATTGACCGATAAAACAGTGAACACAATTAATAAAAAGATATTTTTCATCCGAGAAGATAATAGAGGAGGTTTAAACTGCTTCTTTTGGCTTTTCAAGCCATTTGTCGTTTTTAGACTCACCCAAAATTGTAATTTCTTTAATGCGTCTATATTCGGTCACAGCATCTAACATTGCATTGCGATCATCTCTTCTAATTTTAATGCCAGATTTAGCTCCTTTGTTACGTACTTCAATGTAAAATCCGTCTCTTAACTTGGCTGGTCGTGTTGCTGGTCTCCCCATTTTTTTCAATGATTTTTATTAATTTTAAAATAGTGAGTAAATATAAACTTTTTAATGTTAAAAGCAAGTTAAAATTTGCCGCCTATAATAGGGATGTTTTTACGCTGATTTATGAGTGTGAAAAGGCTTAAGAAAAACACGACTAAAGCCATATAAAACAGGATTCCTCCATCATTATTAATTTCAATTCCGAGTTGGGTTAAATGCATTATGATTGCTCCACTCATGAGTCCGGATGTAAGGAGAGCTCCGAGCCAAATTGTGCGTGGAATCAGAATTAGAATTGCAGAAATTAATTCTAAAACTCCAATGCTAATTCTTCCAAATGGCTCTAGTCCAACTTTCGAAAAAATATAGACACTATCTGGATGAGCTGTAAATTTAAAGTAGAGAGTTTGAACTAATATAATAGCAATAATGATTCTTAAAACGAGCATGATTTTGGTATTCATAATATTTTCTATTTAACATTTAGACGTAGTTTGTTAATTATATTACATTCAATAAAAAAGTTCAAATTTAAAGAACTGTTTTATCTATTTTTGTAGTAAAATAATTTGAAATGATTTTAGATGGGTTTCGTGAAAATAATATCCGAAAAAGAATAATAAAGGAATTATTGACAAGTGACTCATTCAAAGAAGGAGTTGATAAAAAGGTTGGTACTGTCTTGATTTTGGTTGATAAAAACTCACAAGAAAACTTAGATCAAATTATTGCTAAAAAATTAAATATTGATGTTTTAAAAGTAACTGTAATATTTTTTAAATCAAAACAAGATTCAAATTCATGCTTTGGGAATGAACTGTCTGAAAGAGATTTTTATTTTTTTGGTAAATTAAAAAATGAGGAGATTAAAAAGGTAGTTAAGTCAGAATTTGATTTATTGCTGAATTATACAAATGACAATAGATACTTAAATTATGTAACAGCTTTTTCTAAAGCAAAATTTAAAGTTGGATTAAAGAATAGTGAGCAAAAACTCTTTGATTTAATAATTGATGTAGATAAAGAGAATGTGGATTTATTTCACAATGAATTGATGAAATATTTAAAGATTTTAAATAAAATTTGATGCTAAAATTTAGAGGAACAGGAGTTGCGTTGGTAACGCCTTTTAAGGTTGACAAATCTGTTGATTATATTGCGCTAGAACGCTTGGTTAATTTTCAGATAGAAAATGGGATAAAGTACTTAGTTGTGTTAGGAACTACCGGTGAGCCTGCAACACTATCAAAAGAAGAGCAGCTAAAAGTACAGCAAAAAATTACCAGTATCAATGCTGGTCGTTTGCCATTGGTTTTAGGTCTAGGGAGTAATAATACCATGGCTGTTGTTGAGTCGTTGAAAACCGAAGACTTATCTGCTTATGATGCAATTCTGTCTGTGTCTCCTTACTATAACAAACCAACCCAAGAAGGAATTTATCAACATTTTAAAGCAATTTCTGAAGCGAGTCCGTTGCCAATTATTTTATACAATGTTCCGGGTAGAACTGCTCAAAATATGGAGCCAAAAACAGTACTAAGATTGGCAAATGATTTTGAAAATATTATCGCTGTAAAAGAAGCAGCAGGAGATGTGCAGCAGACATTGGAGTTATTAAATAAGAGGCCAAAAGATTTTATGGTGATTTCTGGTGATGATATGATTGCGTTGCCAATGACTTTAGCTGGAGGCTCTGGAGTTATTAGCGTAATAGGTCAAGGGCTGCCTGCTGATTTTTCTAAAATGATTCAGTTAGGATTAGAAGGAAAAGAATCGCAAGCTTATGAATTGCAACATAAAATGGAAGAGAGTATTGATTTAATTTTTGAAGAGGGAAATCCCGCTGGAATAAAAAGTTTTCTCAAAGAATTAAATATATGTGATGATGAAGTGCGTTTGCCTTTGGTTAAAGCTACTGATGGTTTACAACAAAAAATTTCTAATTTTATAAGAAAGTATTGAAGATTTTTGTTGATTAGATTGCTTCTTAATCTACTATAAATTAAGTCTTAAGTTTTGTGTCTAAAAAGGATAGTAGTCTTGAGTCTTTTATCTTAATTAATTAACAAACAATTATGAACGTTTAAATGCGTTCTGATTAGAAATGAACTTACTTTTGTTTATCAAATTGTGATTGAAAAATCATTTTAATAATCCATAATTAATAACTACTTTTGCCAAATGCAAAAAATGAAGAAAATAGCGACCTTATTATTTGTAGCTTTAATGTTGTCATCGTGTGGTGAATACAATAAAGTATTGAATAAGGGAACGATTGAGCAGCAATATAAATTGGCTACAGAAATGTATGAAGCCGAGAAATACGACAAAGCCATCAAATTATTTGATAAAATAATGACCGGTTATAGAGGGAAACCTCAAATGGAGCGTATCCAATATATGATTAGTTATTCATATTACAACACCAAACAATATTCTTTAGCGTCTTATTATTTTGACCGATTCACTAAAAATTACCCTAAAAGCACAAAGCGAGAAGAAGCTTCGTTTTTATCGGCTCAAAGTTATTATTTAGACTCGCCTGTTTTTAATTTAGATCAAGCATCTACCAATGAAGCTTTAGATGCTATGCAGCATTTCATAGATGTTTATCCAAACTCAGAAAGAATTTCGGATGCAAATAAATACATCAAAGATTTAAGATATAAATTAGAAAAGAAAGCATTTTCAACTGCTAAACAGTATTATCATATAGAAGATTACACAGCAGCAATTACTTCATTCGATATTTTAGTTTCTGATTATTTAGGAACAACTTTTCGTGAAGAGGCTATATTTTACAAATTCAAGGCATCACACGATTTAGCAATGAAAAGTGTGTTTTCTAAAAAAGAAGCGCGATTAAAAAGTGCTTTAAAAGCATATGAAAAATTAAAAAGAAATTACCCAGAATCAGAATATATGAAAGAGTCTAATAAGTTGTTAGAAAAAATAAACGACCAATTAGCAGACTATTCATTATTAGTAGTTACACCATAAGAAAATAAATAAAAATGGACTATAAAAATTCAGAAGCACCGTTATCTACAGTTACGTATAACAGAGAAGCAATTGAAAAGGAAACAGACAATTTATACGAAGCTATTGTAATAATGGCAAACAGAGCAAATCAAATTAACGGAGATTTAAAAAAAGAATTGGTTGATAAATTAGATGAGTTTGCAACACACAATGATAGTTTAGAAGAAGTGTTCGAAAATAAAGAACAAATTGAAGTTTCTAGATTTTACGAGCGTTTACCAAAACCTACTGCAATTGCTGTTGAAGAATGGTTAGAAAACCGTACATACCACAGAAAACAGGAAACTAAATAATACATGTCTATCTTAAGCGGTAAAAATATTTTACTCGGCGTAACAGCTGGAATAGCTGCTTATAAAACAACTTATTTAGTAAGACTTTTTATAAAAGCAGGTGCACAAGTACAAGTTGTAATGACACCTGCTTCTAAAGATTTTGTTACACCACTTACATTATCTACTCTCTCTCAGAATCCTGTACATTCTACTTTTTACGAAATAGAAGAAGAGAATGAACTTTGGAATAGTCATGTTGATTTAGGCCTTTGGGCTGATTATATGTTGATTGCTCCTGCAACTGCAAATACACTTTCTAAAATGGCAAATGGCACCAGCAATAATTTATTGTTGGCTACTTATTTATCGGCAAAATGCCCTGTTTATTTTGCTCCAGCTATGGATTTAGATATGTACAAACATCCATCAACAAAAGAGAGTATTTCTAAGTTAGAAGAATTTGGAAATATTTGTGTGCCAGTAGCTAGTGGTGAATTAGCCAGCGGATTGATAGGTGAAGGTAGAATGGCTGAGCCAGAAGATATTATAGCTTTTATGGAAGCTGATATTTTATCACAGTTGCCATTAAAAGGCAAAAAAATATTGATCACAGCAGGACCTACTTATGAAGCCATAGACCCAGTTCGTTTTATAGGAAATCATTCTTCAGGTAAAATGGGATTTGAATTGGCAAAGACAGCTGCAAATCTAGGAGCTGAGGTAACTTTAATTACTGGTGTTACCAATGAAAAAGTAGAGCACTCTTTTATTAATAGAGTTAATGTTGTTTCTGCTAAAGAGATGTATGAGGAAGCTCATAATTATTTTTCTTCTGTTGATATAGCAATATTATCAGCGGCAGTTTCCGATTACAAACCAAAAGAAATTTCATTGACTAAGATTAAAAAAAAATCTGCAGAAATCACGATTGAATTAGAAAAGACCAAAGATATTTTAGCATCATTGGGTAGTAATAAGCAGCAACAATTTTTAGTTGGATTTGCTTTAGAAACCGACAATGAAATTGAAAATGCAAAAGAGAAATTAAATAAAAAAAATCTGGATTTAATCGTTTTAAATTCATTGCAAGACAAAGGAGCAGGATTTAAAAAAGAAACAAATAAGGTAACTATTATCGATAAATCCGAAAAAATTTCCGAATTTGGTCTAAAATCTAAAACCGAAGTTGCGCAAGATATTTTTAATGAAATTCTAGACCGAATTTAATGAATCATTTCCTAAAAATTATACTCGTTTTTTTTGTAGCTGTTCAGATGAATGGTCAGGAAGTAAATGCGAGAGTTACTATTATTTCTGATAATATTCCAGGATCAAACAAACAAGTGTTTCAAACCTTAGAGAGAGACTTGAATGATTATATCAATCAAAAAAAATGGACAAATCGAAATTTTTTATCCCAAGAAAAAATTGATTGTGCTTTTACTATTACGCTTCAAGAGCAATTAGCATCCAATGAATTTAAAGGGAACATTCAGGTGCAATCTGTTAGGCCAATTTACAATTCTACTTATCTTTCTTCCATCTTTAATTTTAGAGATACTGATCTTTCTTTTCGCTACACTGAGTTCGAGAATTTCGAATACAATCCAAATGGATTTGATTCTAATTTAATACAGGTAGTAGCATTTTATATTTATACCATTTTAGGAATTGATGCAGATTCTTTTCAGCAAAATGGAGGGACTCCATATTACGATCAAGCAGAAAACGCCATGAATCAAGCACAGCAAAGTGGTTATAAAGGTTGGGGAGCTAATGATAGTGGAATAACAAGATATAAGTTGATAACTGATATTTTGTCGCCAACATTTACTGGGTTTAGAAATGCGATGTTTACCTATCATTTTGAAGGTTTGGATATCATGTTTGAAGATAAAAAATTGGCAAAAGAAAATATTGACAAAGCAATCCAGCAGTTACGAGTTATATATGATCGTAGGCCAACAGCGCCATTAGTAAGAGTATTTATGGATGCTAAGTCCGAAGAAATTGTCAATATTTATTCTGGAGGACCACGATATGAAACCGATGATTTAAAAGAAATTTTGAATCGAATTTCAGCGGTTAATATTTCGAAATGGAATGAAATAAAATAGCATTCACTAAATAATTTAAGTCATTGCTAACTTCACTATCAATAAAAAATTATGCACTCATCCAAGAACTTCATGTTACTTTCGATGAAGGATTTTCAATTATTACTGGAGAAACTGGTGCTGGTAAATCTATACTTTTAGGTGCTTTAGGGTTGGTGTTAGGCAAGCGTGCCGATGTGTCTTACTTAAAAGACACTACCCAAAAGTGTACTATAGAAGCTCAATTTAATATTCGTGACTATGAAGTCAAATATTTTTTTGAAGCCGAAGATTTAGACTATGAAGAGCTTACTATTTTGAGGAGAGAAATTTTGCCTTCAGGTAAATCTCGTGCTTTTATTAATGATACTCCGACCACACTAAATGTTTTAACTTCTTTAAGTGAAAAGCTAATTGACATTCATTCGCAACATCAAACATTAGAACTTTCAGATACAAAATTTCAATTTAAAATAATTGACGTATTAGCATCTAATGAATCAAAAATTGCTTCTTATAAAAGGGGGTTGGTTTTATATACAAGACTTCAAAAAGAATTGAAACATATTGAATCAAAACAGCAAGAAGCCAAGCAACAATATGAGTATAATTTGCATTTGTTTAATGAGTTAGAATTGGCTAACCTAAAAGAAGGTGAACAAGAAAAAATTGAAACTAATTTAGATAAACTAAACAATGTTGAAACGATAAAGTTGAGTTTAGAAGAATCGTTTCAAATTGCTGAAAATGAAGAGTACGGAATTGTAAGTTTACTAAATGCATTTAAATCTAAGCTGCTGCAAATAGCACCTTTTTCGGTGGAGTATAAGTTGTTGTTTAATCGTATTCAAAGTTTAGAATTTGAATTCAAGGATATTGTATCAGAAGTTGAAAATTTAAATGAGGAGGTGCAATATAACCCGTTAGAACTTGAAAAACTAAATGATAAATTGCAACTGGTTTATGATTTATTTAAGAAACATTCTGTAGCATCAATAATAGAATTGTTAGCAATCCAAGAAGCCCTTTCTGCGAAAGTTTTTGAGGTAGAAAACTCATCAAAAATAATTGAAGAGAAAAAAAATGAAATTGGAAAGGTATCGATCGATTTAAATAAATTAGCAAAAACTATCAATAAAAATAGAGAAGCTATTATTCCGAAATTTAAATTAAAATTAGAAGCAATTTTAAAAAATTTAGGAATGGAAAATGCACGTTTTCATTTTGAACTTTTACCTTCAAATTCATTTTTGGCAAATGGTAAAGATGAGTTGAGATTACTTTTTTCTGCAAATAAAGGTGCTAATTATGGAGAGTTAAAAAAGATTGCTTCTGGTGGAGAACTGTCTAGAATTATGTTGGCAGTTAAATCAATATTAGCAAGTTATATAAATTTGCCAACTATTATTTTTGATGAAATTGATTCGGGAGTATCAGGAGAAATCTCAAACAGAATGGGTAATATTATGCAACAAATGAGTAAAGACATGCAAGTGATTAGTATCACGCATTTACCACAAATTGCCGGTAAAGGATTACATCATTTTAAAGTATATAAAGAAGAGGTTTTAGATCAAATTATTACTCAATTAGTAAAACTCTCTGATGAAGATCGAATAAATGAAATTGCTGAAATGTTAGGGGGTAAAGATTTATCTGATGCAGCTAAAGCACATGCGAGAGAATTATTAAACTAATTAGTTATCTTTGCGTTTTAAAAAAATAAAAAATCAAACTAAAATATAGTAGTATGTACAACTTATTAAAAGGTAAAAAAGGAATTATTTTTGGAGCATTAGACTCGAATTCAATAGCTTGGAAAGTTGCAGAACGCGCTCATGAAGAAGGAGCAGAATTTGTTTTGACAAATGCGCCAATCGCAATGAGAATGGGTACAATCAATCAATTGGCTGAACAAACAGGTTCACAAGTAATTCCTGCAGATGCTACTTCTATGGAAGATCTACAAAACTTAGTTGATAAATCTATGGAAATTTTAGGCGGTAAAATTGATTTTGTTTTACATTCAATAGGGATGTCTGTAAATGTTAGAAAAGGGAACCATTATACTGATCAAAATTATGATTTTACAACTAAAGGTTGGGATGTATCTGCAGTATCTTTTCATAAAGTACTGAATGTACTTTATAATAGTAATGCGATGAATGAATGGGGCTCTATAGTTGCATTAACTTATATGGCAGCTCAAAGAGTTTTTCCAGATTACAATGATATGGCAGATAACAAATCATACCTAGAATCTATTGCTCGTAGCTTTGGTTATTTCTTCGGACGCGACCAAAAAGTACGTGTTAATACCATTTCACAATCACCAACTGCAACAACTGCAGGACAAGGGGTAAAGGGATTTGACGGATTTATTAGATATGCCGAAGAAATGTCTCCTCTAGGAAATGCTACAGCATTAGAATGTGCAGATTATACTATCTCTATGTTTTCAGACTTAACTAAGAAAGTATCCTTACAAAACCTTTTTCATGATGGTGGTTTCTCAAACATGGGAATTAGCACTAAGGTAATGGAAAACTTTTCTAAAGAATAGTAATTGAAAACCATATATAATTAGAATACAAATAAATAGGGCTTTACCTATTTATTTGTATATTTGAAACCTCCCCAAAGTCCCTCATTCTTAACTTTTAACGAAATGATATGAAAAAAATCTACATGACTTTGGCTACGGCCTTATTTTTTATTAGTACTTATTCGCAATCAGATACTTGTGGCGGAGCAACTGAATTAACCGCAACAGGTCAATTTAGTTCAACTTCAGGTACAACAACTGGTGCAGTTGATGATGGAGGCAATTCAACAGTTGATGTCTTTTATTACTATACAGCATCGTCTAACCAAACAGTGAATATTGGTTTATGTTTTACAGCTGCTCCAAGAGATACTAAATTGGTTGTTTATTCAGACTGTACTTTATCTACTGTTATTGCCGTAAATGATGATGGTGGCGGTTCTGGTTTTACTGCTTGTGCTCTTCAAGGGCTTGTTAGTTTTCAAGCCATATCTGGGTCAACATACTATATCATGGTTGAGGGAGCAGAAAATCCTGATATACCAGCAAATGCAGTTGGCAATTTTGAAATAAGTCTTTGGACTGAAGCCTCAGTGGCTCCACCTGCTGGACCAAATGGAATTACTTGTACACCTTCTGTTTCAGGGTCTTCAGTAATTTTTACCGATGAAATGGATGATAACTCTCTAGGATGGACTGGAGCTGTTGCAACAACTGGTCCAGCGTCCTCATTTAATAACGGGATGTGGGAAATTATTGCACCAGGTGGAGCTACAAGTACTGATACAGGGCCTAGCGCAGCATTTAGTGGTACATCATATATGAATTTTGAAGCATCAGGAACATCTGATGGCGAAACAGCTTTAATAGTATCACCAGACATTGATTTATCTGGAACTATAATAGAAGATGCTGAGCTTACTTTTTATATGCATGGTTATGGATCGCAAATGGGAACATTGAATGTTGGCATAAGTACAACAGGAGCAGGAGGAAGTTTTACAAATGAGTTTTCATGGACAGGTCAACTGCAAAGTGTTGAAACTGAAAATTGGGTACAAGTAGGGATTGATCTTTCGAGCTATATAGGACAAGTAATTAACATTCAATTTTCACAAGCTAGTACTGGTGATTGGCATGGAGACATGTCAATAGATTTAGTTGAGGTTTCTGTTTGTGATACAGTTCTTGAAATTGTTGAAGAAGAAACTTTTGATACGATTTCATTATATCCAAATCCTGCAAATGATTTAATTACCATTCGCTCACAAGAAATAATTGACGAATTTAGCATCTATAATCTGCTAGGGCAGCAAGTTAGATTTGGTGCTCCAAAAGCAAAACAAACCTTAGTTGATATTGCTGATTTAAAAGTGGGAGTTTATATTGTTAAAGTAAAAAGAGGAGAGCAATTTGGAACTTATAAAATTGTAAAGCAATAATATATTAGAAGTAAAATTTTAACAACTTTATTTAATTATACTTATAAAAGCATTCAATAATTTATTGAATGCTTTTATTTTTTTGTGTAATTAGTTGACTAATTGTATATTGTGAAATTATTAACTTACTAAACTACTATTTATGAAAAAAATTACTTTACTATTATTGCTTTTCTTAGTTTCTTTTTCAGTGAAAGCTCAATTTCCGGAAGATTTTGAAACAGCTGTACCACCAACAGGCTGGGTAACTTTTATCGGAACTAATGGAGAAGGTACTGTTCAAGATTGGACTACAACTACCACCGCGGCTTCTGGATCTCAAGCAGCGAAAGTTAGATACGAAAATGTAACGAATGCTGCAGAAGATTGGCTTGTTACGCCTCAATTTACACCTACGGCAGCTGCTAATATTTTGACTTTTAAACAAAGACAAGATTTTGGTTCTGATTACGGTACAACGTATACAATTCGTGTTTCTACAACAGCTTCTCAAATGACCCATGCAGATTTTGCAATAATTGATACTCAATCTGAAACTGATTTTGGTACTTCGTACACTACTCATAATGTGAATTTATCAGCCTATGACGGTGTGCCAATTTATGTTGCTTTTGTTATGAACCAAGATGATGGAGATAGCTGGCTTATCGATGATGTAGATGTCGTATTAAATGCAAGTCCTCCTAATTGTGCTACAGATCCAAGTCCAGCAGATACAGTAACAGGTGTTGCTATTACTGGCGGAAACGTTACAATTTCTTGGGTAGCACCAGTTACAGGAGATGCAGCAACAGATTATGAAGTTTTTTTTGGGACTACCTCAGGTGCTTTAACTTCTCTAGGAACTGTATCAGGCCTTACTACTGATATTACAAATATAAATTTTTCAACTACATATTATTGGATGGTAATTCCTCAAAACAATGGAGGAAGTGCAACGGGATGTGCAGAATGGAGTTTTATGACTGAAGCAGCACCACCACCACCAGCCAATGATGAGTGTTCAACAGCAATCGGTTTAACCGTAAATACAGATTTAGCTTGTGGAACAACTACAGCAGGTTCGAATGCCTTTGCTACAGCTTCAACTCAAGATGATGATGCTGGAGGAACTCCAAATAATGATGTATGGTTTACTTTTGTAGCAACAGATACATCACATAATATTTCATTATTAAACAAAGTTACAGTTGTAGGAACATCTACAGATATGGCAATGAGTGTATTTGACGATTTGGCAGGATGTAGTATGGTAGCAGCTAACCAAGTAGGAGAGAGTGACCCAGATTCATTTACAGTTTCTGGATTAACTATAAATGACACTTATTATGTAAGAGTTTATGGTTGGACAACAGCTCAAATAAATTTTGATATATGTATAGGTACATTACCACCACCACCAGCAAATGATGAATGTGCAGGCGCAATAGCACTTACAATTAACACTTCTGAGGCTGGATCCACTGCTGGAGCAACAGGTGCTTCAAGTACTTCTTGTGATGGGACAATAGGTAATGATGTATGGTATACAGTTGTAGGGGATGGAGGAGATTTAGCCATATCTGTAGATTCGCCGAGTGAAGATTCTCAAATAGGTGTTTTTGAAAGTAATGATTGCTCAGGAATAACTTTAGGGACATGTGATTTTAGTATTGATCCATTCGCTAATCCTGTTGAATTAACTTTCCCATCAGTTGTTGGGACCAAATATTATATTCAGGTTGGGGCTTGGTTAACTTCAGGAGATCCATCTGATTTTGATATTGTTGTTACTACATCATTATCCGTAGAAGACAATCTTATAGAAGGATTTTCTATCTACCCCAATCCTGTAACTGATGTATTAAATTTTAGAGCTTTAGATAATATTAAAACAATTAGTATTTATAATTTACTAGGGCAAGAAGTTCTAAGAGGACAGCCTAATGTGTCAAATACTCAAATTGACATGACAGATATTCCTACAGGTATGTATGTTGTTAAAGTACAAGTAGGTGAACAATTAGGTAGTTATAGAGTTGTAAAACAATAAGCTATTTGTATTGTGAAAATTTAAAAGCATCCGCCTTAGGCGGATGCTTTTTTTGTGAATTAATTTTTATTATGTAATTTCACACTATAATCAAAACCTCAATTATTATGAAAAAAATTATTTTAGGATTGTTATTGATAACAGCTTTTAGTTTTAGCAATTCTGTCACTGCTCAAGAGGGAATAATAGGAGAAGTTAAAATGTTTGCTGGTAACTTTGCTCCAAGAGGCTGGGCAATGTGCAACGGGCAGCTATTACCAATCAGTCAAAATTCAGCACTATTTTCTATTTTAGGAACAACTTATGGAGGTGATGGTAGAACAACTTTTGCTTTACCAGATTTAAGAGGTCGTGTGGCAGTACATACGGGTTCAGGAACAGGTCTTATTAAAAAACAGTTAGGACAAAGAGGTGGGGCAGAGAACGTAAATATTACTATAAAAAATCTGCCTTCACATTCGCATGCAGTTAAAGCTGTTGCAGAAGTAGGTGATGAAGGCTTGCCAAATGGTAATTTGCCAGCATCTAATAGTTCGGTAAATAGATCCTATTCAACCTTATCTTCAAATGCTACTATGAATAATAAAATGGTCGAAAATACAGGAGGTAATTTACCAATAAACAATATGCAACCGTATTTAACAATCAATTATATTATTTGTTTAGAGGGAATTTATCCTTCAAGAAATTAATATTTATCGAAAATATTAGAAAGCACCCGCCATAGGCGGATGCTTTTTTTATATTTGTATATGCAATTGAAATTCTCTTTAATAATCCCAGTATATAACAGACCTCAAGAAATTGAAGAGTTATTATATAGTCTTACCAAACAGGATTTTAAAGAAAGTTTTGAAATTTTAATTATCGAAGATGGCTCGGAGAAAACTTGTGAAAGGGTCATAAACAGATATGATCGAGAGTTAACGATTCGCTATTTTTTTAAAGAAAATACAGGAGCTGGATTATCGCGTAATTTTGGAATGGAAAAAGCATTAGGTAATTACTTTATTATTCTAGACTCTGATGTGTTACTTCCAAAACATTATTTAAGTGATGTATATAATGCCTTAAATTCAAATTTTACAGATGCTTTTGGTGGAGCAGACAAAGCACATATTTCTTTTAATACTTGGCAAAAAGCAATTAGCTTTTCTATGACATCCTTGTTTACTACTGGTGGAATTAGAGGTAAGAAAAAAGGGTTGGGAAAATTTCAGCCTCGAAGTTTTAATATGGGGATTTCAAAGAGTGCTTTTGAGACCACCAACGGTTTTTCAGAATTAAAATATGGCGAAGATATTGACTTGACCTTTAGACTTTGGTCAGCAGGATTTAAAACTCAATTTATTGAAGATGCCTATGTATATCACAAAAGGAGAACAAGCATAAAATCCTTTTATAAGCAGACTTTTAATTTTGGAACTGCTCGTCCATATCTCAATAAAAAATATCCTGGTTCAGCTAAATTGACCTATTGGTTTCCGAGCTTATTTATTATAGGGTTTGATATGGCAATCCTTTTAGCTTTGTTTTTACATTGGATGTTTATCCTTCCTTTTGCCTTTTATTTCTTAGTGATTTTCGTTGACGCCCTATTGCAATCTAAAAACTTAAAAGTGGCATTTTGTAGTTTAATAACAACATATACACAATTTTTGGGTTATGGTTTCGGCTTTTTAAGATCAAGGTTTTTTAGATAGGCTACTAGTTTTTAGTTTAAAAATCATAATCATCAATATTTTCAAATTCTCCAAATTCTCCTTCATCTTCATTCAAGCCAAAAGTGTCTTCTAAATTCTCTGCTTTGAATTCTTTTTCAGGAGCTTTTTCTGGGGCATCACCAAAGGCAAAAATTATTTTAGGAATTTCTTTTTTTGTGGCTTTGTCGATTTCTGAGACTTCGACAAAAAATGTCCACATCGCCATAAAATCATAAACATAAATCAATTTTTCACCTTTGTGTAGAAGCGTATCTTTTAAAAGACAAGATAGCATAGAAAGACCATCTCCCATATCAAATAAAGGGATTTCCTCGCCTTGATTCCAATCAAAATCCGTTCTATAAAAAGAGGCCATTTCTTGTCCGTTAAAACCAAAGGCATTGGCAATTTCTTTATGAAGTGTTTCTAGATTTTCAGAATTGTGAATTTCTATATCTCTAATTACATCTTTTTTTACATCTAAAATTACGCGTATTCTAAAATTCATTTTCTGTATTGTATGGATGCAAAAATACAACAAATTCAACAGCTAAAAGTCCTATTTTTATCACTACTTTTACGTTTAATAAATTATAAAAAATGGATAAACAAACCACGATAGATTATTTAAATAATAGAATGTTACCTAATACTTTGATGGAAACTCTATCAATCAAAGTGACTGATATTGGTGATAATTTTGTGGTAGCGAAAATGCCTGTAATACCTGCCGTACATCAACCTGATGGAATCTTGCACGGAGGTGCCTCTGTTGCTTTAGCAGAGAGTGTAGGGAGTATTGCTACGCATTTGTTTGTAGATACCGATAAGTTTTTTGTTCGAGGTTTAGAAATTTCTGCCAATCATTTAAAAAGTATTAAAGAAGGGTTTGTAACAGCAACTGCTAAGCCAATTCATCAAGGTAGAACTACCCAGCTTTGGGAAATTAAAATTACCGATGATGCTAATAATTTGATTTCATTATGTAAGTTGACCGCTATTATTTTGCCCAAAAAAAATTCTTAATGCAACGATTTTTTAAAAAATTATTAAAGGTAGTGTTCATCCTGTTTTTTGGATTGTTACTTACTTTTTTAATTTTAATTAATGTTTTTTTTCAACCTAAGTCAGATGATGAAATAAGAACAATGTTTTTTGAAGCTAATGTTGAATTAAAATTAGAATATCAAGAATTTGAGGAACAACGATTCCGAGTAATTTCTACAAGAAAGGAGTTAGATACAACATTGCCAAATTTGATTTTTATTCATGGAAGTCCTGGTTCATCAATGGATTTCAAGAAATATTTGTTTGATGTCAATTTAAATTCAAACGCTAATTTAATAGCTTTTGAAAGAGTGGGATATGGGGAGAATAATTTGGGCGAAGTGAAAAATATTAACTTTGAAGTTGCTCTGTTGCGTTCAATTACCGAGCAATTAAATAGTGATAAAACAATATTAGTTGGATATTCTTATGGAGGGCCAATTGCCTTGGTATCACAAAATGAATGCAAAAAAATAGTACTATTGGCACCTGCGGTTAATTCTAAAGTTGAACCAATGTTTTGGTTTTTGAACTTTTATAAGTGGAGGGTTACTCGTTGGATGATGCCTAAAATGTTGCAAGCTGCATCTAAAGAAAAACTAAATCACGCATCTGATTTAAAGAATTATGAGCAGTATTGGAATAAGAATCCACCTTTAATTTATGTGATTCATGGAGACAAAGATTGGATTGTTCCTTATGAGAATTCAAGCTTGCTTCAAAAACAATTTACTGCTGATAAATTTAAATTGCACACCATAAAAGAAGCTGGCCATGATTTGATATGGACACACTTTGATGAAATAAAAACTGAATTGCTAAAAGTGATTGCTGAATGAAAAATTTGCAATATAAAATTGAAAAGTCAATAGCTTCTAATATTCCGTTTGTGTTGTATCGCAAGCCTAATGACAAAATTAACCATGCTATTTTTCAAAATGATATGGAAATTTATGAAGCTTATGATGGCCAAGAAAAGGGTTTTGTGTTTGCGCCTTTTGACGATAAGGAAACATCCTTGTTTATTCCATTTTATAAAGCTGAGGTTTCAACTTTTGAAATGAATAAGGTTATTCATAAACCTACAATTGAGCGAACTAGTTTAGATTCCTATGACGAAAGAGAAGCACATATAGAACTAATTCAAAAAGGAATTGAATTCATCAATAACTCACAGGCTGAAAAAATTGTATTATCTCGAAAAGAGATTTTAAAAATAACAGATTTTGATTGTTTTGAAGTATATGACAAACTCTTAAATTCCTACCCAACAGCTTTTGTTTATTGTTGGTTCCATCCTGTTTCAGGATTATGGATGGGTGCTACACCAGAGCGATTATTATCGGTTTGTAATAACGAATTCAAGGTAATGGCACTGGCATCAACCCAAGGGTATAAAGGCTCTTTAGATGTTGTTTGGGGTGATAAAGAACTTCAAGAACATCAATTTGTGGTAGATTATATTGCTTCTAAATTCGAGAATAAGGAAATAAAAATATCTGATACATATACAGTTAAAGCTGGAAATTTATTGCACTTAAGAGCAGATATTTCAGGTAAAATGCCAAATTCAAATTCATTTTCTAGTTTAATAAAAAACCTGCATCCCACCCCAGCAACATGTGGTTTGCCAAAAGAAATTGCAAAAGATTTTATTTTGAAAAACGAATTGTATGATAGAGAATACTATACAGGTTATTTGGGTGAGATTAGTAAACAATCAGTAGATTTATTTGTAAATCTTCGTTGTATGAAAGTTGAATCTTATAAAAATGAAGTTGTACTTTTTATTGGTGGTGGAATTACAAAAGATAGCCATCCAGAAAAGGAATGGTTAGAAACTGTTGCCAAATCTAAAGTGATGAAGAAGGTGTTATAACTTCATCACCTTTTCTAATTCTAATTTTGAAATTGATAGCAATTCACTTTTTACCAATCGCTCCGTTAATAATTGCCAATTTCTATCTTGAATAAATATTGTTTGAAGAATTTTATGAGCTTTTTTATATTCTTTATTATTCAATAAATTGATGGCATACCAATATTTCATTTCCAAATTATCAGGAAACATATTTTGTGCTTCTAAGTATAACGATTCAGCTTTTTTAGAATCACCATCTTCCATGGCTAAATCACCATTATTCATAAAATTATAGGCTGTGTGTACCTTAACCAATCTTTCTAATTCTTCAATTGGATTTTTATGATCTTCAATGCGTAAATCTATTAATGTATCTTCCCAAGAATTACCTGTTGCTGTACCACTTACAATTAAAATAGCTGCAGATTGCATACCTCTAATATCTCCTTTTTCGACTTGGGCAGCTTTCATTGACGCTAAAATTCTAGTGCTTAAGTTACCATTAGTTGTTTCAAAAGCATCTGCCATAGCATCCCAAACAGTATTGTTGAGCATCATATTAGCTTGTACAGAAAAATTCTTTCCTTGTCTATGTCCTGCAGCTTCAATGCAAGAACTTCCGGTATGGGTTGCTACTTCTCCATCAGCATTTAAAAAAGCCACTTGCCTATACATTTCGCCTTCATCATTTTGTAGCAAAGCATTCAAGGCTTGTTGGGGTGATAATCCTTCTGCCATCAAAGTCAATCCTTTTGGTCCATAACTTGGGTTAATAAATGATTGGGTTGCCACAACTCCAACACCTGCTTTTCCATAGCTAACCAAACTACCAACACTGAACCAATGCGATTGTACTGCAACACCCATCTCACCTGTAACAGAGTCTCTAGCTACAATAGAGTAAGTATGTGCAAAAGGCTCAGATTTTTTAAAAAATTGCGAGAAAGCACTGCTTGAAATCAGAATTGAAAGAAGGAATAATAGATTTTTCATGATTGAGTTGTTTTGTGTCAATCAAAAATAAACTATTTTAACTAAAAATAAATTTTATCGAATATAAAGTTGCACTTCTTGGACAACTATTCCCGGTCCAGGCATACCACCAGAATATGCTGAATTTGTGCCAATAGCATACCACCAATTACCATGATTTACAGCCCCGTCTAAAAAAGTAGATGCATTATTTTGCTCTAAACCTCCCCAATAACTTGAGCTAACATCTATAGATATTGCTTGGTAACCATTAACAGGCCTTGTTGGCGAGCCTCCACTCCTAGGATCAAAAGTTTGTTTCCACCAATTTGTTTTTCCTTCATTTGGATAATGCAATCTGAATTCATATTTGGTAGCATTTTTGATTTCATCAATTTTACTTAAAATAGAATATCTTCCTGATGATAGCCCTGGTGGATTAGGAGCATAATAATCAGCCTCTGTATCATTTGCCCAATATCCATCTAAAACATTATGATAAAAAACCAATGTCCATCCACCTCCATCGGTATTCATATCACAATAACAATTATAAGCGGCACTTCCGCCAATACCATCAGGATCTATAGTGTAAATACCATCTGTATTACTTCCGTTATTTTTATATTCTAAACAGTTAGCTAAAGGTTGGTTAAAGATAGTTACTGATGCACTACAGGTAAAACCTGTACCTACAAAATTGATGGTAAAATTGTCGGTTTGTGCAGCTAGTGGTATTCCTGACCCAACTAGTGTAATTGTGTTGACACCTAATGATGTAAACGCTCCTGAAGCTGAAAAACTATACCCGTTTACAGTATTGGTTGTAAATGTGTAAGTATCTAATGTGTTTACAAGTACATCAATTGTAATTACCTCATTTGCTGTTAGTGCTGAATTAAGAATATATGTGCCTTGAGTTGATACACTATTGCAATCTAGCTTATTGGTTGCAACTTCTCCTAAACATAAAGACCAAGATGTGCCGTTGTAATATTGAAAGCAATTACTGTCTAAATTGTAAATAAACAATCCTTCAGCAGGAGAAACTATTGCATCTCTTTGTAGTCCAGTTAACCTAGGGGGTAAAAAACCTTGTGTTGTAGATTCAATATGAAGGATAGATGAACTATCAGGATTTGTAGTTCCGATTCCAACTTGGGCATTAATAATTGTGAAAGAAATAAAAATAAAAACTAAACTATAATATAGCTTCATTTAATTGATTTTGGGGTTAATGAAAAAAGGTGGGGTTTTTGGGGAGACAAAAATAATATATTTAATTTGTTTTAAAACTAATCTGTTATGCAGAATTATTGAATTTTGCATTTAGTTTTAGGTTGGGTGGTTTTATCTATTCTTAATTATTTATCTTACAATTGATTAAAAAAAATTAATACTATAATTTCCAAAAAAGGTGTTAGTACAACAAGATCTAATAATTAAAATTTTCATTGGAGATGTAGTATTAACGACACAAACGGAAGTTGATGATTTTGGTAAGAATAATTATGAAAAAATTGAAGGTAATGTGTTTATTGCCCCTACAACTGGTTCTCAATCTAGGGTTATTAAGCACTTTAAAAATTTATTTGAATTCTGAATTAAAGAGTATTTATGGCTTGAATAATATTATATGGGTAAAAAAAGATCTGGAATTACTTAAAAACACAAGTTTAACTAATGTAGGTGGTTCATTATTAATTAATTCGAATAATAAACTCGCTAATCTTTATGGCTTAAATAATATAACTTCAATTGGAGGTAATCTTAGAATTAGTGGTAATAATTTGATCGAAAGCCTTGATAGCTTAAGTAACCTTTCAGTTATAGGAGATTAATTTATTATTGATAATAATACTAATCTAAGTGATTTTTGTGGTTTACAAACATTAGTGAATAATATTGTCTTTTCAAATCCAGGTTTTTACAATGTCTTTGGGAATCCGTATAATCCAACACAGCAAGATATTATTGACGTAAATTGTAGCTTGTAAGAAATGTTTTAACATATAAAGAATAAACCAACCTCAATTTCTTTCTGTATCTTTGCAATCGAATAAATTTTTTGAATGCCACAATTTCCTAAAAACAAACTTGCTCAACAAGTTATTGCTTTGTGTTCGGCACATAGTATTGAGCATGTTGTAATTTCTCCAGGTTCTAGAAATGCACCTTTAACTATTGGTTTTACAAATCATTCAAACATAAAAGCCTACAGCATTGTTGATGAGCGTTCTGCTGCATTTTTTGCATTAGGAATAGCACAACAAACTAAAAAACCTGTTGCTGTTGTTTGTACTTCGGGTTCTGCATTGTTAAATTATTATCCGGCAGTAGCTGAAGCATTTTATAGTGATATTCCGTTCATAATCATTTCTGCTGATAGACCCAAACATTTGATTGATATTGGTGATGGGCAAACAATACGGCAAGAAAATGTATTTCAAAATCATATATTGACTTCGGCAAATTTAGAGGTTAATGCTACCAATAATTTAAATGCTATTAGTGATGTGCTGCAAGTTGCAATTCAGCAAAGAGGGCCGGTACATATCAATGTTCCTTTTGATGAACCATTGTATGAAGTTGTAGAAACAATGCTGAAGTTGGAGTCATTTAAACATAAGTTTGTTGAGACTCCGTTAGATGTTGATGAACTGCAAAACTATGCTGATATTTGGAATGCTTCAGAAAAGAAAATGGTGATTATTGGTAGTAACTATTCTAGTGAATTGTTGCAAGTTCAGCTGAATAAAATAATTGAAGACCCATCTGTAATTGTTTTAATAGAGACTACTTCTAATGTTTTTCATGCGCATTTTATAAATTGTATTGATAAAGTTATTTTTTCGTTGACTGATGATGAGTTAGAAAAATTATCACCAGATATTTTGTTGACTTTGGGAGGAATGATTGTTTCTAAAAAGATAAAACAATACTTACGAAAGTTTCAACCAAAACACCATTGGCATGTAGATAGTAAAAAAGCCTTTGATACTTATTTTTGTTTAGAAAGGCATTTTAAAATTACACCAGAATTATTTTTTAGTCAGTTTTTCTTTTTGACTCCTAAATCTTTTTCAAGCCATTTAAACTATCAACAAAGTTGGGTTGCATTAAAAACACAACGAGAAATAAAGCATAGAGAGTATTTAAATGCTTGTGGATATTCAGATTTAAAAGTATTTGAAATGGTTTTGGAATTCATTCCAAATCAAGCCAATTTACAATTAGGTAATAGCTCTATTATCAGATATTCGCAATTGTTTGATCTAAACCCGAATTTAAAAGTTTTTTGCAATCGTGGTACTAGTGGTATTGACGGGAGTACAAGTACAGCAATAGGTGCATCTATCGTTGTAGAAAATCAAACTGTTTTTATAACAGGTGATATCAGTTTTTTTTATGATAGCAATGCCTTGTGGAATGACAATATTAGAAATGATTTCAGAATCATTTTAATCAATAATAATGGTGGTGGTATTTTTAAATTTATTCCTGGACCTCAAAAAACCAATGCACTGTCTTATTTTGAAACGCCCCATGGTTTAGATGCTTCGCAATTGTGTAAGATGTTTGGGTTGGAATATTTGAGCGCAACGAATCTAAAAGAAGTGAATGATTCACTAGAGAATTTCTATACAAAATCTTCATCTGCAAGATTGTTAGAAATAAAAACGCCAAGTGAGTTGAATGATTTAATTTTGAAGCAGTATTTTGCTTCGTTAAAATAAAATAGTATGGATTTAAAAGTAGGAGATAAAGTTGATTTAATCATAGGTAGAATCAGTAGATTGGGTTTTTCGGTTTTGATAAATAAAGAGGTTGAAGGATTATTATACAAAAATGAATTGTATGTTAAGCTTGAAGAAGGCGATGAAAAAGTAGGTTACATTAAAAAAATAAGAGAAGACGGTGGTATCGATGTTAGTTTGCAACCTATAGGGTTTAAAAGAACCTTGATAGAAAACGAAATTAAAATATTAGAAGCACTTAAAAAAGCTGAAGAAGGCTTTCTTCCATTGCACGATAAAAGCTCACCAGATGCTATTAAATATGGGATGAATATGAGCAAGAAAGCCTTTAAAAGTGCTATTGGAGGGTTGTATAAATTAAAGATGATTACCATTGAATCTGACGGAATTCGTTTGGTAGAACATAATTAATAACATGTTATTTAAATATCTAATTTCTTTTTAAGATCTATTGATAGCGCATCCTTATGTATTAAAATTGAAATAGATTTTAGTTTAAAAAACGCTTCACTCATATAGATATATCCATCATTTCCGATACGGTTACTATTTGTACCCCAAGAGTTTTTACTTTGTAATAAATGTTTCCTTTTTGATCTGTTACTATTCCCATAATATGCATTAAATGATCATCAGTAGTATTATAATTATCAAATTCTTGTTGACGATATGTTGCAGTAATTTCTTTTTCAAGAACAATTTCAGTTAATGATTTTTTTGAATTTGATTTTTCATTAGGCACAACTGCAATTCCATATTTTGATGAAAAAGTTGCTTCTGAAACATCACCATCCCATTCGATAGAATAACCTTTATTTAAAACATCTTTCGCTATTTCATTAAATTCATCTAAAGGAACATTATAAAAACTTCCATTTGCAAAGTTATCTGGAATATTCAGGATAAATGAATCATAATTAGGAATGTGGGTAAATGAAGTAATAGTTACGTATTCATCTGGATTTATACCTGTCATTTCTAAAAAAGATTGAGGTGTATAAACAACTCCTTCATATATAAATTCTTCAATTTTTTTTCCAAGTTTTTCATCTAAAATAGTTTCAACATCGGCTTGCCAATCTGGGTGACTTGAGTTTTTGTTATTTTTGATATAAGCATCTAATACAATCTTTATATCTTTAGATAATTGTGAATGATCGTGAATTGTTGCACTATCAATTAACCCAGAAAATTCACTTTCAGGAACCAAACCTTCTGATTTAATTGCATTCATTAAATCGTGACCCAAACCGCCTTCGCCAAATTGAGTATTACCTTGGCGCATTACATAATTCCATGATTTCTTAGGATATGTAGCGCGTACAGTATACATTTCTGAAACATCAATTGTTTTGCCAGAGATGCGGTAAATTTCAGACTCGATGAAAGATGATGTTGAAAAACTCCAACAAGTTCCTGTATTACCTTGACTTTTTACTTCTGAAGCTTCGATATCAACTTTAGAAGTAAAAATATAGTTGTTATTGATTTCAATGTTGGCAATTGGTGCTGGTTTTAAATCTTGAGCGATTACAAAATTTACAAATGCAAGGCAAAATAGGAGGGTAATTTTTTTCATTAGAGTTGAATAATTTAGTTATCTAAAATACAAATAATTACAATGGATTTATCTTAAAAAATCTTATTTCATTTTAGCCGAAACGCGCTCTACATTTTTATAAAAATTATCAGCATCTTCTATGCTTCCAGTAATTTTCATATAACCTTCTTTATAGGCATCTAAGGCATTTCTATATCTTCCGCGGAGTTCATAATCTAGCCCAATATAGTAATCTCCTAAAGGAGATTCTGGATATAATTTGTAAATCATTTCACCAAAATCACGAAGATACTCTCCATTTTCTTTGTCAATAATAAGTCCTTCTATTGCATAAATATCACGTTCTCTAATTTTTAGATTAGCACCGAATTGATATTCAATTTCTACATACTTATTTTCTAAATAAGCGATGGCATCTGGAGGTGATAGCTCTTTGATGCTAGTTTCAAACTCTTCTTTAGAAATAGCAGCATAGATGCCGAAAATAAAGTGCATTGCACTAGACATTGATTGCCCAATTGATGAAACACTTGTAGCGCCAGAAAAATCATCGAAATGGTACTTGAACTTTTCATTATTAAGTGATGACAACAGTGCATTGACCGTTAAATTTTCTGATTTTCTTTTGTTAGATAAGTAATCTCCTGAACTCAAATAATAGGAATAAGAATTTTTCTTGACTTTGTGCACTTCGGTCTCAATCATATACGGTACATCTGCTGCGTAATATGGATTAATGTTTACAAAGGCATTAAATCCGGGATCATCTTCTATAAAAAAGTAATTCACAAAGTTTGCTGTAAGGGTATTACCTACAATTGTTTTAAAAGGAGAAATTCTATAATTCTCTTCCATATAATTTAGCAATTCGGCTCTTACAAATTTGTAAAAGGCATCACTTTTACTAGTAGGCAAACTATTTAATTTATCATATGCACAATCTTGATAACGTCTTTTATTGTCTTGGTTAATACCCACTATAATTTGTTCTGGTGCTTTTTCTTTCTGTGCAAACAGAATAGAATTTCCAACATAGACATCAAACAAATATTCAGCATCTAAAATAACGGCCATAGGGTACACACGTGCAGAATCTAACTCATACGATTGTGGAATGTATATTCTGACTTCACGTTCTTCACCTAATTCGTAGGAATTAATATTAATAGTAAAAGTATTTTGTGCAAAAATTGCACACATAAATAACATGAAAATTGAGGTTGTAAAATTTTTCATTTTTATCAATTGTTTTTTTTTGTTAAAATCCAAAGCCTAATCCAAAACTAAAATATGCACCTTCTTTTGAGCTGAATACAGATGCATTTATGTTTACCATACTTGCACCTACTAACCAAACTCCTCCGCCATAAGATGTTTTCCAGTCATTAGAGTTTTCATTTTTTAGCCAAACTCTACCATAATCAAACCCTCCTGATACTCCTATTTTTAGCGGTACTAATTGGGTTTTAAATTTTCCTAAATTAAATCGAATATCGGTATTTTGATAATAGGAGCTATTTCCTGTAAACCGCTGATTTCGATATCCACGCAATCCGTTTTTGCCACCAATACTTGCACCATAATAGAACTCATAATCATTGCCAATTATTATATGTCCTTTAAATTTTGTTGCTAAAACAATGGTTCCGTTGGCATTTAATTTATAAGCAAAACTCAATGATGGAGTTACGAATGCAAACTTATCAGAATTACTTAAATTAGTTTTAAAACCAGTATCTAAAGTAGCAATCATACCAAGTGTTGGGAATGCTTTATGATCTTTATTCTCAAATTTATAAGATGCTTGCGCTCCTAAATAATTTTGTCTTACATGGGTTATATTAGGGAGTGTTTCTACAAATCGCCCTTCGGTTTTCTCAACTTCTACACTTTCGTATAAAGCTCCAAAACTAAATTGACCTCCCGTACGTCCAATCCACTTTAATGATGGGTAAGCACCATGTGCACTTAATCGTACCCTATGATAGTCGTCGTCAAAATCATCTTCTAAATTTTCAGTTTCATTACCTAAGCCATAAAAGTTAATACTATAATTTGGGCTGGTGAATTTTGCTTCAATCAAAAAATTCCAATTGTTTATTATGTTGGCAAACTCTCCTGAATACATTAAGTCGAATCCGTTTGTAGCGAAATAATATGAAGCTTTAATACTGTGTTGTTGGCTGAAAGGGTTTCGATTATAACCATTTATAATTAAAACATTATTGATTCCAAGTTTAATTCCATCATCTGGATTATAACCTATTATAGGTGAAATAATATTGCGATTAATTTTGTTTTTCTTATAATTATACGAATTAATTTCATAATCATCTGTTAATCTTTTTGCTCCTTTTGATGTAGTAAAAGTGTTCTTTTTTGATTTAAAATCATAGACGTTAACCTTAGTACCACTTTCTATTTTATAGATATCATTATTTTGCCCTCCAATCAATTTTAAAGAGATTACATTTTTGTTTACCCCAATAACTTCAAATACATCTTTATCATCTAAACCATACACCCAAATTTCTTTGGTGGTGTTTTTAGAGTAGATTTTATCGTGAAATTTTGTTCCTCTTTTATCATCTTTAATATTGAATATTTTTATATGAGTATCACCATTATTAAGGCGATTAATCTCAAACCAATTGTCTTTGTCTGTGCCTTTAACAATGGCATTTTTTTCTAGATGATTATAATATTCTTCTGCAACTTTGTTGAGGTTTTTAAGACGTGTCTTTAATTTTGATTTTATATCAGTTATGATTGCATTGTTAATTTCTGGTGGCAACTTGCTAAATGCACTTTCAATAACTTCATCAGTTATTCTTTCTTGAATCAGTTTTACTTGGGTTTCCCAATCTTTATATGTTGATTGATTTATAAGCGCTAAGTCAAGTGGACGACCAGAAATATTAAATTTAGAAACATTTCGAATGTTATCAGCATATTCTTGCATCATGCTAATATCGTAGGTAATTGTAGTTGCAATTTTTATTAGAAAACCGTCAAATTTAGAAAATGCTTGATCTCTATCTCTTGGTACCGGTTTGTATATTTTCTTTTTACCATCTTTAAATTCGGCCCATCTCCATTGGTCTTGGTGTCTATCCCAATCGCCAATCAGCATATCAAATAATCGAGCTCTGATATATGCATCTTCATCAATTTGGTTGTTGTCAGATTTTCGTAAAGCTTTTAATAAATCATGAGTGCTTATAAGCTTGTCAGAAAAACCAAAGCTTGATACATCACCATGTCCAGAAGTAGCTCTTTCTTCTATCATATACAATTCATCACCAAAATTAGTATTGTATTGTTTTAGCGCCTTCTGTTTGGGGATGTAATATAGCGTTGGATTGGTGTGATAAACATCAATGGCATCAGCTAAATCACCAATTATAAATGGTGTGTATGGGTGGGCAGCTGTATAAAAATCTAGCATTAATTCTTGGGTATAAGTATCTTCATATTGCCCCTCTATATATTCGTTTTTAAAAGCTACAGCTTGAAAAAATTGAATTGCACTTTTGTGTAAAGCACGCATTACATATTCTTTTCCGTTTTTATCTTCTAATCTTAACGAACGCGATTGATGTCCACCGCCTTTACGCGTAGGAATTAAACCGCCAAAAAGTGTATCGAGATCTACAGTTTTAGCCAAAATTGAAGTTCCGTAAGTGGTTCTGTAGTGTTGGCCCATTAGTTTGGTAAAACTTTTAGACTTTGATATTTCATCTTTCGTATAAATGGATACCTCATAAGTTTTTGGAATGCTATCAGCAAAAACGATTTTGTTTTCTAAATTTTCGGCATCATGAATTTTTGTTTTAAACAACAATTTTTTCTTTCCATTTTCTTCAGAATAAAAATATACCCAAGAAGATTTGTCTTTGTATAATATCAGCTTTGCATACCCAATTCCACCATAAGAGAAAAGCCCACCATTCCCAATTTTAGCAGCAGATGATTTAGAGGCAGAGCCGCTAATAATTTGAGGCTTGTTGTCTTTGACCAAATATTGCAAATTATGCTCATGACCAGACACAAAAATAGTTTTGTCAGCTTTTTGGGATAAAGTAACAATTCTCTTTTTTAATTTTAAATACATTGCATTTTGCACATCTTGTGGAGAAACACCACCAGTTTTCCGGATAATATTTATTACAGAACCGATAATTGGTAACGGAATTTTATTATTAATAGGATATAATTGTTGTTTCATTGTATACTGGCCACCATGTGAGCCATTGGTAAACATTGGATGATGTAGTGCTATGATAATTTTTTTGGAAATATTCTTTTTTATGAGCCCTTCAAATTCCTCAAAAAATTGTGTGCGGGTTTTTATTTCACAATTATCATTTATTGTAGGGTTGTCATCCCAATTTTCTAAATACCATTGGGTATCAACAATTATTAATACTACATTTTTTGAGATGTTTACTTTTTTAAGAGGGCAGCCATTTTTGGGTAAAAAAGCATCTTTGTCATCCAATTGTTTGGAAATGAATTTGGCTTGCCTATCAAGACCTTTAATTCCGTCACTATAATAATCATGATTTCCAGGAATAAATATAGTATTCCCTTTAAAATTATCACTTAGAGATATTTGTTGTTTCAGGATTTCTTCGGCTCCTTTCCTTTCAGGATGATTTTTTTTTGGCATTCCATCCTCATAGATGTTATCCCCTAAAAATAATAAAGTGGAGTTTTTTGATGCATTTGACAATTCGTTTTTAAGAAGGCTAAAATGAGTGTTAATAGATGTTTTAGTAGAAATACCACCATCGCCCAAGAAATAAAATGTATGGTCTATTTCAGAATTTATTTCGTCTGAGATAATATTCCAATTATTGACTTCCTCTTCATATTGAGCTTCGTAAGTAGCGCAACTTGAAAATAAAAATAGAAGTAGTATTGAAAGGATATGGTTTTTAAATCGACTCATAATTGATTTGTACAAAAAATTAAAAATACAATAATTTTCGTATTTTTGAATTTACTCACCTTGTTTTATTATGACAGAAGATAAGTTTTTTATTGCCCTAAAAGAATATGTGTTTGATTTGTTTAAAAACAGTCTTTCTCATGAAGCCGTATATCACAATTTTAGTCATACACTACAGGTTGTAGAGGCTTCTGAAGAAATTGCTATTGCTGAGAAAGTGTCAGGAAATGATTTAGAAATTTTATTGATTGCAGCATGGTTTCATGATACTGGATATGTTAAGGGGTATGAAAAACATGAAGAGGAAAGTAAAAAAATCGCTAAAAAATATTTGACAGAAGAAAAGTTTTCTGAAAATAAGATTCAAAGAGTTTTGGATGTAATTGATGCAACGGTTATGCCTCAAACACCTAAAAATAAATTAGATAAAATTATTTGTGATGCAGATTTGTTTCATTTAGGATTGGATAATTACAGTAAGAAAGCAAACTTAATGCGATCGGAAATGGAGCGATTGTGTGATAAATTTTTTACTGATATAGAATGGATGCAAGAGAATGATACTTTCTTATCATTACATACCTATTATACAAATTATGCTTTTGAAAAGTTAAGCGAACAAAAAACATTGAATCTATTAAAGGTTCAAAAAGATATAAAGAAAGCAGTTGAGAAAAAGAAGGAGCAAGACTTGAAAGTTAAAAATAAAAATGAAGAAGCTGAGCGAAAAAAGAACAAGGCCGAAAGACCCGATAGAGGTATTGAAACTATGTTTAGAGTCACACTTAGAAATCACATAAAATTAAGTGATATAGCAGATACCAAGGCAAATATTTTATTGTCAGTAAGTGCAATTATGATGTCAATCGCATTATCTACATTATTTCCAAAATTAGATAAACCGAGTAATGCGTATTTAATTTATCCGACTTTAATTTTTATTTTGACTGCTGTTACTACAATGATCATTTCAATTCTATCAACGCGTCCAAAGGTAACTTCGGGTACATTTACTCAACAAGATATAGTCGCTAAAAAGGTGAACCTGTTGTTCTTTGGGAATTTTCATAAAATGCCGCTTTTGGATTTTCAAAACGGTGTTTCAGAATTAATGAATGATCGAGATTACTTGTATAAATCATTAATGAAAGATTTATATTTTTTAGGAATTGTCCTCGACAAGAAATACAAACTTTTAAGAATTGCGTATAACTTTTTTATGATTGGTATTATTATTTCAGTTGTCGCTTTTATTATCTCTTTTAGGGTAATGAGAGTTAGTACTGGAGTTGTTTAGTTTTCATCATTTATCACATTCATCAAATCGTCTAGTGAAACTTTTTCTTTAGACTTTTTATTGTAATTAATAGAAACTCTCAGAGCTTTCAATCCACTTGTGCCTTGTAAATCTTCAATTTCTAATTCCTCAATCGGATCTTTTAGATAATTCATAGCTTGTAAGTGCTTTATATATTTTTTATATTCTATAGATTCATGATTTTGATTATAAACAATAGCAATTTTTCTAGGTTGAGTTAACCTTTCTTTTGTACCTTTAATTAGTGCTTTGTCAATTCTTTTTTTGATGATTTCATATCTAATATTGTAAGCACCATCAACATCAAATCGTTTTTCATCCATTCTAAATCTAATGGCCAATGAAGTACTGTGTACTAATATTAATGAAGCTATTTCAAGAGGGTGTTTTAATGATGACTTTAAATTATAAGCAACGTTTTCTAGTTCACACATCATTTGTAATTGCCACAATCTTAAATTATATAAATAGATTTTATTGTAGGTTTTATTATTGACCAAAGATTGGCCAATATATATATTGTAATCTACACCATCAGTTTTATATCTTTCAAAGTAATGAGGAAACATTTTTTGTGCTTCAACTTGTTTTGTGTCAATAAATTTGGTTAATGCTTCATTTAATAAATTTACACTTTCTTCATAATCTTTTCTTTTATCAAAAATCACATGTAGTTTTGGATCAATATAACCCATATAATTGTCAATAGAAGCTTTTAGATTTGGATTCAAGGTTTCTAAATGATTAAAAGCAGGATATATATCTTGCTTTAAAAAAGAGGTAATAGAAATTTCATCACCAGAATTTAATTCATTTTTTATACTTTTTTTATAGTCTTCAATTCTAAAAAGAAGATCATCATAAATAGGTAAGTTAAAAAGAGATTTCGTTTGTTTAAAGATGTTTCCTGCTAATTCTAGTTGCTTAATTAAATCATTCTGTATCGCTGTATTTCTTGCATTAGACGAGCCTTTAATATCACTTTGTCCATATAAAGGCACAACATTTCCAAATACAATTTCTTCTAATTTAGCATCTGTATTTCCAATTTCTACTTGAGATAAATAAGTTTCAGCAGCATCATTAAATCGCCATTTTACTGTATCATGTATCGATGTATAATGTTGTTGTATTACAGATTCCATTTGGTTATCAAACTCATCCATATAGCGTAGCGCAGCAATTTTAAATACAGGAATTATATCGTCTAATTTAATAGCATTGATAGAATTGAGCTCGTGTTTGTTGGGAGATACAAGTTCCATAACACCTAGTAAATGCTCATTCAATTCAATAGGAACTAAAATAATACTTTGTATTCCTTGATCTAATAAGGTTTTTGAAAACCCATTAAAATTAGTGTTCTCTGCATATTTTTCGAGGTCAGAAATAGCTAAAACCTCTCTGTCCTTAAATACTTTTGTCAGTATGCCATTACAAAAATAGGTGCTGCATTCACTTTCACTTTCATTATAAATAGTAAACTTACGTGGTTTATGACCTCGTTTGTAAACGAGTCTATCCATTTCTAGTGCGTAACTAGAAAATTCAAATTGTATATCTTTTGAATCAAAAAGGCTAGAGACATAATATTCTACTTTGTCAATTGATTCCTTATCTTTTTTTAATAAATTTTCTTTAATATTAGAAATGATTTGATCTGAGGTTACATCAACTAATGTCATCATTCCAAAACCATTAAATTCATAACTCTCTGGAGGAAAAGCTTTTTTCCACAATTCTATATTTTCATAATTATCTAGCAATAATTTAATATCTTCTTCTGTAACTTTTGGAGCAGAAGGAAGCGGTTTGACTTTGAAAAAATCACCATTAAAGAAAGTTCTATAATGTCTAACAAAACCTGTTTTTACATCTGGAATATCAAAATAAAACGGGCGCATTGCTTTAATATGAAAATTATAATGATAAGCCATGATAAACGTACATGCCATGATATACATTTTTGATTCATCAAAATTTCGTAGCTCCATTTCAAAACCCTCCCCAGCATTTTCTAAAATAGTATGAAACCTTTTAGAAAACTTAAATGAAGTAAATTCAAAAGGAATACTAGCAGATTTTATTTCATTGGTAGCTAATAAATCGGGAAATAACAAATCGAGTAATTTGCTAATTTGTTTGTTGTAAGTTTCTAAATATGAGAAATCATCAAACCCAGCTCTTAATTCAGGATAGGCTTCAAGATCCTTTAAAAGGGGAGTGGCAATTTTATAGAGTAAATGATCTTTGTTTTTAGCGATTTGCTCTAAGTAGACAAAAATCTCTTCAAAACTTATGCGAAGCTTTAGTGGAAGTTTTGCACCTTTATTAAAGTTAGAAGGAATAATTTTCATTTCAATAGGCTTTTTAGTTTATAAGAATATTCAACTACTGTCGTTAATTTCACTCCAAAATTACACTTTAATTTAATACCTATTTAATATAATATATTTTAACTTTTTTATGAATTATTTTATAAACTGTTTAAATGGTTTATTTTTACCATGAATTAAAAGTACCAACGATGAAAGAAATTAAATGGCAAAATGTCAAAGATTTTGAGGACATTACCTATAAAAAATGTAACGGAGTTGCAAGAATTGCATTCAATAGGCCTAATGTTAGAAATGCTTTTAGACCAAATACAACATCAGAGTTAATCGAAGCTTTTTATGATGCGCAAGAAGATACTTCTATTGGTGTAGTGCTGTTGTCTGCCGAAGGGCCATCATCAAAAGATGGAGTGTATTCATTTTGTAGTGGAGGTGATCAAAAAGCCCGTGGGCATAAAGGATATGTTGGAAAAGATGGTCAGCATCGCTTAAATATTTTAGAAGTTCAGCGTATGATTCGTTTTATGCCAAAAGCAGTAATTGCAGTAGTTCCTGGTTGGGCAGTTGGTGGAGGACATAGTTTGCATGTTGTGTGCGATATGACTTTAGCTAGTAAAGAACATGCCCTTTTTAAGCAGACCGATGCTGATGTTACCAGTTTTGATGGCGGATATGGATCCGCTTATTTGGCAAAAATGGTGGGGCAAAAAAAGGCGCGAGAGATTTTCTTTTTAGGAAGAAATTATTCTGCTCAAGAGGCTTTTGAAATGGGAATGGTAAATGCTGTAATCCCACATGATGAGTTAGAAAACACAGCCTATGATTGGGCGCAAGAAATTTTAGAAAAATCACCAACATCAATTAAAATGTTGAAGTTTGCTATGAATTTGACTGATGATGGAATGGTAGGGCAACAAGTTTTTGCGGGCGAAGCTACACGTTTAGCCTATATGACCGATGAAGCTAAAGAAGGTAGAGATGCTTTCTTAGAAAAGCGCAAGCCTAATTTTGAAAAGAAATGGTTGCCTTAAGAATTTAATTATATGAAGATTATCTGTATTGGTCGTAATTACGCCAAACATATTGAAGAGCTAGCAAATGAAAGACCCTCTGAACCGGTGGTGTTTTTAAAACCAGATTCTGCGATCTTACCAAAGAAAATGCCTTTTTTTATTCCGCCATTTTCAAATGAAATTCATTATGAAGTGGAGGTGTTGGTAAAAATTAACAAGGTTGGAAAATACATTGATAAAAAATTTGCTCATAAATATTATGATGAAATAGGTCTTGGAATTGATTTTACTGATCGTGAATTACAATCAAAATTGAAAGCAAAAGGATTGCCTTGGGAAAAATCCAAAGGATTTGATGGAAGCGCTGTGGTTGGTGAATTTTACCCAAAAGAACAGTTTGATTTAGAAAATATTAAATTTCAATTATTTAAGAATGATGATTTAGTTCAAAGCGGTGAATCAAAATCAATGCTTTGGAAAATTGATGAGCTCATTGCATATGTATCTCAATATTTTACGCTTAAAAAAGGAGATTTAATTTTTACTGGTACTCCAGCTGGAGTTGGAGCAGTTCAGCCAGAAGATGTGTTAGTTGGTACTCTAGAAGGGAAAGATAGCTTTAGAGTTAAGATTAAATAGTTAGCCTACTTTTTCAACTCTTCCTCAATTACATCCACCATTTTACCAAACTCTTCCTCGTTATAAAGGCGAGTAAGCATAATAATCTTGCCTTCTTTATTTAGAACGATGTTTCGTGTAACTCCAGATTTTGGTAAGGTAAATGCATCGAATAGCGCTCCGTCTTCATCAATAGTAAAAGGGTAGGTAACTCCGACTTTTTGAATAAATTTTTCAACTTTTTTACGATCTTCTTTTAAATCAATTCCAATTAAAATAAAATCATCATCTTTAAATTCTTGCCAAACTTCTTTTTCTAAATGTGGCATTTCCTTAATACAAACACTACACCATGAAGCAGTAAATTGTAATACAACAACTTTTCCTTTCAAATTTTCATTTGTAATAGGTGTGCCATCTAATAAAGAAAAATTTAATTCTGGCGGAAAATCACCAACGCTAACTCTATAACCTCGGTTGTCATTATTTTGAGAGTTGCATGCTTGTAAAATAGTTATAAATACAATTAGAATATATTTTTTCATTCTATGTAATTTTATGATTTGATTAATAATGGAAAAAGACAATCACTACATTAAAGACGTAAATGTAGTGATTGTAAATTCAAAATTAATGGAAATGTTTAATTCCAATTTATATTCAAAATCATTATATAATAAAGGACATATTTCTTTAGGTGTTATTTAAAGTAGTTGTCGAAATTTAACTATGTAATTTACAGAGGATTGTTTAAATTTTTAAAATCATTTTTTGGCGGTCCCAGATTTCATTCTCGTATCTCATAAAATCTGGATCAATTTCTGTAGTTACAAATCCTAGCTTTTCATATAATGTGATAGCAGGTTTGTTAAATGTAAAAACAGTTAAGAAGATAGAAGTGTGTTTTATGTTTTCTTGAATGTACTTAATAAGTAGTTTTACCATTTGTTCTCCGTAACCTTTTCCTCTTTGAGTTTTGTCAATTAATAGGCGAGATATTTTTATATTATTTCCAAAAATATCCAATTCTGCATGACCAGCTACTGTAGCTTTGTTGTTTGTGATTTCTGTAACTTTAAAAAGGAGAATATTATTCTTATCAGCATTGTTTAAATAGTCTGATAGTTGATTTTTATCCAACGGAAAACTGAATTTATCTGAAGCCCAAATGATATTTAAGCGTTCAGAATCAATCCAAGAAATTAAACGTTGAATATCTGTACTGGATTCAAATTTTTGTAACTGTATGTTTTTCATACTTTAAAATTGTCTATCTATAAAAGTAAGATTAATATAAGCCATAAGCTTTATGGAGTGTTTTGAATCTAGAAAAATATTCCTAGTTATTGATTAGGGGGTTTAATTAAAACCAAACACTAACACTACGTAACGCAAAAATCAAATTAATATACCACTACTATTAAATGATAAATTATTGATAAACAGTTTAATATAAAAAAGAAGAACACATCATAATATTTCGTAAAGTTTCAACATGATTTTTATCATGTTTCAAAGGGTAATGTGAAGGTACTTTTGTTGAGTGAAAGCTAAATAATTTATGTTATGTTAAATATTTTTAAAACTTCGAAATCTGTATCTCTAAGAATTGATGAATTTTTCAATAAAATAGATTTAGGTACTTTAAATTTTAAGAAAGGTGTACAAAATTATATAGAAGGCAACTCTAAGGAATTTACACAGAATTTGAAAGACCTTAATAATTTGGAAAGGGAGGCTGATGTTATTCAAAGAAAGATTGAAAATGACTTTTATCTACATTCTTTAATGCCAAATTATTCTAGTGATATTTTGAATCTTATAGAGAGTATAGATGATATCATAGATATGTCTAAAGATGTGTTAAGTCAGTTCGATGTAGAAACTCCACATTTGCCAGAATCTATACAAAATGATTATATAGAATTGGTAAATGTATCAGCAAAAACAGTTGAAAATGTAATACCGGCTGCACGTATTTTTTTTACACAGCCTGATGCTGTTAAAGATTATATACAAAAAGTGTTGTTTTATAATAGAGAGACGGATACACTTTCTACCAATATTAAAAGAAAAATATTTCAAGAGTTTGATACTTTAAAACTCAGCGAAAAACTACATCTCCGATATTTCGCATTACATATAGAACAAGTTTCGGATGTTTCTAAAAATGTTGCACAGCAGTTGTCGTCATTAGTAATTAAAATTAGAATGTAATTTATAATAGGGTTTAGACATGCTTATATTTTTTCTAACAAGCGGATTATTTTTAGGTTGGACCTTAGGTGCAAATGATGCATCTAATGTGTTTGGATCTGCTGTTGGGTCTAAAATGATTAAGTTTAAGCAGGCTGCAATTATAGCATCAATATTTGTAATTTTAGGGGCGGTATTACAAGGAGCAGGTGGTTCACATACTCTTGGTAAATTAGGTTCTGTTGATGCTTTAGGAGGTGCGTTTACTGTTGCGCTTGCAGCAGGTATTGCTGTTTTTTGGATGACCAGATTAAAACTTCCGGTTTCTACATCGCAAGCGGTAGTTGGAGCAATTATTGGGTGGAACTTATTTACACATAATCCTACTGATATGTCTTCATTGACTAAAATTGTGACTACTTGGATAAGTGGCCCTATATTAGGAGGGATTTTTGCAATATTACTATTCTTATTACTTCAGTTTATTTTAAAGAGAAGTAAAACTCACCTAATTCGTTTAGATGCGTATATAAAATTTTCATTACTCGTTGTTGGTGCATTTGGTTCTTATAGTTTAGGCGCAAATAATATTGCAAATGTTGTAGGGGTGTTTGTTCCATCTGCGCCAGATATTACTTTAGATTTCGGCTTCTTTTCTTTAGATGGTACACAACTTTTGTTTTTAGCAGGTGGTGTTTCTATAGCAATCGGAATTCTAACGTATTCTAGAAAAGTGATGATGACTGTTGGTAATTCGTTAATGAAACTGAATTCTGAAACAGCGATTGTTGTTGTCTTAGCACACTCTTTAGTGTTGTTTGTTTTTTCATCACAAGGATTGTCTAATCTTTTTGTAAGTATTGGTTTACCTGCAATTCCTATGGTTCCAGTTTCTAGTTCACAAGCAATTGTTGGAGCAATTTTAGGGATTGGCATTTTAAAAGGTGGAAAAAATATTCAATTAAAAGTTATTGGTAAAATTGCAATAGGATGGGTTATTACCCCTGTTATTGCAGGTTTAATATCATTCTTTGCATTGTTCTTTATGAGCAACGTTTTTAATTTACAGGTATCGCAAAATCCTTCAAAATTTGTAAAAGGCGATGTTGTTATAGAGCAATCAACACCAGTTTCTAACGAAATGCCATTGCCAATTGTAGAGTATGAGGCTGTTCATAATGATACAGTTAGCGCAACATTTGATATATATAAACCAGCGGTTATTATTGTGATTTTTGGTTTGTTAATCCTTTTAATTTATCAATTTTATCAAATTCAGAAATTAAAAGGTAAAAAAGTTCTTGAAGAGGGTGAAGGTAATTTATTACGATATAATTCTCAGCAACTTTTATTAGAGAATGAATTGAAATCATCAAATCAAGCAAAAGAAAAATTAGAAAAGGAAATTGATATTAAAGAAAGTGAGCAAAAGAAAATAGCACTCAGTATTATTCGCAAAAATGAAATTCTATCAAAATTAAAAGAAGAGATAGAGCGTATAAAATCAAAGCCAGAATCTTCTCTGAAATTTTCAGACCTCAATACTTTAAAAGTATTAATACTAGACAATCTTAATCTAGAAAAGGAGAGAAAGTCTTTAGATAAATATATCAAAGAATTGAACGATTCGTTTTTTCACAACTTAGTAAAGAAGTATCCGGGGTTAACTGTTAATGAAAAGAAACTCTGTTCACTCTTACGATTAAAATTAACATCAAAAGAAATTGCATCTATTTTAAATATTACTCCAAAAAGTGTTGAAGTTAGCAGGTATCGACTTCGGAAAAAAATGAACATTGGTAAGGAAGAAAAGTTGTCTAAAATCATTAGAAAATTATAAACTAAATAAATATAATAAGTAAAGTAAATTGATTAAAAAATGAGAAATAAGTTTTACACATTAGTAGTGGCACTAGTCCTTTATAGTATCGGAACGCATGCCCAAGAAATTAAAAATGACTCAGTTAGAATAAACCAGTATGGTTTGGAGGTAAGCTGGAGTAAGTTGAACCCTGAAGAGCAAGAAGGTATTCTAAACTTTACTTCAGATGATGGAAGGTATCGATTTTGGATGGACAATCGTGTGCAATTTGATGCCGCAATTTTTTCAACAGACACCTATAATCCTATTGGTAATGGTGTTGATATCCGTAGAGCAAGAATGGCTTTTAAGGCAAGGTTATATAAAAATTGGTATGCTGAACTTGATCTTGACTTCGCAGGATCTACTGTTGAATTGAAAGATGCATACATTAAGTATACACTTGATAATAAAAATTTAAACTTTAAAATAGGTAATTTTAGAGAAGGAATGGGTATGGAAACAACCACCACCTCTAGGTATTTAACTTTTATGGAGCGTTCTTTTGTGTCAAAATTAGATGCGTCTCGTAAACTGGGTATTCAAACTAACTATTGGAGAGATAATTTTTTATTTATTGGAGGTGTTCATTTTAGAGATATTGGAGACAATGAAGAATATACAATTTCACAAGATCACAACAAAAAAAGAGGTGTAGATGAAGGATATTCATTTACAGGTAGAGCTGTTTATACTCCTATAAATGATGAAGATAAAGTGTTGCATTTAGGAGCAGCAGCTACATATCGTACACCTAAAACGGATACTGAAATTCTAAATTCATCAAGAATTAGTATGCGTTCACATACATCTATCAACCGTAAAAAATATTTAGATACAGATGATATTGTTGATGTTGACCATACAGCAGGGGTAAATTTTGAATTAGCAGGTAGATATAAAAGTTTTATGTTTCAAGGAGAATATAAAATGGCAACTATTAATAGAATGAACGATTTAGAGTCATACAATGCAAACGGATTTTATATTCAAGGGGCATACTTATTATTGGGGGGACATCACAATTACAACATGAAAGAAGGTGAGTTTACAAGATTAACTAGAGGTAAAAAATATGGAGAGCTAGAGGTAGCTTTTAGATATGACTATATTGATTTAAATGATTTTGATGCTGAGATTTATGGAGGTTCTGCTGATGCTTATTCATTTGGTTTAAATTATTACTTTAATTCTAATGTAAAAATAATGATGAATTATGTATATAACAACCATGATAGGTTTGCCAACGGAAAAGGGAAATTGTATGTAGGTCACGATGTAAATGGAGATCTTACTAAAGATCCATTTGAAGTCGTTGAAGCTAATGGAAAAGCTGGTGAAGATTTTGGAATGTTCTCATTTAGAATGGAAATCAACTTTTAATAACTAGATAATCTTAAAAAATAATAAAATGAAAAATTTAAAATATATAGTAGTAATGTTCATCACTTTAGCAACAACATTTAGTTGTGTTGATGATGAAATGATAGAAAGTACGCTTCCTCCAGTTGTTGGTGGTGAAGTAAAATTGAATGAAATATTATCGACTGGTGACCCAGATTGGTTAGAGCTTTATAATACCACAGCTGATGATATTGATATTACAGGGTATGAGTTAGGTGATAGTAACTCAAGATGGGTAATTCCGGCTATGACAATTCCTGCAAATGGTTATGTAGCTTTTGACTGCGATGGTCAAGATGCTAATGGATCTACAAACTTTAAAATATCTTCTGGTGGAGAAAATATTGTATTGTTTAACCCAGCAGGAGAATTGATTGATGAAATTACAACTCCAGACATGTCAGCTCAAGTAGGTTTAACTTATGGTAGAGAAATTGATGGAGGAGATAATTGGGTGGTTATGAGTCCTTCTAAAGGAGCACCAAATAGCAATACCAATGAGGCGCCAGTAATTACAGCAGACGATTTAACTGAGTTCGATGCTGTATATGAAATTGCAGTTTCTGATGCAGATGGTTTAAACTCTGTAAAATTAGTATTGACTACTGATAATTCAGTAATGTCTTTAGACATGGCTTTGATTGATGGCGAATATAAAACATCAGTACCTGAATTTGAAATAGGAACAAAAGTAGAATATTATGTAATCGCTACAGACAATACAGGATTGGTTTCATATTATCCTGAAACAGCACCAGACACGCTAAACAGTTATTATATTACAGATGGTAATGCAATTTTCTTATCAGTAAATTACCAAGGTGCAGAAGATGGTAACTTAGGAGATGTTACGTTTACAGTAGAAGCGTACGATAATGTAGAGGTTACAGAAGTAAAATTATATTATGTATTACCTGGATTTACTGTTGATGATAAAATCTCTGTACAATTAACCTTAGAGAATGGAGAGTGGACAGGAATAATCCCAGCACAACCAGAAGAAAGTATTGTAAAATACTATTTAAGAGCTAAAAATGATGCTGGTAATAAATCGTATTACCCAATGGAAGATGGTGCTTTTGATCATGACGTCTTAGCTACCTGGCCGTCATACATGGCAGGTGAAGCTGTTATCGTAAACGGGTTCTCATTGTTTACAAATTCAAATCCAATTGCAGATTCTGATTTAGATATGAATGTTCATATTTCTTATGATAATGGTGATGTAGAAGAAGTGAAATTATACTATGTAGTAAATTATGACCCTGCAACTTATGATGGTAGCCAAAGAGTTACTTTAGAGTGGGTTGGTGATTTGCCAACAAGTGATGATTTTTACAACTTCGCAATCCCTTCTGTAGAATTTGCATCTGGCGATACTATTATTTGGTATATGAGAGCAAAAGATGGAGCAGGCGATAAGCAGTACTTTACAAGAGGTCAAGATGAGAATTTTGATAAAGATGTAATTGCAGATTGGGACCAAATCACAATTTTATAAACTTTAAAAATTTTCAAGGGAGGGATTTTCTCCTCCCATGATTTTATAATTTATGAAACATAGCATATTAAGTATTATAATTACTGCATTCTTATTTATTTCGTGTAATTCAGACAATGAAGTGTCTAATTCTAATGACTTAGAATTGCTGGCATCTTATGCTATTAATGTACCAGAACCCTCAGGTTTAAGTGCAAGTTTAGATGGTAATATTTTATATACGGTTAGCGATGAAACAGCAAAAGTTTATAAATTATCTTTAACAGGTAATGTGTTGCAGGTTTTTAGTTATCAAGGTGAAGATCTTGAAGGAGTTTCTGTATATACCAATAACAAATTGTTATTGGCAGAAGAACGTAGCAAAGAAATTATAGTGTTTGATATGATTACAGGATTAAAAGTTAATCATTCAATTAATTATGAAAATACAAGCAGTAATAGCGGAATTGAAGGAGTAGCCTACAACCAAAATGACAACACTATTTTTATATTGAATGAAAAAGATCCGGGGAAATTAATCAGATTGAGAAATGATTTTTCTATAATAGCAGAATACAATTTAAGTTTTGCTTCAGATTATTCAGGTATTTTTCATGATACAACTTTAAACCTTTTATGGATTGTAAGTGATCAAAATAAAACATTAAATAAATGCACTTTAACGGGAGAGTTAATTGAAAGGTACTCTTTTAATATAACACAAGCCGAAGGGGTTGTAGTGACAAATAATAAAATTTACATCATTAGTGATGCCTTAGAGAGGCTTTACGAATTTAATAAACCAGAATAGCAACATTAAAAAAATAAAACAATTATGGCAAAACCAGAAATGAAAATAGGAGAGATTTCTAAACCGAGATTTGAGTTTAGAACTTTCGGTCAAAACTTTGACGAATCGGCTAAGTTAATGGCAAGATTGTCAGGGTCAGTTCCACAAAAAGTTTGGGAAAGAGAATCTGACGAAATTTATATTTTATCAAAAACAAATGATATCAACAATACAAAAATTCGTGACGGAAAAATGGATATCAAAACTTATGTGCAAACTGTAGATGGTTTAGAACAATGGAATCCTTTAATGAAAGGTGAATTCCCAATTGCAAAAGAAGTATTGGTAAATGACGTATTCCCAGCTTTTCAAGTAGATATGCCTACATTAACTCAAGATACTTACACTTTAGAAGAGTTTTTAGAAATGATAGATGCGCATCAAGATTTACAAGGAGTAAAAGTACACAAACAACGTTTTGGTTATATGGTAAATAATACAATTTGCGAAGTAGGTAATGTGTTAATTAACGGAGCAAAAGTGGTTACTATAAATTCTGAATCTACAGAGTTAGATGATATCAAAAAAACAATTGTAGATTGTAAATTAGAAGGAAATGAAAACCTAAACTATTTACAAGTAATTAAAAGAATTATTGGTTGGATTAACAAGCCATTAGCAAACTAAAAAGTTTAACTTAAAATTAAAAAGAAAGAATATGGCACAAGAAATTGAAAGAAAATTTTTAGTACAAGGAGACTTTAAACCATTAGTGGTTAAAGAAACTAGAATCACACAAGGATATTTATCATCGGTTCCAGAAAGAACAGTTAGAATTCGTATTAAAGGCGATAAAGGCTTTATTACGATTAAAGGAATTGGAAATGAATCTGGAGCATCGCGTTACGAATGGGAAAAAGAAATATCTATAGACGAAGCTAAAGAATTGTTAGCAATTTGTGAACCGGGTGTAATTGATAAAACACGTTTTATTGTAAAAGCTGATGGAGATCTTGTTTTTGAAGTAGATGAGTTTTACGGAGAAAATGAAGGCTTAACAGTTGCTGAGATTGAATTGCCAACTGAAGATACTGCATTCACAAAACCATCTTGGTTAGGCAAGCAAGTTACTGGAGATGTAAAATATTTCAACTCTATGTTAATGAAAAATCCATATAAAAACTGGTAGATTATTTGAATATAAACCCACAGTTAAAGTTTAATTCCAAGCTGTGGGTTTTTAGTAAAATGTAGTATTAAATTTAATTAGCCTAAAGAAAAGATGACCAAAACAGAAGAGAAAGAGATGAATGATGTTCTTGATATGAACAACTACAAAATGGAAAAACTTCCGAAGAGAGATAAGTCTAAATTCGAAAAGTTTTTAATGAAGATAGGAGCGCCATTGGCAATTATTGCTTTTATATCCATTTTATATGTTTTTGATTTTTCTTTTCTTCACAATTTCGATGTCGCTAAATTAAGTGTAAAAGCCAAAGAGAATTTTGATGCCATTGGTTTAGAGCAATTCATTCATTCTAATAAAGCAATGTTAGCGATTTTTGTAGCGTCTTTAATTTTATGGATAACAGAGGCTATTCCAAATTATTTAACCTCACTCATATTAATTATCGCTTTAGTTTTAACGGGTACGTTGCCAGAAGTAGATGCCTATCATCAATTAGGACACAAGGTAATGTGGTTAAATATCATGTCGTTTGTATTGGCAAGTATGTTAGTAGCAACAGGAGTCGCAAAACGATTTGCGCTTTGGTTTATTATTAAATTCGGACGGAATGCTAATTCTGTAATATTTAGTTTCTTAGTTATAAATGTGGTGCTGTCTTTATTTATATCGGCAACCACGGCAAAGGCGGCAATTTTATTACCTGTGTTTATGGTGGTAGCTGCTATTTATGGAGGGACAAGTAAAAATAAAAATAATTTTGGACGGAATATATTGCTGCAAAATCTGTTTCAAAACAATATGGGAGCTTCTTCTTTTTTAACAGGATCTGGCGCCAATCTTCTAGCAGCTTCTTTAATTGCAGGAGCAATTGGTAGTGATATTTTCTTTTCGCAATGGATGACTGCAGCATTTCCTGTTGCATTATTATTGATGATTATTGGTTGGTTTATTGGAACAAAGATTATTTTTCCTTTAAAGCCTGAAGAAAGAAAACCACAGATTGAAGGTGGGATGGATAGCCTAAAAAAGGAATTAGATAAACTAGGGCCAGTTAGTTTTAACGAAATTAAATCGCTACTTATTTTTGGTGGAATTTTAACCCTTTGGGTAACTGATAAATGGCATGGTGTAAGTCCAACTGCAGTTGCATTTGTTGGTGGTATTGTAGCATTATTGCCAAGAATAGGAATTGTAAAATGGAACGACATTGATATTCCTTGGCATCTACTTTTGTTCTCTGCTGGTGCTTATACTTTGGGTGCCGGATTTAAGGTTACAGATTTACCTCAAATATCTGTCAATGCAGCATTCGATGCTATGGGCTTTGGTGATGGAACTCCATTTTGGGTGCTATATGTTGTTCTGACAGGATTGATGGTTTTTAGTGCTTTGTTTATGCAATCTAAAACAATGCGCTCAATGATTTTTATTCCTATTGCTATAGGTGTTGCTGTTCGTTTTGGGTTTCCTATTATGAGTTTGGCTTTTCCTGTAGCCATGTTAATTGAGCATGTATATACCTTGCCTTTTAATAGCAAGCCAGCATTGTTATTGTATTCGACCGATATGTATGAAATGACTGACGGATTTAAGTACGGTATTGTGATGCAAATTATTGCTTGGATTGTTTCTATTGTAATGGCAATGACCTATTTTAAATGGTTAGGCATAACGCCCAACGGTCTGTTCTAAAAAATCTCTTAAGATTTTTGACTGTTAATTATCGCTATTGATTTAACAATTAATAAATCGCTCTTTTGATAAAAAGTAGTTTAAAAATACATGATAAATTTTCTGTAATAATTGATGTTACATACGATAAGATTTTTAAAAAAAGAAAATCAAAGTACACTACAATTACCTATGTTTTTTTTCCTGATAGTTTAAATATTAATGACAAAACATATCCGAGCACAAAATTTTATAATGACAATAGGTTGTTTATTAAATATGATACTCCAAATTATTCTTTAGACGATATCAATTTAGGAGAAGCATCACTTTTAAAAAAATTATTAAAAACCACAGAAAAATACATCAATAATCGGTCAAAGAAGAACTACTCACACTATAAAGATCAAATAAAAATGTTTGCCGCAACATTTAGTAGTTTGGTTAGGCAAGATATTTTTAAGTTGATGAAATCAAAAATAATACTCGAAAAAGATGTTGATGAATTGCTTTTTAAAGCAACTTCTATTTTAAAAGAATTTAGGGTAATTGTAGATAAGATAATTCAATCTTCATTAAAAGAAGAAGAAAAGAAAAGTGTAATTTATGCTGATGAGCACATCAGTAATGTGTTAGAAATGCAGTTGATGGAATTGTATAATCACGTGCAAAAAATATATCTTGAAACTAAGAGCTCTACAAAAATAGTAGCACTTATAAATAGCGAGCAAAAATACAAGAAACAACAAATTTACGATTCTCCGAAAGATAAGAATGTAAATGCAGAAGAGCTGATGTACAAACGAAATCAGCTAAAGAAGTATATAGAAAGTGTTTTCTTTTTAAATCAGGATATTAGAAAAGATGGTGCAGTTTTTGAACAATCTCTCTTGGCTTTAGCCGCTGGATTAGCCATGGTTTTTTCTACAGGAATAGCATTTTATTATCAAATGGTTTATGGTAATTTTACAATGCCATTCTTTATTGCTTTGGTGATGAGCTATATGCTTAAAGATCGAATTAAAGGCCTAATAAGTTTAATGTTTGTCAGTAAATCTTCAAGTTTTTTTTACGATTTTAAAATAAAAATAACAAATTCTTTAAGAAAGAAAATTGGGATTATTAAAGAGAACTTCACCTTTGTGCCGCTTCAAAAACTTGGTGCTAAAGTTAAAAAACACCGTCAAAAGGATTTGGTAGTTAAGATGAATTTTAAGGCTTTGCAAGAGCAGGTAATTCAGTATAAAAAGAAAATAATAATTTATCCAAAAAAATTCGGAGGTGACTTGCCTGATGATAATATTATTGGCTTAACAGATATAACTCGGTTAAATTTTCACAGATTCATTCAATATATGGATGATCCTAAAAAGAGTTTTATCCTTGTTAGAAAAGGCGAGGTCTACAAAAAAGTTACAGATAAGATTTACCATATCAATATCATCCAGAAATTTTATACCGAAGAGGGCATCGAATTTAGAAGGTATTGCGTTATTATGAACCGAAATGGTATTAAGCGAATTAAAAAAATTGAATTAGATATACTAACATAAAATTTTATTCCATTCTATTTACTTTGTATTGTTGCTGTGCTGTAAAAACCAATCATAAATATCTTGCCCACCATAAACTCTACGCCAAGTATTAACATGTCCTGTGTCTTCATGAATGGTAAACCTAATGTCTTTATGCCCCAATTCTTTTAATATATTTAAACCTTTATAAAAATTTTCTGATTTAACAGAGGTGTCATTGCCTCCTGCAAATACCCATATTGGCAATTGAGCTTTGGCTATTGGTTCCATGTGTTCTGGAGCTCCCCAGCCAACAATTGGATTGATAGCAGCAAATTTTTCTGTATTTCTACTTCCAATATAAAAGGTGCCGACTCCACCATAACTCAACCCAGAAAGGTAGACGCTATTTTTGTCAGTTCTAAAATTTACATGTGTACTATCTAGTATATTTAATACATCTTGTTCTACCATTTCCCAACCTACAGGAAATCGTTGAAATAATGGAGGAAGCTCTTTTGAGGGTGTTACTCCATTCATCTGTTTTGATGTTGGAAAATATTTTGGTCTCTCTGAGACTCCTTTTTCTAATCGAATAGGAATTTGATCTTTTGTTCTTTTTGCAATGTATTTTTTAATTGTATCCTGTCCAAACATGTGCAATTGCGGAGAGATGATAACAAAAGGTAAGTCTCTTTTTTGAATCCAAACTTCATATAACGGACCGTGAATTAGAACATAATCCAATTCGTCTTTGCCATTTCCTCGTTCTCCATTACCATGTAAATACAAAAGCACTGGCCATTCTTTAGTTGGCTCATCATCATATCCTTTTGGTAAATACACAAAATATTCACGGTCTGTTTGATCAGTTTCACTTTTATATGGAATACGGAGTAACTGTTCTTCTGATTTTGAAGATTCTTGGTCTTGATTACAAGTACAAGAAAATAATGTAAAAGCTAATAACAATAAGATGAAAGGAATTGCATTTTTCATTTATAAATAGATTGATATAAATCAAAGATACAATTATTCATTCTTTCTTATTAATTTTTCATTCATAAAACTTTGTCCCTTTTAAACGTTGCACCTTAGTATCTCAAGTCTTATTTTTACACCTAATTTGTTATTTAAAGTATGAACGCAGAAATCATCACTATTGGAGACGAAATTTTAATTGGTCAAATAACCGACACCAATTCTAAATGGATAGCAGAAGAGCTGAATAAAATTGGGGTATCTGTCTATCAAATCACTTCCATTCAAGATGATAGGTTACATATTTTAAAAGCGTTGAAAGAAGCACAGTCAAATGCTAATATTGTTATTTTAACTGGAGGTTTAGGTCCAACTAAAGACGATATTACTAAACATACCTTAGCTACCTATTTTGATTCAGATTTAAAATTAAATGAAGAGATAGAAAAGCACATTAAAGAGTTGTTTGCAAAGATGAACTATCCTTTTACCGAAGTCAATCAACAGCAGGCATTGTTGCCCATTAAGTGTATCCCGTTAAAAAATAACTATGGTACTGCGTCTGGAATGTGGTTTGAAGAAAATCAAAAAGTTGTGATTTCTTTACCTGGTGTCCCTAATGAGATGAAAGGATTGATAAAAGAACAGGTACTACCTAAACTCCAACAAAAATATACCCTGCCATTTATCATTCATAAAACGGTGTTAACTTATGGGATGGGAGAAAGTATGGTGGCTGAGAAAATTGAAACCTGGGAAGAGGCATTACCTTCATTTATAAAATTAGCATATCTGCCATCTTATGGAAGGTTGCGTTTGCGATTGAGTGCAAAAGGAAATGATAAATTGATTTTGGAGAATTCATTAAAAGATGAAATTTCTAAATTAGATCCTTTAATTGGGGATATCATTGTTGGGATAGAAGATACAGATAGTATAGAGGCATCTATAGGGAAATTATTGACTAGAAAAAAGAAAACCCTTGCCACTTCCGAAAGTTGTACAGGTGGTTCCATAGCAACTCGTATTACATCTGTTCCTGGAGCATCAGCCTATTTTGTAGGGGCAATAGTTTCTTATACTGCCACAATTAAAATACAAGAGTTAAAAGTATCTAAAGAGTTAATCGAAAAACATTCAGTAGTAAGTGGCGAAGTAGCTGAGGCCATGGCAGTTGGAATTCAACAAAAATATAAAACTGATTATGCAATTGCTACTACTGGAAATGCTGGCCCTACAATAGATGAAACAGATAAAACTGTAGGAGTTGTTTTTATTGCTATTGCAACCCCGAATGGAGTTTATTCTAAAGAATTCTTCTACGGTAAACCGCGTCAAAAAGTAATAGAAAGAACTACAAATAAAGCCTTTGAAATGTTGCGAAAAGAAATTCTAAAAAATACTTGAAATACGCTTGTATGTTTCTAAAAATGTTTCTATTTTTGCACCTCGTTTTGAGATAACAATAAAACTGTAGAGAAATGTCAAGAGTTTGTGAGCTTACAGGTAAAAAAGCAATGGTTGGGAACAATGTTTCGCATGCATTGAATAGAACTAAAAGAAAATTTAACGCTAATTTAATTACGAAGCGTTTTTATATTCCTGAAGAAGATAAGTGGGTTACTTTAAAAGTATCAACATCTGCTTTAAAGAATATTAACAAGAAAGGAATTTCTGCTGTACTTAAAGAGTCAAGAGAAAAAGGAATTTACACAAAATAAATTCTGAATCAATAAAAGCATAATAAGATGGCAAAGAGCAAAGGAAATAGAATTCAGGTAATACTAGAATGTACTGAGCATAAAGCTTCAGGACAAGCTGGGACTTCAAGATATATTACAACAAAAAATAAAAAGAACACTCCAGATAGATTAGAGGTTAAGAAATTTAACCCAATCTTAAAGAAAATGACTGTTCATAAAGAAATTAAATAATTAGATATTTTTACTTTTGTAAAAATGTCAAATAACCCAAAAGGTCATGGCAAAGAAAGCAGTAGCATCGTTACAATCAGGTTCAAAGAGATTATCTAAAGCTATCAAAATGGTTAAGTCGCCTAAAACAGGCGCTTATGTTTTTGTTGAAGCAATTATGGATCCTAAATCGGTAAACGACTTTTTTAGTAAAAAGTAAAAGTTAACCAATACAATATATACAAAGCTACTTTCAATAGAAAGTAGCTTTTTTATTTTATATTTGTTCTTGATTTTTTGGGCGTTTTAACCTGCTATCCGCTATATCTTTTTTTTGAAAAAAAAAGGATGCCGCTACTATCAGGAACGCAATTTACGTAATTGCGAGAAGCGAATGCGACGAAGTAACCTGTATGAATAGATTGCTACGCTTTTTTCAAAATCTCGCAAAGACAACCAACAATCAACTAACAAGTATCAACTAGAAATCGGAATGAGCTTTTTTAAAAAAATATTCTCCAAAGAAAAAAAGGAAACCTTAGATAAAGGTCTCGAAAAAACCAATACATCTTTTCTTTCAAAGTTATCAAAAGCAGTTGCAGGAAAATCTAAAGTTGATGATGATGTTTTAGACAACCTCGAAGAAGTGTTAATATCTTCTGATGTTGGTGTAGATACTACACTCAAAGTCATTGACCGTATAGAAGCTCGTGTTGCAAAAGATAAATATTTAGGTACTGATGAACTAAACGGAATTCTTCGTGAAGAAATTGCAGGATTGCTGTCAGAAACAAATGTTGGAAATGAATCCGAATTTACTATTCCTGAAGGGAATAAGCCTCATGTAATAATGGTGGTTGGAGTTAACGGAGTTGGTAAAACAACGACTATCGGTAAGCTAGCCGCACAGTTTAAAAAAGCAGGTAAAATTGTTGTCCTTGGTGCAGCAGATACTTTTAGAGCTGCAGCAATAGATCAATTACAAGTATGGGCAGACAGAGTAGAAGTGCCAATGGTACGTCAAGAAATGGGATCTGATCCTGCTTCTGTGGCATTTGATACTTTAAAAAGTGGAGTTACACAGAATGCAGATGTGATTATTATTGATACAGCAGGTCGTTTGCATAACAAAGTAAATTTAATGAATGAGCTCACTAAAATAAAACGTGTAATGCAAAAAGTGGTGGGTGATGCACCTCATAATGTGTTGCTAGTTTTAGATGGTAGCACCGGACAAAATGCTTTTGAGCAAGCTAAACAATTTACTAAAGCAACCGAAGTCACTTCATTGGCAGTTACCAAATTAGATGGTACCGCAAAAGGTGGAGTTGTGATTGGTATCTCTGACCAGTTTCAAATCCCTGTAAAATATATTGGCGTTGGAGAAGGAATTGACGATTTACAAGTATTTAACAAAGTAGAGTTTGTAGATTCTTTTTTTAAGTAGAGTTTTAGTTCTGATTAAAGCAGATTTGTCGCGAATCACATAATTTTATTTATCGGTTTGTGCATGTTTATTTGCGTGGTTAAGCACGAAAGTTAGCAAATACATACCGAATAGAAATTTCGAAGAAATTTCCAAGCAGGTTAGACCAGGTAATTAATTATACACAGTGAGTGTTGTGTATTCGTTATTTTCATTCGCTTGAAAATATAATTTGCCCCTCAATCAGGTTTCTAGCTCCTTTGTAATACAGTACTGAAGCTATCATCATAAACACATGACTGATGTCTATATGGTTAAACCATTTACCAAACCCAATTTTGAAAACAAAAAAGAATGCGCCAATAGCACTGACCAATACACCTTGTAATATTTGCTTGCTCCCTATATTTTTTTCTTTAAAATAGACAAAGCTAGTAAATCCTGTTACTACAATGGCTATTCCATATGCAGCATGAATAAGAACAAATTGAAAGTTCAACGTGACCAATACCACAATTAAAAAAGCAAGTAATTCTATAATGTTCAATTTTGAAAAGAAGGTACCAATTTTTGGATCAATCAACTTTCGCGAATATTGTATCAAAGCGCGTTCAAGTAAAGCTACAGATAACATGCTTGTAATCCATCCAGGTAACTTCATGTAAAATGGTACAAAATGTATGAGAGCATGACCTAATACCCCACCAAAAAACGTGGCCAAACTCATTGAAAGAAAATAATACTTAAATAATCTCTGGACTTGACTTCGCTGAGGTAATGCATTTAATTTTAGATATGCCACTAAGCAGATGATAGAAACGAAAATATCAGTTAATGCTGTTACTGGCTCGTATAACACAAGTCCAAATAACTCAATTGATGTTTGTGGCTCTAACAATTTCTTTCTTTTGGTTTAATTGTTTCTTAATGATCACATTTGTTTAAGATATGGTTAGTTAATATTGACTATATCGTCCGATTAGGTAAAGTTAGCAATTTATTTGTACAATGTCAAGTTACTTTTTTATTTTCGTAATTTCGAATTTAAAAAAATATAACGATGAAAACTAAGCTTTTGATACTTGTTGCCTTGATACTATTTTCTTGTAAAAAGGAATTACAACCAGCACTTTCTGATGATACTTCGGCAATTAGTGTTAAAGAGGTTGAATTTAAAATACTCGACTCGGAATATTTAGATGTTCATACTCTTTGGCAACCATTCGAAAAATATTGGGTCGATTTTACCGAAGAAGATTACAATCGTTTAAAACCATTGGTTTTAGAACAAGATATACCAACATTGCAACGGCATATTTCAGAAAGTAAGTTGTCGTATGAAGAGCTTACTTTGTTTTATTTATACAGAATTAAAAAGTTCGATAGGCTGAATGAATTGTCATTAAATTCGGTAGTTGCTTTAAATCCAAATGTGGTAGAAGAAGCAAAAAAAGCAGATTTAACAGAATTTGAAATTGCCCCACATCCAATTTTTGGAATGCCTATATTATTAAAAGACAATATAAATGCAAGCGGAATGCCAACAACCGCTGGAGCTATTTCCTTGGCAAACAATAATACAGGTGACGCATTTATTGTAAAACAATTAAAAAGAAATGGGACATTAATTCTTGGGAAAACTAATTTAAGCGAATGGGCATATTTCTTCTGTGGTGAATGCCCTAGTGGATATAGCGCTGTTGGTGGACAAACATTAAATCCGTATGGAAGAATAATAATGGATACGGGTGGTTCAAGTGCTGGTAGTGGAGTAGCAGCAGCAACCAATTTTGCAGCTGGTACTGTGGGCTCAGAAACATCAGGGTCTATATTGTCTCCTGCAAGTCAAAATTCGGTAGTTGGTTTAAAGCCAACTATTGGTACTTTGAGTAGAACAGGCATCGTTCCAATTTCTAGTACTTTAGATACACCAGGACCTATTGCTAAAAATGTAATAGACACGGCTATTTTGTTTGATGCAATGAAAGGGTATGATGCAGATGATGGTTTAAGTTTTAAAACGGATGCATTTTCTTATAATAGTGAACTATTAATGAAACAACCAGAAGAATTTCTAGCAGGTAACCGATTTGGAGTTTTTAAAGAATTGCTAAGTGATTCTCTGTATGTGAATGCTGTGGCTAAATTGGAAAAAAGTGGATCAATCATTATTGAAATTGAAGAAATTGATATTAAATTAAATGGTTTTCTAACATTACTTAATATTGATATGCGAAATGATCTACCAAGATATTTAGCGAATAATGCAGACCAAAGTTTATCTATTAAAAACGTACAAGATGTGATTGCTTTTAATAAAAAGGATTCGATATTTACAATGCCGTATGGACAAGCATTGTTTTACGGAATCGTAAATGATTCAACTTCAGATCCTGACTTTAAAATGGTTAAAGATTCATTACATATTAAAGGAAAACATTTTTTCGACGTGCATATAAAAACACATAACTTAGATGCGATTTTATCAATAAATAACTACCATGCTGGGGAAGCAGCAGTTGCTATTTATCCTGCTATTACGGTTCCAATGGGTTATGATAATGATGGAAAACCAAAAGGATTGACTTTTATTACTTCAAAAAAAGAAACAGACATATTAAAGTGAGCCTATGGATATGAAGAAATTTCTAAAGAAAGAAAATGCCCAATAAATTATAATTAAAGGCCAATTAAAGCATTTATCTTTTGCCATAATTCATTGTCAAAAGTAATAGGAACTAATGAGTCTTCATCTGCTATTTCTCCCAACCGGATGATGACTAAATCTTGACTCGGAACAACATATAGTTTTTGATCATTTTTACCCAATCCTGCAACTAAATCAGTTGGTGCATTTGGTATCAATGTACCAATAAAGACTTCCTGACTACCTGGTAACATATAACTTTCCTTCCCATTGAGCCACCATAAATATCCGTAGGATTTATTAATGTTTTGCGAGGTGTTAGTCATCGCTGTAAAGTAGAATTCATTTAATACTTCTTCATCCTCCCATGTACCTTTGTTTAACATTAAAATTCCGAATCGTGCCATAGAACGTGCTGTACTAAAATACACGTTGTTATAATTGTTGGTGCCAAACCATGTGCCATCCATCCCAATTTTGTCTCTTAAAGTTGAATTAAAGTAGCTCTCAAATGTTTGACTTGTTCCGTTGCTCACCACATCTTGTAAAAGTGTGTAAGGCGAATTGTGATATGCCCAACGTGTAGAAGCATCTGCTTTGTAAAATAAACAAACTGGATCAGTACAATCAAAAAGGAGATCATTTAAACCGCTTGTCATTGTTAATTGATTTAATACTGTTATAGCATCTTCGTGTGTTAGATTCATGTTGGTCCAACCATCACCTAAATAATTATTTGTTTGATTGTTAAGATTTATATATCCTTCTTGTTCGGCAATTCCAACAATTGCTGAAGTCAAAGTTTTTCCTGCAGATGCCCAGTACCAATTTTCAGTTGCAGAAAAATCATCTGCATACCATTCAACAGCAATACGGCCATTTTTTAATATGATAAATGCTTTTGAATCTTTCTCTTCTAGAAAATTTAACAATGGTTGTAAGTTGTCTTCAATCCAGCCTAATTCAGATAAAGTAATAGACTCCCAAACAGAATTATTTAATGGTGGAAAATATAACTCATCAGAATTTTCAATTGGTGAAGTGGGGCTCTCAACTTCATCCGAAGATGTACAAGAAATGAAAAATGGCAACAATATAAATAAGAATAAAGCAAGTTTCATAACAAATTTGTTTTAGCTGATTATTGCAATAAGACTAAACGAATCTAAAATGGTTTAAGTACTTTTGCACTTTCAAAATTATAGTATGCGTACAAAATCACTCAAAAAAAATAAGATCAATGTTGTAACTCTTGGATGTTCAAAAAACGTCTATGATTCTGAAGTGTTGATGGGGCAACTGAAGGCCAATGGTAAAGAGGTTGTTCATGAAGAAGAAGGAAATATTGTTGTAATAAACACCTGTGGTTTTATTGATAATGCAAAAGAGGAAAGTGTAAATACTATTTTAGATTTTGTACAAAAAAAAGAAGAAGGTTCAGTTGATAAGGTTTTTGTAACAGGATGTTTGAGCGAACGCTACAAACCAGATTTGCAAAAAGAAATCCCGTCTGTAGATCAATATTTTGGTACTACTGAATTACCTGGATTGTTAAAAGTATTAGGAGCAGATTATAAACATGAGTTGATTGGTGAGCGGTTGACAACTACTCCAAAAAACTATGCATATTTAAAAATTGCTGAGGGTTGTGATAGACCATGTAGCTTTTGTGCTATCCCTTTAATGCGTGGTAAACACAAGTCAACACCAATAGAAGAAATAATAATTGAAGCTGAGAAATTAGCTGCGAAGGGAGTCAAAGAATTGATTTTGATTGCTCAAGATTTAACTTATTACGGACTGGATATTTATAAAAAAAGGAATTTAGCTGAACTTTTAAAAGCGTTGGTTAAGGTTGAGGGTGTTGAATGGATTCGTTTACATTATGCGTTCCCAACTGGTTTTCCGATGGATGTTTTAGAAGTGATGCGTAATGAACCAAAAATTTGTAATTATTTAGACATTCCGTTGCAACATATTTCAGATGCTATTTTAAAAAGTATGAAACGTGGAACTACACAAGCGAAGACCACGAAATTGATCCATGATTTTAGAGCAGCTGTCCCAGATATGGCAATTAGAACTACACTTATTGTTGGATATCCTGGAGAAACGGAAGCCGATTATCAGAATTTAAAATCTTGGGTTGCCGAAATGCGATTTGAACGTTTGGGTTGTTTTGCATATTCGCATGAAGAAAATACAACCGCGTATGAATTGGAAGATGATGTTCCACAAGATGTGAAACAACAACGTGCCAATGAAATTATGGAAATGCAATCTCAGATTTCATGGGAGTTGAATCAAGAGAAGATAGGTAACAAATATAAAGTGGTAATTGATAGAAAAGAGGGCGAACACTTTATTGGTCGTACCGAGTTCGATTCACCAGATGTAGATAACGAGGTGTTAATTGATGCTTCTAAATTCTATTTAAAAACAGGAGATTTTGCCACTGTAAAAATCATTGCAGCAGAAGATTATGATTTGTACGCTGAACCAATAAGTTAAATCTTATTGTCTTTTCCACGAAAGTGGAAATCTATTTTAATGAAACTATAGATTCCCGCCTACGTGAGAAAGACAACTTTAAAACTAAAACAGAGATGAATCAAAACCAACCAAACAATCCGCTTCACGGAGTTAAGCTAGCAGACATACTACAATTGTTAGTCTCGGAATATGGTTGGGAAGAATTGAGTAACCGTATTAATATCAATTGTTTTAAAAGTAATCCAACTATCAAATCAAGTTTAAAGTTTTTGCGTAGAACTCCTTGGGCAAGAGCAAAAGTTGAGAAATTGTATTTGAAAACTATTTAGTTTGTACGTTAAATAAATGTTAGATATTTAAACCAAATACGACAACAGGTTTAATTTTAGTAACTTTATCAAAAATTAATATTTGTGACCAAAGTATCAACGATTCCATTTCAACAAACAGGATATTTTTCTAAAATTATTGCTGATTATTTAGATCAAAAAGATAGTATTTCTTCATTTTCGGGTTTACATCCAAATAGTAAAAATTTTATAAAACAAATTGAAACAAAACGATTGTCGTTTAAGAAAGAGTCAAGAACTATCTTGGTAAATGCTCTTAAATCACAATACAAAGGCACAAAAGCTTCTGCTAAAACCATAGATAATATTGAGTCGCTTAAAAAAGAAAATACATTTACAATTACTACAGGGCATCAATTAAACCTGTTTACTGGGCCTTTGTATTTTCTTTATAAAATCATTTCAGTCATAAATTTGACAGAAGAGCTTAAGAAAGAATCTCCCGAAAATAATTTTGTTCCAGTTTACTGGATGGCAACGGAAGATCATGATTTTGAAGAAATTCAGTATTTCAATTTTAAAGGGAAAAAGATTAGTTGGAATAGAGAAGCTAGTGGTGGCGTAGGAAGATTATCAACTGAGGGACTTGAATTTGTTTTGGATGAATTTTCGAAGTTACTTAATGGAAGTGAGAACGCTAAAAAGCTACTCAAGTTATTTAAAAAGTCTTACTTAGGACATAACACACTAACAGCAGCAACTCGTTATTTAGCAAACGAATTGTTTTCTGATTATGGTTTAGTTATTGTTGATGGTGATGATATTGAATTAAAAAGAATTTTCTTGCCTTTTGTTAAAGAAGAATTATTTAATCAAATTGCTTTTAAAGAAGTTTCTAAAACTATTGAAGATATAGAAAAAGAATATAAAGTACAGGTAAACCCTAGAGAAATCAATTTGTTTTATTTGATAGGTGGTTTACGTGAGCGAATTATTTTAAAAGGAGATTTATATAAAATTAACAATACTGACATTGAATTTTCTTTAGATGAATTACAATATGAATTGAAATTACATCCCGAACGATTCAGCCCAAATGTAATCATGCGCCCTTTGTATCAAGAAGTGATTTTACCAAACCTATGTTATATAGGGGGAGGAGGAGAACTGGCATATTGGTTTGAGTTGAAGGATTATTTTAAGGCTGTTAATATTCCTTTCCCAATTTTATTATTGCGAAATTCTGCTGTGGTGATTTCTGAAAAGCAATCAAAAATTTTAAAGAGATTGTCAATTAATCTAGATGAGCTGTTTTTAAAACAACAAGACTTAGTTAATAAAAAAATAACAGAGCATTCAGATTTGATTATTGATTTTTCTGAACAACGTCAACAAATAGATTCGCATTTTGAAAAATTAGAGGAGATTGCAACTAAAACGGATAAATCATTTATTGGTGCTGTAAAGGCTCAAAAACAAAAGCAACTGAATGGATTAGATAATTTAGAAAAGCGCTTGTTAAAAGCAGAGCGAAGAAAATATAAAGACTTAACTGCAAGAATTAAAGAAATTCAAGATCAAATTTTTCCAAAACAAAGTTTGCAAGAGCGCAACACAAACTTTTCTGAATTGTATTTGGAATATGGCGAGGAATTAATTCCTAAATTGAAAGAGGCATTAAAGCCATTGGATTTAAAATTTACAATTATTGAGATGTAATATGAGAGGAGATTCAAACTTAGGAATATACATTGTTGCAGGAATAGTCATCCTGCATTTTGTAGTGGGATTTGCTTTCCTTATTTATAAAATGAATAAGAAGCCGAAGAATAAGAAAGATAGCTAAACTCGTCTTTGCGAATATAATGAAGCGATCTCATTAATAATAGTAATTCTCTTTATAAGATTACTGTCTCCTAACGTGTTTCGCTTCATTGTATTCACAAGGAAGATTCAATTCAAGTAAAAACAATAAAGCCGAATCAAACTTGATTCGGCTTTATCTAAAGTCTAATGACTATATCTTATAGGTGTATCACTTCATCATAAGCAGCTGCAACTGCTTCCATTACGGCTTCACTCATGGTTGGGTGTGGGTGAATTGATTTTAAAATTTCATGACCTGTAGTTTCTAATTTACGTGCTACAACTGCCTCAGCAATCATATCTGTAACACCAGCACCAATCATATGGCATCCTAACCATTCTCCATATTTCGCATCAAAAATTACTTTTACAAATCCGTCAGGTGTTCCAGCTGCTTGTGCTTTTCCTGAAGCAGAGAACGGAAATTTCCCAATCTTTAATTCGTATCCAGCTTCTTTTGCTTTTGCTTCTGTCATACCAACACTTGCAATTTCTGGAGTTGCATATGTACATCCAGGTACGTTACCATAATCAACAGGCTCTGTATGTATCCCTGCTAGTTTTTCAACACATGTAATTCCTTCGGCAGAAGCAACATGAGCTAATGCTTGACCTGGAACTACATCGCCAATTGCATAATAACCGGGGATATTGGTTTGATAAAAATCGTTTACTAAAATTTTATCACGATCAACAACAATTCCAACATCTTCTAACCCAATGTTTTCGATATTCGATTTAATACCAACTGCTGATAATAAAATATCGGCCTCTAAAGTCTCTTCTCCTTTTTTAGTTTTTACAGTTGCAACAACTCCTTTTCCTGAAGTGTCAACTGACTCAACAGAAGAATTTACCATCACTTTAATACCAGATTTTTTTAATGATTTTTGAAATTGTTTTGAAATTTCTATATCCTCAACAGGAACCACATTTGGCATAAACTCTACAATCGTTACATCAGTTCCCATTGAATTGTAGAAATGAGCAAACTCAACACCAATAGCACCAGAACCTACAACAATCATCTTTTTAGGTTGTGTTGGTAAGGTCATTGCTTGACGGTATCCAATCACTTTTTTACCATCTTGTGGCAAGTTTGATAGCTCTCTACTTCTTGCTCCGGTTGCTATGATAATATTGTTGGCACTGTATTCAGTTACTTTGCCATCAGCATCAGTAACATCAACTTTTTTACCAGTTTTTATTTTACCAAATCCATTTATGACATCAATTTTATTTTTTTTCATCAAAAATTGAACTCCTTTACTCATGCCTTCTGCAACGCCACGGCTACGTTTTATGATCGCATCAAAATCTTTATCAATAGCTTCGGCTTTTAATCCGTATTCATCAACATGTTTTAAATAATCATATACTTGAGCACTTTTAAGCAGCGCTTTTGTTGGAATACATCCCCAGTTAAGACAAATTCCTCCAAGGTTTTCTTTTTCAACAATAGCAACTTTAAAACCGAGTTGTGATGCTCTAATTCCGGTTACATATCCTCCTGGTCCACTTCCAATTATGATAATGTCGTACTTCATTTTATATGTTTTTTATTGATAATAAATCTTGTTTTTTACGAGTGCAAATTTAGTGAATTATTCAATAACTCTATATTTTGGCAATCCATTTTATTGAGAGCTGTCATCCCTACGAAAGCAGGAATCTAAAATTGATTACATCCTTTCTGGAACATCAATTCCCAATAATCCAAATGCAGACTTTATAGTGTTCCCAACTGTTTTAGACAAGCGAGTTCTAAATACTTTTTCTTCTTGATTTGTGCTTCCTAAGATTGGTACAGATTGATAAAATGAATTATATACTTTCACCAAATCATACACATAGTTTGCAATTAATGCAGGACTGTGGTTTTTTGCCCCAGCTTGAATCACTTCAGGAAATAACTGTAATTGTTTGATTACTTCTTTTTCCTTTGGATGAAGATTAATTCCTAAAGTTTCTTGATTGATATCAAAATCAGCTTTTCTTAAAATAGATTGGATTCTAGCGTAGGTGTATTGTATAAATGGACCTGTGTTTCCGTTAAAGTCTATCGATTCTTTTGGGTCGAATAAAATTCTCTTTTTAGGATCTACTTTTAAGATGTAATATTTTAATGCACCTAGACCTATTGTTTTGTATAAGCTTTCCTTTTCTTCGTTTGAGTAGCCTTCTAGCTTTCCTAATTCTTCAGAAATATCTCTAGCGGTGTTTACCATTTCAATCATCAAATCATCAGCATCTACTACGGTACCTTCTCTAGATTTCATTTTCCCAGAAGGTAAATCTACCATTCCGTATGATAAATGAAATAGGTTGCCAGCCCAATCAAATCCTAATTTTTTAAGGATTAAAAAGAGTACTTTGAAATGATAATCTTGTTCATTACCAACCGTATAGGTTAGAGCACTTAAATCGTAATCTTTAAATCGTTCAATGGCAGTTCCGATATCTTGGGTCATATAAACTGCAGTACCATCAGAACGCAATACAATTTTTTCATCTAAGCCTTCATCAGTCAAATCAATCCAAACAGAACCATCTTCTTTACGGAAAAACACTCCAGATTCTAATCCGTTTGCGACTACATCTTTTCCTAAAAGATAGGTATTGCTTTCGTAATAGTTTTTGTCAAAATCTACGCCCAATTCTTTATATGTAATATCAAATCCGTCATATACCCATTGGTTCATCTTTTTCCAGAGTGATACCACTTTTTGATCTCCAGCTTCCCATTGACGTAACATATTTTGAGCTTGAAGTAAGAGTGGAGCTTGTTTTTTAGCTTCCTCTTTAGAAATTCCTTTCGAGATTAATTCAGCTATTTCTTTTTTATATTCTTGGTCAAATTTTACATAATAATTACCTACCAACTTATCTCCTTTCAATCCTGCAGATTCTGGAGTTTCATTATTCCCAAAAAGCTTCCAAGCCAACATACTCTTGCAAATATGAATTCCACGGTCATTGATGATTTGTGTTTTGTAAACCTTTTTTCCTGATGCTGCAATAATTTCAGCAACAGAATATCCCAAGAGATTATTTCTGATATGACCAAGGTGCAATGGCTTGTTGGTGTTGGGTGATGAATATTCTACCATTTCAGATTTCTCTGAAGGGTTTGGAGTTACAAATCCAAAAGATTCATCCGTATATATTTTATTAAAATCGTTTAAGAAAGTAGTATCAGCAATTACCAAATTAAGGAAGCCTTTAACTACATTAAAGTCTGTGATTTCATAAACATTCTCTTTTAAATATTCACCAATCTTAGTACCTATTTCTACCGGGTTTCCTTTTACAAAGCGTAAAAAAGCAAACACTACAATGGTAATATCTCCTTCAAAATCTTTGCGAGTTGCTTGGAACTCTACCGAATTAATCTCAGTATTATAAATAGATTTGAATGCTTCTTTTACGGCAGTTTCAATGGTATTTTGAATATTCATTTTGATAAAAAAATTGAAATGCAAATTTAAGCTAATTTTCTAATACGTTTAGCATTGCATATAAAAATTACGTTTTTTGTTTTACTTGTTCTCGATACAAAATTCTTTCTAAAGAATTTCACTCGAACTGACGTTAATGGGTATATTTGCACTATGTTAAAACCGACACTAGAAGAATTATCGATACTCTCCAAAGAGACTTTTGTTGAAACGAAAAAATATTTTCAAAAGTTAAAAAAGCGTCAACAAAAAAGGTTAGACCCTTTGATGCAAGATTTACATGAAAAGGAATTTGAAAAAACAGATTGTTTGGAGTGTGGTAATTGTTGTAGAACATCGAGCCCAATAGTTACGGAGAAAGACATTCAACGCATCGCAAAACATTTGCGAATTAAAGAAGTACAATTTGTTGAGCAGTATTTAGAACGTGATGGTGATGATTTTTATGTAATGCAAGAGGTGCCATGTGTATTTCTAGATACTGACAATTCTTGCTTTATTTATGATGTGCGCCCTAAAGCCTGCAAGGAATATCCACATACTGATAGGCGAAAATTTATTCAACTAACAGATTTGACCTTAAAGAATATTGAAATCTGTCCAGCTACTTATAATATTATTGAGGAGTTAAAGAAGAAATTACCATTATAGATTTTATTCATAAAGAAGATATTTTTCTCTAATCTTTTTAAATTTCTCCAAATCTTTTTGCCAAGAAGCACTAATTTCTTTTGCAGTTAATCCAGATTCTAATTGCTGTTGTAGTTTTAAAGTACCAGCATGTACGGTAAATGTTTTTCCAAAAAAAGCTTTGTCTTTTGGTGTTTTCTGATAAGCATCGACTAAAAATGAAATATCAACTTTACTTAGTTTTTTAGTTTGTGTTAAATCAACACCATAGCATTTTTCATCATCAAATTTTGGATATTTTGATCCAAAGTTAGGTTTTGGGATGTAGCTAAAATCTTCCTTGGGAAAAAAGGGCGCACCATATCTTTGAAACTGAAACTCTGTTCCCCTACCAGCATTTATGATGGTGCCTTCGAAAAAACCTAGACTTGGATATAAATTGATAGACTTATCATTTGGTAAGTTTGGAGAAGGTCTAATTGGCAAATGAACTTCACTTTGGTGATTGTAATTTTTTAGGGTTATAATGTTAATATCGCATTGCAAACCGTCTTTCAACCATTTTTCTCCATTCACCATTTTAGCATATTCACCAATTGTCATTCCGTAAACTAACGGAATAGGGTGCAAGCCAACAAAGGATGAGTGTTTGGGTTTTAAAGTAGGGCCATCAATATAATGTCCGTTAGGGTTTGGGCGATCTAATATCAACATCTGAATGCCTTTTTCGGCACAGGCTTCCATCATATTACTCATGGTAGAGATATAGGTGTAAAAGCGAACTCCTACGTCTTGAATGTCAAAAATTACAATATCAACATCTTCTAACAACTCTAATTTTGGTTTTCTGTTTTTTCCAAAAAGAGAGAATACAGGTAGGCTTGTTTTGGTATCAATTCCGTCAGCAACATGTTCGCCTGCATCAGCTTTACCTCTAAAACCGTGTTCTGGAGCAAATACTTTTACGATGTTTATTTTTTGACTGATAAGAGAATCTACTAAATGAACATAAGTAGCATCATCTTTAAAAATAACACTAGTTTGATTTGCAACAATAGCAACATTTTTCCCTTTTAGGAGGGATAGGTATTTTGTGGTTTGATTTGCGCCAACTACAATTTTATTTTGAGGAGTAGTATCAACAGTTGAATTACAAGAATATCCATAAAAAATGAACAATGAAAGCATCAAAATAACTAAAAAGAAATATGTATTTTTGAATCGAAAATGTAGCATACCTAAAATTGAATTACGAATTATTTTTAGCAAAACGACTCATTGCCGCTAAACAGCATAAAAGTAGTATATCATCGCCAATAATAAAAATTGCTATTGTAGCAATTTCATTGGGAGTTGTAATTATGATGATTGCAATTGCGACTGGAGTTGGGCTTCAAGAAAAAATTAGAGAAAAAATTTCTGGGTTTAATGGTCATGTTCAAATCACAAATTTCGATAATAATAATTCTCAAATTACGTTGATTCCTATTGATAAGGAACAAGATTTTTATCCTGAATTTAAGGATATAAAGGATATTAAAAAGGTTCAAGTTTATGCAACTAATGCAGGAATTATAAGAACCAAAACTGATTTTGAAGGTGTTATTGTTAAAGGCGTTGGAGCAGATTATGACTGGAATTTTTTTAAAGAATATCTAGTTGATGGCAAATTACCTAATTACAAAAGCGAAAGAAGATCTGAAGATGTTTTACTATCGCAGTATGTAGCAGATAGAATGGGCTTTGAGGTAGGCGATGAGTTTAACACATTTTTTCTAAAAGAAGATACAAATCGTCCGCCAAGTGTGAGAGTTTATACTTTGGTTGGAATTTATAATTCAGGGTTTCAAGAGTTTGATGAAGCCATCATGATGACTGATATTAAGCAAGTGCAGCACCTTAATAATTGGAAAGAAAATCAAGTTGGTGGTTTTGAAGTTTTTGTTGAGAATTTTGATGATATAGGTAAAAAGGGAAATGAGATTTATAGAGAAATTCCACCCAATTTAAACACACAAACCATCACTAGTAAATTTGCAGGAATTTTTGAATGGATAAAATTATTTGATAACAACATAATGCTCATCATTATCATTATGGTATTGGTTGCGGGTATCAATATGATAACAGCCTTGTTGGTGTTGATTTTAGAACGGACACAAATGATTGGGGTTTTAAAAGCATTAGGTAGTAATAATTGGAGTATTCGAAAAATATTTTTATACAATGCACTTCACTTAATTATAAGAGGTTTGTTTTGGGGTAACCTTATCGGGATTTCTATCTTATTAGCGCAGCATTATTTTGGATTTGTAACTTTAGATCCCGAAACCTACTATGTGAAAAAAGCTCCTGTTTATATCAATATCGGATATATTCTTTTACTAAATTTAGGTACCTTGATTTTGTGTCTAGTGATGCTATTACTTCCTTCTTGGATTATCACTAAGATTAGCCCTGTGAAGGCGATAAAGTTTGATTAAGATATAACTCAGGGTTTCTGAAACTTATCATTCTTATAAAAATATTAGCATATTTTATACTATTGCTCTTCCTCTTTTGAAATATCAATCTCATTTGCCATGTCTTTTAATTTTTGGAAAGCATACGGTATCGTTTCTTTTAAAATTGTGTAACCAATAAAATATTTTCTGATAACTTTATTTGATAGTAAGTAGGTACTCAATAAACTTCCCAACGGACTTGTAATAATATCTTTAAATCCAACTGATGAAATAGTTTCTAAAACAGTTCCTTTTAATGCTTTTCCTTTATCAAAAGAACTTGTAAATTTCACAAGTTTATTATTTTTAAAATCGGCTTCTTGCAAAAAAATTTCTTCTTTCAATTCTTTTTTTGCATCGAGCAAATCTTGATACGTATTAATTTTGTTGTTCATGGCTAGCCTTTATGGTTTTCTGTTTTTTCTTCTTGATTCAATGCAGATTGCACAATAGCATCTTTGATATTTTTATCAATTTTTGATTTCCCAAAGAGGAAATACAATAGAAAAATGAGAAGATATATACCCGCTACAGCAGCAAACCCTAAACTAAAACTATCAAGTATTTCCGAAAACCAATATGCGAGAGAAAAGCTCAACATCATTAAAATAAAGAGTAGAAAAACAAGAATAATAAATGAGCTTACTAGGCCAGAAGCCATATTAGCAAATACGCCAACCAATTCTAATTTTATTAATTGAAAACGTTTTTCGATATAATTTTTTAGTGATTCTATCATAATGTTAATTAAGCTTTTTCAGCGTTTAATTTTGCAGCTTGCTTTTTTAAATCTTTAATTTTAGTTTCAATTTCACGTTCTAAATCCTTGACTTTTTTGGCAACAACATCATACTCCTCTTTTGCTTTTCCTTTTAAGTTTCCAAATTTATTTTTAATATCATCCATAGTTTCTTTATCTAACTTAGAAGAGAGGTCATTTAGTTTTTTATCTAAATCGCCTTTAAAGTTTGTGCTAGCTTCTTTTATTTTTTCTCTAGTTTCTTTTCCAGAAGATGGTGCAATTAGCAATCCTGCAACTGCTCCAGCGGCAACACCAACAATTAATCCCAATAATAATTTTGAATCGTTTGACATTTTGTTTTCAATTTTTTATAAAGTAAAGGTACTCATTTAAACCCAAAAAAAAGCACCCGCTAAAAAACGGATGCCTCAACTAACTAACTAAACTTATTCAAATTACTTTATTATGAAACAAAGCCTACTAACTCTTTGTTGCTTTAATAATTGCAATTTATATGCCAAACGATACTGTTAAAAGTTAATGAAATGTTAAGGTTATAAAAGGTGTTTTTGAGCTTTGTATGATGATCTAACTAAAGCACCACTTTCAACATGTCTAAAACCCATTTTCTTCCCTATATCTTCGTACTTTTTGAATTGCTCTGGAGTAATATATTCCATTACAGGCAAGTGCTTTTTACTTGGTTGTAAATATTGACCAATGGTAATAATATCTACATTTACATCTGCTAAATCTTGCATAGACTGTATCACTTCTTCTTCAGTTTCTCCAAGCCCCAACATGATTCCGGACTTTGTTCTTTTAATGCCTTGATCTTTCAAATATTTTAAGACCTCTAAACTACGATCGTATTTTGCTTGAATCCTAACTTCTCTTGTTAAGCGTCTAACCGTTTCAAGATTATGAGAAACTACTTCTGGAGCTACTTCAATAATTCGATCTATGTTTTTATGGTCTAATTGAAAATCAGGAATTAAAGTTTCTAGAGTAGTTTCAGGATTTGCTCTACGAATAGCTTTCACAGTTTCTGCCCAAATAATAGAACCACCATCTTTTAAATCATCTCTATCTACCGATGTGATTACGGCATGTTTAATCTTCATCAGCATAATAGAGCGAGCTACTTTTTCTGGCTCTTCCCATTCAACTGTTTCTGGACGGCCCGTTTTTACACCACAAAATCCGCAGGAACGTGTACAGATATTTCCTAAAATCATAAAAGTAGCAGTTCCCTCTCCCCAGCATTCGCCCATGTTTGGACAGCTTCCGCTAGTGCAAATGGTGTTTAAACCGTAGTTGCTTACAATTTCTCTAAGCTCCGTATACTTTTTACCAGTTGGTAATTTTACACGTAGCCATTTAGGTTTTTGTTTTCTGATTGTTGTTGACTCAGCCATTGAAAATAATTAAGCTGCAAATTTACAAATTCATAAGAAACCACACACTAAATCCAATTAAGAAAATGATACCTAGGTAACTCCATATTTTCATCATAGTTGATGGCCTAAATTCTTTAGGGGTGTGTTTTCCTGATATCAAAATAAAGTTGATAATCGCATAAAATGGCGCAGTTAAAAATCCTAATATAGTAGCAATCTTAATGAGCATTCCCATTTCGCCAATAAAATACTTTAAGATAATAATTGTACCAATAGATAAAAAAAGAATCCAAAACCAATACAATTTTTTATTTTTTTTATTTGATAATAATTCTACTGTTCTTGTCATTGCTCTGGGCGAAGCATCTAGAGTTGTTAGTGTAGTGCTAAACATTGTTGTAAAGGCTGCAATCCCAATAACAATATACATTGAATCACCAATTGTGTTTGTATACATACCAATTAATTGTTGTGCAAACACATCTGCTTTAGGGCTAAAAGTTTCTCCCGTATCAAACATTACCAAAGCTCCTAAACTGATAAAACAAACTCCAAGAAATAAAGTTGCTATATAGCCAATATTAAAATCTAAAATACTTTTTTTAGTGTCAAACGATTTGCTGCTTTTTTTCTTTTCAATTGCCCATAATGACTGAATTACTGAAATGCCTAAAGGAGCAGGCATCCATCCTAAAAAAGCAATTAAAAATCCAATTTCTAAACTTCCTTTTGGTATTATTTGAGTAAAATTTAAAGTGGTTTCATTTCCGAAAATTGCAATAATAACAGAGGTTACTGTCGTTAATGTTAAAATAACAATGATTACTTTCATTAGGTTGTCAAGTAATTTATAACGTCCTAATATTAAGATGCTAAAACTAATTATTGTTATTGCTATACTCCAAGTAATTGAATTTTCTGATAATCCAAAAAGATTAATTGCCAACCCTGCAGTTACTATTGTTACTGCTGCTTGAATTGTAAACATGGTGATAAAAAAGATTATGAAATATGCAACCAAAACCCATTTACTTAATTTCTTATAACCGTCTAGTAAACTTTCACCTGTTGCAGTTGCATATCGTGGGCCATATTGAAAAAAAGGATACTTGAATAAATGCACTAAAACTAATGCCCATACCAATCCAAAACCAAAGTCAGCGCCCGCTCTTGTAGATTGTACTAAATGTGAAACACCTATAGCTGCTCCAGCAAATAGAAGCCCTGGGCCTAGAGATTTTAAAAATTGGTTGCTAGTTTTTGGTTGATGGCTTTTTGGCATTTTGTTTGTAGTTTAAATAGTACAACTGGTAACTGAATGCTTTTTATTTCTTCAACTCAATTATCTCAGATAATAATTTTTTAGCACGCATCAAGTTTACTTTTACGGAACTCATTGATTCATTTAGTGACAATGAAATTTCTTTATAACTCAATTCTTGAAAATACCGCAATTGAATAATTTTTTGCTGTTTGTTATTTAATTTCTTGATATGTCCTAACAATTCAGTTAAATTTTGTTCAATGATAATTTTATCCTCAGGTGATGGTGCATCATCAGAAATATAAAAAGCTTCAGAGTTTTCTTTGCTGATGGATAGGGTTTCTTTTTTTTGGCCACGAATAGAATCGATAAAAATATTTTTTGAAATGGTAATCAACCAAGATTTAAACGGATAATTATCACTGTACAAATCGATTTTATCAAAGGCTCTAGAAAAAGTTTTGATGGTAATATCTTCAGCTTCATTTTCATTATTGGTCTTAGCAAACTGAAAGCGATATACATCACTCCAATAAGTATTCAACAGTTTTTTAAAGGCACTCTCTTTACCTAAACGGGCATTCTCAACAATTTCTTGAATTTCGGGTGTGTTGGTCATAAAAAAATTACCAGTGTGTGGGTTTTGAAACTAGATTTTTGATAAAGATAAACAATTGTGTTAGAACTAAAAATATTTCTAAAATTGGAGTCCAAAGTACCAGTCCTTTTTCGTCGAGTCTTTTTGCAGTTATTAAAATGATGAAATATTGTATTGCAATCCTGACAAGTAGTAATGCTAAAACATATTGCCATTGAAACCCAACTGAGAGTAGGAATGTAGCTAAAATCCAGAATAATAATTGCGAACTGAAATATAATCCCAATAAAAATTTATGTATAGGTTTGTAATAACTTGCTGTAGAAACGTGTCTTCTTTTTTGATTGATCCAATCTTTAAAAGTTGTTTTAGGCTCGGATATGGTAAAACTATCAGGATGTAGTGAAATAGCACAATTCTCTTTTGTTGCGTTTTGGTTTACAAACAAATCATCATCCCCAGATTTTAAATGTAAGTGATTTGCAAACCCATTAGTATCAAAAAACAATAATTTTGTGTAAGCTAAATTTCTACCGACCCCCATATATGGTAATCCAATCTTAGCATAGGATACATACTGTATAGCCGTCATTAAAGTTTCAAAACGAATGAGTTTATTAAGCCATGAGTTTTTGATAGTTCTATAAGAACCATACCCCAAAATAATTGATTTTTCATCCGAAAAGTGTTGACTCATTTCACGAATCCAGTTATCAGAATTCGGGGTGCAGTCAGCATCAGTAAATAATAAATGTTTATGAGTTGCTGTTTTTATACCTAGAGAAAGGGCGTATTTCTTGGAGCCTCCATTTTTAGTTTCGGCAACGTTTACAATTTTAATCTTTGTAGGATGTTTTTCTTTAAATGATTCCATCACGGTAAGACTATCGTCATAGGAGCGATCATTAATCAATACAATTTCAAAATCAGTATATTTTTGCTGTAGAATTTTTGGAAGAAATTGTTGAAGGTTTTCTGATTCATTACGAGCACAAATCAATATAGAAATAGGAATATTAAAATTCTCTTTCTTTGTAGTTTTAAAAGATGAGAATTGGGAAAAAATAAAAAGGTAATAGCAAAGTTGTATGGCTGTACTTGCAATAAAAAGTGCAAAAATCAGCTGCATAAATTATTTGTTTTCACACATGTCCATAGTCTTTCCGCAAAAGCCACATGGCTCACCTTCTTTGTTTAAGTGCGGGTTTTGACTAGCGCAAGTACCTGCAAATTTTCCGTCTTTTTTAGCCCATAATTTAATGGCGATGCCTGCTACTCCTAAAAGTAATAATCCGATGGTGATAAATACTAATTTCATACTAAAATATTAGAGTGCAAAGATACGGAATTATGTATATAAAAATGTTAAAAGATAATTTAATCTTTTAAACCACATTCACTTCAATAGCAAGTTCAATTCCAAAAATTTCACTAACTTTTTGTTGAATTAACACAGCCAATGTATAAAATTCTTGCCCTGTGGCATTGCCATAATTAACTAAAACCAATGCTTGTTTTTCGTGTACTCCGGCATCACCAAAGCGCTTGCCTTTAAAACCACATTGTTCTATTAACCAACCTGCGGGAATCTTAACTTCAGCTTCAGAAATTTTATAGGAAGGAATCGTTTGGTGTTTTTCTTTTAATTCTTGGAATTTGTCAGTAGATATAACAGGATTTTTAAAAAAGCTACCACTGTTACCAATTTCTTTTGGGTTGGGTAATTTGCTATTTCTGATATCGATAACTACATCTGAGATATCTTTTATTGTTGGGGAGTTAATCCCTCTTTTTTCTAATTCTGTTTGAATCGCACCATAAGATGCATTGAGTTTGTGGTTCTTTTTTGTCAATTTAAAAATGACGGAGGTGATGATGTATTTTCCTTTTAATTCATTTTTAAAAACAGAATTTCGGTAGCCAAAATTACATTCGTCTTTGGTAAAAACATGACTCTTTTGAGTAGCAATTTCAATAGTATTTAGCTTGTGAAAGCAGTCTTTCATTTCTACACCATACGCACCGATATTTTGAATTGGGCTTGCACCAACATTCCCTGGAATAAGTGATAGATTTTCTAATCCGCCAAAATCATGCTCAATACACCACAACACAAATTCGTGCCAATTTTCGCCCGCTTGTACCTTAATAAAAATGTCATTATCAGTTTCATCAACAATATCAATTCCTTTTAAATCAATATGAAGTGTTAGGGGGGCTAAGTCATTAGTCAATAGCAGATTGCTACCACCTCCTAAAATAAATATATTTTGTTCAGTTGTGAGAATATCTATTAATTTGGCAATTGAATTAACACTTGTAAATCGAGATGCGATGGCATCAATACCGAAAGTGTTGTAGTTTTTTAGTGATATGTTATGTTGTATTTTCACTTTATAATAGAACGTTATTTTTTTGTCATTCCTGCGAAGGCAGGAATCTAAACAAACTCAATTATGGATTCCTGCCTTCGCAGGAATGACAATTTCCTTTTTCCTTAATTCTTAACTTCCTTATATTTTGATAGCGCAATTTTCAATATTTCAACAGAGCGAATTAAATCTTCCTTTTTCAAAACATAAGCAATTCTTATTTGATTTTTACCTTGACCTTTGGTTGAATAAAATCCACTTGCTGGGGCAACCATCACTGTTTCATTATTGTCTTCAAAATGCTCCAAAATCCATTGTGCAAAATCATCAGCATCTTCAATTGGTAATTGGGCAACACAATAAAAAGCTCCTTTTGGCTTCGATACAATAACGCCGTTAATTTTTTGTAATTCAACAATCAAAGTATCTCGTCTATCTTTGTATTCAACAATCACTTCATCAAAATAACTTTGAGGAGTTTCTAATGCAGCTTCACTTGCAATTTGCGCATATGTTGGTGGGCTCAATCTTGCCTGTGCAAATTTCATAGCTGTTTGCATTACTTCTTTGTTTTTAGAAACCATGCATCCAATTCTAGCTCCACACATACTATAACGCTTAGAAACTGAATCTATGATAATAGCATATTCTTCCAGTCCAAAATTGTTTAAAACAGAATAATGTTTATCAGATGTATCATATACAAATTCGCGATAGACTTCATCAGCAATTAAAAATAAATCATGTTTTTTTACAATTACAGCTAACTTTTCAAGTTCTTCTTTTGAATATAAATATCCAGTCGGGTTCCCAGGATTACAAATTAATATTGCCTTGGTTTTAGGGGTAATTAATTTTTCAAATTCTGAAATATCTGGCAATGCAAAACCATCTTCAATACTAGAATTTACAGGAACTACTTTTACGCCACTTGCAGTTGAAAAGCCATTATAGTTGGCATAGAAAGGTTCTGGAATTATAATTTCATCTCCATAATCTGCAATAGTTCCCATAGCAAAAAGTAAGGCTTCAGAGCCACCAGTTGTTACAATGATATCATCTTTTGAAACGTCGATATTATTTTGTTGGTAATAATTTGCAAGCTTATTTCTATATTCATCCGAACCTTCGGAACGGCTATATGCCAAAACCTCTAGTTCATTGGTTTTGATAGCATCAAGAGCTGCCTGAGGGGTTTTAATATCTGGTTGTCCTATGTTGAGGTGATATACTTTTACACCGTTTTGCTTAGCATTTTCGGCATACGGAACTAACTTTCTTATCGGAGATGCTGGCATTGCATTTCCTTTGGAGGATATTTTTGGCATTGTATTATTTTTAAGCAAATTTGCAAATAAATTCTGAATGATTTGTAATTATAGACATGAATTTTTAAAGGTTAAATATTTCATAAAATTACTAAGAATGATGCTTGATGTTGTATTTTTAGTTTTTAAACTGATTAATTATGATGCTCATAAAAAGACATTATATTTTATTATTTATTTTATTGTCTAGCGTTAGCTTTATAAGTGCTCAAGATTTTAGATTTATAGGAGGGGCTACTTCACAAACTTTTTCTTTTAAACTTATCAATAATTTAATTATCATTCCTGTTGAGGTTAATGGCAGTAAATTGTCATTTATTTTAGATTCTGGTGTGAGTTCGCCAGTGGTGTTTAATTTAACTTCATCAGATAGTCTTCAACTTAAAAATGTCGAAAAAATTCAAATCAGGGGTTTAGGAACTGGAGATCCTATTGAAGCATTGCATTCTAAAAGTAATCGTTTTAGAATAGGAAATTTATTTGCAGTCAATAAAAGTTTATTCATCATTTACAAAGAACAATTTGATTTGTCTGCAAAATTGGGGATTACCGTTCACGGCATGATAGGATATGATTTGTTAAAAGATTTTGTGGTGACAATAAATTATATGTCAAAAAAAATTACGTTTACTAAACCAAAAAATTATAAGTATCGGAGATGCTCTAAATGCGAAACTTTTGATTTAGAGTTTTATAAAAAGAAGCCTTATATAAATGGCGAAGTAGTTGCTATGAATTCTTATCAAAAAATGCCTGTAAAGCTACTGATTGATTCTGGTGGATCTGATGCACTTTGGTTGTTTGAAGATGAAACTTTTACAGTTCCAGAAAAGGCATTTGTAGATTTTATTGGTGAAGGAATTACAGGGAGTATCTACGGTATGCGTAGTAGGTTAAAATCATTTTATTTAAAAAGTTTTGTTTTTGAAAACCCAAATGTGGCCTATTTAGATTCGCTTTCAACTTCACAAGCAAAGAGATTTAAAGAAAGAAATGGGAGTTTAGGCGGTGGAATTTTAAAGCGATTTAAAGTAATATTTGATTATCCAAATAAAAAAGTTACGCTAAAAAAGAATAGTATGTTCAAAAATAAATTTGGATATAACATGAGTGGTATTGAGTTGATGCATAATGGAAAGGAGCTTGTAAGAAAAAAAGGGAAAGCAGCTTTTATAGTTTCTAAGGATAATGAAACTACAGCAACAAATACTGTTTATCTGGATGTAAATTATGATTATGAATTTCAACCAATATATAAAGTTGCCAATGTAAGAAAAGATTCTCCTGCAGCAAATGCTGGAATTTTAAAAGGTGATGTTTTAGTGAAAGTCAACGGGACCTTTGCCTATAATTATAGTTTAGAAGATATTATAGAAAAGTTTTACGGAGATAGCGGTAAAAGAGTACGATTGAGAATTAATAGAAATGGAGAAGTAATTGATTTAGAATTTAGGCTCAAAGATTTATTAGAATAAAAAAGGCTACCAAAAAAGGTAGCCTTAACTATTATTTATTTAAAAAACAGTTTAGTTAGAAATCAAAGATTTTTCTTTCTCTACAGCAGAGCTTGCATCAGGTTTTAAAACAATACCTTTTACTTTTAAACGCTTAACAGGTTCAGAAGCATTCGATGTAACAGTAATTGTTTTAGAAAAACCACCTACACGATTGGTATCATATTTAACTTTAATCTCTCCAGTTTCACCAGGCATAATTGGTTCTTCAGGCTTAGTGGGTACTGTACAGCCACAACTTCCTTTTACTTTTTCTACAATCAATGGTGATTTACCCGTATTTGTAAATGTAAATACACGTATTCCATCCGATCCTTTTTCAATTTTACCATAATCTATGGTTTCCAGATCAAACTTAAAAACCGGAGCATCTAAGTCAACTTTTTCTTCTGTTTTTTCTTGAGCATTCATTGAAATTGATAAAACACTTAAAAATAAAATTGTTGCTAATTTTTTCATAATATATATCCTTTGGGATTGTAAAACTACTACTTTTTTTTTGTTTTCAAAATGTTTTACAATCAATTGGTATAATCGTACATTTGCCTACTGAAAAAAGAAAATTTGTAACTGATGAATATTCCTGATAAATACAATCCTTTAGAGATAGAACAAAAGTGGTATGACTACTGGATGGAACATAATTATTTCCATTCTGAGCCTAACGAAAAAGAAGCATATACCATTGTGATTCCACCTCCAAATGTTACAGGAGTTTTGCACATGGGGCACATGTTAAATAACACCATTCAGGATGTGTTAATTCGTCGTGCGCGCTTAAAAGGGTATAATGCTTGTTGGGTTCCAGGTACAGATCATGCATCTATTGCAACTGAGGCAAAAGTGGTCGCTAAATTAAAATCTGAAGGAATTGATAAAGCAGATTTATCTCGTAAAGAATTTTTAGACCACGCTTGGGATTGGACACACAAGCATGGTGGAATCATTTTAGAACAGCTTAAAAAATTAGGAGCATCTTGTGATTGGGAACGAACTAGTTTTACGATGGATGAAAAACGCTCTGAATCTGTAATTGAAGTTTTTTTAGATTTGTATAAAAAAGGATTGATTTACCGTGGATATAGAATGGTAAATTGGGATCCTGAAGCTCAAACTACCTTGTCTGATGAAGAAGTAATCTTTGAAGAAAAACCAGGAAATCTTTATTACGTTAATTATAAGATTGAAGGAAGTAATGATATGCTAACCATAGCAACTACACGTCCTGAAACTATTTTGGGAGATACAGCAATTTGTATAAACCCTAATGATGAACGTTTTTCGCACCTTAAAGGAAAGAAAGCTATTGTGCCAATAGCAAACAGAGTAATCCCAATAATTGAGGATGATTATGTTGATGTTGAGTTTGGTACAGGTTGCTTAAAAGTAACACCAGCACACGATCAAAATGATAAAATTTTGGGAGAGCGTCACAATTTAGAAGTCATCGATATTTTTAATGACGATGCTACGTTGAATTCCTTCGGATTGCATTATCAAGGAAAAGATCGTTTTGTGGTTCGTAAAGAAATTACGAAAGAATTAGAAGAATTAGGTTGTTTGGTTAAGGTTGAACAACACATGCATAAAGTGGGAACATCAGAAAGAACCAAAGCAGTAATTGAACCAAAAATTTCTGCGCAGTGGTTTTTAAAAATGGAAGATATTGTTAAGCCTGCTTTGAAAGCAGTTTTAGAAGATGAAGAAATAAATTTTTTCCCAAAGCATTATAACAATACATATCGTCATTGGTTAGAAAATATTCGTGATTGGAATATCTCTCGTCAATTGTGGTGGGGGCATCAGATTCCTGCTTATTTTTACGGAGATGGAGTGGAGGATTTTGTAGTTGGAACTTCTAAAGACGAAGCTTTGGTTTTAGCAAAAGAGAAATCTGGAAATAATTCATTAGTGTTATCCGACCTAAAACAAGATGATGATGTTTTAGACACATGGTTTTCTGCTTGGTTATGGCCAATATCTCTGTTTGATGGAATCAAGAATCCAAACAATAAAGAAATAAACTATTACTATCCAACAAATGATTTGGTAACAGGACCAGATATTATTTTCTTTTGGGTAGCTCGTATGGTTTTTGCTGGTTATGAATTCATGGATAAGAAACCATTTAACAATGTTTACTTTACTGGAATTGTTCGTGATAAGCAACGAAGAAAAATGTCTAAGTCTCTTGGTAATTCTCCAGATCCGATTGAATTGATTGAAAAATATGGTGCTGATGGAGTGAGAGTAGGGATGCTCTTATGTTCTGCAGCAGGAAATGATTTATTGTTTGAAGAGGAGTTATGTGAGCAAGGACAAAAATTCTCTAATAAAATTTGGAACTCTTTCCGTTTGGTAAAAGGATGGGACGTTTCTGAAGAAATAGAGCAACCACAATCGTCGAAAGTAGCGATTGAATGGTACCAGTCTAAATTTAATCAGACACTACAAGAGATTGAAAAGTCTTTTGAACAATACAGAATTAGCGAAGCGTTAATGAGTATTTATAAATTGGTTTGGGATGATTTTTCTTCATGGTTCTTAGAAATGGTGAAGCCTGGGTATCAACAACCAATTGATGCTAAAACTTATAAAAGTGTGATTTCGTTTTTCGAAAACAATATAAAAGTATTGCATCCATATATGCCTTTTATTACTGAGGATATTTGGCATTATATTGCTAATAGAACTCCAGAAGAGGCACTTATTGTTGCTAAATATCCAGAATTGGGAAAAGTAAATCAATCAGTCATTAATGAGTTTAAAGTAGCTACAGAAGTTGTTTCTGGAATTAGAACAATCAGAAAAAATAAGAACATCGCTTTTAAAAATAAGTTAGAATTTTCGGTATTAAATAACGAGAAACTAAATTCAAATTTTGACTCAATTATTGCTAAGCTTGGTAATTTGTCTTTGGTTAATTATGTTGATTCAAAAGTTGATGGAGCATTGAGTTTTAGGGTAAAGTCAAATGAATATTTTATTCCATTTGGTGAAGAAATAGATGTTGAAGCAGAAAAAGCTAAAATAGAAGAAGAGTTAAAATACAATGAAGGTTTCCTGAAATCAGTTCAGAAAAAATTGAGCAACGAACGTTTTGTAAATAATGCGCCAGTTAAGGTAATTGAAATTGAACGAAAAAAAGAAGCAGATGCTCTAGCGAAAATAGAAACTTTAAAATCTAGTTTAGCTTCAATAAGTTAATTTTAAGAGATCATAATAGTTATAACAGTAATTCCCACGATAGCGGAAATCTGTTTTTAAGAATACTTTTTGATTTCTAAGTAAAAGGGAAGTAATTAAGCTACAAAAACTTCTGATGTGTTTTGTTCAACAGACGGAATATGAAGAGAATCAATAGATCCAGTTAAACCACAACCTTTTTGTGACTTGCAAGAAGTTGTTGCTGTTAATGAGAATATAAATAAAGCAAGTATTGCTATTTTTTTCATAATAAGGGTTTTTAAAAAATCAAATATATATTTTTTTTATCAATTGATCTACATCAATCGTTTTATCAATAACGTTCAAATCGTGTAATTTATTTTGCACGTTGTTTATCAGTGTCCTAGAAATCGATTTTCCTTGATTCCATTCTGTAATAATTAACCAATTTTTAATGTCTTCTTTTTCTAGATTATATAACTGAGCAAACGTTTCAATATATCGCTCTTTTTTTGCCAAAGTCGAAAATCTTTGAAGTTGTTTGTTAATGACTTTTAAAACTTTTTCAATTTCTTCAGGATTGTTTGCCAATACTTCATCACGAACTGCAATCACAAAACATGGCCACGGAGATGGGATATCAGCCAATCTTCTAAAGGTCCCATTATCAACCAGTGGTTTGGTAGTAAAATGTTCCCATAAAAAATAATCAGCAGTTCCGTTGGTAAGGGAATCAATAGCACCAACTAAATTATTGACAACTTGATATTCAATTTTATTGCTATCCCAACCATTATTTTTAGCATTGACAATTGATAGTAATTGAGAGCCTGAACCTATACTGCTGATTGCTGATGTTTTATCTTCAAGTTCATCAACAGTTTTATACTTAGATTCTGCCCCCACATGTAATCCCCATAAGAGTGGTGAATTCACATAAGTCTGTACAATTTTTGAAGGATTTCCATCAATAATATCTTTGATAATACCTTCAGTCAATAAAACTGCAATATCAAGTTCGCCATTTCGTAAAGCTTTGGTCATGGCACCTGTACCTCCGGGAAAATCTTTCCAAACTAAATCAATATACTCTTTTTTAAATTCATTGTTTTCGATTGCCAAGTGCCAAGGCATGTTAAAATGTTCTGCAACACCTCCAATTTTTAAAGTCGTCATATTGTATTTGTTAGAATTTGTATATTATTTTTCCATCAACTAGCTCACCAGCTTATCTAAGGTATATTTTATTAAAGCTTCAACAGGTTTGTATGGGTCAGCACTAAATGTTCCGTTAGCTCTGTTAGCAATAATCGCATTCATTGATAGGGCATTGTGTCCTAATAACTGCGACAATCCATAAATTGCTGAGGTTTCCATTTCTAAATTGGTAACTTTTGTTCCATTAAAACTAAAGCTATCAATCTTATTGTTTAAACTGGGGTCTTGAATTGCTAAACGCAACACACGCCCTTGTGGGCCATAAAAACCAGGTGCAGTAGCAGTAAAACCTTGAAAAACTTCATCGCCACTTAATTTATCAATTAAGATTTGGCTTCCTTTAATAATATAAGGTCTTGCTTTTCTGTCACTCCAATTTGTTTGTTTTATAAATGCATCTTCAATTTCAGTTTCAAAAATAGATTCTGCTACATAAGAGTGTAGTAAACCATCTAATCCTAATCCGTATTTACCCATCACAAAACTATCAACAGGAATATCATTTTGAAGTGAACCCGATGTGCCAATACGGACAATATTTAATTGGGTAAATTCCTTTTTGATAACTCTGTTTTCTAAATCAATATTTACTAAAGCATCAAGTTCGTTGATTACAATATCAATATTATCAGGACCGATTCCGGTAGAAATCACTGTAAGCCTTTTTCCTTTATAGGTACCTGTAATTGTTCTAAATTCTCTTTTTTGAATATCGAATTCAACCGAATCAAAATACTTGGTAATTTTTGGCACTCTATTTTGATCACCTACAAAAATGATATCTTTAGCGATATGTTCAGGTTTTAAATTTAGGTGATAAATACTCCCATCTGGGTTTAGTATTAATTCTGATGCTGCTATTTTATTCATATTCTATATATTTTAGTTATCCTCCAACACGTTTTACTTTAAAACCTTTTTGTTGTAAGATTTCCATTATTTTATTTCTATAATCTCCTTGAATGATAATTTGGTCATTTTTAAAACTTCCACCAACACTCAAGGTGGTTTTTATTTCTTTTGCTAATTTTTTAAAATCTTCTGTTGCTCCTGTATAGCCTTCTAATATTGTGATAGGTTTTCCTTTACGTTTTTCATATTTGCAAATAATAGGATCATCTTGCATCCATAATTCATGCTCATTGTCTAAAGAAGTATTAATTTTTTCTTTGATATGATCTGGAAATAAACTTTTTAATTGATCTGATAAATCCATAACTAACCTTTTATCAACCCTAATTCAATTAACCTTTCATTCAAATATTCACCAGCCGTAATATCATCAAATAATTTTGGATGATCAGCATCAATACAACTTTCTAATACATTTAATTTAGTGTCACTTTTTGGATGCATAAAAAACGGAATTGAATAACGTGAATTTTTCCATAATTCTTTTGGCGGATTTGTTACGCGATGTATGGTAGATTTTAATTTATTATTGGTATGTCTAGAAAGCATGTCACCTACATTAATCATTAACTCATCAGGTTGTGCCACTGCATCAATCCATATTCCTTCATGATTTTGGACTTGCAAGCCTTTTCCTTGAGCGCCCATTAACAATGTAATTAAATTGATATCACCATGGGCAGCGGCTCTCTCAGCATTTTTAGGTTCGCTTTTAATAGGTGGATAGTGAATAGGTCTTAAAATTGAGTTTCCGTTTTTGATAGGGAAATCGAAATATGTTTCTTCTAAACCTAAATGTAATGCCAAGGCGCGTAACACATATTTGGCAGTTTTTTCTAGCATTTTAAAAGTTTCTTTTCCTACATCGTTGAACTTTGCTAATTCCTCAACAATCACATTTGGTGGATAAAGTGCGTCTAAAGTTGGGTTGTCCTCAACATATTGTCCAAAATGCCAAAATTCTTTTAAGTCACCTTCTGTACGCCCTTTGGCACGTTCTTTTCCAAAAGAGGTATATCCTCGTTGCCCACCAATGCCTTCAATTTCATATTTGTTTTTGGTGTTAATTGGTAGGTCAAAAAAGTTTTTTACTTCTGAGTATAAATTTTCAATTAATGTCTCACTTAAAAAATGTCCACTCAATGCAACAAAGCCTATTTCTTCATACGCTGCTCCAATCTGATTTACAAATTGTTGTTTTCTGTCTACATTTCCTGAAATAAAATCTGCAAGATTTACACTTGGTATTTTTTTCATGTGTCTATAATTTATTGTTTTTTCAAGGTCACTTGCTGTTCGCTATTGTCATCACCTTGATTAATAATCATTTTGCATGCTCGTTTCATAATTGTACTATTATCTATCTTTTTTAAATATCGGAATATTATAGCTAAGTGTATAATTAAAACTGAAACCCGTCTCATTGAGGTATACCCGTTCAAATCCAGGAACATACATGTTTAAGAAATTATCAGGTTGTGTTTGACTTATCATTTTCTTTAAACTAAAACTCATTCCCATATAAAAATTTGTAAATACCTCAACTTTTAAACCCATTATAAATTCACCCCAATGTGCTGTAAGTCCAGTATATTCTTCTTCTAAAATAACTGTTTCTTCCGGAAAGTAAATTCCGTAAAAATTTGGATTGTATTCATGAATTGTTTGTGTAAAACTGCTAAACCCATAACGTGCTCCAACAAAAATTTCATTGGTCATTCCCAACCAGTTTTTATACAAATTGTAATTTGCTCCAATTTTAATATATGATCCTTTGGTACTGAATTTCATATAATCTTCTTCCTCATACCGATCATAATAACCCAATTCCGTAGCGGCATATATTTTCTTTGTAATTCTAAAATCAGCAACAGCTTCAAATCCTTTTAAGTCGCTATTAATTATTGATCGGATTGGTAAGGAAAGGTCAATACCAACTCGCAAGCCGTATTTGTCTTTAATTTTAATACTATCATTAACTTCATCATTAGTTTCAGTAGAAGTTTGGTCTTGTGCAATTGCTGATAATGAAACAGCAAAGAGCACGATGCTAATATAATATTTTAATATGCTCAGTTTCATCTTCAACAGTTTGATTGGTAATTTGGGTGTCTATAATCCAATTATTTGTGTTATTCGGAATTTCAAGATTTTCAAAATTATATTTATAGCCACAAGATCTTGAAACAAAAACTTCTTTTCTGGTATAGGTAATAGTGATTTCATCTTCTACATCAGCCAATTTCAAATGATAAACAGTAATATCATTTCCAGGGTCTATCGGAACTAAAATCGAATCTACAGCAACATCAGTATATAGCTCTTCTAATCCATCAGCCCAAACGGTTAGGTCAGTAGTCGTTTTTAAGTTATCAGGGTTGTCATTATCATAAAATGAAATGACAAGGTTAGGAGTAATGGGGTCTACACAAAAATCATCTTTTATACAGCTTGTAAAAAGCGTAAAGATGATACCTATTGCGAGAAAATATTTTTTCATTATTAAATTTTTTCTAAAAGCACAACATTTTCTACATGATGTGTTTGCGGAAACATATCTACTGCTTGTGACTTTGTAATTTTATATTGATTTTTCATTAATGACAAATCTCGTGCTTGTGTAGCAGAATTGCAACTTACATACACAATTTTTTTAGGTGCGATTTCTAATATTTTAGCAACTACATTTTTGTGCATTCCATCTCTTGGTGGGTCTGTTATAATCACATCTGGTTTGCCATGAGTTGCAATAAAAGCATTATTAAATACATCTTTCATATCACCTGCATAGAATTCAACGTTTTCAATTTGGTTTAATTGTGCATTGTAATTTGCATCGGTAATAGCATCAGGAACTGATTCAACTCCAATTACTTTTTTTGCATTTTTTGCTACAAATTGAGCTATAGTTCCAGTACCTGTATATAAATCAAACACCAATTCATTTCCTGATAATCCAGCAAAATCTCTTGTTATTTTATATAATTCAAAAGCCTGTTCTGAATTGGTTTGGTAAAAGGACTTAGGGCCAATCTTAAATTTTAAACCTTCCATTTCTTCAAAAATGTGGTCACGCCCTTTGTATAAAATGATATCTTGATCGTACAACGTATCATTGGCTTTTGAGTTGATTACGTATTGTAATGAAGTGATTTGTGGAAATTTATTTGCCAAGGCATCTAACAATAATTCGCGCTTTTCTTTTTGTTCTTCATAAAATTGAATTACCACCATAATTTCGCCAGTCGATGCAATCCTTAGCATTAAGGTACGCATCATACCGCTTTGTTCACGTGGGTTAAAAAATGGGAGTTGGTGCTCTAAAGAAAAATCTTTTACAAAATTCCGAATGTCGTTGGATGGATCTTCTTGTAAATGACATTTTTCGATATCTAATATTTTGTCCCACATACCTGCAATGTGAAATCCACAGGCATCTTTATTGTCAATTTCTTTGTCAGAATTAATCTCATCGTAAGTCAACCATCGGCTACTAGAAAAAGAAAATTCCATTTTATTTCTATAAAAATACTGCTGTTTACATCCTAAGATAGGGGTGATTTCTGGCAATTCTAAATGACCAATTCTTACTAAGTTATTTGTAACTTCTTTTTGTTTATAAAACAATTGATGTTCATAGCCCATATTTTGCCATTTACAACCCCCACAATGTTCAAAATAATCACAAATTGGTTCTGCTCTCTTATCAGATTTTTTATGGAATTTAATTGCAGTACCTTCAAAGTAAGCCTTTCTCTTTTTACCTGTTCTAATATCAACAACATCACCCGGAACCGTGTTTGTTAAAAAGATAACACGCCCATCAGGAGCCTTTGCTACAGTCTTTCCACGAGCTCCAGCATCAATAACTTCAACATTTTCAAAAATGAGATTTTTCTTTTTTCTTGCCATGGCGCAAAGGTACATCTTTAAATGAAAAAAACATCTCGATTTTCCGAGATGTCTCTTAAGATTACTTATATAAGAAACGGTTATTTTACGCTTTTTATATAAGTAATAATTGTCTTGAGGTCTATGCTTAATTTTTTTAGCAGAATATTGTTTCCTTTGAATGACAAATATATAAAAAAGATAAATTAATCTTCTATTTCTTTTAAATTATTTTTTATCGATCAAAAATAAATCAAAAGAAATAGCGTAATTTGCGAGCGCTAAAGGGATGATTTCTCTCCCACGCTGCTTTTTCGACACTTCGAAAGAATAAAGGTATAGAAGGAATGGATATTTTATTCATTATTAAACTTTATTAAAATGGCTGTATTAGACCAATTAACATCATCACAAGAAGCAATCGATTTAGAAAATAAGTATGGTGCTCACAATTACCATCCACTACCTGTAGTACTAAATAAAGGCGAAGGCGTTTTTGTTTGGGACGTAGAAGGTAAAAAATACTATGACTTTTTATCTGCGTATTCAGCAGTAAATCAAGGGCATTGTCATCCAAAAATTGTGGATGCTATGATTCAACAAGCACAAACATTGGCATTAACATCTCGTGCGTTTTACAATGATGTTTTAGGTGGTTATGAAAAATATGTAACTGAGTATTTTGGTTTTGACAAAGTATTACCAATGAATACGGGAGCTGAAGCTGTAGAAACAGCAATTAAATTATGTCGTAAATGGGCGTATGAGGTAAAAGGTATTGAAGAAAATGAAGCAAATATTATTGTTTGCGAAAATAATTTTCACGGACGTACTACCACCATCATTTCATTCTCTAATGATGAAGATGCACGTAAAAACTTTGGACCATTTACCTCAGGATTTATAAAAATAGAATATGACAATTTAGTCGCTTTAGAAGAAACTTTAGAAACCACAAAAAATGTTGCAGGGTTTTTAGTAGAGCCAATTCAGGGAGAAGCTGGAGTTTATGTACCGAGTGAAGGCTATTTAACAAAAGCAAAAGCTTTGTGCAAAAAACACAATGTGCTTTTTATTGCTGATGAAGTTCAAACTGGTATTGCAAGAACAGGAAAATTATTAGCAGTGAATCACGAAAATGTACATCCAGATATTTTAATTTTAGGAAAAGCAATTTCAGGAGGAGTTTATCCTGTGAGTGCAGTTTTGGCAAACAACAAAATTATGAATGTAATTAAACCAGGGCAACACGGATCTACCTTTGGAGGTAATCCAATTGCTGCTTCTGTTGCAGTCGCAGCTTTAGAAGTTGTTAAAGATGAAAATCTTGCTGATAATGCCGAATACTTAGGTCAAATATTTAGAAAAGAAATTTCAACTTTTGCTGAAACGAATAGTTTAGTAAAATTGGTGAGAGGTAAAGGGTTGTTAAATGCTATTTTGATTAATGACACTGAAGATAGTTCTACCGCTTGGGATATTTGTATAAAACTGCGTGATAATGGTTTGTTGGCAAAACCAACACATGGAAATATTATCAGATTTGCGCCACCATTGGTAATGAATGAAGAACAATTGATGGATTGTATTGCTATTATTAAAAATACGATAAACGAATTTTAGTACCGTTTGTATTTATGTAAAAACTCCTGGCTTTTTTAAGTCAGGAGTTTTTTATTGGATATAGTTTAAGAATCTTCTGTAAAATGTTTTGTTGATTTATCTTCTAAATTTTTTTGATTATTAAACGCTGCTGATTTATTTTTTGCGATCGATAGCGTTTTCCAATGATTGCTCTTAATCATTTTGGCAACATAAACTATTTGCCCAATATGATAAGGGTAATGTGATAGTTGTCTATTAATAGCTTCGATATAAGTGTGTCCTTCATTTCTGATATAAGCTAATTCTAGCAATTCATCTTCTTTAATAGAATTGATTGCATCAAAAAGGCAATTCCAACCTTTTTCCCAAGCAGCAATCATTTCTTTTTTCGAAGTATATTCATTTTCGAATTCAGTATCTCTATGTCTCCATTCTTTTTCCCCATCTTCAGCTTTAAAGTTGGTCCATCTAGAGAGTTGGTTGCCAATAATATGTTTTACAATAATTGCAATACTGTTAGACTCATCATTAAATTTCCAACGAATGTCTTTATTTGTCAGTTGGATAAAAGTGTCATCTCCTAATTTTTTATAATAATGAAATTGACGTTTTATATTTTTTAAATAATTGTTATTCATTTTTATTGTTCTTCAGCTTTTACAAATTTTATTGAAGTTGTATTAACACAATACCGTTGACCAGTTGTTTCTCTAGGTCCATCATCAAAAATATGACCTAGATGACCATCACAAGTTTTACAAGTAATTTCTGTTCTTATCATTCCTGCGGATGAATCTTTGGTAAATTCAACCCTACCCTCAATAGCATCATCAAATGAAGGCCATCCGCAGTGACTTTCATATTTACTACCTGATTCAAATAATTGTGTGCCACATGCAGCACATTCGTAAGTTCCTTTTTCGAAATGCTGAGTGTATCCACCATTTCCTGGGAGGTCAGTCCCTTTTTGTCTTAGAATATAATACTCTTTTGGAGTCAGAATTTCTTTCCACTCTTTATCTGTTTTTTTCATAGTAGAATCTTTAGTTGTTGTGTTTGTTTTTTCTTGTTGGGCATTCGTAGAGCAGCTTAGTATTGCTAAAGTAACGAATAGGAATATGATTTTTTTCATTTTCATTTAATATTTTTTGTAAAAAATTAGAATCCTACTTTAGGACGAAATAAATAACTTTACTTACACCTAAACATAGTAAATTAGTTTAATTTTGAAGGATATAAAATTTTCAAAATCATGAAGAAAACAATATCAATTTTCCTAATACTATTAATGGTTGTAGCCTGTAGTTCGGTTCCTATTACTAATAGAAAAAGAATTAATATTGTTTCAGATGAAGAAATTTTACCTGTTAGTTTTTCTCAATATGAAGGGTTCTTAAAGGAACATAAACTGTCAAATAATATTCAAAAGACTAAAGATGTAAAAGAGGTTGGCAAGAATATTTCAATGGCAGTTGACAAGTTTATGCGCGCTAATGGAATGGTTGAAGAGGCAAATAATTATAAGTGGGAATTCAATTTAATTGAGGACGAAATGATGAATGCTTGGTGTATGCCTGGAGGTAAAGTTGTGTTCTATACTGGTATTCTTCCTGTTTGTAAAAATATAGATGGGCTGGCTGCTGTAATGGGACATGAGATTGCTCATGCTTTTGCAAAACATGGACAAGAAAGAATGACTAGCTCATATGGGCAACAGTTAGGAGGTATGGCTGTTGCCATTGGAACTTCTGGAGAAAGCCAAGAATCTCAAATATTATGGAACACTATTTATGGAGTTGGATCTCAAGTAGGAATGCTTGCATACAGTAGAACTCATGAATCTGAGGCCGATAAATTGGGTATGGTCTTTATGATAATGGCCGGATATGAACCAAAAGAAGCTATTGACGTTTGGATTAGAATGAGTGAGTTGTCTGGTAAAAAAGCTCCTCCTCAATTTTTGAGTACGCATCCTTCTAATGAAACTCGAATTAAAAATTTACGAGACTATTTACCTACGGCTATAGCTCATGTAAAGAATTATGGCGTGAAATAAGAATTGTTTTTCAAAATAAATAATTACTATATTTAGCCTTCTTAAAATTAATCCTATTTATGTTAAAAAAAGGCGACAAGAAATTAATAAACGGATGGGCATTTTACGATTGGGCAAATTCAGTTTATTCTTTGGTAATTGGCACAGCAGTATTCCCTATTTTTTATGAATCTGTTACAGAGTCTGATGGAGGGATTGTGCAATTTTTAGGAACCGATTGGCACAATACCACAATTTATTCTTACGCCTTGGGGTTTTCTTTTTTGATTGTTGCTTTGATGTCTCCTATACTTTCTGCGATTGCAGATTATACAGGTAATAAAAAGAGATTCATGCAGTTTTTCTGTATCATGGGGTCAGTATCGGTGATGGCTTTATACTTTTTTACAGGTAAAGAAAATGTTTGGATTGGAATTACTTTCACCATTTTAGCAAGTATAGGATTTTGGTCTAGTTTGGTTTTTTACAATGCCTATTTACCCGAAGTTGCTGAGCCTAAAGATCATGATCGTGTGAGTGCTAAAGGTTTTATGTTAGGCTATATAGGTTCGGTAATTTTGTTAGCTTTTAATTTATCTATGGTTATGAAACCAGAGATGTATGGTATAACAGACGCTACGTTACCTGCACGAATTTCATTTCTAACCGTAGGTATTTGGTGGTTGATATTTGCTCAAGTTACTTTTAACAGATTGCCAAACAATCCTTTTAAAAGAAAACCAGAGAAGGATTATATTTTTAAAGGATATCGAGAATTACGTATTGTATTGAATGAAATAAAACAACAAAGAGAACTAAAAATATTATTAATTTCGTTCTTCTTGTATAGCATCGGAGTGCAAACAGTTATTTTATTAGCATCTACTTTTGGAATTAAAGATTTAGGTTTAGAAACTAGTAATTTAATCATCACAATTTTATTAATTCAGTTGGTGGGGATAGTTGGCGCATTTGTTTTTTCTAGATTATCTGAAAGAATTGGGAATATAAAATCATTAAAAATAACGGTATTAATTTGGTCAGTTACATGCTTTGGTGCTTACCTTTTAAAGGGAGATGATCCTCAAGTTTATTTAAAGTTTTATGCTTTGGGTGGGTTTATAGGGTTTGTTTTAGGAGCTATCCAGTCTCTTTCACGTTCTACCTATTCTAAATTAATTCCAGAAGAAACAGAGGATCATGCAACTTATTTTAGTTTCTTTGATGTTACCGAAAAAATTGCCATTGTAGTTGGTATGACATTGGCAGGAATTGTGACTTCTTATACCAACTCATTACGACTATTTATTTTGATATTATCGATTTTCTTTGTTGCAGGATTCATTGTTTTAAGCTTTATGAAAAAGACCAAGTATGTCAAATAAGTTTGATTTCATTATTGTAGGTGGTGGTATTGTAGGATTGGCAACTGCTTATAAATTACAATTAAAATATCCTAATAAGTCAATTGCTATTCTAGAAAAAGAAGATGCTATTGGCAAACATCAAACAGGGAGAAACTCTGGGGTTATTCATTCAGGAATATACTATACACCAAATTCTTATAAAGCTAAAAATTGTAGAAATGGACGAGAGCAATTGGTTAATTTTTCTCAGAAATATAATGTTCGATTTGATGCTTGCGGTAAAATTATAGTAGCAGTTACTAAAAATGATGTTACTGTATTAGAATCAATTTATCAAAAAGGGATAGAAAATAAAACTCCCGGAATTAAATTCTTAACTGCGGAGGAAATAAAAGAGAAAGAGCCTTTTATTGTAGCGCAAAAAGCAATTTATGTTCCATCAGCAGGAATTATTGATTATGTTGAAGTTGGACAAAAATTTGTTGAGTTGATAGAACATCTACAACCAAAAAGCAAGTTAATCACCTCATGTAAAGTGACTAAAGTTTCTGAGGGTGCTTTAGAAACATCCAAAGGAAAGTTTACCTCAGACCAATTTATTTTTTGTACAGGCTTGTTTGCAGACAGGATAGCAAAAAAGGATAATGTCAAAATTGATTTACAAATTGTAGGCTTTCGAGGGGACTATTATAAGTTAACTGAAAAAGCTAAACACAAAATTAATAATTTGGTATATCCAACACCAGACATCAACTTTCCGTTTTTAGGAGTTCATTTTACACCAATGATTAATGGCGATGTAGAATGTGGACCCAATGCAGTATTTTCTTTTAAACGAGAAGGCTATAAAAATACGAGTTTTAGCTTTAGAGATACATACCAAGCACTAACATTTAAAGGAACCTTAAAATTGTTTGGAAAACATTGGCGCAAAGGTTTAGATGAATACAAGCGTGCTTTTTCAAAACGCTTGTTTGTAAAAGAGTTGCAAAAAATGATGCCATCCATAACAAAAGATGATGTGGAATATGCAAGGGCAGGGGTGAGAGCTCAGGCTTTAGATAGTCACGGAGGTTTGATTGATGATTTTAAAATTGTAAATCAAAAAGGACATATTCATGTATTAAATGCACCATCACCAGCAGCTACATCTTGTATGGCTATTGCCGATGAAATTGTTAGCGCTATTTAATCATTTTTTAGGATTGGTATTTTTTCTTCAATACCATCTATTGGTTTTGCAATTTGTTTAGGTGCTTTAAAACGATACCCGAAAAATACAAAGAAAGAGTTTTTAGAAGAATCGAATTGAATTTTATCATCGTTAGATTGTTCGTTGGTGTTTCTTTTAGAAAGTGATGTTCCAAAAAAGAACTTTTCAGAATTGTATCCTATTCCAGCTCCAATATGTAATGATATTAATAAGTCTTGTGATTTAGATTTTGTTGCTCCAAAATTAGAATATTGGGTAGAACTATTAAAATCTATTCCAATACCAGGGATTGCAAAAATATTGGCATACCATTTTTTGTACACAAATGTATAATAATACCCTAGATTTAAAACAAGATCAACTCCTGATGATTTTATATAATTGCTTCTTTTAACTTCGTTTCCTTCTTTATTGATATATGTATCTAATCCATCAAAATCATAAAACCAATAATCAACACCCGGAATAAAACTACCTGCACTTTTTAATTGTGCCTCGGTTTGCGAAATGGTTGATCGTACAGAATAGTTGTCGTTAAATTTGTAAGAAGAGCTCCCAATAATAACCGTGGATGTTAAATTAGGAAATAGAATATGGTTTTCAGTTGTACTCGTACCTCCAATATTATTATTTGTTATATAATATCCTTTTACTCGATTGTATTCAAATCGATGTGACCATTTATCAAAAAGTAGCTGAAATTTTATTCTAAAAGATTTTGGGTCTCCTTTCTCATCTTTACTTTTTCCACTTACCTTGGGCCTTATACCAATTCTTACTGAAGCAAACTTATAACTCAAAACTACACCGTATCTGAACCCTAAATTGGGTTCGATTTCTACGGATTTGTTTTCAAAGGGAATGTTAAAACTTTGTATATCATTACTGAATTCTGCTTTTACATTGAATTGATTGGTGTAATCTTTTATAAATAAATCTCGATCGCGCTTTGCGATAGAATCTTTTTCTGTTTTTATTTCTTGAGAAAATGCAGCAAGAGTGATAAAATAAAGAAATAGAAAATAATAGCGATTCATGAAATAACTTTGAATTGTAAAAATAAGCAATCAATCAAAATTTAAAGAATATTGTTAATGTATAATTTAAACCTGTAATTCCTTCTGTATTCTTTTGTGCTTTATATCTAAAAAATGTGAATGTTAGTACTGTTCCTTTTAGGCCAATCATGGAGTCAACAAGAAAAACTACATCTTTCTCAGTTTTAATTGCATTATTGTATTTATAAAGTGATGTGTGTTTAATACCATCTTTGTTTTTTACTGATTTTAATTTAAACATTTGTTATCAGCATATCTATTTGGAAATATAGCTTTCAATGTTGTATTTAATTCAATCCAATCCATGTCCATTTTTTCTACCTGCCCTTCAGTTAAAATCACACCATCATTATCTTTTTTTCTATCTTCTATGACCTTGGTGTAGTGAAAAATTGTCATGTCTATTCCAGTATTTTTAAACTGTTGCTCCAGGTTATATACGTTTTTTTCTGAGTCATCAACAAAAATAATTGATTCAAAATATTGATCTGTTTTGTCTAGTATGTGCTGTAACATTTTACCTTTATTCATACCCGACGTCATCATTATACCTTGCATATAGCTCATTTCATTTTTTAAGGAATATCTATAAGTTGGGAGGTTTTTACCTTCGGGTCTAAGCGCTGTTTTAGTGAAATCAATACCTGTTCTTCTTAATTCCCTTTCAGTTGCAGCTCTATATCTAGGACTTCTAGATGTTAATGCAAAAACAGGGATTTCTTTTTCTTGCCAGTTACTTATCAAACTTGGAATTATACTATCTGTTAACTCTGTTGTGCCTAATTCATAAAGCAGACCAATGGCATTTTCAAATAAACATTCAACTTTCTGCTCTTCGGTTGGTTTTATATTTAATTTTCCACGTTGCCACTGATACCATATATCACCACCCAAATCAGTTGAGCTAGTTAAGATCGTATTGTCAATATCTAAAACGACAAGAATGTTTGAGTAATCATTTTTCTCTAGTAATTTGTTAACATGACTATCAACCTTTTTAAAGTTAGTTGTAGTAACAATTTTAACATTTCCTTTGCTATTATTTATGAAAGCAAAATTTAATACGATTGTTAGGATTAAGACTGGGAGTAGTCTAATAATTTTATATTTTCTCATTATGTTTTTTTTTAATGATATTTATTAGCCAAAGTACAAGGGGGAATATCCAAAAAATCAACCAAATTAATGTATGCCTTGGAATAGTGTGATAGATATAATTCAAATAATAAATCACTGAAGTAGTGATCAAAGCAAGTAGCGAATCAGATATTTTTATTTGTTTTTGCGAATATCTTTTAATGTGAGTTTTGTTCATTGCTCTAATTTCTTTCATATGTTCTTTTCCATAAAACCTTCTTTTTGACGGGATATAAACTAGAAGCATAAACGCATTTTGATAAATATAAATAAGAGTAACTCCAAGTAAAAAATATTGTAATATGTTAAGTTGCTCATTTATGATTTTATTATTTACAAAATAATCAAAATTATAAACTCTATATATATAGTCAATTCCAAATATCACCATAATTATTGAGCTCCAAAGGCTCAAATATAGGCGAGTGTTTCGGGTTAGCTTTAAATAGGTAAATACGTGGATGAAAGAAAATAGACTAAATATAATGCCAATGCCAATTAGAAAGTAGTCAACCATATCCTCAAAATTAAAAAAACCAATATCAATAATCCAGTAGATAATTGCTGCTGACTGTAGCAGTGTAATCCCTTCAGTAAGTTTTGGGATGATTTTTTTTTCATGAGAAATAGCTGAAAAAACCACAAAGAAAATCACAAACCAATATGGCCACATTTCAATGTGGTTTTCTAAATTATAGTTCCCTTCACTTTTCCCAGGTAAAAAAGCCAATATACTAAACAATAGAGCTCCGAAGATTCTTAATAAAAGACTTGTCCAATCTGATGAAAGTCTCAAGTTTTCAATAATTATTCCTGCAATTAGGGGTAATATCATTAATGATATTAAACTTCTTTCACTCTGATATGTGTGATAAAAGATATATCCAAAAAAGACAGAAATTAAAATTCCACCTAAAGCTAGTAATAAATCAATATTATTAAATTTTAGGTTACCTATTTTTTTCAAAGCTATTTTTGTTAACAAAGTTTAAGTTTACTAAAATACTCTTTTTATTAATCCTTAAGTGACAATAAAGAAAATATGACCAGTTACTACAACTCAAAATGCAAACCCAAAATAAAATTGCGCCCTATGTTTGGGATACCTTCACTTTTTAAACGCGATAAGTGCGAAGTGTAAGTTGTATTAAAAGCATTGTTGAGGTTGGCAGATAAATCGAAACCTAAATTGCCAATTTGTAACGTTCCTCCTACTCCTAAATTAACAATACTGTAAGCGTCAGTTGGTGTCTCAAACAGGCTCACATTATTCTGAGTAAAACTACTAGCTACATTAATAGTTGCAAATCCTTTTTGCCACCAATTTTTAATTTCAAACTCACTTCGCAGGGTATTGTTCCATTGGTTTGCCGGAACTAATGGTAAATAATCTCCATTAGCTTGTTTGCCAATAACTAATTCAAAAGAACTTTCTAAATGCAGCCAATCTAGTGGGTGTGGATGTAGATGAAACCCTATTTCACCACCATACAATTTGGCATCGTCTTGGATATATTCATATACATCAGCACTATCTTCTACATCACCTGTTGGAGATAAAAATATATAATCTTGCAATGCATTGTAAAAACCATTTAAGAAAAATTCTAAGTGTTTACTATTGTACTCTAAGGCTATATCAAGTTGTAAGTTTTGCTCGTTTAATAAATTAGGATTTCCAATTTCAAACCTATTTGTACCATGATGTATTCCATTAGATGTTAACTCAGCTAAATTTGGAGCTCTATAACCCGAAGCCAAATTAACACGGGCAGAGATGTTTTCTGAAAAATCTCTTTTAACTCCTAATGATCCTGTAATATTGTTATACGTTTTATCGAGCGCTTCAAATTCGTGTACGTCGCCACCATGAATTATTTCGTGATATTCTGTAGTTAATTTTCGATTGTCAAAACGAAGTCCACCTTGCATAGCACCCCAATCAAAATCGGAAATGGCAGTAATAAAAATTCCGATATCGTTTATTTTAGCATTTGGAATGAGCAGCTCTTCACCCAAATTTTTGTTAGTTTGATACATACCTTGAAGGCCAGCAATTAACTGAACCGTTTTAATTTTTGGAAGATTATATTTTACATCATAACTCAATGTTTTGAGCTTCATTCTAAGAGCAGCAACATCTTCGGCATGTGATATGGTGTGGGGTTCATGGTCATGCTCATCTTCAAATTCCGAGCGATCATTAAAAATATAACCCAAATTAAAATCGAGTTTTGAAGTGTCAAAATAGAGATGATTGTGTAAACTTAAAATATGAGTTTTTATATTTTGATAAGGGAATTCGGTAGAACGATTTGTTGATTGATTGTCGATTCCTTCTGTTAACCCCAAGTCAGTACTGTTTAAATTGTAGCGTAACTCACTTGCAAATCGTTCTCGGGTAATAGACAGTCCTGTATTAAAATTAAACTCATTATATCTAGTATTGGTTACCCGATTTCCATTCGGAATTTTATAATCGGCATGTGTGTTATAAGATCCTCTTACCAAGAATTTAAAAGTTTCATATGAATTTTTAAACCCCACAGAACTATTAGAACCAATGGTATTGCTAAAATATTGCTGATTAAAATCGGCACTTGCAGAGTTGTTTGGAGCAAATTTTTCCGGATTAAAATAAATGACACCACCCAAAGCATCAGAACCATAAAGTAAAGATGATGGGCCTTTTATCACTTCAACACTTTCAATACCAGCTTCATTTAAACCCAAACTATGTTCATCTCCAAATTGTTGATTTTCTAGTCTCACACCTTGCGCATAGACTAAAACGCGGTTGCCACTTAAACCTCTAATTACTGGTTTTCCGATGGAAGTTCCTGTGGAAATTTGTGAAACTCCGGGTATAGTTTCTAAGCCTTCAATTAAAGTAGCAGCTCCCATCTGTTTGAGTTTGCTAATTTTAGCAGCCTCAACTTTCATTATATTTTTAGATTGCAATCGGTTAAATGGAGTTGAAATGATGACTTCGTCCATACTAAAAACAGCCTTTTTTAAAATAACATTAAAATTTTTGTAGGACTTGTGTATATCAAGTGATTCGAAATAAGCTTCATATCCAACATGTGTAAATACAAGTGATATATATCCGTGTGGAATGTTTTTGAGTTTGAATTTTCCTATGCTGTCTGTAACGGTTCCTACATGAAATTCTGGGGCGTACACTTCTGCCCCAAATATCGGTTCTCCTTTCTCATCGGTAATTTTGCCAGAAATACTGATTTGGCTATTAGTAATAATATAAAGGCTACAGAAAATGAGGGTTAATACGATTCTTTTTATTTTCATGTTAGAAAATGTTTAAGACTTTTTTAGTGATAAATTTTAAAAGCTTTACATCAAATTTAAATGAAGTTGCAAAATACAAATATACTTTTGGAAATACATAAATATGTTGACTAAACAAGTCTTTCTGAAATAAGCTGGCTGCTTACAGATTTATCTTTGACTCATTATAGTTTTAAGGGTAATATCCAACTAAACCTTTTCATAAGTGTGTTTGAAAAAAAAAGGCAGCTAATAGCTGCCTTTTAAATCTTATATATTAAAACTAAATCCAAGAACAAAGTTGGTACCTATATTTGGTATTCCATTTTCTTTAAATCTAGACAAATGAGAAATATACTCTTTGTTAAAAGCATTATTTAGGCTAGCTTGAACATCGAATTTTAGGTTAACCACATCAAAAGATCCGCCAAGAGCAAAATTAACAAGAGTATAAGCTTCAGAAGCTGTTTCAAAATCACTTACGTTATTTTGTTCTAAATAAGTCTGTGCCGTCATGCTTGCGTAACCATTGTTACACCAATCATTAATATCAAACTCTGCTCTAAATGTATTTGCCCACTTGTTTGCAGGGATTAATGTTAAATAATTACCATTAGTTTGCTTACCTATAACCATTTCAAAACTTGATTTTAAATGTAACCAATCTAGTGGGTGGGGGTGTAAGTGTACACCAAACTCACCTCCATATAAATTTGAATCACTTTGTGTATATTCAAATACAGGTGCTCCATCTTCCTCATCACCTGTAGGATTTAAATAAATGTAGTTGTTTACTTTATTATAGAATCCGTTTGCAAAGAATTCAAAATGCTTGCTAGTATATTCGATGGCAAGGTCTGCCTGAAAATTTTGTTCGTTATCTAAATTAGGATTTCCAATTTCAAATCTATTTACACCATGATGCACTCCATTAGAGGTTAACTCTGCTAAATTTGGAGCTCTATAGCCAGTTGCTAAATTTATTCTTGTAGTAATACTTTCAATAATATTGAATTTATATCCTATTGAACCATTAAAACTATTAAAACTATTAAAGGTTTTGTTTAATGCTCCAATATGATGCTCTTCATCTTCTTCATGTTCGTTATGATGATGCTCTAGCTCGTGCTCTTCAGAGTCTAAATTTCTATTGTCATAACGCATACCGATTAATAATGAGCTGTTTTCAAAATCAATAGTCGCTGTACTGTAAACTCCAAAATCATTAATGGTAGCATCAGGAATCAAAATTTCTTCACCATAATTAGCATTTGTTTGATACATGCCTTGTGCGCCAAGAATTATTGATATGTTCCCAAACTTTGGAGCGTGATATTTAGCATTATAGCTAAATGTTTTTAGCTTCATTCTAAGAGCAGGCTCAATCAATTCATGTTCGTCTTCTTCGTGCTCTTCTTCTTCATGACCATGTTCATCTTCAAATTCATTTCTGTCATCATAGATATAGCCTAAATCGATATCTAATTTTGAATTATCAAAAAAGACATGATTGTGCCATCCAATAATATGATTATTAACTTTTTGATAAGGTAGCTCTAGCGATCTGCTTTTAGTTTGTTCGTGAATTTCTTCTGTAATACCAATATTATTTTGGTTGTAGTTGTAACGTAATTCACTAGATATATTGTCATCTACAAAAGCGATACCGGCATTAAAGTTTAGTTCATTAAATCTTGAGTTTGTAACTCTATTTTCATCTGGTATTTTATAATCTATATGACTGTTATAAGCACCTCTTAATAAATATTTCCATTGCTCTCCAGACTGCTTCATACCAAAAGTTGTTTGCATACCTTGAGTGTTAGAATACATGGTTTCTCCAAGGTTTGCAACAAATTTGTTTTTATGTGCAAATTTTTCTGGTGTAATATAAATAACACCACCCAATGCATCTGAACCATAGAGTAGAGAAGCAGGACCTTTGATAACTTCTACACTTTCTATACCTGTTTGTGCAACCCCTAAACCATGTTCACCACCAAACTGTTGATTTTCTAGACGCACACCTTGAGAGTACACTAAAACTCTATTGCCACTTAAGCCTCGAATTACAGGTTTTCCGGTAGATACACCTGTAGAAATTTGAGATACACCAGCAATACTAGTTATGCCTTCTATTAGACTAACACTTCCATTTTGTTTTATTTGTTTTGCTTTTAGTACTTCAATCTTCATTACGTTTTCAGATTGCAAACGATTAAATGGTGTAGAAACTATGACTTCGTCCATATTAAAAATAGATTCTTCAAGTACTACATTTACATCCGTTTGATTTTTATGTAATTCTAATTCTTTTTGTACAGTTTTAAATCCTATATAAGAATATGTAATTGTAAAAGTTCCATGTGGAATTTTATTTAATATATAGTTTCCGTCTACATCTGTTGTTGTTCCAGTGTGTAGAGTTTCAATATACACATCTACACCCATTAGTGGATTGTTGTTTTGATCTGTCACAGATCCATTAATACTAACTTGACCATAGGTCATAAAAGCAATGCTCGCAAATACGAGACTGCATATAATTTTTTTCATGATAATAAATTAATTGTTAAAAGATAATCTAATTTGGTTGTTGATTAACTTAAAACAAAAGGAGGTCCTCTGTTAAGGTGTTGAAGTATTTGTTCGTAATTCCATTTATCATTAAATGATATTGGAGAACTATTTATTAATTTTTTTGATATAAAATCAACCGATGTGAAGGTGAATATTGTTACAACATGTTGCTGAAAATGATAAACAGAACAATCAATTTCAACTTTATGTATATGTTGAATATTTTCTGATTCGCAAACAATATGTTCATGCTCTTCTTCTAAGATATGCACAAACTGAACAGCAATCGGCAACAATAATATTACCGTGGTTAAAACTGAAAGTATAGTATGTAAAACTTTTTTGTTCACTACTTTTTTTTAACTTTTTTACGAAGGCGCATATTTAATGCTTCTACACCTAGTGAAAAAGCAATTGCAAAATACAAATATCCTTTAGGAATTGCACCAACTTGTTGCCCAAAAATTTCGGCGTGAGCCAAATGAGCACCTTCTGTAATTAGCATAAAACCAATTAATATTAAAAATGATAAAGCTAACATTTGAATTGTTGGATACTTGTTTACAAAATTTCCGATAGGTGTAGCAAACAGCATCATAATTAAAATAGAAATTACAACTGCAATAATCATAATTGTTAAGGCACCCTCAACTCCACTTGTCATGCCAACTGCAGTTAAAACAGAATCAAATGAAAAAACAATATCAATTAATACAATTTGTAAAATAACTCCATTGAGTGATTTTGCTAATTTCTTTTTTGTTGATGTTTCCTCTACTGTATCTTCTATTTTATGATGTATTTCTTTGGTGCTTTTATACAAGAGAAAAATTCCACCTAAAATTAAAATGACACTTTGACCCGTAATGCCAGCATGCATCCAGGGTAAATCAATTATAAAAAATGGATTTTGCATTGAGATAAGAACCGTTACTCCTAAAAGCAATAAAATTCTGAATATCATTGCAAGTAACAAACCTATTCTTGTAGCTTTTTTAATTTGATCTTTAGGTAGTTTTCCTGCTGCAATAGAAATAAATACAATGTTGTCTATTCCTAAAACTATTTCTAAAAAGGTTAATGTTAAAAGTGCAACCCAAGTACCACCTTGTAAAAATATATCCATAGTTAATTGGCAGTTTTAATAACGGTTCCTTTTATTACGAAATTTGAATGCCCAATAATAGCTTCAAAATCATATGAATTTGCAGTTACACTTTTTAGCTTAACATTGATTGGTTCATTGTCTAATTCCGTTTTCGGATGCAACATTTGTATAGTGTAGTTAAAATTATTTTTCCAATGAATAGATAAAGTATCTATCCGGTCTTCATAATATTCTATTTGTAAATCGCCAATGCGTTTAAAAACTGTTTTATCATATTTTTCATCTGCTAGAATTTCAAACGTACCTTGCTTAAAATTGTCGAGGTCTAGTTGTTCTTGTTTTTTACAAGACAATAGGGTTAGAATACTAATACTTATGATAATTAGTTTTTTCATTTTGTTTGTTGACAGGGTAAAATTATATCCCAGTAAAATTACTAGGAGTTATCACTCTTAATTCTGCTTTTATTTCTTCATTCACTTCCAAGGTTTCAATAAAGTTGGCAATGGATTCTTTAGATATTTTCTCATTAGTACGTGTTAAGCCTTTCAATGCCTCATACGGATTTGGATAGGCCTCTCGCCTTAATATTGTTTGGATAGCCTCTGCAACTACTGCCCAGTTATTTTCTAAATCTCTTTCAAAGGCTTCTTTATTTAACAACAATTTATTCAAACCTTTTAAGGTAGATGAAAATGCAATTGTTGTGTGCGCCAAAGGCACTCCAATATTTCTCAATACAGTTGAATCAGTTAAATCTCTCTGTAACCTTGAAATTGGTAATTTTGCTGATAAATGCTCAAAAATAGCATTTGCCATTCCTAAGTTTCCTTCAGAATTTTCAAAATCAATTGGGTTAACTTTATGAGGCATTGCTGAAGATCCTATTTCGCCAGCTTTTATTTTTTGTTTAAAATAATCATTTGAAACATAGGTCCAGATATCACGGTTTAAATCAATCAAAATTGTATTGATACGTTTTAACCCATCAAATAAAGAGGCCATATGGTCATAATGCTCTATCTGAGTTGTTGGGAAAGAATGGTGTAATCCTAAACTGTTTTCTACAAAATTAGTTCCGAATGCTTTCCAATCATTTTGTGGATAAGCTACTTTATGTGCATTATAATTTCCTGTAGCACCTCCAAATTTTGCGGCATGAGGTATAGTTTTTAACCCTATTAATTGCTGATTGATACGCTCAACAAAAACATAAATCTCTTTTCCTAATCGGGTAGGAGAAGCAGGTTGTCCGTGAGTTTTTGCCAACATAGAAATATCTTTCCAATCATCAGACAAACTTTCTAATTTTGCTTTTAATTCTTCTAACATTGGATAATACACATCTAATAATGCTTCTTTTAATGAAAGCGGAATTGCAGTATTGTTGATGTCTTGCGAGGTCAATCCGAAATGAATAAACTCTTTAGATGAATCTAATCCACCAATAGCATCGAATTGTTCTTTGATAAAATACTCAACAGCTTTTACATCATGGTTGGTTATTTTTTCAATATCTTTTATTTTTTGCGCATCAGTATCAGAAAAATCAGTATATATTTTTCGCAACACAGTAAACAAGCTGTTGTCAAATTCTGCTAATTGCGGCAGCGGTAATTCACAAAGTGAAATAAAATATTCTATCTCTACTTGAACGCGGTATTTTATCAATGCTTTTTCAGAAAAATAGGGTGCGAAATTCTCTACTTTATTACGGTAACGCCCATCAATAGGAGAAATAGCATTGAGAGTATTTAAGGTCATAGTGTGTTGTGTTGAATTGCAAAAATACGACAAGGAAATGACTTCCCAAATAACAAATAATTAAATTCTATCAACTATCAATCATTAGCTAAAATCTATTTGTCAATCCATTTTAAAATTTTTTTTGCTCTTGCTTTGTAGGCAGGACTGCCTCCTGAAATTTCTTGAACTAAAATTAGTTTTAATTCACCATGAACCCAGTCAATTTCTTTTCCAAATAAAAATAGGGCTTCCATCGTATATGCCTTTACAGCAACTTTTTGGTCAGATATCATCCAGTCGAATCCTGTTTCTATTATTTTAGATATATGCGATTTTGTGAGGTGTTTATTTATCTCGGTATTTTTTTTAGAAGCATATGCTTTTGCTAAGAGCTCACATATTCTTGCCATAGGGCGTACAATACTATGGTGTTTTACTTTAGATATATTATCAGTAAAAAAATCTAGATGAGGGTAAAACCATTCCAATTTTTCTCTTGAAACAAAATCTAAAACCCAAGAAACTTTGATAGAAGCTTCATTAGTTTCATCAAATGCTAATTCTAATAAAGGAATAAATAATGATTTGTCGTTTATAACTAACTCAGCATATTTAATTCTATATTCTCTATATGAGGTAACTTTGGTGTTGATAAGATTGGCAAGTTCATCTTTATTCATATTTCAAAAATACAAAAAATGCCTATCTTTATTTTTTAAATAATTTGAATATGAAACGTAAAATATTAATAGGATTAGCCATTGTTTTTATTGGAATTCAGTTTATTCCCATAACCTTAAATCAATCAGAAAAAGTTTCTGAAAATGATATTATTGTAAGCTTAAACCCACCACAAGAAATAGCAGAATTGCTTAAAACTTCATGCTATGACTGTCATTCAAATAATTCTAAATATCCTTGGTATGATAAAATTGCTCCAGTATCTTGGTGGGTAGCCCACCATATAGATGAAGCGAAGGAAGAATTGAATTTTTCTGAATGGGTAGCATTTACCTCAAAAAGAAAAAATCATAAACTCGAAGAAATGATAGAAGTTTTAGATGAAGGCGAAATGCCATTGAGCAGTTATTTGATTATGCATGGAGATGCAAAAGTTTCTACAGAACAAGCTGAGCAATTAAAAAATTGGATTAATACAATAAAAGAATGAGTATTGATGTTTAATTGAAATAGATTTTAATAATTTGAAATGAAAAAAATCATCGTTTTAGTATTTTCTGCATTCTTTTTTTTAGGTAATTTATTTGCTCAAGAAATAAATCAAACCAATGAAAAAGGAGAACGTGTTGGGGTTTGGGAAAAATACTATAAAAATAATCGTATCCGTTACAAAGGTCAGTTTGAGAATGGGAAAGAAGTAGGGGAGTTTAAATTTTATTCTGCAGCAAATTCTGAGTTTCCTATTGCTATCAAAACTTTTAATGTGTTAAGTGATATAGTTCAAGTACAGTTTTTTACCATTAAGGGATTGTTAGAAAGTGAAGGTGAAATGAAAGGTAAAGACCGAATAGGGAAGTGGCACTATTATCATAAGGATGGCAAAAATAAAATGATTGAAGAAAACTATGAAAATGGTCAGTTAAATGGCGAGTACAAGATATTTTATGTTAATGGAAAACTTACCAAATTTGCACATTATAAAGAGGGGTTGTTAGAGGGTAATTCAAAAAAGTATTCAGAAGAAGGGGTTCTGATAGAAGATTTAAACTATATAAAAAATGTACTCAATGGTTTTGCCGCATTTTATGAAATGAACGGAAACCTAAAGCAAAAAGGTGTTTATGAAGACGATTTAAAAGTTGGAGTTTGGGAGTTTTATACTGATGGAGAGTTATCTAAAACTAAAGAAATTGTGGTGACACCAGTTGATAAAGAATAATGTTGTTTTCTAGAGTTTTACTTATCGGTCTTGTATATGATTAGTTGTGTGATTTAAACACTAAGGTTATTAAATTCACAGACAGAAAGACCGTGAGAGCTTTTGTAAGTTGTATAAAACCAAGTAATTAATTATATACGTTATTGCCAACCATTATTTATTTTAATTCAAGTTTTTCAATTCGGTTTCCAATTGTAAATTCTTTCATTTCAGATTCAAGTCTATTAAAATCTATTTGTTTTACTTTTTTTATGATTTCTCCATTTTTCATTAAATAAATTTCATCACAAGTATCTGCTAAAGTTGAAAAAATGTGAGAGGAAATAATTAAAGTTTTCTCTAATTCTTTAAACCTTTTTATAATTTCAGTTATTATTAAATTACTTTGTATATCAACGCCATTAAAAGGTTCGTCTAGAATAAAAATATCATTTTCCTGTAAAAGAATGGCTGTTAAAGCCAATTTCTTTTTCATTCCTGTAGAATATGTCGATGCATATTGCTTTAGTGGTAAATCAAATATGTTCTTGTCCTCAATATTTGATAGTTTTATTTGTCTTGAGTTGGCAAGTAGTTGTATGTATTCTTTTCCTGTAATTTTAGAAAAAAAGAACGGTTCTGTTTGTAAAAGTCCTAAGTGGTCTTTTAGATTTTGAAAATCAGACGATATACTTCCTTTATAATTTTCAAGTCCAGAAATGCATCTGAATAGAGTTGTTTTTCCTGCACCATTTTCTCCAACGATTCCATATACTTTTCCTTTTCTAAATTCTAAATCTATTGCATTAAGAACTTGTTTTTTACCATAAAACTTTGATAGTTTTTTAATTTTAATCATTTAAAACCGTATTTAATTTTTTAATAGATTGGGAATAAAAAAGAGGAATAAATATAAATAGGATTGGTGGAAATATAAAACTTGTTGCGATTAATATTCCTTGTGACATATTCATTTCATTCGGAAAAGACGAATATTTAGCAAAAACTATTGCCGTTAGGTAAGCATAACACAAAAGGAAAAAGATAATTAAAATGTCTATTTCACCAAAAAAACAAATAGTTAAGGTAATTATAATTGGTAAACTTAAAAGTGAAAAAAAGATTAAGCAAGTTTTTGTTTTTTCTATTAAAAATTCTTTTGAAGATAAATTATAATTCCAAACAAAATATTCATTTTCTATTTTTGAATAATAAGAAAAGCAAGCCATTCCAACTAGTAGCATAGAAAAAATACCAAGGTTTAAATTTTCAACAGACACTGAAATATAAGTTAAAAAATATGCTATTGGAAAAACATAAAATGTTTTTCTAAAGCCAACAGTAAATTCAAATGGTTTTTTACTAAATGGTGTTGGAATTGTTACATTAATATTTGAACTAAAGTTTAATAGAGTAAAAACAATTATCAATAAATTCAATATTAAAGAAAACACAAATTGTTTTTTGTAAACTAAAAAAAGTGTAAATGGAATACAATAAATTATATTTTCTACTATTCTTAAATTCTTGTATTTCTTTTTATTAAATATAGATTTTAAAAAATTATTTCTTTTTGGTTCACTAAATTTTGATATGAAACTTAATGCAATTAGGAGAAAAATATAATTGGCAAATTCTGTTTTTTCGAAGAGATAATTTGAAAATATAATGAAAGCAAAAGGAAAAAGTGTATATCCAATCAAAAGAGGAAGCCCGAAATCAATCATTCTCCTGTTTAGCATTTTAAATTGAAGTAGGAAATATTCTTTCATTCGCATTTTTTGTCCTAATGGTTGGTAATGTCTAGAATATAAATAGTTTTAACTAGTTATATCCAACCATAAACGAATACCGTGTTTTTTTATGAAAAAGTCAAGCCTCTTATTATAGGAAAAATAAATGGTCTATTATTTCACTTCAATTTTGATAGCATCAAAATTAGCAGTTTTAATTCCTATTAAGCCATAAACAGTTTCTCCTTTTTTAATTTGGGTTCCCGTAATTTTATAATTTAACATCTCGGTCTTGAATTTTTTGTTAGCCGTAGATGCTGCTATCATGTTTCCACCAGCAAGCCCAGGTCCTAAAATCAATCCAACAGGAATTGTATTTGTTACTTCTGTGGCTCCATAAGAATTAGTTTCAGAAGTAAAAATATTAATGGGTGTTAACAAAAGGTACAATAAATAGGTTGCAGGTTTTTGTTTTAAGGTTTTAAAAATCGATTCATGATCTAAAATATAAATCTCATTGCCGTTAGCATAATTTAATTTGATGTCTTTTCCAAAAACTAAATCTCTGTCTGAATGATTTGTAATTTTAACGGCAACTAATTTTACACCTTTCTTTAATTCTTTTTTAGTGTATTTTTTTCTAAGCAAGTCATATTTATATTCTAAGATAACATTTTTGTCTGTGTTGTCAGAGCCATAGACGATAGTTTCTGGTTTAATTTCATGATAACTAGAGGCACAATTTGTTAACGCTATTGCGCACAAAATCAGTAAAGGGAATTTGATAAACTTCATTTGATTAGTTGTTGATTTGGTTGGTAAGTACTATTAATATCTTTATGAAAAGTGATTGTAAACTTGATTCTTCAAAATTAATTTCCTTTTAAAAACACTTAAAGTTTATCTATAATTCTTTCTATTAAATCTGATGTAGAAGAATAATCAAGACCTTCAATTTTTGCAAGTTCAATAGCTTCTTTAGATTTTTTAAGTGCAGAGGTATAGCTTCTTGTTTTAAAAAGTAAAGCAGCATGTGTATCTAAATTATAGTACCTTTTATCTAATTCAATTGAGCGCTCAATAATTTTAATTGATTTAAATAATACATCTATATCATTGTGCTCAAGATAAGCATGCCACGCTAAAGAATTTAATTTATCAGAGTTTGACCAAATTAAATCTACAACATCATCGCCAAATTCATCAGAGTTGTTATGATTTTCAGAAACATCAAAATAATCAGGTTCTGAATAAACATCACTTGATATAGAAGTTGAATTCCCCATATGTTCTTCAATAAGATCAATCATTTCTTGTTTGCTCATTGCACCTTCAATTTGCTCTAGGTTAGAGCTGTTTTTAATAAATAAATAAGTTGGCATTGCTGTAATTCCTAAGGCATCATCTATATCATTTTTATCAACATCAATTTTATAAAAATCAACATTACTATATTCGCCTTCTAATTCTTCCATAATAGGTTCCATGCGCTTACATGGTCCACACCATGTAGCATAAAAATCTAGTACAATCAATCGGTCATTATTAACTAAAAGATTTGCTTCTGCATTATCATCAGTTAATTCAGTTTGAGCAAAAACGGTACTAGAAGCTATTAAGAATAACATTAAAAGGGACTTTTTCATAGTATATAAAATTTAGTTTTAAAAATTGAAACGCTAAAGTACTACTTTTTTGTAAAAAATAAGAAGGCATTAATTGAATATCAATTGCAACTTATTAAGTTGTTCGTAGTGAGGTGTTTGCCTGCTTTAAAAATTGATTAGTTGCTTTGGGATATCGTATAATTAGAGGATTTACAAGTTCTAAAGAAATTGAGGTGATACTTGTTGAGAGAGATTAAGCTTGTTTTTTGGAGTCATGTTTATCGTTAGTAACTGATTTAATAAACAAAAACTTTTCAAAGAAAATTTTGAAGGAGTTTCCTAAGAATATATAAATTAGTAGTTAATTAAATTAAGTTGTAAATCATGTATAAATTCTCCAATTGACTTTAAGAAGATTGTTATAGAGTGTGGCTATGATTCAAAGTTTATCTGACATTAATTAAAGTTAAGTCTATTAGTTTTTTTTTATTATATTTAACCAGCTATTAATCAATGATTAACAAAATAAATATGAAGCAGAAAACACAATTATTATTACTACTATTATTAGTGTCATCATTAAGTTTTTCACAAGTACAAATTGGGCAAGACATTGATGGTGAAGCAGCAGGGGATCGATCAGGAACTAGTGTAAGTTTATCTTTCGACGGCAGTATTGTTGCTGTTGGTGCAATTTTAAATGATGGCAATGGAACTAGTTCCGGCCATGTACGAATTTATGAAAACCAAAGCGGAACATGGATACAAATCGGACAGGATATTGATGGTGAAGCAGCAGGAAATCAATCAGGAGCTAGTGTAAGTTTATCATCAGATGGCAGTATTGTTGCTATTGGCGCTTATAATAATTCTGGCAATAATGGTTCTCTTTCCGGCCATGTACGAATTTATGAAAACCAAAGTGGTACATGGACACAAATCGGACAGGATATTGATGGTGAAGCAGCATTTGATGGATCAGGAGGAAGTGTAAGTTTATCATCAGATGGCAGTATTGTTGCTATTGGTGCTACTAGTAATGATGGTAACGGAACATTTTCGGGTCATGTACAAATTTATGAAAATCAAAGCGATACATGGGTACAAATCGGACAAGACATTGATGGTGAAGTAGCAGAGGATAGATCAGGATTTAGTGTAAGTTTATCATCAGATGGCAGTATTGTTGCTATTGGCGCTATTAGAAATGATGGTAATGGCTCTAATTCTGGTCATGTACGAATTTATGAAAACCAAGGCGGTACATGGACACAAACCGGACAGGACATTGATGGAGAAGCAGTATTAGATTCATCTGGATATAGTGTAAGTTTATCGTCAGATGGGAGTATTGTTGCAATTGGTGCTACTACAAATGATGGTAATGGAGCTTCTTCTGGACACGTACGAATTTATGAAAACCAAGGCGGTACATGGGTACAAGTCGGACAAGACATTGATGGTGAAGCAGTATCAGACGAATCAGGAAAGAGTATAAGTTTATCATCAGACGGTAGTATTGTTGTTATTGGTGCTGATAGAAATGATGATAATGGTGTTGATTCGGGCCATGTGCGAATTTATGAAAACCAAAGTGGCACATGGACACAAATCGGACAGGACATTGATGGTGAAGCGGCAGGAGATTTTTCAGGACAAAGTGTAAGTTTATCGTCAGACACCAATGTTCTTGTTATTGGCGCTGGTAGAAATGATGATAATGGAGTTGATTCGGGTCATGTACGAATTTATGATTTAAGTGCTTTATTATCTTCAAATGAGTTTGTGTTATCACAATTTAAATTATATCCAAATCCAGTAAAAACTCAATTTACCATTGAGTTAGATTCTTCGGTTCAATTAGAAAAAGTGTCTATTTATAATCTATTAGGTCAAGCCGTTTTAACTTCCGAAGAACACATAATAAACACCTCAAAATTAGCATCAGGATCTTACATTGTTGAAATAACAACTAACCAAGGAAAAGGGGCTGAAAAGTTAATTATAGAATAGATGAAATATTAATCTGATATAACTATCCTATCTAGTTGTTTTTAACTGAACTAGTGTTAATAGCTTTTTTTATAAGTTTCTAAGATAATTTGGTTTCTATGGCATAGAACAATTAATTAAGCGACAATTGACTTTATTATAGATAAGTGAATCTCGTGTTTTTATATGAGAATGTCAAGTCTAATTTATAAGCATCTTACATCCAATAAAAACCCTATCTTTGTACCCTTAAAATTTATAATAATGAAACACCCTTCTAGTATGATTTTGTTTAATAAAACAACAAGATGGATGTTCTATATGACTTAATAAAAACAATAAGAATCAGCATATGAAACGTGTAATCGTTGGACTTTCAGGAGGTGTAGATAGTAGTGTTGCAGCTTATTTATTGCAGCAACAAGGCTATGAAGTAATTGGCTTGTTTATGAAAAACTGGCACGATGATTCTGTTACTATTTCTAACGAATGCCCTTGGTTAGAAGATAGTAACGATGCTATGCTGGTTGCTGAGAAATTAGGAATTCCATTTCAAGTAGTTGATTTAAGTGAGCAATACAAAGACAAGATTGTAGATTATATGTTTCGCGAATATGAGTTAGGACGTACTCCGAACCCAGATGTGTTGTGTAATCGAGAAATTAAATTCGATGTCTTTTTAAAAATTGCTTTAGATTTAGGTGCCGATTTTGTTGCTACAGGTCATTATTGTAGAAAAGCTGAAATTGATGTAGATGTAGATGATAAACCAGTATATCAACTGTTATCAGGAAAAGATAGCAACAAAGATCAGTCCTATTTTTTATGTCAATTATCGCAAGAGCAATTAGAAACATCATTATTCCCAATTGGCGAATTAACAAAACCAGAAGTACGTGCTATTGCTGCAGAACAAGATTTAATTACTGCTGATAAAAAGGACTCACAAGGTTTGTGCTTTATAGGTAAGGTTAGACTGCCCGATTTTTTACAGCAAAAACTACAACCCAAAGAAGGGGTAATTGTTCAGATTCCATCGGATGCTGAAACATTTAAAAGAAGCATTCCAACTTTTAAAAGTAAGGAAGAAGAGTTAGCTTTCTATGCAACAAAATTTAACTACTCTAGAGATGGAGGTAAGGTAGTTGGCAAACATCAAGGGGCACATTATTTTACCAAAGGGCAGCGTAAAGGTTTGGCAGTTGGAGGAACAAAAGAAGCCTTGTATGTGATAGAAACAGATGTTGATAAAAATATAATTTATGCAGGTGAAGGAAAAAATCACCCCGGATTGTATCGTAATGTGTTGTTTGTTACTAATGATGAAATTCATTGGATTCGAGAAGATTTAAGATTAAATACAGGAAAATCTTTAGAAGTAGAAGCACGTATTCGTTACCGTCAACAATTAGAGAAAGCAACAATCCATAAAGTAGAAAATGGTCTGTATGTAGCGTTTCAAAACCCACAATCTGCCATTACTGAAGGTCAGTTTGTAGCTTGGTATCAAGAAGATGAATTATTGGGGTCGGGTGTAATATCTTAGCATTCAGTTTTTAGTCGTCAGTTGTATATCATCAATTATACATTGTCGTTTGTCACTTTGTAGGTTAAGGGGCTTTTTACTACCTTTAATCCATGAAAAAACTCCTATTCATTTTAGCCTTATTGATTTATCAATACACATTTTCACAACAAGATGCTTGGATTTATTTATCTGACAAACCAAATTCTGCAACTGCTTTAGCAGATCCTTTAACTATTTTATCACAAAAATCAATTGATAGAAAAGCATTACATGGAGTTGCAATTGATGAACGAGATGTTCCAGTTGAAACTTCATATATCACACAAATAAAAACCGCTACAGGCATTACAGTGATGACCAAATCAAAATGGTTTAATGCGTTGCATGTGCGTGGTTCTGAAACTGATATTAATGCGTTGTCTAGTTTAGGTTTTGTTTTATCGATAGATTTTGCCGATAATAGTTTAAATAATCGTGTGGCACATCAAGAGCAAGAAGATAAATTAGAAAGTGTTTTAACAACATTTAATTATGGTAATGCTGCAAACCAAATTGAGATGTTTAAAGGAGATGAATTGCATTTACTAGATTATACAGGTATAGGAATGACTATTGCTGTACTCGATGCTGGTTTTGTAAATGTAAACACTATGGGCGCTTTTCAACGTTCTCGTGATGTAGGTAACATTATTAGTGGCTATGATTTTGTTGATAGTACTGAGGATGTGTATATCAACCAAACAAGTACACATGGTACGATGGTTTTAAGCACCATGACAGGTTATGTTGAGGATGAATTTGTGGGTACAGCCCCAGATGCAAAATATTATTTATTTAGAACAGAAGATGCTCCAAATGAAAACCCAGTTGAGGAAAGTTATTGGGTAGCAGCTGCTGAAATCGCAGATAGTTTAGGAGTAGATATTATCAATACTTCTTTAGGATATAACACTTTTGATAATTCTAATTACGATTATACTACAGATGAAATGGATGGCAATACCACCTTTATTACAAAAGGCGCAAACATCGCTTTTGAAAAGGGAATGTTGTTGGTGAATTCTGCAGGTAATTCTGGTAATAATAGTTGGGGAATTCTTACCGCTCCAGCCGATGCTTCGGGTGTCTTAACAGTTGGTGCTGTGGATGCCTCAGGTATATATGCTTCTTTTAGCTCTATTGGCTCTACGGCACAACCAACTCAAAAACCTGATGTAATGACTCAAGGGGCAGCAAGTTTTGTGATTGATCAAAACAATGCAATTAGGACTGCTAACGGAACTTCATTTAGTTCGCCAATCATGGCGGGAGGAGTGGCGTGTTTATGGCAAGCATTGCCCAATAAAACCAATGCAGAAATTATGCAATTGGTTCGTGAATCGGCTTCAATGTATAATGCTCCAACTTTTTCTATGGGATATGGAATTCCTGATTTGCAACTGGCATTGTCGCTATCAACCCCCGATGAAGAATTTTATTCATTGATTGTATTTCCTAACCCTTCGATAGATTCTTTTTCAATTAATTCATCGTTTCAAAATGATGTAATTACAATTTCTTTGTTTGATACATTAGGGAAACAGATATCAACAAATACACAAAATTATTTAAACAATCGATTTGATATTTCATTTTTGGCAAGCGGAATATATATTGCTGATATTAGAAATGGAGTGCATAATTCAAAAGTAAAAATCATCAAACAATAATTGTGAAAAATAAGATTACACAACTTTTCGGAATAAAATATCCAATTGTACAAGGTGGTATGGTATGGAATAGTGGTTACAAATTAGCATCAGCTGTAAGCAATGCAGGTGGTTTAGGTTTAATTGGTGCTGGTTCAATGCACCCTGAAGTTTTACGAGAGCATATTCAAAAATGTAAAAAAGCAACGGATAAACCTTTTGGGGTGAATGTGCCGATGTTGTATCCAGAAATTCAGAAAATAATGGGTATTTTAGTAGATGAAGGAATTAAAATTGTTTTTACTTCTGCCGGTAATCCAAAAACATGGACTTCCTTTTTACAATCAAAAGGAATTATTGTAGCGCATGTGGTGAGTAGTGTAAAGTTTGCATTAAAAGCTCAAGTAGCAGGAGTAGATGTTGTGGTTGCTGAAGGGTTTGAAGCAGGTGGTCATAATGGGAGAGAAGAAACAACAACCTTTACTTTGATACCGATGGTAAAAGAAAAAATTAAAATTCCGTTGATTGCTGCAGGAGGTATTGCAACAGGAAGAGGTATGTTGGCAGCGATGGTTTTAGGAGCTGATGGAGTGCAAATGGGAAGTCGGTTTGTAGCAAGTGAAGAATCGTCTGCACATCAAAATTTTAAGGAAGTAGTTGTAGAAGCAGAAGATGGAGATACTCAATTAACCTTAAAAGAATTAACCCCAGTGCGATTGTTAAAAGGACAATTTTTAGATGATGTTAGGAGTTTGTATCAAACAAATCCTACCAAAGAGGAACTCAAAGAATTGTTGGGTAGAGGTAGAGCCAAAAAAGGAATGTTTGAAGGCGATTTAGAGAATGGTGAACTTGAAATTGGGCAAGTTGCAGGATTGATACATAAAGTAATGCCTGCATCAGATATTGTTAAAGAAATAATAGAAGAGTTTGAAATAGTAAAGAATTCAATTATTAAATTAGTTTAATTGTTATTCCTGCGTTGTGGTGCGTTTAATAAAAAAATAAATTTTGAAAGCGGAAATAATAAGCCAACCTTATTCTGGGGAATATGAAGAACGAATATATGATTTGGAAAGCCCATGGAATTCTCAGTCTTGGACCTGGATAAAGTTTGTGGATAAAAATGAAATTGAAACAGTTGGTCAATTTCGTGGTTTTCCTAATTCTGTAAAAGTATCTGAAAAGTATAATGAAATAATTGTTCTTACTTCAGATTATGTTTATCGACTGAACTCAAAAGAACTGAGCATAATAGAAACGGAAAGCCGACCTTTTTATCAGGGATTAGAAGTTTCACCAGATGGGATTTTTATCTTTCACGGATATGACGATATTAAAAAAATGGAGAACTCATTATCTGACATGGTTGAAATTCAAAGTCCATTTAAAATGACTCACATTATTTTTAAAAATTGGAATAAAAATATATTGGAATTTGAATGTGAAGAATTTATGAATTGGAGTAGATGTGAAAATATGGAATTGGACACAACAAGTTGGATAATTAATATCAAATAAAATGCACCATAACATTTCCGCTTTCGCTGGAATGACAAAAAGAGGTTTCTAAAACCCTATTCCAAAGCCTATGTTAAACATCACATATCCACTTTCGCTCATTCCGGGTATTTCAGGTATTTCAATTATTTCAGATTGAATGATACCATTTGCATTTCCTGTAATTACAAACTCTTGTGGTACAGATCCAAAACCATATCCTAGTTCTGTTCTAAAATAAAAACGACGCCCCATTTTTAAACCAGCTTTTACATTAAAAGTGCCAACTTCGTATTCACCTTTTGCATCTGCAGTTACGATACCACTATTTGTATCAAATTCATAATCATCATAAGAAGCATCTAAATTTAATTTACCATAAGATAAAGATCCATAGACTCCGCGGCCTTTATTGCCGAATAAATAAATATTTGTGCCAAATTCATAATATTGAAGTTTTGTGTCAGCATCATCAATTTCTGCTGAGAAACCTGAATAGTCACCAAATACTGCAATTCGGTCATTTAATAGTGGAGTTACATATTCTATATTACCACCTACACCATTTGGGAGTCCAGCTTTAATACCTATTCTAAAAGGTAAAATTCGCTTACCTTTTGGTTTAGATTCTTCGTTTTCTTCTTCTTGTGAAAAAGCAATACTACAGAAAAGTAGCATTGCAAGTAATAGGCTAATCTTTTTCATTTTATTTGAGGTTAAGTTAATACTCAAATATAGAAAAATATTATTTACTGAAAAACATTAGCTTAATTGCAGCAATGAGCATCATTACTCCAAATATTTTTTTAAGTGTTAATTGGTCAATTTTTAAAGCAATTTTAGAACCAAAAAAACCTCCAATAATAAATACTGCTGAAACTACCAATGCTATTCGCCAATCAATTTCACCTGCTTTGTGATAATTGTAAACTGCAAAGAAAGTAACAGGTGGTAGCATAACTGCTAAACTCATTCCTTGAGCATTGTGCTGAGTAAGTCCTAAAAAAATCACAAACATGGGGACCATTAAAATACCGCCTCCAACACCAACCAATCCGCTTAAAATTCCGGCAACTAATCCGATAGCAATTAAAATAAGTATTGTTGATAATGTCATTTTAATTTTCATTTTATTGTGGTAATTTGATGTAATACAACTTTCGAGATTTATTGTTGAGCTTGTTTTCTCTTAACCAAGGATTGTGAATTTTTAGCTCTTTATAATTAGTCCCAAAATTCTGCGCAAACAAAGCAATGTCTGTAATTGCTGAATCAACTTTAACTATTTTTGTAGCTTCTAAATTGTACAAGTCTTCATTGTCAAATTTAAAACCGTACTTCTCAGTATTATTCATTATTTCTTTGATGGCTGCAATTCTAAAAACATATCTACCAGTTTCTTCTCCTAATAATAAATCGTAATAAGTGTCTACTCGTTGGCTTTTTAGACGCCTCATTATTCCATTATTCCCTCCATTATAGGCAGCAGCAGCAAGTGTCCATGAACCAAATAATTCTTTAGAGTGCAATAAATACATACAAGCAACTTCTGTTGCTTTTTCTAGATGATAGCGCTCATCAACATTACTATTAACTTCCAACCCATTTTCTTTGGCGGTGTCTTTCATAATTTGCCAAAAGCCTCTAGCGCCAGCTGGTGAGGTTACGTTCTGTAACCCGCTTTCAATCAAAGCTAGGTATTTAAAATCATCAGGAATCCCATGCTTTTTTAAAATAGGCTCAATAATTGGAAAGTATTTATGAGCTCTTTTAATCAATAACAGGCTATTAGATTGCCAATAAGTATTTACTAATAATTCGCGATCCATTCTTTCTTTAATATCGGGTTTTTCTATCGGAACTATTTCTCCTGCAAAATGAATTCCATCCGGAATTTTCAAAGCCTTTATTTCATAGTTTTCACTCGTATTTTTAAGTGTATCATTACTTGAGTTTTCTGATGAACTTTGTTTTATATATGTTGTTGCATTGATTAATGTAATACTAATAAATACAATGCTTAAGATAGCTAGATATCGTAACGGCTTTTTCATGTGTTTATATTATTTTATTAAATCGGTTACACGCTGTTCGCTATTTGTCATCTTCTTGTGTGAAAAATTTTAGCATGCTCGTTTCATAATCTTGATATTTAAATAATAGTGGAGAAGGATTTTAATACTTCAATATTAGTAATTATATCATTTGATTTTTAAGAAGAAATCAAAATATTTATAACAAACTTGTAAACATCAAAACACTAACAAATTTGTAATTTCTTAGTATGTGTGTTCTTGTAGAATATCAACAAGTATAGCACTCACTTTTTTTGCTTTGTTTATAATCATAACATGAGCACCACCTTCAATGATAATACAGTTTTTGATATGCTTTATAGGAAAGATTCCGTCTGAATTGCCATGGATGTGAATTACATTTGGCAACGTTTCTTTTTGACTCCAATTCAATACATTATAAATGGACCATTCTAAATAAACTTCATCACGAACAGAGAGAAATTGCTTATAACGCTCGCTTCTTTTTTTACTCATTTTATTAAATAGATATCCTGCGATCCCTTCATTTCTAGCAACCTGTTTATAAGGTAAGTATTTATAGGCTTTTGTTAGTTTTGTTATTTTGAGTCGCTTAGGTAATTCTCCTGAGTTTTTTACACTAGAAATTATAATGGTTTTTTTTATCTGGAGTATTTTACTCATTTCTTGTACCATGATACCTCCAAATGAAACACCTATTAAAATTGCGTTTTTTTCAGTCACTAACTTAGACATTCTATTTGCGTAATGCACTAAAGGCTCATTTACATGTTCTGGAATTAGCCACTCAATATAATGTAGTTCGTATTTATCTTTAGGTAAATCTAAATACTCATAAATTTTAGAACATGCTGCAAGCCCAGGTACTAAGTAGATATGTGTTTTCATATTGATACTTTATTAGCCATAAAATCAAAACGCACTAAGCCATCTTCATCAATTTTTGTGAGCGTAATTAGATGTAAGGTATTTATTAATTCTGGATTCCAAGGAGTTTTAACTTTTACGTAATTTTCTGTAAATCCGTGGATATAACCTTCTTTGTTTTCACTTTCAAATAAAACTGTTAAGGTATTACCTAATTGACTTTCATAAAAAGCGCGTCGTTTTTTTACAGATAAACCTCTGAGCATTTTACTGCGTTTTGCACGTACGTTTTTTGGTACAACTCCATCCATATTGACTGCCTCTGTATTAGGGCGTTCAGAATAGGTAAATACATGTAAATATGAAATATCTAATTCATTTAGATAATTGTAAGTCTCTAAAAACAGCTCATCTGTTTCACCAGGAAAACCAACAATGGTATCTACACCTATACATGCGTTTGGCATGAGTGATTTTATTTTTAAAACTCTATTTGTATAAGTTTGTGTTAGATAACGGCGTTTCATTTTTTTTAATAATTCATCACTGCCAGATTGTAGTGGTATATGAAAATGAGGAACAAAACTATTAGAGTTCGAAACAAAATCAATGGTTTCATCTGTCAATAAATTAGGCTCTATAGAAGAGATTCGTAAACGGTGAATTCCATTCACTTTATCCAGGGCTTGCACCAACTCAAAAAAAGTGTGTTCGTGTTTTTTATTCCCAAACTCGCCTTTGCCATAATCACCAATATTGACTCCAGTCAATACAATTTCTTTGATACCTTTTTCAGAAATTTCTTTGGCATTATCCAATACATTTTGAAGTGTATCGGATCTAGAAATTCCACGAGCTAGCGGAATTGTACAATAGGTACATACATAATCGCATCCATCTTGTACTTTTAAAAATGCACGAGTTCGGTCGCCAATAGAGTAGGAGCCTACATAAAAATCTGCTTCTTCTATTTCGCAAGAATGTATCTCGCCAAAATCATTTTTACTCAGGTTATTCAGATAATCGGTTACTTTAAATTTTTCGGTGGCACCCAATACTAAATCTACACCATCAACTGCTGCTAATTCTTCTGGTTTTAATTGTGCATAACAACCGATAGCAATCACAAATGCTTTTTCATTTTTCTTTATAGCATTCTTTACAATAGTTTTAAAACGCTTATCAGCATTATCTGTAACCGAACAAGTATTAATGACATAAATATCTGCTTCATCATTAAAATCAACACGCATGAAACCTTCACTTAAAAAATTTCGAGAGATTGTAGATGTTTCAGAAAAATTAAGCTTACAGCCCAAAGTATAAAAAGCAACTTTTTTTTGTGCGTTCATTAATGTAATTTTATGCGATGCAAATTTACAATAATAATCTTATTTTGAACTGATGGAATTAATTTATGAAACCGAGTGTTTGCTGGTTAGAAAACTTGTAATTGATGATTTAGAACCATTTCATGAAATGCAAGGAAATGCCAATGTAATGCGTTTTGTAAGGCCTACAGTTTTGAGCTATGAAGAAAATAAAGCAGATTTAAAGCGCGTTATTGATTTGTATAATGTACCAAATAATGATTTTTTTATTTATGCAATTGAACGAAAAGCGGATAGCATTTTTGTGGGATCTGTAGCGTTAGTTAAAGATGAGGGTGATGATGAAATTGGGTATCGTTTTTTAGAAAAATATTGGGGATTGGGGTATGGAAGCGAAGTTGTAAAAGGATTGATTGCTTATTCAAAAAATATCGGGATTGAAAAATTAATTGCGTATGTGGCACTTGAAAATGTGGCATCGCGAAAGATTATTGAAAAACTAGGATTTCAATTTATTGATGATACACTTTGTGAAGAATTGGGTATCCCTGAGAAAAAATATAAATTGGAATTATGATAGCACAAACACCAAAGACACCTTATTACGCAGTTATTTTTACAAGCATCAAAACTAAAATAGATACAGGTTATGATAAAACTGCCAGCTTAATGGAAGAACTTGCCAAAAAACAAAAAGGGTTTTTAGGTATTGAATCTGCAAGGGATGCTATTGGGATAACAGTTTCGTATTGGAAAAGTTTAGAAGCCATTAAAGATTGGAAACATCAAGTTGATCATGCTGGGGCAAGAGCTAAAGGTAAATCAGATTGGTATCAACAATTTAAAGTGAGGATTTGTAAAGTTGAAAGAGACTATGGATTTGAAAAATAACCTTGTGATGTTAAAAAAATAAAGTCCCAAAACTTTTAAGTTTCAGGACTTTTATATTTTTCGTCAGTCGTCAGTCGTCAGTCGTCAGTCGTCAGTCGTCAGTCGTCAGTCGTCAGTCGTCAGTCGTCAGTCGTCAGTCGTCAGTCGTCAGTCGTCAGTCGTCAGTCATTATTTCTTCTTCCCTTTTTTGGCGTCTTGTTGCACTTGTGCTTGTTTCATAGCAGTATCTAATCGTTGACGGAAACCACTTTTTTTCTTCTCAGGTTTCTTTTTGTTTTCTTCAATTTGTGCATGAATCTTAGCTTCGTCAATTACATAATGTTTAATTACCAACATGATTATAATCGTTAATAAGTTAGATACAAAATAATACAAACTCAAACTACTTGCATACTGATTAAAGAAAAACAACATCATGATAGGAGATAAATAAATCATCATCTTCATCATTTTTTGCATATCAGGCATTCCTTCTTGTGTAGGTGCTTGCATATTTGCTTGCTGACTTTGATTCATTTTCATATAAAAGAAAATAGCAACCGAGGCTAATATTGGAAACAATGAAACATGGCTTCCGTAAAATGGAATAGTAAACCCTAAGTTGAAAATATTGTCATATGATGATAAATCATCTGCCCATAAAAAGCTTTGATGACGCAACTCTATATTTGATGGGAAAAACCTAAACAATGCAAAGAACACCGGCATTTGTAACAATGCAGGAATACAACCCGAAAGCATACTTACTCCTGCTTTTCGTTGTACCGCCATTGTTTCTTGTTGGCGTTTCATTGCGTTATCTTTTCCTGGATATTTCTTATTGATTTCTTCCATTTCTGGACGAATCACCTTCATCTTGGCACTAGATACATAGGACTTATATACCAATGGCGACATGATAATCCGAACTGCAATTGTCATTAAAATAATAACAATACCGAAGTTAGAAATAAATGATGATAAAAATCCGAAGATGTAAATGAATACATATTTGTTAATCCATCCAAAAATACCCCAACCCATATCGGCAACTTCATCAAGTTGAGTGCCTTCATAGGTTTTTAAAAGGTTGTAATCTGTTGGTCCGTAATACCAATTCATGGTATAGTTTAATTCGCCACTTTTTAATTCTAATGGCGTTTTTAACTGAAACTTATTGGTGACAATAGAATCGGTTTCAGCATCATTATATAATTTTTCAGAAATTAAATTAGCATTTTGAAATGGAGTTTCAGACAATAAAGCTGATGTAAAGAAGTGCTGCTTGTATGCAACCCAATTGATATCATTTTCAGTTTCATTATCATCCTGACTTAAATCATCTACATTACCATCTTGCTTGTAGTAGTACCATGTGTACATGCTTTCAGATCGAATACTTTTCTCGTTTCTAAAACTAGTCAAATCCCATTCTAAATTCATTTGATGAGATGCGTTGAACACATTTCCTAAACCTTGAGAACGCATCGAAAAATCAACCATATAATCATCTGGTTTTATTTCGTAGCGATATTCTAAATAGCGATTGTTATCTACTTTTAACTTCATAGACAGTACTTGGTTTTCACCATTGTTTGTCAATGTTGGTTCAAAGTTTAAATCTTTGGTATTTAAAATTCTGTTGTCAGTTGTTCCAAAATTAATATTGAAAGAAGCATTGTTTTCTTTTATTAGCTTTACAGGATCATCATGATAAGTAGTAAATTCTTTTAGATGAGCATCAATAATTTGTCCACCTTTATTGGCGATGGTCAATTTTAACAACTCATTTTCTATAACAGTGGTTCCGTCAGTTGCTACGCTTGCTGAAGTTGAAAAGGCACCTAAAGTATTTTGTGCTTGCACTTGTTTTAGAGAGTCATTAACTTCTATGAAAGTTTCAACAGGTGCAACTGTGGTAGTTGGCGTAACCGTTTTTTGAATTGCATTGATAGAATCTAATCTGCGTTCGGTTTTTTGTTTTTCAAGTTCTTCGGGAGTAGGTTGGTTGGTGTACATCCACCATAAAGCGATGGCTCCTAACAATACAAATCCTATGAGCGAATTTATATCAAATTTCTTTTTTTCCATATTTAAATTGTCATCTTGTCATTTACTTTTTTTGCTTGTCACAAAAAAGTGCGACAAAAGTAGTGATTTCTGTTTAGATATTTTTTAGTTTTTTTACTGTCATTCCTTTAATATTAGTATTATTCCATTGCTATAATGAGATTCCTGCTTTTACAGAAATGACAGGTAAGTTTTATTTCAAAGAGTGTTCCAAAGCTGCTTTAACAAAATCAACAAATAATGGATGAGGACTCAATACCGTACTCTTATATTCTGGATGGTATTGTACACCCACAAACCAAGGATGGTCTTTTAATTCAATGATCTCTACTAAATTGGTGTCAGGATTTTTACCAGTTGCAATCAATCCTGCTTTTTCAATTTGATCTAAATATTCATTGTTAAATTCATAGCGATGTCTGTGACGCTCTTCAATAATTTCTTTTTTATAAATTGATTTTACTTTTGAACCTTCAGCTAATTGGCATTTCCAAGCACCGAGCCTCATTGTACCACCTTTATCAACAACTGATTTTTGTGCTTCCATTAAATTGATAACTGGATGTGGAGTATTTGGATTCATTTCAGTAGAAAACGCATCTTTTAATCCCAATACATTTCTAGAAAATTCGATGACTGCCATTTGCATTCCTAAACAAATTCCTAAAAATGGAACTTTATTTTCTCTTGCATATTTTACAGCATCAATCTTACCTTCAATACCGCGATCTCCAAAACCTGGAGCTACTAAAATTCCATCTAAATTTTTTAGTTTACTCGGAATGTTATCGGGTGTTAATTTGTTAGAATGAATCCACTGGATATTTACTTTTACTTCATTTGATGAGCCTGCATGAATAAAAGATTCTGCAATTGATTTATATGCATCATGCAATTCTACATATTTACCAATCAAACCAATCTCAATAGTATTTTTTGGATTTTTATGTTTGGTAACAAAAGTATTCCAAACTTTTAAATCAGGTTTTTCATCAATTGGAAGATTCATTTTTTTCAAAACTACTTCATCTAACTTTTCTTCAAGCATCATATTAGGAACATCATAAATAGTCTCTGCATCTAATGACTCTATAATGGCATCTTGTTGCACGTTGCAAAACAATGCTAATTTGCGTTTGATACCGTCATTTAATTTATGCTCTGTTCTACATACCAAAATATCAGGAGTCACCCCAGATTGCATTAGCATTTTTACAGAGTGTTGCGTAGGTTTTGTTTTTAACTCTCCAGCTGCTGCCAAATAAGGAATCAAAGTTAAGTGGATTGAAACTGCATTTTCATGTCCTAATTCCCATAATAATTGTCGAACAGATTCAACATAAGGTAAAGATTCAATATCACCAATAGTACCACCAATTTCAGTAATTACAATATCATATTCACCAGTATTTCCAAGTAATTGAATTCTGTGTTTAATTTCATCAGTAATGTGTGGAATGATTTGAACCGTCTTTCCTAAAAACTCACCTTTGCGTTCTTTGTTAATTACCGATTGATAAATACGTCCTGTTGTTACATTATTTGCTTGTGAAGTTGGGATGTTTAAAAAACGTTCGTAATGCCCTAAGTCTAAATCAGTTTCTGCACCATCATCAGTAACAAAACATTCACCATGTTCGTATGGATTTAAAGTTCCGGGGTCTATATTAATATATGGATCTAATTTTTGAATGGTAACTGAGTAGCCTCTTTTTTGTAATAATTTGGCTAATGATGCAGCAATAATACCCTTACCAAGGGATGAAGTAACGCCTCCTGTAACAAAAACGTATTTGGTTTTTTTCATGGTGTATTGGTTTGGGCAAAAGTACTAACTCTAGTTTAGCTGACAAAAAAAGAATCCTTTAAAACTGAATTTTTTTTAGCAAACTGTAACAGATTAATTTATAACTTGTCTTTTTAACAGAAACGATTCATTGCAACATACTAACCAACATATTGATCAACTTTTACAGCAATGTAAAAGGGGAGAGCAAAGTGCTCAATTAGAGATTTATAAGCGCTATTATAGAGCAATGTATAATACAGCACTTAGAATTTTGAACAACAGCTATGACGCTGAAGATATGATGCAGGAATCGTTTCTGATTGCATTTACAAAATTGAGCACTTTTAAAGGCGAAGTTACTTTTGGTTCATGGTTAAAACGAATTGTTATTAATAAGTGCTTAACACAATTAAAAAGGAATAAGCGTTTTGCTGAAGTTAAATTAGAAGTTGCAAGAGAAGAGGAAATAGAGATGGAACCCGTTGATTATTCATCAGTAAAATCGGATATAGTTTTAAAGAAAATAAATGAATTGAAAGAGAATTATAGAGTGGCTTTAACACTGCATTTGATTGAAGGATTTGATTACGAAGAAGTATCTGAAGTGATGCAAATAACTAATCAAAACAGTAGAACTACTATTTCTAGAGCAAAAGATAAATTGAGAAAATTGTTGGTAGAAGAAATGGAATTAAGTTAAGAATAATGAAAATGGTCTTTGAGCAGAGTCGAGAGGACCTTAACAAACAATAACAAGATGAAAGATAATTTTGACAACCTTTTTGAAAAAGATTTTAATATTGCTGAGCCAACCATTGGTCATTTTGAACGCTTTGAAAAAAGGATGTCAAAAGATACTGCAAAAAAGAAGAATCATTCTTGGAAATGGATTTCAGTTGCGGCTTCGGTAGTGTTATTACTTGGAGTTTGGTTAGGGCAAAACCTGCAATCAGACAGTTTAGAACTGGCTGATGTGTCACCAAAAATGAAAGAAACTCAAATTTATTTTACCTCGGTTATTAAAACAGAAATTCAAAAAATAAATAAGGAAAAAATTCCTGAGAGTCAAAAAATGATTGCCGATGCTTTCTTAAGAATTGACAATCTTGATGCACAATATGTTAAACTCACCAAAGAACTTAAAGAAAGTGATGCTGACAAGCGTGTAATCTTTGCTATGATCTCAAACTTTCAACAGCGCATTGAAATTTTGAAAAATGTATTAGAACAAATAGATAATTTAAAACAATTTAAAACAAATAATTATGAAGCAATTTTATAAAATACTTTTCCTATTATTAATAATTCCAGCAATTGCAATAGCAAATAATGGACCGAAGGGAAAACATACCAAAACAAAGACAATCAAAAAAGAATTTGATGTTAGCTCAAATGCTACAGTAGATTTGGATAATAAATACGGGAGCATTGATATCCAAACATGGAATCAAAATAAAGTTACTTTAGAAATTATTATTACAACCAATAGCAATAAAGAAAGTAAAGCACAAGATAGGTTGGATGAAATCCATATTGAATTTGAAAACACTAACAGCTTAGTCGCTGTTAAAACAAAAATAGGAAAGTCTAACAATTGGAATTGGGGCAATAACAGCAATGTAAATATGGAAATACAATACATTGTTAGGATGCCAAAAAGCAACGATTTAGTTGTTGATATGGATTATGGCGATGTGAGTATTGATAAACTTAATGGTAAAGCAAATTTTAATGTTGACTACGGAAAGCTATTTGCTGGTGAGTTAACAAACAATGCCAACAGCATCAATTTAGATTATTCTAGAGGGTCTACTATTGATTATTTAAAAAATGGAGACATCAATACAGATTATTCAACTATTGATATTGATAGAGCAGGAAATATTGATTTGGTTGCAGATTATAGTACCATTACAATTCAAGAAACTAATGATGTTACGTTCAATCTAGACTATGGTAACTTAACTATTGAAAATGCAAATTCTATAGAAGGAAATAGTGATTATACCCAACTAAAATTTGGTACAATAGCAAGCTCTTTAATAATTAAAGCTGACTATGGAAACTTAAAAATAGATGAAATGGGAGTAGATTTTAGTAGGGTTGATGTTGATACAGAATATATTGGGGTTAAAATAGGAATTGATAGTAATAGTTCATTCAAATTTTATGGGAAAACTCAATATGGAAATATTAATGTGCCAAGTAATTTGAGTATTACACATCAATTGGAAAAAAACTCAAGCTCAGAAATTGAAGGAACATACAATGGATCTAAAGGTCAAATGAAAATTAAGACTCAATACGGATCTATAAAAATTATAGAAAACTAAAAAAAATCATAAACATTTGAATCATCCGTAATTAAATCTGGTTTCCTAGAGGAATGGCTAAAAGGATGAGCAATGAGATAATTTAACAAATAAATATAGATATATGAAAACTTTAAAAACAATCGTAGCATTATTACTAATACTATTTATAGGTGTACAAGTAAACGCAACAAACAAAAAAGTAAAAGGAAATGGTAATGTAATAAAGGGTAGTCAAACTACTTCCGATTATGACAAAATATCTGTAGGAGGCTCTTTTGATGTTACATTAGTATCAGGTAAGGAAGGGGAAATAACCTATTCTGTTGAGAGTAACTTAGAAGAATATTTAGTGATTGAAGTAAAAAAAGGACAACTTAAAATCACTTGGGAAAAAGGAGTGAATGTTCGCACCACTAAAGGCGTAAAAATAACAATTCCGTTTAAGGATATTAATGAAGTTTCGCTTGCGGGTTCAGGTGAAATTGTTTCTAAAGACACCGTTTCATCTGACGAGTTAGAATTAAATGTTGCGGGTTCTGGTGATATGAACATTGATGTAAAGGCTTCAAATTTAGAATCTAATATTGCAGGTTCAGGTTCTATTGTTGTGAACGGATCATCTAAAGCTTTTGAAGCAAGTATTTCGGGTTCTGGAGATATTGAGGGCTATGGATTAATAACTGATACTGCTGAAACTAGCATATCTGGTTCAGGATCTATCGAAGTTACAGCCAACGGAGCTATCAAATCTAGAATTTCAGGTTCTGGTAATGTACGGTATAAAGGAAGCCCAACAACTGACACAAAAGTTAGTGGTTCTGGTAGTGTTTCTAAAAGATAAGAAAGCATTTCTAAAAACAATAAATTATGACTGCAAGGGGTAAAGACCTTGCGGTTTTTTTTTTGTATTTTTAAGGAGTCATTTTAAAAATAACAAGAAGTATGTTGCAACCAGCGACCTTTGCTTTTAAAATCTAAATCCAGTACAAGCATAATTTCATGAGAGCTGAGATTTGTACCACCTAAATCTGTTAGGGTATGGTCATAGGTATAACCTATTCTGAATTTTTTATTTAAAATGACAGCAAACATCCCACTCATAGAATCGTGATAACGATAGGAGAGTCCCATTTCAATCATTTCATTGTATAAAAAGTTTGCATTGATATCAACAGATAGAGGCAAGTCTGATGTGTATTTTACCATTGTTGATGGTTTGAATTTTATTTTATTTGTCAATTCAAACAGCATTCCAGCAGTTGCAAAATAACTCATATGATCTGATAGCTCTACTTTGTTATTATCATAATCAACTCTAAACTTTGGTGTATTTAACATATAAGGTATTGACAAGCCAGCATAAAAACGTTGGTTGTAATAATAAGCACCCATACCAATATTTGGATAACTACCACTAATAGAAGAGTAAACCTCCTGATCTGGCGTAATTCCATCAGCTAAATTATTACTGTAAAATGACATGCCACCTTTTAGTCCAAAAGATAATCGGTCATATTGCGATAAAACGACGGTATAAGAAACATCAATATTTACATCGGTGCTTTTTGCTAAACCAATTTTATCTGTAATGACAGAGAAGCCAAAACCAACTCCATCAAAAGCTCTACCGTTTAGTGAAAAAGTATTTGTTTTTGGTGCACCATCAACACCCACCCATTGAGACCTTCCTAGCAAAGCAATTGTTAAATCGGCACGAGCACCAACATAAGCAGGGTTTATCACCTGCATATTATACATGTATTGTGTATAATGTGGTTGTTGTTGAGCCTTCATTTTATTGGAGTAAAACAAAGTGATTATAAACAATATGGGGAGTATTCTTTTCATTTATCTAATCAATTCTATAAAACTTGTTTTTGTTTTGGTAATACCATCATTGTAATTTAAGGTGTAAAAATAGACCCCAGTTGGTGCCGGATTCCCATTATAGGTTCCATCCCACCAAAGTGGATTTACATTTCCGTTATTGCTGTAATTATAAACTTCGCTTCCCCATCTGTCATAAATTACTAAAGTGAATTCTGGAAAGTCTTGCAAACCTGCAATTGCAAAAGTATCACTGCGATTATCACCATTAGGTGAAAACAAATTGGGAATATCATTGTCTTTTATAGTTCCTAACCCTTCAATATATGGAGGGAAATTTGTAACGTTGTTTGATGTAATGCCAACACCCAAATTCATATACTCTGTATCTTCATTTAAGTTGTCATCAATAGTGGTTATTTCAATGATGATAGATTCTACTAAAGCAGGAATTGTGGTTAAAGTATTTATACTTGTATAATCTAAAGGAGTAGTTGCTGTACCATTGTTAGTTCGGATTGCTAAATCAATTGCCTCATAATTCTGCATCAATTCTCCAGAGGCATTGACCATACTAATATTAAAAATTAGTGGGGCACCTTCAACAACAATATCATCATTGATAATGATGGTAGGGTCAGGATCAATATCTAAAATAGTTCCAGTTTTGTCAAGGTCTTGGATTGCGACATTATTACTTGTTACTTGCCCAATTACAGATAAATATTCTTCGTCTGGTTCGTTTAAATTGTCAACATTGGTGGTGATATTAAAAACAAAATCTAAATTTGGATTTGCAGGATCAATGGTTCCATCAATAGAATATAATGCTGTAATTGCAGCATAATCTTCAGGGGCCAGCGCTGTAATATTTGATGTTTGTAAATTAATATCTGTTGGGGTAGAACTTGGGTGGCTCATAGTAATGGTATGTACCAAATCGACTCCCTCATTTTCACGAGTATCATTCATTGTAATGTTTGGAGCAGCCTCATTATCTAAAATAGTTCCGATACCCTCAAAGTTTGTGTTAATAGTATTGTTGGATGTTATAGTTCCTGTTAAAGTTAACAGTTCATCCAATTCATAAATGTTATCATCTAATGTTGTTACTGTAAACTGTATGCTTGTTTGTAATGGCGGAATTGTAATCGGAGCAGCCACAACTGCATTGTAATCAAATGGTGCAATGGCAATATTATAAGTAGGAGAAGTTGAGGTGCCATCACTCGTATCAAATATAATATCGATTGGTGTAGCACTCGGAATTAAAATACTATTATTGTTTAGCGTTGTTAGTAAAAGGGTAAAAACAAGGTCGCCACCTTCGGTAACTGATACATTATCAATGATAGCTACTATTGCTATAAGCTCTCGCCAATCTCTTTCAGGAGTTGCCGCATTATCTGCATTGGGGAAATCTGTTGGTATCTGCCCATTTGTAGGATTTATTTGCGAATCGTTGTTGTCAAATGCATCATCCAAACCATCATTGTCAGCATCGTTATTTGTTGGTATTGTTTCTGGAGTTCCATCGCTATCAATATCCCAGCCTTCTAGTATATCGTCTCTAATATCTCCATCAGAATTTGTATCAATATAATCAGGAATACCATCAGATTCTGTATCAACTGGAGTTAGTCCGCTGAGGTATGCGATGTCAATTCCATTACTATCAGTAGTATTATTTGGAGCGATATAACTATCAGTTGGTTGGGCTTCAATGTTGTCTACAATTCCATCTGCATCGGCATCGATGTCTAAATAGTCATCACTTCCTGTAGTATCAGTATTCGGAATTGAATACGTAATTGTTGCAAAAAAGGAATCATTAGTTTCTACTGAATTGTCTAATCCATTTATTCCGACAGGTGAGTTTGTGATTCCATCAGCATCAGTATCTAAATTTGAGTTACTAGCTTCTATAATGTCGAAAATTCCGTCGTTATCATCGTCTAAGTCAAAATGATTTGGGACACCATCAAAATCGAAATCAAATAAATCTACTATGCCATCACTATTAGTATCAGCTCCAAAATTCAAATCTCTATAATTGGGAATAAAATCTAAATCTGCATCGGCTAAAGGGTCTTGCCAGTTGTATTCTAGTGTGTCAGGAATAGTGTCATTATCATCATCAATATCATTAACGTTTGTAATTCCGTCATTGTCATTATCAGAAAACACATCGACATTTACACTTGCAAATGCGGAGTTTATATTATTTAGCGGATCAATAGATGTAAATGTTGTATTATTAATACCTATACAATCATCATTAAAAACTACGGTAAATTCTACAGTAATAATTTGGTTAGGCTCTATGATACCAGATAATCCGTCAAATAAATTAATATCAGATATACCATTATAATTGGGATTTAAAACAGGGTTGCTAATTGCAGTTGAACTTGCAATAGTTGGTACACTCACTGAGACAATGTTACCTCCACAAATACTATTTAAGTCATCTTGTAATTGTAAACTTTCTACCTGAACAGCAGGACTTGTATTTGTAATTGATAATTGAAAAGTGATTTCGGTATGTTCTAAAATTCCGTTATAAGCCTCAGTAGTGTTTGTTATCGTTTTTGACGCTGTAGTTGAAGAGCTAAAATTAAACAGCATAAAGGCACTTGTACAAGAACATTGATTATTAGAGGTTGCTATTTGAGTAGCAGAGGAAGCAACATAATACCTATCTAGATGATTACCAAGAGCGTCAGACCAAATAACAAAAGAAAATCGCCTTAAATTACCGGGTATTGTTTCGTCAAAGTTATCTAAACCACCTTGGGTCATACTTCTTGACATTTGCGAAAAGTAATTTTCATCTATAGATGAGATGGTTCCAATTTCATAATAGACTTCTAAAATAATGGTTTCGCCAGCAGCTAAATTTGTATTTAGAGCTAATAATTTAGTATCGGTACCTCCATTATACGTATTATTAACTGTTACTGCAGGACCAGAAACTTGTGTAACTACTAAATCTGTAAATAAGATTCCGTTATCAATAAAATTACCCAAGCCCATATTGTAATTAATGTTGTTAGCAGTAGTAGCTCCTTCGTTAGTGATAATTACTGTGTTCACATAATCATAAGTACCATCTGGATTCACTTCTGGTGATGATTCGGGAACATAGAGGTTTGCAGCAACACTTGTCTCGGTCATGTGAAAATCTGATTGCAAATAATTTCTGGTATCACTACCAATTGATGAGGTTACATTTGCAATATTATCAAAATCAATTCCTGAACCTGAGGGTGTGGGGTTAGGTCTACCGTCACACACCGGATCAAAAGTGACACAGAATGTTACTGTGATATTTTGTCTAGGATACAGGACATTATTGTTAATTGCATTTGTGTTAAATACTTCAATAGAAGTGATATTTTCAAAACCATTATTAAAAGATGTTACATCCCAATCTTCTGGATACGGATTGTTTACATAGTCAATTGTTGGTTCCATTGTCACTCCAATTTGATCTACTAATGTAACACACCCATTTCCAAAAACAGATTGTAAATCATCGGTTAAATTAATATCTCTAATTAAATTATTAGCATGGTAATCTCTTGCGTTACTTGTATTTTGTAAGCGTACGGTATATATTATTTTATAATCACCATCAAATGTATAGCCTTGATTACAGCTATTTAGAACTTCAATATCAAGTAGATTGGTTATGTGCTCTACAGTTAAAAGAAACAATCCGGTTGCGGTATTTAGCCCATCATAAATAGTATAATTAATATCAGGCACAGGACCAGTGTATCCGGGTGTTGGAACAAAAGTGTAGCTACCATCTAGGTTGATTGTTAAATTTCCTTCGGCAAGATTTGCGGTTAACCCCGCAGGATATGTTGTTCCGTTTACTGTAAATGATAATATTGAAAGTGTATCTCCGTCAGCATCAGTATCATTAGCCAAAAGACCTGGAGCATTTACATTTAGTGTTGTGTTTATTTCGGCTGTATCAACATCTGTATTTGCAATAGGGGGGCTAAAATTTGTTGTGTTTACAATATTTAGGATTAATAATGCAGTACTTGTATTTGTTCCATCAGAAACCGTATAAGTTATGATAGGATAGTTGCCAATATACCCAACTGCTGGCGAAAAAGTATAGCCTCCGTTAGCGCTCATTGTAAAATTACCTTGAGGTAAATTTGCAGTATTACCTACATTATAGGTAACACCATTAATGATAAATTGTGTAACGATCAATGTATCTCCATCAGCGTCAGAATCATTGGCTAAAACTCCGGGTGCACCTACAGATAGGGTTGTGTTTAATTCGGTTGTATTGGAATCGTTATTTGCAACGGGTGGTGTTTGGGCAAAAAGAGTTGCGCATAAGAAAAAGAATAATAGAAAGGAAATAGGGGTAATTTTCTTCATATTTAATTTTGATAATCTTAAACCTTAAAATTTAAGTACTTTTATAACGCTAAAATAGGGATATTATTGAATTTAGCTTTTGATTTTTATTGAATAAAATTAATTTATTCCTAACCTAGCCATGATAGGGAAGTGGTCAGAGTATTTAATGTCATAGGTTTTAAAATTATTGATTTCAAATGATGGGTCTACTAAAATAAAATCAATTCTTGCAGGTAAAAAATAATCGTATGATTTTCCAAACCCTTTACCGGCTACAACAAACGAATCATTTTTATCGGCTTTTATTTTGTGATATGCCCATGAGAAAGCAGTGTTGTTAAAGTCACCCGCAATGATTGTTTTGTAAGGACAAGATTTTTCGTGATTTAATATTTTTTCTACTTGATTCATTTGTTTTTGAAAAGTGTACTGAATTCGTTTAAATAAACGTTCCGAATCCTGCTCCCCAAAATTTTCCTTATTTAACTGAATTCTTAAAGACTGAAGATGTATATTATAAAGCCTTACAGTATCTTTCTTTATCACGATGTCACTAAAGATTGCAACATTGCCACTATTTTTAAAGTCAATAACGCCAGAATTAATAATTTCAAAATTTGAATATATTACGTTTCGGGCTTTTCCTTTAACATATGGATTCATGAACTTAAATTTAAAATCAAGAGTTATTTCTTTAGAATTGATAAACTCTTGTAATATGGCAATATCAGGATCAGTTTGGTTAATGAAATCATATATTTTAATATCTACGCCGTCTTGTTGAATGCTATGATCAAAATTAAATTTCCGGACATTGTAACTCATAATTTTTAAATCATCAGTCATTAAAACCTCTTTATCCGTAATTTTATAGAGCAGGTTTAATTGGTTAAAACCAATTAGCAAAACAAGTGTAGAAACTAAAAACTGTTTTTTAAGTTTGATAACCCAATAAATCACAAATAAAATATTCAGTACAATCAATAGAGGAACTGCCAAACTAAAAACAGCAATGACACCAAATGTTTTAGGAGATAAATAAGGAAGTAAATTTGAGAGTAGGAGTGTTGCTGCTGCTAATGAATTTAGCAGAAACAATAATTTATCAACCCACGATAGCTTTTTCATATTTAACTATTCAATATTCCTTAATTAATTATTTCCCCGCTTTAAATAGAAAATCCTTTTCTTCTTTGCTCAAAGCGTCATATCCAGATTTGCTAATTTTATCTAAAATAGTATCAATTTTTTGTTGACGCGCATTCGATTCTTTGTGTGTAGGTTTTCTTTTGATATCTTTATTTTTGTACACTTTTTTGAACGGAGTTGCTTTTTTTGGTTTAAAAATAGTTGCAAAATAACCAATACTATTTTCAAACCACTTGCCAATATCCATTCCTTTTTCTAATTGTTTTGTGTAGATAACCCCAATCAATGCACCACCCAAGTGAGCAATGTTTCCTCCAAAATTATCACCTTTTAAATCGATGATACTTAGCCCTACATAAAAAGCGGCAATCACCCAAAGTTTGACACCACCAATCAATCGCAATCTAATTTCATAAGTCGGAATTCTAGTTGCAACCCCAACAATAATTGCCATCAATCCTGCAGAAGCACCTATTAAATAACCACTTGGATTAATAGCTAAAAAAGCAATTCCACCCGCAATAATTCCCAAGAAAAAATAATTAACAAATTGTTTTTTAGAAAAGAATTGTAAAAATAAATCACCTATATAATACAAGAAAATCATGTTGAATAACACATGTGGAAAATCACCATGAAAAAAACCATAACTAATCAATGTCCAAGGTTTGGTAATGAATATATTTAGATTAGAACTTAATGTAAACCAATTTGTGATAAAAGGCATTGCAAAAAGCGATACAATAAATAGTACCACATTGATGTAAATGATTTGTTCAACAATAGTAGCTTGTTTAAATCCTAGTTTTATGCGGTCTATAGAGCTCATCAATTCCAACGTTTAAATTGATTTTTTTTCCAATAGTAGGCAATGATAAACCCAATAATTGCACCACCTATATGTGCAAAGTGCGCAACATTACCAACAGAGTATTTTGTCATTCCGAAGAATAAATCACCCAAAATCATTACTGGAATAAAATATTTTGCGGCAATTGGGACTGGAAAAAATATCAAGGCAAGCTTTGCATTTGGATACATCATTCCAAAAGCGACTAAAACCCCATAAACTGCACCTGACGCTCCAACTGCAGGAGTATGGTATGTAGCATAGAATTCTGATAATTGCTCATTTGTAATTGAGCTTAAGATTTGATCGTTAAAAGTGCCTGTGTCTAAAATTTGTTGAATTTCAGTACCAGACAAACCAATATTAATTAACTGTTCGTAAACTCCGTTAAACTGAAAATAATTAACTGCAGTATAAATTAACCCTGCACCTAATCCTGCAGAAAAATAGAAAAACAAGAATTTATTTCTGCCCCAAATTTGTTCTAATGGCGAACCAAAAGCCCATAAGGCATACATATTAAATACAATATGCATTACGCCTCCATGAACAAACATGTGCGTTAAAAATTGCCAAAATCCAAAGTTTTCATTTTCAGGAAAATAAAGTGCCAATGAATCTGTAAAGTTCATTTTCAATACAAAGGTTGCTGCAAATACAACCACATTTATAATAATCAGATGCTTAATTGCATCAGTCATCCTATTCATCATAATCCAAATCTTTTATCTATTTCATTTATTTCCATTGATATAAATGTAGGTTTTCCGTTGGGTGCATGGTTTGGTTCTTTGCATAAAAACAAGCGTTCAACCAAATCTTCTTGTTCTTCTTTTGATAAGACTGAACCATTTTTTATCGCCAAACTTTTTGCTAAACTTTTGGCCATCACATCTAATTGACTAAAACTGGTTTCTGGTATCTCATTTTTAATATCATCTAGTAATTGCTCTAAAACAATGGTAACCTGACTTTCGGAGATTGCAATCGGAATTCCCTTAACAACTAGCGATTCATTTTCAATTTTATCGAATAAAAATCCAGTGCTTTCTATATCTGATTGAATTTCTTTAATTAGCAAAATATCATCGTTGTTAAAATTAATTTCTAACGGAAATAATAACTGTTGACTCGCAGTATCATTAACGGTAATCTGCTCCAGGTATTCTTCGTATAAAATTCGTTGATGGGCCAAATTTTGATTTATAAAAATGATTCCGGATTTAATAGCACTCACAATATATTTTTTGTGAATTTGATGCGTTTTGGATATAGATTGTTCTTCTTTAAATAAAGAATTGTTAATCAATTCAGATTCAACTTCAATATTTTTGATAGTTGTTTTAGGTGCTTCGATATCAACATACAGGCTTTCCCATTGTTGGCTTTTCTCTCGTTTGTACGGAAACTTTATGTCTTTTTGTTGCTCAGTTTTAAAAGGATTAAAACTTCTATCAACAGTTACTGTAGGCGCCGATTTCAATTGTTTTTCTTTGAAATCATAAGGTACATCCATAGTTGCATCACGATTAAAGTCTAACGCAGGTGCAACATTGTATTGCCCCAATCCATGTTTTACTGTTGAACGAATAATGGCATATAAAATTTTTTCGTTGTCAAATTTCACTTCTGTTTTTGTAGGGTGAATATTGATATCGATACTTTGTGTAGGTACAGTTAAATAGAGAAAATATGAAGGGTGAAATCCTGAAGCCAACAAACCATCAAAAGCACTTACAATTGCGTGGTGCAAATAAGGGCTTTTGATAAACCGATTGTTTACAAAAAAGAATTGTTCGCCTCTTTTTTTCTTAGAAAATTCTGGCTTAGAAACAAAACCTGTTAAGCCTAAAACCTCTGTTTCTTCATTGATAGGAACTAATTTTTCATTAGTTTTTTTTCCGAGGATGGCAACAATTCGTTGTCGTAAATTAGTATCATTTAATCGATAAACTTCATTCTCGTTGTGATACATCGAAAACTCAATATCAGGGTGCACCAAAGCAACACGCTGAAATTCATCAACAATATGTCGGGTTTCTACTTGATTTGATTTTAAAAAATTTCGTCTCGCAGGAATATTGTAAAATAAGTTTTTAACCGCAATTGAAGTCCCTTTTGGAGTTGAAATCAATTCTTGAGATACTACTTCTGTACCTTCAATTTTGATATGAGTTCCTAATTCTTGTTGGGCAGGTTTCGTTTTTAACTCTACATGTGCAATTGCTGCAATCGATGCTAAAGCTTCGCCTCTAAAACCTTTTGTTTCTATATTAAATAAATCTTGGGCGGTTCTTATTTTAGAAGTAGCATGGCGTTCAAAGCACAAACGTGCATCTGTTTCGCTCATGCCTTTGCCATTATCAATTACTTGTATGAGAGCTTTACCAGCATCCTTAATTAATAGTTTTATCGAAGTTGCATCTGCATCAATAGCATTTTCTAGCAGTTCTTTTACTACAGAAGCAGGACGTTGAACTACTTCACCTGCAGCAATTTGATTGGCAACGTGGTCAGGTAAAAGTTGGATGATATCTGACATTAAAATAAAGTATGTAAATCTAAAATGTAAACAGCAATACCGACTAAGATGGTAATGATAACTGCTAATCGGATAGTAGAGCTACGGTTAGAAGCCAATCGTTTGTTTTTAACCCACTCGTTTTTTAAGTTGCTTTTTGTAAAATGTATTCGTGTAGTATCTGCTTCAGGTTCTTTGCCACTGTATTTCAGCTTCAAATTTTCGATACGTTCTTTTTGCTCATTATAATAACGAGGCTTGTAATCAAAAACGTAGTGTTTACGCGATTTAAATGCTTTTCCGAACATCAATTAAAACTTAAATAATAGTGATGTTTCAAAATTACATAAATATTGAAACGTGGTCAAGTTTTGTTTATAAATTTAAGAGGACTTTGGGAAAGTAAATGATAAAACTCAAAAATATAATATTATAAATTGTACTTTTAACTTCGTCCTGCTTTTAAAGGGTTGCCATTTTAATAGCAGTAACTGCAGACTCTACTCCTTTATTGCCAAGTTTACCACCAGACCGGTCTATGGATTGTTGCATGGTATTGTCTGTCAACACACAATAAATAGTGGGTATATCGTATTTAATATTTAAATCTTTAATGCCTTGAGTTACACCTTCACAAACAAAATCAAAATGTTTTGTTTCTCCTTGAATAACACAGCCTATAGCAATGACAGCATCGATTTTTTGGGTATCTAACATTTTTTTACAACCAAAAATTAATTCAAAACTTCCAGGTACATTACTTCGAATGATATTTTTTGATAAAGCGCCACAATCTTTTAAAGTATCAAAAGCACCTTGGTATAAACCCTCTGTTATATTTTCATTCCATTCAGAAACAACAATCCCAAATCGAAGGTCTTTCGCATTTGGGATTGTTGTTTTATCGTAATATGATAAATTGGTTGTAGCCATAAAAAAGTATTTTAGATTGTTGGATTATTAGATGTAAGTTCTTAAAATCCATCAACAAAAAAAATATTACTCAGCGTATTTTGCTTTGTTAATATAGATATCAATGCTTTTAGCTTCCTCAGAATTTGGATATAATTTCTGAATCTTTTCAAACATTCCTAATGCTTTGTCAGATTTTCCTAATTCTAAAGCAGTGTTCCCAGCTTTGAATAAAAATAAAGGAGTTGTAAAATCATTTACTCTTAAATTGGCAGCTTGCTCATAGTAATTTAATGCGTCTTCTGGTTGATTTAAATCAGCAAAAGCATCACCTATAGCTCCTTTTGCAATTGGGCCTAAAGCTTCATCATCCGAAGAGAATTTTTCTAAATAACTGATAGCTTCTGTATAGTTTTTCATTTTTAAATAAGAAATACCTGCGTAGTAATTTGCCATGTTTCCAGCATCTGTACCAGAATATTGCTCAGCGATATCAACAAATCCAAATTTACCATCTACGCCATCTAATCCTAATAAATATATTGAATCTGCAGCTACATTTGTAACTGATGCTTGTTGAAAATGAACTTTAGGAAAAGCCAATTCGTCAGCAGCAATTTTTTCATTTGGAGATTCAACATATTTTTGATACCCCATAAAAGCTAAGACTCCGGCAACAATTAATCCTAAAAATATAAAAATATTTTTTTGGTTGTTGATTACCCAAGCTTCCGACTTTGATGCAGTTTCATCTAAAGTATCAAATACTTCAGCAGTTGTACTTGTCTCTTCAATCGTTCTTTTAGTACGTGCAGTTCCTTTTTCTTTGTTTCCGCTCTTTTTATATGTTGCCATTTTCTTATTAAATTTGTAGGCGCAAAAGTATGATTTTTAATTGGAAACTAAAAGCCCAATAATCGCAAAAAATTCAATAATTTGCACTTCCTTTTTAGAACGTATCAAAAACAATGTATTTACAAAAATTAACCCTATTTAATTTTAAGAATTTTGAATCGAAAAGCTTTGATTTTCAAGATAAAATAAATTGTTTTGTAGGTGATAATGGTGTTGGTAAAACTAATGTGTTAGATGCCATTTATTATTTGTCTTTTGGTAAAAGTTACTTTAACCCGGTGGCAGGTCAGAATATAAGACATCAGCAAGATTTTTTTATGGTTGAGGGCAATTACAAAATTAATGACCGAAATGAAACCGTTATTTGCAGTTTAAAAAGGGGGCAAAAGAAAGTGATTAAGCGCAATGATAAGGAGTATGAAAGATTCTCTGACCATATAGGTTTTTTGCCTTTGGTGATTATTTCTCCTGCAGATAGAGATTTGATAATTGAAGGAAGTGACACAAGAAGAAAGTTTATTGACAGCGTAATTTCTCAATCTGATAAAGTTTATTTAAAAGCACTTATCAATTACAATAAAGTCTTAGTTCAACGAAATGCATTGTTAAAATATTTTGCAGCAAATAGAACCTTTGATGCACTCAATTTAAAAGTATATGATACTCAGTTAGAAGAATACGGAAAAGTTATTTATCAAAAAAGAAAGGCATTTTTAGAAATTTTCACTCCTATTTTTATAGCGCAATATAAAGTGATTGCCAATGCTAGAGAACACGTAAGTTTGAAATACAAAACACAATTAGATGAAGGATCGTTAACAGATTTACTTACGCAAAATTTGGAAAAAGATAGGGTGATGCAATATACAAGTGTTGGTATTCATAAAGATGATTTGCAGTTTGAAATTGATGGATATTCTGTAAAAAAGTTTGGTAGCCAGGGGCAACAAAAATCCTATTTAATTGCATTGAAATTGGCACAGTTTGACTTTATAAAAAAACAATCAAAACTAAAGCCTATCTTATTGCTCGATGATATTTTTGATAAATTAGATGATTTGCGAGTAGCCCAAATTATAGACTTGGTAAATCAAGATGAGTTTGGGCAATTGTTTATAAGTGACACGCATCCTGAACGTACTGAAGAGGTGGTGAAAAAGACAAATCAACCCTATCAAATTTTTAAGTTATAATGGCTAGACGTGGAAATGAATATCAGAGTATTAAAGATTTGATGAAAACGGTTATCAAAGAAAACAACTTGGGCAAGGGCCTCCAAAAGATGGATGTACGCGAAGCTTGGGAAAAGTTGATGGGTAATGGAGTAATGTCTTACACAGATAGTGTTCAGTTACAAAATACTACATTGGTTGTAAAGCTTAAATCGTCAGTTTTAAGAGAAGAGCTGAGTTATGGCAAAGAAAAAATAGTAGCTATGATAAACACAGAGTTAGGAGAAGATATCGTTAAAAAACTGTTGTTGGTTTAGATAGTATCAATTAGTTTTTGCGCATCCAGTAATTTATCAAACAAAAAATAATCCCATTTTAATTCCTTTTGATTTTTAACAATTTCACGAACTACACTTGTAATATTGGGATGTGTTGCAACGGTTATTGCTTTAATGTCTTCGTTGTATGAAACAGAAAAATGAGTAATCATTTTAACAATATTCATATAGTTTAGCGGAATGGTGTAAGACGTAATATGAGTAAAATCAAAAAGAAAATAAGTTATTTTTTTAATACTCACTTTTTCAATGATATCAATAAAAGTATCTCTAATTTCATGCTCTTCAATATTGCCATTAAAGGTGGCAATAACTCCATTTTTTAGAAATTTTATTTTTACACTCATTAGTCTACTAGAGTAAATTTTATTTTTTGAGAAATACAAATTTAAAAAAAGAACTGTGTTAAACAATAAAAAACCGATTTGCTTTTTTACAAATCGGTTTAATATTTATTTGACATATAAATATGTTGCCTAATGATTATGGCCTCCAGATTCAGACCCAATCAATCCATACGCTCCATTTGTTAAAATTTTATCTGTAGATTTTAGATTTTCTGAAACTATTTCAACAAAACCATTGTATTTTTTACCTATACTAACTTCAATAGTTTCAAAGGTGTAAATATCATTTTTAAAAGATTCTAATTTTAAAATTACCGTTTCTTCACCACTTTCAACAATTGCACTTTCTGGTATCGCAGTTACGTTGCTACTAGTCGTTTCAATTTCAGCGTCTACAAACATTCCGATAGCAAAATTATTTTTTTCGTCATCGTGTAAATGTCCATGAACTTTTGCAGTTCGCGAAATTTCATCGATGGATGTACCTACTAGATGAACTTCAGCATCATAAAAAGATTTGGAGGCTTCAGGAATTTTAAATTTTATTTTTTGTCCTTCTTTGATTTGCATTAAATCTTTTTCAAATGCGGTCAATTCTATATGAATGTGATCTGTATTTATAATTTCCATAATCGTATCTGCAGGAGAAACATACACACCTTTACTTACATTTATTTGAGTGATGCTTCCACTAATTGAAGCGTATAGTGTAATGATTGATGTAATATTACCCTGTTCAACGTTCTGTGGATTGATGTTGAGTAATTGCAATTTTTTTCGTAATCCGTTTGCTTTGGCTATGCTTCTTTTGTATTCGCTTTCGGCTTTTAAATAGTTTTTTTGTGAAGTTATTTTTTCATCAAACAACACTTTTTGTCGTTCGTATTCAGATTTTAAATAAGTTAATTGCTCAACTGTTTCTAAATATTCCTGTTGTAATTCAATAAAATCGGGGTTTTCGATAGTTACTAAAGCTTGCCCTTTTTTTACTTTATCTCCAATTAATAAGGTAGATTTTTTTATGAAGCCTCCTGAAAATGAACTGATAATTTCTATGCTTTGTGGCGGAGCGTCAATCATTCCAGTTGTTTTTATGATTGAAGGGAATGATTGTTCTGTAATGCCACTCAATGCCATTCTGCTGCTTTCAAATTGAGCTTTTGTCACTTCTATGTCATTATGATTTTTAGCTTCGATTTGTTGATTTTTTGAAGCTGCTTTTTCTGATGTTTTACTGCAATTACTTAGGCTTAAAGCTAAAATTGAAGTGAATAGTATATATATTATATTTTTCATTTTAAGAACTTTTAAAGTGTTAAGTTGTTTATTTGAATTACCGTTTGGTTGTATTCATTTAAGTTATTTAAATAAGAGAGCATGATTTGATACCCATTTTCTATGCTCATGATGTATTGAAAGAAATCTATTTCTCCATGCTCAAAACTTAAGTTAGAAGTTTTAATAATTTCTTGTGATAATATTTTTCCTTCACTTTCATAATACAGCAATGACTCACTCTCTTTTTTTAATTGTACATGTAGTTTTTTATACTTTGCTGTGAGGGTAGATATTAGTTGAATGTTTTCTTGCTCAACTATTTCTTGATTTATTTTAGAGGCTGTAACTTTCTTTTTTTGTGCTCCAAAAAACAAAGGAACTTTTAGGCCTATCTGAAATGTGTTAATATTTCCAGACAATAAAGTATTTTCTCCGTAGCTATATTGCAAACCGATATCAGGTAAAAACTGTTGCTTTTCTAATCGTGTTTTAGCATCATATAAGTTGCTTTGTGCTTCTAAAAAAGTTAGTTCAGGGTTGTTTTTAATTGTCGTATTCTGCAATTCTATTTTTTCTAAGTTTGAAAAGGCAATCATATAACCTTCTTCTATCTGAACTATTTTTTGAATTTCAATCATTGCTAATTGTACATCTTCCTTTGCTTTGTTAAATAGAATGTACAATTCCTTTTGCTTAGATTTAGCGGTTATTTTTTCTAAATAATTAGAGGCTCCCAATTTAAACTTTCGATTGGCATTATGAGAGAATTTGCGATATAAACTATCTAAATTTGTATATACCAATTCCTTCTCTTTGGCATAAATATATTGATAAAAAGCAGCTGTAATTTCTTGACTAAGTTGCCTTTTTAGAATTTTATTATTGGCTTCAGAAATGGCAATAGACGCTTCGTTTACATTTTTATTTGCACCATAAACTGTAGGGAAAGCAAAATTTTGAGCAATACCAAATGAATTTAATACGCCTACGTTTGTACCAATAGCATCTTCTTCTCGCTCATAAAATAATTGAGCTTTTTCTATATTTACGGATGATTTTGCAAACTCTTTTGTACGTTCAACATCCAAGATAGAAGCTTTAAGATTCGCATTGTTTTCATAAACCAATTGTTTTAACTGATCTAAAGTAAGTGAGGTGTTTTGTGCCTTAATTCCAACAGAAAAAGTCAAAATTAGAATAGTGATAATTGCTCCTTTTTTATTTTTAAGATGAAACTTTTTTTGTATTCTTTTTTTATCAAAAATAGAATAGAGCACAGGTAAAACCAAAAGGGTTAATAAGGTAGAGGTAATTAACCCACCTATTACAACCGTTGCTAATGGGCGTTGCACTTCGGCTCCAGCTCCATTAGAAATAGCCATTGGTAAAAAACCTAAAGCAGCAGCCAAAGCTGTCAATAATACGGCTCTTAATCTGCTTTTTGCACCGAAAATAATTAGTTCATCGTCAGTTTTCATTCCATTCTTTTTTAGTTCTTTAAATTCTTCAATTAAGACAATTCCGTTCAATACGGCAATTCCAAATAAGGCGATAAATCCTACACCTGCTGAGATGCTAAAAGGTAAATCACGAATCCATAAAAAGAAAACACCCCCAACTGCTGCAAACGGAATTGCTGTGTAAATAATCAACGCTTCTTTGGTCGATTTAAAAGCGAAATACAACAAGACAAATATTAAGATTAATGCGATTGGAACCGCCACCAATAATCTTGCTTTTGCCGATTCTAAATTCTCAAACTGTCCTCCATAAGTAACGGTATATCCTGGAGGGATGTCAACTTTAGCGTCAATCATATTTTTGATATCATTAACTACTGATTGCAAATCTCTATCTCTAACATTAACACCTACAACAACTCTACGTTTAGTGTCATCTCTAGATATTTTTGCAGCTCCTTTTTTATGTGTAATAGTCGCCAACTCACTCAATGGAATTTTCCCGCCTGAAGGCAAATCGACATATAAGTTTTTTAAATCAATTATATTTTTACGTTTGGTTTTGTCCAAGCGTAAAACTAAATCGAATTTTTTCTCACCTTCAAAAATACTTCCTGTAACATGTCCTGCAAACCCCATGGAAATCATTTCATTTAAATCTGCAATATTTAGACCATATCGTGCAATTTTGCTTCTATTAAAGTGAACATTCATTTGTGGTAGTCCAGCAGTTTTTTCTACCGTGATATCAGCAGCACCTTGAATACTTTCTATTGCGCTTTTTATTTCATTTGCTTTAGAATTTAGAAGTGTTAAATCTTCGCCATATATTTTGACAGCGATGTCAGAGCGAACTCCAGAAATCAATTCGTTAAAGCGCATTTCTATTGGTTGGGAAAATTCAACTTCCATGTTAGGAATAATTTCTAATGCTTCTTTAAATTTATTTGCCAATTCATCTTTGGTCTTTGCAGATGTCCATTCGCTTTTTGGAATCAGGGTAATGATAACATCACTTTCTTCCATAGACATTGGGTCTGTAGGTACTTCAGCAGCACCAATTCTACTTACCACTTGTTTTATTTCTGGGAAATTATCTCTTAAGATTCGTTCTATTTTTGTAGTAATTTCTACTGTTTTTTTAAGTGATGTTCCGGTTTTTAGAACGGGTTGAATTACAAAATCTCCTTCATCTAAGGTTGGTACAAATTCGGCACCCATTGTAGAAAATAAATAGAATGTAAAAAGTAATATTCCAAAGGCGCTACCAATAACCAATCGCTTACTTTTTAATGCCCATCGAATTGAAGGCTCATATATGTTAGTTAAAAATCGCATTAGTTTAACCGAAATATTTTTATCAGAAAGATTTGTTGGCTTAATAACTAAGGATGCCATTGCTGGCACGTATGTCAATCCAAAAATCATTGCCCCAATCAAAGCAAAACTAAAGGTCATTGCCATGGGCTTAAACATTTTACCTTCAATACCTCCTAGGGTTAAAATTGGGATAAAAACAATCAGAATAATTAGTTGTCCAAAAATTGCTGAAGACATCATTTTTGAAGCAGACCCAAAAGTAATATCATCTCTTATATCTTGCGCTTGTCCTTTATTTAAAGATGAAAACTTCTTCTTTTTTGAGGTGATTTTAAAGGCAACAAATTCTACAATAATTACGGCGCCGTCAATGATAATTCCAAAGTCAATAGCACCTAAACTCATAAGGTTTGCATCTACATTAAAAATGTACATCATAGAAAGTGTAAACATTAATGCTAATGGTATTACCGATGCAACGACTAAACCTGAGCGCCAATTTCCTAATAATAATACCACCACAAAAATTACGATTAAACTTCCTAGAATTAAGTTTTCATAAACAGTAAATGTGGTTTTTGCAATCAATTCACTTCGGTCTAAAAAGCCATTTATATATACACCTTTTGGTAGTGATTTTTCAATAGACTTTACCCTTTCATGAACAGCTTCAATTACTTTTTTAGAGTTACCTCCTTTTAGCATCATTACCTGTCCTAATACTTTTTCACCTTCACCATTGGCAGTAATTGCACCAAATCGCATCGCTGACCCATAACCTACAGTTGCAATATCTTTGATGTAAATTGGAATCCCTTTCCTGTTAGTAACCACCGTATTTTTGATATCATCTAAAGAGGTCATCAACCCTTCTCCACGAATAAAATAAGCTTGGTTTGTTTTTTCGATATAGCCACCCCCCGCAACACTATTGTTTTTTTCTAATGCTGTAAAAACATCAGAAGTAGTGATATTCATTGCATTTAATTTTGAAGTATTTATAGCAACTTCGTATTGCTTTAGAAACCCGCCCCAAGTATTTACTTCAACAACGCCCTTAATACCAGAGAGCTGTCTTTTAACAATCCAGTCTTGGATTGTTCTTAGTTCTGTTGCGGTGTATTTGTTCTTATATCCTTCTTCTACATCTAGTATGTATTGATAAATCTCTCCTAATCCGGTTGTAATTGGACCCATTTCTGGTGAGCCAAAACCTTCTGGGATATTCTCTCTAACTGAAATCAATTTTTCAGCAATCAATTGTCTGGGTAAATATGTGCCCATACTTTCTTCAAAAACAATGGTTACGACTGATAATCCGAATTTAGAGGTTGATCGTATTTCAACTACTCCAGGTAGATTAGACATTTCAAGCTCCACCGGATAGGTGATAAACTGCTCAATATCTTGTGTTGATAAATTTTGTGAAGTTGTAATTACTTGTACTTGGTTGTTGGTAACATCGGGTACAGCACCGATGGGTATTTGTGTAAGTGAATAAATTCCGAATCCTACAATAAATGACGTGAAGAGAAAAACAATGAATTTATTTTTAATACTAAATTTTATAATATGTGATAACATAGTCTTTATTTAAATAAAATTAATTTATTGATATAAAGGTGGTAGCCGATAAATCAAAATTTAATAATGTAATAGATGTTAAAATTGAAATGAATCTTTTTTTAGAAGTAACGATTAATAGTTACTATTTTAACAAATAAATAAACTATGCTATGCGTGGAGGTTGAAAAATCTTTCTTTTTTCGAAGGTTGAAAATAAATCAGAATAGTGATAATTGGATGTAGAAGAATTTATTTCAATTACATTTTTCATTATAAAGAATGATGCTGATAAGGTGTAATCTAATTGATTGGTGCCCGAATTATTTTGAACAGGATGCTTGTGTTGTTCATGTTCTTTTTGATGTTGCTTTTTGTGTGACTCTTTTAAATCTCCAAAATGTTTAGAGATAAAAGTAGACAAATTATCTCCATATTTTACTTTGTGAAGCTGATAATCTTCTATCAATTCACTTGTTTCAAAAAGAATATCAGTATTTGCAAATATTCCTTGTGATAAGATTAAAGTCGCTAAATAGGTAACAACAAACTTTTTCATTAGGAAACAAAAATAGAATTTTATTTAGTCAATTAAAATAATTAGAGATTAGAATTGGTTATCTTAAGATAGATTTAACTTATTAAGGTAAAAAAAAGCCGATTTACAATTCGTAAATCGGCTTTTATAAAATAGTTTGTTTCGCTTAAAATTGCTCTCTACCAGAAAAATGGAAGTTAGACTCAATTTGTGCATTCTCATCGCTATCACTACCGTGAACAGCATTTTCACCCATAGATGCAGCATATAATTTACGAAGTGTTCCTTCAGCAGCATCTGCAGGATTAGTAGCACCAATTAAAGCTCTAAAGTCTTCAACAGCATTATCTTTTTCTAAGATTGCAGCCACAATTGGTCCGCGAGTCATATATTCTACCAACTCACCAAAGAAAGGTCTTTCGTTATGAACAGCATAAAATGCTTCAGCATCTGCAGTTGTCATTTGAGTCATTTTCATTGCAACGATTCTAAAACCAGAAGCGTTTATTTTTTCTAAGATTGCGCCTATGTTTCCTTTTTCAATTGAATCAGGTTTAAGCATTGTAAATGTTCTATTTGTTGCCATTTAATTTTGTTTTTAAATCGGATGCAAATATAGGGTTTTCTTTTAGAAATAAAATGATGAATCTATTTAATAATTCTGTGTGTAGCTTTGTTGCAATTCATTATTTAATCCACGCATTTCCATTAAAACTTCTTGCTTGTCAAAATCAAATTTTAATAAACCAAAACTAAGTTCATTTACCATTTCGCCTATTCTATATTGATTTGGTTCTCCTGTATTTCGAGTTGAAGAATGTGTCAATCCACTTGATGTAAAATCAATTAAGGGATATTGCAATCCAGAAATTTCTTTTTTCGAAAAATCAGATATATGACGATCTCCAGAAAGGAGCATCGCATTTTTTGCTTGGGTTGTTTTTAAAATATTAATCAGCTTGTCAACCTCGTGGGGCATGTTTGCCCAAGTTTCCCAACCGTGCTCTCCAGATAAAACTTGAATACTACTTATAATAACATTAAAATTTGCTGTTGAATTTTGTAATTCAGATTGCAACCAACCCCATTGGGTTTCACCTAGCATAGTTCCATTACCATATACATTTGGTTTATAACGATGGTCAGTATCATTATCCTCAGTCAATGCTGTTCTAAAATAACGCGTATCTAGAATGATAATTTTGACAGTATTATTGCCAATTGCAAAATTCTTAGAGCAATAAACACCTTCTTGATTTCTTCTAGGACTATCAATAGGAACTCCTAAAAAATCTAAAAATAATTGTTGCGATGCAACTTTTTCTGGATATTCTGTGCCACCATCATTTACACCATAATCGTGGTCATCCCAAGTGCCCATAATTTCAACGTTAGATTTAAAACCTGCATAAACCTCATTTTGTTTTTGTACGTTATAGCTGTCTTGTAAAACCTCCATATCATTAGTGTCAGAATAAATAATATCACCACCCCAAATCCATATATCAGGTTTGTTTTTTAAAATTTCGACCCATAAATTGTTTGATTTCCATTGCTTATTACACGATCCAAAGGCGATGGTAAAGTCAGTTGAAAATTTAACTGTTGATTGTTCTTTAGCCTTATTTTCTGATGCTGGTTTACAAGAAAAAATAAGAATACCTAATAAGAAAATAAGTTTGTATAATTTCATGATATGTTGATTTATCAGACAAATATACCCTAATTATGAAACATTCATAACTAAAATTTGGTGCTGGAGTGAATGATTAAAAGGATGTTAGATATAGCCATTAAAAAACAATAAATATAAACACATGAAATATTTGTAATGTATTAAAGTTGTATATTCGCAAACTATGACAAATAACGAAATATCCGAGATTAAGGACTTACTTTCTACCCCACAAAACATTGTGATTATTCCGCATAAAAACCCTGATGGTGATGCTATTGGATCTTCTTTAGCTTTGTATCATTTTTTGAATAAGTCACATGATGTAACAATTGTTTCGCCAAATGATTATCCTGAATTTTTAAAGTGGTTGCCGTCAGAAAAAAGTGCAATTCGCTTTTTTGACAAACAAAATAAGCAATCTAAGAAAGCATTAGAAAATGCTTCGATTGTGTTTTTGTTAGATTTCAATTCACTACATCGATTGGGAAGTGATATGGAGAAAACGGTCGAAAAATTTGATGGAACATTTATAATGATTGATCATCATCAACAGCCAGATGATATTGCAAAATATATTTACTCTGATACTTCTATTTGTTCAACTTGTCAAATGGTATATCATTTTTTAGAAAAATTGGATGCGGTTAATAAGATTGATGCTAATATTGCTACTTGTTTATATGTCGGTATTATGACAGATACAGGCTCGTTTAGATTTCCTTCTACAACCAGTATTACCCATAAAATTATTGCCGATTTAATTGATAAAGGCGCTAACAATGCTCAGATTCATAACAATGTATATGATGTAAACTCTTATGGTAGATTGCAATTGTTGGGGAGAGCTTTGAGTAATTTAAAAGTAGAGCCTGAATATAGGACAGCATATATCACATTATCACAAGCTGAATTGGATGCGTTTAATTTTCAAAAAGGAGATACTGAAGGAGTTGTAAATTATGCCCTTTCTTTAGACGGAATTGTTTTTGCAGCTATTTTTATTGAGGATGTAGAGCAGAAAATTATCAAAATGTCACTGAGATCTAAAGGTTCTTTTTCGGTTAATCAATTTGCAAGAAATCATTTTAATGGTGGCGGACATGATAATGCTGCTGGAGGCAGGTCAGAAATGTCATTAGAAGAAACAGTAAACAATTTTATAAGTTTATTACCAACGTATAAAACAGAATTAATACAATCTGATGAAGCCTAATTTACAAATATTTTTTGGAATATTCGTTTTGATATTCACACTAGTATCTTGTGTTGCTCCTGAACCAAGAAGACCTGTGAGTCATCATTCAGCTTCTTATATGCAAGAATCAGTAAAGTTAAATAGGCAAATTAATGCTTCAGAAGAAAAAGCAATATTATATTATATTGCGCAGGATTCTTTGAAAAAGTATACATCTTCTAAAAACGGATTTTGGTTTGCAAGTAACTTACAGCAGCAAAGTGAAAATAATAAGCCAGTTGTAGGTGATTGGGTGTTGTTTGAATATGAAATTTTTGATTTAAACAATCAGCTTATTTATTCAAAAGATGAAATTGGGCAAGTCAGTTATAATATAGATAAAGAAAATTTAACCACAGGATTACAAGAAGGGTTAAAGTTAATGAGAGAAGGAGAAGAGATGCAATTTTTATTTCCATCTTTCAAAGCATTTGGATTTACTGGAGATCAAGAAAAAATAGGTATTAAACAACCTTTAGTATATAGAGTAAAATTAATAAGTATAAATAAATTTAAAATTAAGTAGAATGAAAGTAGTAAAATTGTTTGTAGTTGCAGTAATCGCAACATCATTGTTTTCGTGTAGCCAAAATGCAGTAACAAATAAACCGTTAGAGACTGAATTGGATTCAGTAAGTTATGCCATCGGATTAGATATGGCTATAAAGTTAAAATCAAATTTCAGTGAAGTAGATAAAGACTTGTTTATTCAAGGATATAGAAACGGAATTGATTCAACAAATGTGTTATTAGAACAGGCAGATTTAAACAAAGTAATTAGTACTTACTTTACTAAAAGACAGCAGTTAGAAAATGAAAAGAAATTTGAAACGGTTAAAAAAGAAGGTGAAGATTTTTTAGAAGCAAATAAGTCTAATGAAGGTGTACAGGTTACTGATAGCGGTTTGCAATACATTGTAATGAAAGAAGGAAATGGAGCAAAACCAACAACTGCTGATAGAGTAAAAGTTCATTACCACGGTACTTTAATAGACGGGACTGTTTTTGACAGCTCTGTTGATAGAGGTGTACCTTATGATATGAATGTAACTCAAGTTATTCAGGGTTGGATTGAAGGCTTACAATTAATGCCTGTTGGTTCTAAATATAAGTTCTTTGTTCCTCAACAATTGGCATACGGAGCAAATCCAAACCCTAGAGGTCCAATAAAACCATATGCTGCTTTAGTTTTTGAAGTAGAATTATTAGAGATTTTGAAATAATATTTTATATTAAAAATAATTTTGCAGATGAAAATTTTGAAGCTGATAGTTTTAGTTGTTATTGTAGGTTTTTATTCATGTAGCTCGGATAAATATTCAGGGCTTAATAATGGTATTTATGCTGATATCCAAACGGAAGTAGGTGATGTTTTGGTAAAACTAGAATATCAAGATATGCCTCTAACCGTTGCAAACTTTGTTTCATTGGCAAAAGGCACTAATCCAAAAGTAGCTGATTCTATGAAAGGGAAACCTTTTTATGATGGTTTAAATTTTCATCAAGTAACAAGTGTTGCAAACGGTGATAGAGGTGATTTTATGGCTCAAGGAGGTTGCCCTGTTGGTGATGGGAGTGGATATCCTGGATATAAATTTGATGATGAGTTTCCAAAAGATTCAACAGAAACTCTATTATTTAGGCATAATGTAGATGGGGTAATATCTATGGTTAATACCGGTAAGAATACTAATGGAAGTCAATTTTTTATAACATTAGTTCCTGCACCCCACCTCAATGGAGTCAATGTTGCTTTCGGTAAAGTTGTTGAAGGATTAAATGTTGTAAAAGATTCTATTGTTTATGGAACAATCATCAATAAAATTAATATTATTAAAGTAGGGTACAAGGCAAATAGTTTTGATGCAGCTTCCGTTTTTTCTGAAGAGCTGAAAAGGCGTAATACCATAAATCAAGAAATAGCTGCCAAAAAGAAAATTTTGATTGATGCTTTTTTGATGAAAATGGAAGAGTATAAATCAGAAGCTGAAACAACTCCATCAAAATTAAAAATCTATTTCCTTAAAAAAGGCGAAGGACCAAAGCCAGGTGTTGGAGCTGATATTAGAATTCACTATTCAGTTTTTTTTACCGATGGTAATTTGTTAGCGACCAACAGAAAAGAAATTGCGATGGAATATGGTATGTATAATTCAAAACGTGATGAAAAGAAAGGATATGAGCCATTTTCTAGTATTTATAGTATGGATGCGAAATTGATTCAAGGATTTAAAGAAGGATTGCAAAAAATGAAGTTTGGAGATAGAGCAGTACTTTTTATACCTTATCACTTGGCTTATGGAGAAAGTGGAGGAAGAGGAATTCCTGCAAAGTCTGATTTAATTTTCGAATTAGAAATGTACCCGAAAGAGATAGAGTAAAAATGTTAGAAAAAATAATACAACTAGATACCAAGTTGCTCATTTACCTAAATGGAATGGGCACTGAAACTTGGGATGGATTTTGGATGTTGGTTACCAATAAATTTAGTTCAATTCCAATTTATTTACTTGTATTATTTTTTCTTTATAAATATTACGGTCTTAAAAAAACACTTTTTGCATTATTGTTTGTCGCAGTTATAATTGCCATTTCTGACCAAACAGCAAACCTATTTAAATATGGTTTTGAAAGATTGCGACCTTGTCATAACGAAAACATCAAAGATGTTATTAGAGTGGTTAAAACAAGTTGTGGCGGAAAGTATTCTTTCTTTTCTGCACATGCATCAACTTCAATGGCTATTGCTACTTTTTGTTTATTGTTGCTTAGAAAACAGTTAAACTATTTTTCTTATTTTTTATTGATTTGGGCTTTGGCAGTTGGTTATAGCAGAGTTTATATTGGTGTTCATTTTCCTGTAGATGTGCTATTTGGATTTGCTTTAGGAGCAACCATTTCTATTTTGTTATTCCAATTATTAAAAGTTGTTTTTAGAAAAATTGATGCTAAGAATTAGTGGTTAGTCAATTTTGATTCTATATTTTTTTAGAAGTCCTATTAAATCACCTGCCAAAAATCGTGCATTTTTTAATTGATTGTTTTCCGGATCAACTTCATAATTAGTAGCAGTTCTAAAATCTACTTTTTCTAAATTTGTTTGTTCAAATACAGTTCTATTTAAATCACAATTATTGAATATTGAACTTGTTAAATCAGTTTCAGTAAAATCAACTTCTTGTAGGCTACAATTATTAAATTGGGTGTTTTTTATTTTGAGCTGATAGAAAGAACTCAAATTCAATTGGCAGTTTTTAAATGAAATTGCCAATAAAAAATTGTTACAAGAATTAAATTTTAACCCTATCATTTTGCAATTCAAAAAATCTACTTCTTGATAAGCTGTGTTTTTTGTGAGCGTATTACTCAAGTTGCAATCTTCAAATTTACACTCAATAAAAGTACAGTTAGAAATATCAGACGAAGAAAAATTACAGTTTATAAAATTACAATTGTCATATTCGCCAATTGGTAGTCTATTATTAGTGTAATCAATTCCTCTAAAAATTTCAGAATCAAAATCAGTCATGACTATGAAAAATTTTGCTGTTGAATGGATTTATAAATATCAAAAAGAAAATAACTCCTAAAGCTAATTCATGAATCTCAGGATTTTTACCTGAGGGCATAAAAGCCAATAAAACGGTAAAAATAATAAAAGCAATTGTTTGAGTCCATTGCACGACAGGGACAGCAAAACTGTTTGTTAAGTTTTTTATTGCTACAACTTTTCTATAAAGAATGGGTAATATGATCAAGTAAATTGCTAAAACTATAACAAGTATTTTACTGAAAATTAGTTTATTTATTTTGGTTTCACCAACTACCATATTGTGTAAATTGGTTTCTTGTTGCGCATTGTTTTGAACAAAATAATCTGATGACTCCCAGTTAAAAATCCGTTGTCCCCAAGACACTTCTTCTCCAGCGCCAAAAAGAAAAATGAGTGCAAATCCTAATGTTCCAATTTTCCAAAGTAAGGGTGTAGAATTCCAAAATCTTACAAGCCTATAAAAAGACATGATGCTAATACTCATCAACATTGCTGCAGTTGCGTATTCTATAAATCCATCTTCTCGGGCATATACCTCTTCAAAATAGATAACATCTGTGTTAGAAAAATAAATTCCGAGTGCATAGACTAATGCTAAAAAGCTATAGCCTAATAATTCTGTACGTGTTGGTTTTGTTATTTTAAACATCTCAAATAAATTTATTCAAAAGTACTCTTTTTTGTTATGATATAATAGTTACGAATCAATCGACTTTTATTTTTTGAATCATAATTCATATCAAAAGTTGCTGCTTTTTCTATTGTGTGTGTACCTTGTAGTTTTTCTAATTCTTGTTCATCATTTAGGTCTATTAGTAAGCCAAATTTTTCAATCGATGCTAATTGTATTCCTTTTATTGAGTTAATAATATTGATGCTTTTACCATAATGCCAAATCATTTCTGGAGATAAACCTTTATAAGCATAAGATTGAATTTTATACTCATCTTCATAAGTTCCTGTTAATGTTGCAATAGATAAGAATTTTTGATTGTTGTAAAAAGAGTTGGAAAGGGGTAGGCCAAAAAGAATAGCAGTACCCATAAAAAAGACCATCCCATAAAAAGATTTTTTAATATTTTTTTGTTTGATGTTTTTAAAAATAAAAATTCCGATTGTAATAAGGGCAACAGATAATAAACTAAATTGAAACCAGTAACCATTGAGTTTATCTTTAAATAAAACAAAGAATATAATTGGTATAGCAATTCCTAAAATGGCAAATAGCCCAAAATTAAAATAAACAGGATACGTTTCTTTTTTAGATGTAATTGTCTTAAAGTTTTTAATTAGATAGTTGATGTAGATTCCTGTAGTCATTGCTAATGGAAATAATACAGGGACTAAGTAGCGTGATTTTTTTTCAGGAATAATTGACAATAAAATCACAGCAATAATTGTCCATAAAAAAGAAAAACGATAGAACTTTTTATCTTCAACTTTCTTAATTAAGTATGGATAAAGTAAACTGATAAAAGCTAAAATTGTCCACATACCAGATTGTATAAAAAAGCTCCAGTAATAATAAAATGGGCGCACATTGTAATTACTCCAATTAGAAGTTTCTCTAGAGGTTATTTTCTCAAAAGCTGCGGCATCCATTTCACGAACATATACAAACCACCATCCGCCAATGATTAAAAATAGGATGATAAATGCTATAAGCGCAATTCTTTTAGGTTTAAAATTTTCATACTTGTAAACGATACTATATGAAATGATAAATGGTAGAAATAGTACATAAAGAGAAACAGGGCCTTTAGACATTAATGAGAGTCCTACAAAAAAGGCAGCTATCAAAGCATGGTACCAATATTTTTTTTGAGTTTGAAAAAAATGAATCAAAAAATAAATTCCAGCAAGCATAAAACCGTGTGTAAAAATATCCCAAGGAGCTTCATTGACAATTCCAACTACATAAAATGAAGTAATAAAAATAAAGGCAATTAGTATACTAACTATATTTGATAAGGATATTTTTTTAGAAACCAAATACATAAACACCCCAGAAAAACTGACCATTAAAGCTGCAGGGAGCCGCAAGGCAAACAAACTTTTCATTCCAAACAACATTCCTGAAATTGCTGTAAGCCATGTGGGTAATGGTGGTTTTTGATAGCGAGCAACTTCATTCATGGTTGTCAAAACCCAATGGTTGTCATTGACCATTTCTCTAGCAGTTATAAAATTACGAGCTTCCATAATAGTAACTACCAAGCTATCTAAATTAGGAAGTAGCATCAATAAACTAAAAGTTATGATGGACAATACAGGGTGCTTTTCTATCAATTTAATCATGATGTTTATAGATTAAAGTTAGGTTTCTAATATATACAATACTTCCAAAAATATGACCTATAAAAAGTACAGGATCTTTTCTGATAACGGCATAAGTTAGTATTGTAACAGATCCGATTAAGCTAAGCATCCAAAATCCGAAAGGCAAAATAGATTCTTTGTTTTTTTCTGAATATATCCATTGGTACACAAAACGCAGGGTGAAAATTATCTGAGCTACAGAACCCCAAATGATGAGCCATAACGGAATTGCTTCATTCTTAAATAAATTATTTACATCTATTTTGTTATTGTTAAAAGCATAAATAATTAATAAAACCGGAAATATTAAGATAAAAATACGTGCAGATTTAGGCATCTTTTTCCAGCTGCCTTGAAGCTGTAAATTGCGGATGTAAATAAAATAGGTGAGTGATTGCCCTAGCATAATGGCAAAATCATTGCGTAAATATCCGTAGGTAAACAATAAAAAGGAAGCCAATAAACTCATTTGCCAAAATAGGGAAGGAGTAATAACTCTCTTTGCTTTTTCTGACAATGCCCATTGCACTAACAAACGCCCTGAAAATAGAATTTGGGCAATGAAACCGATGCTGTAAATAATCCAAGGTTTCATTAGCCTTGTTTTTCAATTTTATAATTGATGTATTTTTTTTTCATCCAGAGGTAAGCAAAGCAATCTATCAATGGCCCTAACAATCTATTCCATAACCCATATTTTGCTTCACCAGCAATTCTTGGAAAATGACTTACTGAAACCTGTTTTATTTTTCCATTTTGCAATAAAATCATAGCAGGTAAAAATCGGTGTAAACCTTTAAACATTGGTATGTTTGAAGCGTACGAGGTTTTAATTACTTTTAATGGGCAACCAGTATCGTCCATTCCGTCATGCGTAAATGAGCGACGAATTCCATTGGCAATAGTCGAAGACATATTTTTTACAAAAGAATCTTTTCTGTTTGCTCTAACACCTGTAACTAAATCATATGTTGGAATTTCTTTTAATAATAAATTAAAATCTTTTGGGTCTGTTTGTAAATCAGAATCGATATAACCTACAAGTTTGGTAGAAGTGTTTTTAAACCCTGCACTAATTGCTGCGCTCAGCCCTTTATTTTCTTTAAAACTGATAAATGAAAAATCTTTATTATTAGCACAAATACGTTCAATAATAGGTTGGCTTTGATCTTGACTCCCATCATTTACAAAAAGAATTTTAGTTTTTTTTATAGCAATTTTTAGATAAGCAGAAAGTTCTTTTTCTACTCGGTCTAAATTATCTTCTTCATTATAAACAGGCACTATAATTGTGAAGTCATATATCATATAGTAGTTCTTTTTAGTAAATTTTGTGCTGCTTTAAAAGGATTAATTTCATCCTTTTCAATTTTGTTTAAATATTCTGAAATCGACTCAATTACTTTTTCATCTTTATAAAATTGATTTTTAAGCTCATTGTTTATGGCTTCATAAAACCATTGTTTATTTTGTAATTTTCTTTGTTGGTAAAAATAACCATTCTTTTTGGTCAATTTCAAATAGGTATTTAGTATTTGATATATATTTTCAATCCCAGTATTATTCAATGCACTTGACGTGGTCACTTCAGGAATCCATTCACTTTCTTTTGCAGGGAATAAATGTAAAGCACGTTTAAATTCTGTTTTGGCAAGATTGGCTTGTTTTTCAAATTTCCCATCAGCCTTATTAATAACTATCAAATCTGCCATTTCAATAATACCGCGTTTTATTCCTTGCAATTCATCGCCTGCATTAGCCAGTTTTAAGAGTAAAAAGAAATCAACCATACCATGTACTGCCACTTCTGATTGCCCAACGCCAACAGTTTCTACAATGATGTAATCAAATCCAGCAGCTTCACATAAAGTAATTGACTCTCTAGTTTTTCTTGTAACGCCACCTAAAGAGTCGCCTGATGGAGAGGGTCTAATAAATGCATTTTTATCATTTACTAGGGATTCCATTCTAGTTTTATCACCTAATATACTTCCTTTGTTTAAGCTACTTGTAGGGTCAATTGCTAATACAGCTACTTTTTTATTAAGCCTAGTTAAATATTTTCCAAAGGCTTCAATAAAAGTACTTTTTCCAACTCCTGGTACTCCAGTAATTCCTATTCTGATACACCCGTTAGCATGTGGTAAACAACCTTCTAAAATTTCAGATGCTTTTTGATAATGTTTTTGGCTGTTACTTTCAACTAGCGTAATTGCCTTACTCAAAAAGCTAATATTGCCATTTGTTATTTGTTGAATAAAATGTTTTGAAGATGCGTTTTTAATTGAATTCAATGGTTGATTTTTCTTTTTTTAATCTTAAACGAAATTACAAAATTAAAATGAGTTGTAATTTTTTAACCATAAAAAGGACTGTTGCTTTTAACTTTTTCTTTAAAAAAATGTTAGTATTTTTACAACTGATTTAAAACACCTTATTATTCCATGGAATTGTATAAAACAAACTCAATAAAAGTTTACAACTCACTTTCGAAATCTAAAGAAGAATTTAAACCTATCCTTCAAGGAAATATTGGTTTATATGTTTGTGGACCTACAGTTTATAGTAATGTACATTTAGGAAATGTAAGAACCTTTATGTCTTTTGATATGATATATCGTTACTTTTTACATTTAGGATATAAGGTGAGGTATGTCCGCAATATTACAGATGCTGGACATTTGACAGATGATAATGCTGAAGATAAAATATCCACCAAAGCGAGATTAGAAAAATTAGAACCGATGGAAATCGTTCAAAAATATACAGTAGATTTTCATGAGATATTACAAAAATTTAATTTTTTATCACCAAATATTGAGCCTACAGCAACTGGTCATATTGTTGAGCAAATTGAAGCGATTAAACAAATGTTAGTGAATGGGTTGGCTTATGAATCTAACGGGTCCGTTTATTTCGATGTGTTAAAATACAATGCAGAAGGTGGCGATTATGGAGTTTTGTCTAAGCGTAATATGGATGATGTTATTTCTAACACACGCCAATTAGATGGACAATCAGAAAAGAAAAACCCACAAGATTTTGCTTTGTGGAAAAAAGCACAACCAGCACACATCATGCGTTGGCCATCGCCTTGGAGTGTTGGTTTTCCTGGGTGGCATTTAGAATGTACAGTAATGAGTACAAAATATTTAGGAGAAACTTTTGATATTCATGGTGGAGGAATGGATTTAAAATTTCCGCATCATGAATGTGAGATAGCGCAATCAAAAGCATGTAATCATACAAACCCAGTGAATTATTGGTTGCACACAAATATGTTGACTTTGAATGGACAAAAAATGTCAAAATCTACTGGTAATAATATTTTACCTGGAGAAATATTATCAGGAGAGAATGATAAATTGAACAAGGCGTTTAGCGCGAGTGTTATTCGTTTTTTCTGTATGCAAGCACATTATAGGAGTATGCTAGATTTTTCTAGTGACGCATTAGAGGCTTCAGAAAAAGGCTATCAAAAACTGATGACCGCTTTTTCCGAGCTTAAGAATATAAAGGTTTCAGATTCGTCAACAATAGATGTTGAAGCGTGGAAACAGCAATGTTATGATGCTATGAATGATGATTTTAATACTCCTATATTGATAGCGCACTTGTTTGATGGGGTTAAAATTATTAATCAATTAAAAGAAGAAAATGAAACTATTTCTGTTGAAGATTTACAGCTATTATCAAGCATAATGCAGATTTTTATTTTTGACATCTTGGGTTTGAATAATGATTCAACTACGAGTGATGGAGCTGAAGAAGATAAGTTGAGTGGTGTTGTTGAGATGTTGATTAAGATGCGAAAAAATGCACGAGATAATAAAGATTGGGCATTGTCTGATGAAATTAGAGATGAGTTACTCGCTTTAGGAATTCAATTAAAAGATGGTAAAGACGGAACAATTTTTTCGGTAAACTAATGCTCAGCGTCCTAAAAAAAATATTGGCATTTCCATTTATAATGTTGGTTCGGTTTTATCAGGTGGCTATTTCGCCTTATACACCCGCTAGTTGTAGGTATTCACCAAGTTGTTCACATTATACTGTAGAAGCTTTAAAGAAACATGGTTTTTTTTATGGAGGTTGGTTATCTGTAAAACGAATTTTTAGTTGTCACCCATGGAGTAAAGGAGGCTATGACCCTGTGCCTGAGAAAGAGGATTCCAAAAAATAAATAACAAAACGCAAATAGTGAAAATCAAATTTCAATACACTTTTCATAATATCCTTTAATCATCTATATTTACAAATATATTTATAAAATAAAATCACATGTTACAACTTGCTATAGATTGGAATCCGTCACCAGAAATTTTTAAAATAGGACCAATATCAATTCGTTATTATGGGTTAATGTTTGTGATTGCTTTTTTATTAGGGATTCAAATCATGAAAAAAATCTATAAAAGTGAAGGTGTTCCTGTTGAATATGTGGACTCTTTATTTATGTACACCGTAGTTGCTACTTTATTAGGAGCGCGTTTAGGAGATGTTTTTTTTTACAGTTGGGATTATTATCAAAACAATTTAGTAGAAATTTTATTGCCAATAGCAAAAGACCCTAATGGTTCTATTTTTGGATTTATTGACGACTATAAATTTGTTGGGTTCGCAGGATTAGCATCTCATGGAGCAGCTATCGGAATTGTAATTGCTATGATTTTGTATCGCAGAAAATACAATTACAAAAGTTTGTTATGGATACTGGACCGCGTAGTAATTACTGTTGCATCAGGTGCTGTATTTGTGAGATTAGGAAATTTAATGAATTCGGAGATTGTTGGTAAGGTAACCAATTCAGATTTTGGATTCCGATTTATCAGAAATGATATTGGTAAAAGAGAAGCTATGGAAATTACTGGTTCTAAAACTTATGAACGAGCTTATGAATTAATTGAAACCAGCGCCCAATATAAGCAGAATTTGGCTGAAGTCCCGCTGCGATATCCTACGCAGTTATTTGAGTCAATAGGATATATATGTGTGTTTTTAGTATTATGGTTTGTATACTGGAAAACCGATAAAAAAAATAAACCAGGATTCTTGTTTGGTGTATTTATGATTTTACTTTGGGCAGTTAGACTTGTAATAGAATTCTTTAAAGAAGCGCAAGTAGAAGGTAGAGAAGATTTATTACTTGGTTTTAATACAGGGCAATTACTTAGCATTCCGATGATAATAATTGGATTCTATTTTGTGTTAAGAAAAACTAAATAAAAAACATTTTTCTTAATATTTCATGTTTTCTTTAAATATCCCTTATTCATAAAGGATAAATTCATATTTTTTTTGTGATTATATTAGTATTTTAGCTAAAAAAGAATACATTTGCTAGATAACTAATTTAAATAACAAAATAATTATGAAATTAAAAATTTACTTTTTAACTATGTTGTTTTTTGTTTCTTTATCTACCTTGGCACAATCGTACAAGGTTAATGGAGTTGTAACGGATGACGACAATGAACCTATACCAGCAGTTACTATTGTTGTTAAGGGTACAACTAATGGAACATCTTCGGATTTCGATGGAAATTATTCTATGGAAGTTGCACAAGGTGATGTGTTAGTTTTTTCTTTTGTTGGTTTTGACGACCAAGAAATTATAATGGATGGATCGGCTACGGTTAATGTTACAATGACTTCTGGTGTTTCACTAGATGAGGTTGTAGTTGTAGGCTCAAGAAACAAAAACAGAACAGCTATTGATACACCAGTTCCTGTTGACGTAATTGATGTTACAGAATTGATTGCTTCTAGCCCACAAGTTAATTTAAATCAAATTTTAAATTATGTAGCTCCTTCTTTTTCATCAAACACACAAACTATTTCTGATGGTACCGATCATATCGATCCAGCTTCTTTAAGAGGTTTAGGGCCTGATCAAACATTGGTGTTAATTAATGGGAAAAGAAGACATACAAGTTCTTTGGTGAATGTAAATGGTACATTTGGTAGAGGAGCTGTTGGTACGGATTTAAATGCTATCCCAACAGCGGCTATTGCTCGTGTTGAGGTACTTAGAGATGGTGCTTCTGCACAGTATGGTTCTGATGCCATTGCAGGTGTAATTAACATTGTATTGAAAAGAAATACAGGAGAACTTAGCGTTGCAGTTACAACTGGTGCTAATTTTTCTGAAGGAGCTAACGACCTTAAAGGAGGTGTAGACGGTGAAACAGTAAATATAGGTGTTAATTACGGTATCGGTTTAGGCGATAAAGGTGGTTTTATTAACTTTACTGGAGATGTAGACTTAAGAGAACCAACGAGTAGAATGGGAAGTTTTACTGGAATGATTTTCCACGGATTCAATTCAATTCAAAGAGTTGCTGCTGAAAGTGGTGTGTATCCAGAGGATATGTCTTTTGAGCAAATCAAATTTTTCTCTCAAGGTGTAGATCATTTTACAACTGAATTAAAACAAGCTATAGATGCAACAACATCTCAAGATCAAATTGTTGATTTATTATCTAATAATGGTAGTCCAATTGACTTTACTGAGGCTGAATTATCAGCAAGAGGTCAAGTTCGTTCAGATTATAACATGAGAGTAGGACAATCTAAATTAAGATCAGGTCGCTTTTTTGCAAACTTATCTTTGCCTTTAGATGATAACGGAACTGAATTGTACTCTTTTGCAGGGTTGAGTTACAGAAATGGTAATGCTGCAGGATTCTATAGATTGCCACACCAATCAAGATCATTCTCTTCAGTTAACTTAAATGGTTTCTTGCCAAATATTAATTCGGATATTAAAGATAAATCTTTTGCCGTTGGTATTAAAGGTAAAATTAGTGACTGGGATGTTGACTTAAGTAATACTTGGGGACAAAATAGTTTTAACTATACAGTATCTAATTCATACAATGCTTCTCAAGGATTATTATCTTCTAGAACATTTAATTCAGGAGGGTTTTCATTTGCTCAAAATACTTCTAATTTAGATGTTTCAAAATATTTTGAAGATTACCTAGAAGGAACAAACATTGCATTTGGTGGTGAGTATAGATTAGAAAATTATATGATTGTTGCTGGTGAAGAAGCATCTTATACAAATTATGATATTGAGCCAGATTTCTTTGGAAGATCTTACCCAGGTGGTGCACAAGTATTCCCAGGGTTTAGACCAGCAAATGAAAAAAATGAGCACAGAAATAGTGTTGCAGGGTATTTAGATATTGAAGCAAATATTACTGATGCCTTTTTATTAACAGCTGCACTTCGTTATGAAAACTATAGCGATTTTGGATCAACATTTAATTATAAATTAGCAACAAGATTAAAGATAACTGATAATTTTAATTTACGTGGTGCATTTAGTACTGGTTTTAGAGCTCCTTCATTACATCAAATTTATTACAATGCAACTGCAACTCAGTTTGATGATAATGGAATTCCTCAAGAAGTAGGTACTTTTTCAAATGATAGTAGAGTTGCTCAAGTATTGGGTATCCCTCAATTGAAAGAAGAAGAATCAGCTAGTGCAAGTTTAGGTTTCACATTAAACTTACCAGAGTCTAATATTAAAATATCTGTTGATGGTTACTTTATTGCAATTGAAGATAGAGTTACTTTAACAGACACATTTGTTGCAACTACGCCAGAATTGGAAGTAGCTTTTGCACAAGCAGGAGCAAGTAGAGCAGCATTTTTTGCAAATGCAATTGATACAGAATCAAAAGGTATTGATATTGTAATTAGCCATAAAGCAACTGTTGATAAAGTATCAATCAAAAATGACTTAGCTGCAACTTTTTCACAAACAAGACAAGTTGATGATATTCATGCTTCACAAATATTAGCTGATGGAAATCAATTAGATAGATATTTTAGTGAATCTTCAAGAATTTATTTAGAAGAAGCTGTGCCAAGAGCAAAAATTAATTTATCTCATATGATAAGCTTTGATAAATTCAACGTTTTCTTAAGAAATGTATATTTTGGAGAAGTAACGAGTACTACACATCAAGTATTTGCACCTAGAATTGTTACTGATTTATCTGTAGGATATAACTTTACTGAAAGCTTAGTTGCTACAGTTGGAGCAAATAACTTATTTGATGTTTACCCAGATGAAAATTTTGCAGGAAACAACAGTAGCGGTAGATTTGTTTATTCACGTAGAGCACAACAATTTGGTACTAGTGGTAGATTCCTTTTTGCTAGATTAACTTTTAACTTAAACTAAGAAAATAAAATATTAATTATGAAAAAAATAAAATTTATACCGTTAATTCTACTTGCAATTGCGTTGGTTACTACTTCGTGTGCAATTGATGATGACGATGCTGTAGTGGCAAGAGATATTGTTACAAAAACAGTATCATTGGCTGATTCTGAAGTAATTGTGCCAGCTAGTGCAACACCTTATAATGTTGCTATGTTACTTGACCAAGCATTTGGAACTAATGCATTGGTAGAGTATACTATGGACGGTGCTGACGGAGGATCTACTATTCATTTTGGTAATACTTCTGGTAGTATTCCTGTAGATGTTTCTGAAGATGGTTCAGTAATTTATGTGACTTTAACTAATGTATCTGTTTTAAACAAACCAGATACTGTTGACGCGGTAATTGATCAAGATAACAAAACAATTAAAATTATTGTTTTAACAGTTCCTGATGCTGACCCAAATGCATTACAAGTTGTAATGACATGGGATAACCCAGCAGCAAATGATTTAGATTTATGGATTACTGATGATCCACCAACAGTTGGTTTTGAAACAAGTCAATCAGTATCACCTTTAGAAGATGTTTCATTTTCAAATGCTTACCCTGATGGCACTTATAATATTTTACCAAGAGATTGGTCTTCTGCTGACCCAGTAATTGGAATTTTAATTGCGGTTGTTCATCCTGATGGAACAGTAGAAACATTTAGTGATACAATTGATGCTGGATCTGATTTTAATTATTTTATTAAATTTGACAAGGTGGGTGATGAGTATACTATGACACAGGTACCAACTGAGCCAGTATTTTAATCTATTTTAATTTAAAAAAATAATCAAATGAAAACAATAAATAATTATAAATATATACTAATGCTTGCTGTAGTTGCTCTTTTTGCTTCTTGTAGTGAGGATGATGATGCAGCTGTAGCTCCAGCATCAAACAATATTCAAGTGATTGTAGAATCTTTTGTTAATTCTCAAGTTGAGATTATTGGGCAAGCAGGTACAAATAATGCGAATATTGAAATAGGTTTTAGATTAACCGAATATTCAACTACATATAGAGATTCTGATGTAATTATTACTTATGATGGTAATGACTATGTTATACCAGCTGGTGAAGATGAAGTAATTGTGGGTATGACAAATGTAGAATTTGAATTAGATGCTCCGGGAGGTAATGTTCCTTATAATGGAATAACAATGTCTTCTCAAATTGATTTTACTGGAAATTTTGAGGTAGCTGTTGATAGTAGACCTAGTGATTTAGTAGTTCTTAAAAGTAGTTCTATTACTGTAAGCGCAACTGTTTATGGTCAATTACCGCCAGTTACTGATGGTCAAATCAATTTCTTATTTGATTGGAACCCTAATGATGATGCTGGTAATGATTTAGATTTACGTTTAAGAAACGATGACGGAACTCAGTTCGATTACTCTGGATCTGTAAGTAATTATGAAGATGTTGCTTTATTAAACTCTTCTCCAGATGATGACTATGTTGTAAATGCTGATCCATGGTCAACGTCAAGTGCATCTATTGGTGGAATTGTATTTGCAATGCACCCAGATGGAACCTTAGAAGTATTTGAGATGGATTTATCAGGAATTAATTCTGAAACAACATTAGTATATGTTAATAAAGCTACCGATATGGATGGCAATGTAACTTATACAGTTACTCAAGACTAAGATAAACTTTATTATATCTTTTTAAAAAACGCTCGCTTTTGCGAGCGTTTTTTTATTCCTGAGTTTTATTAAAAGACCTACTTTCTATTGTTAGGATGTGTAGCACTTTTATGATTTCATTGTTATTATAGAGATCAAATATATTTCGATAATCACAATAGGTCAAAAAGTTAAATATTTTATCTTCTGGAATTTTTAAATTTTTTATAAAATAATTTTTACCAAAATCGGAAATGATTTGAGCAGGAATGTTTTTCTTTAGGCGTAATTCTCTTCTTAGTTCATTGGCTTTATCTCTAAAAGGAATTCCAACGCTACCACCAAAACCATTCATACTTATAGGATCAGTATCATTTACATACGACGCATCTCTGTTAAATAACTCGGTATTCTTACTTGGTAATTTTGAAATCCGTATCATTTCTTCTATAAAGTGAGAAGCCTTTAAAATAGAATCTTTACTAATACTTTTAGTATCGGTGAATAACAATCCTGATAGAGTATGATTTTTTATCTCTACAGTTTCTAAATAGTTGGTCATAATTTCTAAATAGAAAATAGAATATGATTGACTCAACATTTTGTTGGTAACAATTAGCTTTCTGTTGGTATATTCAATATGTGAGATAGACAAAGTATCTTTAAGCTTAACAGTTATTCTAAACTCACCATTTGCATCACTACTAGTGCCTTGTTTAGAACTTATATTATATATGTGCACATCAGAAATTGGATAATCAAAGTTCATGATTTTACCATTAATCTCTCTGCTATAATTTTGTGCAATAGATGTAAGTATTCCTAATAAAATAAAAGTAATAGTTAGTTTAAGTTTCATTAATAACAAAGAAAGTACACCAAGTATTAAAATAGTATTAAAGCATTTGTAAACTTTTGTTAAAATAGATTTTTACCTACTTTTACTTAAAATTAAAATGCATGAAAAAAATGTTGATTGCGAGTACATCAACAGTTCATGGTAAAGCATATTTAGAATATATGTTGCCAGAATTGTCAAACTTTTTTAAAGGAATTTCTGAATTACTCTTCATTCCATTTGCAAGACCAGGAGGTATTACATATGATGAATATACTGCTATCGCGCAAAAAGGATTTGAATCTATTAATATCAAAGTAAAAGGAATTCATGAATTTGACAATCCTAAAGAAGCAGTTATTAAGGCCAAAGGAATATTTATAGGTGGTGGTAATACTTTTGAATTGGTTTCTCAATTATATACAAATGATTTAATTGGTAAGATTAAACAGGCTGTAGATAATGGAGTTAGATATTTTGGTACCAGTGCTGGTAGCAATATTACAGGTGTTTCTATGAAAACTACCAATGATATGCCTATAGTTTACCCGCCAAGTTTTAAAACCTTGGGATTGATAAATTTTAATTTGAATCCGCATTATTTAGACCCAAACCCTAATTCTAAGCATATGGGAGAAACTCGTGAAACTAGAATTAAAGAGTTTCATCAGTTTAATAAAACACCCGTTTTAGGATTACGAGAAGGGAGTTGGTTAGAAGTAGTAGGAGAGCAGATTATTTTGAAAGGCAATTTACCTGCTCGTTTGTTTTTAAAGGATAAACCTCCAGTTGAATACCAGACAGAAAGCGATTTAAGCTTTTTACAATTGCAAAGCTAAAAACAGATTAACTTCTTTTGCATCAATACTTTGTTTTACATTGTTTGAAAGTGAATGAAAAGCTTTAAAGATTTTATCAACATCAATTTTTTCTCTTTTTGATAAGTCATTTAATATCATGGCAGATATAAATGAAGTTGGATGTTGAGTTACAAATTCAAAATTAAAATCGATATTCTCTTGCTCAATAATTGAAATCTGAGAGGCTATTTTTTTAAGTATTTCTGCATCATTATTTAATCTAGCTCTCTGTAAATCTGGAAAAAAAATATCAATTTTTGAAGTGATTTGTTTTGATTTATTTTGAAATTGAATCAGGGCTGTATTAATTTCTGAACCTTTAATTACTGATTGCTTCAAATCATTTTTATCAATAATAATTTCTATAGGGTTATTTTCTATAATAAATAATTTACCATCCTTAATTCCTTCAATCATTAAAACATATCGCTCTGGGAAGTCAATTTTACCTTTAAAATGCGCAAAGTTATTGATGATTAGAGTTGAGTCAGTAAGCTGAAGTTTAGGAGAGAGTTTATATAAAAAAACACTCTTCCCATCAAAATTATCTAAATGAACATTAATGGTATATTGAGTTTTTAAAATAGGAATTTCTGTTTGTTTATCACAAGATAAAAATAATAATATTAAAAATAAAAATGCAATATCTTTAAGTATAAGTGGCACCTTAGTAGTTAATATATTCAACTATTTCAAGGCCATAACCCGTCATGCCAACACGTTTGCTAATATTTTTAGCATTTGATAAGACACGTAATTTAGAAATCCCTAAATCATGTAAAATTTGCGCACCAATGCCATAATCTTTCTTATCCATTTCTTTGGGTTTCGATAAATCTTCTTTCTTCAATTTAGACAATTGATTTAAGAAATTGATAGGTTGATTATCTTGGTTGATAAAAACAATGACCCCGGCATCTTCTTTATTTAGTAAATCAAAAATACGTTTAAATTTACCATCTGAGTTTTGAGTAAGTACACCCAAAGCATTGTTAATTAATGTAGAATTTACCTTTACTAAAACGCTGTCATTAGATTTCCAATTTCCTTTTGTTAGGGCAATATGAACTTGATTATTATTGGTTTGTTTATAGGCTCTTAATCTAAAATCTCCAAATCGCGTAGAGGTATCAAAATCTTCTATTTTCTCAATGAGCGAATCGTTTTTCATTCTATATGCAACCAAGTCTTCGATAGAAATTAATTTCAAATCAAATTGTTTGGCAACATCAAAAAGCTGGGGCAGCCTTGCCATAGAACCATCTTCATTTAATATCTCTACCAAAATACCAGCGGGTTTAAATCCAGCTAATCGTGCCAAATCAACCGCAGCTTCGGTATGTCCTGTTCTTCTTAATACGCCTCCATTTTTTGCTCTAAGCGGAAATATATGTCCGGGTCTGCCTAAGTCAAACCCCTTAGTGTCATCATTTACTAAAGCTTTAATAGTTTTAGCTCTATCATGAACAGAAATTCCAGTAGTGCAGCCATGACCAATTAAATCAACCGACACTGTGAATTGAGTATGATGCATTACGGTATTGTTCTGCACCATCATTTCAAGGTCTAATTCTTTTCTTCTATCTTCGGTAATTGGAGCGCAAATTAATCCTCTACCATTAGTAGCCATAAAATTAATCATCTCTGGCGTAACCATTTCTGCAGCAGCAATAAAATCACCTTCATTCTCTCTGTTCTCATCATCAACAACAATTACGACCTCTCCTTTTTTAATGGATTCAATCGCTTCTTCTATCGAGTTCAACTTCACTTTCTCTGTTGTAGCTTTCATTACTTTATGAATTCTTTTTTTTGCGTTTAAATTTTGCACTAACTGAATCAAAAAACAACTTGATATTAAAAATTCCTTTGTCTTTTGCAGCTCTACGTGTAACTAATATTCCAAACGGTAATAAAAATATGGTAGATAGCCATCCTCCTAAAGCAGCAGATAAGGCACTTTCTTCAGCCATATTTTTACCCGTAGTGGTTATGATATTATAGACTACAAAAATAACAATTGCTAAGACCATTGGCAAACCGAAGCCTCCTTTTCTAATAATTGAACCAAGCGGTGCACCAATAAAGAATAGAACTAGACAAGCCAATGAAAATGCAATTCTATTATGATACTCATGATCATATAGGTTTAGTTGCTTTCGTTTTAATTTAAAACTTTGGGTAGTACGTTGCATGTTATTGAGCTCTCTTTCAATATTTCTAATGGCGTTGTCTAATACGACAGATTTATTTTTAACTTCAAAATTCTTTAAAACATCTTGATTCAAATTATTGTTGGCCAAAGAATCTGGATAGGGTTTTAATTTATCAGCGCCAATTGCCAAAACAAAATTCTTGCTTCTGCCTTTTAAATAATTGTCATAAACAACTTTTGTAGAATCCGAAAATTGAACTAATTGGTTTAAACTCAGCATTGCATGATGCGTGTCAAAATTATCTTTTTCTAAATCTGAATCACTAAAAGATGAAACATCAATGTTTATTTCATAGGTTTCAAAAGTTGCCTTAGAAAATGGCATTCTTATTTTTTTATCTTTCTTATCCCGTTTGTTGCTATGGTCTTCATAGTAATTTCCATTGGTCAAAATAAAGGTCATATATTTACTACCTTCTTCAGTTATAATTTCCCCTTTTTCAGCTGTAATAATCTTTATTTTTCCAACAGATGATTTTAAGTCAGAAATTTGAACATTCTTTAAAAGATTCTTTTTTTTGCCATATTTTTCATCAAATTTTATAACATACCCTGGGATGTCAGTGTTGAATGTGCCAGGAATCAAAGCCAAAGCTGGTTGCTTTTTTTTGATATTCATAAACATGTTTTTCTGTTTCAGCGTAGCTCGTGGATACACGTAGTTGAGAAACATAAAATCTACAACACTTAAAAAAAGTGTTAGAATTACCAATGGTAAAATAAATCGCCTTAAAGAGATTCCTGCAGATTTTATTGCAGCCATTTCATAATTTTCAGCAAAATTCCCTACAGCCATGATAGACGATAATAAAATTCCGATTGGCATTGCTAATGGCACTACAGTTAAAGCAAGGTATCCTACAAACTTTAATATAAAGCCCATATCAACACCTTTACCTGAGATTTCATCAAAGCCTCCCCAAAGTGCCACCATTACCAAAACAAAAAGAATGACAAAAAATGTCGCAAAAAAGGGCTTTAAAAAGCTCTTGATAATATATATATCGAGTTTTTTCAAATTAATCTATTTTGGTTCACTGATGTAGTAATTTTTATCTTCAAATACTTTGCGGTCAAAGGTAAATAGAGAATCAGAAATAGCTTGGTTTGTATGAAATTTATTGATAGTATATGTAGTAACTGTGCCATCTTTGCCAGTTTCAATAACTCTATAAATATGTTTTGTTTTTTTGTTGATTGCAACCAAAACATGCTTTAATTCAGATTCAGTATCCATAGGAGTCAATTTTACAAACTGCATTTTTTTTCCTTGCACTTTTTGTACAATATCCATTTCATAAGTAAACCCTTTTTGGTAAAAGGTTAACATTCTAGAAGGAGTCAATGTGGTGTCGTCTTCAGAATTTGGTTGTTTTATAACCACTTCTTCATCTTCATGAACTATCATATAAATTTTATCACCATCAAAAAATTGCTCAACACCTAAATATTCAAAATGATATAAATCGTCTTTTAAAGTGGCGTTTCCATTATTTGCTTGATGAATATTAGCTTCTTCATTGTCAATTTTATGCTCAAACTCTATATAAATATTGTCATATGATTTCACTTTACCTGCAACTTGATCTAGTAACTTTTTTGGATTTTGACTAAAACCAACTGTAGTAAATACTATAAATAGTAGGAATAAATATTTTTTCATTTTTTATTTTCTTTCGTTTTCTAATAATTCATTCAATGCCATTTCATCTGACACTAATACTTGTCTTGCTTTACTTCCTTCAAAAGGACCCACAATACCTGCAGCTTCTAATTGGTCAATAATTCTACCCGCTCTGTTATAGCCTAATTTTAATTTTCTTTGTAACAGAGATGCTGAACCTTGTTGGGCAATAATAATTACCATGGCAGCATCTCTAAAGAGTGAATCTCTGTCGTTGATGTCTACATCAAGATTTAAGCCATTTTCTTCTCCATTAAATTCTGGTAATTGATAAGCATCTGGGTAAGCTCTTTGTGAGCCAATAAAATCAGTGATTTTTTCAATTTCTGGAGTGTCAACAAACGCGCATTGAATTCTTGTTAAATCATTCCCTCCAGAGTACAGCATGTCACCTTTACCAATCAATTGATCAGCGCCACCGCTATCTAAGATGGTTCTAGAATCTATTTTTGAAGTTACTCTAAATGCGATACGAGCAGGAAAATTAGCTTTGATAATTCCTGTAATTACATTTACCGATGGTCTTTGAGTTGCAACAATCAAATGTATTCCAATAGCCCGCGCTAATTGAGCTAAGCGCGCAATTGGAGTTTCTACTTCTTTACCAGCTGTCATTATTAAATCTGCAAATTCATCAATTACTAAAACAATGTATGGTAAAAATTTATGGCCGTTTTCAGGATTTAATTTTCGTGCTTTGAATTTGGTATTGTATTCTTTTATATTTCTAACCATTGCTGCCTTAAGCAGGTCGTAACGGTCATCCATTTCTATACACAACGAGTTTAAGGTGTTTACAACTTTAGTGGTATCGGTAATTATAGCTTCTTCAGAATCTGGAAGTTTTGCCAAGTAATGACGTTCAATTTTATTGAACAATGTGAGCTCGACTTTTTTAGGGTCAACCAAAACAAATTTCACTTCTGCTGGGTGTTTTTTGTAAAGTAGCGATGTGAGTACAACATTAAGTCCAACAGATTTTCCTTGACCCGTTGCACCCGCCATTAGTAAGTGAGGCATTTTAGCTAAATCTACCACAAAACTTTCGTTAGAAATAGTTTTACCAAAAGCAATTGGTAGTTCCATTTCAGATTTCTGAAACTTGCTAGATGAAATCATAGATTTCATCGAAACCATTGTAGCATTTTTGTTTGGAACCTCAATGCCAATCGTACCTCTACCAGGAATTGGTGCTATAATACGGATACCTAATGCTGATAATGACAAAGCAATATCGTCTTCTAAATTTTTAATTTTTGAAATTCTAATTCCTGCATCTGGTACGATTTCATAAAGTGTAACAGTAGGGCCAACTGTAGCTTTAATTTTTGCAATACCAATTTTATAATTGTTTAACGTTTGGACAATTCTATTTTTATTGGCCTCTAATTCTTCTTGGTCTACAGCAATGCTCTCATTAAACTCACGCAATAAATTAAGTGTTGGAAATTTGTAATTCCCTAATTCTAATTTAGGGTCAAACTCGCCAAAATCCTTAAGTAGTCTATCTGATAAATTTTCAGTTTCTGTTTTTTCTTCAACAATTTTTTCTACAGCAATTTCTACTTCTTCAGAATCAGTTTCAACCTTTTTAGCAATATCTAAAAGTATGTCGCCTTCTGTATTTTTATCTTTTTCTTCTTTTTTTCCTAAATGGTTTTTAATGGTAGGTTGTAAATTTTCAACTTGTAATTCAAATTCTGATTTCTCTTTTTCAACAAAAGCAACACTTAATTCAGGAGCTTCTGTTAATGGCTCATTAACAGATGATTTATCCGCTACAGCTTTTTTATTACTTTTAAAAAGAGCAAGTAAGTGTCCAAAATTTAATTTAAACCGAATGGCTAAATACGTGAGGATTGTAAAAATTAAAACAAGCATGATGCCAACACGCCCTAAAAATGGTTCTATAAAGTTATTGAGTTCATAACCTACAATTCCTGACAAGATTGAATCGCCATTGGTAAAAAATCCAAAGAACATAGAAAACCAAGTCATTCCTAAAACTCCCCAAAACCATGATTTTCTTAATTTTATAAGGCTTACTTGAAACAATAAATATAACCCGCTAAAGAAAAATAAGATTGGAAAAATGTAGGCTGCTACACCAAACCCTTTGTAAATAAAAAAGACACTGAAGATGTGTCCAAACTTTCCTAGTAAATTATGTACAGATGAATCTTTGTTTAAAAATTGTGACAACTCACTTTGGTCAACTTTCCAATTAAACAAAAAAGAGGTAAAGGCAACAAATAGAAACACTGCAAATAATGTTAAAAACAAACCAAAAATAGTTTGAGTTTGTTTGTTACTTAAAAAGGTTTTTGTTTTTTGAAAACGAGGTTCCTTCTTTGTTGCTTTAGTGCTTTTTTTCTTTCTGGCCATTCATTGAGTTATTATTACAAAAATATAGAATAATAAAAAGGATTTTGCTTTTTACAGCATAAATTTTGGTTAATAGATTCTCAAACCTATTATAATTGAAAATATTGCCGCTAAAAATGAAATTCTAACAGCAATATTGAAATTGAGATTATCTAAATTATTTTAAAGCATTAAGCGCTTTATCATAATTTGGTTCTTCAACAGTTTCTGCAACTTGCTCAGTATAAAGTATGGTTCCGCTTTCATCAGTAACGATAATTGATCTAGAATTTAATCCTTCAAGTGGGCCATTGCTAAATGTTAAACCGTTTGTATTTCCAAATGCTCCTGAATTAAAATCAGATAACATTATGACATTTTCTATGCCTTCTGCACCACAAAATCTACCTTGTGCAAATGGTAAATCTCTAGAGATGCATAATACTTTTGTATTGTCTAGTTCTGAAGCTGTTTTGTTAAAAGATCTAACAGATGCTGCACAAGTACCTGTATCTATACTTGGGAAAATATTGAATATAATCTTAGATCCACTAAAATCTGCAAGTGTTTTTTTAGATAAATCTCCTGCCACTAATGAGAAGTCTTTTATTTTAGAACCAACTTCTGGTAAGTTTCCAACTGTTTGAAATTCGTTTCCTTTTAATGTTACTGTTGCCATAATATTTTGTTTAAAATCTATAATTTCAAAAGTAAGTTAAAAACAAAAAACTCCCGAACAATTTCGAGAGTTTTTTAGCCGTTTTGTTAACAGATTTTATTGGTCTATCGATCCTAAAACACGTTTCATAAAACCGTTGAGTGCCTCTTTTTTTGGTGTGCCATTTTTAATTTCGGCATGCACTTCTAAAGCACCATACATATTAGAAATCAGCTCGCCAATTACATCTAGCTCTTCATCTTTTAATGAAGAAACTTCAGTTAAATCTTCAAGAACTTCTAAAGTTTCATTGATATAATCTTCATCATTATTTTCGATAAAGGTGGTCAAATGTTTTATGATAGGTATTTTCATGTGTTTACAATTATAGATTTAGACTATTTCGTTTACCAATTCTTTTAACCCCTCGAACCTGTTGGTTTGAATCTGATTTAATTTTACTCCATTTTTAAAAGTTGCAAAAGTTGGCAAATTATCAACATTTGCTAATTTACGCGATTCAGGAAATTTTTCGGCATCAACTAATACAAAAGCAATGCTTTCATTTTCTGATGCTAATTTTTTAAATTTTGGTTTCATAATTCTACAGTTTCCACACCATGATGCTGAAAATTGAACTACAACTTTTGGATTGTCGTTTACAACTTGTGCTAAACTGTCGTCAGTGATTTCTGTTAACATAATATAATTTTTTAAAAAATTAAAAACTAATGATCAAATAACAAAACCCAAAGTAACTAATTAAAATTTGGGTTTTGTTGTTTGGTGCTTATCGCTTAATGCTTTGCTAAATACTCAGCAGTTCCTTTAGCATTTGGCTGCATTGCATCTTTACCTTCTTCCCAGTTTGCTGGACAAACCTCACCTTTTTCTTGTACATGTGTATAAGCATCGATTAATCTTAAATACTCACCTACATTTCTTCCTAATGGCATATCATTTACACTTTCGTGAAATATTTTACCTTCTTCATCAATTAAATATGTAGCTCTATAAGTTACATTACTTCCTTCGATTTGAACGGTATCAGTATCTTCATCATATCTTTCATTCGAAATATCTAAAATACCCAACACACTAGATAAATTTCTAGTAGTATCTGCAATTAAAGGGTATGTTACACCTTCAATTCCACCATTATCTTTAGCGGTACTTAACCAAGCAAAGTGTACTTGTGCAGAATCAACAGAAGCACCAATTACGATTGTATTTCTTTTTTCAAAATCACTTAAAGCTGATTGAAATGCGTGCAGCTCTGTTGGGCATACAAAAGTAAAATCTTTTGGATACCAAAATAATACTACCTTTTTCTTATTATTTACTGCTTCTTCTAATACGTTTACGTTAAATACATCGCCCATATCGTTCATTGCTTCAACGCTAATGTTTGGGAATTTTTTACCTACTAATGACATTTGTTTTATTTTTTAATGAATATTAATTTTACTAGTACAAATTTACTGATTTTACTTGTTTTTTATGCTATGGTTTATTCTTAAAATTTATACCAAAATAGATTGTGACTATAATGAGTGGCAAAGTGATAAATAGAGGTGATAGCGCGATAATTGAATAGCTTGTTTAAAGTCTAAAAGTGATGCAGCTATTGTCTTAATTAATAATTGTATTTTTGCATTTCGAAAATCCTGTCAATTGATATTTAGCCAATATACATCTGAAATTAAAAAAAATTTAGCGCTCGCAGCTCCAGTTATGCTGGGGATGTTAGGACATACTTTTGTTGGTTTTGTTGATAATATTATGGTGGGGCAATTGGGTACAGCAGAATTAGCTGCGGTATCTTTAGGCAATAGTTTTATTTTTATTGGTATGTCTATCGGTATTGGTTTCTCTACAGCAATTACTCCGTTGATTGCAGAATCTGATGCAGAAAACGATCCTATAAAAGCCAAATCAATTTTTAAACACGGACTCTTTTTGTGTTCTGTTTTAGGGATTGGTTTATTTTTATTGACATTGATAGCGAAGCCTTTAATGTATATGATGAAGCAACCACCTGAGGTAGTTGAGTTAGCAATTCCATATTTAGAATTGGTAGCACTTTCATTATTTCCGTTGGTGGTTTTTCAGGCATTTAAGCAATTTTCTGATGGTTTGTCAATGACTAGATTGCCAATGTATGCAACATTGGTAGGTAACTTGGTTAACATTGTATTAAATTATATGTTGATTTTTGGAAAGTTTGGATTTCCAGAATTAGGTATCGTTGGTGCTGCATATGGTACATTAGCATCACGTTTTATTATGTGGCTTTATTTGTGGTGGCTATTAAGAGGAAAGGAAAAATCAAAAGCTTTAGTTACACATATAAAATTGTTTGTATTAGAAAGTTCAGTTCTCAAAAAAATTATAGGATTAGGTTTTCCTAGTGCAATGCAAATGCTATTTGAAGTCGGTATATTTACTGCTGCTATCTGGTTGAGTGGTACACTAGGTAAAAATCCGCAAGCAGCAAATCAAATTGCACTGAACCTGTCTTCTATGACCTTTATGGTAGCAATGGGGATGAGTGTTACTGCAATGATACGGGTAGGGAATCAAAAAGGATTAAGAAATTTTAAAGAGTTACGTAGAATAGCATTTTCTATATTTTTCTTAACCACAATTTTTGAGATTGTATTTGCAGCACTTTTTCTACTACTCCATAAACAATTACCATTAATGTATGTTGACATGCATGATGTTGTTAATTTTTCAGATAATACAGAAGTAGTTCAATTAGCAGCAAAACTATTATTTGCAGCAGCAATTTTTCAAATTTCTGACGGATTGCAAGTCGTAGCCTTAGGTGCCTTAAGAGGTTTGCAAGATGTATTGATTCCAACTGTGTTAACCTTTATTGCTTATTGGATGATTGGGTTCCCTATCAGTTATTATTTAGGTGATGCAGATGCTTATGGCAGTTTTGGGATATGGATTGGATTAGTTGCAGGACTCACAGCTGCAGCAATTTTACTATTTTTACGCTTTCATTATTTAACTAATAAATTAATCAGAACCAATCATGGAACTACCTAAATTTTTAATGGGTGATAACACCGAGCATCAAGATGCAATCTTTGTAATTCATACAGAGTATCCACGTTTTATAATTAATTTGGTTGATGATGAAATTGATTGGTGGGAGTCTTTTGAGCGCTCAGACGAAGAAGCCTTGGCTATAGAAGTTGCTACTTTAATTGAAGAGGCCTCTGCTTTTTATGATGATGAAATGAAACGTTATCAGGAAGATTGATTTTAGTACCTTTCGTGCGAAAGCAGAAATCTACAAATAACTATAATATAGATTCCTGACTTTGTAGGAATAACAGTTACTTTATTTTGTTGCTTCCACAATCTCCAACTTATTCAACGTAGTTTTGGTAGTTAAAAAACCAAAATTAACAATTACTGTTTTTTTCTCAATAGATTCAATTGTTCCAACAGTTGAGCCATCTAATATTTTAACTCGGTCATTGACTTTAAAAATATAATCGGCTTTTGCTTTAGCATTTTTTTTAGCTTCAACCTTCTTAACTTCTCTAACTTTTACAACCTCTTTTAGAATCTCTTTTTCTACAATAGCAATTTTTTCTTCCTTTTGTTTTTGAACAACTTTTACTTTTTTCTTTTCAGCTTTTGTCTTTTTTACAATAGGGTTTTTCTTTAAATATTTAGCTCTTTCAATTGTAGTCCATTTGATGAATTCAGAAATTAATTCTTTTTTATTATTGGTTTGAAAAAACTTATTTGCCAATTCATTAATTTTTCTGCCAGTAACCAACATTTTTTGATTGTTGTCATACAACTCTTGAAACTGCTCTAATTTAAGTTTTATTTTGGCTTCTTTATCTGATAAATTATCAGAATGTTCCTTTGCCTTAGATTGTTCTTTTTCTAAATTTTTAGAATTCTTTTGTAGTTTATTACGCTCTTTTTGAAGCTTAGAAATGGTTTTGTCTAATCTAATTTTTTCACCCTCAACTTTTTTCTTTGCTCTGTTGATTAAACTATATGGAATCCCGTTTTTTTGCGCAACTTCAAAAGTAAATGAGCTGCCAGCTTGTCCAATAAATAATTTAAAAAGAGGTTCTAGGCTTCGTTCATCAAATTGCATGTTGGCATTTGCCACATTATCTAATTCATCAGCTAGCACTTTTAAATTTGCATAATGAGTGGTTATAATTCCATAAGCTTTTTTAGAATAAAACTCTTCTAAGAAAATTTCTGCTAACGCACCACCTAATTCTGGATCAGACCCTGTACCAAATTCGTCAATTAAAAACAAAGTGTTTTCATTACAGCGTTTTAAAAACTGACGCATATTTTTTAGTCGATAACTATATGTGCTCAATTGATTTTCTATAGATTGATTATCGCCAATATCGGTTAGAATTCTGTCAAAAATGGTTGCAGTACTTTTATCAGAAACAGGAATCAAAATACCACTTTGCAACATTACTTGTAAAAGCCCAATGGTTTTTAAGGTGATACTTTTTCCACCAGCATTGGGGCCAGAAATAACAATGATTTGTTGTTGTTCATTTAACTCTAATGTCTGTGGAATAGTAGTTGTATTTGTGAGTTTGTTTTTTTCTAATAAGATAGGGTGATAAGCATCTTTTAAACAAATCTCTTTATCAGATGATATTTTTGGTAAAATAGCATTAATCTGATTGGCATATTTTGCTTTAGCTCCAATGGTATCAAGCTCAATTAAATAGTTTTGATATTGTACCAATAATACTTGAAACGGTCTTAAAGCATCCGTTAAAACTTTAAGAATTCTGATTACTTCTTGTTTCTCTTCAAACAATAAATTTTCTAATTCTCGTGTGTACTTTTGGGTAATCTGTGGAGCAACAAAAATAATGCTTCCCGTTTTTGATGTTCCTAAAAGTGTTCCTTTTACTTTGCGTTTATGCATTGGCATTACTGCCAATACTCGTTGGTTTTCAACAACCGATTCTCTAATGTCATCCAAATATCCAGATGCACTAAACTTAGATAAAGCTCTTGTAAAACTCTCATTTATCTTCCCTCTTATTTGCCCAATTTCTCGCCTGATTGTTTTTAAATGTTGCGATGCTTTATGGTCAACCTCTCCAAAAGATGTGATGATTTTTTTTATACTGTCCGAAACAATAGTGGTGTATTCTATTTCTTGTGAATGCTCAAAAAGTATAGGGTATATCTCTTTAAATTTCTTTAAAAATATTAATTGTTCGTTAACAGTTTCAGCTGTATTTAACACTTTTAAAAAACCTTCTGGAATGATATAAGAATTCTCAATATTTAGCAGACTAATTTCTTTAGAAATATCATCAAAAATATGATTAGGAATACGATTGTCATTTTCGAAAGATGTTAAATATTCATCCGTTTTTTTTAATTCAGAAAATAATTTCTCTTTTGATTTAAAAGGCAGTATTTTATTGACAGCACTTTTACCTAAATCTGTAATGCAATAGTTTTTGATACTTTCTAAAATTGTATCAAACTCTAAATCGTTCAAGGTTTTTTCTGTAATAGTTATTGCCAAAATCGTATTTTTGAATTGGAAACAAAAGTAATTAGAAATATTAAAAAATGAATGTAAACATAGCTAAAAGCTGGAAACCAATTTTACAAGATGAATTTGATAAACCATATTTCAATGTGTTAATAGATTTTGTAAAGTCTGAATATTCAACCCATACTTGTTACCCGAAAGAAAATCAAATCTTTTCTGTATTTGACCATTGCTCTTTTGATGATTTAAAAATAGTTATTATTGGTCAAGATCCCTATCATGACGAAGGGCAGGCAAATGGCTTGTGCTTTTCTGTGAATGACGGAATTTCACATCCACCTTCACTAAAAAATATTTTTAAAGAATTGGAAACCGATTTAAATCTCCCGACTCCCAAAAGTGGAAACTTAGAACGATGGGCAAATCAAGGTGTGTTGTTATTAAATGCTACTTTAACGGTAAAAGCACATGAAGCAGGGAGTCATCAAAAAAAAGGATGGGAACAATTTACTGATGCTGTTATTGCCCAAATATCAACTAAAAAGGAAAATGTGGTGTTTTTACTTTGGGGAGGATATGCAAAAAAGAAAGGTAAGAAAATAGACAAGTCTAGGCATACAGTATTAGAAAGTGGGCATCCATCACCTTTGAGTGCTAATAGGGGGTATTGGTTTGGTAATAAATGCTTTTCTAAAACGAATGAAATTTTGAATAAAATGGGATTGAAAGAAATTGAATGGTGATTCTCTAATTTGTTCTTAATTCTGAATCAAATAAACTATCAAATACTTTTTGATATGTTGTGTCTTGACTATGTTTTGTGTATTTGTCATAATCCCTGGTTAGTTCACTATTAATTTTTGAAAAATGGATAATGATTTTGTTCAATTTATCATAATTTAAAGGCCAAGAATTATTTATGCTATCTATAGCTTTTACTGTTTGAATTTCTGCAATATCAAAATGACCTTGTTCATGTTTTAATAGTCTAGGGTCATTTAAGTTAATGGATTCCCTTTTCCACGATAATGTTTTATTCATTCGAGATGTGATTATGGCTTGAGGATAATTATATACTTTATTTACCTTATAATTTAAGCTTGTATAAATTTGAGCAGAGAATTTAGAGCTATCAATTTGCTTTCCTTGAAAATCATTCCAAGTTATTTTTGAGCTCCAATTTTTTTTATCATAAACTTGATTAATTTTTGAAAGGATGTAAGTATCTGGAGTTAATAATAGAAAAATATTTATTGTAATAACAAAATGAAATAGATATTTGATTTTAGAATCAAGTTTTTGATGGAGCTTCTTGTAATAATAAAAAGTTCCAATGAGAAGTGCTATTAAAATTAATAAATTATAATATATATAGAAGAGTTTTATTGAAATTGAGATAAGTAATAATCCAATAATTATATAATTCAAACCTTCAACTCTAAGCTTTAAAGTTAATTTGTATAACCCTTTTAACAAATAGTATATTCCAAATATGGTTGGAATAAAAAATGGAATAACTATATTCCAACTTAAAATTAACAGTGAAAAAGAAAATATCCAAATAGATAAAAATATTAGTAGGGGTTTAAGCGGTTTAAATCTCATTGTAAAATTTGAATATATTTCAAGTCTAGATTTATAAAATCTAGTAATACCAAATATATAAATTAATATTATGAAAGCAGTTATCCTAATATTTTTTATCAGCCTTAATTTATGTGCTCAACTTCCAAAAGGTTTTGTATATGTGCAAAATGAGATTCCAACTATTCAAATAGAATTGCGATATTTTTCTAAAAATAATTTTGTTGGTGAGCGAATTGATGGATATCAAAAAGAAGTTTTGATTTTGTCAAAAGAGGCAGTAGATGCTTTAAAATTGGTTCAATATAAATTGAATAAAAAAGGTTTAGGGCTCAATATTTTTGATGGCTATCGCCCTCAAAGAGCTGTCAATCATTTTTACAAATGGGCGCTGGATGTAAACGATACTTTAATGAAACAGCAATTTTATCCAAATGAATTGAAAAGAGATTTGTTTAAAAATGGATATATCGCTACAAAATCAGGGCACACGCGTGGTAGTACGTTAGACGTTACTTTGATTGATTTGAAAACCGGAAATGAAATTGATATGGGATCTCCCTATGATTTTTTTGGACAAGAATCTTGGGTTACATTTGATATGCTAACTGTAAAACAAAAAAGGAATAGGAATCAATTGCAAAAAATAATGTTAGCAAATGGTTTTAGAAATTATCAAAAAGAGTGGTGGCATTTTACTTTAAATAATGAACCGTATCCTAATACTTATTTCGACTTTTTAGTGAAATAAATACTCTATTAGTTGCGATGCCTCATAAAGATTTTATGTGTATCCAATATTTTTTTATGATAATAGATGATTTTCATATCGGTTGTTAAAGTTGGAGCTTCTACTAAGTTAGAAATAGATTCTGAAAGTAATACTCTAGGAATTGAAAATTTGGATGTTGCTGTATTCCGGACCGCAACACAAATCTCAAAAATTGTATTTTCCGTTATAGTACCTTTTAAATATCTAGTGTAGTATAACTCCAAATTGTTACTACTAATACAAGGTGCATAATATATGTAGTTAGGATCATTAATGTTTTGTAAGATTGTGTCTGAATTATCAAGTATATTAAAAGTTGTACTGTTAATTTTCTGAGCAATTCCAATTGTTGTTTCACAAGGCCCTAGGCAATTAGTACTATCAAATTTTGCATTGTTATAATATAAAAATTGACCATCGATACTAATTCCATGATCCATTATTAACCAACTAGGAGTATTCAAATTAAAATCTCCTTGCAATCTACCAGTGTTGCTTACCACTCCAGAATTGAATGTTCCGTAAAATAGGTTGTCTAATTCATTTGGATAATTTCTTGTTGATGTCCAATAAAAATTACCAGAAGAATCCATATCAGCAACGGCATCTAAATGTGGTTGTGTAGTTTGATTTGTACCTATTAATTCCCCAACAAAAGTAAATGTTGAATCATTTATTTTAGTAGCATAAAATAGCTTAGTGTTAACACCATCATTCTTATTGTTGAAAAACAAATAATTTCCGTCTGGAGAAATAAATGGTTCCATTGCATCAAATGTAAGGCCATTAATTGTTACATTAATTTCTGAACCAAATGTTGGGTAGATATAAGTTTCTTCAATATTATCATTAGAAGATGAGCAGCTTGTTAATAAGAGAAATGCAAATAGCTGTAGTAATTTTTTTTTCATTTTTGATAAAGTATAAAACTACAATCTTTTGTTGGAAATAAATTTTGTAGAGTATTAACTTTTTTCTTTTTCAAAATACATCATAGCTACATCTTTACGGGCATTGTTTACAGTCCCTTTTTTCCATCCATTTTTTAAATAGAATGCTGTTGCAATTTTATTTCCAACAAAAGATTGTAGTTTTATGTTGTCATGATTTTTAAACAATTGATTTTCAACTGCAGTCATTAAAAACGATCCCATTCCTAAGCGATGTGCATCTTCATCAATCATCATGATATGGATAAAGTCATCAAAATAAATAGCAAACCCTTTTATTTCATTATTAATGAGAAGTACATGTAAATCATTTGCATGCTTCACAATCTCACGTTTAAGCTCTCCACTACCTACATACCAATCAACATTATGGTCGCCTAAAAAAGGACGGTAAAAAGTATCGAAAGTCTTATTTGCTAAAGCAACAATTTCTTGAAGTTCTGAGGGTTTTGATTTTCGGAGTTTTTTTGAGGTTTCTAATACTGAGTTCATAGCGCTAATTAAAGTATGTTCCAAAATACCATATTTTATCGAGATTACCAAGTAATTCTGTATCAGTTTTAATAAGAATATGAACAATTATCCTTATTCAAACTCACTGGTAAAATGTAATTTTACTGTTGGATATTTACTCTGTGTCATTTGAATGGTAAAAGAAGAATCGGCAAAAAACACCAATTGATTGTGTTTGTCATGAGCCAAATAACGTTGCTTTACACGTCTAAACTCTTTGTATTCTGCATTCTTAGCATCTTCTGGTTGCACCCAACAAACTTTGTGCATTGGTAAGTTTTCGTACGTACATTTAGCACCATATTCATGCTCTAACCTATATTGGATAACTTCGTATTGTAGTGCACCAACTGTTCCTATCACTTTTCGATTGTTAATTTCTAAAGTAAACAATTGTGCAACACCTTCATCCATTAATTGATCTAATCCTTTTTGTAATTGTTTAGATTTCATTGGATCAGCATTATTTACATAGCGGAAATGCTCTGGAGAAAAACTCGGAATCCCTTTAAAGTTAATAATTTCTCCTTCAGTCAAGGTATCACCAATTTTAAAATTTCCAGTATCGTGCAGTCCAACAATATCACCAGGAAAAGACTCTTCAACAATTTCTTTTTTCTCAGCAAAGAAAGCATTTGGACTAGAGAATTTCATTTTCTTATTATTGCGTACATGTAAATAAGGAGCATTTCTTTTAAAAGTACCTGAAACAATTTTAACAAATGCCAATCGATCCCGATGTTTCGGATCCATATTGGCGTGAATCTTAAAAACAAATCCAGTTAATTTTTCTTCTTTAGAATCGATTAAGCGTTCTTCAGACATTTTTGGTTGTGGAGTAGGAGCAATCTCAGTAAAACAATCTAGTAATTCCTTTACGCCAAAATTATTTAATGCTGAGCCAAAAAATACGGGTTGTAACGAGCCATTTTGATATTCTGTTAAATCAAACTTAGGATATACTTCAGAAACCAATTCTATTTCTTCACGCAATGTATTTGCAGCATCTTCACCAACAATAGTATCTAATTCTGGATCCTCAAGATTACTAAATTCAATTCCTTCAGAAACAGTTTGCTTGTTGTCGGCAGAAAAAAGATTTAACTTTTTATCCCAAATATTATAGATTCCTTTAAAGTCATAACCCATACCAATTGGGAAACTCAATGGAGTTACACGCAGCCCTAATTTTTGCTCAACTTCATCTAACAAATCAAAAGCATCCTTACCTTCTCTATCCAATTTGTTGATAAAAACAATAATAGGAATCTTACGCATCCTACAAACTTCAACCAATTTTTCAGTTTGGGTTTCAACCCCTTTTGCAACATCAATCACTACAATTACTGAATCAACTGCAGTTAGAGTCCTAAACGTATCTTCTGCAAAATCTTTGTGACCAGGAGTATCTAGAATGTTAATTTTCTTGTCTTTATAAATAAAAGCCAATACAGAAGTGGCAACAGAAATACCACGCTGACGCTCAATTTCCATAAAATCTGATGTAGCACCTTTCTTTACTTTATTGCTTTTTACAGCACCAGCTTCTTGAATAGCTCCCCCAAAAAGCAAGAGCTTTTCGGTCAATGTTGTTTTACCAGCATCAGGGTGAGAGATAATACCAAAAGTTCTTCTGCGTTGTAATTCTTCTAAAAATTCCATCCTTCTAAATTAGTGGGCAAATATACCGCTACAAATACAATTATCAATTTAAAACTTCAACTTTCATATACACATCTTCATAGGGCCATTCATCAGTGCTAGTTTCAAGTTTTGCAATTTTATTGATGGTGCTATATCCAGATATCACTTCACCAAAAACGGTATGTTCATTGTCTAGATGATGAGCCCCATCTTTCTTTTGAATGATATAGAATTCGAAAGGATTGGATTTTTTGTCGGGATTGTTTTGCCATCTTCTTGCGGATGCCAAAGCGCCAAATTTATGCGTTCTGTTTGCTCTGAATTCTGAAGGGAGACGATAGTTTTTATATTTTCTTCTGAATTTCATCATTTCAATGTTTTCAGAATTTCCTCCTTGGATAACAAAATCTTCCAATACTCTATAAAAAATGGTTGTATCAAAATATCCTGCCTTTGCTAAAAAAATGAAATTAGCTCTATGAAGAGGAGTATCCTTGTACAATCGCAATTTTATATTACCGTATTTCGTCTTTATCAAGACAATAGTTTCTTTGTTTATCTTACCATAAGCTGTTAAAAATGGGACAACTGTACTTGGTTCGATACTATCCCAATCTTTTTTGATGATTTCTTTTTGTTTGATTTCTTTTTTTGCTACTTCCTTTTTTTTAATGAGTGGAGCTACTTCTTTTTGAGGAAGCTTCTTTTTATGTTCTTTATCACAGCTGATAAACCCCATGAAGAACAAAGATAAAGTGAAAATGTAAATTCGTTTCATATAAAAAAAGGGCGTTTTGTTTTTTTGACAAAGATAAATTAATCATTTAATCTTTGTAATTTCACGTCCTGAAATAAAAACAGGGAATAATTGGAAATTATGGCTGAAGAACAAGTAATTTTGGTGAATGAAAATGATGAACAATTAGGATTGATGGCTAAGATGGAAGCGCATGAAAAAGCTTTGTTACATCGTGCATTTTCCGTTTTTACTTTTAATGATAAAGGAGAGCTGTTAATGCAACAACGTGCAGCATCTAAATATCATTCTCCGTTATTATGGACAAATACTTGTTGCAGTCATCAGCGTGATGGCGAATCGAACATTGAAGCTGGAAAAAGACGATTGCAAGAAGAAATGGGTTTTGTATGTGATTTAAAAGAAGTATTTTCGTTTGTTTATAAAGCTCCTTTTGACAATGGTTTAACAGAGCATGAATTAGATCATGTGATGGTGGGTGCATTTAATGAAAATCCAATTATCAATAGAGAAGAAGTTGAAAATTTTAAATGGATGACTGTTGAAGATGTAAAGAGTGATATGGAAAATAATTCGGAAATTTACACAGCTTGGTTTCGAATTATTTTTGACAAATATTATAAATTTATCAGCAATTAATGGTAAAAGTTACAGTACATAGAAAAGCACATTTTAATGCAGCACACCGTTTGTATAATAGTGAGTGGAGTGATGCTCGTAATGCCACTGTATTTGGAAAGTGTGCAAATCCACATTATCATGGACATAATTACGAATTAATTGTAGCAGTAAAAGGAGAGATAAATCCTGAGACAGGATTTGTTATGGATATGAAGATTTTAAAGCAATTAATTGAAGTTGAAATTGAGGAGGAATTTGATCATAAAAACTTAAATGAAGAAGTGGCAGCTTTTAAAAACTTAAATCCAACAGCTGAAAATATTGCCGTTATTATCTGGAATATTTTACGCAAAAAAATAGCTACAGAATTAAACCTAACTGTTACTTTGTATGAAACACCACGAAACTTTGTGGTATATGAAGGAGCGTAAAACAAACCAATTTACATTTAATGAATATCAATTACCCTATAAAGTTTAGCCCTATCCTTAAAGAAAAAATTTGGGGAGGCGAAAAACTCATCAAGTTATTAAATAAGCAATCTAATAAAAAGAATATTGGCGAAAGTTGGGAGATTTCGGATGTTGAGGGAGATACATCTGTTGTTTCAAATGGCGAATTAATAGGATTGAGTTTACAAGAGCTGATTTCAAAATATAAAGGCAATTTAGTTGGTGAAAAAGTATATCAACAGTTTGGAAAAAAGTTTCCGTTACTTATCAAATTTATAGATGCAAAAACTGCTCTAAGCATCCAATTACACCCAGATGATAAGTTAGCAAAAGAGAGACATAATTCTTTTGGAAAAACAGAAATGTGGTATGTAATGCAAGCCGATGTAAATGCAAATTTGATTGTAGGTTTTAAGAAAGACGTTTCTTCAGAAGAGTATTTACAGCATTTAGAAAATAAATCACTCATTGATATTTTAAATGTTGATATAGTTAAAAATGGAGATGTATATTTTATTCCAACAGGTCGTGTACATGCTATAGGAGCTGGAGTTTTATTGGCAGAAATTCAGCAGACATCAGATATCACTTACCGAATTTATGACTGGGACCGTGTTGATGCTGATGGTAATGAGCGTGATTTACATACCGATGAAGCTATTGATGCGATTGCTTATAAAGCAGAAAAAAGCTACCAAACTGTTTATTCAAAAACACAAAACGAATCAAGCGAAATAGTTTCTTGCCCTTATTTTACGACCAATATTTTTCCTGTAAAAGGAGAAATGAAAGTGAATCATTACGATAAAAATTCATTTGTAATTTATATGTGTATGGGAGGAGAAGTTTATTTTATTTATGGAAATCAACAATCAGAAAAATTGCTTGTTGGAGAAACTGTATTGATTCCTGCATCACTCAAAGAGTTTAAAATCGAATCTGAGAATCAATCAGAATTACTAGAAATTTTTATAAAATAAAAACAGGCTTTTGAAAAGAACAAAAACCTGTTTTACATTGATTGAACCAATACAATCAATGAACCAAAAAGGTTGATTTAAGAGGCAAAGCTTATTGCATTTTTATTCAAATCAAAACGGAATTGTGCATTGCAGATAATATCTTTATCTTTTTTAAGCTCTTTATAAACCTCAATAGATAACAATAACTCTTTTGCATTGTATTTTTTAATACGACTTTTCACTTTCAATACATCATTCAAATATGCATTTTTTAAAATATTTAACTTTGTTAAACTAGGATTTGGGATGTTTAAATCTTGATTTTTTATAACAAGATCAATAGCAATATTTTCCATTTTTTCATATAATACAATTGGTAATAGTGCTCTGTTATTATTTATTTGATCAACGGCAACAGTAAATTTTGTTGTAGAAATAGTGGGTATATGAATTGTGTTTTTCATGATTTATGGGTTTTTTAATATTGGTATGTGTTCTTTATTCTTGCTAATTTTGATGCAATTAATTTGTTGCAGTTTACGATGCATTGTGGATGTGGTTGTTTTCACGTGTCTATATTTATTGTTCTTTAAGGTCACATGTTGTTCGCTATTGAAATCCCATAGGGTGATAAACATTTTACTTGCTCGTTTCATAATGTAAAATTTTAATTATTAAATTGTTATATAAAAAAAGGTGCTTTTCGTTAGAAAAGCACCTTTTAATTGTTAGTTGGTAAATTTTGGTCTAATGTTGTTTGTGTAAATGACCAACGCTTTTCTTTTCTATAGTTACATACTGTTTCTGCATATTTTTGGTGCAGAAATCTGCCCACGTATTGCGAAGAATCGCTGTGGATGTTGTAATAATATTAGAAATAAAATGTTGCATATCTGTCATTTACTGCTTCAAAAATAGTCTAATTATATTTCTAAACAAATTATATAAGTTCAAAATTTAAAAAGAGATGGGCTTTACAAGGATTAATAGTTTTTTGTTTTTAAATTTGAATGTCAAAATAAATTGATTTATATGTATAAAAACATCAAAGTAATTGCGCTAGATGCCGACGATACCTTATGGGTAAACGAGCCTTATTTTAGAGAAGTAGAACACCGTTTTGCTCAATTGTTATTACCTTATGAAACTGAAAATAAAATCAATCAAGAGTTGTATAAAAAAGAAATTGATAATTTAGAGCTGTATGGTTATGGAGTCAAAGGATTTGTGCTGTCTATGGTTGAGGCTGCTTTAGAAATATCTAATAATAAGATTAGTTCAAAAGAAATTCAGCAAATCATTAATTTTGGAAAGGAGATGTTGAACAAGCCAATTGAGTTGTTAGATGGGGTAGAAGAGGTTTTGAAAAAATTGAGTCCGAAATATAAATTGATTTTGGCTACTAAAGGAGATTTATTAGATCAAGAGCGCAAACTTAAAAAATCTGGGTTGCATAAGTATTTTGACCATATTGAAGTGTTAAGCGATAAGCAAAAAGGGAACTATCAATATTTAATTAATTTCTTGGAGGTAAACCCCTCTGAGTTTTTGATGATTGGTAACTCTTTAAAATCAGATGTGTTGCCTTTGGTCGAGTTAAATTCAAACGCTATTCATGTGCCATATCACACTACTTGGGTTCATGAAGAAGTAATGTGTCAGAATGATAAAGACTCATACAAAACAGCGCAATCACTCTCTGACGTTTTAGCATTTCTATAACAAAAAATATCCGTAAATTTGCATCAAATAAAATAGATAATTATGGCAAGCATAAAAAATTTAAAAAAGGATATTAACAACGTATTAGGTGATGTGATTGAAGAGTGCTATATGTGGGAGCTAATGAATCCAAAAGCTGACACTAAAAAATCACAAGCAATTATTGATGAAGCTGTTGGTGTTTTTGATACGCTGATTGTAAAGATGAGTGAAAAAAATATTGAAAATAAAAAAGCACATTTTAATTCTGTTCAGTCTGATTTAGAAGCTACTGCAACTAAATTATTAGAGAGGGTAAATAAAATGTAATTTTTCAATACTAAAACTTAAATGTTTACGTTGATTAAATATACATAACAATAATAAAATTTATTTTCTATGGCAAGAGCAATGTTCGAGTACACAAAGACAGTACTCAAAAAAGTAAGCTTTAATACAGAGCTGTTTTGCAAAGAATTAGAAAAAGCAATATCAAGATTATTACCTTACGAAATTGATGAATTGAGAATTTGGTTAAACCAACTCATTCATGAAAAACCAGAATTAAATGTTTGTATGGTTTTAATTACGAATTAAAAAAAGGAGCTTAAAGCTCCTTTTTTTATGTGCTATTATTTTTTTAGTGGACTAATAATTTCGACATTATTAAAAGCTATTGCACCTCTCACAACACTATCAATAACTTCTTTTAAAGCTTCAATCAATTGCATTTTTAATTGTGATTTATGAAAAATTAAACTCACTTCTCTCGCTGGTGCAGGAGCTGTAAATTGACGTAAATATTTTTGATCATCTTTTGATAAATCCATGGTGTGTAAATAAGGTAATAAAGTCATTCCCATATTTTCTTTTGATAATTTTATAAGTGTATTAAAACTTCCGCTTTCTAAGTGAAAGTGAGCAGAAGTATCCTTTTTAAAAGAATTGCAAATATTAATAACACTAGATTTAAAACAATGTCCTTCTTCTAGCAACAAAATATCTTCTAACTCTAAATCTGATGAGTTGATTTCTTTTTGTGTATGTAGACGATGATTTTCTGGAATAAAAGCTACAAAAGGTTCGTAATAGAGTACACGTTCTTTGATTGATTCGTTCTCTAATGGCGTAGCAGCTAGTGCTGCATCGATATGGCCATCAGATAGTTTTTTTACAATATCTTCAGTCGTTAATTCTTCGATAACTAAATTTACTTTAGGGTATTTTTTGACCAATGTTTTTAAAAACATTGGTAATAAAGTTGGCATTACTGTTGGGATAATCCCCAACTTAAATTCGCCACCTATATATCCTTTTTGTTGATCTACAATATCATTGATACGGTTACTTTCGTTTACAATAATTTTTGCTTGCTCAACAATTTTCTCTCCAATAATAGTCAGTTGAATTGGTTTTTTTCGGCGATTAAAAATTTGAATATCCAATTCGTCTTCCAACTTTTGGATTTGCATACTCAAAGTAGGTTGGGTAACAAAACAGTGCTCTGAAGCAACTGTAAAATTTTGGTGTTCTGCAACAGCAAGAACATATTTTAATTGGGTAATTGTCATTGATATAATTTTAGATGATAAAATTACAAAAATGAATTGATAAAATTTATAATGAGATAGCTATTATTTTTTTCGTTTAAGCCTACGAAGTGGCGTAAAGAAACCTCCCCAAAATTTTCTTTTTTTATGAAGTTTTTGTTTTGAATGTTGAAACTCAACAATTTTAGGAACTTTTAAAAAAGATTTGTGTTGCTCAATTGCCATTTCAATCTGTGTAACAATTTCATTAACATCTCCTTTCTCATAATCAATATCTAGAGGTTTTTTGATGACCATTGATTGCAGCACACCACGTTTTTTAATTAACAATCCCTTTTTGTCAAAAGACCTCCTAAATCCGTCAATAACAATTGGAATTACAATTGGTTTGTAGGTTTTAATGATATGTGCAGTTCCACGTCTAATAGGTTTAAAAGGTGTGGTAGTTCCCTGTGGAAAAGTAATAACCCATCCATCATCTAAGGCAATACCTATATTGGTAATGTCAGCCATTTTTACTTGCCTGTTCACATCTTTTCCTTCACTTCTCCAAGTTCTTTGAATCGATATTGATCCGATGTAAGCAAAAATCTTTGGTAGTAATCCAGACTTCATAGTTTCTGAAGCAGCAATATAGTAGATGTTTAATTTTGGATGCCAGATATAGCCAATATTTTTAATATTATCTACCCTTCCTTTTAACGATGCGTTAAAAACGTGTAGCATTGCTGCAACATCAGCAAAATAAGTTTGGTGATTAGAAACAAATAATACATTAGAATGAGGTAAATCGCGAATAATCTCAGAACCTTCTATTTGCAACTTATTAAAGCTGCGATAGCGACTGTGAGAAATAATACCAAAAATACGGATAATCCATTTTTTGATAAATAAGATATGTCCGAAAGGGTTTCTTTTAAAAAGTGCCATACATCATTAATAGGTCAGCGAATTTACAAAAAAAATCTTATTATTTAGAGTCAAATAGTTGTTTGATTTCACTCAAAACCATAGCAGTAGCACCCCAAACAATATAATTGTTTAGTTTAAAGCATGGTACGTCAATATCTTTCATATAGGATGTTGTCATATTATGAATCACAACATTTTGGTCATCTAATAAGTCTGCTAATTTCACTTCAATAATCGTTTCTACTTCATCATTTGGTTTAAATATAGGAGTACTATTTGAAACGGCTATATAAGGAGTTACTAAAAAATTGCTTGGAGGGATATATGCATCTGTCATCTGCTTTAAAATTTCAACATTTTTAGGATTGATTCCTGCCTCTTCAAAAGTTTCTCTCAGTGCTGTTTGCTCTAAATTAAGATCATTCTTTTCTTTTTTACCACCAGGAAAACTAATTTGGGCTGAATGCGTTCCGTTATAACTAGCTCTTAGCGTTAATAAGAAACGAGTTTCATTATTGACGTCTGGATAAAACAATGCTAAAACTGCTGATATTTTTGGGTTGTTAGCTTTAATCATATCATCAGAATATCTTTTTCTGATTTCGGGTGCTAATCTAAATTGAGCTTCCAATCCACCAAGGCGTGCATTTTTAATTGTTGGAATGTTTTGTTGGAATTGGTTGAAATTCATAAAACAAAAATACAAAAAAGAGTTATGGAAATTTTGAAGTTTCGCTTATCGGTATTGTGTACAAATAATTATGAGGGTTAGTGCTTAATTTTGCAAAGATACTCTATATTAGAAAAACCACAAGGGTTTTCAGAAGCAGGCGAGAACAAGCAATGAATTGTGCACGTTCTTATTAGGCAACAGTTATTCTTTATTTTCAACATAGTTTCCTTTATAAACCACCCCTATAACTGGAATGTCTTTAATAAACATTGGGTTAATCTTAAATGGATTTTTTTCCAAAATAGTAAAGTTTGCAGTTTTACCTATTCTTAAAGACCCAAGCTCATTTTCTAAGTTCAAGGTTCTTGCAGCATCAATTGTAATAGCCTTCATTGAATTAAATACAGAAATTCTTTGATCCTGGGAAAACTTACTGCCCTGTGAAGTTTTTCTATTTATAGCTGTCCAAGCTAAGGTTAATGGTTCTGCTGGAGCCATTGAGAAATCTGAATGAAATGATAGCGGAATATTCTGTTCTGTGAGTAGTTTAAGTGCCACAAGGTTTTCTGCACGGTCTTTTCCTAATCCATGCTCTGAATATTTATCAGAAAGCGCCCAGAGATAATACGGGTTTACCGAAGCTTCTATTCCTAAGTCAGCCATTTCACTAGCCATATCACGAGTAAAATATCCCATATGATGTAGGGTAAAACGATGTTCTTTTCTTGGATTTTGAGCATGAATATCTCTAACATAATCAATTACTTGTTGTTGTCCTAAATCACCATTGGCATGCATGTGAATTTTGTAATTGTCGTCCCAATAAAGTTGCATTTGTTCTTTTAAAAGATCTAGAGGCGTCATCCATTCACCACTATGACCGTCGATATAACCATCTTTCATTTGCATGAGTTGAGAATAAATTGCGCCATCTGAGAACAGTTTTACTTGATTTGGTAAAAACTTAAGGTTAGATGAGGTTTGTATTGTATCTAAAGACTCAATAAATGCTTTGGCTTTATCATTGCCACCTTTCATTGAATAGAGTTGTGTCCCATTCGGAATGAGGTAAACAGAATATGGAGGATTTTTCTCCATTTCTTTTTGAAGTAAATTCAATTCCATATCAAAATTAATACTAGGAAAACCAGGTTCTGCAATTGTAGTTATTCCATTTTTAAGCATTACTTGAGACATCGCTGATAAACCTGAGAGGTAGCTTTCTGGTGCTAACATCCATTTTGATAAAGTGGGTACAAGTGCTAAAAAGCCACCTTCATAAAAATGACCTTTATCCCAAAACACTTGTGGGTTGTTTTTAAAATCTTCTTCCTTGACTCCTACAAATTCAATTGCAGCATCATTAAGGAAAATTTCATGAAAAGAGCGATGAATAATAGCTACAGGCTTTTTCTTTGCTATTTCGTTGAGCATGGTACGATTCAAATCTCCATGCCACAATTGATGATAGCCCCATATAAAGAATAATTCATCTTCATTGGCTTTTTCATTTATTGATTTTGAAAGTCGATCTATGTAACCTTCTGGTGTTTGTACTCCCTTTTTTACTCCAGAAGGAATACTCCAATCGTAAGGTGCAATAATTTCATTTTGAAGCATAATTGCTGCCAGAGAAGGGTGTAAATGTGGTTCAATTAATCCTGGTATAAGTGTTTGCCCTTTCAAATCATGGAATGCTACATCTTTATAATCTTTTAGAGCTTGTTCTTTAGAGCCAACAAATATAATTTTACCCTTTTGTTCAATTATGGTTTCCGCATAAGAAACTTCAGAGCCTTCCATGGTAATAATATCTCCGTTATGATATATTGTTGTAATACTAGTGTCATTATTTGATGTATCTGTTTTAGGGTCATTTTTACAAGCAAATAGAATAAATGCAAAAACGGATATCAGAATTAGTTTTTTTATTTTCATTGTATTTGTTTTGATTGTTGCCAATTATTAAGGCATATTCAGTTTAAATTGATTATATCGATTGATAAGCGAAGTTAGTGTTTTTAATAAAGTGAAACAAACCAAATTACCAAGCACCATCTGGTTGTTTTTTGTTTGCATTGCATAATTTTATAATTTCATCAATCCGTTTATGTTGGGTAGCTTTTCTTTTGGCAGCATATAACCAATATAAATAGCCTCTTCTGTATGAGGGGGCAAAATTTTTATAATTCTTAAACGCCTTTAGATTGGTAATAAATGCTGCTTGTAAATTTGGAGGAATCACTTCGTTATCTACATTATTTAAAGCATCCCAACTACCGTTTTGTTTGGCAATTTTTATGATTGCTTTTCCGCTAGAATGCATTAGCTTTTCTTTTGTTAACTCTTTAATATAAGTTTTATTGAGCTTACTCCAAACACTTTTGATTTTGCGAGGTGTAAATGTTTGTTTTCTGCGTTCATAGTCTAATTTCTTTACAGTAGAATCTATCCAGCCATAGCACAGTGCTACTTTTACGGCTTCTTCCCAACGTATACTTGGCTTGTTACTCGTTACTTTATAAAAGATAAGATATACACCGGTTGATGATTTGTGATTCTCGTGTAACCATTCTCGCCATTCTGTATAGTTAGGGAAGTAGAGTTCTTGTTTTGTCATTATAATTTATCTAACTTTTCAATTAATGTTTGTGTTCTTTCTTTTTGCTCTTTCATAAAACTAATATGAAGTTCAGATACAAAATATCGAAAGTTAATAGCGTTAACCATTATGAGTTCATACTCTGGGTTTTCTAACTGGGCAATAGTAATTTTTTTTAAATTTACTTCATTAATATTAATAACATTCTCTGATTTTATTTCAGATGCCAATTGATCATCAAAAATAAACTCTCTACTGAGTTGAATTTCTGAAATTTTAATAATGTTATTCATATAAACAGCATCTGTAAAAAGATTGTTGTTTTTGTTTATGATTTGTTCTCCTCGTTCTAAATCTTGGTAATAGGTAATAAGTGAATTTTTAAAATCATTATTTCTAATAATGTCAATATGACCAGACGACAATAATTCGGTATAAGTTGGATCTACTTTTACAAAAGTCATTCTACCAGTCATTACGCCTATACTTGCCGTAAAAATACTATCAACTGTAAACTTGTTATTTGCTTTATAAGATTTAAGAATTGGTTTAGCAACCGCTACAATTCTTTTTTCATAGTCAATTTGAGCATCAATTTTGGTTAATTGATTTTGTAAATCACGTTTTATATTATCTAAATAAATGGATTCTTTTCTTTGTTCAATTTTGTTTTCTTTCCAAGTATTTAGTTGTAACGCAATTAAAATACCAATGACTACTAATACAATTTCGCCTATGGCGTATCGTAGATATTTTAAGGCCTTATTATCATCTGCCATTTTTTTTCGGGTTTTTCTAAAGAAGTTAATCATTGTTTAAATTTGAAATAATAGATGGGTATTTTTCTTCGATGTGTCCTAATAAATTAGATATTAATTCAATATTTTCATTAAGATATGTAGCATTTGAACTTCCACTTGCAAAAAGATCAGCATATAAGTTTTCAAACCCTATAGATTTAATTACTGATCTATCATTAGAAAAATTTTCACTTTTGTTAATCAGATCTGGGTTTGCATAATGCATTATATTTTTAATGCTTATTCTTTTACTCAAAAATGGCACCAATGAATTTCTAAAAGCTCCCAAAGCATCATTATTTCTTGTGATAATATTATGAATAGAAATGGTGTAATTTTGCAGATCATTTAATAATACCTTTGAATGACTAAACTCAAAATTTTCTAGACTTAATACACTATTTAATTTTTGATTTAAAGGAGAAAATGTTCCAATATGACCTGATTTAAATATTCGTTCGGCAAGTTGAGCATCTGTTAAAAGGTTTAATGAATCAGAACTAATATTAAGTAAATAAAGTACCTCCTCGTTTCTAAGTTTTATCTTATTTTTATGATGTATTGTAATAATCAGATTTTGTTGTAATTCTTCATATAGCTCACCTACTATAATTAATTCTTTTTGATAAATTTTTCTGTCTTCATTCCAATTATTTATTTGCAACGCAATGAGAATTCCAACAACTACCAGTACAATTTCGCCTATGGCATATCGTAGATATTTTAAGGTCTTATTATCATCTGCCATTTTTTTGCGTTTTTTTCTGAAGGAATTAATCATATTCTTTAGTTTTTATTTAACTCTTTTAATAGATTTAATTATAATAGGCTTTACCAAATATTGCGAGGTGTCTTTTTGTTTTTGAATTGCCAATACTACATCCATCCCTTTAATTACTTTTCCAAAAGCAGCAAAGCCTTGTCCATCTGAGTTCCGTCTCCCACCAAAATTTAACTCAGGTTGTTCGCCAATACAAATAAAGAAACTGTTGGTGGCAGAATTTGGTTTATCTCTCGCCATAGAGATGGTTCCGTTTAAATGTTTGATTCCTGTTAATTTAGTAGTTTCAATATTGATAGAGGGTAAGTCCTTTACTTCATTATCAAAACCACCTTGAATTACTTCAATTTTAATTTTTCTATCTGCTTCATTGGCAGGGTTGCAAATTCTGAAAAACGAACTATTCGTATATAAGTCGCCGTCTACATATTGTATAAAGTTTGCAACAGTTATTGGTGCTTTATCCGGGTAAAGTTCTACATAAATAGAACCTTCAGTTGTTTTTATTTCACAGTCGATTGTGTTGTTGGTTTTACAACTTCTGATAGTAATTGCTACTAAAATTATCATTAGTAGAGTTTGTTTTTTTTTGAAAAATTTAATCATTGCTTTTCTTTTTAAAGTAAAGTATTAGTCCATAAATGACAGTTAAGATTGCTATAAAAATAGCAATTCCAATTTTTTCGGTACTTGTTAAATGAGATAATAAATACATTATAATTATAGCCGAAAGTATTGGTACGGTATAACCAAATGGTATTTCGAATTCATCTGGTGATGTTTTGAATTTGCGTCTTAATTGAATAACTGATAGAGCAACACCTAAATAGAGTAACAATATTGCTGCACTTGCAATGTTAATTAATTGCTTAAACCCACCCAAAGAGGCAATTGTAAATCCAATTGTAGCATATAAGATAATTGCAAAATAAGGGGTCTTAAATTTTTTATGAATGCGCGCTAAAAATTGTACAGGTATAATTTGGTCTCTTGCTAAGGCAAACAAAACTCTTGGAGTATTTAACAAATCACCTATAAAATACCCAAACATTGAAATTGCCGCTCCTACAAATAAAATAGTAAATCCGATAGGTCCAAAAATTACGTTGGCGGTTTCGGCCAATGGAGCTTCTGTAAAATTTGCCAACTCATTTCCAAGTACACCTTGGGCAACTCCCTGAATTAATATATAGATGATGAGAACAAATAGGATTGCAAAAAAGATTCCTTTTGGCACTGTTTTCTTTGGGTTTTTAATTTCACCACCAACTACCAAACCCGTTTCGCCTCCTTGAAATGCAAAAATCAAAATCAAAGAAGTTTCTCCAATTTGTTGGATTGTAGGTGTGGATTCCCATACCAAATTAGATATAGATACATCCGTCCAACCAACAAGAATTAAAAGTAGCAGAGGAGATAATTTTATCAATGTAACTACCTTTACTAGCCCTATGCCTTGTCTAATTCCAATGATATTAATTCCAGCTAATCCGAAGAATACTATGGCAAAAAATAGAATTCTAACAACTTCGTGTTTAAAAATAGGGAAAGAACTTCCTAAAATGCCTACCAAAGCATTTGCAACTGCGGCATCTGCCAAAAGACTTCCTGTAAGAGCTACAATGGCAATTACAAACCCGGGGTATTTTCCAAAGGCTGCTTCTACATAAGCAAATCCACCTCCAGTATTTGTAACTTTACTACCTGCTTCTGCAAAGCAAAGCATGATGAGAGTAATTAAAAACCCGCAAAATAAATAGGCAACGATACTAGTTGAGCCCATATTTTCTGCAATAATCGCAGGAATTACAAAAATACCTGCACCCACAATAATATTTACAATATTTGCTGATAAACCTAATACACCGACATAGCGTTTTAATCCTTCTTCTTTCTCTTTCATGGTTAGTTTTAAAAAAGCTCACAAAAAAATCAACGACCATTTAATGTGATAGTTGAATTATAAAAATTTGGGCGAAGGAGAGGATTCACCTGAATTAGAGTCAGGCTAATATACAAAAAAATAAAAGATTTAAAATCTTATTTTAGCGCATGTAATAGAATCGTAGATGGGTGTTGGGCTTCACGTTCTGTGCCGTCAACAATTTGATGACGACAACTTGTGCCAGAACTCACTAGAATAGTTTTGGGCTGTAAGTTTCTAATTTTTGGAAAAAGACAGTCTTCACCTATTTGCATACTCAAATCATAATGCTCTTTTTTAAAACCAAAAGAACCTGCCATTCCGCAGCAGCCAGTATTTAAGATAGATACTTTATAATTTGTTGGGAGGTTTAACATGGTAAAGGCAGGATGCATACCAATCAATGATTTTTGATGACAATGCCCATGCACTTTTATTTCTTTTGTTTCAGATGTAAATTGTTCAGATTTAATAGTACCTTTTTCAACTTCTTGTTGAATAAATTCTTCTATAGTCCAACAATGCTTCGATATTTTGATAGCAGATTCTTTGTCATCAGCAATTCTCAAATATTCATCTCTAAAGCATAAAATAGGGGTGGGCTCAATTCCGATCAATGGAGTTTCTTCTGAAACTAGGTCTTTAAAAAGAGCAATGTTTTTATTGGCAATAACTTTAAACTGATCTAGAAAACCTTCTGTTACCATTGCTCTTCCACTTTCTTCATGATTAACTAATAAAACCTCATACCCCAGTTTTTCTAAAAGGTGATAGGTATCCATTCCAATTTCAACATCATTAAAATTGGTAAATTCATCACAAAACAAATAGACTTTTTTCTCTTGTGTCTTTTTTGTCTTTTGTTGCTTTTTCATCCATTTTTTAAAAGTGATACTTCCCATTTTGGGGATGCTTCTCTTTAAAGGAAATCCTAATATTTTTTTGGTGATATTTTGGCTTAGAATGAAATTGGTGATTGGAGGAAAAATACTTCCAAGCTTATTATAGTCATTGTTAAAGGCAAACAATTTATTTCTGAATCTAGGCTTATTTTCTTTTTGATATTGATATAGAAACTCTGCTTTTAAGGTTGCAACATCAACATTACTTGGGCATTCACTTGCACATGCTTTGCAACTTAAACACAAGTCAAACACTTGCTTTAATTCTTTTTGATTGAATTTATTTTGTTTTTTTGACGAGGTCAAAAATTCGCGTAGCGCATTTGCCCTAGCCCGAGTTGTGTCTTTTTCGTTTTTCGTTGCTCTATAACTCGGACACATTGTTCCTCCAGCTTCAATTGATTTTCGGCAATCTCCAGAGCCATTACATTTTTCAGTAGCTCTTAAAATTCCTTGAGAGTCAGAAAAATCGAATTGGGTTTTAATTTGAGGCTCTTCTCTGTCTATTTCATAACGAAGCGATGTGTCCATCAGAAAAGGGTCAATAATTTTTCCTTTATTAAATACATTTTTATTGTCAAAGGCTATTTTGATGCGTTTTAATAATTGGTAATTATTTTTGCCAATCATCAGCGGAATAAATTCTGCACGAACAATTCCATCACCATGTTCTCCACTAAATGTTCCTCCATATTTTTTTACAAGTTCAGCTGTTTTGGTCGTTATTTCTCTAAATAGTTTAACATCTTCTTGTTTCTTCAAATTTAAGATAGGGCGGAGGTGAATTTCACCAGCACCGGCATGCGCATAATACACGGCTTCTTGTTTAAAGTCATCCATCATTTGCGAAAATTCAGCAATATAATTTGGTAAATCTTGTAATTTTACTGCGGTATCTTCAATGCAAGCCACTGCTTTTTTATCACCAATAATATTTCCTAAAAGTCCTAATCCAGCTTTTCTAAGGTTGATTGCTTTGTCAATATCAGTACCAATTAGTTTTGGAAACGCATAACCAAAATTATGTGATTTTAAATCTTCAATTAAATTATTTGCTAATTTTGTAGCTTCATTAATTGAATCAGCACAAACCTCTAGCATCAAAACTGCCTTTGGGTCATCCTCAATAAAAAAGCGATTTTTTATTTGCTCTCTATTGTTTTTGGTACAGTCTAAAATGGTTTTGTCCATCAGCTCACACATATACAAATTGTGTTTCATGGCAACAACTACAGCCTCCATACTTTGATTGATAGAATCGAAATGCGCTGCTACTAAAACACTTTCAGTAGGGGGTAAGTTATCTAGTTTAATGGTAATTTCTGTTGTGAAAGCTAAGGTGCCTTCACTTCCTGATAAGAGTTCACAAAGATTTGTTTCTGTCGATTCTCCTCCAAATAAATCAGAAGTTAAAAGAGCATCAATGGCATAGCCAGTATTTCTTCTATGGATGGATTCTTTAGGAAACTCTTTTTTTATTTCTTGTTGCTGTGTTTCATTTGATAATTCGTCAAAAATTGTTTTGTAGATGTTGTTTTCTAAAGAATCACCTTTTGTCTTATTGATAAACTCATTAGAAGTGATTGATGAAAATTCAACTAGAGAACCATCAGAAAGTACCGTTTTTAATTGCAAAATTTTATCTCTAGTAACTCCGTATTGAATTGAAGTTGTGCCCGAAGAGTTGTTGCCAACCATACCGCCAATCATACATCGATTAGATGTTGAAGTGTTAGGACTAAAGAATAATCCAAATTGTTTTAAATGTCTGTTTAAATCATCACGAATAACTCCTGGTTGAATTGTAGCTGTTTTATTTTTGGCGTCAATTGCAATTATTTTTGTAAAATATTTTGAAATATCAACTACTATTCCATCACCAACACATTGACCAGCTAATGAAGTTCCTGCAGCTCTCGGAATTAAAGTTGTTTCTTGTTCTTTGGCAAATGTTATTAGTTTTTGGATGTCTTCTACAGATTTAGGCATCGCAACGGCTATCGGAATTTTTCGATATACCGATGCATCTGTAGCATAAATTGATTTGTGTAAATCATCAAAAAATAAATCTCCCGATAATTTTGATTGTAAATTTTGAAGTTGTTCGCTAGTTTTCATTTGCTAAAATTAGTTTATTAACCACGCTTATAAACATTGCAAAAATAATCATTTTGCATTTAAATATTGCAGTGTTGAATGAAAAAATAGATTCCCGTTTTTACGGGAAAGACAATTTGGATTTAAATTTTTAGAGATTAAATTTGAATTAAGAAACTTGTTCTCCGTTTTTGATTTTTGAAGTTGCTGGTTGTAATAAAATAACATCATCACCCTTTTGAATCCCCAACACTAAGCATTCACTTTTAAAATTGGCAATTTGCATTGGCTTAAAATTTACAACAGCATTTACTTTTTTGCCAACCAACTCCTCTTTAGAATAGAGAGTTGTTATTTGAGCACTTGATTTTTTGACACCTAAATCTCCAAAATCAATAATTAATTGATAGGCAGGTTTTCTTGCTTTTGGAAAATCATTTACCTCTAAAATTGTTCCGGTTCTAATATCAACTTTTGTAAAATCTTCGAATACTATGGTTGGTTTTATTTTATTCATTAATTACAACAAATTCGGTTCTACGATTGGCTTGGTGTTCTGATTCAGAGCATTTAACTCCGTTTGTACATTTATTAACTAACTGTGTTTCTCCATAACCTTTACCACTAATTCTACTCGGATCAATTCCTTTAGATATAATATATGCCATAGTTGAATTTGCTCTATCTTCTGACAACCTAATATTATAAGCATCAGGTGCGCGACTATCTGTATGTGAGCCAACTTCAATTTTAATTTTAGGATGATTTTTCATCATCTCTACAACTTTATTTAATTCAATAGCTGCATCTCTTCTAATTGAAAAATCATTCAAATCAAAATGTATAGGATCTGTTTGAATCATTTTTACATTTCTAACTGTAATAAAATCTTGAAACTCTTTCATATTGATTTTTGCATTGACAATCCCGTTAGTTAGATCATCAGTTTTAATGTCAATAAAAGTAGGTAAGTAATTTATAGCTTCAGCTTTAACTTCATAATTGGTGTTACACTCTACCTCAATTTCGAACTGAAAGAAGCCTCCAATTTGTGAATAGGTTCTTTCTAACAACGTATTTTTATGATATAATGCTAACTCAACATTTAATAAAGGAATTAATGTTTCTTCACTTAAAACTGTTCCTGTAATCGATTGTTTACAATCTAGCGGTTCTATAAATAAATCATGGCTTTCTTGAAAATCATTAACATTAGATGTTATAAAGTCCTTTTCAGCATTTGTAAATACATCTTTTTGTACTTTTATAAGATATGATTTTTCGCAATCAACCTCAAATGCATAAATACCATTTTCGTCGGTTTGTACTGTTTGCATTTCTTTACCGTCAGATAATAATTGGACTGTTGCACCAGAAATGATAGTATTGTCTATTTTGTTTTTTAATACACCAGCAACCAATTGGTTACATTCTACTGATTTAATTTTAAAACCAAAAATATCTGCTCCACCTTGCCCTTTTCTAGCTGATGAAAAATATCCTATTCCTTTTTCTGGGCTAATTATAAAAGCAAAATCGTCATACTCGCTATTTATTTTGCCACCGACATTTTTAACTTCATCATATGTGCCACTAGTATAATTACTACTAAAGATGTCTAAATAACCTTTGCCACCGTGACCATCAGAAGAAAAATAAAAAACATTATTGCTACTTAAAAATGGAAAAATTTCACGCCCCTTTGTATTAATCTTTGGCCCTAAATTTTCGGGAACCCCATAAGTGCCATCTGCGTGTAATTTTATTTTATAAATATCATCTTCGCCAAAACCTTGGTCAGAGTCAGAAACATAATACAATTCTTTTCCATCTGGACTTACTCTAGGGTTGTGTACAGAATATTCTGAACTATTAATAGGTACCGGTGTAATGTTTGTTGCAATACCTGCATCATCTATGGTTGCTCTAAAAATATTTAAAATGTGATTTTTTTTACTACTCTTTTTAAAATCATCGGCATATTTGTCATCAATATAATTGTTGAGCGTAAAGAAAATTGTTTTTCCATCGGGCATAAAAGTAATGTCAGATTCATAAAACATGTTAAACTTTTCTAGGGAGTAGCGTCCTGCAAAAATAATTTGTCCATCATCTCCAATAAGCCCTTTAAAGAAAAATAGATGTTTCATTCTATTACGGCTTCGTTCACTTATTTTTACATTTTCTTCTTTTCTAGATGATGAAAAGAGCACCATATCATTTTTGTAAAAAGTAACTCCAAAATCGGCAAAACCCGAATTAATATCTAGGTTGGTTATCTCTATCAATCTTTCTGATTCTTGAGAGAAAAAAGAAATAGAGAATAAAAGAAGTGTAATTAGTAGTAATTTATTTTTCACGTTTTGGGATTTTATTTTTTTGAATGTTAGCCAATTAATTTTTTGATTACCCATGCTGGACCAATTAATAAAAATTGTAAATCCTTAAAAAAGGATGGTTTTTTTCCTTCTAAATCATGTCCGTAAAATTGGCCAACCCAAGCAATTACAAATATAACTAAAGAAGTATATAACAATGGAGAAATTTGCGATAAATAATGATTGCCGATTAAACAAATAATAGTAAAAACTAAAATTTTCAAAAACATTGAAAACGAAAGACGCAAATAAAACACTAGCACAAAAAGCAAAACTACGGTTGCCCAATTTGTGAAGATTGTATTTTCTAAGCCCATTGTTTTGATTAAAAATTGTGATGGAATACTCATCAACATTCCTACAATACTGAAAAAAATTGCGGGTACGCAAACAAAGTGAATTAGTTGATTGGTTTTGTTTTGATGACTTACAGCATATTCTTCAAACCATTGATCTAATGTTCTCATGTGATTTTGTAAATTTGTTGGAGTTAAAAATACAAATAATAACTTATATGGCACGTACACTTTCTAACATGTTACCACTCGGAACCTTAGCACCTAATTTTGAATTGTATGATGTAGTTTCAGAGAAAAAACATTCTTTACAAAATTTAAAAGGCTCAAAAGCTACGGTCATCTTTTTTATTTGTAATCATTGCCCATTTGTAATTTATATTAATGAACAGTTGGTTAAATTGGCAAATGAGTATGGTAAAAATGGAATTTCATTTATTGCTATTTCATCTAATGATATTGTAAACTATCCTCAAGATTCACCTGATTTAATGCAAAGAGTTGCAAATGAGTTAAACTATCCTTTTCCTTATTTGTATGATGAAACTCAAGAAGTTGCTAAAGCGTATGATGCTACTTGTACTCCTGATAATTATATTTTTGATGCAGATTTAAAACTCATTTATAGAGGTCAGTTAGATGATTCTAGACCAGGTAATGAAGTAGAAGTTACAGGTACTGATATTAGAAATGCGCTAGATTGTTTGTTAAATGATAAAGAAAATTTAAATGAGCAAAAGCCTAGTATTGGTTGCGGGATTAAATGGAAACGCTAGCTTAGTTGTTAGTTGTTAGTTGTTTGGAAATTTAATTGCCAAAAAGCAACATCGACCCATTTGTTAAATTTAAGTCCGACTTCATTATAATGTGCTACTTTTTTAAAGCCCAAATTTTCATGCAGTTTAATACTAATATCATTTGGTAGAGAAACTCCACCAATAATACTATGGTAATTTTGTCTTTTTAATTCAGATAATAAATGGGAGTAGAGTTTAGTTCCTATTTGTTTTCCTGTTGCCGTGTGTTTTAAATAAATTGTGCTTTCAACAGTGTGTTTATAAGCAGGTTTTAATCGCCATTTATTGGCATAAGCGTACCCTAAAATTTTATCATTTTCTTCATACACATAAAAAGGAAATTGAGAAGCAACTGTTTTTATTTTTTCTTCAAATACAGATGAGTCAAACGGGATGTCATCAAAAGTTACTACAGAATTAAGTACATAATAATTGTAAATATCAACCAATTGTTGTGCGTCTTGTATGCGTGCTTTTCGTATCAATTTTTCCAACCTTTACGTATCAATAGTTGATTGATGTGTTGATAATGATGTTCACAATGCCACGCGTAAACTCCAATGATTTTATCAAGAGCAACTTCATCATTAGTTTCGGGATGGATAAAACTTTTTTTTAAATCGTTTTCAGACAAACCTTTAAGTAGGTACACCCATTTAGCATGTAACGCTTTTAAATAGTCTAAAGAAATTTGGATAGGAGCATGTTTTGAGTCCTGCAATTTTGCCCATCTATCTTCATGATATGCTTTAATAATAGGTTTAAACTCAGTCAATGTCCATTTAAATCGAACATAGCTATTGGTATGGCTATCACCCAAGTGATGCACAACCTGCCTAATAGTCCAACCATTTTCTCTGTAAGGTGTATCGAGTTGATCATCGGATAAATTAGCTACCAGTTGTGCGATTTTTTCTGGATGATGCTTAATAATAGAAATCCATCCTTGAATATAATTTTCTGTAATTTGAGTTGGAATGTTTGCTTTACCGATTGGATATTTAAGTTGTTCGTCCATTTGAGTTTTTAGTCACAATTAAAATACGTTTTGGGTGTCACGTATTAGGCATCTATTATCCAGTATTAGGTATTTGTTATTTGGAATCTTTTTCTAAGCGTTCTAGATAGCGTTTAGCATTTCTATTACCAGAATCCATAGAAAGTGATTTTTTAAAATTTGTAATGGCTGCAACTGTATCTCCTTGATGAAATAATGCTTCTCCATAGCTGTCATATACATTTGAGCTATTAGGGTACATGGCTACATTCATAGCGAATATTTCTACAGCATCATCATAATTTTTATCTCTAATTTCGTTATAACCCCATCTATTTATATATGCTTCTTCAATAATAGGGTTTAGTGAATCTGCTTTTTTAATTGCCAAATATCCTTCTAAAGCTTTTGCATATTCTTTTGCTTTAAAATATTCGCTTGGTAATTTTTCGTCATCACTAATTTTTTTGAAATTATAAATGATAGCTTCTTCACTTTCTTTTGGAACCAAACAGATATACATGATTCCATCTTTAGGATTTGTTAAAAATTGAATTTTCTCATTCATTTCTTTGACATAAAATGTTGAGGTTTCTGTTTTTAAGGGTTTTATATTAGATGCACCATTCCATTTTAAAAACAATTCATTTTCAACAAAATAAACTTCAATAGCTTTGTCAGGATTAAATAAGTATTTACCAGAGACCTCATCTATAAAAGCAATATCATTCGTTGGTTTTGAACAACCAATAAGCAATAAAATTAAAGCTAAAAATCCAAAATTAAATCTCATAGTGTTCTGTTTTATAATTTATAGATTGCCACTTATTGTAAATAAAGGGCCTTGAAAAATCATATTAGCTTCACCACTCCAGTTAGATTTATCAGCTTTAAAAGTGGTTTTAATATAGCGGTAATTTAAACCGAGACCAACATTTTTTAAAACTTGGTATTTAACTCCAGGGGCAATATTCCATAATGACCCTCCATATTCATCAATAGTTATAGCAAACCAATCAATTCTTGCAGTTAATGCCCATTTTTCATTGGGAGTATAAAAATACCAGAAACCAATATTGGGCACAGGTGCAACAACTTCAACAGATTTTCTTTCTAACCTAGGAGTTACTTCATCTCCAACAAATGCTTCGCCTTCAATAAATGTTCTTATGTCCATGGCATGTACACCTAGTCCACCCCCCAATTCATGGTTTTGTTTTCTGATAATGCTTCTACCAAAAAAGATACGATACATATTAATTCTAAAACCCGCTTCAACATGTACCCCAACAGGATATGTTGTGTCTTCCCATTCTATTTCATCTTCTAATTCAAGGTCATGATTACTTTTTACTCCAAAATACTCAATAGATAAACTCCATTTTTTATTTCTAGAAAATCGCCACATAAAGTTCCCTGCAAAGGTTACTTCACTACGATCAAGATCAAATTTTTCATTAAAGTCAATCAACTCATTTTCAGAACTACCATCAATTCTAACTTTAAATTTTTTAGTTGGGATAAATAATCCTGCATTTAGAATAAATCGTTTTGATAATATTGGATGTTGTTCTTTTACTTCTGTAGCTGAATTCTTCTCAGTATCATTTTCTTGAGAATAAACTGCTTGAGAAAATACAATTAGTGTTAAGATAAAAGATAAAATTAATTTTTTCATAAGGCTATTACTATTTAATAAAAAGTTACCAAACAAATTTAGTATTATTTAATATTAGTTGTATAAAAAAAGCATCTCTTTTTTTAAGAGACGCTTTAGTTTGTTTATTGTTACTTAAATTTATTTCACAGAAACCAATTCGACATCAAAAATTAATGGAGCATTTGGTGGAATAACTCCTCCAGCACCACTAGAACCATAAGCCAAGTCCGAAGGAATTACAAAGCGAGCTTTGTCACCTACATTTAGTAAAAGGATGCCTTCATCCCATCCTTTTATTACTTGGCCAATACCAACATTAAAATCGATAGGTTGTTTTCTTTTGTATGATGAATCAAATACGGTACCATCTAGCAATTGCCCTTTGTAGTGTACAGAAACCATATCGCCTTTACTTGCCTGTTTTCCATCGCCTTTTTGAAGGATGGTATAGCGCAATCCACTTTCAGTTTTTTCGTAACCAGCAGATACATTTTCTAATAATTCTTCTTGAGCTTTAGCAGCTTCAGCAATTTTTTCTTCTCTTGCTCCTTCAAATTTTCTAAAAGCTTCAATAGCATTAAAGTTTTTGGCAGCTTCACCAACTCTAACAATTTTTAATGAAGTTAAAATATCTCCTTGAGCAACGGTATCAACAATATCTTGTCCTTCTATAACATTTCCGAAAACAGAATGTTTGTTGTCTAACCAAGGTGTTTCTATATGAGTAATAAAAAACTGACTTCCGTTAGATGCAGGTCCTGAGTTTGCCATTGACAAAACTCCTGGTTTGTCGTGTTTTAATTCTGGATGAAATTCATCTTCAAAAGCATATCCTGGATTTCCAGTTCCGGTTCCTTGTGGGCATCCTCCTTGAACCATAAAGTCTGCAATAACTCTATGAAATTTTAACCCGTCATAATATGGTGTACCTTGTGGTTTAGATGAGTTTTCCATATTTCCTTCAGCCAATGCAACAAAGTTACCAACTGTTCCAGGAGTTTTTTCAAACTCTAAATTCACTAAAATTTCACCTTTTGTAGTGTTGAATTTTGCGTATAATCCGTTATTCATTTTCTATCTTTTTTATTGAGGCGCAAAGATAGTAATTTGAAGGATGTTTAAAAATTAATGAGTAATATAATATGAGAATTTGCCAACTTTAGTTCCAAATTGATATATCATAAATACTATAAAAATTATAGATACAATTCTGACTAACATTTTTTCATCTTTACTTAAATTTTCATAAAGAGATGTTAGATACTTGGTGATACTATTTGTTTTCATAATTAGTTAGTTTTCTAGCTGTTTTAATTCCTTATAATTTCTCTTTAGGCGTCTAAGTAAAATTCCATAAATGACTCTATAAAAAAGTAAAAAGATACCAATAAATAGAATCATAGTTACAACAATGCCAATTATTAAATAGGTTGTAGAGAAATCTTCAGGCACATTACTCGTCATTTTATAGATGCTGATATTTTTATCACTAGAAAATATATGATAAAATAAAATAAATGATGTTATCGCAAAGAAGCTTATGTTGAAATAGATATAGGATTTCACTGTTTTTCTAGTTCTAAAAATATTTTGCATAAGCGTTTTGGCATCAGCATCCCCACAAATTTTACGGTAATTTTTATAGAATAAATACATAAAGACAATCATAATTCCGTATGAAATAACAGAAACAATAATAATTAAATTATGTATTCCCATTTCATCATAAAGCTTTAAGTATTTTTCATTATCAAAAACAAGATTAAGAATGATAACTAGTAAAAATTCAAGAACACTGATATAAAAAATCCATTTTACATAAGAAGAGGATTTTGCATGTAGCATTTTATATATATCTGAAGTGGATATTTTATCTTTAGAATAATCTTGCGATTTCCAAGCATCTTTTAATTTATCTAATTCATCCATACTTACGGATTTAATATTGTTTTTAATTTTAACTTTATTCTATTCACTTTCACTCTGGCATTTACTTCGGTTATACCCATTAAATCAGCTATTTCTTTATAGGGTTTGTCTTCTAAATAGAGTAGAATAAGTGCTTTTTCTATATCATTTAATTGATGAATTGCTTTGTATAGCAATTGCATTTGCTCTTCAATTTCACCATCATATTCATTACTTTCTAATTTGTAATGAAAATCTGAAATATCACTAGTTTGTATTTGACGTTTTGATTTTCGATACAAAGTGATAGCGGTATTTAATCCAACACGATACATCCAAGTACTAAACTTAGAATCTCCCCGAAACTTAGGATACGCTTTCCAAAGTTGAATGGTTATTTCTTGAAATAGATCTTTATGAGCATCAGAATTATTGGTGTAGACTCTACAAACCTTATGAATAATATTCTGGTTTTCGTCTAGTAGTTTAACAAATTGTTGCTCCAAGTTATTGGTCACTTGTTTTTTGATTTACATATAAGTAGTACAAAGATACTTTTTGTTACAAACTAATTACCTAGATTTCATAAGTCAGCATTTTAGCGATTTCTTTTGTAGTCATATTGGTTGAATATCTAATAGACATTTTATATAACCACTCTTCAATTTTTGATTGAATATCAAACCTATCTTTTGAAAAATAGGTTTCAATAGTATCCCAATTTTGCTCAGCATTTTTGTCAAAATTGACCAAATGGAGCTTAAATGAACCATGAATAGAAGCTTCTGGTGTCCAGCCCAAATCTATTAATAGCGTTTTGTTAGGAATAAAATGGTTTCCATCTTTTATGTCTAAGCGCATTATTTGAAGTAGGCTTTCTTTGTATGCATCCCAGTTTTTAAAGTGTTCTGAATTCTCTATTACGATAGGGTCTTCATCAATAAACTGATTGTAGCAAATTGCCCAACCAGAAGGTATGTGAAGTGGAATAAGGTTTTTCAAGTGAATTTAGTTTTTAATGTAAAAATCAAAGTTACATTAAATCTTAATACAACCCATCCTAAAAAAATAACAGTTCAGTAGATAACAATTTTAGATAATCCACTTTTACGAGACTTTTGTTTCATAAAAATTAACAACATGATACAAGTAAACAATCTATCAAAATCTTTCGATGATATTAAAGCAGTAAAAGATATTAGTTTTACAATTAATCGTGGCGAAGTTTTTGGATTTTTGGGACCCAATGGTGCAGGAAAATCTACCACTTTAAATATGATGAGTACTATTGTAAATGGAGATAACGGTACTATTTTTATTGATGGTTATGATTTGAGTAATCATCAAAATGTATGCAAACAACTTATCGGTGTTGTACCACAAGAGATTTCTTTATATGATGAGTTTACTGCATATCAAAACTTGCAATTCTGGGGTAGTTTGTATAAAGTTCCAAAAACAGAGTTGAAGAATAAAATTTCTGAAATTCTTAAATTGATTGGGTTATACGACCGTAAAGACGATTTAATAAAAACCTATTCTGGTGGTATGAAACGTAGAATCAATATCGCTTCGGCTTTGCTGCATAATCCAAAAGTTTTATTTATGGATGAGCCTACTGTTGGGGTAGATCCACAAAGTAGAAATCGAATTTTTGAAATAGTAGAAGCGCTAAACAAACAGGGAATAACTATTGTTTATACCACACATTACATGGAGGAAGTAGAACGTTTATGTAATCGAATTGCGATTATTGATGATGGAAAAATTATTGCTCAAGGCACGAAATCAGAATTGCAAAAACAGAGTGGAGTTAAAGAAATGGTCGAAATATGTTTTAAACAAATTAGCGAAAAACAATTAGATGGATTGAGGGAGAACTTAAAGCTAAATATCATCAAAAATGAAAACTGCTTAGCAATTGAGTGTGATGCAAATAAAGAGTTGTCAAAAATTATTACAGCCTCAAACAGTCTTGATTTAGAGATTGTAGATTTAGAATTAAAGAAGGCGAATTTAGAAGCGGTGTTTTTGAATTTGACAGGTAAACAACTTAGAGATTAAAATTACAAGCACAAAATCTAAACTATAAATTAAGAGCCAAAAACTAACAGCCATGATACTAACTATATTAAAAAAGGATTTAAAATTATATTTTTCAGATAAAAAAGGAGTCTTACTTACTTTTCTAATGCCTATTTTATTAATCACCTTATTTGCTTTTGCTTTTGGCGGTACAAAAGGAACTAGTAAATCCAAGCCGATAGAATTACTAGTTGCTGATATCGACAACACTTCAGATTCTAAAAGCGTGCTTGCTAATTTGGATTCGCTAAGCGGTATTACGCTTATTCCGAAAGAAGTAAATGAAGCGAGTGATTTGGTGTTAAAAGGGAAGTACGTTGCAGTATTGATTTTTGACAAAGGCTTTCAAGATTCTATTATTGCTGGTAAGTCTTTGCCTATGGAGTTAAAATATGACGCAGCGCGCGAAATTGAGATGGGAATGTTACAAGGTGTTTTAATGCAAGAATTGATGGGAGCAGTTGGTAAGAAAATGATAAAATCTAGAATGACATCGTATTTTGACACGAATTATTCAGCTATGAATCCAGCGATTAGAACTAAGATTTTTGATGATATGGATTCTGATAAAGTAGGGGTGGGAAGTAGTATGAATAGCGGTATGGATTTAAAAATGACATCGGTTATAAAAGAAGATTCAAAAAAAGGAAATTTAGGATTAATTCAAGCGGTGGCAGGCACGGCTATTATGATGTTGTTATTTAGTATTGCAGCTATTGGTGGTGGTTTGCTTGATGAGAAAGAAGCGGGTACCTTAAAGCGTTTGTTGTATTCGCCCTTAAAACCTACAGATATTTTATTTGGAAAAATGGCAACTGCCATCATCATTTCCATTTTGCAATTGGTAGTTATGTTTGTCTATTCTTGGGTGGTATTTGATTTACCAATATTTATCGATATACCTTCTTTAATTTTGATGATTTTAGCCACGGCATTTGCAGTTTCTAGTTTCGGAATGTTTTTAGTAGCTATTGCAAAATCGCGTCAGCAGTTACAGGGATTGAGTACAATTATAATTATGATGATGTCGGCAATAGGAGGGAGCATGATTCCACTTTTTATCATGCCAGTATTTATGCAAAAGATTGCTGTAGTAAGTGTAAACTATTGGGGGATTCAAGGTTTCTACGATATTTTTTGGAGAGGATTACCTTTAGTAGATATCTTACCTAAAATGGGGGTATTAATTTTTATTGGACTTACAATGTCTTTGATCTCAATGCGATTGTTTAAAAAGAATTTGTTGAGGTTGGTGTAGCTAATTAAACTAAATTTACTCTACATGTTGATCTATCAAAATTATATTATCGTCTGGGCCTGTACTATACTTGCAGGTTCTGATGTTGAAGTGTCGGTCTCAGTCTCAGTGTTTAAAGAAAGACCTTTTGACTTTAAATCTTCTTAAATTTTATGCACATCATCAAAGGGTGTTGCGTTTTTAGCATTAGCATCGCACTTGGGTTAAAAGTTAGTAGTTGTTTTTCAAACATCCCTTTGAATAAACCAATGGGAGTGTTTTCATTTTTCATGATGAAGTAATTCATTTAAAGTTTAATCTTGCTTTTAAATAATAGTTAAAAATTGATTTAGTATAACTCCCTAACTTCTAAAGAGCATGATATTTTTTGGCACTATCTCTTAAAGCTTAAAAGATAGGTTTAACAACCGTTTTATTTGTAGAAAATGAGAGCTTATTTTTTGAATTAATATTCTTATGTGTTTGTATTGTTCCAATATGGAATTAATATAGACATGCAAATATTTACATAGTCTTCAATTGTTTTGTCAGGTGACTGTTGGTAATAAAAAATCCAGCTATCACTATACATATACAATTGTTCAAAAAGTAAGTTATAGTGTGATTTGGAATATTTATTGGACAAGATACCGGCATCACACATAGCATTAAATGTTATTAAAAAATCAGATCTCCAACTATTAACATAGTCTTTAAATTTTATTGTGTAATTGGGCATGTGTTGATATAACCAAACTTGATCTAGATAAATACATCTGTATTTGTAAATTATATAATATGATTTTGTAAAAAAATCTTTAAAAAATAATTTGTTTGGTGCACTTTCTATTTCAGAAAATGATGCTTTTAAAACAGCCAATTCTTTTTGCATGTTTTTTAAAATCTCAACAACTAGTATTTCTTTAGTTTTAAAGTGATATCGTAAGTTGCCATCACTAACATCTAACTCTCTTGCAATAAGTCTTGTAGATGATGAGGCAATGCCATTTGTATTAAAAATAAGAATGGCTTGCTCTATTATATTTTTTGAAGTATTTTTCATTTAGCGCACTTGGGCTATTTTAAGTAAAAATTGTATATTACGCCAAAATTAATAGAAATGAAAAAAATATACTACTTATTTTTTTGTTGTGTATTTGTAGTAAATGCACAACAGAACCCTTTCAAAACCATTCAGAACAATAATAACTACATTTCTAATGGATTTGTTAACGCACAAGAAACACCAGATACAGATGTTTTTATAGCATCTCCAATTCTTGTTACAGAATCTAATTATAAAATTTCAGGATTGAATTTAACCTTTAACTCGTTTGCAGTTTCAGAAATAGAAAATTTCACAATTACTGTTTATCAAGATAATATTGGATTGCCAGGAGCAGTAGTTTTTACAGAAGAGATTCATAGAAATAATTACTATTGTAATAAAGTAGAAATAAGTTCAAACCAATTTAATGTAGATTTATTTCTTAGAAACCCGATAGATTTAGTTACTGGAAATTACTGGTTCAGTTTAGTTGCACATGCGCCGCAAGCACCAACCAGTCCTATTCAACTTAAAACTGTTTCGGGATTAGATTATAGTACTGCGCAGTTTGATGGCACTTCATGGTCTTTACATACTGTAGATATTGCACACAAATTGTATGGAATGAAAAATGCACCATCACTTATTGGTACCTTTCCTTACACACAAAGTTTTGGTGCCGAAACTTTAGACGGTTGGCAAATGACAGATTTATTTCCATCAGGAATTGAAGGCTTTACTATTACAAATACTCTTTGGAGCGAAACGGATACGAATTCTTCATCCTTGCAGATTTCTGGATATGATCCGTTAGATAGTAACCATGACCGTTTTATTTTTTATAATGTAACAACACCAAAATTTAAGTTTCTATCAGGTCATACATATAGAGTTTCCTGTAAATATCATCATGTAGTATTTGCAGATGATGTTGGGAATATGGGAGCTTTTGGGTTTGTGTTTGTACCAGATCCTCCAGAATTAGGTTTTTTAGAGGGTATTAATGGAGGAAGCGGAGGAGCCAATATATTTAATAATGATTTTTCTTTAGATCCAACCATGTCAAATTTGTATTTTCAAAATTATGAAGAAATTTATACACCTTCTGAAGATAAAGAAACACGTTTAGCGATGCATATGGAGTTTGGGGCTATGCCATTTGATGTAAAAGTTAGTTTTTGGTTAGATGAGTTTATAATTGAAGATATTACTAATCTTGGTGTAGAGGATCAAGATGTTGCTGTTGTTAAAATATATCCAAATCCAACTTCAGGGCAATTAAATATAAGTACATTAGAAAATGTTGATTATGTTGAAATTTATACAATGGAAGGACGAAAGGTGCTAGTCTCAAATCAATTAGATTTAGATGTTTCGCATTTATCTAATGGAATTTATTTATTAAAAATGAAAAAAGGAGGTACAACTTTAAAAACCAAACTTTTTATTAAAGAATGAAGGTTAGTGCTTACCTCTTAGTTTTAAACTTATGCATGTTTTAAAATAGTGTTAGTTTTTTTAAGCTAATTGTCATTGGCCAAACCAATTAAAGAATATCTCCATCTAAAATCTCAGTATATTTTTTTTAACTTCAGATTTGCATCCAATGAGTATAATAACGTTAATAATACTAATAATTTAAATTTCATAATTATATTTATTTAATGGTTGTTACAATTTTCTTTAAAGATAGCATAGATTTTATACGGTGTTTTACTTAGATTTTACTCTTCAAATCCGCGAGTTGGAAACAAATTTAGTTCTTTTTGTATGGCTTCAGAAACTTTTTTTAATTCTACTCTGTTTAGTTCTAAATCAACATAATATAGTTTAATGTCTTTTTTGTTCTGTGGGGTGCATTCCGAATGGAAAAGTATACGAATAGATTTTCTATCATCAGTATTTTTGATAAGTTCAAAAGACACACCTTTTTTCATGAAATTTAATTGCGGCGTCACAGTTTTATTTTGTTGCAAATAGCAAAACCAATTAATTATTTTTTCAAAATCTGTTGTTGAAAGAGCGCAATCATCGGTTTGCCAATTGCCGAAATTACTTTCTACATTTAATTCAATATATAAAAAGTTAGCTTCATACGAAGGACCTGAATTTTCAGGTAGTTCATAGCCTCTTATTTTAAATTCTACGGTTTGGTTTTTAATTCCATTAAATATCATCTATTTGTTTTGCTTACGTAAATGTATTGTATAAAGTTTGTGCGGCTTAAAATCTGTAAGATTTTCAGTCTAGTACAAATGTTAGTTATTTTTTTAATTTCTTTTCTTCTCGCAAAATTTTCTCCATTTTACGACCTCTTGCTAATTCATCAATTAACTTTTCCATACGTCTACATTGTCTATACAATTCAAATTCATCCTCTATTTCTTCAATTCGATAACCACAAACTACTCCTTTAATAAGGTGTGCATTTGGATGTAATTCTGCTCTTTGAAAAAACATTTCAAATGTTACCTTTTCTTCAATAAGCTCTTGTAATTTATTTTCATCAAATCCGGTTAGCCACTCTATTACTTGGTTTAGTTCTTTCTTGGTTCTTCCATTCTTCACTAATCTGTTTAAGTAAAGCGGATAAATAGATGCAAATATCATTTTTGCAACTTTATCATTTTTCTCGGCTGTAACTTTCATTTTATTAGTTAAATTTTTATTTCAAATATTTCGATTATCGTACAAACCCCTATGTTTATAACTTGTTGGCAACAGTTATTTCTTATAGACTCCACTTATAAGTTCAAGTTCTCCAGTTTTTAAATGAGCTAAAAGGTTCATTAGTTTTGGTTTGGTTGTTTCTCCCATCAAGACGTTCAATCCCATTTTTGGTGGCCCAAATTCTTTCAGTCTAGAAACAAGAGTATCAAAAAAATCAATTCCTGTTTGGGTTTGATTTGTAGATTGTATTTTTGTTAGACCAAATTTTATCAAAAATTCATCCATTTCTTCAGTTTTAAATAAAAAACTGAGGTTTGCATTACTAGCCCAAGGCATTGGATAATTAACTTCTCCATTTCCTTTTTTTAGTATATCATAAAAAAGAAAATATCCACCTGTTTTCAATACTCTATTTATTTCTGAATAAAACTTTTTCTTATCTGGAATATTCATTTGAACGTGTTGTGTCCAAACAACATCAAAAACATTATCTTCAAATGGAAGTTCAGTAGCATTTCCTTGTATAAAAGTCGTTTTGTTATTTAGATTTACAAGTTCAGATAGTTTATTGGCTGTTCTTATATATTCATTACTAAGGTCTATTCCTGTAGTCTGACAATTATATTCATCTGCAAGCATTCTGCAAGGTCCACCTAATCCACAACCTACATCTAAAACATTAAGTCCATTTAGTTCAATACTATTGGCGAGTTCTTTGGAGACAGTTGCTCCACGAACGTGAAACTCATCAGCACCAGCAATATCAGATCTTTTTACATTATTTAGAGCAATGTTTTGTTCTTTAAGGCGATTGATAATCTCTTCGTAAAGCCCTTCTTTAAGATAATGGTTCTCTATATTTTTGTTTAAACTTTTCATTTTACTGGGTTTTGTGTATGATTTCGTTGCGTGTTTCAGCAACTAAATTAGTAAACAAAAACGAACCAGAGGAAATTCCGAAGGAATTTCCAAGTAGGCTAGAACCAAGCAATTGGTTATACACGTCTTAAGTTTACAATCTATTACTTTTATAGTATAAATCAGAAAGAACAAAAGAGAGAATTAAGGTTAATATACACGGTGAAGATTTAAACTTCGGC